>JAGOBK010000012.1 GCA_017983465.1 Crocinitomicaceae bacterium
TTGACAACTTTGAGTGAATCGTTTAGGATTTTGTAGCCATAAAAGTCGTTGTTAATTCCTCTTCCTTCTTTCTCCCAGATAACACCGATGAATTTTCGGTTGACGGAGGAGATGATGGTGAATTCTGGCTTTGCGTCGAATCTTGGATTCTCGTATTCAGCGACCAACTTCGTTTCTAAAGCATTTAACTCTTCATCGTAAAATTGTGCGTAGAGCATCATGTTGCTTTTCATACGGTCGGATAAAAAAACCAAGGTTCCTTTTCCAAAACTAAAGGCATCCACAAAGTTACAGAGTCCAGTTTCTGCTACGAGCTTTAATTTTTGCTGATTAAAAACAGTTAAATTATCGTAGGAAACCAGTCGATACGTACCAAAACTACTCCCGCCGGTCCAGCGAAGTGTGTTGAAGTCCAAGTGTTTTTTTGGGAGAATGTCCAACAACATTCCATTATTTCTTTCCAGAGGTCCCCAAGTAATTGGAAAGTTTTGAGCAACAGCTATGTTGCAACAGAACAATAGTACAAGGAGAAGTTTCCGCATCGTTATGGTTTCACAAGTTGTATTCCAAGATAGGATTTAGGTGAAATGTTTTTTAATTCTTCTGTTAAGGTAGGGGAAAGTTTTAATTCGTCAATGAATGCATGGACACTTTCTTTCGTAACTTGTTCATTTTTACGTGTCAATCCTTTCAATGCTTCGTAAGGTTTTTCGAATCCTTCACGGCGCAAGACCGTCTGAATTGCCTCTGCGACAACAGCCCAGTTTTGGTCGAGGTCCTCATGCAATTTCGCTTCGTTCAACAATAATTTCCCTAGTCCTTTTAAGCTGGACTGTAAGGAAATCAAGCTATGGGCGATTGGAACGCCAACTACACGAAGAACGGTTGAATCTGTTAAGTCGCGTTGCAAGCGAGAAACAGGAAGTTTTGCCGATAAATGTTCAAAAAGTGCGTTTGCAATGCCAATGTTTCCTTCAGAATTTTCAAAGTCAATTGGATTTACTTTATGCGGCATTGCGGAGGAACCGATTTCACCTGCTTTGATTTTTTGTTTGAAGTACTCCATCGAAATGTAGGTCCACATATCGCGGTTTAAGTCCAAAATGATGGTGTTGATGCGTTTCATGACATCAAACAAGGCTGCTAGTTGATCGTAATGTTCAATTTGCGTCGTAGTTTGGGAACGATTCAATTCCAATTTTCCATTCACAAACTGATTAGCAAAAGCTACCCAATCGTGGTTTGGAAAAGCCACATGATGTGCGTTGAAATTCCCGGTCGCTCCACCAAATTTCGCTGGATAATCTTGTTTCACAAATTGATTGCGTTGGATCGTTAATCGTTCCGTGAAAACCTGAATCTCTTTTCCTAAGCGTGTTGGAGATGCGGGTTGTCCGTGTGTACGTGCAAGCATCGGAACATCTTTCCACTCATTTTGATACGTCGTTAATTGCGCAATCAATTCATCCAGCATCGGTAAATACACTTCTTCGATCCCTTGTTTCAAGGAAAGTGGAATAGCGGTATTGTTGATGTCTTGAGAAGTGAGTCCAAAGTGGATGAACTCTAAGTATTTATGTAAGTTGAGCTCTTCCATTTTGCTTTTCAGGAAGTATTCAACCGCTTTTACATCGTGATTCGTTGTTTTTTCTGTTTCCTTAATCCACAAAGCATCGGACTCGGTAAAGTTTTGATAAATCGACTTTAGTGCGCTAAACGTTTCTTTTGGAAAGTCTGCAAGTGGTTCGATGCCACTTTCTACTAAGGAAATAAAGTATTCCACTTCCACCAATACACGGTAGCGAATGAGTCCAAATTCGGAGAAGTATGGACCTAGTTGACTTGTTTTAGAATGGTATCGTCCGTCAATAGGAGAAATGGCTGAAAGTGAGTTTAATTCCATATTTTTTTGAATAAGGGACAAAGATACGATTTTGCTGAAAACTACTCAAGTTGTCTACGGTAGATTTATCAATTAAAAGTGCGTCAAATGGACATCGGGATTAAAATCCTTGGTATTTTTGTTTCATGGAATTTTCAAAACGGTTTATTCGATTTAATTGGTTGGTGATTATCCTCATTTACCTCATTGTTGTGGCGGGAAGTTTGGTGCGTATCACCGGTAGTGGTATGGGTTGTCCAGATTGGCCAAAGTGCTTTGGTGAGTGGATTCCACCCACAGAACTTTCGGAACTGCCAGCAGATTACCGTGAAGCCTATTTGTTGAAAAGGGAGAAGAAAGTCACTAAATTCTGCCGCTTTTTAAACGCAGTTGGAATGAAAGAAACGGCGGAACGCATTCAATCGGATCCCACCGTTTATGTGGAAGAAGCCTTCAATGTGCGTAAAACGTGGACAGAGTACCTCAACCGTTTGGTTGGATTCGCGGCTGGAAATGCGATGCTGATTGCCTTCGTGTGGATGCTGGTTGTTTACCGAAAACGAAAGTTTGTCTTATTGATGTTATTGAACCTCATCCTGATGGGAGTAGAGGGTTGGTTCGGGTCGATTGTTGTCGCAACGAATTTAGTTCCTTGGACCATCACGGTTCACTTGTTCCTTGCTTTGGTCATCATCGGACTACAATTGTATTTGATTTATTCCATGAGTGCTGGCAACAAAGAGAAAATCTCCTTGGCGAAACCGATCCGATGGAGCTTACTGCTGATTTTAGCGATTACTTTTTATCAAATGTTTCTTGGGACGCAAGTGCGTGAGGCAATAGACGCATTGGTGAAACAAGGATTCACGCGTGAACAATGGATTGACCGAATTGGAATGGATTTCTTCATTCACCGTAGCTTCTCCTGGTTCGTTTTAATTATGTTGGGATGGATGTTTTGGAAAAACGAAAAAGGCATCAAATACTCGAAAATTCGTTGGGCAACAGGCTTGCTTGCCTTGGAATTAATTACCGGAGTTTTGTTGGCGTATGCTGATATGCCGGGATTGGTGCAAACCAGCCATTTGATTTTTGCAAGCGTTCTTTTTGGACTCTTACTCTTCGCAAGTTTTGAGACAAAAAAAGAAGTTTCCTCTGCACACTGAGAATAATTCTCAAAAGTCCACCCAATAATTTGACGTAAATGCGTTACCTTTCTGAGTGCCATTAAATCATGGTTGAGTAGACAGAATGAGTGATACAATCATTGGGAAATTACATGTGGATCGATCCTTCGTGATGCGGATTCAAAAGGGGGACGAAGCAGCAGTGCTTGCTTTGTACGACGCCTGTTTTTCTCCATTGATGAATGTTGTCGTTCGTTATAAAAACAACCGTGAAGACCAGGTTTCCTTGATTAATAATGCTTTTTTGAAAGCGGTGAAAAACATTGCTCAGTTCCAATTGGGTACTTCCTTTGTTTCGTGGATGAAAGTGATTCTACACAACGAAATCATCGATGATTTTAGAAGAAATAAGCGTCATTACGCGACGATTCAGCTTCTTGATCAAAAGGAAGTTGGGGAAGATGCTCACTTCGATGAACACTATGATTTCGAGCTTGAAAAAATCCAAGTTACAGCCGTTTTGTCGAAATTACCTCCGGCAACGCGAACCGTGTTTAACCTGTTTTTATGGGATGATTTTAGTCCAAGTGAAATCGCAAAGGAATTAGGAATTTCCATTGATACTGTTCGCTGGCACATCAAAATGGCACGAAAACTCATTCGCCAACAAATCGAAAAGCCATGAAAGAGCAAAAAGACATGAAGCAGGACTTTGATCATTGGTTGACGCGTCAATGTGTAGAGGAGGAGTTTGTTCCAAGTTCTGCGGAGCGAAACATGGTTATTCAAAAAATCAAAATCCATAAACGATGGAAAAAAAGAGTCAAATTCACATGGGTCGCTTTTGGGTTGTTAGTATGTCTGTGCTTGTTGTACATTACCTCATTAAACAAAGTAAGCAAGAAACAAACCAACTTCATTCCAGAAAAAAAAGTCCCCGTTCCACGAATGAACAATCCAAAGGAAACGGTGCACGTCCTGACTCCATTGATTCCCTATCAAGCTCCATTCTTGAATCAATTGTATCCAACACTTCTCGGTTTTCAGGAAACCAAGGAAGTATTGGAAATGCCAAGGGTAGAAAGCTTGGTATACAGTGAGGGTCTTATTCCTAATACTTACCTGCAAGAGGTAGATTTGGACAGTGTGATGAAGAATTTGGGGATTTTTTACCTTCAGTCATCCACGAGTAATGAAGGAAGGGATTTTGTAGGGGTGACTGCCGGACACGAACTCGTTGTCGCTTCTTTGGTCAGTGGCACGATTTCTTTACCGAATTCCCCTGATACAACTAAAACAGCAGGCGAATTTCGTCCATATGGAATGTCTGGTCATCAGTACGTTCATTATGCATTCTATGATGTGCGGCAAGTGTTATTCAATGAAGCGATTTACCGTCAAATCCTTGCTGTAAATGTCTTGCCGAGAATTGCCTTTTACATGCGGACAGCAGCGCCTGGATGGAACAATCCAATTGGTATGCAAATGCGTCAGGATATTCCTCAAGCAATCAGTAATGCGACACTGAATCAAGACCAAAATATGCGCCGAATTGCTCGTCAAGCGGATCCGAATAGTCCATCTTTTTACAAGTCTGGACGGCCATTTTACCTTCGTCAGCCCGTTCGTGTGAATAATTTGGCTCAGGTTGGACTTTTAATTGGTGATAATTTCCTCATTCGATCGCAAGGAGATCAAATACTTGTGGTGAGTTGCGATGCGGAACGTGTTTCCATTGTGAAAACAGATGGATTCATTACCGCAAGTCATCCGATATCCTTGAAAGAACCACGTTTCTTTAGTCAAAAGGCAAAGTATGCATTTTACGACGCTGAATCCGAACGATTATATCTCATTGTGGAAACGAACTTTTCTTACATGTGGTATGAAGTGGAGCCGTTAACAGGAGTTACGCGTTTCATTTTTAAAACGGAAACCATTTGGAATGATCCTCAATGGTCCATACAACAAGGTGTTTTGAGGTATGTATTCAAAGGGAAAACGTATCAACAATCCTTGCATTAATATCCAATGATAATCGGACAGGCGTGATTCTGGTAAATGAGTTGATAAGCACCGGGCTCTAAGTCTCCAATGTGTATTTGATCTTTCACGCTTTGAATGCGGTGCGTGATGCTGATCCTTCCACTTAAATCGCTGATGTAAACGAATTTCCCAATACACGAAGGGTCAATTTCAATGTACAGTTCATGTTTTGCGGGAACAGGATAGACAGTGATGCGGCTCTCAGGAATGGGCTTCGAAATCATGACATTTTCAATTCTCCATGTTTCTTTGATGCGTGTATTTCCAGAAATTCCAGTCGTTACATAAAAAACTCCCTCATGACTGAAGCAAACGGCGCCTTTTCTTGGATTTCCGGTGAAATCGGGTAGGGATTGACTGTTAAATAGTGTTAAATCGACCTTTTCAAAGGATGTGGCGGTCTGTCCTGATGGATTAAGTCCACCGAAAACGTATAAAAAATCGTCTTTTTGGACGCTGCCAACGTAGGTGCGTTCGCCAAAGGACAAGGTCGGGAAATTGGTCCATTGGTCGAAGTTTGGATCGTATTTCCACGTTTCGGAATTCCATGTAGAAGAACTCGACTTTCCTGCGGAAATGTAGCCGAAATTGTCGTAGGAAAAAGCGAGTCCACGCCAAATACCAGGAATGGGCAAGTTGTTTTTTTGTTGCCATTCTTGGGTGTTGATGGAATAGCGCCAGACTTCATTCAATATTCCAGAGGAGTTTTGTCCACCGATGAGGTAGAGGGAATCTCCGATGATAAAATGGACACAGCCTGCGCGTCCAGGTGCCGGTAAAGCGGGTAGGGTGGACCACTGTTCGTTGGACGGATCAAAACGCCAAAAGGAACTCAGGAAATTCCCGCCGCAATTGTCACCGCAAAGAATGTAGCCCAATCCGTTGTGTGAGAATCCAGTAGCATATTGACGATTTTCGCCATCCGGAAGGGGCGTAGAATTTTCCCATTCTTGAAGTGTGGCGTTGAAGCGATAGAAATTTCGCGTGCAATTAAATCCATCGTCGCGACCTGTTCCGCAGTAATGTTTATCCTGGATACTGAATCCGGAAGCATCGTCTCTTGGATTTCCCGGAAAATCGGGTAGTTGTTGCCAAAATTGTGCGTGAAGGTTCGACGCACATTGACAAAGAATGAATACGAGTAGTAGGCGCATGAATCTCATAACGTCACAAATGTCGTTTTTATTTTAAGCAATTAAAAAGAAGGTGTTCCAGATATCTTGTAGCTCGCTTTAGATGAAAGTGCATAACTCAGGCGGAGCATACCTGACAAGTAATTTTGAGTAAAGATATTGGAGGATAGCAAGGAGTAATTATTGTTCACGGATGCGCCAAGCGTCAGGTTGTTTTTAAAGTGGTATTGGTAGAAAATCCCGATGTTGTGATTCAAGGTTGAGCAAAATCCAGTACTATGTTGGTACGCTTTGAATGTGAGGTTAAAGAAAAAATCATTGGATTGATCATTAACACCCTTGCGATAAAAAAGAGCCGGCGTTAAAGAGAAATGTTTTGCAGAATCTAAGTCAAAGCGATAACTTGCGTTTGCAGAAATCGTCATGGAAGATTTGTAAGTGTATGGATAAGTGACTAATTCCATGCGGTTTAAATTATTACCAGCAAGTCCAAAGGTCCATTTTTTACTTACTAAGGAGACTCCTACATTCAAACAATAGGAAGCGGGATTCCACAAAGTAAAAGATTCAATTGGAGGAGCTGTGTTGTCGGTGAAGGTCAAGTTGTCACGGCGCATACTGAGTCCAAGTCCGGTATTTAGCGTAAGCTTGCGATTGATTTTTGCGCTATACGCAGCATTGAACGTCGTTGAAATTGTTTTCCATTCAAACCATTGACTAAATTCATTGTTCAATCCGAATGAGAAGGAGCCTACTTGTTGCTTTAATGCAATGAAATTACTGAGGTTGGGAGTATTTTGCATTCTGGAATACATACTCGTGTTGCTTGTATATACTTTCTTTTCAGCAAAGGCGGATGGATTACTCGCATTGAAATAATCATCCATGGAATAGGTGCTTTGTGCAAAATATGGACTTACAAGCGAAAGGAATAAGAATAAAATAATGGAACGCATAATTAAGGTTTTCTTGGTTAAACAAGTTCAAGGAATAAAAAGTTACACTTATACACCTCTTAGGCGAATTAATTGCGTTAACTTAACTGAGGAAGAAGAGATATGCAAAATCCAAGTGCGGAATTATTGAAAAAAGTTCAGGCCTACGACCGTAGGGCGCAATTGGAATTGTATCAACTTTGCTATCCGGTATTAATTGGGACCGCTCGGCGCTTTCGAAAAAACGAAGAGGAGCATAAAACATTGGTAAACAATGCTTTTATGAAGATCATTCAGAACTTAGATAAGTACCAGGACATTCGTTTTTTCAGTTGGATTAAACGGATTATTACGAATGAAATCATTGACGATTTTCGTCGCTCCAAAAATTACCATACGTTTTATAAGCATGACGCAGAAATCGAAGGAAACGATGGTGTTCATCCGGAAGCGGAATATGAACTGAATCAAGCGCATTTAAATGTCATGCTCCTTCAATTATCTGAGCCAACCCGCGTGGTCTTTAACCTGTTTGTCGTCGATGGATATTCGCATCGAGAAATTGGTGAACTACTCGGAATCTCTGAACAAACTTCTAAGTGGCACACGAAAGTGGCCCGAAAAAAATTAAAAGAACTACTTAAAATAGAAAACCATGTTATCTAAGCAAGAAGATTTCGATCGAGATGTGAAGCGTGTCCTGCAGGAGGTCAACGGTGAAGAAATTCCCCTCGATTTTTTGGTGGACATCGAACAACGACTCGATCAATTAGAAAAAAAGAAGAAACGACGCGTGCTCGTGTGGTTTTTTACGGGGATTGTTTTGGCGAGTGGACTCACTTTTGGACTACTTCGTGGAAACGGGTCTTCAAATTCGGCAGTGAAAACGACAGTCCAAAAAGGCATCAAACAAGCGATGAAAACTAAGGGTCTTATCCAAGTCTCAACTTCTAAGGAAATTCAATCTGGCTCAACGAATCCGGTTCAAACAGCTGTTATAGAACGGTCTGAGGTGACGAGAAGAATCGTAGCTTCCGCCTCAGCATCGAACAAAAATATCACACCTTCCGCGCGCGAAAATCAGTCGAATGTAAGTCGAGCAGATACTCCCGTTCAAAGCAGTACTTCGGTTCAAACACAGCATGTCCTTATCGAAGCGCGTCAAGATGCTCCGGTACTCCTTTCGGATCAAAAAACGGAAATTTCACCATTCAACGATTCAGCAAAAGTAGAAACGCTCATCAAGAACGAATCCGCGAAAGAGGAAGTGAATACAGTGGAAAAAATGCCAGAAATCGTGATGAATACCGAGCTTCCCAAATGGACGCATTCCTTTGGTTTTTACACGGGAATGAGTGGGGTAATTTCTTCCTTTCAGCCGGATGATCAAGCGATGTTGGCATTTGGAGCGCCAAATGTGCTTAAATACAGAGAATTAAGGTCCACTCAAGAGAGATCCACTTCCAGTATCGATTTATCACTCCGTTATCGAATGGCCAAGGAACATCTTGTCCTGCAAACTGGGGTGGATTTCTTTGAATGGGGCGAGCAAATTCAGTACGATTATTCGTTTGTTTACGATGGTTTGAATCGCTATTCGTATGTGTCCTTGCCTGTTTACGTGGGCTATCGTCAAGCATTTAGTGCCTTCGAATGGAGTGCCAATATCGGTTGTTCCGTCGGGCACGTTCTGCAGCAACAGGGACGTTACATTCAACCTGATTTAGTGACTTTAGCCTTGGAAAACGCCCGCACCTGGACAGCCACAGGAATGGCGCAAGTTGAATTCATGTACATCTTTGACCGTTATCGTTTTATGCTCGCGCCAACGTACCGAATGTCGCTGGGAAATGTAGTCAATTCAACCTTTACCAAGAACCGATATTTCTCCTTCGGACTACAGATGGGAATGGCGTATCAGTTTTGATCCTTCCTTAATTCCCTTTAGAAGACTAAGTATCTAATCGTTCCTTGCTTTTGGAAATGCTTCCGAATAATGGAATGATGATAAATCGATCAAAAGCATCAGGTAATCCCAAGTGAAAATATCTTTGCTTTGTTTATTGATAATTTCATAATATTTACATAATTTTCGGCTGCCATTTAAAAGTCAATTTTGCACTGTTAAATGGTAAAAAACCGAAACTACTAGCTATGATTATGAAGAACTCAATCAACCAAATATTGATGACAAATTTTATGTTTTTCAGAAATACGTTCAAATCTAGCTTAAACATAATAATGAAGAACTTTTCATCGACTATTATAGTTTTCACTATATTGGTAATGAATAGTATTTCATTTTATGGTCAAGTTACCATATTCTCAGAAAATATGGGTTCGCCAGGTGGAACTACCCCAATTACTTCGAATGTTTTTCAAAATGCATCAACACTGACATTTTCGAGTGGTAGCCAAGCGAACCCAGCAGATGTTCGAAGCACTACACCATCATCGGGCTATTCTTCATCCTCAGCTGGAGGAAACATATGGTTTACAACAACTTCTGGTGCATATGGGTTTTCAATAGAATCTATTGATGCATCAATGTATAATTCTTTGAGTTTACAATTTGGATATTATAAAAATTCCGCGTCGCTTCATGCCACATTTTCAGTTGAATTTTGGAATGGATCAGCATGGGTTGTTATTGCAAATTCTTCAGCTGGATTATTTAATGAAGCATC
The DNA here is from genome assembly GCA_017983465.1 of Crocinitomicaceae bacterium. Lineage (GTDB taxonomy): Bacteria > Bacteroidota > Bacteroidia > Flavobacteriales_D > Crocinitomicaceae > UBA952. Next base: position 9,811 of record JAGOBK010000012.1, read on the forward strand.
AAATGCTTCGATAAATTGGTATCTATCAAAGTCACTTTCTTTACCTATTGGTGCTCAAATTAACGGATTAAAAATCCGTTTTGTAAAAACTGGAGCAAATGCAATTAGAATTGATGATGTCAAATTAATTGGAACATGTTCACCACCTCCAACACCTACATCATCCAACAGTACACAATGCGGCAGTGGAACACCAACTTGTTCGGTTGCAGGAACGGGAAACGGTGGCAATACATTTAAATGGTATACAGCACCCACAGGTGGTACAGCTATAAGTGGTCAATCAGGTTCAAGTTTGACAAACTATTCCATTAATACAACAACGAATTTTTATGCCGCTGAATTTAATGGTACCTGTGAAAGCGCTACTAGGGCAACGGTTACCGCAAATGTCATCAGTTCATACACCTGGACTGGTACTACCTCTACAGATCCATCTGATGCAACAAATTGGAATCCAGCTTCTGTGCCATGTTTAGGAGCAAATGAAATAATCCCTTCTGGATTAACGAACTACCCAGAATACTCGAATTTAACGATTGCTTCCGGCACAACAATGACGGTTCAATCAGGAGCTCGTTTATCTGTAACTGGAGTTCTCACTAACAACGGAACCTTAACGATTGAAAGTGGAGCTACTTTCCTTCAAGGAACGTCATTGGCTGGTTCAGGAACCTACAACGTAAAACAATTTGTAACAGGTGCAGGTGGAGCAACACCAACAGGTCGCTTCTGGTATATGGGTGTTCCGGTGAACAACCTAGATCGTGTTACAGCCTTCGGAACAGCTAGTGGTTCAAACCGTTTGTGGTCTTGGTCTGAATCAGGTCAAGCATGGAGCAGTCAATTGGTTGATGCTACGGCATTAACACCAACAACTGGTTATTCATTTAGAAGTGGAAGTGATGTAACCTTGAACTTCTCAGGAACAAGTTTATACAGTGCAGACCCAAGTATTTCAGGATTAACAAATACGACCGGATCATTTAGTGGTTGTCACTTGATGTCGAACCCATTCACGGCTTATGCTGACTGGGAACAAATCTATACGGCATCGACAAATATCTCGTCTACGTACTGTGTTCGTTCATTCAATACAGCGAATAGTCAAATGGTGTATGATACATACAACGCAACGGGAGATGTTGCTGTTTCAAACAGTACAATTGCAGTCACACGCTACATCGCTCCAATGCAATCGTTTTGGATTATTGTTGACCCAAGTACAACAGGTACTTTCAACATGACAAAATCGATGTTGTCACACCAACCAACGGCAACAGGCTTGAAAGACTTGAGTACGTTCAACGCCTTTGCACGCTTGAACTTAATCGGTGGAAACCTAAGTGACCAAGTAGTTGTTTACATGACACCAGATGCAACAAATGCAATGGATGAATTTGACTCCAAAAAGATGATGTTATCCAATGTACCACAGGTGTACACCACTGTGGGTGATAAAAAACTTGTGATCAATGGCTTGAAAGAATCTAAAGCACATACGATTGTTCCATTAACACTTGAATTACCTACTTCACAGTCTTACCACTTTGAAATGGCAGAGTCTAACGTGAACTACGGATTGGTGATCTTAGAAGACCGCGAAGAGTTAGTGTTCCAAGACATGACAGCAAATCCTGACTATACATTCTTTGCACAAGCAGGAATTAGTTCAGATCGTTTTGTATTACACTTCCACTTCCCATTGAACACAGCTTCAACGGATGAAATCGGTTCAAGTGCACAAATCGACATCGTATCGAATAACACAGGAGCAGTGAATGTTCACTTGTCAGACGACTTACAAGTAGGAGGAGAGATCACAGTATTGGATCAATCTGGACGCTTAGTAGCGAAGAAAACGATTACACAAGCACAAACGCTTGTACAAATCAACGAAACAGCAGGTGTGTATTTTGTACGCGTACAAACACCAGGAAAAACAGAAATGAAGAAAGTGGTATTGTATTAATCCAAGCGCACAAAAGAAAAACAAAGCAGATGAAAACTCAAGATAACAAAACAAGTACAAAGCGTGCGTATAGCGCACCAAGTGTCGAGCAAGTGAAGATTGATAACGAGATCTCGATGGTGATGATGTCCTACCCAGGAGATCCAGCGATGCCACAACAAGATCCACTAATGTCCATCAAGGCATTCAAGATCTTCAAATAAGCGAAACGCTTTCACAAGAACTAAGGTAAAACCCCGACAGAATCGTCGGGGTTTTTGTGTTTATTAAATTTTTAGTCGTAAATAAATTAAGTTATAATTGTTCTGTACATAATAATACTAGCTACTTTTGTAATAAATTATTTATAAAAATACTTGGAAATAAAAAAGTCTACATTTTCTAACATGTTATTAGCAGTGTGCTTTTTTCATTCTGCTACAGTCCATTCGAACAGCAGAACAACAAACGACCTTACTGAAGTTGGAGCGCAAGTTCATCATCAAAATTGTCAAAGGTCCTATCAAACGTTCGTTATAGAGAAAACAATGTGTCTCTCTAGAACAGATGATTGGATACAATAGTATGATAACAAAATAGTTAAAAGCAAAATCAAATTCATTCCCGTTATAATATCAAATATGAAAAATTTACTACACACCATCTTCTTTGTCTTGTCAATTGGTACAAGCATATTTGCGCAACATTTAACAATCTCTAATTCCGGTCAAACTGGAACATCCGGAACAAACTGGAGTATTACTGGTAACGTCCTTGAAGTTATAGGATCAGGTAGTGCTAACGTCAATACAAGTGTGATTGTGAATCATCTAACAAATACAGGTGATTTGGTAATTACTGTTCCGAGTTTAAATGGCACAATACGTAATGTCATAATATCGAGTCCAATCACTTATGCTGGTTCGATTAATCGCACTTTAACGATTAAGTCTCAAAATCATATTTCAATAACATCTGGAGGTAACATCACCTCTTCTGCTGCATTACTCAATGTAGTAATTCGAGCTTGCATTTCCACAGGTTTTTATGATGAAGGTAATGTAGACATGAACAATGTTACTATCAATACCAATGGTGGGCATTTATGGATAGGGGGAGGTGGAGCAGATGCTCAATGGAATGGTTTAACTGTTGGTAATAGCAGCGCTCGGATCTGGTTGGATGATATTCCAGGTCTTAAATTGTTAGGGTGTACACTAAATACAAATGGTGGAAATATTTATCTTTCAGGCATGTCTTTTGATACTTGGAATAGCACAGGTTCGGCTAATTATGGTATTGACTTAGATAATTCTACAATTACAAGCGGTGCTGGAAATATCGCACTAAGTGGGCAGTTACTCGGGCGATATACCTCTGGTTTTGGAATTTTTCTTGGAGCAAGAACTGGGAATATTAACATTTCTGCCACAACAGGTTCAATCACTATTGTAGGTGATGGTTATGACTCAGCGAATAATGGTAATGGTATAAGACATGCCTTAAATGTTGCTGTTAACTCAGGAAGAAATTTAACGATTAGTACCGTCTCTGGTAATATTTCATTGACAGGATCAGCTAATTTCTCTAATTCCACCGTAAATGATGCAGAAGGATTGTTAATGTCTAGTGGAAATACCGCAAAGAGTTTGAAAATTACTTCTCAAACAGGAAATATTAGTTTGTCCGGAACCAATACGCGAGCAAATACAGGACAATATTGCAATGGCATTAGACTTTATGCTTTAGATGTTGCTGATGCTATTTACATTGGAGATGACGGGGTGAATCCGTATACCGGAAACATCACTTTTCAAGCAGATGCGATCCTACAGCGAGCAATAAATCCTGGTGCCGGATCAATTGCGCTCAAAACTTCGGGAACACTCACGATTCAGCCGTTTACAACAGCTTTTACATATCTCAGGGCAGGTAACAGTCCAGGAACACTTACTTTTGATGATGATTGGAATTTTGGAACAGCAACGACTTCACTTGCCTTGGGTAAAACAACGAATACCCTTGCTCTTACCTTAATGAATTCAATGAGTGTCAATGGTCCTTTGAGTATTTATGGTGGCGCTCTTACCTTGAATGCAAACCTTACTACAACCAATACCACAACAGGTGATATTTTGTTAAAAGGATCAACAATTACCGGTACAGGAACCATTACAGTGGCAAACGGTAAGAACCTAAGCGCCAATGTAAGTGCAAATTCAACATCTTCCAATGTTATTAATGGAACTAATGCAAGTTTTACAAAATTAGGCACTGGAATACTTACCCTATCAGCTTCATCAGGATATTCGGGACTGACAACAATTAGTAGTGGAACACTCCAATTCAATGAAAATAAAACTTTCAGCGATTTATCCATTGCCAATAGTTCTTCACTTATCTTAGCTTCGAATAAACAATTTACTGTAACCGGAGTTCTAACCAACAACGGAACATTAACGATTGAAAGTGGAGCTACCTTCCTACAGGGAACATCTTTGGCAGGAACAGGAACCTACAACGTAAAACAATTTGTAACAGGTGCAGGTGGAGCAACACCAACAGGTCGCTTCTGGTATATGGGTGTTCCAGTGAACAACCTTTCACGTGCTACAGCCTTCGGAGCTGCAAGTGCTTCAAACCGTTTATGGTCATGGTCTGAATCAGGTCAAGCATGGAGCAGCCAACTGGTAGATGCAACTGCATTAACACCAACAACAGGTTATTCATTCAGAACAGGAAGTGATGTAACCTTGAACTTTACGGGAACAAGTT
>JAGOBK010000001.1 GCA_017983465.1 Crocinitomicaceae bacterium
TTCCCATTTCGAACAGAGAAGTTAAGCCTGCTTGCGCTGATGGTACTGTCCTTTTGAGGATGGGAGAGTAAGTCGACGCCGATTTTAAAACCCTGGTTCGAAAGAATCAGGGTTTTTTTATGCCCAAAATCTTGAAACTTTTCGCAATGACATCACTCATTTGCATACCAGCGGTCACGTAGAAAGCATCATTCACCTGAAATTACCCCAAAAGTTCCCCTCATGGTTCGCCTCTACGCTTTCTAACTGAACATTGTATCGAAATACGTGATTCTACAGACGTAAATTTTATCCTTTATTTTCTTTTTAATTCAATTTTATATAGAAATACTGATTTTCATATTTCTTTATTTGTCGTGTTTCCCATGAATAACTCGCAATAAACGTAGCTATCTTATGTAATCGTTCCATTATATTAGTTAATTTAGAGGAGAAACAAAAAGTGCTTACTAGTTAACTTTGATTTGGATTATATAGTAAACGAACACATGAAAAATAAATTAATCGTTGTCCTTTTATTGATTGCACCTTTCATTAGTGCTCAAGAAATTGATCCTGATGATTCATTTACTTTTGAGATTTCTCTTCCTAACTCGATGTCTAATACTCCATATAAGATGATCATGCAAGGACTCATCCAATCAAGTGCACAGTACCAGTACGCATTTAAGTCTGGATTGTGTTTAGGAGCTGGAATTCACTATACCTATTTTACCATCAATGAGTTTCGTGTTCCATCCAAGGTTTATGGTGGAATTCATACTCCGGCTCTTTATGTTAAAGTGGGTCATGAAAAATTTTGGACGGAAAGATTTGGGACTGATTTTGGTGTCAAAATGGGATATCTCCAAAGTTTTACTGTGAGTGATTTATTAAAGTCGAAGGGAATACCATATAATTTTGTGGAAGGAACCTATATTGAACCTTCGCTTGGACTAGTACTCACGGCTGATGTGAATTGTAGTTACAGACTGACAATCGGTTATCCAATTTATGGGTATTCGTTCACTCCTTGGATGATTGGTATCGATTCGAATATTGGATACGATCCAAAAGAATATTCCAGACCATCCTCACTTTTTAGTGTTGGATTTGCTTACACTTATTATTTTAACGGAAAGAAAACGGCTGCTGAAGATTAGGTTTGAAGTACTCCAACATTATAAGCCTTTTCAATAGGTGAGAGGTTTGCCATCTCAATTCCCATGGAAATAACTTTTCGTGTTTCCTTTGGATCAATGATTCCATCTACCCATAGTCGACTTGCCGCATAATACGGGGAAATTTGTTCGTCGTATCTGTTTTTAATTTGATCATACAATTCTTTTTCGCGTTCAGGTGTGATTTCTTCGCCCTTTCCTTTTAAGGTAGCTACCTCAATTTGTAGTAAGGTTTTTGCAGCGGCTGCTCCTGACATTACAGCGATTTCTGCTGTTGGCCAAGCGAAAATCAATCGAGGATCATACGCTTTTCCACACATCGCATAATTTCCGGCACCATATGAATTACCCATCACGATACTGAATTTCGGCACGACACTATTTGCCATGGCATTTACCATTTTTGCACCATCTTTGATAATTCCTCCTTGTTCACTTTTCGATCCAACCATGAAGCCAGTAACGTCATGAAGGAAGATTAATGGAATCTTCTTTTGATTACATAACATAATAAATCGAGCTGCTTTATCGGCGGAATCGGAGTAGATTACTCCACCAAATTGCATTTCTCCTTTCGCATTTTTAACGATTTCTCGATTATTCACAACGATTCCAACACTCCATCCATCAATGCGCGCATAGGCTGTGATGATGGATTTTCCAAAAGTAGGTTTGTATTCCATGAATTCTGATCCATCGACTAAAGACTTTAAAATTTCTCTGGTCGGATAAGATTTTGAACGGTCTTCTGGAATCACTCCGTATATGTTTTTTATATCAACTGCAGGTTCTACCGAATCAATGCGGTCAAATCCAGCTGTTGGATTGTGTCCAATGCGACTCATTAAATCGCGAATAGTTGCGATGCATGTTTGATCATCTTCCACTTTGTAATCACAAATTCCAGATACTTCTGTTTGTGTGGTTGCTCCTCCTAATGTTTCATTATCAATGCTTTCACCAATCGCAGCTTTCACGAGGTATGATCCAGCAAGGAAAATAGTTCCAGTTTTATTGACAATCAAGGATTCATCGGACATAATCGGTAAATAGGCTCCACCTGCAACACAACTTCCCATGACCGCAGAAATTTGTGTAATTCCCATGGAACTCATTTGTGCGTTATTTCTAAATATGCGCCCAAAATGTTCTTTGTCCGGGAAAATCTCATCTTGCATTGGAAGATAAACACCTGCCGAATCCACCAAATAGATAATCGGAAGTTTATTCTCCATGGCAATTTCTTGCGCTCTTAAATTCTTCTTTCCGGTAATTGGAAACCATGCTCCAGCTTTTACGGTGGCATCATTTGCTACAACAATGCACTGACGGCCTTTTACATAACCAATCACAATGACAACTCCTCCAGATGGACAACCACCATGTTCTTTGTACATTCCGTATCCGGCTAAAGCACCAATTTCGACTCTGTTTGAATTGGGGTCTAACAATAAATCGATGCGTTCACGAGCGGTTAATTTACCGTTCAAATGCTGCTTTTCAATTTTCGCTTTTCCTCCACCTATGTAGATTTTTTCTAATTCTTGTTCTAATGCGCGAATCTTCAGACGCATTTTGTCTTCGTTGTTATTGAAATCTAATTCTATCTGTGAAACAGCCATATTTGTTGATTGGGATTCAAATATACGAAATGTAATTTTTGTTTTTGAGGACTATTTTATTATTCTCAATCCCATCTTGAAGCCTTCCTTTTCTTGCTATGTTTCTACTTTTTCCTATTTTCACATATTAATTGAACTAATCGCTAATGTCCATGAATCAAGACCACCATATCGAATCACCAGAAAAACAAAAAAAGAGTCGCTTAACCTTGTATATTTTGGTGGCAATGGTACTCGGAGCGACGTTAGGAGCAGTTGTCCATAAGAATTTTGATGCGGAGACAGCGACGAAATTTAGTTCATACATCAAGATTTTAGCGACTGTCTTTATTCGTTTGGTACAAATGATTATTGCTCCACTGGTACTTACAACTCTAGTTGTGGGAATTGCGAAACTAGGTGATTTGAAGTCTGTTGGACGAATAGGAGGGAGAGCTTTGGCTTGGTTTTTTACCGCTTCATTTATTTCATTGATTATCGGTTTGTTATGGGTAAATTTCTTGAAGCCAGGAGTTGGAGTCAATCTTTCAAATGTGGATCTTTCGGCTTCAGCTGAAGTAACCGAAAAAACGCAGGATTTCTCTGTTCAACATTTTGTGGAACACATCATTCCTAAGTCCGTTTTTGAAGCAATGGCTACAAACGAAATACTTCAGATAGTCATTTTCGCCATTTTCTTTGGATTGGCAGCTGCTTCTATCGGTGAAAATGTGAAACCGGTCATCAATGCCATGGACAAGTTTTCACATATCATTTTGAAAATGGTCAACTTCGTCATGAAATTCGCACCAATTGGTGTTTTTGGAGCAATCGCAGGTGTTTTTGCAGTAAAGGATGTTTCGGACTTAATGATCACGTATACGAAGTTCTTTAGTTCCTTCCTTGTTGGAATAGCCTCTCTATGGGTCGTTCTTATTTTAGTGGGATACATCTTCCTGGGAAGTCACCTGAAAACCTTATTGAAGCGCATCGTGAGTCCTTTGGTCATCGCTTTCGGTACCACAAGTAGTGAAGCGGTCTTTCCTAAATTAACAGAGGAATTAGAGCGATTTGGCATCAAAGACCGAATCGTATCTTTCATGTTGCCATTGGGATATTCCTTCAACTTGGATGGAAGTATGATGTACATGACCTTCGCAAGTATTTTTATTGCACAGGTATATGGCGTCCATTTGGATACTGGAACCCAATTAACAATGCTGATCGTCTTAATGTTAACGAGTAAAGGAATCGCAGGCGTTCCAAGAGCAAGTTTGGTCGTTGTTGCGGCGACCTGTGGAATGTTTAATATTCCAATTGAAGGAGTGGCATTGATTTTACCGATTGATCATTTCTGTGATATGTTCCGCAGTGCGACAAACGTACTTGGAAACTCTGTTGCTACAGCGGTTGTCGGAAAATGGGAGGGAGATAAAGTATAAGTCTTTAGTTTCCTAGAATGGTTAAAAGGGTAGCTTGATCGATGTCATGCTTTCCCTCAAAACGATGAATGTGATAGCCAAATTCTGAAAAGTACGCACATTCGGTTTCTTGATTTTCTTTCGTGTAATAAGGGTCTTCTGTCCCTAATACAAAATGTTTATTTCCTTCCGTTTCAATGGGTTTTTTAATGTCCGGCGGAAAAACACTCGCCCAAAGAATGAACTGCTGAAAGCGACTTGGACCTTGATGGTACCAGCGAGCAGCTGTGGCTCCACCTTGAGAAAATCCCAAAAGACAAATTTCTTCGAACACATGGTTCTCCATCACATGAGATAACAATTGATTCAGATTACTTAAGTTATCTTCAATGTCCAACTCACGTCCCTCCTTGGTCATCCATGAAGCCCCGACACGTCCACTAGAACCTTCTAAATAAAACCGATGCATTCCTTCCGGAACGAGTAAGGCGTAATCTTCGGGTAGTTCTTTGAATTTTCGAGCGAAATACTGTGCGAGTTGACCATAACCATGGAGCGCAATAAGTAATTTATGCTTACTGCTAAAATCCTCGGATAGGTGATAACGGAAATGCTTCTGGAGCAAAATGCTTTGCTCCAGAAGTTCCTTATGTTCTTTATTCAATGATGATTTGTTTAACAATTGCTTGTTTCGTTCCTTTTATAGAGATGAAATAAGTTCCTGTTTCAAATTGTCCAACAGAAATCGTTTCTTTATTCGTGTGAACGATTTTTTCGATTAATACCCTTCCTTGCACATCGCAAAGTTGCAATACCGCACCTTCGATAATTCCAGTAAATTCAATCGTTACAAGATCTGAAGTTGGATTCGGATAAACAGAAGCAATGTTCGATAGCTCATTCAATCCGTTGGTAACACCTGAACATTCGCACGTTGCCGAATAGACGTCATTGATGGTTGTCGAATCGCCGTCGTCACATAAATCTCCTGGGAATAAACAACTATTGTCTTCCACGTTCGCCAATGGATTAAAGTTACATGCTGTTGGATCCATACATCCTGGAACGATTTGCATACCGACACAGTCACACGTGCTGTTGTACGCGTCATTCATCGTATCTGGATTATTGTCATCACATGGCGCATCTGGATAGGTACATGAACCATCGTTTTGATTTGCCAATGGGTTGTAGTTGCAAGAAAGTGGATCCGTGCAACCTGGAACTATTATTTCTCCAACACAAACGCAATCTGGATTGATGGAGTCATTGATGGTATTTGGATTATTGTCATCACACAAGCTACCTGGATACAAACATGTTCCATCATCAATCGTTGCTAACGGATTGTAGTTGCATGAAGTAGGATCCGTACAGCCAGGAACATTGAGGGTTCCTACACAGTTGCAGTTTGGACCAATCGAATCATTGATTGTATTTGGATTTCCATCATCACAAGGTGAACCCGGATAAATACAGGTTCCATTGTTTTGTGTTGCTAGTGGATTGTAATTACACGCTAATGGATCGGTACAACCTGGGATACTAATTGTGCCGATACATTGACAATTGGCATTCGTGCTGTCGTTTATCGTATTTGGATTCCCATCATCACAGGCAGTATTTGGATAAAGACAACTTCCATCATTTACCGTTGCTAAACAATTATAATTACAAGATAAAGGATCAGTACATCCTAAAACGGGTGTTGCCGTACCATATGCATACCTTGCCACCGCATGTTGCGTGTTGGTTTGAGCACTGAATCCAGCAACAACAATTTTATTACCCGGATAAAGTGCCATTCCGTACGCGTCGTCCCACATCGAGCTAAATGATGTTATGGTATGACCATTAGTTCCAAAAGATGTTTGGATAACTCCATTCGAAGAATATTTGGAAATGATAAAATCTCTGGCTGCCCCAATTCCAGCTGTTCCTGTAGTTCCACAAGCTAAAAGTGATCCGTCTGGATGAATCAAGAGTTCGTAATAGGTGTCTGCTTGAACAACATCTACAATTGAACTACCAGCTGTTCCGAAAGTAGTTACTAAACCACCATCAGTAGTGTTTCGAGCTTGTAGAAGAAAATCCCAAGGTCCAACATTGTTTTGACCTGCCATAATTAATTTGGAACCATCATACTCAATGTCAAAAAAGCGCGCATTGAAACTCATTGGGATGAGCACGCCATTACTACCAAATGTCGTATAAGGAATTCCGCTTGACGAAACTTTTGCAAGTAGCGGATAGTAAATGTTATTTATGTACGCATCACCACAGATGAAAATGTCTTGATTGTTGCCAATAACGGCACTTTGACCAGTACAAGAGTTAGCTGCGACATTTTGAAAAACGGTCGTACCTGCTGTACCAAATGTAGCATCTAGTTGTCCATTGATGTCACATTGTGTTAATGCCAATCGATTGGTGGAAAATCCAGGTACTTTAGAAGAACCAACAAGAATAATATTATTGTTTTGAATTAAAATCTTTCGAGCATAATCTTCGCCTGTACCGATGTCATTATGGAAAAAACCATTTACTCCAAAGGTTTGATCTAAGGTTCCATTGCTGTTTAGTCTGAACATTGAAAATCTTGGATTCGCAGCCGTAATACTCGTTGCTCCAGCGACTAATAGTTGTCCGCTAGGCAACAACTCCATGTCATAGGCAAAACTAGATCCACCCGGAGCGTTGTATAAATAATAGCCGTTGGTTCCAAATGTGCTATCAATCGATCCATCACAGTTAAGTCTCACTACAACCATTCCTAAACTGGATGTTACTCCAGAGGTCCCACAATAAACCATTTTTCCATTTGGCAAAACCACCACGTCTTGTGCGTTATCCATGTAATTACTGGCAACAGGACCATAACTGGCAAAACCAACTCCGGCAAAACTTAAATCAAGTGATCCTGGTGCTTGTGCAACTAATACTTGAGAAAGCATAAGACACGCTAAAATGCTGTAAAGAAATTTCATATTAATTATTTTGAATGTAAATTTAAGATTAAATTTGGACGTGCGAAAACTCCTTTTATATGGATTTTTAGGGCTCATGTGTTATCACTTGCTCGGATTCTTCACTTATTTTGAGTGGAAGAAAATGGCCATTAAGAAGGAGGTGAAGCAGGCAATCAAACATTCCGTTCTTGAATCTCAATTGATTCGTTTTCATTTTACTTTTCATGAAGCTCACCAACTGACTTGGGTGAAATCCCATGAGTTTATCTTGAACGGACATTATTTTGATGTCATCCACAAAGCAAAAAATAAGGACGGATACTTCTTTAAATGTATAAGTGATGATCAAGAAACAGTCCTTTTTTCGCAATTAAGATCCATCACTTCATTTAACATCAGTCATTCTGGAGAAAATCAACCGGTAAATGTGTGGTTTAAATTTCTTTCGGAACCGATGGAAGTTGTAACTGCAACGCTTGATTATTCATTAAATGAAATTGAACAAAATTCATCTGTACTTAAATTTTACGAAGAATTCTTTTATTCTTCCTTCGTTTCTACAGAAACCCCACCGCCAGATTTTATGAGTTAAAACCTACTTCTACGTATTGTATTAACTCTTAAAAAAATCAAATGAAAAATTTCTATTGGGGCATGTTATGTCTCCTATGTATCTTATATACCCCTTCGTTTGCACAAACGAAAATTCAAATTATGGACGATGTGAGCAAAGAACCGATATCCGGTGCTGTCATTTCACAAGTTTATTCAACTGATAAAAAGTCAAATAGCACAAGCGACAAAAACGGTTTCGCTTTGGTGAAATTTGATGGATCGAAAATCACCTTGTCGCATGAGGATTATTATCCATTAGTGATTCAACAATCTAGTTTAAATAAGGATGGACAGGTGTTTCTGATACCGAATATTCAAACCATGGATGAAACGGTGATTTCTGCCAGTCGTAACCTGGAGAAAAGAAAAGACGTTGCTCAAAAAGTTCAAGTCATGCGAGCAAAGGAAATTCAATTTCAAAACCAGAGCTCGACTGCTGACTTAATGACGCAAACAGGAAATGTGTTTGTTCAAAAAAGTCAACTTGGTGGCGGTAGTCCGATAATTCGTGGTTTTGAAACGAATAAAGTGCTATTAGTTGTTGACGGAGTTCGAATGAACAACGCGATTTACCGTGGTGGACACTTACAAAACATCATCACAATTGACAATGCGATGTTGGACCGTGTCGAAGTGATTTATGGTCCCGGTTCTGTTGTTTATGGTTCAGACGCCCTTGGAGGTGTGATGTCCTTTACAACTAAGAATCCAACCTTGAGTACAACGGATGAATTGTTAGTGAAGTCTGGTGGATTCGCACGTTATTTTTCTGCCGCTTCCGGTTACGCTGCAAATGCAAATGTTTCGGTTGGATCAAAAAGATTTGGATCGTTGACGTCATTCACGTATTCAAATTATGGCGATTTACGCCAAGGTGCGGTTCGAAGTCCGTTTGTTGGGGATTTCGGTTCTCGTCCTTGGTATGTAGAGCGAATCAATGGGAAAGATTCCATGATGATGAATGCAGACAGCAATTTACAAGTCGGTTCTGCATACACGCAATATGACATCCTTCAAAAATTTACGTTTGTTCAAAAGGAAGGTGTGACGCATAAATTGAATGTTCAATTGTCAAATTCGAGCAACATAGATCGTTATGACCGTTTGACTCAAATGTCCGGTTCGAAACCGAAATTTGCGGAATGGTACTATGGACCACAATTCAGATTGTTCGCTGCATACACGCTTGAATTGACGAATAAAACGAAGTTGTATGATCAAGCAAGAATAACCATCGGAACACAGTCCATTGAGGAAAGTCGCATGGACCGCAGATTCAATAAAAGCATGTTGAATCACCGCATTGAAAATGTGGCTATTGCAACAATGAACGCTGATTTTAACAAACGCATTGGTAGAAATGAATTGCGCTATGGTGTGGATGCATTTTACAACAAAGTAAATTCAACAGCATTTGTTACGGACATCGTTGCGGACACTACCGGGAGTTTAGATACACGTTTTCCTGATGGAGGTTCAACTATGACATCCATTGCGGCATACGCTACGCATACCATTGAGTTTTCGGATAAATGGATCTTGACTGATGGACTTCGTTTTTCAAACGTTGGACTTTCATCCACTTTCATCGACAAAACGTATTTTCCACTTCCAGTGAACTCCATCAACCAAAATAACTCCGCATTGAACGGAAATATTGGCTTGATCTACATGCCGACAAGCAAATGGCGAATCACAGCAACTGGATCAACAGGATTCCGTGCGCCAAACGTGGATGATATGACAAAAGTGTTTGAATCAGTGCCAGGAAAAGTTGTGGTACCAAATGCAAATTTAAAACCAGAGTATACGTATAACGCTGAATTAGGGATTTCTCACTTAATTGCTTCCGGTGTAACCGCATCAGTAAATGGATATTACACGTATTTGGTGAATGGATTAACTGTTCAAAATGGGACATTCGACGGACAAGACTCCATCATGTATGATGGACAATTGAGCCAAGTGATGTCGACTGTGAATGCGGCGAAAGCAAGAATCTTTGGAATAGAAGGAATGTTAAATGCAAAATTGAACGATCAGTTCAATTTGTTAGCAACAGTGAATTATACGAATGGTCGAATTTTAACTGATTCCGTTCCTTATCCATTAGATCACATTCCACCGACATTTGGTAAAGTATCCTTGTCTTATGTAAACGGGAAATTTCGTTCTGAATTTTTCGTCAACTATTCAGGATGGAAAAGAATCGCAGATTACAACATGATTGGTGAGGATAACTTCGCATACGCAACGCCTTCTGGAATGCCAAGTTGGTATACTTTGAATGCACGATTGAATTATGCATTCTCTCAAAAGGTATCACTTCAAGTAGCGTGTGAGAATATCTTGAATCAAAACTACCGCAGTTATGCCTCAAACATCTCTGCACCAGGTAGAAATTTCATTATTAGCCTTCGCGGACAGTTTTAACTAACAGCGAAAATTAAATTGCTAAAGGTCGGGGAAACTCGGCCTTTAGTTGTTTTTTAATATTCCGTATTTCTGCTCCTGCGGAATATAGAAAAAGTGAAAAGCCACTTTGGATGTCTTCGTCACTTTCGGTTCGTAGGTGTTTTTGTCTGCGTTGGCAGGAAGTTTTTCTAAGGTAGATTCGTACAAAATGATGTCCTTTTCTGGTCCATATTTACCTGCCGTGTATTCAAAGGTATACGCCTCCGTTTTGTCGGTTCCTAATCCGTCGAAGGTTTTCCATTCGAATACTTTTCGCGGCGTGTGATTGGTAACGGTAAAGACATCCCTGAAATTCGCATTGCGAATACGGTAGTCAATTAAGATGTCTTGGTAAGATTCAGCGCTAATCGACGCTAAATTTACTTTTAAAGGAACCAAAGCGGAGGATGGAATGGCAATAGGAGGGGAGATGAGTTTTAATCCACCGTCGTAAAAGAAGATGTAATTGTAATTTCCCATAAAAGCCATTTCTGCAGATTTTGCCGGATTCTCGGACTTCATCGCTTCGTCCATGGCAAATTGCTTACGGTTGACAACGATAATAGCATCTACTTTTCCATCGGCATCTAGATTTCCTTTGATGATCTCAAGACTATATTTCTCTGTTCCTAAAATCGACAAACTGGACTCCACATGTCGTTTTGCGTATTCGTTTAGCGGTAATTTTGAAAAATCCTCTTGTGGTTTTTCGTCAAATACTTCTGCATTTTTCGTCTTGTCTTGGCATGAAGGTAGGACCAACGCCATAAAAAGGAGGATTAAAATAGCTTTCATTTCACAAAGATACAATTCTATCAAGTGAAAAATGTCGTTTTTTATCAAATTTTTAACCTATTGATAAACAGTCTTATAAGTCTATTTATTTAATGAATCGCACGATTATTTTTCTCGTTTTGAAACCTTGGAATGATTCTTGGCGTAAAGGCACTCAACAAACAACAAAACGATGACAACTTCTTTACAATCCCTTAGAACAAAATCAATTAGCCAAGCTAAATTGAAGCTATCTCAACACAGAGAATTAGGAACGAATAGTCCAATGAATGTTTTTGAAGTAGCAGAATTACTAGACAGTATCGTATTCGCTGAATACAAAATTCAAGATGAACAAAAATCGTTCGACTTGATTCTCAATTAATAAGAAGATAATTTATAAGTAAAGGAGCCTTTCAGAAATGGAAGGCTTTTTTAATGCGCAATAACTGCGGATCCAATCAACACACCATCTTGATACCACGCCGCAAACTGTCCTGGGGTAATTCCTTTCTGTAAGTCATCAAAAAGAATATAGTATTCTTCGTTTTGCTTAATCAAAGTGCCTGATTGTAAGGCTTGTCTGTAGCGTATTCTTATTTGACACTTTAAGCGATTTTCAGCATCAAACACCTCTGATCGAATGATCCAATTCAAGCTACTGGCCTCTAATTTTAAGGCAATTCGATTCAGTCCTGGATGTTCATCTGTTTGTCCCGAATAAACGGAATTGGTTACCGTATTGATGCCAATCACGAAACTAGGTTCAGGACGACCGCCAATGTGTAAGCCTTTGCGTTGACCTACTGTGTAATAATGTGCTCCTTGATGTGTCGTTACTTTTTGTCCATCCGATTCTTGGTATTGAAAAGGAGCCGCTAATTGCTCGACATGTTCCTCATCCCTTGGAATGTTTGCATATGCGATAAATTGTGGCATGTCCATTGGAATTTCAATCACGTTTCCCTGCTTCGGTGCTAACTGTTGTTGCAAGAAGGTAGGAAGGGCAATTTTACCCACAAAACAAAGTCCTTGTGAATCCTTTTTCGTGGCAGTAACTAAATCGTGTTTCAGTGCGATTTCACGTACTTCAGATTTCTCTAAAGCGCCAATAGGGAAGAGTGCCTTGGAAAGTTGCTCCTGACTGATCTGACAAAGAAAATACGATTGATCTTTGTTTTTATCCGCTCCAGCAAGTAAACTAAACGTTCCATCTGGATTTTCTTGTTTTTGACAATAATGTCCGGTTGCTACATAATCCGCGCCCAATTCCATGGCTGCCTTAAGAAAAACGTCAAATTTGATTTCTCTGTTACAAAGGACATCTGGATTCGGTGTTCTTCCACGCTCGTATTCCATGAACATATAATCGACAATGCGACTTTTGTATGCTTCGCTTAAATCGATGACTTGAAATGGAATCCCAAGTTGCTGGGCGATTAATAACGCGTCGTTGGAATCGTCAATCCACGGACATTCATCTGATAAAGTCACAGATTCATCGTGCCAATTACGCATAAACATACCAATGACCTCGTAACCTTGTTCTTGTAACAACAAAGCACTTACACTGGAATCAACGCCACCAGAAAGTCCAACAACCACTCGTTTCATGCAACAAAGTTACACAAAGGGACGTTCCGAAAAAGGTATAAAGGGGAATTATTCGAAAAGATTCGCTTTTTAAGCTTCTTTCTGACAAATCTTGGACACACAGTTCATTCCATCAATGGCTGCGGACACAATGCCTCCAGCATATCCAGCGCCTTCCGCACATGGATATAAATTTGAAACATTCGGATGTTGCCACGTTTCCGGATCTCTTGGAATCAATACCGGAGAAGATGTTCTGGATTCTGGTGCGTGAATGACTGCATCATTTGTCACAAATCCGGGCATTTTTTTATCGAAGTCAATGAATGCTTTTCTCAAGCGGTCTAAAACGAAAGGAGGAAAAATCTCATCCATTTCCACACTGACAATTCCCGGTTGATACGAACTTCTTGGGAAGTCAGTGGATTTTTTCTTTTGAACGAAATCTTTTAAACATTGCGCGGGAACTTTCTGTGTTTTTCCAGCAGCTTCCCAACTTGCTTTCTCAATGGATTGTTGAAATTCAAGGCAAACAAATGGATTTTCAGGATTGGAAAAATCTGTCGGATCGATGCTCACCACAATTCCTGAATTCGAATAAGGATTATTGCGTTTGGATGGTGACCAGCCATTGGTAACCACTTCTTGTTCATCGGTTGCACAAGGGGCGATAATTCCACCTGGACACATGCAAAACGAGTATACGCCTCTTCCGTCAACCTGCGTCACTAACGAATAGGAGGAAGGAGGAAGGAATTCGTCGTTTAAACGTCCGTGGTATTGTAATTTATCGATAAATGCTTGTGTATGCTCCACGCGAACGCCTAGCGCAAAAGGTTTAGCTTTGACTTCAATGTTTCGTCGGTGCAACAAGTGAAAAATGTCCCTTGCGGAATGACCAGTGGCTAAAATCACGTTCGAAACACGAACTTTTTGCTGTCCATTCAATTCCAATTCAACGATGCGTCCATGTTCAACTAGAACATCTGTTAACTTGTGTTCAAAATGAATTTCACCTCCACAAGCAATGATTTGTTCGCGAATCGCCACAATCAACTGTGGAAGTTTATTCGTTCCAATGTGCGGATGTGCATCCACTAAAATGTCTTCTGTCGCGCCAAACTGAACGAGTAATTGCATGACTTTTTGCACATCGCCACGTTTTTTGGAACGTGTATAGAGCTTACCGTCCGAGTACGTCCCAGCGCCACCTTCTCCAAAACAATAATTCGATTCTGGATTTAAAATGGACGACTTAGTTAATTGTGCTAAATCACGACGGCGGTTTCGAACATCTTTTCCACGTTCAAAAAGTACGGGTTTTTTGTTGTTCAAGATGGCTTCAAGTGCAGCGAAGAGTCCTGCTGGACCCGCGCCAATAATGTGAATTTCTTCGGCGTCTTTGACTGTTGGGAATTGATAAGAGTCAAATCGTGGAATGACTTCTTCATCCACCCATGCCTCAAACGATGCATTGACTTTGATGTGTCTATTTCGTGCATCAATGCTGCGCTTACGCCAACGATAGTTTAACTTTTGTGTTTTAGAAATCCCTAACTCTTGACGAATGCGGTTTTCTAAATACGCAGCATCTTTTGCTTCTTCAGGGGTACAGGAAAAATTAAGTTCGTTCATTATCCTTCAAATATGATGGAAAAAGTCCATCCGCGGTTATATAAACGATCAATTGGATTTGCGACTGTCGTGAAATCCTGGATAAAACTATTCTTAAATCCTTGGGAGTATTTTAGTTCCATTCCGAATTTAAAGAATGGAGCGAAAAATTCGATTCCAGCACCAATCTGTCCTTGCCAATCGTTGCGCTTGATTTTGATAAAGGGATCATAGAAGTTTTGTGAGGCATCTTCTTGGGACTGCAAGTCCATCGAATATTGCATCCCAATTAAGGAATAAGCCGTGAAATTATTGTAGCGCCGAGTTCGAAATTGAAACATCATGGGGAAGTCTAAATTGGTCGAGTTAATGCGTTGTTGTCCAATTCCTTTCGGGAAATTAAAGGTGTCGATGCTCGTGTAATTTAACACGCGTTCTTGAAAGGATAGGGTAGGAATGAAGCGAAAACGAATGGTTGGTGTTCCTAGTTTCACAGTAGTCAAAATGCCTAATTGTCCACCCGGTTGTGCATCGTTCGAAATCGATGTGATTCCATATTGTTCGTAGGCATTCACCTTTGGATACACATTGAAATCGGAAGAATTGACGCCAAGCATGAATCCAAAATGAAGGAGTCGCTTATCAAAGTTTTTATACAATTGTTGCTTCGCCTTTTGTGAAAAGCTGAAGGAATGAATCAGTAAAAAAAGAATAATAATGCGCTTCATGCAGAGTATAACGTCAACTTATGGACTTTGTTGCTTTAATTTTTTGTCCCGATGTAAATACTTGAAATCCCACCGCTCAATGGAATAATTTTCACAGAGGTATAGCCGACTTTTTCCATGACCGCTTGCATTTCTTTCCCTTCTGGAAAAGCAGCAACGCTTTCAGGTAAGTATGCGTATGCTCGTTCGTCCTTTGAAATGCGTTTTCCAAAGAATGGAATAAAATACTTCGAGTAGAAATTGAACAATTGCTTGATAGGGAACATCTTTGGTTTGGAAAACTCGAGAATCACGGCTCTTCCACCTGGACGCAATACGCGTAGCATTTCACCGAGTCCTTTCTCTAGGTTTTCGAAGTTGCGCACCCCGAATCCAACAGTGAGTCCGTCAAACTCACCATCCGCGAAGGGTAAATTTTCAGAATCACCTAGTTGCATGGAAATGATGTGGTCGTGCTTGCGTTTGATCATCTTTTGCTTTCCGACTTCCAACATTCCGGAGGAAATGTCCAATCCAATGATGTGTTCAGGATTTAACTTCAGGCAAGCGATAGCGAAATCTCCTGTACCTGTAGCGATGTCCAATAATTTCTTTGGTTGAATGGATTTCAATTCCTTTACCGCTCTTCTTCTCCAAATGTGATCGATACCCAAGGATAAAAAGTGATTCAAGAAATCATAATTCGCGGAAATATTATTAAACATTTGCGCAACTTCCTCTTTTTTCGACTTATCGGTATTGTAGGGTTTTACCACTTTAGGTTCCATGTTTATAAGAGTTTAGTTACTTCTTTCAATAATTGTTCTTTTTGGATGCTAACCACTCCAGGTTGCTCGCAGACTAATCCTCCCGCAATATTTGAAATGGCAGCAATGGTCTGAATTTCGGCTCCGGAAATCAAGCACAATGTCGCAACGGCAATAACCGTGTCTCCTGCTCCGGAAACATCTGCGATATTGCGTAAATGAGCTGGAATAAACACTGGTGCTTCTTCCTCTTGGATAAACACACCATGTTCTGAAAGCGTGATGAAGGAAATACTATTTCCTAGTCGACCTTGCAAATCATTGACTGCGCGTAAAAAGGCGTCTTTGTCACTGGCAAAATCGAAGTCTAATTGTAATCCTTCTTTCAGTTCTTTTAAATTCGGTTTGAACAAAGTACATCCTTTGTATTCAAAGAAATGATCCTTTTTTGGGTCTACCGTCGTAGGAATTTGCTGTTCTTTGGCCAAGGATAAAACAGAAGCAATCAAACTTGGCGTTAAAACCCCCTTGTTGTAATCTTCAAAAATAATCCCGTCGATTCCATTTTCTAAAACCGAGCTAATTTGTTTTAATAATTGCGCCTCTTCCGTTTCGTTAATGAGATTCGTATCCTCCGAGTCAATGCGCAATAATTGCTGATTGTTCGATAAAACACGTGTTTTGACAGTCGTTCTTCTATTGGATGATGCATAAATTCCATCCGTAGAGATACGTGCATCTTTGAAAAGTTGAATTAACCGTTCGCCTTCAAGATCTGCACCAATAACACTACAAATGATCGGTGAAGCACCAAGTGCCGCTAAATTCAAGGCGACGTTTCCTGCTCCTCCAATGCGTTCATCCTTTTCGAAAAGATCAACAACTGGGACCGGTGCCTCTGGGCTCATTCGATTCACTTTCCCTTTGAGGTAGGCATCCACCATAACGTCGCCAATAACAAGCACACGTTTCTTAGAAAACTGATCAAATAAATCTTGGAAATTCACTAGCTTAATTTTGCTAAAGCTTCTTTCATGCGAGAAAGCGCTTTTGTTAATGTTTCTTCGGATGCAGCGTAAGAAATTCTAAAGCAATTCGGTGCACCAAAGGATTCACCACCAACTAAGGCAACTAATCCTTCTTCTAATAAATATAGACAAAGTTCATCTGAATTATGGATGGTTTTATCACCATATTTCTTACCAAAGTATGACGAACAATCTGGGAAAACATAAAATGCGCCACCAGGTTGATTTGAAATCAATCCCGGAATTTCGGCAAGTCCTTTCAAAACCAACTCGCGACGGCTTTTAAATGCCGCAATCATGTCTTTTAACACGGAAGGATCTGCTTTCATGGCCGCAATCGCTGCACGTTGCGTAATGGAACACGTTGCAGATGTAAACTGTCCTTGTACTTTGTCACAAGCCGCAGCAATTTCTTTCGGAGCTCCAATGTATCCCAAACGCCAACCAGTCATGGCCCATGCTTTGGAAACACCGTTTACGGTAACCACTTGATTGTACACTTCTGGAAATTGAGCCAAAGACTCGTGTTTTCCAATGAAGTTAATGTGTTCATAGATTTCATCACTCATCGCAATGATGTGTGGGTATTTTTTAAGAACGGTTGCGATGTCCTGTAATTCTTCTTTTGTGTAAACGGATCCAGTTGGATTACAAGGCGTCGAGAACATGAATAACTTCGTTTTCGGTGTAATCGCCGCTTCCAAATCTGCTCCGGAAATTTTAAAGTCTTTTTCAATTCCAGCGTTGATTACCACCGGAACTCCTTCCGCAACTTTCACGATTTCCAAATAAGAAACCCAATACGGTGCAGGAATGATGACTTCATCTCCAGGATTAATCAAACTCAAAACTACATTGGCTATCGACTGTTTTGCTCCTGTAGAAACGACGATTTGACTTTTATCATACGTCAAATTGTTATCACGACGGAATTTCTCTGAAATGCTCTCACGTAAATCATCGTATCCAGGAACAGGCGTATACATCGTATAATTTTGTTCCATTGCTACCACCGCAGCATCCTTAATGAACTGTGGCGTATGAAAGTCAGGCTCTCCAAGGGATAATGAAATGACATCAAGTCCTTGTGCTTTTAATTCTCTGCTTTTTCTTGACATGGCAATGGTTGCAGACTCTTCCATTGCTAATAATCGTTCGGATAACTGTATCATGAGATGAATTTGTCTGCAAAGGTAGTTATTTTCACAAAGTAGCCTTTTTCATAGCACTTTTTATTGTTTGATTTTTCAAGAATTTCACTTTTGACGGAAAGACCTATCTTTGTTCTATGCGCATCGATATACTCACAGTATTGCCTCAATTATTGGAAAGTCCATTCGCGGCTTCCATTATGAAGAGAGCACAGGACAAAGGACACGTGGAAATTCACGTCCACAACATTCGGGATTACTCCACGGATAAACACAAAAATGTCGACGATTATCAATATGGGGGAGGAGCAGGAATGGTGATGAGCATCGAGCCAATTGCGGCCTTGATTGAAAAATTGACTTCCGAACGTAGCTACGACGACATCATTTACATGACGCCGGATGGAAAAGTTTTGGATCAAAACGATTGCAATCAAATGTCCCTGTGTGAGAACATCATGATTCTTTGCGGACATTACAAAGGCGTGGATGACCGCATACGTCAGCATTACATTACGAAAGAAATTTCCATCGGTTCCTATGTGCTTTCGGGTGGAGAATTAGCAGCAGCGGTTGTTGTAGATGCGGTGGTTCGACTGATTCCAGGAGTACTGAATGATGAAACTTCGGCGTTAACGGATAGTTTTCAAGACAATTTACTCTCTCCACCGGTGTATACACGTCCACCTGAATTTAAGGGATGGAAAGTGCCGGATGTGTTGCTTTCAGGTAATCAAAAGGAAATTGACCGCTGGCGAGAGGAACAAGCGTACCAACGAACCAAAGAGCGCAGACCAGATTTGTTAGATGAATAAACATTTAAATCAGATGAAATTAAAATCGATTCTATTCATTGCCGTTATTTTCCTTTCCATGAATGCCATGGCGACTCCAAAAGATTCGGCGTATACGTATCGTTTTTTTGTGGAAAATCACCACGGTAATCCCTACCTGAATTTTCAACTGGATTCTTCTTGGTATTTTGTGAAGGAACACTATCAAAATAAGAGATTCGTATACAATCAATTCAAGAACCCAAGTTTGAAGGAAGAAATGAACATCATTCAGTTGGCTGCTGATTTTTCTTTTGTCGATATAGGGAAGTCAAAAATTCCTTCGAAAATTCTCGCCCTGAACTTCAGAGAAGTTGTTGAGCAATATAAGTCTGCAGAATACGAAAAGAAGATGGGTTATGTGCAATTGGACATTCCACACAAAAAAGCAATCCTGAACTTGAAAATGTTGGGAATCGGAAAAGGATTTTTACTGGTTTATCAATTACATGATCAATCCACATGGATGATGTGGTATCCGGGTTTAACAGAAGCGAAGAAAGAACTGTTGAAGTCGCGTGAAGTCAATACGGATAAAATGATTTATCAAAACTTTATCCCTACGCGTAAGCATACTCCGCCAACAGGGGAAAAGGAGGATGACGAGTCTTATGTTGATACAGAATTTCCAGGAGGACACGATCAACTTTCTCTTTTTATCAATAAAATGATTGATTTCCCAGATTCATTCATGGAATTCAGTAATGGGCAAAAAGAGGGTAAATATCATGAGCGAGTGATCATGTGTTGTGTTGTTCATTCAGATGGTTCTATCGATGATTTTTTCATTGAAAACATAGATGAGATAGATTGTCCGTCTCTTGTAAATGCAACCATTAAATTATATCGTGCCATGCCGAATTGGGATCCTGCTATTCATGACAGGAAACCGTGCAGTTCATATCTGCGATTACCCATTCGTTATGAAACCGTCTAACCAATGATTCCATGAAAAAAGGTTTTGCTTCTTTGCTTATGCTGTTTTTAAGCCAGCTGAGTTTCTCACAATCCAACTGGACAGGAAACACTTCTCCAACGTATCCAGCATTAATTGACCACCTCCAGAAACTGGACAAAGCACACAAGGAACTTTCCCTGTACAACATGGGTCCTTCGGATTACGGATTGCCCATTTACGTGTTTGTCATCAATGGAGGGAAGGATTCCACACGTACTTTTGCGAAAGCACAAGCTGGAACAACGATTCTCATCAACAATGCAATTCATCCCGGTGAACCGGATGGCATCAATGCTTGTTTGATTTGGTTGGACCAATGGATCGCACAAGGAAAACCCTTGGAAACGAAAAATGGCGATAAATTACCAGTGATTGCGTTTATTCCAGCGTACAATGTCGGGGGAATGATGAACCGATCTTCGACAAGTCGTGCGAACCAAAATGGACCAGAGGAATACGGTTTCCGTGGTAGTACCCGCAATTTCGACCTGAACCGCGATTTCATCAAAATGGATTCGAAAAATGCGTTCACGTTTGCGAAAATCTTTCATTCTTTGGATCCGGATGTGTTCATCGATAACCATGTGTCCAATGGCGCAGACTACCAATACACCTTGACGTACATCGCTTCGATGAAAGAACGCATGTCCCCACATATGAAGGATTTGACTTACGGAAAATGCATTCCATACCTGGAGAAAAACGTTAAACAACACGGTTGGGACTTATTTCCCTACGTAGAATTGAAAGGAGAAACACCAGCGCAAGGAATTCATGCTTTCAATGATTTGCCGCGTTACGCAATGGGATACGCGTCAATGTTTCATTCGATTAGTTTTACGGTCGAAACACACATGTTAAAACCTTTCCCGCAACGTGTACAAGCGACCTTGGCTTTCATGGAGGGAATCATTTCATTTACGACAGTAAACGCACTAGAAATCGAAGCAAAGCGCAGCGCAGCGAAATTGTGGGCAAGAAATTTACGTCAATATGCCTTCAATTATCAACTAACGGAAAAAGCGGATTCGATTTCATTCAAAGGCTACGAACATTCGTTTCCCATGCATCCCATTACTGGTTTAAAAGAATTGACTTACTACCGAACCAAACCTTACGAACGCATGATTCCGTGGTTTAAAACCTATATGCCAAAGGATTCTGTTGCCGTACCGGAATACTACGTCGTTGGTGGACAAGAACAGGAAGTCATCGATCGCTTAACTGCAAACCATGTCCTTTTTGAAATGTTGACAAAAGAGTCTATCGATACTCTGCATGTGTTTTCAGTGAAATCATACAAAAGTCCGGGGCAACCTTATGAGGGACATTTTAAATTAGCACAGATTGAAGTAGGGGAGACTGAACAGACAATTCAATTGAAACCAGGTGATATTCTTATTCCAAGTAAACAAGATGCTGCGTTGTTTATTCATGCATCCTTGCAACCGAGAGCGGAGGATTCGTATTTAACTTGGAATTTCTTTGATTCGTATTTACAGCAAAAGGAATATTTCTCCAATTATGTCTTCAAGGATCAAATAGCAGAAATCCTTGCGAAGGATAAAAAGTTATCAGATGAATACCAACTTCGTAAAGCAACGGATGAGAAATTTAGAAATTCCGAATGGGATCAACTGTATTTCATCTACAGCCGTAGTCCATATTTTGAGCAAACCTTTATGCGCTTGCCGATTTATCAGAAATTCTAAACGATCTTTTTAGAAGGAAGGACAAGAAATACGACGGAAGTCTTTCATTTGTTTCTTGCATTTCAAGTTGATTCCCATGGAGATTTCATGAGATCCACCAGTTACTCCTCCTAGTTGAGATACGGTTAAATCGTAGCTGTATCCAATTCTGAACTTCTCTGTGGTGATTCCTAAACTCACGATAAATGCATCGCGGTTACGGTACCAAGCTCCAATGGTAAATGCTTCATATTTCAAGTAAGCACCGATGTTAAACTGTTGGAATCCATTTTGGTATTGGTAGATGACATTTGGCATCAAGGTCGTACTGCTTGAATAACGTCCACGCTGTCCAAGTTTGATATTTGCCCCCATGTGTCCTGTTATGCGAATCGGTAATCTCGAATCACCCAGAATCATCGATTCATCGGGACGGTTTAAATGGTGTGCTGCCACTCCGAAATAGAAGTTTTTGGTGAATCCAACCATTCCAGCGGAAACGTCAAAGAATCCATGGGAACCATCTCCTCTTGGTACATCTCCCGTTTGATAGATGAATCCTCTACGCGGGTCAATCATGTCTCCAAAAGTCAATTTACTCCAATCTAAATACTTTTGGAAATACGCTGCTTGTCCTCCGAACATAATGCGGAATTTGCGATTCACTTTTAGATAGTATGAATACGTTCCAGCAATCATGGACGTCTGAATCGTTCCTTGTCCTTGTTGGTCGTGCATCGCCATGATGCCAACTCCTCCTGACAAATTCTTTGCGTAGGTATCGTAAGCCGCTGCGTAGGTAATAAAATTCCCAGTTAATTGAGGCCACTGATTACGGTAATTCAGTGCAATTCTCGGACAGCCACTTGATCCTGCCAAAGCTGGATTCAAATAAACTGGATTGGAATAAAATTGTGTAAAGGTTGGATCTTGAGCCATGGAATGAAAACTCACGTAAAAAAGACCAAGTAGGATGAGGTTTTTTAAGTTCATAGTAGTAGTTATAGGCTGATGTATCTGCGCGCTTTTTTACTCACAGAAGAATGAATACGTAGGGTTAATTGATGTGTGTAAGTTCGTTGTTGTGTGCTCTCTAAAGTGCCAAAACCGGATTGTCCGATCACGGAAAGGTTCTTTCCAACATAACCGAGGGATACACTTCCAGTGTTTAAGTTTCCATAGGAAAGTCCAAGTTGTGCTTTTCCTGCTTTAAATGTAAATCCACCGAAGAGTTGTTTTTGGTAATTGGAATGCTGATAGATTGCATACGGTGCAAAAATTAATTTTTCATTTCTTGAGATATACTGTGTCCCAGTGATGAGGTTGACATTTCGTGATGCAGCCAAGGTCTCTCCGTTATTGGAGAAAATATTTTCATTGTGCTGGAAAAGGTTTGAGATTTGTCCACTCAAGAAAAAGATAGGTGTGTGAATGGTTAATCCAGCGTCTAAATCACGGTACCATAAGGTGCGTCCAATGGCTAAATTCGGATCGAATTGAAACTGGTTTACTTGTCCAGTGTTGTATTCAACAGAACTTTCATTGACCATTTTCTGTTCATTCAAGGTATGTGTCCCCATTTTGAATCGAACAGCCGGTTCCAAGGAGATTTTACGCGATAAGGCAATTTTAGGTGAGAAAATCAGGGCAACGTTTCCGTTTCGAATGAGTCCAGTACTAAAGTCATCGTAGTTAGCTTGAATACCGAATCCTGCACGCATGTTTCTCGAGTAAGCGTCCAAGGAAAGTTGATTGTTGAGTCTAAATTGGGTTGGATTCTCTAAAGAGCGCATGGAGCTAACGGCTTGAAAACGTGTTTGTGACGTGGTTCCAACTGAACTAAAGTTTAAGTCGAGATTGCTTTGTCCAGGCATGGTGTAGTCGTAGCTCTGGTTGTTGCTCAGTCCGATGTCTTTCGATAAAAGCTGATCGATTTTTTTGAATAAGTTGATGTTTCCTAAACAAATTACGGCAGCATCCAGTTCTGCATGTAAACTTAACTCTTCGTTTTTGAAATCGGTACGGTATCCACCGACAATCATTCCTTTCAAGGTGTGAAGGTTGATTCGTTCAAATTCCATGGTTGAAATAGGAACATTGGAATTCGATAACTTTAAATCTGAAGCCTTTTCCGTAACAGAATGTGACGATTCGTTCGTTACTTCAACTCTTGACAAGGAGCCTTGACCAGTTGAAGCATTCAAAGAAAGATGATCAGTCGTTTTCCTTGTCGCTTCATAAGGAAAAGAAACAGTCAGCTGTGGTGTGGAGAGTGATGGTCCATTAAAAGAAGAAATAGACTGATCAGATTCAGTTCTTTTAATCGTTGGGTTCGCTATTTTTTGATGAGTACGTTCTGTTTGCTTTTTACCACTTTGCGCATTCATCGATTGTTTATGCGTTTCTTTTTGTTGGTTCGAATAGAAAAGAGAAATTCCAGTAGTGAAAAGAATCAAGAGACTCAATAGCGCCAATGCAGGCTTGTATGATCGTTTTTTGTAGAGCAGTTCTTTGTGTTGGAAAACCATGGGCGCCACATCTACTTTGGACATTTCCCATGCGTCCATGTCCGTTTCAATGTCCGGATGATTCATTAGAAACAATTCTAATTGCTGTTCTTGCTCCGCAGAAAGATTTCCTTCTGTGTAGTCAAATAGCCAGCGATCAATGTTTTCGTGTGTCGGTTGCATTAGGCAAGTAAAAAAAGTCCTTTTAACTGTTTTTTTATTTTCAATCGCGCTCTGAATAAATATACTTTGACTTGAACTGGTGGAATGCTGAGCATTTCTCCAATTTCTTCGTAGGTATATCCCTCCAAATCGCGTAACAAGAGAATACTTTTCTGTAGAGGAGGAAGGGATGCGACCATTAAATCGATCACCTGTTTCGATTCAAACGACTGATCTGGTTTTTCAAATCCAGATTTATCGATAGAATCTAAGTGAAACTTCTGTGTTTTTTTCCGGTGTAACTGATTCAACATCGCGTTGTGTGCACAGGTAAAAAGCCAGGATTTCACTTTTTCTTTCTCTACTTTTTCTCTATTTAACCACAATTTCTCAAATGCATCTTGAACAACATCCTGAGCATCCTCTGAATCCTTCAGGAAATGAACAGCAAAACGAAACAATGAATCGCTTATTTGTTCAACAGAATGATTGTATTCAGCACTGGTCAAAATTGTAGTATTACAGTTAAAACAAATTGAACTTATCAAAAGTTACATGTCCAAGAAAAAAAACAGTAACTACTTAACGAGTAAACTTACAAAATTATTAGCAAGAAGAAAAAAGAGGAGTTAGAATCCGAAATTATCGAAGCCCAATTGAGTGAGTTCTTGGTATTTCTCTTCGTTAAATTCGTACAAGGAAGATGGTTTGTGTGGAACACCACGTTGTTTTTCCTTTAAGTTGGAAAGGATGTTTAATTTTTGAATTTTACGACGGAAATTTCTTTTGTCCAAGGGTTTATCCAAAATACTTTCGTACAAACGGTGAAGCTGACTCAAGGTGAATTTTTCAGGAAGCAGGTTGAATCCTATTGGTTGAATTTTGATCTTTTGCTTCAGTTTATCTTTCGCGGCTTGGAGGATTTCGAAATGGTCAAAAGCTAATTCGGAAATTTCATTCACAGGCGCCCATCCTGCATTTTTTGCAAAGGAAGAAGCGTGAGGTAAATAATCTTCAATTTTTACCAGAGAAAAATAGGCAACGGTAATTACGCGAGCATCCGGTTGTGCTCTAATGGACTTCAACCATTCACGGTCAGATTCTTTGTGAATGCGAAATGGATCACCAAAAGCACCGACTTGTTCGAGGTAGATGTCTTTTAATCCAGTAAGTTCGTCCAAAACTCGGCTTGCCGCTTGATCTAAATTCTCATTGTCGTAGATGAGGTTTCCCGGCAAGGCCAATCGAGGTCCTTTTTCAGCAGAAATCTCTCCACGGTCAATAACGAGCACGGTTAATTTTTCCAAGTCGAATCCAAAAATCACACAGTCCACAGAGACATTTGGATTTAATTCAGAACCTATTTTTTTAAGATTATTATGCACGAAAGAAGGATTTTGTATATATTTGGAAAGTGTAAAAATGACACAAAGACTCAAATTATCATTTTAGAGATATGTATTTTATAGTAGAAAGTGGTTCAACAAAAAGCGACTGGGTTTTAGTTGATAGCAAAAATAACCAAAGTTTTTATTCAACAATGGGCTTTAATCCATATTTTCATTCATCCGATTTGATTGAAACGGAATTAAAGAAACAAGTTGACATCCTTGCCGTTGCTGAAGAAGTCCTTGGAGTTTATTTCTATGGAGCTGGATGTTCTAGCGATGAAATGAATAAAATTGTTGAAATCGGACTCAAAAGAATCTTCAAAAATGCGGAAATTGTGGTTGATCACGATTTGCTTGCATGTGCTTATGCAACGTATACAGGTAGTCCTGCTATTTCATGTATCATTGGTACGGGTTCCAATTCTTGTTTGTTTGACGGAGAAGAATTGAGCGAAGTTGTTCCTGCGTTAGGATACATTCTTGGCGATGAAGGAAGTGGGAGTTATTTCGGTAAACAATTGTTGAGTAATTTCTTATACCATAAACTTCCTACTCACGTAGAAGCGGATTTTATCGCTACCTATAAATTAGACAAAGATCAAATCGTGAATCACGTTTATCGCGAGCCAAATGCCAATGTATACATTGCGTCATTTATGCCGTTCATCGCGAAACATAAAGATGAGCCGTTCTTTAGTGAAATGGTTTATGCTGGTTTCAAGAAGTTCATGGAAGTTCATGTGTGTTGTTATGATAATTTCCAGAATACAGAAGTTCACTTCGTTGGATCTCTTTCCAAAATATTTGAGTCTGAATTGAATAAAGCAGCTGGCGAATTGGGCGTAACAGTTACATCTATTATTCAAAAACCTGTGACAGGACTCGTAAATTATCACCTAAACTATATTTTAAACAAGCAAACAGTTAAATCATGTTAAAATCTATACTTTGTGCAGCTATCGCTTTTTTGAGTTTATCCACTTTTGCTCAAAAAATCACCCCGGATTGGGCTTACAATTCAACGATTTACGAAATCAATGTTCGTCAATTCTCTAAAGAAGGGACTTTTTCCGCAGTAAGCAAACAACTTCCGCGCTTAAAATCAATGGGGGTTGACATCATTTGGTTAATGCCGATTCATCCAATTGGAGTGAAAAACAGAAAAGGATCTCTCGGAAGTTATTACGCGGTGCAAAATTACCAAAAAGTGAACGAGGAATTTGGTAACATGGATGACTTTAGATACTTAGTGAAAGAGGCACACAAATTAAACATGCGTGTCATTATTGACTGGGTGGCTAACCACTCTTCGCCAGATAACGTTTGGATTACAGAACAAGGACATTTGGATTGGTACACTTTGGATTCTACAGGAAATGTTCAGCCAACAATTGGAACGGACTGGTGGGATGTTGCCGATTTAAACTACGACAATCCAACCATGAGAAAAGAAATGATCAATTCCATGAAATATTGGTTAACAGAAGCAGACATCGATGGATTCCGTTGTGACGTTGCAGGTTGGGTTCCATTGGACTTTTGGATGGAAGCACGAGCGGAATTACAAGCAGTAAAACCGATTTTCATGTTAGCAGAAGCAGAGGAGGTTCCATTGCACGATGCCTTTGAAATGACTTATGGATGGAATTTTCACCACATCATGAACGATGTAGCGAAAGGTAAAAAAGATGCAACAGCTATTCAAGAATATGTAAAAACGAATAAATATCCAGGGAACGCTTACCGAATGAATTTCACATCCAACCACGATGAAAACTCATGGAATGGTACAGAAATGGAACGAATGGGCGATGCGCGTTTTGCCTTAGCCGTTTTAGCATCAACCATTGAAGGTATGCCATTGGTTTACAATGGACAAGAAACTTCTTTGGATCGTCGCTTGAAGTTTTTTGATAAGGATAGCATCGAATGGAAAAAAATGGACTTAGTTCCTTTCTACACGAAATTATTGAATCTACACCAAACGAACCCAGCTTTATGGGTGCGTGATGGTAGCAATCAAGCAAAATTTATCGCTACACAGAATTCGAAAGAACACCTCGTTTACATACGTGAATACGATAATCACCAAGTCATCACGGTATTGAATCTTTCGAACAAAAAAGCAGAAGTATCTTTCAGTTCTTCCGCAATGTCAGGAGAATACACAGAGCTTTTCTCTGGAAAGAAAAAGACCTTCGGTGGGACAAGTAAAATTTCTTTAGCGCCTTGGGGTTACCAAGTTTATTACAAATAAGTCAAGTCAAAATCCTAAACCATGACTAGTACGAAACCAAACTTATCTTTTTGGCAGATCTGGAACATGAGTTTCGGATTTATGGGAATCCAATTCGGTTGGGGACTCCAGATGGCCAATATGAGCTCCATCTATGAAAATTTAGGGGCGAAACCGGAGGATATTCCAGCACTTTGGCTGGCAGCTCCTTTAACTGGATTGCTTGTTCAGCCCATTATTGGTTACCTAAGTGACCGAACTTGGCATCCAATTCTTGGAAGACGACGTCCGTTCTTCTTAATTGGTGCAATCCTCAGTTCTCTTTGTTTATTCATTATGCCAAATGCATCCGCATTGTGGATGGCAGCCGGTTTACTTTGGGTTTTGGATTCTTCGATTAACATCAGTATGGAGCCTTTCCGTGCGTTTGTTGCAGATAAACTGCCAGAAAATCAACGCACAGTTGGATTCTCGATGCAGAGTTTTTTCATTGGAGTAGGAGCAACGATTGCTAGCGCCTTACCTTGGATTTTTACCCATTGGTTTAATGTGAACTCTACAGCGGCACATGGTCATGTTGCCGATAATGTGAAATGGTCATTCTACATTGGTGGAATCGCCTTCCTTGGCGCCGTTCTGTATACCGTTTTTACAACGAAAGAATATCCGCCGACCGAAGAAGAACTCGCTGCGAAGAAAGCAGAAAAGAAAGGATTGCTCAGTGGAGTGAATGAAATTGTTTACGCCATTACGCACATGCCAAAGAGAATGAAACAATTAGCCTTGATTCAATTTGTAACTTGGCCTGGATTGTTCCTCATGTGGTTTTACTACACACCAACTGTTGCCAATGATATTTTCGGAGGTGAAGTAGGGTCTAAAGCATACTCTGATGGACAAAATTTCGCTGGATTAACCTATTCCATTGAAAATGTCGTGACCTTATTGTTCGCACTTGTATTGCCATTCTTAGCGGGAAAATTCGGAAAGAAATGGACACATTTTCTGTGTTTGTTGATAGGTGGACTCGGACTTATCTCCATAAACCTAATTCAAGGTGAAGAAATGAGTTATGGACTATTCATAGTTATGGGACTTGTGGGGATTGCATGGAGTAGTATTCTTTCTATGCCATATGCAATGTTAGCAGATTGTCTTCCTGAAAATAAGATTGGAATTTACATGGGAATCTTCAATTTCTTCATCGTACTACCAGAAATTATTGCTTCCCTTTTCTTCGGAAAGGTGATGGAAAATGTGTTGGATGGATCTAGGATTGCCGCAGTAACCATTGGTGGTTGTTTATTGATATTAGCGGGGATTTTAACATTGAGAATTAAAGAGGAAAAGTAATTTGTGATGGTGAAAGCACTCATTTTTGATCTAGACGGTGTCATTGTGACAACCGAACATAATCATTTTATCGCGTGGAAACGCACAGCAGAATCTCTCGGGATTCCATTTGAAGAAGAACATAATGAATTACTAAAAGGGGTTAGTAGAGTGGATTCACTCAAAAAGATTCTCGAACTAGGTTCAAAAACCATTTCCACTGAAGAATTTGATGCGCTACTTATTAGTAAAAACGATTTTTATGTCGATTCGATTCAAGACTTAAACCAATCAGACCTCCTTCCTGGAGTATTGAGTTTGTTGCAAGAAGCCAGATCCAAAGGAATCAAATTAGGCATCGGATCCTCCAGTAAGAATGCGAATTTCATCCTGAAGTTGTTGAAGATTGATCACTTTTTTGATGTCGTAATCGATGGGAATGGGGTAGAGCACCCAAAACCGCATCCCGAAGTATTTTTAAACGGGGCAAAAGCCTTAAGTTTAGCTCCAGCGGAGTGCATCGTATTTGAAGACGCAGCCAGCGGAATTACAGCTGCCAAAGCTGGTGGATTCATCGCAATAGCGGTTGGTAATCCGAACATCGCTGATATGGCGGACACATATTTTAATGATTTAACCGAATTTAGTTTAGAAGCGTATGCGTAATTTGTTTGAAATAGATGCTTGGAAAATAATTGAAAATAAGTTTGATTCCAGCAAACAAAAACAAGCGGAAAGTATCTTCAGTATTGGTAACGGTTCCTTTGGACAACGTGCTAATTTTGAGGAGTATTATTCAGGTGATTCCTTGCAAGGAAGCTATGTCGGTGGAGTCTATTATCCAGACAAAACGCGTGTAGGTTGGTGGAAAAATGGATATCCAGAGTACTTCGCCAAAGTATTGAATTCGTGTAATTGGATCGGGATTAACATCGAAGTAGATGGAATTCCTTTGGATTTAAATACCTGTGAGGTGAAGTCCTTTCACAGAGAATTGGACATGCAACATGGAATTTTGACAAGACATTTTAAAGTGATTTTGTCAAATGGAAAAGAATTGGAGGTTCAATCCATTCGTTTTTGTTCCATGGCGAAAGAAGAAATTGCTGCGATTTCCTATACCGTTACTCCCATCAACTTTAGTGGAAATGTGAAATTCACACCATATCTTGATGGAAAAGTGAGTAACCACGATGCGAATTACGATGAGTTTTTCTGGTTGGAGGATAGCCGCAAAGTCGATGCACAAAAAGGAATCATTTGTGGTCGAACAAAAAAGACCAATTTCTCTGTTGCTACTGCGATGCGCTATTCATTCTGGAAAGGCACAGAATTATTGACGATTCATCCAAATGTTGCAGAACGCGATTTCTATGTAGAGAACAATTTTGAACATTACTTAGAGAAAGGTATTCCATATACGTTGAAAAAGTATGTAGCGATTACCTCTACCATGAATCACTCGGATTTTGAATTAGCAGCGAAGGCAATTTCAAGAGTTCGTGATGCTTACACTGGTGGATTTGATAAATTGCGTCAGGACCACGAACAAGCTTGGTTGAAGATTTGGGAAAATGCGGATATCGTCATTAAAGGGGATACTGCGGCTCAACAAGGAATTCGCTTCAATATTTTCCATTTGTATCAAACGTACACAGGGAAAAATGCCAAATTAAACATCGGTCCGAAAGGATTTACTGGAGAGAAATACGGTGGAGCAACGTATTGGGATACAGAAGCATATTGTTTGCCATTCTATTTAAAAACAGCAGACCCGAAAATTTCTCGTCAATTGTTGGTGTATCGTTATAACCATTTAAACGCTGCCATTGAAAATGCGGAAAAATTAGGATTCAAAGACGGTGCAGCCCTGTATCCAATGGTAACCATGAACGGTGAAGAATGTCACAACGAATGGGAAATTACTTTTGAAGAAATCCACCGCAATGGAGCCATCGCTTTTGGTATTTACAACTATGTTCGTCACACTGGAGACCGCGATTATTTAAAGCAATATGGATTCCCTGTTCTTTTAGGAATTGCAAGATTCTGGACACAGCGTTTCAACTGGTCTGATAGTAAACAAGCGTATGTGATGCTTGGAGTAACAGGTCCAAATGAATACGAAAACAACGTCAACAACAACTGGTATACGAATTACATCGCTCGTTGGTGTATTGATTACTGTTTGAAAATCAATGATGAAATTGGTGGTTCAAACAATAAATTGATGTCCGAAAAGGAGATTAAAGCGATGAGACATATTGTTGAGAATGTTTATTTCCCTGTTTTGGAAGGAACAAATATTTTCCTTCAACAAGATGGATTCATGGATAAAGAACAATTATCTGCGAATGATTTACCGTTAACGGAACGTCCAATTAACCAACATTGGTCTTGGGACCGAATCCTTCGTTCGATTTTCATCAAACAAGCGGATGTCCTTCAAGGATTGTATTTGTTCGAAGATCAGTTCGATTTAGAAACCATTCGTGATAACTTTGATTTCTATGAACCTAAAACGGTACATGAATCTTCTTTGTCACCATGTGTTCACGTGATTCTTGCAGCGAAGATTGGAAATCTAGCGAAAGCATATGAATTGTATTTACGTACTTCCCGTTTAGATCTTGATGATTACAATCATGAAGCGGATGAAGGTCTTCACATTACCAGTATGGCTGGAACATGGATGTCCGTAGTGGAGGGTATGGCAGGTGTCCGCGTACACGAGTCTGGATTAGAAATCAATCCAACCATACCGGAAGCATGGCAGTCTTATACCTTTAGAATTTTATATCAAACGATTCCATTGGAAGTATCGATCGATAAAAACAATGTGAGTGTGAAAAATTTAGGTGGACAATCAATTTCTTGTCGAATTATGAACGAGTCTGTTCAAATTGCTTCCGGAGAAGAGTTTGTCGCAAAAATATAAGTTTAATTAAGAATCAACTGGTGAGTTTAAGCGAAGTATTAATCTTCGTTTAACTCACCTTTTGCATGCATAAACAATTGTTTTCTCTTGGAAACTTCTTCCATGAAATAGCGCAATTGTCCTTTGGACTGAAAACGTTTTTTGTGCTGTCCGAAAAGAAGAATATTCAAAACTTTACGTCCAAACGATAATTTCGGCAAATATTCTTCGTCAATCGTCTTTAGTTCGTTCATGGTATCATGAATAGCGCCTTGTAAACGCATGCTAACTAGCTGAAGACGTATTTCCTCTGTTCGCTGGTTAAAGCGGCTCAGGTGGTCTCTATCCAAGTTTTTCGCTTTTAAAATACGCGTTGCTTGAAACTCGATGTCGTTAAATGCTTTGTATAATTCGTCGATTGTCATAATCCTGCAAAGAAAATTATTTTCGTTTAAAATACCCTAAAAATTCTTTATTTCCATCACCACCAAGAATGGGTGAGTCAATGTATGCTTGCCATTCTAATTGATTTCGGCTACACATTTCTTTTATGTTTTCCAGAAGGATTGGATACTGTCTTACATCTTTTACAATTCCTCCTTTGGATAAAAACGCTCGGCCTAACTCAAATTGTGGTTTAATTAACAATACAACATCTGCGTTTGGTTTCAAAAAACGAATAACAAATGGAATGACTTTTTCCAAACTGATAAAAGAAACATCGACCACTAATCCATCAACTTCCTCCGTGATTTGTTTTTCGGTTAAGTCACGTGCATGCGTTTTCTCCAGGTTCACAACACGCTCATCTGCTTTGATGCGTTCGTGTAACTGTTTGGATCCAACATCCACACCGAATACTTTTTTCGCTCCTTTGGATAAAAGTACTTCCGTGAATCCACCTGTACTTGCGCCAAGATCGATGTATGCCTTGTCTGTACAATCGAATTTCCATTCGTCCAATGCTGCGACAAGTTTCAATGCTCCTTTAGAAACCCAAGGAATTTCCTCTGAAATCAATTGAATTTCGGCATCAATTGGAACTTTTTTTCCTGGTTTGGAAATAAGTTTACCATTGACCAAAACGCCAAATTTGGAAATGAGTTCCTCCGCTCTTACGCGCGATGAAACCAATTTTCGTTCCATGATAATTTTGTCAATACGTTCTTCTTCCATGTTTATTTGTAGGTATATAGTATGCGTTCTTTCGCTCCTTCGAACTGAAGGTAAATTTGTGATCCAGCTTCTTTTGTATAGGCTAAATCGGTGATGTCAAATACTAATGTCTGTTCCATCATCGCAACAGCGCCATCTCCCTTTTTTACTGGAATTTTTTTCACATCTAAACGAATCGATCGAATAGGAGGGAGTGATTTAGAAATGTTTGCACTTCCAGTCAAATCAAAATCCTCCACACCAAGAATTGGATGCGCCTTCACAATCACATACAGTCGATTCCCAATGATGTTCATGGATTGAACTTGAAATAATTCCGCTCCCATGTCAACGGTTTCGTTTTGACGTATAAACGCTTTTGGTGCTGTGACTTCTGTCATGTTCGCTGGTTTTGTTTTTTTAACCGTGCCGCACGCGCTAAAAAAAAGGAGGATTGGTAATAAATAACGCATATTCTTGTGTTTTTTAGTTTGCGAGGGGTCAAAAATAATACCATTTCGCTAAAGTGTCCTATTTTTGTGCACGCAATGAAAACAAAAACACTAAAAAAGAACAAAGTAAACGTCGTTACGTTGGGTTGTTCAAAAAATACCTACGATTCAGAAGTCATGATGGCCCAATTAAAAGCCAATCATTTTGATGTGGAACACGAATCTATGGAGGATGATGCAGAAATTGTCATCATCAATACATGTGGATTCATTGATAACGCCAAACAAGAATCGATTGACACGATTATTCGCTACGCAGAAGCAAAAGCAGAAGGACTTGTCGATAAAGTATATGTGACCGGATGTTTGTCCGAGCGTTACAAAGACGATTTGGAAAAAGAAATCCCGGAAGTGGATGCGTATTTCGGTACAAGAGACTTGCCTCGCTTACTCAAAACCTTAAAGGCAGATTACAAGCACGAATTAGTGGGTGAGCGTTTGTTGACGACACCAAATCACTATGCTTATTTCAAAATAGCGGAAGGATGTGATCGTCCATGTTCGTTCTGTGCGATTCCGATTATGCGAGGGACGCATATTTCGACTCCAATGGAGGATTTAGTGCTTCAAGCAAAAGGACTCGCTGCAAAAGGAGTAAAAGAATTGATGTTAATCGCTCAAGATTTGACGTATTACGGTTTGGATCTTTACAAGAAAAGAGCCTTGTCCGATTTGATCAAACGTCTTTCTGATGTAGAAGGAATCGAATGGATTCGTTTACACTACGCATATCCGTCTGGATTTCCAATGGATGTATTGGATGTCATGAACGAACGCGACAATGTATGTAAATATCTAGACATGCCATTGCAACATGGATCCACGAAGATCCTACAAGCCATGCGTCGTGGAATTACCAGAGAAAAAACGGAAGAACTGATTCAAACCATTCGTCAAAAAGTTCCAGGCATCGCTTTAAGAACGACCTTGATTGCTGGATATCCAGGTGAAACAGCAGCTGAATTCAAAGAAATGTATGAATTCGTAGAGAAAAGTCGTTTTGATCGCTTAGGGATTTTTACCTACTCACACGAAGAGAATACACATGCGTATCAATTTACGGATGACGTTAGCGCGAAAATGAAGAAAAAACGCGCAGATGAAATCATGGAATTGCAATCAGGTATCAGTTATGAATTGAATCAACTGAAAGTAGGTAAAGAGTTTAAAGTGCTTTTTGATCGTGTGGAAGGAGATTATTTTATTGGACGAACGGAATTTGATTCCCCTGAAGTAGATAATGAAGTGTTGATTAAAAAATCAGAGTCATTTGTTCGTTTAGGAGATTTTGAGCGTATTATAATCACAAGTGCAGATCATTATGATTTGTACGGACAAGTTGTCAAATAAAACCATCAATTGAGCATGAAGTTTATCGTCATCTTTAGTATGTTGCTCTGTGTGTTGCAATCGTGTAATACCGATCGAACGGCTGAAAATGAACGTCTAGATTTAGTAACTACATGTTTAGATGAAGCTCAACTTTCAACGAAGCAGCAGGATGTTCAATTGAAAAGCATTCACTTGAATTACCCCAAACTTTCTGTTAAATGTTTCAATGAATGGATGCAGCACATGGTTCAACGAGATACAATTGGTGTCTATTGTACCGAACAAGAATACTTGGACATCACCTATAAAGTTGAACATTTCAGTAAAAGTTTGTTGTGTCTTTCGAAGCTCGTAAAAGTAAAATGTCCCATGGGGAATAAGAACTTTCAATTGAATGAAGTTCAAACGTATTTTTTAAAAAATGACTCCATATTTAGTGTGGACTTTGAAGCTCATGCGGATTTTACGAAGTCAATCGCAAACAAATTAGAAACTAGAAGCATGCGTCGTTGTACACAGCCCGACATGAACCGCCTGGAATTTTTACTGCGCAAAGGACATTTCTATGTGCATGTTCCATATGATTTCCCCATGTGTGATACAACAATTCCGTTTAAATTTGAGAAAAATACAGTGAAGGTGGCTTCACTAACTCCGGTAACGAATAAGTAGAATTTACCCTTCCTTTTCTGCTTTATCCGTTTGTTTAAACAGAGTAGCAAGGTCTTCCGTTTTTTGATTTGAACGTCTGATAAAACCAAAAATCACCTTTCCAATTAGGTAAATTATGATGTGTAATCCAGTGCCAATCGCAACGAGGACGCTATACATTCCTCCGTTTGAATGGTTTCCATCGTTCATTTCCCAGTAGGCATTTACAAAGTAACTTAGAAAGATAATTCCATGGAAGTATTTCCATCCAATAGGTGGTTTTGAGAATAACATCACAAGTCCAAAAAGGATTCCCATTCCCCAGAAAAATAGCATGTCTTCGTTCATGAAATAAAAGTAGCATTTATTGTTGTCAAATTGCGGTATTGACAGAATTATTGAAGTGCTATAAAATTCTTATCTTCGCCAAAACTTCGATATGCGCGTGTATTTAGATAATGCAGCGACAACACCCGTCGCTCCTGAAGTGGTTGAAGCCATGATTCCTGTCCTCAGAGATACTTTTGGTAATCCATCTTCCACTCATTCTTTTGGTAGAAATGCGAAGGCCTTACTCGAAACATCGCGAAGATCGGTTGCTAAGCATTTGAATTGTGCGGCTTCCGAGATTATTTTTACATCTGGTGGTACCGAAGCGGACAATATGGCCATTCATACGGCTGTGACCGAATTAGGGGTGAAACGCATCATTACAAGTTCGATTGAACATCATGCGGTTGGACACACAGCTGATGCTGTTTCAGCCCACGAAAAAATTGAATTGGTTTTAGTCAACCTTGACTCGAAAGGAAATGTTGATTTGATTCACTTGGAAAACTTATTAAAGGAGGCTAAACCAACCTTGGTGTCCTTGATGCATGCCAATAACGAAATTGCGACGATGATTCCGTTGAAAAAAGTAGCGCAACTTTGTCGTCAATATGGGGCTTATCTTCATTCTGATACCGTCCAGACAATGGCGCATTTCGCCTTCGATCTATCGGATTTAGATATCGACTTTATCACCTGTGCAGCACACAAATTTCATGGTCCAAAAGGAATTGGATTTTTGTATGCCAACAAGAAAACGAAAGTAACTTCGTTTATTCATGGTGGAGCGCAAGAAAGAGGTCTGCGTGGTGGAACAGAAAACTTGGCAGGAATTGTTGGGTTAGCAAAAGCGATGGATTTAGCCTACGAGGACGTTGAAGCACACCAAAAACATGTGTTCTCCTTAAAATCGTATATGATTACGCAGTTGCATGCATTGTTTCCAACAGTGTCATTTCACGGAGAAACAGATTTTGACAAAGCACTTTATACCGTATTGAATGTTTGTCTTCCTGCAACAGAGAAAACAAGCATGTTGCTATTTACACTCGATTTAAAAGGTGTCGCAGTGAGTGGTGGAAGTGCGTGTACGTCCGGAGCAACAAAAGGCTCACACGTATTGGAAGGAATTCATGCGGACATGACTCGTCCAAATGTGCGCTTCTCTTTCTCCCGATACACAACAAAAGAAGAAATCGATTATGCGTTACAACAATTGCAACAAGTATATCAACATAACCTCAGCTAGAAATAGCACAAATGCATGCAAAAAAGGAACATTTTATTCCTCTCCAGTTGGTATCCAAATAGGATAAAGCCTACCCATGGGAATTTTGTGTTTCAACATGCGCTTGCTGCATCACAGTTTCATCATGTTCAATTACTCTATGTTTGTTTAGATGAAGCATTAAGCGGCAGGACAGAAATTGTCCAAAGTAAGGAACCTTTTCCAAGTACGATTGCTTACATTCCGAAATCAACAATCCCATTGGTTGGATCCGTATGGAACTATCTGCGCATCATATCGTGTTATTTCCAATTGTTGCGCAAACTAAAAAACGAAGGATTTCATCCGGAATTGATTCATGCCAACGTGGTTTTTCCCATCGGAATCGTTGCTCGCTTACTCTCGATTCGTTATAAAATCCCTTACATCATTACCGAACATTGGACCTGTTACCACAAAGTAGTATTGCCGCGTCCAAGTTGGATTCAGCAATTTTTAACCCGTTTGGTCGCAAACAAAGCAAGGTTAATTTTACCCGTAAGTGAAGACCTCGCGCAGGCCATGAAAAGTTCAGGTATTCAAGCGGAAATGAAGGTTGTCTATAACGTTATCGATACTTCCTTGTTTGTTCCCGGGGATCCAACAGTACGCAAAGGGAATCAATTGATTCATGTTTCCTCCTTAGCACGTTTGCAGAAAAACCCAAGTTTATTATTTCGCGCATTCGCTGAATTACTTCAATGGAAGCCGGATTTGCATTTGCAAATAGTAAGCGACGGGGATTTTTCTATGTTTCAAGAGGAAATCAAGCAGCTGAAGATCGAGGATCATATCGTCTTTCACGGAACACTCGAGGCGAAAGAAATTGCTGAAGTTTTGAAAGGAGCAGACTTATTCGTTTTAACAAGTCGTTTCGAAAATTTACCGTGTGTATTGATTGAATCTATTTCGGCTGGTGTTCCAATCGTTTCAACCTATGTTGGAGGAATAAAAGAAATCGTTCATTCAGCTTATGGACAATTAGTACCCTCGGAAGATCAAGATGCACTTGTTTCGGCAATAAAAGAGCAATTAGTACGTTTGGAAAAGTACGATTCAAGCATCATGCATCAAGAAGCAACAGCACAATTTAGTTATCAAGCCATCGGAAAAAGATTCTCGGATATTTATGAAGCCATAATTTCGAAACATGGTTCGTAAAATCCTAGGTAATTTTGGTGTTCGCTTGCTTTCAGCCATCATGAATTTGATGATTGCTATTGTTGTTTCACAATACGTTGGTGCCACAGGAAAGGGAGAGCAAAGTTTGGTCTTGACCATGATTGCCATCGTAACGATTTTTGACAACATGGTTGGTGGAGCTTCCATTGTTTATTTAACCAATAAATTACGGATTAGGGAGTTGTTTTTCTCCGCTTACCTTTGGACGATTCTCGTCAGTGTTGCGTGCTATTTCATTTTACTTTATGTGGAATTAGTTCCAGCGAAATTTATTCTCTCAGTACTCATTTTGAGTGCGATTTCCTCCATCGTATCCATACATAGTTCCATTTTACTAGGGAAAGAGAATTTAAAATCTTTTAATTTATTGAGTTTCTTGGTTCCTTTGCTAACGCTATCCGCCTTGTTGTTGCAATTTACGCTCAACTGGAATCGAACGGCGGAGGCATACGTTTATGCATTGTATCTTGCCTACGGAGTTACCTTGTTAATCAGCATCTTGCTCATTGCTAATCATGTGCGAAAAGATTCGGTTTTTCAATTATCCAGCACTTGGTCAACATTCAAATCCTTGTTTTACTATGGATTTCAAAATCAATTGGCACACGTATTTCAATTATTGAGTTTCCGCATAAGTTATTTTTTCTTGGAAAGGGATTGTGGTGAAGCTGAGGTAGGGATTTACTCCAACGCGGTTTCTGTCATCGAATCCATTTGGATGATTTCGACGAGTATTTCCTTATGGCAATATGCGAAAATCTCCAATTCTACGGATGTCAATTACACCAAAAATATTACTGAGCAATTAACGAAATATGGACTTTTAACCGCTTTCCTTGCCTTAACGGTCTTGTTGTTTATTCCCTCTGAGTTTTATTCATGGTTGTTTGGAAAAGAATTCCATGGATTAAACGAACTGATGTTTTACCTTGCCCCTGGAATCTGGGTCTTCAATTATGCGCTGATTATTGG
The DNA here is from genome assembly GCA_017983465.1 of Crocinitomicaceae bacterium. Taxonomy (GTDB): domain Bacteria; phylum Bacteroidota; class Bacteroidia; order Flavobacteriales_D; family Crocinitomicaceae; genus UBA952. The sequence goes on from JAGOBK010000001.1 coordinate 39,283, forward strand.
ACATTACTTCTCTGGACACGGGAAATATTACGTGAACGCGATTGCATCCGGAATTGGACTCGTTATTACGTGCCTGGCGGCATATTATTTCATTCCGACTTTAAAAATTCAAGGTGCAGCAATTACAGCTAGTCTTTCTTATTTTGTGACCTCACTTGTCGTCATTCTTTATTTTAGAAAAGAAGGTGCTAACTTTGTGGTCTTTCCATCCATCGGGGAATTAAAATCAACCCTTGGACAATTGAAACAGCAACTAACAAAGAGAACCTAGCACATGAATAAGTTAACTAAATTGGTCAAAGCACTTTCTCTGATTATTCAAAAGCCTTATTTATTGAATAATGTAGTAAAGGACGAAATCGTGTTTAAGTCTGACTTTCAACGTGCTTTTCCAAATGCCGCGTTTAAACAAATTCGTTTGGTTGATTTGATGGAGTCCGATGAGGTACACATCGCACCTTATGCGTTTCTTTCGGGTTCTTCGTTAGCAACAGATTTCGCCTTGCTTCAGTTATTGTGTCGAAAATACCAAGTGAAAGATTACTTGGAAATTGGAACGTGGAGAGGGGAGAGCGCAGCGAATGTTGCTCCCTATGTGGACAATGTATATTCATTCAATCTCGGCGATGAGCATCTGCTTTCCTTAGGATTGGAGAAAAACTACGTCGATTCACATCGTTTCTTTTCCAAGGATATTCCGAACATTCAACATGTTTTTGGCGATTCTCAAACCTTTGATTTCGATCAATTGAATAAAAAGTTTGATTTGATTTTCATTGATGGTGATCATTCAACGGAAGCTGTGCGTCGCGACACGAAAAAAATGATGTCTTATTTGAAAAATGAGCAATCGATCATCGTTTGGCATGATGCGAAAAAGGACACCGAATATCCGCGTTACGAAGTCCTTTTGGGAATTTACCAGGCATTGCCCACGGATATGCAGAAAAACGTTTACTTAGTGGAAAATAGCCTGTGTGCAGTGTATATTCCCACAAGCATCACAAGTGAAAGTCCAATTTTGAATCGATTACCAAGAAATTCCTTTGAATTGACACTGAAAAAGTTGTCTGTTTAGAATCAAAAGGAAGTTTAACATCCTTCTCAGGACTTTGAAGTCCATAAATGCAAGACTGAAGGTTTCTAAAGTAAAAAACTACTTAAAACTGAATTTTCGTTGCAGTAAATAACTGATTGTCACCACCACGCAAGAGGCGAGCACATTTGCAATGGAGGGATAGATTCCCATTCCAAGTACCAGAATTTTCAGTAATCCCCAATTGGTGGTGGAGGTAATGACGGCACTGATTCCATAACGTAAAAACTGAGCTCTTCCGCGCAATTGACTTGCCGTAAAAACAACATAGCGCATCAACAGGAATCCAATTAAGAACGAAATGCAAGCGCAAATGATGGAGCTTAAAGTTAAAGCCGAAATCGTTCTAGAACCTAGTCCTAATGGTAAGTGTTGCCAGGTGAAATCTTGCTTTTGAAAAATCAGGTTGTAAAAAACGAAAAAGAAGATCCAACTCAAAACTAAATTCCCACTTCCGCAGGCAGCATAGTAATAGGTTGTCTTGTCAAAAATACGTCTGACAAGTGGATAGAAAAAATCCAAAATCTGATGAATGAGTTTAACCATTATGCCTTAAATTCTATTTCGTATCCCGTATGTCTTCGCAAGTTGATGACTTTTTGCTCATCCAAATACAGGTATTGTCCACGTATGCCACTTAATCTACCTGTAATGCTTGCTTCTTTGTCGAAAGTCATCGATTGGACCTTGCTTGGATATGCAACAACAGGATAGTTAAAAGTAAGAATTTCATCGTTTTCCAACCAATATTGTGCTAAATCTGCTGGTAATTCATCGCAAACTTGCCATTTTTCTTCAATCAAATCGATGGAGTCATCTTGGATATCGCGCAGCATGTTCTGCCAATTTGTTTTATCTGCATAAAAATCTTTCAATGCAACTTCTATCACGCCTGCCAAATAACGATTTGGAACTTCCGCTAATAAAATGGCTTTATTTGCTCCTTGGTCGATCCAACGTGTTGGGATTTGAGTTGCTCGCGTCACACCAACTTTGACGATATCTGTTGCTGCCAAGTAAACGTAATGCGGTTGAAGGTGATGTTTTATTTCGTACTCGATGTCACGTCCTTTTCCTAAGTGAGCTTCGCACAATTCTGGGTGTAAAATACATGGACTTGCTTCTGCTGAATTACTGAAACAGGAAAAACAAAATCCTTCACCGAATGATTTTTTGGTCTTTTTGGAACAAGTACGACACGTAATGGTGCCTGTCCAATGTAATTCAATTTCTTGACCAATGAAATCATTTAAACACACTAATTCTGGATGAGTAGGGAGGAAGTATTGAATGGTTTCCTCGTGTTTCGTGTGCATTTTCTCTAACGTGAACTTCATTCCGCAGGTAGGATTTCCATTTTTGTTGCGAAATGATAACAGTAATCTCTGAGGTCCTCGCTGATTAAATGTTCACCCGTTGCTTTTTCAAAGGTATCTGCCATTGTTAGCAACGTCTGATGAAAGAATTGTTTCATTTCTTCAATGCTCATGTCCTTTGTCCATAAGTCGATTTTCATCGTGTTTTTCTCCTTTGGATCCCAAATGGATAATAAAAAAGCAGATGCAGCGGCGTCGGAAACGTTTGTGTCGACAGCACTCCATTTAATTGCTGATGGAATTTGGTTTGCATCTAATCCAACCGTGATTACGATGTCGGATTTCTTTGTAATTTGATCACTCATAATTAGTTAACTTGATATTTTTGGAGAATTTTATTGTACGGAATAAGCATTAATTCCTTAGGACTCACGTCATTGTTTTCCATGTATTGTTTCACAATCATGTAGCCCATGAATCTTCCCATGCGGTCTGGACTTTCCTGTGGTAATCCGGTAGTAAATGGACCTTCATGCAGGAAATTCATGCGCGTTTCTTCGTCTGTTTTGAAAAGTAATTCCTCATCAACGAGGTATTCCCAGAATGATTTCTCGCTAGCAATTGCCCAATTGTAGTCCTTTTTTGAGTAACGCAATACATCGGACTCTGGTAGTTCAGGTAAACAAATGTGTGTTAGGAATAACATTTTTCCCCAACGAATCATTTCACTTGCATAATTTTCAGAGGTTTCTTCGATTCCGTGTGAACTGATCCAAACGAGAAGAGCGTCTGATCCTACATAGTTTGCTTGCATGGCTTCTTTGATCCATCCGTAAAACTGATTAGAAGGTAGTTCTTGTATTAATTTGTCATTTGGACCCAAATAACGTTCTTGTCCAATGGCGATGGACTTATCTGTGCAATAGGCGCTTGCTGCGAATCGACTATTGATAAAGTAAATGGAGCTTGGTTTTTTCCAGTTCGACATAAAATAAGAGAGTCTTTTGAATCCATTTAACAAGAGCTCGCTAGATTCTTTGCGCCATTTCGCTTTGGTGGCTAATTTTTTCTCCAGAGCAAAAATGTAAGGATTGCCATAAAATCGGTTAATTCCATTACGGAAAGCGGTATCGGAAGTCAAGGGAATCTCCAAAGCAAAGGAAAAAGCGAAGTTGAATAGTTCTTCGTCTTTTTTCTTTAAATCCATGAAAAGAGCATCCCGTTGGGACCAATTCGTATGAAATGCCAAGGAATCTAAATTCACAAAATCGATGTTTAATGGAACTTCATCCACGTTTACTTCGTAGGTGTTCGATGAACAGGAAGTAAAGATGAAAATCAGTAATCCAAAAAGCAGTGTTACGAAGCGAAAGGGTTTCACGATAATTCTTATTTTTGTTCAAAATTAACACTTAAAACAGAATCACATGAGATCAATGTCAATCAAACGAGTATCAAGCGTTATTTTTTCAGCTTTCATCGCTGTTGGAGTGCAGTCTCAAACGGTTGGAGATAAATCCCTACAAGCAGGATTAGTTGGTGGAGTTGGTATCAGTATGTTGAAAATGGGAACAAATAATCTTTCAGCGAATGGTGTGGGTGCAACTTTTACCTTAGGTACAAATTTCACGAAAGCATTTAAAGAAACGAAAAACCTTGCATACACCTTTGGTTTAGAGTTCGACATCGAAAATTTGAAGTATAAGGCTGATGGTCCCTATGATGTATATTACAGATATACCGATAAGGTCATTAAAAGGGAATTAGAAACCGTAGCTACTACTGATAAATATTTTAACCTGATTGAGAGAACGTACAATCCTATCTATATCAGTTTACCTATTTATTTAAATTTCAGAACGGAATTTATTGGGGATTTTCGCTACTTCGCGAATTTTGGATTGCGCAATCGTTTTTTAGTTTCAAACAAAATTAATGATATCGGAATGTCGACAACCAATATACAAGATGTTGGGTCGTTAACCGAAAATGTTGACATGATATCCAAGGGTGAATTATTTATTTTTAACTCAAATATTGGCTTCTCTGGTGGAGCGGAATGGAATTTTGCAGGAACCACTGTGCTAAAAGCCGAACTTGGTTATTACTATGGTTTTGTTCCATTGTTCATTGATAAAACAAACAACGAAAAGTCTTCTTTATTCACAAGTGGTTTGAATAATGGAATCGGAGTTGATAAGTATTTCTCCAATAAATCAACTCAAAACCAAGTGGTGTTGAAAGTCTCAATCCTTTTTTAATTGAATCCAATCGTCTCTCATATTGTTGCTTGGTTAAAGTCCTACCAAGAAAAAGCACACGTTGATGGTTTTATCATTGGTGTTTCTGGTGGTGTTGATTCGGCCTTAACTTCTACCTTGTGTGCCTTGACTGGTGCAAAAGTAATTTTGTTGAATATGCCGATTCGTCAAACCAAAGCGGAATACGACCGCGCTCAAGAGCATATCCAAGATTTGAAAAGTCGGTTTCCAAATGTGCAAGCATTCGAAATTCCTTTGACCGAGATTTTTTCTTCTTTCGAATCCGAGATGCCTTTTGAAATATCTTCACAAGCATTAGCGATGGCGAATTCTCGATCACGCTTGCGCATGATGACATTGTACGCAGTCGGACAAGCAAATCGTTGTTTGGTCGCTGGAACAGGAAATCGAGTAGAGGACTTTGGAGTTGGCTTCTTTACAAAATATGGTGATGGTGGTGTGGATGTGAGTCCAATCGCGGATTTAACCAAAACGGAAGTGTTTCAATTGGCCGAATCCATTCAAGTTGTCAATTCCATTTTAACGGCAGCGCCAACAGATGGACTTTGGGAAGATGGACGAAGTGATGAAGATCAAATCGGCGCTACGTATCCTGAATTGGAGTGGGCGATGGATTATAAAGGAGATTCGTCCGAATTATCTGTTAGAGAAAAAGAAGTGCTGCGTATTTATCAAGGATTCCATTCAGCGAATAAGCACAAAATGGAACCGATTCCAGTTTGCCTCATTCCAAGAGAATTGAAAAATGCTGAATAAAAGAAATTTTATGGCCTTTGACCTGAAAAGAAACGGTGTATTTCTGTGCTTCTTTTTATGTTCAATTTTTTCAATGAACACCTTCGGACAAAAATCTATCGAAAAAGGATTTGCTGATTTACAAGAAAAAAACTTCGGATTAGCGAATGAACATTTTCGTGCTGGGTTGAAAAAAAGCGGAAGTATTGCGTGTTTTGGTTTATCCAAATTATTCATCACGCAGGATTATCGAAACCTTGATAGTGCCTATGTTTATGTTCTTAGAGCAGATTCCTTATGGACTTCTGTTTCTGAAAAAGTACAAGTCAAGTGGAAAAGTGATTTTTTGTTTGATAAAAGCGCGATTGAGGCACTGCAGCAGTCGGTAAGTCAATTGATTTTTGATCAAATTCAGTTGAATCCAACGGTGTATGCTTGGAATCAGTTTATTCATAATCATGCTCAATTCCTCTCCAGAAATACAGCGATTTATTTGCGTGATCAATTAGCATTTGAGTTGGCAAAAGAGAAGAAAACGTCAGTAGCATTAAAAATGTACATGGATTCCTTGCCAGAATCCTCTTTTACGCAAGAAGCCAAACATCTTTATTTTGATTTGGAATATGCTGAAATGACCAACGATGGACAATTAACTTCCTTTGTTCGGTTTTACGAAAATTGTCCATCAAACACCCATTTTATGGAAGCGGCGAAAGAAATTTACCGTCTAGCTAACATCAATCACTCCTTGGAAGAATATGTCCACTTTGTGCGCACCTATCAGTCCAGTCCATTTGTGAACGAGGCGTGGAGAAACGTTTACAAAATTTACTTGAAGGATTATTCAGTAGAAAAGTATGCGGCGTTTCAGCAGGAATTTCCTAATTATCCGTTTATGCAAGAATTAGCGGTAGATATTGATTTGTTTCAAATGAAGTTGTATCCAGTCATTGCTGGGGGGAAATATGGCTTTATGAATACGCAAGGGAAATTAATGATTCCTGCGATGTATAATGAGGTTGGTCCATTCCAAGAAGGATTAGCTGTTGTTTCCAAGGATGATAAATTTGGTGTCGTAGACAAGAAAAATCAAATGATTGTTGATTTTCAATATGATGAAATTCTGGAGTTTGTTCAAAACAGGGCGATTGTTAGGAAAGGTGAAAAGTACGGTGTAATTGATCGTTTAGGAAAATTGATTTTCCCATTAGAATTTGACGACATTAGTTTAAGCGCTAAAAATTCATACTTAGTTGTCCAAGATGGAAAATCAAAGACATATAATTCGAAATTCCAAGAGGCACTGTTTGGAGCGGGAGGTAATGTTAAATTAACTTTCTCGAAAAGGATGTCCATTGATCACCCAGAATTTGAATTTGTCGGCGATCTAGATCGAACTTCCAATAGGGCAGTCGTCAAAGTTTCCGGACAATTAAATTACATTGATTCAACGGGGAAATTGATGTTGACGAATTCATTGGAATGGTTTCCTGATGCCTTAAGTGTCGCTAAATACAATAATGGTTTTGCGGTTTACCGCAAAAAAGATAAATATGGTTTGATTGACATCAATGGGAAAGTTGTTCAGAAAAATGTCTACGAGTCGAGCGGACCGTTTACAGGATTTTGGCCGGTGAAGGACAAAGGCAATTGGGCACTTTTGGATGTGAAAGGAAAGGTAATCTTGCCTTTCGAATATGATTTCATTCGTTTCATGCCGGATTTAGGTTATTTAATCGAGCGAGAGGAGCATTTTGGATTGCTTAATTCGATGGGTAATCTGATTTTACCTGTTTCTTTTTCAACGATTGAACGTTTTGAGGATGCGTACTATTTGGTATCCATAGATGATAAGTTCGGTTTGTTTTTGAAGGATGGTAGGGAAATACTTCCAATTCAATATGAGCGAATTCAACGATTTGATTCAGAATCATTTGTTTTGACACTAGATGGTCGCTTAACGTATTTCTTCCCGGAGACACGTGCGTTTATAAGTTTGGCAGAATGAAAAGAATACTGAAAAATCCAGAGCAGTTTTTTAAAATCCTCATGGGAATCATGACGATTTACGTGGGCGCTTTCGTTTATTTAGAATTGACAACGGTGCGAAAGGAAACGGCTATTGAATCAGATGAATTTTCAGTTTCCATTGAAGAAGTCCCAGAAGAAGTTGAATTAACCCTGCAACAAGATCCTGCATTTCAAGCTGGGGGAGATGTTCGGAATGTTGTACGGGATGCTGCTGATTCACGTCAACGATCCAATCAAGATTGGTCTCAGGATGCAGCAAGTTCCACTCGTTCGGGTAATCCAGAGCAAAGTGCTCGTGATTTTGAAAGGAGCTTGTACGATGAATTCGGTGGAGCAAAGGAACGTGAACGTATTCAAGCGCAGTCTGCGGAACGCATGAAAAACAACAACACAGGATCCAGTGGGAAATTGAATCCAACGACAAATCAAAGTGGAAGTCAAAACCAATATGCAGGAAGCGTCATGGTTGATTTTTCCTTACCCGGAAGGACTCCCTTTGAAAACAAGAAGTGGTACGTTCGAAATCCAGGTTACACATGTGGATACAATTCTGCGGGGACCGTTGTGGTGACGATTACCGTAAATAATGCGGGGAGAGTAATTTCCAAGTCCGTAGATAATAACCGCAGTACTTCAGCAACTCCATGCATGATTGAGCAGGCCTTGAAATATGCAGGAATCTCACGTTTTAATGCCGGTTCAGGCAATGTCACGGGATACATCAGTTACCGTTTCGTTTCTCAATGATGATATTTTAATCAAAATAATGATGAGTTATTTGGATTTTGTTATTTTTGTAGTCTAAAAGACAACAAATATGTTCATTGCGGCGAATTTAAAATTACTCAGAAAGCGTTCAGGTAAATCACAAGAAGAATTAGCGCAAGCACTTGGATTAAACCGTTCAACTTACAGTGGATATGAAAACGAAGTAGCACAACCAAGTTTGGAGATGTTGCTTTCCATCTCTCAATACCACAAAGTAACCTTGGACGATTTAATTGCAAAGGACTTTTCTACATACGCGGACTCCGATTGGAATTCTATGGAGAATCATTGGAAGACAGGTGCCAAAGGGACGAATTTACGTATTTTGACTACCGTAGTGAATTCCGACAATGAAGAAGAAGTGGAATTGATCCCTGAGAAGGTTCGTGCGGGCTACGTCGCTGGTTATGCGGATCCGGAATTCATGAGGGATTTGCCGACCTTAAAATTGCCTTTTTTATCCAAAAACAGAAAATACCGAGCATTTCCAATTTCGGGGGATTCCATGCCTCCAGTTTCTCATGGATCCTATGTCGTTGGGGAATTTGTTCAGGATTGGTTGAGTTTGCCTTCTAATTCACCCTGTGTGATTGTTACCAACAACGACGGAATTGTTTTTAAATATGTGTTCAATCAATTGAAAGAAGCACAGCAATTACTGTTGGTTTCCTCGAATCCAAGTTACGAACCTTATACCGTTTCGGTGGAGAATGTATTAGAAGTTTGGCGCTTTGTTTCGTATATCTCCAAAGAGATTCCCGATGTCCAATTGGACGCGGAAGGAATGGGAGCATCGTTCAGAAATTTACAAAAGGATATTCAACAAATTCTGATTCACTTATCCGATCCGAATAGTAAGGCTTGATTCCTTCCTTAATCCCGCGGATATTATTATCTTTGCACTTCAAAATACGATAAGAACAGATGATTCAGGTTACTTTTCCAGATGGAACAATCAGGGAATATGAGAAGGGGACTTCTGCATTGCAAATCGCAATGTCTATTTCCGAAGGATTGGCGCGTAATGTACTAGCAGCACGTGTCAACGGTCAAGTGAAGGATGCGGTCCTTCCAATCAATGAAAATTGTGAATTGCAATTATTGACCTGGAATGATACGGATGGAAAGTCGACCATGTGGCATTCATCTGCCCATTTAATGGCGGAAGCATTGGAGTTTCATTTCCCAGGTGTCAAACTTGCCATTGGTCCACCAGTAAATAGTGGATTCTATTACGACGTTGACTTCATGGATTATTCGATTTCCGAAAAGGATTTGGAAAAAATCGAGCAAAAGATGAAGGAGCTAGCGAAAGCGAAGAATCCATTTATTCGTCAAGAAATTTCAAAAGCCGACGCAATTGCGTACTTCACAGAGAAACAAGATCCATATAAATTGGAATTGTTATCTGAATTGGAAGATGGCACCATTACATTCTATACCCAAGGTAATTTCACTGATTTGTGCCGTGGTCCACACATTCCGGACACTGGATTCATCAAAGCAGTAAAGTTGACAGCAATTGCTGGAGCCTATTGGAGAGGGGATGAGAAAAACAAACAACTAACGCGTATTTACGGAGTTACTTTCCCGAAACAAGCTGAGCTAACCGAGCATTTAGAGAAGTTGGAAGAAGCAAAACGTCGCGATCACCGTAAATTAGGAAAAGAATTAGAGTTGTTTACTTTCTCTCAGAAGGTTGGACAAGGATTGCCAATGTGGTTGCCGAAAGGAGCAGCATTAAGAGAACGCTTGGAGAATTTCTTGAAGAAAGCTCAGAAAAAAGCTGGCTACCAACAAGTAATTACTCCACATATTGGAAATAAAGAATTGTATGTTACTTCGGGACATTACGAAAAGTATGGGGCAGATTCATTTCAGCCAATACGAACTCCAGATCCAAATGAAGAGTTCTATTTAAAACCAATGAATTGTCCGCATCACTGTGAGATATTTAGAGCGAAGCCAAGGTCTTACAAGGACTTGCCTGCTCGTTTTGCAGAGTTTGGAACAGTGTATCGTTATGAGCAATCTGGTGAGTTACACGGTTTGACAAGAGTTCGTGGGTTTACACAAGATGATGCGCATATTTTCTGTACGCAAGAACAGGTGAAAGATGAATTCAAAAATGTAATTGACATTGTTCTTTACGTTTTGAAAACCTTGAACTTCCATAATTTTAAAGCGCAAATTTCCTTGCGTGATAAAGTAAACCGCGAAAAATACATCGGTTCTGAAGAAAACTGGGTAAAAGCGGAGCAAGCGATTATTGAAGCTGCTGCGGAAAAAGAATTACCGACGGTTGTTGAATACGGAGAAGCGGCATTCTACGGACCAAAATTGGATTTCATGGTTCAAGATGCACTTGGTAGAGAGTGGCAACTAGGAACGATTCAAGTGGATTACAATTTACCGGAACGATTTGACTTGGAGTACGTTGGTGCAGATAATCAAAAACATCGTCCAGTAATGATTCACCGTGCACCATTTGGTTCGATGGAAAGATTCGTTGCGGTCTTGTTGGAACATTGTGCTGGTGACTTCCCACTTTGGTTGTCAACCGAGCAATTTATTGTCCTTCCAATTTCAGATAAATACAACGAGTACGCAGAAAAAGTTTTAGAATTCCTAAATAATTACGATATTCGCGGACTTGTTGACGACCGAAATGAAAAAATTGGTAAGAAAATACGTGATGCCGAGTTGGCTAAAGTGCCATTTATGTTGATTGTTGGAGAGAAAGAGTTTGAATCAAACCAAGTATCAGTAAGACAAAGAGGACACGGAGATCACGGTTCAGTTACCCAAGAAGCGTTTGTTGCAATGGTGCAAGAAGCAATCGCTGCGGAATTGTCATAAGTATTTAAATTATTGAATGAGAAGAAATTCGAGACCATTTGTAAAAAGAGAAGTTGAAGCGCAACACAGAATTAACGATAAAATTGTTGCTGCTGAGATTCGTTTAGTGATTGAAGGTGAAGAGCCTCAAGTAATGTCTGTTTCTAGGGGAATTGCCCTAGCGGAAGAACAAGAACTTGATTTAGTGGAGATTTCTCCAAACGCGAAACCACCGGTATGTAAAATTTTGGACTACAAAAAGTTCCTTTACAATCAGAAACGTAAACAAAAAGAATTAAAAGCAAAACAAAGCAAAATCGTCGTTAAGGAGATTCGCTTTGGTCCTAATACAGATGACCATGATTTCCAATTCAAATTGGCTCACGCTAAAAAGTTTTTGGAAGAAGGTAGTAAGGTGAAGGCATATGTGTTTTTTAGAGGAAGAACCATCGTTTTTAAAGACCGTGGAGAAATTCTTTTATTGAAATTCGCACAAGAACTTGCTGATTTTGGTGTTATTGAACAGCTGCCAAAATTGGAAGGAAAAAAGATGATCTTAATGATCAACTCGAAAAAGAAGTAATGAAGCTGATATAGATGTTTAACTTTTAAAAAAAGTAGTAATGCCTAAAATGAAAACAAAATCCAGTGCAAAGAAGAGATTCACCATCACTGGAAGTGGAAAAATCAAGCGTAAACACGCTTTCAAAAGCCACATTTTAACTAAGAAGGCTACGAAACGTAAGCGTAACTTGACACATGCAGGATTAGTACATAGTGCCGATCTTTCAAACATCAAGTTGCAATTATGTATGAAATAGTCCTTAGTTGGTTTGTAAATTGTTTAACCCGGTAACGAGTAACTAAGTCTTCACTGTTGAAGCACTCTTTATCAAAAAACTTAAAATTATGCCAAGATCAGTAAATCACGTAGCGTCAAGAGCAAGAAGAAAAAACTTGATGAAACTAGCCAAAGGTTACTTTGGAAGAAGAAAAAATGTTTGGACCGTAGCTAAAAATGCTATCGAAAAAGGTATGCTTTATGCGTACTCAGGTCGTAAACAAAAGAAAAGAAATTTCCGTTCATTGTGGATCACACGTATCAATGCAGGTGCACGCCTACATGGTTTGAGTTATTCTCAATTTATGGGAGCAGTACACAAAAGTGGAATCGAATTAAATCGTAAAGTACTTGCAGATTTAGCGATGAACCACCCAGAAGCTTTTAAAGCGGTTGTTGATTCTGTAAAAAAATAAAATTAATTTATATCAGCTTAAAGCCATTAGTCCTTCGATTAATGGCTTTTTTTTAATCTGTTCGTTTGAATGATGTTGAAAATCGGGCTCGTCGGTACTGGTCACTTAGGTAAAATACATTTGCGCAATTTACTTGAATTGCCGCAAGATTTTGAGGTGGTCGGTTTTTTCGATACGGATACTTCCATTCTCGAAGATATTCAACACGAATTTCAAACAAAGTCCTTTCCGGATATAGAAGAATTGATGAGTGCCGTTGATGCACTATTGATCGCTAGTCCTACATCATCTCATTTCCCTTTAGCAGTTCAAGCGCTGAAAAAGGGTAAACATGTATTTATTGAAAAACCCGTTTGTTTAACGGTTGAAGAGTCTAAGAAGCTTTTGCTGTATGCACAAGAATCGGGGGTGATGGTTCAGGTCGGACATGTGGAACGTTTTAATCCAGCATTACAAGCAGCTGCGCCATTTGTACAGAATCCATTATTTATTGAATCGCGAAGAACAGCACCTTTTCAAAAAAGAGGTACAGATGTTTCCGTAGTGTATGATTTGATGATACATGACATTGATATTGCCTTGAACCTTGCCAATTCAAATGTGAAAAATATCTCTGCGTTTGGAATGAAGGTGTTGAGCGACTCCATCGATGTGGCATCTGCATATTTATCCTTTGAAAATGGATGTTCGGCTTACCTCAGTGCTTCAAGGGTCTCTGATCACCGAGAACGAAGTTCTTGTTTCTTTATGGAGGATGCTCATGTATATGTTGACTTCCTAAATAAAAGGCTAGAGCGACATGAAATCCTGGAAGATTCAAACGAAGGCCGTCAATTTATCCAAAGTGTTCTCCCTGTAGAGGAGTCAAATGCCATAAAATTGGAGCTTGCGTCTTTTGCAAAATCGATTCGTGAGGGAAGTATTCCTGCAGTCAGTCTAACAGACGGACATCGTGCCTTGCAGATTGCAGAACTTATTTTAGATCAAATTCACGAGTCCAGTCATTTTTATAAAATAAAAACCGAAATAACACGTTAACGAATTGATGAGAGTTTTATTGTACCTTGTTCTTGTAGGCGTGCTAAGTGCGTGTATTAAAAATAACCCAAATCCATCGTGGATAGAAGTGAATCCATTCGTGCTTGTAGCTAATCCTTCACTTTCTGGTTCTGAGGGACAATTGTCTCAGGATTTTCGAGATGTTTGGTTGTATATCGATGATCAAATGATTGGATGTTTTCAAACACCCTTTAAAATTCCCATTTTGAAAGAGGGGAACGTCAATATTAAGATTTATCCAGCTGTAAGAAATAATGGGATTGCTACGGATAAAAAGATCTATCCTTTCATGAATGTCTATGAGATCAATTCGAAATTGGTAAAAGATCAGACATTGACGGTGAATCCCGTGACGAGTTACGTGAATAATTTGAATTTCTGGATCGAAGATTTTGAGGATGCCTCCATTAAAATTCAAGATGATCCAAATACAAGTCTGGCAAGTTTATTTATTTCTAGTGACAACCTGACACCGTTCAATGGATTTAACTATGGTAAGGTCGTTTTAACTGAACTCGATTCGGTTTGGGTAGCGAATACGACAGAACAATTGTCTATCCCTAAGAATAAACCATGTTTCATTGAGGTGGATTACTACAATACCAATTCATTCGTTCAAGGATTCTTGGCACTAAATACGAATGGCAATATTTATCAGGACAATGCTGGTTTTAATGAGCAGCCATTTAGCACGGTAAAGTGGAAGAAAATGTACATTGAATTGACAGAATTAATTGGAAATTCAACAAACGGTTCAAATTTCATTCAAACATTTAAAGCGAATTTAGACTCGCTTCAAACGGAAACGTTTATTTGCGTCGATAACATTAAAATCGTTTATAAGTAACATGAAAGATCGTTTTTGGGCTTCTTGTTTAGTATTAATCGATTACCTTTTCGCCGCATTGGCATGGGGTGTGTTTTTCTACATTCGAAAAACACAGATTGAAGGACAAGCATTTATTCCAGATTCGAAATTTTATTTAGGTCTTTCTCTTGTTCCATTATTTTGGGTGTTCTTTTATTTCATTCAAGGAACCTATCATGACATCCGAAGAATGTTCCGCTTGCAAATGGTTAACCTTACTTTAATTGCTTCGTTTTTAGGGACCATCATATTATTTTTCACCTTACTTATTGACGACGACGTTAAGTCCTATCAAAATTTCTATCGCTCCATTTTCTTTTTGTTTGGACTTCATTTTTTTATTGCACTTATCCCAAGATTGATTTTTAACACCTTGCTCATTCGTTTTATTCGAAGTAATGGTCATGGATTTAAAACCATTATTATTGGTGGGAATGAAAAAGCGGTAGAAATTTACAACGAACTCATTCAACAAGAGCAAAATACCAATTCCTTCATCGGTTATATAAATGTAAATGGTAAGGATACTTTATTAGATGGAGTTGTTCCCTATTTAGGTCATGCCAATAACTTGGAAGAGGTATTGAGTCAGCACGAAGCGGAAGAAGTGATTCTCGCTGTGGAGAGTTCTGATCACAACCGCTTAAAAGACATGATATCTCGTGTGGACAATGGAAGAATTCGCATCAAGTTGTTGCCGGATATGTATGCTATTCTTTCTGGTTCTGTTGAAATGACCAATATTTATGGCGCACTGTTAATTGAAATCATTCCGGATGCCATGCCGTTTTGGCAACAAGCAATAAAGCGAGTGATGGATGTTGTTTTTTCCCTTGTCGCGGTTGTTTGCTTGATTCCCTTTTATATTTTCTCCGCATTAGCGGTCAAGCTATCATCTCCTGGACCAATTTTCTTTTTACAAGATAGGGTAGGGATCGATGGAAAGGTTTTTCGCATCATCAAATTCAGAACGATGTACGTGAATTCAGAGCAGCAAGGACCGCAATTATCTTCAGAAGGGGATCCGCGCATTACGCCGATTGGACGTTTTATGCGTAAAACGAGACTGGATGAATTCCCTCAGTTTATCAATGTCCTTCTTGGACAAATGTCTTTGGTTGGTCCAAGACCAGAAAGACAATTTTACATCGATCAAATTGTTCAGGTGGAACCACAGTACATTCATTTAACGAAGGTAAGACCAGGGATAACATCTTGGGGACAAGTGAAATACGGGTATGCAGAAAATGTCGATCAAATGCTTCAACGCATGAAGTTCGACTTGATTTACCTCAAAAACAGAAGCCTTGCGTTGGACATAAAAATCATGTTTTACACCGTGATTATTGTCATTAAAGCCAAAGGAAAGTAGAATCTTACACTATAAGTGTTAGAATTCAAAAAACCTTTGTATCTTTGCACCTTCAAATTCATTTATAAACGTAGGTTTCGTACCTCAAATTGTAAACATTATGGCAACAAGAATCAGATTACAAAGACACGGTAAAAAAGGTAAACCATTTTTTCATTTGGTTGCAGCAGATAGTCGTGCAAAAAGAGATGGTAAATTCATCGAAAAATTAGGAACGTATAATCCAACTGCAAATCCAGCGGTAATTAACATCAATTTCGATGCAACTTTGAATTGGGTTCAAACTGGAGCAGAAATGTCGGATACGGCTCGTGCAATTTTATCTTACAAAGGAGTTTTGTATAAAAACCACCTTTTAAACGGAGTTAAAAAAGGCGCTTTAACAGTGGAGCAAGTAGAAGAGAAATTTGCACAGTGGTTAGCTGATAAAGATTCAAAAGTTCAGAACAAAGTTGATGGATTAGTGAAAAATGCAGCACAAGAGAAAATTGCTCGTCAACAAGCGGAGGTAGCAGCAAACGCAGCGAAAGCAGCAGTAGTTGCAGCGAAAAACGCACCAGTTGTTGAAGAAGTAGCTGAAGAGGTAGCGGTTGAAGAGACAACAGAAGAAGTTGTAGCGGAAGAAGCTCCAGCAGTTGAAGAAGCTCCAGTAGCAGAAGAAGCTCCTGCAGTTGAAGAGGCTCCAGTAGCGGAAGAAGCTCCGGCAGCGGAAGAAGCATCAGAAGAAGCTGCGGCTGAATAAGCTTTATGCAAAAAAAAGATTGTTTTTATTTAGGAATAATAGCGAAACTTCACGGATTTAAAGGTGAAGTTTCGTTGTTTTTGGACGTTTCTAATCCTGCTGAATACGCAACGTTAGATGCAGTTTTTGTGGAAATTGATGGTGGACTTGTTCCATTTTTCGTTCAAAACATTAAGATTAAGACCAAGGGTTTCGTGGCGGTGAAATTCCAAGGTGTCGATAGTGAACAAGATGCTCAGCGCATTTTGAAAAAGCCCGTTTACCTTCCCGAAGCATTTTTACAAGAGTTAGATCAGACATCATTCTATGATCATGAAATCATTGGTTACACGGTAATCGATGAAGTTCATGGCGATGTAGGAATTGTTGAAAATGTCATCGATATGGCTGCAAATCCATTGTTGCAGTTAAATAAAAATGGAGTAGAGGTATTGCTTCCGATTTTTGATGGACTTGTTCAAAAAGTTCAGCGCAAAAAAAAGGAGCTTTATGTTAAAGCTCCTGAAGGATTAATCGATTTGTACTTAGGTTAATTCACCTTAAGTAATCCCATTGCAATTTTCATGCGGATAACTTTTTTCGCAGCTTCATCCACTTTCTTTTTGAATTCTTTATTCGTGCGGTAAGCTGTCAAAATCTCTTGATGCGCTTTCTTTGCATCCAATGGCATTAACACGATGTCACATCCCGCGTTGATTGCTTTGTAAGCAGCTTGAGGGACATTCACTACTCCGCCCATGTTCATGGCGTCAGTTACGATGAGTCCTTTAAATCCAAGGCTATCTTTCAATAACTCCGTAACAATTTTCTCTGAACAGGTAGATGGCAGTCCTTTTGTGTCGTATTTGGCATTGTTCTGAACGGCAATGTGCGCCACCATAATCGATAATACGCCATTGGCAATCAAGGTTGGATAATTACAGATTTCCTTCATTTCACCATCAATCACTTGTAAGGCCTTGTGTGTGTCGCCAGTTACAAGTCCGTGTCCTGGGAAATGTTTCGCTGTTGCGATAATATTGTTGCGCTGAGTTTCTTGAATAAAAGCATCTGACCAAGGAATGATATTCGCTGGGACAGCGCCAAAACTTCTGAATCCAACTGTTGTATTTGGCGACATATCCACCACTGGTGAGAAGTTGTAATTGATTCCAATTGCATTCAAATCACCTGAAATGGTTTTTGCACAAGCAATTACTTCCTCAACGTTCTTTAACTCGTTCGCTTTTTTTACGATGGTAGAACCAGCAATTTTTCGGTTCACTAAACTCGGCTCGGCATCCGCGCTATATAAGAAGGGAAGATTGCCAAATTTCGCATTGTTGGACTCAAAGTCTTTAATCCATGAACTGAATTCTTCCTTGGTGCCGTTTAACATCAAGACTCCACCAATCACACGGTCTTTGATGTGTTGATCAATGGTCACTTTCGTTTGACCCAAACGTCCAACAGCAGGCATGATTAATTGCGCAACAATGGCAGTGTCATCCATTTGTTTAAAAACGCGATCAACTTCTTTGTCTAATGCTGGATTATCCTTCAGAAAATCAGCCAATTCAAAACTAATTTCCGTTTTTGGCTGAATTACTTTTGCTTGTTTTGTTGATTCATTTGATTGCGCACATCCTTGAAATAGGAGTCCCGCTAAAAATAATGGAGTGATGATTTTTTTCATAGTATAAATTGTCAGTTTCAAATTTAATGATATCCCGTTTAGACAGTTTCGTTTTTTGATGAAGAAATAACCAAGGTCTTGTCAATAACTATGCCTAAGCTTCCATTCAAGACCAGTCCTAAAAAAATGCTTAACTTTAAGTTAATATTGCTTAAATATTACGCAAGTAATACCATTATTTGTCATCAAAGCAATAAACTAACGTAAGTTCAAATGAGAAAAACAATTCTATTCCTTTCCTTTTTCACATCCATGATTGGATTTTCACAGGTTCAAAACTTTTATGATCGCGCCACAATTCAAACCATAGAGGTGTTTTTTAGTTTTTCGAATTGGGATGCACAACTTGACGCTGCTGTTGCTTCCGAAGCATATATCATCGCGGATTCGGTTCGAATCAATGGTATTTCTTTTGATAGTTGTGGCGTGAAGTACAAAGGAAACAGTTCTTACAGTCCGACAAATCAAAAGAATCCTTTACACATCGAACTCGACCACATTAAGGGAAATCAAGATTACCAGGGTTATACTGATATTAAATTGCAGAATGGCTACAAAGATCCATCCATGATTCGTGAGGTGCTTTCCTATGCCATTCTAGAGCAATACATGGATTGTCCTAAAGGGAACTTTGCTAATGTTTATGTGAATGGAGTATATCGCGGAATGTATTCAAGCGCGGAAAGCATCAATAAAACATTTAATGCAAATCATTATTACCAAAGTGGGGATACTTATTTTAAATGTAATCCAATTGGTGGTGCAGGACCTGGAAGTACGGTTAGTCCAGATTTAAAATACATCAGTATGGATAGCAGTGCCTATTCCAATGGATATGAATTACGCAGTACTTACGGTTGGAATCGTTTAGTGGATCTCATCAATACGTTGAATAATGATTTTACGAATATTGAATCTAAATTGGATATTGATCGTGCGATTTGGATGTTAGCGTTCAATAATGTTCTTGTTAATTTGGATTCCTACAGTGGAGCGTTCCGACAAAACTATTATTTAACTTGGGATAACAATGCGCGATTCGTTCCGACAGTATGGGATTTAAACATGAGTTTTGGTGGATTTCCGGGAGGAACCGGTTCGGGAACAACAACACCAACAACGCTAGATCCAATGTCGAACAGTACTTCGACGATTCATCCGCTTATTGTGAAAATATTGGGGAATCCGATGTATAAACGCATGTACATGGCACACGTCCGTACCATGGTGCAGGAAATGTTTGCAAACGATTATTATTTGACAGTTGCGAATCAATTGCGCACAACGATTGATGCAACGGTGAATTCTGACCCGTATAAATTTTACACGTATACACAGTTTCAAAATAGTTTAACTACTGCAGTTACTGGGACTGGTGGTCCAGGTGGTGGAGCCAGCATTCCGGGAATTCAAGCACTCATGAGTGCTCGTGTTTCATATTTCAACACCAATGCCAATTATGTTTTAGTTGCCCCTGTGATTTCCAGTTTTTCTTCGAATGTTGCAAGTCCCGTTTATAATCAAACAATAACCATCAATGCCACTTGTGCAAATGAAACCTCTGTTTATTTAGGTTACAGAACGAATCATCAATTGAAGTTCAATCGTGTTCCTATGTTTGATGATGGCTTGCACAATGATGGCGCTGCAGGAGATCATTTATATGGTATTGATGCATTAGTGAATGGCGTTGTATTTGAATACTACATTTATACGGAAAATTCGAATGCAGGATTGTTTAGTCCGCAACGAGCAGAACATGAATTTCATTCACTTACAGTTGCCGTTCCTTTCCCAACAGTAGGATCCGTTTTAATCAACGAAGTAGTAGCGTCAAACGGGATTTCTGCGGTGGATCAAAACGGTGAAAATGATGACTGGATTGAATTGTACAATACGACTTCGAATCCAATAGATCTTTCAGGAATGTATTTAACGGATGATGCATTGGATTTAATGAAATGGTCTTTCCCTGTTTCAACTACCATTCCCGCAAATGGATACTTAACGGTTTGGGCTGATAATGATGTATTTCAAACGGGTTTACATGCATCGTTCAAATTGAATGCCTCCGGTGAACTAGTCATCTTGAGCAACGGAGCTACTTTTTATGATCAAGTTGGATTTGGAGTTCAAACAACAGATGTGTCCTATGCACGTTGTCCAGACGGAGGGGCGACATTTGCCTATGTAGCACCAACATTCATGGCGTCTAATAATTGCAACGCTTCCGTGGAACAGTTGAATTTTGAAGTAAAAATATACCCAAATCCATTTAACGAACAGTTAACCATTCAGCTAGATGAACAATTGACTACTCAAGTAACGATTAGCGATGTGAATGGTAAAATACTTTTGAACGAACAATATTCATCTCCCGAAAATGTCATTTCGACGGCCAATTGGTCGAATGGAATGTACATTGTTACCATTCAAAATGAACGTGGATTGAAATCATTAAAATTAGTCAAGTAAAAATTTGACAAAAAAAAGCCCCGACGATTTGTCGGGGCTTTTTTTGAATGATTATAATTAGTCGTTTCGTTGTTCTGAAACTGATTTCTCTAATTTTGCAAATTGCTCAGCTGTTAAAATGTTTTTTAACATTGCTTTTCTAGCTTCTTCGTTTGATTTGATGATGGCTTTCTTTTGTTCTTCAGAATAGTTTGACATTAAAATCCCTTGATTTTTTTGTGCAATACCTAAATGCACGGTGTACACTTCTTCTTGTTGAGCTGCAGTCAATTTCAACATGGTTGTTTGACTTTGAGTTAATGCTAGCGCATTTTGTTCAGGAGATTGTGCTTGTTGTGCAGCAGCAGTTAGTCCTAAGAAAAATGAAAAACATAAAATTTTAATTGCCTTCATGGGTATTGTTTTTTGTAATTAGTTCAAATTTACGAAACGAAGTTAAGAAAAAAGAGAAAGTTCCTTATTCTTTATTCATCGAAGAGACTAAAACTGAATTTATTCCGTTAATTTCGTTTAAAATTCACAATTGAAACTTCTTGCCTCGCAACATATAGACAAACGAAAATGGGATCAAATGGTTGCTTCGGATGAGCAATTGGATTTTTTTTCCTTGTCCTGGGTTCAAGATATGTTGCATAAAGAATGGGAAATGCTCTGTGATGAAGACGGGAATTACCTTCTGAATATTCCCAAAGGATCAAAATTCGGCTTTTCATATCGCTTACAGCCTTTCTTCATTCGATCCCTGCATGTTTCATCTAAACATAAAGGTCATTTAAAAGAGCTTGTCCAATTTTTAAAAGCATCAGCGAGCTATATTCAATTGAATGTAGATTCTGATAATCAAAATGTGTTTCAATCTTTTGGTAATTATCAAGTGCTCGATTTGTCAAAAGATCTTGAAGGAATCAAAGCGAATTATGCAACGAATGCCAAACGCATTTTAAAGAAGATTCCTGCTGAATTTATGCTTGGTGAGTCAACAGATGTTTCTGAATTCATTTCTTTTTTTAGAAAACAAAAAGGGGAGGAGTTGCGTGGCTTCACTTCAGAAGTATGGCAGCGCTTAACAAGCTTTTTGGAGGAAACACAACTTCGTGATATGCTAAGGATACGAACCGTTCATCTGAATGGCCTTCTTCTTGCTTCTGGAGCATTCATTTCACATAAAGGCACATCTTACTTTTTAAAGGGAACAGCAACGCCGGAGGGGAAAAAGTTGGGAGCGATGTACGCCTTGATCGATCAGGAAATTTCTTCCATTCAAGAAACACACCACACCTTAGATTTTGTTGGTTCAAACAACGAGGCGATTGCCCAATTTTACCGAAAGTTTGGTGCTGTCGATAAATCCTATGGGATACTAAAGCAGAATAACCTTCCAGCTATTTTGCGTTTGTTCAAGTCTTAATTGAAGATTAGTTCGTCAATAAATAACCAAGTTGGATTTCCTGTTCCTAAATGCCAATCTGGACAATTCCCCGGATTCACAATCGTGTAACGGATGCTTTTAATTGTTCGTGCTTTGTCCGTTTCAAGTATCTGTGTGAATTTCTGATTGTATGGATTTTTATCCGTTTTTGTGGCAGATGGAATGGAGATAATTTGCGGATTTTGGAAAGTGATTCCATCATAAGAAACCTCATATCGTATTTCTTTTGGAAGAAAAATCCATGCTTTCTGGTCGCGGATACAAGAAACTCCAAATTCATGAATCGCAACGGGTTCTTTAAATGTCACCGTCGCCACAATGTCCTTTCCATAATAACCCTGATAATCACCAGTTCTGAACTCACTTCCTCCAAAAAGTCCGTCAATCAATGCGTTTTCGCCCGATGCAGCGTATTGATTTGAATACTTCGTGTCGAGTGTTAAATTGACATTTGGATTTTTACGAATGAATTGACTGGAAACAATGGCGCTTTCAGCTTTGATTCCAGCTGTATTCTTTCGGATTAATTGCAAATCTACTGTTGTAGTTTGTTGGATCTTAATTGGTTGAGCATAAACATTCCATGGCCCATTATCCAAACGGTATTTTAACTCATAGCTATCTGTTGGACTCAAAATGACATGTCCCATTTCCAAATAAAGTTGGTTGTCAAAAATGCGTTGTTCTGTTTTAATAAATGGAGCAGGTACCACATCTGCAGGTATTTCCACGGTATTCATTTGTGGATAGTTCGATTTCGCTGGCTTTTTATCAGTCATGTCAAATTCCAATTTCCCACCAAGCATCAATGTTTTGTGGTCAATTTGAAAATCTGGAATCAATTTACCATTCCATTTCACAGAGGCTACATAACAATTAGCAGCTCCTTGATTGTTGCAAATAATCTCGATTTTTGCATTGGTTTGATTATCAACTTTAATAGTTGCCTTGCTAAACAATGAACGTCCAATTTGATACATGGTATTTCCAGGAGCAATCGGATAAAGTCCTAATGAACTAAGTACATACCAAGCGCTCATCTGTCCACAGTCCTCGTTTCCGGAAAGCCCATCGGGCTTTGCGTGATACATTTCCTTTAAAATACGATCGACATAAAACTGTGTTTTGTACGGAGCATTGGTGAAGTTGTACAAATAGGCCATGTGATGCGAAGGTTCATTTCCATGCGCGTATTGACCGATTAATCCGGTGATGTCCGCTTGTTCGCGTCCCGATAATTTCATTTCCGTCGTAAACAAACGATCCAACCAAGCTTCCAAGGAATCTCTTCCACCCAATAAATTTGTTAACACTTCAATTTCATGCGGAGCATACAAGGAATATTGCCAGCTATTCGCTTCGGTGTAGTTGAAATTAACTTCTGACGGATCAAATGGACCATACCATTGAGCTCCACGACGTGGACGCATAAATTTTGTGTTTGGATCGAATAAATTCACAAAGGAAAAGCTTCGTTTGCGGTAAGTTTTCGCCATTTCGTCATTTCCTATTGCTGCTGCCATTTCTGCTATGCAAAAATCGTCATAGGCATATTCTAAGGTTTTCGAAACAGATTCTGGTTCATCGCTTGAACTTAAATAGCCTTTGTCCGCGTAACTTTGCTTTCCAAGTTCGTTGATGTTAGCAGTAAAATGCATGTCCTTTAGGGCTTTTTTAGCATCGTAAGACATTCCCGCGGCTTTTGTTTTACCATCCAATCCTTTCATGTAGGCGTCAGAAATGACACTTACACTGTGATAACCGATCATGCATTCCGTTTCGCAAGCTGCTAATTCCCAAACTGGAAGATCACCGCCTTCATCAAATTGACGTAAGAAAGTACGGATGAATTGAGTCGTTCGTTCTTGTTGAATCAAGGTAAATAAAGGATGATTTCCTCTATAGGTATCCCAAAGAGAGAAAACGGTGTAATGATTGTCTTTTACTAGTTGATGGATCTTTTGGTCGCGTCCACGGTAACGTCCGTCCAGATCGCTCATTAAATTTGGAGCAACCATACAATGATACAAACTCGTGTAGAAGATAATGGCATCTTCGAAATTCAACGATTCAACCTTGATTTTACTTAATTCATTGTTCCATTTTTCGATGTTACGTGAATACACTTGCATGAAATCAAAACCTGGGATTTCTAGTTGTAAATTATGCGCTGCTCCTTTTTGATCCACGTGTGACATACCAACTTTGACATATAATACTTTGGTATCCTTCGGAAATTCCAGCAATAATTTATGAGTCCCGGCAATTTTCACTGGTTTGGCAGAACTGAACGGGGTGGAGGTTTCTAAATGAAAATAAAAGTGTTGTTCATTTGCCCATGCTTCTGAAACTCTTTTTCCAGAGATACTGGTGTTATTGATGATTTCGAATCCTGCATCAAGTACTTTGTCTCGGTAATCTAAATCCAACAAAATGTACTTTTTTCCATTGGCATTCATAAATGTATATTCATGAATACCAGAACGTTCACTTGTGGTTAAACGAACATTGATTTGCTCATCCTCCAAATAAACTTCATAGAATCCAGCGCGTGCTTTTTCCTTGTTGTGTGAAAACGTGGACCCAAATCCATTTTTTGCATCTTGGTATTTTGGAAGAAGTTTTGCCTTCTTTCCAGATTGAGGTACAATTAGTAAATCCGCATAATCTGGGACACCAGTTCCACTAAGGTGGGTGTGACTGAATCCATAAATGAGTGAGTCCGAGTAATGGTATCCACCGCAGCCATCCCAGCCGTCGTGACGTGTGTCTGGACTTAACTGCATCATTCCAAATGGTGCACAAACACCTGGAAATGTATGTCCGTGTCCACCGGTGCCAATCGTTGGCATGACGTAAACATATGGATTAAACGTTTCTGCTGGTTTCCCAACTAACTTTTGCGCTTTGTCACTTGCCTCCATCACATTTGTTACTTGTGCAAAGGAAAGGAAGCCAAGCGAACAGAAAAGGGTACTGAATATCGATTTCATTAGTTGAATTTTCGTTTGTTTAATGCAGAATATACTTTGTTTTTCAAAAAGTAATAATCCCATATAATTCTTCCATTGTAGCGGTAGAATTTTCTTGCTTTGGTATTGATTTGGCGACGTTTTTTGTAAAAACGTCCGAATTGCGCATACAGATTCATGTGTGCTAAAAACACCATCCATGTTAATTGGAATTTACCAGAAAGCAAAAATTTAACTCCAGCAATTCCATCTAAACACATGCGAATAAATAAACTGGGGAATAAAAGTCCGGCGTGATTTTTCATCAACATAAATAGACTATTTCTGAAATTCAAATAGACTTTCTTTGGGGAATCATAATCAAGTGTGCCTCCTCCTAAATGGTATACCGTACTTTCTGGAACGCAATGAAAATCAAAACCAAGATTTCCTAGCCGGATACATAGATCAATTTCTTCCATGTGCGCGAAGAAATCGGAGTCAAAGCCCTTTACTTGATGAAACAAGTTTGAACGAATGAGCATCGCTGCGCCTGATGTCCAGGTTACCGGAACGTCATAGTCATACTGTTGTTCATCGTTTTCAAGTGAATCGAAAATTCGTCCACGGCAAAAAGGGAAATAGTGTAAATCGACAAATCCACCTGCGGCACCGGCATGTTCAAACGCTTGTTTGTTCCGATAGGACCTAATTTTTGGTTGACACCCAGCTGTGTTTTCATGAGTATCCATGAATTGCTTCAATGGTTCGATCCAATTTTCGGTTACTTCTACATCGCTATTGAGAAGAAGGTAATAATCGAATTGACCTTTTATTTGTTCTAATGCCACATTGTATCCACCTGCAAATCCAAAATTTCGATTTTGTTGGAGTAGGCGAACTTGTGGGAATTGTGCTTGAATAAACGAAACAGAATCATCCGTACTGGCATTGTCGGCAATATAAACGGGTGTATCCTTAGAATAGGATAGAACACTGGGTAAATATGTTTCAAGGTGATGCTTTCCGTTGAAATTGAGGATGACAATTGCTAAAGAAGTATCCATCTGCTAGTATTGACGAAATAAATCGTTGCTATCACCTCCCCAATGATTGACATTGTTTTGGTTGGGATTATCCACATTTCCATTGTATGTGTTGCGTTTAGCAAGAATTTGTGGCCATGCCGGATTCTTTAATTCTCCAATCATATCAGAGTGAAGTAGGCGATAGGCATTGTTTACGAGGTCAGGGTTGTAAAAAACAAAACGCTTGTTGCTGTAGACCCCAATTTTATTGTAGGTCCAAATTTCGTATGGATATTCAGAAGGAGAGGATTCTCTTGCGTTTACCTGGTTTGGCGCACCATATTTCAGGTAAACACGTCCACGATCTGTTTCAAATCCTTCTTGAAAGTTATTTCCGTAGATTTTCTGTACAAAGATGACTTGTGCCTTGTATTTCAGCCAAGATTCGTAGGGATTAGTTGGTGTAGATACCGCCCAATATCCTTGAACATGCTTGCGCGCTTCATCAATATTTTTTGATTTCAGGGTTTCAATAATGTTTTTAATCTCCGCAGGTTTTGAAATTGGAATTAAACTTTCTAAGAAATAGAATACGGAGTCTGATGGAATGGATGATTGAAAAGCAGGATCTAGCAACAGATTCTCCATGGTGAACATGTAATTATTCTCATTACTACGTTCGAAATCATAGGTTTGAATGGAAAGTATTTCATTTGAGTTTGTTGTCAAACGGTATTGTATTTGATAGTTTCCTGAATTTAATTCTTCAATATTGATCGTTTCAAAAACGGGAACAACACTTGATTTGTGCAACGTGCTCGTGCGTGTGAATCCAGGTATTTCGCTTGCATCCTTCATGTTGATGATGCGATGAGATAAAAGAAAAGTACTATCACTTATGTTCTCTGTCCCGTATAATTCTAAGTAAACTGGTAATGTTTTTGAATCTGTCCCATAAAAACTAGAAAGCATGGGAATAATGTGGTAGCCCGATTTGTCAAAATTGGTTTGTTGATCACTTGGATAAGCATATTCCGCAACAAGTACATCGGATATTTTGGTGTTCGTAGAAAAATCTTCAATGGAAATTGGCAGGATTCCCGAAATCTCCGAGTCTTCTTTATTGACATCCAGTAAATTGATTTTCAAAGAATACTTACCTGGATTTAACTGAACGCGAAGGATTTCGTAGAAATCGTCTTGTATGCTATCAATTGCTTCCGGAGATTCCAGCACATATCGATCGTTAAAAACGGTTTTGGAACTATCAGTAATTTCAACTGAAATCAGGACTTTGGCTCTCAATCCATTCCCTTCGTTTTTGTACACGACGGAATAGGATACAAACTGCATGTATATTTCTAGGTAATTCCCAACATTGGGAGCATAAAATTGCTTGGTGTCGAGGTAGGTCTTTAATTTCGCTCCTTGTGCAAAGGAGAGGCTTTGTAAAAGACAAAAACAGATTAGAATGATATTTTTCATGTGCATTTAAAATTACAGAAAAAGCATCAATCCTCAATATTCAATCTGATTTTTTGTGCTAATTGACGATTGTATGTTTCCAAGAGAAACTTGAAATAGTTATCCGTGCTTTTGGAAATACACTTCGTATAATGCTTCAATCTATGCTCGATGTGATCTTGTATAACCTGCATTAAATCAAGTGCATGGTCTAAATCTTTTGCGGCTAATTGTATTGCTTTAAAATGATTTTCAATAGATAAATCAATGGCAACTTTACCTTTTTCACCGCGGTCCAAACATTCGTAATAACAATCTTTGATGTTGAATTCTTCTAATATGGCAGATGGCATGTACTTGTCAAATCCTTTTGGAAATTCAAATTCCACTTCGAATTCCATGTCCTCCAATTCAGAGATACGGGATTCCAAAAATCGATCTGGAAATTTGAAGGCATCTTGCCAATTGATGTAATCTTGCCAATAACCGAAGCGACGTACGTTATTCCCTAAATCGATGATTTGAAATTCACTTTTATTTGGAAGTTTTCTGGAACCACGCCCAATCATTTGGTGGTAAAGCGTCAATGAACGCGTTGCACGGTTAATAATGATCGATTCAACCGTCGGTTCATCAAATCCTGTTGTCAAGATTCCAACCGATGTTAAAATCGCACCTGGAGTTACTTTAAACCAATGAATGACATCTTTTCGGTCTTTGTCGCTAAAAGTAGAGTCTAGGTGACGAATGTTGTATTTCAGTTTCTTGAAAGAATCTTCTACACGACGTGAAGTTTCGATTCCCGCATTGAAAATCAGCGTTTTTTTATTTAAACTAACCTCTTCATAAGCGAAAATCAATTTTTCCTGCATAAAGAAGTTACTGTAAAGTAAGTCAGAGCTACTTACGGTGAAATCGCCGTTTGTCCCAATTTTCAATCCGTGTAGATTGACATCGTATTGGTATGTTTCCGCATTGGACAAATATCCTCCTTCAATGAGATTCGAAATGGATTCTCCCACCAATAGCTTGTTGTAATTATCTTTTAGAGGTAGGTTTCTATTCGAACTTAAAGGTGTAGCGGTAACCCCCAAAATATTTGCGTCCTCGTAAAACTGGAAGATTTTTCTGAAACTATTGTAATGTGCCTCATCGACAATAACCAATCCAACATCGGCAATAAAGTTGTCGTTTTCATTTAAACGGTTATTCAAGGTTTCCACCATCGCGATGAAACATTGATACTCGTCCTGGTCATCCAAATGCTTTACTTCTGAATTAATGACCTTATTCGCCACTTTAATGGCTGATAACTGTTGGGATGTTTGAACGGAAAGTTCGATTCTGTGCGTTAAAATAAGCACTTTTTTACCCCACTGTTCAATGAATCGACGAGCTATTTCAGAGAAAATAACTGTTTTACCACCTCCAGTTGGAAGTTGGTAAAGTAAATTAAAATTATTGCCGTTTTTCCTAAGTTCATCTAGAACGTGGTTGACGGTTTGTTCCTGAAAAGGGTAAAGCTTCTTTGCTTCGTATAAATCGAAATCAATCATTTTCGCAGTTGGGATTTGCAAAAATACAGCCTTTTCTTTGAATTAAGACACTATGATTTCAATTGAGACCAATGATGGAGGAAAATACCTGTTGCAATGGAGACATTTAAGGATTCCGCTTGCCCATAGCCAGGTATGGTAACTGCCTGATTGATATGTTTTTGAAGTGATGGTGAAATTCCCTTTCCTTCATTTCCCATGACGAGAATTTTTATTTCTTTTGGATTCACATTTTCCAATTTCTCACCGTCCAATAGTGCTCCATGTATGGTGGAATTCAATTTTGGGAGAAATTCAATCAAATTTTCATAGAAAACGGGAATTCTAAATGCGCTTCCCATCGACGATTGAATGACTTTGGAGTTGAAGCAATTAACCGTGTCCTCAGAGCAAAGAATTTGTTTGATTCCAAACCAATCTGCTGTTCGAATGATGGTTCCGAGATTCCCGGGATCTTGAATGCTTTCTAGTACGAGTATGCGTTCGTTTGGATTGAATTTTTTCTCGACTGGCTCATGAAAAAGTCCAATCATCGCAGATGGACTATTAAATTGCGAAATGCGCTCCATTTCGTTGTTGTTACATGAATAGCAATCAAAATGATTCAAGAGTGATGGATCGATATCCGCACTTGTGTATATAGAATGTACGAGCTCAGGAAATTGAATGGTCAATTCGCTGACTAATTTTAAGCCTTCCACTACAACCAATTTTTCTTTCTCCCGATTTTTCTTCAGGTGTAGACTTTTAATCCATTTTATCTTTTGTAGCGAAATTTTTTCCAACTTGATTATTGTTATTTTTGTACTTGGACATGAAACATCGAGCGAATTTACTAAATATTGCGATTATCCTTCTGTTTGTTTTAACAGCATGTGATTTAACGCGAAATGTTCCGACAGGCAAATACCTTCTTCGTTCGAATACGATTGAATTGAAAGATAATTCATCCATCGACAAGTATGACCTTGGATTAATCATTCGTCAACAGCCAAATCAACGAAACTTTTACATCAATTTTAAATTGCGCATTTACAACGCTATTGATTCTGCTCATGTTGCGCACAAAAGAGAATTGAAATTTCAGAAATTCGAAAAGAAACAAAATAGAAAAAAAGACAAGGTAGACAAGATCAATGCGAAGCGTAATGAAAAGGCCATCGCTCGTGGGGACTCCACATTTTTCCCTAAAGAATATCAGCAAGCAACGTTTACTAAGGTATTGTGGAAGGAAAAAGTGAAATATAAATTTGGACAGAAACCAATTGTTTTTGATACGATTTTATATCAAAAGAGTATAGAACAACTAGGATTCTATTTACGCAAGAAAGGTCATTATTATGGAAATGTAACAGGTGGATTGGTCCTAAACGAAAAAAAACGTTTTGCTTATCCAAGTTATGTTATTCAAGCCGGACCTCAATATTTTATTGATTCCGTTCAATACCTTGGTGCTAAACTTCTACGAGATAAGCACGCTTCATATGTTAGAAAACACATCGAAAAAACAGGTGAGCATCCTTTACTGGGAATGCCTTTCGATACGGATTACTTGAATGATTACCGAGAACTAGTAGCAAAGTATTTAAGGGATGACCAAGTGTACAAATTCTCATCCAGTAGTATTTCCTTTTCAGCGGATACGAACCGTCAAACCATGAAAGTTCGCTTAGTGGTTCAATTTGACGATCGTTATGTTCCTTCAGAAATGAAAAAGGATAGTTTGATTCGAGTTCCATATGTAGAAATGACCGTTTCAAATGTGTATTTCCATCTTTCTGATACGACGAATATGGATGCTAGTTTTGCTCAGCTCATGAAGGATCAACAATTGAGTCTTTACGATCCCATTGCTCCACAATTCTTGAGAACGACTAAGTCTTTCGTTTACGACGAGATCCTTTATTCCAAAAAACAATTGAAGGAAAAACACGTTCCAACTGGGACCACAAATCCCTTTCGTAAAATCACCGTGACCTATAACGGAGACTCCCCTTGGATCAAACCTTCCATTCTTGAGTTGCAAAACTATTTGGAGAGTGACAACAAATACAAGGAATATTATTTAGATAGAAGTTACCGTTCCATTGTTCAATTGGGTGTTTTTAGTTCAGTTAAACCAATAATCATCGAACAACCTGGCAATAAATTGGCGGTACATTATTTCCTCGAGCCAGCAAAAAAACAAACCTATGGTTTTGATCCCAAATTCACTTCCTCAACTGGTTTGCTAGGTGCGAATGCTTCCTTTAACTACACAAACAAAAACATACACAAAGGAGCTGGTAAAATGACCTTTTCCTTTGGAGGTGGATTTGAGTCTCAGCCGCTAGTCTTTCAAGATCAATCGAATCAGACCGTTGGAACAGGGAAAGGACGCACGTTCAACACCTTCGAATTCGGTCCAAGTTTGAAATTTGATTTACCTGGATTATTCCCAACGCCTGTAACGATGTTAGGGAAACGTCAAAAACCAAGAACAGTCTTGACAACCGCATACAATATTGAGAAGCGAAGTATTTTTGACCGCAGTGTTTTTCAGCTCAATTACATGTGGAAATTCTTGGTTGGTAAGACGCAGGTTTTTCAAATGGGACTTCCGGGTGCATCTGTCATTAAATATGTTTCCATCAAGAAAAGTGCTGCATTTCAAGAGCAATTAAATCAAATTAATGATGTTTTCTTGAATGCAACTTACAACAATCAATTTATTTGGCAGGACTTTAAGTTTTCCTACGAGTACAATAACAAGGAAAAGGATTTAAAAGAAGGAAAGGAGCGAAAAAACGCCCTGAATACTTCTGTTTATTTCAACTCAACGTTCGATGCAGCAGGAAACTTGTTGTACCTGTTTAGAGAAAGACAGGACACATTAAACGGACAATATTTACTTCGTAATCAACCGTATTCACAGTTTGTCCGTTTGGATAATCAATTCATCATGAGTAAACGTGTTTTGTCAGGATCCTCTCTTCATCTCAAACTTTCCGCTGGTGCTGGTGTTCCATTTAAAAACTCCAAAACCGCTATGCCATATGACTACAGTTTCTTTGGTGGAGGATCGAATGATAATAGGGGGTGGAGAGCAAGAGCATTAGGTCCAGGAGCCTACAAATATCACTTGGACACCAATCGTTTGGCAACTCAAATTGCAGATATTCGCTTCGCAGGATCCTTGGAATATCGCTTTAGTCTAGGTTCAACATTTAAAGGGGCACTGTTTACGGATTTCGGGAATATCTGGACTTTCCGCGAGGATGCCAGTAGAATTGGTAGTCAGTTTCATTGGAATACATTTGTTCCACAAATCGCCATTTCCTCAGGAATAGGACTCCGAATGGATTTAGAATTTTTCATCATCCGCTTAGATGTAGGATTCCCAATATACGATCCAGCGTTTGCCAAAGGTGCGAAATGGGTATTTCAGGAAATGGGAACACGTCAGACGTATTACCAAGAAGGAATGAACCAATTTAACATGAGCTTGGATCAAGTGAAGGAAATCATGCCTAAACCGTTCCTTCCAAACTACTTGAACTTCGGTATCGGTTACCCATTCTAAATCCTTTTCGCATGTTTAAATTCGCTTTCTTATTTCTCGCGCTCGCTACCTTTTTGTTTTCCTGTATGAAGGGTCAAAAAGTAGATTTAATCATTCATAACGCCAATATTCATGTGATGGATGATGCTGGATCTGTCCATGAAGCAATGGCCATTCGAGATGGAAAGGTGATTGAGGTTGGTCCAGAGCGACAAATTTTAAATAAATACAGGTCAGACGAGGACATCGATGCATTGGGGAAAGACGTTTATCCCGGATTAACAGACGCTCATGGACATTTATTGATGTATGCAAATCAGAAATTAGGGGTCGATTTAACAGGTGCTAAATCCATGGATGAAGTGATTTATCGCTGTGAAAAGTATTTTGCAAAGTCCAGCAATAAATTTATCATCGGTGGTGGATGGGATCAATCACTTTGGGGTAATGATTCCATGCCGAATAACAAAAAGCTTTCGGAGGTCTTTAAAAACATTCCAGTTTGCTTGTATCGAGTAGATGGACACGCGGCGCTCGTGAATGAGTACTTGTTTAAAAAGGCTAAAATTCAATCAACAAGCGTCGATGGTGGAGAGGTGAAAATGGTCAATGGAGTACCGACCGGACTTCTCCTTGACAATGCCATGAATTTTATTTCAAAACATTTGCCTGCTTATCCATTGAGTCAAGTAAAGAAGGCCATCTCTGAAATTCAAGAAGAATTGTTTCAGTATGGAATTACAGGGACGCATGAAGCAGGTATTGATTTTAAACACATTCAGTTATTTAAATCCATGATTTCGAGTGGGAAATTGAAACTGGAATTGTATGCCATGCTCATGAATTCTCCAGAAAATAGAACATTCGCTATAAAAAATGGACCTTATCGTTTTCGTAATTTATCCATTCGAAGCTTTAAGGTTTTCGCAGATGGTTCTCTTGGATCAAGAGGTGCTTTGTTGAAAAAACCATATACGGATGATCACCATTCACATGGTTTATTGTTGACTTCCGTAAATGAAATGAAGAATATAGCTCAGTTTTGTCTAAAGCATGGCTATCAGATGAATACGCATGGAATTGGAGATTCTGCCAATGCTTTGATTCTCGATATTTATAAAAATGCCTTCAATAGAAATCCGGATCATCGTTTTCGAATCGAGCATTCACAAGTAATTGACCCTGCTGATTTTGCGAAATTTTCTGAATACGCTGTTTTCCCTTCCGTACAACCTACACATGCTACGAGTGATCAGCGCTGGGCAGAGAATAGATTGGGGAAAAATCGTTTACAAGGAGCATACGCCTACAGGACCTTGTTACGTCAATATGGAATGTTGGCAATTGGTACAGATTTCCCTGTGGAATCCACCAATCCATTTTTTACCATCCACGCAGCTGTTCAACGAAAAAATTCTACGAATCAACCCTTAAATGGATTCTTGTCGCAGGAGTCCCTCAGTTTGGATGAAGTGATACGCGGAATGACTATTTGGGCAGCCTTTTCGTCGTTTCAAGAAAATGAACTTGGAAGTTTGGAAAAAGGAAAAAGAGCCAATTTTGTCATTTTCGATAAACCCCTTGAAAGCAATCCTTCTTTCGAACAAAACTATGCTTGGAGAACCTTCATCCGTGGTAAAATGGTCTTTGCATTGGATGAATTGTAAGATTTTGTGATACCAAATGAATTCCTTGACGTTTAATTTTTAAATTTGAAAAAAAAGCACATGAATACAGCAAAATACCTTTTGATCGTTTTTGGATTTTCGATTCCACAGTTGTTCGCACAAGCTATTCCGGGTACCCTTAATTGGTACAATGGCGATGGTCAAGGGATGTACACAGATCAAGCATACAAAATGCTAAAAAATAAAAAGTCTCAACCGGTTGTTGTTGCAGTTATTGATTCAGGTGTAGATATCGAACACGAAGATTTACAAGGGAAAATTTGGGTGAATCCAAAAGAAATCCCTGGAAACAAAATTGATGATGACAAAAATGGTTATGTCGATGATGTACATGGATGGAACTTTTTAGGAAATGCAACTGGTGAGAACCAAGAAAATGCCCGTTTGGAAAAAACTCGAATTTATGCCAAATTAAAGGATAAATACGATGGAGTTGATCCAGTAACATTATTAGATGATTCTGAATATTTCATGTATGCCAATGCAAAAGCAGAAGTAGAGGGTGAACTTGAAAATTTAGCACAGTACAAAGAAGGATTGGCAAATGGACAATTCGACGCGGAAACGAAAAAATACATTGAAGATCAATTAAACTACAACTTAAATATTTATTTCGATGACCGCAGTTTAATTGGCGATAATCCAGATGATTTCACAGACACACATTATGGAAATAACGATGTAGAAGGTCCAGAGGCATTACACGGAACACATGTTTCAGGAATTATCGCTGCCATTCGCGGAAATGGAAAAGGTGGAGATGGAGTAGCGGATAACGTGAAAATTATGTCAGTCCGTACCGTGCCTAATGGTGACGAGCAAGATAAAGATGTTGCGTTAGCTATTCGTTATGCGGTGGATAACGGCGCACAGGTAATTAATATGTCTTTTGGTAAGGATTACTCACCACATCAATACGAAGTATACCAAGCAATGTTGTATGCAGATACAAATGGTGTCTTAATGATTCACGCAGCAGGAAATGATGCGAAAGATGTAGATGTTGAACCGAATTTCCCAACATCTCGTTACGATTTTCAAGAAGAGGGACCTTTCAATAATATATTAACTATTGGAGCTTCCACACGAACAAAGGGAGAAGGAATGGTGGCTGAATTTTCAAATTTCGGAGCGGAAACAGTAGATGTTTTTGCACCAGGATTGGAAATTTATAACACAGTTCCTCAAAGTGCTTACATGAACTTACAAGGAACTTCGATGGCAGCGCCAATGGTTGCCGGTGCCGCAGCCATGTTGAAATCGTATTTCCCAAGCTTAGACATGTGGACCATCAAAACAATTTTATTAGAATCAGCAACGGTTTATACTGGTTTTGGATTTCCATCAAAATCGGTAACGGGAGGAATTATCAACTTGAAAAATGCCGTTAAAATGTGTAAAAAAGCGGCTAAACAAAATAAATAAATGCTGCGCTTTTATACGATCAGTTTTCTTTTCTGGACTTGTTCTGTTTTTGCACAGGAATCCAAGCAACTTACCGAATTGAATCAATTAATTGATCAATGGCATGTCTCCGCTGCAAAGGCTGATTTCAAACAGTATTTCGATGTGACTGCCAATGACTTCGTTTTTCTAGGAACTGCTCCCGGTGAACGCTGGAGCAAAGCGGATTTTCAATCGTTTTGTAAACCATATTTCGATAAAGGAAAGGCTTGGGACTTTAAACCGAGCAATCGAATGTGGAATGTCGTTGCGGATGGAACAGTCGCTTATTTTGACGAAGACCTGCAAACTTGGATGGAGTCCTGCCGTGGTAGTGGCATTTGCATTTTTATAGATGGGGAGTGGAAAATCGCATACTACAACTTGACAGTTCTCATTGAAAATGAAAAAATCAAGAAATTCATAAAGCTGCGCAAGAAATAATGTTCGTACCTGACAACACACTCAAATCTGCAAAGAATTACTTTTACGACCGTCTTGACTCCATATTTTCTTCTTCTGAATTGAAGTCCATGTGGACTCAATTGATTTGTAAGCGAATGAATTGGTCTGCAAGTGACTTGTTGTTAAATCAAGGTGAACGCTTATCAGAATCCGATCTTTTGTATGTCCGAAGTTTCGTGAAAGGATTGTTGAACTCGGTTCCCTTTCAGTATTTGGTCGGTGAAACCGATTTTTATGGGTTAACCATTTCTTGTGACTCACGCGCATTAATTCCTCGTCCAGAAACAGAAGAGTTGGTGGCATGGATTTCGGAAACAAATGCTCATCCAAAACATATTATTGATTGTTGCACAGGAACTGCCTGCATTGCGTTGGCATTAAAATCCATTTACGCGAGTGCCAATGTGCAAGCATTGGATTATTCCAAAGAAGCATTGGATCTGAGTGCAGAGAATGCCAAAAAGCTGAATCTGGAAATTGAATTGATTCATGAAGATGCCTTAAATTTCAGTCCGACTTTTCTATCGGTAGCAAGAAAATACGACATCATCGTTTCCAATCCACCGTACATTCCTGAGAAAGAAAAAAGTACGATGTCGGCACATGTAATTGAGCACGAACCCTTAATGGCATTGTTTGTAGACGATCAAGATCCCATCATTTTTTACAAGGAACTCATCAAATTTGCCAATCTCAAATTAGTTAAAGGTGGATATTTGTTTCTTGAACTTCATGAATTATATGGAGAGCAAGTGAAAGAATACCTCGAATTATTTGAGTTTGAGCATATTGAAATCCGAAAAGATTTACAAGGAAAATCCCGCATGTTGAAAGCGCAAAAAGTGTAACTTTAACCTATGAATGCGATTCAGGCAAAAGCAGAAATTGAACAACTAATGAAGGTGTTAAATCACCACAATCATTTGTATTATGTTCAAAATTCACCGGAAATATCTGACTATGATTTTGATCAATTACTCAAAAGCCTAGAAAAGTTAGAAAAAGAATTTCCTGAGTTTTCTTCTGAGAATAGTCCAACCAAGCGCGTTGGAGGTGATTTAACCAAAAAATTTCAAGCGGTTGCTCATCGTTATCCGATGTTATCTTTGTCCAATACCTATTCCGAGGAGGAAATAATGGATTGGGAAAACCGCATAAAAAAATCAATTAACGAAGAGATTGAATACGTTTGTGAACTTAAATATGATGGTGTAGCCATTGGAATTCGTTACGAGAACGGTCAATTAACCGCTGCTGTTACCAGAGGTGATGGCGAAAAAGGAGAGTTAGTTACTACGAATGTAAGAACGATTAGAACGATTCCATTGCAATTGCAAGGAGATTTTCCACTTGACTTTGAGATTCGTGGAGAGATCTTTATGCCGCATGAACAATTTGCTTTACTCAACCAAGAACGAGAAGAGGCGGGGGAAGCATTATATGCGAATCCGAGAAACACGGCTTCGGGAACATTGAAGTCCTTGGATTCTAAAGTTGTTTCAGATCGCAAATTAGATTGTTACCTCTATGGACTTTATGGCTTAAATGAATTGCAATCCGGACATTTTGAGTCCGTGTTGAAAGCAAAAGAATGGGGATTCCGCATACCTCCTCCGGAAAATAGATTCATTGAGAAAACGAATAGCATCCAAGGAATCATGGATTTTATTCATTTTTGGAACGAAGAACGAAACAATTTACCCTTTGACATTGACGGAATTGTCATCAAAGTGAATTCGTATGATCAACAACGTAAACTAGGATTCACAGCAAAGTCTCCTCGTTGGGCAATCGCATATAAGTTTAAAACAAATCAGGTTGAAACGCGGTTAGAGGCGGTTACCTATCAAGTTGGGCGAACAGGCGCAATTACTCCAGTAGCCAACTTACGACCCGTTCAATTAGGAGGTACGACTGTAAAAAGAGCTTCCTTGCACAATGCGGATCAAATAGAAAAACTCGACTTGCATTTAGGGGACCTTGTTCAAGTTGAAAAAGGAGGAGAAATCATCCCGAAAATTGTCGGTGTGAATGTGAGTGAGCGAACGTCATTGGAACGAATTCACTTCATTGAAAAATGTCCCGAATGTCAAACTGAACTCATCCGAAAGGAAGGGGAAGCGCAACACTATTGTCCGAATGAAGTTGCTTGCCCTCCGCAAGTAAAAGGAAAAATCGCCCATTTCATTAGTAGAAAAGCAATGAATATCGATGGATTAGGGGAGGAGACCATTGAGGTATTATTCGAAAAACAGTTAATCAAAGACATTAGTGGACTATACCAACTGACTTTTGATCAATTACTGGAGCTAGACCGAATGGGTGAGAAGTCAGCGAATAATTTATTAAAGGGAGTGGAAGCGTCAAAACAAATTTCATTTGAACGTGTCCTTTTCGGATTGGGTATTCGTTTTGTTGGCGAAACGGTTGCTAAAAAATTGGCGCATGCCTTCGGGAACATGGATGCCTTGAAGCAAGCGAATTTTGATGAATTAATCGATGTCGAAGAAATTGGTGAAAAAATTGCTATTTCAGTACTCCACTATTTCCAAGATTCAGCTAATTTAGCCTTAATTGATCGCTTGAAAGAAATTGGACTTGCTTTTGAAACCGTTAAAAAAGAACAAGCATCGTCTGTTTTAAGTGGAAAAGTATTAGTAGTATCAGGTACCTTTGAGACATTTTCAAGGGATGAAATAAAAGAATTAATTGAACGCAACGGTGGGAAAGTCGGATCTTCTGTTTCAAGCAAAACAGATTTTCTCATCGCTGGAGCAAATATGGGTCCTGCAAAGCTAAAATCAGCCACTAATTTAGGAGTGGTTATTATTAGTGAAGATGAATTTATAAAATTGATAAGTTAGTGAACAGTAAAAATATTTGGGAATCAGCTAAGTCTTTGCTAGTCGCCTTCAATTATGAAAACGAGGAGCAACTAAAAGATTTTAGAAAATCGTTGGACAGCATGCTCAATTCGAGTAATGTTGACCGACTCATTATCGTTGTGAATGTCCCCAAAGAAGTGGATAAAAATACCTTGCCGCCACATTTTTTAATTTATTATAACTCTCCATTGGACTTCAATTTCTGGAATAAATTGAAGGATGTTCAATTGGAAACCGAATTACAACGAGCTTACGACATTATGATTTGGTTTGGCCATACGGAAGCTAAAATATTCCCATATGTAAAAGATGCTGCTGTTAAACGTAAAATCCTTGTAAATGAACAAGATGCATCTTTCGATTTACAGTTAAATGCTGGTTCAGAAGTGCCATCGGAAATGCTTGATTTCGTTATTAAAACGCTTAAAAAAATATCTACAAATGAATAATCCATTCACAGGAGCTGGTGTTGCTTTAGTAACTCCTTTTTTAGAAAATGAACAAATTGATTTTGACGCATTGCGTCGTTTGGTACGCATGCAAATCGATGAAGGAACTGATTTTTTAGTTGTGCAAGGAACTACAGGTGAATCTCCGGTATTGACTCAAGAGGAGAAAATGGAAGTCCTGCAAACAGTTATCGATGAAAATAAAGGTCAATTGCCAATTGTTTATGGAGTTGGAGGAAACAACACGCGTGCTTTAGAAGGGATCTTCGCAAAACTACCAAAAGGTGTTGATGGAATTTTATCCGTTTCGCCATATTACAATAAGCCAATTCAAAAAGGAATTTTCGAGCATTTCAAGATGGTTGCTTCCTATACAGATTTACCGATTATTCTTTACAATGTCCCAGGAAGAACTGGTTCTAACATGACACCTGAAACAACTTTAGCATTGAGTGAAATTCCAAATGTCGTTGCAGTAAAAGAAGCTTCTGGAAACATGGAACAAATCATGGAAATTATCCGTTTGAGACGTCCGGACTTCGGTGTGCTTTCTGGTGACGATAACTTAACAATGCCGTTAATCGCTGCTGGGGCAGATGGTGTGATTTCCGTTGTGGCAAATGCGTTCCCAAAGAAATTCTCAACAATGGTACATGCTTCCATGACAGGAGATTTAGATACTGCACGTAAAGAACATTATGACTTGTTTAACATCACTAAAATGTTCTTTGAAGAAGGAAATCCAGGTGGCGTAAAAGTATCCTTGAATGTGCAAAACATCATGTTGGAGAAAATGCGCTTGCCGTTGCATCCCGTTTCAGATGGACTGCGTCAACGAATCACTACAGAAACGCAGGCGATATTGGCATGAGAACGATCATTATTGGTCATGTTTTAATTAGTTTACTTTTTTCCTGTACGGATTCGGCTCCTCCCAAAAAGGTAGTTCCAAAAGTACTCGAGGCTTCAAGTCAACAGGTTTCATTGGAGAAACTGAAGGATACAGCTATTGTATCTCAGTTTAATCTTGTAGATGTACAATCCTTGAATAAAGACATTCTTGTGGAGTTGAAATATGCCACAACCGATAATTTCATGGGGGTCATTTTGTACGATCGCTTGAAAAAAGCGTATTTGCAAAAAGATGTTGCGGAACGACTTTCAAAAGTTCAAGCATATTTATCCCAGTTAAAACCAGGATTTCATTTGCTGATTTATGATGCTCTTCGACCAGTAAGTGTGCAGCAAAAAATGTGGGATGCCCTTGATTCATTGCCTCCAATCGAACGCGGAAAATTTGTCTCCAATCCCAAAAATCGAAGTTTGCACAACATGGGAGCAGCTGTGGATTTAACTATTTTGGATCAGAATAGTGTGCCACTTGATATGGGTGCCGGCTATGATGACATTCGTCAAATTGCCTACCCATCGATGGAAAAACAATTTGTAGCTGAAGGGAAATTGACAGCCGTTCATATTGAAAATCGCGATTTATTACGCAAAGTAATGAAGTCCCAAGGATTTCGTCAACTTCAAACAGAATGGTGGCATTTCAATGCTTGCTCACGTGCGGATGGACTGCTGAAATATAAAGTTCTCTTCGAAGAACCTTAATAATTCAAATAGATGTGAGTGGTGTCAAACGCACTGGTGTTAGCTTCTAAATACCCTTGATTCGGTGTATTCAAAACCCAATAGAGTAGGGAATACAGCGTATTTCCTTTGTTTATGCAATAAATGGTTGTATCCAATGCACCGTAAAAATTTTGCTCCGTACTCGGACAGCATTCTGCACATGAGGCATATCCCGCTTGCTTGATGTATTGAAAATGATCCATCGATTGCGGATTCTGGTTGACGAAGTTTAATGCGACCCATGATTGGGCCCAAGTCGATAAAGAATAGGTATTTTCTTCTTTCAGTTTTAATTCGGAAAAATAAATCTCTTTCTCAATAGGAAAATACAAGTGCTTGTTCACGCGAATGATGTACTTTTCTAATCGTTCCCTGGGAACGGTAAATTTAAATTTACCATCTGCTCCAATGATTGAACTTGAAACGAATTGTTCATTATTTGATGCTAACGGAATTTTATACAAGCTGATTTCTGCTCCGGTATGGGCAGTTTGAAACGTTGCGTCCGTAACCGAACCATTGATTATAAATTCACCTGCTCCTTTGTCACAGCTGAAGAATATTCCAAGGACAGCGAAAAGAAGAACTAGTTTTAAGCGTTCCATTGATCGACTAAATTGATTTTCTCGGCTGGAATGAATAAATAGTCGCCTTGTTCGGACTGTTTTCCACTTTCAGCAACACATTTCCCATTGACAATTCCGTGTTGAATATAATTTAATTCAGTGAAAAAGTTCAATAATAATTCGGTGTTTTTACTGTCAATTTCTATTTGTACAATTGGACGTTTTTCACTTAACACGGCGCCTAATTGACTAAAAACTTCCCATTCATGGCCTTCAATGTCACATTTGATGTAATCAATACGCTCGAACGTGCTAAAAAATGCAGAGGTGTTTACCATTTGAACTTGTTGAGTTGTTTGGTGCTCGCCTTCTTGTTCATTGCGCATCACATGTGGAAGTCCTGTACGCATCATTCCATTCGTTTTTGGTAATACCATCGTAATGGATCCAGATGTTTTTCCAAGTGCTACGTTGTGCAATTCAACATTTTCTTTACTTCCAATAAAGTAATCAAGTACGGCGTGAAATTGCGGTAATGGCTCAATGGCAATTAATTTTCCATTTGGAACTAAGCGAGAAAACGTTTTGGCAAAGTAACCAAGGTTTGCCCCAATATCAATCACCACGTAATCTGGTTGGATAATACGCTGAATAAAATAATGAAACTTAAAG
This sequence comes from Crocinitomicaceae bacterium, assembly GCA_017983465.1. GTDB lineage: Bacteria > Bacteroidota > Bacteroidia > Flavobacteriales_D > Crocinitomicaceae > UBA952. Next base: position 81,569 of record JAGOBK010000001.1, read on the forward strand.
GATTGTTTGTTTTTCAATAACCCTAGTCGATACATGAAATAAAAACTTCGATGTAAAGTCATCAGGTATTGACGCTCACTCAATAAGAAATATAAAAGTCTTTTCAATTGCTCTTTGTTTGAATAACGAAGGTACATTTTTCCATTTGGACTTCCTTGTTTTTCGTTCAAAAATGCATGTATTGAGCAGAGAATTGTAATTTTAAGGCATGAAAAATTTACTCTTTGGATTGATTGCTATTTGTACATCTACTTTTCATGTGTGTGCACAATTGGATTTAAAACAAATTATGTCCGGTTCTGACTTCGTTGGGAATTCACCGGAATCCTATGCTTGGTCAATTGACGGACAATCCATTTATTTTTACTGGAATCCCGAAAATAAGATTGGATCCAATCTCTATCAATATTCTATAAAGGATCAGAAGTACACGAAATTATCCGATTCGGAAGCATCTTCTGTGGTGTTTTTTGATGCTGCTCAACGTGATTTTCAACGTCAATTCATGAGCGATGAAGGTGTTTTGTGGAGCGTGGACAAAGCAACTGGCTTACGTCAAACCCATTTGCAAACAACTAATGGCGTTTACAATGTTCAACGTGCCAAGAGTCCAACAATTGTTCTTTTTCAACAAGGTGATCAGGTCTATTCCCTAGATATACAGTCAGGTTCCATCAGACAACTGACAAATTTCAATGCGGGGGACAAAAAAACACAGCAAAAGGATAGTAGTTTTTTGGAAAAACAACAAGTTGAGTTGTTTGAGTTTATTCGAGATAAAAACGAACGATCAACTTATTATAAAAAACAAGGTGAAACATCACGTTTTAGCTTTCCAAAAGAACAATATGTAGGTGCGACTAGTTGGAGTGACATTCAAGTTGATCCATCTGTGAATTACGCAGTTCTGCGCATTACAGAAGAAGCGGATGCCAAACCAACGAGTGTGGAGCAGTTTGTGACAAACGATGGCTTTACTAAACATCAATTGGCTCGCGATAAAGTCAGTGCAAATGAGCCAAATCAGAAAATGGTTTTGTATCAAATGGGTGCTGACTCCTTGATTTATTTGGATTTTTCTAAGTTGACAGATATTCGTCTCAAACCCGCCTATTTAAGAGAGAAGGATACTGTTTCACAATACAAACAAGATCGTCCACTGTTTATTCATGCGGTAAAATTTGCTCAAAATAAGCCGTTGGCACTTTGTGATGTCCGAAGTTCCGATAATAAAGATAGATGGATTGTATTGATCAATATGGAGAAGGCTAGTGTTCAAGAAATCGAACATCAACACGACGAAGCGTGGATTGGTGGACCTGGAATTTCTTCTTGGAACGAAGCTGATGGAAACATGGAGTGGATTGAAGACGGTGAATCGTTTTATTTTCAATCGGAAGAAACTGGCTATTCAACCGTGTATCAATACGAACTTTCGAAAGGAAAAAAGACCTGTTTATGGCCAGTGGCAAAAACAGAGGTGTACGAAGTTCGTATATCGAAGGATCGCAAGAACCTTTACCTAGAATACAATCCATGTGAAATTGGAAAAACGGGACACCATGCTTTTGGTAAATTGAGCCTTGAGAATTTAATTTTTACACCATACACAAATCTACAAGTTGGATACAATGAAGTGATGCTTTCCCCAGATGAAAAGAACCTGATTGTGAGAAAGTCCTTTGCGAATAAACCGTGGGAATTGTATATAGAACAGAATAACTCGAGTAAATCCATCTTGAAGCAAATTACCCATTCGACGACTAAAGCATTTGATGCCTATTCATGGATTGATCCACAAGTGATTTCCATTCCGGCATCGGATGGTGTTGCGATCTTTGCTCGTATTTATGAGCCAGCGAAAGAAACGAAAAATGGCGCTGCTGTTTTCTTTGTTCATGGTGCAGGATATTTACAAAATGCACATCATTACTGGAGTACTTATTACCGTGAGTACATGTTTCATCATTTGTTACGTGAAAAAGGATATACAGTAATTGATTTAGATTACCGTGCGAGTGAGGGATATGGTCGTGATTATCGAACGGCGATTTACCGTCACATGGGTGGAAGAGATTTGGAGGATTTTGTTGATGCAAAAGCGTTCATGGTGAAAAACTATGGTATTGATGCGAATCGAGTAGGGATGTACGGTGGTTCGTATGGTGGATTCATTACCTTGATGGCCTTATTGACAAAACCAAATGAATTCGCATGTGGAGCAGCTTTGCGTTCGGTGACGGATTGGGCTCATTACAATCATGAATACACAAACAATATTTTAAATAGTCCAGAAACAGATCCAGAAGCATACCGCAAAAGTTCGCCGATTTATTTCGCTGAAAACTTACAGGATCCTTTGGTGATGTTGCACGGAATGGTAGATGATAATGTTCAATTTCAAGATGTTGTGCGCTTAAGTCAACGTTTTATTGAACTTGGGAAAAAGGATTGGGATTTAGCAGTTTATCCAGTGGAATCGCATGGATTCAAAGAATCCTATTCGTGGTATGATGAATACCGTCGTATTTTAGAATTAATGGAAAAGAACTTAAAATAAGCACATGTTAGTAAGAGAATTGGTGGACAAAGAGGAAATGTTGAAATACCTTCCTGTGTTGAATGAGCTTTATCCAAGTTTGACGGCGGAAGAATATTCCCGCGAGTTGGATGAAATGCTTCCTTGTCGTTATGGACAAGTAGCTGCTTTTGAAGAGGATGAATGTGTGGCGATCTGTGGTTTTTGGATTGGAAACAAACTTTGGATTGGTAAGTACTTGGAATTGGATAACATCGTCGTTCGTGCATCGCACCGTAGTCAAGGTGTCGGCAAGTTGATGTTCGATTTTCTAGAAAGAAAAGCCCTTGAGCAACAGTGCAAGATGCTTTCCCTGGATTCATACACCAGTAACTTTAAAGCGCACAAGTTTTTCTACAATGAAGGTTATGCGCCAAAAGGATTTCACTTTGTGAAATTATTGGACAAGGACGCCATCCGATAGAACATAAAAAAAAAAACCGAGTCTTTTGAACTCGGTTTAAAAATTAATTCGCTTTTTCTTATGAATGTTTAGCAGCTAAATAACGTTCTGCGTCCAAAGCTGCCATACAACCTGTTCCTGCAGCGGTAATCGCTTGACGATAGGTTCTGTCAGCTGCATCTCCAGCAACAAATACTCCAGGTACATTTGTTTTTGAACTTCCTGGTTGTTCGTATTTGATATATCCTGTTTCATCTAGGTTGATGAAATCTTTGAAAATTTCTGTATTTGGTTGGTGTCCGATTGCAACAAAGAAGCCAGTTGCTGGAATCGTGCGCTCTTCTTTCGTTTGAATGTTTTGAACACGTGCTCCAGTTACTAATTGTCCATCACCTAAAACTTCTAACGTTTCTGTATTGAACAAAATTTCGATGTTCGGAGTTTTCATTACGCGTTCCGCCATGATTTTGGATGCTCTGAATTCATCACGACGAACCAACATCGTAACCTTCGTACACAATTTTGATAAGTAATGTGCTTCTTCACAAGCAGAATCACCTGCTCCAACAATAATCGTTTCTTGATTACGGTAAAAGAATCCGTCGCATACAGCACATGCGGAAACTCCACCACCTAACTTCAAGTACTTTTGCTCACTTTCTAATCCAAGGTATTTTGCAGATGCACCTGTGGAAATAATCACTGTTTCGGCATGAATCTCGGATCCATTTTCTGTCCAGCATTTGTGAACGGAACCACTAAAATCTACTTTCGTGATAAATCCAGAGCGAATGTCTGTATTGAAACGTTTCGCTTGTTCTTCTAATTGCATCATCATTTCAGGACCAGTGACTCCTTGTGGATATCCTGGGAAATTCTCTACTTCATTCGTTGTAGTTAATTGTCCTCCTGGCTGTAATCCTTGATACATAACCGGTTTCATGTCAGCTCTTGCTGCGTAAATAGCTGCTGTATATCCAGCTGGACCAGATCCAATAATTAAACATTCAAGGTGTTCTACTGTACTCATATCATTTGTTTTTAACAGAGCAAAAATAAGGGATTGTGTCCAATTAGAGCGCGACACTTTCGATGTCTTCTAAACAACTTCTCAACAATCCGTAACATTTTTGGGAAGGATGCGTCCATCAAAATAATTCCTTATTTTCGTACACCAAAAAAAATAGAAAATGAATAAAAGAATATTAATTTATTTGTGTTCTTCACTTGTCTTTACAAGTTTCGCACAGAAGAAAGAAGAAACACCAAACAAAGCACCATTAAACTGGTATTTGGAAGATCCGAAAGCGGATGGCATTTATGGAGTAGGAGCGGAACGCGCTTATGAGTTGTTAAATGCAGCAGGTAAAAAACCAAAACAAGTAATCGTAGCGGTTATCGATAGTGGAGTGGAAACAGATCATCCGGATTTAAAAGATGTGATTTGGGTAAATGAGGATGAAATCCCAGGAAATGGAATCGATGACGATAAAAACGGATACGTGGATGACGTTCACGGATGGTCCTTTTTAGGTGGTGCAACGCAGGACATCAATAACGAAGCATCTGAATTGTCGCGCATGTATCACAATGAAGCAGCATATTTCAACGGAAAAGCTGAGTCTTCTTTCTCGGCTGCAGATAAAACACGTTACGAAGCGTTTTTGAAACTGAAAAAAAATTACGATGAAGATTTGAAAAATTCACAACAGCAATTAGCTTCAATGAAAGCGTTTGATTCCTATGTGCAAAATGTGAAAAAAGCATCAAATGGTGAATTTTCGAAAAAAACCAGTGCGGATTATACGCCTATTTCTGATCAAGAGAAACGCATTCAAAACAGATTGAAAGCGATTTTAATTGCGATGCCAGCGACAACCTTAGAATCTGAAATTCATCATGCAATGGAATCAGTAGAGGGAAGCATTAAAATGTCGACAGTGAATGCAGATAGTATTCGTGCCATCGTTGTTGGTGATCATCCAAATGATTTAACAGAGAAATTCTACGGATGTAACCGTTACGAAGGACCAGATGCCATGCACGGAACACACGTTTCTGGAATCATTGCTGCAACTCGTGGAAATGGAATCGGAATCGATGGAATTGCAAATTGTGCACGCATCATGGTGGTTCGCGCTGTTCCGAATGGAGACGAACGCGATAAAGATGTTGCGAATGCAATTTACTATGCAGTGGATAACGGAGCAACAGTAATCAATATGTCCTTCGGGAAATATTATACGCCAAATAAAGAATTGGTTGATGCAGCCATTCGCTATGCGGAAAGTAAAGATGTTCTTTTGGTTCACGCTGCGGGTAACGATGCGAAAAACAAAGATGTGGAAGATTCATACCCAACACGTATTTTAAACGACGGAAAATGGGCCAGCAACTGGATTGATGTAGGTGCAAGTAGTTCATCTAAAAAAGGAAAAACGATTTTAGCTGATTTCTCTAACTACGGAGCAAAATCAGTCGATTTCTTCGCGCCGGGTGTGGATATTTATTCAACAGTGCCTGATGCTAAATACGAAGACGCATCTGGAACATCCATGGCTTGTCCAGCAACAGCTGGTGTTGCTGCTTTGATTCGTGGGTATTTTCCTGAATTGACAGCATCTCAAGTGCGCGAGTTGTTAATGAATACCTCAGTGAAGTACAAGAAATCTGTTCAGATTCCAAGTGCTAAAAAGTCAGGTGAGATGACAGAAACATGTATTACTGGTGGATTCGTGAATGCAGCTGAAGCAGTTCAATTCATGCTTAATAAAAAATAATCATCCTTTCTAAAGGAATAAAGTCCCGGCAGCAACGTCGGGACTTTTTTTTGTTCAATAAAAGGAAATTAACGAACGGATTATAACTTTCATCTTTAAGGTCTCGTTTCATTTTGTTACTTTTGTTTACGCCAAAAAAAATAGCCGCTAAATGACAAATAACCCTGTTTTAATTATCCTTTTTGCTGTCATCATTGTCTTCATGATGTTGCTCGATTTGGGAGTAGTCAATAAACGAAGTCATGTCATCACAAACAAAGAAGCCTTGAAATGGACGCTAATCTGGGTTTCGGTTTCGATGTTATTTAGCTTAGTGGTTTATTGGCAGTCAGGTTTCGCCAAATTTGCTGATTATCAATCGGCTTATTGGATAGAGGAGGCCTTGTCGGTGGACAATATGTTCGTTTTTATCCTTGTTTTTCGTTTCTTTAAACTGGAAGGAAAACTTCAGCATAAAGTATTGTTTTGGGGGATTATCGGTGCCATTATATTTCGAGCGATTTTCATCTTCTCGGGAATTGGACTGATTAATTTAACGTACTTACCTGAATTCAGTATTGGATCGTGGAATTTTAGCTTGGACCAAGAAGCAAATCGCAGTTTAGCAGAAAATGCAGGGAAGTTTTTCCGTCCAAATGCTATTTTAACCATTTTCGGTATTTTCCTTGTGTATGCTGGGATAAAGTCCTTGTTTGCAACAGAGGGTGAAGACGATAAAGAGGATTATTCAACAAGTTTTGGTGCTCGAATGGCACGTAAGGTGTTTCCGATTTCCAAACACTATTACGGAGATAAATTCTTTATGTCTTGGCACAAAAAACGATTTGCAACGAAATTATTCTTGGTTTTGGTAGTGATTGAGACGACAGATTTAGTCTTTGCAATTGACTCCATTCCTGCCATATTCGCCATAGCTCCTAATGATCCAGTCATTCTTTATACATCGAATATCTTCGCCATCTTGGGATTAAGATCGATGTATTTTTTATTGGCGAATTCCATTCACATGTTCTCGAAACTGAAATATGGTTTAGCTTTTATTCTTTCCTTTATTGGATTTAAAATGTTGCTTTCGCCATTTATTCATATTCCATCATCGATTTCATTGCTCATCGTAATTGGAGCCTTGTTCTTGTCGATTTTGGCATCGATTTATTGGAAAGAGGAAGAAGCGTAGTTAGAAAAGAAAGCTCGCTCCTTCTTCGCTTTTTGTCACCATTTTCCGAACGTTAGCGAATAGTTCTCTTCCGAATGCAAAGGTATCATCGTTTGAAATATACGTTGCCTCTCTTGCTTCAACTTCTTCTTGATTGATAACGGTTAATTCACCGTGGTAAGAGTCTAATCGAATTAGATCTCCAGTGCGAATTTTCGCAATCATTCCACCGTCTTTGGCTTCTGGTGTTAGGTGAATAGCTGCGGGAACCTTTCCAGAGGCACCTGACATTCTTCCATCCGTGACCAAGGCCACTTTAAATCCTCTCTTTTGAAGTATGGTGAGGGTAGGAGTTAACTGGTGTAATTCAGGCATTCCATTGTGTTTTGGTCCTTGAAAAGGAAGTACAGCGATGAAATCCTTTTCCAGTTCACCGTTTTTAAATGCTTTAATCAAATCGCTTTGCTCATGAAACACAATCGCTGGTGCTTCAATAACGCGTTGATCATCGGAAACAGCAGCCGTTTTAATGACAGATCTACCCAAGTTTCCTTTTAGGATTTTAATTCCACCATCAAGTGAAAATGGCTCATTAACAGGACGTATGATGGATTCATTTAAACTTTTGCTTGCTCCATCGACCCAAATTAATTGATGATTTTCAATTCTAGGTTCTTGTTTGTATTTGTTCAGTCCTTTTCCAAGAATCGTATAAACATCTTCGTGTAAAATTCCATGATCCAATAAGGTGCGAATCACAAATCCCATTCCACCTGCAGCGTGGAAATGATTTACATCTGCCGCTCCGTTTGGATACATTCTTGTCAATAATGGAACAACATCCGATAAATCAGACATATCATCCCAATTGATAATGATTCCAGCAGCTCTAGCAATGGCAATTAAGTGAATGGTGTGGTTTGTGGATCCTCCTGTAGCTAATAATCCGATGATGCCATTTACTATGACTTTCTCATCAATGATGTTTGCAATAGAACCTTCAAAACCAATACGTGTATTTTCAATGGCAACTTTTACTGCTTCCTCGTTTAATAAATCACGAAGTTCAGTTCCTGGATTTACGAAACTTGAACCAGGTAATTGCATTCCCATGATCTCCATCAACATTTGATTGCTATTCGCAGTCCCGTAAAAGGTACATGTACCTGGGGAATGGTAGGAATCCGATTCTCCTTTTAAAAGTTCTTCACGTCCAATTTTTCCTTCTGCAAACAATTGGCGTATGCGTCCTTTTTCTTCATTGCTAATTCCAGTTGGCATCGGTCCACCCGGAAGAAAAATCGTTGGTAAATGCCCAAAACGCAAAGCGCCCATCATAAGTCCGGGAACAATTTTATCACAAATCCCTAAGCAAAGCGTTGCGTCAAACATGTTGTGCGATAAGCCAATAGCTGTTGACATGGCGATCACATCTCTGGAATACAAGGAAAGCTCCATTCCTGGTTGACCTTGAGTGACTCCATCACACATGGCTGGAACGGCTCCTGCAACTTGTGCAATGCCGTTATGCTTGTTTGCGTAAAGTCGAATGTTTTGTGGATAGTCTTCATACACTTTATGTGCAGAAAGCATATCGTTATATGCGGTGATTACGCCTAAATTCGGTAAGCGATTTTGTGCTAATTCAGTTTTATCATGTGTGCCGCAAGCAGCAAAAGCATGCGCAAGATTTCCACAACTCATTACTTGACGCGTGACACCTTCTTGATATGCACTTTTCATTTGAGTCAAATAAGTAGCTCTGCTTTCACGGCTTCTTTCAATAATTCGTTGGGTAATCTCTAAAACTTTCACATTCATAGTTTAAGAATTTTCAGTGTAGTAAATCCCTTCTAAAAAGGGAATGAAAGGATGTATGGGGTAATTTCTCTCGATGCTTTCAGAGAGAACTTCTAGTTTGCGAGCGCCTGTGATCATTAAAAAGTTGTGAATACCTTTCTTCAAGATTGGACCACAGAATGTGATGCGTTGTGTAGGTGCGTTTGGAGCGTTTGTATTAGCTAACAAAGTGTTGGAATGCGTTGCGTCTTCAGAACAAGGGTCATTTGGAAATAAAGATGCGGTATGTCCGTCGTCTCCCATGCCAAGCACAATCACATCTGGGTTTTCAAATACGCTATTTTCTTCCGTAGCAAGCTTCAAGTTTTCAACGTAATCAGTTGAATGGATGACCATTGGATGCATCTTCGCAGCAGTCGCTTTGTTTTGCATCAAATTTTCTCGAATAAGTGTTTCGTTTGAAAACGGACTGTCTTGTGGAACAAAGCGTTCGTCGACAAGTCCGACATGTACTTTTGACCAATCCAAGTCAATTTCGCCTAATTTCTGATACAAATTCTTAGGTGTACTTCCGCCCGAAAGCAAAATAGTCGCTGTTCCTTTTTCCGTAATCGCTATTTGTAGGATATCCGCAATTTTACTTGCTAATTCAACTTCAAGCAGTGCTTTGGATTCAAATGAAATTATTCTCTCCATGACTTTGTTATCCAAGATTCATTTTCATCTAAAATCAAATCACCCGGACCCCAAGTTCCAGCTTCGTAAAGAACATTCGACATGTTGCTTGATTTCCAAGAATTGGTGATGGATTCTATATATGTCCATGCTGCCTGTAATTCATCTTGACGCATAAAGAGCGTTTGATTCCCGCGAATCACATCGATGATTAATCGTTCGTACGCATCAGGAAAACGTTCTTTAAATGAATCAACGTAATCTAATTTCAACGCGATGGGCTTGTAACGGTATCCACCAGGACCAGGGATTTTCGTCATTTGAATTAATTCAATGCGTTCCTCTGGTTGAAGTCGGATAATTAATTTATTGTTGTTCAATTTTTCCTTTGAAGGGAAAATGTTGTGACGAACCTCTTTAAAGTTGATCACAATTTCCGAATAACGTTTGATCATTCGTTTTCCTGTTCTCAAATAGAATGGAACATTTTTCCATCTCCAATTATCCACATAGGCTTTCATTGCAACGAAAGTCTCCGTTTTGGATTCGTATTTTTCGATGTCCTCCAAATATGAACTTACTTGTACACCATTGATTTTGCCTCGGGTATATTGTCCTTTAACGGTATCAGTTTGCACCGTTTTTTTGTTGAGTGGACGTAAAGCACGAAGTACTTTGAGTTTCTCATTTCGGACCTCATCTGCCTCTAAAGAAACGGGTGGCTCCATGGCAACCAAGCAAAGTAATTGAAGCAAGTGATTTTGAACCATGTCCAATAATGCTCCTGAATTGTCGTAATAAGAGGCACGTTTTTCAACGCCAAGGCTCTCCGCTACGGTAATTTGAATGCTGTCAATATTTTCTGCGTTCCATGCGCGTTCGAATAAGTTATTCGCAAAACGCAAGACCATAAGATTTTGAACGGTCTCTTTTCCTAGGTAGTGATCGATTCGATAAATTTGATGCTCGTCAAAGGCTTGGGTAATTTCATCGTTGATGGCATTTGAAGACTCCAAGCTATATCCAAGTGGTTTTTCAATAACTACTTTACTTGATTCGTTAACGAGATCACATGCTTTCAGTGTGCGTGCGATAGGTCCAAATGCAGACGAAGGAGTCGAAAAGTAATAGATGTTTTGATATTTAGGAAATTGCTTTAGGAAGAAATTTAGCTCTGAATAATCCTCCAAAGTAGCGTCCGCAACTTTAATTAGCTTAATTTTTGTAATGAATTTTTCAATTTCATTTCGATTGTAGCGGTGGTGATCACTTGTCTCTAAAAATGGAATCAACTTATCGAAAAAATCTTTTTCATCTGGATCTTTTCGTGTGACACCAACGATATTATAGTCTATATTTATTTGACCATCAAGCTCTCTGTGAAATAGCGCTGGATAGATTTTTCGGATTGCTAAATCACCATCTCCACCGAATACCACAATATTAAACGATTGAAAACGTTCTGTATTTAAATTGGTTTTTTTGTTGTTTGCATTCATTCTTAGAACAGCATTAGTTTGTGTCAAAAATACACTAAGTAATTGATAAGCACAATAAATTTACTTAAATTTAGCAACTATTTAATGTTTATAACGTCTTTTAGCCGATGCTGATAAAAACGATTTTCTTTACCCTTTCTTGTTTGTTGATTTCTAAAAATAACTGGGCTCAAACGTATGTATTTGGACAACTAACGGGATCACCTAACATGATCACAACAGGTTGGAATTTAACAGGTAACGCACATATTGGAGATACGCCAGGTGATGTAGATGCTTTCAACAATGAAATGCTTCTTACCAATAACACAACCGGACAGTCCGGAGGAGTTTTTTACAATACGCCAATCAATCTTTCGGCGTGTCAGACATGGACTGTTGAATTTGAATACCGAATCGCAGGTGGAAATGCGGCAGATGGTTTGGCCTTTTGCTTTTTAAGCGTTCCTCCAACTGGATTTGTGAGTGGGGGTGGAGTTGGAATACCTGGAACAGCTAATGGACTTAAGGTCGTAATCGATACCTACGATAATTGTAGTCAAGGAGGAACAAATCCAGAAATTCAGATTTTCAACGGAATTGGATACAGCGAATGTTTACCCGCAACTCCTAAGGTTCAGAATTCTGGTGGATCATTAAATTATTTACGCAATACAAATTATCAACCGGTAAAAATCATTTACAACAATGGATTGGTGACTGTTTTAGTCAATAACGTTCAACTTTTACAAGCTACTTCTCCGGTTAATTTTATTGGATACGTAGGATTTACAGCTAGTACAGGTGCGTTGTATGATTTGCATTCTATTCGAAATGTCACGATTTATACCAATCAAGCAGTTTCAAATGCGGGAATTGATGCAACAACTTGTTCATCAACAGGTGTTGCAATCGGAGCAACTCCAAATCCGTTGAATGTTTATTCTTGGTCTCCATCTATTGGACTTTCTTCCACAACAGCAGCTAATCCAATCGTGACTTTGCCAAATACAACAGGAGCGCCCATTACTCAAACCTATACGGTAACGACAACTTTAGCAAGTAATCCTGGACTTTGTCCAACGACGGATCAAATCAATGTAACGATCTATCCTCAATTTAATCAAACGGTAAATCAAACAATTTGCAACGGAGGTCCATATGTATTTAATGGACAGTCACTCACACAGTCCGGCACCTACTATGATACGCTCAATTCCATCCATAGTTGTGATTCAATCATCACACTAAATTTGACCATTGGAACAGCGCAAGCCAATGCTGGTCAAGACATTTCTATCTGTTCAGACGAAGTTGGAAATCTTGGTGTGACTCCTATTGCTGGTTACAATTATGCATGGTCACCCGGTACGAATTTATCCGCTTCGAACATTTCGAATCCAAGTATTTCGGCTGTCAATACGACGGGAGTCCCAATCGTTCAGACCTATACCTTGACTTCTAGTTCTGCTTCTAATCCAAATTTTTGTCAAGCCACCGATCAAGTTCAGGTAACTATTTATCCAAAGTTTGTCACCAATATTACAGACACCTTGTGTGATGGTGGTCCATACATTTTCAATGGTCAATCGATTACTCAATCAGGAATTTATGTGGACACCTTATCAAGTATTTACAGTTGTGACTCCATTGTAAACTTGAATATTGTTATTTCGACTGAACCAGTCTTTACACTTTTGGATTCTACCATTTGTATTGGCGGTTCATTAACATTGGCTCCACAGGGGGTAGGTGGAACTTACACGTATACATGGACACCTCAGATGGCTGTTCCGAACGGTACAGGAGGTATGACATGGAATCCAACCGTTTCTAATGAATTCTTTTTATTGGCAACGAATAATTACGGTTGTACCCATTTAGATTCACTTGATTTAACAGTGAATCCACTGCCAATAATGGGATTGGTAGCTTCTGCCCAAGCATTATGTCCGAATGAAAATTTAACCTTAACAGCTTCCGGTGCGTCCACCTATTCTTGGAGTGGACCAGGTGTTACTTCTGCAACAACCAATATTCAATCGATTTCCCCAACAGGTTCTGGAGTATTTAATGTTATTGGATACACCGCTGAAGGTTGTGTTGATTCCATTCAAACAAATTTCACCTTGTACCCGAAACCAGTTTTGATTTTTACGCCAGATCAAGAAATCTGTGTTGGTCAGATAGCGTCTATGACCGTTTCCGGTGCGGACACGTATACATGGAATCCTGCAAATCTTTTAGGAACGCAAGTATATGTGAGTCCAAGCATTACGACATCATATCAAGTGATTGGATTCAATCAATTTAACTGTTCAGATACTGCCGTTTCAGTTTTAACCGTTCATCCAAATCCAGTTGCCAGTATTGGTGCAGAGCCTTTTCTTTTAACAAGTGACTCACCGAATGTGACGTTTACGAATTTGTCTTCTGGACAGTTAATTTCCACATGGAATTTTGGTGATGGAACAATTATGGAGGAGTCAAATTCAACGTTTGAGTATCAATATCCATTCGATGAAGGCAATTACACGGTTGAGTTACTCGTAGAAAGTCAATATGGTTGTCTTGATTCCACAACGCAAATTATCCAAGTGAAAGGTGATGTGTTATATTATGTTCCCAACGCTTTCACTCCTGATGGTGATGAACACAATAATACGTTTTCTCCTGTATTTACTTCAGGGTATATTCCAGGAAGTTATCAGTTTGATGTATACAATCGATGGGGTGAGTTAATATTTTCTTCTCAAAATCCGGAGATTGGTTGGGATGGATATTTTAACTTTGTGAAATGTGGGGAAGGAATGTATGCATATATTATACAGTTCAAAGCAAGTTCAACAGGAGAATTAAAATCTGTTTTTGGACACGTAAACCTGCTGAAATAATGAGAAAAAGTTAATATGAAGCGAATTTTAGTACTTTTTTCTTTCTTTTTATTTCTAGGAATAAATGAGTTTAGTTTTTCGCAGAATATTTTTGGAATCGTTAATTCTTATGCTGCGGTAAGCGCAGTAACTCCAAATACCGCAACATTATCTAATATTGGACCCTTTCAAGTTGGGGATAAGGTATTGATCATTCAAATGAAGGGTGCGACCATAACCACGACGAATACGTCAGCATTTGGTACAATAACTCTTTTGGGAAGTGCAGGAAACTTTGAGTTCACCTATATTGGTTCAGTTTCAGGGAATACCGTGACATTTACGAATAACTTATGTAAAACCTATTCTGTAGCTGGAAAAGTCCAGTTGGTTAGAGTACCTGTTTACACAAATGTGACCATCGCTGGAAATGTGACAGCTCAGCCATGGAATGGTTCAACTGGTGGTATTGTTGCCATTGAAGCAACCAATAGTATTACGTTCAATGCCAATATCAATGTCTCCGGACAGGGGTTCATTGGTGGTGCTGTTTTTACAGGTTGGTTTGCTTGTGGTGATTCGAATTACGCCAATCAAAATGCGGGTAAAAAAGGGGAGGGCATTGCCATTCCTCCAGTTACCATGGATGCAAATCGCGCGCCACTAGCTAATGGTGGTGGTGGAGCAAATACAGGTAATCCCGGAGCTGGTGGTGGTGGTAATGGTGGAATCGGTGGAAGAGGCGGAAACGAATTTTACGGTGGATGCCAATTAAATGCATCGTACGGCTTAGGTGGTAAAGCACCAAGTTACGCTACTTACAAAGCTTTCCTTGGCGGAGGCGGAGGCGGTGGATATAAGGATAATGGACTCAATGCAACTGCGGGATCAAATGGAGGTGGAATGGTTTTTTTAACCTCTCCGACGATTAACGGTAACAATTTCACGGTGGATGCCCGTGGTGCAAATGTCATTGGAAATACGGATTCCGAAGGCGCAGGAGGCGGAGGTGCAGGCGGGTATGTACATTACATGTGCAACAATACAAGCTCATCTATAAATCTTGATCTTCGCGGTGGAAGTGGAGGTAATATTTTCAGTACGATGTGGTCATCAGCATGTCATGGGCCTGGTGGCGGTGGCGGTGGCGGTGCGGTTAGCTACCTTCAAGGAGCTATACCTGCAAATGTGACTAATTTACTTGCCGGTGGTAATCCTGGAATGGTTCTTCATACCGGTCCGGCTTGTGCGGGAACTTCTCATGGTGCAGCAGCCGGAGCAGCGGGAATACAAGTGTTTAATTACCCCGTTCCAGCGGCTTCTGTTTTACCAAACTTGGGACCAAATGTTTCTATTTGTTCGGGTCAAACAATCACCCTTCAATCAACAAATTCCTTTAATTCATACTTGTGGAATAATGGCCAGACTACCGCTTCTATTACCATCAATTCTCCAGGAATTTATTGGGTAGATGTCCCAAGTGGCTGTACGACTGTCAGAGATTCAATTGTTGTTGGACTTAGTACTTTTCCTTTTCAAATTGGTCCAGACATAACGATTTGTCAAGGAGATTCTGTTACAATTCAATCCGTAGGTAGTTTTAATTCTATCAGTTGGAATACAAGCGCCACATCAACTTCCATTCAAGTAAGTGCTCCCGGAATCTATTCAGCCATTGCTACTAATGCAAATGGTTGTACAGAACAAGATTCAATGGTGGTGTTTCAAAACCCAACTGTTTATTCAAGTTTTGCTGATTCTATTTGTGCAGGTTCGACCTATTCTTTTCATGGTCAAAGTTTAAGTCAAGCTGGGATTTACGTTGATACATTGCAGAATCTTCTCGGTTGCGATTCCATTATCACCTTGCAGTTGTCGATAGTCCAGCCTAATGCATCGAGTATTTCAGCGTCGATTTGTGCAGGAGACACCTATGTTTTTAATGGACAAAATTTAACAATTTCAGGACAGTATTCGGTGATCATACCCTCAGTATTTGGTTGTGATTCCCTTGTTCAATTGACCTTAACTGTGAATCCATTGCCAATTGTGACCGTTCAAGATACGATGGTTTGTGTGAATTCACCTGTAACATTAATGGCCAATGGCGCATTAACGTATGTTTGGGATGTTCCACAGAATCCAAATGGAAGTATTTCGGTCGCTCCTTCCATAACGACAAGTTATTCCGTTTCTGGTATGGATGCATTAGGTTGTGTTTCTATTCCAGTTACCGCAACTGTTTTTGTTGATCCAACTCCTCAGCCTAATTTTTACGTTAATCCGGA
This sequence comes from Crocinitomicaceae bacterium, assembly GCA_017983465.1. Classification (GTDB taxonomy): domain Bacteria; phylum Bacteroidota; class Bacteroidia; order Flavobacteriales_D; family Crocinitomicaceae; genus UBA952. The sequence continues at coordinate 97,600 of JAGOBK010000001.1, forward strand.
TCAAGTCGAAATAGATGAACCGATCATTACCATTTTCAATTTGACGCCTGGAAATAATCAAAACACATGGACAATTCAAGGGGCTTCTTTTGTCAACAATCAGAGTTCATTTGATTATTCTTTGCCTTTTCAAGAAGGACAATATTCAATACAGTTGGTGAGTGCGACAAATTTAGGTTGCATGGATTCACTAACCTTGTCAGCTGTCGTTCAAGACAATGTGGCTTTGTTTATACCGAATTCATTTACGCCTGATGGGGAAGAACACAATAACGTTTTCTTGCCGGTTTTCTCCACTGGATTTACACCATTCAATTACCGTTTGTCCATTTATAATCGATGGGGAGAAACGATTTTTGAATCAACGAATCATACAGTCGGATGGGATGGTCATTTGGAATTTTTACTATGTCCAGATGGAATATATAATTATCAAATCTCTTATACCAAGATAGAAGGAGAAAGTCCAATCATCATAGATGGACACGTGAATTTATTGCGTTAAAAATTCCCGCTTGGCATCGGACATAAAACGATGAAATACTTCTTCGATTTGTCCTTCTTTTTGATCAAAGACGAGGTGTGCTATTGGTAATTTTGTTTCGAAAGAAATGCGTTTCGCTACACCCTCACATGATTTCATTAAGCCATATTTTGTTGGATAATGGTTCATCCATTGATGGGTGCGGAGTTTTGACATGAAATCCATGAAATTGTCTGGATAATGATCTTGAAAATCCGTTTCATGTGTGTAAAAATCTTCTAAAAAGAGATGGTAATCGGATGTATGAAATTGATTCCAGTTTCGTGCGAGTAAATGATCGAAGAATAAATCTACCGCAACGGGTCCAACTTTAGGAAGCTCTGACATTAAGTCTAATTTCAATTCTTTGACAAGGGGATGATTGTCAATATAGAAGTCAATGGAGCGGTGTAATTTAATACCCTTTTGAATCACTTCAGGAAAGTGTTCATGTTTCGAGCCGCGAACAAAGTCGCCAAAGAGATTTGCAAGCATCAACTCTTTGTCATTTCCAGAAAAGTAAAGGTGTCCTAAAAAGTTCATGATAAAAAAAATCCTGCCGAAGCAGGATTTAATTAATATTCATCTTCGTTGAAGAGAAAATCTTCTCTCGACGGATAATCAGGCCAGATTTCTTCGATACTTTCATACATATCACCCTCATCTTCTAGGTCTTGTAGGTTTTCTACCACTTCTAATGGAGCTCCTGTGCGAATCGCGAAATCAATTAATTCCTCTTTCGTCGCTGGCCATGGAGCATCTTCTAAATAAGAAGCAAGTTCTAAAGTCCAATACATAATTCTTTGTTTTAGGTGTTATTTTTGGCAAAAGTAATTTTTATTTCCAATAAAGCAAATTAAAAATGAAAACTATGCAATAAAGCAATCATAATTTAATATCGAGGTTTCCATTCTTGTTCCTGAATTCCGAGTTCCATGGCGATTATTCTACCTAATACAAAGAGGTAGTCACTAAGTCTATTTAAATAGGTAATCACAAGCGGAGCCACAAAGTCATGTTCATCTAACGTGACAACTAAGCGCTCCGTTCTGCGACATACGCAACGACAAATATGTATGTGTCCAACAAATGGATGTCCTCCAGGTAATACAAAACTTGTTAGTTCGGGTAGTTTAGCATCCATGTTATCCATCCATTCTTCCAATTTCTCGACATCAGATTCCAATAAATCAGGAATTTTCATGTTGGATTTCTCTGGATCAGATGCTAGGCTAGATCCAATGGTAAATAAACGATCTTGAATTTCGATGAGTTGTTGAACAGCCGTGTTGTTGATGTCAAAAGAGCGAATTAATCCAACGTAGGAATTTAGCTCGTCAACCGTTCCGTAGGCCTCAATACGCAATTCTCCTTTGGAAACTCTTGTTCCTCCAATCAGTCCGGTATGTCCCTGATCGCCTTTTTTAGTATAAATTTTCATTTCATGGTGCTTAAAATGGTGTTCAATTCTTCTTCGTTATGAAAAAAAGAAAGGATTTTCATCATGACACCATCCACAATAGAATCTGGACAAGAAGCGCCAGAAGTGAGGATGATGCGCTGATTCGATTCTGTAGATAAGAAAGTAGAATCGTTTATGGATTTTGAGTGAATGTCAAACGAACGAATTTGCTCTTTTGAACGTATTTCACTTTCGTCTTTTATAAAGTAACATGGAAATTTTTGCTCCAGTAATTCTACAAGATGACTTGTGTTGGAACTATTGTATCCTCCAACAACAATGGCCATGTCAGCCGAAGTCTCCATCAATGCAAGCGTTGCGGTTTGATTATCGTTCGTTGCATAACACAGCGTATCGCGTGTGTCCGCGATGTGCTCCTTGATTTCTTCTGTTCCGTATTTCAACAACATCACTTCACGTAAATAAAGAGCGATTTCTTGTGTTTCTCTAGCGAGCATGGTCGTTTGATTAACCACGCCAATTTTAGCTAAATCTTTTATTGGGTCGAATCCAGGTGAAGATTTGCCCTTGAAAACAGCTTCAAAAGAAGCGAAATCAATTTTTCCTAAAATGTAATCACCCAGGATTTTCGCTTCTTCAATGTCTTTAACGATTAAGGAAGGAGCATTTTTTGAACTATGAGAAAAAGTGGCACGTGTTTCTTCGTGTTTGTGTTTTCCGTGAATGATGATGGTGTGGTTCGTCTCACCAAGTTTTTCGGATCGATTCCAAACTTTTTCCACAAATGGACATGTCGTATTATAAGTTGCGATGTCAACGCCAATTACTTTCAGTTTATCCTCGATTTCTAACGTTGTTCCAAAAGCAGGGATGATCACTAAATCTTCCTTAGTTAAGGTGTCAAAAGGAATCAATTGATTTCCCTCGGTATCCTGTAGAAACTGAAGTCCATGACTAATCAGGTCCTCGTTTACCGCTGGATTATGAATCATTTGACTCAAAAGAAAAATTCGTTTGCCCGGATTTTCATGAATAGCTTTGTAGCTTTTTTCGATGGCGTTTTCAACACCGTAACAGAATCCAAAATGTCGAGCAATCACGAAGGTTACCTTGCCAAGTTGCAGTTCCGTTGGACTAAAATCTTTTTTACGTGGATCAGCTAATTTACGTTGTGCTTTCACTTTTGAAATGATCTGCGAACGGTAAAAAGCTGGTACTTCGAATTGTTTCATAGTGTTAGTTCAACGAATGAATCACGAATTGGTTCATTTGCGTTTATACATTTTTTCATACCGGTCAATCCAATTTTGAACGGTCATTTTCTGGGCTAATTCACCGATTAGTTCGAAAGGAATATCTTGTCCATGCTTGAATCGAATACACGATTTACCCATGTCCAATTTCTTGGAGCTATGTTTTGGGAATTCAGCTACAAACCAATTCAATAAGTTTTCATCACTATATATTCCCATATGGTAAACTGCAATGAAATTCTTTTGACATGCAATGTTTAAAAACGGAAGTGGAAGTTTTGGCGTACAATGGTATCCATCGGGATAGATTTCATGTGGTACGACATAACCAATCATGTTATAGCTTTCAGCTTCTTGAAATCCTTCTGGAATATTCTGTTGAATGACTTCCATCAAGCGTAGAAAGTCCGGGCGATGTGCTTCCGGAATTCCAGCGATGTATGATTCGACTGACATGTCTCTTAGTTCGTTCTACCTGGATAAACTTGTAAAGCGACACGTAAACATTCCACCGCTTTTTTCAAAGAATCTTGGTTTAACACGTAGGCGATTCTCGCTTCTTGTTTTCCAGCTCCTGGAGTAGAGTAGAATCCATTCGCTGGTGCCATCATTACGGTTTGACCTTCGAATTCAAAATCTTCCAATAACCATTGGCAGAATTTTTCTGCGTCATCCACTGGGAATTTTGCTACACAGTAAAAAGCACCACTTGGTTTTGGACAAAAGACACCAGGGATGCTATTAAGTCCATCGACCATGATGTTTCTTCGTGCAACATATTCACTAACAACATCATCGAAATAGGATTGTGGTGTATCTAAAGCAGCTTCAGCAGCGATTTGATCAACGGTTGGGGGAGATAATCGTGCTTGTCCAAATTTCAGGGCGGCACTCATGACTTCCTTGTTTTTTGTGATTAAAGCTCCAATTCTAGCTCCACACATGGAATAGCGTTTAGAAACGGAATCAATCATGATGACATTTTCTTCAATTCCTTTTAAATTCATTACCGAGAAAGGAATCGCCCCATCGTAGCAAAACTCACGGTATACTTCATCTGCAAATAAGTACAAATCATGTTTCAATACGATTTCTCTTAATTGCTCCAATTCTTCTTGAGAATACAAATATCCTGTTGGATTTCCCGGATTACAAATAACAATCGCTCTTGTTTTTGAAGTGATTTTCTTTTCAAATTCTTCCACCGGAGGAAGTGCGAATCCAGATTCAATGGATGATGCAACTGGAACAACGTTTAGTCCTGCTGTCACAGCGAATCCATTGTAATTCGCATAAAATGGTTCAGGTATAATGACTTCATCTCCTGGATCACACGTACACATAAATCCAAAAATCAATGCTTCAGAACCACCTGTTGTGATGAGGATGTCCTCACTATTTACGGGAATACCACTTTTTTGGTAAGACAACGCCAGTTTATTTCGGTAGCTTTCAAATCCAGCCGAGTGGCTGTATTCTAGAACTTTTCGATCTAGATTATGGATAGCGTTTAAGGCAGTTTCAGGTGTTTCAATGTCCGGTTGACCGATGTTTAAATGATAAACAATTTTACCTGCTTTTTTTGCTGTTTCAGCATATGGAACAAGTTTACGAATCGGAGAAGCTGGCATCTGAATGGCCTTGTCTGAAATTTTTGGCATGTGTATGTTTTTGTTGAATCAAAATTAATCATTCTTCTTAAATAGAGCGTCGAATTATTGACCAAAACACTCGGGTTTTGTTGGAGATCGCTTAAGAAATACGAATCCACCCTTCGCTCCAATTTGTTTTAATTCGGGGTAGATAGACATGAATTCATCGCGTTGTTGGATTTTAACGACAAAATATGCTGGCTTCGAAAGGAATCCAGTAGCGATTTTCTGCTCATGAATAGTCGCTTCATTTCCAGGTTTCGAATTTCCATAAAACAAATGTGCGTATGACTTGAATCCAAGTGTGGTGAAGTAGGCATCCTCATGCTGGTGATGCTTGTAAAAATCAATCGCTGCTCCTTGCGAGATATCCTCAATTTTTGGTACGACAAATGCATTCAAACTGACGAGGCTGATGATGATTCCAATACCAAGAGAAAGGTAGTATTTGACGTAAATATCTTTTCTTAAATAGCTGAAAGATAAAACAATGGTTGTTGTTAATAAAACAAATGGTACAAGTTGAGCTAAAGACCAACTATAGGTTTCTTTCATGGCTTGAACAGCAAATGGATCTTTCACATGTATGTTGTCTAAAATCAGCTGAGTGTGTCCAACAAGGTAGCCCAAAATCCCAAAAACAAATGCCAACAAAACCAGGAAAGAAAGGATGAAATAATGAATGCGTTTATTCGTTTCAAAACCATTTTCCCATTGATGAATAACAAATCGCGCAGCTAAATAGGTGATGGGGAAATAACAAAAACTGGAATAATGCACAATTTTAGTCTTGACAATGGAAAACAGAATCAAGGTAAACCAAAGCATTCCATGCATGATGATGTCCAAGCTGGTACGTTGGATTTCTTTATTTCTCAAGTATCCAATGAGAAAGAAGGATGCTGGAAAAACGCCGAAAAGCAATATGATCCAATGGTAATAAAGTGGACCTCCGTGTCCCGCATCTTGCGTTTGAAACAAGCGAACTTGGTAGGTGATGAATTCCTGTATAATTTCCTGGTGTCCAGTAGCAAACAAAAGTATGAACCAAAGCGAGCCTATCAACAAAGTCGTCAAAAGGAAAAGGAGTATTTTTCCAAAGGAAGGGAAGTCCTTGAAGCGATTAAAGAGAAAATAAACGGCAAATGCTCCACCGATTAACAAGATTGCAACAGGGCCTTTCGTTAAGATGGCTAAGCCAATAAATAATCCGGATAGAATAAAATTTCGTGATGTTTGAACCTGAATTCCTTTGTAGAAATGAATGATTCCGCTAAAAATAAAGAAGTTAAACCAAGGGTCAATGATACCAGAGTTGAAGTACATGAACGGTAGAATCGAGCAGGCGTAAAGTGCGCTCCAAGCGATGCCGAATTTCTCCCCGAAAAATTCCTTTCCAAAACGGTACAAGGCCAATAATGTAAAAACCGCAGCGATGACATTGGGAAAACGGGCTGCGAATTCATTGATGCCAAAAACAAGCATGGATAAAGCTTGCATCCAAATAAATAACGGTGGTTTCTCCCAGAACGCTTGAAAATTAATGGTGACATTGAAGTAATCCTTGGAGACGATCATTTCTCTAGCGCATTCAGCAAAATTCACTTCATCCCAATCAAATAACGCGGATAATCCAATGGTTGGAATACAGGCAAGAAAGACAAACAATACAATAAACCAATGGAAGTATTTTGTCATGTTCTATTTGTTAAGTGGCTGGTCTAAATGAAGCCATTTGGACTGGAGAAAAACCTGTGTGTATTTCATGCATAGAAATCCAATCATGGCGCCTGCGAACATGTCCTCGAAATAATGCTGTGACAAATAAACACGTGTAAATGCAAAGAAAAGTGCTCCCATGAAGCAAAGTATTTGGGTTTGCCAAGTTTTAGCAAAGTTCATGGCAATAAACGTGAACAAAACAAAGGAGCTCGTGGAATGTCCAGAAGGAAAACTTTGAAACAAATGGTAATGAAAGTCCTTGATTTGATGGAATCCTTTGATATGTTGAAACACATACATTGGCCTCATGTGATGATCAAACACAAAGTGCTTAAGAAATTGAACGAGTCCAGATGAAATTAAAAAGGCAATAAACAAAAGGATGGCCAGGCGCTTATTTCGAAAAAGAAAGATTAAAAGACACGTAAGTAGAAGAAATAATCCATCACCGATATTCGTGAAAATAGGCATAATAAAATCACCAATTTGCGAATGAAAGGAGTTGAAATATAGGTGAAGTGAAAGTTTGTCCGTTTCGACAATGATTAACAAGGCAAAGACCCAAAACAGGTAGTTGCACCAATCAAAAAGACTTGATTTCATTTTCATGGGTCAAAATTACGGAATCCTGAGAATGATGGGCTTAAAAATAAACAGAAGAAGTTTTCTTTTCTTTAATCATCATCACAAACAACACGGCGTCATACGCAAAGTGAGCAGCGATAGAAAACCAAAGTCCGAAGTGAACAAATCCGAAGGAGATGACCACGATAAACGGCAGGACAATCAATCCATACATAGAGAATTTCCAATTCCACGGGTTAAGGTATCCGTGAAGCGCAACAAAAACTACAGATGTAATCCATGGTCCGAGAAGTGGTTGGATTCCAGCTCTAAACAATAGTTCTTCACCGATTCCCGCACAAATAGATAAAAAAATACCATCAGCATAGGTGAGGGGTAGTTGATCCATCATTCGGTCGACACGATTGGGCAATTGATCAAAAAAAGGAGCTTTCATGAATAAGTAAGCGATGAACGCATATGCGAATCCGAACTCCAATCCAAAACCAATTGAAACGAGGTCCATGTTTTTTACTTCGAGAAATTCTGTCCAAGTAGTTTCTTGAAAAAAATCAAGCAAATAGAATCCAGGTATAGGAAATAGAAGTAATGTAACCAATCCAAGTAAACGTATTTTATAAATATTTGTCAATTTTTTTTCGGTGTCTTGTTTGGTGGGTAAAAAAAATACTTCTATATTCGTCCAACTAAACCTAAAAGAACGCCTATAGATCAAATTTACTTTTAATTGTTGACTCATCAGCAGAAATTGTAAATTATGGTTTTATCTTCGTTAAGCGATTCTGAATTAATCCGTTTGTATATTGGTGAAAATGAAAAGGCATTTGAAGTGCTTTTGAAACGCTATAAAAATCAAGTGTACAAATTCATTTACTTGAAAGTAAAAGATGTCGATTTGGCAAATGATATTTTTCAGGAGTCCTTTATTAAGGTTGTTCAAAACATCAAAGCAGGGAAATATAATGAAGAAGGTAAATTTCTTCCGTGGGCCACTCGCATTGCTCAAAACCTGGTGATTGATTATTACCGCAAACAATCCAAAGTTCGGATCTTCTCTGAACGAAATTCATTTAATGAGGACTTTGGTATTTTCCAACGTATTGCTTGCGAGGACAAAAATTACCTGCAACAGAAATCAACAGAAGAACTGGAGGAACAGCTAGTAAATTTACTCCACCATCTTCCAAAAGTTCAACGTGAAATCGTTCAAATGCGCATATTTCATGATTTATCCTTCAAAGAAATAGCTGAATCCGAAAAGATTAGCATCAATACAGCACTTGGGCGCATGCGTTACGCCTTGATAAATCTCCGTAAGCTCTTGGAGGAAAACGAAATAGTTACACATTTCGCCTAGACGATTTTCAATTCTTTTTCGAGTATCAACCGGACTTTTCATCCTATTTTGGCTATCTTTGCTTCCTAATATTACTGGATTACTATGTTTGAAAATTTAACGGATAAGTTTGAGCGCGCGTTTAAAGTCTTAAAGGGACAAGGACAAATCACGGAGATTAATGTTGCAGAAACGCTTAAAGAAGTGCGTCGCGCATTACTCGATGCCGATGTGAACTTTAATACGGCGAAGCAATTCACCAATACAGTTAAAGAAAAAGCCCTTGGACGCGATGTCTTAAATGCCGTTTCTCCAGGTCAATTAATGATTAAAATCTGCCACGAAGAATTGGTGGAATTAATGGGAGGGAATGAATCAGAGATTAACCTAAAAGGTAATCCATCTGTTATTTTGATGTCCGGATTGCAAGGTTCTGGTAAAACAACTTTTTCCGGTAAATTAGGTTCGTATCTCAAAAATAAAAAAGGAAAGAATGTTCTTTTGGTTGCGTGTGACGTGTATCGTCCAGCCGCGATTGATCAATTGCATGTACTTGGAGAACAATTAGGAATTGAAGTTTATTCAAATCGAGAAGAAAAGAATCCAGTTGCCATCTCTCAAGCAGCTATTCAATATGCGAAAAGCAAATCGTTTAATGTCGTAATCATCGATACAGCTGGACGTTTAGCTGTAGACGAACAGATGATGAATGAAATTGCTCAAGTCAAAGAAGCGGTTCAGCCAAATGAAACATTATTTGTGGTGGATTCCATGACTGGACAGGATGCGGTGAACACGGCGAAAGCATTTAATGATCGTATTAATTTCGATGGCGTTGTTTTAACAAAATTAGACGGTGATACACGCGGTGGAGCAGCATTATCAATCAAAGAAATTGTCAATAAACCGATTAAATTCGTCGGTACAGGTGAGAAAATGGATGCGCTTGACATCTTTTATCCATCTCGTATGGCAGACCGTATTCTTGGAATGGGGGATGTCGTTTCCTTGGTAGAACGTGCGCAAGAGCAATTCGACGAAGAGGAAGCAAGAAAATTGCAGAAGAAAATCATGAAGGATCAGTTCGACTTCAATGATTTCTTGGCGCAATTACAACAAATTAAAAAAATGGGGAATGTGAAAGACCTCATGGGAATGATTCCTGGAATGGGAAAAGCCATGAAGGATGTAGATGTTCCCGATGACGCATTTAAAGGTGTTGAAGCGATTATCTTGTCCATGACTCCAAAAGAAAGAGCGAATCCGGCTTTACTGAATAACCCAAGAAAAGCTCGCATCGCCAAAGGAAGTGGCACGACCTTACAAGATGTCAACAAACTCATGAAACAGTTTGAGGATATGCGCAAAATGATGAAAATGATGAGCAATCCACGCAACATGATGGGGATGATGAATAAAATGAAAGGTATGGGCGGTATGCCTGGCATGTAATATGGAGGAATTTGATCTATATCCGCAAAAACCGTTGATTGAGAAAGTAAAAATCGAGAGCAACTGGGGATTGACGTTTTTTTCTTTAGTACTTTTTGTTGGAACCTTTTTATTCCTTTTTAAGGACCAGATCCGCTTCGTTTTATTTCTAATTTTGGTACTGTTTATTCATGAGATGGGACATTTTGTCTTCATGAAATTATTCAAATACGAGAATGTTCGCATGCTTTTCATTCCGTTAATGGGGGCTTTCGTCCAAGGGAGCAAGGAAAAGTATTCTCAAAAAGAAAGTTTTTATGTGATATCGGCCGGACCCTTCCCCGGAATCTGGATTGGTTCAGTATTGTTGGTGTTTGCCTCTATCTATCAACAAGAGTGGATGTTGGAACTAAGTTTTCTGTTTTTATTTTTGAATGTTATCAATCTTTTTCCAATCGATCCTTTGGATGGTGGACAATTATTCAAGTTGTATGTCAATAAAAAACGGGATCTATTTCTCATGTTATTCGCATTGTTTTCGTCGATGCTTATGATTTTTGTTGGGTGGATGATTGATAGCTACATCATTTTAGCCTTTGGGTTTTTAATGGGTTTTAAAGTACGTGGATTTCAGCGTAATCATCATTTGAGAAAGGTTTTGGACGAACAGAAAATACCTTACGAATCGACCTATGATGATTTGAGTAATGAACATTACGCGAAAATTAAAGAGGTGCTCATTGAGGAAACTCCAGCATTGAAGAAGTATTTGAGCATCAGTGAGGAAAATAATGATGATTTCATGGCGTCACACGTTAATTCTACATTATTGGCTCCAGTGTTAAAAGATGCAGGAATGGGATTAAAAGTCACGATTATTTTTCTTTGGTTACTTTCCTTGAGTTTTCCCGTCTATCTTTTAGCGAGCGATGTACTAGATTTTAGTTGGTACTTTGAAAAACTATGATCATGTCATTGAAAAACATATTTTTTGGTCTAATTCTCTTCTCTTCATTCTCCCTATGGAGTCAATGCGAACAAGTGTTTGTTTCTGGTAGAGTGATAGATACGATGAACCGAGATATGTTCTACAATTTAATGGTCATTAATAAGTCCACGGGAAGAGGTGTTTTTGGTCAGCCGAACGGATATTTTTCTGTTTATGTGAATTCGGGAGATAAAATTGCCCTTTCCACAAAGGGATATCCGGTATATGAATTTATCGCCTCTGCGGATGGTGATTGTCAAAATCACATACTTGCCTACATTGAGCGAATTCCACAGGAAATTGAACAAGTCGTTGTTCGTCCTTTAAAATCCTTGGAGCAAATTAAAGAAGAGCGTCAAGCCTTATCTCAGCGCGAAACGCGACTCGTAACTGGGATTAATGTACTTGAAAGTCCGATCACGGCGTTGTATCAAGCATTTTCGAAGAAAGAACAGAACAAGCGCTGGATTTCAGAACAGCAATACAAGGATGATCAACGACGCGTGGTGAAGGAGTTGCTTCGTTTATATGTAGCATTCGATATCATTGATCTTCCCGAAGCAACGTTTGATGATTTCATCACATTCTTGAACATTGATGAAAACTTTATTAAAACGGCATCAGAAATGGAACTTGTCTTGTTCATCAAAGACAAATACGATCATTTTAACCGTTTGAAGCGTTGATTTATTGAAGTCGCTTCGTTGGTTCCCAAATACTTGATTTAATTCCACCAAGAAATTTAAAGAACCCAAGGAACAAAGCAATGTTCATGGAGGTGAAGTGCACGATGTAGCGCAGCCATTTGAAGTGAACGCCAATTTTTTTCCCAAGATAATCAGGTATATACAATCCTAAAGGAAGGATAAATAATGCGTTCATGATTGCATAAACGATGTGGTCTCGACTCAAAATACTCGATCCTACCAATATAAACAACATGAAAAAAGGTAAAATCCAACGGAGGAATTTATGGGAGAAAAATGCGTAGGAAATCCCATCAAATCGCAATAACATTGGCCAAAATCGACTGAGGTTTTGGAAGTTTCCAGCAGAAATCCGAATCTTACGTTTGAATTCAATCCACGATTCATTGGAAACATCTTCGAAAACCCGTGCGTTTTGCTCGTTAATACATTGATAGCCTTTCTGTAAGATGAGCATGTTCAAATAAAAGTCATCCACTAAAAAATGAGTTGGGATGGGTTCAAAGCACAGTTTTCGAAATGCGAAGCATCCTCCAAACGGACCCATCATGGCTCCCCAAATTTTTCCTTCTGCACATTTTGTTTGAACTTCATTTGAAATATAACCATTCTCTGCTTGGGAAATTCCGGTTTCTTTGATTCCGAAATGCTCCATTCGGCTATCTACAAGTCCTATTTTAGGGTTTTTAAAGTGCTTTACTAATTCACTTAATGTGTTTGTGTCAAATAATACATTGGCGTCTGTCATGACAATGATATCATGCTTCGCTTCTTTAACGAGCTTATTGACAATGTTTATTTTTCCTTGTCTTTCCGAGAATTCAGAAAGCTTCATGTTTGGAAACTTATCCCGGTAAGATTCAACGATAGCGCAGGTATTATCTTGGCAATTATCAGCACCAATTAACAATTCAATGCGTTCTAAGGGAAAATTTGATTGGATTAACGTTTCTAATTTTTGACCAATTACTTTTTCTTCATTGTGGGCGGGAATAATGATCGTAATAGGAGGGAGTTCATCCTGATAAATCAACGAATTGGTTTTGCGAAATCTAGAAAAGTACTGAATCAATTTTGGATAAATCACGTAGCTGTGAAAAATCAATCCGATGCCTAGCCATAATGTGATTTCAACGAATACCATGTAAATTGAATGCTTGTGCTGCAATATTAAACATTATTTACTGATTGTTTTTTAAAAATCAAACAGATGGTAGAAATTGTTCCTCTAGTATTTCATGGACTAATTCAGAAGAAAAATGAGTTTGAATATACTGTTTCCCAAATTCTCCTCTTTGGATACATTTCTCTCTATTATTTAATAAGGCTTGAATGTCTGAAATGAACGATTCTTTGTTTTCGTGAACGGGAATAATGGACTCAATCGAAAGACCTTCAGCGGCCTTTGTTGTGAGAACACACGGTGCTCCAATACTCATCGCTTCCAGTATTTTCATTTTTATACCTGAGCCTGATTGAAGTCCAGCGACGAAAAGTCCATTCTCTGCGATAAATTCAAGTGGATCTTCCACGAAGCCATGAATCATCACATTTTTTCTTTGGTATTCAGTAGGTATCTCAGTGCTTTTTCTTCCTGCGATATGGAACTCGAGGGTAGGATTATCTTTTAGCAAAACAGGAAAAATTTCATCAATGAACCATTTAACGGCTTCCATATTCGGTTCCCAGTCAAAGGCACCAAGAAAACACAGTCGATTTTCAGTCCAAAGTATCTCCTTGCTGTTTTGTGGCATAGATGAAGGTAAATAGTGAACCTTCGTTTTGGTAGCTTTTTTAATAAAATCCGTATCACCTTGAGAAATAGGTAGAATGACATCCACTTGATTCCAAATGGTTCTTTCTTCTTTTTCTAATGATTTAGCCAATTGATTAACATACCAAGCTTTTATAGGATTCTTCTCATTTTTGGCTAAATCCTCCCAAATTCGAAATTCTAAGTTGTGCGATCGGTAACAGATTTTGCCTTGAAATACCGTTCGAATCATCGGTGTATAAATAGCTGCGTATAAACTTTCAAAAATCACAACGTCGTAATTATTCGAAATCAATTTCTCTTTAAGTAGTTCTGCAACATGCGGCTGAAAGAAGCGCTTTGTATGATATGATTTCCTTGTGAGCAAGGAGAAAAACGCGGGAAACAATTTAATCTTTGTATCAATGGATATGCCTTGAAAGGAAACATTGGGAAGATTTAACTGCTCATATGCAGAAGCAATGAAACCGTGCTTGTGTGTGCTCAAGGTCAAGTAATCAATTTTTTCGACTCGATTTAGCTCACTTAGGTCCAGGAGAAAGCGACTCATGGCTAGGCAGCCACCATCGACAATTGGATAGGGTGGTTTATGACTAAGTACGAGTATGCGCATCACGCTTGGTAAATTTAGTCAGTAAAGAATTCCATATTTCTTTGGAGAAAATCTGTTGGTCGTTGGCAGCAGCACGTGTGATGATCCATGCAACAGGTGTAAAGAAAAATCCGGCTAGCCACATTCCGATAAACGGAGAAACGGTATTGGTTTCTGCGAGGTTTTGTCCAATGCTGTTCAACATGAAGTATACCATAAATGTCAGTGCGGCAACAACTACTGGTGCGCCAAATCCACCTTTTTTAATGATGGCGCCAAGTGGGCCACCGACGAAGAACAATACCACTACTGCGTAGGTTAATGCAAGTTTTTTATGAAATTCAATCCAATATAAATCAGATTCTTTTTCGAGAACTTCTATGAATTGATTCTGACTGTCAACCGTTTCATTCGTTCGTCGCAACCTGGAGATCACAATATTTCTAGCTTGAAGTTTATCCACCTCTGTCAATTGCTTGAATTGCACAGATGGGACTTTTTGCGCTTGTGCTAATCCTGAATTTGGATCGTTGTAAACAATTTTATCATTGAAACTGACAAACTCCTTACTGCTATTTTTCGCGAATGTTTCTTGGGTTTTTTGCTTCTTTTTTTCTAGAGAGTCCATCGCAGTGTGGATTTGAAAGACGTTCATCATTTCATATTTATCCGTGAATAGATCCTCGTCTGTTCGATTTAAATTGAATCCAGCAATATCCAATTTGTAGGTTCCATGTTCAAAATACGAAACGCGTGAGGGTCGTCCAGAAGGATTTTGAACACTGCCATCAGGAAGGAAAAGTGGATTTTGAATTTCCAATTCCTCCAATATCTTTCCGTTCTTTAAATCAAAAAACATGAATTGTCCGTTCTCGGATTTGTAAATGCGTGCCTCATTCGCTTTTACCGTTTTCAATTCGCTTGGATGACTATAATCGTGAATGGTGATTCCTTTGTAGACCGAATCGTTGTACGCATCGACTTTAATGGAAAATCCTTCAAAATCTTTGGTGTATACCCCCGGAGTAAGAATGGATGAAATTTTTGTGTTTTGAATATCGTAGATTAAGGTGTGAAATTTCAAATTGAACACTGGAATCACGTAGTTTGCAAAATAAAAAGTACTGATGGAAATGACGATAACAATATACATCAACGGACGCATGATTCGATAAAGTGATAATCCACTTGACTTCAATGCGGTTAGTTCATTACTCTCAGCGAAACTACCAAAGGTCATTAAGGAGGAAAGTAGTATGGCTAGAGGAAGTGCTAATGGAATTAAATTCGCTGAGACATAGAAAAGTAGTTCTAGGATCACCCAAATACTTAATCCTTTACCCATGAGGTCATCCATGTATACCCAGAAGAACTGTAGAATTAAAATAAACATCGAAATCACCAGGGTCACAATGAAGGGTCCTGCAAATGATCGAATGCTAAATAGGTACAGTCTTTTCAACCTTGAAAATTTCGGCAAAGGTAGCTAATAAACGTAGAAAAAGAAGAAGAATTGTGTGAACTACGAACCAAGTACTCTTTTTAAATCCGTCACTTGTTGATTCCAAAGCATAATCGCACTTTCTTTGTCGGATGGATCAGCAAAATCAGTGATTTGAAGTGAGACAGAAGAAGTCATTGGGTCAACGATGTAAGCGATTTCGAAGTAAACATCGAGTCCATCTTCTTCATCCGAAAGCCATCTCCAACGAATTTTTGCATTTGGTTTGTTTTGCAATAAGCGAGCTTCTTCTTCATTACCATCCCATTCAAATGAATAAATATCATCTTTAATATTTACATCATCCGCGAACCATTCTGATAATCCATCAGGCGTGTTGATTAATTTTTCCAATACACGTGGTGATGTCTTTAACAGGAATTCTAATTCGTATTTTTCTTTCATGGGACTTTCGTAAATAATTCTAATTTTGTTAAGCCTCTGCAATATACTAATTAATTCGGAAATGTCCCTCAATAAATCGCTAGAACATATAGGAAATCAACTTTTTAGGTACCGTGGATTTGTTCCGGTTATTTTCGCGATTGTGGCGTTTTCTATTCAGTTGATTGACACTCATGAACAATGGGGCTTCAGTGAATTCGAGGGACTAGCACTTTTTTTAGTTGTTTTTGGACATTTGATTCGTGCCCTGACAGTCGGTCACCGGAGCATGCAGACTTCTGGACGTAACCGCAGTCATCAGGTGGCGGAAGTGTTAAATACGAGCGGAATGTACTCCGTTGTCCGTCATCCTTTGTATTTGGCGAATATCTTGATTTGGGTAGGGTGGACCACCTTGTTGAGTATTCCATGGTTGATTGTTGCGGCGACCATTGTTTTTGTTGTTTACTACATGTTCATTATGTATGCGGAGGAGCAATTTCTACGCAGAAAGTTTGGTCAGGATTATGAAAAATGGCACCGCAGAACGCCTCGTTTGATTCCGAATCCATTTTTGTACACTTCGAGTTCCAATGATTTTTCTTTGAGGATTGTATTTAAAAACGAATACCCAGGTTGGACAGCTAGTTTGACCATTGCTTTGTGCATTTACTCGCTACTTGTCAACAAGATTTATCCCTTTTCAGTATTTTACCGTACCTATGTGGAAGGATGGTTGGTTTTCGGTAGTGGGATCGCCATTTTTGGACTGACTTTTCGTTACCTTAAACACCGAACGAAACTCTTTCACGAGATGGATTAATGTCCGCTTTGGAATACTTGACGTTGCTGAAGGGAACGTCCAAGCGTGAGTTCATCCGCATACTGCAATTCGGAACCAACCGCTATTCCACGAGAAATCGAAGTGATTAAACATTCGAACCGTTGAAGTTTTTTGAATAAGTAGAAATTGGTGGTGTCGCCTTCCATGGTTGGACTCAATGCAAAGATGATTTCCTTGACCGTTTCTTTTTCCAATTTGAGTAGGAGGGACTCTATGTTTAAATCCGCGGGACCAATTCCGTCCATGGGAGAAATGATTCCACCGAGAACATGATAAATCCCCTGATACGTCGAGGTTGATTCAATGGCCATGACATCGCGAATATCTTCCACGATGCAAATTGTTCCATGATCGCGTTTTGGATTCGCACAAATCGCACAAATTGGATCATCGGTCATGTTTCCACAACTTTTGCAATGCAATACTTTTTGTTTGAAGTCAATTAACGCGCTCGTGAAATCAGCAATTTCCACCTCGCTACGTTTGAATAAATCGAGCGCAAGACGAAGTGCCGAACGACGTCCAACACCGGGAAGTGTTGAAAGTTGATCAACTGCTTTTTCGAAATGTTTGGATGGGATATTCACGTCTAAAATTGAATTTCAAATGTACTTATTCTTTTCAAAACAGCATGGATTCTTTGTAAATACTATCGCTAAGTTATAAGCCCTCGTAACATTTGATTAACTTTGTGTCATCATGGCAGTGAAAGAACTTAATATACGAAACAAACGTGCTCGATTTGAATACCATCTCGAGGAGGAATTTACTGCTGGAATGGTACTTTCTGGAACGGAAATTAAAAGTATTCGAAACGGAAAAGCAAGTATTCTTGAAGCCTACGGAATCTTTTACAACAATGAAGTTTGGATTCGAAATATGCATGTAACGGAATACGAAAACGGTTCCTTTTATAACCATAAACCTCGTGCGGATCGTAAAATTCTTTTGAATCGAAAGGAGATTGTTCGAATTGAGAAATTCCTAAAGATTAAAGGAAATACACTTATTCCAACGAAATTATTTCTATCCGAAAAGGGTTGGGTGAAAATCCATATTGCGTGTGCTGTTGGTAAAAAGCTTCACGACAAACGCAATGACTTGAAAGAGAAGGATGATCGTCGCGAAATGGATCGTGCTTTGAAACGCTAATCAGCAATTAAAGAAATTAATCTCTAATTACAGGGTAACCAGGGAATTTCGTTTTATCAAAAACGAATTTTTTATCGTCGATTTCTGGATTTGACGTGAACTTCGTCATGGAGTACGTCATTACGGTGCCGTCTTTCGCCTTTAAAATGGCTTTTTTCAATTCATTGTCCGTTTTAGAAATGTACAGGACAATGGTATGATATTCTGCTTTAGCAGGAACTTTTGGGAATAGATCAATCACGTAAACCGCTTCTCCATTCAATTTATCTTCTCGGTCAAATTTATTCTTAAATCCAGTTTCCCAAATCGTCATGAGTTTCTTTGGATTGATTCCGTCCTCGTCATCTGTCGCATCGGATTCATAAACCGAACGTTCTTCTTTGATGACTGTCCACGTTTTAACACCATTAGAGATAATGGTATTGTCTCCGTAAGAAGCATAGAATTTATTTCCTTTTACCCAACCTTTTCCAGTTTCGTTCTCATTTGCTCCACTAGATGCATTTTTAACGGTTGCATTGAATTCGATGTAGAAGGACTTCATCGTTTTCATTTTAGTAGACAGTTTGTCCAGAATTCCTTGCGCTTTTGCGTCTTGAGAAAATGCAGTTCCTGAAGAAAGGAAAAGTACGGTAAAAAGAAGGTAAATTAATTTCATGTCTTAAATTTCAGTGCAAATATCAGAAATTATGCCAAGAACTAAAAATATAGTTAGCGAATGATGATTAAAGGTCTATTCAAAAGTTGATTTTCCGTTTCAATTTGAAGAATATACGTTCCGGTTGAAATGTTTTCAGGAATTTCGAAGATGTTTCCTTCAAATTTTCTCACGGACTTTATCGATTTTCCTTCAGGTGAAATTAGGTTTAGACTTTTCATTCCTTCGCCTTGTAACGTTAAACAAGCGCCGCTTTGAATTGGATTTGGATACATGGAGATCGGGTTTTCAAGAAATTCGTTTACGTTCGCCATGGAACCCAAGTTGATGTTGTCCAAATAAATATTGTTTCCCCATCCACCTTTATTTCTGAAAGCCACTTGCAGGTTTGCTTGTCCAAGGTAGGCACTTAAATCAACGGAATCTGTTCGCCACTGATCAGCAGTTGGAAGGAAAGAACTTTGATTATCAGGGGAAGTCGATAATTCTGTCCCACCTTTTAAATACACTTGCTGGAAAGTCAAGCCACAATCGGTGGAAATCATGACTGCTAGCGTATCCGAATAACCAGCTCCCCAACGTGCATAGGCAACATCAAAGAATAAATATGGTTGAATGTCTAAAACACTTGCGTCTAGTGGCATCACTAAATCATCAAAGGACTGCTGTGAATCAATGTCGTAATTGTTGAATACTGCTGATTTTGTTGAGTTCCCGAATCCTCCAGTACTTGTGGACAAGCTCCATGTTCCACCACCATCTTGGTTGTTGATGCTCCATCCGTTCGGTAGGAAATTGGATTGAAAGTCCTCGTTGATTCCAGTTTGTAACTGATAAAAGGAAACGTTCACTATTAAACTATCGGTATCGGTGTGTCCGGCTGCATCGGTAATTTGTAGAATGGTTAAATGATCTCCAGCTGTTGAGAATAGTACAGAAGGATTTCGTTGCGTGGAGCTCGAAGGAAATCCAGTTGGGAAGGACCAATTCCATGTTGCATTTGTATGGTTTAAGAACGAATGGTCTTCAAAATAAAACGAATCCACTGCACATACCGCCACTTGACTCAATTTATCGACGGTGATTCTACAAATCGGCAATGTTGGATTTTCAGTTAATCCACTTTCAAAAATTCCTTTTCCGTAAGATGCCAACCTGATTTTCGCATCACGGTAAAACGGTTTGAGAATATTTCCACTTATAAATGTGGGTAATCCGGCGTTATCTAACACAAAAGCCGTGGAATTATTGCGGTAGTAGACTGCTTTATTGGTCGCGACATAGATTCCACCATCCGTTCCAGCAATGTGTGCGATGGACTGAACACTTTCATTGTTGAGTATGGAATTCGTCCAATTGTCCCATGTTTGACCACCATTACTTGTTTTAAATACTTTATTTCCGTTGGCTCCACTTGGATAGGCAATCCACAATTCATTTTCGTTTAATGGACTAATAGAAAGCAGCATGCGACGGCTATTTCCACCTGGAATTGTAAGCTGTGACCAAGTTTGTCCACCGTCGATGGTTTTCCAAAGTTTCCCTGTGTTTCCCGAAGCAGGTTGTTGATTTAGGTAAATGACATTTGGATTCGAGGAGGAAATCTCAATGTATTTTACTTGATCGTTTGCTGCGTTTCCAAAAGTGAAAAGCACATTGAACGAAGCTCCCGCATCGCTTGTTTTGTAGATTTTATTTTCCCTTCCAATGAAGGCTACAGAATAACAATTTGGATGAAATTCCATTTCGCTTGATTCCGCGGCATAGTAACTTTCATTTGGTGCATTTCCAAATGGCGCACCTGAGATGGGGTCACTTAAGTTATATGGAATGCGTTTTCTACCGATGTCAGAGAAATACGTTAAGCGATTTTTTCCGGGATTCACATAGCCTGTTGCTGCTTCGCCTCCACCTAGTTCAAGGAAGTTACCTGCGCCATAATTTTCATGATATGCGAGGTTTCCGTTGTGGTACAAGCCACCTACGAGCACGTCTTCATTCCATCCGGAACCGAAGCCCCAGTAATCTGAACCATGAACACCGGACATGCGGAATTCTGGTTCTGTTGTGAAAAAATCGTTCGAATGATAGATTCCACCATCGGTTGTAATCCAAGTATCATTTCCGACCACTCTAAAATCTTGATTGTCCACGTGCATGGATAATGGACCGCCAACATATCCGGAAACGGAGCTAAACGTTGCACCGCCATCTGTTGATTTATAAACGTTTAATCCGCCAACAAAAATAAGATTTGGATCAAGGGGTGAAGCCATGAATGCGCAATTGTAAAATCCTTGGTGATACAACCATGTGCTCGTTCCAATGGCTAAATTTACATGTGTCGTCGTGTATGGACCACCAACGGGTCCGTTTGGTAAGGACCAAGTCGTTCCACCGTCATTACTGCGGTATACACCAATGTATCCAAGGTCATCCGGTTTCGATTCACCGATTAAATAGGCGTACACGCGATTTGGATCTGCAGGAGTAACTGCGATTCGTGCGCCTCCGTCATTTCGCGCTGGATCCGTTGAGTTATACCATCCGGAAGACTGAACGACCCAATTTTGACCAGCATCTGTTGATTTGAGGAATTCACAATTCAAGGTGCTTCCGTTGTGTTTCACTAAATATAGAATCGCACTGTTTGCCGTATTTGCTTTGATGTCATAACAGGCATCTGAATATTGCTGAATCCAATTTAATCCGCCGTCGGTACTTTTGTAAAGTCCTTTGTCTGTTGCGGCAAAAACGAGGTTACTATTTCCTGGGTTAATGAAAATCTCATTTACGCCAAAATTGGAATTGGGAAGAACATTTATCCAAGTGGTTCCACCATCCAATGAACGGAAAATCCCTTTGTTTCCTCCAGCGAATATGATGTTTGGATTGGAATAATCCACTTCAACCGAAGTTACACCACTTCCGAAATCTAACGCTAGTGAAATGCAGGTCCAGTTTGCACCGGCATCTTCACTTTTATAGACTTCACCTGGTTCCGTTCCGCAATAACAAACATTTGGTGAGTTTAAACATTGATCAAAACTGTACACATTCGTTTGACCGGATCCTTGTGTTAATCCTTCTTGGAAATTCGTAATGGGACCGACAACACTCCAATTCGATGTTTTTTGCTGCTGTTGTTTGCGTAAATAGGCTTTGTCAATTTGGACTTGTGTTTCATCACTAGGTTTGATGATGTATCCTGCTTCATTTAGGTAAGGTAATGCAGCTCTTCTCCAGCGCTTGTAATATTGCGTGTGATACGTTTTTACGAAGTCGTACTCCGAATAATAGGAACGATACAAGGCATCTACTTCAAAAACACTTGGATTTTCCGAATACATCAAACGCGCCCATTTAGGAAGGGAAGAAATTTCGTGAGAACTAGGTTTTTTAAGGTTTTGGGAAAAAGTGATTCCTGAAACACAGAAAATGAAGAAAGTAAGTAGTAGGCTTGTACGCATCATCTCGGTTTTATAGAGTGATGCTAATTTAGTGTTTTTTGATAAATTCCTTTTTACTGTATAAATCGATGTTTCCAATCTTCACTTGGTACCATGCATGTCTCCCGCATTCCAAATACGCGATAACGCCTTCTTGCACAAAAGCGATACATCGCGTTACGAATAAATGGGGGAATCAGTCGAAAGATGGACATGAGTTTCCAAAGCCCACCTAAATCACTTAAAATACCTAGAACTGCGGAGCTTTCTGTGAGGGTTTTTCCGTTTTTCAGATAAATCACCGAGTCCATTGGGTTTACCTTCATTTGAAAGGATTCAACCTTTTCTCTAACAAAATCAGATTGTGCTGTTGTGAAATAAAATTGCTTTGTTCGATCCTTTTTGAGGATAAATTGCACAAATGAATTACACAGAATGCACACACCGTCGAAAACAATGATTTTTTTATCCAGCATTATTTTGATTTTGGAACTTCAATCTTTTTTGCGTTTTTCACTTTTTCATTCGTCAAAGCAAGTTCTAGTACTTCAGACATTTTACTCACAAAATGGAAGGTAATTCCCTTCAAGTAGTCTTCCTTGATTTCATCGATGTCCTGTTTGTTTTTCGCGCAAAGAATGATTTCCTTGATTCCAGCACGTTTTGCAGCCAAAATCTTCTCCTTGATTCCGCCAACAGGTAATACATCTCCGCGTAGCGTGATTTCACCCGTCATAGCGAGGTTTTTCTTTACTTTTCGTTGTGTAAACACCGATGCTAAGGATGTCAGCATGGTAATTCCAGCACTTGGACCATCTTTTGGAGTTGCGCCTTCAGGGACATGCACGTGAATGTTGTGTTCATCAAAGACTTCTTGTTCTAGTTCAAGCATTTCACTGTGTCCTTTTAAGAATTCCAAGGCAATGACAGCTGATTCTTTCATGACATCTCCCAAATTTCCGGTTAAGGTTAATTTTCCTTTTCCTTTTGTGATGGATGATTCGATGAATAAAATATCTCCACCGACTGATGTCCATGCTAAACCAGTTACAACACCTGCTGTTTCATTATTTAGGTATTTCGTACGTGCTCTTCCGGCTCCAAGGAAGGTAAAGAGGTCCTCCATGGTAATGGTCGCATTGAACTCTTCTTCCATCGCAATTTGACGTGCTCTGTTTCGAACCAATTTTGCCGTAACCTTATCTAATCCGCGAACGCCAGATTCATTCGTGTATTCCTCCACGATTTTCTCCCACACTTTTTTATCCACTTGAATATCATTCTTCGTTATTCCGTGTTCAGCAATTTGTTTGGGAAGTAAGTGTCTTTTTGCAATTTCGATTTTCTCTTCGATGGTATAACCATTGACTTCAATGATTTCCATACGATCCAACAAAGGAGTTTGAACGGTACTTAAGCTGTTTGCTGTAGCGATAAACAAGACCTTCGATAAGTCAAATTCAGTCTCCACATAATTGTCGTAAAACGCACTATTTTGTTCTGGATCCAAGACCTCTAATAGGGCAGAGGATGGATCACCGTGATGATTTCTTCCCAATTTATCGATCTCATCTAAAACAAATACTGGATTTGCGGTTTCTGCTTTTTTCAAGTTTTGCATTACGCGTCCTGGCATGGCTCCGATGTACGTTTTGCGGTGACCTCTGATTTCTGCTTCATCGTGAAGTCCACCAAGAGACATACGTATGTATTTTCGTCCTAAGGCTTCTGCAATTGATTTCCCTAAGGAAGTTTTTCCAACTCCCGGAGGGCCATAAAAACAAAGAATTGGAGATTTCATGTTTCCTTTTAATTTAAGGACAGCCAAATATTCCAAAATACGCTCTTTGACTTTTTCCATTCCGAAATGATCGCGTTCTAGAATTTTCTTCGCGCGTTTCAAGTCTAATTTATCATTGGTGTAAACACCCCAAGGAAGGTCTAGTAATAAATCTAAGTAATTCATTTGAACCGTATACTCAGCTCCTTGCGGATTCATGCGTTGTAACTTTTCTAATTCTTTAGTGAATAGTTTTTCAACGCGCTCATCCCATTTCTTGGATTTTGCACGTTCTTCGAAATCGCGCACATCTTGAACTTGAGGATTGTCTCCCAACTCATCTTGAATGGTTCGCATTTGTTGATGAAGGAAGTATTCTCGTTGCTGTTTGTCTAAATCCTTGCGCACACGGTTTTGAATTTCGTTGCGCATTTCGAGCATTTGCACTTCGAGTGTCAAATGTTCCATCACCATCATCACGCGTTTCTTGACATCCATTTCCTCCAGCATTTCTTGCTTTTTGGCAACGTCGGCATTCATATTCGAGGAGATGAAATTCACTAAGAAAGTTGGACTATCAATGTTTCCGATGGCAAATTGTGCTTCGGAAGGAATGTTTGGACTTTCACGAATAATTTGAAGAGCCAAGTCTTTGATTGTCTTGAACATAATATCAAGCTCTTGATTCCCTTGTTCAAGTGGAATTTCTTTAAAAATATTCACTTTAGCACGCATGTACGGCTCAGTTTGAACAGGGGTAACGATTTCAAATCGACGCTTACCTTGAAGAATAACAGTCGAACTTCCGTCAGGCATTTTCAATAAGCGTACAATTTGTGCAACCGTACCGATGGAGTGTAAATCAACAAAATTAGGAGATTCCTCTTCTTGGTTTTTTTGAGAAACGACACCAATGATTTTATTTCCTTTGTTGGCTTCTTGAATTAATTTAATGGATTTATCTCTTCCTACGGTAATGGGAATAACGACGCCTGGAAAGAGTACATTATTACGTAAAGGAAGAATTGGGAGTTCATTTGGAAATTCTTGATTATTGACATTTTCTTCCTCTTCAGCGGTTATTAAAGGGATGAATTCTGCATCTGATTCCATGCCAGACATCCCGAAAAAACCGTGTTCAAATAAATCACTCATATATTTTATATTGCGACAAGTTGTCATATTAGTTTTGAGAATCTCAAACTTTCGTAAGTAGAAACTAGGTACGGTGAATGGGACAAGCATTGTGCCATGCTTGAATTGACTGAAAATTCGTCAGTTTAAAGCCTTGATTGATGCAAGGTTTCAAAGATTTTAATGTCTGCCGCTGTAAAATCTACATGTCGACGGTCCATCATAGCTTTTGCTGCTTGAATGGCTTTGTCTAGTTGAAAAACACTCTGTTCGGCCCCGTTGATCCAACTAAAAGAGGAAAGGTGTTTTTCTGGAAAGGAATCTGAGAAGACATTTACGGCAAATCCAACAACAGATGCCGTATTGAACATCGTATTGATTGCACTTTTTGAATGGTCTCCCATACAAAGCCCCATGAATTGTAATTCACTTGCTTCGATGCTTTTGGATTCGTAACTGTAACTGGAAACAGTGCTGTAATTGTTCTTTAAATTGGAGGAGTTTGTATCAGCGCCAAGGTTACACCATTCCCCAAGAACGGAATTGCCCAAAAATCCATCGTGTCCTTTGTTTGAGTATGCGTGGAAAATGACATTGCTCACTTCACCACCAACGCGACAATGAGGTCCAATGGTTGTTGCTCCATAGATTTTGGTACCCATTTTCACCACCGCTTCTTCACACAAAACGAATGAACCTCGTATCATTGATCCCTCCATGATTTCGGCGTTTTCTCCAATGTAGATTGGACCATGATTTGTATTCAATGTACAACCTTCTATCGTAGCCCCCTTTTCAATAAAGAGTAAATCACTTGATCCAATTAATGTATTAGATTTCGATAATTTCTGTGATTTACGTTCGTCGGTAATCAGGTAAAAATCCAATTCAATCGCTGCTTCATTCTTTTGGAATAGGTCCCAGCGATGTTCAATGACAATTGGAGCGGCTCCTACGTATTCTATTTTTGTGGTAGAGCTCCCATTTTCTGCGATGAATAGCCCATTCATATAAAGTGAATGTCCTTCTTCCAGTGCATAAACAGCGACTGCAACTTCTTCATTTGGAATTACTTGTGCATTTACACGAATAGGTGAATCAACTGCTGGAAACTTTTCTTGTAAATAAGACTCCGTGATGAATCCAACTTCACACTCTGGAAGCAAACGTTCCCAACGTTCGTTGTTTGTGTAAATACCCATGCGTAAATTTCCGACCGGTCGACTCAAGGTCAATGGTGCGAAGCGTAAGTGTAATCCGTTGTCGTCTAAGTTGATTTTCATGCTGTTGCTTTTTCTGTTGTCGCTGTGCTGGTAAGGTATAGTAGGATAAAAGTAAGTCCTCCGTTTAGAATGAGCATTTCATGTCCAAATGCATAACCGTTCAGCCAGGTTTCTTCTTTGTAAGTTGGGTCAAAATACGTCATAATAAGTGGTCCGTAAGTAATGCCAAGACAAATGAGTGGCGCAAGGACACAAACGATTGGAACCATGTAATTTTTTAAGCTTCGTTTGGTGAGGATTCCAAAAGCAAACAAGCCCAATAATGGACCATACGTAAATCCTGCGATGGTAAAAATCAAATCAACGATGCTTTTATTGTCCATCCATTTGAAATAGAAAACAAGTAACATGAATAGCACCGCAAAGGATAAGTGAACTCCTTTTCGAAGATTATTTTTTTGTTTTTCGTCCATGTTGGAACGACGTTCAAAACCTAAAATATCAATGCAAAAAGATGACGTAAGTGCTGTAATCGCTCCATCCACCGAAGGAAAAAGCGCAGAAATTAAACCAATGATGAAAATGATGAAAATTCCGAAAGGCAAATGTTCTTGTACAATTGATGGGAACAAATCATCCGGTTTGAATTCCCAGCCATTTTGTGTGGCGAAAAGTTGCAGCATCCCACCTAAAAGCAGGAATAACGCATTCACAAAGAGAAGGATGAAGCTAAAGACCACCATGTTTTTCTGTGCATCTTTCAAGTTCTTGACACTGATGTTTTTCTGCATCATTTCTTGATCAAGACCTGTCATTGTAATGGTAATAAAAGCACCACCGATAATGTGTTTCCACATAAAATCCTTGCGCATTGGATCAGTGCTCCAAAGTTTGGTCATGCCACCTTCTGACATTTGATTCCAAATGTGTCCCCACGACCAATTCAATTCACTTTGAATAGAGAGGATACAAACGACTAATGCTAATAACATGAATACTGTTTGAAGTGTGTCTGTCCAAACGATGGTTTTAACGCCACCACGGAAAGTGTACGCAATAATCATCGCTATGATAATGACGGTGGAAAGCCAAAATGGAATACCAACACTGTCAAAAACGAATAACTGAAGGACATTAATCACTAAATAAAGTCGAACGGTAGCACCTAGTGTACGAGACAAAATGAAATACCCAGCGCCCCATTTGTAGGCAGAAAAGCCTAGACGGTATTCAAGGTAGCGGTAAATGGAACTTAGATTGTATTTGTAATAGAGTGGAAGAAGGACATACGCTACGATGAAGTAGCCAATGAAGAAGCCAAGTACCATTTGGTAATAATAGAATCCATTGGCTGTAACAGTTCCCGGTACGGAAACAAAGGTTACTCCAGAAAGCGAGGTGCCAATCATGCCGAAAGCGACAAGGTACCAAGGACTTTTCTTATCACCTGTAAAGAAACTTTGAGACGTGGAATTTTTCGATGTATAATGAGAAATCAACAGTAAAACACCAAAGTAGGCGATTAGAATGATGATGATAAAAGCTTGATTCATGCCAATTATTTGAAGTGTAAAAATAATCGAAAGGACGATATGTGCTGAGAATTTTACGCATTACTTTTCAATCGATTGTTATCTTTGTCCAAAACAACGAACATGGAACTTTGGATTTTTCTTCTTTTGATGATTTTTTTCGGACTAACAATCATCGCATTGGTTTATTTCTTTTTGAAAAGACAGGAAGATCAAGAATTAGTGAAACTTCAGTTAGAATTGCGTAAGGGACGCCAAGAATTCTTCTTGCCATCGCGCTTAGAGGCTTACCAACGCGCTATTTTATTGATGGAGAGAATTCATCCGAATAGTTTGGTGATGCGTGCACATCAGGGAAATGTTTCCGCTTTGGCACAACAAAGCATCTTATTAAAAACCATCCGTGACGAGTTCGATCACAATGTTGCACAACAATTATTTATCTCAGAAACTGGATGGAAAATGATGCGCGATTCGAAAGAGGAGTCCATTCGATTGATCAATCTAGCTGCTGCACAAATGGGTGAAAATGCGAGCTCCCTGGACTTATCCGCTAAAATCATGGAAATGTTAGCACAACTAGACGCGATGCCTTCTGAAGTTGCGGTTGCTTTCTTAAAACAGGAGTTTCAAGCGTTATTTTGATGTAAACTTCGCTTTTAAGATTTCCACGACCATCGGAAGGAGGGAAAGTCCAACGATGCCAAAAATCACCACTTCAAAGTTTTTCTGAACGAAGGACATATTGCCGAAGAAATAACCAAGTAAGGTTAATCCAGATACCCATGCAACGCCGCCAATGACGTTGAAGCGTAAGAATTTTTGGTAACTCATGTTTCCGATACCGGCTACAAAAGGAGCGAATGTGCGAACGATCGGTACAAATCGTGCGATGATGATGGTTTTGGAACCATGCTTTTCATAAAATGCATGTGTTTGATCGATGTACTTTTGTTTGACGATTTGTCTATTTCCAATTTTCCATTGGAGCACTTTCAATCCAATCGTTTTTCCTAAAAAGTAATTGAGTCCATCACCGAGAATCGCTGCAACGATCAATAGTCCCAAGACTAGAAAAAGATTCAATTCAGCTGTTTCACCATTTTTAACAACCCCGGCGCAAAAGGTTCCAGAGGCGAACAATAAGGAGTCACCTGGTAACAATGGCATCACGACCAATCCAGTTTCAACGAAAATAATCAGGAATAAAATACCGTAAATCCACATTCCGTAGTCTTGAATCAACACAAATAAATGTGTGTCTAAATGCAGGAAAAAATCCAAAAAATCTTTGAGTAAAGTCATTAGTCGAGTTTTAAGGATGGATCAACGTGTTCAATCCAACCGAGGATTCCACCTTCCATGACAAAAACGTTTGGAAAATGAAATTCTGTTTCTAACAAATTTACGACAGCTTCTGCACGACGTCCAGATTGACACATGATGACCACATCTTTACTTGAATTAATTTCTTGTTGTCTCAACGAAATTTCACCCATGGGAATGTGCGTGAAACCAGTATTGCAATGTTGGTATTCGTAGTCTTCACGAACGTCAATCACGATCAAATTGTCCTCTTTCGACAATCTTTCTTTACAGCTTTTTGGGTCGATGTAGCGCATAAATTGTTTTGACAAAGATAAGATTTGCTTTTAATTCTGAGCAATCTCATAGATTTTCGCTCCATTTTTCAGTGAATGTGGATGAGAAATCCAAGGCATGAAAACGGATGACGCGTCAAATCGTTTGGCAGAATCCTCCTTGTAGTATATACGCCATGATTGCTTGTTCAGTTTGATTTCACGTCCAAATGTAGTTTTTAGAATTTCTAGTTTCCCTTTATGAAAGAAGAATTTGACATGATACTTTCTCATAGAGATCATTTCCAGCTTTGATGGATACAGCTTTTGGTGATTGATGGCTGAAAATTGAATTTTATCTGGATTTTCGTCATCGTAAAAACACCAACTTCGTTCTCCTAATTTGAGAATCACCGTCAGTTTATTTTCGTTTAATAGACATAAGTGTGTACTAGATGCATTGAGAAAACGTTGGTGATTGATCCATGCTAAAATGAGCAAAAAGTGTAAGGCATTCACTTTCCAATACTTTTTTTTGATATCCCCCAAGAAGAGTACGCTTGCGTTGAAAAGCAAGATAGGCGCAAGAATTATTTCTATTTCAAAGCCAAAAACAAGCGCACCTGGCCAGGATTCAATCCATTGAATTAATCGAAACATCCAATAGACGGAATAAAGTAAAATGAGCCCATTTAGTTTTCCTGCCAAGGGAATCTTGTGTGTGACTAAAATGAAAATTCCTGCACCCAAAACGATGGAAGAAAGTCCCATGAGTCCGAGGTTGGCAATGGCAAAATAATTTGGAAATTGATGAAAATAATAAAGTGTTAAAGGTGTTGTGGCGACTTGTGCAGCAAATCCAATCGCGGTTCCTTCCCATAAGTAATAAAGTATTTTGTTCTCCGGTTTCCAGGTGGAGGAAATTTTCGGGTAGAACAAAAAGATGCCTAACATGGCGAGATAGGATAATTGAAATCCTATATCAAAGAAATACATTGGTTTCCAAAGCACAATAATGAATGCCGTAAAAAACAAGGAATTAATCGAGGATGTTTGCCATCCTTTCCATTGGGTCCATGTTAAGACACTGAACATAAAAACCGCACGAATGACGGATGGTGAAAATCCAGTCATGAGTGCATAGAACCACAATAACAGAATGACGAATAGTAGTGCTGTTGATCGATTGATCCATCTTGCTCCCAGTTTAATGAGCGCCAATAAAAGTTGTAAAATAAGTCCAATGTGTAAACCTGAAACAGCGAGCACATGCATGGATCCTGTTGCTGTAAAAGCACTACGGATTTCATTGTCCAACATGGATTTGTCGCCTAAAATCAATGCTTGCGCAATTCCTAATTCTTGTCCACTTAAGTGTTTTGCAAGAATGTTCAAACACAGTTGTTGTGCCTCCCGAATGGACTTCGTTAAATACGAACAGGGAACGGTTTTAAGCACATGAAAGTCCTGTGATTCCATAAAAAACATTCCGTAAATCCCCTTTGTTTTCCAGTATGTTTTTAGGTCGAATTCTCCCGGATTCCCTTTGTTTTCAATGGGAATTATTTCGGTCTTTATTTCAAGAAGTTGATCCAGTTTTGGTGTGTTTTTTCCTTTGACGTAAAATCGAACAGGTGTGCTGTAAGTGGCTTTTCCTCTCCGCCATCGAATCTCACCAATTCCTTTTGTCCACGGTTGTCCGGATTGAATTTCGGTCACCTTCATATGGAAAATTGTTTTTCCTTTATGGAAGTTCCAATCTTCCCAACCCGTATTTTGTTGTTGTTCGTAATGTGCTATAAAACCCAATAATCCGCAAATAGAGAAGAGCATGATTTGTTGTGCTGCGACACGCAAATATTGAAAGCTTTGAAGAATCAATGACGCGATCGTCAGGTTTGCTAAAACAAGAAAAAAGTAATCCTTGAGTTCTGGAACTTTTTCAGCACAAAGTATTCCGGTAGAAAAGTACAAACAGATGTAAACAAACGGATAGCGCGAAAAGGCTGGACGAAAATCCGGCGAAACAGTTGGCATAGTAGGAAAAGTTTAATTCAAGTAAAACTTTCCATCCATCCAAATAATGATTTCGTTTTTTAAAAATTCGCGTAAAAAATCTTCAGTTTCTTTTTCTGTTAGTTTGATTTCAACAGAAAGTTCTTTCAGAGACTTGGGTTTTTCCAGCAGAGCAAGAATTTTCCACGGAATAGAATCCAGTGGCAACGCGTTTTTTTGACAGACATCACAGGTCCCGCAAGGATCGGATGTTTGTCCAAAGTACGCAATCACTTGTTGGGTACGGCATTCGTTTTTTTGACAAAACTGAATCATCCTATCCGCTTTTTGAATGGCAATGTCGCGTCGTTCTTTGTAGATACTTGGTTTTAGATAAATATGGCTATCCGGTAATCTTTCCGTAATGTAGGTTACGGTTGGAAGGCTACTTCTGAGGTTTAAATCGATAATTCCGTGCTGTTGCATAAACTCTAGTTGTTGAGTTAAACGTTCAGAATTGATTTTTAGTCTTTTGCAGATCTCATCTTCGTGAATTGCATGAAAATATTCAAAGATTCCAGGGTAAGAGCGAATTAAAAGTGTTGAAAGCGGATGTATGGACTCAAATTGAATCTGAAAATTATACAGCTCTCGATTCGTGACAAGAAATTTCAGTTTTGTTGGATGAAACGTTCCTTCAGAGAACAGTAGGTTTTCATTCAGCTCCAAAATTTTCAGTGAATGAAAAGTGGTCTCGTAATCAAGTTTATACACTTGACACATTTTCTTTAAATCGAGTGGGTAGGTCTCGTCTTTTCCTGATCCAATAGCGATTTTAAGAAAATTAGAAATGGCACGATAGGTATTGAGTACATCTGTTTTTGCTGGAAATTTCTTTAAGGTCGAATTTCGGAGGTTTTCGGTATCCTGATCTTCGAAAAACAAAAGTGCTTTCGCCGTTTTTCCATCTCTTCCGCCTCGACCTGCTTCTTGAAAATATGCTTCTAGGGAACTAGGAATTTCATAATGCAGGACAAATCGAACATTCGGTTTATCGATTCCCATTCCAAAGGCGTTTGTCGCGACCATGATGCGTCGTTTTTCGGACATCCAATCGTTTAACATGCGTTCTCGTTCGGATTTTGTGAGTCCACCGTGGTAAACACCGCAAGAAATACGGTTCGACATCAGCAGTTTTACCATTTCCTTCACCGATCTGCGTGTTTGACAATAGACAATCCCAACTTCCGTAGAATGTTTGCAATGCGCTAAAATGGATTCCATTTTATTGCTCGTTTTACGTACTTGGTAATGTAGGTTTTCTCGAACAAAAGATGCTTCGTGGATCTGTACTTTCTTTAATTCCAGGTGGTGAATGATGTCCTTTTTTACGCGTTCTGTTGCGGTAGCCGTTAATGCTAATACTGGCACATGAGGTTTGTGAACACGAAGATCCTTGATGTGCATGAAACTCGGTCTGAAATCATGTCCCCATTCAGAAATACAATGTGCTTCATCGACCACCAGAAGTCCAACATTCATGAGTTTGAAGCGTTCAATGAATAAATCAGATTGACAACGTTCCGGAGAGGTGTATAAAAAATCGAGTCCGCCGAAACGTGCGTTATCGAGGATGTAATCGATTTCCTTGTAGCTCATCCCTGAGGTAATAGCCTTCGCTCGAATCCCACGTTTATTCAGGTTGTCCACTTGGTCTTGCATCAAGGCAATTAAAGGTGAAACAACAATCGTAATTCCTTCACGAATTAATCCAGGTACTTGAAAACAAATAGATTTCCCTCCGCCGGTGGGTAAAAGTGCGAGTACATCTTGGCCAGCAATTGCATCCTCTACAATGGCCTTTTGATTTGGTCGAAAATGATCAAATCCCCAAAATTGTTTTAATACTGCCTCGCTTTTACTCACTATTATCTATTACGGTACAAAAGTACAAGAATTGTCTTGTGAATAAAATTAGTTGTGGAGGAGGAATAAAGGACGTATATTCGCGCAACAAAATACGCGTATGTCAACTACATCTCTCAATTTTTCAGTTGAAAAAAACACTCAATCCGCTTTATCTCAAGTAGATTGGGACAACTTACCATTTGGACGAATTTTTTCGGATCATATGTTCATCATGGAATACGCTGATGGGCAATGGCAAGAAGGGAAAATCGTTCCATTTCAGCCGATTCCGATGCATCCAGCGATGTCTGCGTTGCATTATGGTCAGTCGATTTTTGAAGGATTGAAAGCATACAAAAATGTAGAAGACGAAGTGATTTTGTTTCGTCCGGATATGAACGCAAAGCGTTTTGCAGAATCTGCAGCACGTATGTGTATGCCGGAAGTTCCAGAGGATATTTTCATCGAAGCAATCAAACAATTGGTTGCGGTGGACAAGGATTGGGTAACTGATCGTCCAGGATATTCCTTATACATTCGTCCATTCTTGTTTGGAACGGATGAGTTGGTTGGAATTAAACCATCTGACACGTACAAATTCATGGTCATTACCTCTCCAGTGGGAGCGTATTACGCAGAACCTGTGCGTGTGAAAATCGAAGAGCATTATACACGCGCTGCAAAAGGTGGAGTTGGACGCGCGAAAGCTGCAGGAAACTACGGTGCATCATTGTATCCAGCAAAACAATGTCAAATGCAAGGGTTCCACCAATTGGTTTGGACAGACGCAAAAGAACATTTGTACATTGAGGAATCTGGTACGATGAACATCATTTTCCAAATCGGAGGAAAGTTAATTACACCTTCTGAAGAGGCGGATACGATTTTACGTGGTATCACAAAACGTTCGGTTTTAGAACTTGCTGCAAGCTGGGGAATAGAAATTGAAGAACGTCAAGTTTCCGTAGAAGAAATCGTAACGGCTGCGAAAAACGGAACATTGGAAGATGCGTTTGGAGCTGGAACGGCAGCAACCATTGCACAGATTATCGTGATTGGTTACCGTGACGAAATCCTTGAATTGCCAGCATTCGAAACACGTACGATTTCGAATCGCATCAAACAACACATGGATGATTTGAAAGCGGGTAAAGAAGCGGATGTGTTCAATTGGAACGTTCGCGTATAATTCCTTGTGGAATTTTACTTTTCTTTGCGTCTCACTTAAGACATGAGATTCTACTTTTTATTTTTACTGACCTTTACTGTCCATTTCGCCAATACGCAAGTGTTGCGCCTGACGTGTTTGGATAAACGAACTGGAGATTTAGTTTCTAATGTCGGAATTTCGATGTCCCAAAATCTTAGAGGGGATTCCATTGTCTATCAAACAACTGTGAATGGTGTAACGGATTATCAATTGAACAAAATCGATCTAGGACAAACCTTGTATTTTGATTTTCGTCATGCGATTTACCAAACGACTAACATTGAATTTCATTTCAAGGAGCGGAAGGATACCATTCGTATAGAGGTGTTGTTAATTCCCATGCGCATCCAACTTTCGAAGGAAGTCATTGTGAAATCAGTTGGTGTGCCAGATACTGTTTTTGGTTCCAAACGATTGAGTGTGGCAGATTTTGAATTGCAATCCAACGGAGATGTTATTATTTTAGCCTATCCGAAGCAATTGCAAAAAGGATCTGAATTGATATTGTTCGATGGAGAAGAAACAAAGTCAAGTGTCCTGCTGAATGATGCTGCCATTGAATTAAAACGAGATTTTCGTGGAAATGCGCATGTCATTTGCAAGGAACATGTGTATGGTGTCTATTCAGATGGCGATCAAATTGAAATTGGTCAAATACCGAAGGATTATTATTTCAAGTACATTGAACCGATTGTTGACACGAATACATCGAAGATCTTTTTTTCGGATTTCAGTAAAATCTATCCAGCCTTCGATTATTACGTGTATGATAAATTAGACTCTTCGTATAAATCCATCGTGAATATCAAAGATGATTTGATGATGGAACTGTATCGCTCTGAATACAAATGGATGGATGTCCGAACGAAGTTATGGGCAAAAAATAAAGAACTCGAGACAGGAATCGATGCGGAGATTTACATTGGTGCGAATTACTTTACGCAATCGATTTATTACCAGGAAGTTTATGCTCCGATGTTTCATCGAAATGATTCCATTCTTATTTTTAACTATCCAAAGGATGTCTTGTTGGTTTACTCCATTGACGGAAATCTGATGGATTCCATTCCACTGTATCACCATTATCAAGCAAAGGAAACAGGGTGGAGGCGAAATGTGATTCAAGATCGCGTGACAGGTTCCATTTATACGACGTATGAAAAAGATGGCTATTGCTACCTTGGACTCGTGAACGTAAAAACCGGAGAGATTAGCGAAAAAGTGAAGTTAACGTTTCGCTACGTGGATAAAATTCGCGTTCACAACAATTACGTTTACTACGTTTATCGTCCGTTTGAATCCATTCAAAAGAAATTCCTATACAAGGAAAAACTTCCTTATCAGTTCAAGGGAATGGAGAAAAATTACGGAACTAAAATCTCGATTGATACCGGTAAGTGATCACTGTATCCACCTAGAAATTTATCGCCAGCATAGGTTCTGAAAGGAACTTTATTTCCTTTGTATTCGGTAATCAAATACGGGAAAGAGGAGATTTTTCCAGAGTTTTCTTTCATGCGAACGGCACCTGTTGACATTCCTTTGGAAACATAAATGTGATCCAGAACGCCCCATTCTTCTTTGTAGTTGTAAGATCCTCCGAATTCACCAGAAGCTGCTGTAATCGCCGGAATCAAGCGTTGTTGAATGATTTGTGGAGCTTTGTCCTGTGGATGATCATTTAAATCTCCCAAGTAAACGATTTTCGCTGATGGATTGATCTTAATGATTGAATCAATGAACTGTGCGCCAGCTTCCGCTGCTTTGATGCGTTTCGGTTCACTTGTATCTGTTCCTGAACGTCTACTCGGCCAGTGATTGACCATCACGTAAATGTATTCCTTGTTGCATTTGAATTTCGCCCAAACGATGTCGCGGGTGAGGGGAGTCGTGTCGCCGGGAAGGATAAAACGAATTTTTCCAGATTCTTTTAAGCTTAATAGTTTCTTGTCGTAGATCATTCCGACGTCGATTCCACGCAGGTCTGGACTTTCGTAATGAACGATACCATAATTGCTGTAGCCATCTTTGATTAAATCGGACAGAACGCTTTTGTTTTCAATTTCACTGAATCCAACAAGCATCGGACGATTTAAGTCGTTCATCACTTGACGAATGTGCGTCAGTTTTTCCTTGTAACGCGTTCCATTCCATTGTGATTTAGACGTTGGCAAAAACTCTGCGTCGTCATTTGGACCATCAATGGTATCGAATAGGTTTTCCGAGTTATAGAATGCTATTTTGTAGGTCTTTTGTGCAAATGTGCATTGAACAAACAGGACTAAGACAAGTAAACTTTTAAATTTCATAATCTCTTTTTTTATTACCAACTTCCACCGGAACCACCTCCGCCGAAACTACCGCCACCGAATCCACCGAATCCACCACCGCTGGAGCTTCCTCCGCCAAGGCCACCGCCAGCTCCGAATCCTCCAACGAAGAATCCACCGCGTCCGAATGTCGTACCATTGCCTCCACGTCCACCTTTACGGATGAGCAAAATAACAATGACTAGTATGAAAAGGAATCCAAAAATGGAACTTACGAGGTCGTTTTTGTGATTGGCTTTTCGGTAAGATTTTTCATTGATTTCACCTTTTGCCATTTTCGCTAAAACGACAATCGCATTTTTAATTCCCGTGAAGTAATCTCCTTTTTTGAAATTTGGAATCAGTTCGTTATCTACGATTTCACCACAAGAAATGTCCGTTACGGCTCCTTCCAAACCTCTTCCTGGAGAGATGAACACTTGGTGTCCGCCTTTTTCTTCAGTTGGTTTGACAAGAATTACGATTCCATTGTCTTTATCCGCTTTACCAACTCCCCATTTTTCACCAAGTTCTGATGCGTAGTGCCAAGCTTCGTCGCCATTGATATCATCCACAATAACTACGGTGATTTCATTGCTGGTTTCTTGTTCGAATTGGTCCAATATCGCTTCCAATTCCGCTCCTTGTTCCTCACTGATAATTCCCGTTTGGGAAAAGTTGTTGAAGAATCGAGGTGGGTTAGGGGCGTCAGGAACTTGACTCCAAGCGAAAAGTGCCGTGAAGCAAACGAGGAAAAGGGTCATTATTTTACTCATGCTTCCGTACTTATTTCGTTGGATAATTCGTTTTCGTCGTTTTCCATGTATGGAAAAAAGGATTTCAGTTGCATTCCCGCTTCTGTAATGGCTGCAATGATTCCATCTGCAAAACGATTTTCCTTAAAGCAGTGAATCATTTGATCTTTGCTACTCACCCAGAAATCTGCAGGAACAACAGCATCGATTCCCTGATCGCCAATGATGGCTAGTTTTCGATCATTAAAGGATACGTAAATGAGTACGCCATTTCGCAAGGCAGTGTTGTGCATACCTAACTTTTCAAATACTTGAACAGCGCGTTTCACTGGATCCGAGCTACATTTTTTATCGATGTGCACACGGATTTCCCCAGAAGTTTGTTGTTCAGCTGTTTGAATCGCTGCTACGATTAGGTCGTTTTCTTCTTTGTTGATCATTCCAATTCGAAATCAGGTGCGTCTTGACTTCCTGCATTCGCTTTGAATCCTTCTTTCTTACCGAATTCTTCGCGGTTCAATAACATGCTTGCGAAGAAGCTGCGGATGTGCGTGTTGTACGTTTTAACAGAACCATTGTATTCGTCACGTGCATAGTTGATTCGGTTTTCAGATCCTTCCACAGCGCGACCAAAGTCCACGAACAATTTCGTCGAAGTCAATTCTGGATAAGCTTCGTACGCCAAGTTAATGGCAGTGTTGATTTTTCTACCCATCAACTCTAAATCGTCTGGTGTTTTCGCGTTCACGATACCAGCTCTTGCTTGCGTTACTTGTGTCAGGATTTCACGCTCGTTTTTCGATCCAGCCTTCACTTGTTTTACGAGTGCAGGAATCAAATCCGCACGACGTTGATACGCTGATTGCACGTTGGACCATTTTTCGTCCACCGTTTCTTGGTAGCCAACGGCATTGTTAAAAAGGCTACGGTAGCCCAAAAAAGAGAAAAGAATAATAGCTCCAATACTTGCTAATACAATGTAAATCGGTTTCATAATCGTTGTTTTTGTTGTTTAGTTGATGTTATATGTCAATTTGTGTTCCAAGTTTTTTAGCGTGACATTTTGACATTTCTTTCTGCATTCTTTTTGATGTGTGTCAACACGCGTAAGTGAATTTTGTGAATGATATAGTCGCTCCATGTTCTCCAATATGTCGCCGGACGAATATTGTGATAATACCAAGTGGTTCCTTCCAGCTTGGTATCGCCATTTGCCATTGGTGTTAGTTTAAACTGTCCTTTCTTCGAAACGAAATAATCGTGTAAATGTGGCGCATCGATGTCCCAAAAGCTCAATTCCTTCATCGGTGCAGGTTGTTCTAGTACGGAAAATTGAAGCAATTTTGGTTCGTCCCAAATTTTAACGGGTTCAACAAAGCATCCGGTTGTAAAATGGCAGTAGCGAATGGAACCAACGCCAGATCCTTGAATGGTGGCATGTGTTGGATAGGCAATTCCAGCTTTGAACAAGTATTCTGTTGGTGCTGATAATCGAGGGAATTCGATGACTTGTTTCCAAACTTGTTCAGGAGACGCGTGAATAATGATGGAAGTGTGGACAGGCTTAACTTCAGGCTGAATATTTTTTTCAGTCCATTGGACAAGTGGAATGAGTGCAATGAAGATAAACATGGGTTTCATGTCTTTATTCTTGGATCGATTTAAATAGGTGTAGGCGAGCAGGCATCCGATGAATTGAAATAATATTGCAATCGGCAATGCCATCACAATGCAAATTAGTCCTTCAATGGCGAATAATAGGAGTGAAGCGGTGCAAACAGTTAGTGTAAGCAAGGCCAATTTCCAAGATTTCCTCCAAGTTAGTTCATTTTTACGGCTGTAAATAAAGGATGGCAGGGAACCCATTAAAAAGGGGATGAAAATAAAAATAGCTAATCCGTAGTCTTTGATGACATAAATACCCATCAAGGCAAACACTGCAGAAATGGCAGAGGTTGTGAGGATGGCAAACCATTCGCGTTTGGCTTCTTGCTTGTTTTCCATTGCTTGATTCATACGGTTTAAAATTACGTAGTTTTGTTCAGATTACCCTAATGAGAATTTAATTGCTTTTAGATATTATCTTAATTGACTATCTACTTGTTTAAAAATGTTAAAAGGGTATGAATGTAAAGTTCAGGTTGTTCAAGTGCTATTGAATGTCCGGCGTTGGGGATGATTACTAATTGATGGTTTTTAAAGACGTTTAAATACTCATCTATGTAGCCCCATTTCGAACCGTCAAATTGTCCTCTCATAATTAAAATGGGTGTTTTACATTTTGATAAGATATCGCGTCTATTAGGCGTTTTATTGAAACTTTGCACGGTTTTAATATGAACATAATAACCATAGCCACTTTTGGGTTTTATGATCGATGTATCAACGACGGTGGATTTATTTAGTTCAAAATTTAAATTAGTCGCAAAATCATCCATCTCTTTATCGGAGGCTAGTTTGTAAGAAAATTTTTCTGCTGTAAACTTCACGACTCTTTCTCTCAAATTATACGCTTTTTGACTTCCTTGAGCATTTGTAAACTTTGGTGCTTTCAGATGTAAACTATCGGGAGTTCTTAGTTTCTCCAGTTGCTCATTAATAGGTAGAATAGGTCCGGGACCTGTAAAAATGAGTTTCTCAATTTTCGCTTGATGATCAGCCAGGTAATTTGTTGCCAATATGGCTCCCCACGATTGGGCAATTAAAATAACCTTTTTTGCCCCAATCTTGTTAATGATTTCCGCTAAGTCTTTTTTATGTCTGTCAACAGTGTATTCGTCAATATTCTCAAGTCTATTTGAATGTCCACAGCCCACTAAGTCATACAAATACACATCGTATCCGTAGTTTGAAAGTTTGGATAATATTTCGATGTTTGAATCAAATATGGGCGCACCTGGACCACCTTGTAAATAGATTATTGGATAAGACTTTTTTGTCCCTTTCGCTTTGATCAGTGTATAGCCTATCCTTGAACCTGTCGATAAGTCCCAGTATTTTGTATTTGTTCTTTGTTGAAACTCAGGAACGTGATATATTCTAGGGTAAAGTATAATAGAAAGAAAAATGATTAGTCCAAATAGGATGGAGTATTTAATCATTCGTAGAAATAGTTTTTTCATTTTTCCCTTCTATTCTTTGGTTAGGTATGCATGTTAATGATGGATTACAGTTTCATGAAGGTGGAGATTAAGAAGCGATATTAACTAAAAATAAAACAGGGGAAATAGTTGCTTATTTCCCCCTTATCAAAACTACTTCATTCACTTAGCTCAAAGCAGCAATCGCCGTGTCATAGTTTGGTTCATCTGCAATTTCTCCTACCAATTCGGCATGTTTGACAATTCCGTTGGCGTCAATTACCACAACCGCTCTCGCATGCAAGGCTTGCAAAGGTCCATTCGCCATTTCTATTCCGTATGTTTTTCCAAAAACTCCAGCAGCAAAATCGGAAGCGTTTACCACATGTTCAATTCCCTCTGCGCCACAAAAACGTTTTTGTGCAAAAGGTAAATCGC
The DNA here is from genome assembly GCA_017983465.1 of Crocinitomicaceae bacterium. GTDB lineage: Bacteria > Bacteroidota > Bacteroidia > Flavobacteriales_D > Crocinitomicaceae > UBA952. Next base: position 138,518 of record JAGOBK010000001.1, read on the forward strand.
GGGAAACACACACAACTTTTGTGTTCTCCATCGCTGCAGCGCGCTGGTTAAACTTGCGAACCGATGTGGCGCACGTTGGTGTATCAATACTTGGAAAGATATTCAGAATCAAATTTGTTCCCTTGAAATCGGTTAAGGTCAGAGCGGAAAGATCTTCTTTCACCAATGAAAAATCCGGTGCTGTTTGTCCAACCGTTGGAAGCTCGCCCGTTGTTTGAAAAGGATTACCCTTTAGTGTTACTGTTGCCATTGTTTATTTTTTTTAAAAGTATGTGAATTTCGTTTAACTTACTTATGCCCCTCATGAATTAGCTGAATTTCTATGCCTCATGAATGTTTCATAAAAATATAAAATTAGTTGGTCAATCGTCGAATGGAGAAGGAATATGTTGAATTTTCTATGTCTTCTTGAGTTCTTTCCCCAACTTGTGGTGCTGTTTTTGCACCTCGGGTCATTCCACTCATCTTGGCTTCACTCAAACATGAAGTCGCTGGGGGATCGTTTGAATTGTTCTTTGCCTGGCATTTCCCCAACTTGACATCACAATTTGTGATACCAAGTTTTTCATTTCTTTCTCTGCGAATACCTTCCGCTATTTTTTATATCCCACTTGTTTCCTTTGCCTCTGCTGCGTGCTTTGTTTGTCTTTTTGTATAAAGTAATTTAATACTTGTTCAATGCCATCAAAGCGCTGTCCGTGTTTACGTTCCAACTCTTCTAATCGCTCCGCTAGTTCATGATAGGTGAGGCTCCATTGACGCATCATCACAAATGCACGCATGATGGAAATGTTGATTTGGATGGCTTTCTTACTTTTTAATACACTAGAAAGCATGGCAACTCCTTGTTCTGTGAAGGCAAAGGGTATAGCGCCACCCAAATGTTTGATATGTGGTATCACAAATTGTGATACCAAGTTTTGTATTTCCATTTCTGTCAGTTCAAACATAAAATCTTCCGGAAATCGATCGATGTTTCTGCGCACGGCTTGTTTTAATACACGCGTTTCTACTTCATACATTTTCGCCAATTCATAATCAAGAATGACGCGTTTTTCCCTGATTTCGTGAATGCTGTTTTTGATTGTTGTTAGTTCCATCTTTGTTTTTTTTCTATTGAATTTAGTGAAAAATATCAATATGATTAAAATATCATCAAAATAAAAGATGAATATCTAATCATTTTAGTAACTTTGTTGGACCAACGATAGCACGCATTTACTTTAATCTTTTGATCATGTCAGTATTGCGTTCGATTGTTCACATGGACCTAGACACGTTTTTTGTCTCCTGTGAACGTTTATTAGATAGTCGTTTAGTTGGAAAACCCATTTTGATTGGCGGGACAAGTGACCGAGGGGTGGTTGCTTCCTGTAGTTATGAGGCACGACAGTTTGGAATTCATTCCGCCATGCCCATGAAGATGGCGAGGGAAAGATGTCCGGAAGCCATTGTCATTAAGGGGAATACACAAACGTATAGTGGATACTCACGCGATGTAACTGAAATCATTCGCGAGGCTGTTCCCGTGTATGAGAAAATGTCCATCGATGAATTCTACATTGATTTCACGGGAATGGACCGCTTCTTCGGTACCTTTAAGTATGCGGGAGAACTGCGTCAGCGTATCCTGAAGGAAACGGGGTTACCGATCTCCTTTGGCTTGTCGCAGAATAAAACCGTATCCAAAATTGCCACCGGCGAAGCAAAACCGAACAATCAAATTCACGTCGATTATGGAACGGAACGCGATTTTTTGGCGCCCTTGTCCGTGAAGAAAATTCCGATGGTGGGAACCAAGACCTATCAAACCTTGTGTAATCTTGGCGTACGGAAAATCAAAACAGTGCAGGAAATGCCGATGGAGATGATGGAAGGGGCGCTGGGAATGAATGGCGTGAGTATCTGGAAAAAAGCTCAAGGAATCGATCATTCCCCCGTGGAACAATACAACGAGCGGAAGTCTATTTCCACTGAACGAACCTTCGATCAAGATACGATTGATGTCGTGAAGTTGAATGGAATCCTCGCTGCCATGGCGGAGAATTTAGCTTTTCAGTTGCGCAGAGGAATGAAGCTGACGGGCTGTGTAACGGTTAAAATTCGCTATTCTGACTTTCAAACGCAGACACTCCAAAAGCAAATTGCGTACACCGCAGCAGATCATGAGTTGTTGCCGGTCGTTACGGAATTGTTTAAGCGCATTTACAACCGTCGCCTACTGGTTCGACTCATTGGCATTCGCTTTAGTTCCTTGGTTTCTGGACATCACCAGTTGAACTTGTTTGATAACGATGTGCATTTTGCTTCGCTGTACAAAGCGCTGGATCAGATTCGGGTGCGCTACGGTGATCGTGCGGTGATTCGGGCCATTGGTATGGAGGCGCGTACGATCGGACACCACAATCCATTTAATGGAGAGCCGCCGATGTTGCTCGCAAATCGACGTGTGTAAGTATTCTCTTTTATGAAAACGAAGTCTCATTTTAGTTTGAAGTATGGCATTCATTCTCCGGAAGCCATTGTCCAGTGGGCAGCGGATAGCGGCTATCCCTATGTTTTCTTGGCGGACATCAATTCGACAGGTGCCGTGCTTGCTTTTGTGCGGGAAGCGCAACGGAAAGGAATCCTTCCAGTGGTAGGCGTGGAGCTGCGCAATGAACGCGAGAAAATCGCCACGGTGATTGCGCGAAACAATCATGGATTGAATGAATTGAATGTGTTTTTAAGTCAGTTTATTCACCGAAAAATCCCTTTTCCAACGGTCTTGCCGCACTTTTCAAGTTGCTATGTGTGTTATCCGATTGAGCAGTATCCAACGAAACTAAAAGAACACGAATACATTGAAATACAGATATCTGAATTAGTTTACTTAAACATAAAATACAAGAAGGTTCCGAGGGGAAAGTTGCTCGCGCTGCAATCGATGGTCTTTCAATCGAAGGCGGATTTTAACGCACACCGTTTGCTTCGAGCCATTGACCACAATTGCTTGCTGTCGAAGTTAGCGAAAGAAGATCAGGCGGATGAAAACGAACGTTTTATGTCCTACCAAGAATGGAAAGAAGCTCCGCTTGCTGCCGGCGCTTCCGAATACCCAGAAATCATCGAGCGTACCGAATCCTTGTTTGGACGTTGTCGCGTGAATTTTGAGTTCGGTGATGATGCGAAGCCTCAAAATCCAACGACGTATACCGGAACGACTGACGGAGATCGCAACTTGCTCAAAGAGCTCTGTGCAGAAGGACTCGATTACCGCTACAAAGTCGTTACGGATGAAATCATTGAGCGCATCGAGATGGAGATTGAAGTCATCGCGGAGAAGCATTACTTGTCTTATTTTCTCATCACTTGGGACTTTACTTCGTATGCGCGCTCAAAGGGTTATTTCTATGTTGGACGTGGAAGCGGGGCGAATAGCATCGTGGCGTATTTGCTGCGCATTACGGACGTTGATCCACTCGAATTAGACCTGTATTTCGAGCGTTTCATCAACTTGTACCGCAAGAATCCACCGGATTTTGACATTGATTTCTCGTGGAAGGACCGCGATGACATTGTGCGCTATTTGTTTGAGCGTTATCCACATACGGCATGGCTGTGTACCTACAATACCTTTCAGTACCGCGCGACCATTCGGGAATTGGGAAAGGTCTTTGGATTGCCGAAATCGGAAATCGATTTGTTGAGTAGTGGAAAGTTTCAATTTGACAAGTTGGACCAATTCTCGCGCTTGGTTTTGCGTTACAGCAAGTACATCCAAGGATTGCCTTCGCATTTGAGTGTGCATTCGGGAGGAATTGTGATCAGCGAGCGTCCAATGACTTGGTATTCCGCGACTTTTTTACCGCCAAAAGGGTATCCAACGACACAGTTTTCGATGATGGAAGCGGAAGATGTTGGCTTGTATAAGTTCGATATTTTGAGTCAGCGTGGACTCGGAAAAATTCACGATTGCCTGGAGGTGATTGCGTACAATCGTCCTGAAGAACCACCGCACGACATTCACGATGTGGCGCATTTCAAGCAGGATGAAAAAGTCCGTCAATTGTTGTTAGCCGGAAAAGCGCTTGGTTGTTTTTACGTAGAATCACCAGCCATGCGGATGTTGATGTCCAAATTAAAAGTCGAAACGTACCTTGAATTGGTCGCTGCGAGCTCGATTATACGTCCAGGAGTTGCGCAGTCGGGAATGATGCGGGAGTACATTTTACGTCACCGAAATCCAGAACGTCGGAAGGAGGCGCATCCGATTTTGTTAGAGATTATGCCAGAAACGTATGGGGTGATGGTGTATCAGGAAGATGTCATCAAAGTCGCGCATCACTTTGCTGGACTCAGTTTAGCGGAGGCGGATGTCCTGCGGAGGGGAATGTCCGGTAAATTTCGTTCGCGGGAGGAATTTCTGCGTGTTCAGGAACAGTTTGTTGGCAATTGCACAAAAAAAGGATATGATCAGAAATTGACAATGGATGTCTGGCGTCAGATTGAGAGTTTTGCGGGCTATGCCTTTTCGAAGGGACATTCGGCATCGTACGCGGTGGAAAGTTACCAGAGTTTGTACTTGAAGGCGCATTATCCATTGGAATACATGACGGCAACCATAAATAATTTCGGTGGTTATTACCGAACAGAAATCTATGTGCACGAAGCGCGTCGTTTTGGAGCGGAGATTGAAGCTCCGTCAGTAAATCATGGTTCGTATGAGTGTGTGCTATCTGGGAATACATTAATTCTTGGATTCAATTTGGTTGCAGGAATTGAAGCGTCATTGGTCTTGAAGATTTTTGAGGAACGCGATCGTGCGGGGGAATTCCGTGACTTTGAAGATTTTGTCCGTCGTGTACATGTTCCATTGGAGCAAACATCGTTGTTGATTCGCATTGGAGCGCTGCGTGATTTTCCTGAAAAGCGCAAGGAATTGTTGTGGAAAGCACATTTTCACCACCATAAAAATCCACAACGGGACCGAAGCATCGAATTGTTTGAGGTTCGTTCGCGTCATTTTGAGCTGCCAGACTTGGAAGAGCAGGAGGAAGAGGCGTCCTTTGAGCAAATGGAATTAATGGGTTTTCCCCTGTGTAATCCTTTTCGCTTGCTTCAATCAGCGCTCCCGGAGAAACATGTGAAGGCAGTTGAAATGGAATCCTTACTGGGAATAACTGTCGAATTATTTGGGTATTTGGTGGCCATCAAACAATCCAAGACAGCCAAAGGTCAATTGATGAATTTCGGAACCTTTATCGATGTGAACGGAGATACGATTGACACCGTTCATTTTCCAGAGAGTGTGCGGCGTTTTCCTTTTCACGGAAAAGGAATTTATCACTTGCGCGGAATTGTCACGGAGGAGTTCTCTTACTACTGTTTACAAGTAGGGTGGATGCAAAAATTACCATTTCAGCAAGACGTGCGGTATATGGAATTGTCGTAGATAAATCTTAACTTCGTAAAAATAAAATACCATGAAAGGCAACATTTACCCATGTTTTTGGTTTGACGGAAAGGCCAAAGAAGCAGCAGAATTGTATTGTTCATTGTTTCCCAATTCAAAGATTACGTCCGATTCTGGATTAACCGTATTTTTTGAATTAAATGGACAAACATTCATGGGCTTGAATGGTGGACCGATGTTTAAACCAACGGAAGCTGTTTCCTACACGATTAACTGTGAAAGTCAAGAAGAAATCGACCATTACTGGAACGGATTAACAGCGAACGGGGGAGAAGAAGGACATTGCGGCTGGTGCAAAGATCCGTACGGATTTTCCTGGCAAGTTATTCCATCAGATTTAGGAAAATGGATGTCACATCCCACGAATGGACAAAAAATCACAGAAGCATTCTTGAAAATGTCAAAGTTTGACTGTCAAATGCTCGAAGATATTTACAACTCCTAATGTTGCGCATTCTTCTACCGATTGTCATCGGCTTCATCGTTTGGATCATCGTACTTTGGCAAGTATTGTTGAAGAAAAAGAAAATCGACATGAAATCCCTATTACTGGTTAGCGCACTTTTTGCGGCGATTTGGATCGTGATTTATTGGATTTTATTTCGTTGATTTTCAATAAATAAGCATATTTTTCTTTTCATTTTCAATTTTACATGCGTTCATAAGGGAGTGACTTCACTTGGGCAAGAAATTTCATTTTTTCACGTTAATTTATCGTGTAAGCTGTTTTTATAAACACATCACTAAAATAATGTTCCCGATACGGGAGCAAATGAAAAAAAACCGTAAATTTGTTCAAATGAAAAATATTGTTTCTGTAAAAACATTGAAGGAACATTGGGAAAAAGCAGGTCGAGAAGATTCCGAAGCGCAATTAAAAGTTTGGTATCAGGAGGTTAAGAAGTCTAATTGGAAAAGCCCGACTGAAGTCAAGCAAATTTACAGAAGCGCAAGCATCATTGGGGACAATCGAATTGCGTTTAACATTTGCGGAAATAAGTACCGATTGATCGTGAAAATCAATTACGAATCTCAATGGGTATTCATTCGTTTTGTTGGAACCCATGAGGAATACGATAAAATAGATGCGGCAACGATTTGATCACACGAAAAAAAGACAGAGATGAAAATAAAATTGATAAAAACCGAAGCAGATTACAGCGCTACCTTGGCAAGAATAGATGAACTCTTTGATGCTACGCCAGGAAGCAAAAATTTTGATGAAGTGGAACTTTTGATAAAACTCGTTGAGTTCTATGAGGAACAACATTACAAAATCGAGGCGCCGGATCCCATTGAAGCCATCAAGTTTAGAATGGAACAAATGGGGATGAAACGTGTCGATTTAGAACAGTATTTGGGAACGCGAGCAAGAGTTTCTGAAATACTGAACAAGCAACGAAATTTGAGTTTAGCGATGATCAAAAAGCTTCACAAGGAGTTCGGGATTCCAGCGGAATCTCTTTTGGCTTAAGGCTTCAATGATAAATTAATTTGAATCATGATGAACAAAAAAACAAGGTTGATTCTAATCGAATTTTTAGCTTATTCGTTTTTATTTGCCTTAACTTTTATACTATTTCCTGTCTGTAATTTTTATTATTTAGGTCAACATGAGGAAATGATTACCAAGCCACAATATTTCATCGATTTCAAACCGGCGTACACCTTTCCTTTATACCTTACCTTGGTTCTTATTTCTTTTTTCAGTTTGAAAAAAAGAATCATTCGACGGATGAACTTTCTTGTCCTTTTATTAATGCTACTCACCTATGTCTTCATTTCAATGGGTTTTGTTTGGTGGGGAGCAAGTCCGTTTCATCCAGATTTTCAAACGGGATATTGGTTAAGTCAATTGGTTCTTCTAGTGGTAATCATTCGTTCCTACACGCTCATCAATCAACTGCCCGATTTGCAATTAAATCCGATGATAATCCGTGTTTTTTCTTTTTTATCCTGGTTCATTCCATTCGTATTGTTCGCTTACTTATTTCTAACCTATTACCTTGCGAAGAATAAGCCCATAATGCGATCGGAAAGTGCATATGCCACACGGAACAGGTGGGTAAAGTATGAATCTTGGGATTATATCGAAGCACACCAAGCATTCGTTACCAAATACTACAGCACTGACACCATGCGAAAAGAAAAATACCGACTTGATAGTGCATCCTTTATGTTTTTTGATGAAGAAACAAACATTACCAATAAATTCACAAAGCGTGCAAGGAATGGAAAGCTAAACATCGAGGGGATATTAGAAGAATATGATTGATTTGATAGTTGTTTCAAAAATGAACGTCAAATAGAATCGTTTAATTAATTTCGCTCAAATGAAGCAAAGAAGTTTTTTCGATGAAAAAAATGTGAAACCAAGTTTCATCATTTTGGTGAGTGTACACATGACAGGATACTTTACCTTGAGTTATTTTGATGTCGATTTTTTAATTAAACTTGCCTCAAGTATTTTGTTTATTGCACTAGGAATTATGCTGGCATATCTTTGGTATGTGTTGGTCGATAAGAAAAAGTGAGATAACTAGAAACGTTGGATTAATTCCGCTCAAATGAAGCATGTGAATCTTTACTTATTATCTTACGAATACCATTAGCACATTAAAACACTAGCAAATTAGCACATTAAAACATTAGCACATTAGCACATTAAAACATTAGCACATTAAGCTTACTTCAACTTTAAATCCAACAAATAAACAAAACTAGAAATCGCTGCGGCACCCAATTCTAACTCGCGTTTGTTGACACTTTCAAAAACGTCACTTGGTGCATGATGGTAATCAAAATACCGTTGGGAATCCGGCACGAATCCAAACAAGGGAATTCCGGGATATTGTTCTTTTAATGGACCAATGTCGACACCGCCGTATCCTTTTTCAAAAACGTGTAAGTCGTAGTTTTTGTAATTTGGAGCAAAGGTTTGAAGAAAGGCTACTTGCGCATCGGAACCATCGACTCCAAATCCACGTGGGACGAATCCACCGCGATCGGACTCCAATGCCGCAATGTGTTTTTCACCAGCTGATTTGACGATGGAAGCATAAGATTTTCCACCCATGTTTCCATTTTCTTCGTTCATGAAAAATACGACTCTCAAGGTGTGTTTCGGTTTGTAATTGAGTTCTTTCAGAATGCGTAATGCTTCTAAACAATGAATGACACCAGCACCATCATCGTGCGCGCCTTCTCCTGCATCCCATGAGTCTAAATGTCCACCAAAAACAATGATTTCCTCCGGTTTCTCGCTTCCACGAATTTCGGCAATGACGTTGTACGAAGTCGCGTCTGGAAATACACGGCAGTCCATTTCAAAAATAAACCGAACAGTTCCTTTCGCAAGTGCGGCAGACAATGTGCTCGCATCCGCTGTTGCCAAAGCACCGGCTGGAATGCGTTCAACCGAATCCTCGTAATGCATGGACCCAGTATGTGGATGTACATCCTCTGGAAGTCCAAGGGAGCGAATAATCACCGCTTTTGCACCAAGTTTCCCTGCTTCCACAGCTCCATTTCCACGAATCGCATAACAGGCTCCGTAGGCTTTGAATGTTTGAATTTGTGCCGCATCCATCGCTTGGTTTAAAAAGACTATCTTGCCTTTAATCTTGGATGCTTTTGCTTTTTTCAGTTCGTCAATGGTTTTGAATTCAATGACTTCACCTTCCATTGTGCCATTTGTTCCAATGGATCCTCCTAAAGCAAGCAAGTGAACTTTGGTTAGTTGTCCGTCGGAAGTTCGAAACCAAGCGCTTTCCTTTGTGCCTCTTTCCCAATGTGGTACTTTAATTTCCTGAAGGTACACACGATCGAATCCAAACGTATTCATCTTTGCTTGACTCCATTCGACGGCCATTTGTGCTTCCGTTGATCCACTTAATCTTGGTCCAATATTTTTACATAACTGACGAAGGTTTTCGTATGATTCACCACGAAGTAATGCTTCATCATAAATAGATCGAATCATCAAGGAATCTTGTCCAAATAGGACAGTTGTCAACGAAAGAATGCAAACGGAAAGTAGGTGTTTCATCAGTGAATTTTGCCATAAAAATAACCAAAATCCTTGGGAATCATTTGACCTTGTAAAATCTAGCGCTTTCCGTGACTCAGTCAGGCGAGATTCTTTGTATCTTTGTTTTCAAAAAATACGAAGAATGGCTTTAAAATGTGGAATTGTCGGCTTGCCGAATGTTGGAAAATCAACTTTATTTAACTGTTTATCAAATGCAAAGGCGCAATCGGCGAATTTCCCTTTTTGTACCATTGAACCAAATGTGGGAACGACATCTGTTCCAGATCCACGTTTGCAGAAATTAGAAGCGTTGGTGAATCCAGAGCGTGTCCTACCAACAACGATGGAAATTGTTGACATTGCTGGATTGGTGAAAGGCGCATCGAAAGGTGAAGGACTTGGAAATCAATTCTTGGCAAATATCCGCGAAACAGATGCGATTCTTCACGTACTTCGTTGTTTTGATGACGGAAACATTATTCACGTGGACGGAAGTGTGAATCCAATTCGCGATAAAGAAATCATTGACATCGAGTTGCAGTTAAAAGACTTAGATTCAGTAGAGAAAAAGATTCAAAGTTTGGCTCGTGTAATCAAATCTGGAGATAAAGATGCGGTGAAAGAAAACGAGTTAGCGCATAAAATCAAAGAAGGATTAGAGCAAGGACGTTCAATTCGTGGCTTGGATTTTACACAAGAAGAATTTGACATTATTCATAAATTCAATTTAATTACTTCGAAACCGGTGATGTACGTGTGTAACGTTGATGAAGATTCAGTAAAAACTGCAAATGCACACGTGGAAGCAGTAAGAGCAGCAGTTGCAAGCGAAAATGCAGAAGTGATGATCATCGGTGCGAAAATCGAAGCAGATATTACGGAATTAGAGACTTACGACGAACGACAAATGTTCCTTGATGAACTTGGATTAGAAGAACCAGGAGTGAATCGTTTGATTCGTCAAGCATATCATTTATTGAATTTACAAACCTATTTTACTGCTGGAGTAAAAGAAGTTCGTGCATGGACCATTCGTAAAGGAATGACCGCTCCACAGGCAGCAGGTGTGATTCATAGTGATTTCGAAAAAGGATTCATCCGCGCAGAAGTGATGAAATACAACGATTTTATTACTTATGGATCTGAAAGCGCTGTCAAAGAAGCTGGAAAATTCAAAGTAGAAGGAAAAGAATACGTAGTAGAAGATGGAGATGTGATGCATTTCCGTTTCAACGTTTAATCCAAGTAGAAAATGATAGCAGCAAATAATCCAAGTTTACGTTCATGGATTTCAGTTCCGGAAGGATCTGATTTTCCGATTCAAAACCTTCCTTTTGGCGTATTTACAATAAGTGGATCCACAACTCGTGTGGGAACACGCATTGGTGATACCGTGATTGATTTATCGATTCTTGCGGAATCTGGTCAACTACACGTTGACGGATTTACAGCGGAGGATTTCTCTCAGGAATTTTTGAATCCAATGATGAAAAAAGGAAAAGAGGCCACACGTCGTTTGCGTCAGGCTCTTTCTGATCTTTTTTCAACGGAAAATAACGCTGCTGCTAACAATGAATCGATTCAAAAGGCATTGTTTGCAGTAAATGAAGTAGACATGTGTATGCCAGTTCAAATTGGTGACTACACGGACTTTTACTCAAGCAAAGAACACGCAACAAACGTTGGTATAATGTTTCGTGATCCAGCTAACGCTTTGTTGCCAAACTGGTTATGGATTCCTGTTGGATACCACGGACGTTCGTCTTCTGTGATTATTTCCGGACAGGATATTCATCGTCCAAAAGGACAAATCAAACCGGATGACAACGAGCCACCGATTTTTGCCGCTTCTCGTCAAGTTGATTTCGAATTAGAAATGGGATTCATTACCTACGATGGAAAACCACTAGGTGATTCAATTTCCACAAATGAAGCAGAGGACTTTATTTTCGGAATGTGCTTGTTCAATGATTGGTCAGCACGTGATATCCAAAAATGGGAATATGTTCCACTTGGACCATTCCTAGCGAAAAACTTTGCTTCGTCCATTTCTTGTTGGATTGTTACATTGGATGCATTGCAACCGTTTGCCGTGGAATCACCAGAACAAGATCCATCTGTCCTTTCTTACCTCGCGTTTGAAGGAAAAAAATCATACGATATTCAATTAGAAGTAGGATTGACACCTGAAAATGCAACGGAAAAAATCATTTCTAACTCGAATTTCAAATACATGTACTGGAACATGTCTCAACAATTAGCTCATCATACGGTAAACGGATGTAATGTGCGTTGTGGAGATTTAATGGGTTCCGGAACAATTTCTGGATCTACGCCTGATTCCTTCGGTTCTATGTTGGAATTAGCCTGGAAAGGTACAAAACCACTCGCAATGAATGATGGAACAGAAAGACGTTTCATTCAAGATGGAGACACTGTTACAATGAGAGGTTTCTGTCAAAATAACGAAGTCCGAATCGGATTTGGCGAAGTAAAAGCGAAAATTTTACCTGCGAAATAAATGCAAGACTACGACTCCTCAACGATTGATCTAGAACTCGAACGCATCGAAATATTGAATGCGTTCAAAGGCTTGTTGCGAGCTATGAAGGACAGAAGTCGCGAGGAGACTAAAATGGTGCGTAAAGCATTTGATATTGCACTCGAGGCGCATAAGGACATGCGACGCAAATCTGGCGAACCGTACATTTATCATCCGATTGCCGTTGCGCGTATTTGTGCAGAGGAAATGGGACTAGAGCCCATTGCTGTTGCTTGTGCATTGCTGCATGATACTGTCGAGGACACCTACATCACCTTACAAGACATTGAAGATATTTTCGGTTCCAAAGTAAGGGCAATTATTGATGGACTCACGAAAATTCCAGAAGTTTTCGACGAGAACACCTCCATTCAAGCGGAGAATTTCCGTAAAATGATTCTCACCATTTCCGATGATTTTCGTGTCGTACTCATCAAATTAGCGGATCGACTGCACAACATGCGAACATTGTCGAGCATGAAAGTCGAAAAGCAATTGAAAATTGCATCAGAAACACGCTTTCTGTATGCTCCTTTGGCTCATCGATTGGGATTGTATCCCATCAAAACAGAATTGGAAGATCTTTCCATGAAGTACTGTGAACCAGAGGTTTTTAAGGAGATTGACTCCAAATTGAAAAGCACACAGGACGTCCGAAATCGATTTATTCGTCGTTTCGTTGCGCCAATTAAAGAAGAACTAGAAAACCAAGGATACCATTTCGATATCAAGGCGCGTCCAAAGTCGATTTTTTCGATTTGGCGTAAAATGCAATCGAAAAATGTTCCCTTCGAAGAAGTATTTGACTTGTTTGCCCTGCGCATCATTGTCGATACGCCATACGAATTGGAAAAAGCTGACTGTTGGCGCATTTATTCTATTGTCACCGATTTTTATCAACCGAGTCCTGATCGATTGCGCGACTGGATTTCAACGCCTCGTGCAAATGGATACGAATCCTTGCATACAACGGTGATGTCCCCTCAAGGACGTTGGGTAGAGGTGCAGATTCGTTCCAAACGAATGGATGATATCGCTGAACATGGATTAGCAGCACATTACAAGTACAAAGAATCGAAAACAGACGAAAATAAATTCGATCGATGGATTGCAGAAATTCGTGATTTATTAGATAGTCCAGATATGAATGCATTGGACTTCGTCAATGACTTCAAACTAAACTTGTTCAATGATGAAATTTACGTGTTTACTCCAAAAGGAGAATTACGCGTGTTACCAACTGGCTCAACGATTTTAGATTTTGCCTACGACATCCATACGGAGATTGGTGATCGATGCATTGGCGCAAAAGTCAATAACCGATTGATGCCTTTAAGTTATCAGTTGTTAAACGGAGATCAATTGGAGATTTTAACATCCAAAAAACAAAAGCCAAATGATGAATGGTTGAAATTCGTCGTAACTGCACGTGCCAAACAAAAGATTAAATCTTCACTAAACGAGGAACGCAAACAGATTGCATCCGACGGAAAAGAAATATTGGAGCGAAAATTCAAGCAGTTTAATGTGCGAATGAATCCAGAGAACATTCAATATTTAACGAACCATTTTCATGTTTCGACGATCAGTGAGTTGTATTTCCGAATTGCAAAAGGCAAGGTTGATTTGTCCAAACTACGTGAATTAGAAGTTGTTGGAGGAATGTTGCAGTCGCAGCGGAAAATTCAATCGAAAAAAATCAATAGTGGTTCAGAAGAAGGAACGTTCGAAGGAATCAATACCGATAAAGACACCATCATCATTGGTGAGGACTTCAAAGGCTTTGATTATCAATTAGCTCGTTGTTGTAATCCGATTCCTGGAGATAAAATATTTGGTTTCATCACGATTAGTAGTGGAATTAAAATTCACCGATACAATTGTCCAAATGCCGTTCATTTAATGTCGAAGCTTGCTTACCGCTGCCTCAAAGCGAAGTGGGAAGGAGAGCAGTTGGTTGAACGCATTGCAGCGATTCGAATTGTTGGAATCGATCAATTGGGAATGGTAAATAGATTAACCGAAATCATTTCCAAGCAAAATCACGTGAACATGAAAAGTATTTCATTTGAAACGAATGATGGTGTTTTCGAAGGAAGAATCAAAGTCCTTGTTTACGATACTGCACAGTTGGAACAGTTGACACGTAAATTCGAGGAAGTGGAAGGTGTTCAGCGAGTAACACGCTGGGATTCCGCAGAAGGAGAAGAGATTCAATAATCTTTACGAAGCGAGTAGGGGTCCTTCGGTTTTAAAAGTGGATTCCACGAAAATCCTTTGATGAATTGCTCTTCTGGCTTGATTTGATTCATCGGATAGAAAATCCCATCCGGTTTGTCGTAATACGTAATGGATTTTACTTCTCCACTATCAAGCTCTACCAATAAATCAGACGCAAACAATCGGTTCATTCCCTTTCGGATTTTCACCAAACTCGAATCTACTTTCTTTTCTTCTTCTGGATAGAAAATGGTCCAAGCATTTCCTTTGGCTTCCGCCTTCACAAGTTCGTTATTGACGAAATATGCGGTCATTGTTCTACCCGCAAGTTGATTGTAGTATTTTCCGGAGTCAATTTCCATAATAGCACTTGCTTGATCAATGATTTCTATTTGTTTCAAGGAGCTATCTTGCATGGATATTTTCATGGTAAGCCCCTTCAATTCAGCATTCTGCGACCAAATAATTGGTTTACTTCGAAGGAATAATTCTTCTGTTTTTGGATCGTAACGAGCTGAATCACATATTCCTTGCATCCCTTCATTGTACATTCGTACATTTCGATGTGCAATCGTTTCCGTTGTACGATTCAAGCTGTCTTTGTGCATGATTAAGGAATCTGCATGTAGATACAACGTATCACCGTCATAAACTTTAAAGGCAAGGGTGTTTCCTGTTAAATAGGCTAAATGCAAGCTGTTACTCGATTTTGCTTTATTACCCATGAACGCCATATTCTGGGTAAAATCTTTATAAAATACATTTCCGCGACCTTCGTAGTTGTTCAGCTTCGTATTTAAAAAAAGCGTGTCTCCTTTTATAATGCTTGTCTTTTGAATGACTTCCGCTTGTTTGTACAAAACACCTTCCTCGGTTTGTACATGAAACCAACCTTTGCGACAATGAATAGTAATACTGTCGTTTTGCATGGTGGATGGGCCGTAGAAATAAAGTTTCTGCTGTTCATAGGCAAATTGCAGCGTATCGGTAGTGACTTTCAAGTCATTTTTTTGGTATTTTACGTCTCCACTAAAAAAGAAACTTCCGTTATTTGGATAGAAATATCCGAGCGTACTCGTAATGCGTTCATTGGAAACAATGGATTCAATTCGACCTTTGTTTCGGTAAATTGCTCTTCCTCGTTTTGCATCGTAATCGAGCGAGTCCGAACTCAGTTTATATTCTTGGTCACGAACTTTGACATCGCCCCAAAGTTTTGCATACTTGTTGGCTTCGTCGTAATAAAGTGAATCACAGTATAGGTTTACATCGCCTTTGCGGATGTGTACGTTGCCGTATGCTCGTACAATTTTTTCTTTATCCTGATAGTGAGCTGAATCACAATACATGGTATTTCCATGATAGATAAAACTAACTGTCCCGACTAATCGATGCTTTCCGGTAGCTTTGTTGTAATAGATCTTTTCAGAACCAGGAAGTAACTCTAGTGTTTTCTTTTGTGCACATAGCTTTCCACTCAAAAAAAATGCGCTCAAGAAGAGCGCAATTTGTATGAATGGTTTGATGTTCATTTTTTAGTGATTCGCTAAAGTTTGTTTTCTGTCTGGTCCAACTGATACAACGTTGATTGGCACGTTTAATTGTGCTTCCAAATACGTTACATAGTTTTTTAAGGCATCTGGAGCGGTTTCGTAGTCTGACAATTCTGTCAAGTCGCAGTTCCAACCTTCCAATTCTTCATAAACTGGAGTGAATTCCAAATCACTTACATCAAAAGGGAAATCGTATACTTTTTCGCCATTTACCAAGTAATGTGTACACACACTGATTTTATCGAAAATACTGAGTACGTCTGCCTTCATCATGGAAAGTTCAGTGACACCGTTGATCATAATCGCATAACGCATTTGAACAAGGTCGATCCAACCACAACGACGTGGACGTCCAGTTGTTGCGCCAAATTCACGTCCTTCTTTACGGATTTCTTCTCCAACTTCATCATCTAATTCCGTCGGGAAAGGTCCACTACCGACACGTGTACAATAAGCTTTGAAAATCCCAATAACTTTTCCAATTCGCGTAGGTGCAATTCCTAATCCAGTACATGTTCCAGCAGTAACTGTATTTGAAGAAGTTACAAATGGATACGTACCAAAGTCGATGTCCAACATTGTTCCTTGAGCACCTTCCGCTAGGACACGTTTACCGTTTAATAAGGCTTGGTTTAAATAATGTTCACTATCAACCGCCTGTAATTTTTTAAGTGATTCAATCGCTTCCATCCATGGTTTTTCAAGGGATGAAAGATCATATTCGAATCCTTCGTAATGTTTTAACATTCCCACATGTTTTTCCACGAGGATGTCATATTTTTCTTGGAAGTTTGGAGAGAAAATATCTCCAACACGTAAACCGTTTCTTCCTGTTTTATCCATGTAAGTTGGTCCGATTCCTTTTAAGGTAGAACCAATTTTATTTTTTCCTTTAGCTGTTTCTGAAGCAGCATCAAGTAGTCTGTGCGTTGGTAAAATTAAATGCGCTTTTTTGGACAACAATAGGCGATTCGCAAAATCAATGTTGAATGGCGCCAACTTGTCCAATTCTCCTTGAAAAATAACTGGATCGATTACGACACCGTTTCCAACAAGATTCACCACATTTGGATGAAAAATTCCAGATGGGATTGTATGAAGTACGTGTTTGATTCCGTTAAATTCAAGTGTGTGTCCAGCATTTGGTCCACCTTGAAAACGGGCAATAATATCATAATCAGGTGTTAACACATCGACAATTTTCCCCTTGCCTTCATCACCCCATTGTAATCCTAACAATACATCTACTTTCATGCTTATTTTTTAAAGTATGCTTTGACTTCCATCAGTGTGTTTGCCATGTGAAACACTTGATTGATTTTCGTCAGTTCAAAAATTTTCGTTAATTGGTCATTTACATTCAATACGACAACATCCCCTTGATTCAATCTTGCTCTTGTCAAGACCTTGACAAAAAAAGCAATGCCTGATGAATTGACATAAGACAAGTTTGCTAAATCCAAGACAACATTCCAATTTGTCATGGTATTGATTAATTCTTGTGCATCCGCTAGGTCAGCATCCGACATCAACTTGCCTTCAAAAGACAAAATTGAATAATTCATATCGACAAGCAGATTCACCTTCATCTTTATGATTTTGGTTGATTTTTCACTCCATAAAAATAAAGAGAGTGGTGTTGAACAGTCACTTGAAACAGTTCTTCAATGGTAGCTTTAATTTGTTGAATACGAGGATCACAAAACTCGATCACTTCTCCTGTGTCCGTACATATGACATGGTCATGTTGCTTGGAACCATGTGACTTTTCGAACTGTGCTAAATTCTTTCCAAATTGATGCTTAGTCACCAAGTTACAAGCTAAAAGCAATTCAATGGTATTGTAAAGAGTAGCTCGAGAAACACGGTAATTATGATTTTTCATTTTGATGTAGAGAGTTTCTATATCAAAATGTCCTTCGTATTGGTATATCTCTGCTAAAATAGCAAAGCGTTCAGGCGTTTTTCTGTGGCCATTCTGTTCGAGGTAAGCCGCAAAAATATCCTTTACTGTCCCTGAAAGTTCTGTTATATTCATAATTTAAGCAGAACAAATTTACGTATTAATTTAGTTGATAAACAGATAAGTGCTGATGAATGTCCTTAGGTTATTAACACCTTTTTCACGTTTATGGACAAAAAAAAAGGGAGGCGAACCTCCCTTAATCTTATTGTAAAAAGACTTATTCGCCTTTCTCCATTTTTTGTTTCAATTCAGCCAATCCACCTAAATCACCTAATGTTGATTTTTCAGTATTTTGGTTAATTGCTTTCACTGCTTGATCGGTAGAGTTACCATTTCCACTTCCTCCAGCTGATTTTTTACCAGCTTTCGTCATTGTTGGTTTGTCTTCACCTTCTTCAAACATACGTGTATGAGAAAGAACAATTTTCTTCGCGTCTTTGTTGAATTCGATTACTTTAAAGTCAAGGATTTCTTCCAATTTAGCGTTAGAACCATCTTCTTTTTTCAAGTGTTTAGCAGGACAAATTCCTTCAACACCGTAAGGAAGAGCAACGATACCAGACTTATCTTTCATATCGATGATTGTTCCACTGTGTACAGTACCTTCAGCGAAAGTTGCTTCAAACACATCCCATGGATTTTCTTCCAATTGTTTGTGTCCTAAAGAAATACGACGGTTATCGCGATCGATTTCTAAAACAACAACTTCCATTTCTTCTCCTACTTTACAGAATTCAGATGGATGTTTGATTTTCTTTTGCCAAGAAAGGTCAGAGATGTGAATTAATCCATCAACTCCTTCTTCTAACTCAACGAATACACCGAAGTTAGTGAAGTTACGAACTTTCGCCATGTGACGAGAAGATACAGCATATTTCACTTCGATATCATTCCATGGATCTGGCATCAATTGTTTGATACCTAAAGACATTTTACGCTCTTCGCGGTCCAAAGTCAAAACTACTGCTTCTACGCTATCTCCAATTTTCATGAAGTCTTGTGCAGAACGCAAGTGTTGAGACCAGCTCATTTCAGAAACGTGAATTAATCCTTCTACACCAGCAGCGATTTCAATGAACGCACCGTAATCTGCCATAACAACAACTTTACCAGTTACTTTGTCACCAACAGCGATGTTTGTATCTAATGAATCCCATGGATGTGGTTGCAATTGTTTCAATCCTAAAGCGATGCGTTTTTTGTCATCGTCAAAGTCAAGAATTACAACATTGATTTTTTGATCCAATTCTAACATCTCTTCAGGATGCGAAACGCGTCCCCAAGAAAGGTCTGTAATGTGAATCAATCCATCTACACCACCTAAATCGATGAACACACCATAAGAAGTAATGTTTTTCACAATACCTTCTAATACTTGTCCTTTTTCTAATCCAGAGATGATTTGTTTTTTCTGTTCTTCTAATTCCGCTTCGATAAGCGCTTTGTGAGAAACAACTACGTTACGGAACTCTTCGTTGATTTTCACAACTTTGAACTCCATGTTTTTACCTACGTAAATATCGTAATCACGAATTGGTTTCACATCAATTTGAGAACCTGGTAAGAATGCTTCAATACCAAATACATCAACGATTAATCCACCTTTCGTACGACATTTAACGAAACCAGTGATGATTTCACCTGTACGTAATACATCGTTCACACGAATCCAAGCACTGTGCATACGTGCTGTGCGGTGAGAAACAACTAGCTGACCAGTTTTGTCCTCGCGACACTCAACGTAAACATCAACTACATCTCCAATTTTTAAATCTGGATTGTAACGGAATTCGTTCGCTGCAATAACACCTTCAGATTTGTAACCGATATTCACGATTACTTCTTTCTTGTTTAATAATGCAACTGTACCTTGAATTACTTCTTTCTCGTTGATAGAAGTTAAGGTTTTCTCGTAAACATCAGATAATTCTGATCTTTCGATTTTGGTATAGCCGTCTAATTGTAACGCTTCCCAATCAAAATCTGCAGCTCCCTGCATTTCAATATTCTTTGCCATGTGGCTTATTAATTTGTATTTCAGAAGCCCTAATTTTCCGAAAGGATGAAACATTTTTTGTTGTGATTAGGGCACAACTTCCTCTTTTGAGGGTGCAAATATAGCAATAATTCCTTTAGAATATAGGATTTTATCCATTCAATTAAAACTTTCTGATATTAATTGAATCCCATGGAATCAATTCTAGTTGTCAGCGATGTTTTTTGGGAAGATAGAGAAGGTTTTGAATTGTTCTCCTTGAAAACTCATGGAGGTTTTCCAAAGCGTGTCTGTTGCAGTGAAAAACAAGGTCTCTAGACTTAAATTTGTTGTGCTAATCCAAGAACGTTCTTTGATTTCTTGAGCTAATTGTCCTTTTCCCCAGCCAGAGTAACCAAGAAAAAATCTAATTTTAACAAGAACCTTCTTGTCGATCTCAATCATTTCTAGTAGCTCTGCAAGATCTCCTCCGTAAAACAATCCAGGAAGAATTTCCTCACTTGATTCAATTCCTGGAATCATATGCAAATAGAATAGACTGTTATGAGCAACAGGTCCACCAAGGTAAACCGGTATCGAGGCTGGTGCGATATCTATCAAGTCTTTTAATTGAACGGTCGCTTGATGATTTAAAACAAATCCAAACGATTCAGCATCAGAATGTTCGCACATTAAAACGACTGAACGCTCGAAATGCGGATCCTGGAGAAAAGGTTCCGACAAGAGAACACTTCCTTTGGAAGGAAGGTTCCCATTGATGAAATCGATGGTTTCTTTGAGTTTCATAGTTGACTTAATCAAACGAACTTAGTCAATAAATATTTGATTTGAGATTCATTTTTTATGAAATATTTATGTCTTTTTTAACTACCGCTTCGCTTTGAGTTATGCTCAAATCAATTAAAGGAATTAACTTTGGAAGCAATAATGGCTGTTTTCATTCATGCACCTCATGTAAGAAGACAAACACTTACGATAATACCACAGTACACTATTATGGCTCAAAAACCAGCAATACCAAAGGGAACAAGGGATTTTTTACCAAATGAGGTAGCGAAAAGAACCTACTTATTTGAATCCATTAAAACGGTTTTTAAACGATATGGATTTGCGCCAATTGAAACGCCAAGTTTTGAGCTTTCTAGCACACTCATGGGTAAATATGGCGAAGAAGGTGATCGTTTAATTTTTCGTATCCTTAATTCAGGTGATAAATTGCGTAAGGCGGATTTAGATGCACTTTCCAATGACAATCTACCGAAATTTGCTTCGTCACTGGCGGAGAAAGCACTTCGTTACGATTTGACTGTTCCTTTTGCACGCTTTGTAGTTCAACATCAAAATGATCTTTCATTTCCATTTAAACGCTACCAAATTCAACCAGTTTGGAGAGCAGATCGTCCTCAGCATGGCAGATACCAAGAGTTTTTTCAATGTGATGCGGATGTTGTAGGTTCAGACTCCTTGCTTTGCGAAGTGGAGCTGATTCAGATTTTTGATGATGTATTAACGCATTTGAATATACCTTCTTTTACAATAAAACTAAATAACCGTAAGATTCTTAGTGGGATAGCGGAGGTTTGCGGTGAAGCGGATCGCATTATTGATTTAACGGTTGCAATAGATAAGCTGGATAAAATAGGTGAGGAGGGTGTCTTGAACGAACTTTCTCAAAAAGGAATCAGCGATTCAGCTATTGATAAAATCAAACCGCTCTTTCAATTTGCAGGAAGTAATCAGGAGAAACTGCAGCTTATGCGTACATATTTAGCGAATTCTGAAGTTGGGATGAAGGGTATTGAGGAGCTAGAATACGTAATGAATATCATTGATTCAATGGGACTTAAACGTGCCGACTTAGAGTTTGACTTAACCTTAGCTCGTGGATTAAATTATTACACCGGAGCCATTTTTGAAGTGAAAGCAAACAATGTGAACATGGGTTCTATTTGTGGTGGTGGACGTTACGATGATTTAACAGGACTTTTTGGTTTAAAAGGACTTTCTGGAGTGGGGATTTCGTTTGGTGCTGACCGTATCTACGATGTGATGACGGAATTGAATTTATTTCCAGCATCCGTAACCAAAGGACTAAAAGTACTTTTTATTAATTTCGGAGAATCGGAAGTTTCTACCTGTTTGACGTTAGCAAGAGAATTACGTGAAAACGATATCGATTGTGAGGTTTATCCAAGCTCTGCAAAGATTCAAAAGCAAATGAAATATGCGAATGATCGTTCTGTCCAATATGTTGTGCTTTTGGGTGAAGAAGAATTAAAAGCTAAAAACCTCATTCTAAAGAACATGTCAACGGGTGAACAGGAAACGATTGACTATAAATCATTTACAACCAAAATAGTAAGCTTATGAAATTATTTTTTGTCTTAATAACATCTTTGACCTTGTTCGCATGCGGTGCGTCAAGTACGAAAGGAAAGTGGAACGAGGAAGATCGAAAAGAAGCATTGAAGGATGTGAAAGAATTTTCCAGTGCACTAGAAACTGTTGGATCGGCCAAGGACCAATGTTTCGATTGTTATATCGATAGTTTAGAGAAAATCTATGATAACTATGATGCTGCAAAGAAATTGAATGAAGACGACCGTTTAAGTATCTTGATGGACTGCGCAATACAGTACATTCATTTCGATTAAATAAAAACACCACATAAAAAAAGTCCCAACAGCTACGTCGGGACTTTTTTTATGTTTGGAATATTTCTTACCAAATCTTGGCGATTTTCTTCGCGTCGTTGCGCATAACGCGTCCTTCTTTCACATCAAATGCTTCGAAGAATTCCGGGCAATTTTTCAATGGACCGTTCACACGATACATACCAGGTGAATGCGGGTCATTCGCAATACGGTTTTTCATTTCTTCATCCGTATACTTAATTTTCCATAATTGAGCGTATGCGATAAAGAAACGTTGTGCTGGTGTAAATCCTTCACGCACTTCATTTGCTTTAAACTCAGCAGTTCTCTTATACGCATAAAACGCCATGGTAAGTCCACCAAGGTCTGCGATATTCTCTCCCATTGTTAATTCTGGATTCACACATTGATCTTCCATTGGACAAAAAGCAGCGAATGTTTCACCAAGTATTTTTGTTTTTTCACCAAAGGATTGCAAGTCTTCTTCTGTCCACCAGTTTTTAAATGATCCATCCGCAGCAAACTTAGCTCCCATATCATCAAATCCATGGGTGAATTCGTGACCGATCACCATTCCAATTCGACCATAGTTCACAGCATCTTCTGATTTCTCATCGAAGAACGGTGCTTGCATAATTCCAGCTGGGAAAGCGATTTCATTCAACAGTGGATGATAATATGCGTTCACCATGTGCGCTGGCATTCCCCATTTTTCTTTATCTACATCTTTCTTTAAATCATTGAAGTTTTTACGCACGCTAAAGCGATTCATTTCCTTCACATTCGCTAGGTAATTGTCCGAAGTGAAATTCAAGCTTGAATAATCTTCCCATTTATCCGGGAATCCAAGTTTACGTCCGATAGACGAAAGTTTGTTCAATGCTTCTTGTTTCGTTGCGTCAGACATCCAATCAAGGTTTTGAATGCGTTCCTTGAAAACTGCCAATAGATTATCAACCATTTCATTTACACGTGCTTGAGCTTCTTTTGAGAAGTGTCTTTCGACGAATGCTTTTCCAAGCAGTTCTCCAATTTCAATGTTGGTGATTTCATCAATCGCTTTTTCGTTTAAAGGTTTTTGAACCTTTTTCCCACTTAACGTTGTTCCGTAAAAATCAAAGTTCAGTGCGACAAATTGCTCATTTAAACTTCCAGCATAATGATTTAGAACATTCCATTTAAGGTAGTTTTTCCAAGTTGAAATGGATTCAGCTTCGAGCATTTCTGCCACTTTTTTCAGGTAGCTTGGATTGCTAATGATAATGGTATCAGGAATCTGGCAACCAACCGTTGAGAAATAATAACGAAGATCAAAAGAACCCAACAAGTTGATGGTTTCCTTCAAGCTTTTTTTGTTGTAAGTTTTTTCAGGAATTCTCATTTCCGCCGGACTCATCATGGATTCTGCCAGTTTTGTTTCGAATCCAACGATTTCCTCACTCATTTTCTGCGCTTGTTCGGTTTCGTAACCAAGAAGTGTAAAAGACTTTGTGATGTGTTTTTTATAGGATTGTAGGATTTCCTTTTTGTTTTCTGTCAAGTAATAGTCCTTGTTTGGTAAGCCAATTCCACCTTGACCCATGTAAGCAGCATTCTTCGTGACATTTTTCATGTCTTGTCCAACGCCAAAACCAAAAACAGATCCAATTCCATCGCGGTGATTCATAGCGATTGCGGTAACGATAAAGTCTTTTCGATTAATTGAATCAATGCGACTTAATTCTCCTTTAATTCCGGATATTCCCAATTGATTTCTTCTTTCCATGTTCATGAAAGAAGCGTAATAAGATCCAAGCAATTGATTTTGAGATCCTTTTGTTCCTTGATTAGCTTTTGCGTCCTCAAGAATCGACGTTAATTTCTTTTTGTTTTCTTGATCCAATTCGTTGAAACTTCCCCAACGAGATTCGGACGCAGGAATTTCATTGTTTTTAACCCAGTTTCCATTCGCAAAAAGAAAGAAATCATCTTGTGGTTTGATAGTCTGGTCCAAATAGTCCATGCTGATGGTGTTGAAATTTCCACTAGTCAGGGAAACTTCCTTTTTTGCGCAAGAGCTTATTAGAATTAAGCTCGAAATAGCAAGTAAACTTTTGTGTAACATGTGCATTAATTAAGGGGTGTGTATAACATTTCAACGTGTGGGATTCCATCTTCTTCGTAGTTCTTTCCTGTCGAGAAGAATAAATGACCGTTGTAAAATCGTTCTAGGTGTTTTTGTGCGG
Organism: Crocinitomicaceae bacterium; assembly: GCA_017983465.1. Lineage (GTDB taxonomy): Bacteria > Bacteroidota > Bacteroidia > Flavobacteriales_D > Crocinitomicaceae > UBA952. Next base: position 163,159 of record JAGOBK010000001.1, read on the forward strand.
AAATGCGCACTGGGACTCTTCCAAATTCTTTTTCACAAAAAGCCATGCATTTGTTCATGAGTTCATGTCCTTGACCGTTTCCGCGAAGTTCTTCTTGCAGTACCACTCTTCCGATAGAAACTTCACCGTAAGATATTCCTGGAGGAAGAATGCGCGCAGTTGCAACAATGTTTCCCATGCCATCACGGCAAATTAGGTGGTAGCATTTTTTATCCTTCCCATCAAGGTCTTGGTAAATGCAATTTTGTTCAACGACAAATGTTTTGAGTCTGACAGCGACAATATCATGAAACTCAACGACACTGAGCTCATTAAAGTGTTTGCATTGAAAATTTAAATTCATGGCCTAAAATTAGCGCTTTTTTTAGTTGACGGTTCGCAATAGACTCGAATTTACGAGTTGATCTGGTGAAATCATGGGTTCCTCGTATGGAATTTCGTTTCCGTAACGTTCCTTCATGATTTTTCGAACGATTGGACCATCGATGTTGAACTCTCGCAATGCTTTTGGATTCGCTAATTTAATGTGACAGGCATTCCAGTAGCTTTTGTACACTAATTCAGAACAATACATTTCTTTATCTGACCAATTGAATTTACCATCGTAATTTTTACCAAATTGTTCGGAAGCATATAACTTCAAGGCTTTTATTCCATTTTCAGTCAAAAGGGAAGTGTCTTTCATTCGTTTCACTATAAATTCAGCATCGACACCACTTTCAATCCATTCGTCTAAACGTCTCTTACCAACAGGTTGCACCGCTTCATAAACATAGGCGATATTGTTTTCATAAAAGATCATTCCACAATGCGAGTAGGGTGATTGTGTCGCTTCCTCAATTGCTGCACTTTGTCGAGATGGTGAGGATTGAAAAATAATATCTCCATCGCGGTATTGTTGTGAACAAGCCGATAACGGAATCAGAAACAAAAATAGGTAAAGGATGAGTTTCATTTTTCTCAAATTAATAAGAACCAAAATACCTTCTCAGGAACCATTCCCCGGCTAACAATAGGAAAAGTAAAATAAATGCAATCAAATAATCAAGTAAATCATCAAACGTATGATCTTCATAGGTAACAGTTGCAATGTCGTTTCGCTTTGCTAATTCATCCAACATACTTCGGTAGGAGGAGAGTGTATGGAAAGAACCATTCGATTGTTTGGACAGTTGTTTTAAGGTACCATGATTCGCAAAGGATTCTAATTTCTCTAATTGAATTTCCTCTACAATGAATTCTCCCGACTTCACGTATTTCTTACCATTAAATGTGGTACTTGCCTTCCAGGAATACTTCCCAGGATTCAATTTTCCTTGATTCAATTTGTAAACACTTCCAGCAATGGCAAATTGTGATTTGTATTGTTTTCCTTTGTCGCTCGTGAGTATGAAGTCAATTTTAGGTCCAGTAATTGGTTCCATGGAGGCATTGTAGAAGGATGCTGTGACAATCAGTTCTTCCTCACTGTTCATGCGTTTAGGAAGTTGGACACGTAAACCCATTCCTTGATTTTTGACCATCAAATAATTGGCGATTTTCCCTATGAATTCATTAAAAACATCGTGGTTTTGATGACGGATGAAATCATTTAGTCTCCAACGCCAAATTCCTTCTCCAAAGATGACGCCATTCTTTACTTTCTCGCCTTTGGTGAAAAAGAGCAGGGGATCATTCTTTTTAATTTGACCAATGCGTTGAAACAACAATATTTCAGCACTTGGGTCCACTTTTATGGCTCCAAACTTTGCTGTCAGAGGAGGAAGGAAGTCTATGGATGATTTGCATGCTTCACTTAATTCAAAAGCGTTAAATCCGCTATTAAAAGTTGGCTCCAATTCCTCCGATTGACTAGAGCTACTGGATTTTAATCCGATGGACAATTTTGCGATTTCATTCGCATCAGTTAGTTGACCAATTACATAAAGAATTGGAATTCCAGCTGAACGCAAGCGTTGGTGTTGCGCTGGATCAAATTGAATTCCCGGTTCATGCCAAATGACCAAGTCCACTTTATTGATGCTTTGATCCCAATCCTTCAGCATCATGCTTTTCACTTCGTAATTTTCATTACGCTCCAGTACGTCTTTGAATGCACTCATGTCTGGATGTGGCGCTGCAGAAAGCAACAGTATTTTACTTCGTGCATCGACCACTTCTATGTAGAAATTCCTACGATTATTCTTGATTGAATATTCGCCGTCCAGATTGGAAATCACTGCAGCGTAGGATTGAACGCCCACCTTGTCAGCCTTCAGTTGAAAGTCCAATTGTTTAAAGTTCTTTTTCTGATTTCCGTATGTAACGGTTTGACTTGCTATAGTTTTTCCATTGTGCAGAATGCTCACTCGTGCACTTTTTCCTGATAGTTTAAACGATTCGATATCCACTTCAACTGGAAAATCATTATTTAAATACGCCAAGTCATTCGCGGATACATTTTTCACAAAATGATCTCTTTTTGGTGTGGTGTCTCCAACGGCCAAGGAGAATACCGGTGTTAAATTTAATTTCTCTGCTGCATAACTTGGATTCGATCCCACATTGTAATTCCCATCTGAAATCAAGGCGATACCACCGACGTTTCGGTTGTAAAACTGTGTATTGATGGCTTCAAATCCCAGTTCAAGATTCGTACTTTTTTCGTTAAATTGAATTTTATTTGTTCCCTGCGTACTTCCAATAGACCATTCAATAAGTTCGAATTGATCGGCGTAACGTTCGGTTAATTCCTTGCGGTAATTTTCAAGATTTTTGTCTAAGGAGGAACTATCCTTAAAATTCTTCATCGACGAAGAATTATCCACAAGCGTGATAAAAATCGGTTTCTCATCTCGGAAATGTGTTGCTTCGAAAACGAGTCCAAGTAACAGCAATCCAATTAAAAACAGTGAGGAAAAGCGCAAAGATTGAATCAACGTCTTTTTCCATCCTGCTAAATCGGTGAACCAACTCACTTTTTGGTAATAAAAATAGGTTAACACAAAGGATAGAAGTCCAATCGGAACAAGCCACCAAAGCGAGAAATCTGTGAGTAAATGCATGACTTCAAAAATAAGGACAATTCCGGAAATGTCATGATTTCTTTTCCGTTAAAATCAAATTCAAAAAAGGAATCCGTAAATTCGTGAAAATTTTCAAGCATATGTCAAAAACAGTTTACATCGTTGCTGCGGCAAGAACTCCAATGGGAGCATTCATGGGCGGCTTATCAAGCATTCCTGCAACCCAATTAGGATCTGTAGCAATCAAAGGAGCATTAGAAAAAGGAAACGTAGATGCAAGCATCATTGATGAAGTATTTATGGGAAATGTACTTCAAGCTGGAGTTGGTCAAGCGCCGGCTCGTCAAGCAGCTCTTGGTGCTGGACTGGGAAATAATGTCCCATGTACAACTGTAAATAAAGTATGTGCATCTGGAATGAAAGCAATCATGCTTGGAGCACAATCCATTCTTGCTGGTGATAACCATGTTGTTGTTGCAGGTGGAATGGAGAACATGTCACAAGTTCCACATTACTTAGATGGACGCAATGGCGTGAAATTCGGAAACATCTCCATGTTAGACGGGATTACAAAAGATGGACTTTTAGATGTATACAGCAAAGTACCGATGGGTAACTGTGCTGAATTATGTGCAAAAGAACACAATATTACGCGTGATGATCAAGATCAATTCGCGATCGATTCATACACGAAAGCAGCAAATGCTTGGGGAGCTGGAAGATTCAATAATGAAATCGTGTCAGTTGCCGTTCCTCAACGTAAAGGAGATCCAATTATGGTTTCAGAGGATGAAGAATTTAAAAACGTCTTTTTGGACAAGATTCCATCCTTGCGCCCTGCGTTTGATAAAGAAGGAACCATTACAGCTGCAAACGCATCAACATTAAATGACGGAGCATCAGCATTAGTATTGGCTTCAGAAGAAGCGGTAGCGAAATTTGGTTTGACTCCAATTGCGAAAATCGTTAGTTACGCAGATGCAGCACAAGCACCAGAATGGTTTACAACTGCTCCTTCCTTAGCGATTCCAAAAGCATTAGCAAAAGTCAACATGACTGTTGCAGATGTTGATTTCTGGGAATTGAATGAGGCATTTGCTGTTGTTGGTATTGCTAATACAAAGATTCTTGGAATCGATCCAGCAAAAGTTGACGTTAACGGTGGTGCAGTAGCACTTGGACACCCACTTGGGAATTCAGGTTCACGTGTGATTGTTACTTTGATCAACGTACTTAAACAAAATAATGCGAAAATTGGTGGAGCTGGAATTTGTAATGGTGGTGGAGGTGCATCCGCAATGATCATCGAGAACATCTAAAAATCAGATTCGTCTAAAATCATATAAAAGGGCAGGAGTTTATCCTGCCCTTTTTTTTGAATTAACGAAACTTTTCAATTGTTTCATTGTTACTAAAACATGTATCAATTAAAGACCACACAGTTTATCCCCGCAACCTTGACGGAATGTTGGGATTATTTTTCATCCCCAGGGAATTTGAAAGAAATTACTCCTCCCGGAATGGGATTCAATATCAAAACCGATCTTCCAGCGAAGATGTACGAAGGAATGATGATTGAATATAAAGTCACTCCGTTGTTGGGAATTCCAATGACTTGGATAACAGAGATTAAGGCAGTGAAGGAAGGACAATTCTTTATCGATGAGCAGCGTAAGGGACCCTATGCGATTTGGCATCACGAACATCACTTTAAAGAAGTGGATGGAGGCGTAGAAATGACAGACATCGTTAGTTATGAAGTGCCATTTGGGATTTTAGGAAAACTGGTTCATCCGATTATTGTGAAGCCAAAATTGGATCAAATTTTCAAGTACAGAACTAAAAAAGTAGATGAGATTTTTCCAAATAAAAAGTAAGCTGAACGCTTAAACAATTTCGTAACTTTAACTTATGGAAAATACCGAAATAATAAAGGTTCAACACCTCGCGAAAAACTTCGGGAGTTTTCAAGCGGTGAAGGATGTATCTTTTACGGTCAACAAAGGAGATGTATTTGGATTTCTAGGTCCAAATGGAGCAGGGAAGAGCACAACCATTCGTTGTATGTTGTCGCTTATCAAGCCAGACAACGGACAAATTCAGTTGTTCGAAAAAGACCTGAAAAATCACCGAAATGAAATCCTTTCCAAAGTCGGAAGCATTATTGAGAAACCGGACTTCTATCGGTATTTGTCTGCGGAAAAGAACTTAGCCATTTTCGCACGCATTTCAGGTAAGGATGTTTCCAAACGGGAAATAGCAGAAATGTTAGATTTTGTTGGCCTAAATGGACGAAATCGAGATAAGGTTGGTGGATTCTCTCACGGGATGAAACAGCGCTTAGGGATTGCCCAGACCTTGTTGCATCAACCGGATTTAATCGTTTTGGATGAACCAACAACAGGATTAGATCCACAAGGAATCGTGGAAATTCGAAATTTGATTTTGCGCCTGAAATCAGAGCAAAATAAAACCGTTATTCTTTCCTCTCACCAGTTATCTGAGATTGAGTTGATTTCGAATCGAATGGTTATCATCAATAAGGGTCAATCGATTATCGAAGGAGACGTTAAGGAATTGCTGAATGCCCAAGAAATGGTTGTTCAGTTAGAGGTGAATGACATGGAAAAAACCTTGAACGTCCTAAACGTACGTTTTGGCAGCGCAAGCTTCAAACAAATCAATGAGCGCATCATCGAAGTAAACATCGAAAAACAACTTGTTCCAAGTTTGAACCAAACGTTGGTTCAAGAAGGCGTGGAAGTTCATGCAATGGAGCCGAAACGAAAACTCGAAGATTTTTTCATGAAAATAATTCAATCCTAATGTTACTGAAAAACACCTATAACGAGTTTATTAAGATCCTCGCAAAACCAAGAAGTTACCTAGGAATTGGTGCATTGACACTTCTTGTTTTACTGATTTTGTTTGCCATGAAGGCCGATGGTAAATCGTTTATTTCCTTTGTTACTGCTTCATTTGAACAAACGTTATCATTCAATGGAAATATTTTGAATGGAAACCTCATTGCGTTTATCATACTTCAAATGCTGATTGTCCATATTCCACTATTGGTTTCCTTGGTGACAGGTGATTTGATTTCAGGGGAAGCAGCGATGGGCACGATTCGTATGATGGCAACAAAACCTATTTCCAGAACGCAAATCGTACTTTCCAAGTTCATTGCAGGAGCAGTGTATACGTTTATCCTCACCATATGGCTTGGATTCCTTGCATTAATCGTTGGGAAATGGATATTTGGTACGGGAGATTTAATCGTGCTGAATAGCGATGGACTTGTGATTTTAAAGGAACAAGATATTTTGTGGAGGTATGGATTAAGTTTCGGTGTGGCCTATTTAGCCTTGTTAACGATTTCGACGTTGTCCATTTGTTTATCTGCGTTTGCGGAGAATTCCATTGGTCCAATCGTGAGCACGATGTCCATCATTATTCTCTTTACCATTATTGGAACCTTGGACGTTTCTGTTTTTGATTCCATTAAACCTTTCCTTTTCACTACGCACATGGCTTCCTGGCGTTCGTTTTTTGAAGATCCAGTTCCATGGACAACCATTCGAAATTCAGTATCTATTCTCGTCATTCATAACATTGTTCTCGTTTTGATAGCAGTGTACAAATTCAATAAAAAAGACATTACATCCTAATGAAAAAAATCTTCAGTTTTTTATTTGTACTTCAAGCCTTAACTTCCTTTTCTCAAGAAGTTGATGCTGATGCAGTAATTCAACAGGTCGTTCAAAAATTAAATTCCGTCAAGGATTATTCGGTGGATGCCAACATCAAGGCCAATATCCCGCTCATTAAAATAATGCCGGTAAACGCTTCCATTTATTTTAAGCAGAAGGATAAATTCAAAGTGGTTTCCAAAGGAATTGCAATTTTACCGAAGCAAGGATTTACCGATGTGAATGCTTTTTTGATGAATAAAGGTTCGTACATGGCGGTATCAAGCGGGACAAAAACCATTGGTGAAATTAAAACGAACTTAATCACGGTCATTCCAACAGGGGAGACCAGCGAGATCATTTTAGCGAAACTGTGGATAGATACCAAGAGAGATGTCATTCTTCGCTCACAAGTCACAACGCGCTCGAGCGGAACCGTTATTGTTGATTACACTTATGGCACAGAAGTTCAATTTGGACTTCCAAATCAATTAACCTTTACAATTGATGTAAAGAAATTTAAAATGCCAAAGAGTGTGGCCGCAGATTTAAACAAAACGGATCAGCAAAAGAAGAAAACGGCTGATAAAGATCAAAAGGGAACGATTGTCATCAAACTAACGAATTACAAGGTGAATAAAGGCATTAGTGATGCTGTATTCAAAGAGAAGTAAGCTACTTTTTAAACGGTTTGATTTCTTTTAATTCTGATTCTTTCAATCCTTGCTCATGCTCCAGATCATAATCGTCTTGTAACATGAGCCAGAATTTTCCGGTTGTTCCAAAATATTTGGCAAAACGCAGTGCAGTATCTGCAGTGATGCGGCGGTTTCCTTTTAGTATTTCACTTATGCGTGTTTGAGGTAGGAATGTTTCCTTCGCCAAACGATAGGGAGTAATTTCTAGCGGAACTAAAAACTCTTCGAGTAATACTTCTCCAGGGTGAATGTTTTTTAACTTTTCCATGACTTTTTATTTTAATGATAATCAACTAATTGTACATCAAGCGCGTCATTTTCATGCCAAATAAAAACAATTCGCCATTGTTGGTTCACATGGATACTATGATAAGATGATAAATTCCCTTGCAGCTTTTCTAAACGATTTGCGGGCGGAACCCTTAAATCGGTTAAATTTTGCGCTGCGTGAAGCATTTTTAATTTTCTTCGCGCTATTTGTTGAATTTCTGGTGGATACCTTCGGGATATTTTACCCAAATATATTTTTTCGGTTTCCTTGTTCCCAAATAACTTTAACATAGTAACGCTTTGAGTTACTAACGTCAAAAGTAAGTATTTATTTCAAGTGAATCAAAAAAAACAAAAAAAAAGATCAAATAGCCTCGTCGTCCACTTGGAGCATATGCAATAAACGATGTATGATTGGGGAAAAGAATACAGCTGTGCACGTTAGAAAAGCAACTCCGCTATAAAGTGCGTAAAAACTTGAGAATAATTTTGCGGCATCTGTATCTAACGGAATTACTGGTCCCATTCCTGTAAGGATCATACATGCCATGTGAAAAGCGTCTACCCAACTCGGCGCACCAAAGTACTTATAACCAATAGTTCCAATTCCAACAGAAAAAACGATAAGAGCTAAAGCAAAAAGCATATACCGAAAGACACGTTTAACGAAGACATTGACGTCGGCTACTTTTTGTTTTTTATGCTCGAATTTCATTTTATTGAATTAAATACACGCTTTAATTTCTTCGATGATGCGTTTTGCTAATTGATCGGCTGCTTGCTCATCCTTGCTTTCAGAATAAATTCGAATGATGGGTTCCGTGTTACTCTTTCTCAAATGTACCCATTCTTTGGCAATGTAGATTTTTACACCGTCAATGGTATCTACTTCTTCGTGTGCGTATTTAGCTGCCATATCCGCTAGGACTTTATCCACGTTAATGTCAGGAGTAAGCTCAATTTTATTCTTGGAAATCGTATACTTTGGATAGCTGTCGCGAAGTGCTGAAACGCTTTTTTTCTCGTGAGCCAAATGACTCAAGAATAACGCAATTCCAACGAGAGAATCACGTCCATAATGTAATTCAGGATAAATGATTCCACCGTTTCCTTCACCACCTATTACTGCGTTGACTTCTTTCATTTTGGCAACCACGTTCACTTCACCAACGGCCGCAGCTGCGTAGGTTAATCCGCGTGCTTCAGTGATGTCGCGCAATGCTCTTGTTGAAGATAAGTTAGATACTGTTGATCCTGGTGTATGTTTCAACACGTAATCCGCACAAGCAACTAACGTATATTCTTCGCCAAACATAGACCCATCCTCGCAAACCAACGCTAATCGGTCAACATCTGGATCCACCGTGATTCCAAAGTCCGCTTGAACTTCAAGTATTTTCGCTGATAAATCTGTTAAATGTTCAGGAAGTGGTTCTGGGTTGTGTGGGAAATGTCCGGTTGGTTCACAGTACATTTCTGTGATTTTCGTAACGCCTAATGCACGAAGCATAGCTGGCACAAAGATTCCTCCAGTCGAATTCACTGCATCTACAACAATATTAAAGTCTGCTGCTGCAATTGCGTCTTTGTCTACCAATGGTAAAGCTAAAATCGCGTCAACATGTTTTTGAAGGTATGAATCATCGTTGCGAACAACGCCTAAGTCATCCACTTCCGCAAAAACAAAACGTTCTTGCTCCGCGATAGACAATACTTCTTCACCATCTTTACCACTGATGAATTCACCTTTTTCATTTAACAATTTCAAGGCGTTCCATTGTTTCGGATTGTGGCTTGCTGTTAAAATGATTCCACCTTGTGCATTTTCTAATGGGACAGCAACTTCCACTGTTGGTGTCGTTGAAAGTCCAAGATTGATCACATCGATTCCAAGTCCAAGTAGGGTAGAGACCACTAAATCGGAAATCATGGCGCCAGAAATACGCGCATCACGTCCAATAACCACTCGGATTTTTTGTCCTGGATTACGTTCCATTAACCATGATCCATATGCTGCAGCAAATTTCACTGCGTCAATTGGAGTTAAACCATTGTCCACAGTTCCACCAATGGTTCCACGGATACCAGATATTGATTTTATTAATGTCATGTGCTAAAAATTAAGCGAATTTCTTTTTATTGGAGATCATTTGCAAGCAAGCTGCTGCTGCTTCAATTCCTTTATTCCCATGTTTACCACCTGCACGATCAAGCGATTGTTGTTCGTGATTATCTGTGAGCAAACAAAATGCGACAGGCTTGTTGGTTTTCAACATTACATCCATGATGCCTTGTGTCGTCCCTGAGCAAACAAAGTCGAAATGACGTGTTTCACCTTGAATCACGACGCCAATAGCGATTGCGCCATCTATATCGCCACGTTCACAGAAATACTGTGCACCTAAAGGTAATTCGAAAGCTCCTGGTACGCGTTGAATATGAATGTTTTCTTCGATTACTCCATTTTCAAGTAAGGTAGCGATTGCGCCTTCCATCAAACGATTGGTAATATGATCGTTCCAATCAGAAACAACAATGCCGATTTGGAAATCGGCACCATTGATTATATTTTCAGTTGAATACGAAGATAGATTTTTGTTGGCTGTCGCCATCGTCTTTCTTATTTAGTGCTCACACGAGCGATGTATTTTTCAATTCCGTTTTGAGAAGCGTATGTTGGATAATCATCACGAATACGTGTGTAGAATCCGGTTGCATCTTCGTTCTTTTTCAATTTCTCTGCAACCAATCCTGCTTTGAACAAGTACATTGGTGTTGTCAACTCATTATCTTGAGCATCTGCAGCTTCTGTATAGAAAGTTAAAGCCTTATCATAATTTCTCATGTCCGAATAACAATCACCTTGTAATCCGATAGAGAATACACTGATGTATGAATCATCCAAAGAAACACCTTCTAGGTTTTCCAAAGCTTTACGGTATTCACCTTTTTTCATGTATTGTGTAGCTAATAAGTACTGTCCGATTTCTCCTCCAGTTTTCCCATCATTGCTATTCACAAATGGCACTAAAACTTTGATTGCTTGATCAGTTGAGTCTTTCGAAATGTAATTCATTGCTACCCACCATCCATCATTTGATTTTTCATTTGCAGGAACCCAAATCATTTGTCGGTAAACGAAAAACAATAATACTGCAGTCAATAATCCACCAACAATATATGTTCCTAATTTGAATTTCTTATCGTTGTTGAATTTAGCTTTTAATTCTTCTAAACTTAAATTTTCAATCATTATCTAGTTATTTAGTTGGCAAAGATAATTTTTTTTGGCTAATTCTTGAAATTCTGAATTAAAAGTCTCTATGTTTTCTAATATTTCTATTGTTCCTTGAGGATATAATTTAAGTCATGATCAAACTGCTTTTTGTATTTTTGCACTACTTATGAGATCTATCCTTATTTTACTTACTATAAACCTATTCATTGCTCAAAGCGTATTTGGACAAAAAACCAATTCAAATGAGGACGGATTGGTCATCGGGAAGATTGTTGATCAACAAACTGGAAAAGCATTGGAATACGTATCCGTGAAGCTTTTCAAAGCAGCGGATTCCACCATTGTTTCCGGCGCATTTACCACGGTGGACGGAAAATACAGAATCCCCTGTCAATATGGTTCCTTTTACTTGAAGATAACGTTCATGAATTATGATCCTATTTTAGTTTCTGCGATAACCGTGAAAACAGCCCTTCCTATTTTTAATGTCGGGACATTGAAAATGAGAAAGATTAGCGAAAAAACAGAGCGGGAAATTAAGGTGATTGCCGAGAAAGATGTTTTAAAGGCTGGAATTGATAAAAAAATATACAATGTTGCTGAAGATTTAAATGTTCGAGGTGGTACAGCAAATGACATCCTACAACGATTACCATCCGTAGAAGTTGATCAAGATGGAAAAGTGATGCTGCGTGGTGAAGGATCGGTTACGGTGCTAATTGATGGACGTCCGAGTTCTTTGAGCGGTGGAAATGGTAAAACGTTGCTCGATGCTCTTCCCGCGGGATCGATTGAACGCATTGAAATCGTGACAAATCCATCGGCGAAATACGATCCGGACGGAACTTCGGGAATCATCAACATCGTCCTTAAGAAGAACAAGTTAAACGGATTCAATGGCTTGGTCTCAACAAACCTCGCAACTACCTTTCAAAATAGAGGAAATGTCGCAGAGGGGAATTTATCCTTGAGTTACCGAACAGGTATTTTCAATATTTACGGAACTTACAACGCCCGCTATTTAGAAGGGTACCGAAACAACTATTCGCACATTACACAAGGTTCAGGAGCTACGTATTTCAACTTGGACCAAAGTCGCGTTGGAACAGATTTAAATGCGGGACAAACATTTCGTTTTGGAATGGATATTAATTTGAAGGCACGTAACACCTTGGGATTCTCTGCAACTGGAAATATAGGAGTTAGGGATCGTACAGGAGATTTATGGAATTCAAGCTATGATGTACTTGGACAACGAGACAGTTTATGGTTGCGTTCGTCGTATGATCCTTCCCAACAAAGAAACTTTGATTTCAACGTAAATTACAAGTACGATTTTAAAAATGAACGAGGGAATTTAACCTTTGATGCAACACAGTCCCTTGGAAACGAAAACATCCAAGGTTATTACACACAAAGTTACTACACACCAGATTCTCTACTAACGAGCTACCCAGAATTAATTCAAGAGTTGCGAAACACGGAAAAAAACAACATCACCACCCTACAATCTGATTTCACTTACTTGTTCCCAAAACTTGGGGCGAGATTTGAATCTGGTGCTAAAGCAATCATTCGAGATCAAAGCGTTAATCCCTTTTCTTCTACATACGATTGGAGCGCTCAAATGAATCTAGAGGATAGTCTAGCTAACTTCCTTTACGAATATAACGAGCAAATTTATAGCTTGTATGCAGTCTATGGTCAACAAATAAATCGTGTGAAGTTTCAGGGTGGATTACGTGCTGAAAACGCTTATCAAATCCCCAATTTGGTCACAGACTCTATTCGAATAGTGAATCACTATATCAATCTATTTCCTTCCGCTCATTTACGTTATGTGTTGAAGCCTAAATCAGAAATCAGTCTGAGTTACAGCCGCAGAATTACACGTGCATCCTCGGCAGATTTAAATCCATTCACGAATTACTCTGATCCATTCAATTTACGTACTGGAAATCCATATTTACAGCCAGAATTCATCCATTCCTTCGATTTGGGTTATTCCTTGGAAAAAGCAAAATATTCAATCACGGCGAGTACGTATTATCGAAATAGTACAGGTGTTATTTCTCGTGTAAAGGAGTTTTACGAAAATGGGACAAGCGCTGTGACGTTCATGAATATCGCAGAAACAAAAAGCCTTGGATCTGAGTTTGTTTGCATGTTTCGCCCAACGAATTGGTGGAAAAATACGTTTTCCTACAACGCGAATTACATTTGGTACATTACGAACCAAGTGGACCTGCCGAACCGTCAAGGATTTAACCACAACTTCAAATACAATTCATCTGTCGAATTTTGGAAGAAAACAGCGACACTTCAATTAAGTGTGACATATAATGGACCACGTGTGACGGTTCAAGGAATTGCACAACGTCAAGGTCCAATCGATTTGGCTTTTGAAAAGAAACTTCAAGGTGGTAAATGGACCGTTGGAGCGCGTGTTACGGATATTTTCAATAAACAAGGATTCTACATGCAGGTCAATCGTCCTGGTGTAGAGCAAACAGCAGAGTTCAAATGGTTGACAAGACGTTTCTATCTTTCTGCAAGTTACAAGTTTGGCAAGTTGGAGATGTCTAATAAATCAAAACTTCCTGGTGCTGAAGGAGGCGCTGAGTAGCACTATTTAAACATGTCAAGAACGATTTTCAATCGGTAAATTTCGTGTTTTACGTCACTAGGTAATGTTAGGCCTTTTAATAGATGCGTCTGTTCGATTCCCTTCGTTTTTAGTTCTAAAATCCATTGCAGAAAGCGCATGGAGTCAATGATGGATGTTCGTTTAACTTCTTCCATCGAATCTTCAAAAAATGGTAAATTCCAAAACAATGCCCAATCCTGGTAATTGCTAGCAATAGATTGCTGGATTTTAATTAATCCACTAAACGATTTCACATGGTTTAATTGCCCTAAAAGCAAAGCTCTATTCCGTTGAAAGGAATGAAATGCTGTTTCAATAGTCTCCGTTGATAACGGTAAAATGTGTAAATCGACTTCTTCAGGGAAGGAATAACCAAGTGCTACAGAAGCCTCTTGCAACAAGGTTAAACGTTTTTCTTTGGCTGGAAAGATGAATACATTGTCAGCTTTCTGAATGAGCTCTTGTTTGGCTTTAAACAAAGACATTTCAATGCAATCATCTAAGTCATCATCTGCCGCCAGGGATAGGTGTATGACTGCTTCAGATTTTGTCATTAACCTTTGTTTTTTCGCATTTTAATGTTCAGGAATTCAATCACCAAGGAATAAACCAAGGCAAAGTAAATGTATCCTTTCTGGACATGCTCTCCAAAAGACTCCGCAATTAACATCACTCCGATGGTTACAAGGAATCCAAGTGCAATCATTTTAATGGTTGGACGTTTGTTGATGAAATCGCTGATTGGACGAGAGAATAATAGCATGACAATCATCGAGATAACGACAGCTAAAACGATAATGATCAAAGGATTTGCATGTGTTTCTTTTGAAATGTCATTCGTCATTCCGACCGCTGAAATCACCGAATCAAAACTAAAGATGAAGTCAATGATGACAATCTGCATAATCACACCGCGTAAAGTACTTTTCTCCTTCGATTTATGTTCTTCTTCTGAACCTTTTACGCTTGAATGCATTTCGGTCACAGACTTGTAGATCAAGAACAACCCACCAATTAACAATACTAAACTATGACCTGTGAAGGATTGTCCCATGATCGTAAACAAGGGATGCTGATCCAAAGTCATTACCCAAGAAATCACACTCAACATCATTATTCGAATGATTAAAGCGAGACTCAATCCTATTAAGCGTGCTTTGCGTTGATTGACACGTGGAAGTGGATCTGTTACAATGGAAATGAAAATGATATTATCAATTCCAAGAACGATTTCTAATAAGGTTAAAATAAATAAATAGGTCCAACCTTGAACGGTTCCTAAGATTTGAAATGAAGCGAGAAAATCTTCCATGTATAGTTTAGTTTCTTAAAAATTCAAAATAACGATCTAAGTCAATGGCGTTGTTTACGTCATCCGTTTGGACTTCCAGCACCTGTGTTTCACAACTTGGATCGAAGAACAAAGGTAAATATTCTGTCAGTTCCTCCAAGGAAGAAAGTGTTTTCGTTTGAAGACCAAAAGCCTGAGCGATTGATGCCGGACTTTTCGCTTGCTTCGCTTCAAAATAACGCTCTCGCTGCTTGGAATCCGCCGGCCCCGGGATAATCTTGAAAATCCCTCCTCCGTAATTCTGAATAACAATCATCTTGAAATTACGCGGGAAAGGCTCATACCACAAGGCGTTGCTGTCGTATAAAAAGGAAATGTCTCCGCTGATGAGCATGTGCTGTTTGCTTGGATTGACAATTGCGGCACCAAGTGCCGTACTCGTTGAACCATCGATTCCGCTTGTACCACGGTTGGATTCAAAGCGTACTCCCGGAATTGGGTCAAATAATTGTGCGTAGCGAACAACGGAGCTGTTGGCTAAATGTAAAATCGAATCCTCAGGAAGCAAATCTTGAATTGTTTGAAAAACCTGTAGGTCTGTCAAATTCGGAAATTCAGAAACAAAGTCCAATGCACGGTCCTTCGCTAGTATATCAACACGTTTCCATTTGCCATTAAAATTGTGTTTATTCGCCTGTAACTCATGTTCGTTTACTTGAGCGAAAAAATCATCTGCTGAAACAGGAAAGGACTTCGTCAAACAACGATAAGTGTCCATTTCTGGAAATTCAGCTCCGAGTTTATAGTGTTTTAGAATGTTTGCTTTGCGTAAATAGGCTTTAATTCGCTTTGAAACAACTGCTCCACCTACGGTTACTAGGATTTCTGGTTCAAAGGAAACATCATTTTGATCAAAGCCATTTAACGATCGATCGATGCAGTGAATGAATCGTTCATGTTGGATATTTGAGGTATTCTCCACCAACACAACAACGTTGGGGAATGAAGCAAACTTCATGAGTTCCTGTTGCAATCTTGGATTTGACTCCATTTGTCCACATAAAACAAGCGTTTTATGCTCGTTGAATTCAGAAATGATTTCCCCCATTTCACCTTCCTCTATGTGTTTTGATGGGGTTGGAACTGGCGTACGAAAACCGAAATTCGTTGTTTTTTCGACAGTTTGATAAAGCGGTTCGTTTAGTCCAACGTTTAAGTGAACCGGACCTTTCCAATTGCTCTGAGTAAATTGCAGCAAGTCGGCTAGTTCCTGTTGATGCGTTTCAATAGATTGATTATTGAACAAATCTTCATCGAGTTCCAAGCTGCCAAGGATATGGTTCTTGAATACATCTCGTTGAACGATTGTTTGTCCATCCCCATGGTTTATCCACGCTGCCGGACGGTCAGCGGTCAATACCAGTAAAGGAATCGAGCGGTAGTATGCCTCAGAAATGGCAGGATAGTAATTCAAACAAGCACTTCCTGATGTACAGCAAAGCGCAACGGTTTCACCAAGTTCCTGTGCCATGCCTAATGCGATGAATCCGGCGGAACGCTCGTCGTGAACGACAAATGTTTCAATTTCAGGATGTTCATCGAATGCAATGGAAAAAGGTGCATTTCTCGATCCGGGAGAAACAACAACCTTGCGAATGTCGTAAGCTAAAAGCTGATCGACAATCAATTGCACCATGATTTTTGAGCTGGAAATCATCCCGCAAAAATACCAAAATTTAAAGGAGGTTTAACAGCGTTCTACTTTTATTTTCGGTTTCTTCCCATTCTTTTTCAGGAATCGAATCCGCAGTGAATCCACCACCAACATAGAGGTAAATATGTTTACCGATAATTTGCGCGCAACGCAGGTTAACGAAGAGGTCCATGCGATGCTCATCCATTGATCCAATGATTCCGGCGTAAAATTGACGACCATGTTTTTCCTTGTCTTGAATCCAATCTAACGCATCCTTTCTGGGTGTCCCGCTAACTGCTGGTGTAGGATGGAGGTCCTTGGCGATTTCCCACGCTTGCTGTAGCGTCGACGTCCATTGGAAATCAGTTCGCAAATGAGCTAATGGACCAGCGAGAACCGTTTTGGGTCCATCGTGGCTTAATTCAGTTACACCATGATTCAATAAGGTTTCTCGTAAAAACTGACTCACGAAATCCTGTTCTTCGCGTTCTTTCTCACCCCAAGGACTTTGATCATCGGCTTTCTTTGTTCCAGCGAGGGACATGCTTTCAAAACGTTGATTTGTTCCTTTCATTAATATTTCGGGAGTCGCACCAATCCATTCGCCTAAAATCGGATCCTTGAAATAATAGACAAATGCCTTAGGATAAGACTTTTCTAAGCGCTCAAACAATAATGTTCCAGGAATTGTCAAGTTTTCAGCTTTTATCCGTGAATACACCAATTTCTCCATAGCGGATGTCCCCAAAAGTGAGACGATCTCGGTAGCCTGGTGTAAATAGTCCTCTTTCGAAATGATATACGGCGCATGGAATTCCCGAGTAAGCCCTTCGGTGTCGTTTGACTCTACAAAAATATACTTTGATTTATTATTGAAGTCAGTGACTATAAATCCTTGTGATATAATTGATTGTACTTCTTTAAAGTATCCATTCTTGGAAACGATTGCTTGTCCTGGAAAGCGATAATGAAGCATGCGAATGGTACTGTTTTAAGCAAATATAAGCATTCTAGACACTTGAGATTCTGTTTGAAGCACTTGAACGGGAATAGTTTCGTACTTTTGCACTTCAAATTAAATCACCCCATGAAAATTCTCTTCAGTTACCTCGGACGCTACAAATCATTGGTCTTTTTGGCACTTGTGTTGGCAAGTATCAACCAAGTTTTTTCCTTGTTGGATCCGTTTATTTTCGGGAAAATCTTGGATCGTTTCGCCACGCACCCGAAGGATTTCACTGAGTCACAGTTCATAACAGGAGTTGCTTGGTTAATTGCTGCTGCAATTGGCGTAGCGATGGTAAGTCGTACAGCGAAGGCATTCCAAGATTACAGCATCAACTTAATCATTCAAAAGCTCGGCGCAGATATCTATACTGATGGACTGAAACATACCTTGCAAATTGCCTACAATGAATTCGAAGATCAACGAAGTGGAGAAACCTTGAATATCCTACAAAAAGTACGCACGGATGCGGAGCGTTTCATTATGAGCTTTATCAATATCCTTTTTGTATCGATTGTTGGATTGGTGTTTGTGATGGTGTACGCGTTCACAGTTCAACCTGGATTAATCCTTTTGTACTTATTTTCTGCAGCTGGATTGAGCTTCTTTATCAGTTTCCTCTCTAAGCGCATCAAGAAAGTTCAGATGACCATCATGAGCGAAACGAAGCAATTAGCGGGAAGTACAACGGAAAGTTTGCGCAACATCGAATTGATTAAAAGTTTGGGCTTAACGCAGCAAGAGACAGATCGCTTGAACGACAGAACGCGTAAAATCCTTCAGTTAGAATTGAAAAAAGTGCGTCAAGTGCGTAGTATCAGCTTCATTCAAGGAACGACGGTGAATTTATTGCGTCAATCAATCATGTTTATCTTGATGTACTTGTTGTTTCACGGTTCTTTGTCACTTGGACAAATCATGACGCTACAATTCTATTCCTTCTTCATTTTTGGACCATTACAAGAAGTTGGAAACGTCATTATTGCCTACCGCGAGGCGGAAGCATCCTTGAATAATTTCGAAAAGATCATCAATACTCCAATAGAAGTTAAACCAGAAAATCCGGTTCCATTGAATGCGATTGAGAAATTAGCGTTTAGCGACTTGACGTTTAGACATAAGTCCTCCAGTTACGATGCCTTGAGCAACATCAATTTTGAAGTTCAGAAAGGCGAAACGGTCGCATTTGTTGGTCCAAGCGGATCCGGAAAAAGTACTTTAGTAAAGTTACTCGTAGGATTATATTCCACGCCAACAGGAAGAATCTACTACAACGGAATTGAGTCCACAAGCATTGATCGCGATGAATTGCAGCAACAATTGGGATTTGTCACCCAGGATACGCAGTTATTCGCGGGAACGATTCGTGAAAACCTACTGTTTACCAAGCCAGAAGCAACACAAGAACAATTGGACTTCGCTTTAAGTCAGGCCTCATGTGAAAGCATGTTGGCGCGCAGTGAGCACGGTATTGATACGGTTATTGGTGAAGGTGGAATGAAACTTTCAGGTGGAGAGAAACAACGTTTATCCATTGCGCGTGCCTTGATTCGTAAACCACGCTTATTAGTATTTGACGAAGCGACATCCGCCTTGGATTCCATCACGGAAGAAGCGATTTCAAATACCATCCGTTCGATTGGAAGTCACAAAGAGCACATCACAGTTTTGATTGCTCACCGTTTATCCACGATCATGCATGCTGACAAGATTTTCGTTCTCGAAAAAGGAGTCATTGTCGAGACAGGAAAACATGAGGAATTACTTGCTGAAAAAGGCTTGTATTACGCCATGTGGAGACAACAGATCGGGGAGAGAAGGGAGTAGTTCGCCACGTCGGAGAGAGCCGGAAAACATAGCGAGAGCGAGTAACCTTTATTTCTCCGGTTGATACCGAACCAACACTGCTTCGATCATTTCGTTGTTTAAGCAACAGGATTCGTCGATTGAAAAACCATTTTTCAAGTAAAAACTCAAGGGTGACATATAGTTACTTCCATCTGAACGTAAATCTAAATCGTGATCGATGACCCAGCCTGAAAAAGCCAAGTCTTCATTTTTCATTTCCGTTAAAAGTGCAGAGCCGAGTCCTTGCTTTTGATGTTTTCGAGATACAAGTATGGAAAACCGTAAATCCTGTTCTTTTTCGAAAAGAACTGACCATGCTATGACTTGTTCAAATTTATCCAATATATAAAAGTGAATTGTTTTCGCGTTGTCCTCCAAAAGTAAAGCGAGACGATCTTTCAATTTTAACGGATATTCCTCATTCCAAAGAGCATTGATTTCAGAAAATTGTTTAGCGGATAGAAATTCAGTTTGATGAATGTTCATTTTACTTCTTTTGCAGCACCATAACGGTATGTTTCCCCGTGCAGATTAGCCGGTCGGTATCTTTTTCACGGACTTCTATGGACCATAAATGTGTGGTTTTTCCACCATGAACGAGTGTAGCTTTTGCTAATACTTCACCTGTTTGGATTCCACCGACATGATTTGCACTTACTTCGAGTCCAACTGCATAGTGTGTTTCGTGGTTAATTAACAGCATCGAACCTAAAGATCCAACCGTTTCTACCAAAGCAGCACTTGCGCCACCATGTAAAAGTCCCATGGGTTGTTTCGTACGATGATCGACAGGCATAGAAGCCACGACATAATTATCACCGATTTCAACATATTGAATACCAAGTTTTTCCATGAGAGTATCCTTGTTCATGGCATTCAATTCCTCGAGTGGTACTAGCTTTAATTTCATGGGGCAAAGGTAAACAATCGTAATTATTTTTCGAATATTTTTATCTGAACGCTTGTCAATTCTGAAAGTTTATGTACTTTTGGCCCGGAGAGTTGGCAGAGTGGTCGATTGCGGCAGTCTTGAAAACTGTTGAACCGCGAGGTTCCGGGGGTTCGAATCCCTCACTCTCCGCCAGGTAACAATACCAAAATGTACCAAAGCGTGTAAACACTGAGTTTACACGCTTTTTTTTTGTTCTTTATTGTCCTAAAATGTACCATTTTGTACCCCAACTGGGTTGCAATCTGGTGACCACTTTTGAAAATCAAAAAAGTGGTAACGGGTGTGAGTACATTTTGGTACATAATAGTACTGAAAAACAGTGTTTTAAATTTGTTTTGTAAGGTGGTGTTATTGTAGTTTTGTCATCAAAATGGGGGCGCAATTAATACTTACGCCATGTCGTCAAGAACATCGTTTGGGTTGACTTTTTACATCAACCGAACAAGAGAAAGAAAAAACGGGGAATGTCCCGTGATGCTACGCATCAACATTAATGGAGATCGAGTTGCTCTCCAAGTACATAGGTTTATTAAACCTGAAGATTGGGATCCGGCCCGCTATGTAATGAAAGGACGCACTGAAGAAGCGCGCGCTTTCAATAATTACCTGGAAGCGGTTCGTTTAAAAGCGCACAAAAAATACAATGAGCTTTTATCCTACACAGATGATGTGACTCCGCAGATGCTCAGGGATGCAATCCTTGGGGTAAACACTGCCAAAACAAGACAGATCATCGACATTTGGGAAGGACACGTGTCTAACCTGAAAAAATTAATCGGAAAGGAGAATTCTTATGCCACGTATCAAAAGTACAATACAGCAAAGAATCACTTTCAGGCGTTTTTACAGAAGCACTACCATGTTGAGGATGTTTCCATCAAAGCGGTGGACTATCAAATGATCCAGCAGTATGGTATTTACCTGAAAACTGAAAAAGGATGTAGCTACAATACAGCAACAAAGTTTTTACAGAACCTCAAAACGATTACAAGCATCAGTATTCGCAGCGGATGGTTGGTGAAAGACCCGTTTAATGGTATTAGTTTGTCTTTGAAGGAGGTTGACCGGCCTTATTTGACCATGGAAGAAATGCAGCGCCTTATTGAGTTTCATTCGGTCTTTGACCGGCTGAACAAAGTGCGTGATTTCTTTATTTTTTCTTGTTACACGGGCTTGGCCTATATCGATGTCAAACAATTAAAGCGTTCTGAGATTGAAGGCGATGAAACAACAGGTTATTGGATCCGCACAAGACGGCAAAAGACAGGAGGGAGAGCGAACATTCCTTTGCTAGATATTCCAATGAGTATCATTAGAAACTACGCCAAACTTGAGTTGCTTGACCCGAACGATCCAATCTTACCCATTTTAAGCAATCAAAAAATGAATGCCTATTTGAAGGAACTAGCCGATCTATGCAACATTCAAAAGGACCTTTCTTATCACGTCGCCAGGCATACATTCGCAACAACGGTTACGATGATGAACGGTGTGCCAATAGAATCTGTCAGTAAAATGCTAGGTCATAAGAACATTCAAAGTACCCAACATTATGCGCGAATCGTCGACAAAAAAGTAGGAGATGACATGAAATTACTAGCCTCCAAATTAAATGGCATCAGTTCCATAAACTTCGCCGGGTCCTAGATCTAGCGACATACAAATTTGAAGAATATGAATAATGAACCATTCAAAGTGCGAGCCTACGGCTACGGTGAGCTCGCACAACTTTATTTCCCGAATATTACTAAGAAAAGTGCCTCCTGGCAGTTGAGAATTTGGATTGTCACTTCTGAATCTTTGAGCGAAAAGCTGAAAGCTGCTGGGTATGTAAAGGGGAGGAGGTTATTGACTCCGTTGCAGGTTGGGTTGATTGTTGGGGAGTTTGGGGAGCCGTGAGGTATGTGTTATGATATTTTTTATTTTGAGGGAAGTACTGAGGCATTCTTGAACTCGCTTTTCTAACAGGTGCAAACGGCTATCTCTTGTGACCTTTTAAAGCTTGAACTTGTTTTTTGTAATGTGTATTTCATTCGTACTGAATTGCGATTTTTTCTGCGATCCTTTTTATTAAGTATAAATAAGGTAGTAGTTTTTTATCATTGTCAGGAGTTGGAAGAATAACTTTATTTTCTCTTTGTTCTCTCAAGTGAACCAAGACATTTCTAATTCGCTCAATATTTTTTCTAATTGTTGACAACATGTTGTCATTTGAATTTTCAATTTCTTCAGGTTTATTGAAAAGTTTTTTGATAATTAAACCACCATCAAATTCGACCTCTTTACAAAAATAATCTCCATTTTCAAGTAATTCTAAAATTATATCATCATATGCGATGTATTCAGTAAATATCTTCTCCATTTTATCAGAATCATTTCTGTATTTATTAAAATGATCTTGTAAATTTTCGAGAATATTCCGCGTATACTCTTTTGATTTTGAATTTATGTCTGGTCTTTTTAATATATTATTCAATTCCTTTTTGATATTGTTATCAAGGAAATAGTAAGTACAATATTCTAATACTTGAAAATAAAAGATGAACTGTAATCTAGTATCTTCAGTCCTATTTGCAATTGACAATGTTTCAAGTATTGTGTAATCAATGTTTTTTGCATTGATTATATCTGGGAAATTTGTTGGATCAGTTGAATAGCACGGTTCAGTAAATTCTTCATCATAATATTCCTTTTTATAAATTATCACTTGAGGACACCCTCTTTCAAAATACTCAAGATAGAAGTTGAAAAGTCTAAGGAAATAAGTGAAATCTTCTGCATATTTTTTCAATTTTTCCTTTGATATAAAACGAATATGGTTTGGCATCTTTAAAGAAGTCTTTAATAAATTCAGGTTGTTCATCAAGAGTATAAAAATCATTCAACATTCTTAATTCTCTGTACTGAGTTTTAGAACTTGTTTTAATTTGTTGAAATCCTTTCGAAATTAATGAGAGCGCGTCACTCGTTTTGTCAAAATAACACTTGAATGTATCGCCTTCATAATTATATTCAAACCGTCTTGATAAAAAATGCACTTCGTCCTCTCTACTAAGTGGTTGAAAAATAAACTCTAAGACATCATCATTTAAATGATAAACTGCTGCAAGATAGTCTACAAGAATTATATTCTTTAGTTTATTTATGTGTTTATCTTTTTTATCTAATAAAATGATAAAAGTATCATCGTTCCAAGGCTTTTCAATTTTAATATGCTTCGTCTCTTCAATTACTTCAGAATAATTATTGTTTCTTTTAAATTCTTCGTTCATTAATTACGTTTTTGATTTAGGTAATGGATATTACACCTAACGGTTTTTAGGTTAGCGTTCGGACGGATTTAGTTGTACAAAACTTTCGACGTAACCCAAGTTTTGATTTGAATTAGAATGTTCAATTAACGACTGCATGCGTTATTGATCCAAACTCCTGTTAACTACCGTTGATTTCAATATTGTATTTTTTTAAGAGTATTGGATTTTTGTCTGAATAAATCAATCTTTCAAAATGCTGAATTGGCTGAATCCATAAATTATTTAATGAAGTTTTTAAGTCAGCTAAGTCTTGAGCCATTTGGAAATCACGTTCAATAAAATCTCTTTGAAATATATTTATCTTAACTACAAATACTTGATGCCATTTCTTGTAGTCGCCAATTCTACTTTTTTTGGGTACAAAAATTCCGTGTTGTGTAATGTGGCTTCCTATCTGAGCATTATGTACAATAACGTTACGATATGTTCTAATTTGCAACGCTAACTTGACATAGTCTTTATAAGCTTTTTCATTTCCAAAATATTCATTTAGGATGTTTGATCGACCTAAAATTTTAAATGGTGCAGTTTTACCCTTACTTAAGTAGTGAGTAAATGCATTCGGATAATGATTGTCATACCAATCTCCTGCAAGTTTCAAATATTTTTTCTTTGAAAGTCTTTGTAAAATCTCAGTATTTTTTTCTTCACATTCAAGTGTAACGAAATATAAGCTTGTTAAAAATTCTTCTGCCAAGTCACAAACACTTCCTAAATGAGTATAAAAGTTCTCAAAATATGATAAGTGTTTTGTTGTCAAACAATTACTCGCATAAACTAAATTAAGAAACATGGAGTAATGAATAATGGATAGGTCAATAATGTCTGTAGAAATATTTGACCGTGCTCGGATTTGTTCATTACTATTTGAAATACTTGATTCAATCCGTTTTGTCATTGGTGTAATAAATGACTTCCAGAAAATTTCTGAATTTGAGAAGAAATCTGTCACCAAATGTCCACCATCAATTTCATGATAGTCTCCGTTTGACTTGAATGAAAAGCCACTCGTTAATGATTTTAATGATGTGATATCTGTTATAAGTGTCATTCAGAATTGTTAAATTACTGTATATCTATTATATTCAGGTTAAATTACCTTTATAAAGCTTGACATTCATATTCTTAAATAATCACAAGCTATCTCGTTTTTCAATAATATTCCTAATGTTTTCTGGGATGTTTTTTTCGTAATATTCTTTGACTTTTTTTGGTTGGCTTATAAGCATTTCACATATAATATTGACGAATCCAAACAATGCGTGTGCGATTTCAATATTGTCATTTAAGTCAATAGTCCCAGGATGAACCGCATTATTTCCAACTACACGAACACTATCGAGTGCCTGCTGCATGGTTGTAGGTAATCCTTTTTTTACCAAATTTTTTATATCTTCATTAATACTATCACCCTTTTCGCCCAAATGCAAACATAATTTTTGGACCGCAAGCCTTAATAATGCTGCTGAACCACGAGGAGAAACGTTTACAATATCTTTGGCTTCATTATAATCCTTTTTAATATCCTCAGGAAGGTCTGGATTTGCCATTTCAACAGAACCAGATAATGGATAAATCATTTTATCATTTAGCCAAATTGAAAAATCCTCACAATGACTGCACTTGGCTACACTACAATTTGATAAATGAAAATTTTCACTCACTTGTTGTCTATTGGGTTGAGTTTTTAAATAATTTCCAATTACACTTTTCGTCCAGGTTTGCTCTGCTAAAACTCCGCAAATAGGACAATGAAATGATTTTTGTCTCAGTATTGGTGGGATATGTTTCATATTCTGACCATCTATGGTTTAAATTTGTTGCTAAGCTATCTATACGACAATTAATATCCCTTCAATCCAAAGTTTTCAGGAGAAATGGAAATAACATCCAGTCTTCTTATCATTTCCTGTATGATCAATTTTTTCAGCTAAACCTATTGACCAATTGTAATTTTCGACTTAAGATAACTCCCCCCACAAACAAACTCAATTCCCCTCAAATCTCCAACTCTCAAACTTGTAAACCAGAACCAATTCTATCAAAACTAGAAAACGTTCTAATTTTTTCTATTTTGGACAAAAAATGATTTAAGTTCATCAAATTTGCGCCGAAATTGAATTCTAATTTTGTCGCCTAACTTTAAAATTTATATTATGTCTTTTAATGGAAATGAAGGTGATTTTATCACACTAAGAGAAGGGTCAGAAATGACTAAAAGCTACAGAGATACAATCCAGCCAGGTGAGGTGATTGGTGTCTTTATGGGCAAAGAAAAGATCAAGGCAATTTTAGATCAAAGTGAATGCAAAGGAATAAGATTCTATTTTGCAGTAAATGATAAAGGAGAAAACACTTTAGTTTTGGTTGGAGCCGATTCAAATCAAAATGATATGGTGAATGGATTAATAGCAGATAATGGTTTTCCTTGTCCTACTATTTGTGGAATATCAAATAGCCTAAATTCTTGATTAAATTAATCACATATTTATCAGCTCTTTATTTAAGTGATATTTCAGCGGTTTATCAATCTTTTCGTTTTAGAGATAAAAATAATCTGTTGATTTCCTTCCTGTTGGCATGGACATCAATTCGTTTTATTGCAGATGGATTATCATTTATTTTAAAATTCCTGCTCAACTTGAATATTTTTCCTGTCTTTCACATTTCGGTTTTAATTGAAGGAATACTAATTACTTTTTTTTATTCAAGATTGAACAAAAAAGGTAAATCTATTGGTTGGATATCTATATTACCAGTGATTTTTTTCTTCTTGGATGCTTTATTTTGGAGTTCCATTATTGAGTCAAATGGTATTTCATTTATGCTTTACAATCTTTTGACTGTAATTCTTATGTTAATGCTTTTATTAAACTTGAATAAAATTGAAAACACTTTTAGACCAATAATTAAAGCATTGTTTGTTTTTCATTCTGTATCATTTATTTATTCAATTTTAGAACATCTGATTAGGATTAATGATGACATGATGCAAATTGCATACCCAATATTTCTTTTATCAATTGTTAGTTTGAATTTATACATATTTTACTACCTATGGTCAATTCGCAAGAGTTAGCATATTTTATAATAATTGGTATGCTCTTCACTTTTGTATTGAGCTTGGGTATAGTATTGCTTGTGAAAAAAAACCAACGCATCCAAGATCTCACAGATCAGCTCATCAAAGAAACCGAAGAGAAAAAGGAACTAGAAAAACTGGAAGTAGCAATTACTACCCAGGAAAAGGAACGAAGTGAAATCGCGCGCCTGCTGCATGATGATGTGGGTGCGCGATTATCTATTGTATTGAGGCACTTATCCAATATGGAGGATAGGGCAGAGTTGGGGGAGTCTGATTTGAATGAGGTATCGTTCACCAAAGGTTATGTTAAAGAAAGTGTTGAGCAGATACGTCAGATTACCAAAGGTTTGGTTCCACATTATTTGTTGAAGTTTGGATTGGTGAAAGCGTTGGAAAGAATGTCAAAGCAGAAAACAGAATCATTAATTGACTCATTCGTTTTTCTGTCAGAAATTCCAGATGATTTAGAAATACCGGATGTGATCAGCATGCATTATTTCTACCTTGCCAGTGAGCTGATGACAAACCTATTGAAGCATAGCTATCCGACATCTATTGAATTGAGTTTGGAGCACGTTGATGCAAAATTAAAAATGAATATCAAGCATAATGGGATCGCATTAACGCAACGTGATTTCAATGTGCTAGCGTCTGAATCAGACAGTTTTGGACTAGAAAACATAAAATATCGATTGAAGGTAATTAAGGGAAAACTCACTTTTACGCGCAATGAGAGTTGCGGTATGATTGAGTTGGAAACGGTAATTTAGTTGCATCATGGATAATACTTCTCAGAAAATAAGATTAGCCCTTGTTGAGGATGTTCAAATGGTCCGATCAGGAATCGTGAAAATTTTAGCCGAACTACCAGGTTGTGAGTTTGTTTTTGACGCAGTTAACGGTCAAGACTTTTTGGACCAACTCGCCACCAAACCCATTGATGTCGTTTTGCTCGATATAGAAATGCCTGTTCTCAACGGTATAAAAACACTTGAAATTCTTAAGAAGCAAGAGTCTAAGGTTAAGGTCATTATGCTCACTATGCACAAAGATCTGGATATTGCCTTCGAAGTACTTTCAAAAGGTGCCGACGCCTATTTATTAAAAGAAAGTTCGAACCGAGAAATGTTGGAGGCCATCACCACAGTCTATGCAGATGGAAAGTACTCCAATCATTTCATGAATGAAGCCATCATCAATTCTGTAGCAACTGAGCGTAAAGTTAAAACCAGAATGAAACATCTGGACCTTGATGAACGCGACTTGAAAATCATCAGAATGATCTGTGACGGCGTAAAAGGTCAGGATATAGCCAATGCTGTTTTTACCTCTAAGAAAAACCTCGACCTGCTCAGAACAATTATCATGAAAAAGTTTAAGGTTAAATCTGCCAATGAGCTCATCCGTTTGAGTATTATTAACGGATTCTATACACCGAGATCAAATGAGGAAATTGAATTGGAAAAGAAAAATATTCTTGCTGCTAAAAAATTAAGACAACAAGGTGATTTGTTGGATAGTTTGGGGTTGTGATCAATTGTTGTTTAGATTCAGAAGTAACGATCGTAATATTACAAATCTCTAGGTTACTAGAAAATGTTCTAGAATACTTATATTATCGCTGAGATAATCTTAAATTATTTTAATTTGAGCATATTGTGTAAATAGATTTGCTAAAAATCTAAAAAAATGAAAAAAATCATTTTAATTACAGTTCTTTTAACTTTAATCTTATCAAACCAGCTCAGAGCTCAGAGTGGTTATCTAAGGAAACTAGTTTACAGTAAACCAACTTTAAGTAATCAATATTTGATCCTTAAAGACCAAGATACTTCTATTAAATCATGGGGCTTGGAGTTTTATAAAAATATTTCTGATTCTCAAGTTTGTGTTTCAAGGGTTAAAATTTCTGGTATTAATTTTTATAAAGTGCCTGAAGAATATCTAAAGAATGAAACACAGCTAAAAGTAACGGCTTTTGATATTTCGGGTAATCAAATTCTCGAAGAAGGTCCTTTTGAAATTTGTGTAGGTTGTGAGGATTATGGATTTTGCTGGTGGGGATGCAATGGTAAAACATATGCATATGGAATTTTTCATCCAATGAATTCAAATATCGGAGCAGGCCATCTTGATATGGGACAGCTCCCTGCATTAAACCCAAGTTATTTACATAATTATGAATGGATACCGATTACTGAATGGCCAACTTTTCAAATAACTAAATCACCAGGATATTATGGGCTTAATAGTTTCACTATAGAAGGAAATAGAATTATCACGTTACATGATGTAAACTTCACACAAAATTTGGTTTCAGCTAACGGTGTTAATTGTAATGGCACTGTAATCGGAATTGCGAAAGATTTTGGACCTTGGATTACTACACAAGGAGATGTTGAAGCTCCAACAATTGGAGGACAAAATATATGTAATCAAAATTTCAACTGGGCTATTTCCATGCTTAATACATATAATCAATTTCCGAATGGCGTTCCACAACTCAGTTGTAATGGGGACATAGTTGCTCATAATTCAGGAACAGGAACAGGAACAGGACCAGGAGTTGGACCGTTATTCAATGGTTATGAAACAATTTTTGCTGATGTTAATGATACAATTGAGGAAACAGGCAATATTTATACTGGCTTGTCAAAATTCAGCGGAAATATTGGAGGAAATTTTAATTGGAATCAAGATTTATACTCTGTTTACATATCAAAAGTTGGTGATGCAAACTATTCGAGTATTACATTATTTCGAGACTCTTTGTTTAATTTGAATGGTGAATTTATAGGCCCTTCATTTAATTTAGAACAAGGCTTATATACTTTAGGATATCAATTTGCAGATAATTCTTATTGTTCCAGTAACTTTTATTTAAAAACTCCAAGCTCAAGTACCCTTTCCCAAAGTTCTTTCTTATCCACTAATTTCTTTCCAAACCCAGTTGCAAATAATGATTTAAATATCGAATTCAATTCTACTGCAAGGGTTAAATTTACTCTTGAATTATTAGATAACGAAAATAAATCTGTATACTCCAAAAAATTTGAAGTTGAAAAAGATCGCGAATTTACTGATGTTATTGAAAATGGATATTTACCTGAATCAAATTATTTTATCGTTAGATTTACTTTTGATGACGGATCAATATTAACTTCTACTATCGTAAGATCAAGTAATTAGAAATTTAGTTTTGATGAAACTTTTAGGACTCATTATTTTTGCTTTTACATATTCGTTGCATTATGCCCAACAATATTACAACCAAACAATAATCGGAAGCAACGGATCCGAACAAAATGCAAGAGTTCTGGTCTTACCAGATGAGTCCTATTTATTAGCCATTACTACAAATGGTGGGCAAACCGGCATGAAAGATATGCAGAGTTATGGCGGTAAAGACTGTTGGATCTTGCGCTATGATGCCAATGACCAATTAATGTGGCAAAAAGCTTTTGGCGGTTCTGCCGACGAATTTGCAGAACAAATGACCTTGAGTCAAGACAATCATGTGCTTGTCCTTTGTGGCTCTTATTCTGGAATTAGTGGAAACAAAACTGTAGATACAGTTGGCAAATCAGACCTTTGGTTATTCAAAATGGATTTCAACGGCAATATCATTTGGCAAAAAGGCTACGGAACCACGGGCTATGACGCCTGCCGTACAATTTTAGCGCACCCCGATCAAAGCATTTATTTGGGTTGTACTTTTAATGTTGCCGATGGTGTTTTTACAGACACGACCTACGGATTAGGTGATATGCTTTTACTCAAACTGGATGCGCAAGGCAATAAAATTTGGGACCGTTCTTATGGCACAACCAGCATTGATCAGTTAGAAGAATTAAAACTAGAGCCCTACTCTAATAAAGTCGTTGTTTTTGGCAACGTTATGGAAGCGGGCACTGGCAACATGACACCCACAGCAAGTGTTACCGGCACCAATTGTTGGGTGTTCAAAATCGATCCTGATGGAGACATTACCGAACAAACCTGCTTTGGTTCTGGTACGCAATATGGCCAGATAGAAGTGGCCTACCTTACTGATGGCACTTGCTGGGTTATGCTTGAGACACAAAGCGATATCGAAGGTGATCAAACGCTGAATCATTTTGGCAGCATCGATACTTGGCTGGTTCATTTAGATGCCAATTTGCAAATCATTGGTCAAAAAGTTTATGGCGGAAGCGGCATCGATTCTCCACGCAACATTACTTATGATGGCAATATTCTTGAACTTGAAATCAGTTCTCTTTCTTCTATTTCAGGCAATAAAACGGAAAGCTCTAATGGGGCTTCAGACTTATGGTACTTGCAACTCAATGCCATCGACGGTGAAATTTTATTTCAAAAATCAATAGGCGGTTCCCTACAAGAATTCACTTCCGTTAGTATGAGAAAAGGCACCGACATCCGATTTTTCATTGAATCTGTTTCTCCCATTTCCGGAAACAAAGAAGTACCCAACTTCAATACAAACTCCGATATCTGGTGCGTAACCATGAGTTCAACTTTAGGGGGTGTATTTTTTAATCCAGCAAATTGCAGTGTTTATCCAAATCCAACAGAAAAGGATATCTATATCGATTTAAACGATTTTTTATTATCAAAGTTTAATGCGCTTTACATAGAAAATCAATTAGGTCAATTGATTTTCAGTAAGCAAATAACAAATTCATTTGAAAAGTTAGATCTATCTGGATTATCTGAAAATGGAATTTTATATTTTAAATTCGTTGATGAGAATAATAAAATTGTTTTTACCAAAAAAATTATTGTTCTATAGATTTCAAATTATTTTTGATTTAAGAATATCATAAAAAAAAGCAACCT
The DNA here is from genome assembly GCA_017983465.1 of Crocinitomicaceae bacterium. Lineage (GTDB taxonomy): Bacteria > Bacteroidota > Bacteroidia > Flavobacteriales_D > Crocinitomicaceae > UBA952. The sequence continues at coordinate 194,737 of JAGOBK010000001.1, forward strand.
TAATGGTTGCTTTTTTTTATGCACTTAATCATATATATATATATTGATTTAAATGAAGAACTAGAACCCGGCAATAAGAAATATTTCATATACCGTAATATGAAGTCATTTCTAATTTTGGATAATGTAACTGCTACTATATAATTAAATATTGTTTTCCCTAAAATAGCAGAAAGATTCCACGAATATCTTAACTGAGATTCTCCTTAAATATCCTTTTCAGAAGTTTGCCTCATAATCGAAGCAAAACTTCATGTCTCAACATTCGCATACTTCTATTTTTACAACTGCCTCCGGAGTACTTGGAGGTGTCGCTAAAGCGGTTACCGCAAAACCCATTCTTACAGAAATAACCTTTGCTGGATTATCCAATGTGGTGATCTACGCTGCGGCATCTGCTGCTGCTGGTTACATCGTAAAGAAATCCATGGATTGCATCGCTAAGAGACTTACCGATTACTTCAATAAACAAAAAGAAAGCCGATGAATAAGGTAGTCGGCATAGCGCTTGGTGCAGGATTGGTTTACGGTATCGTACGGCTACTAAGAATGCAAAATGTTTCCGAGGTGGCAAATGCTAGACTTGTGAATCCGCGCATCCATTCGGTAACCCTTGGTGGGATTTCTTTTAGAACCGAAGTTGAGATCAATAACCCTTCAAGAGATTCTGTGAAGTTGACAAAGCCTGTTGTAACTCTTACCAGTAAAGGAAAGATGCTTACTCAGTCTGATGCAGAGGATCAAATCATTACTATAAAACCGCTAGGCCTTACCAAAATCGACACTATTGAATTGGAGCTTGACTGGTTCACCTTGAAAGGACTTGTAGCCAATATTATCAAGAACGTCCCGAAAGTCATTGCTGCATGGAAAGCTGGTGACAAGAAGAATCTGATTGCTCTTTTAGGAGTTCCGCTTGAAATGAATTTCACCACCTATGTGAATGGCATCTTTTATCAATCCCCTTCAGAAAAACTCATCTGATGAATGCGCTTGCACAAATACCAGCCAAAACCGTAACGAGTGGTTATCGAGCTATCAGAGATGGGAGCCGTTACAATCAGTATTTCCCCAAGCCGGAAGAGCGTGATCGTGTGATCATTGAAGACGGTGAAGTGACAGATACTGTGGAGTTAATGGAGAAGGTCGTTTGGAAATACCTTGACGACACCAAGCGAATTGCTCCATTGCTCCGACGGTCTACAACTGAGGCTACATGCCGTGCCATTTGGGAATTTGTATATGGCTACATTCAATACAAGCTGGACAAACGCGGTTTGGAGCAACTTCGAAGACCAGCGCGCAGTTGGGCCGAACGAAATACGGGTGTTGACTGTGATTGCATGAGCATCTTTGTTTCAAGCATTCTCACCAACCTTCAAATTCCTCACAAGTTTCGCATCACAATTTACAGTGGTGATTCCTGGCAGCATGTCTATGTGATTGTGCCACTTGGGGATGAGAACAATTACTGCGTGATTGACGGGGTGGTTTCTGAATTCAACTACGAGAAAAAATATACTAAAAAAATGGACTTTACTATGAGCTTAAACGGGATCAATGTAGCAGTATTAAGTGGCGTTTCTTCAAACGATCATTACAATGCCGTCATGGCAAATTCACTAACAGGACTTGGTGCCAGTTCGGGTGCGGAGCTTGATAAAATCTATGAAAACATCGTTGCAACTAGAAATGCAATTGCCCAGGATCCGTCCTTGGTTTCATCTACAGATGATCCAAGAGCACTTTTACAAATGTTGGATTATGCCATTCAATATTGGCACACCGATAAAAGAAATCAGGCCTTGGATATTTTGGCGCAAAACGAAGCGCAATTGAATCTTCGAAATGGTGTGAAAACCATCAATGGCCTAGAATACGACCCTGATGAATTGACTTTGAGTGGTGTGAACGTGAAAGGCTTTTTTACAAACGTTAAAAAGTCAGTCAACACTGCAGGTCAAAAGGTTGGTGATGTAGCCAAGAAAGCGGTGAAAGCCGTGGTGAAATACAACCCTTTGACCTTGGCTGCACGTGGTGGCTTTCTGCTTGCCATGAAGCTCAATTTGGGTAAAATGGCCAATAAACTCAAATGGGGATATGGAACTCCAGAACAAGCCAGAGCAAAAGGCATTGCGCCAGCACAATACCAGAAAAGCAAAACAGCTTTGACCAAAGTGGAGCATTTGTTTGCCGATAAACTTCAAGGAAGCCGTGAGGTATTGAAAAATACCATTTTGAATGGCAGAGCAGGTAATTTGAGCGGTGTTGTGATTGAACAACTACTCGGATACTTGGGAGACCCAGTAACCGCAAGTGCCATTGCAGCAGCAACGCCAGTGATCATTGCAACAATCAACATCTTAAAAGATGCAGGCCTTGTCGGTAAAGACGAAAAACTAGACATCGATTCCTTGACAAAAGAAATGGATGCAGATCCAAATGCTGCAAGTGCGTTTTCCGAGATTCAACAAGACGATCAAGGCGCGGCAGCGCCAGAAACAGATCAAGGTGGAGGCGATCCAAAAGCCGTGACCAAATCTACTTCAACGGGTGGAGGGATCATGGAGTTCATTAAAAAGAATCCAGTTCCGGTGGCCATTGGTGGAGGTTTATTGGCACTAGGGATTTATCAAATGGTGAAGCCTAAAGCCAAAACAACAGGTTTGTCTGGAATTCGCGGCACTACAAAGCGCAAAACACCAGCGAAAACTACGAGCCCCTCAAAATCAAAAACTAACAACAAGAAACCTACTGTGAAGACAGTAAAACTTTTTTAATCAAATAAATACGCAAACCATGGCAACAAAAAGAAGAACCAAAGCAAAAACCAAAATCAGTAGCCAAGCTGTGATGGATGAACTTAAAACCTTGGCTATGCTCACTGGCGGTGTTGTGATCGGCTCGGTGGGCGGAAAAATGATTGACAAGGTATTGGCCGTTGATCCGGCTGCAACCGCCTTCAATGTCAAAGCACTGGCACGACCAGTATTGATGCTTGGCGTTGGAACAGCAGGAAACATCATGCTCAAAGACCCTAACATGAAAATGTTGGCAACTGGAGTTGGTGCATCAGGCTTATTATCTGGCGTGAAAATCTTGCTCAAAAAAGACTTGTTAGCAGGACTAGCAGACTTTAACTTGGCAGGATCTAGCGACTTAGGAGAACCAAGCATCTATCGTGAACCATTGAATCTATCAGTGGAGCGCTACAATCCGGATCTTCCGGCACTTTCTTCGCCAACAGCCTTCAATGTGGAGGATTTAGACATGCCACATGCTGAGATGTCACGTGGCTCACGCGTCGAGGATGAAGATCTGGCTTACATCGAAATCATTTAATCAATTACAAATCAAATAAACAATAAGTATCATGTTAACACTTGGACAAATCGAAAACAGCGAATACAACTTACTTGGTGCCATGTCAGAAGACGACTTCTTACAAGCACTGGAATTAGGTGCAACGAGCGACAAGCGCAAGTTATTTCGCAAAATGCAAAATCAGTCACGCGCCATGGCCACAGCAACCGGCTCTCGCTCACGTGCAGAGTTTGAAAAGCGCATCACTATGTTGCCAAAGGAAATCCAACAAGGATTGGCTACGCAGTCTTTACAGGCTGTGGATACGGCTTACTATGTGGTGAAAACCATTGGAGGCTCGAAGGTGGTAAAAATGTTCAAGGACGACGACACGAAAGTCGTGGGGACAAGCAACATTTCAAGCGGAAAGTTGGAGAAAGGAAATCACTTCTTGTTGTACGGCATTCAATTGTTGGGCGGTGTGAGTGAGTCAAAGGACGATGCCAGTCGTGTGAACTTTGATGTGGTTCCGGACTACATCCGCGATGGAGAGTTTGAATTCAAAGCCAATGGAACGATCCTAGTTCCGAATACTTCATGTGAGGTGTTCCAAACTACTGGGAAAGACACGTTTCGTGGACTTTGGATCTTGGACAACCCAAAGATCATTCGCGACCAGCAATCCATTGAATTGAACTTGGAATGGGCGGCAAACGCTCCTGAGAATACATTCTTGAAAGTTATCCTTCGCGGAACAGCAGTCATCAAAGCCTAATTCTGAATCGAGATGAAAAACCATAAGTTTCAACAAATACGTGTTCGTGTTACTGATTTTGGGGAATCAGTGCGCATCAATGCTCAAACCGACAAGCAATACTCGAAAATCCGTGGGATTTTTGTTTCGCTTCCCGATGAGCAATTATTGATGGGATCCTTGTTGGGACTAAGGGTGAATAATCAAGAGGTCTTTGAAGATGCCCACGAGGTGAAGTTAATCACTAGCGGTCACCAAGTTGCTCCAAATCAGAAGTTCTTCTTCTTTGAGGAGCACTTGGAAGCTGGTGGTTCGGCTATTGAGGGCAAATTTACCGACGGCGGAGAAGGCGTTTTTTCTGGCAATTCGGCAAAGCTTCAATTGATGAGAGAAAGAAAGACTCAAAGTGGTTACCTCTATGAAGTGAAGATCTATTTATGGTTAACCAATGAGTAGGATTCATGTCAGTTACACGCTATTCCATTGTCAGTTTTTGGGTTCAAAAGCCTGGTGAAATCATTTCATTTCAGCATAAGATCCCGGCGTACTTAAAACGTTGTACAGGATTTAAGTTATCGCTTGTTGGGTCAATGGATCCAAGTCTTTTGAATTGCGAGATAGGAAGAATAAGTGCTTCTTTCAATAGTCTGAAAGAGGAAGCAATAACTGCAAACCTAATTCATCATGAACTAGAAGCGCAGGACTTTCAAGAATTAGCTGTTCATCTGCACCCAGGACAAATTGTAAGTGGTGTGTACGTAGACACAGTTCTTCATGAGGAATTCACGCCATACAAGGTGCAATTGTATTTGCGCTGCACTGACAAAGAAGGTTAAACTCAAAACCAAAAAGGCTCATGTACGACCATTTAAACCATGTTCAGCAGCAGTTCAAGCAGCGAGAAATTAAGATTGAATTGCAAGGCTTTAAGTCCGTTTATACTAGACCAGGGCAACTGCAATACCACATTGAGGCTTACAACGAGTACTTGCTACTCACGAACTGTTCGGTTTTGCCGGTAGGCACACGGATCTTGTCCGATACCAACAGCCTGGAGGTCAAAAAAGGGCATCGTCGCATAGAAGCATTGGAGGAATTCAGTGGACTGGTGTCCATTGAGCTACCAAGGGGAACGAATTACTTTCCCATCATCGAATTTATTCAAATCGTCAAGGAATGAAAAGAAGAAAGATTTATCACGTGATCGAGGTTTGTCAGAAGATGATCAAGACCTTCCCAAAACAAGGGCACAACAAAGTGACATTCAATGCCATGTTTTACAGAAATGGCAAACGCTTGAACAGCATTGATCAGGCGGTGATTGAGAACTTTTCGCCCCTGGTTAGAAGCTATGATAAATCTGAAAACCCTGACAAGGTAAAGGTTGAATTCAAGGATGTAGAAACGGGAATGCTTATTTGGGCAAAAACCTTCGAGTGGACAGATGTCGATGAAGAGCTGCCAAAGTCCCTTGCAGGCTATGCAGGCTTGGGGGAAGCAGAAGTCAATGAGCTGGTTCAGCGCAAGTTTTCAGAAATGGAAAGAAGCCGTGAGCTAGAAAGACTTACCTCGGAATTGCAAAGAGTATCGGCCTTGAATGAAGAGTTGGAGTTTCAAGTTCAAGACATGCAGAACTCTCTGGAGGCTAAAAAGCAGGTAGAGTATTATTCCAACATCATTGGAATGGCACTTCCGGGACTTGCGAAGTTTTTCACTAATTCACCCGTCGGAACTGCCTTTAATTTTCTAGCCGGAACCAATGAGGAAAAGAGTATTGAAAAGCCACTTGGTGACTCTTTGGACTCGCAGCGAGAAACGATTTTGGAGATGATTATAACTTTTGTTCAAACACTTGACAATCAAGAACTAGGAACTATTTACTTAATGTTATCTGAAATCGAAAAAGACCGCTCAAATATTCAAAAGATCCTGCAATTCATCACAGGATCAACAACAGTAGAAACACCCATTCAAACCCATTAAAAACACCGAGAAATGGCAAAACACGAAATCAATGTCACAGTCAACGTAGCTACCGATTTGGAGGCTCGTCACGTGCAAAAAGCCTTGCAGACCATCGCAAACACCTTTAAGCCCAATGAGCTTGTGAGCATTTCTAAAAAGATTGAAATGCCACTAGTGAAGTTGAAAATCAAAAGCATGATCTAACCCATACAGACAATGGCATCCGCAAAAGAAAAAATCGTTCAAACTGTCCAGGACAATCAAAGTGTACTGATCAAAGGTGCACTGATTGCTGGTGGCATTTATTTGACCTATCGAGTAGGTAAGAACCTCATTGCAAAGGTCAATAAAAACAATGCCCAAAAGAATACGGATGATAAACCGGAAGTCAGACAGGCCATGTCTTTGCGTTCATCGGTGAATCCATCGGGATATAGCTGGATGAAAAGCTTTGATACCACCAATGTGGATACCGTAATGGAAATCGCCAAAACGATTACCAACCTCGATAAGGTGCAAAAAGCCTACAAGGATTTATACCAGGACAATTTGCTAGACGATCTACAAAGTGACCTTTCCACTGGTGAATACGAAGCCTTTTTGAATATCATCGCATCAAACGCTAACAAGGATACGAGTAATGGTGGCGCACCACCGGTACAATACACCAAGAAGAATCAGTTGATTGTAGCCAAGAAGGATGTTACCCTTCGAAGCTCTCCGGACGCTTCTAATCATGGTGCATTCTATGAGGTATTTTCCGAAGACAACATTTACCGAGTAGCCAAAGCTGGAGAGTTCTTGGGTTATGCCACGGGGCAGCAACATTACGACGAAGTCAATAACGTGAAGTTCATTCAGGTGGCATATGTCATCAATGCCAAGTATGCACCAACGGCATACAAAAAGAAAAACAAGGTCAAGATGGCGTTCTGGATCAGTGCCTCATCGAACTACACCGTGCAATTCCCAAATGCCAAAGCCATGATTTCGGCCTATCCCAAGACCAGCTCAACGGCTGCATGGAAAAAGCCTCTGGATTACTTTGACTTAAAAGGAATTCCAACACCGCGCTTACTGACCAGAAGTAGTGCGGTGATCCTAAACGAACAATTTGCACCCATCAATCATGCAAGTGCCAACACCATACTTGGGCAACTCATGATGAGCATGCAGACCAAACAAGGGGTGCTTTTAAAATTTAGAACCATCGATAACACCATTCGCTGGGTAGACCAACGATACATTCAATTACAAGAAACGCTATGAGCACAAAAACAGAAAATTACGTAGTCAATAACTACCCGTATGCTAAAAAGGCCGGTGAAAGGTTCAAGATGGATCCTTTGGTGATCTTAGCCCAGGGGTCGTTTGAAAGTGCTTGGGGGACATCTAATTTGTCCACGAAGTACTACAACTTCTTTGGCATCACAGCCGGAGGATCCAAGAACGAATTTTGGAAAGGTGGGATTTACCAAGCGCAGAACAAATACAAGTTGAAGTTTAGAACTTATGCTTCACCCCAGGATAGCTTCTATGACTTTGCACGCTTGATTTCTAGTAGCTACAAAACGGCCCATGCCGCGGCGATGGATTACAAGAAATACGCCGATAAGATTGCGCATAGCCCTTATATCTCAGAGAGTAACGGCGATAACCGCTCAGCTTACATGCGTGGTTTGATTGCCAACTACGAAAAGATATTGGACATCGCTAAAAAAAAAATCTTCTTGAAACAGGAGGATTCTCCATCGGAGCAGCAGCCTTAGTCTTTTTGACGGGCAGGTTTATTTATAAAAAATACATTCAGAAATAATGGCATTTAAACTTACACACATCAGAACAGGCGAAGACCAACTCTTCACCATTCAAGTTTTATTGGAAAAACTAGGAGACCCCATCAATGATGAAATTATCATCAACGGCGAAGCTTACCGCATAGCTTCTGTTCAGGAGGACTCCTCAACGGGAGGCGGAACAGTTTCAAGCAATTGGGTACGACAAAGCATTGAAGTGACCCAAAGCGACCAAATTGAATTTGAGGTGGATATCAATACCTCGGATCCTGAAGGATTGTTTTTGGTTGTCAATGGAGCCTTGTTCGATTATGGACAAAACGGTGCTTTTCACATCGAAGGCACAACGCTTTTCTGGCATGGGAGATTCAATCTTTCGCCAACAGATCAAGTTTACATCAAATACTTAACTCTTAATTCATAACAATGAGCGAACAACTAAAAATCAAACAGATTGAAGGTCTGAGTGCAGACCTAGCCACAAGAGCCCTGGATGCACAGGTGCTAAAGATTGCAAACAACCTCTCGGATGTCAACGCGACGAGTGCCAGAACCAACCTTTCACTATACTCCAAATCCGAAGTAGATGCCTTGGTAGTGGGTGCAAAGAATGCTTTTAACGTAGCCGACACCACAGCACGAAATGCCTTGACGGGATTAAAAGTCACCGACCGTGTTTTTGTTAATGACGATGGTGACACCAAATGGGCATTGTACATCGTAACAGCCGTTACAACCGGAACTGGATCCACATCTACTTTCAAAAAGATCGCAGACGAGGATTTATTTACCAACGCCCTTACGGCTGCGGCTGTAAAAGCAGCTTATGAAAGCAATGCCGATACTTACGCCTACAACGGCACGGCAAAAGGTAAAGTGGATAAGTTGACTGTAAGTGCCAATATCAACTTGGACACACTCAAAACCACAGCAGACAACGCACTTGCAAATGCTGCAACGGCGCAAACGACAGCCAATACGGCTAACACCGCTGCAACTGCTGCGCAAAACACCGCAAATAGCGCCACAACGGCTGCCGCAGCTGCTGCTACGAAAGCAGACCAAGGAATTGCTGCTGCCGCTGCTGCACAAACCACAGCGGATTCAAAGGAAGATGCATTTACAGCAACTACAGAAACCTTTACGGGTTTGACTGGTGCTGCAAACTCTGCTATTTCTTTGACTTTGGGTCAGATTCCAAAGTCTGGCTTCAATATCGATATTTTCTTCAATGGTCTTCGTGTGAAAACACAAACGAGAACCAACGGATCAAAGACCATCACATTCACGGTTCCTTACAGCACCGAAGTATCGGATGACATCATTGTTTCTTATTGCTATTAATCGTGGATAAGATCTTAGCAAAGCAAATTGAAGGGGTGGTGGATACCACAAGTGCACAGGTCATTGAAGGTGTGAAAACCTTCAGTGACCCACTGCATGTACTCAATATGCAGGATCGCAATTTTGCCGGCATGCGCATCGATGGTCTTTTTATCTACTGGTTGCGCGACTTTCAACAGCTTGATGACGTGGGAAACATCCGTCTGGGATTTGATCCACGCACCGGCGCATTTGCCTTGCAGCAATTCACTAAGCAATGGGAAAACATAACACTTTAAACCATGAATAATCAGACAAGATTCAAACTCACGCTTTTTGCAGCTGCATTTCTAGCCTTGGTAACACTTTTGGCTATTGGCTCTAAAATGGAAACCGTTGCAACGGCTGCTATTGCTGGCATCATGACGATTCTTTCAGCTTACATCTGGTCACAAACTCAAAGACCCTCACACAATGAATATGCTTCTAAACGTACTCAAAAGTCCCGTAGTGCAAAGACTGATAGGACTGCTCGTAGTGCTCGGCGCGATCACGCTTCTTTGGAAAAGTAACCAGCGCTTTCATGCGGATAACAAGCGACTAAGTGCTAATCTCCAGGCTATGGGGACGGAACTAACGTTGGTAAAAACCAAGAGTGGCCAACTGGCTGCTCAAAGTGATTTACTGGTGCTTCAAACCAAAGAGTTAAAGAAACTCTTTCCAAAGGAAGTGAAGCAAATTGAAAACTTGGGTGTCAAGGTCAATAAGACCGCGCAGTACAGTACAACGGTAGTGGAAACCAAAACAAATGTCCTTACAACACTAAGAGATAGTATTGTTTTAGACACCGTTCACGTGAGTGTTTTTGATTATCAGAATCAGTGGTACAAAATCCGAGGGGTGATTGAAAAAGACACGCAGCGCCTTGTGATTAAATCCACCGATACGCTCACTCAGGTGCTTTATCTAGGAGAGCGCCAAAAGCCCTGGCTTTGGGTCTTTTCACCACGAAAAATTCAGCAAAGGGTCAGTGTATCAAATCCCAATGCAACGATCAAGTATAGTCAAACCATACAAATTCAAAAACCATGAACAAATTAATCCTTGGAGCTGCGGCAGCAATTGCCCTGTATGCCTTCACAAAGAAGAAAGGTTCTACTACTGGAACCGACACCTCCAACTCGAGCGATCCTGCTGTGACCGCTACTCAGAAAGCAACCCGTTCAGTAACCTTTTACAAAGCATAATCATGGCAGAACTAGCAGTACCCATTCCAATGACACCGCGTACATTCTACACAGACACGGCCTTGTCACAAAACAAGGCGAAGATGGATGCGATTGGTAAGACTTTCTACAAAGAGATCAAACAAGCCGAGACCTTGACCAAGGTGCCTGGATCGTTGATACTTTCTTTGATTTTCACTGAAAGTGGAGGTCGTCCTGCGGTCGTGAGTTCAGCAAATGCCGTTGGACTGATGCAAATGAAAACCCAAACGGCAAACGACATCATTTACTGGGAAAACAAAGCAGGAAGACTAAGCGCTGAAGAACTCGCTATTCTTAAAAAGCATTTGGGGGAGCGAGTTAACGGGCCCTTGAAACAAAAGTACTTGTCGCATAAAATCAAAGAGAACAATTATACGGGTAACGTCATAGTTAAGGCTGATTTGATGAAGCCAGAACTCAACGTCTTGTTAGGTTCGATGTATCTCGGAATCCTGATGGATCAACACCAAGAAGGAGAAGTATTGAGACTAGATAAAGTACTTGTTCGCTACAACCAAGGCTATTTCTTTAAGCCAGGAACGGGAAGTGTGGAGCAAACATTGGATCTGGTGAAAGGCAAAAGCAAGGAAGCGTATTCCTACATCTTAAAAGTGGTGGGTAAAAATGGACTTTTGGAAACTCAAGGTAAGTAGTGGATCAACATGCGCTGAATACTGAAATTGAGGCTTTTATCCATAGAAAAGACAAAGCCAAAGAAGCGTACAGCGCGACTGATAAGACATACATTGCAAAATTTGGCGGAGCTGGAGGTCAAGGCAGCAAAGGTGCATCAGGCGAAGGCTTGCTTTATGAGTTTTTCACCCCAGATTATATCTGTGAATTGATGTGGATGCTTGCCGATCGTTACGGCTACAACTCCAAGGGAACAGTATTAGAACCAAGTCTCGGAACAGGAAACTTTCTAAAATGGGCACCGGATCTTTCGAAGTGCTATGGTTTTGAGATCAACCCGACTTCAAAGAGAATTTGTGAGATTCTATATCCAGAGGCTAAGATTTATGAGGGGTACTTTGAAACTGCCTTTTTACAAGCCCCGCGCTTCACGCAGCGTTTGAAAAGCCCCTTGACTTGGCTTAGCGGTTATCCATTTTCACTTGTCATTGGAAATCCTCCTTATGGCAAATACAAGAACATTTACAGCAGCTATTTTCCAAAGCCGAAGATGCACCAAATAGAACTGTTTTTCATGTATTACTCCCTACAACTCTTAAAGCCCGGTGGGCTATTGGTGTTTATAACGGGTAGTAATTTTCTAAGAAACGGTATTAGCTACCAGGGAGAGAAAATGGAGCTAGAAAAGCTTTGTGACTTGGTAGATGCCTACCGTCTACCACCGGTTTTTAGCAGTACCAAAGTGCCAACGGACATCATTGTATTAAAACGAAAATAACATGGCCTACAAAACAAACCAAGTAAAACCGCAGATGGTTTTTGACAAAGACACGTATTCGGAGCTCGAGAAGGAGCTGGATACCATAGAGGCGCAGTTCAAGGTGCGTGAAATTGAAATCACCTTCAATAAGGAAGCACTATTCTTTGGTGACATTAAATCCTCTATGGATGTCTATATGTTCTTGAAAAATAGAATTTTGAAAGGCATTGAAGTCCAGGAGCACTTTATTGCCATTTTTTTAAGTCAGGCCAATAAAATCATTGGCTATTACCACCATTCAACAGGAACGATCAATGCTACGATGGTAGATGTGGAATTACTCACAGCCGTGGCGGTCAAAACCTTGGCAAAGGCAGTGATTATCTCACACAATCACCCAAGCGGAAATCTTACCCCGTCTGATGCCGATAAGAGCCTGACAAGAAACATTGTTAAAGCGCTCAAATACTTTGATATCTCACTTTTGGATCACATCATTGTGACTAAAAACGGCTACTATTCCTTTAATGAAAAAGGAGAAGGCAGCATCATGGGTTACGTTCCAAAACTAAGCCCACAGGAGCTTAGACTTCGCGAAGAAATACTTTCTCAGCTCAAAAGAGTAACCGAGGCCAATGCACCCAACTTGTATGAAATGATGCAGTCGCCACAAGGCTATGAGCAAGTGGAACAAATGGTCATTGACAAGGTGTTGCACGATCAAATGGTGCCAGCAGCCGTCATTCCACTTTTAGAAACTGAACTTACGATGATCTAATGCACGCGGTAAGCCCGACATATCTTCGTGCGCGCTTGGATTTCATCCGTGAGAAACTCACCATTGCCACGGAATTGGAAGCTGCCTTGCTTCGCAATGGTGTTTTCTATGACCAGAAATCCATTGAGCAAAAGGCAAAGTCCAAAGCATATCCAACCTCGCCATTGAGTTTCACGGAGCTCTGCACATTCAATACCTGGTTTGTGCTGCATCCTGAAAAAGTATGTGGTGTAGAAAAGACCAATTCAAGTAAGGAATTCCCGGTAACGATTCAAGGTGATAAGTCTAAAATACTAGCTGCAATCCAAAAACAAGAAAGCTATTCGCTCATCGAAATAGAGGCCTTGGCACTCGAATATGAACTTCAAATCAATCAATTATGAGTTACTTAAAATCAGTTGCTAACATTCAAAATTTAGGCGCTTTAAACGCATATACTTCAATCAATTTAAGAAGTAAATCACAAGCTCTTGACAACGTACTCAAACAGGTCGATGCGCTCAAAGGCTTGGGGTCGACAGAAGGCAAAAAACTCTCTTTTGAGGACGTCATGGCCAAATACAACCAAGGCATAACTGAGCCTGAAATCAAGGCTTGGGTGTGGTACAAACAGCACCAAGGTATTCCGATGAATGGTTGGGAGGCCTACCATCTGGAGGGTACTGGTAGGGTCTTGATCTCACAGCTGCACACACTGGTTAGACAAGGTGCTTTATTTTACCACGCTGGCGAAATGATGCCTTTTCCTATTTATACCTATGGCAATATGTACGACAGGCTTCAGCAGCTCGAGGTGGACAAAAATGAAATCCTTGAATATTTTGGTGAAGAGGTGTACAATCAACACAAAGAAGCACTGGAAAAAGCAAAGCCAGAGCTACTTTCGGTAGAAAACCCCGATGAGAAGGAGCGTCCAATTATTACGGCGATTTCTGACTTTGCAATTAACCCCGATTTGTACAGTATTACGGGTGTTCGCGAAGAGTTTATGGATTTGGAAAACTCCGAAGAACTTAGAAAGGTCAATGGTAAAATCGAGCGCAAAAAGGACAGTGATAAGATTCGCATTCGCTTTGATGGAGAGACCAAATACACCTTGCAAAATGTGTTTGTCAAATGGTTGTTTACACTCAATCCAGACACTGATTTTGAAAAGAGTTCCTCAATTGATATAGCAGATTATTACATTGCCAATAAAGCCTTACGCGATGATCGCTTGACAAAAGAAGAGAAGGCAGAGCTTCGGGCAAATGCACGAATCGAAGGAGAAAAGCTCTTTTCAAGATTTTTACACGAAGTACTGGCTTTTGAAGATCAGCAAAAACTCAATTTTACTTGGAACCGAGTTTACAACGGACAGTCGGATATCAATTACTCAAAGGTTCCCATTGGCTTTGAGTGTTCGGCTCGTTTTAAGTCCGGAATTCTTCAAATCACAGACATTCAGCGCCAAGGAGTAGCCTTTATGGAGGCTATGGGATCCGGTATCAACGCTTTTGATGTAGGTGTTGGAAAAACCATGACAGCCATTGTAAACCTTGCTCATAACTTGTATTCAGGCAAATGCAAACGACCTTTGGTAGTTGTTCCAAAGCCAACTTACAAGAAGTGGATGAATGAAATCATTGGCTACACCGATCGAAAAACGGGTGAGTTCGTACCAGGAGTGCTTTCACACACCGGAATCACAGTCAATGACTGGTTCAACTTAGGAACAGACATCGTAGAGAAAATCAATCTCAATAAGGCCGTTCCCGAGAAATCCATCACGATGGTGACTTACGAAGGATTCAAGCGCCTTGGGTTTGGAAAGTCCGTATCGGATGAACTCTTCACAGAGCTCGTCAACATTCTTGGGCAATCCAAAGAGAAGTCCAACCGAGACAAAGAAATCGAATACCAGAAGTTTCGTGAAATGATTGGTGTGGGACTCAAAAACACCATTGCAGATATTGACATTCTAGGCTTTGACTATGCGGTGATTGACGAGGCGCACCGATGTAAGAATGTATTTAGCCAGGTGAAAAGTGATGATGAAGGAAACAAACGCTACAACATTCAGTCAGCTACTTCTGAAACAGGTCAAAAGGCCTTTTTGATTCTGAGTTTCATACAAAGAAAGTACGGTCGTAACACCATGCTTTTGACAGCCACGCCGTTTTCTAATTCACCTTTGGAAATCTATTCCATGTTGTCACTCGTTGCCTATGATTCATTAAGGGATAACGGCATTTTGAACCTCGATACCTTCTTTGATTTGTTTGTTTTACCAACCGTGGAATGGACAGCCAATTACAAAGAAGAAATTGTCGAGAAGGAAGTGATTAAAAGCTTCACTAATCGACGCGTACTTCAAAAACTCATCTATAACCACATCCTTTACAAAACAGGTGAAGAAGCCGGTGTGGTTCGGCCAAAGAAAATCAATTTGCCTTTGCTCTATGACTTTGAGAACACAAAGCAAAGACTACCAAAGGACAAGCAGGTCTTGACCTACATTAACATGACGCCAAAGCAGCGCACGAACCAAGATGGTATTGTGGCGATGGCCAAGAAATCTACTCAGGGAAAACTCGATATGGGTAATTTGTTCCGCGCTCTGGCTTACAGTTTGGATAACGCGCTATCACCATATCTACTCAACGGTACACCAGAAGACTACAAGGAGTTTGTGACAGAAAGTCCAAAGATTGCTTATGTCATGGACTGTATTGCAACAGTCAAAAAATGGCACGAAGACCATAAAGAAACAGCCAGTGGACAAGTCATTTACATGAATCGAGGTAAGCAGTTTTTCCCTTTGGTGAAAGAATACCTGGAGAAAGAGATCGGTTACAAAAAGGGTGTGATGTATGATCGTACACGCGTTGACGAAGTGGAGATCATCAGTTCTGAAATCAACGACACTAGAAAGGAGCTTATCAAAGAAGCATTCTTGGATGGAGTTGTGAAAATCATCATTGGAACGGCTACCATTCGTGAAGGAATTGATTTACAAAAGCGCGGAACAGTTATTTACAACTGTTATCCGGAGTGGAATCCAACGGACATTCGCCAATTAGAAGGCCGGATCTGGAGACAAGGGAATCAATTCCAGTATGTGCGCATCGTCATGCCTTTGGTGCAGGATTCCATGGATGTGTTCGTATTTCAAAAGCTCGAAGAAAAGACCTCGCGAATCAATGACATTTGGTTCAGGGGAGATAGAGGGAATGTGCTTGATCTGGAAAGCATGGATCCTGAGGAAATCAAACTCGCTTTGATCACCGACGTGGATAGATTAGTTGCCATGTTCTTTGATCAGGCCAAGGAGAATCTGAACCGTGATTACAAGCGCGTGAATTTAGCTATTGACACTTTGAAAGCTGTTCAAAATGACATTCGCGACTACACTACTTATCGTGAAAAGTCCCTGAATTGCATCAAAGCCTTTCATACGACTTTACTCAATTCTACATTCTTACAAGAAACACCCAAAGTGGCCATCGATGGCGAAGTGGTCAATAAAAGTGTCAAGAAAGCAAAGGAGCTTAAAGAAGAGATTGAAGTACTATTAAACGCTACAGACCAGCAAGATAAGGACATCATTTCTATGGGAAGAAAAATTGATGCGTCCTATGCCTTACTTGGCCTTTATTTCTCACAAGGATACTATGTGACATACTTCAAAGAATACGTGAGTAAAGTCCGCAAAACTGAGCGCACCTTGCTCAAGCCAAAGGGTTATTCGCTAACAAGTGACCTAAGCCCAGTAATGGCGCAATATGAAGCAGACAAGCAAGCCATCATAGCACAATCAGAGCTGTATAAAGGAGATCAGAACTCACCAAAGTGGCAAGAGCTGAAGGTAGAAATCCAAGCCAAAAAATCAGCATTGCAAGTCGAAGGACGAAGTGCTCAGGCGCGAGCTGAAGAATTCAATCGATTGAATTATTTACTGGAATACCGCACCAATCTCACGCCGGTTAAAGCAACACCAGCAATAGCCCTAAATGAACTTGAACTAGAAGCATTGGCATTTGAACTTGAATTAAAACTTTTAAATTTTTAGACCATGTTAAACACAACAAACTACTTTCAAAAAACATCAAACATCGACTGGGAAAATGTTCCAGAAGCACTTGCAAAAGGACACCGTTTGGTGGAGGGCGCATCACAAGAAAACTGGAGTCCATACCGAACCAATGAGAACATCAAGCGCGTGGTGGATGCTTATTTCAAAAAGCTCGATGAATATATGGCTCAAAATCCTGTGAAGCCATCCGGTGACAAGAAAGCGCCGGTGAAAACTGCTACTTCAAAGCCTGTGAAGAAAGTTAGTACTCCGGTTAAAAAAGCAGCTCCTGTAATTACATACAAAACTGATAATGTTGAGCACCTTGATACCGACGTTCAGTTCATCAAGCGCTATGCTGCCATGCATGGAAAGGTGAAAAGCCAGGCGCAAATCTTGACCTTGATCCACAGCCTTCAAAAAGCGATTTTGGAAAGACGGATTCGTAAAACGTCAACCTATGCCAAGGAAATCGAAACCATGCAGCAGCAATTGATTTCATGCTATGAGCAAATGGGGGAGATGGCTGAAATCAAAATTGACGCTAAGAACCTCAAGCGCTATTTGGAGATTGCGCATAGTCAAGCAGGGATGTTGTCCATTTCACTCTTAAAAGCCTACGTTTCCTTAAATGGTAAGCGAGACATCAAAGACAAGGCTGAGCGCTTGTTTAATCGCATCAAAAAAGCTGTAGAACAAGGAAAGATCACAAAGTCTGATAAATACGCTACAAAGCTTGATGATGCCTTTCAAACGCTCAAAACCTTCATTGATGGCCAATCAAAAATGCTCAACATCAACAAAGCACAACTCAATGGCCTCATGGGCATAGTCGGTGGTGAATTGTTTCCAAAGAACAAAGGTGTTTCTGGAATGGATGACAATGGCATGATTGTAAACTCTGGAGAGCTCTTAAAAATGGATTTTCAAACCATTGGTCTTCAAGGGAAATACCGAGAACTCATAGGTGATCCGAGTGTTGGATTCTTTGCTATGGTGTTTGGGCTTCCAAAATCAGGAAAATCAACCATGTGTCTGGATTTTGCCAATCACTTAGCAGCTAATCATGGCAAGGTGTTATACTGCGCCATAGAAGAAGGATTTGGCTACACGCTCAAAGAGAAAATTGAGCGCCTAAAAGCAAATCACCCGAACTTGTATGTCACAGATCGCGTTCCGGAACACCTGGATCAATTTCAATTTGTATTCATTGACAGTGTTTCCAAAGCAGGCCTTGAAGTAAGCGACATGGACGAAATGCGCAAAATGAATCCGAATACTTCATTCATTTTCATTTACCATACGACCAAGGAAGGAAAATTTAGAGGTGTAAATGCACATGCGCATGAAGTAGATGTGATTATCGAAGTGGAAAAAGGCAAAGCGACTTCAACGGGAAGGTTTAATGCTGGTGGGAGTGTGGGGGTGTAAAATAAATTTATCTTTATGTCGAACTAAATAATAAACTGATTGCTATTCTAAAAATATTAGAAAGTATTCTAGTATATCTGGCAATTGCACTATTTTTATGAATTAATTTTGGTTTATCTGTTCTAATAAATCAATATTTGGGTTCAAATAATATCCTAACAATTTTTAAACAAAATTGAACCCACAAACGATGACAAACAAATATTTTTCTGAAATTGAAAAAGTAGAAGAAGCAAAAGGTGTGGAGTGTGTTCCATCTGATAAATATATGCGTACTATTCGAGAGGCTTATCGATGGACTTTCTCTGAAATCTCAAATCCTCAAAATTTTTTACCACGAGCCTTAATTAATGATAATCCGAGAATTGAGAAATCCAAAATGAAATGCGAAGGCTGGTCACTCTCATTTTATGATACAGAGGAAAATGCATTAAATAAATTCAATTCTTACCGAAAAAACAAACCCAATATTGATAAAAAACTCGGTACTCACTTAGCAAAAGGTATTTTAGAGGAATCTGATGGATATTGCGGTAAAGTTAATCGGGATGGTCACTTTGAATTTTTTGAGTCAATAAATTGTGATTTATCATCCAAATTTGAAATAATATCAAAGTTATGAAATCCAACCTATTTACACTAGAGACTAATCCATTTGGAGAGCTCATCTTTGTTGGGGATTTGCTTTTTAAAATGTGTCCGACTACTTCTGTTTACACAAATTCTAAGAATGAAGTAATTATACATGAATGGGCTGATCTAAATGAGAATGGAGATGATATTAATTTCATCTATAATGTTTCGCCTATTAACCTTAAAAGATATATAAATTTAGAAATATCCCATCTAGATTTAATTCGTAGTGCAATTTATGGAAAAGTAATAATTTTTGAAGGGCATTTTGCAAAATCAAATAACTTTTCACTTTGTGATATTTTCGATATTGACATAACCTATTTACCTTCTAAAGACGCTTTCTTTATGCCAAATGAAACAGAAGATATTGAAGTTATCTCTAGGGAATTTAAATTAGAGGATGTTGATTTAATTGAAAATCAATTAGATATTCCTGATGACGTTTTAAATCTTCATCTGAAAGAAGGTGATTCTGTTGGATATGGCCGAGTTGATACATATGTTTTAGGTAATGTTCTTTCCAATTTCGAGGAGCTGTATAAAGAAGTTGCTAAAGATCATATTCTTGGTGTTAGTAGGCAGAATGAAATAAGTAAATCAGAAAAGCAATACCTTTTGGGATTTTCTCATACGGAGGTAACTAGGGTAATGGCAGCATCTTTCTCTATTCTGTTGAAACCCAAACAGAATAAAGTTAGATTTACAGAGTTGAAAGGTGAGGAAGTTAAAAATGATGATGCAATCGTATTATTTGAAAAAATTGGTAAATTAATTGAAAATAGTAATTCAGAAGAAAAAATTTCGACCATTAGTAATGAATACAGTAACTCAGTATTCCAAAAACTACAATCTTTTGCACAAACTGTCACAAAGCATGATATCAGCATTGACATTAATTACAAACTAAAAGAAAAAATAGGTTTAAAACAGTTTAACATTAACAAAGTAAGTGGTAATAAAATAATTGATAGTGTATTGAGTACTTCAAGTAAGACAGAAGAAAAAATATTGTTGAATGGAAAATTTACCGCAATTAATTGCAGAACAGCTCATTTTTCATTTAAAAGCGATGACAATGCAGATGAGATTTCCGGTTATTTTGATGCAATATTAGGAGGATTGGAGAGTTTAAATTTTACAAATAATTATAAAATATTAATTCACAAAACAATCTTCAATGATAAGGGTAACAATCGTCGTAAGCCGGAAGTTTGGATATTAAAATATGAATTATTTTAAATTTGGGAGAACCTGATATTTTATTGTCAATTTCTTAGAGGTACTCATTACTTTCTTTTAGGCTGAGATCAATTAATAAAGCTCCTCGCTAAAAATATTATTTAAATTGATCTTACGATGAAAGTTTTGAATGATTAACTTATCCAGTTTCTTTTAATAAAGACTGAACAATAACTACCCTAAATTTTGTTATTCAGAGTTATCTCACCAACATCACCTTCCATACTTTTATATAATAGGTACGCCTTATTTTAACAACACAATTAAGCAACCATCTTATGGTGATAGGCGTCTGAGCACTGTACTGCTCAGACGCCTATCACCAATACAACAACTACATTTTCTACATCACCCTTAATATTTGTCCAGTTTTTTGCAGAATAAACAGGACATTTTACTATCTTTGTTTCTCATAAATAAATATGAAAACAACTGATTATATAATATATAAGATTGATAGGCTACCTAAAGGATATGTTTTCACCTATTCCGACTTTTTTAATGAGGTGAATAATAAAGAGGCGGTCATTAAGTCTCTGAACAGAATGGCTGCTTCCGGAAAAATAAGCAAATTGAGCAAGGGGAAGTTTTATAAGCCAGAAAATACTGTTTTCGGTGCTTTACAACCAAATCAGTATCAGGTAGTGAAAGACTTACTGGAAGAAGATGGTAAGACAATCGGTTATTTGACTGGTTACAGTATTTACAACCAATTGGGATTAACAACACAAGTAAGCAGCACCATTCAAATTGGTAAAAACGAAGTGCGATCCAAATTTAAAAGGGAGCGCTACACCATTTCTTTTATCAAACAGAAGAATACCATTACAAAGGATAACATTCCATTTCTCCAAGTATTAGATGCCGTTCGATACATTAAAAAAATACCGGATACATCCATCGATGCGGCTTGTATTCGTTTATTAAATATTGTGAAAGAACTTTCTGATAAAGATGTTTCTACATTAATGCGATTGGCACAAAAGTATCCACCGGCAACACGAGCATTGATCGGTGCGATATTAGACGAACTCGGCAAACAACCACTAACGAATTCTTTGATGAAATCTTTGAATCCGATAAGTAAATACAATTTAAAAGGAGCAGATAAAGTACTTTCTTTAACCGAAAAATGGAATATCGTATGAGGTTACATGAAAATCCCACGCTATTTAGGCAGTCAGTTCAGTTTGCTTCTCAAAAATTGAATATCCCTGTGATCTATGTAGAAAAAGATTATTGGGTAACATATGCACTCTATTTAATCTTTCACAACAAAATTGGGGAAGAAACAGTTTTTAAAGGCGGGACAGCACTCTCTAAGTGCTTTGGGGTAATCGAACGATTTTCGGAAGATATTGACCTGGTTGTGCTTCGTAAGGAGGGAGAATCAGCAAATCAACTGAAAAATAAATTGAAAAAAGTAACAGAGGCTGTATCTGAGAAATTAGATGACGTTGAAATAGACGGCATCACCAAAAAACTGGGAATGATTCGAAAAATTGCTTTTAATTACAAGCAAGAATTTAAAGGTGTTTTCGGTCAGGTTCGCGATGTGCTTATTGTTGAATCAACTTGGTTGGGAAGATACGAGCCTTATCATAAGCATGAAATAGCATCATACATTTATGAAATGATGCGGGCAGCAGACCAATTAGATTTAGCAAAGGAATATGGTATGTTGCCCTTCGAAGTGAATGTGTTGCACGTAAACAGAACCATTTGTGAAAAGATCATGAGTCTGGTGCGTTTTTCCTATGGTGAAGATCCTTTAGATGATCTTAAAAAGAAAATTCGACATACTTACGATATTCATCAATTACTCAAGGTTCCAGAAATAAAAGGATTTTTCGAATCCTCCGATTTTGAGCGTATGTTACTTCTAGTTGCTAAAGACGATACGGAAAGCTTCAAAAGCAACAATGAATGGCTAACGCATCATCCAAAAGAAGCATTGATCTTTAGGCAAACAGAAGAGACATGGAAAGAACTGGAAGATATTTATACGAACGAATTTGGGAATTTAGTACATGGAACACTTCCCGAAGGAACGGATGTAATGAATTCTCTAAAATTAGTGTCAGAACGCATAAAAGACATCGCATGGAGCATAGACTCAACGGATAACCCAAATTTAGCAAGTGTTAAAAAAGGCTAAATTATAACAAGGATTTATTCAATTTGTCAATCCGATCTCTACCTCACCAACACCACACTCCCCACAACCTCAAACTCTTTCTCAAAACCAGTTTCTACGAAATTGATTTTGTAAGTATACATGCCATCTGGCGACATGCTGGCGCCATTTGTGGTGTTAACAGTGCCATCCCAACCTTTCAACGGGTCTTGGCTTTCGAAGATGATTTCTCCCCAGCGGTTGAAGATTTGAAGTGAGTAGCTTTGAAGTGCAAGGCTAGGAGAGAAGATGGGTAAAAATACGTTGTTCAGCTCGCTACCGTTAGGTGTAAAGGCGTTGGGTACGTAATATATTGGGTCTTGCTCGATTTGCAGTATTTGCGTGGTTGCGTCCGTACAGCCGTTGCTGTTGGCAATTTGTAGCGTTACGGTGTAGGCTCCTGCTTTTTCCGGGAAGGTATGGATAGGCGAGAACACAGTGCTTGATGCTGAACCATCACCGAAATCCCAAACCGAACTTGTGGCGCTTTGCGAAGTGTTTTGCAGGAGGGTTGTTGGGTTAATGATTGGCAAGGGGTTGTTTTGGATCTCAAAATCGGCCACCGGGTTAGGGTCAAAGCAAATAGCATCCGTTTGCGTGAGGTTGGCCGCACAACCAAACTGATTGGTAGCCGTGAGGCTGACATCATAACAACCTGGTTGGGTATAAAGGTTAGACAGTGTATTTGCATTGCTACTCGTTACCGAGTTGCCAAAACTCCAATTGTAAATGGTATTGGCCTCAACCTGGTTATTGTTAAACGCAATACTCAAAGGCAAACAGCCCGACCACGCTGGAATGCTGAAGTCCAATAAAGGGTTCGGGTTGACAATCAGGTGCAAGTTCAAAATAGAATCACAACCATATTGGTTAGGGTAAGTCACTGAAGTGCTGGTAGCACTTGTTAACGTTTGCCCGTTCCAAACAAGTGGTAATTGGTTTTGGCAAAGCACTACTGTATCATATGAAACATGCGTTGGGTTGACCGTCAAGTTCAAAAGGTAATCATATGCACAAACGGCAGCTGCAGGCTGAAAAACGTAAGAAAAGCTACCGCTCTGTTGGCTAGAGAAAGCTGGTGTCCAAGTTCCTGCAACACCATTATCTGAAATGAGTGGCAAAGTCAGGGCTTCATTTTGGCAAATAGTGCTTGGTAAACTAAAGGTAGGATCATATAAAGTAGACACCACAATGGTTTGTTGCGCAATAACTGGGCATAGTCCTGCACTAGGAGTAAAAGTATAAGTGGTGGTATTTTGATTATCAAACGCTGGCGCCCAAGTTCCATTTACGCCGTTGTTTGAAACCAAAGGCAACGTTACTGTAGCGCCCTCACAAATAGAATCTGGTAAAGTAAATGTGGGCGTTACGGGTAAATTGATCCCAATCGAATATGCCCCTGATACAGGACATACAACTCCCTGACTAATTGAAGTTAAGCCCGTGCTACTTGGTGTAAAAGTATAAGTTGAAGTCTGCTGATTGTTAAATGGCTGTGACCACGCTCCCGAAAGCCCTTCATTGGATACTGAAGGTAAGGTATAAGTATTACCAATACACAAAGCTGTAGGCAAACCAAAGCTAGGCGTAAAGCTTGGCGCTACAAAAACGGTATGTGTGGCCGTTGCAGGGCAACCGCTGATGACGTTGTAAGTGTTTGGCGTAAAAGTATAGGTGGTGGTAGCTTGGCTATTGAAAGCTGGAGACCATGCGCCACTAATGCCGTTTGTAGACTGTGTAGGCAGCACATAACTGGTACCAGGGCAGAGTGAATCAAGTAAAGAGAAAACAGGTTGGGTTTGCGGTATGATATTTACCGTATGTTGTGCAGGTACAGGGCAACCAACCGCTGGTGTGGGTGCGGTAGGTGTCCAGGTGTACGTTGTAGTGGCTTGGTTATTGAAAGCAGGCGCCCAAGTACCAAAAGCCCCATTTTGGGTAGCAACCGGGAATACCAAATTGCCATTGACACACACATTTGAAGCAATATTGAAAGAAGGCGAGGAGTTCGGCACAATGGTTACCGTGACTTGAATGACCTGATTGCAAGTGGTATCATTTGGCGTAAACGTATAAGTGGTAGTAGCTTGGTTATTGAAAGCAGGAGACCAGGCACCCACAATATTATTCAAAGAAGTAGTAGGCAATGTATAACTTGTCCCCTGACAAAACGGCCCCACATTCCCGAAGAACGGATACACGATTTCAGTAAGGCTTATCGTAGAATCATTAGAAGTATTGTTCGTAAAATTACTCTCCGGGTAAACCCCTAATTGCGTCGCATTTTGATTCACCACCAAACTCAAAGAAAACGGGCTTGAAATACCCGTAGGAATGGTAACCAGTGTGCTCAAACTAAGACTGTCTCCCATGAGAATATTCGAAGGCAGCAAAACCGTAGAAATCAAGATACTGTCATTCACAAATACCGAAACCGGCGTGCCTGCTAGTAAGGTGTCATTGGAATTGATGTTGTAAACGGTGTAGTCTAAGGTCAAATCATGGTTCTGGCAAATGTCTTGACCTGTTATACTATCGAGAGAAATGGTGGCATCAGGAAGTTCAGATTGGATGGAGGTGATGATGGTGGAGATGAATCTCGGAGGGTTTGAATTTAAAGCGATTAATGCGCTAGTATCACCAATATTTAAGTAATTATTGACAAAATAGGTATCTACATCTATATTCCAATTGGTATTACTACCCGTAAAACTATTTGTACTGTTAAATGGGTTGTTTGCCGGGTTCTGAGCATTACTTAATATGTTATTATTAAATTTTATGGATTCTCCTGAAAATAAACCAGAACTACCATTGTATGCGATATATGTCATTTTTGCACCAACAGTGCTTGTCACATTTAAATTAGAAATTGGAATAAAAAAAGTTGTATTATTTACAACTGTGCCAACCATATGTTTAAAGCCTTCATAAATATTCAATTGCTTATTGGGGAGTGTAGGATTTGAATACACAACTACTATATTCCACCCTGAATAATAATTCATATTACTGCAGTAAAGAGGGATTAGTGGATTCAGATTGAAATTATTCACCTGATAAAGTCCATTACCAAAATTCTGTACGTATGCTGTAATATCCTTAACCGCAGAAAAATAGAGATAAGGGGTCCAAGTAGGTGGATGAATATTTGCGACATTGATCACATCAGGAATAATTGTATTGCCATTTAGGTTAAGGGTAGTACCGGCTCCATTACCTATACCTGACCAAACTAAATATGCACCTACGATAGTTTGATTAGCTGCTAATGAAAGTGATGCCGAAGAATTTGTCTGCATCATACAATTCGGCTGAGGAACAAGGACGATATTATCTGAAGTATTGTGTGACTTCCCGATTATCGTATAATCATATGGTCCGTTAAATTGTTGATATAAGGTTAAAGGAACAGAATTTCCCTGAGCCACACAATAAGTTGTGAAAGTTAAAAAAAACAAAACCAGATACCTCATTGAAGCTAATATACTTTGGATAAACAACTTAACAAAAATTAAGTTCACAAAAAGTCTTTGTTAGGAAGTCTACCAATCCTTTGTCCCTTCAGTAGGATTGGTAGACTATCAATTACTTTTTATTTCACAATCATTCTTTTTGAAATGATCTCTTGTCCATTTTGATTTAGACTATAGATATACATGCCCTTGCCAATTTCAGAAGCAAGAATTTCTACCTCTCCAGAATTACCATTTAACAGATAATCTCTAACAAAAGCACCATTCAAATTGAAAATTGATAATGTTGCTGATTCTACACCTGGAGCCAATTGGAATTTTATTGAAGTTCTATCAGAGAACGGATTTGGAACGTTTTGCTCGATTGAATAACCATTAACTGCAGGCGTATTTTGAATAATTTGCCCCCTTACTGCATCATTCGCTTTGTATTCATCAAGATCTTGACGAACTTGAATAAGTTCAGTATTTAATTCTTGGATTGCAGCTGTAAGAACTGAAATCAATCCAACATAGTTGAGAGCTTTAAAAGAAACTTCAGATGTGATTTTACCATTTTCATCAAAAACAGGTTTAACAACATCTTTTGTAAGTTCAGGAAAAACTTCAGCAATCTCTTGAGAAATAAATCCATGTTGCAGCGTTTGTGGCAAATTCAAACCTTCAACTTTGTTGTAGTTGTAAGTAACTGGTTTTAGAAGTGATATTTTTGTTAAAGCTGAAGTTTCTTGGTTAATGCTATTTTTTAATTTTGCATCAGATGGCCCATAACCTCCCGCAATGTAAACATCTCCATCAAAGAATCCTGACCAAAGATTTCCCGAGCCAATTGCCGAGCATTCACCAAAAACTGCCGCTGAAAAAAAGCTAGTCAATGAAGCCCTACCATACACACCAATTGACATTTCAAAAGCTTCCGCATTTCCATAAACTCCAATCGAATTAAATCCTCCTAAAACATTAGAATATACACCATAACCGAAATTACCTGCATAATCCAAACGAACATTTACTGCTTTTGGGTCAAAATTAGGTGGTACTTGAATTGGATTGTAAACATCTAGTCCACAATCATTCTCATTAAAACCTATACCAACCTTGGGGTTCAAAGAGGAAAATAATCCAAGTGCATATTTTCCAAAATAAGTATTTCCTTGAGGGGTCATTTCTGCGACAATGTTGCTACCAGTGCTTGTAAAACTACTAGCTACCCGAAATTCAAGATTTCCAGCTGTAGAGCCTCCATTATGTATCCACTCTATTCTGGGATTATTAGGATTTAACGAAGTATAACCCATTACCAATGCTCTGTCATCATACTGAAAGCGCTGTCCATATAATGTTTGTGAGGGTGCTGCAAATTGCCCTAAACTAAACCAGCGATCAGTTGGATTCGTCGTAAAAGTTGTTGTGGGTGGAATTAGTTGCCCTACAAATCCTGGTGCAAATTGAAATACTTGTTGACCAGCGCCAGGTAATCCAAAATTCACGACGGCACCTTGTGATAAATTCTGACCAAAGGCCAAACTACAGCCAAAAAGGCTAAAAAATAATAAGTGTTTTTTCATAATAGAAAATTTAGGTAGTGCTCTACTTTGAGTTGAGGAGTGTTCGAGTCAAATTTTTCTCCTGGTTCTAAAATGATTCATTTGCTGTCAATATTTTTTAACCTGAAGTGGTTGAACCTACATCAAAATCGTCACAAATAGAATCCTGTGGTTTTTCACTTGTATAAATAAGAAAATCTTAAATAATATACTTAATTATTTGTTATTCAATATTTTAAGATTATGAAAATTGAAAACCGCTTCAAATTAGAGTAAAAAAGATTCAAAAAAAATAGGTGGTTTTGACCGATGAAATGGAAGATTTATTTGAGAATCAACTCAAAGTCTTAACAGCTCTAGCATAGCGAATAATTGACTGCTAAAATCCATTTTCGAAAAAATAGAATCGATTCTAAGTAAAATAGAAAGGGTTCTAGTTTTTCGGTTCAGGAGTATTTTCTGAGAAGGGTTATGGTTTGTTAGCTCTACATTCGCTAATAATATTCAATCAGTTTATATCTTAATTAATGCCGAAACAAATGAATAATTATGCAAACCTTGGGGGCAACTCGAATGTGCAATCTTATGAAATAGGCTATAAATTTATCGCTGTTAAATTTTACGGGACTAATAAAATTTATGTTTACAGTTATTCTAGTGCCGGCGCTAAAAATGTTGACTTAGCAAAAGAACTTGCCGAAAACGGACTAGGCTTGAACAGTCATATAATGTTGAATATGAAAGATGATTTTGAGAGATAAATTTACAATGCATGAAATACAAAAAGTTCAAAATACATAAATACAAGGCGATTGAAAATGTCGAGATTTCTCTAAGAAATAACTTAATTCCAATAATAGGAATAAATGAATCTGGGAAAACCTCAATTCTCTATGCAATACTTTCTTTTGACCAAGACAACGATGATTATTTCAACGGAAACCATTTAGTAGCTGAAAATCGATATGAGTGGGATTCAAAAAATCATGAAATTTCTGCTGAAATAGAATTTAATAACGAAGGAGAAATTGAATCAATTATCGAGGATTTGAAAATAACTAAAAGAAACAAACTATATAGAGACCTATTAGAACTATTTCAAAATGGGAATAGAATTATTGTCAAAAGAAATCTTGACATAAGAGAATATTCAATTACAAATTTGGTTATTGACAATGAATTAGAAAAGATACTAATAACTGAAATATTTAAAAGAACGCCTTTTATTTTATTTTTTGATGACTTTACTGATAGAGTCCCCACATCGATAAAATTCCCGCCAAATTATTCTGATTTGAGTTATATTGAGAGTAGCGATACCGATCGCTCAGATTGGCACATATATATTGAAGAAATTATTTACCGAGCAACGAATAAAGAAAAAACTTTATCTGATTTATTAAATACTGATGAAAAAATTAGAAAAGGAATTCTTTCAGATGTAACAGATAAACTCAATGAAGATATAATAAAAGAATGGAAACAATTAAAAATCTTACAAAGACAGCTAGCTGATGATAAGATTAATGATTTATCAATAGAATTAGATTATGAGAAAAATGAAATTGGATTTCATGTTTTTAAATTTAGCGTAATTGATAAAAATTTTAAAGGTAAAAGCAGATACTTTACAATTCAAGAAAGAAGTAAAGGTTTTCAATGGTTTTTTAACTATGCGATTAAATTAAAATATAATTCAAAATATTATTCCGATTTTGAAGGCGCGATTTATCTTCTTGATGAGCCTGGATCTTATCTTCATTCTTCTGCGCAAGAAGAATTACTTGAATCACTGGAGAAAATCTCACAAACCAATAAAATTATTTACTGTACACATTCTCAGTATTTATTAAATCCGGAAACCATCAATATTGGCAATATTAAAATTGCGAAAAGAAATAATGGCAAAATCAGTCTCCAAAATTATGGAGAATATACAGATTCAAAAAACGAGGCTGGTGCTTTAAGTCCTTTATATGATGCTCTACATTTATCTTTAGGAAAGCATCATTACCCACGCGATGAGAATATTTTAATTACTGAAGGAATTACGGACTATTATTTCTTTAGAATGCTTCAAAATAGCAGTAAATTTAATTTTATTTCGGATCTTGTTATTATTCCAGGAGCATCTGCAAATAACTTAAAAGAGCTCATTTCTTTTGCTATCTCATGGTCAAAAAGATATGTTGTAATATTTGATTCGGATGATGCTGGCAACACAGCATTTATACAATATCAAACTTTTTTTGGAGAAAATCAAAGTGATAATTGGTTAAAATATCAAACTGTAACTGATCAAAACAAAGTCCTATTGGAAAAATTAATTTCAAAAGAAGACCAGGAAAAATTGAAATCTACTGTTAATTGTCAGTCAGTAAAAAAATCTATTACTGCGTTATTTTATTCTAATGACGAAATAAAATCGAATTGGATTAATAACTTGGATTCATGCACTACAGCAAATATTTTAAAGAATATTGATTCAATTATGACTGTATTAAATCGTTAATAAAATAAGTCAAGCCAGATCTTGTGGGAATTTCATCAATAGAAATTGATATTGCAATTTTTAAACCCGATTTAACAGATAAAAAATTAGAACATGTGATGATAAATTTCGAGATGTTAGATTTTCATTTTTTATGAATTGAATAATCAGGACACCAATTTTTATACACTTGAAAATAATTTTAACCCCAAATCCCCCAGTAAAACCGAGGGACTCTTACCAGAAAATGGGGGTTGAACTGGTAATTTTGGGGTAATATTTTGGAAAATCTTAGGAGAATCCTGAAGAAAGAGAGTATTCCACCGTAATTCCGTTGGATTTTTCGATGATTCCGTTGTCTTTCATAAACCTGATATAGTTTCTGGCCATGCGATCTTTGATGTCAAGTGCTTCCATGACTGCGTTTAAGAGTTCGGAATAGCCTAAAACTGATTTCTTGGCAAATATTTCTCGGGCCACTTCTGAAAGTTCATTGATTTTTCGGGATTCAGATTCTTCTTTGCTTTTGTTTCCCAGATACACGTGTCTACCTTGTGCTTTATCCCAGCCAAATTGAATAAGTGGTACGTCTAATGGTGAACCATCTCTTACTTTGAGGGCCTTCACTACGCTGTAGTTGGTGTTGGTTTCTTTTTCAACGAGTAAAATTCCTGCTGCTTTTCGCTGCACTTCTGATCCGAGGTGTCCTCTGAGTTTCATTCCTGATGGCGCCATGTGCACAACGCAAAGAATACATGTGTTGTATATTGCTGCCATTCGAAAGAGTTCTTCGATCAATTTAACCGAGCTTTCTTCGTCATTCACGCCATTGAGTAAATCAGCTATTCCATCGATGACCACCATGTGA
Organism: Crocinitomicaceae bacterium; assembly: GCA_017983465.1. Lineage (GTDB taxonomy): Bacteria > Bacteroidota > Bacteroidia > Flavobacteriales_D > Crocinitomicaceae > UBA952. The sequence continues at coordinate 225,235 of JAGOBK010000001.1, forward strand.
ATGCCTCCGTGCTCGTAATACAAACGATCCATGGATTCTAAGATAAGATTCATGCGTTCGTTTCTAGATATGCCAACTAGTCCAAAGGCTTTGAACCAGCGGGGAGGGGCGCTTCGTTGTGAACGGTCAATGATGTATGAAATATTCTTGTAGAGTTGAAACTCGGATTGCTCTGTATCATAAAGTAAGATCGCTTTTTCGCCTTCATTGGACTGGATGAAAGTGCCTAGCGTATCAACTGTTGTGTTATCCGGTTTTAAAGCGCCAGACAACATGCCTCCAAGAAAGTTTGTCTTACCACTGCCTTCTGAACCGGCGATGCAAAGGATATTACCAGGTGTGCCGATTGTTACGTCGTTAATCGTGATCAATGGTTCGGGTGCTTTAGGCGGATTTTTAAAGTCAATTTCACAACTTCTCATAACTGAAATGGTGTCTTCATACATGCTATCCAACATTTCCATGAAAAGCATCATCAAATCCTCAGAAGTATGCTTCAATCTGAAAAAATCCGAGACATCTTTTTCTTGTTTGGTTCCGGAAAGGGGGAGTAGTAGTGATTTGATTTTAAAGGATTTGTATTCTTTCGTTAGCTTATCCATTGAATTTTTACCTGTATCGTCTACATCATATAGCAATGTGATGTGTTTGAATCGGTAATTGAGGCCCCGTAGCAGGTTTTTCGGAATATGAGCTGTTTCACTATTCAAACAAATGGCATTTAAACCATGAGAGGCCAAGCTAAGCACATCTTTTTCACCACCTGTAATAAAAAGGATATCTCCACGCACGGGTAGTTGTTCAAAGCCGAAAATATAATTCTCAGTGATTTCGCCAGTGTAAAGAAATCGTAGTTTAGAAAATGGCCTGTAGAGTTTGGTATATCGCCGGCCTTGATAGCCATAAATGGGTTGTTCGGGGCTGCTCGTCAATAAGAATTCTCGTCCGTCTTTACTGATGCCATTATAGCTTTCAATGGACTGCACATTGTAGCGTTTGAGTGTATCTAATTTGATTCCATACTTACCCCAGTAATCCAATTCTCTGATGGTGAAATCTTTGTACTGAATAGGTAATTTATTCTTAGCAGTTTCAAAACCATCGTGAATCGATTTGATTTTATTAGCTAGTAAAACAGTGCCTTTATTGTTCTCTATAATGTTCTGTATTTTAAGTTCTTGAACAAATGTATTTAAACTTAATTCTAGGTCAATCACTTCTAATATTTTGTAGAAATCTGAACGGTCTTCACAGCTGTAACCAAAAATTTTACCGACAAAAAAGAAACAATCACCGCTGTATTCTGCATCGCCAAAATCCTTGAATTTATAGATGTTGGATTTCTTATCTAGGTAAACATAACAGGACGCCTTGTTGTCGTTGTAAAATGGGCTTTTAAATGATTTACCAACCCTTGAAAATCGACTTCCAAGAAAATACTTGAACACATCAAGACCTCTGTTGGTGGAAAGCAGTATTTGATCTTTGCTCAATTTGAAGTTGTCCTGATTACTCATAATATCGATTTTTTAGAATGGATATAATTTGAGTTAGCATACTTCTTCAAATCAGAAATCAAGATGCGTCTTTGGCGACCAAGTGTTGTGTAGGCAATTTTCCCTTCCCGCATCAATGCGTAAATGGTATTTCTACCAACTCCTAGAAAGCGACATGAATTGGAAACATCCAAATACTTGTCTTTTTCTTGAACCAAATGATTTATTTCTTTGAGTTGCGAAATAGAATTTTCTACTTCAAGTAATTGACTCTTTATTTTGTTGAGTTGTTGCCAAATTTCCAGGTTTAAATCTTTCTCTGTCATCATAAGCTCGTTTTTAATTAGAGAGCAAGATTAAAGAGATGGCTTTGTAGGCTCACCATACTTAAATTTAAGTTAAATGAAGTTTTTTCAATTTCGCCTGCTCACCATTAGATTGTAAACACCAACGAGTTCCTTTAAATATTCACTTTCACGCTTTGTTTTGCGCTCCTTTCCATAACTCAATGAGCCTGGCCAGTGGGCAATTTTGATATTGAAAAACCACATCAGTAATGCCATGTAATCTTTTTTGGTAACCGGTTTGTTATTGGTCCCGATGATTGCATTGCTTTCATGGACACTTATAAAAAGCTCAATGAATTCTATTTTGTCGCGGTTCCATTTCAGATTGGTGAATCCGCTATCAGGTGGAAATAAGCTGAGTTGCCCATTAAGAAAAGATGACATTTCTTGTTTAGTAGGCAAACGCTCTTGGTTCTGAAAGCGATTGGATTCCTTTGGTAGGATGTATTTATCGATGTAATGAATGCGATGTAAAAACAGTTGATCTAAAAGATCAACAAAGTGGAACTGTAAATTGAAAAAGTCTAGTATTTTTTTTTCAAAGCTTGATCCTTTGAGATATCGGTTCTGGGTGTTTTAACAAGCTCCACACGACTGAAGAGCAAGAGCTCGTTTTCCTTTGGAAAAAAGCGGTTTTTAAAGGCCTTGATTTCAAATCGGGAAAGATCTAAAGATTTTTTAAGTTCAAGAGAATAGGGGGTAGCTTGATTAATTTCTAATTCGATTGACATCTTACATTCATCATAATACTTATCGAGCTGCTCCTGATACGAGTGAATGGATTTAAAGCCATTAAAACTGATTTCAGGTCCAGTTTCAAAATCAAATAGATTGACTTGCTTCCTTATTGAAAAAGAAAGCACTTGTACTTTAGCATTGCGCAATTGCTCTAATGTTGAAATAAGTGTTCTATTCATATGATTCAATTTTCCGTTTTTACAGTTTTTTCAGTGAATTCAAAATGATAAAATCACTCATGGCAATATGGCAATGGTATATATATATACACATTGCCAATTGCCTTAATTGATATGATTTTATAGCGCCGATTTTTTTTCAAATCAAAAGCTGAGAAAACTAATACTTTGGAATTTTGGTTAGAATAAATTCTAATTCTAATTAGGACTATGTGTTTAAAAAATAGAATCATTTCTATTTTTCACTCAGAATTGGGTGAATCCGCATCTTTATTTTAAGATTAATTCTCCGTACATATTTTTGCTATATTTGACTAGCTGATTTGTCATCACTGGAATAGAGAAAAGCTCCCTGCTTTATAACTGGGATGCAAAATGGTGACCACATTAGCAAAACAAAGACGGAAACTTAGTAAATACAAGCTTTGGAGAGCTAGGTTCATTATCCTCACTCTCCGCCAAAGAATCAAAAAGCTAGCCTTTAGGCTGGCTTTTTTTGTTTTCAAGCGCGCCAAAAGCTTGCTTTTGAAAGCGTATTGAAAACAAAAAAAGTCAAAGATGCGAAGCAGCTTAGCTTTTTGTATTCTTTGAAGCGGACTCCAACAGGGAACACGAGCGTCAGCGAGTAATCCCGAATTAATACTGTTTGAAAAGCTTGCTTGTGTAACCGTATTGAAAACAAAAAAAAAGTCAAATATGCCAAGAAGCATAGCTTTTAGAACTATTTGAAGCAAGACTGGTCATGATTTAATTCAACAATTCTACGGTACGATTTATGTGTTTTTATTAGAGCATTTGTTGCGCCGAAACCAGGTTAACATTATTTTTAACCCTTAGCTTATTCATAAGATCAAACTAGTGAACCTTAAACGTGTAATAGTATTTTTTAGCTTCTTCTCGGTCTCCTTCGTTGAAAGGAAAGGTCATAGCTTCAAAAACAGGATAATTGGTTTGACACGTTCCGTCATTTTGTAAATTAATTGGAAAATGAATATCAACAATGATTTCTTTTTCACAATCTGGACTAATGTCTTGCTCATTGAGAAATCCTAAGCAAGCTTCATTGTTATAATGTTTCCAAAAAGTACCAATAAAGAAAATGCCTTTCGTTTTACAGATGACACCAAGTTTGTAATGGTACATGCCCGAACTATAGTTATAACGGTATTCCATGCCAAATTCTTGCTGCATTTGGTTGAACTCTGGAAATAGTATGGGGCTGAAGTCCTGCCATCCTGTTTTAATCGTATTGGAACTCAGATCGATTTTACTAAAACCAATAAACGTTCGATGAAAATCGAAATGATCCAATGTCACTGTTTTATCAAATGCTTCTCCCGTAAAATTATTATAGGCTGTTGTTTTAAATGAATTCGGTAGGTTTAGTTCAATCCAAATGGTGTCTCCAATATCATAGGTTTCTTTAATTGGATAGATGTTCAATGGATGTTCCATCTTGTAGGATCTCGAACACTTTTTTTTCCTTGGTTTACAGCTTGTAAAAACAAGTAAAACGATAAAGAGATAGGTCCATTTCATAAGCGATAGTACATACTCATTTTCAATCCAGCACTATTGAGACGTCCGCTGACAGGTGCGTCAATGATTTTTAAGGCGCTAAATTGGAAACTCGGTTCCATGCGCACATTGACTTTTGGATGCAGGTTCCAATCTATTCCAGCGCTCAGTGTAGGTGAGAAATTCAAGGTGCGATAAGGATCAGTGCTCTCAAACGTATATTTGTCCGTATGCGTATCGAAGTATAATATGGATGTCATCATTTCCTTTAAAAAGATGTTCGTTGTCACACCCACACTTGTAATGAATCGAAGTTTGTTTTTCCCAAAGATGAAGTTTGCTTTCAAAGGAATGTCTATAAAATGAAAATGATATTTGCTTTTAAAGTAAGTGGGAACGCCAGGATCTGGCGGAGAAATACTGGCCGTTTTTTTCGATTGAAATCCTCTTACTGCATAACTCAATCCTGTTTCGATTCCAACGCACTGATTAAACTGGTATGCAGCACTGATTCCACTAGAATAAGAAAGGAGGATGCGTTCATTTTCGTTTCGCATCTTAATCAAGCCGTCTAAGGAAGCATCCCCACTGTTATTCTGAAGCGTTCGATAGCAGAAGTCCGGTGAGGCGTTGAGTCCAAGTTGAAAGCCTTTCGATCTATTTTCATTCGATGGAGTCTTGCCTTGTCCGTATGATATAGAGGAACTTAATATAAGTGCAATAAGGGATAATTTCTTCATTGTTTAATTTGTCTGTTCAACTAGTGTAACAAATAAGTAACGAGAAAAGTTACAAGTGATGGGTGAGTAAGCCTAAGGCAATGCGCTCCACACTTCGTATCCATGTTCCGCTTCAGTTGCACTCCTGCGTAACTCTTAACAGCAATTATAATTTTGAAAAAAGCTAAAATGAAGTAAGCATTTTATGTCTTTTTGCATTCCACAGGTTGTAAATCCAGCGGTGCGAGAGCTAAAAGTTAATCCCAATGCCAAAACGCAGTGAAAGATCCACGCGACTCGGGAAATTTAGGCGCTTGTTATAATTGAAATCTTTCATGAATTCTGTGGTCATACTGATTCCTGGATAATTGGAAAACAAATATCCCTCTGCATTCAATTGGGTGTAAAACGTGAGCCATGTTAACGGAGTATAGTTGAGGCTGATTTGGCCATGAGTTCCCATTTGAAATTGTGTGCCATCATAATAATACTCCAAATAAATATTGGGCGAAACATTGGAATAACCATCTAGGGAGTAAATCATCATACGAAAATTAAACCCACCGCCATACTTCAAATAAATTTTTTCTGAAAGTGATTTCGAATTGGAAATTGTCCCACCCAGAGTTGCAAATGTCCGTGAAGAAACCATTAGTTTTGAAACTTTTTCATTCAACCAAACGCAATAATTTGAATAACCTGAAAGATTGAATGCTAAAAATTGAGATGTATTTAATTTGCGTTGGTATTGCAAACCATACGACTCCAAGAAAATATTATTCCACGGGGTACGATACTGACCAACATTCATCAAGGGGCCGCCATCAAGAAAACTATGGTATAATCCAGTTTGAATGGAGAGTTGGTTTTTCGATTGAGCAAACAAAGGACATTGCATGCTGCATTGCAGGATAAGTGCGAAGATTAAAGTTGTTCTCATGTTCTTACATACGTGGTTTTTTCGACAAAGGGAAGTCCGAGTCTGAAATTAGTATTATTTTGGTTCTTCACTTCCTTCCTGAGGATTTTAATCGTACTCCTAAAGTGAACAACAACTTTTATATGATGAAAATGAAATTACTCCTATGTATCTGCCTAATTACTTTGACAAATGTCATGGCGCAATCTACCAAGAAATGGAAAGTGGAAGGAATCCAATTTAATTTAGGTGGATTAATGAGTTCAAAAATCCCTTCGGCCTCCTATGCTACGTATGCAGATTTCATTGGGAAGGTTGATACTACTTATACCAATTTTTCAGCACCGGTCCAATTGACAAATTTAAGTATGCGTCCCATTTTTAACGGAAGTTTTCATATGGTTCAACCGGAAAAAAACACGCTTCAGCGATTTGGAATTACCCTTCAAAATAAAAGTATTTCATCGTTTGTTCTAAAAGGAACACCCAATATAGATAGTACAACGAATATTGAAGTATATTCATCAGTAGATGCCATTCGCTTAGACCATACTACGCCGGTGCTTACTTTTGACTATGCATACTTGAAGAAAATTTCTGTATCGCAACGCTTCAATGTAACTTTTGGAGTTGGTACATATATCGGATATAGTCTTTGGAATACGATAAAATCGAGAGCAAAACTTAATCAGTGGCCAAGTGGTGATAATTCGGGAAGTTGGTGGAGAGGACAAGGTTCGTCTGATATGTTCACTAGTACTGGACTTTATTCATTTTCAAAACATATTTTAAACATGGGTATTTATACTTCTTTTGGTTTTGAATATGGTTTAAGTTCGAATCAGGACGTAGCTCAAAAATGGTATTTCACCTACGAAAGTCGTTTCTGTTATGATTATTTTGCGGTGAAAAATGTTCCGTCATCTTGGTTTTCCTTTCAGTGTTCGCAACAACTTGGAATCAAGTATTATTTGAATCGCTAAAAAAACCGGGTACTACATAACCTTGAACTTCACAGAGGACTTTATTCGTCAAATTGTACAGCGAGATCGTCGCAGTATCCTGCTGTTGTATGAATATTGTTATCCATTTATGCTGCGTCGTTTATCGCGTTTGAGTTTGCACAAGGAAGAACAAATGAGCATTGTGAATGTGGCCTTTTTAAAAGCCATTGAACGCATCGAAACTTTCGATCGCAATAAGGACTTTGCCGCATGGATCAGTACCATTGTCAAAAACGAATTCATCGATCAATACCGTAAAAAGCAGAAGAATAAAAAGTTATTTAAGGATATTGATTTTGAAAAGGAATATCAAGCTAGCGACATTTCGGATGTGATTTTACAAGGTGAGGACGCGTCGAAATTGCTATTTCAGTTCGTGGATGCTTTACCGGAATCAACACGCATTGTCTTTAATCTATTTGTCGTTGAAGAAATGTCCAGAGAGGAGATTGCCGCAGCTCTCGATCTCAACTATGATACGGTGAAATGGCACATCCTAAAAGCCCGAAAAATAATTGCTGTTCAACTAGAAAAAACAACATTATGAAGAATCAGTTCACTTCATTTGAGAATGACTATCGAAACGAGGTATTGAATCAATCTTTTGATTTGGATGTCGATTTTCTGTCGGACCTAGAAAAACGACTAGAAGAACCGAAGCGTAAAAAGAAAGGTTTGCTTTTTTGGTGGATTTTTGGCGCTTCTACACTTTGCACCGTTGTCGTCTACGGAATGCTGCAGTTTAGTTTGGGAATAAATGAATCTTGGTACAAAGCTTACCGCAAAACGCTCAAGAAACAGGGGAGTCAACATGCACAAGTTTCAAAACGTATCATTCAAACAACCGAGAAGACAGAAGCAAAAACGTCACAACCCATATTTACAATGTCCTCCGTGTCTCATCTGTCGGATGTGCATGTGAATCAGCACTTGGAATCCACAGTCATTTTGGATCATTCGCAGCCATTTTATATTGGGAATCCAGAAGATCTTGCTTCGGATACGTCCCGAGTAACACTTACAATGAAACGCTTAAATAAATTGTTTATCAGTTTGTTAACGATAAATAATCTTCATGTAAATCGATCATCTATCCCTGCACAAAACCGAGAACGTAGACTGGAATTGGAAATCTATTCAGGTTTGAATTTTACGCGTAGTTACTTGTATAGTGATTACAATTTAGTGAGTTCGTATGATGTCATGTTGACTCAGTCAGAGTCCTTGTTAAAAACAAAGAACCTTGGATTGAACCTTTACACATATGCAGGGAATTTTCAATGGGGGATAGGTGCTTTTATCACGAGTCTGGGTGAACAAGCGGACTTCAAGTATGTGGATGCACTGATTGAAGTGAATCCATTCAATGCAAATCAATTCGATACGACGTATATCGACAAAACGTACACAGATCAAAATAAATATTCCTTCGTTCAAATACCGTTGAGTATTGGATATCAATTTCAATGGGAAAAGTTCTCTTTGACCCCGCGTTACAGTGCTTCCTTGGGGACACGATTTAAAGAGCAAATCGGATATTATCCGAGTCGAAATGGCATTGGCTTGGAGTCGTTCTTTGTCCCGAAATGGAATTTCCAACAAAGCCTACAACTCGAGTTTAGAACCGGATTCAAACAAACGTTCATTAGTTTAACCCCGTATTTGAATTTCAACAGTGTCAAAACCCCACCGCAGATTTTCAGTTACCGAAAGTACATCAATTTTGGAATGAATGTAGGGATTGGGTTGAGGATGAAGTAATTCACTTTAATTCAGTAATTTTAACTTAAACATTTCTACATGAAAACAATATTTGCTTTAAGCTTAATTTTGATACTAGCATTTTCAGTAAAGAGTCAAACCACATGGAAAAAAGTCAGTGCTGGAACAGAATATGGGTTCGCCCTTCGTTCGGATAGCACACTGTGGTGTTGGGGTTTTAATGGAAATGGACAATTAGGAACAGGGAATCCTGGTACTGATACACCCGTTCAACTTGGGACAGAACACAATTGGATCAACGTGACTTGTGGAGCTTTTCACACACTTGCTATTAAAGCCGATGGAACTTTGTGGGGTTGGGGTTTAAATTCAGTTGGACAAATTTCAAGTAATCAAGTGAATCAAGTCGATATTCCGGTTCAAATTGGAACAGATCAAGATTGGGTTTCTATATACGCAGGACTCGCACACAGTGCAGCCATCAAAAGCAATGGAACACTTTGGATGTGGGGTTACAATGCCTACGGTCAACTAGGTAATGGTACTACTACAAATACAAATGTCCCAACGCAAGTGGGAACGGAAAGCGACTGGAAGAGTGCATCATTAGGTGGTGCGCATACCTTGGCTCTGAAAACAAATGGACAATTATTTGCTTGGGGATTTAATTTTGCTGGACAGCTAGGGAATAATACGCAAGTTGATGCTTCTTCACCAACGCAAATCGGAAGTGCCACATGGAAAAATGTGAGTTCAGGTTACCTTTTTAGCTGTGGTGTTCAAACAAATGGTACTGCATGGAGTTGGGGCTTTAATGGAAACGGTCAATTAGGACTCGGCGATGTTCAACCAAGATCACTTCCGACGCAAATCGGCAGTGGAGATACATGGGATCGTGTTATAGCTGGTTCCGGTTTTTCTTATGGCGTCACATTGGACAATCAAACTTGGTCTTGGGGATATAATGGACAAGGAGAATTAGGAATTGGGACGCAACAACAACAGACATCGCCAAGTCTTGTCGCAAATTTCTTCGCACCTGAGTCAAATGGATTTTCCACTTTGGCTTTGTCAGTCGGTGCAACAGATGCTTCGGGTTCAACTTTGTATGGCGAACATGTCACTGGAATTAATGTCGACACTTACTCCCTTTGTGCGTCTGGCGCAAATTACCAAGGCCAATTGGGACTTGGTTCTACGACCGCTAGTCTTTCGTTTCAATGTGGTATTGGAGATCTTTCTGCCCTCGAAACTATTGTTTCTACACTCGTAAATGTATCGCCAAATCCAGCAAGCGGGGAGATTCATGTTGAAGTGGAAACGGCAAATACCATTTGTTTCATTCGTGATCTGTCAGGTCGTATTGTAAGTCAATATCCCCTACAAATTGGAACCAACACACTCGATATTCATTCGTTTGTGCCCGGAACATATCTGTTTGATGTAAATGGCTGTGTGAAGAAAATAATGATTCAATAAGTTATTCATTCCCAATCTTTTGGAATTACAACCATAGAAAATTCTTAGTTCAAAGTTAGATCGCGTTACCCCAACCTGTAACTTTCTACGTTCTGAATTTGTCCTATATTTAAAACCTACGCATGCTCAAGATTATTACATTTTTACTCATTCTTTTTTCGAATCAAATCCTAAACGCTCAAGCGACCAACGAAAAAACGAAGGTTTCTCGTTGGTCTGTTTCTTATTCCCTTGGATACCAACACTTGAAAATGGGGGACATCAACCGTTATTACTTGGATACATTTGCGATCCCGAATAATCTATTCAAGCAGAACATTCGTCATTCCATGTATCGGAATTTAGAATTAAGTTATCAGTTTAGCAAGTACCTAGGAATAGGTTTTTCCGTTAAATCGAATGAACAGTCCATTGAACATGTGAGTCCGATCTACTTTATGGACGACCTTGGAAACATCACAGATACGATTTATTCCAATAATGAATTGGGTGTTCGAAATAATTCGTTTGGAATCTTTGCACAACTAGATTGCGGAAAATTAATGGATCACTTAGCGAAGAGAGATGTCATGAAGGAATGGCAAATGCAACTTTTAGCAGGAGCAACCTTGAACACCATGTATGTGAATTTATCGACCAGCTCCAGTGTTTACAATCACGAGAATAAATACTTCGCTCCAAGTATTGGTTGGAATTCACAGGTCAAAATAAGTTATCCTATTTTAAAATGGAAATCCTCCCAGTTACGCTTAGGGTTAACCCTTGGTTATCAATATGCAAAAACCAAGCAGCTTCGAACGGATGCAGCAGATTGGATTGTTTTAGGAACGTATCCGATAACAGCTGATTTTTCTGGTTTCAATGCTGGAATCGGACTTAGTTGTGAAATCAATCACCATAAAAAACAGGGGAGTGTTTCTCCCTCGAAAAATGCGGTGTATTTAGACGTTTTCGGACAAAGTACCTATGGCTCTCTCGTTTACGAACGCATTTTAAACGTAGAATCAACAAGAATTCAACATGCAATCTCTCTTGGGTTCATGAGATTAAACCGAAGTCCATGGGATTATTTAGGTGTTTTTTCGATTCCAGCTGCATACAACGCTTATTTTGATTTCAATCGAACAAAAAATTCACCGAATAAATTGGAACTTGGCTTCGGAATAACAGCCTTGGGGATAGCGCAATATGACTATGAACCAGCTCGAAAGGAACAATACCTATACCCAAGCTTACGCATTGGTTATGTCTACCACAGTTATCGTAACGGGTTATTATTCAAGGCAACGTTTACACCTTTATTACCTGGTTTAGTGAGACAAGAATATGCAGGGATTCATTACACTAATTTTGGTTCAGCTGGATTTTTTGATCGTAGAGTTATGCCATGGATTGGTTTCAGTATTGGGAAGACGTTTTAATGTGCTAATGGATCAATTTGCTAGTGGACCAATGTGCTAATGTGCTAATGGATCAATGTGTTCATCTTCTAAAAATCGTTGGGAAAAGTAACTTTAATCCATGTGAAAATTAGAATTGACACATAGTTTAAGTCGCTGATAGTTAAACCACTAAATTTATTTGCTATATTTGAAATGCTTTCGAATACATATTTAAATCATAATTTGTCGATAGTCCTAACATGTTTACTTCCATTTTGACTCACATGAAGAAATACCTACTTACATTAATATGCCTTGTCTCTGTTCAGATGTTCTTGGCGCAAGAGTTTAAGCAAGCTCGTTTTTCAAAGTTTAATATAAACTTAAGCAGTGGATACCAGCGTGTGGACATGAATGACTTAAATGCCTTTTACGGAGATTCGTTTTTCGTCTCCTCAAAAAACTATGAGCCTTTACATGACGCTTTTTATAAAGCTTTACAACTGAACTACCGATTGACACCAATGATTAGTATTGGAACTCAATTAAAGATGGATCAGGCAAGTATAAAAGATCGCATCACCATGTTAAATCGCTCCATAGGATTAACTGGTCAATTAGATGGAATGGCGCTTTTAGGTAAACTCACAAATAAACAGATAAATGAGGATTGGCAACTTCAACTTCAAGTGGGAATTTCCTATAACTTGATGCAATTAAAACATGTCCCCTCTTATGTGTGGAACTGTATTATAGATCCGTGGTATTATTCATCTCGTCTCGGGGGAAATGCGCAAGTAAAGTTGAGTTATCCAATCTTTAAAGGCTCGAATTCACAGTGGCGACTTGGGTTTAATTTGGGATATCAATATGCACATTCAAATGAGTTTGTCGCATTCCAACAATACGCAAGTAGCGTCATACATAAATCCGTTTCCTTAGGTTTCTCGGGATTTAATTCCGGATTGAGTCTGAGCTGTGAAATGAACAAACACAAATCTCCCCGTCGTGCTGGCTCATCAAATAACGCCATTTATGTGGACGTGCTAGGTCAAACTTATTTTGGAGCAATCGTTTACGAACGTAGTTTGAATGTCGCTTCGAATAGTGTTCAGCACAGTGTTTCCGGAGGATTTATTTCCTTGAGACAAGTTCCTTGGACTTCCTTTAATTATTCAATGGTTTCTCTACCTTTTTCCTACAATGCCTCATTTGATTTTAATAAAACTAAAAATCTACCAAGCAAATTAGAACTTGGGCTAGGCTTAACGGCATCGTTTTTTAAAGGCTATGCCATTACCATGCCTTATCGAAACCAAACAATCTATCCATGTCTGCGCCTAGGGTACACTTACCATAGTTACCGTCACGGCTTACTATTTAAAGCTACAATTATTCCGCAATTGCCAGGAGTTTCGAACACTTTCAATGATAACACGAGAAAGACAAGTTACAATTCCCAATTAATGCCCGGATTCGGAATCAGTATCGGGAAGACGTTTTAATGTGCTAATAGAGCAATTTGCTAATGGTTTAATGAGCAAATAGACCAATGTATTAAAACCGTTAATTCGAGTCGTAATAAATGTTTTCGTTTGAATAGTTTGTTCGCGTTATTTTCAAAAGCTGAATTCGATGTGTCTAAATTTCCACCCTTCAATCCAAACCCAATAAGTCCATTAGCATATTAGCACATTAAAACATTAGCCAATTAGCCAATTAGCCAATTAGCACATTGGTCCATTAGCACATTAGCACTCCGCCGCGGCGGAAGCACATTTCACATCTTCTTAATCTATCATTCTCCCGGAGTTCCGTATCTTTGCCGCACTAAACAAAGAACCAACTCTCCATGAATGTCATCAATCCGAAATCGGCTTTAATTTTTATTTTAGTAACTATCTGCCTTGACTCCATTGGTCTTGGAATCATCATTCCGTCTTTTCCAACCTTAATTTCGGAAACAGCACATGTACCAATAAGTCAAGCATCACAGTATTTTGGATGGGTGATGGGAGCATACGCTTTCATGCAATTTATCTTTTCGCCACTCATTGGAAATTTGAGCGATCGCTTTGGACGTCGTCCCATTTTGTTGATTTCTGTCCTTGGAATGAGCTTGGATTACCTCGTGATGTATTTCGCACCGGATTTATGGTGGTTGGTGATCGGACGCGCAGTCTCTGGAATCTTTGGCGCGAGTTTCACATCCGCTTCCGCATACATTGCCGATATTTCCACGCCGGATAAACGCGCACAGAATTTCGGGATGATTGGTGCGGCTTTTGGCATTGGATTCGTGATCGGACCTGCGATTGGTGGACTCCTTTCGGACTTTGGAGCGCGTACGCCGTTCTTGGTAGCAGCTTTCTTTTCCATGGCGAATTTCATCTATGGATTTATCGTTTTGAAAGAATCCTTGCCTGTGGAAAACAGACGAACATTTGAATGGAAACGATCGAATCCTTTTGGGGCATTAAAACAAATCAAACGCTTCGAAAAATTGAAGTATTTATTCCTAGTTTCCTTCTTAACGATTCTTACGACGATGTGTGTGCACTCCACGTGGAATTTCTATTCGATGGAGAAATTTGGTTGGACCACCAAAGAAGTGGGGATTTCTTTAGCAGTTGTCGGTGTTTGTTTCGGGGTAGTTCAAGGAGCCTTAACTGGAAAAATCGTCGCGAAAATGGGACAAAGAAACGCAGCGAAACTTGGCTTATTTCTTTCGATTTTCGTTTTAATGGGAATGGGACTCATTTATGAAGGATGGATGATGTACGCCATCATTCTTCCATATGCCTTTACTGGAATTGTGGATCCTGCCATTCGTTCTATTATTTCCGGACAAGTGCAAAGTAACGAGCAAGGAGAACTTCAAGGAATCTTTACAAGCTTGATGAGTTTGGCTGAAATTATTGGTCCACCATTGTTCATGTGGTTTTATTACAATTTCAAATCAAGTGTACCAAATTCCAACCTCGGACTCGGGACACCATTTTTAGTCGCGGCATTCATCGCGCTGTTAGCTTTCTTTTTGATTTCATGGACGCTGAAAGGATACACGAAAACGGATGAAGTTGTAGACGAGGAGTAGGCTTCTAAATCAGTTGAATTTTTACAACTTAATAATCATCGTTCCATATAGCGACCTTCCTTGTGATGGTAACAAGCCTGGACCTGGATATCCGCCGCTTCTTCGTGTCGCATAGATTTCATTGAAAAGGTTGTTTGCGCCAATTTTCACTTGGTAGTTTTTATTGAATTTGTAACTCACAGATGCATCGTGAATGTCGTATGCACTCAATTGTCCAACTGCGGCTGTTGCATTCGCTAGAACGGTGTTCGAAGCGTCTGTGAAGACAGATCCCGTGTAGGAGTATTGATAGTTGAAAGAGAATCCTTTGTAATCGTAATTTAATCCTACTCGAAGAATTTGGGACGGAGCATATTCCACTTTTTTTCCTTGAATCGAATGAGATGGATCTTGTGCAATTTGTGGGTTATTCCAAGTGACGTAGCTTGCATCCTGAATGGTTCCGCTCACATAAACAGAAAGTAATTCACTCGTTGCTGAATTTTTGAAGAAGGGATTAAAAAATGACCATTCGACATACGCTTCGATTCCTTTGCTGACCACATCACCAATGTTCGTTTTGAAAGGCGCGTTATTCACCAAATACGTACCGATTTTTCCGTTGTATCTCAAATAGAACGCGTTGAAATCAAAGGTGATTGGACCTTTTCTGTCCATGAATACTCCTTTGGTGCCTAGTTCGGAGGTAAATCCTGTGACATCTTTCATTGCTTGATCAACGACTTCGGTTGTGGAAGAAGGTAATAATTCGGAATACATCACCGGACGGTAGTTTTGGGTCGCGTTTGCGTACAGACTCCATTTCATTCGTTGTTTGGCATACAACTGAAAATTGCTACTCAATCCACCCAGAAGGATGAAGCGGTTTTTTTCTTGGATTTCCATGATTCCACTTGCGAAGTTATTAGAGCGTCCAGAAAGTTGATTGATTAGATACTCCGAACGAAATCCTGGAGTAACAGAAAGTCGTTTGCCTACTTTGAATAAGTGCTCACTAAACAGAGCAACATTTTGCGTGCCTAATAACAGATCCTTTTGAAACAAATTCCCTGAATTATCTGGAAGGACTGTCAAATCTAGGTTACTAGAAGAACTTCCGATTCCCTGTTGCAAGCGGTGGATTTCACTGTTGCAAAAACGCGCTCCAATAGTCCATGTTTGTAGTTGTTGTCCCAGTTTATACTGTTTCAAGTAGCGAACTTCACTTGATTGTGTCACGTAATGATCGAT
Source organism: Crocinitomicaceae bacterium (assembly GCA_017983465.1). GTDB lineage: Bacteria > Bacteroidota > Bacteroidia > Flavobacteriales_D > Crocinitomicaceae > UBA952. The sequence goes on from JAGOBK010000001.1 coordinate 241,065, forward strand.
GTCTACTTGACGCGGATTGTACGATCCTATTGAAGTATTGAAGGTATCCATAATCGTAAGCGCTTTCGTGAATCCAACGCTGTTTCGATCGGAAAAGGTGAAAGCGGTATAAAAGTGTATTTTGGAAAGAGGACTAAACGCGTATTCTCCTTGAAGCGAAAGGGTATTCCATTTTACTTGAAACCAGTTTCTAGCGCGGAAAGAAGTATCAGGATTGGCGTGCAACAAGGTGTCGAAAATTCCACCTGCTTGCTGACTCACGTACCCACTATTAGAATACTCAGCAGAAATTTTTCCTTTTTTCAGTTGGTAGCTCACTTTTCCAAAGTAATTCGCTGTAGAATATTGACTGTTTTGTCGAAATCCATCTGCATTTCGGTGGTGCACAAATCCATAGTAAGACCAATTTTTCATATTTCCACCGAGCGCAGTGAAACTATTGAAAAGTCCATATGATCCAATTGTTTGGGTGTTTTCCAAGGAAAAAGGTTGGTCATTTAACTTATCCTTGAATTGATAGTTGATCATTCCACCAAATTGTGTTCCGTATTGCAGAGCGGAAGAACCACGATGGACTTCCACTTTTGATACAGCATCCAAAGTAGGAGTGTAGTACGATTCTGGATAGCCAGATGGATCAGCTGCGATATCGTAGCCGTTTTGACGCATGTTAAACTCCCAAGAACGATTTGCGCTAAGTCCACGTGTGGAAATGCTCGCTTGTAACCCAGAAGCATCGTGTTCACTCACGTAAATTCCAGGTGTGCGTTTAAACAGTTGACGGTAATTATTCGTGCTTAAGTCCAATTGTTGCGTATTCAAGGAGATGATTTCCATTTTTTTTCCTGAAACGATTTTCATTTGGTAAATGGAATCAGGTACGATCTTATAATTTTGATACGTTCTGATAAGCACATCGCTTTGTGTGCTGATTTTCAATAAACTATCTTGTGAAAACACGAAAGTTGTTAAACTGACAACAACGAAGAATAAGAAGAAACGCATCATTTGCTTTGAATTTTTGTGCAAAGTTAGTTGCGTAACACGGCGTCATCAATACCACTTTTGAGGTATTTTAGAATGATTCTAAATAAGTTGAAAGAAATACTTTGTTAAAAAATGCGCTATTAAGACCTACTGGCAATTCTATTTCCCAAATAAGCCATTGGAATGTACGCGCCAATCAAATCAACTAGAACGAACCAAATCGGCGTTTCCGGAAGCATGACAACCATCGAAACTCCACCCAAGAGGAAAAGAATTCCAGCCATCATTGAAAAGACAAATTGTTGACTTTTTAAAAAACGTGTGATCAATAAGGCAGAGAGCAAGGTTCCAAGTGCATGTGCGAGGAAAGGAAATAAGAAATGTTCTGGACCCATGTGCGGCATCGCTGCTTGAAGTCCCTCAGCTGTTTTTAAGTCAAATCCAGCCGGTGGCGGAATGATTTTATTACTCACATTTATCAATGCGCCATTTAACATCGCTCCTGCAAAAAGCGAAATGAAAATGAGGATCGTTCTTTTTAAAATATGTAGAAAAGTGTTCATGTGTCAAAAGTATGAATTCGCTTGTAAAACCTAGAGGAAATTGATAAAATGTAAATGTTCATTATTCAAAATGTAAAATATATTTGTCATAATGTAAAATATACTATACATTTGTTGAAACCATAAACTTTATACCATGTTATTATTCCCGAACAAATTTAAAAAGCCGAGCGCTTGGATTTTCTATTCATCCGTTATCCTTGGCATTTGCCATCTATTTTTTTTCGAGTCCATTTCTTCCCTGTCGTCAGGACTTGAATTGAATGTCCCGATGTTTTTATCTGATTGGTTAATTCAAAGTGAACAATTTTGGATTAAGAATAACCTAATGGATGAGATCATTTCTTTGTTACTTGTTGTTAGTGGAATCGTTCACGGTTTTTCAAAGGAGCCCGTAGAGGACGAATTGATTTCTAGAATCCGACTAGAATCACTCGCCTGGTCTGTTCAAGTCAACTTTATGTTAGTCATCTTGGAGACTGTTTTTATTTTTGGAATCCATTTTTATGAAGTAATGATCATTCAGTTATTTTTAATTTTACTATTGTTTAATTTAAAACAACAAATTGCTTTGAACCGTTTTTACAAACAATCAGATGAAAAATAAAATTAAAATTTACCGCAGCATCAAAGGGGTTTCACAGCAAGAATTAGCCGAGAAAATGGATGTTTCTCGACAAACATTAAACGCCATTGAAAATGGAAAATACCATCCAACGTTATTACTTGGAATGAGGCTTGGTGAATTCTTCCAATGTACGATTGAAGAATTGTTCGCGTTGGAGGATTCAGACAGATTAGAAATGTAACGACTACCCAGCAATCGAAACGCCAATCATGTGTCCAATTCCATAGGTAATGGCTGCGGCAGCAAGTCCAAATAGTACTTGACGCATTCCTGAGAATAGAAGGCTTTTTCCGGTGAAAAGTGTAATAGATCCACCAATGAGGAACAATCCAATGGCACTTAAAATAGAACTAAAGAGAATCGCTTTCATTCCACCAATGAAGAAAAATGGAATCACGGGTAAAACAGCTCCAATGGCAAAAAACACAAAAGAGGCGAGGGCAGCTTCCATCGCGGAACCTTTTAAGTCGTCAGGGTTGATTCCTAACTCCTCCTTCACGAGAATTTGATGTGCGTGGTCTTTGTTGGTCATGATTTCCTTTGCCATGGACATCGCTTGTTCTTCAGGAATTCCTTTGGAAATGTAGATCAAGGCCAATTCCTTTTCTTCTCCCTCTGGATTGTGCTCCAATTCTTCCATTTCAAGCTCCATTTGGTTTTCGAACAATTCTTGGGAACTTTTAACGGAAATCCATTCGCCTAAAGCCATGGACAATGCTCCCGCAAGTAAACCTGCGATTCCTGTCAACAAAACTTCTTGTTGTCCACTTGAAGCGCCTGCGATTCCCATCACTAAACTAAAGTTGGACACCAATCCATCGTTACCACCGAGAACTGCTGCTCTCAACGCATTTCCACCAACGGAACGGTGACGTTTTTCAAAGCGTGCTAAATTTGTTCCGGAAACGTTTTTGTTGTGATTCAAGATGTTGCGTAGTATTGTAACATGCGCCGTATCTGAAATGGATGATTCTGTATTCGTTGTTTTGCGTGCATTCACCACTGCGGATGAAATACTCTTTTCGGTATCCAATAAAACGCCAAGAACATAGTCGTAACCAAGGATTTTTCCGATTCGAGCCAATGTCTTTGCTCTCCAAGATGGACTAGGAAGTTGATCTAACGGTAATCCATTGCTGTGTGCAAAAGCTTCCGCGTGACTTAATTCAATCGCACTCATTTGCACAAAAACTTTTGCCACATTTTCATCTTCTTCATGTTCCGCAAGCAATGCGTAAAGAAAACTTGCGTCAATTTCTGTTTGAATGCTTTTTAAATTAATCATCTGTGCTGTTTTATTGAATTTTCAGTATGAATGTACTGAATTAATCCGAATGATCCATTTATTCGATTGGACCAGGTTTAAAAATGAGGTTTCTTGCGCGTTTGTATGGAAGAAAATACTTTAAATCCACGGACAAATAAGAGCCATTGACATTGCCAAAAACCACTTGTGAATCATTGACATAGCGGTGTTTGGCTACTAAAAGAAAAACTGGAGCCATCGCCACACGTGCGGATCCACCAACGTAAAATACGCCGCTTTTTTTTGTGCGTAATTCAAATCCAACACTGGAGATTAAATCAAAGGACATTTTTTTGTGTATGTCCACTACGCCTTGATGCAGAAACTCGTGTTTTCCTTGTGGATTGGTAATGATTCCAACACTCGATGGTTTGTTTTGTAATGCTATTCCCAGAGAAGCGTTTGCATAGAACTCTTTGGTCAATTTTACATTGATCACAGCAGAAACCGGAATGTCGTATTGAATGAAACTCAGGGTGCTAAAAGCGGTAATGGCAGAATCTGTTTCAGACATCGTTATTCCAAAGCGACGTTGAACATAGTTTAATCCAGTTTCGATGGATATTAATTCACTTAATCCAAGTCGAACTACCCCGCCAAAGGAATAACCAATTTGCTGTTGAATCGTTGTGGTGAAAGCTTCTTTTGTTAAAGTCAACGAATTAGGTCCAATCGCATCGGAGGGAATGATCATTCGTGTTTGGAATCCAAAGTAATTTTGAACGCCAAACTTGTTTTCTTTCTGTGCGAACATAGAAAGAGGGAGTAAAAGGATGAGGATAAATCTACGCATACGGTCAGAACGTAAAAATAGAGAAACTTGTGTAGTTTAAGGTCAATTTATTCTGAAATCCAAGTGGTATTGTATTCAATTGGACGGCGATGCGCTTGCGGCCATTCAATATCTGGATACCCTACATAGAAGATCCCCAAGCACTTATCGCGACTACTTAAACCTAAGAATGAAGTCATTTCTTCGCTGTAAATTACTTTTGGTGTCGCCCAGAACCCACCTAATCCGTAGGCTGTACAGCTCAAATGTAAGTTTTGAATCGCACAAGCTACTGCTTCAATCTCTTCAATTTCGGGTATTTTCTCTTCTTCTTGTCTCTTCATACTGACTGCAATGACAACGGAAGAAATCATGGGACGACGAAGCATTTTTGCCAATTTAGCATCGTTTTGCTGTTCTTTTGGCGTCAATTTTAAATACGTTTCACCCAAGAAAGTACTTAGTTTCTGAAGTCCACCATCAGTGAATACATGGAAACGCCACGGTTGCGTATTCCCGTGTGTTGGAGCCCATTGTGCATTTGTTAGAAGCAATTCAATTTGATCTTTTTGAACTTTTCGGGTGGAAAATTGCTCAGGATAAATCGTTCGTCGACTTTTAATGAGTTCGTTGATTTCAGATAAATTAAAGCGCATAATGGTGTTTTTTGACAAAGATAAGGGATTTCGAATAGGAGCGAGACACTCGGAAATTGTATCTTTGATAAAATCTGTTTCTGCTCATGAAAAAAGTAACTTGGATTCTATTTCTATGCTGTTCAACCGTTTTATTCGCTCAAAAAACGAATCAGGTCGATGGCTATTTTACGAAAGTAAGCGGAGAAGTCCTGAAGTACTTTTCACCTTTACACGAATTTGCCGACAGTTCTCTTTTAACACGCTGCAATGGAACTTCCATAATTACGATGCGTGCGGAAATCCCTCAACATAAAGAATCATTCACGCAATTTCGCTTTTTAATTGGACACTCATCTGGAACGAGTTCAGCAGATCGTCATTTTCAAATCAACTTGAATGGTAAAGAATTGTTTGTATTAGAAACGGAAGCGAAACGAAGCGGACTCTTTTTCGAAGATTCATGGATTTCAAACAATGTTGGTTACGAACTTCAATGCATTGAATACGATATAAATAAAGATGTTTTTGGGTATTTAACCATCAAAGTTCCGACGGAATGGGTGAAAGAGAAAGCTGAATTTTCATTCACGGGAAAAGATGAGCAAAGTCGTGATTGGCTAATGGTTTTCATGCACCGAAGTGATTGGAAATTCCAGTTGGAAGCGAGTAATTTAATCCTGAAGAATGCCTTAAGTAGAGAATTAATTGTTCGAGTGGATCATCCATACACAGAAAAAACTCAAGAAATCCATATCAAATCGACGTATTTTGATGTGAAAGGAACAATTAAGCCAGGCTACAATTCTTTGCGTTTCCCTAGCTATCCAAAGGATTTTGTCGGAACGGACAGTATTCACATATTTATTGGAAAGCAGGTTTTTCATCAGTTGGTGACAGTTCAAGAAACGAAAAATTATACCTTTCACATCATTCACCATTCCCACAACGACATTGGTTACTCACACCTTCAAACGGAAGTTGAACAGATTCAAAACCGAAACATTCGTTCAGCAATTGCGTGGATTCAACAGTCTGTCAATTCTTCAGAAAAACCTGTTTGGCACGTGGAATCCCTTTGGGCTGTTGAGAACTTCATGAAGGAAGCGAGTCCGAACGAAAAAGCATTATTTATTCAATATGTTCGTTCCGGGAACATTTCACTTTCAGCAAATTATGCCAATGTCCTGACGGGACTTTCACAAGCCGAAGAGTTAAATTGGCTAGTCGAATATGCCCAACAATTAGAGAAATCCTATGGTATTCGTATCTCCAATGCGATGATTACGGACATCCCTGGAATTACATACGACGGATTAAACAATTACACGAGGAATCACATTCCATATTTATCCCTTGGACCTAATTACGTGGACAATTTACCTGATCACGGCGATCGAGTAGGAGGAGTGATCAAAGAAACGGGAGATCAAGTATTTTACTGGAAACCCAGCTTGAATTCGAACGAAAAACTTTTAGTTTGGACCGCTGGAAAAGGCTATTCGTATTTTCACAACATCCAAGACGGAGAGAAGGAAAGCAAATGGGAATCTCGTATTTCAGCGTATGTGCACCAGTTGCAAAGTAGCAATTATCCATATGACATGGTTCAATTGCGTTACACTAAAAACGCCGATAATGGTCCTGTTGATACAACCTTATGTTCCTTTGTTCATGCATGGAACGAGCGCTACGATTCACCAAAATTAGTTATTGGAAATGTCGATTCGCTTTACCAAAACTTCGAACAGCGCTATGGTTCAGAGATCCCAGTGCGAACAGGAGAAATCAGTCCGTATTGGGAGGATGGCGCGTATTCAACGGCGGTCGAGGAGATGGCGAATCGAAAATTAGCCATACAAACAATTGCATTGGATGAATTTGCTCACAAGAAAAACGAGTACTCTGCTCATGAAGCTGAATTTTATCAATTGCACCGAAACATCATTTTATTTCACGAGCATACCTGGGGATCTTGGTGCAGTATTTCAGATCCAACGCTTTTCTTCACGACGGAACAATGGCGCATTAAGAAGTCCTTCTTGGATTCATCAGAACAACAGTACACACGTTTGAGCAATAAACTTGGTTATGACTATCCGGAATCGACGAATGGTCGAATCGTCAAAAAAAGTAAAATCACCAGCTTCGATGTTGATTTAAGCACAGGTGGCATCACGAAGTTGCTTGTTGATAACGAGAATCTTATTTCCGAAAGTGCTCCGTATGATTTCATGCAATTCATTTATGCCAAAGGAATTTCACCAATGCAGTACTTTGGCCCAAAAAACATCAAGGTACTGGAAGATCGCGAAAACGAAAAAGAGAAATTTATGCTCATCCATTTTGATTTATTGGGATTTGAAGGTGTCCAAGTCAGCTATAGCTGGAAGAAAAACACCAACAGCATTGTCGTTCATGTCGAAGCGGATAAAAGCGAAGAATTCGACAAGGAATCCTTACACATTGCTTTTCCATTCAAGGAAACTAACTGGAAATTAAACTTTGGAACGAAAAACCATTCGTTGGTTTATCCTGTAGATCAACTTCCCGGCTCCAACAAAGAATTTATTTGCGTGAGTAAACAGGTCCAGTTAAGCGATGAAAAGCACACCATCATTCTTCAAGCTCCCGCGTTTAGTTTGTTTGAAGTCGGTTCCATTATCCAAGAAGAAAAAGTGAATGGAGCCAAAGTTTGGTCAAGAGAAAACGCTGCGGTTAATCCACTGTATTTGTATGTATTAAACAACTATTGGCACACGAATTACAAGGCTTCACAAACGGGACATTTATCCTTCGATGTGAGTTTGGAGATTGAATAATTGTATATTTACTTAAAATAATTCGCATGAAAAAGATAATCCTTCAAGTCGTACTTCCTTTTTTAGCCGGATTTGCTGTGTTAATCGCCTTTGGTTTTCCTCTTGGACAGGCACTTTTCACGGGCGTTTGCGCTATGACAGGTATGTACATAGGAAAATACTTTAGCAAAAGTCGGCAGTCGAAGAAAACGAATAACTAAAAAGCACTTATTTGTTGCTTTTTTTAGCGTCAACCTTCCATAATTAACCAATTTCAAAAGGGCAAAACAACCTGTTTGTTTCCCCACTCAACTCATCTATTTTTACCTAATCACATCAAAATCAGACTAAATGTCATTTTAACACTAAGTATGTTTTTTTTATTAACTTTGAAATTGGGTTGACTGTACTGTTGCAGTCACAAATGATTCAAAATGCGAGCAGTCATTAATGGAGTAGGGAGTTACATCCCTGAAATAAGGGTAAGAAATGAAGACTTTATTGATCATGTTTTTCACAGTGATTACCAGGTAAAGATCACAGAAGAATCGGCTTCAATCATTCGAAAATTTGAAAAAATCACTGGAATTTCAGAACGAAGGTATGTAGGTGAGGAACTTAACAATGATGATATTGCCTTGATTGCAGCTGAGCGAGCATTACAATCTTCTAGCATAAATCGAGAAGAACTTGATTACATACTTGTAGCGCATAATTATGGGAATGTTGCGCATGGATCCAATCGCTCAGATTTCATGCCGAGTATTGCAACTCGTGTTAAACACCAATTGGGTATTCGAAACAATAATTGTGTGGCCTTCGATATTATTTTTGGATGTCCAGGTTGGGTTGAAGCAATGATTCAGGCCTCCATATATATTCAATCTGGTCAAGCGAAGAATTGTTTAGTGATTGGCTCGGAAACACTTTCTAGAGTAGTCGATCCGTCAGACAGAGATTCAATGATTTTCGCAGATGGCTCAGGAGCATGTGTTTTAAGTGCATCAACTGATGAAAAGACAGGTGTTCTTGGACATGCTAGTCAAACCTTTTCATTTGAAGAAGCTGATTTTTTATACAATGCAAAGTCATTTGGAAAGCAAGAAAACGAACAAGATCGCTTCATTAAAATGCAAGGAAGAAAGATTTATGAATTCGCGTTAAATCACGTTCCGTTGGCTATGAAAATGGCTTTAGAAAAAAGTAGTGTTGAGTTAAGTCACTTAAAAAAAGTGTTACTGCATCAAGCAAATGAAAAAATGGACGAGGCTATTATCCAACGTTTTTATGGACTTTACGGTAAAGAAACACCGGTTGACATCATGCCTATGAGCATTCATTTATTAGGAAATAGTTCTGTTGCAACTGTTCCAACATTGCTAGATTTAATTTTACAAGGAAAATTAAATGGCCATGAGATTCTTCCGGGTGATTGCGTGATGATGGCCTCGGTGGGTGCAGGCATGAATATTAACGCTATTGTTTATCAATTTTAAAGCGCCAACTTTCCTTTATTCAACCAAATCAATTGAACTTCAGTTGTTTCTTGAAGACGTTCAGCTAATTTGAAATAGCGTTCAGAAAGAGATGACAAGAAATCTTGCGCTTTGTTCCCTTCGTCGCTGAGTCCTTTCAATTTATCGATTGACCAGAATTTCACCAAGTGATCGATGATATTCGCGTAGTCATGACTTGTGTACACGCCAATTTTTTGAGTAATGGATGCGTAGTTTACGTATTGTTTTTTGTCTGTTCCAAAGTCCATTAAAGAAGCCGGCATGACAATTTTCTTTTTCATCATCTGAACGAAAGCAGCTAATGCACCATTTGGATCAGATTCGAACACTTTACTCATGAAAAACTTGTATGCTTTTTCGTGTAAGGCTTCTTCTCCAGCGATGGTATTGCATATTTTCGCGAGTAATTTATCTCCTGATTTAAAGGCAATTTTTCCCGTATTTACGTGAGAGATTTTTGTCGCACGTTCTTGGAATGACGTGTAAATCAATCCGTTGTATGGATCTGCAGCTGTTTGCAAATCGATTCCGTTGTGAATCAAACGTTGAATAGTCGTTTCTACTTCGCGCATATCAACGCGTCCACTTAAGTACAAGTATTTATTCAACAAATCACCGTGACGGTTTTCTTCTGCTGTCCACAAACGCGACCAACGTACCCATGCGCCAGTACTTGCTACGTTACGTTCGACATTCACTCCTTCCAACAAATTGAAAAACGTTTGATAACTTGGGAGTGCTTCTTCGGTAATCATATTTCCAACAAGGGAAACCATGACTGTATCAGGAACCTGCGCGATGCTTTCTTGAAGGGCACGCACTTGATCGGCGAAATCAGCATCCGCTGCATTCGGAACAAAATCCGTTGGTTGCCAACATTCTTCTGGAAGATTCATTTTGTCCTCAATAAACGCATGTACATCGGGTTCGATTGACTTGAGTACTTCTAGTTTATGTTCAAATGCCATGCGTAATTGTGATTTGTGAATTTTGGTGCAAAAATAGGTTTATTTCAAGAACTTTTAGGGGTTTTCTTTAACACAGTGTCTTTTTAGATGATGAAGCAATTAGTTCAACTGTTCACACCTCATTCGCTGAATGTTTACGTTCTAGAAAATAGTCATTAGTGAAACTATTTAAACCGTATACCATGAAAAAACTAAAACGATTATTCTTAGCACTTTTCAGTGTTATTTCTTTAAACGTGTTTTCACAGATGCAAGTTCCGATTGATGTCATGCCTTCATATACTGCAGTGACTTGCAATGGATCTTGTCAGCTTTTGGACTCATTAAATGTAACCCCATCTTCCATATCCTGGGAATCATCAGGGACAATTCTCCAACAAGGTGGATTTATTTTCAGTAACCTGTGTGCTGGAAATTATATAATCAATTATATTCAGAATGGATTACCGGTGACAATACCCTTTGAAGTAATTAATAACAACGGTGATCCTTGTGTAAATTTCCAAGGCGTTTTATCCATCAATAACTCATTGGATTCAACATCTTGTGACGGAGCGATAACCGTAAATTTTACAAATGGCCATGCTCCATATGGTTGTGATTGGATTTATGGTTCAAGCGCAGCAAGTCTATCTATTAATAATTTATGTCCTGGTACGTATTGTGGATTTATCTATGATAGTTATGGATGTGGAACAGATATATGTGGAGAGATTATTACCTCAAGTACAATTGGTGATACCTTGATCATTTCCAATTCAGGAACATGCAATAGTCCTACTGGGATTAACTCTTTATCGATAGAGGAATGTTCCATAGATTACAACGCCATTGATAGTGTCTACATCAGTAATTTGATTAATCCATCAGTCCCTTTTGAAGATTTTTTATGTGAGTGGGTGATTGTTGATACAACAGGATTTGCCATTAATTATCCAGTGATTTATCCTGGTATTGTGAGCTCTGGTTGTATGAATTTGCAATTAATTCTTTATTGCTATCAAAAATCAACGAATTACAATTCAATTATCATCAACTCAAATGAAATGATTGGGTTTGTTGGGATGGATGAATTTAATGGCGATAAGAAACAACTAGTAAGTGTAACTGATTTACTTGGGAGAGAATCAACGATGGAGCCAAATCAAGTATTAATTTACACTTACAGTGATGGCTCGAAAGAGAAAATATTCATTTATGATTAATAACCTTTTTGGATAAAAGTAAAATCACTCAGCTATCTTATAGTTGAGTGATTTTTTTTCATGGTGATTCTGGAGCGCATTTCTTAATGGAAATCCGAAAACTAAAAGTTGATAGCTCTACGCACTCGTTCTTTGATCTGCGTTTTGTTTTCTATTTTCTCGCTTGAAATTATTGGCTTCTTCTTTAATTAAAAATGAATTAAACAAACATTTGACATCCAAATTTCATCATTCTCCGTTCGTCAAAGCTCGTTCTAATTGCCTAATTAAAACGTTTCGATCCATTGGATATTTCGTTTCTGAGAGTTCAAAAGTGCCGTCTTTCTCAATGATGATATAGGTTGGATAACTGCTTCTTTCCACTTTTGTCATAATATCTTTTGTTAACTCAGTTGAGGCTAAAATATGTGTACCCGTTAAATTGTAGTAAGCAATTAATTCTTTCCATTTCTCTACTTGATTCGTATCAAAATTGGCGATGTAAAGAAACTTCACCTCTTTGTCCTTAAAATGACTCTTAATGGAATCGGAATTTAAAGCCATCTCAGATCTACAAGGTCCGCACCAGGTTCCCCACATATCTAACAAGACTGTTTGTCCTTTGAAAAGGTCTAAAACATCCTCAAATGTTTTGAAGGTCTCGGGATTTTCAATCAAAATCATCTTGTCCGTCAATGTTCGTTTCTCCTTTTCCCTCATGACGGAAATGTAAGGCTCAAGGTAGTTTATGTATTCGCTCGTGGAAAATTTACCTAGAAAGTTCTCAAAAATCTCAGGTAAATCATCTTCTTTATCTGTGATTGCATACTTGAATAGATAAGCATATAAAAATTCAGCATTGTGTCCACTGAACTGTGTGTTGATTATTTTTTCGACCAACTTATTTTCTGAATCTAGCTTATTCAGTTTTACCGCTTCTTCTTGACTTTCGGTGTTGTAGTATTTTAATAAAAGCTCTGGATGATCCCAAATTCTCTCTTTAACGCGCATCAGATAATTTGATAAGAAATAGTTGTAATCAGGGATAACAAATAGGGTGTCATTCGTAAAATTGGAAGTTTTCATCAATGAATCTTCTATCACTTGCCATTTCTCTTCATTTCTCAAAAACACCTGTCTGGAAAATCGAAACCTTAGACCTCCTTTGAAACCGATGAATGTCCAAGCAGTATAGTTCTGAACGTAAAGAGAACAAATCGCAGTAAATTCTTCACTTGGTTGGTATTTATTCAGGTATGTATTTAATAACTGTTGATTTTCAGAGCTTCTATTTTTTATCGATTTAAATGACTTGTTTGGCAAGGAGTCCTTTCTGTATGCATCCAAATTGATTTTTGAGTTCAGAATGCTTTGAATAGCTGGTTGATTGTTTTCACTTCCCTTACCCGAAACTAAAAAGGATGTCTCAGGAAGTTTAGCGTCAAATGAAAAGTTCAAACTGTCTCCCGGACTTAAATAAAACAGGTAACTTGTGTGTATGTCTTTTAACGTGTCATCGTAATAAGCGGTTATGAATGTAGGCTTTTCAAAATAATCATTCCAAATTGCTTTTCCATTTCTAAGAGGGATTTTAAACGTCCTTTCCTTGTCAAATAAAACGTCAACACTTGAATAGTCTCCTCTGATCATTTCTATATCGTCAACATTTGAATTTTTAATATCAAAACAGATGGTGACATCCTGCGCATACAAGAAGAGGGGAGAAATTAATAGGAAGATGAATAATTTGAGCATGTTTCACTGCAGATTTTTTAAACTATTGGATGTAACAACTTGCTGCTAAACGATATAAACGCAAATCGTTAACCAACATAAAAATAAGATAAAAAGTAATACCTGAACGATTTAATAGAGGTTCAGGATTACGCTGGCGCGTATTCCTAGTAGGGAGTTCATAACAAGCTAAAACCCAAAATTGCTGCGCAATTTGCGGGTATTTTTGTTTTTATACGCTTATCAACATAAATGTTGAACGCTTTAAAAACAAAAAACCCGGCACTTGCGTGCTGGGTTTTTGCTTGTGACCTTGTCAGGATTCAAACCTGAAACCTTCTGAGCCGTAATCAGATGCGCTATTCAGTTGCGCCACAAGGCCGTTTCTTGAGTGCAAAGATATACAATTTTCAATAAACGTTGAGTTTTTTCTGAAAAAAATGACATGAAAAAGTGGAATTATGTTGTTCAAGCTTCATTTTTTGTATAATTCACAGATATAGATTTCTGAACTAAACCATTACTTGTTTGTTTTGTTCTAAAAGAAAACTCATGAAAAAAATGATGTATGTACTTATTGGCATTTTTAGTGTCCTCATTATAATTGTAATCGTCATGTCCTTCCGTTACTCCAACATTGAAATGCCGAAATACACGGTTCTAAAGTCCTATGAAAAGAACATTGAACTCCGACAGTATCCAAATATGATCGTGGCTAAAACGAGCGTAAAGGACAAATCCTTTGAAAATTCAGGGAGCGATGGTTTCCGAAGTATTGCCGGATATATCTTTGGCGGAAATGAAAAAGAACAAAAAATCGCGATGACTTCACCTGTAGTAATGGAATTAAATGATTCAGCTACGATGTATTTCGTGATGCCTAGTCAGTATAAAAAGGATGAACTACCGAATCCATCGAATAAAAAGGTAACGATTCAAGAAGAAGTTTCCAAAGTACTTTTAGTTGTTCGTTATGGTGGATACTCTAACGATGAACGTATTGAAAGTCATATTACAGTCTTGAAAAACATCATTCAAAAACATAACTTAAAAGCTACGGGGGGATTCATGTACATGGGTTACAATGCACCTTGGGACATCATCAACCGTCGAAACGAAGTGGCGATTGAAATCACCCCTTAAGTCCTCGTAGTTTTTGTGCTAATATCTGAACGATTATTGCTACTTTTCCTACCATAGAAAACGTATTTTCGTAGAGCAAAAGCTATAAAACATGTACCCATACCAACTAAATTCCCTGGAGGAATACCACCGTGCTTATCAAAAAAGTGTTCAACAACCTGAAGAATTTTGGGCTGAAATCGCTGAGAACTTCCAATGGAAAAAGAAGTGGGACAAGGTCTTGGATTGGGATTTTACTGAGCCTTCTATTCAATGGTTTAAAGGTGGGACGCTGAATATCACCGAAAATTGCCTAGATCGTCATTTGACGGATAAAGGTGATCAAGCAGCTTTGATTTGGGAATCGAATAATCCAAGTGAGCCATCTGTTACCTACAGCTATAAAGAATTGCATGCAAAAGTGATGCAGTTTGCGCATGTCCTTCAAAATAACGGCGTTCAAAAAGGAGATCGTGTGTGTATTTACATGGGAATGATTCCTGAATTGACCATCGCCACGCTTGCTTGTGCAAGAATTGGCGCAATTCACTCCATTATTTTTGGAGGATTCTCCGCTCAAGCAATTGCAGACCGATTGGATGATGCACAAGCGCGTTTTATCGTTACTTGTGACGGCGCTTTTCGTGGCGCAAAGGATATTCCTTTGAAATCAGTGATCGATGATGCGTTAGTTGGAAATAAAACCATTGAACGCGTGATTGTATTTGAGCGCACACGCGTACCTGTTTCTATGTTGAAAGGGCGCGATGTTTGGTGGACCGATGAAATCCAAAAAGTGGAGGAGGCAGGAAATCCATTTTTCCCTGCTGCAGAAATGGATGCAGAGGATATTCTCTTTATTCTTTACACTTCCGGCTCAACAGGAAAACCGAAAGGTGTTGTTCATACAACGGCGGGATATATGGTTTGGACGAATTACACATTTGTCAACGTATTCCAATACAAACCCGGACAAATTCATTTCTGTACAGCAGATATCGGATGGATTACCGGTCATAGTTACATCATTTATGGTCCATTGAGTGCCGGAGCAACTTCCTTAATGTTTGAAGGAATTCCAACCTATCCCGATGCGGGAAGATTTTGGGACATCGTCGATAAATTTAAAGTTGATATTCTTTACACAGCGCCGACAGCGATTCGCAGTTTAATGGGATTTGGATTGGAACACGTCGTTGACAAAGACTTGAGCTCCTTAAAAGTCCTTGGATCTGTTGGTGAGCCGATCAACGAAGAAGCTTGGCATTGGTACAATCAACACATTGGTAAAAACAACTGTCCGATTGTTGATACCTGGTGGCAAACCGAAACAGCTGGAGTACTCATCTCAAACTTAGCTGGAGTCACTCCAAGCAAACCATCTTACGCAACTTTGCCATTACCGGGTGTTCAACCATGTTTGGTGGATGATGCTGGAAAGGAAATTGAAGGAAACGGTGTGAATGGAAATCTGTGTATCAAATTTCCATGGCCGGGAATCATACGAACAACATACAACGATCACGAGCGCTGTCGTCAAACGTATTTCTCTGTTTACGAGAATTACTATTTCACCGGGGATGGATGTTTACGAGACGATGATGGCATGTACCGCATTACCGGACGCGTTGATGACGTATTGAACGTCAGTGGACATCGAATCGGAACAGCAGAAGTGGAAAATGCCATTAACATGCACACAGGCGTCATTGAAAGTGCAGTTGTTGGTTATCCACACGACATCAAAGGTCAAGGAATCTATGCTTACGTGATTATTGAGAATCAACACGGAGATGCTGCGTTGACCAAACAGGACATCCTTCAAACAGTTTCAAGGGTGATTGGCGCGATTGCAAAACCGGATAAAATCCAATTTGTTTCTGGGTTACCAAAAACACGCAGTGGAAAAATCATGCGTCGCATTTTACGAAAAATCGCAGAAGGAGACACTTCTAATCTAGGAGATACGAGCACTTTGCTTGATCCATCTATTGTTGATGAAATCAAATCTGGAGCTTTTTAGTTTTTCAGAATGATGTACTGATAAGGAGTTAAACTAATCGTGCTATTCAAAGTATAACTCGCGTTTGTTAATGCATTGGTCCAATTACCAGTCAGTGGACTAGGTACAGAAAACGACTGATTCGAATTGCGCACATTCACAATGATGACCACATTCTCTGTACCTAGTGTTTTCTTTAAGCAAAGTACATTGGCAGAATTCACGAAATTAGAGATCGAACCTTTACGTGCGGCAGCGGATTCATTGTGAAATGCCAAGATGTCTTTATACGCCTGTAACATATCTTGATTGATGTTCCAATTGATCGGTGAGTTGGTAAAGAATGGAGTAGTGGTGCTGCGTCCAACTTCTTGTCCAGAGTATATTAACGGTACACCTCCCATAAATATCGCTGAAACAGAAGCGGCTAAAGCACCTGCTTTCCCATTGAACAAACTCCAAGGCGAAGCATCCCAAGCAGACTCATCGTGGTTCGTTGTAAATCTAATTTTATGATTTCCAACAGGCATATTCGTGTATTCTGACAAATGTGTATTGTACAACGAAGCTGACGTAGTTCCGTTCCAAACATTTTTACAAGCGGTGTAAAAATTCCATCCGTAGGTTAAATGGAATCCAGCGGAATAATGATCCGCTCTTGTACCTTCCGCTAAAAACAATAAATCACGATTCGAAATGGAATTTAATGTCGTAATCGCTTCTTGCCAGAAATCGAAAGGAACACCGTCCGCATAATCACAACGGAATCCATCGACATTTGCTTCGAGTACCCAATATTTCATGGCATCAATCATCGCTAATTTCATGTCAGCATTGTTGAAATTTAAATCGGCTACATCGTTCCAATTCGTTCCGGGAGGAATTATGATGTTTCCTGCTGCATTTTGCGAATACCAATCTGGATGTGCTGTAATCCAAGCATTATCCCAAGAAGTATGGTTTGCCACCCAGTCTAAAATGACTGACATTCCCAACTGATGCGCTTGTGTGGTTAAGGCTCTCAAGTCCGCCAAGGAACCATATTCGGTACTTACTTTTTTGTAATCTTTCACAGAATATGGAGAATGAACAGTATTTACAATCCCTTCTTCGTAAATCGGCATCAACCAAATCGTATTTATTCCCAATGCTTTGATTTCAGTCAGACGATTGATGACCCCCTGTAAATCTCCTGTAGAACTGAAAGCGCGCAAATTCACCTCGTATATCACCGCATCTTCTGTTGCTGGCATGGAAGCAAAAGGTGTTCCATATTGATGGTAACCGGATGGATCAGTAGGAATTGGAGTAGGAGTCGGTACTTTATCTTTTTTACAAGACGTCAAACTTAGGAGAATAATACAGGCAAATTGAAGGTATTTCATGATATAATTTAAGTGTCAAATATACATACATTTAAATGCTTAAAGATCTATCGATGAAATCTCTCATGAAATAAATTCAAAGTTGATTCGTTATGCTATTCCATGGTTTTTTAAAAAAAAAATTATGGGAGTTGTTGTTAAATGTAAACTAAATAGTTAACTTTGGAGAAAATTAGAGAATTTAGATTTTATAAAGAGCGTTTTTTAAGCTTTTACTTTGAGCAATCACCAAAGGTTCAGACCAAAATCGATTACATCTTAGATTATATACGTTTCGAACGAGAAGTACCCGTTAAATTCTTCAAGAAACTTGTTTCAAGCAATGGAATCTATGAGGTACGCGTATTAACCAGCGAAAAGAGTATTCGCATCCTTTGTTTCAAAGAAAAAGAAGAATTGATTATTCTCACAAACTGTTTTGTAAAGAAATCCCAAAAAACGCCATTAAAAGAAATTCGTTTAGCAGAAAAACTTAAAAAAGAATACAGCCATGGAAAAGATTAGCACATTTGAAGAATTATTGCAAGCCAAATATGGCTCAAGAGGCAGTGAAAAACGCGATCAATTCGATCGTGAGTCCATTGCATTTCGCTTAGGCGAACAACTCAAAGCTGCGCGAAAAGAAGCAAAGCTATCACAAGAACAATTAGCCGAAAGAACCGGCACGAAGAAAAGCTACATCTCGCGTATTGAGCGCGGGATGAGCGACATTCAATTTTCTACATTTTTCAAATTGGTAGAAATTGGGTTACAACGTCGATTATTGGTGGAGATTATCTAATTCTACCAAAATATAGTGTAAAGTGCCACTAGCAAGGAAAGAATAACAAGCATTCCAACGATGAAACTGTTGGATAAGCGGAACATGTTTCGGTCGATCTCCATGGCATTTGGAATAACGCCACGTTTCGTTTCTCTTAAACTAATGACAATCATTCCCATTGCACAAAGGACGAAAACAAATCCCATGCGGTCAATGAATGGAATTTCATACACACCATTCGCATTTTTCACCGCAAATCCTATTGGATTCAAACTTTTCAAAGAAACAAAAAGAGGAAGGAACTTCAACAAAATAGAGAAGATGAATCCACCAATGGTTGCAAACAAGGCTGCATTTGAGGTGGTTTTCTTCCAGAAGAATCCAAAGATGAACATCGCAAAAATCCCCGGACTAACGAATCCAGTATACTCTTGAATGTATTGGAATCCACCTTTTTTATCGATGCCCAAGAATGGTGATACCGCCATTGCGATTAACATCGCCACAACAATCGAAATTTTACCCACATTCACCAACGATTTCTCGGAGGCTTCTGGATTGATTTTCGTTTGGTAAATATCCAAGGTGAAAATTGTTGCAATACTATTCGCTTTTCCAGCTAAAGAAGCCACAATCGCAGCTGTTAAAGCCGCAAAGGACAATCCCTTCAATCCAGAAGGCAATAAATTTAACAACACCGGATAAGCTCGATCTGGATTTAATTCTCCTCCTTGCAACATCTCGGTTTGAAAATGTCCGTTTTGATAGAGGACATATGCAGCGATTCCCGGCAGGACAACAATCACCGGCATTAATAATTTCAAAAACGCCGCAAACAAAATTCCACCACGTGCTGTTTTTAAGTCTGCTCCCAAAGCACGTTGGGTGATGTATTGATTACAGCCCCAATAATTCAAATTGATGATTAACATTCCTCCAATTAATACGGACAAACCAGGAAGGTCCATGTAGTTTGAATTAGATGTGTCAAAAATCATGTGAAAATGATCCCCGGCTTGACTTTTTAAATAAGTTAATCCATCCCAAACGCCAGATCCACCGAATTCTTTTGCGACTAAATCTACTGCTAAATAGGTTGTCACGAGCCCACCAAGGATTAAAAAGAATACCTGGATAACATCCGTAAATCCAATCACTTTCATTCCACCAAGTGTAATGATCACTGCGAAAATCGCTAAGAATGCCATGCATAAAAACAAGTTCAAACCAGAGATACTACTAATTGCTAAAGCGCCCAAATATAAAATTGCTGTTAGATTAACGAATACATACAGCATCAACCAAAATACCGCCATAATCATGGCCACTTGTCCATTGTAGCGCTTCTTCAAATACTGTGGCATCGTTGAGATTTTATTCTTCAAATAAACGGGCATGAAAAACACTGCCACAAGAATCAATACAGCCGCGGACATCCATTCGTAGGTCGCGATCGCTAATCCCATTTTGAATCCACTTCCGCTCATGCCGATGAATTGTTCTGCACTAATGTTACTGGCAATCAAGGATGCGCCAATCGCCCACCAAGTCAAGGATCCTTCCGCTAAAAAGTAATCTTGGCTATTCAAGGATTCTTTTTGCTTGCGTTTGTAAATCCAAAAGCCATATCCGACAATAATGATGAAATACACAAGAAACACAAGAAAATCCGTAGTAGATAAAGTATGCATGATTTAGGTCGTTTTATAATGAATCGATGAAAGAGATCGAAGTCTTTCCGCGCTTTGTTCTGGAGTAATGTCCCGCTGTGCTTCCCCCAGCATTTCATAGCCTACTTGGAATTTCTTCACACTTGAGCTACGTAAAAGTGGTGGATAAAAATGCATGTGCATGGTCCATTCGGGATGATTCTCCCCATCCGTTGGCGCTTGATGAATTCCAGCAGAGTAGGGAAAGGAGCAGTGAAACAGATTGTCGTATTTAACTGTTACACAGTGTATCATTTCTGCAAAACTCAATTGCTGCTCATGGTTCAAATCACTTAGGTTGTCACATGGGAATTTACTGATAATCATGGTTTCAAATGGCCACGTCGCCCAATAAGGGACAAGAAGTACAAAGTGTTCATTCTCTGCAATAATGCGTTCTTGTTTCGTTAGTTCTTCTTGAACATAATCCAAAAGTAATGGACTACCATTCTTTTTGTAATAATTCAATAGCTGCTTATGCGTTTTCGCTACTTGCGTTGGAATTGATTCTTGCGCCCAAATTTGTCCGTGTGGATGCGGGTTGCTACACCCCATCACACTTCCCTTGTTTTCAAAAATCTGTACGTGATTGATGTAATTCAAAGAACCCAGCGTTCTGTATTCGTTTGTCCAGGTTTCGATGATGGAATGCAATTCTTGAATGGTCATTTCCGCCAATGTCAAAGCGTGATTTGGCGAAAAACACACCACTTTATTGATACCTCGCTCTGCTTTGCTTTGAAAGAAATTCGAATCAGAATGAATCTGTTCCACTGGATCTTTCATCAATGCAGAAAAATCATTTTCAAACACAAAGGTCGAAGCGTATGCTTCATTCTGTGCTCCATTGGAACGCACATTTCCTGGACACAAATAACAGTTTTCGTCGTGAGTTGGACGCTGTTCCTCGTTTAAATCTTCTGTTTGTCCTTGCCACGGACGCAAAGCGCGCTGCGGTGAAACGAGAATCCATTCATCCAATAATGGATTGTAACGTCGATGCGGATGTATGTCTTGGTTAAACTTGTTCATGCCATGTGAGGTGTTGAATTCCTTGACTAATGTTAATTGGATACGCTTTTGCTTCAATGCTAAATTTTGCTAAATATTCATGGGTAAGCGCTTGAATCACGGAATGTTGACAATCCTTTTTCAATAGAACAAGTAAGCAACCTCCGAATCCACCGCCCATCATTCGTGCACCGAGGACATCTTTGTGATTTACGGCGCTTTGATGTAGGAAATCCAGTTCGATGCAACTGACATCGTATTGAGCGGAAAGTCCTTCGTGGGTTTGATTCAACAAGCTTCCGAGTAATTGCTCGTCTTTGTTTTCTAAGGCTGACATCGCTAAATGCACTCGTTCAATTTCTGCAACTACATAAGATGCTCGTCTGAAGGAGATTTCTCCCATTTGCTCTCGCGTTGCTAGTAAATGTCTCATTTCACATTGACGAAATGAACTGACTTCCGGAAAAGACTGTTTCACGATGTCAAGCGCATGTTCACATTCGGAGCGACGTTGGTTGTACGCTGATTCTGCTAAATCGTGCTTAACACAAGAATCGATGAGTAAGAAGGTACTGTTTTCCAATTCCGCATGAACGAAATTCAAGGACAAATCCTGACAATCCATTAAGATAAAGGAATTCTTTTGACCAAAAACGCTGGCAAATTGATCCATGAGTCCACAATTCACACCGGCAAACTCGTGCTCTGTTCGTTGTCCAATGAGTGCCAATTCTTGTTTCGTTTTTCCGGCCTTCGTCCATTCGTTTAATGCGTAAGCAAAACCACAACTCAATGCTGCAGACGAGGAAAGTCCTGCGCCGATTGGAATACTGCTTTGAAAAACGAGTTGAAACGGTGAAATCTCCATTCCAGAAAATTGGTGCAATACTCCTTTGATATAATTTGTCCAATGGTGCTGATCCGCCTGAAAATCTTCCTGTGCATCGAAATGAAATTCTTCTTCAAGGTCCAATGCCTGCACGATTGATTTCTCCGTAGAAGATGGTCCAAGCGCGAAGCCAACATATTTGTCAATCGCCGCTGGACACACGAATCCGTCGTTGTAATCGATATGCTCACCGATTAAGTTGATGCGTCCTGGTGCAAATACAAGTAGGGCAGGGCTCTTTCCAAATTGCGCCTTGAAGTTTAAACTTATTTCCCGGATGAGTGCATTTGGAATATCCATCATTTTTTTGGTGCTAAAATGTATACATGTGTCCCTAACTTGGGAGAACTTGCTTCAATCTGAATTTCATCATTAAATCCTTCTGTCTTTAGGAGTATCGATGCGATTCCTGCCTCAGATTTCACGGGATTCTCTCCAATCAAGATAGCATTTTTCCCTTTGATGATTTTGAAAGTGAATTCCTCTTCAGCGTTAGGAACAAGTGTTTCATTTGATGTAACGAATGCTCGAACAAACACCATGTCCATCTGATCTTTAGCAATTGGAATGCCTTCCGTTACGATATCCATGTTCATGCCATTTGGGATTCCTGGAGTAAATACTTGTCGAAAAGCGACTTCTTTATTATTCGCAAATCCAACAGCTTTTAACGTTCCCGGAACAAATATAGAAACTTGAAAATGAAAAGGTGGATGATTTAAATGATCACTAAAGGAATTGATTATCGGTTTTTGTCGTCCAATCAAAGAGTCGTTTAGGTACAATTCCACTTCTTCTGCGTTGCTAAATATGGTGATGTCAAGCGGAGAGTCAGGAGTCCAGAAAGTAGCAATACTTAAATTATAACCGGATTCTAAACGCGGATCACGCAATGAATCCAAAGGTGAGACTTGACTTTTATAAAAATCGTAGGAGAATTTCGGAATCCTAAAAATATCCGCGATCCCAGAAGATTCCAAGTCTGGACTATAACCGCGGTTATAATCGAACATCAACCAATTGGCTTCACCGATAATTTGTTTTCCTTGGTGATTTGAATTACTGGCTTCCTGAAAGTTGAACGCTTGTTGCAATAAACGTTTCTCGCCAGCAGACCGCAACTGACGCGATGTTCGTTCTTCTTCCTTCAAATCCGAGAAAGTACTTTGTTGGAATCCAGCGTTTTGCGCGTAATATTCCCAATCACCGTATTCGGCAACGAGGATGTGTTTCGTTCCATTTTGATAGGAATTCCAATAGACTGGTGCTTTGGCATGTTGACGTGCAGGAATAAACAAATCGTAAGATGGATCATCAATCCAACTGCAGCTAATGGAATAAAACGGCATTTCATCATCCAGAATGGCATTCAATTCTTGTGTAAATGGAGGTTCCATCCACGTTTCATTCAAGGAATTCTCCCAAAACAAGACACAGGCACGATTACGGTCACGTCGAACCATGTCGCGTAGATTCTGCTTGACATTCACCTGAAACGTAGAATCTCCCATGAACTGCCATCCAGGTAAACAGTCCATCACAATCAATCCAAGTTCATCACAGGCATCCAAAAAGGACTCTGACTGCGGATAATGGGAAAGACGCACAAAATTGAATCCGGCATTTTTAATCATGACTGCATCACGCCAATTGGCATTATCCGAAAGTGCATAACCAACATAAGGATATTCTTGGTGTCGATTCGTTCCGGACAGCTCGTATTTCGATCCATTCAAGTAAAATCCATCATCTTTCAATTCAAAAAAACGGACACCTACTTTTTGGTGTTGTTCGTCCACCAATTTATTGTCTTTGTACACACGAACAGTCATATCGTACAAAAACGGATGACTCGGACTCCATAGTTCAGCGTTATGAACGATGGCATTTGATTCGATTTGTTGACTTGAATGAGCTGCCAACTCTTTTGTGGCAGAAATTGTTCGGTAAGAATAACCTTTACCGTCCTCAATCATCGTTTCCACCTTTATTTTTGCCGACTTTCCTGATTCATTTTTGACATGAACCTGTACTTGTGCTTTCGTAGTGGATGCTCTAAAGGAATTGAAATTCACAAAAACACCACCCGAACCAGGGATGTTCTCATGGACAGCATCAGTGATGTGTATTTCATTCGTTTTGATAAGTTTGACATTCCGGTAAATCCCTCCGTAATAGTTAAAATCTAGATCCTTCAACGGTTTTCCCGGTGGGATTTGTGGATTATCATCATTGTTTACGCGTACTTCAATGAGGTTCTTTCCTTTTTTCAATTCAGAGGTGAGTTCAACCATAAACGGAAGATAACCTCCTTCATGCGTTGTCATCCAGGTTCCATTTAAGTAAACTGCTGCTTTCATCATGACCCCTTCGAAGTACAAAAAGGCTTTTTCATCCTTCTTGAGTGGACAAATAAAGGATTTACGGTACACACAATCACCTTGAAATTGGGAAACGACCACTTTTGATTCCAATCGAGCGGTATGCGGAAGCGTTACTTTTTCCCAATTATGGAAGATTGGACTGTCTTTCACATCAGCACGTAAAAACTCCCAGTCAGAATTAAAGGATGTTACTTTTCTTGTCTGACCAAAGGTCGTTAGTGTTGAGAAAAGGAATAAAAAGAAGTATAAATTACGCATGGACTTAGTTAAAGAATGCATCTAGTGCTGTTGAAGGTTTTCCGTTGTTTTGCCAGCAATTCAATTGGTAGTTACTCCATGATTTCGCGCCTTCCGGTTCCCAGTAGATTACTCCAAGTCCACGTTGACCCGGAATTCCACGAACAATCGAAATGACTTGAGTCAACATATCTTGCGTGTTTTGCACTAAGGTGTAATCACCACCAACTTCCACGACCATCACATCTTTGTCGTAGCGCGTGACCATATCATTCAAGTTGGTTTCTAAATCGTTAATCGTTGCAGTGTAGTCTGTACCAAGCCAATATGGATAGTACGAAGCCCCGATGACGTCGAATTTCATTCCATTTGCGACCGCTAAATCAAAGAACCAGCGAAAACGCGCATTGTCATTTCCTTTGTCGATGTGCACGATGACTTTGATGTTTGCATCAATGTCTTTTGTCGCGTCGTAGCCTTTGTTCACAAGCGCGGACAATTGTCCAAAATTCGTATATGATCCTTCCGGCCAAAGCATTCCACCAGGAATTTCGTTTCCAATCTGCACCCACGTTGGAGTGACTCCAGCTGTTTTCAATGCTGATAAAACATCATATGTATGTTGATAGACAGAATCTTTCAACGCAGCAAAACTACAATTCGCCCAAGCAGCTGGTTTTGTTTGATTCGCTGGATCCGCCCAGGTATCAGAATAGTGAAAATCAATCATGACTTTCATTCCTAAATTCTTTGCGCGAACAGCCATGGCAACCGTTTCTTCTTTCGAACAGTGTCCGCTTTGTGGATTATTGGACGGATTCACAAAAACACGCAAACGAACAGTATTCATCCCTCTGTTTTTCAAGATTTCTAAACAATCTGTTTCGGTTCCGTCGGACTCAAAGAACTTGAATCCAGTCGCTTCCATTTGAGGCAACCAACTGACATCACCACCTTTTGCCAAATAATCAGTTGCCACAGGTGGAGTAGGTGGTTTTGGTTTGTTTTTGTCTTTACAGGATGCTGAGATTCCAACTATAGAAAGCAGCAAAATAAGGAGCATTTGTTTATACATGGTCTTGATTTACAAAGTGAAAGATCGTATTATTTTCGTAGACTTCGTCTTTTCGAAGCACGCTTGAAGGAAAATGATCATGATTTGGCGAATCTGGAAAGTTTTGCATTTCAAAGCAAATGCCACTTGTCGCATGATAGGAAACGCCTTGTTTACCTTTTAAGTTTTCTGGCAATCCACAACCGATAAAGAGATGTGCCGCTGGTTGGTTGGACTTCACCAACATTTTCCATCCATTTGTTGGATGCGTTAAAGATGCCTGTATTTCCGATTGATCAGAAATAATGAACGTATGATCCAAGTCAGCTCGCAATTCAGCCGTTAATTCGTCCTGCATGGGTTTTTCGCTCCATTGCTCGAAATTTCCTGTTGGAATATTGTCCATGTTCTTTTCTAAGAAATGTGTGGCATTTAAATGAATGGATTGATGTTCGACCGATTGATTGTGTCCACCTAAATTCCAATAATGGTGTTGGGTAACATTGATAATCGTATCCTCTGTGGATTCAGCTTTGTAGCTCATTTTCAATTCATTGTCATCCGTCAATGAATAGGTGAGTGTACTCGTTACTTCACCTGGATAGCCATCCGTTCCTGCAGGACTCACATGTTTCAAAGTAATCGATTGTTCGGATAATTGCGGTTCCGCTTTCCAAAGTGCACGACTAAAAGAATCGATTCCACCATGTAAATGATTTACTCCGTTATTTTTACTTAGCTGATATACTTTGTTATTCAGAAAGAAAATCCCTTGATGAATTCGACCAGCGAAAGGCCCAACTATACTACCAAAGTACGGTGGATTCTCCATGTTCATTGATTCGAGGTAATCTTCCAAACGATCAAAACCCAAAACAATATCCAAACCCTGATCTCCTGGTAATACACACGAACGCATAACTGCGCCGTAGGAAATGAACTCAACCGTCATTCCATGTTTATTCTTTAACAAATAGGAATAAACCATTTGACCATCAGGTAATTGTCCAAATTCTTTTATTTCAACTGGATTCATTTTAATGTTTCAGGTGGATTCGAAGAGAAAAGTACAAAATAAAGTTTTTTAAAGCATACCAGTACCTACCGGTTTAGTTGTATTTTAGCTACCAGTTTATTTAGTGTATGCCTTTAATTAAAATTGATCCAAATTCCGCGCAAACGAAGTACAAGCAAATCATCTTGTGTATTGAACGTGCCTTGGCGGATAAACGATTAAAATTGAACGACAAACTGCCATCCATCAATAAAATCGCTCTAGCCAACGGACTTTCACGCGATACAGTACTACAAGCGTACGATGAATTAAAGAAAAGAGGCGTTGTTTATTCCATCATTGGAAAAGGATATTTCGTTAAAAGTTTGGGATTCCAACACGAGCAAAATCTATTTCTATTATTTGATGAATTAAATTCATTTAAAGAATTGATATACAATGGTTTTTACGAAGAAATAAACAAGCGTGCCGAGGTCGAAATTTTCTTTCATCACTTCAATTTACAGATGTTCGACAAATTAATCACCGAAAATGCGGGCAGGTATTCTAATTACATCATTATGCCTTCGAATTTAGTTGGGACAGCGGAAATCATAGCCAAATTACCAAAGGAGTCAGTCTACTTGTTGGATCAAACAAATGGATCTCTAGCTGAATATCCTGCCGTGTACCAAGATTTTTCCAAGGACATGAAAATGGGATTAAAGGAAGCGCATCCACGTTTAAAATACTACCGAAAATTGACACTTATTTTTCCCGGAGCAAAGGAGCCCATTGGAATGGTGGAGGGATTTCGGTCATATTGCGAAGGAATTAAGTTTCCACACGAAGTGATTCATTCCGTTGAAGAAAAGCACATTCAAAAGGGAGTTGTTTTTATCACACCGAACGACGATCAATTGGTAGAAGTTATCGAATTAGCCAAATCGAAAGATCTAGCTATTGGAAAACACATAGGTATCATCTCCTACAATGAAATCCCTTTGAAAAAAGTCATCGAAAATGGTATTACCACGATATCAACGGATTTTCATGTCATGGGGAAAACGATGGCAAAAATGGTGATGAACGGCAAAAAGCAACGAATTGCAAATCCATCCAACATTATTTTAAGAGCAAGTTTGTAACGTGTTTATTTTCGAAAGGAAGCAAAGACAAAGTTTTGACTCGTGCCAAACGGTGTTTGATGGTCTTCTCGTCTGGTTTCGATACGTTCAAATCCTTGCGCTTGAAATAATTCACCCAAACTTGTTTCGTCGTACTGGGTAATTTCTAATCCACTGCATTTTAGAGGTCCATCCGTTGAAAATGTCCCTAAAATCATATTTTTCGCGTGATTTGACACCAATCTTGCATAACGACGAATGTCTGAAGGAGCTGTCAAAAAGTGAAACGCAGCACGATCATGCCATAAATCGTAAGTGGCCTCAGGTTGAAATTCGTTGATGTCAGAAACTATCCAATGAACCAAAGAAGCGCGTTCACCTAAGCGAAATTTGGCACGATCAATGGCGTGTGCAGAAATATCCAAAACGCTGATATTCGTATATCCAAGGTCGAGTAGGTGATCAACTAACAAACTGTCACCACCACCAACATCAATAATTGAAACTGATTTTTCTAAAGGAAATGACGTAACAAAATCTAACGAAATCTGAGGGATTTCCTGAGTCCAGGATACCTCTTGTGGACTTTTGGTTTCATAAACCGTTTCCCAGTGTGCTTTCAAATTCTTTTCCATGGTACAAAGCTGAAAATAATTCTGGATTACAAACGTAACCTAGGTTTCATAGAACAGAATTATTTACAAATCCAATTCCAAAAACGCTTGTGGATCTTTGGTAAAAATATACCCATGATTGGAACCAGAATCAAGGTAAACACAAGTGTCTTAACCAATTGATGCTGTTCTTTTACCAATGGAAAAACCAATGCAAACATCACGTTTATCAATGGGTAAACAAATAACCATGACACCAACATGATTTTCCATTTTTTAGGTTTTTGCTCTTTATTCATCTTATTTATCTGTTAATGCCTGTTTAAAATCACTTATTAGATCCTGCGGATCTTCTACACCAATACTCACCCGAATCATTTTCTCTGTAATATTCATGAGTTTTTTTCCCTCTTCCGGGATGTCCACATGTGTCATGGTCGCGGGATGCTCAGCCAAACTTTCTGTTGACCCTAAGCTCACTGCCAGTTTGATTAATTTTAATCGATTCAATATTTCAAACGCCTCTTTTTCTCCACCTTTTACATCAAAACTAATCATAGCGCCCGGACCTAAACATTGTTTTTTGAAAATTTCTCTCGTTCGAGGCGACAATTCATCCTCTAAACCTAGGTAATAAACCTTTTCAATTTTTGGATGATTTTTTAGGTAGTCCGCAACGATACGTGCATTGGACTGTTGACGATCCATACGAATATGCAAGGTCTCCAAACTTCTCAATAACATCCAAGCGGTGTGAGGAGAAATCATATTTCCAAGAAAGGTCCTTAAGGTCTTTACACGAGTGATTACATCAGAATTCCCTAGGACGGCACCAGCAATTAAATCGGAATGTCCACCCAAGTATTTCGTAGCTGAATACATTACGATATCAGCGCCTAACTCTAATGGCTTTTGCCAAATTGGACCTAAATACGTGTTATCAACCGCCACATAAACTTTGCTTGTATCCGTCGAAAATTGTTTCGCTAATTCTATTGCTTCCGAAATATCAAAAAGATCATTCGTGGGATTCGCTGGGGTTTCAATGTAAATCATTGCCAACTCTTTTCCTTTTCCACTTGATTGAATTTTTTCAAGTATCACTTCCTTTGAATCTTTTACTCCGAATTCAACACTTTCAATTCCGAATTTTGTTAATACATGATGAATGAAATGGTGTGTTCCACCATAAACAGGTGCACTATAAAGCAACAATGAACCTGGCTTTAAAAATTCTAAGAGCACTGTAGAAATCGCACTCATTCCTGATTCAAAAACAGCCGCTCCATCGGCCTTGTCCCAAAGAGATAAACGATCTTCTAAAATCTCTAAATTTGGATTGTTTATCCTACTGTAAATCAAGCCTAGTTCCTCATTTGGTCTAGATTGACGATGTCCATAGGCTACTTCAAAAAAATCTTTTCCCTCTTCAGCTGTCTGAAAGACAAATGTAGAGGTTAAAAATACGGGACATTTTACTGCTCCTTGACTGAGTTCAGGTTTGTAACCATGACTCATCATTAAACTTTCTGGTTTCATTTTGTTGTTGATTGATTCATCAAAAGTAATAATCTCTTTGAATAATCACTTCAAAATGAAAATTACCACTTGGTTATGAATCATTCGAAATATTCAAAATTCTTTTCGCAACTTTACCGCATGCAAATATGTGTCTACTGTGCGTCAAGCGCGCAAATCCATCCGGAATATTTTAAAGCAACGGAAACGCTTGCTCATATCTTCGCGAAAAACAAGGTGCAAGTCGTTTTTGGTGGCGGATCATCAGGACTCATGGGTCAATTAGCGGATGGCGTTTTAGCTGCTGGCGGACAAATCAAAGGAATCATGCCCCAGTTCATGAATGAAGTAGAGTGGGGACATCGCGGTGTTTCCGATTTCGTTTACACAGAGACGATGCATGAACGCAAAGCGAAGTTTTTAGAAGGAACAGATGCATTGGTTGCACTTCCCGGCGGACCAGGAACATTCGAGGAGCTGTTTGAAGCAATCACCTTGAAAAAATTGGCGCAATTCACGAAACCCATTATCATTCTCAATACACGAAATTACTTTGATGCATTTCAACTGATGATGCAACAAGCGGTAGAGGAGAAATTCATGTCCGATGACCTAGGAGAATTGTATCAAATCGTTCAAACTCCGGAGGAGGTATTGCCAGCAATTGAACGAACGCAAGTTTGGACAAAGTCCATTCATGACGCGGCGAAACTTCGCTAGAAATTACTTGATTTTAATTCTTGTAAAGATTGGAAAGTGATCCGATGGATAACTCACCCCAAATGGCTCAACAATCGTTTCAAAGGATTTCACTAGAACCATTTCATTAGCAAAAATGTAATCAATCCGTTTGGAAGCTGGTGTCGTTAGATCAAAGTTGTTAAAGGTTCGATTCATCTTCGTTTTTACTTTTTTAGCAACGAGAAAAGCATCTTTCAGTTGAGATTGTACAAACGTGATGGCTGGATGATCATCGTTTAAATTGAGGTCCCCACAGAATATCACCGCTTGATTTGTTCCCTTTGTCACTTCATGTATTTTTTGAAGAATCAACTCGGCACTTTTCATTCGTGCGGTTTCACCTACGTGATCGAAATGTGTATTAAACACCCAGAAAGTATCCTTTGATTGAACGTCTAGAAATTCTGCATACGTGCAAATGCGATTCAAGGCTGCATCCCAACCTTTCGATGGAATCTCCGAAGTAGGAGAGAGCCAAAACGTCCTTGATGACAAGAGTTGAAAACGTTCTTTTTTGTAGAAAATCGGGGAGAATTCTCCTGCGTTTATCCCGTCATCACGTCCGACACCGACTGAAGCATATCCGGGTAGATCAGATAATAATTGTTCTCGTTGATGCACTAACACTTCTTGCATGCCAATGATATCAGCATCGAAGCGCTTGATTTGACTCGAAATAGCTGTGTGTCGTTCCATCCATGGACTCGCGTTCGAGGTGGTAATATCGTAGCGAATGTTGTAGGACATCAGATTCAAACTCGTCTGAGAATGAATGGAAATAATCCCACAAAGGAAAAAGAAAAGGATACCTGTTTGTAACTTCATTAATACGACTCGTCCATTTTTGGAACTTTACTTGAAGTCTTAATATAGTACCCATCGGCAGAAACGCCATTTCCAAATCCACATTCGAATCCAGTTTGAGTCACTTTCACAGCTTTTGAATTAAACGTAAATTTAATCTGGCAATCGCCGGATTTATAAATTGCCACACCGTTTTTTATCTTCAACTCCTTCATAAATTCACCCATATTGTGACTTGGTGGACCGCCAATAACAAAAACACTTACCTTGATTTTATCTGCACTGATTTTCTGAACTTTCACTGTACCATCCCCATCATTTCCATTGTCGTATTCATATGTGCCGGTTGGATTTAATTCATTGGCTTTCTCCATGAAAAAAGAAGTCAGTGTGAATAGGATACTGAGTGAAAATAAAATAGAATGTTTTGACATGATAAAAATTTAAGGTGTAATTATTTATTGTTCGTTCGAGTTATTTAAGTGCTTGCTTTTCCCAATCCAACCAAGATGAGTATGGTCAAAATGATCTAAATACTTTAATCCGTAGCCCATCATGCGGTCAAAAACAGAATGCGCTAAAAAGATGAAAGCAATTTGATAGGCATCCATCCAGTCAAAGAAAAAAGTAATCCCCATGAAAACAGCAATGATTCCTTGGTGATGAGCGATATTATAAAATACACCGGCACTTTTCTTTGAAATTACATAAGCTAAAAAGGATAAGTCCGGCGCGAAAAACAACAAGAAAAAGACCCCCCATTCATTTGGAAATTGAAGGTGGTAAGCAAATAGAAGAACCAAGAAAATCCCTGCGGATTCTAATTTGATGACGTTTTTCATGAGTCGGTTTTACTCAGTAAAAATAGATAAATTTCATTTACACTGAACCCCATAAAAAAAGTCCTGACAGTATTGCCAGGACTTTTCAATATTATTCGAAATGAACTACTTTACATCAAAGCGATCAAGGTTCATCACTTTTGTCCAAGCGGCGATGAAATCTTTCACGAATTTTTCTTTTGCATCCGCACTAGCATAAACTTCTGCTAAAGCACGTAACTCAGAGTTCGAACCAAAGATTAGGTCAGCGCGTGTTGCAGTCCATTTGACATCTCCTGATTTACGATCACGACCAACAAATACTTCTTTCGTGTCTGAAGTTGCTTTCCACTCGGTAGACATATCTAAAAGATTCACAAAGAAATCATTTGACAAAGTTCCTGGACGACTCGTTAAAATCCCATTGTTTTCATTATTGTAATTCGCATTCAACGAACGCATCCCTCCAACAAGAACGGTCATTTCTGGAGCTGTTAGTGTTAACAATTGTGCTTTATCGACTAACAATTCTTCCGTCGACAAAGTATATTGCGTTTTCGTGTAGTTTCTGAATCCATCTGCCATAGGCTCAAGAACTGCGAATGATTTCACATCTGTTTGATCTTGCGTTGCATCCATTCTTCCAGGTGTGAAAGGAACAGTCAGTGTGTATCCTGCTTTTTTCGCTGCTTCTTCAACAGAAATACTTCCTGCTAAAACGATTAAATCAGCCATGGAGATTTTCTTCGTCGTGTTTTTCGCGTTGAATTCTCCTTGGATTTTTCTCAAGGCTTTCAAAACACGGTCTAATTGCGCTGGATTATTCACTTCCCAGTTGCGTTGTGGTTCCAATTGAATGCGTGCACCGTTTGCGCCACCACGTTTGTCTGATCCCCTATATGTACTTGCAGATGCCCAAGCTGTTTCAATGAATTCATTTGCTGGAATTCCCGAAGCAAGAATGCTTGTTTTCAATTGCGCAATGTCTTGTGCATTCACGATTTCGTGATTCAATGTCGGAATTGGATCTTGCCAAATCAACGCTTCTTTCGGTGCTTCTGGACCTAAATAAAGAGAGTTTGGACCCATGTCACGGTGTGTTAGTTTGAACCAAGCACGTGCAAATGCATCTTCGAATTGCTCTGGATGCTCCATGAATCGTTGCGAAACCAAGTTGTAGGCAGGATCAAAGCGCATGGATAAATCTGTTGTCAACATCGTTGGCAATTGTTTTTTGTTTGGATCAAAAGCATCAGGAATGATGGCATCCGTTGTTTTCGCTACCCATTGTTTAGCACCTGCTGGACTTTTCGTTAATTCCCATTCGTATCCGTAAAGAATTTTAAAGTATGAATGTCCCCATTGTGTTGGAGTAGATGTCCAAGTTACCTCTAATCCTGAAGTAATGGCATCTTTTCCTTTTCCTGATTTATAAGTGCTTTTCCAACCGAATCCTTGTTCTTCGATACTTGCATCTTCTGGATTTGCACCCACATTCGAAGCCGGTCCTGCACCATGTGTTTTCCCGAAAGTGTGTCCACCAGCAATTAATGCTACGGTTTCTTCGTCGTTCATTCCCATACGTCCAAAAGTCTCACGGATGTCCTTCGCTGCTAAAAGCGGATCTGGATTACCATTTGGACCTTCTGGATTCACGTAAATCAATCCCATTTGAACAGCAGCAAGTGGATTTTCCAACTGACGATTACCGGAATAACGTTGATCGGCTAACCATTTCTTTTCCATTCCCCAGTACACGTCTTTTTCGGGCTCCCAAACATCTACACGTCCACCGGAAAATCCAAATGTTTTGAATCCCATGTTTTCAAGTGCGACATTTCCAGCCAAGACCATTAAATCTGCCCAAGAAATTTTCTCTCCATATTTTTGTTTGATTGGCCATAGCAAGCGACGCGCTTTATCTAAGTTTCCATTATCTGGCCAACTGTTCAATGGCGCAAAACGTTGTTGTCCTGCGGAAGACCCACCGCGTCCGTCTCCGGTGCGATATGTACCGGCACTATGCCAAGCCATTCGAATAAATAATGGTCCGTAGTTACCGAAATCTGCTGGCCACCAATCTTGTGATTCTGTTAAGACTTTTTCGATGTCCTTTTTCAAGGCAGTGTAATCGACAGTCATGAACGCTTGACGGTAATTAAAATTGGGATCCATTGGATTCGAAAGTGTCGAATTTTGATGTAGAATCGATAAATCTAATTGATTTGGAAACCAATCACGGTTTGTGTTTGGCTCGCTTGAAGTTTGATACTCTGCAGGCGCAGCAGTAGTGGACTCCGTTTTTGTGCTAGATTTTCCAAAGCCCATAGGACATTGTCCCTCGCTTTTTTCTGCAGCTTTTTGTCCAACTACCATTCCGGTAATGAACAGACTCATAGTCAATAGTTGCTTTTTCATCGTTACTTTATTGAATTTAGTTACCCTCAAATTTAACGCGAAGAAACCATAGAATTCATTGATATTATTTATAGGTGCATCAATAAAACTTATACATTTTCAAGATGGCTCTCATTGCTATGAATTTAAAGTGATTATGTACTTTTGGACTATGAATGAAATGGAGTTTTACCAAGTACAAAAAGCCGATTTACTGGAATTACAAGAAATCAGTCGTCAAACCTTTTTCGATACGTTTGGTGAGGTGAATACCCATGAAGACATGAATCATTACTTGGAAGTGAATTTATCCCTGGAACAATTGACTTTAGAACTTAGCAATCCATCCACATCCTTTTATTTCGCTAAAAATGGCAAAAAAATCTTAGCCTATTTAAAACTGAACGAAGCAAAGGCACAAACGGAAAACCGAGACATCCCTTCCTTGGAAATCGAACGGATTTATGTTCGCAAGGAAAATCAAAACAGGGGAGTGGGCCAGTTTTTACTTGATCATTCTATTCAAATAACGAAGGACAAACAACTGAAATTAATTTGGTTAGGGGTTTGGGAACACAATGTTTCTGCGATTCGATTTTATGAGCGAAATCAATTTAAATTCTTCGGAAAACATTCATTTATGCTGGGAAGTGACGAGCAAACGGATTTG
Source organism: Crocinitomicaceae bacterium (assembly GCA_017983465.1). Taxonomy (GTDB): domain Bacteria; phylum Bacteroidota; class Bacteroidia; order Flavobacteriales_D; family Crocinitomicaceae; genus UBA952. The sequence continues at coordinate 276,402 of JAGOBK010000001.1, forward strand.
CTCATGGAACTAAAACTTGATTAATAATCTTTTCCTTTTTCCATTAACAAGCGAAAGGCTTCTTCAGGCGTTGGAACTTGATCTGACTCGTAACCATACGTTCTTCCCGTTGCGATTTTATGGAATTGTTTCATAGCTTCGAAGTGAGTGCCACTTCGCATGAATTCCAACATCACTTCACGGCTTTCCCAGGATGTCACTGTGCATTGATAACCTTTAATACGTTTGGCACTTAAGGAAAGATTTCCTTTCGCTGTCTGTGCTTGACGGAAAGATGGAACTGCATAACGCCAAAAGCGAAAGAAGGAAATGAAATTTTTGGGCTTAAGACCTGTGAGTGAAATGTACATCGTTCAAAGTTACTGTATTTCTGAGAAAGTTTAATTACAATCCATTCGCTTTCAACTCTTTCTTGCGTTTTTCAATGATCGCATCGATTTCCAGAATTTGATCTTGTTGAAAGGAATCATCTACCGTAAAGAGCAACTCGCGTTTTTTAGAGGTTCCAGATGGATAGAAATACACTTTTTGTCCAACGTTTAACGAAATACCACTGTTAGAAAGTGGATTCAAGTTTGGATTCATCACACTTGGAATCACCAAAGGAATCGATTTTAAGGATCCGTTATGGAAGGTGAAGTGGATGTTTTGCGCATAAAGCGATGAAGTGGATTGAATCAATAGAATGAAGAAGGGGAATACAAATGCTTTCATGAACTTTTTTTTAATGAACACCCAATGGAGCCCTTTTGTTTATTTTCTTTCTTTCAGGTAATCAGACAATTCCTTCGTGAATAAACTAGCTCCATTTTGTTGCAAATGTGACGGATCATAAAAGTAGTTTGAGTCCGCATAAGCCTTTTGGGATTGATTGTAAACGAAAATTTCTGCAGATTTCGGCGTTACTTCCTTCACACGCTTGAGAAACGCAGGATTTAATGGTCGGTAATTAGGAGGCAGTACAACATAAATCTGAATACCTAATGCTTTACAATCCTCTATGATTTGCTTGTACGCTTCGACATACCAAATCGCTTCTGAAGAAACATCATAAGTTACATTACTTGTGTCTCTTGCACCAAATATCACCTCTTTGTTGTTGAACGGAATTGGCATGGATCCACATTTCCATAGGATATCGGTATCCTCTAATTCAGGTGGACCGAAATCCAAGTGGATTTTACGTAAGCGAGCGATGTTGAAATAACGTGAAAAGGGATGATTCTCTTGTTGCCCTATGAGTTCTTCATTGATGTAGTCGTATTTGGTAAACGCGTAAAGGGCATTGTTTCGGAAACTCAACCATGGACTTTCTTTAAAGGCAAAGTCATCATCAATCGAAAGGACAATCGTTTTCGGTTTTTTATTGAACTTCAGGTATGTTTTCAATAGGAAGTGATGAAAAAGCAAATTGGAACCTGGGTAACAGAAATTAAACGCTGAACGATGTGTATTTTCCGTTATTTCTGAAGCAATGATTCCACGTGCTCCGCGAGAAGAACCAATTACCAAGACATCAGCATTGACTTCTCCATCCATTACTTTTTCAATTCTCCAATCGAAATTTGCTTCAATTTTTCGGTCAATGAAGAAAATCAAGAGTCGATCAACCATCAAACAAATGATCAATAGCAGCAAGACTTTCTGAAGGAATTTAACTTGACTCATCGCTAAAACTGAAAATAAATGAATGCCTGATCACGGTTCGAAAACAGGAAGATAAAAAAGATCATGAGTACGTACATGGTCCAACGTAAAAGAATCATTCTTGGAAATCGTACAACACGTTCGTTTCTGCGATTCACCCAATCATATAGAACGAATGGAAAGATCCAGAAGATTCCAGCGTCTATTTTTGGCCATGTTTTAAATTGTTCTGGAAATTCAATGGCGTTAACAAACATGCGTTTCACGTAATCAATAGCCATTTGACTATCCGTTTGCCTGAAGAAAATCCAAGCGAGCGTTACCAAAGAGAAAGTAAAGAGGACTTGACCAATTTCTTTAAAACTTGGGAGGTACCGATTTTCGGCTATCGTTTCAGCTGTATATTTTCGATTTTGACGCAACAATAAAAGTGGCAAAAAGAAACAAGCATGAATAAATCCCCAAATGATAAAATTCCAACTTGCTCCATGCCAAAATCCACTCACAAGAAAAATAACAAATGTATTTCGAAGTGCTTTTGACGTTCCCGATTTTGAACCTCCCAAGGGGATGTACAAATAATCTCTAAACCAACTGGATAAGGAAACATGCCATCTCCTCCAAAATTCAGCAATGTTTCTTGAGAAATAAGGGAATTTAAAGTTGGACAACAACTCAAATCCAAGCAATTTTGCCGAACCGATGGCAATGTCTGAATAGCCACTGAAGTCTCCATATATTTGAAAACTGAAGGCAATCGCTCCAAGAATCAACATAAAAGAACTTTGATTCGAAAAATCGTTGAATATTGGATTCGCAATCAGCGCCAAGCTATCTGCAATGACCACTTTTTTAAAGAGTCCCCAAAGAATCAAGCGAGCACCTTCAATCCATTGCACATCGCTATAGGTTCTTTTCTTTTGAACTTGTGGTAGTAAGTGATTTGCCCGTTCAATCGGACCCGCGACAAGTAGCGGAAAAAAGCTAACAAAAACGGCGTAATCGATGAAATTCTTCGTTGCTTTCTGTTGTCCACGATAGATATCGAAGACATAAGACATTCCATGGAACGTGTAAAAAGAAATACCAATTGGCAGTGCGACATTCAATAGCACAGGATGAATTTCCCAGCCAATGCGATCGAATCCAGTCTGAATTTGTTCCGCGAAAAAATTGTAGTACTTGAACAGTGCTAAGATTCCTAAATTATTAATGATACTCAGTATCAAAAACAATTTTGCCTTCTTTCGATCCCTCGAGGCAACTAAAAACCCAAAGGAATAATCGATGATTGTACTTAACAACAGTAGACCTGTAAATTCCCAACTCCAAGATGCATAGAAAAAGTAACTAGCAAGTAGGAGGACCCCGTTTTGTAAACTCAGTTTTCTCTGAAATACAAACCAATACAGAAGAAAAACTGTTGGGAAAAAGAGTAAGTAATCGAAGGAGTTAAAAAACACGTTGTTAAATTGTACTTTAAAAATACACTTATTTTAACGTTCAAAGCTGAAGTAATCTTGAAATGAAAAATTAATTAGTCATTCTTCAATAATCCCAAAAATTCAGCTGGTTTAAAGTAAGGGTAGAGTGGAAGGGTTTCGATTAATGCTTGAACCGCAGTTTCATCTAATTCGTTGAACATGATCACAGCTCCATTTCTTCCCTGACGCAAATACATATCGTGAATGATTCCCTCTAATTTCCACTGTGCAACCATCTCTTGTTCATGTTTTAAAATTGCTCCTAATTCAGAAACGTTTACACCTTCTTTTAAGGTTAAAATGACTGCTGTTATGTTCATGTTTTTTTTCTCAAATATAAGTAGATGCCGCGATACAATTTGCATTATTTTTCCGGTAATAATATCTTTACCAAGTTTCATTTTAAATCCATCTACATGTCATTCCAAGCGTACCTAGACAACATCGAAGCAAAAACAGGACTGAATCCAATAGCGTTTGTACATAAAGCCGAAGAAAAGGGGTTTTTAACGAACGGAGCATTAACAGCAGGCGTAAAAGCGACAGAAATTACGAATTGGCTCGAAGAAGAATACGAATTGGGACATGGTCACGCCATGGCACTATTTGCTTATTTCAAAGGAAAAAGAGATTGAATGTTTTCCGCTTTTGTGAATAGAGCGGAATGGCTTAATCGTTCGTTAATTGAATTCCTAAGCGAATCACCTCTTCAAGTACAGAAAGATCCAAATCAGCTAGTTGCTTAAATTTAATGCAGTAGCCACTTACTTTCGCTTTGCCGAGTTTAAGTCCGAATTGTTGCGCAAGATTTAATTTATTTCGAATGCCCAACAGGTAAATCGAAATTCCACTTGAATTTGCACTTATGCCAATTTGGAACATTTCACGTGAATTTCCTTTTGCTAACAACATGTTTTGCTGTCCATAGCCAATCGTTGGATTCGCCACAACTTTTCCTGCATCATTTTTACCGTCTTCCATCCATAATTTTCCGGTAGGAAGGATGCTTCGCATGAGTTCGTGCAAGGCCAACAAATCTTGTTGCTTGGTGTTTTCCTGAAGAGAAATGAATTGTAGAATTTGGCCTTCGGTTTCCATAGGACGAAATTAAGCGAAAAATGAATGCATTTTCCTTGTTTGGAAAATTCACTTGTTTTTAGTTATTTTATCAAAAAATTAGACTTATGAAACTATTCATTTTTATTTTGTTCCTCGGTATTACGGGAATCAGTCAAGCACAAAAAGCGAAAATTAAAATCGATGGAGATATCGTATTAGTAAACGGTGAACCTGCTTTTATTTTGGAAAGCCCATTTTTATCGGCTTCTTATAACTTGTACAACATGCAACACGAACTGTTAGCAGCTTTTAGCGAAAATATGGGAACGAAGAAAATACAAACCACTACTGGAACTCAATATCAAAAATTTTCATATTTGTCCGTAACTTTTAGCAATGAAGAACAGTCGAAGTGTGAAACAGGTACCTTTCCAGTAAAGAAACTAATGGCCATGATGATTGTGAAGAATGGACTTGTAGAAAACGGGGAACTGAATAATGGCAATGTCATTCGCTTTTGTGAAGAACGTGGATTTTATTATTCATCACGTCGTTAGGAAAATCATTACCGCGCGTCCAAAGTGACTAACTTCACTCTATAATCTGATTGTTTCTCCCGGATCAACAGACCTGATTTCCTTATTATAAAGAAAGAAAACCTTAAGCGAACTCGCGTTAAACACCGTGGTGTTATTCATCGAAAAGCGAAGATTTCGAAAAGCATGAATATAATCTACCAAGTCGATTTGTTTGCAATAATAAACATCGGATTGATGCGACAAAACCTGAAAGAATCGCTCTGTTTCAGTCCATTTCTTTGCATCACTGCCCATTTCCCAAGAATGTCCCCAGATATCGAGAACAGCTAAATCTTTCGTTTGTAAAAACGAATCAATGGTCTTGTAAAACAAGTTTATTTCGATAGAATCCTGAAGGGGATCATTGGCTTTCCAATACGCTTTTGAAAATTGATGCATGGTTGGATGCCATTTTAAAAAGTTTTCAGGAATTTCGAATCCGTAGGTGTCGTTTACTGTTCGTGCGTATTCAATGCCCAATTTCGAAATGACATCAATCACTGTGTCGTTATGATTCCCAAATGGATAAGCCATTCCACGGACTGGATAAGTGACTAAGCGTTCCAATTCTTTGCGGTCCTCAACGATTTCATATTGAATTTCCTCAATCGATAATTTCGTTAATCCTGGATGATTAAACGTATGAACAGAAACTTCATGTCCCTTGAATAGTTTCTGGATTTCATCTTTCACTAAGTAATTTGCCGCCCCCAACTTATTCGCATTCAAGTGAAAAGTGCCAATTAAGTCGTATTTATTCATCAACTTGACCAACTGACGATCTTGCACGCATCCATCGTCATAGCTCAATATCAATGCCTTGGACTTTCCTTTTGGAAAAAGCATTTCAATGTTTGCTGTGGTTTGACTTCGTCCAGCAATGCTGAAAATCACGATGTACATCAGAGTCAAGACTCGTTTCATTCCTTTTGATTTTAAATATGATGCGTTCTATCTTAAAACTGAACTTTGTAAACAATATTAGGGAAAAATCCCAATTGATAGGTGCTGCGAATGGTTTTTGATTGAGCATCATAGCTTTCCGAGAAAATGTTTTTATGATTGGTGACATTCTGCAAATCCAAGGAAAGGGTTTGTGCTATTTTTCGACTGGCGCTATTAAGCGTGAATCCAGCTTTTAGATCCAAGCGGTAATACGTGGCGTAATTTCCTGAATTGACATCCGTTGATAACACTTCGTGTCCTGTTGCGATGGATTCCGTCAAATCAATCGGTGTGTACGCTCTACCGCCGGCATTGGTGAATTTCACATCCACTGAAAAACGATTTCGTTTGTCTTGACCAATTTTCCATTCCTTTCCACCAAGTACATTGACCACATATTTTCCGTTAAACGATGTGTTGCGTTCAACACCGTCACTCGCTACATAGGTTGAATTATAAAGGGAAGAGGTAAACAATCCGTAATAGCCCTTACTGAAGAACTTCTCAAGTGTGAATTCAATTCCATAATTGGTTCCTGTTCCGGTATTCACCAAGCTATCCGTTAAATCTGTTTTGAAGGTCGCTCCTGTGTTCAACATGGAATAAGCACTTGAATATGCGTTAATCGGAACATTGAAGAGTGCTTGATAATAAACTTCTGACTTCATTCTCCAATCGTTTGTTGGCTGTAAATTGTAAGCCAAAACAAAGTGATGACTTTTAGTGAAATCTAAGTTTTTATTGCTGTAAGTTACATTCCCACTCATGTCTGTTTTCTGTAAGAAATACACATTGATTGGTTGCATTTGCGCATGTAATCCGTAACCTAAATTGATGGAGCTTTTGGCATTTAAGGAATAAATCATTCCCAAGCGTGGCTCCAATGATTTGGATCCATTTAAAAAGAAATATTGTGAATGGATTCCGGTATTGATCGTTAATTTTTCCGTCACCTGGTATTTCAAATGCGCATACGCCTGTGCTAAATTCGTTCCACTGTTGTAATCCCAAATGATTTTCTCCGGTTCAAACACATTGTTTTTCGTTTGGTAGTAAAGATCCAAACCAATGATTTCATCCTGAAAACCTAATTTAAAAAATAAGCGCGAATTGATTTTCAACTGATAACTACTGCTCCAGAAATACGTTTTCTTAGCTGTATTGTTGATTTCCCGAACAAAACTACTGTCTGTCATGTGGTCCACATCGTAAGCTGTTTGTTTGCTTTCAGAATAATTGATACCTAAGGTTGATGTGATGTTTGATTTTGCATTGATCTGCTTAAAATGATTGATTCCACCTAGTCCAATTTTACTAGCAAAATCTACTTTGTTGCCATTTCCATATAATGTATTCGCAGAACCACCGCCAATATTTATTGTGCTTGTAGCAAGGATTCCAAAAGCAGAAAACTTCCCGAATTTCGTTGTTCCACTCGATAATTTAAAGGATAAATCTTGGTAGGAGGGAGTAGCTGTTGTACCGATATTGACTCCCATTGCTTGGGCAATTCCTGCAAGGGAATACCGGTATCCAACCAAATAGGATGCTGCACTTTTCTTACTGAATGGACCTTCCGTTGTGAGTTCTAGTCCGGTGATGACTCCCGCTTGCAGCGTTGTTTCTCGTTTTTTCGTATTTCCATTTCGGAGTCCAAGATCAAAGACACCTGCTGTTGCATTTCCATATTCTGCCGGAAAAGCTGATGTGAAAAAGTCGGAAGTCTTCAGCAAGTTCGTGTTTAAAGCACTCACAGATCCACCTGTTGTTCCCACAGATGCAAAGTGATTCGGATTAGTGACATTCATTCCGTCAATTCTCCAAAGAACTCCTACAGGGGAATTTCCACGAATGACAATGTCGTTTCGACTGTCGTCTGGTGCACTAACACCTGCGAAATTGGCTGCTAAACGAGCTGGATCGTTTCGTCCACCGGCATAGCGATTGACTTCCTCCATGGAAAAAGTACGTACACTGACACTTGCCAATTTATTGTTAGCGCCACTTTTATTTACAACTTTCACGCTGACATCTTTCATCTGCTGAAATTTCTCTTCCAACGAAATATCGACAATGACTTCTTTTCCTGAAGTCACTATGACGTTCGGTATCGATGTCGATTTGTATGCTTCCACAGAGACTTTTAACTCATAGCGATCCGGTTTGAGTCCTTCGAATACATAATTCCCTAATGAATCGGAATAAACGGTCAATTCCAAAGTTGGAATTTGAATCATTACGGATGGAATAGGGGATTGTGTCCATTTATCGGTGACATTCCCACGAATGACTTGTGTATTGTTTTGAGCGAATAGAAGGACGGGAAAAAGTAGGATAAACAAGAAAAAACGGGTCATATCTGAAGATGAGTTTGATGAGCAAAGACGCTCTGTTCCATCTTAGATGATAAAAAGTAAGTTTTCTTGCGGGTTGATCAAAAACCCCCACGATTTATTTCATAAAAAAAAGCCGATTAGCAATAATCGGCTTTTTTTATCATTCGTTTAAACTTTATTTGAATAGCTTATCATTCAATCCAACACCCAATCCAAACATCGCCGCTACAATTGCCAAGTGGACATATAACACAATCTTTTGCCATGTTGGACGTTCATTCCAAGGTTGACTTGGATCAAAAGGGTCGAAGGCTAATCCAATTCCGAAGGAAGCCGCCGCTTGAATGTAATCTTTATTGAAAAGCGCTTGATAGGTTCCAAGTAGGAGGAAACCAATGTAAAGGTATTTGTTGAATGGAGTTTTCATGGAAATTTTAGTTGTCAGGAGAAATTATCCTTTCTACTAGATACTTTTTCTGTAATTACGGTAAAAATTACCGAAAAGAACCATGAGTAAAATAAGCGTAAAGGAATGACTTTTGTCGAAATGCACGAATTGAGTAGCCATCAGAACTGCCATTGAAATTCCAATAAGTACAAAATGGATGAACTTATTCGTTTTTTTAAGCAAGTACATCGCAATAAATACGACAACAGAAAGCAAAAGGAAAAGTAGGGTAGTAGTCATAACCAGTAGTTTAGTTTCACGAAATTAATCTTTTAACGGAATGAAAGCAAATTCCTCTGTAAGAATCCATCGTATTATTTTTCACGTTGTTCAATCGAACTCAGTTTTACTATTCTCTTGGAATCCGGCTCACTTAAAACGATAAAAGGTTTGACTCCAGTTGATTTAATGTCATTTCCTTTCATGGCAAACGCCTCTTGTTTTGAATCTGCGATGAAAATCTCCGTGTTTACTGGCAAATCATAGGACTTTACCTGGTCAGGTGAAAGATCACTGACCCTTGTTTGGATTTTTCCATCGGGAGTGTAGATAATCAAGGATAAATGATAAACAACCTTGAAGTCATTTGAGAAGCTAATGTTGACGTTTTCTTGCGCCTTTACAGAGAAGGTAACTAATAAAAGGGAGAATAAAAAAGTGATTTTTTTCACAACATACAAAAATTAATTATTTGACTTTCAGCAAATAGAAACATCAAATAGTAGTTAGATGATTAAATTCCTCCTTTTTGCTTTCAAACCATTTAGCAAAGTCGGATGGTTCTTTCATCAACTTTTGCATTTCATTCATTGCTTCAATATGCGCAGTATCCCCTTTTTGAAACATTTCCATTCCGTGCTTTTTACTTTGGTTTGCAATATCATCAAAGGACTCTCCTAAAAATTCTAGATCACAAGCACCTCCGAGCTGTTTGCAGGTCATTTTTTTCATCATGTGTTTTTTTATAAAAATAACAAAAAGTTGCAACTATGATATACAAAAAAAGCCTTGCGTTTCCGTAAGCCTTTCGCTCCCCCTTCAGTCCCGCACGTGCGGGATTGAACCTAAAACCCTTTTTCTTGAAACAAAAAAAAGCCGACCATTTCTGATCGGCTTTTGCTCCCCCTTCAGTCCCGCACGTGCGGGATTGAACCTGAGACCCTTTATCTTGAAACAAAAAAGCCGATCATTTCTGATCGGCTTTTGCTCCCCCTTCAGGACTTGAACCTGAGACCCTCTGATTAACAGTCAGATGCTCTAACCAACTGAGCTAAGGAGGAATGTTGCTCTCTTGTTGAGGATGCAAATATAAATAAATTTTTATTTAATCAAAATCAGAAATGCGAAAAAAAATGAGTTTTTTTTTACTCTTATTTCTAAGTGCTTAAAAATCATCTTCATCCATAGTGAAGTCGTCCAAAGAAGTTTCGTAGGAATGATCGTCATTGTCGACTAAATCCTCGGAAAGCTCGTCCTCACGACTTGCGGGACGCAGAATATTCGTTTTAGAAACGTTTAGGCGAATCTCTGAACGAATGGAACCATCTTCGTGTTGAAAGGCTTTTGAAACAGGTGAACCGATGATTTCAACCATCGTACCGCGCTTTAAAAAATCAACGATACGCATGTTAGAACCTTCGCGTTTCCAAATGGTACAATTCACCCAGGTTGTTTTGGTTTTAACCTCTCCTGTACGCTTGTCCTTCCAGTTTTTATTGTGAGCAACCGGAAAATTGATGGCAATAATGCCACGATCCATTGTTTTTGTCAATGCATCTTTCCCGATGTTCCCAATTAACCTTGTTTCAAATATTGTTGCCATGAATCTGTTTTCTTTTCACTTAAAGTTCCGAAAAGTATAAAAAATTCCGCAAAACAAAGATAATATTCTGATTTTCTGTCAGTTCCTAGTGCTGATGTCCGTTTGGACCATGTGCGTGACCATGTGCAATCTCGTCTGCAGTCGCTTCACGTACTTCTAAAACTTCACCTGCAAAATGCAAGTCCGTTCCAGCTAATGGATGATTGAAGTCCATTTTTACGTTCTCTTCGTCAACTTCAACGATTTTACCACGCAATTGATTTCCTTCGTTATCGCTCATTGGAACCAAGGCACCAACGTGAAACATTTGATCATCAAACTTACCTTCCTCATCGTGGAAAATGTTCGTAGGAATCATCGCCATGTGTTGAGGATCGTGATCACCGTATGCATTTGCTGCGATGATGTGAAAATCGAAAGCATCACCTACAGTTTTATCTGCTAAGTTTTCTTCGAATTCAGGAATTAAACTTCCAACACCATATAAAAATACAAGTGGATTCGTTTCGTTTGTTTCTTCAATCTGCTCGCCAGTTGAATGATTCGATAGCTTGTATTTTAACGTAACTACCTTGTTTGCTGAAATTTGCATACTCAATTGTTTATTTAAATTCGTTTGTCGCTTCCGACTGATTATTTACGTAGTAATGTTTTCACAAAGTTTGGTGTGGCAAACGTCGCAAAGTGAATGTCCTCGTTGTAATAACGTAATCCTTGGTCAGCAACAAACTGACGGATTTCGTCTACATTTTGAACGTTTTTAGGATGGCAATTTCCTTTGATTCCATATTGGAAACTCCACATACCAGTAGGGTAGGTAGGAACAAAGAATAATCCAACTGGTGCATTGTTTTCACCGAAAATCCCTTGTAATGTTTGATTCAATTCCGCAAATGCTTTCTCATTGAATTTTGGAGATTCTCCTTGTGCAACAAGAATTCCTTCCGCTTTCAAGGCATTGTAGCAATTTGTATAGAATTCAACAGAGAATAATCCTTCTGCTGGACCAACTGGATCAGAACCATCGACAATGATGATGTCGTATTCTCCTTGTTTTGCATTCTTCACGAACGCAATTCCATCGTCAACGATTAATTCCAAACGTGGATCATCAAATGAAGCGGCAATTTGTGGCAAATGTACTTTACACGCTTCAATCACTTCTCCGTCGATTTCAACCATCGTTACTTTCTCAATATTGGAGTGACGCAACACCTCTCTGACAGTTCCACCGTCACCACCACCGATTACCAATACGTTTTTCGCATTGCGCAAGGTGAATAGGGAAGGATGAGAAATCATTTCGTGGTAATGGAATTCGTCTTTCTCCGTTGTCATGACCATATCGTCCAATGCCAACATTTTACCATATTTCAAGGATTCCAAAATACGCACACGTTGGAAAGGTGATTGAACATCCACAAATACATCTCCTGTAAAACGCAAGGACAATGCTTGATCTTCGTCTTTATCCGTAAACCATACGTTACGCGTATAGAATTCAGGATTTCTCCACTCTGCAGCTTTCTCGCGAGCAGAAGAGATATCGAAATCATTGCGTTGCAATAAATTCACTGAACCACGTTTCATTTCCAATGCTGAATAAGATTTCGCACCGAAACACTCTTTCAAGTGATCAAAAGAAATCCACGCATTCATTTCTCCACATGTAAATAAATCCACTGCAGCGTAACCATATTCTGGCCACGTGTGAATGGCTAGGTGACTTTCCTGGATAACCACAACACCCGAAACTCCATAGGGAGAAAAATGGTGAAATGTAGAGTTAATCACTGTTGCACCAGCTTTTTGTGCTGCTCCAACCATGTCGCGTTCAATAGCGGCCACGTCGTTCATGACGTGTGGATCACAATTCATAAATTCTACTAAAATGTGATTTCCTAATGCTGTACTCATGCTAGATCTTGTTATTTAAGTGAAAAAGTGGCGCAAAATTACGGAATTCCTAGAGATTTCTAAGTGATTCTTGTTACAAATAATTGAAATCGATTGATTTAATAAAGAATTAATCTTGGGGGAATTTATTTTTTCAGAAAACGCAACTTATCCAAGCTCACTTTTATACGGGCTTGTCCAAAGATGACTGACAATTGCTTACCTTTCATTTCTTCTACGATACCAATGCGATTTGTTTGAATTAACTGCACTTGACATCCAACCTCAATCAGTTCTTGCTGATACGTTTCTACTTTTTCTTGTTGCTTCTTCGTTGGTTTCTTTGGAGCAACCGTTTCTTGTTTTTTGATTTCCGTTTTGGATTTTTCCATGCGGAGGAATTGCGTTAATTCTTGAAAAAGAACGGTGTTCACATCCTTTTTTCTCGATTTCGCATTGAAACGCTCAATAAATTGCAGCATTTTCTTTCCTGCTTGCAGCTGCTTGCTATTTACTTCCGTGACTTGGTTCACTTGGGTTAATCGACTATCCAACTTAGACTCTTTGGATTCATATTCCGCTTTTGCACGAATGGCTTCCGTCGAAACACGGTCGAACTTTCTGGATTTCTCTAACAACTGATTTCGTTCCTTTTGTAAGGAATTCAATAAGGTATCCAATTTGACTTTCTTTTGATCCAAGCGACTTTTGGCATCCTCAATCAATTCTTTGGAAATACCATTCATTTGAGCTACTTCAAACGTAAAGGAACTTCCAGGTTGACCAATCGAAAACTGATATAAAGGCTGTAAGTTCTTCTCATTAAACAACATACATCCATTTTGCGCATGTGGTAATTCACTCGCTTTCAGCTTGATATTTCCATAATGCGTGGTAATCACTCCAAAGGATTTTAGCTGGTAGATTTGCTCAAAAAACACTTCACCGAGTGCGCCACCTAATTCGGGATCAGAACCTGTTCCGAATTCATCTAAAAGCAAGAGTGACTGATGATTTGCCACTTCCAAAAAATACTTCATCCTTTGCAAACGGTAAGAATATGTACTTAATTCATTTTCAATGGATTGATTATCTCCAATATCGGATAAAATCGTACTAAAAAAGCACATGATACTGTTTTCCTGTACGGGAACTAAAAGTCCTGCTTGCAACATCATTTGAAGCAATCCAACGGTCTTTAACGTGATGCTTTTTCCACCAGCATTTGGACCTGAAATCACCAAGAGGCGTGAGCTAGGACTCATCGAAACCGTTTGAGGAAAAGTTGGCTTACCAGAAGCCTGATTGGATTTCCATAGAATAGGGTGGAAGGCATCTTTGATTTCAAATCCAGTTGATTGTCCGATGGCCGGCAAATTCGCGTTTAAATCCAATGCGAGCTTACATTTCGCATTGATGAAGTCCAACTGAACTAACAAGACTTGATATGCTTCAATCAATGGTTTGAAATGCGCAATGGTGGACGTTAAGACTTGTAAAATGCGGTGAATTTCCTTGCGTTCGTCGTCGAATAGGAATTCCAATTCATTATTTAAGGGAACATTGATTACGGGTTCAACGAATGTCAAACTACCGGTTTTACTAGAACCATGAATATTTCCCGGAACTTTTCGTTTAAACGTAGACTGAACGGTTAATACTCGACGATCATTGATGAATCCTTCCAATGTTTCGCCTAGGACTTTATCCTTGTTGTATTTGCGCAATTCACGGTCGAAATTCCGGTTAATTTGCACACGCAATGTTTTGATGCGTCCACGGATTTCCTTCAATTCAGGAGAAGCATCATCCTTGACATTTCCTGAACGATCAAAGACTTTATCAATTTCAGTCAGAATTTCTTTCGTGAAATAAACGTCGTTTGTGAGTTCCTTTAATAATGGGTATTGAAACAAAGCTTTATCGAAGAATTGAATCAAGTGATTGACCAAATCAGATGCCTGATACAGACGACGAAATCCTTCAATTGGAATAACGGCTTGCTGAATTCCCAATAAACGTATTTCCGTTTCCAGTTCTTCAAAATCCAATGCTGGAAATTTTTCACCGTGAATTCGGATGGATTTAAATTCGTTCAAACGATTTAAATCCATTCGGATTTGTTTGAAGCGATTTCCTGGAGTTAATTTCTGCGCACGAAGTTTCGCACTTGGACCAACACAAAATGATTCCAACCATTCGCGAATGAGTTCAAATTCTAAATCGTTTAAAGTTTGTGAATCCGTTGTGTGCATAAAACAAAGTTACTATAAATGTCTTGGTGTAACGCCAATAGCCTTTAAACAAAGGATAATCAATAGAGTTCATTTTATTTCCATAATAACATAAATGAGTTATAATTAATATTATGTTAAATAGATATTTAAAGAGAAAGGGATTGCTAAAAACAATCCCTTCAATTCTTTACTCCTTCCAGGCGTCGTATCCACCTTCTAAGTCGTATACTTTTTTGAATCCAGCTTTCTTCAAATCTTTTGCTGCACTGGCTGATCTTCCACCTGCTGCACAATATACAAGTACTGGTTTATTCTTATCTAATTTCTTTTGAGCTGTCGCAATGAATGAAGCTGAAAAATAATCGATGTTCGTGGAACCTGCTATTTTTCCTTCCGCTACTTCTTTAGAAGTTCGAACATCTACAATTTGTGCTGATGGATCCTTCATTAATTTTTTAAATTCTGTTTGTGATACACGATTCTGCGCACACGATACTGCTGATAGTCCAACAAGTAGTATTGACATTAAAAATTTCATACGTTCTATTTTAGGACACAAAGATACGGATTGGAAGATTCTCTTCAGTAACTTGTGTTACCGAAGTCTATTTAACATAATATAAGGTGTTGTTTTCAACTTTTGTTTAATTTCGTCCAAAATCAACTTCATGGCCATCTACTCTTTTAATGGATTCGTTCCGGTGATCAAAGCATCTAGTTTCATTCACCCACAAGCTTGTGTGACGGGAAATGTCATCATTGGAGAAAATGTTTACATTGGTCCGGGCGCGGCGATTCGTGGGGACTGGGGACAAATCATCATTGAAGATGGCTGTAATGTGCAAGAAAACTGTACGATTCATATGTTCCCTGGAACGACCGTTCACTTAAAAAAAGGAGCACATGTTGGACATGGGGCTATAATTCACGGAGGAATTCTAGAAGAAAACTGTTTAATTGGCATGAACAGTGTGATCATGGATGACGTGGTCATTGGAAAAGAATCCGTTGTTGGCGCCTTGTGTTTTGTTCCAGCAAACACCAAAATTCCCCCGCGCAGTGTAGTTGTCGGGAATCCAGCGAAAATTGTGAAGGAAGTAAGCGATGAAATGATCCAATGGAAAACCGAAGGAACTGCTCTCTATCAGCAACTTCCGGCGGATTGTCATGCTTCCCTCCTACCTTGCGAACCACTCAGAGAAATCGAAGAAAATCGTCCTACACAAAAGCAGGATTATTTCGTTTGGCACAAAAAGAAATAAACAATCTTCTTTTTTGTTAACATTTGTCTAGACAAGTGCAAAGGATGTATTAACTTTGTCTCCCGTAGTTACAAATTTATTTATGTCCAATTCAACCAAGTATGTTTTTGTAACCGGGGGCGTTACTTCTTCTTTAGGCAAAGGCATCATTGCCGCATCTCTTGCGAAGCTGTTACAAGCACGCGGATACTCCACAACCATTCAAAAATTAGATCCATATATCAATATCGATCCGGGAACATTGAATCCATATGAACATGGAGAATGTTACGTGACAGATGATGGAGCGGAAACCGATCTTGACTTAGGTCACTATGAGCGTTTCCTAAATGTTCCAACTTCTCAGGCGAACAATGTGACGACGGGAAGAATCTATCAGTCTGTGATTGAAAAGGAACGTCGCGGAGATTATTTGGGTAAAACCGTTCAAGTGATCCCTCACATTACAGATGAAATCAAGGAACGCATTCAATTAGTGGCTAAAAACGGTAAATACGACATCGTTATTACCGAAATTGGTGGAACTGTTGGTGACATCGAATCCTTGCCCTACGTGGAAGCTGTGCGTCAAATGCTTTGGGAATTTGAAAACGATTGTGTCGTAGTACACTTAACTTTGATTCCTTATTTGTCCGCTGCTGGTGAATTAAAAACAAAACCGACACAGCACTCTGTGAAGCAGTTATTGGAATTGGGTGTTCAACCGGATGTCCTATGTTGTCGTACAGAACATGAATTGGAATTAGGACTACGTCAAAAAATCGCGAAATTCTGTAACGTATCTGTGAACGCTGTCATTGAAGCGCGCGATGCCTCTTCTATTTATGATGTTCCATTATTGATGCACGGAGAAGAATTGGATTCTGTTGTGTTAGATAAATTAGGCTTATCGAAAAAATCTACACCAAATTTGGACAATTGGAAATCGTTCTTACAGCGTTTGAAAAATCCAAAACATGAAGTAAATATTGGATTGGTGGGAAAATATGTTGAATTGAAAGATTCATACAAGTCCATCAGTGAGGCGTTTATTCACGCTGGCGTTTCCAACGAAACAAAAGTAAACGTCAAATGGATCCACTCTGAAGAATTAACTCCTGAAAATATTGCAGCTGAACTATCTGGATTGGATGGTATTCTTGTTGCGCCAGGTTTTGGTTCCCGAGGAATCGAAGGAAAAATTGAAGCGGTTCGACACGCACGTGAAAACAACATTCCTTTCTTGGGGATTTGTTTAGGAATGCAATGTGCAGTGATTGAGTTTGCTCGTAATGTGTTGAATTTAGGTGATGCGCATTCGACAGAAATGTCCGAAAAAACAAATGCACCGGTGATTTCCATGATGGAAGAACAGAAAAAAATCTCCAACATGGGGGGAACGATGCGTTTAGGAGCTTACCAATGTGAATTGAAACCAAAATCAAATGCATCTTTGGCTTACAATACCAACCAAATCTCTGAACGTCACCGTCACCGTTATGAATTTAACAACGACTATTTAGCCGCTTACGAAGCAGCTGGAATGACCGCAACAGGAAAAAATCCTGAAACAGGATTGGTGGAAATCGTTGAAGTCCCTACTCACCCTTGGTTTGTTGGTGTTCAATTCCACCCTGAATATAAAAGTACAGTGGCTCAGCCCCACCCTATTTTCGTCGCATTTATTAAAGCGGCATTGACTAATAAAAAGTAAAAGAAAGAATATGGATCGTAATTCGGTAACCGGACTTGTATTGATTGGACTCATCCTCACGGTTTTCTCCATCATGAATCAACCATCTGCGGATGATTACAAGAAAAAAGCAAAGGCCTCAACAACGAAAGTGATTGATAAGCCTGCGAATAAAGAAAAGGACCACACAGCTGTTTCTGCGAATGCAGGATCTGAAATCACCCCAAAAGCGAAAACACAACAAGCGAAAAAAGTTGCTGCGGGAAAAATCATCAGCCTTGAAAACGAAGTTCTTCATGTGGATTTCAATACAAAAGGTGGAATAGTCGCTGCAGTCTATTTGAAAAAATATAAGTCCTACAAAGACTTCGCAGACAAACGCGATGCTGAATTGTGTTTGTTTAAAAATGGAAACGCTTACAATCAACTTGTGATTCCTGTTGGAAATCAAAAAATTCACACTCGAAATTACTTATTCGAAGTTGTGAAGCAAGATGCGAAATCCATCGTATTCGAAGCACCATTAGCTGGAGGGAAGGTTCGTCAAACGTATTCTTTAAACAAAAGCTATGATTTAGATTACAATGTTGAACTAGTTGACTTAAAAGGTGTTGCAACAGACAATATCCAATTAAACTGGAAAGCTGATTACAACAAAACGGAGCGTTTGTTCAGTGAGCAACGACGCGTTTCAACGGTTTGTTTCAATCAGAAAAACGAAGGATTGGATTATTTGAGTGAGACTAGCAATGACAATCAAGTTGCGGAGGACGACATCGAATGGGTTGCATTCAAACAATCGTACTTCTCCTCTATTTTGAAACCTGCTAACGCTTTTCCAAAGTCAGGAACGAAATTCAGAATCAATACATTTAAAGGGAATCAACATAAAAGCTGGACTTTGTTAAAAGGATACAGCGCGACAATGGCTTTGGATTTCACAAATAACAAAGCTTCATTTAACTGGTTCTTTGGTCCAAATGACTACGAATTATTGAAAACATACAATAGCAACTACGACGATATCTTGAACTTCGGTTGGGGCTTATTCCGTTGGATCAACTTGTACGCGGTTCAACCAATCTTTACCTTACTTGTAGATTACGGAATGGGAATTGGTATTGCGATTTTGATTCTTACCTTGATTTTGAAATTGATTTTGATGCCAATTCAATGGAAGATGTTTGTTTCTTCCGTTAAAATGCGCATCCTGAAACCAGAAGTGGACGAATTGACGGCAAAGTATCCAAAACAAGAGGATGCAATGAAAAAGCAAATGGAAATGATGAGTCTGTACAAGGAATCTGGCGCAAGTCCATTGGCTGGTTGTGTTCCAATGTTGATTCAAATGCCGATTCTACTTGCTGTATTCCGTTTCTTCCCTGCAGCATTTGAATTACGTCAACAATCCTTCGTTTGGGCGGAAGATTTAAGTTCTTACGACTCTATTTTTGACTTCGGATTCTCCATTTGGCCTTATGGTGATCACGTGAGTTTATTCACTTTGTTGATGGCTGGAACGACTTTAGCATATACCTTCATGAATAGTGGAAATGTTCAACAACCACAACAACCAGGAATGCCGAACATGAAAGTAATCATGTACATCTTCCCAATTATGATGATCTTCTTCTTCAACAACTACTCTGCAGGATTAAGTTACTACTACTTTATTTCGACATTGATATCCATTTTAATGATGGTTGTCATCAAACATTTCTTTGTGGATGAGGATAAACTTCGTGTGAAAATGGCGGAACGCAAAGCGAACAAATCAGGCGGAGAAAAAACAAAGAAAAAATCGCGTTTCCAAGAAAAATTGGAAGAGATGCAACGCAAGCAATTGGAAATGAACAAAAACAAAAAATAAGACCCATGAAATTTTTCATCGATACTGCAAACCTTGCAGAAATTAAAGAAGCATACGATTTAGGAATCCTTGATGGCGTTACGACGAATCCATCTTTGATGGCAAAAGAAGGAATCACTGGAGCGGAAAACATTTTGAATCATTACGTAGCGATTTGCAACATCGTTGATGGTCCCGTAAGTGCGGAAGTTATTTCTACGGATTTCGAAGGAATGGTTCGTGAAGGTGAGCAATTAGCTGCCTTACACAAAAACATCGTGGTTAAAATCCCAATGATTTTGGAAGGAATCAAAGCGATTAAGTATTTTGCATCGAAAGGAATTCGCACGAACTGTACGTTAATTTTCTCTGCAGGACAAGCATTATTGGCAGCAAAGGCAGGAGCAACATACATTTCTCCGTTCTTGGGTCGTTTGGATGATGTTTCAACAGATGGAATTCAATTGATTCAACAAATCCGTGTGATTTACGATAACTACGCATTTGGCACAGAAATTCTTGCTGCTTCTGTTCGTCACCCAATGCACATTATTCACTGTGCGGAGATTGGTGCGGACGTCATGACAGGTCCATTGAGTGCTATCAAAGCGTTAGCGAAACATCCATTAACGGATTTAGGTTTACAACAATTCTTAGCGGATTACGCGAAAGGAAACAAATAAGCATGCTTCCAAAGGAAGAACGTAAGGCATACAATGAAGCATTTTGGTCTGGATTCAAGGATCATATGCGTGGAAAGATGTCCAGTACTGGTCGACGCGTCAATTGGGCAAATTACCCAACTCAGGTGAAAAACACTTATTTACGCATGATTTGCACCGGACATCAAACAGCCATTTGCTACGATGTTCAATTTCGCGATTCCGGCATTCAAGCCATCTTTTGGGAACAGTTAACGGAATTGAAAGTCGTTTTGGAAAATGCGATGTCCATTCCAACTAATTGGGATTCCGCTTTTCACAATGCTGAAGGACTCATGATTGGACGTATTTCCTGGGAATTGGCAGATGTGAATTTCTACGAAAAGGCTGATTGGCCAAAGATTTACGCCTTCTTTCAAAAACATTTGATGGAGTTTGATTCCTTTTACCAGGAATTTAATGACATCCTAATCACCTTGGTCGACTAAGTAACAAAATGTGAGCGGATTCGTGTTCTTGGAACTTGCTACATTAAACCTTAATTTTACAGTATGAAACAACTACTTACGCTTGCTTTTCTTTGGTCAATGCTTCCTGCGTTTGCGCAAACAATTATTTTGTCGACTGATTTCCAACAAGGAATTCCAGTAAACTATACGCTTGTGGACAATGACGGAAATACACCAGATCCAATAGTTGCAGAATTTACAAGCGCTTGGATTACTGTTGTTGACCCGGAAAACGCTTTAGATACAGTAGCTGCATCTACTTCTTTTTTCACTACGATGGATTCCGCTAGCCGTTGGATGATCACTCCTCCACTAGCTCTTGGTGCTTTCGGAAATTACATTGAATGGAATGCAAAATCCCAAGATCCATCTTATCCAGATGATTATTTAGTGCTGGTTTCAACGACTGACAATCAACTTACTAGTTTTACAGATACGATTGGATACATCAAAGAAGAAAATTTTGAATGGACGAATCGCGAGGTGAATTTATTCACTGAAGGGTATCATGACCAAACGATTTACGTGGCTTTTGTCAATAGGTCGTTAGATGGATTCAAATTATACATGGATGACATTGAAGTGCGCAAAGATGATCCAGTCGGACTTCAGGAACCGAGTCCAATTAGTTTTGTCGTATACCCGAATCCAAGTTCTGACGTGATCTTTGTTTCTGGATCACACAATTTAGAAAAAATGGAATTATTCGATTTGAACGGCATGTTGCTTCAAACCACAGTATCAACATCCATGAATGTTCAAGCGATTCCAACAGGCATGTACTTGATTCGTTGCACTATGAACGGAGTGACGTCAACGAAACGCTTCACAAAAAACTAATGACACATTTAATCGATCAAGTTGCCCAGCTGGTTGAAGCAAAATTCACTGGACTAGAAGGCAGCCATGATTGGTTTCACATCAAGCGTGTTTGGCAAACAGCACTTTACTTGCAAACGATAGAAGGAGGAAATGCGGATGAAATTTCGCTAGCTGCCTTACTTCACGACTATTCGGACCACAAATACAATGGCGGAGATTTTGACGCAGGCTCGCGAGAAGTCCTGAATTTACTCAATCAATTAAATTGTCCTTTCGAATTGGCTGACCGTGTCGCAAAAATCGTTCAGGTTGTTTCCTACAAAGGAGCGCTCGTTTCAGACGAAGCAACATCCATTGAAGGAAAGATTGTCCGTGACGCTGATCGTTTGGATGCCATTGGAGCAATTGGCATTGCACGTGCCTTCTCCTATGGAGGAAGTAAAGAACGTCCACTCTACGATCCGAGCATCGCTCCCCTACTTCACGCCAGCAAAGAGGAATACGCAGCGGCAAAAAGCCACACCATCAATCATTTCCACGAAAAACTCTTGTTACTCAAAGACCGCATGGAAACATCCACCGCTCGTCGACTCGCTGAAGAACGACATGCATTCATGCTGCAATTCTTAGCACAATTTGAGCAGGAATGGAAGTTGGGGTAATTAGTTGATTGTTCCTTTTTCTTACTATTTTTTTGTTACATGTTGATTGGGCAAACTCCACACGCATCCATTATTTCTCTTTTCATCGACTAAAAGACGGCAATCATCAGAAAATAGCTGAATACGTATTCAGCAATAACGCGTAAAAAGGAAGGTAAATATTGAGATGGAGAAAGATTAGGAAGAAACATGGATTGATTTTCAATTCCTCCTAAAATGATGAGAAATCCCTTTACTGCTATGAAAAAAGGACGAAATCAACCAGAACTTCGAACACCACTAAGGTCAATAATGCCAAAAAATAGCTCTTCTTTCGTTTCGCCCTAAAAATGATAAAGATTGCAACAATCCATGCATAGATGCTCAAAGAAATCATACAGAAAAACCGAAGGGCAATATCCCCACCAGATGTCCCATTAAAGTAAATGTACGTAAGTACACAAAGTAAGACATGTGGTAGTGCGAGAAAAAGAAAGCGACGTAGGAATTCAGTCATGGTTTTGTAAAAATAAGCATACGGAATGATAAATGGATTCCCACCTATTAATAATCCGATTCATTATTTTGACGCAGTTCATGAATCCCTAAATATTCCAAAATTCCTGTATTCGGGATTTTTGTAAAATGGCACCCTGTTTCGGCATCGCACTCCCCCCAATAAAGCGCGCATTTCCAACGAAAGATGGGAGACAGTCCATGATAGGTTTCACCGGTTCTGATTTTAACAAAGTACGCAAAGAAGAAAAAAACCGTTAAAACGACTGAAGTAATCATAGTTATTCTTTTGATTTTATGATACATGAGTCATCCTTATTTATTATTTTCCATTCAAAAATAACTTCGTATGACACTCACCACTTTCCATCAACGCAGTTTTCTGTTCTAGACTTAAACGTTTGATTTTTGGACCTATTCCAACGGAAGATACGGAAATCGTTCGGTCCCAATCTTCTTTCATCAAGGTGTTTCGATTCAAATTCTCCAGTACAATTAAATAGAATGCTTGGATAAACTCACTGAAATTCGAAATGTCGATGGGTGCCAAGGTTTGATTTTTTGAATCCTTTTCAATTTGATCATCGGTATCGATGCGTACGCCTAAGGTTTTTGGATTTGGAATGCGCTTCCCTTCAACAAACGAATCGAAGACAAAAATGGGATAATTTCCAATGATTCCGCCGTCAACAACCACATCGAGGTCCTTGTTTTTACTTTGTTTTTCGTATACTTTTCCATCTGCATCGATAAAAACAGCTTCAAAATACACGGGAATGGACATGGAAATACGAACCGCATCTTTCACTTTCATCTTTGGATAGGTCTCGTGAGAAAACACCAATAATCGCTGTTGATTTAAACAAGTTGATGTCACGTACAAGTCCTTAAATCCAAGCTTTTTCAGTTCTTGAAAACTAATGTCCTTATTTCCTGTTTTCTTTTCGATGACTTTCTCGAGCCAACGTGTAAACGCAGTCCCTTTGTACCAGCCATAGCGCTTGGACATACGCGTAAATCCGCCAAAAAAGATAAATTGTCCGTCGTTAAACTTCTGGAATTTTGTATCAGATATCAGCTGGTAAATCTCTGAAGATGTATAACCAAGTGAAACCATCAAGGCTGTTATCGCTCCAGCGGAAGTCCCGCATACACGTTGAACCTGATGCAACACTCCTACCCGCTCAAGTTCTTTCAATACTCCGGAATAAGCGATTCCTTTTATTCCCGCACCTTCAAACACTAGGTTTTCGTACGGGAATTGTTTTGTTTGAACAGGTGATTCTTGCAAAATAGATCCTTGCGCATGGAACGAGCGTTTTCCGAGGAGGATAAGTAGTGCAAAAAACAGAAGGCTGAAAGTACTCTTTTTCATCTGATCCAACGTTTATTCTCAATTACTTGTATTGAATAACAATGCATTTATCAATTCCTTTTTTATCCAAATTCAAAATAATTCCATCTCCGTCGGGAAACTTTTTTTTCGCTCTTTTTATTAGATTCAACTTTATATCTTCATATTGTGTTCCACTGACAAATCCGAGGTCTACATCTCCTAAAAGATCAAAAGGCAATACTGGTTTACTATCAGTAAAAACGTAAAAATCATCTATTTTATTTACTTCTGCTGTAGATTCATTTGGAATATAATTCGCTTTTATAAAAGCAGGTAGAATTACCACGCTTATTCCTAAAACAAAACCAATAATACTTGTCTTCATACTCATTTTTTTTATCTTATTTAGAAATTTGACCTTCACAAAGTTATTGTGAAAAGGTAATTAAACAACAAAAGAAAATTAGGAACGCTAATCATAGTTGAACAGTACTCAATGCTCGCTGCTTTGTGTTCGATGCTCATTAAAAAGTACTCATCGCTCATTGGTTTTTCTTTGTACAATCTCCTCAAATGACTTCACATCATTCGTATGGTGAATTTCTGCTATAAACTGTGATGTTCCTTTTCGTTTCCTGATTCTTTCCGCAAAATAGATACCGAGTGCAGATCCAAGAAGGCATAGAAGAATGAATAGCCACCAAAGATTCTCATTGCACCAAAAGATGTAAATGCCAATAACGTTCAGTAAAAGGAATGGAGACAAAAAGATTCTTAACCAGTAGTATAGCTCGACGAGTTTATTCATTATAATTCATCATAGATTAGATAAGAATCAGTCCAGGTTCCGTTTATGATTCCATTCTCGTGTTCCATGATGATCGCAGGCATCTTCTGAAAATAAGACGAAGAAGAAGGATTCACTTTGTTTCGATAGTTCCATGCTTCCATGGCTTTGTGATTCGCATCCAATGCGCGTTCCTTATCTCCGTATATGTATAAAAACCAACTGTATTCGTCCCAAGATTTGAAATTTATCTTGTTGTTTTCTTTGTTCACCCATTCATTCAGATTGAAAAAGTAAGAAATGACATGCGCTGGAACAAAACAGATGCTGAGTCCAAAAATACTTAATCCGATAACAATTTTGGAAACACCCTTTTTCGCATAGGATTGTACCGCATAAATAATGGTTCCGATGAAGGAAAGTAAAAACAAGGGATTAAATCCTAAAATACCTGGACCTGTACTCCAGAAAAGATATCTGGCGAACAAATAATAAGACCACAAGAAAATGAGCCACGTGGCGAAAAGGTTGATCCCCCAAACTTTTTCCTTTTTAATACTGTGAATCACTGCGAAAATCAGCACAAGAAAAATTGCCAAAAGAGCGAATAAGGAGCTGAATGGCAAATGAAAGATGCGGAAAACAATCGAGATCAAAAAGACAAGACCGGAACTGATAAGAAGTTTTTTCATGGTTCTAAATTTAAGGAATTCTAATTTGTTTCTAGTCAATATTTTATACTAATCCTTCTATACTTTATCTCTTAAACGCATCATTGGTTTTTCTACAAATCGATAGAGAATTGTTGAACCAACAAGGACAACACACCAATAAAGCAAGTATTTCAGTAGTCCATCTATTTCAGTTGTTGGCGGAAAATGATCTCGAATCACTGCGCTAACAAGTCCTAAATGAATCAAATACATGGAATAGGATATTTTACTCACATGCGTAATGGCACGAGCAACAAATCCACTTGCGGATTGAAAATGGTGTGCAATTGGCACTAAAAGCATCACCGAAATCGGTGTCAATGAAAAGCGAATCACTTGTTGATAGAATCCACTATTCGATGCTTCATAATGCAGAATAAATACCATCAACAATGTTCCAAGAATGGCACTCAACACCCTCCATTTAGTCCAAAAACGCGGAAAATAAAAACATATCCACGCAGCAAGTAAACCATAGGCGATACTATCTAAGCGCGTTAAAACCATTTTACGAAATATCGCATCATACCAAAAGTCATCAATTTGAGGATTTAGGATCCAAATCCGATACAAAAAAGGGGAAATCATCATGATGAAGGTAACCAGGATGAACGTTTTTTTTGGATTCAGGAATTTCAACAACAACCACAAAAGAATGGGAGAAGTCAGATAAAACCATTCTTCAATAGACAAACTCCATGATTCCCAAAAAAATCCAGCAAAGGGTTTTGAGAAATTTTGAAGAAAGAAAAAGAACTTCCAATTAAACTGAGAAAAATCCTCATGAATAAAATCGAAGCGTACAACCAAGTAATTTGCTAACAGCACCAAATAATATAATGGTAGCGTCCTCATCCACCGTCTTTTCCAAAATTGACGCAAGGACCGAAAGTCAAATTCTTCTTTGGCGTTTATTTCTTTCAGTAGTATTCCACCGATTAAAAACCCGCTTAACACAAAAAACAAATCAACACCATCAATCAATCGAATAAATGGAAATCCTTGAATACATGTATCGTTTAACATGTATGACCCATGTCCAATAACGACCATTATTATAGCCACGGCCCTCATGACATCAAGTCCAAAAACACGCGTATTTTGATTGATACTTTTCATCCTTCATCATTTGACGATTCATCAAACTTAAGTCCTTCAGTACTTCTTTCCAATGAAAATAAAATCCAAATGAATGTAAAGGACTTCTTTGTGCGTTGTCCGTTAAGTTTTAATGTGTTCATGTTATTCTTTTTTAAGGTGAATGATCGAAGCGAATTTGGTTAGTTCCTATCTAAATTCAATTCACCTTTTATGGGCATATTAAAAATAACTAATTTTTATAAACCATCTACATTATTTAAAGATCACAATTTGTGATCTTTAACAAGCATCACTTATTCTTTAAATCCAATTTTTGAACGGCTCGACTGACTCACCTTCTTTTGATCCTTTGGCATTAAATACGTCAATACCTGTTCGATGTCCACAAATTTTCGGTCGTAGCGTTTTTCCATATTGCGCAATTGCAGAGCAAGTTCCTCGTGCGATAGGGCCCACTGACGCATGTGCACGAAGGCACGCATGATGGAAATGTTTATTTCAATTGCTACATCTGAATGAAGTACACTTGACAACATGGCGATTCCCTGTTCAGTGAACGCAAAAGGACGGTATCTTTTACCTCCCCAACTTGAGGACGCAAATTGCGTCCTCAAGTTATCCCATTCATTTAAAGTGAGTTCAAACATAAAATCTTCAGGGAAACGTCGAATGTTTCTACGAACTGCTTCCTTCAATCTTTTAGTTTCTATGGTATACAGTTGCGCCAAATCAAAATCCAACATAACTTTCATTCCTCGTATTTCATGAATACGGTCCTTAATGTGTACTAATTCCATTGCTTCGTTTTTAATAATACTTAAAAAATAGATGAATGGACAAGCATCCAATTATCAGATAAATATCGATGGAAGTCAAGAAATTAGTCGGTTATTAAACGATTATATCCGACAAAAAAGAAATGAGTTGATTGGAAATTAAGGAAGGAAAAACGTGGGATGAGCGGCTAGAAACTGTGCCTTACGTTTCATGGTTGTTTCCATGTGCTTGCGTGCAGCCTGGCTCTTTGGATAAAGAATTTTGTGCTGTTCTGCTTGACGAATCTGTTGCCAATTGAAGAGTAATTCGATGGTTTGTTCGCGAAAAAAACTGGATTGAAAAAAGTCCCATAATTCGCTGACCGCCTCCTGAGATGGATGGGTTCCATCGGTTTTAAAGTATCGGTAATCTCGAAGATCGTCCAAGACAAATTCATACGCTGGAAAATAATAAACGTCCCGCTCGGATTGTAATGCTTCAACAGCCATCAATAGACGCGCCTTACTGCGATTGTTTTCAATGTAGCCATCCTTGATGTGACGAACTGGACTTACCGTGAAAAACACATTCAAAGCTGGATTTTCTTTTTTCAATAAAGAAAGCACAGATTTCCAAGTAGTAACAATTTCAGCGACTTGACTATTTTCTTTTTGAAAAAGATGACTGTTTTGTTTGTGACAATTGGCTACGATTTCACCGTCTGAACGCAAGCGATACGCCCAAGCACTACCGAACGTAACGAATAAATGTGTTGCTTTTCGCAGAAAGGACTTTAGCTCCATTCGAAGTTTCTCCATTTTCATGTTCAACTCATCTAAACTCATTCCAAACACCGTTCCCGATAATTCCCATGCAAAGAAGATGTCTTCCTGCTGCAAGATGCGAAAGGAATTGGATTCATCGAAGCTCCAGTGAATGATTTTAGCAATGGCCAAGGGATGAAAAATGGTTCCACCGGGATTCACCAATGACTCAAAACCATTGGAACGAATGATCTGTCCAAGTTCATCGGAGAAACAACTTCCTAAAAAGACAAAAGAATCACCATGCGCAAAAGTTGGATAGTTCTGTTCCTTCAGCCATTGTTGATAGTTACCGGCACTCATTTTTCACTCAACAAGTTAAGGGCATTTTGAAGTGCGGCCTCTGTAATGACTTCTCCACTCATCAAGCGTGCGATTTCTTCTGGACGTTCCTTCGGTTCCAAAACTCGAACGGTTGTTTGCATACGTTCGTTGCGCAATTCTTTCGCTACGACCATGTGGTGTGCTGCGCGCGCTGCCACTTGTGGTAAATGTGAAATGGCCATGAGTTGAACAGTTTCGCCCATTTTTTCTAGTAATTGTCCCATTTTTAGTGCGACGTCACCAGAAACTCCTGTATCAATTTCATCAAAGAAAATGGTCGGTAAGTCCTGTTTTTCGGAAATCAATTGTTGCAAGGCCAACATCAAACGGGACAACTCTCCCCCACTTGCTGCTTTTTCAATTGGTACTGCTTCGATTCCGTAATTGGCTGAAAATAAGAATTCAACACCTGTACATCCCGTTCGATTGAACTCGCTTAATTCACTCAATTCAAATTTCAAGGTTGTATGTGGTAATTTTAATTCTTTTAAACGGTCCTGAAGAATAGCTAATATGGCTGGAATTCGTTTTTGACGTTGTTCCTGCAAGTATTTTGCATCTTTCCACAGTTCTGATTGAAGATGTGTATGTTCGTTTCGCTTTTGAGTACATGCCTGCAACAATTCATCCAGTGAATTAAGCTTTTGTGTCAATTGCTCATACATCGCCGTTAATTCATCCACCGAACTCAAACGATGTTTATTCAAGATCTTATTGAATGCATTCCATTTTTCCAACATGGACGCTTTTTCAGCCTCATTTACATCTAATTGATCTATCGCATCATCTGACTCCAACGCAAGCTCTTTCAATTCGAGTAAAATCGAATCCAAACGCTCTTTCATGGACAATAATTGTGGATCGTAACTAGATTGCTTATCCACACTGGCTTTTAAACGATACAATTGTTCGTAGGTACCATTTTCAGCAGTAATCTGACTCATTTCCCCAAATACTTGAAGAATCTGAGAAGCATTCTCCATTCGGGTGATGTCGATTTCCAATTGCGTAAAATCTGTTGTCCCCAAGGATAATTCTTGAAGTTCCTCTAAAATAAAACGATCGTAATCCTCTGCTTGAACTGCCGCATGGTACTGTTCGTCCAAGGATTTTAATTCATTCGAAATGGATTCAAATGCAGCATACTTTTTCTCAAATGCTTTACGTTCTGAAATGAGTCCCGTTAGGACATCAATCAACTCCAATTGAAAGGATTTCGATTTCAGTTCGAGGGTATTGTATTGCGAGTGAATTTGAACCAATCGAGAAGTCAACAATTTCAAGGTCTGGAGTGAAACCGGAACATCATTAATGAATGCTCTAGACTTTCCTTCCTTCGCAATTTCTCGACGAATGATGGTTTGTTCATCGTAATCCAAGTCATGTTCCTCGAAAAAAGAAAGGTAGGAAACATTGAGATTGAAAATTGCTTCAACGATTGCTTTCGGTGATGATGGACCAATCACAGAAAGTTCTGCGCGTTCCCCTAAAATCAACTGTAAAGCATGTAATAAAATCGATTTTCCCGATCCGGTTTCCCCGGTGAGAACGGTATATCCTGATTGAAAGTTCAATTCAACTTCGTCAATCAAGGCAAAATTTGAAATGCGAAGTGCTGCTAACATTAGTCTAAAATTTCCTGATAACGAGCTGAGTTTGCAGAATCTAGTTTCTTCAAAAGTGTCACCAAGTCTTGTTTCTCCTTTAGTTCTGAATCTGAAAATACATTTTTAAACTCTGGAATCTTACAGAAAAGAAAGCTCAGTAAGTTGACAGCATTTGGTCGTGTAGCAGCCACTGGCGTTAATTTGTTTAAGGCATCATAAATCGCTTTTTTACCAGCGACTTTGTCCTCATACAATTTATCGATTCCTTTGCGATGATACATGTAGAGACACTCGCGCATCGGATCAAACACTGGTTGCAACATATTATCGACCAAATAAAAACGGTTTCGTTTTCCGGATTCTGATGATTTCCATCCTGGAGCACCTCCCACTTGAGCGTTTGTGACAATCGCTTGTGCTTCAATATAATATGGTGTTCCTCCCTTTAAAGAAAATGAATCGTAATCTAATCCAATCATGTAATAGGCATAAAATGCAAGAATGGAAGTCAAGTTATCGCGGTATTGATTTTGCGCATAAACTAAAACAGCATTCCGAGAAAAGGAAACAGCAAAATCAGCATCCTCAAAATTCATCAACAAGGTATTATAACTTGAATTAAACGAAGGACGTGTTGATTGAACTTGAATATATCCTTTATACGTTCCTGTGGAAGGAATTTCACGAATTTGAATCTGAATATTGCATTTGATGCGTTCTTCCGTCTTGAATTTATCTTTTGTCCATTGGGTATTATTCATCAAATCGAAAATGCTTTGTTCCATTTGTTTGATGATTTCCTTTTCAGTGGAAGAAACCTCCACTTTTGCATCCACAAGGACAGAAACCTGACAATTTAGTTCTTGAGCATAGGAAACAGATATTCCTGATAACACCAATAATAAAATAATTAATCCTTTCATTTTTAATCTTTTAAAACGATAGACAGAATGTCTTTTGCCACTTCTTTCTTTGATTTCAATGGGAATTCAAAAGCAGATTTCTCCTTATCGAAAATAGTAATTTTATTTGTTTCGGCTTGAAATCCACTCACATCTTTTACAAACTCATTTAAAACGATGAAGTCAAGATTTTTACGCGTCAATTTATCTAACGCATATTCCTTCGCATTATTTGTTTCCAAGGCAAATCCAACGACAATTTGTTGATTTAATCGATGTTCTGATGCCCATGTTAAGATATCTGGATTCTTCACCAAATGCAGGATGTGATCGTCCGCTTGTTTTTTGATTTTTTGATTTGCCACATTTTCTGGACGATAGTCCGCAACTGCAGCACTAAATATTCCAAGTTGACACGTATTCCAATGTTTTTGAACCGCCTCTAACATCTGTTGTGCAGATTGCACATTTACTAGTTGTAAATTCGGATGTGTCAATTGCAAGGAAGTTGGTCCACTCACCAAAAGAACTTGATATCCCATGGACAAACAAGCAGTTGCCAATTCATAACCCATTTTCCCACTGGAATGATTTCCAATAAATCGAACGGGATCAATTGCTTCATACGTTGGTCCAGCGGTGATTAATACGCGCTTGGATACTTCCGTTTTATTCAATTGAAAAAAATCCTGAAGGTAGGCTGCAATGTTCTCGGGTTCTTCCATGCGACCTTGTCCCTCAAGTCCACTTGCTAATGATCCTTCTGTGGCAGGAATAATCGAAACTCCATCCGAAAGCAAAGTATCCATATTGCGTTTCACTGTTGGATGTTGGTACATGTCCAAGTCCATCGCGGGGGCAATAATCGTTTTGCCTTTCATGGAAAAATATGTAGCGAGCAACAAGTTGTCACAGATACCACTAGCCATTTTTGCAAGGGTATTTGCCGTCGTTGGTGCGATGATGAGTACATCTGCCCAAAGCGCCAATTCAACATGATTGGCCCATTCTCCCGTTTTCTTGTTCCAAAATTCGATGTGAACTGGATTTTCTGTCAAGGTGGAGACGACGAGGGGACTTATAAAATCAGAAGAGGCAGGAGTCATGATTGCTCTGACTTCTGCCCCTTGTTTTTTTAATATTCGTATAAGGTAAGCAATTTTATAAGCTGCAATACCTCCTGAAATTCCTAGAAGGATGCGCTTTCCCTGCATTACTCTTTTTCTTCTGGTTTACGCATGTAGATTTTGTCATCCAATAACTCTTGCGTTGCAATAGCTGTTGGTTTTGGCATTTTCTCGTAATGCTTAGAAATCTCTATTTGCTCACGGTTTTCGAAAATCTCTTCAAGATTATCTGTCGTTGATGCAAATTCTTGTAGTTTTTGCGTCAATTCTTCTTTAACTGCAGAAGAAATCTGATTCGCACGTTTAGAAATAGCTACCAAAGATTGGTAGATGTTTCCTGTTTTCTCTTCCATACGAATGGTGTCACGCGTGATGGTTGATTTTTCTGCTGGTGTGTTTTTATAACTCATAATTCACTTTTCAGTTGTTGTTCTCGCTCAACTTATCAAGGTACGAACTTAATTCTTTCGAGTATTTTGACTGCGGATGGCGAAGAACAAAGGTACGGAATCTTTCGTTAGTTTGTTCGAAACGCTCTGATTTTTTACTCTCAATGCTATTGATCGCTAAAAAGTATGAGTTTTTAACCACGACATAGTTTATTTCTTCGGCAAAATCTGATTGACCATGTCCCTCAAGAAACAATTCACCTGAAGCAACAGCGGCTTTATAGTTTTCCATTTTGTCGTAGAGTTTCACTTGATCGTACTGCTTTGTCTCTAGCTTAAATTGTAATTGATCAATGATTTGATTACACGAATCAATGAGATATGATTGTGGGTAGCGATCGATGAATTGCTGAACATTATTGATTGCTAATTCTGTTTCTGTTTGATCTAATGAATGTTCAGGTGAGTTCTTCACGCTACACAACGCAACCATGAATAATACTTCTTCATTTTTTGCACTGTATGGAAAACGCTGCATGTAGGCACTGTAATAGTATTGAGCCATATAGTAATCCTCCACTTGAAAATAACTTTTAGCCAAACGGTAATAAGACAATTCACCTTCTGCGCTTTTTGGTGAATGCTGGTAAATTTGCTCATACAAAACGATGGCTTTTTCATATTGTTTATTATCGTACAATTCATTTGCTAGGTTGTACTTTGCCGCAAAATCATCTGCTTTAACTACTGCATTATAGTTTGAACACCCCGTTAAAAACAAGTATGCAAAACCGAATATGAAGAAATAATTTTTCATCTATTTTACTCTTAAACTTTTCCCCACTTGAAGAACAGTTGTTGGTTTAATTCCATTCAATGAACATATTTTCGAAACAGTCGTTCGATTTCTGTCTGCAATTTCCGTTAAGGTATCTCCAGAACGGACTTGGTAATATTTCACTTGTGGCGCTCGCACAACCACAGGTGGTGGAGTAACAGCCGTTGGTGTTTCCGCGGGATGTTCCTCGTAATAATCTGTTGGCTTGGCACCTGGTCGAAAGAGTCCTTTGTGCACAAACAAGTTTTCATTCTTCAAAAATCGTTTATCGAAATCAATGATTTCTTCTGGATTCATTGGCGCATCGTAAAAACGAATCTCAAAGTGCAAATGCGGTCCAAACGAACGTCCCGTATTTCCACCGAGTCCAATGGGATCTCCAGCTTTCACTTCTTGATCTGGATAAACCAAAAACTTACTTAAATGGGCGTGAAACGTTTCTAACCCGTTATTGTGACGAAGGATTACGAGGTTACCGAATCCACCATCATTGTATTTTGCATAGCGCACTTTTCCTGACCAAGTAGCATAAACAGTATCTCCTACATTCAATCCAATGTCAATCCCATTGTGATACCTTCCGCTTCGATATCCATAACGCGAGGTGACAATTCCCTTCGTTGGCATGGAAAATCCATCGTTTAATTCATCATTCACACACAACCAAATGGTGTCCTTTAATTTGGACAAATCATTTCGACTGGTAAAACAAACTTCATTATTCCAAGTAAGTGTGAAAGGAACATCTTGATCCTCTGTCATGATTTTATGAATACGTGCATTCATAATACCATCAAACTTAAAAGGATTATACAGTGCCCACGTTTTGTTGGAGTAGATAATCACCTTTCCAATCTCCGTATCCACAGTATCCAACGCCCGTTGCGCGAATGCTTGAGAGCTTAAGCAAGCGAATAAAAAAACAATATGTAGGATTTTACGGGTCAAGTTCGAAAAATAAGGATTTCAAAGATAGTGAATTCCTTTTACATGGCCCTGATATCCATGATTTCAATGTTGTAAAATACTTGTTCATTTGGTTTCACCAAATCTGCATATCCACGCGCACCATAAGCTTGCGGTGCATCCAGAATAATGAAATACCGCTCGCCTTTTTTTGCATTCTTCATGATTTTCCTCAATCCTGGAACAATGGTTTTTTGTCCTGGCGTGTATTTCAGTGGATAATTACCCAAACGTGTGTTCATGACGGAGGCTTTCGATTCCGTTGATACCATCGCATGAAAGGATAACTCCTTGCTTGGATCCTTTGCCAAACTAAGTCCCTCACCATCTTTAATTTTCCATGAAGTAATTCCTTCGCTATGAATACTTGGGGTCACAAGCGCTACCACTTTGACATATAACCAATTTGCTGAATTTGCTGGAATAACTCCTTTGATTTCTTTGCTTCCCAAAGCCAATTCTGCCGGAATTTCTACTTTCACAAAATCCCCAGGCGTCAACTCTTGAAGAGCTAGGTCCCAACCTGGTGTTTGCATGTTATATCCGATTACAAATGGAATAAATGGCATGTTGATGCGGTTATTCCCATCAACAATCTTTCCGTCCGGCAAAGCCAAGCGGTAGTCGATGAGCGCCATTTCCCCTTTCTTTAATTTTCTTCCTTTTCCTTTTAAGATCCATTTGATCACAAGTCCATTTGAGTAGGTTTTCACATCCGCAACTTTTCCTTTTTCAAAGGATTTCAAGTTGTCTTTTGTCGATTTAAATTCCTTGTCAATTTGTTCTGACTTCTTTAATGGTTTCTGGATTTCCTTTTTAACAGAAACGGTTTTCTTTCCGGACGTTGTGTGACACGCAGTCAACGTGAGGACCAATAAACAGAGAATAATTCGCGTCATTACTTTAAATCAATTAGTTGAAGATCAATATATAATACACTTTGCGGCGGGATTTTCATTCGATCTCCTAAAAGTCCGTGTCCCAAATAACTTGGAAGGATTAATTTTGCTTTATCTCCTTTCATCATGAGTTGCAAGGCTTCATGAATTCCTGTTTCTTTTTCACTTTTTGCAATCACCACGCGTTCAATTTCACCTTTCGCCGTTTCATAGCATACACGTCCGTCTAGTAACTCTATTTTTACACGAACAATCGCTTCTTGTCCTACTTTCGCAAGATCCGGACCAATTCCGTGGCAGTAACGCATGAAACGCAAGCCGGATTCACTTTGTAGGGAATCCATGTCCAATTCTTGATGATGCGCCAAGAAAAGCTTGATTTTCAGTTCTTCTCTGGCATTCAATTCCTGATTAAAATCTACCGAATGCGCTGTCCCCCACTTTTTCGCTGTGGAATCCTTCGTTTTCTCTGCTCGACAAGCGATCAAACTAATGAAAAGAAAAAAATAGAGTAAACGGGTCATTTCACTGATGTTAACTCTTCCACTAACGAACGGAAGCGGTCAATTGTTACAGTTAAGGATTCATTTGAAAATCCACCAGCGGCATATTGATGTCCGCCACCCATGAAATGTTTGGCTGAAAATTCATTTACGAAGTACTTTCCTTTGGAACGGAACGAAATTTTAATTCCGTCTTCGTGCTCCACAAAGAATGCTGCAATTGAGATTCCTTCTATGGATAAAATGACATTCACTAATCCTTCGGTATCTCCTTTTTGATAGTGGAATCGGTGTAATTCCTCCAAGGTTAAACTGATTAATCCGATTGGTAATCCTGGAAAAAGCTCGAGTTTCTCAGCGATGGCGTATCCTCTTAATTGCAAACGAGAAACGGTATTCACGTCGTAAATCGCTTCATGAATATTGACATGATTGACTCCAATCTTGAGTAAATAGGCCAATACCTCATGTGTTTTCGCTTTCACAGAGGGGAAACGGAAAGATCCTGTATCCGTCAACATTCCAAGGTAGATTCCATTTCCAACGGCCACATCCAGGTGATGTATGTAGCCCATTTCTTCGATGCATTCAAAGATTAATTGAGCGGTGGAACAAACATCTGGACGAGAGATGGTAATCTGACAAAAATCCTGTGGATGCGGATGATGGTCGATCATGACTTTCGTTGCTGGAAAATCCAACACAAACGATTCCATGTCCTTCCCTACTCGACCTGCACTATTGTAATCTAAACAATAGATGGTATCGAAATCAGCAACATTATGATGGAATCCTAGATCGAAGATTGAATAATCGACATCCTTTAAAAATGGCAATAAGAAATCTGCTGGACGATCGGGAATGATTACATGTGCTTCCTTTCCTATATTTTTCAAGAAGAAATACCATGAAACAACGCTCCCAATGGCATCACCATCGGGAGATTTATGTGTTGTAATTAAAGCTTTTTGGCTTTGATCAATATGTAAGCGAAGTGCATCTGTCATGCAACAAAGTTAATTGTTCTGCTGCATGTGTTCAGCTTCTTCTTTATCTTCTTCAAATAATTTTGGTAAGTCTTTCTTTCCTTGCAAGTTATCCATCAAATCTTCCAACTGAGAAATGGATAAGTTTTTCGCGATGATTTTCTTGTCTTTGTCCAAAACAAAAATTCTTGGTGTCGAATATAAATCATATGTAGTTTGGAAATTCAAGGACTCCAAGGTTGTTGGCTTGCCTTTTTCTCCCGTATACAAAGGAACCAATTTCTCCGGTGTAGCCTTCGCGATTTCGTAAATGCTATTCGTTACAGCAACATTGATGAAATTCAAGTTATTCTCACGGATGTACTTTTTCCATGCTTCAAAATCTTTACCAATTCCTTTTCCAACTGCAAACACCTCGATGTTGCGGTTTTTAAATTTCTCGTTGTACAACGTCACCAACTTCGGTGTTACTTTTTTACAATGTCCACATTCTGGATCCCAGAAATACAAAATCGTGTATTCAGATTTCAATGAATAGAAGTCCAACCACTTCGTATCGGAAGTATCGCGAAGGATTAAGTTGTACGGCTTTGCACCAACAACCAAGTTCATTTTCCATTTCAAATCCTTACAAAGCTCTTCAAATTTATCCTCCGCAACCCATGTTGCTGGGGATTTTCCGGTGGATGGATCCGTTGTACAGAAATAGCGATTCAACATGTATATGTAAACTTTGTCCATTCCCATGATTTGACTCTTTCCAAACGTTGAAGCAATCCAACCAACGCTGTATTCATACATTTTGGATTTTGGATCTAATCCATCACAGAATTTGAATGCATATTTAATGATGGTATCCCAATGTTGAATCATCATATTTTTCCCAAAATAATACTCCAATTTATTGTGGAAAATAGGATTATTCACCAAAGCATCTGTTTTTAAATCAACATTATCCCAGTAATGCTCGAAGTAGTATTTATAACGAAAATTTGAATCGATAATCTCCCCTTTTTCGTTTTTTGGAATCTCCGGTACAACAACATCCAAGGACATTTTTACAATTTTACCAACGAGCATTGCAGGATTGGTTTGCACAATGGATTTTTGATATTCATCTACCTCTTTATTCAAGGCATCGATTGTCGCACTTAAGGTTTTATACTCTGGATCCGTGTCTTTTAATTTTGCTCGTTGTTCAGCCAATTTATTCGCTTCTCCTTTTTTCGAACTGATGTACTTCACGTAAGGGATAAAGATTTTATTCTCTTCTGATTTTTTAATAAGCAAATTACCCATAAAGTCCGGACCTTTCGTTTCCAAATGAATTTCTTCATTGTTATAAACGAACTCAAAATATTTTTGACCTGGTAACAATAAGCCAACGATTCCTGGTTTTTGTTTTTTTCCATCAAAAACAACTTCACCATTTTTCATTTGAGCCGTATCTGCATAATTTAAACGCGATCCGAAGTACTTAATTAAAAAAACGGTTGTGTCCTTTTGGCCTTCCACTTTCAAGCGTATTTTTTGTGCATATGTCATTGACGCACAAGCCAAAAACAAAAATGTCAGAATATTTTTCATAGGGAATTATAAGTTTTATGATACGAATATGCCTTTAATTTAAATAGTTGATCTTTTTTTAACATTTCTTTAACCAAAGAAATTTGATTCAACTTTGTGAAGATCGACTGAATCAATTTGAACGCATTCCTTTCTGCGTAAGCTGTTCGATGAGTGAATTTGGTGCATAGGGATTTAATTCCACCAGGTCATCGTAACGTTTTAACCAGGTAAGTTGACGTTTCGCATAATTTCGGGTGTGCTGTTTGATTTTTTCAACGGCTTCATCGAAATTACATTCATCTTCCCAATAACGGAAGAACTCTGAATACCCAACGGTGTTCAATGCTTTTAAATTTCGGAGTGGAAACAGTGATTTCGCTTCTTGAAACAAGCCCTCTTCAATCATGAAATCAACTCGTTGATCAATTCGCTGATAAAGATCAGCGCGATTCCAAGCAATGCCTACTCGAACGATGTCATAATCGTATTTCACTTGTCCTTTTCGAGATTCCGAAAACGGTTTTTGAGTAAGTTCAATTACTTCCAGCGCGCGAATAAGACGAACTGGATTCAGTGTATCAACCTCCGCAAAATAAACGGGATCTAAACGCGCTAATTCGTTTTGAAGAAATTCAAGTCCTTCGGTTTCATGCAACGCAATCCATTTTTCCTGAACTTTTTTATCGTGTGGAATTTCGTCTAATCCAAGAGTCAAAGCATCAATGAACATTCCAGAGCCTCCAACGATCACAGCCGCTTGATTTCGAGCAAGGAGATTATCCAAAACCGGTTTCGCTTCTTGTGCGTATTGACTTGCAGAAACATCTTGATGAATCGAATGGGAATGAACAAAATGGTGTTTGACTTCTGCTAATTCCCCTTTAGTCGGTTTAGCTGTACCGATGGACATCTCCTGATAAAATTGACGAGAATCTGCAGAGATAATTTCCGTTTGAAATTTTTTCGCAAGTTGAATGGCCAGCGTGGTTTTACCAGAAGCTGTTGGGCCTTGAACAATGAATACTTTACCTTTTACGTTAGACATTTACTTCCAAGCCGTATAAATTGCGAATACTTTTTTCACATAGGAAACAGCGTGACCACGATAGGCGCCGCAACGCACATGTTCGGAACGGTAATATTTTGGTTCATCTAGATGACGGACCATTTCTTCCACATTTCCATCCCAAATTAATGGATTCAAACCAGTTGCACGCGCTAAGCTTTGAGCATCTTGAATATGACAAGGACCAGCATTGTAGGACGCTAGGGTAAACTTCATGCGTTGTTCTGGATCCGGAACAGCTTTCCACATATTAAATGTGCGATTCAAGAGACGCATTCCACCAGCAATTTGTACTTCAGGAGTCGAACCAGGGAAAACTCCGCAGCTCGGACCTGTATTTGGCATGAATTGCATCATTCCATACGCACCACCGAATCCACGTGCATTTGGATTAAAACGAGACTCCTTGAATGCAACAGCCGCAATGATTTTCCAATCCCAAGCATATTTCTTAGCAACAGACTTAAACACATCATCAAACGGAGAAAGGTGTCCTTTTTTTGTAATGTAAAATTCAACTGGTTTCGTATCCAAGTAATCAAAGTAGCGTTTTTTCAAATCGGTGTAAGCCGGAGATGCACAATAAGACAAAAGGAACTCGTCCAATTTCTTTTTCAATTCTGGACTATTCAAACGAAGTCCAAAGGCAATTTTTTGTTGGAAAGAAATTCGCGTGTCAATATTCAAGTTTGGATGCATTTCCTTACTGATTCGCGCTAAGTTTTCGTGGGCAATAGTAAATGGAATCACGTTATTGGCAACCATTTCAATCAAATCCTCCGTAATGGGATTATCCGTTTTGTAGCGAATGTTAATGCGAGCACCGATTTCATCTTGAAGATCCGTTAAACGACGTGAGAAAGGAGAGTTTTTTCGTACACAAACCGTTTTATTCGCTAATTCAGCCGGTTCTTTGATCAAGGTGTCATTCGATCTTTGAACCAACACTTGATGGGTGTAGTAATATGGAGTCGAATATGCGAGTCTTTTTTCATCCTCCAGGGAAACAACCAAGTTGGAAGCAATGACATCACCTTCACCGTTATTGAGTAAGCGCTGAAAGTCTTTGGTATCTGTGATTACCTTCACCTCCATCTTTAATCCTTGAGTTTTACAAAAGGAGTCCATGATTTCGTATTCGAAACCTAGTCGTTTCCCTCGGTATTCAAAAAAGGAAAGGGAACTATTTTCAGTAAGGATGGTTAATTTTCCTTTTTTCTGAATTTCTTTGAAGTCGATTTTCACTGCAGGACCAACAGGTTTACCCCCGCAAGAAACTAAAATCATGACAATCAATAAAGTAGTCCATGTTAGACGCATGTGCACTTTTTTATATAAGTTCTTCTCTACGAAACATCTATCATAAAGTTACGTGTAAATCTAAACATTTGGTTTATTTCAAAAATAAATAGATATTTGACACTCAAATGATTGTGTATGAGCAATGAACAAAACGAAATGTACTCAAAAGTTGTCCGTGCTGGGAAGCGGACCTATTTTTTTGACATCAAAGCAACAAAGGGAAATGATTTGTACATTACGTTAACCGAGAGCAAAAAGACATTTGGCGACGAAGGCGACGGTAACTATCAGAAGCACAAGATTTTCCTTTACAAGGAGGACTTCGAGAAATTCAGAGAAGGCTTAGATGACGTATTAGCGAAAATCGAAGAATTAAAATCCAATCAATAATTTTTTCAAAAAAGTCTTGCAGGATTAAAAAGTATGCATATCTTTGCACTCATAAATCACAAGGGAGTTTAGCTCAGTTGGTTTAGAGCATCTGCCTTACAAGCAGAGGGTCGGGGGTTCGAATCCCTCAACTCCCACACAGAAACCCAGTAATCTTAATAGATACTGGGTTTTTTCTTGTCTTGAAAATTAGGATAAACTTTAGGAACAATCACTTTTTTGCACATTCTCCCCTTCTACCGTGCGCAAAACAGTGAACAGGTTTTCATTGAAGGATTTGCCATAAATCCATCCCAAAAATGGCTACATTAAATTTGACCCTTGACACAAGAAGAGCAAGGAAAGACGGTACTTATCCACTAGTATTTAGATTAAGGACACAAGATAAATTCTGTGATATTGGCACAGGATTTAAATTACACAAAGAACAATTTGACATCAAAACCAATTGTCTAATCCATGACATTGAGAGTAATATCGCACTGGAGCAATTGAAAACTTATTACCTAAAGAGATTACGCACTTATTCAACAGAGCATATTGGTTGCACTGATTTGAAATCAATTAAAGAATATCTAGTTTACAAGCCACGTAATGTGATTACCATCAATGAATTCTGGATCAATCATATCGAAGAATTGAAAACAGCATCTCGACATGGTGGTGCTAAGGTTTACAAGACTATTTTATCTGTAATATCTCAGGAAATTGATTTGAATATTCCATTTGCAAAGCTAGATTACAAAACCATAGTTGATTTAGAAAACAAGCTTTATAAACGCGGGATGAGTTCAAACGGCATTAGTGTTTACATGAGGTCATTTAGAGCAATTTGCAACAAGGCTATACATTTTGATATTGCTGGCATTGAATGGTATCCATTCAGAAAATTCAAAATCAGGAAAGAAAAAACCACACCACGTGTTTTTACCATGACTGAGATGAAAGCCTATTTTAATCTTGAATTAAATAGTTCGCATCCACTTTACCGCTCATGGTTGATTGGTTAACTGATATTTATGCTTAGAGGTATCAATATCAAGGACTTACTATTACTATCTCTCGGTAATATTAGAGGTGGTAGAATCATCTACAAGCGCTCTAAAACAAGTAAGCTATACAGTATTGCGTTAACTCCTGATGTTCAAGATGTCATCA
Source organism: Crocinitomicaceae bacterium (assembly GCA_017983465.1). GTDB lineage: Bacteria > Bacteroidota > Bacteroidia > Flavobacteriales_D > Crocinitomicaceae > UBA952. The sequence continues at coordinate 318,330 of JAGOBK010000001.1, forward strand.
ATCAATTGCAAAGCGGTAATACATTAATTGGTGTTTTAAGTGATGCCGAGTTGAAGAATAGACCTCAACTAGTTGAAGTGATTGTCCAGAAAAGAAAAGTCATTAATGCGCACCTAAGAAAATTAGGCATTTTGATCAATTCTAAGGAGGCACTGAGCACCTACATATTTAGATACTCCTATGCAAACATATCAAGACAGCTAGGCTACTCTAAAGACCTAATAGCGGAAGCTTTAGGGCATTCTTACGGCAATAGTGTAACTGGAATCTATTTAGAGCAGTTTGACAATGCCGTGATTGATGAGATGAATCGGAGGGTTGTGGATGCTGTACTTTAATCCAAAGGGTTGTATTAGACAACCCTTTATTATTACTCACCCTTTATATTTTTAATATTTAAGTGAATAGCCTGAAATATTCTAACAATATTTTGTCTGATTACCTTTCCTTTCTTTATAATATGCGGATTAATGACATAGACCTTCTTGCTTTTTCTATTTACGGGCCCATAATAAATTGTTCCAATGGCTATTAATTTATTGAGTTTTCTTTTAGCTGATTGTTGAGAGCAGTTAATAAACTTTGCAATTGATTCCGTGGTGTGTGGAATTTCTGAATCTTGAATGCAAATGTTACTTTCCATTTGTATTTGACTAGAAAGAATTACTAAAAGAGCTAATTCTTCATGTTTCAATCCTTTTTCCAGAAGTAGAATTATCTGATTTGTCTCTAAAAACACAAAATTGGAATAATTAATGGCAACTTTATTAGTGATTGTACTTTTAAAAATATTTGCATTTTCAATATTCACAACCTCACCTGTTGTCATAGCAACTATTTCCTTTGAATGTAAGTTAAGTTGTTCTGTGTTATATTGTGGTATAATTTGCCCCATTTTGATTTTATATGAACAACTAGTATACAATAGATTAAAAATTGTTCTATTTAATATAATCTGCAAAATACATAACTTGAACTCTTTATTTCAACACCTGAATACACTGCTTAAGGTCCAGTTTCTTTCCTAAAGCAAAATCAAGTTTACTATCACCAACCATAACATTCACCAGTTTTGTAGGATGGAAATATAAATTGACCTTAAATAAATTGGATTGTTGAAAGAGTAGTTGGTTTAATGGTACCACCTCCTTGAACCTAGCAATGAATGTTCCTGACTGTTCTTTCTTTAGGAAAAAGTATTTGCAACCTCTCCTTTTCCTATAGTTAAGGTCATTGGACCTAATTGTTGATTTAAGCTCGCAGAACTCCTTATAGAGCCCTGTGTGATAGCGTTCCTCAAGTCTATCTGTTGGAGAAATGAAAACTTTTTTCCTATTCTGAAATAGCGTGAAAACACCTGAAGGTTTAAGAAATCTAGGCGGCTCAGAAAGAAAACCTGAAAAATGTGCTACGACTGGTAAATCCTCGAGTTTTTTGAAGCCCAACCTTTTGAAATCCCTGCGCTCAAAAAAGATTTTGTCATATGACACTAACTCTTTCTCCATGATACTTTGAAGGAACAACGCATCTTCCTTTTTAAATTCTAAGATGCTGTAGGAGTAGTGAGTTCCCTCAATTTGGAGCTTGGTCATGACGATGTTGATTGATTAATGAAGCTTCTCACCTCTCAAATACCGTCTGCCAAATATAAATAATATTGGAAGTATTGCATAAATTACAAATTCAGATAAGTCATAAGAATCCGAGTAGGATTCCCAATCTGCTATAATCCAGAAATGTCTACGCGCCCAAGTGTTGGGAGTGGCAAATATTCTATCACTGGTAATGAGAACATAAAAATGAAATATTCCCCAAACTAGAAGTATTAGATTAATTCTCCTTTTATCAATATTTTTAAAACTAAATTGAACGAATTTAAACTTGATTTTTTGAAAAAAGACAGCTAAAACAAATAGAATCAATGCCACTAATACTATGGAAGTTAACACCAAACCTTCCTGACTCCTATTCACCTCACTTAAAGTTCCTCTCTCTACTTTCAACTCTTCCTTTAACGGTTCAAGTGAACGCTCTTTTGTCCTTGAAATATCAGATTTCAAATCTGCAATGATTTCATCTGTTGTTCTATGATTATGTTTATACCAGAATGCCTCGAGTGTTTTATTTATGTCAGCCATTTAATTGTCAGTTTTAATTTGTTTTTCTGATGCAATTTGCTTTGCACCCAAAACAAGTATGAATATTAGTGTTATAACCGTGAAGATTAAAAAATTATTAATCTCCTCCGTATTATTCAATTGTCTATCCCTGATGATTATTTCATGCTTAACTTCCTTCAATAACCCTTCCTTATTCTGAACATCGACATCAATCAACTGGAGTTCATTCTTCAACTTTTTAATTTCAGCTTGTTTCTTCCTTTTAATTTCCGCTAATCGGTAATCATACATGTAGTCATGTGGCTTTTCAGAACTAGACTTGTATTTATTTTGAAGTGATTTTAATTTAACACTAAGTTGATTCATTGATTCTTTAAAATCCTCATTCCTTTTGATTTTCACTTGTTTTTCTAAATAAGCTCTATACTCATCCCTCGACTTTTGAGAGGCATTTCCACTTCCTTGCTTGAATGGATTATCTAAATCTTTCAGTTGTTGCTCTGCATTCTCCCTAATTGCTTTGTCAAACATCTGCTCCATTGTTAATTTCTTTGGATCTTGCTGTTCAATTTTCTGTATCTCCATAACTCAAATTTAATTCTAATCGCCAAACTAACAATATACTGTTAGTATTAAGCGCACAGAAATGTAGATTTTGTGCCACATGGTTAAAAAGACATACAGTAAATTTCTCGGTCAATACCTTAAACAAATAAGTATTGAGAAAGGTATGTCACAATCTGACTTATCAGATGTTCTAGGTAATAATTTTCAGAATGTTTCGGCTATGGAAAGAGGTGAATTTACACCGGCCATCCACACCGTACATAAAATTGCACAGGCATTCGGAATGAGTTTGTTAGAGTTCATATTAGGTTTTGAATCCTTCCTACAGCGCGTTTCTGCATAAACGGTTTGACATCTTCACTCAAATTCTTTCAATCACAGAACTGGTGTTTACGTTCACCTAGTAATATTCTATAGTTATTTGCTGAATATTTTCATGTGTTTCGGTTCCTCATGATTACACCCCCCTACCCTTCAAGCAAGTTTATCCACCCCCGTCAAAAACAGTCAAGAGTAATTTACAGGGGCTTCACACTTATATCCTATACATAAATCAAAAGAATAAAAATTTTGAATTATGAAATATCTAAAAGAACTACAGGTTAAGTACACACCTAGTAAAAAAGTGTACAAAAATGAACGCATCACCAACTCAGAGCTAGCCTTTCAATATGTGAGGGATACATTCAACCATGAAACTATCGCATGTCAAGAGCAATTTAATGTGTTATTCATTAACCACGCTCATTTGCCCATAGGATACTACAAGGCATCTGTAGGAAGCAATACAGCAACGGTAGTAGACATTAAACTATTAATGGGATTAGCAATAAAATCACTTTCATCTGGGATAATCATTGCACACAATCACCCATCAGGAAATCTTCAACCGTCAGAAAATGATATTCAACTCACAAAGAAAATTAAAGATGCTTGCGCTTTATTTGACATCAATCTACTTGACCATTTAATTTTGAGTCCATGTGGTGGCAAATACAGTTTTGCAGATAATTCTAAGTTGTAAATAAATAATAGTTAAGACAGTATAAATCAGGCAATCCTGATATGAAAACCGTGCACATTTTTGCAGAGATTTACCTACAAAGCCCATTGGCCCTATAGCTCAGTTGGTTTAGAGCATCTGCTTACAAGCAGAGGGTCGGGGGTTTGAATCCCTCAACTCCCACACAGAAACCCAGTAATCTTAATAGATACTGGGTTTTTTCTTGTCCTATAGTTTTTGGTGGAATTCTCAAAAATGGTGAAAATTGGCATATATTGACCCAAAAAGGACGTTTGCTTTCACATTTGCTTGCAAATTCTGAACCAGTTAGCTGCCATAATCTTAATTAAAATGGCAACGCTACAACTAGAACTTAACAGGAGAAGTAAGAAAGAAAGTAGATGACACCTAACCAATATGCCAGAAATACCTGAGTCGATTTAACTATTGACAAACCAATGTATCGAACCAGGGAGAATAACCCACCCAAATTCCTAAGGCACCACCTTGGATATTCGTTGGGATATTTGTTGGGGTTGAAAAAGGATTTCCAGCAGAATACATTTGATTGTATTTTTTCTCGAAGAAATTATATTCCTTTCTACCCATTTTGGATAATTTAACAATGACGGTATCACCCAGTTTGTAGTATCCTCTATATTCAGGATCTCCCATTGGATCATCAAAGCTCATTGGATTTTCATATGCAAAATCAAAAGTTTGACCATTGAAGAATTTATCGTTAAAAAACGGATTAAAGGTTCTAGAGAAATTGGGCATCCCTGCTAATTTCACTTGCCATGCATAGGAATCTCCACTTACGGTTGGATCGCTCAGTTTCGCCCAGGAAAATCCACGATCCGTGAAAGATCCTTCAGGTTTCCAATAAAGGGAATCTAGAGGTGTCGGCGCATAAATATTGGTTGTGGACGTATATTCCGAACCGTTATTGATTACTTTCAAAGTGTAGGTCTTTCCAACTTCACCAACCATTCCGAGGGAAATGTAGGCGCAAAGATGAAGATTAACCAATACATCAACGGGCAATCCAAAGAACGCTGCCGCAATTTCCTCTGTTCCAGGAGGAAGATTATCTGAACAAATCTCCGTCAAAGTATCTGTTTGAACACCGTTAGAAATCGTTACGGTTGCTCCAGATACAAATCCCTCTAGGTACGCTTGAAAGTTTGTAGGAGAATAGACATTATTGGTCTTGCTCAACAGAACGACGGCAGGCTGACCTGTTTCAATGCTGCCATCAATCACTAATTGATCCTTGTACCCAGGAATATCAATTTGAACTTCCTTTGTACATGAAACGGCCACCAACATCATGCTGATGCCAAGAAGTAAATTACTTAAAATTCGAAATTCCATGTTGCGCTAGGTATGATTGGAAATAAGGATACTTGTTTTACTGACAATTTGAAATTTCCGGAGAGAAAATCACCATCATTGTCCACATATAAAAAGAACGGATTCATGCGATTGTAGACATTGTAAATGGAGAAAGACCAATTGCTTCGGTATCTTTTCTTCACGTCAATTTCTTTTCCGGTAGCTGGATCAGTTTTCGTTTTGTAGGCTTTACTGTATAGGGTCGCAGACAAATCCAAACGGTGATACGGAGCCATTCGCGTTGAATTACGCGGTCCATAATTGAACAATAAGTTTTGCTCTTGTACATACCAAGAACTAGGTAAAGTCAAGGTATTTCCTGTTGCATAAATGAAACTAGCGGAGAAAGTCCAACGATCATTGAGTTTGTAAGTTCCAACAAGACTTAAATCGTGACGACGGTCATACTTCGCTGGATAAATATTCCCTTCATTGATGTCTGGAAATCTACGTTCTGTTTTCGCCCAAGTATATCCAACCCAACCAGTAAAACGTCCAACAGATTTCTTAAAAAAGAACTCAATTCCATACGCTCTACCTTCGCCAAAGACTAGAATGTTATCAGTATTATCGTTCACATTATCACCTGGCAACGCACCTTCCTCAAATTCAATGAGGTTTTTCATTTCTTTGTAATACACTTCAACAGAACTTTCGAATTTATCGTTAAAAAAGTTCTTGAAATATCCAACTGAACCTTGCCATCCTTTTTCAGGCTTTGCAATATCCGTTGTTGGAAACCAAATATCTGTGGGAAGGGAAACTGCACTTAAGGATGTTAAATGCACGTATTGGTAATTGTAAGCGTATCCCGCTTTGATCGAACTATTATCTGCTAATAACCAACGCATGGAAACGCGGGGTTCAAGTCCGTGGTAAAACTTAATTAAATCACCTTTCTGGTATTGAATTGTCGTGTCTTGCGTGCTGATTCCATCTCCTTTGATGTAGCGTGTAAAAGGTCCCACGTGTGCAAACGCGCTGTAGCGAAGTCCAACATTCAAACGAAGTTTATCATTTAAATCAAACTCATCCAACACATATGCTGCTGCTTCATGCGAGTACAATTTTTGAGCGGAACCAGTGTCAAAAACGGTTGTATCATTTTGTGCTGTTACGCTCGTTGGTGTAAACGTGTGGTATTTGTAATCCGCTCCCCACTTGATTCGGTGAATTGGATTCGGGAAATAGGAAAAGTCCACTTTCGCACCTACATCACGGATACCAGAAGCGAGTTCAAAACGAAATTCATCTTGTTGCGAACCAAATTTAAACATGTAATCTGAGAACGTTGTCGTCACGTTCATAAATAACTTGTCACTAAATAAGTGGTTCCATCTCAATGCTGCAATTCCATTTCCCCAAGGCATGTTTGCACCGAATCCACCTTTGGTATCAGAGAAATTAAATACGTCTTTACCATAGTATCCACTCAAGTAAATACGGTCTTTTGCGGACAACTTATAGTTTAACTTCGCATTAAAATCGTAGAAGAAATAGGAAGAACCAGCGAATGGAGAGGTGTCCGAAATGGCTGCTTTCAACAAGATATCGATGTATGTTCGACGCGCAGAAACGATAAACGATCCTTTATCCTTTTTAATTGGACCTTCCAACGTTAAACGTGAAGAAATCGCTCCGATACCACCGGTTACTTTTAATTTCTTCATGTTTCCTTCGTTCATGTTGACTTCGAGTACAGAGGACATTCTTCCTCCGAAATTAGCTGGCATCCCACCTTTGATTAGATTCACTGATTTTACGGCATCCGCATTGAATACAGAGAAGAATCCAAATAAGTGAGCTGCGTTGTAAACGACTCCTTCGTCAAGTAGTACTAAATTTTGATCTGGACCTCCACCTCTCACGTAAAATCCTTGTCCACCTTCTGAAACCGAAGAAACACCGGGAAGCAACTGAATGGTTTTAATGACATCTACTTCACCCATAAATGCAGGCAAGGTTTTAATTTGATCCATCTGTAATTCAATCTGACCCATTTTCGTCGATGTCACATTCTCCGTCTTTTTCATATTGACAACTACTTCCTTCGAATCGCTTACTTTGGTACCTAATTCGATAGAGAGTACAGTGCTTTTTGTCAAATCAATCTCGCGTACTTCAGATCCATAAGACACGGAACGATATTCCACCGCATATTTCCCTGGAACTACTGTTAAGGAATAAAATCCATAAGAATTGGACATTGCTCCTAATTTCAGAGCAGGAATATACACTTTAACATCTGCCATCGCTTCTCCGTCATTGGAATCAGTGATGTATCCACTTAAGGTCACTTTTGACTGAGAAAAAGAGATAAATGAGATGGTAATAAATAGAAAGGAGAGTACTAATTTCATATTCCACGAAGGGATTTTAATAATTTGACGTGTTCATTTTGATTCTGTTACTAGAATTCCATGCAAAAGTAACAACTTAATAACGAAAGTGTTTGAAGATTCTTGTGTTTCCGTTAAACAAAACCTAAATCCTTTTAATTTTGCGCTATGAAAAAGTGGAAAAACGTTTGTTTTTTGAATAGTAACGATGGAACCGGCTTATTGGCATTCGGTATCCAAAATGAATTTATTTTGGAAAAGGGTCAATCGGTTGACCAATTACAGCATTACATTCAAGCGAATTCCGGATCCTATCTTTTCGGATCACTTTCCTATGAATTAAAAAATGAATTCGAAAAACTAACATCTTCACATACGGACGATTTGGCTTATCCCCTTGCTCATTTTTGGGTCCCGAAATTTGTCATTCAGTTAGAGAAAGAGAAATTCGAATACCTTCAAGGTGAACAGAATGAGGAAAGTTTTACCTTTTTGGATTACTTCATGGAGGAGGAAATCGATCATAATTTTCATTCCTTCCCCTACCGATTCAAAGCCAGAACAACCAAGGAACGCTATATTTCACAAGTAGAGAAATTAAAAAATCACATACAGCGTGGGGACATATACGAAGTCAACTACTGCCAAGAGTTTTATGCGGAAAATGTAGTATTGGATTACCCTTTGGATACGTATTTCAAATTGAATCGGATTACGAAAGCACCTTTTTCCACTTTCCTAGAAACTGAAAAACATGCTATTTTTTGTGGTAGTCCGGAACGATACTTGAAAAAATCTGGAAGCACGATTATTTCCCAACCAATCAAAGGAACGGCACCAAGAGGAATCACGGTAGATGAAGATGAAACATGGAAACAACACTTGCAAAACGATCCAAAAGAACGTGCAGAAAACATCATGATTGTGGACCTTGTGCGCAACGACTTGTCGCGCATCGCCAAAAAAGGAAGTGTTCATGTCAGTGAATTATGTGGCATTCACACCTTTGAAACCGTTCACCAGATGATTTCAACGGTGGAATGTGAAGTCGAACAAGACTTACCCTTTATGGACATCCTCAAAGCAAGTTTCCCCATGGGAAGTATGACCGGGGCGCCAAAAGTGGAAGCGATGAAAATCATTGATGAAACCGAGGACTTCAACCGTGGAATTTATTCTGGTTCTATTGGATATATTCGTCCAAACGGCGACTTCGACTTCAATGTGGTCATTCGGAGTATGATCTACAACCGCGAAAAACAATACCTTTCTTGCGCAGTTGGTGGCGCTATTACCATTCTGTCCGATCCGGAAAAAGAATACGAAGAATGTCAAACAAAAATTCAGAAAATCTTAACTGGCATGTATGCTGAATAGATTCCAGACATACTTCCAATCTTTCATTGAAAAACACCCTGCTCCACACTACTTTTTAGCAGTAAGTGGTGGACATGATTCGATGCTCCTTTTGGACATCTGTCGAAGAAATTCACTTTCGATTACCGTTCTTCACGTGAATTACCAACTGCGTGGAGAAGAAAGCAATGGCGATCAGGCATTTGTTGAAGCCTATTGTCGCTTACATTCCATTCCAATTCATGTTCATCGTATTGACTTAAAAGAAAAACTAAATTCAGGAGGAAACCTGCAACAATTGGCTCGAACCGAACGCTACGACTTTTTTCAAACGCACCTGAATCACGCACCTAACTCCTATTTGTTAGTAGCTCAACATCAAGACGATCAAGTAGAAACGTTTTGGCTTCAACTTTTCCGTGGAGCTGGACTTTCTGGACTACAAGGGATGTTGGAGAAAAATGGACGCATCCTTCGTCCGCTCTTGCCTTTTTCCAAAAAGGAACTCATGCAACTATCCCAGGAGATGAATCTGGACTGGCGAGAAGACTCCAGTAACGAAAGCACGAAGTACTTACGGAACCTCTTCCGCTTGAAATTGATTCCGGCGTTGGAACAGGAAATTCCCACTTTACGAGATTCTATTTCTAGCATCCAAAGTGTTTTTCAATCCAACCTGGAGGAAAATCAAGTAGAAATTGAAGCGCTCACTGTTGGAATTCTAAAAAAGAAAACCATTACTTTAGATGAAATAAATCATATTTCTGATTTTAAATTAGTTGAAGTATTTAAAAGACTATCCATTCCGACCGTTTTCACGAAGAAAATACCAGAACTTTTACATAGCGAATCAGGAAAAAAATTGAATTGGAAAGTTAATGATGGTCCATTTCAGGCAATAGTAAAAGAACGCGATTACTTGTCTTTCGTTTCAAAGGATCCAATTCCATTCTCTACACCAACATTTCACGCACAATTCATCACTGAACTCCCAGGTGAATTCGATAAAAACGTCTTGTTTTTAGATCAATCAAAGATTATTGGAGCACTCTATGTTCGCCCATGGACAAAGGGCGATCGCATGCAACCCATTGGACTAAGTGGATCAAAACTTATCTCAGACATTTTGAAGGATGACCACGTTCCAGCTAATAAAAAACAAGAGAAATTTGTCATGTGTGACGACGAAAAAATCATTTGTTGCATCGGACACCGCATTGATCGCAGAAGCATCGCAACGGAACAATCGAAGCTGATTATTCGCGTCGAAATTCAACAATAATTGGTACTTTTAGGCCATGATTTCATTGCCAAAAGATTTTATTAGTCGCATCGAAGCTGGTCCATTGGGACAAACTCCTTTAGTTGCCTCACTAGACAGCGAATCACCTATTTCGATACGCTTGAATCCAAGGAAGAAATCCCTTCAATTTGAAACGGAAGAGGTCGTTTCTTGGTGTCCAGATGGACGCTATTTGAAAGAACGTCCTTCCTTTACTCTCGACCCACTTTTCCATGCTGGAACGTATTATCCACAAGAAGCAGGATCCATGTACATCGATGCGATTATTCGCAGCATTGAACTTCCTGAAAATCCAGTTTTATTAGATCTATGTGCTGCACCAGGTGGAAAAAGTACCTTATTGGCGAGTTTTTTAGACAATCAGGGAATGTTGATTTCAAATGAAATCATTCGTTCACGTGCCTACATTCTAGCGGAAACATTGACGAAATGGGGATACTCGAATACCTTTGTCAGTAATAATGCGCCCTCGGATTTTGAAAAGCTTCACTCCTATTTCGATTTTATTTTGGTTGATGCGCCTTGTTCTGGTGAAGGCATGTTCCGCAAGGATCCCAACGCTCGCTCGGAATGGAGCTTGGAAAGCGCGGCACATTGTGCGGTACGTCAAGCTGACATTTTGGAATCTGTATGGCCAAGTTTAAAAGAAGATGGCTACCTACTCTACTCGACTTGTACGTTTAATCCAGCGGAAAACGAAGAATGCATCGCTGCCTTCCTTGAAGAACACGACGCAGAGATTGTTTCCATTCCATACTTCGACGGACTGACTCAAGATATTAAGGCATACGGATATCACTTTATCCCAGGAATTGCAAAAAGCGAAGGATTTTACGCTGTTTTACTCCAAAAAAGGTCCTTTTCAGGTCAAAACAAGCGAAAATCGGGCAGAATTCAAACAGTGAGTACAGACGAAATCCCACTGAAAATCGAGGCTAATTTCCCTCACGTCTATTTCAAAGAAGAGGAAAACATCTTCGCAAGTACGGAATTTTGTGTACAACATTACGATGAAATCAGCAATGTTCTGAAGTGGATGAAACGCGGAACGCACATCGCCATTGAACAGCGCAAAGGCTGGCAATTGGAAATTGAATTGGCCTTGAATTTTTCCTTGCATCCAGACTTGCCAAACATTGAATTGAGCAAACTCGAGGCTTTGCATTATTTGCATGGTGATACCTTTCCTCTCGAAGGAAAACAAGGATACACTTTGCTTAGCTACGAAGGACAACAAATTGGCATCATCAAACATTTGGGGAATCGATTTAACAATGCACACCCAAAAGAGTGGCGTATCCGAATGAACATCCCAAGAAACTAGTCATGACAGAAGAAATTGCACACAAACAACTGATTGATTACATCAAGGATAAAATCAGTATTACACCAGAGCACGAAGCCTTAATTAAAAGTCGTTTTCATTTACAAAAAGTAAAGAAAAAAGAATTTTTCTTGCGAGAAGGCGACGAATGTTATTCGCAGGGATTCATTGTAGAAGGAACGTTTCGTGTGTTTTTCATCGATCAAAAAGCTTCCGAACACGTCTTGTATTTTGGATTCAAAGATTGGTGGGTTGGTGACATTGCTTCCTTCCACAGTCAAGAAAAAACGAACATGAACATCCAAGCGATGGAAGACAGTTACCTCCTTTCCTTCACCAAAGATGATTTGGAATTGCTTTTTGTTGAAGTTCCGCCATTGGAACGACTTTTCAGAATCATGGCTCAACGCACCTTGGCGGTCCTTCAAAAACGATTCCTCTTAACAATTTCCGCAAGTGCCGAACAGCGTTTCTTGGAATTGATCCAGCGTCATCCAGGGATCGAACAATTGGTTCCACAGCATCAAATCGCGTCGTACTTGGGTATTTTACCGGAGTCCTTGAGTCGGATGAAGAAATTGCTTTACAAAAAGTGAACATTGATCAGTGATCAGTGAACAGTGAACAGCCCGCAGCGGCGGTGAGAAAGAGAGCGGAGAGCGCAAAGGGATTGAATGTTGGATTTAGTAGTAACATATACAATGAATCAATTTAAATTAATACGAATCATTTTAATCGCGAGTATCCTTCATTCGTGTGGATTAAAAACGGCAGATCAAATTGGTCTTCAATTCTCTACGGAAAAATCCAAACTTCCGGACACCTTGATTTGGAAGAAGATTGGTTTAGCAAAGGAACTCATCAATCAAAAAGAAATGGTGGTTGTCATAAGTGGAGGTTCACGTGCGATTCCTTTAGAAAAATGGGATGAATTCAAGCCTTCCTTTCCATACACTAAAAACATCGATCGATTTTTGCTTTTTCAAGAAACTGCTTTTTATCGCTCACCCTATACAAACGTTCAGTGTGTGGATACCGCATGCATTAAACAGCGTGAGTACAAAAATTATACTTGGGTAGAAATCGCAAAGCCCATTTGTGTAGATTTCATCGGTGGAAAAACGGATATACTTAAACCAGCGAAAGAACATTTAGTGATAAAAACGATTCAAAAATGTCAGACGCTTAAGTTTACTGATCGAATTTTTCAGTTAAGCGACAACCAGGGGAATTATTATGTGATGCATGCAACGGAGTCAGGAGAACCTGACACAACCGTTGCGTTACCGAAGGGATGGTCTATTAAGACCGTCCAATTAATACATCCGCTCATCATTTCACCATTTGGAAGCGGTGATGAATGTTATTACAACATTATAGGTGATCATTTAGGTCAAGGATATCATCAGTACATTTTTGCTGAATCTTTTTATCCTTCAACGGAAAAATAAGTGCTATTTTGAAAACTGAAAAAACCATAAAACGAAGTATTCATTTCCTATCGGCACTTAGTGCACCGGCAAGACGTGCTTTAGAAAACAATGGTATATCAACATTGGAACAACTTTCCAATTACATTAAAAAAGAAGTCCTGAAATTTCACGGAATGGGAAAAAGTTCGATTCCGAAACTAGAAAAATTATTGTCTGACCAAAATATGTCCTTTCGTTCAGGCGAATAGTTAATTGAAGAAGGAATAACCATTGAAATCATGAACGCAAATATTGATGTCACCAACTTTTTAAAAGACCTAAACCATCCGTTTTACGAGGAGATTGAACTTCTCCGAAAGTTCATTTTAACCGTCGATCAAAACTTAAGGGAAAACGTAAAATGGAATGGTCCCAACTACTGTTATAACGATGAGGACCGCATCACGATGAGAATTCAACCGCCAAAAAAACAAGTCCAACTCATTTTTCATCGAGGAGCGAAAAAACAAGCGAATCCAGAAAACAAACTTATCCCGCACAAAAGTAAATTGTTACTTTGGAAAGAGAATGACCGAGCTATCATTACATTCAAGAATATGCTTGAAATAGAAAATGGAAAATCAGAATTAGCGGAGATCATCGCGGAGTGGATTAGTGCGACGAAATGAAATAATGAATAAGTTTTAACTCTTCCACTCATTTTTTGATCGAATGGATTTGAAAAAAAAATGACTATTCCACATAAAACCATTTTTAAAAAATACCTATATTTGGTACTTCTGCATAAAAACATAAAGTCATGAGTAAAAACACATCCATCACATTAGGTACATACTTTGATGAATTCATTCAAGGTGTTTTACGAGAAGGTCGATACAAAAATGCCAGTGAAGCAGTTCGTGCGGGATTAAGACTGCTTGAAGAGGAGGAATATAAATTCATTGCTTTGCGTCGTGCTATTGATGAAGGAATCAATAGTGGATTGGTAGAAGATTTTGACCCGGAAGCTCATTTAAAATTGCTCAAAGCAAAAAAGAATTCAATTGGCAAGGTTTAAGTTTACAAACAATGCACTAAAGGATCTTTCTGATATTTGGAATTACACTGTTTTAACTTGGTCAGAAAGGCAAGCGGACAACTATTATAATCTCATCATAAGTGAGTGCACTGCCATTTCAAAGAACCCACAAATTGGCAAAGCTTTTCCAGAAATACATCCCGATTTGAAAGGGAAAATTACTTCAAAACACATCATTTTCTATAGAGAATTGGACAATGAGACCGTTGAAATAACACGAATTCTCCACGAAAGAATGGATTTCAAAAATAAACTTGGCTAAAGATAAAAGTTAGCAAGGAAGAAGATTATAAAGAACCGATTTATTCAGCGGTCCTATTTCATATTACCCCTTCAAAAATTGTGGAAAAGTCCTTTTTTTTCCTTGGTTAAAATAATATTAGACAAATATTTATTGAAAAGAGAAACAGAGGCGCTATTCCTCCAAGAATTACTGGGGCGCAGCAGCACCAAAACAACAAAGATTTATGCCAATATGAATGGGGCAGTTTGGACGAATTTGCGATGAAAATAACTACCTTCGTCAAGCCCGAAAACGTTTTTTCACAATTAAAACAAGATGCTCAGGAAATTAAGTCTCTTAATAATTGCCATTTTTGCTGTGACGATAACATCTTGCAAAATGCAGGAACAAATTCGCACCTACAACAAAGTTATAAGTCCCGCAGCTAATGGAGATGTTTCTCTTACCTTGTTGCGATTGGGTAGTTTAAATAAATTCAAAAATCCACTGGTAAATTCCAAGTATCAAAAGACAAAGAAAAAATATATAGCGCGATTTTCAAGTTTCACCGAAAAATCAAAAGCAACATGTAACAATTCTGTGATCAATGATTTGTGTACATTCTATCATGATTATTGGAAAATCAAATTATTAAACAATCCAGCTAATTGTGATTCAATACTTTACAATAAGCTCTCTCATTATCTTGTCAATAAAAAACTCACCAAATTAAATTTTGAAGAACTTTCAAGTACAATTCAGAATGACTCGGAACTAACCAAAGTGATTAAAAGTGAAGGGTTTTACTGCAAGTTTATGCTGATCAATGGCATACAGGATTTATTAATTTGGGATAAACAAAGTCAAGCAGAATATTCAGTTGATTTACCAGAAACTAAAATAGATGTGAATGTAATTTTCATTGAAAGCTATGTATCACGAGGAGTTTCTGATTATGCTACCTTCGGCTATTCTCAAATCGGAGGATGGGCGAGCAATAAGGATTCAAGTCTTTTTTGCAACAAAGGGACCTATAAATTGAAATCTGAGATGTTTCAAAACTCCTATTTGAAGCACGAAGCTATTCATTTTGTTGATTTAAAAAATTATCCCAATTTGGAATCTGCAGATTTAGAATACAGAGCTAAACTTATTGAACTTATATACTGCACGGATAAGACAATTTTCAAAAGAATTGATGAGTTTATTATTGCTGCATCAAATGAAAATCGAGAAAACGCTCACGCTTTTGCAAACTATCATTTGATCTGCCAATTATCTAAAAAAATATTCCGTAAGGAATTTGAAGCAGATATTACGAAATGGAAGTCTTTAACATCCGAGGATCTTAACAAAACAAGTCTAGAGCTTTTCCAGATTAGTTCGGAGATGCTAAAAGCCAATCCAAACCTAAATAGAATTATAGAAAATGTGTATAACTTCAACTAAATACCTCGGGCTAAACAACTACAAATGAGAAGCATTTGTCTTCTAGTTGAGTAACTTTAGCGGTGATTTAAAATCAATACAATTGTTACAAAACAAACAACTCATAACTAAACAAGAATCATGACAATGAAAATTTTAATCTTTTTAGGCTTTGTACAATCCATGTTGGGAGTAAAGATTAAAAATGACCTGACAGGAAAATGCTACAAGGCCCTTGTTGGGGAAAGTTGTAGGGAAATGACGAATGGTGGTTGCATGATTTACACCTATCGAATCTTAAATTTTAAAACTGATTCGGTAGTTGTTTCTTATCAAGTTACTGCCTTTTGTTTGCCAAAAGAAAAAGAGAACAACTATGCTCATTTGAATGATAACTCAACTAAAACATATAAATGGACTGTAAATTCTGATACAATTACTATATGTGGTTTGGATGACTATGGGAAATTAACAATACAAAATTCAACCCTTTTTGGAGAAGACAAATGGACAAAAAGAAAAATCGAATTTAGTGAAGAATTAAAGTAAAACTAACACTAAATTCCCTTTCTCAAAAAGTGAGATTACGTTTCCGTTTGGGAGTTTTGTAGTAACCGAAAACTCCGTTCTATAATTTAACTTTTGTACTGAAAAGTCCGCCTTTCAAATAATTGCAAACCCTCGGGAGTAATTAAAAAATAATCCTAAGCTCTTATCTTTCCTTTTTCCATTATTTCGACAAGACATAGTCCTTCGAATGACAAGTTTGGATTCAAAACACGTTCTCATATTGTGGAAAAGTCCTTTTTTTTCCTTGGTTTGAAATCCGTAAATTAGCCCTTCAAAAAACTATACAAATGAATACACGTTTAAAAAGTACTTTTTTAGCCATCGCTTTGTTCCTTGGCTTTTTCGTTCGTGCGGACGAAGGAATGTGGTTTTTGATGTTCATTGAACGTCTGAATCACAGAGATATGGAGAAGTTGGGATTGCAGTTGACGACGGAAGAGATCTACAGCATCAACCATTCTTCGATTAAAGATGCCGTTGTTCAATTCAATGGTGGATGTACCGCTGAAATCATTTCCAAAGATGGATTGATTTTAACAAATCACCACTGTGGATACGATGCGATTGCAGAATTATCAACACCGGAAAAAGATTATTTGACAAACGGATTCTGGGCTGCAAATCGTCAAGAGGAGTTAAAACCGAAATCATTGTACGTTCGCTTTTTCGTACGTATGGATGATGTCAGCAAACGTATCCTTGGAAAAGTAACCGATCAAATGACGGAAACAGAGCGTGAGAAAGTCATTAAAGATGAAATCGCGTTGATCGAAAAAGAAAATAGCGAAAACGGAAAATATACCGTTAGTGTTCGTTCGTTCTTCCAAGGAAATGAGTTTTACTACTTCGTTTACCAAGATTTCAAAGATGTTCGTTTGGTAGGAACACCTCCAAATAGCATCGGGAAATTCGGTGGAGACACAGACAACTGGGAATGGCCACGTCATACAGGTGACTTCTCGATGTTCCGTGTGTACGCTGACGCAAGCGGGAATCCAGCTGACTATTCAACTGCCAACGTTCCTTTACATCCAAAACACCATTTACCTGTAAACATCAAAGGAATTCAAGATGGTGATTTCGCGATGATTTTAGGTTACCCAGGAAGAACCAACCGTTGGTTGCCTGCAGGTGGAATTGATCAAAACGTGAAATTCGCTTATCCTGCTTGGGTAGAAGCTTCTAAATCAAGCATGGATGCCATGAAGAAATACATGGACAAAGACGATAACGTTCGTTTGAACTATGCTTCCAAATATGCACGCATCGCGAACTATTGGAAAAACCGTCAAGGAATGATTGATGCCTTAACTGAATTCCAAACAGCTGCAGCGAAAGCAAAAAACGAAGCAAAATTCAACACATGGGCAAACAAACCTGCAAACAAAGCGAAATACGGAACAGTTGTGGAAACAATCAATAAGTTCTACGCTGCAACAAACGAAAAATCTCGTCACGACAATTACTTACAAATCGTTTTCCGTTTCTCTGATTACGCAGGAATTAGTCGTTCATTGGGTGGACAACTTCAAGCATATGCGAAAGCGGATGCAGCGAAACGTGCTGAGATGAAAGCTGGATTAACAGCTGCCATCAACGAGTTTTTCGAATTGACTTACGTTCCAGCTGAAATCGACATCTTAATCGACGGATTAAACTTGTACGCTCAAAAAGCAGGTTACAAATTAGTTCCTGCAGTTGAAGACATGTACAAAGATGGTTCGGTTGCAAACGAAATTAAGGCAGCATTTGCCATGTCTATCTTGGCTTCGAAAGAACGCATGATGGCTTTCTTGGAGTTACCAAGTGAAGCAGCATTGACAAATGATCCATTGATGAAATTGTCTGCAGATATCACAACTCACTTGATGTTCCGTTCAGAAGAACTGATCAAAATGACAGATGATTTCACGAAATCTTACCGTTTATTAGTTGCTGGACTTCGTGAGTCAGGAATGAGTACCATTCAGTATCCAGACGCAAACAGTACCTTACGTTTGACATACGGAAACGTGAGCGCATTGCCTGCTGACAAACGCAACGATGCGAAATACAACTACTACACCACACTTCAAGGTGCGATTAACAAATACAAACCGAATGACGAAGAGTTTGACTTACCAAAACGTTTGATGGAATTGAACGACAAGAAAGATTTCGGCGAATACGCAGATAAAGCGGGTTACATGCCAGTTTGTTTCTTGACTGACAATGATATCACAGGTGGAAACTCAGGTTCTCCAGTATTGAATGGAAAAGGTGAATTGATTGGTTTAGCTTTCGACGGAAACATCGAAGCAATGGCAGGAGATGTAATCTTTGACACGAAATTGCAAAAAACAATCAATGTGGATATTCGTTACGTATTGTTCATCATCGACAAATACGCAGGAGCGAAACACATCGTAGAAGAAATGACGATTATTCGTTAATCTGAATCAACTTAAAAAAAGTCCCCTGACGATTTTGTCAGGGGACTTTTTTTTTGCTATAAATTAAAGAGCAAGGTCAAATGAAACAAGGACTCCCCTATTTCTTCCTCCTTTACTTCTTGATCGTACATACAGCTGCCAATGCCATCCAAAAGACAAGATCGAATTTGTCCAGCTTCGTTTTTCTTATCTTGATACATCAATGAAATAACTTGCGAAACATCCTCCGCTTGAAGCTCAATCATGGGAAAAGAACGAATGATGGTCGATTCAATTTCTTTGTAGGATTCCTTCGTAAGTAGGTTTCGTTTCATCGAAATATATGACTCTGCAATCATCCCCAAAGCCACTGCATGTCCATGTGAAATGGGCGTTGATTGAAAAAAGTAAGATTCTAGGGCGTGTCCAACGGTGTGACCGAAGTTTAACTTTTTACGCAGACCACCTTCCAATGGATCCTGTTCAATGATGTTCGTTTTTACACGAATGGCTTTCACGATGACCTCTTGTTGAATCAATTCATCTTCCGATTGAATGTGGCGAATTTCTTCCCACAACGCAACATCACCGATTAAGGCATGTTTCAGCATTTCTGCATATCCATTGAAAATTTCTTCCGCCGGCAAAGTAGCCAGAAATCCGGAATCGATAAACACACACGCCGGTTGGGTGATGGTTCCAAGTTGATTTTTGTATCCATCTAAATCAATTCCATTTTTTCCGCCAATTGCTGCATCCACCATTCCCAACAAAGAAGTTGGAACATGGATAAAGGTCAGTCCACGTTTAAAAACAGAAGCGATGAATCCACCCATATCCGTAACTACTCCACCACCAAGGTTGATGACGAGGTCCTTTCGTTCCACATGGTATTCCGTAAAGGCTTGCCACACTTGAAAACAGACTTCCATCACCTTATTCTCTTCTCCACATGGCAAAAGCATAATTTCCGCTCGTTCCAATTCAGGGAAACTTGTGATCAAGTACTCCAGACAGTAATCGTGTGTATTTTCATCCACAAGAATAACAATCTTCTGATTTTCAAATGTTTTCAAATACGCTTGAAATCCACCTTCTAAAATAGATCCGATTTCAAGCCGACAATAGTTCCCTTCGATTTTCATGGTTTTCATTCGTACGATAAAATTAAACTTTCGAGATGACTTCTATTCTAAAAAACGATGTAAATTTGGAATATGATATCATTCGACAACACCGAAGTTGCGTTCTCAAGCAAATCTAACCGTGACTTAAAAAGAGCATATTGGCTATTTCGCATCATCGCTTCCCCTTCCATCGTGAAATTTGGAAAAAAAGCAACGAATTTGGCCTTGAACCTTCGCCTTCCTATTTCGGCGCCAATTAAAGCAACGATTTTTCGTCAATTTTGTGGTGGAGAGACCATTGCGGAATGTGATCGAACGATTGCAGATTTAGGGAAATTCGGAATCGGAACCATCCTTGATTATTCAGTTGAAGGAAAAACAAGCGACGAAGATTTTGATCAAACGGTGGATATCATCATACAAACGATACATCGCGCAGCAAATGATCCACACATCCCATTTGCGGTTTTCAAAGTAACTGGGATTGGTCGTCACGATTTAATTGAGAAAGCATCTACTCCGGGATACACGCCATCAACTGTTGAACAAGCTGAAATTGACGTCATCGTTTCTCGCATTGATCTTATCTGTCAAGCAGCACACGAAGCAGGAACCTCCGTTTTCATCGACGCAGAGGAATCATGGATTCAAGATGCCATTGACCAATGGACCTTTGATATGATGTTGAAATACAATAAAGAAAAGTGCATTGTGTTTAACACCTTGCAAATGTACCGTCACGATCGACTTGCGTTTCTGAATGATTGTATTTCACTGGCAAAAGAAAACAACGTTAAATACGGAATCAAATTAGTACGCGGTGCTTACATGGAAAAAGAACGTGCGCGTGCGATTGAAAAAGGATATCCATCTCCGATCCAAGCAACGAAAGCCGACACGGACAAAGATTACAACGCTGCTTTGAAGGTGATCTTAGACAATCGCTCGATGTTCTCTCTATGCGCTGGCACGCATAACGAAGACAGTTCTGAACTATTGATGAACTTCATGCAAGAAGCACAGATTGATCCACAAAGCGAGCAATTTTACTTTGCACAGTTATTGGGAATGAGTGACCACATTTCGTACAACGTAGCACATGAAAAATACCATGTCGCTAAATACGTTCCGTTTGGACCTGTGAAAGAAGTGTTGCCTTATTTATTGAGACGTGCGGATGAAAATACTTCCGTTGCTGGTCAAACCGGACGCGAACTTTCACTCATCATGAAAGAATTGGATCGACGCGCTAAAAAATAAGCCTTATTGTTTGACGAACTTGAAAGAATGCTGTCCGATATTCAGGAAGTATATTCCTTGATTCCAAGTAGTCGTTTCAATTGTAAAATTGGACTCTAGTTTTCCAGTCAACATGGGTTTACCCATTAAATCACTTATGAAGTAATCTCCACTTACCGGTTCACTCAAGCTGACATGTAAGTCATTCGACGTTGGATTTGGATACAGCTTTAATTCCACAAACGATTGATTCAACTCAATCGTTTCCACCAATTGATTTAAGGTAAATACTGTATCCGTAGGAATTGGCTGCGTATGGCTCGGATGGTATTTCATCACATAAATATTACTCCCCCCGTTTAATGCATTTTGTCCATCATTGACCATTGAATTAAAACCAACGGAAATGAATCCACCATCACGAGTTGCAGTCATTTCATTACATTGATCAATTCCTTCGTTAATAATGACCGTTGTAGGAACACCCCACCAATAAGCAAAAGTAGCATCATAAATTCCGTTATTCAAATCATAGGAAAATTGTGAATTACTTAAGTTTCGGTATTGAAAACAAATCGACAATAAATAATAAGGATTCGGCATGAATACCACTTGTTCGAATTTAGAATCAGTTATCGTATTTTGAGAAGCATCCGCTTCGGTATATTCACTTTGAAAAACACCATTACCATCTAAAATTCGTGCAAAATTATCGTGATTTTGTTCAGTGACTTTTCGATTTCCAACAATGTAAAGTTTATTTTCTCCCGATGAGATATCCGATAAATGATAAGCACCTGATTTCGGACCAATCATTAATTTCGAAAGAATGGTTCCTTGATCATTGAACGTAATCATGCATCCTTTTACCAGGTTTGAATCAGGCACAAACATATCCCCAATAACGATGTACAATGAATCTTGAAATCGTGTCACTGAAGTCGCTTGATCTGCTCCAATCGTCCCTATGGTTTTTGTCCATAAGGTATCGCCATCTTTGTTCATTCGCATCAATAAGATATCCGATTCCGAACCAAGAAGTGCTTGACGATATCCCACCATCACGATTCCGGTGTCCTTTGTCATTACAGCATCATTAATGCGATCCCACGCTGGATTGGCATAGGTTTTCATCCACTCTTGATTTCCGTTCAGATCCGTTTTGATCAACATCGCATCGAAGTTGCCTTGACTCATGGAATTTGACATTCCTGCCATGTAATAACCACTTCCCGGTCGCTCCATGACGCTTACAGCCTCTTCTGACTCCGCACCGCCATATGGGTAACTCCATATATAATTTCCGAGTGAATCTATTTTCATTAAGAAAGCTTGTGAATTCCCTCCCCAGCTTCCAGAACTTCCTGCAACGATATAGGAAGAATCCATTGTCTCTATGATGTCCTCTCCTTTATCAAAGCTATTTCCTGAATATAATTTATAGAAATACTGTTGTGACCAAGAAGAAGTCACAAACAAAAAACTGAAGATCGTGATTAAAATGCGCATTTTACCTGAAGTATGATGGATTCACCTGTTTTACTAAATAAATTTTCACTTGCTACGCCAATGTTCCAACGTGAGAGTTGAAAGCTCGAATACATTCCCCATTTCAATTGAGAGAATCCACCAAAAGAAGCACTTAGTCCCGTTGACCAACTTTTTGTAACGCGTCCATGAATTCCTGCAAAGAAATATGGGATGTAATTTTGTGAGAGGAACATGCGTGCACCGTAAAAACTTTGTATGCGTTGCGTCGCTTGCATATCCACTAATTTCGAAAACTGAATGAATCCAGGCAACAATAAGGCTCTTTTCGCTGTTCCTTTTTCAATTCCGAGCGTATCTGCAAGATTCACCGTACTCAAGATGTTTTGTTGCACCAGTTGATTCAAATTAAATCCGGTATACTGCAACGAAGAATCAGCAGAGTAACGCGTCATGTTTGTTGGTAGAATAAAGCCAATGTTTTTCGCTAATAACTGAAAAGTCATCTTGTGGTCATTCTCATTGGTTTGAATTCGGTAATCGACATCAAATGAAACCCCAAATCCTTTTGAGAACCCTGATCTTTTTGCAAAAGAAAATTCACCGGTGTAATCCATTTGAATCGTATCATTTTGACTGTCCTGGAGGATACTTGCCGTTTCCATGTTTCCCGACGCAAATTGATTCAATGAAATCAAATTTAGTGTAAGTGCATTATTTGTGGAACGATTAAAGATCCCAAATCCAATTTTGGAATATCCCATGGATTGAAAACGTGTTCCAGAAAAGTCAGCAGTATCTCCTAGAAATAAACTGTTTCCCTCAAACGCATAACGAAATAAATCTCTAGAGAATACAACAGATGAAAAATGATGGTATCCTGCCTGAACGATGTAACCATGGTTATAGAAGGGACTACTTTCTTTTTTAGTCAAATCCCCTTTCGATCGAAAAGATAACTCCGCATTCATGTCTAATCCAAACTGGTTGATGTTTTGAAGGCGTTCAACACTGGAGTTTTTCATGTCTTGATCGATGAATCCACCATAGAAAAAGGACTGAACGATGTTCTTTCCAATCGCATTTGATGCGTAATCACCGTTTGAAGTCAATGTAAACGACCCTTTGTATTTCCCGGTCGTATCTTGAACAAGTGGAAGCATGTTTTGTCCATAAACCGGTAAACAAGCGATCAAAAAGACCAAACTGACTATATTTCTCATAGAATTACTTTTGTGTTCAATTTCATTCGAAGTTTGAAGGACAAGAATGCTTTCGCTTGAACTTGCTTTGGTTCACTAATCCCTGTAGAGGCATTGGGAGAATCAAATCGCGCCTCAACAATGATTTTCTTTAAAACAGCTAAATCAGCAAGTTGCTCTTTCCCGAGTAAAAACTCGATGTGCGAAGGCTGTTTTTTCAATCCATCGATTGGATCTATTACCGCCATTTCACAGGAAGAAATCTGACTACTTCCAATCAGCGTATGTAAAATTTGACCTTCCTCCGTCATTAAATACAAAACTGGATCACAACTGAACGGAAAAGCATTTGTGACATCGATGTAGATTAATCCAGATTCAACATTTGTCTGCGCATCATTTTGTTTGAAATTAATATCAAAGGTGTCGCGCAAAGTAAGTCCATCTAAACCAAGTTTTAACGGAAGTTGCGCACTCGCTTTTACTTTGATTCGACTATTCGGAAAGGCTTCGTCGTTTCCAGCGGATGTATTTCCCCATGGGTTTAATTGTACTTCGTAGGATGCCTCATTTGCTGCGCCAAGATTTTCCAGGAAAGATTCTAAATTGGAATTCACGGGATCAAATGTAAGTTCCTGTGAATTTGATTGAAGTGAGGACCATGATCCAACCGCTGGAGAAATGTAAAAACTTGGTCCAATTTCAGGTGAGGTCAATGATACCGTATTTCCCAACTGATTGGTGTTTTTCAAGTAATGTAGTTGTCCACGAACCGGAACTTTAATTCCGTTTTCAATGCTAATTTGCAAGGCTGTTTCGGGTAAATCCAAGGTTCCTTCAGTGATTTTGCTCAGGAAATCAATATTGAAGTCTGCGACATCTGAAAATACCTTCGATCCAAAATAGCCTTTTGCATAATCAACTTTGATGTCCGTTAGACTTGCTTCAAATTTAAAATCATAAGCGGAACTGATGGACACTGGAACACCATTGGGATCTGTCGTTAAACTTAATTTCGTTTGAAGGATGTTGAATTCCAAACCACTTACTCCTCGCAAGTCGATTTGATAGTTGCTTAATTCCAACCATTCTTCTTTGACCGTTGGATTCGCTACAGAACCGGCATCCACACTATAGTTTTGTTCGAACACAACACCGTTTTGCGTCACACCAGGCATTTGAACTTTAAATAAGACTTTTGTCCCAAGTGGATTGTAGACTTTTACTTTCACACGTCCATCTTTGACACGGATAGACTTCAATTGAATGTCATCTAAATCAAATGAATGTTCTTCGATGGCATTCACGAATGTCGTTCCCGGTGGAATGTTGTTCAAGGTAATGATTGGTGAGAAAAGTTGGGTCACAGATGTATCCGGAATTTTAATTAGTTCGGACAATCCGATGTCTAACAAGGTACGCGTTACATCAATCTCAATTTCTCCGTTCGTTTCCGTCAAGGTGGAATCATTTACCCAATTTTTCAGTGATAAGGTATCGTGAAGCAATGGTGCTTCCACATCGACATTCCAAGCTGTCTCTTCCTTTTTACAGGAAACGAGTCCTATCAAGAAACAAAGTACAATCGTTTTTTTCATCCTTACATTCGTTCAATTACCGCTGCATATCCTTGACCAACTCCAATACACATGGTCACCAACGCATAACGTTTGTTTGTCGCATTTAATTGTCTTGCAGCAGTTAAAAGTAATCGAGCTCCGGACATTCCAAGTGGATGACCCAAAGAAATCGCACCACCCATTGGATTAATACGTGAATCATTGTCCGCTAATCCTAAGTTTCTCGTACAAGCCAACACTTGCGCCGCAAATGCTTCGTTGATTTCAATGATATCCATTTGATCGAGTGTCAGTCCAGCGCGACTTAACGCTTTTTGAGAAGCTAATACTGGTCCAATCCCCATGATTCTAGGTTCTACACCAGCTACTGCTGCTGAAACCATACGAACCATTGGTGTTAAGCTGTGAACTTTCAATCCATCCTCACTTGCCATCAGTAACGCTGCTGCTCCATCGTTTAATCCGGAAGCATTTCCTGCAGTTACGGAACCATCTTTTTTAAATGCGGGACGAAGTCCGGCTAGACTTTCAATCGTTGTCGATGGACGTGCAAATTCATCCGTTGAAATTATTTTCGGCTCCCCTTTGCGTTGTGGAATCGAGACTGGTGTGATTTCACCTTCAAAATATCCACTTGCTGTTGCTTTCGCCGTTTTTACTTGCGACCAACACGCGAACGCATCTTGATCCTCACGACTTATATTGAATTGTTCTGCTAAATTTTCGGCAGTCATTCCCATGGAATCTACGCCATAAATCGCTTCCATTTTTGGATTGATAAATCGCCATCCGAAGGAAGAATCAAACATTTGAGCGTCGCGTCCAAATGCGCTACTCGTTTTTGAAATCACCCAAGGTCCACGAGTCATGTGTTCTACTCCACCCGCAATGTATAAGTCCCCTGCTCCATCTTTCATCGCACGTCCTGCATTTACTGCTGCCGCTAATCCGGATGCACAAAGTCGGTTCACTGTCTCTCCAGCAACTTCTTGTGGAATTCCAGCCAACAACGAAGCCATTCGCGCTACGTTACGGTTATCTTCACCCGCTTGATTGGCACAACCAAGAATGACATCTTCAATTTTCGTTAAATCTAAGTTTGGATGTCGGTCCACCAATGCTTTTAGCGCATGCGCTGCTAAATCGTCTGCACGTACTGGTGCCAAACTCCCTCCAAAACTTCCGATCGGCGTACGAATTCCGTCCACCAAGTATACTTCTTTTGACATGTATTTTAATGTTTTATCAAAGATAAAGGAAAAAGCAGGAAACTGAGTGGGACAATTCAATTGTTTTGTGGATTCAGTGTTTAAAATTCAAGGTGAAAACGGTTCGCTCAAAGCGAATTATTCCTAAGTTCGCAAGACAAACACACGGATAGAAAATAAGGTCATGCACGATTCCACCTATACATTTCATGCGCTTTCAGCTGCGGATTTCAGTTTTTTCGAAGCACTTTTAGGCATGAATGCCATCCATACAGAAGAACAATTAATCGCATACGGACACGACGAAACGGAGGACTTATCCTTCCCTCCTAGCCTTGTTGTGCGTCCAGAAAACACCGAAGTAATCTCTAAAATCATGGCGTATTGCCACGAACATGGAATTCCGGTGACACCGGCAGGAGCACGCACTGGATTGAGTGGTGGTGCACTTCCGATTCACGGAGGAATTTTGCTTTCCATGGAGAAATTCAACCGCATTTTACATATTGATGAGAAAAATCACCAAGTCACGACAGAACCGGGTGTCATCACGCAAGTCTTGCAAGATGCTGTTAAGGAAAAAGGATTGTTTTATCCACCTGATCCAGCGAGTAAAGGATCTTGTTTTATCGGTGGAAACGTTTCAGAAAATTCTGGTGGACCAAAAGCCGTGAAGTATGGCGTGACCAAGGATTATGTCTTGAATTTAGAAATCGTTCTTCCAACCGGAGAAATCATATGGACAGGCGCCAACGTATTGAAAAACGCGACGGGTTATAACTTAACGCAACTCATCGTCGGATCCGAGGGAACCTTAGGCATCATCACCAAAATTGTTTTGAAGTTGATTCCACATCCCACACACGATTTACTGATGTTGGTTCCGTTTTTTGACGCACAGAAAGCCTGTGAAGCAGTCGCTGCGATATTTCAAGCCGGTATCACACCGAGTGGTTTAGAGTTCATGGAACGAGATGCACTCACTTGGACACAAGCCTTTACCGGAGAAACATCCATTCCAGTGGCCGATAATCATCAAGCGCATTTGATCATCGAAGTGGATGGATTTGATCCAAATCAATTGATGCAGGAATGCGAAAAGATTTTAGGAGTACTCGAAGGATTCGAAACAGACGAAATACTCTTCGCGGATTCGGATGCACAGAAAAATACGCTTTGGAGTTTGCGACGAAAAGCTGGAGAAGCCGTGAAAGCACAGTCCATTTACAAAGAAGAGGACACGGTTGTCCCACGTTACGCCTTGCCTCAACTACTTTTCCATGTAAAAGAAATCGGTAAGAAATATGGTTTTCATTCCGTTTGCTACGGTCACGCGGGCGACGGAAATTTACACGTAAACATCATCAAAGGCGACTTGAGCGATGAACAATGGAACAACGAACTACCAATTGCCATTCGTGAATTATTCACTGAAGTCATCAAACTTGGTGGTACAATTTCAGGCGAACACGGCATCGGACTTGTACAGAAATCCTACATGGATCTTGCTTTTCCGGAAGTTGCATTAGACTTAATGAGAAACATAAAAAAGGTCTTTGACCCGAAGGGGATTTTGAATCCGGGGAAGGTTTTTTAGTGTGCTAGTTATCTAATGTGCTAATGGACTAATTTGCTAATGGACTAATGTGCTAATGGACTAATTTGCTAATGGACTAATGTGCTAAATGGCTAATGTGTTATTTGGGGAGCATCAAAAATTATTTTTTCGCTCAAAACATATTTATTTGTATTGAATAAAAAAGCATAAAGAACTATTACGACGGTGATGAGTATTTATTGACCAAAGGATGCTTTTTGAGCATTATAAATATCTGTGATGTTTTGCGAGGTTAAAGCGGTATTATAAATCATGGCTGTACCTATTTTACCTTTATAATTTCTACATGGATCGCAAATTGGATCTCTACCAATGTAGAATTTATTGTTGTTAGATGCCGCGTGCGAATATGTATGAGAATGAGTGGCACTACCAGCAGCGTTAAATAAATAGACATCTGCTTTTGTACTGCTGATTGATACCGCAATCATAGACCATTGATTATTTGGCACAAGCAAAGTTTGAGGGTATTGATCATATTGATTCCAAGTATAACCAATATAATGCTCCTGACTCCCATTAGGACCTGTACCTCCTAAAAGTAATCCTGTTACACTAGCATTTCCTCCATTACCGCGGTTTTCAATAATACCACTATAATTGGGACATCCAACAGAAGGATTTACCCAGGCTATAAATGTCGCTGTGGTTAAATTAATTGTACCTGTAGGTGTACCATAAGTACCTGTAGTCCCGTCAAAAGTGAAACTTCCGGATCCATTATTAACGGAACTTTGTCCAAAAGTAAGATTAGAAGATAATGTGACATTATTTGCTGGTGTCACACCGCTAATATCTGTCCAAGTAGTTCCTGTACCGCTATAAGATGCTGTTCTCGTTGCATCCAAATACATTTTAAGTTCTGTAGTAACTGGATTTGTACCCGTTGGAACATTAACGAATACAAATGGTGGCGCCACGTAATTATTTTGTGAGCCAAACATGGTTCGCTGCGCATTGGAAATAAAAGCAGTAAATAGTAATAATATAGTCAGTTTTTTTTTCATAACTAAAATTTAGAAAGAACGAATAGCAACAACATAAATTGTTGAAGATTTACTGGTTTGATAGATATATGTATTTGAATTGGCCCCTAAAGCATATGCTAAGCCTGCATAATCACTTCTTTCTGAAGAGGTCCAATGATCATGTGTTGCGAAATTACAATTTGGAAATAAAGCTGATTGTGTTGCAAAAAGGGTTAATTCATATGCATTTGGCAAGTACCAATCTGAAAACTGTGGAGTAGTGGTTACGCCATTTACAACAACTGGTGAATTTAAATAAGTAGCTGCATAAAAGGCTGCTGCTCTTTGTCCTGTCTGTGGATCTCCGTTACCATATGTTGGAACTGGGATAACGTTCAATATCCTTTGAGTATTCAATTTTCCACCTAAGACTCCTGAAAAACTTGTAGTACCAACGTAAGAATTTGATCCACCACCCCAAGTCATTGCTTGTCCATTTTTTAATTCTGTATCTGCACCAATTAAACCATGCGCACCATTATCCCAGGTATAAAATACAATTCCACCTCCATATGATTCTCCAATATAATGTGCCGAACCTGAAGGTGTTGTCCAACTTGCAAACCCAGAAGCATTAGTAGTTAATACTTGACCTGCTGTTGAATTATGTGTATTTGGATAAGTAACTGTTCCTGCTGTTAATGTTCCACTTGCATTTAAATTATTGGTATAAATGTTCCCATCCACACCTAAACCTCCAGCAACTGTTAAAGCTCCTGTTGTTTTACTAGTTGATGCTGTAGTGGGTAACACAGATACTTTTGATGGATTAATTTCTAAATAAGAATTAGCAGTTGAATTTGATGTTGCAATACGGAATTTCAATGTAGCTGATCCACCTGCATCAGGGTTATCACTAAACATTCCTGTATTTCTTGCCCAATCACCCCCAATGAATGAGAAACCAACAGGAGCATTGTATGAAGAACCTGCTGTTGCTTTAATGGACGTATTCCAAGTTGGTAGGTTATTTTCCATTGTCAATATAGAACCATTACTTCCCATACTTAATCTGGTTCCTGTTCCATTTAAGCCACCGTAAATAATATCTCCCGAAGTTGTCATTGGAGATAAAGCATCAAATGCACTAGTTTTTGTTGTTGCTCCAGTTCCACCATTTGCAATTGGCAAAGTACCAGAAACGCTAGAGGTTAAATTTGTCGATGCTGCTGTTGCTGCCGTTCCGTACCCTTGTCCAATGTTCCAATAACAGTTCGTTCCGTCATAGTAAAAGTTCAAAATATCTTTTGCGTTTGGCGCTGTCGATAAAGCGATTGTTGTTGTTGAAGCTGAGCCTAATACTTTATTGGATGTTGAAGGAAGTGTGATTGTTCTATTTCCTGTTGCATCTTGTGTGACAATTAATGTTCCGTATGATCCTACTGCAGGTAAAGACGCAAAACTCAACGTTCTGTTTCCTCCTAAGGTCACACTCGCGTTTAGTCCATTTGTTGGATTCCATGAAATCGTTGTTCCATCCGTTAACGCTTGTGGCGTTGAAGCATAGATTGGTGAAGTCACCGTTCCTGTAAATGTTGGTGAAGCAATTGGTGCTGCACCTAAGTTCGTCAATGCTCCAGCTGCTGTTGTTGCTCCTGTTCCACCGTTTGCTACTGCCACTGTACCTGTAACATTTGCTGCAGAACCTGTGATGTTACCAGTTACTTTAGAACCGGAAACAGTTGCGATTTTCGCGTCCGTTACATTCGCATCTAATATTTTAGAAGTAGTAATGGCATTCGCAGCCACAACTGGTAATGCTGCTGTTCCACTTAAGTCACCCGCTAATTGAATTTTACCTTTTGCTGTTGTTGTTGCATCTGGAATCGTTGCCGTTGCAATCGCGCCTGTTACGAATTCGGTTGTTGCTACTTGTGTTGTGTTTGTTCCTGCTGCTGCAGTTGGAGCTGCCGGAGTTCCTGTAAAGGTTGGTGAAGCAATTGGTGCTGCACCTAGGTTTGTCAATGCTCCAGTTGCTGTTGTTGCTCCTGTTCCACCGTTTGCTACAGCTACCGTTCCGGACAAACTACTTGCGGATGGTGCAACCCATGTTAATGTTCCACTGCCTGTTGTGGATAACACTTGTCCAGATGATCCGTGTGTATTTGGATAAGTAACGGTTCCTGCTGTTAAAGTACCAGAAGTTTTCACATTCGTAATCGCCGTTGATCCTGCTACTGAAACACCATCTGCACCTAATTGAATGGTGTTATTTGCCGTAGTTACAGCCTGAAAACCTAATGCCGTTGCGTTGGTATGACCTGCTGATGCATAACCACCTAATGCTGTTGAATTGTTAGCTGAACTGTTTGCGGCGATTCCAATAGCTACGGATTGAGTTCCTTGTCCAGATTGTGCAGCATTGGATCCAATCGCTACAGAGTTTGCTCCTTGATTACTATTTCCAGCAACATATCCGATGGCAACGGACTGACTCCCTTGATTCGTTTGTCCAGTTCCATTTCCAATTCCAACAGCTCCTGTTCCTTGATTCGTTGTTCCGGATGAAGCACCGATGGCTACTTTGTTCGTATTTAACCCTAAAATTCCTTTTACTCCATCAACGGTGGTTTGTCCTGTTCCTCCATTTGCAATGGCAACTGTTCCTGTAACATTCCCTGCGTTTCCTGTAATACTTCCAGAAGGAATCACGTAATCTGTTCCGGCTACTGCTGCTGTCATGGCACTTGTACCATTTCCTTTTACGATTCCTGTCAGTGTC
This sequence comes from Crocinitomicaceae bacterium, assembly GCA_017983465.1. Classification (GTDB taxonomy): domain Bacteria; phylum Bacteroidota; class Bacteroidia; order Flavobacteriales_D; family Crocinitomicaceae; genus UBA952. Next base: position 350,095 of record JAGOBK010000001.1, read on the forward strand.
GTTGTACCCGATCCACCATTTGCAACCGGTAAAGTTCCTGCAATACCTGTCGACAAGTTTGTTACCACGGCTGCTGCTGCCGTTCCGTATCCCTGTCCAATGTTCCAATAACAGTTTGTTCCGTCATAGTAAAAGTTTAAGATGTCTTTTGCGTTTGGCGCAGTCGATAAGGCGATTGTTGTTGTAGAAGCTGAGCCTAATACTTTGTTGGATGTTGAAGGAAGTGTAATTGTTCTATTTCCTGTCCCATCTTGTGTAACGATTAATGTTCCGTAAGATCCTACTGCGGGTAAAGAAGCAAAACTCAAAGTTCTGTTTCCCCCTAAGGTTACACTCGCGTTTAGTCCATTTGTTGGATTCCATGAAATCGTTGTTCCATCTGTTAACGCTTGAGGAGTTGAAGCATAAATTGGTGAAGTCACCGTTCCTGTAAATGTTGGAGAAGCAATTGGTGCTTTTAATGCAAGGCCAGGAACTGTTGGCGCAGCTGCTGTTCCTGCCAAGTCACCTGCTAATTGAATTTTACCTTTCGCTGTTGTTGTTGCATCTGGAATCGTTGCCGTTGCAATCGCACCTGTTACGAATTCGGTTGTTGCAACTTGTGTTGTGTTTGTTCCTGCTGCTGCAGTTGGAGCTGCCGGAGTTCCTGTAAACGTTGGTGAGGAAATTGGTGCTTTTAATGCAAGGCCAGGAACTGTTGGCGCAGCTGCTGTTCCTGCTAAGTCACCTGCTAATTGGAGTTTACCTTTTGTAGTTGCATCTGCATCTGCAATATTTGCCATTGCCACTTGTGCATCAACATAGGTTTTTACTGCGTTTTGCGTTGGATACAAGACATCACTCGTTCCTAAAGCTGTTGCAGTTGATTTATTCGTTAGGTTTTCTTTTAATAAATCTGCATTGGTGCGGTTTGTTACCTCCGTTGCTAAATCGGTTGTCAAGGTTGCATCTGCGGCGGTTCTTGCTGCTGCTTCCGCTGCTAAGTTGTTTGTTAAAACGACATCCGCTGCTGCTCTGATTGCCGCTTCGTTGTTCAATCCTGTTGTTCCAGCTGCTGTATTCGCATCCACATACGTTTTCACTGCGTTTTGCGTTGGATACAAGACATCACTCGTTCCTAAAGTCGTTGCTGTGGATTTGTTAGATAAATTTTCTTTTAATAAATCTGCATTGGTGCGGTTTGTTACCTCCGTTGCTAAATCGGTTGACAAGGATGCATCTGCGGCTGTTCTTGCTGCTGCTTCCGCTGCTAAGTTGTTTGTTAAAAAGACATCCGCTGCTGCTCTGATTGCCGCTTCGTTGTTCAATCCTGTTGTCCCAGCTGCTGTATTCGCATCCACATACGTTTTCACTGCGTTTTGTGTTGGATACAAGACATTACTTGTACCTAATGTAGTAGCTGTGGATTTGTTAGATAAATTTTCTTTAGCTAAATCTGCGTTCGATCTGTTTGTTATTTCAGTAGCTAAATTGCTTGTCAAAACCGCATCCGCTGCCGCTCTAATCGCAGCCTCATTATTAATACCTGCATTTCCAACTGTGACAGTTGCATCCACGTAGGATTTTACTGCATTTTGTGTTGGATACAAAACATCACTTGTTCCCAAGGATGTAGCTGTTGACTTATTTGAAAGGTTTTCTTTCTGTAAATCGGCATTTATACGGTTATTGGCTTCGGAAACCAAGTTTGTTGTTAATGTATTATCACCAGCAGCTCTTGCCAAAGATTCATTCGTCAAATCAGTTGAAAGCATGGTTGCATTCGAATCGACATAATCTTTCACTGTTTTTACGGTTGGGTATTTCACAGTGGATGTTCCGTCTAATAACAGATTATTAGATTTATTGGATAAATCTTCTTTCAGCAAATCTGCATCTTCTCGATCATTGATCTCGGACGTTAAGTTTGTATTTAACTGAAGATCAGCTGCAGCTCTAATAGACGCCTCATTACTAATTGTTGAATTAATGGTAAGTGCACTTGCATCAACGTATGTTTTTACTGCATTTTGTGATGGATAAAGTACATTACTCGTTCCTAAAGTTGTCGAAGTTGATTTATTTGCAAGGTTTTCTTTTAATAAATCGGCGTTTTCTCTAGTTGTTACCTCTGTTAACACGGCCGCATTTAAGTTATTGTCTCCAATTGTTCTACTACTAACTTCAGCTGCAAGATTGATCGTTAAGTTGTTATCCGCCGCAGCTCTAATGATTGCCTCATTATTCAATGCATTGTTGGTCGAATTTGAAGCAGCGTCTACATATGTTTTAACTGCTTTTTGAGATGGATATTCAACATCACTTAATCCTAAGTTTACGGAAGTTGACTTATTGGAAAGATTTTCTTTAAGTAAATCTGCATTCGTTCGATCCGTTACTTCTGTGGCCAAGTTATTCGTTAAAACAAGGTCCGCCGCTGCACGAATTGCTGCCTCGTTTGAAACGGCTGCCGCATTCGCTGCTGCATTAGCATCTACATACGTTTTCACCGCGTTTTGAGATGGATAAAGGTCATTACTTGTTCCAAGTGTCGTTGCCGTTGATTTGTTTGCTAGGTTTTCTTTCAATAAATCGGCATTGGTTCGGTTAGTTACCTCTGTAGCCAAGTTGTTTGTCAAGACAACATCCGCTGCCGCTCGTATAGCTGCTTCGTTATTGATTGCTGTCGTATTTGACGTAGATGTTACATCCACATACGTTTTTACCGCATTTTGAGTTGGATAAAGAATGTCACTGGTTCCTAATGTTGTTGCCGTTGATTTATTGGCAAGATCCTCTTTTAATAAATCGGCGTTGGTTCGGTTGGTCACCTCCGTCGCTAAGTTATTTGTCAGGACAACATCCGCATTCGTTCTGTTCAGTATTTCCGTAGCTAAATTGGTTGTCAACGTATTGTCACCATTGATTCGGTTTGTTACTTCGGTCGCTAAATTGGTCGTTAGTGTGTTATCTCCATTGATGCGATTGCTAACCTCTGTAGCTAAATTCGTTGTCAAAGTTGCATCTGCTGCAGCTCTAATCGCCGCTTCATTGGCAATGGCTGTATTGATGTTATTCGTACCTGCGTCAACATATGTTTTTACCGCATTTTGTGTTGGATAAAGAACGTCACTTGTTCCTAATGTCGTTGCAGTCGATTTGTTCACTTGGTCTTCTTTCAAGTCAAGTGCCGCTTGGGTTGCTGTACTAATTGGCTTATTTAAATCACTCGTATTATCTACGTTTTCTAATCCCAAATTGGTTTTTGCTCCTAAAACGGTAGACGCATTTGTTCCACCATTTTCAATGGGAAGAATGCCGGAAATGTTATCCGCTGTATTGGCTGAAAAAGCATAAGGTACGGATTCGAATTTTTGATTGCTGATATCCACAAAATCCGAACATTGTCCGGCGATATCTAACGCAACCTTCAAACTTTTTTGATCAACGCTCCAAGCGATTGTTGAAAAGGAAGATGCATATCCACTTGATTGCACTCCGTTTCCGATGACCAAATTCACCATTCCATATTCATCTGTAGTCGTTGAAATCAACTCTTGGTATTCAACTTGAGAACTGGCATCAACAATAGAGAATTGTAAACAAACGCTCTTGTTGGCCATAGGAGCTGTTGCATTATTCACTCCTGGAATGGATTCTCCAGATGGATTGTAAATAATTGCCTGATAAGTAATTCCTTTCGTCTGAGCTGAAAGATTGACAGAAACAAATAAAAGAAAAATAAAGTATAAATTTTTCATAACAAAGGTACTTGAGTAGATTATTGGATATTAAAGTGGATGCCGAAAATAAGTTGGTTAGTGGTGATCGATAATTTCTCGGCCGAATCATTCATCGGGAAAAAGGTTTTATTCAGACCATAACCGAAGCTCAAAAAACCGAGATCCGTGATACTGTAAGTCATCTGCAACCTCGTGTACGGTGAAAGACTGATTCCCGAAAATTCCTTTTGTTTGATTAAATCGAAATAGTTTCCGTTAATTTCTTGACGTCCGTAAATGATGGTCGCTATGTTTAGTCCACCAGTTAGTCTCACTTGGACATTTCCAAAAAGCGAAATAGAATAATCCACGGAATTGTGAATACCTAGATGCTTGGTATTCCAACGGTAAGAATTATTCATTGATCCAGCAACAGCATTGTACTCATTTAAATTGACACCAACGTTGTAATGTATGTGTTCTGATTTTAGCTGCTTGGAGAATCCCATTTCATGGGTCGTTCCAGTGCCACTTTTCAACTCTGTGGACATAGAATTTGGTGCACTTTTAAATTGATAAGAGGAGAAATTACTTCCCATTAAAAAATAAACACCTTGTGCATTTGTGTTCCATAGAACATTAAAAATGAACAAAAACTGAATTAATCTTCTCATTTCGATTTAAGTAAATTAGTGGTATAATTAAAATTCTTTGCCTGAAGTTTTAGGATGTATGCCCCTTCAGGAAGGGACGACGGTGTTTCTATACTGATCAAGTTATTCATCATGGATTTTTCCATCGTATAAAGCAATCTACCCATGGCATCGTACAAATAAATTTGAACCAATCCATCAATGGTTGCGGAAAATTGAAGGTTCACTTTAGAAACAAAAGGATTCGGATAACAAGAAACTTGAATACTTGGTGAATTGACAAATGTCTTTTGAGAAAAGCCTCCTTGTATAAATCCTTGTCCAACGGAAAATTGACTTCCAGAATACTTGCCAATGACGCTTTGTTGTCCGACAGACTGCTTCATTACTACACCATTTGACGCATGAACATTTCCACCTTGAGCGGATGTCATTTGGTGATGTACACTTTGTGCAAAAATGGAAAAAGTGGACATCAAGAATAAAACAAAACAGTATTTCACGACACTTATTTTTTGATTTCTAACACCGCAATATTACGTGGAGAAAAATCATAAAATTAAGTTTGACCCTATTTTTAGAGTGTATTAATAACAATTTTTAAGCTTTCGATAGGTACTTCTTGTTTTAATTACAATAAGCAATAACTACTTTTACACATATTAATATGTCCAAATAAAATATAATTAGGACCATATGAAATATGAATGAAACCAAATAAATGGTAGATAGAAAAAAGTATGAAAACACTCATTGATTTAACCTTTATTTTAAATGGTGCTCTTGGTATCATTTGCACTATTTTAATATTGATATCAATTAAGTCCAACCGAAATGTTAATATTTATTTGGCGATCATGACCTTAGGTGCAGCGATTAGATTCATCTCACGAGGCTATTTAGAACTAACCGATCAAGTTCAATATATTGCGGACTTCTCTAAAAGCATAGCTTTTGTATTCAGCTTTGCCTTCCCCTGTTTGTATTTTAAACATTTGGTTTTTCCGAAATTACGGTTTGAATATAAAAGTCTTCTTCACTTTATTTTACCAACAATCTTAATTGTCGAGAACAACCTTCATCTCATTGAAAATTTAATTGAAGTAGAATTGAATGGTGTCATTACCTTTTTGCTGGTTGCTCAAGCTATTTATTACTTTACATTCGTTTATTTGTTATTGCACAAACACATTTGGAAAAAACCAGGTCAACTAGAAATGGAAACGGAACAAACGATTATATTGAAAAAATGGACCATTGTACTTTTTATCACCTTTACAATTATGTTAGTTCGACTATTGAGCGCGTTGTTTTTTATGCAAAACAAGGAGTATATTTCCGATAACTATTTTGTTTGGATAAATTCCGCCGCCTGGTTCGTTGTTTTTATGATGATTCTAACTTCACCATCTATTTTAAATGGGTACATTTCGGAAATTTCAAAGGTTGCCAATGCAGTAGAATTCCAAACTAAACAGACCTCCAATTGGAGAACAAAGCCAACAGCGGAAATATCGAACGCTCAAGATTTGCAGTTGAGTATAAAATTGAACCTTCGACTCGAAGAATACTTTGTTAAAATTGATGAGCACATTGAAAAAGAAAACAACTTCCTAGATCCAGGATTTACCATTGAAGATCTCGCGAATAAATTGATGATGCCGAAAAGTCATTTGAACTTTTTATTTAAATACCATTCAGAAACATCCTTTTCAGATTTTAAGAAGGTTGTTCGGATTAAGAAGGCCCTAGAATTAATTGAAGCGGGATATTTGAAAACGAATACGTTCGAATCCCTCTCCATAAAAGTTGGATTTAGTACGTATAATACCTTTTACACGAGCTTTAAAGAAGTTACAGGACTAGCACCGCAGAAATTCATTGATTCTAATTTAAATCTTATTCCAGCTTAGGTAATGTGCTTCCGCTGAGGCGGGGTGCTAATGGACTAATGGACTAATTTGCTAATGTTTTAATGTGCTAATGGACTAATTTGCTAATGTTTTAATGTGCTAATGTGCCAATGAACTAATTTGCTAATTGTCCAAGGGTTATTTCATCCATTTTAAGTTTCTAGAGTAGAGATACACCCAGATTCCACCATAAAGAATATTTAAGACGATGACAAAGGTTGGAACATCGTTTGGTGCCGTGAAGAAATAACTTTGAACGACATACAAAAAGCAGTAAGCAATGTAGAAATGGAATCCAAGTTTTTTACCTGTGAACATAAGGTAAACGGCAACGAGTGCAAAGATGGAAACCAACAAAATCAAGGTGTTATACATAGAAAAATTCGCATACATGTTGTCCGACATGATTTCCATTTTTGTCAAAACTTCTGACCAATAAGACATATCTACCTTTTCACTTTGTGCTAAGGTCTCTAATTGCTCTTGAGAATTGGCGAATTGTAGTTTAGCCGCTTCTAACTCGTCAGGACTAGGCTTTCCACTGATGGCACCAAAAAAGGATGTCAATACCGACAATCCTAGGTTTACAAAAGAAAGAATTGAAATTACCAACAAGAATTTGGGACGTTTTTCAATCACTTGCCCTTCATTCACTTCATTTAACTCTTCCATTCAATCCAATTTTTTGTAACAAAATTTCGTGCAGTTTTCATGTCTATCGACAAGTAACGATCCTCTGATAAGAAAGGAACTTCCGCACGAAAGGCGCTGTGTATTTTTTCGATTTGATCTGCACTTTTTAATGGACGTCTAAATTCTAGTCCTTGCGCAGCATGCATTAATTCAATTCCCAATATTGTTTGACAATTTTGGATGACACGGTAAAGTTTTGTTGCGGCGTTAGCCCCCATACTCACATGGTCTTCTTGTCCATTGCTTGAATCAATCGTATCAACAGATGCTGGCGTACATAATTGCTTGTTTTGACTGACAATCGATGCACAGGTATATTGAGAAATCATCATTCCAGAGTTCAAACCTGGATTCGCGACTAAAAACGCTGGCAATCCACGTGTGCCGGAAATAAGTTTGTACACACGTCGCTCAGAAATACTTCCCATTTCTGCCATTGCGATCGCTAGAAAGTCCATGATTAACGCTAAGGGTTGACCGTGGAAATTTCCCGCAGATACTACTTCATCCGTCTCAGGAAAAACAGTCGGATTATCCGTAACCGCATTCATTTCGCGCTCCACAATTCGTGCGCAATGATCGATCGTATCTTTCGTAGCTCCATGAACTTGTGGCATACAACGGAATGAATATGGATCCTGTACGTGTTTCTTTTCTTGTGCAATAATCTCACTGGTGGACATCAATTCACGCATGGCTTCTGCCAATTGAATTTGTCCATGCTGATTGCGAATCGCATTGACATTCGCTTGAAAGGGATTTAATCTTCCGTCATATGCATCCAAGGACATTCCAGCCACAAGAATCCATTTGTTCCACATATCTTGCGATTTTTTCACTGCGTAACTTGCGTATGCGGACATGAACTGTGTTCCGTTCAATAACGCCAATCCTTCTTTGGATTGAAGTACAATCGGTTTCAAGTCAAACTTCGCATTGATTTCCGCACCGGAATAACGTTTGCCATGGTAACTCACTTCTCCCTCTCCCAACAATGGCAAGCACAAATGAGCCAATGGAGCTAAATCCCCAGAAGCACCAAGACTACCTTGCTGATAAACAACTGGATAGATTCCTTCGTTGTAGAAAAATAACAAGCGTTCCACTGTTTCTAATTGTACACCTGAATTTCCTTTGGATAACCCAAGTACTTTTAAGAACAGCATGCGTTTCACGATTTCCTCTGGTACTTCCTCCCCTGTTCCACAGGCATGAGAAAGTACTAAATTTCGTTGTAAAGCTTCCAAATCATTAGATGAAATAGCAGTATCACACAAGGAGCCAAATCCCGTGTTGATTCCATAAATTAACTTATCGGAATCCTGCATTTTTTGATCTAAATATGCACGACAAGCTAAAACAGCATCCGTAGCATCTTTAGATAAGCTTAACTTTAAGTTATCATTTATAATTTGTTCGAATTCAAATAGTTCGATGTAATTTAAATGAATAGTATATTCTGACATAAGATTGTTATTTTCGGAGCATTTGCGCGAAGTCTTTCGCGAAATACGTTAAGATTCCATCTGCACCAGCACGACGAATACTCAAGAGCATTTCGTAAACAGCAAGGTCGTAATTTAACCAACCATTTTGAGCTGCAGCGTGAACCATTGCACATTCACCGCTCACATTGTATGCCGTGATTGGAATTGGGAATTGTTCTTTTAGTACATGAATGATGTCCAGGTAACATAGCGCCGGTTTCACCATCATCATGTCCGCGCCTTCTTCGAAGTCTAATTGAGCCTCTAAAAGAGCTTCACGTCGATTGGCTGGATTCATTTGATACGTTTTCTTGTCACCTGATTTTGGAGCAGAATTCAAAGCATCACGAAATGGACCATAGAATGCACTTGCGTATTTCGCTGTGTAAGACATAATGCTCACATCCGTAAATCCTGCGCCATCGAGCGCTTCACGAATCACACCTATACGTCCATCCATCATATCCGAGGGACCAATGATGTCTACTCCAGCCTGCGCTTGCGCAACAGACATTTTAGCTAAAATCGGTAAGGTTTCGTCGTTGACAATCTTTCCATCAATGACAAGTCCATCGTGTCCATCAGAAGAGTAAGGATCCATGGCCACATCACTCATCACAACAGATTCCGGGAATCGTGCTTTGATTTGACGAATAGCTTCTAAATAGAAATTATCACTTGCATAACTGTAACTTGCGACTTGATCTTTTAACGATTCATCCACCGCTGGAAAGATGTCGAAGGTATGAATCCCAAGATTCATGCATTCTTCAATTTCCGGTAATAGTTTATCTATTGACCAGCGAAAATTATTCGGTAAAGAAGAAACTTCCTCTTTGATATTTTTTCCATCCTTCAAAAAGATGGGGTAAATCAAGTTTTCGACACCTAGTTTCGTTTCTTCCACCATGTGGCGAATGGCACTACTTTTTCGGTTGCGTCTTGGACGAATATTCATAGGATTACATTAACATTCCACCACAAACGTGTAGTGTTTGACCAGTGATGTATGCCGACATATCAGAAGCAAGGAAAACCGTTGCATTCGCTACATCAATTGGTTGTCCACCGCGTTTCAACGGAATACCATTTCTCCAACCTTGTACCACTTCTGGATTCAAAGCATCTGTCATTTCTGTTTCAATGAATCCTGGAGCAATCGCATTACAACGGATGTTACGAGAACCTAACTCAGCTGCAATTGATTTCGTGAATCCAATCAATCCTGCTTTTGAAGCTGCATAGTTTGCTTGTCCAGCATTTCCTTTCACACCAACTACAGAAGACATATTGATAATAGATCCACTACGTGCTTTCAACATTGGTTTTTGAACTGCTTTCGTTAAATTGAAGGCTGATTTCAAGTTTGTATTGATCACTTCGTCCCATTGTTCTTCGGTCATACGCATCAACAAGGTATCACGTGTGATTCCAGCGTTGTTCACTAAAACATCCACTGTTCCGAATTCCGCAACGACATCATCCACTAATTGTTGTGCTTGATCAAAATTAGAAGCATCCGAACGGAAACCTTTTGCTTTTCCACCGTTTGCTGTCAACTCAGCTTCTAAAGCACGCGCTTTTTCTTCTGACGACAAGTAAGTAAAGGCAACTGTTGCACCTTGACGAACACATTCTTCTGCAATTGCTTTCCCGATTCCACGAGAAGCACCTGTAATTAACACAATTTTATTAGCTAGTAATCCCATATTATTTATTTTAATCAAAGATATAAATTCCTTACAAACTGAATTCGCCTACTTCTGTTTGAATTCGCTTGCTGTATAGATTTTCCATTTTGCTAAACGGTATTTTAACGAAGTCCACAAAACACCGAGTCCATAAGTAGACGAACGCGCAAAATTAATCGAAGACGCTTCTTCAAAATATTTCGTTGGACACGTTACTTCGCCTATTTCATATCCAGCAAAGAAGATTTGTGCCAACATTTGATTATCAAAAACAAAATCATCTGAATTCGCTTCAATATTGATTTTCGTGAAAATCTCTTTTGAAAAAGCACGGTAACCTGAATGATACTCGGATAATTTCTGGGACATTAAAATGTTTTGAAACAAGGTCAGAAAACGATTTGCAACGTATTTATACATTGGCATCCCCCCTTTCAATGCGCCTTTTCCTAATATTCTTGATCCAAGCACAACTGGATAAACATCGTAAGCGATGATTCCAGAAATCGCATGAATTAATTTTGGCGTGTACTGATAATCGGGATGTAGCATGATGATAATGTCCGCTCCTAAACTTAAAGCTTTATCGTAACAAGATTTTTGATTCCCACCGTAACCGCGATTTTTCTCGTGTCGAACAATGTGTTGGATACCAAGTTTACGTCCGACTTCGCTGGTATTGTCCTTGCTTGCATCGTCGACTAATACTACTTCATCCACAATATCAAAAGGGATTTCAGCGTACGTCATTTCCAGTGTTTCGGCCGCATTGTATGCAGGCAGAACGATACAGATTTTCTTTCCGTTTAACATGAAACAAAGTTAAGCGATTTGTTTCATAGTTTACTTGTTCAGAAGGAGTTTCTTTGACTGCAAAGCTTAGAATATTTGACAAGAATACCTTAACTTTGAATGATAATGAATGCTCCACTTGCCGAACGTATGCGACCAACAACACTCGATGAATACATCGGGCAAGCGCATTTATTGGCAGAAGGCGCTGCATTGAGACGTGCGCTGGACGCAGGAGTAATTCCGTCGATGATTTTCTGGGGTCCACCTGGAGTTGGAAAAACAACTTTAGCTCAATTAATCGCTAAACACTTAGACCGACCCATCCATACACTTTCCGCTATTTCATCTGGCGTGAAAGATGTACGTGAAGTCATCAACCGTGTGGAAAACGGCGGCATGTTCCAAGCGAAAGGCACCATTTTGTTCATCGATGAGATTCACCGTTTTAGCAAAGCACAGCAGGATTCCTTGCTTGGAGCCGTTGAAAAAGGTGTCATAACCTTAATTGGTGCAACGACAGAGAATCCATCTTTTGAGGTCATTTCGGCCTTGTTATCACGCTGTCAAACGTATGTGTTAAAAGAACACACCAAAGAGGATTTACTTCACCTACTTGATCGTGCCATCAATCAGGATTCGGTTTTAAATAAGAAAAAAATCACGCTAACTGAAACCAATAGTTTATTAGCTATTTCAGGAGGAGACGCACGAAAACTGTTAAATGTATTCGAGATCATCATTGGTACTTTTCAAGGTCAAACCGAGATTGAAATCACCGATGAAATCGTTCTTCAAAACGCTCAACAAAGTCTTTCTCGTTATGACAAGGACGGAGAACAACATTACGATATTATCTCTGCGTTCATAAAATCCATTCGTGGAAGCGATCCAAACGCAGCTATTTATTGGCTAGCGCGGATGGTTGAAGGCGGAGAAGATCCAAAATTCATCGCGCGAAGGTTATTAATCTCAGCAACGGAAGACATTGGTTTAGCGAATCCAAATGCTTTACTGTTAGCAAACGCTTGTTTTCAAGCTGTGGAAAGTGTGGGTTGGCCAGAATCGAGAATCATTTTGGCGGAATGCACCATCTATTTAGCCTCCTCCCCAAAAGGAAACGCCGGATACGTGGCCATAAATAAGGCTCAACAATTGGTTCAGCAAACTGGAAATCTAGACATCCCACTTCCTTTGCGCAATGCACCGACTGCGTTAATGAAACAACTTGGCTACGGTGAAAACTACTTGTACAGTCATGACTTCCCCGGAAATTTTGCTGAACAAGAATTTCTACCATCAGAAATAAGCGGCACCAACTTCTTTCAAGCAGGAAGCAGTCCTAAGGAACAAGAAATCGCACAAACCATTTCCAATTTATGGAAGGATAAATACCAAAAATGATGTCAGCCATTCTGTATTACTGTGTGGTTTATCCATTATCCCTCCTGCCCTTGTGGATTCTTTACCGCCTCAGCGATTTATTATTCCTCCTGTTTATCAGCATCATTCCTTACCGCAAGAAAGTGGTTCAAGGGAATATTGAAAAGTCCTTCCCTGACTTGAGTCCGAAGGATCAAGCAGTACTTGTGCGTGGATTTTACCGACATTTCTCCGACTTACTTATTGAAAGTATCAAGAATCTGAGTATTTCAAATGAGGAATTACTCAGAAGAATGAAAGTCATCAATCCAGAAGTTCTGAAGAACTTAGAGAAAAAAGGAAAATCTGTTTTATTGGTATCCGGACACTTCAATAATTGGGAATGGTTTATTACTTCACAAGCCTTGTTGGTCCCGTTTGAATCTTATGGGATTGGCATGCCACTGAGTAATGGATTTTGGGACAAAAAGCTCACGGAAAGACGCCAACGTTTTGGATTGAAGGTTGTCAACGCAAAGAATTACAAAGAAATGTTTTTGCAAGAAAAACCAGTTTCCGTTCTCGTATTAAGTGATCAAGCTCCAGCAGATGCAAGAAAAAGTTATTGGATGGATTTCCTTCATCAACAAAGCCCAGTTCTTTTTGGCGTGGAACAAATGGCCAATGAATTTGATTTGACTGTTGTCTATTTTACCATGAAGAAAATCAAACGTGGACAGTATTCTTTGGAATTCAAGGTCTTGACAGAAGAACCAAAAAGTCTTCCATACGGTGAGTTGACAGAAAAACATGTGCACTTGTTAGAGGAAAGCATCATCGAACAACCGTGCAATTGGCTTTGGTCTCACAAGCGATGGAAACGAGAATTACCGACTGACTTAGACGCACTAAAAGCTGCGCAAAAGTCCAAATTCGAAGATAAATACCGCTAATCCGCTATGAAAATCCTTTTCACACTTTTATTGGTGATTTGCTTTGCTCGTCCTCCAAAATTTGAAGTGCTATCCTATTCCAATGAGAATGTTCACGCGAGAAGCATTCAAGACTTTTCGAAAAATGAGCTTCTAATCGGTACGAATGTGGGGAAATACGTACTGATTTCGAAAAATGCGAAAAAACCAGTGAGCATGTATCTTCCAACTACGTTCCATACGATTAAGGAAATACGTGATGTGGACAAGAATGATCGCTACTTGTTTTTCATGCAAAGCAATGATGAATCACATGTCCTACGTGAAAATTGGGACGGGAAAGAAGATAGCCTATTGAATTTCTTACACCACGGGAAACCCGTTTTCTTGGATGGAATTGCACTTCATGATAGCTCAGGCTTTTTATTGGGAGATCCAGTGGATGGTGACTTTGCCTTGTTTCGCACACAGAATTTCGGGAAATCCTGGGAAGCTTGTCCAGGAAAGGTGTTTAGTCAATCTAACGAAGCCGCATATGCAGCAAGCGGCACAACGAATCACATCATCGATGGCGACTTTATATTTGTTAGCGGGGGTGAAACTTCACGCTTTATTTGGAGTTCAAATTTAGGAGACTCTTGGCAGTCAGCGAAAATTCCATTCGAATCCTGTAAGTCCTGTGGAGCCTATTCGCTCGCTTACAAAAATCGCAAAGAATTGGTCACAGTTGGAGGCGATTATACCCGACCAAATGAATTCACGAACACCTGCTTTTATTCTTTGGATAGCGGTTTAAGCTGGCAAGCATCGAAGAATCCTCCTTCGGGATATCGTTCCTGCGTCATTTTTGCAAACGGAGTGTATTACGCATGTGGAACCAACGGAATCGATTACTCCAAGGATCACGGACAAAATTGGATCAAGCTTTCCACTGACAATGCGTTGTCCATGTGCACTGATAAAAAGTACTTGTACATTTCCTGTATCAAAGGAAAAGTGCTCAAAATGAAATTGATTAAATAAAAAAAGGAGGACAAATGCCCTCCTTTCCATGTATTCCAAGTTTAGATTATTTCGCTTGAAGTGTATCTTCCATTGCTTGAGATACCGCTGATTTTTCCAAACGTAATTTCGTTCCTTCTGATTGAACCAATACAGTTGAGTCAGAAACTTCAAGGATTTTCCCGTGGATTCCACCGATTGAAACGATTTTATCTCCAACTTTCAATCCTTCACGGAATTTTTTTAATTCCTTTTGTTTTTTCATTTGTGGTCTGATCATGAAAAAATAGAATACCAAGACCATAAGTCCTAGCATCAATATACTTTGCATTCCTTGTCCGCCTCCCATAATTGTTGTTTTTAATTTATTAACGTATTTTTCCTTTTATCTCCAAAACGGTTACGGATGGTTCGGTATTCGCCATCACCGTAATCATTTTTTGGATTTTTTTCGAACTCAAGTTATCTGTTTTCACTTGAGCAATAATTTCACTTGACTCACCTGGTTGTATTGGATCTTCCGGCTCTTCAGCGACTGTACATGAACAAGACGGAGTCACATCACCAATCACAAGTGGATACTCACCAGTGTTCGTAACCTTAAACTTGGCATTGATCACTTCACCTTTCACTACCGTCCCTGCATCAAATACCGTTTGGACTTCCATGGTTGTTTTTTGTCCAACTTGTAAGGTTTCATTGTCACCACAAGAAAACAAAAATCCAATTCCGATAAATAAAACAATCTTTTTCATGTGTTCGTTGTTAGGTAATTAATCCGCGACCAATTTTAACGATTTTCTTATCTTTCGTCAATTGTGCAATCGCTTTATCTAGGACACCATTAATAAACAAGTTACTTTTCGGTGTGCTATAAAATTTGGAAATCTCAATGTATTCATTCAAGGTTACCTTGGTTGGAATACTGCTACACGTCTGCAATTCAGTCAATCCCATTTTTAAAAGCAGGATATCCATTTTTGCAATTCGATCCAATTCCCAGTTTTGAGCAAACTCTGTAATTAAAGCTTCGTTTTCCTCATTCATTTGAATGGTTTTACGTAAAAGATTCACGATGAATTCTTTTTCGTCGTCGTTATCTTTGTAGAGTGGAAGCACTTCAAAAGACTTTCCTTCCTCCCAAGACTTCATAGTTTTCATGGCCATGGAACAACATAAATCTAAGTCATCAGCCCAATAAATACTCTTTTCATCAAAGAAATATTGAATCAAATCAGAATTAGCGATTTCTGCTTTGAATAATTGCAAAGCAAAGGCCATATCCTCTTCTAATCCTTCAGAGTCGTTATTCATGTGTTCAAAGTACACCTCAGACTCTAGGATTGTCAGATATAATTTTCTGAAGATTTCTTGACTCTCCGCACCTAACCAGTTGACTTTGCGAATTTCGCTCAACTTGGTCAGTTCGTAAGAATTCTCGATTGCTTCAATCAACTTATTGTTGACAAACTTCATGTTTGGATTTAAATCCTCTTCCGTCGGACGCATTTTCTTTTTATGTTCATCCATGCGGTTTTGTCCGGCACGTTTTAACTCTGGAAGCGTCATTAGCATGAATAAATACATATCATACATTCGTTCCACCGCTGAAAGCAATTCTTTTTCAGCTTTGAGGATACTTTCCTCTTCGCTTTGAAAGAAAGCGTAAAGAATTTGGAGTACTTTAATTCGTAAGTGTCTTCTATTAAGCATTCTGGTTTTTTACAGATTCAAACTTCCTTTTGACTGAACACGTTCTTCAGCCATTTTATTCGCAATCTGATACGTAGGAACACCTTCGTCTTGTGAACGTTTCACAATATTGTAGATTGTTCCGTAAATTTCTTCTGCTTTTTGATGTGCCCAATCAAGGGTTAATCCTTCCACTTCGGAGAAACAGTTAATCACACCACCCGCATTGATGGCAAAATCAGGAGCATAAACGATTCCTCGTTTCATCACTTCTAATCCGTGAATTTTCTCGTCCTTTAATTGATTATTCGCTGCACCGGCGATTACTGAGCAAGAAAGACGTGCCAATGTATCATCGTTCACTGTTGCACCAAGTGCACAAGGAGCGTAAATGTCCATTTTCACATCATAAATAGCATCCGGTTCAACGATGGTTGCACCATATTTCTCCGAAACGCGTTTCAATGCTTCTTGATTAATATCCGTAATGAATACATTCGCGTTTTCCTTCGCTAAATGAGAAACAAGGTACTCACCCACGTGACCAACACCTTGAACGGCAATGGTTTTTCCACTAAGATCATCCGTACCATATTGCATTTTCGCAGCAGCTTTCATTCCCATGTATACACCGAATGCAGTAACAGGAGATGGATCGCCACTTTTTCCAGGTAAACCAACAACGTAGTTTGTTTCTTCACTCACCCACTGCATATCTGAAGGAGAAATCCCCACATCTTCTGCGGTAATGTATTTTCCAGCTAGTCCATTCACGAATTGACCAAAACGACGGAAAAGCGCTTCAGATTTTTGGGTTTTTGAATCCCCAATAATCACTGCTTTACCACCACCTAGATTCAATCCTGAAATAGCATTTTTGTAAGTCATTCCTCTTGAAAGACGCAAAACGTCATTCAATGCTTCCATTTCATTGTTGTACATCCACATGCGTGTTCCACCTAAGGCAGGACCCAAAACAGTGTTGTGTACAGCGATGATTGCTTTTAAGCCAGTAGCATGATCATTACAAAATAGGATTTGTTCGTGTCCCATGTTGGACATCTGTTGGATAACAGGATTTGAATTCAAATCTGTTAAGGAAGTAACTGTCAAATCAGACATGTTTTTGCTTGAGTTCGTTAACTAATCAGATGAATGGTTACTTTTGTAACGCTATTCAACGCTGGCAAAATTAGAAAATAAAACATGAAGTCCCTTCAATACTTAAATAAATATTTCCTAAAATATAAATGGCGCTTGCTATTAGGAATCATTTTCACCATTGTGAGTAATTATTACGGGGTTCAAATGCCTATTTACTTTAAAAATGCCATTGATCAATTTCAAGCGAATTTAAGCGAAGCCAAACCCAACGATTTTCTATGGCTCGCCTTTCAATTGGGTGGATTTTACATGTTATTGTCACTGGCAAAAGGATTCTTCTTGTTTTTGATGCGTCAAACCATCATTGTGATGTCCCGAAACATTGAGTTTGATCTAAAAAATGAAATCTACACCCATTACCAAACATTGGATCAAGGATTCTTTAAGCGCAATGCCACAGGGGATTTAATGAATCGTATTTCAGAGGATGTTGGCTTGGTGCGCATGTATCTTGGTCCAGGCATCATGTACATTATCAATTTGATCATTGCCTTTACATTAATTGTGACGCAGATGATTCGAATTAGTCCATCTTTAACGCTTTACGTTCTGATTCCATTGCCGATAATGTCCATTTTGATATACCGTGTTTCTTCACGCATGAACGCGATGAGTGCGTTGGTCCAAAAGGAACAATCGCTGTTATCCACATTAGCTCAAGAAACCTTTTCAGGTATTCGTATCATCAAAGCCTACAACCGTGAAAAAGAGACCGAAGAAAAGCTAGGACAAAGTGCAGAGAATTACAAAAAACAAAGCATGCGCTTAGTACTCGTTAATTCCTTTTTTATTCCAACCATCATGTTTTTAATCGGAATTAGTGTTTTGATTGCCGTTTATTATGGTGGAATCCTTTCTTTCACTGGAAAAGCATCCGAACGTATTTCCATTGGAAGCATCGTAGCATTTATCATGTTTGTCAATAACCTTTCTTGGCCTTTTGCTAGTTTAGGCTGGGTATCGAGCATCATCCAGAGAGCATCCGCATCACAGAAACGGATCAATGAATTTTTACTTACAAAACCGACAATCGAGAATACGGAAACTAGTCCTTTCGATTTTCAAGGAAGCATAGAATTCAAGGATCTTACGTTTCAGTATCCCGTAACAAACATCAAAGCCGTTTCCAATGTATCGTTTCAAGTTCAAAAAGGAGAAACCCTGGCTATTGTTGGACACACCGGTAGTGGAAAATCGACCATTAGTTCCCTATTAATGCGTCAATATGATCCGCAAGAAGGGAAAATACTCATTGATGGAAAACCAATAACAGAAATCAATCTGCATGCATTTCGCGATCAAACCGGAATTGTGCCACAAGATGTATTTTTATTCTCGGATACGATTCGGGAAAACGTTCAATTCGGGATCAATGATCGCCAATGTACAGAGGAAGAACTCATTGAAGCCTGTGAAATGTCACATGTCTACCATAATATCCAAGGATTCCCAGATGGATTTGACACCTTACTTGGTGAACGCGGTGTCAATTTAAGTGGTGGACAAAAACAGCGTATAAGTATTGCACGTGCCTTATTGAAAAAACCGAAGTTGTTGATTTTAGATGATTGTTTATCCGCTGTGGATACAGAAACCGAAGAAATCATTTTAAGTAACCTTGAAAAAGGAAAAGAAGAACGAACCACCATCATCATCAGTCACCGTATTTCCACCATTCGAAATGCCACAAAAATCATTGTCATCAGTGATGGCGAAGTCATTGAAAGTGGAAATCACGATACCTTAATCAGTCAGAAAGGCACCTACTACGACATGCACGAACAGCAGTTGCGTCAGGAGGAGAATTGAAAAAGCAGCCCTATTTCTAAACTTATTAACACGTATTTGTTTGTCTTTTTTTGAAACAACTCGTTGATTTTCAGCGTAAGTTAGCTCAAACTTTAAAACAAACAACTATGAAAAAGTTTATGATTTTTGTTAGTGCATTAACGTTGTCAGGAACAATGTTCGCACAAAAACCAGCGAGTGATGATGCACATTATTCGTTAGAAGGATTAGCTAATTTGAATACCACTGATGGTATGAGTTGGACAGCTCCTTCACTTCGTTTACGTTACTTTGTGAATGACAACATTGCAGCGCGTGTTCAATTTGGATTTGGTGGAGACGGCACATCAATTGCTGGACTTCCAAGTAGTGAAACTCACAATTATGCAGCGACTGTAGCAGCCGATCCAAACGGAACGGTTCAAATCAATCGAAGTGCATGGGATTTAAAATTAGGTGCTGAATACCATTTAAAAGGAACAGACAGAATGTCTCCTTACTTCACAGCTAATATTGGATTTGGAAGTGGTTCTGAAAAACAAACTTGGACGGATGTATTTTACTCTGACCCTACGGATCCAACAAGTGATTTAGGATACATGAAAGGATTCGCAGTAACAGCAACAGGAGGATACAAAACCTTCGGATGGGGCTTAGGAGCTGGTTTCGATTACTATGTAGCAGATAATCTGTACTTAGGATTGGAATTGAATTTAACTAGCACAAAGGTAAGTGATGATAATGTTGTAAAAGACATCACAACTCCTGCTGGAGCTTCTAACGTAACAAGCCTTGGAAGCACGATGTCTTATACGAATATTGGAGCTGCTCATGGTTCTGTTCGTATTGGATGGAGATTCTAAATTCACTACATGAAATAATTAAGGGGGCTTCGGTCCCCTTTTTTGTTTTCTGTTATTTCGTACCTTTGCCCACGTTATGAAAGAAAGAAATCGCATTGAAGTTTGCTTCACCCCAGGAGAATATGAATATTTCAAAGGAGAATACGAAATTGTTGTCGTAATTGATGTACTTCGCGCAACATCAGCTATTTGCGCTGCTTTTGCGAACGGGATAAACTCCATTATTCCAGTACCAACCGTTGAGGAAGCATGGGAATACAAGAAAAAAGGATACTTGGCTGGAGCAGAGCGTAAAGGACAAATTGTAGAAGGATTTGACTTTGGGAATTCACCTTTCTCCTACATGCGTGAGGACTTTAAAGGTCAAGATGTTGTTTTGACTACAACGAATGGAACAAAGTCACTTGATGTGGCAAAAGATGCTGATATCGTTGTCGTAGGATCCTTCTTGAACCTACAATACTTGAATGAATGGCTCGTTAAACAAGAAAAAAATATCCTTTGCTTATGTTCAGGATGGCAAGATAAATTCAATTTAGAGGATACGATTTGTGCTGGTGCGATTTCAGATTTCTTAATTAATTCTGGGAAATTTACTTCGGAAGAAGATTCCAGTATTGCAGCAAAATACTTATATTTATCTGCAAAGGATAATTATTTAGGTTACTTAAAATCAAGTTCTCACCGACGTCGATTGAAGAATTTAAACTTAAATGAGGACATCAAATATTGCCTTACACCTAATCAAACGAATGTTATTCCGATTCTAAAGGATGGTAAATTGGTTCAATTATAAAACAGCGTTCATTGTTCTGCTTTTAGGCGGACTACTCCAAAGTAGTACAAAAAAATCAGACAAAGTAACCTGGGGATTTTTTGGACACAAACGGATTAATCGCATCGCGGTCTTCACACTTCCGCAACCGATGTTTGGATTTTACAAGGAACACATTGAATTTCTAACGGATCATGCAGTGGATCCAGACAAGCGTCGCTACGCCGTGGAGGGAGAAGCACAATGTCATTATATTGACTTGGATCACTACTATAAATCAGGAGAGAGTCCATTTGAGATCATTCCACGACGCTGGAAAGATGCCGTAGAGAAATTCACTGAGGACACCTTACAAGCCTACGGAATTGTCCCATGGCATATTGTCCAAATGAAATACAGACTTCAAAAAGCATTTGAAGCAAAGAATGTCGATTTAATCTTGAAATATTCTTCGGATCTTGGACATTACATTGGAGACGCACATGTTCCTTTACACACCACCGAGAACTACAACGGACAATTGACAGGTCAACGTGGAATTCATGGTTTATGGGAAAGCCGTTTGGTTGAAATAAATGCTGAAGACTACGATTACTTTGTTGGGAAGATTAAATATGTTCCCAACGTGCAAGACTTCGCCTGGGATGCAGTCCGAGCCTCTCACCTAGCCTTAGATTCCGTCCTACGCATCGAAAAAGAATTAACAAAGGAATTTCCATCCGATAAAAAATACAGCTTCGAGCAACGTGGAAATACCACCATCTCCGTTTATTCAAAGGAATTTTGCGAAGCATATCACCAACGAATGAACGGCATGGTCGAGCGACGATTGAAAGCAGCGATTTTAGCAGTTGGCTGCATTTGGTATACCGCATGGGTTGATGCTGGCCAACCAGATCTCAGTAAATTACAAACCATTCCACCGTCCACTGAGTTACTCAAAGAGTTCGCCGACTTGGACGCACATTTCCATAATGACAAGCATTTTGGGAGGATTTGTGATTAGAATATAAAAATCAACAATCGATTTAATTCAAGCTACGGTAGCGAATGCGTTTAGGTCCAGCGTCGCCAAGACGTTTGCGTCGGTTTTCTTCGTATTCTGAATAACTTCCTTCGAACCAATACACTTGTGAATCTCCTTCGAACGCTAGAATATGCGTGCAAATACGATCTAAGAACCAACGGTCGTGAGAAATAACTACCGCACAACCCGCAAAGTTTTCAATTCCTTCTTCCAGTGCACGAAGTGTATTCACATCGATGTCATTGGTTGGCTCATCCAGTAAAAGTACGTTTGCCTCTGTTTTCAATGTCATCGCAAGGTGTAGTCGGTTTCGCTCTCCACCGGACAGAATTCCAACTTTCTTGTTTTGATCTGCACCGATGAAATTGAATTTCCCTAAATAGGCTCTTGAATTAATTTTCTGATTTCCGATCTCGACGTATTCAAGTCCATTGGAAACCACTTCAAAAACCGTTTTATCCGGATGAATGTCTTTATGTGTTTGATCCACATATCCAATTTTCACCGTTTCTCCTACAGTAAATTCTCCTTGATCAACACTTAGTTCATCCATGATCATTTTGAAGATGGTGGTCTTACCAGCACCATTCGGCCCGATAATCCCAACAATTCCAGCTGGAGGTAATTTAAAATTCAAATCATCGTACAACAACTTGTCGCCAAAGGATTTCCCTACATGAACAGCATCAATGACATTGTTTCCAAGACGCGGACCATTCGGAATCGGAATTTCCAAAATCGCTTCTTTTTCACGAGCGTCCTCTGAAAGCATTTTATCGTAGTTCTGTAAACGTGCTTTGCTTTTCGCTTGACGAGCCTTCGGATTCATGCGCACCCATTCTAACTCGCGTGCCAACATTTTTTGACGTTTGGATTCAGATTTCTCCTCCTCTTTCAAACGGTTTCCTTTTTGCTCCAACCAAGATGAATAATTTCCTTTCCAAGGAATTCCTTCTCCACGGTCTAATTCTAGAATCCATCCTGCGACATTATCCAAGAAATAACGGTCGTGGGTTACGGCAATCACCGTTCCTTTGTATTGTTGTAAATGTTGTTCCAACCAGTCGATAGACTCTGCATCCAAGTGGTTGGTTGGCTCATCGAGTAATAGAATGTCTGGATTTTGCAACAACAAACGACAAAGTGCTACTCTGCGTTTTTCTCCACCGGATAAAGTTCCAATCAATTGATCGTCTGGTGGACAGCGCAAAGCATCCATCGCACGCTCGAGTTTCGTATCCAATTCCCACGCATCCAGGGCATCAATTTTATCGGAAACTTGTCCCTGACGAGCAATCAACTTGTCCATTTTATCTGGATCATTCAGGATTTCCTCATCCATGAACGCCGCATTGATTTCTTCGTATTCTTTCAAGGCATCTACGGTTTCTTGCGCGCCTTCCATCACCACTTCTTTCACGGTTTTAGTCAAGTCCAAATCTGGTTCTTGCGCTAAGTACCCAACGGTATATCCTGGTGAAAACACAACATCTCCTTGAAAAGATGGATCGAGTCCAGCAATGATTTTCATCACCGTAGATTTCCCTGATCCGTTTAATCCGATGATTCCGATTTTTGCCCCATAGTAAAAGGACAGATAAATATTTTTAATGATTTGTTTTCCAAGTGGAGTTGTTTTGGAAACTCCCACCATGGAGAAAATGATTTTTTTATCGTCTGACATTATTTCTTTGTTTGATTCGGTAAAATTAAAATTTAGAAGGTGAATTTGACTAATCCAATTTCACTTTTTCGTATTCTTTGGTATTCAATATTTCAATGGCACGTTGCAAGATTTCATTCGACTCATTGTAAATCTGAAACATTTCATTTGCTCCCCATAGATCTTGTGCAATAATGGATTTCAAGCGAAGTTTAATCAGGTGTTCACTTGTTTTGTATCCCACCTCATCGAATTTCAATTCGGGATCTTCTTTTTGCACGTAAGCAAAAAAGGCATCCATGAAAGCTTGATCACAATTAAATGAACGCTTGAATGCATCAAAACTCGGATATTGTGCTTTTAAAGTAGCGCGTTGATTATTCACATAATTAAAAGAATAGTTATTCAAATGTCCGCCTTGAACTAACTCGCCAAAATACTTCGAGTTCTCTGTTGTATCCAATGGAACAAAGAAGTCAGGCATAATTCCACCACCTCCATAAACCGTTCGGTGTGTTTTCAGGGTTTCGAATTTCAATGAATCTGGCATTTTGATGGAATCCGCATGGATAAACTCTCCATTCAAAAAACGCTGGGTGATGTCCTTGCGGTAAGTTTCGGTGTCTTCGTAAGGTTTCTGAATAAACCTTCCCGTTGGCGTGTAATAGCGTGCAATGGTCAAACGAATCTCTGAACCATCTGAAAGCGGCATTGGACGTTGAACTAGTCCTTTTCCGTAGGTTCTTCGTCCGACAATTAGTCCACGGTCCCAATCTTGAATGGAACCAGAGAGAATCTCGCTCGCGCTTGCACTGTATTCATCCGTTAACAAGATTAACTTCCCTGTTTCAAATAATCCTTTTTTTCCAGCACGCAAATTACTACGAGGTTGAGCACGACCTTCTGAATAAACCACTAATTTATCTCCTGACAAAAATTCATCAGCCAATTTGTGAGCAGCATCTAGCAATCCACCACCATTTCCTTGTAAGTCGAAAATCAAGTTTTTCATTCCTTGAGCCTTCAATTCATTCATGGCTTTCAAGACTTCCTCCATCGTTGTTCGCGAGAAGCTGTTTAACTTGATGTATCCGGTTTCTTTGTCAATCATGTAAGAAGCATCCACTGAATAAACAGGGATTTTATCTCTTGTCACCGTGTATTCCAAAATTTTATTTCCTTTTCTACGAACAGTGATTTTCACTTTCGTTCCGAGTTCACCCATCAACTTTGTGCGAACTTCTTGGTTTTTCAGTCCGATTCCAGCAATGTTCACCGCATCTACCGCAATGATTTGATCCCCAGGAAGTATTCCCAATTTCTCTGAAGGTCCACCAGGAATCGTCGCAACGACGTGAAGCGTATCCTTCATGATTTGAAAACGTATTCCAATCCCCACAAAACTTCCATTAATCGTCGATTGCGCTTCGTTTAATTCCTCAGCAGGAATATACGTTGAATGCGGATCTAATTTCTCTAGCATCGCAATAATCGCTTCTTCTGTCAATTCCTTCCCATTCACAGGATCCACATAAAAACGTAGAATATTGTCCATTACTTCATCAAATTTCTGGGAAGTACTGCGCTCAGATGGATCAAACTGACTGAATCCAATCAATGGAAGAAGACAGATGTATAGTAAAAAGAATTTTTTCATCGGTTTTGATTTGTAAGAGAAAAACAAAAATAGTAACTCCCTCGGATGAATGCGCAGAAACATTAACTTTGTTTAAAAGATTTTTGAATTACATGAAGAAAGGAAAGAACCATCGGATAAAAACGCAGCTCAGCAAGACTGGTAAAATACTGAGTACTGTTTCCAAATGGTTTTCTATCCTACTCTTTTCTTACCTATGCATCTACTTTATTCTTTCGTTTATCCTTTCTCGGATTACCATTGAAGGACAAAATCAAAAAAATTCTAATGTTAAAATTTACTTGATGAAGTCTGGTGTTCATACGGATTTTGTCCTACCGATAAAAACCGACATCATTGATTGGACGAAGTCCTTTCCGCGAGAAAATACTGGATTCAAGGACAGCACAACAAAACTCATCGCTATTGGATGGGGAGACAAAAACTTTTACATGAATACGCCAGAATGGGCCGATTTAACTGTAAAAACTGCCGTTTCAGCCATGACAGGACTTGGGGCTTCTGCGATTCATGCTACCTATCACTATGAAATACTGAGTGATCGCCCGGTGATTCAACTGTATTTATCCAAAAAACAATACCGAGAATTGGTCCATTACATTCAAGAACAATTGGTCAAAACAAAAAACGGAAAAACGAAATTTCTTCCAGCTCGAAATAAAAAAGTGGTGAGTGGAAACGATGCATTTTATGCTGCAAACAACCGATACAGCATGATGTTGACTTGCAATTCATGGATTAATCGTGGATTGAAAGCTTGCCATAAACGCGCTTGTTTGTGGACTCCGTTTGCCGGGGGAATTTTTTATCAGTATGGAAAATAAACGCCTAACCCTCGTCCTTTTTCTATGTTGCCATCTTTCAATTTTTGGACAAATGATTCCCATGGACACTACACAGCGATTTATTATTTTCATAAACGGAAATCGCGGACCTAAAGCAAATCATGAAACAACAGACAATCGACTTCACGTAAAAGATCCAACTGGCTACTGGTATGCCATCGACGATACCATTCTGAAAAGATTTCCCGGCGTTACACCTGTGTATTTTGATGGACATCATCCGGTAGGCACATCTCAACACCGCACCGAATTTAATTTTGCGAAGTCCTATTTTTTCTCTCGTTTTTGTTGGATTTCCAAGCGCAGTCGATGGGTACTCAATAAAAAACCGAATCCTGAAGGATTTCAAGTGCGGGTCCAAAATGGACAAATAGCGGGCGAAAATCTTTTGAATTACTTTGCACAAAAAGGAATCCAATTGGATCAAATAAAAATTGACATTGTCTGTCACAGCATGGGTTACGCCTATTCTCTAGGAATGTTTGACGCGTTAAAGTCCAAGGTGAAATTTGGCAAACTTTTAATCTTATCACCGGAAAATGCGAGCGCACAGGGACGTGATTGGTCGTATTTCGATGAAGTTTGGCAGTATGGGGCTCGTGCCGACGACAAACAATCCGACCCAATTTGTTACCAGGATGGAATCGCACCACAGGTAGCTGTTCCGGGAATTGAAACTGTACCACATGCTAGCGGAGGAAGAATTTTCATTCCCACTTCTTGGCCAAGGAATAAAAAAGGATTCATCAAAAGTCATCATTTATTGTATTACCAATGGTTTCACGAAATCAAACCGGGTGATCGCGGTTACTTTCAACTAACGAATTAAAGGTCATATTTGAATTCGATTTTCCGTGAAATTCCAGATGGACTCCAAACGCTTAATTCCCGAAAATTCTTAACTTTGGAACCAATGATTCAGACAAATTCCGACCTCAAAGCATATAACACCTTTGGCATTTCCGTCAAAGCTGATCGTTTTGCTAGATTTTCCTCTATTCCAGAACTTCAATCCATACTCAATAAACGAAACAATGATCCACTATTGATTCTTGGAGGCGGCAGTAATTTACTACTGACGAAAGACTTTCATGGACTTGTTTTAAAAAATGAAATGCTCGGATTTGACGTCATTTCAGAAACAGAGGATTTTGCGATTGTTCAATCAGGAGCTGGTGAAACATGGCATGATTTTGTCATGAAATGCATCGATTTAAACCTTAGTGGATTAGAAAACCTAAGTTTAATTCCAGGAAGTGTTGGAGCTAGTCCAATGCAAAACATCGGCGCATACGGCGTTGAAATCAAGGATTGTTTTGAATCGTTGACCGCCTATCATCTGGAAAGTGGCGAGATTCATACTTTCGATACGAAAGCTTGCGCTTTTGGATACAGGGAAAGTGTATTCAAACATCAATTGAAAGGACAGTACATCATTTGTACCGTCTCCTTCAAATTAAAGAAAAATGCTATCGTGAATACTTCTTACGGGGCAATTTCATCCGAATTAGAAAAACAAGGAATTACCAATCCAAGTATCCGGGACGTGAGTAACGCAGTTATTGCAATTCGTCAATCAAAACTACCAGATCCAAAAGTAATTGGGAATGCCGGCAGTTTCTTCAAGAATCCAATTGTAGAAAACGCTGTGTACGAAGCGATCAAGTTAAATTATCCAGAAGTACCCTTTTATCCGGTGGATGAACAGCACGGTAAATTAGCTGCTGGATGGTTGATTGAAAAAGCTGGATGGAAAGGTAAAAAAATCGACACTTATGGCGTGCATACCCTGCAAGCATTGGTTTTAGTCAATTACGGAGGAAGCACGGGGAATCAAATCTATGACTTATCTTCGCAAATTATTTTAGACATAGAATCCAAGTTCGGAGTAACATTGGAACGCGAAGTCAACATATTGTAAATAAAGGAGCACACTACGCATGAAAGTTTCATATAACTGGTTAAAAAAATACATTCAAACGGAATTAAGCCCTGAAGATTTGGGTAAAATCCTGACGGATACTGGACTCGAAGTAGAAAGCATTGAGAAAATTGAAGCGATTGAAGGTGGCTTGCAAGGCGTTGTCATTGGACAGGTGTTAACATGTGAAAAACATCCGGATGCCGATAAATTAAACGTGACAACGGTCACAACCGGAACAGAAGAACTACAAATTGTTTGTGGCGCTCCAAATGTTGCAGCTGGACAAAAAGTAGTTGTAGCGACGGTTGGCACAACATTGTATCCTACTCCTGGCGAAGCATTTCATATTAAAAAAGCAAAAATTCGCGGTGTGGAGTCCTTTGGTATGCTTTGCGCAGAGGACGAATTAGGGATAGGCCATTCGCATGCAGGAATCATCGTACTTCCGGACAACACAGAAGTTGGAACACCCGCAAGTGCGCACTTTGATTTATCCGACGATTATCAAATTGAGATTGGTTTAACGCCGAATCGAGCAGATGCGATGGGACACATTGGAGTGGCAAGAGACATCAAAGCAGCCTTGAATTTTCATCAAAAATCGAATCTATCCATTCAATGGCCAACTGTTGATTCTTTAGTCGTTTCCGGAAATCTTCCTATTCAAGTTACAATTGACAACCAAGAAGATTGTTTGCGTTATTGCGGGGTGAGCATGGAAAATGTTCAAGTTGCCCCATCACCGGAATGGCTGCAAAAAGCACTAAGATCTGTAGGTCTGAATCCCATTAATAACATTGTGGATATTAGCAATTTCGTCATGCGCGAATTGGGAACACCACTTCATATTTTCGATGCAAAAGCATTGAATGGAAAAGTACATGTGCGCTCAGCAAAGACCAACGAAACGATTGTTACGTTAGATCAAGTAGAACGAAAGTTAAGCGGGACAGAATTAATGATTACGAATGGTAACGAAGCGCTTTGTATCGCTGGTGTACTAGGTGGAGCTACTTCTGGCGTATCCAACGAAACAACTCAAATATTCATTGAATCCGCGCTATTTGACTCCGTGAACATCCGAAAATCAGCACGTCTACACGGACTAAACACGGATGCCAGTTTCCGTTTCGAACGCGGGGTTGATCCATCCTTAACCATGTACGCTTTACAACGTTGCGTTCAGTTGATTCAAGAGATTGCTGGCGGTCAAGTTGGAATGGAAACCTTTGATTGGAAAGGGAATATCCCAGAAAATAAAAACATAAGTATTTCTTTAAGTAGAGTAAATCAACTTATTGGATGTGAAATAGATAAAGAATCAATATTTAATATTTTATCCAACTTGGACATCCTCGTTTTAGCCGATAATGGGGACGAATTAAACATTGAGATTCCTGCTTACCGTGTTGATGTAACTAGAGAAGCTGATGTGATTGAGGAAATCCTTCGCATCTTTGGTTTCAACCTTGTTCCGATTCCGGAGAAGTGGAATTTATCTTTGCCCATTGCTCCAAAAATCAATAAAGATCAATTACAACGAAGCATCGCTGAGATATTGGTTGGAAAAGGATTTTCCGAAGTCATGAATAATTCCTTAACCAAAAGCTCATACGTGAGTCAATTGGGTATGGGGCAATTGCAGGATGAACATTCTGTTCGAATGCTGAATCCATTAAGTCAAGACTTAGACGTTATGCGTCAATCCTTGCTTTTTGGACTACTCGAAAACATTGAACGAAATCAAAATCGTCAATCACCGAATCTTCGCATGTTTGAATTCGGTAAAACATATGCAAAATATAGCAATGGCTACGCTGAGTCATCACAGTTAATTGTTTGCATGACTGGACAAGCGCAATCAGATAATTGGTTATCGCCTGAAAAAGGAAAAGAGACGTTGGTTTCTTACTTCCAGTTAAAAGGCCTTGTCATGGGTTTATTAGAACGCCTTGGATTCGCTGGTCAACTTCAAGAGAAGGAACTGAAGAGTAAATTGTTTGCTGATGGACAAGCTATTGAATTGCATAAAAAAACGGTTGCAGAATGCGGCTGGGCCACGCCAGAGCAATTAAATGCGTTCGGAATCAAGAATCCAGTATATTACGCCATTATTCAATGGGATCAATTACTCGAGTTGTTGAACCGTGTGAAAATTGAATATTCGGAGTTACCGAAGTCCTTCGCTATTCGCCGCGACTTCTCATTGTTATTGGACAAGCACGTTCAATTCTCCGAGCTGCGTCAAACTGCCATGCAAGCGGACAAGAAATTATTAAAGTCTGTAGGATTATTTGATGTTTACGAAGGAAAAAACCTTGAAGAAGGAAAGAAATCCTATGCATTATCATTCATTTTACAAGACGGTGATCGAACACTTACAGATCAGGAAATTGATGCTTGTATGTCCAAAATACAAGTGAATCTTGAGAAAGAGTGCGGTGCAACTCTGAGAAATTAAGATCATAAAAAAAGTCCTAACAATGATGTCAGGACTTTTATCTATTTCTTGTTGTTCGATTAACTGTTAGAATATCTTTCAAGATTTAAGTTTGAAACCAGTTCTTCACCTCCCAAAACAAGGATGCGACGACATTTGTTTGTTTCCACCCACAAATCTAAATTAGCAACACCTACCATTAATGTCCCGTTAATATCGATTTTATGTACAGGCTTTTGTTGCTTGTCATAGGCCTTTTTAATCTCTTGAATTTCCGGAGTTAACTCTTGATTCTGATTGAATATTAATAAACTATCAGTTCGATCGAAAAAATCGGGGAGTTTATCCGAAACCTGCACTACTTCACCTGCGCGTGCAGTTGCCCATGCTGAAATCGCATTTGAAAATTTATTTCCCGTTAATAAAAAGATAGTCTCTGCTTTCATTTCCTTTTCACAATTGTCCGCAAATATAGCGCTTAAAAGCTTTCGTTAATTTTAATATCCTAAAATTTTCAAATAATCTTGCGCAGTTTGTTCTTCACTGAATACTTCTGTCTGAATGGAGCCATTTTCATCACGTCGAATTAAGATATGCTTTGGCTCAGGAATCAAGCAATGCTTAAGTCCTCCAAATCCACCTATCGTTTCTTGATAAGCTCCCGTATTAAAGAATCCGATGTACAAAACATTGTTTTTATCGAATTTCGGAAGGTAAATGGCATTTGAATGTTGTTCCGAATTGTAGTAGTCATCGCTATCACAAGTCAAACCACCCAAAAGAACACGTTCATAATCTTCGTTCCATCGGTTAATTGGCAACATGATGAAGCGCTGATTAATCGCCCAAGTATCAGGCAAATTCGTCATGAATGAAGAATCAATCATGTTCCATTTTTCTCTGTCGTTTTGTTGTTTTTGATGAAGGACACTAAAAATTGCTCCACCACTTTCACCTACAGTAAAGGATCCAAATTCCGTGAAGATGTTCGGTTCTGGAATTTCATTGTCATTGCACACACGTTTTACCTGTGTTAAGATCTCACGAACCATGTAGGCATAGTCAAAATCGAAAGCGAGTGATTTCTTAATAGGGAATCCACCGCCGATATTCAGTGAGTCTAATTCAGGGCAAAGCTTCTTTAGATCTGAATAGACACGTAAACATTTCGTCAACTCGTTCCAATAATACGCAGTATCGTTGATTCCTGTATTAATGAAGAAATGCAGCATTTTCACGCGCACTCTTGGATTTTCTTTTAGAATCGCTTTATAGAAAGGAACGATTTCACGGTAACGAATTCCAAGACGCGAAGTATAGAACTCAAATTTAGGCTCCTCTTCCGATGCGATACGAATTCCAATATTCAATTCTTTCGTTGTGATGGCAATCAATCGTTTTAATTCATCGATATTATCCACTACTGGGATCACACGTAAATAATCCTCCTCGATTAACTTCGCGATGTTATTTAGGTAAAGTTCCGGTTTGTATCCATTACAAATCACAAAACGACCTTTTTCTAATTTTCCAGTATCCACTAAATTTCTAACGATATCAATATCGAAAGCGGATGAAGTCTCAATGTGTACATCGTTTTTTAGCACTTCATCTAATACGAAGGAAAAGTGATTGCTTTTTGTACAGTAGGAATAATGATATTTCCCCGTATAACCAAGGTTCATAATGGCCTCACGGAACCAACCTTTGGCACGCTGGATATTGTTAGATACCTGGGGCAAATAATTGAATTTCAAAGGAGTACCATACTCATTGATCAAACGCATTAAATCGATCCCATGGAAAAACAATCGGTCTTCCCGAAGATTAAACTCATTTTGAGGAAAATCAAATGTTTGCTCGATTAAGTCAATGTATTTCGTTCTCATTTGCGTGTAATTCTATTCAATTCAATGTGTAAAAATGGTTCAAGCACTTCAATTGGACGAGCCAAAACCGCGTTGCCGTTCACTTCTACGATTGGACGTTCAATTAGTTTCGGATTGTCAACCATTAACTGAAGAATTTCATGTTCAGTTAACATAGCAACTTTTGATGCTTCCTTAAAAATCACCTCGTTTCTTCGCACCAATTGTGAAGGCTTCAGTTTAAGTTTGGTCAATAAGTCCTGTAATTCATCCACAGTCAATGGATTCTTGATGTGGTTGTGCACTTCAAATTCATGCTTAACTTGTGTTAAAAAGTCCACGCACAAGCGGCTTTTTGAACAGGATGGATTATGATAAATTTTCATCTCAGGTTATTGAACGGCAAAATTACTCATTTCCACTGATTTCAATTGTCCCACATGTACGCTGTTTAAAACTTAAGTGAAAATGATGAAGATCTGACACCACATGTTCTGCCTATTATCTACTTTTGAAAAGAAAATCAATTTTACATGTCTTATCTCGACGAACTGAACGACAGTCAACGCGCAGCAGTTGAACACATCTATGGTGCAACAATGGTCATTGCAGGCGCTGGATCCGGAAAAACAAGGGTCCTCACCTACCGCATTGCATATATGATGGAACAAGGCATCGATCCCTTTAATATTCTCGCATTAACCTTTACGAATAAGGCTGCGAAAGAAATGACGGAGCGAATAGGTAAGATTGTTGGTGGCGGTGAAGCGAAAAACATTTCCATGGGAACCTTTCACTCGGTTTTCTCCAAATTGCTTCGTTTTAACGCAGACCGAATTGGATTCCCGAATAACTTCACCATTTACGATACCCAAGACTCCAAAAGTCTTTTAAAAGATATCATCAAGGAGTTTAGTTTAGATGATAAAACATATAAGGTCAATCAGGTTTTTGGACGAATTTCCGCGGCAAAGAATAATTTAGTTTCTCCGGAAGCATATCAAGGAAATGAAGAAATTCAATTGGAGGATAAACAAACACGTCGTCCCGAAATTGGTCGCATCTACCAATCCTACGCGAATCGCTGTCAAAAGGCTGGTGCAATGGACTTTGATGATTTATTGTACTATACAAATGTCTTACTCCGTGATTTTCCGGATGTACTGCATTACTATCAGCAAAAATTCCAATACATTTTGGTCGATGAGTACCAAGATACAAACTATGCACAGTATTTAATTGTCAAAAAACTGGCTGCTGCCTATCAGAATATTTGCGTTGTCGGGGATGATGCACAAAGTATCTATTCCTTCCGCGGTGCGAACATTCAAAACATCTTGAATTTCCGAAAAGACTATCCCGATTTCGCATTATACAAATTGGAGCAAAATTACCGAAGTACAAAGACAATTGTTGAGGCGGCAAATAGTGTGATCAAGAAGAACAAAGATCAAATCTTTAAAAACGTTTGGACTGACAATCAAGAAGGAGGAAAAATTAAAGTTGTTCGATCCTTAACAGACAATGAGGAAGGACGTACGATTGCAAATGCCATTTTTGACCTAAAACAAAGTCAAAGTTCTACGTTTAACGACTTTGCGATATTATACCGCACCAATAAACAATCCCGTGCGTTTGAGGAGGCATTGCGTAAATTGAATGTGCCTTACCGCATTTACGGTGGACTTTCCTTCTATCAACGTAAGGAAATCAAAGACCTTCTCGCCTATTTTCGTTTAACAGCGAACCAGAAGGATGAAGAAGCGCTAAAACGCGTAATCAATTATCCCAAACGTGGAATTGGTAAAACGAGTTTAGAGAACATCATTATTTCTGCCAATCGCTATAACGTAACGATGTGGGATGTTATGAATGATTTCGACGCCTATCCTACGGATGTCAACCAAGGAACGAAATCGAAAATCTACGAGTTTGTGACGATGGTTCAAAGTTTTAGCGCGGAACTAAACAAACTCAATGCCTTTGACCTCGCAGATCGCATCGCAAAGTCTTCCGGCATCATGAGAGAACTACTCAGTGAAAAGGAAAAAGGACCGGAAGAAGTGGAGCGACTTCAAAACATCGAGGAACTCTTGGCCGGAATACAAGAATTTACCAAGTCATCGGATGACGACGATTTCAAATCGCTTTCCGACTTTATGATTGAAGTAGCTCTTTTAACCGATGCCGACGAGGATAAAGGTGAAGAACGAAACCATGTTTCCTTGATGACCATTCACTCGAGCAAAGGACTAGAATTCCCACACATTTTTATTGTCGGACTGGAAGAAAATTTATTTCCTTCCTTGCTGGCCTTAAATTCGCGATCAGAATTGGAGGAAGAACGACGTTTATTCTATGTTGCATTGACACGAGGGATGGAATCTTGCTTGCTATCATATGCTAGTTCGCGATTTACGTGGGGACAACCGGTTGTCTGCGAACCAAGTCGTTTCATAGATGAAATTGATGCTGCTTACTTACAATTTGAACAACGCAATCGTCCTTCAGGTGGTCGATCAATGATGGGCGGTGGATTTACCGAACGTCCCTTCTCAGGAGGACTCAACAAACCAATGGGAAGTCAATCCGGTCAACCACTTCGTTCCTTAAAAGAAGTATCCCAAACGAATCCAACGAACAAATCTGGAGAATTAGACATCAAAGTTGGCTACAATGTGGAACATGATCGCTTCGGCAAAGGAAAAGTAACCAAGATGGAGGGTTCTGGCGCAGATAAAAAAGCAACGATTTTCTTTCCGCATCACGGTAGCAAAACGGTTTTACTTCGCTTTGCGAATTTGACGGTATTGGAGGATTGATCTACATCTTAAGGATTGGGAACGTTTCACCTATTCGGTTAAAAGTCAAAAAGTAAATTCCAGGATCTAAGGAACTTAAATTAATGGTCATTTTTGTCGTATTCATCGACGATGAAAAAATAACTCTACCTTGAAAATCTAGAATTTGATAGTTGTCATTTAAATTAAAATCACAATTGACTTCAAGGATTCCACTTGTTGGATTTGGAAATATCTGAAGGTTCGGTTTTAAAAATTCTATTTGTCCAGAATCTGAATTTCCACAAGCATTCGCGAAATAATTATTCATCGAATATCGATAAGAAGCTGGGATTGTCGCTGTTCCTAGAGGTATGCCACTACCGATTTGCATCCACATTCCATTGTAAACAAAATCAGGAATAGCTGTATACGCAAAAGAGGTGTCCGGAATATTGGAAGTTCCAGAAGGCGTAATGGTTCCTTTATTGTTATTTCCATATAAAAAATGTCCCGTCCCATTGATGGTATAATTCACAAAACTATATGGAAAGCTACTATTCGTGATTTCATTCCCAATAATGATTTGATTCGGTGATGTTGCATCGCTAAAAAACACTCCGTAAAGTGTACTTAGATTTCGGTAAAAAACATTATCCGGACCGTTTGCACCATGTGAATTATCAATGACTATATTATCTACTTTATTTTGTTCAAACAAATTGGCATATACGTAATTTCCATGAAGAACGAGTTCGCCGGCCGATGTGGTCGTCAAGAGTGGATTCGCATTCGTCCAATTTGGATTCACCGCAAAATTAAACGAGGAGACATTTCCATTGGCTCCAGCTTGTAAAAGAATTGCATGTCGCAAGTGATCAAAAATATTATCCTCGATGCGACATTCGTTTGTTGTAAAGTGCATGACAACACCATACGCTCTTCCACCTTCCCCATAATCGAAAGCATCTTTAAAAAAGGATCTTCGAACGGCAATATTGGAACAGCTGCTTAATTCCACATGTGCAAAAGTGCACTTGACGGAAGATATTCCATCAATGTACGAATGAACGGTATTTGTAAATGAAATGGAACTAGCTTGTTCCGGAGCAGTATCATCCATTCGTTCAATGGATAGACATCGAATTCCTACATGCGCATTTGGGATTAACTTTGTTACTTTGGGGTATCTAGACATATCATAATTCATTCGAAGATGCGAATGTAAAAGGAGTGTGTCACCACTTACTTGATCAATCTGAACAATTTGTCCAACAGATCCAATTGCCCAGGATGAGTAAACTAAATCCGAATCCACTTGTGAAATCCGAATCCAATCCCCAGCGACAAACCCATGGTTCGAATTAAGAATGATTGAATTTGAATTCTTCAAAGCCGTTTGTTGAAACAATGAATTAAACGAAGTCAAGGCTTGTCCATTCGATTGAATAGCACTACCCGCACCTCCTAATTGAAAAACAAAATGCGTTTGATTCGCACCTTCACCTTCCAGGATCACATTACTTCCTAGCTGAATGGTTTCATTGAAAAGAAATGTTCCAACAGGGAAATGAATACGAATTGATTGACCTGCGTTCGCCATTAAGATCGAATCTAACAAAACATCGTTAGCTTGATTTCCTAATGCATCAATGGCGTAATCCTGCATATTGATTAGTAGAAAACCCGATTCATCCCATTGTTCCGACCCAGCTATTTTCCAATCAACAAACCGATGTGTAGGAAAGATGGATTGTGCCGTCAAGACAAAAGAACAAATGAATGAAATAAGAATAATAACGGATTTCATGGGGTAAATTTAAGTAATTGTACTAAACAAAAAAAGCTCCGATTTCTCGGAGCTTTTTCATTTATTCTTTTTCTTTTTAGTTTTTCACCACTCGAAGCGGTTCTGACATTTCCGGAATACGTAAGTAGTAAATTCCTCTTGCTACGCTAGAGATGTTTACATTCGTTTCCGTTCCTGTCATCTCCCCTGCGAAGACTAATTTACCTTGCGCGTCTACGATACTAAATGTACCATGTAATGCTGTAGAAGTTTGAATAGTGAATGACTCACTTGTTGGATTCGGATACAAAGTCACATCCGTGATGCTACCTTCTTCGATACCAACAGTTAATGTCAAGTTCAAGGTAATCGTACTATCACATCCTGCCGCGTTTAGCAAGGTTTGTGTGTATGTACCTGATTGTGTGTAAATCACTTCATTCAATACATAACTGCTGTTAGCAGTCGCATTGATTGTACTTGAAGTTGCTGCTCCCGCTGTAACAGTCACAACATCAGAGTTAGCTGTACATCCGTTCAATCCAGTTATCAACGCTGAATACGTTCCAGGTGTAGTAACCGTGATTGATTGTGTTGTAGAAGTGTTGCTCCAAGCGTATGTGTTATTCGGTTGCGCAGAAATCACAAGTGATTCACCTGGACAAAGAACTGTATTACCATCAAGGATTAATGATCCGGAAGGAACTTCGTTCACATTCACAACTACTTCAGCAGCATCTGAACATCCATTCGCAGCGTATGCTGTTACTACGTATGTTCCAGCTTGAGTTGCCGTAAATGTTGATCCATTTAAATTAGAGTTCCAGATGTATGTGTTACCACCTGTTCCCGTCAATACAACAGAACCACCTTCACAGAATGTAGTTGCTCCACTTGCAGTAATTCCCGCTGATGGAACCGGTAAAATCGTAACTGGAATGTTTGTTGAAGTTGATGTACAACCTAAAGCATTCGTTACAGTCACATTGTAGTTTCCATTCACACCTGCATTGATACCTTGAGTAGTCGCACCGTTTGACCATAAGTATGATGTTCCTGGAGATGCTACCAAAGTAACATAAGCTCCATCACATACTGAAGTTGGTCCAACCGCTGTAGCCGTAGCTCCTAACGTCTGTTGTGCACTCACAATGATTTCATTTGAAACAGCAGAACATCCGGATGCATTTGTAATGGTAACAAAATAGATACCTGATGCATTCGCTGTGATGTTTTGTGTAGTCGCACCGTTTGACCATTGGTAAGATGCTCCTGAGTTTGCAGACAACACAACGCTATTTCCATTACAGAATGTTGTTGGTCCTGCAGCAGAAATGAACGATGCAGGTAAAGTCCCAACGCTAATTGCCGTTGGTGCAGAAGTACTCGTACAACCATTAACATTAGTAACAGTCACGCCATAGTTTCCGGCAGTTGAAACCGTAATACTTTGCGTTGTAGATCCGTTAGTCCATGCATATGAAGTTGCTGGTGCCGCAGTCAATGTAACTGAACCACCTTGACAAATACTTGTTCCTGTTGCAGCTATTGTTGCCGCAGGTAAAGCATTTACAGCAACCATTGTTACAGGTGACGTGGAAGAACAAGCTCCATTTGAAACTTGAACAGAATACGATCCAGCTGTCGTTGCAGAAATCGACTGTGTAGTTTCTCCACCTGGAGACCACAAGTAAGACGACGCCGTTGGAGCTGAGATCGTTACCGATCCACCTTGACAGAATACAGTTGAACCAGCTAAAGTTGTTGCTGCATTAGGAATAGCCGCTACAACTAACGGAGCACTAACTGATGCCGAACATCCGTTTGCATTCGTGTAAGAATAGGTCATATTAGCTGTTCCAATCGAGTTACCAGATACAATTCCTGTAAGAGCATTAACAACGGCAACGTTTGCATTGGCACTTGTCCAGGTACCACCTGATGTAGTATTTGTTATTGTTCCTGTTGAACCAACACACACACCGCTTGCACCTGCAATTGGATCCAATACTGGAAGCGCATGTACAGTGATGGCTTGTGGAGCAGATGTTGTTGAACATCCGTTCGTACCAGTTACTTGAACTGTTACTGGACCACCAGTACTCACATTCACATTTTGTGATGTTGCTCCATTTGACCACGAGTATGATACTCCTGGAGAAGAAAGCAAGGCTACGTTACCACCTTGACAGAAGCTTGTTGATCCTAGCGCTGAGATTGTTGCAATCGGAGCAGGCAGTACATTCACAACAATTGGCGCTGATGTTGCAGAACAACCATTTGAAGCTGTTGCTGACATGGTGTACGATTGTGAAGTTGTTGGACTAGCCACTGGATTAAGAACGTTTGTTGCAGATAAACCTGTCGACGGTGACCAAACTGGCGTAATAGAAGGACAACCAGAAGCTGTTCCATTCCATGGACCATTTGCATATGGATAGTAATTCGTAACTAGATTCGTTCCCGCTCCATTTGTAATGGTAAAGTAAGGCTCATATGGCCAAGAAGCCGCAGAGAACGTTACTTGAATTGCTTGTCCGTTTGTTGATGGGAAGGTAAACGCTAAAGGACCTGCACCATTTGCTAATGTAATATTAGTTAATACCGGCACGCCACCAACAGATACTGTTGCAGTACAACCATTCCAACCATCTCCATATGAATCGTATAGAGTAATGGTTTGAGAACACGTTGTATTAAATCCGATTGTTCCTGATAATGTAGTTGTTGATCCAGCACAAACATTCACATTTGAACTTGTTGTCAAAACTGGAGTAGGAAGAACGGTAATTGTTCTAGTAGCAGTTGACGCAGGACACCATGTTCCTGGATTAGGAACAGTATAAGTCATTGTCGCTGTACCCGGAGTAGAACCAGCTAAAACACCACTTAAAGAAGCGATTGTCGCAACAGCTGAGTTACTAGAAGACCATGTTCCTCCAGCAGTTGGAGTAGCAAAAGTTACTTGAGAACCTGCACAAACCGACTGAATCCCAGTGATTGGCGTGATTGCTACCGTACTTTGAACAGTAACTGTAGTTGAAACTGCTCCAGTACTTGTACATCCAGAAGCATTTAAGTAGTTAATTGAAACTGTTTTACTTCCACCTGACAACCATTGTAAAGTTACAGTGTTAGAAGTTGATGTACCACCTGATACAATGTTGTAATCAACTCCTGCCGTACCAGGGATACCCCAAGTATAACTCATCATTCCCGCTTGAGTTGTGTAGGTATAGTCAGTTAGTGTACATGCACTTGTTGTTGGCGTTGCTGTAAATGAAG
Source organism: Crocinitomicaceae bacterium (assembly GCA_017983465.1). Taxonomy (GTDB): domain Bacteria; phylum Bacteroidota; class Bacteroidia; order Flavobacteriales_D; family Crocinitomicaceae; genus UBA952. The sequence continues at coordinate 389,881 of JAGOBK010000001.1, forward strand.
GACTAAAAGGTGCTCCAGCAACAATATTTACATTGTAATCTTCTGTTTCACCGTAGTAATATGTAGCACAAGGATCAATTGTTGAACCGGCAGTAGCATACACACCTCTAACACGCATACGGTGTACTCCAAGTGGAGGCAAACATGCCAAATTGATTTGGAAAGAAATCATTTGAAAAGATGCTGTAGTTGCAGATGTTGAAAACCCAATTTTTTCGGAAGCTTCGAAAATAAAATTATCATTATAATCTATCCAAGCAGCGAAAGATTGATTGCTAAATGAACCAGCTGTTACTTGCAACTGATATGAAGTAGCCGCCTGTAATGTTGGAGCCGCAATATTTGAATAGTATGTATAAGCCGGACCACTTGTTCCCGTACCTGAGTTATTGTTTAAGGTAGTTGTAGGAATAACAACTGAGGAAATTAAATCTCCGTATTGAGTTCCATAAGTATACGCAGGATTACAATAAGGATTGTACATTACTTGAACTGGAGTAGACGTTCCTGAAGAAGGTCCATTCGTACAAGTTACCACACATTGGTACCAAGTTGTTGCAGTAGGCGTTGCAGTATATGTATAAGAAGTTGCACCTGTAATATTTGTCCAAGTTCCTGTCGCTGAGGAAGCAGACTGCCATTGGTATGTGATTCCAGTTCCAGAAGTTGAGTTTTGTAATGACAATACCGTTGTTTGTCCTGCAAAAATTGAATTTGGACTCGCGATTGTATTTCCAGGCGTTGGTGTACCTGCACATGGAGGTGGAATCGAAATCGTAATACAGTAATCTTCTGTCTCTCCGTAGTAATAAGTATACGTTGCATAATTATATGTACCTGGAGTACCGTAGTTCACGTTTACGATACGCATTCGCGTTACACCTACAGAAGCTGTTGGAGGAACAACGAAGTTTCCTGTCAACGTTTGATCACCTCCAGCGTTAGCAGGTTGGTAATAACACAATTCACCCGCATCTAAAAAGTCACCATCTTGATTGTAATCAATATAAATTTGAAAGAAGTTACTTCCAGCACCATAAAGACATCCAGTTGAAGTCAAACTGAAGTTTGCTACTTGACCTTGTTGTAAGTTACCTGAACCTACAGATCCAGTGTAATTCGAATAAAGATTCAACTGGGAACCTGGACCCGGAGCAACTGACGTACACGTTGAAGAGTTATTGATTCCAGCGATAGTTACATTAGTGATATCGTTGTAGTAATTGTAATAAGGTACACTTGCTGGATATCCACCACACTGACATTGGTTTCCTGCAACAGTGTAACTCACCACATTAGATTGATTAGAAGAAGCACTGTATAAACATGAAGTTACCAAACGGTAATATAATGTCGAAGCTGTACTTGTTGTGTAGTTTGTTGATGTCGCTCCTACGATATTAGACCATGAAGTCACCCCATTTGGAGAAGATTGCCATTGGTATGAAATACCCGTCCCGAAGGTAAAGTTTGCAGAAGATAAAGTAATGCTTGCATTTGGACACCCACCTGTTGAAGAAATTGATGCTGTACTTGCATTCGGAATTCCAGAACAGTTTACAGCTGCAGCTACTTGAATACAGTAATCTTCTGTTTCACCCCAAAGGTAAGTCCCTGTTGGACCTGGAACTGTTCCTTCCGTTGCAATGACACGCATTCTTGCTTGTCCAACTGTTGCACCTGCAGGAATCGCAATCGTTCCAGAGTTCACACCATTCACAGCAGTAATATTCACTGGGTTTTCGTTTGCATCAGCGAAGTCACCATCTATGTTATAATCGATATAAATGCGAAGATTCACACCATACCATCCACCACATGTACCAACATTCACACTCCAAGGAATGGATTGACCTGGGTTTACTACTGGCGCTGACAATTGTCCGGCATAATTTGAATATTTCTGATTAGCCGAGTTTGCTCCTGGAGCAGTTGTTGCACATGTAGAAGTACTATTAAGTGTCCCAAAAGTAACGTTGAAAATTTCTTCATCACCTGTATAAGAGGCAGCCGAAGCTCCGTAAGCATTCGCATTAGAACAAGTCACAGGACCTGAAGATGCAGCTGCCGCTTGTCTCCAAACCACTGTATGATTATTTGAATTAGTCAAACAGCCGTATGCAGTAATTAACACACGAACTTGACCTGTAAATGTTGCTACCCAAAGGATTTTTGGTGAAGAACCACAGACATCATCACTATAACACAAAATTGTATTTGATGTGTTTTTTAAGGTAAGCTCCATGTCACCAGTAGGATTTACTGCGCCATCAGCCGAACACAAAGACCACTCATAAGTATTACCACTCGTAACGTTATAGGTATTGTATTCCCCACCCCATGTTGAAGCCAAAGAACTAACAAACGTTGAAGATGTCGTAGTTTGTGCAGATCCATAAGAGGAGCCAGCCATCGTACAACCGCCACCTGCACAATTTCCGGCTTGACCAAAAGTTGCTTTCGAAACAAAAATCGAGAATACCGCCACGATAATCGGCAGTAACATTCGATTCACAAATTGTAATGAGTATTTGTTTTTCATTTTATCGTTATTAAATATTTAAAATTCAATTAGTTTGTTTCTCCTAAACGGAAAAGAACGGTATTTAAAACACCTTCGAAATAGACAACTTCCTCAGGGAATTGTAATACCCAACGTTCTACCAATCGGCGATCAGAGTCTAAAACATTTGTCCCAGGGTAGTTTGGACAAAGTTTCTTGCTTTTCTTATCTAAATCTGTTTTTATTAATTCTAACGTAGATAGTTGATCAGTTGACGCGGCGAATGCGTATATGCGCATCTGAAAATCACTAACTTGTTGTGCTTTTTGCAATGCCAACTCATCATTGTTAAAAAAGGGTTGTTCTTCCATTGGAACCGGAACATAAACTTCAGATTCGACATGAGCTTTCTGAGCAAATACAAAGTTTGCCGAGAATAAAAATGCCAACACGAGTAGTCTTCCAGGATTAAACTTTTCTAGATAATTCATAAGGAAATGTATTTGTAAGTATAGTTTTAAGTTCCGAAAATTAGGGATAAATCATGTTTTTCTCAAAATTGTTGAAAACTATCCATTGACTTATAAACATTTAAGTGGTTTCATTGATTATTTAACGGGATTCATCGAATATTTAATAATTTCTTCATAAGATGCTAACAATCGTTTCTTTTGTAATTTTACACACTAAAATTGTTCATTTTGAAAAGAATTGGATTACTATCTGATACACATGGATTTATCGACCCGAAAATCAAAAAACATTTTGCGGATGTCGATGAAATATGGCATGCCGGTGATATAGGAACCCTAGAAGCTCTTGATGAATTACGCGCTTTCAAACCAACAAGAGCGGTTTGGGGAAATATCGATGACCATAACATCCGCAAGGAGACGCAAGAGTTTTTGCGATTTCAGGTGGAGGAAGTAACCGTATTGATTACGCACATTGCTGGTCGACCAGGAAAATATGCTAATCCTGCTTACGCGGAACTCATGAAAAATGGTGCACCACAGTTATTTGTTTGTGGACATTCGCACATAACGCTTGTACAAATGGACCCGAAATTCAAAATGTTATGGATGAATCCCGGAGCTTGTGGATACAAAGGATTCCATCAAGTCAAAACGATTTTACGTTTTTGCATCACCGATGATCGTATTCATGATCTTGAATTAATAGAACTCGGTCCACGGGCGTAAAGCCTTACTTCAACGACTATATCCGTTTAAATTCGACTATAGCTCACCCTTAAATTGGTGTTGATTTTGTTTATTTCTAATTTCGATAAACCTAACTTCTTCACCATGAAAAACCTACTTGCTTGTTTATCTTTTTGTTTCTTTTGTTCCGTTCACGCGCAGATTTGCAATATTGACTTTAGTCAGACGACTACGGGAATTTACCCGGACACTCTTCCTCCTGGAAACGTTAGTCAAGCATACAGCAGCGACATTACTTTTGTGATGCCTTTAGATACTTTAGGCTACAATTTTACCAATTTTCACATTCTTTCTGTTTCACTTCCCGTTGGACTTTCATGGCAATGTAATAACAATTTGAATAATTGCGATTACAATCCACAGTTGAGTCAATATGGTTGTGTTCATATCAGCGGAACTCCCCTACTTGCCGGTCAATATACAATTGACGTAACAGTCATCGCAGATTTAACCATTGTCCAAGATTATCCATTTACTTTTCAAATTTATATGGAAGTACTTCCAAGTACGACAAGCGTTTCGAACAATGGTTTTGAGATGACAGGATCATCGGGATGTGCTCCAATTACGGTGAATTTCACGAACAACAATCCTGGAATGCTCTCCTATTTTTGGGATTTTGGAAATGGCAACATTTCATCGAACGAAACCCCAGCTCCACAAGTATTTACGAGTCCTGGTGCATACATTGTAAATTACATGGCATGGAATAACCAAGATACTACAGATGTATATACATTGACGAATGTACATATCAACAACATGAGTAATTACGGGAATTCTTTTCCATCTTATGAAAATGCGGATGCCTATTTTAAATTATTTCAAAATGGAATTCAGATCTATCAGTCTTCGATCATTGGGGATCAGAATCCACCAATCGAATGGAATACAAGCATCAATTTAAATCCCACGAACACTTTTATCATTGAGATTTGGGAAGCGGATGAAAGTTTTGGAGAAACCTACTTTGGCGCGGATGATTTTATGGGTAGTCATACATTGAATTTGAATGGCTGCAATGGTTGCGGCGCTGGCACATCAAATTTCAATTACTCCATTCAGCATCAAATTATTTATCCGAGTGCAACGATTATTGCCCAGGACACAGTTCATGTTTATGGTTATCCACTTGCACCGAACATAAATTACGATCAGACAAGTCACACCCTCTCAACTCCGAACTTAGGATTTGCTTACCAATGGTATTTTAACGGAAGTCCAATTGCTGGTGCAACCAATGCAAGTCATGTCGTTTATCAAAGTGGGATATACAATGTCATCGCCATAAATCCAACTGGCTGCGTGAATTTCTCAGATACACTAACTGCCGTTTATTGCAATACAATTATGAGTCCAAGTATTTCACTTAATTCCGAGAACGCATTGGTTATAGCAAATTATCCAGCTTCATCTACCATCGAATGGTATGTGGATGGCGTTCTCATTCAAAACCAAGAAAACGATACGTTGAACCCACAATCGAATGGAACGTACAGTGCTCAAATCAGCGATTCGTTTGGCTGCAGTTATTTTACCAATGATTTTCAACTTTCTGTTTCCGTTGGGGAAGTTGAAACTGGACAATGGATGGTTTATCCGAATCCCGTGAAAGATTTACTGACGATTCAAGTTGAAGAGAAAATGATCGGAGCAACAGTGGAACTTTTGGATTTAAATGGACGATCACTTACAACATCGATAATTGAACAGACCTCTACCCTATTCGATGTAAGTTTCTTCCCTAGCGGGACTTATTTTCTTAGTATCAATAAACAGGTGAAGGTGGTGGTGATTGAGTAATGTGCTAATGTGCTAATTATCCAATGTGCTAATTTGCTAATGAACTAATTTGCTAATTTGCTAATGGACTAATGTGCTAATGTGCTAATTACCCAATGTGCTAATTTGCTTATGGACTAATTGGCTTGGAACGTGAGGAAGTGTTTTTTAGGAAGTTTATAGTAAAAAGAAAGCTCGTTCAGTTTTTAACTAAACGAGCTTCAAATATCTATTGAAATCGGATTAATCCTCTAATTCTGCGGCAAGTTTTTTTGTTCTTGCGCGGAATTTATCTTGAATACGGTCGACTGTGTAATACATCATCGGTACTACGATAATAGTCAAGAACATGGAACTTGTTAATCCACCAATTAGAATCCATGCAAGACCATTTTTCCATTCAGCACCTGAACCAGTTGCAGTTGCAATCGGAATCATACCGACTACCATGGCGATCGTTGTCATCAAAATTGGACGCATACGTTCTTTTACTGCTTCAAGTAAGGCATTGTAAGTCGACATACCCTTCTCCTTCAGGTGATTGGTGAAATCGACAATCAAGATCGCATTCTTGGCGACAAGTCCGAGTAGCATGAGCATTCCTAACATCGTAAAGATTCCCATGTTTGAAGAACTTAAGGCCAATGCTAAGATTGCTCCAATTAAGGATACCAAAATCGAGAATAATACGACGAATGGATACACGTAATTATCATACAGAGCCACCATGATGAGGTAAACCAGAATCAATCCAATTCCCATCGCTGTACCGAGTGCACCCATTGATTCTTTTTGTCGTTTAATCTCTCCACCCCAAGTCAAACGCACGTTTTTATCCAAGGGATTTTTCTCCAAATACTTGTCAATTTCTGCAGAAACATTTCCTGCCGCTGTTCCAAGCACCCAACAACGCAAAGTCGTGTTCGGGATACGATTTTTACGCTCCAATGTTCCATTTCCATTTTCTACGGAAACTTCAGCGAATTCACCCAATTGAACTTGTTTACCGTCAGAAGTATTGAAGGTCATGTTTTTGATATCTTCAACATTTTTTCGGTCAAATTCATCTACCATCACACGAATGTCATACTCATGACCTTTTTCATCAAACTGACTATCGTCATTTCCTGTCAAGGCATTTTGTAACTGCATTCCAACGATGGCAATTGGCAATCCAAGTTGACCCATTTTTTCGCGATTCAATTCGATGCGAACCTCTGGTGTAATATCGTCTGTTGAAATAGCGGGATCCTTTGCACCATCAATCGTTAAAATCTTTGCTTTTAATCTTCTCGCCTCTCGAATCAACAATTCATTATCATCTGAAGACAAGAACATTTCTATTGGAGCCTCTTCAGATTCAATCATCCCCATATTCAAGGCCTTGATTTCTACTCCAGCATGTTTGGTTTTAATGCGTTCACTAATCTCATCCATATATTTCATGGTTGGATATTTCTTTTGCATTCCTGGCTTCATTTTAACGGTGATTTCAGAACGATTCTCTGAACCAAATGAAGTTGCTCCCATCCCTGAACTTGGTCCACCGACATTTGCAAAAACTGTTTCAATCACATCTTTCTGTGCCAACAAGAATTGCTCGATTTCCAAAGTAATGGCATTATTCTCCTCGAAAGTTGTACTCTTATCGTATTTCAACTTAATCATGAACTTTCCTTGATCTCCTTGCGCCACGAATTCTTGTCCAACTATACCTAGTCCCATTGTAGAGAAACTTGACACAAAAAGTCCAAGAATTATACCCGCCATAATCAATTTGTGTCTCAAGGACCAGCTTACCAATTTCACATATTGATCGGTGAAAATGGTTACACGACGCTCAAACCAAAGTAAAAATGCTTGGAAAGGATTTTTTGGATTCAACTCTACCTCTTTGGCAAAACGTGAAGCCAACCATGGAGTTAAAGTGAAACAAACAAAGAGTGACATCAAGGTAGAAACCACGACTACAATCGAGAATTGATGCAAAATGTCTGAAATTGTCCCTTCAATGAAGACCACCGGAGAGAAAACAACAACGTCAACCAACGTGATCGCTAAAGCCGTAAATCCAATTTCGTTTCGTCCATCCAAGGCTGCTTGACGACGTTTTTTGCCCATCTGAAGGTGTCGATAGATGTTCTCTAAGACAACAATCGAGTCATCCACTAAGATTCCAATAACCAAGGACATCGCCAACAAGGTCATCAAATTCAGCGTATAGCCCAATAAGTACATGGCCACGAAAGTCGAAATCAAAGACGCCGGGATCGAAATAAGTACAATGAATGCGTTTCGCATACTATGTAAGAACAACAACATCACTGCCGCAACTAATAGAACAGCAAGCTCCAAATCGTGAATTACTGCATCAACAGATTCCACTGTTGGACGCGAAGTATCCGTCGCAACGGTAAACTTCAATCCTTCTTTCTGGTACTTTTCTTCTAGAATCTTGAAGCGTTCTTTTGTTGCTACAGACATGTCAACTGCATTGGCATCGCTTTGTTTTTTAACACGCAATCCAATACCATTAAAACCATTCAATCGCGAAACCGCAACCTGATCCTCCGTTGCATCGATCACTTCCGCAACATCTTTCAGTTTCACACTGGAAATGCCACGGGAGAAAAGAATTAAGTTTTCGATATCTGAGATTGTACTATACTTTCCTGCCAAACGAACAGTCATTTGCTCACCTTCACCTTTTACCTTTCCGGTTGGAAACTCCACATTAGAAGAAGCAACTGCCTGATTCACATTTGTTAGGGTCAATCCATAACGTTTCAACTTATCCTTATCAACGTTTATTCTAAATGCGCGACGCTCACCACCAATGACCTGAACTTCAGCCACACCTTTCGTTTGCTTGATTTGCGGAAGGATTTGATCATCCATCAATTCCATTAGGGTGCGATCATCCATATTGGAAGCCACCACACTGACTTGCAAAACAGGAGCCGCATTTGGTTCTATTTTCGCAATGACTGGTGTTTGAGCGCCCTCAGGCAAACTATTGAGTACATTATTGATTTTGCGCTGTGCATCTTCCAAAGATTTATCAATATCTGCGGATGCTTTAAATTCAAGAAGCATTAAGGATGCGTTATCCAAAGAGAATGCCGTTACTTCACTGATGTTTTCAAGTCCACTTAAGGCATCCTCCATTGGTTTTGAAACTTGTGTTTCTACGGTTGCAGGAGATGCACCAGGGTATGTAGTTGTCACCGTTAAAAGTGGTGGTGAGAAATCAGGAAGTAATTCGTAAGAAAGCTGATTGTAGCTAAGAAGTCCACCACCAATGAGGATGGTAAAAATCACAATAATAAACGACGGACGTTTAATCGATAATTCAGTAAGTGTCATGTTCGTTTATTTAGCCAATTTAACATTAGAGTTATTCTCTAAATTCACTTGTCCTTTGACAACCACAACATCGTTTTTAGTCAAACCAGAAACAACCTCAAGGTATTCACCATCTGATGTTCCTGCAGTGAAAGAAGTCAAAATCGCTTTTCCATTGCGAACAACGTATACTTGGGGGTTTTTAGATGAACCTACCAATGCTTTTCGTGAAATTGCAAGTGTTGTCACGCTTTGAGAATTTGCAAGTGCAACAGATCCGTACATTCCAGCCATAATTCGATTTTTCGCTGAATTTTGAATCGTTGTTTGAATTTTAAAGTTGTGTGCCGCATCCGCTTGAACAGCAACCATGCTCACATTTCCTTTGAATTCCGTTGTACCGTAAACATCCGCAAACGCAAGTACTTGTTGTCCCTTTTTGAATTTCATCACATCGCGTTCTGGAACAGAGACAGTCAATTTGAGCGAAGAAATATCTGTCAATTCAACAATCGGAGATCCCGGCATCACCATGGAACCTAAATCAACTAGTTTCTTCGTTACTACACCGCTAAATGGCGCAAGAATCGAAGTGCTTTTCAATTGTTTTTGTAATTGTTTCAATTGTACTTCCGCTGATTTCAAAGCTAATTCCATTTTCTCTGCTTCCATGGTAGAGATTGCTTGATCTTTGCGCAAATTAGAAAAACGCGCATTGTCATTTTTCAATTGTGCGATGTTCAACTTTGCGTTATCGATTTGTAATTGAATCAATTCATTGTCCAATTTCGCAATTACTTGTCCTTTCGAAACATTGTCCCCTTCTTTAACTAAAAGTGAAATCAATTTTCCAGAAGCATCAGAAGCAACATTGTTTTGATGATTTGCTTCGAATACACCGAGAAAACTCATGGCACGGTCAAACGTATGAGTTGTTGGACGAGCTGCTTCAACCAAAATGGATTGTTTCGCGTCGTAAATAAAGATTTTGTCTTGTGCTGCTTTCTGATTGGATAGTAATTTAACGACCAATAGGGCGATGATTACAATAGCAACAATAGAGATGGAGATAATTCGTTTCATTTTATTTTTTATTTAATATTTCCGATTGATTTTAAGTATTCTAGTTCCGCTTGACGCAATTGAATGTACGAGGAAACAACATTTGATTGTGCTTGCTCAAGTCCAGTTTCAGCCATGATCAAGTCATTCGAGCTAATGAGACCTTCTTTGAACTTCAAGTTCGCATTTGAGTATACATTTTCAGCAAGACGAAGTTGTTCTTTACTGACATCCAAAGATTCTGCCTTGACTGTAATTTGACGCTTGCTTGTCGTAACAGCATAGTTCAACTGCTGATTCAATAGTTCATATTGATTATCAATTTTCTCCAAGTTCAACTGATTCAACTTCGCTTTATTCACGCGCTCCATACCTGAAAACAAATTCCAATCCAAACGAAGTCCAAGAAATGCTCCTGGTATTCCAGTTCTGAAATCATCTTCCGGTTTCAAGTTGATGTTGTAGTTATAAATCCCGTAAAAGTTCAAATTAGGCAAATAACTCATGCGAATTCCTTGTGCTTCAGCTTCATTTAATTTACGTTGTGACTCAAGTAAATTCAAAGGTAGAAGATTCGGTGCCGCTTCTTTTAAAATGGTTTTTTGAACCATTGCATCTGTAGAAAGTACCAACTGCTGATTTGCAGGCATTCCGATTAAAATCTTCAACAAGCTTTCTAATTGATCTTTTGTCGCTAATAAGTTTGATTTCAAATTCATCAAACTCAACTCATTGATTTTAATTTTATCCACTTCGGTTGGAATAATCACTCCCTGCGCCAAAGAAGCTTCCATGTTCTTCAAAATAGCACGAGTATGAACAATATTCGCATCGATAAAAGACAATTGTTGATTGACTCCTTGCAATAAAAAATAGGTGTTTGAAACCTGATATCGCACTTCTTGAATAGCGATGTCGCGCTGTGTCCCAACAAGTTCCGTATTAATTTTCAAAGCTGCTAATCCATAATTCACTTGGGAGTTAAACAAAATTTGAGTCAATTGTAAATTATTGGACAATACGAAAGGAACGCCAAACTTTACGGTATTGTAAACTCCTGCTGGTCCCCCAAAGGCCGAAGCTGGGATAATTTGTCCAGGAATCACCGCATTGTACTTGTAATCTGCGTTGAAATTCAATTGCGGCATGCGCGTTGCGAGGTATGCTTCACGTTGACGCTGGTTCATGAGAACATCTAAATTAGCATTGCGAATTTGAAGGTTGGCTGTATCAGCCATTTGAATACAGGTGGGCAAATCCAGTACTTGTGCACGTGAGGAATTCAGGTGGAAAAGTACCAAAAACAGACCTGCGATTTTAAACGATTTACGCATGTTTATTGGTATTAGGGAATAAATAATTAATTAACATTTCTTTGACTATTTCTTGATGCTCGGTTAAGCGAGCTTCGTGTTCTTTATCATCAATTTGGTAAATTCCACAGATGAGTTTTTTACTCATGATGGGGAAATGACAGTTTGACATGAATAACAAGGTGACGTTAATCATGTTCACTTTTCGCATCCTTCCCTCCTCCTGTGCTTTTTCACATTCTTCGAAAATTCCTGTTTTGTGGAGACGTCCCAAAAAGTTGGATTGATCGAGTTCCGCATCAGATTCTTGATTGAGTCCAGCATGGATAAACAAAGGTAATTCGGGATGCTTGAGCAAAAACTCAAATTCTTTATCGATGAGCATGCGTGTTTTTGATTCTAAAGGAAGGTCTTGTTTAAACACTTCAACCATGCTATCAACAAAATCCGAAAGTGCTGCTTCTAGAATGAGCTCAAATAATTTCCCTTTAGATCGGAAGTAATAATTGAGCAACGCAACATTAATCCCAACACTTTTCGCTATTTCACGTGTCGTACAACCAGAAAATCCTTTGGTCATAAACACCTTGCGAGCGGCATCTTTGATCTTTTGTTCCGTACTAACGTCTTTTTTCATGTTTCATTTTCGCCTGCAAATTTAAACACTTATTTTAAACAATTGTTTAAAAAGCATTAAAAATTAAACGCTTGTTTAATTTATTTTTTGGATAAAAAAAAAGGCTTGTGAATCCACAAGCCTTTTTTCATTTGAATATAAATTCTTACAAACCGTTCGCTGCTTTACGTAATGTCAAGTCCAAGAACAATTCATCCATTTTTTCTTTTTGTTTTTTGTCGCGGTTAGACAAATCCAATTGACCTAGACTTTTTAATGCTGCCTCAGCATCCACAGTGTTTCTCATTGCGAAGTAACACTCAATTAAATCGAAGTAAACGGCAACTGTTACATCTTTATCGATGCGAGCTTTTTTGTCGTAGACATCAGATTCTGTTAAAATCACTTTAAACGCATCGATCGCAGCCGTTAATTTTTGTTTCGCCAACGCTTCGTTCGTTGTCAATGTTTTTAATCCAATCGTTGCGTTGTTGTATGCTTCCATTACATCTGCGTGTGCGTCGTTTTTCGATTTCACATAATCCAAAGATGTTGCACGTGTTGTTACTTCGTATCCGATACGATCGTTCACCAAATGATTGATGAATTTCAAGTTTTCCTTCAACAAATTCTCTTCTGTTGATTTAACCAACATAGAGAAATCAGAAGACGGTTGCGTTTTAGAAGAAGTTGATTTGTACGTTTTAAAGGCAGAAAGTTCAGCTGGAGCAACATAGAAAATTTCTTGATTATTGACCCCTGCAATACGAACCGACATTGGCATGCGGTACGTGAATTCGATCCAATAATAAGTCACTTTATACGTTGTTCTAACTCCGTCCTTCACAGAAACCTCGTCTTTCACTTCCGACTTGATCATTGGTTGAGAATTTTCGAATCCTTCGATATTCACTGCGTAAGAAAGGGCATTTACCTGTGCTTTAGTAAATCCGTCCAACACTAAATATGTCGCTGCTAACGAAGGATAATCGTAACTAGATTTCAACACTGGTTGCGAAATTGTTCTTCTGTAAGGTTGAGCAACGTAATCTTTAACTGGTTTTGTGTTTTCATTCAATAATTGCTTTTCAATCACCTTAGTAGCTGTTGATTTCGCATTGTACACTTCCATTTCTTTAGCGAACTTATCATCTGCAGCCTTTACTTTCGCAGGATAATCAGCCAATTCACGTTGGTAATCAGCTTCCGCTCGAGCTTTATCAGCTTCGAATTCCGCCAATAACTTCGCATTTGCAGCTTCTGCAGATGAAGTAATTGTCGAATAGTAATTATCAACTTTTGGTTGAAGTGGATTCGTTGGTAATTTAACATACGTATACGTAATGTCTTCTGATTTAACAGCTTGACCATAAACAAGGCCAATAAAACAGCTTAAAATAAGGGTAAGAGATAATTTCATTTGATTTTCTTTTTTTTAATTATTTGTCTAACAGACGACGTAAAGTTAGAAAGGTTTCTTCGAATTACGAAAAAAGATCAATTACGTTTTCTTTTCGGTTTTCCGTATTTGTCCATCATTGCTTTCTTGTGATCGTAGCGAACGTTTACTTTTTTGTTCTTGGCTTTCTTTTCATGGAATGCAGGACCTACTTCTCGCTTAGCAAGTTTCAGAAGTTTACCTGGGATTGGAACTACTGGTTTTTCGAATTCCAATAATTCTTCCGTCATTTCCACTTCGCTAGGCACTTCCGTAAATGGAAGTTCCTGCTGCATCAAAGATTCAATTTTGGAAAGAGCATCCGCATCTTTCTCACTAACAAAAGTTATAGCAACACCGTTTTTATCTGCACGACCCGTTCTACCGATTCGGTGGATGTAATTTTCTGGAATTTCAGGAATATCAAAGTTGATCACGTGGGTAACATCCGTCACATCAATTCCACGAGCAATTAGATCGGTTGCTATCAAGACGCGAAACACACCTGTTTGGAAATTTTGAACGCTGTTAAAACGGAAATTTTGTGCTTTATTGGAGTGAATCACTCCAACGCTATTTAGCAATGAACTTTCCATTTCTTCGAACAACATATCTGCCAACGTTCTCGACTGAACAAAGACCAATACTTTCAAGGAATCAGCTGTATTCTCTAATAAATGATGAAGCAACTGAACTTTAGACAAAAAGTTAGGAACACGGTATCCAATTTGATCAATTTGCGCAAGGGCCGTTCCTGAACGTGCCGCTTCCACTCTAACAGGAACAGTAAAGTTCGCTTCGAGGAAGGCAGAAACTTCTTCCGATAAAGTAGCCGAAAACACCATGTTTTGACGTTTAACTGGCAAGAATTCAAAAATGCGCAATAACTGAGCACGGAAACCTAAGCTTAAGGTTTCATCCACCTCATCAATAACAACTTTCTTCGCATGTTTTAATTGCAATGAACCATTCGCTGCCAAATCAAGGATTCTACCTGGCGTTCCAACAAGGACATCTAATCCTTGAAGTACCATCGCTGCCTGCGTGTTCATATTGGTTCCACCATAAACACCACCAACGGCAACATTCATGTAAGGAGTTAATTTTTCCACTTCGCGAACAACTTGTGCAACCAACTCACGTGTCGGAACAATGATCAGAATTTGTGGATGTGGTTCCTTTGAGAATTTCCACATGCACAAACATGGAAGTATATACGCTAACGTTTTACCTGTTCCGGTTTGCGCAATACCAATAGTGTCTTTTCCGGACATCATCACATTGAAACTTGCGGCTTGAATGGTTGTTGGCGTCTCGTAGCCTAAATCATCTAAGGCATTCCAAAGTGGTTTCTTTAAGTTTAGGTCACGAAAAGTCATGGGGAAAATTTTGCGCAAAGTTACGGAAAGAAAGTAAGTTATTGTCCTACTTACTTCATCAAGTTCACCTTTTGATTGAATTCACCTTTCTCTGTATACATCTGAAGGAAATACATACCCGCGTTTAATGAAGATAAATCAATCATTTCTCCTTTTTCATATGTCTTTTCGTACACTAACTGCCCTGTTAATGACAGCATGCGTAATTGACCATGTTCAACTCCAGTAATTTGTATGATTCCATTGGATGGATTTGGATACAATTCAATGAGACCTTTTGTTTGAGTAGACAATCCAACGTCCCCATTAATATTCAAGGTTGTATTGGTGATGATTGCAGGATTAAAGTCGAAATAAATATAAGCAGTATTCTTAATTTCTGAATTCAAGGATAAATTTGGTAATTCCTTGATTTCGTATGTAAAATAACCTTGACTTCCTTCCAAACTATCAACTGAAGGAAGCAATTGAATTCCACTAAAGCGAAAAACCACCTCTCTTGAGACTGCATCAATCGAATAACTCACCGGATGTTTAGATCCAATAAATCGGAAGGTAGACAAATCTAAATTGGTGGAAATCGTATCACGTACCACGACATTCAATGCTGGGTAATTTCCGTCATTTTGAAAACGAACAGTAAACTGTAAGTTCTCTTGGACGTTTGGCTGAATAAACGTTGGCAACTGACATTGTTTATCGTTGGGATCATAGGAATTCAATACGGTTGCTACGAATGAAGCGTTATTAAACAGTAAATCCTGTTCTCCTTGTGCAGAAACTTCTACAACAAAATCGAAGATTGTTCCCGCAGGTGTATTACCCGCGAATGAACATGGGAATCCATAAGACATGCAACCGGATAAATACGCTTCGGTAATAGTAACGGTATCGTTGGCGAATGAAGCATTAGGAAGATTACTAAGGTTTGGTGTTACTCCAGTTGGAATCGCAATTTTTATTGTGCTATTTGCATAATTTCCACAAGAAACATTACATACTTGAACGTTCACATTTCCCTGTTGAATTGGCGCTATAAATTGATAAGCGGCTGCTGAAGTCACTTCGAGATTTGACACCAATCCATTACCACTACATTCGAGTGTCATGTTCATGGGAACACCTAACGCATGTCCCGTAGCATCAAAAGAATTAATAATAAAATCTGGCGATGTTTGGATATACCCGTTATTTTGAAGCCAAGCACTGCTTACTCCCACAGTGTAAGGCGTTGCATTTACATCCAATTCCGTGTAATATGCATTTCCAAATGAATTTTGTGGGTAAATAGTCGTGGTCACACCGGCACTATTGGTGACCTCATAAGGAATGTTTTGTAAAAAAGTTGCTGTTGGATTCAGCATGGTAATCACATTGAAAAAACCGCAATTACTGGTATTTGTAATCACCCATTCAATGGTTGAACTTCCAGCTGGCTGTCCTGATGTCCCACTAGTTACGGTAACGAATGCGTTATAAACACCCACTTGACTGTAATTATGCTCGAAAATGTAACAGTTTTGGCTGTTTGGCGAGGAAAAGACCGTCATATTATCGGAACTACCATCCATCCAATCAACCACAATCTGCGCACCGGACTCCGGCAAGGAACCCGTGTTAGTACAAACAGACATATTCGAATGACAACCTATTCCAGGAATGGAATTGTACAATAAATTTATAGAAGTGACCTGCGCGGAAAGGAATTGAATACTTGAGATGAGAGCAATGCTGAATAAAATTATTTTTTTCATTGATGGAGAATTAAGGTTCGTTTTTCAGACGCTTGACTTATAGACAAGTTGCATATCCAAAATAAAATTTCGCGAACAGCACTGATTATACGTATCTTTAGAAAAATTAACAAAATGAAAATCAAGCTATTCCTTACCTTTTTGATAGCAGCTATTTCTTTGCATGCACAATGGACTCCCCTTACCGATGTCAATAGCGAAGTGGCAACATCGAATTCAGATGACATGAAAGTTCTAGGAACTGTAAATGGAAAAACGGTTTCCGTATTTTGGAAAGTTGTCAACGCTCCAATAAACTATGAATTACGCATGCAAGTATTGAATGATCAAGGAGTAAAACAACTTGGTCCGGATGGTGTTTTGGTGAGTAATAACATGTCCATGAGTACATCAACGGCAATCATGAAGTTGGCCGTTGATCAAAATGAAAACGTTTACATTGGAGCAACTGGAACAAATGGTGGAATCGGTTTCGCTTTTAAGTTGGACATCAATGGGAATCACCTTTGGGGGACAAACGGAATCAATTTAGGAGGCGGATACGTTGTCACTATCCTTCCTCTTTCTACAGGCGAAGCGGTGATTGCTTGGAACTCAAGCAATCAAACAATGATGCAAAAATACAGTGCGACAGGTTCTCCGATATGGACTACCGCTCAGCAAGTAAGCAATGGTGCAACAAATGGAAAATCTCCTGGAGATTTATTCGAACTTTCAAACAATGAGTTTTTATTGGTGTTCCACGTGATTTCTTTTGGCATCAATTCAACACTTTGGGCGCAGAAATATAGTTCTATGGGGCTTCCTCTTTGGTCAAATCCTATTCAACTTTCCAATAAATCTACCGTATGGAACACTTCTTACAGTGCAACGCAAGATGGAAACAATGTTTATTACGGTTACAAAGCTGCTACGGGAACACATTTTGACTCTTACCTGCAACGCATCAATCCAGATGGAACACTTCCTTGGGGTATCAATGGAAAGGATTTTGACATTTCCATAACGAGAAATGAAATGGACACCAAAGTCGCATTTAGTTCAGGTTCGCCTTATGTTTGGTCCATTTGTAATTATACCAATTCAGCACAGAGTACGTACGGAGTTTACATCCAAAAATTTGATAAAGTGACGGGAGACCGTCAATTCACAGATACAGCCAAAGTCATCTACGCTATTGGAACTTGGAAAGTCAATTCCGGAGATTTGATGATGTTAAATGGACTTCCCGTTTTCTTAATAAAAAGTGGATTGGACAATGGCGGAACCCCTACGACCTTACACGCGTGTATGCTCGATGCAAACGGTACATTCGCTTGGACTTACGAAACCAAACCAATGGGTACATTTTTAGCAAGTAAAAAACGTATTCATTTCTCGAAATCGTCAAACGGGAAAGTGGTGGCAACATTCATTGAAACTAAAGCAACTGGTGGATCAAAAATATATGCACAAAGTGTTTCAGTCAATAATAACAATACTGGAACAGCAGTTGTCACAGCTTGTAATTCCTACACATGGATCAACAATATCACTTATACTAGCAGCAATAATACAGCAACATATTTATTGACAAATATTTCCGGTGGAGACTCACTTGTAACACTGAATTTAACCATCACTTCCCCTACGCAAGATACACTTTCGGTTAATACGTGTAATTCCTATTCATGGAACGGAAACACCTACATGAGCAGCGGAATCTATTTGGGTCCAACTGTGAATTGTGTCACCTCCTATTTAAACCTTACCATTTCCCCTACAACTATACATAATTTAAGCGTCACGGAATGTGGATCTTATACTTGGAACGGTACAACGTATACAACATCTGGAATCTACACAAGTCCAATAGTCAATTGTGTCACAGAGATACTTGATTTAACCATCTCTCCTAGTTCAAGCGACACGATAAGTGCCACAGCTTGTGATTTTTATGTTTGGAATGGAACAAGCTATACAAGTTCAGGTGTATATGTTGGCACAACGACTAATTGTGTTACATCCTATCTTGACTTAAGCATTTCGCCTAGTACCAATGATACCATCTCGGTAAATTCTTGTTCAACTTATGTTTGGAATGGAAACACTTATACTACTTCGGGAGTTTACCAAGGAAACACGACGAATTGCACGACTGAATTTTTGAATTTAACGATTGAGAATGTAGACGCCACTACTTCTGTTTCCGGCATGACCTTATCAGCAAATACAACTATTCAAGGGACGACTTATCAATGGGTTGATTGTGATGCGAATAATTCACCGATACCCGGAGCCGTGAATCAATTTTTTACTGCAACTGACAATGGAAACTACGCTGTAATCATTACACAAGGAAACTGTGAATTAATGAGTGCATGCATTGCTGTTTCTGACGTGGGATTGACTGAATTTTCAAACACAGGTTTCACTGTTTTCCCGAATCCAAGCTTCGATCATATTACGATTCAGCGCGGTCAAAGTGAAACTAGATGCTTTTACATTTATGACCAACAAGGTCGAATGGTAATGGACGGTCATCTTGAAGGATTGCAAACAAGTGTTTCCATTGAATCATTCACTGCGGGAACTTACCTATTGAAAGTGAATGGGATTGAATACCCTGTTTTGCTGATTAAGAATTAAAGCATCGAATATGCTTGATAAAGTTTTAATTCTTCCCAAGTGACTTTGTTTCCGAGTTTTTCTTTGAGAGGTGACAAAGAAGTTCCCTCAAATCCTTCGAACATGGTCGCTAATTCAGAAATGCGCTTAGGTGACATGACGTCCGTTAATTCAATTTTCTCACTACGAATTAAATAAGCATAATGATTTCCAATGGTTTGAACAGAAACTTGGCGAATACGTGCAATTTCATCCACATCTTTTCCTTGCTCTAACAATTCCAAGGTTAGCTCATAGGTAGATTTCTTTTCCTTTTTAGCAGCACTAAGTTTTTTGCTTGTTTTTGTAAAAATGACATCATAATCCTCTTCTGGATCATCCAACAGTGAGGGCACTTGCTTCAACTCTTGTTTGATGATTGCCAATTTTCCAATTTTGTAATTGGCAATTTCATGGTTCCAAACGATGGATTTCGTTATTTCCTTTCCAGCTGAAACGGCCTCAATGAGCAGACGTGCTCTTTTTAATCGAAGGATAGTTTCTGTAAGAACTTCATCTAATTCTTCCAATTCTTCCGCGTATTGTTTGGTTTTCCGAACTCGGCTTAACTCCCCTATTTTTCTCAAATTTGAAGAAAGAACATCGTCCAACGATTTGAAGAAGTAAAGATATGCCGCCTGAACGCGTTCGTTTAAAAAGTGGACATCAAATTTCGGTGCTTGTAATAGCTGTTCTAATTGCCGACAAAATTTACGTGCAGGATCCATTGTTGACTGAATCACCTGGTTTTGCATCGCGATCCAACTTTTGTTTTTTCCTTTTTCACTTTTCAATCCAACCAACTGATAACTTGCCTCATGACTCCCCCACTTCGATCCAAGATCATACCAATCAAATGCTTGTTTCAAGCTTGCAATTAAATAGGTTTTGGTACTTTGTTCCAAGTAGGATGGCAACAACTCTTCCTCTGCTTTATTTTGACTGAAGGCCACAACTTGCTGATCGTTTGATAATCCATTCATCCGCATTGGTTTCAAGAGCACAAGGCCGTCTAATGAACGCAAACGAGACAATGCAACATAAGCTTGTCCTGGAGCAAACACATCGGACACATCTAACACTGCCTTATCGAAGGTTAATCCTTGGCTTTTGTGCACGGTAATTGCCCATGCAAGTTTTAATGGATAATGGACGAATGTGCCCAAAACTTCTTCCTTGACCTCACCTGTAGAATCATTCAAGGCATAGCGAATATTGGTCCACTCGAATTTCTCCACGACAATCGTTTTTTTCTCCTCTGGAAAGTAAACGGTGATTTCCTGATCACTTAGGGATTTGATTTTTCCCATTTTCCCATTAAAGTAATTTTTATCGAAGGACAAATCGTTTTTAACGAACATCACCTGTGCTCCAACTTTGAGTTCCAAGGTTTCTTCAAGTGGAAATAGATGTTTAGGATATTCACCGGTAACCTCTGCGTCGTAGGACACTTTTTTTTCTGTCAATGCTGCCAAAGCTTTGGCATTTATTTCGTCCGCTTTCGTATTATGCGTTGTAAGAGTAATGTATCCATCATTTTTAGATGAATCAAAGTCAGGTTTTACGTATTTATTCAAGACTTCGACATCCTCCGCGGTAATTTGATTGTTACGCAGATGATTCAGCACTTGAATAAAATCTTGGTCCTGTTGACGGTAAATGGTCGTCAATTCTATGTATAATGGCTGAATTTCCTTTAAAACTTTTGCATGAAAGAAAAATACTCCATCGTAATACGAGCGAAGAACTTGCCATTCCTCTTGTTTCACCACTGGTGGAAGCTGTAATAAATCGCCTATAAACAAAACTTGAACACCTCCAAAAGGCTCATGAATCCGGCGTACATTCCTCAGTGTCCAATCCATAGCATCCAGTAAATCCGCACGTAGCATACTGACTTCATCAATGATGAGCAATTCGATGTTACGAATGATTTTAATGCGTGTCTTGTTCATAGAAAAATGACGCATCAATGTATCCTTTGTTTCGAATTTCACTGAATCCGTGAACGAGGCCTTCACCCCAAATTCCGGAATGAATCCAGCAAAAGGCAATTGAAAGAAGGAATGAATCGTAACTCCACCGGCGTTCAGCGCTGCGATTCCAGTTGGTGCAACAATCACTGCATTTTTGTGAGTGGAACCCATGATTTTACGAAGCAGGGTTGTTTTTCCTGTTCCAGCCTTACCTGTCAAGAAAATGGACTGATTCGTCTGGTTAATAAAATGCTCGGTAAAATCGGCAGGGGAACGCTGTTCTGGATTCAATTTGGACTTCATTTATTTGAAGTTACGAAAATAGTTAGAATGAATAGAACTATTTTTAAATAAAAATGAAGTTGTTTATTCATTGTTAACAATCCATAATTGATGGACTAATTCAACTTTGTTTATGGGAGTAAATAAAAAAGCTCGCCTTCGTTTTTGATACTCAAAAACGAAGGCGAGCTAACTCGTCGAAAGTTTAATAATTTATGTTTTTGACTTTCAAAAATGTCTCTTAGCAAAGGCCCTTCCCGAGCCAGATTTTAAATATTTTTCAAATGCAAACGCCTTGTATTTGTCATTAAAGGCCACAAACATTTCTAACTCAATTGGAAGTTTATCTTTTGTTGAAAAGACATAACCATTCGCATGTCTTTCTAGCCTTGCTTCCAGATTATTGGTGCAACCAGTATAGGAACTTCCATTTGCACATCTAAGTTGATAAACATAATACATATCTATGAAACGAAAATTTCAAGAAAATATTTCACTTAAAACGATGGACAGGTGCGCAGTAGCTTGCCTTCGTTTTTGATACTCAAAATTTAGGATTTTCCAAAAGTGGACGGGTCCGCCGTAGCTCGCCTTCGTTTTTGATGTTCAAAAACTTCGGCGAACTAACTCGCCTAATGTGAAAAATTCAAGTTTAAAGTGGGATTAAATAAAAAAGCTCGCCTTCGTTTTTGATACTCAAAAACTTCGGCGAGCGAAGGTGGAGCCGGAGGGGTTCGAACCCTCGTCCAAACGACGAGTTTTCAAGCTTTCTACATGCTTATTCCTCGGTTATTTTTCGATCCAGGCACGGACAAGAACACCCAAAACCTGAACTTAGGTACTGAATTTCGCATTTGCTTAGTACCGTCGCAAACACTAGCCCAATGGGATGAACTTTCGAATGGTAAATCGATTAGGCGACGATCTACCGAAAGTACTTGTCCAACCTACTGTGCTTCAGTCGGATTAAGCCAATTAACATTCAGCTAATTAAGCAGCAAGTGCGTATGACGTGTTGTCAATTATTGTTCGAGACAAGATATTTAAGAGGTTCACCTCAACCCTCTGCATGCTGACACTTGACTACCGCTATCGCTGTCAAATCCAAGGTCGGCCCCATTGAATGCAAAGATACAAGGAAATTCGAGATGATTTTTGTATCCATCACAGATACCTGAAACTAATTATTTAAGAACGGTTACAAATCCTTGGTACAACTCCTTTACAGTATCTCCAGGATTAAAGTACAAAATATAGGTATACACGCCATCCAAAACAGGAAGTCCTGAATGCTCATCTTTTCCATCCCACTTCAACTGTGTCGGTGAAAAGGTACAAATGACATTTCCCCAGCGATTGAAGATCCATCCGCGCTCTACTTTTCCGTTTTGAATGATGATTTCAAAGGTGTCATTCACCAGATCACCATTCGGTGTAAATACGTTGGGAATATATATGACTGATGGTTCAATGACGCATTCCTCCAGTTGAACATTGACTGTATGAACGTAATCGCATCCATTTGTCGTTTGCTCGACTTGTGTTAAGGTTTGTGCGGTAAATATCCATTGATTAAAGACCAAAACAGAGTCGAATTCACACAAGGTGATGTTTTCATTAAACGATAAAGCAGTGAAAAAACTCAAGTTGGCGATATGTGTACTGTCACATAGATTTACATCCTGAAATGCAGCTGAATATTGTCCTGGCGCGCTTTCCCAGCTCCCATTGATGTAGGCTGAATCACCCGGACAAATCGTCAAAGACTCGGTAGTCGTTTGTGGGGTGCAGCCATTCGTTACGATGATGGAGATGCATTGTGTATCCGCACAGTTCCCAGAACCTACGACATAACACACTGGCCATGTTCCAATCCCCGCTACTTGTGGATTAAACATCCCATTCGGAGATAAACAAGCTCCACAAGTGGATGACCAAACTCCTCCTCCATTCAACGCTTGAATTTGCTGCGCCGCATCCTGATTCGTGAATGGTCCCGCGGCAGTAATAGCCGCATTTGAACCTTGTGTCCCTGCTGATATCGTGAATGTTTCTATTACCGAACAACCATTCGCTCCTGTCACAGTAACGGTATAGGAACCTGGACAAACATTAACAAGTGAACTTGTCGTAGCACCATTTGACCAACTATATGTGTATGGCGCTAAACCGTTTGTGACATTTGTCGAAATGGATCCATCACATGCATTCGCACAGGTTTCGTTGGATATTGTGGGACTAACCATCATTCCTGGATTGACACTACAAAGTGGATTCATACTACCAATCCATGCATCATTTGCGGCATTATTCGCCATTCCAGGTGTTTGTCCCGTTGCAACATCTGCACTTGTCCAGTTTGCGACCAAATTCCAATTATTGGAAGTTGTATTCGTAAAGGAAAACACTTTCCCAGCGGCTGATCCAGCAAAATAAACAATGGCATTCGTGGAATTATTTCCCCAACTGACACTATGAAATGGAACTCCAGTTGATGGAATATTCGGCACTTGAAAAGAATCGTCGGAATTAGACATCGCTAATGGTGACCAAGATCCCCCGAGTGTCCAATTTGCGTCAGGTGGATAGGCTTGATTCGTAGTCGTTGGACTTACCGTTGTTTTTTCCAACAACATAGAATTAGCTGGAATCACCAAGCGACAATTTCCGTCAGCCATAGTATTATCATCTGGAGGTAAACTCGTGTTCGGACTGGCATCATTGTAAATAACAATATATGTTCCTTGCGGAATACTTTGCCAAAATGGGATATTTGCAAATCGAACCGCTCCTCCAGCAATTCCTGTTCCTGATCCTGGAGCAAAATAACCGTTGTTGTCATCGATGATGACTTTTCGCAAGTCTAAACTTGGAACCGGAGTGACACATGTTGGTGTACCTATTACCACTAATTCCACATACTCACTTGAACCTGTTCCCTGGGAAACCTCATTGATGATTAATTGTTGTGCTTCAATTCCATGAAATAGAATCAACAACACACTCAGAATTAAGACTTTATTCATTGTCAAGGGTAGACATGCAATCCTGTTTTGGTTTCGGTGCTAACAGATCGTTCACCTCAAGGAGTTCAAAACAAAATTTCCATACAAAAGTAATTCAACTATCCGAATTTTATCGACTAAGCGTATGATAAAATTGTTAAGCAATCGGTTTATTTCATTCAGCGGAAAGCAGTTTAGGTTGTTTAACGAGGATTCAGGACAGAATTTGTAACTTCACGACATGAAAAAATTGGTCCTTTTATTATTTATTAGCCTATTCCACAAGGCATCTTTTGCTCAGAAAGCGACGGGATCTGATTCGCTACAATGGTTTTCAGACGCCAAATTGGGCATCTTTATCCACTGGGGAATTTATGCGGTGGATGGAACATCTGAAAGTTGGGCCTTCCACAATAAAGGTGTCCCTTACCCGACTTACATGTCACAGTTGAACGGCTTTAAAGCAGAAAATTACCATCCGGAAGAATGGGCGAAGTTGATCAAAGAAAGTGGCGCACAATACACAGTAATGACCACCCAACATCACGACGGAGTAGCATTATGGGATACGAAATTAAAAACACCACACACCAAAGGAGCTCAATTTGGATGGGCACTTCCGACGCTTACTAAAAAGTATGAAAAGAATTTTCTATGGAATGAGAAATTACCACTAAGCGTCGTTCATCAAACTCCCGCGAAACGCGATTTAATGACTCCATTTGTAGAAGCTGTTCGCAAAGAAGGACTGCATTTTGGCGCCTATTATTCTCTGTTGGATTGGTCTCACGACGATTATCCTACATTCCTAAAAGACTACAACCGATATCAAATAAAAGATGACAGTGTTCGTTGGAATCGTTTTTTAACCTTCATGCATGGACAAATAAAAGAAATCAATCAGCAATTCAAACCTGATTTATTTTGGTTCGACGGAGATTGGGAACATTCGGAAGAGGAATGGCAAGCAGCTAAAATCGATGAACTCATTCACACTACGAATCCATCAGCTATTTTAAATGGGCGATTGAAGTCTTACGGAGACTACGATACGCCAGAACAAAACATGCCAATCGTACATCCCGATCGAAAAACATGGGAACTCTGTCTGACTAGCAATGACAATTGGGGCTATCGTCCAAGCGACCACAACATGAAAACGGTGAATGAAGTCCTGCAGATCTTTACAGAATGCCTCGGTATGGGCGGGAATTTATTGTTGGACATTGGTCCAAAAGCAGATGGAACGATTCCCAGTGAACAAGTGAATTTATTGAAAGCTTTGGGACGCTGGACCTCCAAACACAAAGAGGCAATATACGGATCAGTCGCTGGATTACCCGAAGGACATTTTCATGGAAACACAACCCTTTCGAAGGATTCCTTAAGCATTTTCTTATTTATTCCAGCAGTAGGAATCGACACCTCCAATCAAGCAAGCCGAGAAATGCAGTATGGAAACATTCAGAGTTCACCTGTAGCCACATCGAATTTAAAAGTTAATGTCCAACTGAAAGGATTAATGTCCGAAATCGAAAGCATTACTGTTCTTGGTACGAATACAAGCGTACCATACAAAATTGTCGGTAAAATCGATTGGAGCTATGTTCCCGGTACGCTTTACCTCGACGTTCCTATTTCTTCACTTGACCCCGAAATTTCTGTCATCAAAATAAAACTCAAAACACCTTTAAAACTTTATCGAGGAAAAGGTGGTTTTCATTAAAATTCATCAAATACAGTGATTAAAAAAAATACAAATTCAGCTAATTATGGCGAATATGCCATAATAAAAACCATTCCAAAGTTAGCAAGTGTATTGTTTTTCCTTTTAATGGTTTTCAATGCCTCCTCTCAAGAGGTATTCTACCCAAAACTAAATTCCACTTTCAATTTTTATTTAAGGGAAATCACACAATCCGAGGATAACTTCGATGTACACTTTGCTCTTCCAAATGACGCGCTTTTTGAACGCACCAAGGAATGGGGAGCGGATGGATTCGGTGTCATCGCAGATCGAAAAACGATTGTTTTCTACGGCGCAACAGAACAAGCAATTGAGCACGCTATTTATTACACATTAGAACATTCGTTTGGGATTCGATTCATCAGTGCAGAAGAAACGTTCATTCCAAAACAAGCGCGCATAAAGGCTCTTCCATACACGAAATATGAGCAAGTTCCTGCATTTGAATACCGCGAAGTATTTTATGGTGAAGCAAGACGCGCTGGTTATGCTGAATCATTTTATTTGACTGATGGACAAGGTTCAGGAAACTTTGAACGTCATCCCGGTTGGGGATTGTGGGTTCACACCTTACATCGTTTATTGCCACCAGAAACGTATTTTGAAAAACATCCGGAATACTATGCACTTAGAAATGGTGTTCGCATGAAAGATCAATTGTGTTTGAGTAATCCTGAGGTACTTTCTCATGTCAGTAACGCTTTGCAATTAGAGATCGCCAAACGTCCAAATGAAAAATATTGGAGCGTTAGCCAAATGGACAATTATAACTTTTGTGAGTGCTATAAATGCGCACACATTGATGCAGAAGAAGGGTCCCATGCAGGCTCAATCATTCGCTTCGTAAATGAAATCGCAAAACTCTTTCCGGACAAAGTGATTTCTACTCTTGCCTATCAATATTCACGCACTGCACCAAAAATTACGAAGCCACTACCGAACGTCAACATCATGCTATGTACAATCGAGGAGAACCGAGCAAAATCTTTAACAGGATCTGGCTTTGAGAAAGACTTATCGGACTGGTCGAAAATCAGTCAAAATATTTTAATCTGGGATTATGTCATCAACTTCTCACACATGGTTATGCCTTTTCCAAATTGGCCTACGCTACAAGAAAACATTCAACTTTTCAAAAAATACGGAGTAAACATGCTTTTCGAACAAGGCTACAACCAATCATCCTCCGAAATGCAAGAATTACGTTGTTATTTACTTTCCAAATGGATGTGGGACCCAACACTGGACGCAGATAGTTTAATTCAACTTTTTCTATCAAATTATTATGGAGCTGCCGGACCCGTCATCAAAGAGATTCTCGATCAAGAAGTCAGTGAATTACAGAAAAGTGGGAAATCGCTAACCTTATACGAACCACCTGTGACGCACATCAAAGGATATCTATCTCCCACGAATTTGCGCTGGTATCACAACATGTTTGAAAAGGCGAAAAATATGGAAGGCCTTACTCCCAAACAAATCGAACGCATTCAAATGGCACAGCAAAGCATGCGTTATGCATCATTAGAAATTTCAAAATCGCCCGATGCAGGAACAGATTGGTATTTTTACAAAACAGACAATCCCTACCAAAAGATGCTAAAGGACTTTATCTTTTTCGCTCAAAAAAATGGTCCAAAACTATTGCACGAAATTAAGTTGAGTCCGAAGGAATACGAGCAAATCACGTTGGACTACTGGAAAAATGGAAAAGTGAAACACCTTGGATCAACTGCAGCGCTTAAATACCTAACGGTCCCAAATAAATCATACCAAGATGGAGCAAAGAAACCTGATGGCGGATTGATCGATACGCTTGAGTACTATCACAATCAACCATTATTGAATGAAATCAAAGGAACTTCAGACTATCAATATAATTGGCAAGGATGGCAAGGACGCAATGCTACGTTCATCATCGATTTGGGTAAGACAGATTCCATTTCAACCGTTCAATTGAACTTCTTGGAAAACAGTTCCGCATGGATTGTCGGACCAAATTCTTTCCAAGTGAGGATTGGTCAAACCGAAACAGAAGTTCTTTCTCAAAATGCGATACAGCAAGGCAATCTGATCAATCCAAACGCTGGAAATCAAATGAATCCAGGTATTTATCCTTTAAAATTAAGTTTGAGCCAAAAAATGGCCGGACGTTATATTTATGTCGAAGTCAACAACATTGGTCCATTGCCGAAATGGCGAGGTGTGGACGGCGACGCTTGGTTATTCATCGACGAAATTGAAATTCATTAACTATGAGCAAATCCATTACCTTCATCCTTAGCCTCCTCCTTTGTATGAACATTCACGCACAGGAACACGAACAAACCTATTTTCCTCCCAGTGATCCATTGGTGCAAGATAAGTTAGAAACCTGGCAGGACTTCAAGTTTGGACTCTTGATGCATTGGGGAACCTATTCGCAACTTGGTGTCGTGGAAAGTTGGAGTATTTGTCCGGAGGATGAAGATTGGTGCATACGACGAGGCCCCTACAAAAACGATTATTTCGGCTACGTAAAAAACTACGAACAACTGCAAACGACTTTTAATCCCGTTCAATTTCAACCGGAAAGATGGGCGAAAGCAGCGAAAAATGCAGGAATGAAATACATGGTTTTCACGACCAAACACCACGATGGATTCTGTATGTTCGATTCCAAATACACCGATTACACGGTCGCGAATGAAAAATGTCCGTATTCAACGAATCCCAATGCCAATATTGCCCTAAAAGTATTCGATGCTTTTCGCAAGGAAGGATTATGGACTGGAGCTTATTTCAGTAAACCGGATTGGAGCAACGATGATTACTGGGATCCTACTTTTCCACCATACGACCGAAATCCAAATTACGATTTGACCAAGAAACCAAAAAAATGGGATGCGTTTGTGCAATTTACCCACCATCAAATCATGGAGTTAATGAAAGATTACGGGAAAATTGACCTGCTTTGGCTCGATGGCGGCTGGGTTCAACCAATGACAGCAACTTCGCCACGATGGGGATACAAACCAGTGCATCAAGATATCAAAATGGATTCCTTGGTCATGGAAGCACGAAAATTACAACCGGGATTAATCGTTGTTGATCGCGCGGTAGAAGGAGCGAATCAAAATTACTTAACTCCGGAACAACAAATCCCAACAAAACCCCTTCCCTATCCTTGGGAATCCTGCATGACGATGGCCAACAGTTGGAGTTACGTCCCAAACGACCAATACAAGTCCACAGCGAAAATTTTGGAAAATCTTTGCCTGATCGTTTCTCGAGGTGGAAATTACTTGCTCAATATCGCTCCAAATGCACAAGGCGACTGGGATCCGATTGCCTATCAACGATTAGAGGAAATTGGCGCTTGGATGAACATCAACGGTACGGCAATTTACGGAACACATCCAATTGCACCTTATGAAGTAAAAACAGAACAAGGGACTTGGGTCTTTACGGAAAATGATCAGAAAGTACTATTTGCCATTTTCATCCCCATTGATTTCGAAGTGATGTTTGTTGAACTTCCCGTGAATCAAATGAATCTAAGTGATAAAAAGAACATCACGACTTTAGGTTCAATGTCACATTATAAAGTAAAAAAGTCCTCTGCTAATGTACTTTCATACGATCGCAAAGGACTTCCTCAAGTTTGGAAAATATCCAAATAAATCAGACTAATGTGCGCTGTGCTCTTTCAGCATCGCTGCGACATCCAATCCTTCTTTTCGAATGATTTTTAGTTGCGCTTTGCCTTCCTTGTTTTTGATGTCCTTTTTGAATACATCGAAAATCATGTAAACGGATGGAACAACGACAAGTGTCAAGATCATTGAACTTGTTAATCCACCAATCAAGACCCAAGCGAGACCACTTTTCCACTCTGCACCTGGACCATGTGCCATCGCAATTGGCATCATACCTGTTATCATGGAAAGTGTCGTCATCAAGATTGGACGCAAACGCGTTTTTCCGGAAGCAATCAATGCTTCAACGGTATTTCTACCCTCTGCTTTCAATTGATTCGCAAAATCGACAATTAAAATGGCATTCTTCGCAACGAGTCCGATCAACATGATCATTCCCAACATTGAGAAAATACTCAAAGGCTGCATGGATAAAGCCAGGGCCAATAAAGCTCCAACTACTGCAACAGGAATCGAGAACAAGACAACGAATGGATAAACATACGAATCATACAAAGCAACCATGATCAAGTAAACAAATAAGATCGATGCGATCAAGGCAAATCCTAAATTCGCAAAGGCCTCACCCATATTCTTGGAGTTTCCTTCAAAACTTACCACTACCGAACTTGGATAGTTTTTCTTTTTGATGAATTTGGTCATTTCGCCGGTTACTGTACCACTTGAAACACCTAATACCTGCGAAGAAATCGTGATCGAAGGAACGCGGTTTTTTCGTTCCAATTTTGTTGAACCAGTGGACCTACCAATATTCGCAAACTGCTCTAATCGAATGTTCTCTCCACGGTTATTGATAAAAATCATACTGGCTAAATCACCTTCATTTTGTCTATCAAAATTGTCGTACATCACATTGATGTCATAATCTTTTCCTTGGTCTGTATATGAAGCCTTGCTGTTTCCAGAGAAGGCCGCTTGCATGGTCATTCCGACCACATCCATACTCAATCCAAGTTCTGCCATTTTCTCACGATTGATGTCCACACTTACCTCTGGATTCCCTGATTCAATAGACATTTTCACCTCTGCTGTCCCTTTGATCGACTTTAATTTATCGATGAGTTCATTCGTGATTTGGAAATTTTGATTCAAATCATTTCCAGTCACAGCCATTTGAACAGGCGCTTGATTGGCACCTCCAGTAATACTCACTGCCGCCGAACTCACTTTGACACCAGGTAGGATTTTCTCCAATTCCAATTTCATGTATTGGGCATAAATGCTCGATTCCACTTCTCGCTGTTCGCGAGGAACCAACTTCACATTGATTTCTGCTTTATTGTTCGTTGAATTACTTCCACCAATCGCGTTTGAAGCTGTTCCAATACTGGAAAAGACATTTTTCACATCCGCATTTTTAAACAAATGTTCTTCCGCTTTTTGAACGGCATCATTCGTTTGAGCTAATGTGGCATTTTGCGCCAACTCAAGGTTCACAATAAACTCACTGGTATCACCTTGACTCACGAATTCCGTTCCGACATAGCCTTTTCCAACCAACATGAAAGAAGCGACCACAACGACAATCGTTCCGATAATCACATAGCGTTTTTTACCAAGGGCATAGGCCAAAATGTGTCCGTAAGAATCTGTGAGATTCGTAATGAAACGCTCAAACAATAAAATGAAGCGTCCAAATAAGGTTTTATTCGTCATTTCCTCCTTGCGTGCCATGCGCGAAGCTAAAAGCGGCGTCAAGGTGAAGGAAACGAATAAACTCATCAAGGTAGATAATACAATCACCACGGAGAATTGCGATAATAAATTCGAAATGATTCCTCCAACAAGTGTTAAGGGCAAGAAAACTACGACATCTACCAAGGTAATTCCCAAGGCTGTAAAACCAATTTCTTTTCGTCCTTTAATAGACGCCGTTACGCGATCTTGACCAAGTTCGAGGTGACGGTAAATATTCTCAAGAACCACAATCGAGTCATCCACTAGAATTCCGACTACTAATGAAATCGCTAACAAAGTCATCAAGTTCAATGAATATCCCAACAAGAACATCGCAACGAATACCGAAATCAAGGAAGCTGGAATCGCAATCATGACAATTAGCGCATTTCGAATACTGTGTAAGAACAACAACATACAAAGTGCCACAATGAAAATCGCTAATCCAAGGTCATACATCACTGCATTCGCAGCAGCTAAAGTAAAATCAGAAGAATCGGAAGCAATGTCAAAGGTTAAGTTTTTGGATTTATAGGTCGTTTCAAGGTTAAGAATTTCCTTTTTCACGAGTTTACTTAATTCAACTGCATTCGCATCGTTTTGCTTGATGATTAATAGTCCAATCGAGTTTCTTCCATTAATGCGGCTAAACGTTTTAATCTCTTTTGTTCCATCTAAAATGGTCGCAACTTCAAACAAACGAATTTTTGAACCTGTGGATTTATCAATGCCAACAGGTAAGTTTCGGATATCGTCCAAGGATTGATACTTTCCTTTTAACTTAATGACCGTTTGCGTGTTGTCATTGCTCAATTTTCCCGTGGGAAACTCCAAATTCGCATTTTTAACCGCCTGACTGATTTGTAAGATTGAAAGGTTGTACAATTCTGCTTGACGTCGGTTGATGTTGATGTTAATCATGCGTTCCTCTCCACCGACAATAGAGATTTGCGCAGCACCTTTCACACGTCCAAGTAAGGGTTTGACTTCATCTTTTACCAATGAATACAATTCACTTGGCGGCATTTTCGCTGTGACACCTAAGCGCATGATTGGTGCTTCATCGAAAGAGAATTTCCCCAAGGAAGGCGATTGCACATCATCCGGAAGTCTCGATAGAACTGCATTTACTTTACGCTGAGCATCTTGAATAGCTTGATTCGCATCGGAATCGGGTTTCAACATTAAAACAACCGAGGAAACACCTTCCATGGATGTGGATTTAATCTCATCCAAATTTTCCAAATTGGACAAAGCATCTTCCAATACTTTTGTTACTGAATTCTCCACCTCCGTAGGTGATGCACCAGGATAAACCGTCGTCACACTGACCACTGGAATCGAGAACTTTGGCATTAATTCGTAGTTCAGTTTCGAATAACTGAGTATCCCCAGAAATGCAAGAACTGAGAAGATCACCACAATGAGGGATGGTCTTTTTATCGCTAATTCCGTAATTGACATGGACTTTCTTATTTAATGATTTCAACTTTTGATCCATCTGCGATGTTCAATTGTCCCGTACGAACAACCTGATCTTGCGCAGTCAATCCACCTAACACTTCCACGTAATCACCTTGAATGTAGCCTGTTTGGATGCTGCGTTTTACAGCGACATTGTTAACGATTACATATACTTGCGGATCTTGTAATCCACCAACGATGCATTGAATGGGCAACATGTTGGCTTGACGCTCCTCTGACATTTCAAAAGAGACAACGCCTGTCATACCAGCTTTCAATGGTTCCTTCGAACTGTTCGCTAATTCAATTTCCACACTGTAATTTCGAGACGCATCCGCTTTCGATGCGATGTAAGTAATTTTTCCATTTCGAGGTGAAGCTGGATATAAATCAGGTTTCACTGTGATGCTTTGTCCAACCTTAAATCGAACGACATCTCTGTCTAACAAGGAAGCTTTCATCTTCAAACTTGAAATATCCAAGATTTCAGCGATACTTGCTCCAGGAGAGACAAACGATCCTACTTCCAAGGATAATTTATTCACAACACCGGATATCGGAGAAACAATTTTGGTGGATCTTAATTGACGTTTTAACGTGGCAACGCGTGCCTCGGCACTTTTCACTTGCATTTTCAAGTCTTCAATTTGCTGTTTCGTAGCTGCGTTTCCTGCCAACATTCCTTCGAATTTACTTAGGTCCGATTTTGCTTTGTCTAAAGTTGCAGAAGCAAGTTCGATATCAATCAACAGTTGCTCATCATCGATTTTAGCAAGTAGCTGACCTTTAGAAACGGTTTGTCCTTCGCGAATGGAAACTTGAACAATTCGTCCAGATTGCTCTGATAAAAAATTCAAAGAATGGTTTGGATTAAATACTCCATTCACCTCAATCAATTGATTCAAGACTTGTGACTTGGAATGAACAACGGTTACAGGGAATACCACCGTCTTTGTTTCTGCAACGGCAGCTTTTTCTTCCATTACCTTTTTATTGCTGGATAATTTCCACGCCACTACAGCAACTAAAAGAATCGTGATGATGGATGGAATGATGATTTTTCTGATTTTTTTCATGGTACTAACTATTTAATGATTGATTTAATATTTCCTGCCGCTTTCAATGCTTCCAACTCCGCCATTCGGATTTGGGCTACTGAACGCAAATAATTCGTTTGTGCTTCTTTTAAACTGGTTTCAGCGTTCAACAATTCTGCGGTACTGATGATACCTGCTTCATATTGCAGCATGGTCGTTTGATAAATTTCTTCCGCAAGTTTCAAATTGTTGCGCTGCGTTTCCATTGCTCCTAAACTGACATTCAACTTTGTTTCCATGTTTTTCATTTGGAAATTCAAGGTGTTTCTCAATTGTTCTTCATCCAATGCACTTTGCTTCTGTTGAATACTCAATTGTTGAATTTTTGCATGCTTCGTTAATCCATCAAAAATGGGTACATTCATGTTAATCGACAACACTGAATTTGGATACCACGTCGTTGCACTGCTCAGAAAATCCAATTGATTTCGTTGTGCTTGATAACCATAGCGGAATCCCAAGGAAAAACTAGGAATATAGCCAGCCTTCAGCTGATTGATGTTAATGTTGGTCATGCGGCGTTGTGCCATCAACAGTTGAAAATCGAGGTTGTTTGTCACGTCCATTTTTGTAGCGATGGAAGATGCTGTTTTTTCCTGCTCGACATTCGTAGAAAGTTGAATCACTTGATCTAAAGGATAGGCCATCACGTATTTCAAGTAGACTAATTGCTGCTGGTAATTTAACTCAATGTTGGATAGTTCTGTTTCTAAATTAGTGCGATTTACCTTCAACTTATTGTAATCCAATTGTTTTGCGAATCCAAGATCCAATTGAACCTTGGTAATTTTCAACAAACTATCCAATTTTCTCACGTTCGCTTGAACAATTTCTTTTTGAAGTCCAATCAATTGGACATTGTAATAAGCAATGGCCACGTCGAAAATCACTTGTTCCTCGTTTTTATTAACGGTTAATTGCGTCATTGTTTGTAATTCCTTGTTGGCACTTAAACCGGTAATCAAAGATTGATCATAAATCACTTGTGAAGCATCGATGAATCCATTCACCGTATATTTCGTTCCAAATCTTACGGCAACGTCTTGTCCTGGTTGACCAAAAATGGCTCCAGGAAGGATACTCGTAGCCAACTTCAGGTTGTTATTCACACCACCAGAGGCCTGGACATGGGGTAGATACATTGCCAACGCTTCATTGAACTTTTGTTCGTTTTTATCCAATTCCAATTTGGATTTCTGAATATTGACTTGATGCGCTACACCATAAACGACCGCATCTTGCAGCGAGAAGGATGTTCCTTGCTGTCCATGAACGACCGACGAAATCATAGCACTTATCACCAAGAAAGTGCCGCGCTTGAAAAGAGAGAATTGTTGTTTCATATCCTAGTTATTTTCTTTGTTTTGCTGTTTATTCCATTTTTCAAAAACCTGAACCAATTCCACTTGCATGAAGTCAATAAATGAAATGACGTTTTTTAAATCTTGGTTAAAATCTTCTGTTTCACTTGTTCGAACGGCTAAAATCTCCTTTAACAGTTGATTCACACTTAGGAGTTTTTCCAATCCATCCTTCGCATTTGAATTCCAATTTTTCAATTGGTGTTTGAAATAGCGTTTACGATCACCCGGTATCGTAATAGACTCAACCTTATTGCGTAACACTAATGTATTTAAAGCTGTACTTACAGCACTTTTACTCGTGTTTAAGGTTTCTCTAATTTCATCGAAGGTTAATTCAGTGCGATCGGAAACCAATAACAAGGCAAGAATGCGCGCTTCCGTTGGAGGCATCCCCGCTCTTACTTGAAACACACTCATTTTCTGAATGATTTCTAGTTGCTCCGCTTTTAATTCAATCATAATTGTTCAAATTCGGGTGCAAAGATACAATGTTCTTTTGGTTCTGAATTAAAAGAACTAAACTTTTTTTTGTGTATTTCACAGAACGAATACACGCGCTTCCTTGGCAATCATGTATTTTTACTTCATGCAGGACAAGTACTTAGAATTAAATCGTCAGAATTGGAATAACCGTGTTGCTGGACACTTGACTTCCGACTTTTATCAAATGGATGCTTTTCGAGCGGGAGAAAGTTCCTTGAAAGAAATCGAATTGGAACTTTTAGGAAATGTTGAAGGCAAAAAGATCTTGCATTTGCAATGTCACTTCGGTCAGGATACGCTTTCCCTCGCTCGCATGGGAGCAAAGGTGACAGGAATCGATTTTTCCGAAAAAGCCATAGATGCAGCGAAATCACTTGCGGATGAATTGAACATTGCTGCGACGTTTATCTGCTGCGATGTGTACAGTACTTCAAACCATCTTTCAGAACAATTCGACATCGTTTACACGACTTACGGCACCATTGGTTGGCTCCCAAATCTTGATAAATGGGCGAAAGTTATTTCTGAGCGCTTAAAACCAGGAGGAAAATTGATTTTCGTCGACTTTCATCCAGTCGTTTGGATGTTCGATGATGATTTTAAACAGGTTGCTTATAATTATTTTCAGGAAAGTCCAATTGTGGAAGATGTGTCCAGCTCCTATGCTGACAAAGAAGTTGAAATCACTGACACCACTATCACTTGGAATCATGGACTTAGTGAAGTATATCAAGCGCTTCAAAATGCTGGATTAACCATCAATCATTTCTCGGAATATCCCTTCTCCCCTTATGATTGCTTGAATGACTTAATCGAGGTTGAACCCAATCGTTTTCAAGTGAAACACTTGGTAAATAAAATCCCAATGGTTTACGCGTTGACTGCCCAGCACATATAATCTCGTCTAAAAATTCCTGTAAAATTGTAAATTTACCACATGAAAATAATTGCTAGTATTCTTTTTGCTTTTGTGACTCAATTATCATGGACACAAGACAGCATCTCCGTTCTTTTTGTCGGAAATAGTTATTTGAGCGTGAACAATCTCCCTCAAATGGTTCAGGAATTAACTAACTCCTTAGGTGATCACATCCTTATCGATAGCAAAATGAATGGTGGATTCACTTTTCAGTCCCATGCGTACGACGCGACAACCTATGATAAGATCCATTCAAAACCGTGGAACTTCGTTGTGCTCCAAGGACAAAGTCAGGAACCTAGTTTTCCCTACGATCAAGTCAACCAACAATCATTACCTTATGCGCAGCAAATTTCCGATAGCGTTTACTCCTCGAATGAATGTTCGCAAGTGAATTATTACATGACCTGGGGAAGACAAGTTGGAGATCCGCAATGGGATTCCATCAATACCTTTGATAAAATGAATACGCGCTTGCGAAATGCTTATTTACGCATCGCCGATTCAACAAACGCTTCTGTTTCACCAGTTGGTGTGTCGTGGAAATATGTGCGTGACAATTATCCAGCAATCAATTTATATGCGGGAGATGGCTCCCACCCTAGCCTAGAAGGATCCTATCTAGCGGCTTGTACGTTTTACAGTTCCCTATTCCAAAAATCTTCTGTGGGAGCAAGTTATACTGCTGGATTGAATCCACAAATCTGTGCAATTTTACAACAAGTAGCGAGCAGTGTCGTTCTGGACAGCATTCCAACGTGGAAATTGGTCCACCATGATTCATTGTTCAACGCATCCTTTGTTGCGGGAGTCAATCAATACGATGTTCTTTTCGCCGCGACTACAAGTTCACCTGGAAACCTTGTTTGGGACTTCGGAGACGGAAGTCCTGTCGGATTTGGACAAAATCCAATGCACACCTATGTTGTTGGAACATACACCGTGACACTATACGCGAGTGGTGCTTGTGGAATGGATACAGTTCAACAGCAAGTCACAGTGAATACAGTTTCATTGGACGACATCACAACTCAATGGCCATACCTTTATCAAAATGAACAAGGAGATTTCGTTTGTCAAACAAGACTTTTCGAATTAACGAACATCGAAGCCCTTAACCTTGCCGGACAACAAATCCCTGTTTTATACACTGTTCATTCTGACGGAACGATTACCTTTCCGTACAATCCAGACATTTTCATGATTCGTATTGATTTTGATCACTACGTACTCATTCAACGCTTACACTAATGGACTACATTACTGATCAAACATTTGAAGGATTAACCATTGAACATTTAGCCACAGCTGAATACGAAAACTGTGTCTTTCAATCCTGCCAACTCAACGGCGCTGACTTATCGAACTTCACTTTTGTTGATTGCGAATTCATCAGCTGCGATCTTAGTTCAATACGCAGTAAAAAAACATCTTTTCGCGACGCCTATTTCCGTGATTGCAAGTTGATGGGAATTCACTTTGAAGATTGTAATCCTTATGGACTCAAATGCACGTTTGAATCCTGCACATTGGATTATTCCTTCTTTTACCAATGTCCATTAAAAGGAACAAAATTCTCGAATTGCCGGTTAACGGAAGTTGATTTTACGGAAGCAGGACTAGAAGGCGTGTCTTTTGAAGGATGTCAACTTACTGGATCCGTTTTTCAAATGAGCAACTTAGAAAAGGCCAATTTCACAGGCGCGCAAGGATTTATCATTGACCCATCGAATAATCGAATGAAAGGCGCGAAATTCAGCCAAGAAGGACTAGCTGGACTCCTCATTCCGTTTGGAATCGAAATTTCTTAAAAAAGAAAGAGTGGCACAAATTCCTTCATGCCACTTTTTAAAAAGTTAACCGATTTGATTAATGTTCATGACAATGAACAGTGTACGTACCTGTTGAATCTGTATAGGTTCCAAGTGCTTCCAATTGTTTCAAATCATCGCCACAATATTCCCCCATTTCAATTTCAGCTCCCGCTTTGTCGTAATGACACTCATGACATTTATTTTTACCACAAGAACTTGATGTTACAAGAAAACCGAGTGCAAGCGCACTGAATAAAACTACTTTTTTCATGATTTTTGATTTTTTAGTTGATGAGTGATGTTAAAATTGACACTGATATAGATATTTCTACCTGGACTTGCCATGGAAATGTTTTTCAATCGGGAAAGGTGATCAATGTAGCTCATATTCAGAATATTCCTACAGCCAAATTGGACATCAACTGGTGTTTTTCCATTCCATTTTAATTGCAGTGACGCATCAAGTAACTGATAGGCTGGACTCGCTGTCTCATTAAAAGCAAGCTTGTTTTGCTTGTTCATATAGGTATATTGAACAAGCAGATCCTTGATTTGTAATTTTTTCCCAAGGTCTAATTGGTAACGAAGACTCATCATAAAGCGTCCTGGTGGAATCATTGACACACTACTATCCGTTGCAGTCAGTACATTTAAATAGGAATACGTTGCTTCCAGGTGTAAATCATGTGCAAAATGAGGATGGTAATGCACTCCGAAATCACTGCCATAAAAAAGTGCTCGATCGAGCTGTTTATAGGCAAATACGGGCAGGTTATCCACCATTGAATCGATCGGCTGTAAGTAAACAAACTGTTGGATATTATTCAAAAATGGATTCACAATCAACACAAGGTGATCTCTTTTCACTTCAAAACTTAAGTCCAACTGACTTGCTCGTTCAGGACGTAATTGCTCATCGCCAATTTCATAGCGTAAAGCACCATGATGAAAGCCATTTGCCAACAATTCCGATGGATGGGGCGCTCGATATCCCGTTGAAACATTCGTTCTAAAAGTAAACTTGTCCGTCGAATAAATGGCACCAATGGATGCATTGGGACTACCGTACGATTTTGAAATCGCTGGTTTCCCTTTAAATTCCTCCAAAGTCTTAATGAATCTCAGATCATACCTTAATCCAGCTTGAAAATTCCATCGATCCATGGAATACATCCACATGGAGAAAATTCCATTGTCAAAAGAAAGGGAATTTGGCAATAAGCGTTCCGTGCCATCAGGACCATTCACGTTGTTTTGAAACATCCCTTGCATCCCATTGACCACTTTTAGGTTTTCGTTAAAGGTATGCGTCCATTTAGCTGTATACAATGAGTTCCACAAACGCATTTGAATTCCTGGAATCGTGACTTTCTCATCGTATTCTGTCAATTGATTCAAGGTTTGTCCGAGCAATACGGACACTTCATTTTTTTCTAAAAACCATTTA
The DNA here is from genome assembly GCA_017983465.1 of Crocinitomicaceae bacterium. Lineage (GTDB taxonomy): Bacteria > Bacteroidota > Bacteroidia > Flavobacteriales_D > Crocinitomicaceae > UBA952. Next base: position 429,915 of record JAGOBK010000001.1, read on the forward strand.
TTTTCGAAGGACAAGTAATGATTATCAAAAAATTGAGCTGGAATCGTTTGTTTTCGACGTTGGATGTCCGACTGGAATTCAAGTGGATTGAGAATGGAGTCATGGGTGTGTCCGGGCAAACCACTCATCACGTGATTAAACGAATAACGCAGGTGATGCACCTTGTTTTTACCGTTCCACGATAGCGCAGCTTTCAAGACTGATTCATTGAACCGTGAATTCTGAGCGAATTTCTGATTTGGCAGCTGAAAATCTGCATGATTGGCATAGCTGCCTCCCATTAAAAATCGGAATTTCTGATTGGATTGCTTGTACAGCATTCGAAACGTTCCTCCATTCGTATTGTTGTGAAATACCGACTGAACCTTTATGGATTGAGAATTCACCGCAGCATACGTTTCATCTGAATAATACAAAACACCTCCTAAGGCATCCGCACCATACAATAAAGACGCCGGACCTTTAATTACCTCGACAGAACCTATTCCGACTTCAGAAATTCCCATTCCATGATCTCCTCCCCATTGTTGCCCTTCCATACGCATGCCATTCAATAAACTGACTACACGAATTCCCTGTAATCCTCGAATGACCGGTTTTGAAATGCCATTTCCAAAACTGGATTGGTAAACACCCGGAATCTTTGCTAACGCTTCTCCCATATTGAGGGTGGCAATTCCATTCAAATCGGACAACTTTCGGGTTTCAATCAGAAAAGGACTCTTATTTTTTTGAACATTGATTCCAGTTGACACCGTTATTTCTTCGAGGTCCAAATGCCTTTCCGCTAAAAATATTTCGAGTTTACCCCCAATAAGATAATTTCGACCAAGGGCTTGTGCTGATTGTGTTAAAAATAGAACTTTTGATTCAAATTCGATGGCAGAAACATGCAAACGGATGCTTTCTGGATAATTCCCAAGAAACAGAAACGCGCCTTTTTCATCTGAAACGGAGGTCTCCCCTGTTTCTTCTATTTGTATGCGCGCATTGGCAATCGGAAGGTTCGTTACTTTACTTTTAACGAAACCTGATAATTCTTTTTGTGCGGAAGTCGACAAGGCAACAAACGCAGCGAGTAATGCAATAAATTTCATGTGTAAGTTCTTCTAGGACACTGAATAAATACTCCTACAAATCGTTTTCTCCAGTTATAACAAACAGGAAAATTCAATTTTGGGATAAACCGATGGATGGGATTTGTTCATGAAATAAAAAACGAACCAGAAAAAAGGGAACGCAAAGTCCATGGAAGCGAATCTACACCTATTGACTTTTATCAACGGTGTATCCATCAAATATTAAGCGTTTTGAGGTGGTCCTCGAAGAGAAAAAGATAGATCAGTTGTACGCTCTTTATCCAAAAGTTTTGCTAAAACGATAGATGGAAGTACGGGTTTATCTAATCGGTAAAAAAGAATGGATTGAACAGTGAAAAATCCAAGATCGATGTCACAGATATCACAAGAACCATCATCGAAATGACTTTCACTCAATGTAGTCGTAGAAAATTGTTTGTGATCGCATTCATGCCACCAATCTCGTGGCGTAAGAAGCACGAAAAAAGTGAACAGTAATAAACCAGAAATAATTTTATTCTTCACAGAGCAAAATTAGTTTAATTTGTTGAGGATTGTCAATTTACTTAAAATCAAAAAAAAATGCCCTGACGAAATCGTCAAGGCATTTAAAACAATTGGCATAAATCTTATTTAATCACTTTCTGTGTGTAAACCGTCGAACCAACTTCTAATTGAAAGAAATACGTTCCAGCTGGTAAATTCGTTGTAGCGATTGTTGCTTGTTGAACAGACAATAAGGATTGTGTTTTCACTAGTTGTCCATTCATGTTGTACAAACGCATCGTTCCCGAAGTCACCTCATCAAATTGAACGCTTAACTCATTGCCCATTGGGTTGTTTACACTAAATGGATTTTTAACCATTTCGTTTAGACCACTTAATTGTACCATATCGTTCACAACGATTGTTTTGATGTTAGTTGATTTAATTGGACAATACAAGATAAACTGTAAGTTCACACAACCATTCCCAATACCATTTGGAATGTAGTAATAGATCGTATACGTTCCAATAGCTACATTATTAGAATCAACGAATGTCCATACCGTAAGTAAGGTATCATTTCCAATCGTCATGTTTGAAGTCATCGAAGCAGAGGTACATGCATTGAAATCGAAGTTACAATCTTCGTATTGTTGAACGAAGTTTCCTACCGCTGCAGGACCACAATTTGCGTTATTCACGACAAGCGTATCACCTGTATTTGTTCCAGAAACGGTCATGGAATCACACACCATCATTTGGCAACCATTCATGTCAGTGACATTCACACAGTAGGTGAATCCTGGTATCAGATTGATAATATCTTGTGTAACAGATCCTTGACTCCATAAATACATATAAGGAGCGGTTCCACCTGTCACATTCGGTGAAATAGAACCATCATTTGAACTCACTGTAGAACATGGAGTTGTAGTTAAAGTCACATTGAAATTCGCACATGGATTCACTCCGCCAGAAATGAAAAATGAAGCATTCAAGGAATCAAGACCTCCAACCGGATTACTTTGAACGTATGAAACACCATAATTCCCTGGACACAAATTTCCAATTTGATAGGTATTAGTAGCGATTATCGCACCATTTCCATACCAAGTGATGGATGATTGAATAACCGAAGATGGGTTGCTCAGTGCTGCCGTACCATCACACAGGTTTGGTCCACTCACTGGAGTAACGTTTAATTGTGCATAGGAGAATTGAGCTAAGAACAAGATGCTCAGTCCTAAAAAAAGTGATTTAAGTAAATTTCTTTTCATGTGTTGATTCATTAATTATATCCAAACTTAATAATTTCTAATGTTCAAACGAACAGATCATGAAGTAGTTGCCTAGTTCACAGAGATTAAGTGAAAGTATTTTGAGGAGGATGTGCGCATCGGTGCATTCCAACGAAAAATCCAATAACACCATTTATGTATGGTACTCCTCAGTGAAAAGATTCTTCCGATTTGCCAAGTTAATTCTTTGTAGACAACTCCATTTTTTGTTTCTAAAACAATTTGCCGCGAATAGTAAGAAGGCAAACTGGATAAAACAGCATCTGGACCATCAAAAAGAAAAAGCACATTCCCATGTTTAGCAATGTCATCCACCCGATGAATGATGTCCTTTTTGACGCGATGCCATTGTTCCTTGTCAATGTGACGACAAAAATGACAAGAAACAGAACATATGACATCCTCACCTTCATCCGAAGTAGTTTTCACCTTAGAATCAATGGTCATTTGGACATAGTTACTATAAATTCCATAAGCATCAATCTGCATTTTTTCTGGATTCAAGGAATCCCCAATTGTGCGTCCATGGTCATCATATGCTTGAAAAACATATGGCGCTAAAGGTTCACCAAAGGGATTGTAATACGCAATTACCTCATACTTCCCATCTGGAAAATCCGGAAAAGTATAAATGGAATAAATGTACTTTCGTGCATTGCTGCTGTCGTTGACAAACAAGGGAATACTAACAGATTCACGTGCTCGCAATCGTTTAAAGTAAACGGAACCAATGATCGACGTATCCATTTCTAATTCCAAGGGATTCTCAAAAACTTTCGTGTAAAAATTAGTGGCATTATTGACCGAAAACACCTGAAGTTGAAGGATACGCTTTCCTTTGTTTTGACTTCCCGGAATGATCATACTCAAATCGCGATCCGTTTGATTGGTGAATTTCACTTCGAACTGCATGATGTCACGGTTTTGATGTAGCGATTTCTTTAAAATCAATTCCATCGCCAATTCAGGCATACGTAAATCCGCATAACTAAAACCTGAAAGCAAGATGCTTACTAGTAAAGCAAAAAATTTAGTCCCAGCCAATTTCATGGATCATAGTTGGATTTTCTTTTAATAACTCTTCATTCGTATACAGTTGGTTTTCTATTTCAACTTCTCCATCGGAATAAATCAAAAGTGAAACGGATCCAAAAGGAATACTGAGTTCGGCTTTCATTAGACAGCTGTTCACACGTGAAAGTTGTATCGAATTTTGTCGTTGGTACCGTTTCATCCCATAATCAACTTGACGATCCCTTGGATTTTCTTTGGTGTAAGCGAATTCCATCCAACTTTGACAAAATGGAAAATAGGTGTTAAAGATTTGATGTGAATACAAACCTTTTAAGCGGATTTTCCCCACATAGATTCCATTTTCCAAATTCCATTTTGGCAATTCCCATCCTAACTTTGCAAAGGACTTTACGATTTCTTTCACACGGTAATTCGTAGTGTCTCCTTGTAATAATCCCGGAAAAGCAGCTTCAGGTAAACGAAGAAACAATAATTGTTCTCCCACATCAATACTCGAAAAGGTAAAGCTAGCAAAAGGAGTACAATCAATGATATAGGAATACCATTGTACTAAGGAATCAATTTCTTCTTGCGTATGATGTTCCTTCAAGGTACGCATGATTTGCTGATGCGCTAATCCATATACATACGTGCGTTCGTTCTCACATAAAATGGATAACTTACGTTTGTTATTGATGTTGGTTTTTGACTGAATCGGACAACCATGATCGTATTCCTGATAGAATATCAATTCTTGTTTCGCGTTATATCGACGGCAAACGCCATTTCTTAATCCATTTGCATAGGAATAGGAAACTAATACATTACCCAAACTGTCTAATTCCATGTAGGGTCCTTCTAGTTTCCCATCCACGGTGTGACGTGCACGAATCTTGATGCCATTCGAGGCGTATAATTCTTCGTAACGATCAGTCTTTTTATGAGGAATGAGGGTTTTAAGTCCGTTTTCGCCTGTTACTTCCTCGTTTTGTTGAAATTCTTTTTGAATCACCAGACTTTTAAAATTTCCATTGGGAAAGTAGATGTTTTGCAAAAAGGAAGTCAAATAAGCATCCTGCATGATTTCTACCTCTTGTGCAAGAACGCCATTTTCAAACCATTCTTTCTGAATCTTTTTCTCTCCCGCGGCGGACTCTTTCGATCCTTCCTTGAAATGAATGATCGACATCTGACCATTCGGGAAATACGCAACATAACTCGTATCGGCATTCGACAAGTGGTTTAAGATGGATTTTATTTTCCCATCAGGATACCTCTCAATTTCGATGTCTTTTTTGTAATTGTTCGCACTAATCGATGTTTCGTAGAGCAGAATCCCGTCGTCGTTCCATTTTTTCATGTAGCCATTACCCTCCTTGTCTAGAACAAGATCTAAAAGCAATTTCCCCTGTTCGTTCCATTCCTTTTTTGATGGTTGAAAGGGATGATTGGAGTTTACGTCGTAAAAATGTTCGGTTTGCAATTGACAATTATCAAACCACGTGCGATAAAAACCTTGAATGATATTATCCTTGTAGGTTAATTCTACATTTTTCATTCCAAGGTAATTGTAACCCACCCAAGCCCCATCTGGATTCCCATCTTTGTATCGGCCTTTCGTTTTCACTTTCCCATTTTCATGGTATTCCGTGAAGGGTCCATCTTTGGATGAATCTCGTGAGAATTCGCTTAATATCAATTTATGATGAAATCTACTGATGAGCACGCCTTCCGTTGAATAATTCTCTTCGTCTCCGAATTCTACCTGAAGCGAGGTGTATCCTTCATCATCGACGGTATGTGGGGGATGATTTTTAATTTCGTATTGGTTGATTTCACTCAATCTCACAAAAGCATATGAATGAACGAAGCGTTTTTTTCCATTCAAATGATAATCCGTTTGTTTCATGCAACGTCGACCAGATTCATCCAAGTAATACAAGCAATACATGGCTGGCTGACCATTTTCCCAATAAGAGCGAAGTTCCGCAAGCATGCCATCTGGACGATCCGAGTATGTTTTTAGTATGATACGCGGTTTTCCATCTTGAAAATTTGCCTCTTCAGAAATCAGATGTCCGTGTAGAAACTCACGACGCTCATAAAGTTTACCTTCTATGTAGGATTCACATTTTCCTTCCAGGGGCGTTTTGTAATCTCCTGCCAAATAGGTGGAAAACACGTAATTACTTCCTTTTCTGATGTGCGTTTGAAAGGTACAGTTTTCTTGTCCATACAGTGAACTCGTCCAAAAAAACGATAACAACAATATAATAGAAATGGAAAAATCCTTCATGAACTTTAAGTACAACACAAACTTAATAAAGTTCAATCAATGTGAACGATAATGAAGAAGATACGTGGTGAAACTTATTTTTCTGCAAGGACTTGAATAACGGCAGCATTCCCAAAGTGAAACTCACCTTCGTGTACTTCTCTTATGGTTTGATTCACTTTTAACGTGTTGAATTCACTTAAATCTGACCTTAATTCTTCTTCAGAATAAAGCAACGTTGTTGTCATTGGACCACCTGTTTTATAAATCACCTGATCCTTATGATAGGATTCCATGACCAATTTCCCACCATCTTTCAATGCTTTGTATAGTTGTCCGTGTACTTTTTTACGCAACTCATCTGGAAAATGCCCAAAAATAATCACGATACCGTCCCATGTGTTTGCTTCTAAATCGAGGTCGTTTAAATCAGCGCAAATGGTCTGTATTTGCACTCCCTTCATTTCCGCTAATTGATTCATTTTTTTTATTCCTTCTTCGGAATAATCAACACAGGTAACATCATGACCTTGTTCTGCTAAAAACACACCATTCCTTCCCTCTCCTTCAGCTAAACAAAGAATTTTTGATTTAGGAGAAAAATTTTGTTCCCGTAAGAAATCATTCGCTTGCAAACCATAAGCGAAAACTTTTTCTTTATAACGCTCATTCCAAAATTCAACTTGCATATTAATCAATGTTTATTTGAACAACTCGTGTATACTTGTCGTCAAAAATGAAATTAAAAAAATAACTACCCTTCGCTAATGGTGCATCATCGTTATAGCGAAATGCTTTTACACCTGTTTTTTGTTTTTCGTAATACTTTTCCATCACGATCTTACCTTCGAGATTGGTGACAAATAACTCAACATTGCCTTTATATGGACAATGAAACTTCATATCCATTTCACCATGTGATGGATTGGGATACACACTGACATCAAATAAATTAGCCCCAGGAATCACAGCTGCTTGTCCTGTGGTAGCTCGAACTAACCAAACCTCATACATCGTAGCCTGAGCAGAGGTTACTCCTGTGTTATTCACAGAAAAAGGATTTGCCTCTGTACTTTTAATTCCACCGACAATGTAACCGATACGCAAGGAATCTGCAGTGATTTGAGACAAATCAATGATCTCGTTACCCAGGTTGGGAACCGCAAAATCATTAAAAAAACGTGCGGAAGAACCAGTCAATGCTGGCATCTCTGTTGAAAACATGGATTCTTCGAATTGTCCATTTTGTGTCATGGACAAACGGCTTACTGTTTTCACGAAAGGAACATTGGCATCGCTGGTTAAAACTCCATTCACATAAGAATATTGACTAATTCCACCGAAGAAAATATGATGCATTTGCTGAGAAGCAGAATCATAAAAGGAAGCTTTAGCAGAATGATAGTGACTCAAATACTGGTTGAAATCAGTTCGAGGCACATAGTTGTTCGCGTGAACTTCCACAGGATATAAAAACGGTAAATCTGCATTTATTTGAAAAACACCAGCTGAAATCAGGTAGCCAAATTCATTGTTCGGATATTTCATCGGTAATAGATTGTAATCACGTCGATGTAAATGCATTTGATCCAACTGCTCGGTATAATTTGTAATAGACAATTGTCCATTTACATGGGAAACCTGAAAACTTCGAATCCCACTTACGTATGTTTGAACATATGTGGGACCACCCATTGGATTATAACGGCCATCAAAACGATGACCACCGACCAAATAGAAGGTGGAATCAATCATTCCAAGATTTCCTCCTGTTACCGCGAAGCGTTCATCTGTCAGTTGAATAAAATTAGGACTGATATCCATTCCATTCATGACATCATTCACTAATCCGTTCAAATCAATTTCGGTTAGCTTTGGAAAGGTAATGTGATCATTTGCACTTGGACTAAAACCATATCCACCTGCAATGTAGAGCTTATCTCCTACTTGGAATTCATTCATATTGGTGGACTGCAATTGTTCCTTTAATCCAACAGGCAATGTATTCACAGAAGCAGTCCAATATTGATTATTCGCTTTATCCAAAACATAAATCAAATCGTTGTTGTTACTCGCCGGAAATGCATTAAAAGGCTGACGTGCATGCAAGCCATCTTTGCGTCCACCAATGATGATCCATTTTCCATTCAGCTCTGCACTCGCAAAGGAATGTAGTCCAGGAAGATCTAGCAAGGAAGTTGGTATCAACTTAAGCGCAAATGGAAACTGGGTCGTTTGCGCAAAAAGGCCATTACTCGCAAGGAGAAGTAAGAAGAGTATTTTTTTCATTTTTATAATGTTAGCGCAAAATCGTTTGAAATTCATGGAAGAAAACAAATAATCCCATAAGAAGGACAAACCAAGCAAATCCTTTCCGAAGGTGTTTTGTTTCCATTTTTTTGGCAAGTTGACCGCCAATCAAAATACCAATTACTGCCAATAAGGTGAGTAATCCTAGAAAGCTCCAATTCATCAGAGAACCTTGAGTCCAAACATCTCCAGTAAATCCAACCAAAGAATTTACGGCAATGATTAAAAGTGACGTTCCAACGGCCAATTTCATCGATAATTTACTGAACATGACTAACGCTGGTACGATCAAGAATCCACCCCCAACTCCAACGAGTCCAGTGAGGATACCTACAATGGATCCTTGTAACATCAAAGGATAATTATTCCATTGAAATGGGCGTTGCTCTTGTCCTTGTTCCCTTGTTTGACCTCTTAACATTTTGAAGGCCGCAAATAACATAAGGATTGAAAACAACATCAACATCGCATTCGACTTCGTCAAAACCAAGTGTTCAGAAGAATAAATCAAATCTGGTATTGTCGGTAAAATCCATTTTCGCGTACTAAAAACAGTCAGCATGGAAGGAAGACCAAAAAGAACAGCCGTTCGCAAATCAACTTCCTTTTCTCGCCATTTAGGCAGGACACCTATCAAACTTGTAGTCCCAACAATAAAAAGCGAATAAGCCGTACCGAGCTCCGTTTGAACGTGAAATAAATAAACAAGAACTGGAACAGTTAGAATGGAACCTCCCCCGCCAATTAAGCCAAGTATCAGTCCAATTAAAACCGCTGCTACGTATCCAAAAAGTTCCACTTATTTGAGCACTTTACTCTGACAAATAAAATCTGTCGTAGGAACAGTCGTTTTAGAAATCGCTGCAAAACCGCCATCTACTTCTGAGAAATTTCTGAATCCACGCGCTTGTAAAATACTGGCAGCAATCATACTACGGTATCCACCTTGACAATGCAAAAAGAAATGTTCGTTTGGATTGATGTCTTTTGTCCACTCGTTAATATAAGCTAGTGGCTTACTAAACGCTTCTGACACGTGTTCCGCTGCGTACTCTCCTTCTTTGCGAACATCGATAACAAGTGACTTATTCAACTCAAACTGTTCTGCAAATGTATCGGGTGTGATACGCATCACTTGATCTATTTCTTTTCCGGATGTCTTCCACGCTTCGAATCCACCTTCTAGGTAACCAACAACATGATCAAATCCAACACGGCTTAATCGTGTGATCACCTCTTCCTCCATTCCGGAATCTGTCACCAATAATATTTCTTGTTTCACATCGCCAATTAACGCACCAACCCATGGAGCGAAATCACCTTTGATTCCAATATTTATCGAATTTGGAACAAATCCTACTGTGAAGGATGCTGCTGAACGTGTATCCAAAATAAGGGCACTTGTTGATTCAGCTACCAATTCAAATGCTTCCGGAGCAAGTGGAGTCATTGAACGTGACTTCACCTCATCAAAACTATCGTAACCACCTTTATTCATCGCTACATTGAATCCAAAATAAGCTGGAGGAGGCAAAAGTCCGTCAGTTACTGCTTCAATAAATGCCTCTTTGTTCGGTTGATTCAAGGCGTAGTTCATTTTTTTCTGATTCCCTAAGGTATCAACTGTTTCTTTCATCATGTTTTTTCCACATGCAGATCCTGCACCATGTGCTGGATAAACGGTAATATCATCCGCCAAAGGCATGATTTTATTCGTTAAACTCTCATATAGAAGTCCAGCCAATTGTTCCTGTGTCATGTCAGCAGCTTTTTGCGCCAAATCCGGACGACCAACATCACCTAAGAATAAAGTATCTCCAGAGAACAATACTACATCTTTTCCTTGTTCATCCATCAATAGGAAACATGAACTTTCCATGGTATGTCCTGGTGTATGTAATACTTTGACTTTAACGGAACCAATCTCAAAAATTTGCTCGTCTGTTGCAACGACTGCCTCAAAAGCAGGATTAGCTGTTGGACCATAAACAATAGATGCTCCTGTTTTTTTACTTAAATCTAAATGTCCAGAAACAAAATCAGCATGAAAATGTGTTTCGAAAATATATTTCAATTGGACCCCATCTTCTTTTAATCGTGCTAAATAGGGTTCAACTTCTCTTAGAGGATCAATAATGAGTGCTTCGTTTCCACTCACAATATAATAAGCTCCTTGAGCTAAGCATCCGGTATAGATTTGTTCGATTTTCATATGCTTTCATTTATTTACAGTACAAAGATAAAGTACCTATTCAAATCAAAAGGTGATATAAGTCACAAATTGAAATTTGACATGAGTTAAAACAAAAAAAGACATCCGAAGATGTCTTTTAAACGTATTTAAATGGATAAAATTCTATCCCTTTCCTAACATTCCTTTTTTCAAATTTTCGTCAGCAGGTTTTGAACCAAGCCAAATAGAAAAAAGAGATTTTTTAAAATCGTAACCAGCAATTGTTCCTTTTACGACTCCGTTTTTCGTTACTTTCAATCCTTTATCTGGCGTATAATCGAAATGAATCACATCTCCGATTTTAAATTCATCCGAAAAGAAACCGATGAATTTCTTTTTATCCTCTGCGGACGCTTTGGATGTAGCATTCGCGAATCCTTCGTTTACTGACTCAAGAAAACGCTCGCGTGTTACGCTACTAGAAATAATCTTGATGTGAATCGCCATTTCTTCCGTACCGTAAATCACCTTGCTTGCATCTGTTGTTTTTGCCTCTAAATAAAGCGCAGCAACATACAAGTCCATCCAATATTTCTCACGAAGTCCACCCCCGTTTAATACCAATTCATTTTTACCGATTTTTTCTGTTAATGGGAATTTTACTCCAGAAATCGTTTTTGTTTGACCAAAGGCCTGTAATCCTAAGAACAGGATTAACATTAAGTTTAATTTTTTCATTTTATCAATTTTGGGTTCCCTCAAAAATAGGTATTGTGATTTAAAATTCAAAACGATTTATTTATCTGTCCATTCATCTGGATCAGAAAAATCCGCAATCAGTTTTTTCCAATTATAATTTAAATCTTCTGTGTCTTCAATGATGGACATATAATCTTTGTTATCGATGTCGTAACGTAAGATCTCTTCCCCTGTGTAGGCTTCAATCGCATCCAATAATTTCACTTCTTCTTCACTACAAAAGGACAACGCTTGACCTGTTTGTTGACCACGTCCGGTACGTCCACAACGGTGAACATAATTCTCTGGAGAATCCGGTAAATCGTAGTTTATTACGTAATCCATATTTGGAATGTCAATTCCACGACATGCCACATCTGTTGTGATCAATACTTGATTTTCTGTTGAACGAAAACGGTCCAAAATGGCAAAACGATCTTCTTGTTCTTTTCCACCATGTAATGCTTCAGCCTTCACCCCTACTCGTTCCATCGCAGATACCACACGTTCCGCTCTTACTTTCGTGCGAACAAACACCAAGAATTTAAACTCTGGATACTCTTTGATCATGTTTTCTAAGAAGAATCGCTTGTCGTCCATTTCAATAAATGCAACCGCATGTGTGACATTTTTTGAAACGGGATTCTTCGGAGAAACTTGAATTCGAATGGCATCTTTCACCACATCGTATGCTAAAGACTTGATCTTTTTGGAAATCGTCGCCGTGAAAAACAAGGTTTGACGATTTTTTGGAATTTTCTTAATCACATCGTGGATATCCTTCGTAAATCCAAGGTCCAACATTAAATCTGCTTCATCCAAAACGAGGACCTCCAATTTAGTAATATCGATAAATCCTTGTGCGATTAAATCAAACATACGTCCAGGTGTCGATACCAAGATATCTAATCCGCTTTTTAGTTTTGCAATTTGTTTTTCCTGTTCCACACCACCATAAAGTCCAAGGACGCTCACTGGAGTTTTCGCACCAATTTGAACCACAACCTCAGAGATTTGCTTCGCTAATTCTCTTGTTGGAACAAGTACTAATCCACGAATTCCTTTGTAGGAACCTCTTTTCTTTGTGGCAAACTTATGCAACATAGGAATAACAAATGCCGCAGTTTTCCCAGTTCCTGTTTGTGCAACTGCCATGACATCTTCGCCATCTAAAATGTGTTTGATGGCACGGTGTTGAATATCTGTTGGACGCTTGAATCCGAGGATGTCAAGTTGGTCTTTAATTTCATCTATAAGGGAATAGTCCTTGAATTTCATACAACAAAGGTAAGAATGTTTGGGTAGGAATCCTCCATCTGTTGGACAATTCAACTTTCATTTGAACCTTTTCAAAAGACGGATGTAAGCAAGGAAAAATTGACACATGAAAAGAATCTTCTTATTTACGGCGTTAGCGACTTTCAGTTGGAAAGCGTTTGCCACTGAAAAAGACCTAGTGAAAGCAACACTTTCTGAAGTAACTGTTTATTCACAAGGCGCACAATTACATCACAAAGCGAATTACACCGCGAAAGTCGGTGTAACCGAAGTGAGCATCGAAGGAATTAGTCCGTACATCGATCCAAAAAGCATCCAAGTCAAAGCGACAGGAAATGTGGTCATTTTAGACTCGAAGTATGTGCTGCACTATCCACAACCCACACAAGTTACGGAGGATGGGATTCCATTAAAAATCAAAAAAAGCATTTCATTACTAGAGGATTCCTTGCGTTCTTGGGGATTCGATATTCAAGAAATCGATGATGAAATCGGTGTGTTGAACGCGACCAAATACATCATCAGCAACAATGGCTCGATGAAAGGAACAGGAAGAGTCAATGACTCCATTCTCTTATTAAAATCAGCAGTAGATTATTACGCCTTAAAAATGAATGAAATCAACAAGAAACTTTTGGTTTTACAGCGTAAAAAGGCGCAAAAGGTGGATACAAAACAAGAAATGGAAGAACGCTTGGAAGAACTTAGAAATTACCAAAACGGAAACGGCTTAAATAGAGAAATCAACAAAGCCATTCCTCGTGTTGTAATCACCATTTCATCGAATGAAGTCGTTTCTGGAAAATTAAATTTTTCGTATGTTGTTTCACAAGCTGGCTGGACACCACTCTATGATTTACGCAGCGATTCTTCTACCGGAAAAATCAATTTAACCTACAAAGCGCAAGTTCGTCAGAATTCAGGTTTAGACTGGAACGATGTGCGATTAAACATTTCCACGAACAATCCATATGCGAACAAAACGAAACCAGAATTGAATCCATGGTACATCGATTACCAAGCTGCTTTCGCAAGAAAATTACAAGAAACAGCCGTTTGTTCAGGAACAAGTGCTGGACTATTCAATTCGCAAGTAACGAACATGGGCTACTCTTTTACACAAAAAGAGTCAAACATGGATGATGCCTTAAGTGCTGCAAATTTTACAACTGTTGTACAAATGTTAATCGCAGCAGAATTTAAAATCGACCTTCCCTATACGATTCCATCAAACAACGACCAACACATGGTTCTTATCAAACAAACGGACTTAGCGACTACCTTCAAGTATTACGCAGTTCCGAAGTTGGATCCAGGAGTTTACCTTGTTGCCCAAATGACCAAATTGGATGAACTTCAGTTAATTCCAGCAAAAGCAAACATTTTCTTTGATGGATCCTATATTGGAGAAACATACATTGATCCAACGCGAATGGAAGACACCTTGAACTTATCATTAGGAAAAGATCCAAACATTGTGGTAAAACGAACACTTTTGAAGAAAGAATGCAAGGATAAAGTCATTCAAGACAAACGCGAACGAACTTTTGCCTACACGATTGAAGTTCGAAACAGTAAATCGAGTTCGATCGACATCGTGATTCAAGATCAAATTCCAATTACGCAAAACACAGACATCACGATTGAATCTGCGAATTTAGCGAAGGGACGCTTGAACGAACGAACCGGAGTCATTGAATGGAGTTTCAATTTGAAATCGAAAGAAAACAAAGTCATCGATTTCGACTACAAGATCCGCCATTCAAAGGATAAAGAGATTAATATCTAAATGAAAAAAGTCCCTGACAGAATCTGTCAGGGACTTTTTTATTATTTAAACCTTTTTTTCAAATTCAACGGATTGAGTTTCATGTGAAAAACCGCGACAATGTTTAACTTTTGTTGTTTGAAGTCAATAAAATAATGAATGAGAAATGGAAATCTACGCATGACTTTCGTTCGAACTTCTTTATATCTTCTCGCGAAAGCACTGGGATTGAGCTGAATTATAGTTACATCCGCCCTTACATTTTCAAGGAACATTTTCCCGAGTCCAACTCGTATTTCATTATACCATAAAACCGTTTTTTGAATATCTGCTTTTGCTTGCGGAATAATTTCAGCCTGCCACATCACATCTCTTTTTCAAGATCATCCATAGCATCTTGAAAGGAAGTCGTATTTGATGGATTTATTTCATATTCAGCCATTCGATCATTGAGTTCATTTATTTGCCATGATGTCAATTTTAGTTCTTCCTCCTCTAATCCAATGAACTTATTTTTTAATTTATTCCAATCCTGAATTGGAATGAACACTCCCGTAGTTTCGCCATGGTCATCGGAAATATATTGCACACTCATTGTCTTTTGTTTTAATATTCAAATTTGATAAAATGAAATTCACTTCACCTTCTATTAAAGTTAGTAAACAAATATGAAAGAAATTTATTAACCGACTAGAAATTTGAAGTAAGCAATAAATTTTATGGTCTAGCTTAATGACTAGCTACATATTTTCTGTATTCCATTTTGCTGGATTCAAACGACATGAATTTTGCGAGTGACGTTGCGTTTTCACGATCGATTAAACGATCAGATAAAAATTTAGCTACTTCTAATTTATTATCATCAAAGTTAAATAACTCAATGATTTCACCTGCTTGTCCCGATGTTAAACAGGTGTTTTTCAAAGCCAATTTCACCGCTTCTACTCGGTCATCTTCAAAACTTTGATCTTTCAATTCTTTTAAAAATGTTGGAAGATTGTTTAATGTGCGGTTACACGCAATTAAAACCCCAGATGTGTTGACGTTAGACTGCGTATTTACTTGATTTTGTTGATTCGTTGCTTGATAATTGACATTGCCACCAGAATTCGTTGTAGTTGTCGTAGTCGTTGTAGTAATAGTGGTCTGTCCGGAACTCTGTTGCGTATTCATTCCATTTGAGTTTACATTCATTTGAACATTCCCGTTGTTCCCATTAGTGTTTTGCGTTTGCATTCCGTTAGCATTCACATTCATGTTCATGTTTACATTGGTATTTGGATTCACTTGTTGTTGCTCCATTCCCGTTACATTCATGTTCACACCCATGTTTCCATTTTGCATATTCGGATCCATTCCCGAAACGTTGATGCTAATCCCAACACTTCCATTTTGCATGTTTGGATCCATTCCACTTCCCGAAACATTCATATTGAAATTCGCATTTTGGTTTTGAGTAGATTGTGTTTGATTCGTTCCGTTTTCTGAAGCATTCACATTGACATTCATCCCAACATTTCCGGATTGTATTGTCTGTGTTTGATTCATTCCAGTTGCGTTCACATTCATATTCACGTTTCCATTTGTTGGATTTTGAACATTTGTATTTGCCGTACCATTTGTAGTCTGCGTTGTTGTGGTTTGAACCGTTGTGGTTTGAACAACTGCATCCGTATAAACAGCTGCCTCAGACGGACGATAAACAACCGCGCCTGGAGTAATTACACCTTCTGTAGCTACTAAACTCACTAATTGTAATTTACCTTTCCCTTTTTTGAAGGTGATGCGCGTAGTGATGTCACTTGGCGCATCGATAAACAAATTTTTATCTACATCTGCTGTTTTTCCATCAGCGAAAATTATCTTTAAAGAATAACCTCCGTTTTTTATTCCAGAGATATATACATTCGTTTGTGGCTGTGAATTTTGCTTAATTCCATTGAGGATGGCATAAAACTGTTGTCCACCGTTATTGAAAATTGTCAAGTTACTTTGTGATACCGCAATCAGTGACACAAAAGAGAATAAAACACTAGTAATCAATTTCATCTTGTCATTTTTTTCAAAAATACATAAAATACATTGCGACATCAAATTCGGAATTCAAACCTTTTCCTAACTTCGCACTCATGAATTTTGTCATTGTCGATGTGGAAACAACTGGAGGGAATACCAAAGACTCCAAAATCACTGAATTAGCGATGTACAAATACGATGGGGAAAAAGTGATTGACTCCTATGTTTCACTTGTCAATCCAGAACAATTAATCCCTGAGTTTATTGTGCGATTGACAGGAATCACAGACTCCATGGTTGCAGATGCTCCAAAATTTTATGAAATCGCCAAAGAAGTTATTGAATTCACGAAAGACTGCGTTTTCGTCGCGCATAATGTCGCATTCGATTACGGCATGTTCCGCAGTGAATTTCGAAGACTTGGTTTCGACTTCCGTCTTCCACACATGTGCACCGTTCGCGCTTCACGTTATGTCATTCCTGGACACGCAAGTTACAGTTTAGGGAAATTATGTCGTGAAATCGGAATTGATAATAATGCACGCCACCGAGCAGATGGAGATGCGAAGGCAACGACCGAGTTGTTTCATTTAATCTATCACAAGGATCCAAATAACCTAAGTACTTTTATTCAACAAGAATTGAATCCGAAGTCGATTCATCCCAACTTGAGTTTAGATGTCATTGATAACCTCCCCTCAAAAACGGGAGTCTATCTGTTATACAACGAATTCAATCAGTTGATTTACATTGGCAAAAGCATCAACATTAAAAAACGCATCGAGCAACACCTGCGAAATACAAAAACGGCAAAGGGACTCAAAATGATTCAGGATATTTGCCGAATCGAACACGAATTAACAGGCAGTGAATTGATCGCCATGCTTCTAGAATCTGAACTGATCAAACAACATCAGCCAATTTACAACCGTAAATTGAGAAATAGCTTTTTTCCATTTGGCATCTTTGATGAAGTAGATGAACATGGATACGTTCAACTTCACGTAAACTCTTTGGCAAAAAAAGAAGAGCACGCAATCATACAGTTCAGCACAAAAAAAGAGGGTAGCGATTATTTAAGTCATGTCGTTCAGAAATTTGAACTTTGCCAAAAATTATGTCACCTCTACCCGACTAAATCTGCATGCTTTCATTACACCATTAAGGAATGTAAAGGCGCTTGTGTTCAAGAAGAAAGCCCAGATGATTACAACCAACGCATTAATCTCTTTTTAGAACACATTAACTTCAAAGGAACTTCCTTCTTCATTATCGACAAGGGACGAAATAAAGGTGAGAAAAGCCTTATTTGGATCGATCGTGGCACCTACAAAGGATATGGATTTGCACCATTTCATTTTCACGGAAAAGAACCCATGCATTGGATGAGGTACATTGAATTAGCATCAGAAAATCGTGACAATAAGTCCATCATTAATTTGTTCTTGCGCAAGGACAAACAACACCGCATTGTCAGTTTATAGTATCTTTAAACAATGAATGGAACCGTTCGTATTTTAGGATCAGGAACATCACAGGGAATCCCAATGATTGCTTGTAGTTGTGACGTTTGTCATTCAAGTGACCCACGTGATAATCGACTTCGCGCATCGATTCTATTGGAAATGAATGGATCAAATTACTGTGTGGATGCTGGACCAGATTTTCGCTACCAGTTGTTGAGAGAAAAGGTAACGCACCTCGAAGGAATTTTATTTACGCATGAGCACAAAGATCACGTTGCTGGACTTGACGATGTCCGCGCATTTAATTTCTTCTCACAGAAACCCATGAATGTCTACTGTTCAAAAAACGTGGACACTGCCCTACGAAGAGAGTTTCACTACATTTTTGACGAAAAAGATTATCCAGGTGTACCCAAATTGAACATCATTCCAATTGATAAAAATCCATTTCAGCTTGACGGAATTCAGGTTTTACCCGTTGAAGTATTGCATTATAAACTGCCTGTACTAGGATTTCGAATTGGCAACTTTGCATATATAACCGATGCAAAGACAGTTGAGCACGAAGAACGTGAGAAAATCAAAGGTGTTGATATTCTTATTGTCAATGCCTTGCATAAGTTTCCACACATTTCACACTTCAACTTAGAAGAGGCTTTGGCGTTTATTGAAGATATTAAGCCAAAACAAGCATACCTCACCCACATTTCCCATCTTTTCGGAAAGCACGAAGATATTTTAGCTCAACTCCCCGAGAATGTTTCCTTGCTCTTTGATGGGTTGTCCTTCGAATTTGAATTCTGAAGGTCAAAATGTGAATAATTCCAATGCTTAACTATCACGTAAACGCACGAAAAATTGTAATTTCGAATCGTGCAAGCACCCAAAGCTATCGATATTAAAGAATTGATCCGAAGTAAGAATCCGAAGTTATTGAGATTTTTACCTGGATTTGTGCTACGCTATTTGCGTAAAACATTACATGAAAAGGAATTAAACGCATTTATCCAGGCACATGGAGAACTCGAGGGACTCGAATTTTGCGAAGCAGCAGTGAATTATTTTCATTTCAAATTTGACATCAAGCACATCGAAAGGATTCCGAAAACTGGTCCGATTATCATTGCAATGAACCATCCACTTGGTGGAGTTGATGCAATGGCGCTGATTGTGGCATTGAAAAACCACCGAAAAGATTTGAAATTTATCGTCAATGATATCTTAACGACCATTGAAAATTTAAACACCTATTTCGTTGGAATCAATAAACACGGAAAACTGGGATTGTCTGCCCGTGAACGAATCAAAGCAGCATTTCAAGAAAATCAGGCCTTGTGTATTTTCCCTTCAGGTATGGTGAGCCGTATTCATGATGGTCAGATTCAAGATAGTGAATGGAAAAAAACATTTATCACGTACGGAAGAGAATTTAATCGTCCAATTGTGCCCATTCACATCAGTGGACAACTCTCTCCCTTCTTTTACCGACTCTTTAAATTTCGTTCGTTTCTAGGAATTAAAGCAAACGTTGAAATGTTTTACCTAGCGGATGAAATGTTAAGACAGAAAAATAAAATCATCACCTATACGGTTGGTGAACCAATTATGGGCCAAGACATCGATCCAGAAATGGACGATTTACGCGCTGCGAATTGGTTTAAATCAATCGTCTATCAATTAAAAAGCGACAAATGAAAGCAATCAGAGAAGCCGTTTCAACGGAATTATTGAAAGCCGAGTTGACTGCAGAACGCTTTCTGCGCGTCACTCGTAAAGGTGAAAATGAAATTTACGTAGTCAATTGCCACAATGCCCCAAATGTTCTGGAAGAAATTGGACGTTTACGCGAAGTAACGTTTCGTGCTGCAGGAGGTGGAACAGGAGAATCCATCGATTTAGATGAATACGATTTAGGCGAATACGCCTATGAACAACTCATCGTTTGGTCCGTGGAGGATGAAGCAATTATCGGTGGTTACCGATTTAAAAAATGTCATGAAGCGATTGATACGGATGGTACGATCCATTTATCTACCACTCATTATTTCGATTTTAATCCATCTTTCGTTTCAGATTACCTTCCACAAACAATCGAACTTGGACGCAGCTGGGTTCAGCCGGATTTTCAACCAAGCAATAATCCAAGAAAAGGACTTTTTGCATTAGATAATATTTGGGATGGATTAGGTGCACTCATTCGTTTTAATCCAGAGATTGACTATTTCTTTGGAAAAGTGACCATGTATCCAAGTTACAATGTTGCTTGTCGAGATTTCTTGTTATTCTTTTTACATCGATTCTTCCCAGATAAAAGCGGACTAATGAAAGCTTATTTCCCGCTACAAATCGAAAGTGACCCAGCCATTTTTGACGAATTAATTATGGGCATGGATTATAAAGAGGCATTTAAAATTCTGAATACATTTACCAGAGAACACGGGGAATTTATTCCACCACTGATGAATATCTACATGAATTTATCTCCTACCATGATGACTTTTGACACGGCTATTAACCCTGAATTTGGAAATGTAGAAGAAACAGGGATTCTCGTGAAAATATCGGACATTTACCCTGATAAAAAGGAACGTCACATTGACTTTTAAGACTTACTGTTTAACCAATCGTCTAGGTTAACATTTCCGGTTTGACGTCGAACACGTTCTTTAATGCGTGCAATGTACACATCGACATGTTTGATGCCCATTTTCTCTGAAATGTACTTTGAAGGTTTGTCGTAACAGTACTTCATCTTCAAGACCAATGCATCTCGTTTATTAACAGATCCAATGACAGCCTCAAACAATTCAGCAATCAACTCCTCTTGGTCATAAACTGGAGTTTCTTGTATAATTACCTTTTCAGAGGTGGTGTTTTCCCATACCTGATTTTTTTTCGCTTGACGTTTCCGGATTTCCGAAATGCAAAAATGATGCGTGATTGTTTTCAACCATCCATAGGAAGCGAACAACTCTGGCTGAGCATCATAGCGATCCACAATGAGTTGATAAAAATGAATGGAAAACTCTTGAAAAGTATCAGGCAGCTCTTGATATGGGATGCTTTTGCGCATCACATGCTTAAAAAAAGTTCCATGCTCCTGCATCAACTCATTATAAACAACGGTATGTCTTGCTCTTTCCATTTCATCAACCAAAACAAAAATCAGTCCAAAAATTAAACTTTATCAAAAATCAGTTCGGATTTTATCCGTTAAATTGATTTTATCCATTAAATTCACAATTAAATTGATTTTTTTGCGTTGTAAAACCATGTTGAAATTAACACTACTCCTTTTATTATTTCCACTGATTTGTTTTGGTCAATACACCCCAGGAACAACTACATTCCAATTTTTGAATGCTTCCAGTTCGGCACGTAACGCTGGATCAGGAAACGGTTTAATTAGTATTTACGACAATGACCTCGGATTAGCACTTGATAATCCTGCCCTTCTTAATGAAAAAATGAACGGACAAGTTCAATATTCCTATGGAAAATATCCATCCGGAGTTCATTATGGAAATGTTAGTTATGCGATACATTCCAAAATAGGCACATTTGCACCAAGCATTCGTTATTTTAGTTTCGGTCAGTTTGATGAAACCGATGAAGTAGGAACCGTAATTGGAACCTTCAGCGGTGGAGAATATGCGATCGGGACGAGCTATAGTCGAAAGATTAACGAAGTCATGAGTATTGGCGCCAATCTTTCCTTTCTCGGATCGCACATGTATCGATACAGTGCTTTTGGATTAACAGGAAGCTTTAGCGGATTGCTTCTTCATCCAAACAAACTTTTATGTGCGACATTCCTCGTGAAAAACATGGGTGTACTCTTAAAAGATTTTACAGAAAATAGCGCATCAAAACTTCCGTTAGATGTCCAAGTTGGCTTAAGTTACAAATTGAAACATGCACCTTTTCGCTTTGGAATAACAGGATATCAGTTGAACCAACTAAACAACGTTTACCTTGATCCACTGGCGAAACCAACTTATGACCCATTAACAGGTGATACGATTCCAGTATATTCGCCTTCTATAGGAACAAAAATTGCGCATCATGTGAATTTTCAAGTGGAGCTATATGCTTCTAAATCATTCCAATTGCGCGGTGGATTTAATTTCATGCGTCGTGAACAAATGAAATTGCTTGATCATCCCGGATTAGCTGGATTCTCCATGGGTATGTCCATCAAACTGAAAAAGTTCAACATGGATTATGGCGTACAGTTTTATTCCAAAGCAGGCTCTATTCACTCACTGGGCTTCAGTACCTCACTTAGTAATTGGAAGAAGAATTAATTCTTTGCTGTTAAATCGGTATGGTGGTAGTTTTTGGTTAACGCAATGTATTCAGGCGTGTACCCTCCTCCTTTTAACCTGACAGTCAAAGTAGATTCAATCAGAGTTTCCTCACATTTAGTAAACATAAGAATTACGCGAGAATTTAACTTTTCCTCCGACGAATGAATCGTTATTTTCTGTGAGGGATAAAGTCCATTTTGCTTGGCAACGTTCAGCAAATAATCAAATTGATCAAAAGGAACTATTACGTAAAATCGTCCGTTTTCGCTGAGTAATTTTGAGGTTTTCTGAATAAACAATTCGTATGTTTCTCGACTAATATGCTTTGCTTGATCGATCTGTTTATCCCCTGATTTTAGTCCATCTAAATAAAAAGGTGGATTGCTAAAAATCAAATCGTATTGTTTCGATGGATAGAACGCCAAGAAATCAATAGCATGAATCTGAGTGGAGTTCCCCCACGGACTATTCTTTAGATTCAACGTACATTCTTCCGCTGCATCGGAATGAATTTCCACGGCATCCAACTGAATACTCGGATTTTTTTGAAGAACCATTAACGATAACACTCCTGTTCCTGCGCCAATATCTAGGGCAGTTGAAGCGGAAGCTGGATCAATAAACGAACCCAACAACATACTATCTGTTCCAACTTTGAGCGGATTTTTCGATTGAATGACATCGAAGTGCTGAAAGCGAAATACCGACAAATTAATAGGCTTTTGCGAAAATGACGCGTCCAGCAGATGGCTTACCTGTTACCATGCAAACACCAGCTTCTTCTTTACGGTCCAAGGCGATGCAACGAATCGTTGCTTTCGTTTCTTCCTTGATTCGCTCTTCCGTTTCAGATGTTCCATCCCAATGAGCCAAGAAGAATCCTCCTTTGTCAATTTCCTTCTTAAATTCCTCGTATGAATCAATTTCACGTGTGTTTACTGAACGGAAAGCTTTCGCACGTTCCAACAAATTAACCTGAATATCCGCAAGTAATTGTTCGATGTGATTTTCCAATCCGTCAAAATCAACGACTTCTTTCGTTTTGTTATCACGACGAGCAATCTCTGCTTTTCCATTTTCCAAATCTCTTGGTCCCATAGCAACGCGAACAGGAACACCTTTAGATTCGTACTCTGCAAACTTCCATCCTGGACGACGGTTCTCATCATCATCGTATTTGAATGAAATTCCTTTTGCTTTTAATTTAGCCGCCAATTCGGACATTTTCTCGGAAATTGCTGCTAATTCTTCCTCTGTACGGTAAATCGGAACGGCAACTACTTGAATTGGAGCTAATGCTGGTGGTAAAACGAGTCCTTCGTCATCGGAATGGGTCATAATCAACGCACCCATCAAACGTGTAGAAACACCCCATGATGTCGCCCAAACGTAATCTAATTTTCCTTCTTTATCTGCAAATTTCACTTCAAAAGCTTTGGCGAAATTTTGTCCAAGAAAGTGAGATGTTCCAGCTTGAAGCGCTTTTCCATCCTGCATCATTGCTTCGATACACAAGGTATCATCCGCCCCTGCAAAACGTTCATTCGCTGTTTTTCTACCTTTAATAACAGGCATTGCCATATAGTTCTCTGCGAAATCTTCGTAAACATCCAACATTTGTTCTGTTTCTGCTATCGCTTCTAGTTTTGTCGCATGTGCAGTGTGTCCTTCTTGCCAAAGAAACTCTGTGGTTCTTAGAAACAAACGCGTTTTCATTTCCCAACGAACAACATTTGCCCATTGATTGATGAGAATAGGTAAATCACGGTAGGACTGAATCCAATTTTTGTAAGAGTTCCAAATAATCGTTTCAGAGGTTGGTCTTACAATCAATTCTTCTTCCAATTTAGAATCCGGATCGACAATTACTCCACTACCATCCTCCGCATTTTTCAAACGGTAATGAGTAACAACTGCACATTCCTTTGCAAAACCATCCACATGACTTGCTTCTTTACTCAAGTAAGATTTTGGGATGAACAAAGGGAAATACGCGTTCGAATGACCTGTTTCCTTGAATTTAACATCCAAGATGTCGCGCATTTTCTCCCAAATCGCATAACCATAAGGCTTAATAACCATGCAACCGCGAACATCGGAATGTTCAGCTAAATCAGCGCGGTAAACCAATTCATTATACCATTTTGAGTAATCTTCTGCTCTCGTTACGTATTTCTGTGCCATTGCTACTATTATTGAATGTCAAAGGTAGCGAAAATACTTCAAAATCGAGGCCTTGAAAACGAGGTATGAAGAGGAAAAGTCCTACTTTATCATGCTTGGAGTCATTTGATTTGTGATCAAATCATGTGTGTAATGCTGATACAAAGCCTTCATTTCGCGAATAATCTGCTTTTCATGCGTATTTCTTTGTTTCTTCATCTGTTCATTCCAAACAGTATTAAGGAATCCTTTTTCTCTTTTTTCAAAGGAGATTAAATTGCCTTGTTCACTGATCATTTTCGGGCTTGACTTTGGACTAAAATACGATGTTCCAAATGAATAATAGTTCGTTTTCAAACCCAATAAATCAATGATGGTTGGCATGATGTCAATTTGCTGAAATACCTGACCTCTTTTTACTTTGGGTAGTTTCATGGATGCGTGATAGAATCCAATGGGAATGCGGTAGGTCCATTCCAAAGAACAACGATCAGATCTTTTGGTCGGACCAACATGATCCGCACAAAACACGAACAAGGTGTTTTTAAACCACGCTTTTTTTTGCGCCTTTTCCCAGAATTCTTTCAAGGCGAAATCTACATAGGAAATTGTTGCACACAAAGGCTCTGGTCCATGTTTCACTTTCGACTTAAACGAGGTAGGAATTGTATATGGATGATGTGAGGACAAGGTAAATATCATCGAGAAGAACGGTTTTTCAAAGCGATTCATTTCATCCACCGCGAAACTTAACATATGGTGATCTTCAATGCCCCAATTACCATCAAAATGCGCATCGTTTGGATATTCGTTTCTTCCATAGTAGGAATCGAATCCAGCAGCGGATGTAAACGCATCAAAACGCATGGATCCATTGTTTGCCCCATGAAAGAATGCTGAATAATATCCTTCCTTATTCAATATCGACGGTAGTCCTTGAAATTGATTAGCACTGTACGCGGATAATATAAATGATTCATTTGTATATGCTGGAATAGATGAAATCACCGAAGGAAGGGCATCCATCGATGTTCGGCCATTCGCAATCGCATCTTCAAAAAACATAGATTGTGTTAAAAGTGAATCCAAGAATGGCGTGTAACTCTCTGGACTATTTGGACCACTATACATCGTTCCAAAACTTTCCAAAAGAATAAAACAGACATTTGTTCCTTTCGGTAAATAAGATTGAGCTTGACTTGATTGAATTGGATTAAAAATCGCGTTTAATTCAGCATCTTCAAAGTACTTTTTATCTTCTAACCCTTTAATTCCAATGGTTTTTATAATGGTAAAAGCCGAATTAAGAACAGCTGGCGCATTGGATAAACTGCTATAATTTGTTGCTTCAATGATGCCAATGGGCTTCAATTGAAATCCACCACGACCAATAATCACAAATGAAGTGACGATGAATACAAACACAACCCAATTTTTACGAAGCTTCCAAGAAATGGGCGCTGACTTTATTTTCACAAAGCACCAAATGGAGAGGGATAAACTGAAGATAAAAAAAACAATTAGCCACCAAAACTCGGCGATAAAATCACCTGCTAAGCTCGATGTCTCCGTATTGGTCAACATGTAAACAAAATAGTCGAAACTTGTCCGCTTGGCTGTGTAGGAAAAGTAGGCTACATCCCACCCGTTAAAGACAAAAACCAAAAATGTCCCGAAGCTAAATAGCAGCAATTTTATCCAAAAGCGAAAGCGTTCCAATCGCTCAGGTAATGGTAAATAAAGTAAGGTGATGAAGGGTAGGAAAAAAAGCGCGATTGTGACTAAATCAAATCCAGCCCCAATCAAATAATCCTGAATACCAAACTCCAGGAACTTTTTGCTATTCATGGTCACCAAAAGAATTCGGTATACACCTGAAAACAACCAGACAAGACCTAGAGGCAAAAGGATTTTTAAACTTTTTTTAATCAAGGTTTTAACGTGGAATTAGTACTTCATGATGCGATCAATGGCTTCTTTTAATCGTTCAGATGCCAAAAATTGCTTTTCTAAGCTCACTGCAAATGGAACTGGTGTGTCCATCGAAGCAACACGTAAAACCGGCGCATCTAATTGCTCAAAACAATGTTCTGTTATCAAAGCAACCAATTCACCACCGATTCCTCCAGTTAAACAGTCCTCGTGCAAAACAATCACTTTACCTGTTTTATTTGCCGCTTGAAAAATCGCTTCCTTATCTAAGGGCATTAAACTTCGAAGATCAACGATTTCAGCAGAAATCTCAGGATAATGTGACATTGTCTCAGTCGCCCAATGAACTCCTAGTCCATACGTAATGATGGTTAAGTCCGTTCCAGAAGTAACTGTTCGTGCTTTCCCAATTTCCACGGTATAATAATCTGTTGGAATTTCTTCTTTTAAACTTCGGTATAAAAACTTATGTTCAAAAAACAATACAGGATTTGGGTCCTCAAATGCTGCGTTAAGTAGTCCTTTCGCGTCGTATGGTGTGGACGGATAAAGGATTTTCAATCCCGGAGTATGGAAAAACCATGCTTCATTACTTTGAGAATGAAAAGGTCCAGCAGCCGTACCAGCTCCCGTAGGCATGCGAACGACAACGTCGGCATTTTGACCCCAACGCCAGTGCATTTTTGCTAAATTATTAATGATTTGGTTGAATCCACATGTGACAAAATCAGCAAACTGCATTTCGACCATCGCTTTCATTCCTGAAATCGACAATCCTAATCCAGTTCCGATAATGGCAGATTCACATAATGGAGTATTTCGAACGCGGTCCTTCCCGAATTGTTCTAAGAGTCCCTCGGTCACTTTAAACGCCCCGCCATATTCCGCGATATCTTGTCCCATTAGGACGAGTCCATCATGTTTCGCCATAGACTGAGTTAAGGCATCTTGGATCGCATCAATGAATCGTTTCTCCTCCTTTTGACCTGTTGCTTCAATCAATTGTTGAATGTGAGGAGCAAATAAATCATCTACCTCGGTCATTGCATTCGCCTCAATAGCTGGCTCTGCATTTGCTTCATCGAATCCCTGTTGAATCTCAGCTTTAATTTTTTCCTTAATTTGTTCGATTTCAGATTCTGTTAATAATCCTTGCTCTAACAAAAAGGCTTCATAATTCGAAACAGGATCTTTTTTCTCCCATTCGTCTTGAATTCCTTCTGGATAGTATTTCGTTCCTGATGATTCCTCATGTCCACGCATTCGGAACGTCATTAATTCCAATAAATACGGTTTTGGATCAACGCGAATTTCTTCATTTATTTTTCGAACAGTTCGAATAACCTCTAGAATATTATTTCCATCAATTTGAATGGCATTCATTCCGTATCCAATTCCTTTATCGATGAATTGCTTACAACGAAACTGTTCAACGGATGGTGTTGAAAGTCCCCAACAATTGTTTTCAACGGCAAAAATGACGGGCAAATCCCAAACAGCCGCAACGTTTAACGATTCGTGAAAATCTCCTTCGGATGCTCCACCGTCGCCAGTAAAAACGATGGTTGATTTCTGATTCTTGGTAATTTTGTTCGCAAGAGCAATACCATCAGCTATTCCTAACTGTGGACCTAAATGCGAAATCATTCCAACCAATTTATGTTCCTGTGTTCCAAAATGGAAACTACGGTCACGACCTTTCGTGAAACCGTTCAGTTTACCTTGAAATTGAGAAAACAAACGATTCAAAGGAATATCACGTGTCGTAAATACCCCTAAATTTCTGTGCATTGGAAGAATGTATTCATCCTCATTCATGGCATATGCACAACCTACAGAAATCCCTTCTTGTCCCCAACCGGAAAACCATTTTGTAATTTTCCCTTGGCGCAATAAAATGAGCATTTTCTCTTCAATCAGTCTTGGACGGACTAATTTCAAATAGATATCCTTTAACTCTTCATCTGAGAATCCTTCTCTGTTGAATGCTATTTCTGACATGCGTATGGGTTTTATTCCAATAATATGGAAAATGAAATGTAATGATAACTTAGACTGGAATGGAACTTAAACTTTTAGTCCACGAACGACACGTTCTTTACGTTTCGTTTTTTGAAGGCGTTTTTTCACGACCAAAAGATGAGCAGAACGAGGAGCACCGCGCATTAGATCAACTTTGTACGTGTTATCACCGTAAACAACTTTTGGTCCACCTTGACTATTCCAATCAGCATCAAAGTAAAAACGTTTGATACTACTTCCTTCTGTTTTTGTCGCGAAGGTGATGATCCTGCCATCTCCCAATTCAAAACGTAATTGCATCTCTCCTTTTGGGCCAAAGCTTTCAAAGATACATGTTGTCATAGCTGGAATCACAATACTTTCACGTTCACTGCTTGAACTTGCGACAAGGGTACCATTTTGAGTGGTATTTTGACTATCATCTCTTTTTTCTTGATTCAAAATAATGGTATGTGATGTATAGAATTGAACTTGACGCAATTTTTCATCCGAATCTAAACTAAACTCATCTCGAATCTGAGTAGTATAAGGAACTTTAACGCCACATGATATTAACACGGTAGCTAAGGAAAGGAATAATAAGAAGTTTTTCATTTTGCGTAATTTTGTTCAAATTTACAGAAAATCGACTTGATACATTCGAAAAAAACAGATTTTACTATGCTAAATCAACTTTGTTTATTCTTCTCTCTACTGATATTGATGTCCTGCTCGGAAAACAAGTCTGGAAAGATAAAAGATTTAGAGAGTATTCGATCGAAGTCAAGTTACATACAAAAGAAGAAAACTACACCAATAGATCATTGGAAAGACACCCTTTTTGCTAGCTACAATCAAGACTCAGTAAACTTAAACATACAATCCATTGAGAGCGATTCAAATCGATTGTTTTTTCATGAGTTCAATTATGTGGAATCAGCTATGTATAGTTTAACAGACTCAAACAATCATACTTTTAAACATCAATTCGCCCGATTTAAAACAGACTCCGTCAATGTCAAAAACAACTTTTTCAATTGGTTCGATAAAGAGTTTTGTCAACGTAATTTAGCGATTCGTATTTACAACCGAATGAATATCTTTCCAAAAAACATCTTCTTTGTCTGTACCAATCAAAGTATTCACGTTGTGAAAAGCGAGCATAAAATTGACCCCATCAAATGGATTAAACTCATTCAATTAACAGAGAAAAAAGTCGATTTCATTTACATTTGTCATCAGGCGAAGAACAAAAATGCGCTTTGGTACACCTTTGAACAAAACAAACTAAACTTAATTCCAGCACAATGACCATTCTAAATCGTGGACAAATCGTCGTTTTTCAATCAGAAAATTTTCAAAGTTGGGCAAAACAAAACAGCGAAGAAGATCTTTTTTTTTCAAGTCAAACTGAACCGTCCGTATACCTAATCGAAGAAGAATTTTGGGAAGATGAACTCATCCTAGAAAAGTACCGAAAAAAGATAATCAGAAGAGAATGCTCAGAAATTTGTTCCGATGAAACGAAATGGCCTGTGATTAAGGATAATGATCAATTTCGTTTCTACTTCCAGGTTTTTCTTGGGATTGTCGTTGTTGATTTACTTGAAAGCGATCTCATCTGCGAAGAAATGGACCTATAAATTTTTAAAAAGATTTACGTTCAAATAAGTTGGGTCATTCGTTACCTCTTCACCTATCCACGACGGCAATGTAATTTCGTCGTTTTCATTGGCTAATTCGATTTCTGCTAAAACCAAGCCCTCGTACTTTCCTTTGAACACATCGATTTCCCAGTCGTTTCCACCGTAGTGAATAACATATCGATCTTTTTCTAGACACAACAATTCCGCCTTTTCGATCATTTCCTCTGCATCACTTACTGGAATCGAATATTCAAATTCATTCCTTGTGACACCTTTACCCATTTTAATGGTCAGGTACGCTTTGTCTGACCGCACGCGAATCCGAACTGATTTATCCTCATCTTCAAATAGATATACCTGTTTAATATTGGTGACAGATTGAATAAATTCATGTTTCCAATCCATCGTTTCCAATAAATACTTGCGTTCGATTTCGAGCATTTTCAATTTTTTTCTACTATTTTTACCAAAGATGCAACTTAAAGATGTAATGTTGCGTCAAACGATGTGAAATTTTAACGTTAACCAATAATGAAACTAAACCTAACTATTCTCGCTTTCTGTTTTTTAGGATTCGGATTAAATGCTCAAAAAAACATAGAATCAAACGGAATTAAAATCAGCACCAAACAAATCAATTGTAATATCCCTGCTCAAGGATATGAGTCGGACCTTATTCAATTAACAATTGAAAATCAATCCAATACAGTTAAAACTGTAACTTACAGTTTCGAGTTATATTATGATGGTGAATGTGCTACATGCGGTCATGAAGAATACACTTACACTCAAATCCTTCAGCCTAAAGAAGTGTTGGTTGGTGAGTGCTTGGATCGCACCCATTTTGGATTAACCATTTTTCATCACATGCCTGCACATTTGACGAAAACGACGTTAACTGACTTCAACATTAAGAACGTAGTCGTAAAATAATACTATGAAATTTACCCATTTATTTGTTTCCGCTGCTCTCGTAGTTGGATCAATTCAATCGCTTTACGCACAATGTACTGTCACGGCAAGTGCATCAAGTACAACAATACCTTGTAATGGATCGGCAACATTAAGTGTTACAGGTAGTGGAACAAGTCAAGTTGCCTTTGGTGAAAACTTTAACAGTGGTCAACCCGTTGGATGGTTATTCTCTCAAGTAGTGACGATTGCGAACAACACTTGTGGTGTACCATCTTTGGATGGAACGGATTTTATGTGGATGGGGAATCAATCTGTTGCTCCACGAGAAATGACAACCATTGCATTGGATGTATCTTCTGGTGGACAAGTTTGTTTCGATATGCGATACGCCATTCAAGCACAAGCCTCACCTTGTGAAGGTCCAGATTTAGCGAGCGAGGGAGTTTACGTACAATATTCCATTGATGCGGGACTTTCATGGACAACAATGAACTACTGGAGTCCATTAGGAGGATATGATCCACTAATGACTTCTTGGCAAAACTATTGTTTACCGATTCCAGCTGCTGCGCAAACAACATCCACTCAATTTAGATGGACGCAATTAGCCGTATCCGGTGCGCCGTTTGACCATTGGGGACTAGATAACATTATGATTACTGCCACAGCACCGAACTTCAATATCACTTGGTTACACGATAATTATTCCTACGGACCTGGTGTTTACACAGGAAATAATCCAACACCTGTAAGTCCAACACAACAAACATCGTACATCGTTATGATGACGGATAGCATTAATACATGTTATGACACTATCACGATTTCAGTGAGTTACCCACAAATTGATTCCGTTTCAACAATCAATCCAACTTGTGGAAGTATCAACGGTAGTTTATCAGCGACCTCCTCCGGAGGAGCTGGGGGATATACCTACTCTATTGGTGCGGCTTTTCAACCAAACGGAACATTTAACAATTTAGATACAGCTTCTTACACAGTAATTATGGTGGATCAAAATAACTGTTCGGACACGATGATAGCTGTTCTAGATGGTGTTGATTCACTTCAAATCACGAATTTAACATCCGTAACAACAACCTGTGGTTTGGATAATGGAACGATTGATTTTGATGTAGCGGGAGGAACTCCAATATTCCAATACAGTATTGATAATGGAACAACCTTTTCCGCAGCTAACAACTTCATTAATTTAGCGCCTGGCGTTTATCCAATATATGTCGAAGATCAAAACGGATGTTTCGACACAGAATCTATTGAAATTTTCCCATCTACGAATCCAAACATTGATAATTTCAATTCTACCTTAGAATTCTGTAGCCTTTCCGACGGAGGAATTACTTCTACCGCTTCACTTGGAATTACACCTTATCAATTCATCTTGTCTCAAGGTTCTTTATTAGTCGCGAACAATTTAAGCGGAAACTTTACAGGACTTCACAGCGGAAATTATTCCTTAATGGTGATAGACCAAATCGGTTGTATTGATAGTGTAATGGTAACGGTTGATTCTATTCCTGCTCCTGTAGCACCCCTTCAAGACACTGTTTTATGTAACTTAACACTTCAAATCAACGGAGTTCTTTCGTACACAGGAAGCAACTGGACAGCAAATTCACCATTGGTTAATTTCTCTAATGCTTCTGGACAAAATCCAACAATTGTGGCAGATACAGCAGGGATTTATTCCATCACAATGACCGATAGTGTGTGTAGCTTTACAGAAACGTTCCAATTGACTTTTGTTGCGGATCCGTTTACTCATGTACTTGACACAACTCTTTGTATTGGTGAAACACAGGTTTTAGCTGCCTTAGTTCAACCTCAAAACGTAAATTACCTTTGGTCTACAGGAGAATCAACTTCTGCAATTAGTGTAACAGAAACTGGGAATTACATCGTTACAGCTTCAAACATGTGTGGTGTTTCCATCGACACAGCGACGATAGAATTTTATTTCTGTGACATCGAAGTTCCAAACGTATTTACTCCGAACAATGATGGAAACAATGATTATTTCCAGTTACTATTCTTTGGCGGTATTAAAACGTTTAATTGTACAATTCTAAACCGTTGGGGACAAGTGATTAGAGAATATGATAATCCAGCATTTATGTGGGATGGAAAAGACGAATCAGGCGATGATGTATTGGAAGGTGTATACTTTTACATTGCTAAAGCAGTATCCAACGGAGGAAATGAAATCATGAAACATGGAAATGTTACCTTGGTTCGTTCTGAGTAACCCATAGAATACCTATCTTTACGTGTGCTTAAATTAAAACAAAATACGCCGAGATGGGTAGTCGTTCTTCTCGACTTAATCATTCATCTGAGTGCGCTCGCATTTGCTTATATAATCCGCTTTGACCTCAAAGCGGATTTTTCTTTGATTCAATCCGAGTGGGAAATTCTTTCGAAATCACTTTGGTTTTTCATTTTAGTCAAACTCCTGATTTTCTACGCATTCCAAATCCAAAAAGGACTTGTGCGTTATACATCCACGGAGGATTTAAGACGAATATTTCTTGCTGAATTTAGCTGTACGATACTCTTTTTATTAGGAGGACTCGTTCGCTACCATCACATGGATGGCTACTTTCTCTTCCCGATGTCTGTGCTCATTATGGAATTCCTTGCCAGTGTTTTCTTTGTCGTTGGAGGAAGATTCATCATCAAACTATTGTATTTAGAGTCCATCAAAGATTCTGGAGTTCAAGAATCCGTAATAATTTATGGTGCAGGAGTTTCTGGTTTAATTACCAAAAGAACCTTAGAAAAGGATACTAGAAATAACCAAATCGCCGCTGCATTCATTGATGATAACGAAAAACTTCAAGGAACACGCATTGAAGGAATTCGCGTTTACAGTACACGTCAACTCTCAAAACTTCAAAAGGAACTTCAAGCTAAAACGTTAATTGTTGCCATTCAGGTTCCTGATGTTTCCAAAATGCAAAAAGTCATTGACGAAGCGATGTCCTTGAAACTGACTATTCAAAAAGTCCCTAATCCCAAAAGTTGGATTAACGGCGTGTTTAGTTCAAGGCAATTGAAAAAAATCAGAATTGAAGATCTATTAGGAAGAGAAATTATTGATTTAAAAAACAACCAACTTTCTACTGAAATTTCTACTTCAACCATATTGATTAGTGGAGCGGCTGGATCTATTGGTAGTGGACTTGTGCAACAAATTGCTCAATTCAATCCAAAGAATATCATTTTATTAGACCAAGCAGAATCGCCATTATTTGATCTGCAATTTGAATTAAACCAACATTTTTCAGACTTGCAATTTGAGGTGGTCATTGGTGATATTTGCAACCAAGAGCGAATGCACAAGCTTTTTCAAACATTTAAACCGGACATCGTTTTTCACGCTGCGGCCTATAAACATGTACCAATGATGGAATTAAATCCAGCTGAAGCGGTTCAAACCAATGTCAAGGGAACTAAAATACTTGCTGACTTATCTTTGTCATTTGGGACAAAGAAATTCATTATGATTTCTACCGATAAAGCGGTGAATCCAACCAATGTGATGGGAGCATCCAAAAGGATTGCAGAAATGTACGTTCAAAAATTAAACGAACAACAAATCACACAATTTATCACCACTCGTTTTGGGAATGTTTTAGGTTCAAATGGATCGGTTATTCCATTGTTTCAAAAACAAATTGAAAATGGCGGTCCAGTAACGGTTACAGATGAACGCATCACGCGCTACTTCATGACCATTCCGGAAGCTTGTCAACTGGTTCTCGAAGCCGCTACAATGGGTAAAGGCGGAGAAATTTTCGTTTTTGAAATGGGCCAATCAGTGAAAATAGCTGACTTAGCAAAAAAGATGATTCAATTATCCGGGTTAGAAATTGGAAAGGATATTGAACTGAAATTTACAGGATTGCGTCCAGGTGAAAAATTATACGAGGAATTATTAGCCAACGAAGAAAACACAATGCCAACCCATCATCAAAAAATTCTCATCGCAAAAACGCGTACCGAATCTGATGAACAAATGGCACATATTCAAACCCTTGTGGACTTATGTATTCATCAAGATAATAACGCAATTGTTACTCAAATGAAATACATCGTTCCAGAATTCATCAGCAACAACTCCGAATTTCAAAAACTCGACAAATGATTTCACCAGCTCGTATTTATGTTCGATTAACAGATTTAGACATCCTTGGACACGTGAATAACGCTATTTATTTGACGTATTTCGAAATCGCTCGCATGCACTACTTTGCAGAACTTGTAGGCAAGGAATGGAATTGGATGGAAGAAGGCGTTGTTTTGGTGAAAAATGAAGTAGAATACCTGAAACCGATTGTGTTAAACGACATTCCCTATGTAACTGTGGGATTAATACATATGGGAACAAAGAGTTTTACCTTAGGTTACGAGATACACGTCAACGATGTTCTCGTGACAAAAGGAAGCTCGACATTGGTTGCCTTCAATTCTAAAAAACAATGCACGATTGAAATTCCGGAGAAAATGAAGGAAGCTATTCAAAAAATAGCGTAACTTTCTGTTACATTCTAAACTTTATAGCATGAAGCATTGCATGCTTTTGTATTTATCTCTAGTCGTTTTTAACGCGTGTTTCAGTCAAGAATTAAGTCCTTGCGGGACCAGCATACGGAAATGTGATTTTCGAAACATAAAAAACTGTTACAATTTATTATCCTTTGATGATCAACGGAACATGTACGTAATGAAAAAGGATTTCTCCACACCTTATACAGGCACCTGCGTAACTTGTCATCAAAATGGAAATTTAGAAGAATCACTAAACATCGTAGATGGTTATCGCGATGGAATTGACACCTCCTACTTTTCTAATGGTTGCCGTCAATCCATTCAAGCTTATTCCATGGGGAAACTAAATGGAAAAAGCACGGTTTATTTTGAGTCTGGACGCAAGGAACGAGAAATAAACCACGTGAATAATCAATTACAAGGAACCTATATCCTATTTGACGACAACGAGGCTAACGATACGATTGAACTTCACACCTATAAAAATAATTTAATGGACGGTGTCCAAAAGTTCTACTACCTTGATTCAAAACTTGGCAAGATGGTTTTTTA
This sequence comes from Crocinitomicaceae bacterium, assembly GCA_017983465.1. Lineage (GTDB taxonomy): Bacteria > Bacteroidota > Bacteroidia > Flavobacteriales_D > Crocinitomicaceae > UBA952. Next base: position 465,907 of record JAGOBK010000001.1, read on the forward strand.
CAAGGCTGGACTTCAAGACGGTCCGCACATTACCTATACCGATTCTGGTAAAGTAGAAATGCGTCTCAGTTATAAACAAGGAAAGAAAGATGGTAAATGGACCTATTTCTATGAAAGTGGAAAAGAAGCACATGTTGAAAATTGGTCGAATGGATTAAAAAATGGTGAATTTAAAACCGTAGATGAAAAAGGCATGATTTTACAACAATCCTTTTTCAAGAATAATGTACCTGATGGAAAACATGTTGAATATTATCCTGACGGAAAACTAAAGTATCAAGCCGTTTTCTCTAGCAAAGGCGAAAAACTGGAAGAATTCAGCATTGACCAATTTGGCGTAAAAACAGAACTCTTTAAGAAAGTGGAGAAACCGAAGAAAGGTGACCCGAAAAAAGCGGCGGAAATTTCAGACGAAAAAGAAGGTTCAAATTAAAGGATTCCCGTCATGAGTCCTGTGGCCATCGCAAGCAAAAACACAGCGACAATTCCTTGAATAAAACCGTAAGAAACTTTCGTGAGGTACTTCTTACCTAGGACTGAGCCAATAAAAGCAGAAATCGCACCTAAAATAAGGTAGCTCGTATTTAGTCCGGACCAATTGGTGTGATTCGTATAAATTGAAATTCGAGAAAAGTCAATCAGGGTGGAGATCAACGCACTTGTCGCCACAAACAATTGTTTATCTAATGATATTTTCGAGAGAAAAGCTGAACGTAAGGCACCTTGATGTCCGGAGAAACCTCCAAAAAAACCACTTAGAAATCCGCCAACAGGTAAGAAAAATGGAGCGTTTGAAAATGGGAATTTAATTTTTTTCCATTCAAAAAAAACAAAAACCAACATCAAGAGTCCAATCATAAACGAAAGCAAACTCACCTCTCTCCCACCCCATAAAGGAAAAACAAACAAGGTACCCATTTGTCCAGCTAAACGTAAAAGGTACGCACCTAAAAATGCACCGAGCAAAGCTGTTAGTCCGAATTTTCGAAAGAGTCCAAAGTCAATATGACGCGACATGATGCTTAACTTAAATAGGTTGTTTGAAAAATGAACGAGAGCGGTTGCAAGCACAGCCAGTTCCAGCGGGAAATACAAGCTAAAAACTGGCAACAAAATCGTCCCTAATCCAAACCCACTAAAAAAGGTTGCAAAAGAACCGACCAAACAAACGAATACAATTCCTATTTCACCTACCATTTTGATTATTTTTGTTAAAAATAATAGGAATGATTGACTTTCGAAGCGATACCGTGACAAAACCGAGTCCAGCAATGAAGGATGCCATGTTTGCAGCACCCGTTGGAGATGATGTTTTTGGGGAAGATCCAAGCATCATTGAATTGGAGCAATATGCTGCACATTTATTTGGTAAGGAGGCCGGACTTTTTTGTTCTTCAGGAACACAGACGAATCAAATTGCCATCAACGTACATGTACAACCCGGCGGAGAGGTCATTTGTCATGAGGAAAGTCACATCTACAAATATGAAGGTGGTGGAATCGCGAAAAACAGCGGAGCATCTGTTCGTTTGCTAAAAGGCGACAGAGGACGACTAGAATCAAGCGAAATCGCTCAATGGATCAATCCTGCTCACGATGTTCATTTTCCATTAACCCAACTCGTTTCACTTGAAGATACTGCAAATCGTGGTGGAGGAGCTGTTTATGCCTTTGATAAAATTATTGAAATAAGAGCTCTTTGCGACTCACTTCAACTTCCGCTTCACCTAGACGGCGCGCGTGTCTGTAATGCCCTCGCAGTGAATCAAATGGACCCTGCAATTTACGGTGCTGCTTTTGATTCTATTAGTATTTGTCTATCAAAAGGACTCGGAGCACCAGTTGGATCTGTTTTGGTGGGAACAAAGGAATTCATTCACAAAGCACGTCGGGTTCGAAAAGTAATGGGAGGTGGAATGCGTCAGGCCGGAATCATTGCCGCTGGTGGACTTTTCGCTCTAAAGAACAATCGGGAACGATTAACCGAAGACCATTTACATGCGAAGCAACTCGAATCCATATTCTTGAAACAAGATTGGGTAGAAAGCGTTTTGGGAGTAGAAACAAATATCGTTGTCATTCAACTGAAAAATCCAGCGAAACGCGATGCGATCTTGGCACAGTTTATGTCATTCGGAATCCTTGCCATGGCTTTTGGTCCCGGCATGCTTCGCTTTGTAACACACCTTGATGTTTCTTCAGCTGACATTGATTTTACCTGCGAAAAGATTGGGATGATTACAGAGTGAGGAACAGAAAGAGAAAGAGAAAGAGAGCGTAGAGAAATTAGCACTCCGCCACAGCGGAAAACCATTAGCAAACTAGCACATTAGCCCATTAGCCCATTAGCCCATTAGCAAATTAGCCCATTAGCACATTAGCCCGGATAAACATGCAAAAAATACCATTCATTATATTTCTATTGCTTGGACTCACTTCGGTAACTTGGAGTCAGGATGACCCGTGTAACACAGATGACAAGAAAATCCGCAAGTTACTTACTGAAGCGCTAGCAGCACCCGATTTCAATAGTCAAACAAGTCAATTTGGTGAGCTCATCCGAAAGTATCCGAATCACGCAGAAAGTTATTATTACTATGCTCAAATTTGTTACCAGCAAGCAAGCTTCAAACTGAAAGCCGATCCAAATTCATCCGAAGGAGAAGTTCTTCTGAAAAAATCTATTTTATTCTATCAAAGCACCATCCAGAAATGTCCTTCCTTTCATTCCGACTGTTATTACTACTGTGGCAAGGTTCTTTACAACTATGGTGAGGACGATAAAGCGTTGATTTTCATGGAGAAATTCCTTGTGTTTGATAGTATTAATCCAAGTGGACTTTCAGAAAAATACCCATCCCAAAAACAAGAAATCAAGTCCATTGTAGAAGATCTAAAATTCCAAAAAGAACTTGTTGAAAATCCAGTTCCCTTCGTTCCTAAGAGAGTGAGCGGCGTCAGTTCCGAATTGGATGAATACTTCCCCATGATTTCACCAGATAATGATTTACTCTTTTATACGCGTAAGGTGGACCGAACAAATTTGGGTGATATTGCTACGAATATCCAGGAAGAATTTACCATTTCCGAAAGAGGGAGTTCCGATGTGCTGTATTCAAACGGATCACCCTTACCCCAACCATTTAATAATGGGAGCTTTCACAATTATGGAACCGCATCCTTATCCGTAGATAACCGCGAGATGATTATTTGCGCTTGTAAGGTAGAAAAAGTCTACAATAAAGACTATTTGAATTGTGATTTGTATACTACTAGTTACACGCGCAGTGGACGTGGTGGAAACGATTTCAAATGGACGCCATTAATCAATATGGGCCCAAACATCAACACCAAAGATGGATGGGAAGCACAACCATCATTATCCGCAGATGGGAAATTACTATTTTTCACCACCCTTAGAAAAGGATCTCGTGACAATGACATTTTTTATTCGGAAAAACAAACCGATGGAACGTGGAGTCCTGCGAAACCATTTGATATTATCAACACCGCTGCGAAGGACAAAAGTCCATTCTTTCACCAAGATGGCGAAACACTTTATTTCGTTTCCACAAGTACGAAAGAACGAAAGGGACTTGGCGGACTCGATATTTTCTACATTCGCAAAGAAGGCGACCATTGGACAGAGCCGAAAAACATAGGTTATCCCATAAATTCAGCTCAAGATGAACTTGGACTTTTTGTATCGACAAGTGGAAAGGTTGCTTATTTTTCTACTGCGAAAGATGGAGATTGGAACATTTATGCATTTGATTTATACGAGGAGGCGCGTCCTCAAGAAGTGGTCATTCTCCGAGGTGAATTAAAAGATGAAGCTGGAAATGCCGTGAGTAATGCAACAATCGATATTACGTACAATGAAACAGGAGAAACCGTCAACTTCAAGGTAAATGCGGAAGATGGAAAATACGCTGCGGTGGTAAAAGTAGATCAAAAACAAGACATCACGCTTTCCGTAAACAAAGAGAATTTTGCCTTCCAGGCTCAAACGGTAACAAGTGAACAACTTCAGAATCGCGTGGAACGACATGTAGAAGTGAAAGCCATGCAAGTAGACAGTTTAGTTGCTGGGAAACCTTATACGATTGCCGATATTTTATACACAACTGATTCATATGAATTGAACAAAAGCGCGCAGGTCATATTAACGGGTTTCGCAAAATACCTACAATCGAATCCAAGTTTGAACATCCGCATTAATGGTCACACCGATGATTTAGGAAACGAAGAAAGTAATTTACAGCTATCGCAAGCGCGTGCTGAAGAAGTAAAGCGCTATTTAACGGAGAAAGGGATTTCTGCCGAACGTATGACGGCTAGTGGATTCGGGGAAAGTATGCCACGAGTACCAAATGAAGACGCTGAAAGCCGAGCACAAAATCGCCGCACGGAGTTCGAAATTGTTGAATAGATTTCGTTTTCCCTTTTCAGGGAGATTGAACTGCTTTGTAATCTTTAAACACACACGCTCGATATCAAATTCTTGGATGCACAATGCATTAGTAAAGATGTATGGTCATTTCATAAACGTGAAGATTTCAAAGCTAGAATCAATACCTGATATAACCTTCTCAAAAAACAGGCATAAAAAAAGGGGATTCGATGAATCCCCTTCTGTATATTTTTCTGCAGATTATGCAGTAAATTTCTTTTTCTCACGGATACGTGCTGATTTACCTGTACGCTCACGGAAGTAGAATATACGTGCTCTACGAACAGCTCCTCTTTTCACGATTGTAACTCCATCAATAAATGGTGAATTTACTGGAAAGATACGCTCAACTCCGATGTTTCCTGACATTTTACGAACCGTAAATGTTTCTGTTGCACCGTTTCCACGACGTTGTAAAACAACTCCTTGAAACTGCTGGATACGCTCTTTGTTACCCTCAACAATTTTATAAGCAACGATTACGGTATCTCCCGCACCGAAAACAGGCAATTGGTTTGCTACTGTTAGTTCTTTTTGAATTTCTCTGATAATGCTCATTTCACAATTTTTTTGCCGTTCAAACAGAAACGGGGTGCAATATTAGTAATTTTTTCTGAATGCAACCATTTTTTAAACAATTTTCTTTCCGATTTTTTAAAAACAATTCATTTGCGCTGAAGAATGGAAATTCAAGCAACAGTGAACACGGAATAAATTGTGTTTATAGATACAAGGACATTAGGATAATCAGAAATACGATACACCCGTAAATCAGGTATAATTGCTTGTTATTCACAGGCGTATTTTTTGGTGTTTCCACTTGTTTTTTTGGCGGCATAATTTCTTCCTCTTCCTCTCGGTTATAACTCGACTCCACTGGAATAAACCCCTCCCATTGAAATACATGACGTTGACCAAAGTGAACGCGGTCTCCTTTTTTTAACAATTTGAATCCATCTAGCCTCCTGTTGTTAACATAAGTACCTTGTTCTGAACCAAGATCGGTAATAAAAACATTTCCTGATGTATCACAAAACAACTCCAAATGATAAGGTGCCACATCTACTGACTCAATCACAAGTTGATTGTCCAGTGCACTACCAATACGAAGATGAATTTTATCCATGCCTTCTGTGTTTAAATTCTTCTCAAAGATACAAAAAGCGAGTCAACTGTTCACATTTCATCAAAAACATAGCAAAGGTTAAAAAAATGAGAAAAAACGTATTTCGTTAATAAGTTCCTTGATGAATTTGTCAAACCTAAGACTACAACATGTAATTTTATATTTCAGAAAAATAGAATGGGAAAAATAATAGCTATAGCAAACCAAAAGGGTGGTGTTGGAAAAACGACGACAACAATAAACCTCGGCGGATGTTTGGGAGTACTTGAATACAAAACGTTAATTGTCGATGCGGATCCTCAGGCGAATTCAACTTCTGGAACAGGATTTGACCCTAAAAATGTCCGAAATATATACGACTGCTTGGTGAACGGAATGCATCCTAAGGATGTCATTTTATCCACTTCAAATCCCAATCTAGATATTCTCCCTTCACATTTGGACCTTGTTGGAGCAGAATTAGAAATGATTAATCTTCCAAACCGCGAGTATTTATTGAAAAGTACTTTGGAGAAAGTGAAGGATGATTATGATTTCATTTTGATTGATTGTTCCCCATCACTTGGATTGATTACAGTCAATTCGCTCGTTGCTGCGGATTCCGTTATGATTCCAGTGCAATGTGAATATTTTGCCCTTGAAGGATTAAGCAAGTTATTGAATACGATTAAAATTGTTCAAGGACGCTTAAATCCAACGTTGGAAATCGAAGGAATGGTGCTCACCATGTACGACACGCGCTTACGTTTAGCTAATCAAGTGGTGGATGAAGTAAAAACCCATTTCCAAGAATTGGTATTCGATACCGTGATTCACCGAAACACGACCTTGAGCGAGGCATCAAGTCACGGCACGACGGTCATCATGCACGATGCTTCTTCCAAAGGATCTATAAATTACCTTAACTTTGCACGCGAATTGTTACAGAAAAACGATTTGACAAAAATTGGCAACGACGATAAAATAATTGAGATTGATCATGAGCTCTAATTCGAAAAAGCAACCTGCATTAGGACGAGGGTTAAGCGCCTTATTACAAAACTCAGATACGGACATCACTTCGATGAGTGGCGCTACGGTTGGTTCCGTATCCATGATTGAAATTCATTTAATTGAAGCCAATCCATTTAATCCACGAACGCATTTTGAAAAAGATGCCTTGGAGGAATTACGCTTGTCCATTTTAACACATGGAATCATTCAGCCATTAACCGTTCGAAAACTTGGTAGAGATCGTTACCAGTTGATTTCTGGCGAACGTCGTTTCCGTGCATCTCAACTTGCAGGACTAAAAGAAGTTCCAGCATATATTCGCATTGCGAACGACCAAACCATGTTAGAAATGGCCTTGGTGGAAAACATTCAACGCGAAGATTTGAATGCGATCGAGGTGGCTATTTCCTACGAGCGATTAATCGATGAATGTAAATTAACTCAGGAGCAACTAAGTGAAAAGGTGGCGAAATCTCGCTCCCACATTGCTAATCACATTCGTTTGTTGAGGTTACCTGCATCCATACAAGCAGGAGTACGTGACCAAGTCATCACAATGGGACATGCCCGCGCTTTGTTGAGTATTAGCGACGAAAAGGAACAATTGATTGCTTACCAGCAAATTATTGATGATTCACTTTCCGTTAGAGCAGTTGAACAATTGGTAAAACCAACAACAGGCGCAGCATTACCGAAAGTAAAATCAGAGAAAGTTGGATTAAATTCAAGCGAACAAGTGTTTACTTCTTTCCTCAGTGATAAATTGGGGGCGAAAGTTTCCATTGACAAATCAGAATCCGGAAAAGGAAAAGTAGTTGTTCACTTCTCTTCTGAAACGGAGTTAAACCGCGTGATGGCACTTTTGAAAAAATAATGTCTCGCCTACTCCTTTTATTTTTGCTTGGCAGCTTTTCTTCATGGTCTCAACCGTTGATTGTCAAGGACTCCCTATTTCCAGAGTACAAAAAGGTCATGATTTATTCAGCAGTATTACCAGGAGCGGGTCAGGTATACAATAGCATCCACCGAGAAAATGGTCCAAAACATGCCTATTGGAAAGTACCATTGATTTATGCCGCTTTAGGCGCTACTGGATATTTTCTCACGGTGAATAACCAAACACAAAAATCACTCAAAACGGAATACACGAACCGTATAAACAACGCGGGTAGCTTGAATCCAACATGGGCACCATATGATGATCAAGCTGTTTTAAGTTTGTATCAATCATACTTGAATAAAAGGGATATGTCCATCCTTGGTTGTGCAGCGGTTTATTTTATTCAAATTGCCGAAGCAGGTGTCGAAGCTCATTTCCTACACTTTGATGTCTCTGATAAACTTTCACTACAAGCATCTCCTACTTTATTTGGTCCAAGTTCCGCAGGAATTCACATCAAGTTGCAGTTTCGTTAATGTGAAAAACGTATTTTTGTTACCATGAAGATTGGATTAATTGGGTACGGAAAAATGGGAAAGGCAATTGAAACAATTGCTCTGTCGAGAGGACACCAAATCACAGCTATCGTTAATCGTTCCAATTCGATTGATCAAGTAGATTGGTCAAACGTTGATGTAGCCATTGAATTTACACAACCTGACTTAGCCATTTCACACATCCAAGCATGTTTGGATGCACATACACCAATTGTCGTTGGAACAACCGCATGGCAAAAAGAATTGCCGATGGTGGAGAAATTAGTTCAAGATCATGAAGGAAGTCTTCTTCACGCTAGTAATTTCAGTGTTGGTGTCAATATTTTCTTTGAAATTAATCGGAAATTGGCTGAAATCATGAACAAACATCCGGAATACACGGTGAAGATGGAAGAAATACACCATGTTCAAAAGCTTGATGCTCCTAGCGGTACAGCTGTAAGTTTAGCCAATGACATCATCGAAGTTCATGATCAATATGCTGATTGGCATTTAGCTACTGAAAAGGAAGGAAATCGAAGTATTTCGATTAATGCACTTCGCGAACCCAATGTCCCTGGAACGCATGAGGTTAGCTATCACTCTGAAATTGATAGCATTCGAATCGAACACGTTGCACACAACAGAACTGGTTTTGCACTTGGAGCAGTTTTGGCAGCAGAATTTCTACAAGGTAAAAAGGGTGTATTTACTATGAAAGATGTTTTAAACTAAAGATATTATGAGCTTTTTCTATTTCTATTTATTGATTTTGGTTCACCCGTACTTAGCGATGTGGTGGAAAAGTTTCCCAAAAGCGGGACATCAAGCATGGGAAGCATTAGTCCCTGGATATAACTATTTCGTTGTGTTTAAAATGACTTCAAACAAACCTTGGTGGTCACTATTATTGGTTTTTCCTGGTGTACATTTAGCCATGTGGATGGTAGCAAATGTGAGCTACATTCGTCGTTTTGGATACTTCTCCTTCGCGGATACACTTCAAGGAATTTTCTTCCCGTATTTAATTATGGCGAAGATCGCGAACTCGGAAACAAGCTTTGGTAATGAAACGAATTGGTCGAACTCCAGAGAAGTTGAAATCAGAAAGTGGGGAGATCACATTGTTTTATTCATGTGCTTACCAGTTGTTGGACACGTGTTTGCATTGGCATTTGACATGGTTAGTCGCGATAAACCAGGAGAGAAAACCCGTGTCAAAGAATGGGGTGATTCCTTTTTGTGGGCATTGGTGGCAGCAAGTGTTATTCGAACATATGTCTTTGAGCCATTTCAAATTCCAACAGGATCCATGGAGAAAACCATGCTTGTTGGCGACTTTTTATTTGTGAACAAATTGGCTTATGGACCAAAGGTTCCGGTTACTCCTCTATCCTACCCACTTGTACACAACATTGTACCATTCGTGAACATCAAATCATACACGACCTTTGAAAAAGGAACGTACACACGTTTACCAGGCTACCGCAACATCACCCGAAACGACGTCGTAGTGTTCAATTACCCTTCAGGAGATACGGCGATTGTCGATCCACGTACGCCAAACGGACTTATGGGACATGATTACCACGGAATTGTGAATGAAGAAGCGCGTTATTTGTTCGAGTCTTCAGAGGAAATACAATCGAAGGTTATTCAAATGAGAAACATGATGCAACAACGAAATGTTTCCGCAGAGCAAATTGATAGCACTATTGGTTCACAGATGTATAGTTTGTTCATTGAAACGCATGAACAATGGAAAAAGAAAGCTCGTGCTAAACTGGCAGCGGGAGAATTTCCTGGCGGACCAGAGGACCATGCAGGACTTCCTGCATCACATGGTGGAGTCACTTTCCGTCCGGTAGATAAACGAGAGAATTACATCAAACGATGTGTTGGAGTTCCCGGAGATCTTTTACGCGTGGAGAATTCTGTGTTATATGTCAATGGAAATCCATCTAAAATCACAGAAGGACAATGTTTGAAATATACGATTGAAAAATCCAAGGTTCAATTTCCATCTGTTCAAGAAATGTTAACGCGTTATGGTTTGGAAAATGCTCCAGACGGAACACGTACTGATTTCGAATCCCGCGAAGCGGATGTGTATATTTTAACTCTGACGAAAAGTGAAAAAGCACGCATTGAAAAGGACTTCCATATTAAACTTTCCACGTACTTGATGCCGGCTTACCGTCATAAAAAAGGCTATACACCAACCGCTATGGAACGCATTGCGAACTTGAGTTACTTCCCGAAAGACTTCAACGTAAACAACACGCCAACAGACTTCCAAGAGTTCAGAGTGCCAAGAAAAGGGCAAACAATTAAATTGACTGCCACAAATATCCCTTGGTACAGACGCATCATTACTGCGTATGAAGGACACCAATTAAAAGAAACCAAAGCTGGAATATTTATTGATGGCAAAAAAACGAGTCGTTACACCTTCAAAATGAATTACTATTGGTTGATGGGTGATAACCGCTACAATTCAGCAGATTCACGTGTTTGGGGCTTTGTCCCAGAAGATCACATTGTTGGAAGGGCTTCACTCGTTTGGTTCTCCAAAAGTGCATACATGGGAATTCGTTGGAACCGAATTTTGAAGATGATTGATTAATGACTGTTTTCCCAACAGCTTATTTTCCTTCTATTGATTATCTGCACGCTTTTGTCCAGGCAAAGGACGGGGTAATTGAATTTCATGAACATTTTCAGAAGCAAACGATTCGCACGCGTTGTGAAATTCTCACAGCGAATGGAATTCTTCGGCTGAGCATTCCAACCTTACATGAAAGTGGACGAAAAATTCCCGTTCAAGAACTAAAGATTGATCATTCGGGGACATGGAAAAACGATCACTGGCGAGCAATTACGAGTGCCTATGCCCTAGCTCCTTACTTCGAAGATTATGCGAAGGAGATAGAAGAAATAATCTTCGCGAACGATGTCTTTTTATGGGAAAAGAATGAACGTTGTTTGCGTTTGATGGAAACAGTACTCGATCAACATTTGTCTATCCAATATACTGATTCATTTCAGGGAGTTACGGGAGATTCATCCAAAAATGCCTACTTGTCACATGCTGATTGGAATAAAGCAAACTATCAACAAGTCTTTTCTTACGATAAAGAATTTTGCGCTAATTTGTCGATGATTGACCTGCTTTTCAATGAAGGTCCGTTTTGTAGGAAGTGGATTTTAGCGTCCGAAGATTAATCCGTGACCAGCTTTTGACTGAAACAATTTGTTCCATTTCACTTGAATCACTGTTGGATTCATTAGGTTTCCGTCTGTAATCACCAAATCCCCGCTCTTTTTGAAGGTCATCGCCGATGGATCTGAAAACGTTGTTTTATCCAAGGATGTAAAATTGACGATTTCCCCAAATTGATTAAATACAACAAGTGAATGATCTGCGCGAGAAAGCACATAGATTTCGTTTGTTTTTGGATGTACGGCAATCGCTGATGGTGTAAAGTTCATCGTTTCCAAAGTATCATCCGTAATACTCAAATCAGAATGAGGAGCAATTAAATTGTTTTGAATGGCAAATGCTTCGATGTCTTCACCTGAAATGGAGAAAAGAGGTTGAGCATTTAATTTTCGTTGATTTAGATTGTATGCATATACTGAGCTACTGCTGTATCCTTCTGTTCGTTCTTCATTCGAAGTCATCAAAAAGAGGCGATGTGATTCTTGATGAAAACAAACGCTGACAGCCTCAAACTGCTCATTTTCCAAATTGAGTGTTGTCAATGAAGCAGCATCATAAGGAGCGCTTAAAAAATGAATGTGTTTTGCGTCATCCACCAACAAAAGTGTGGAATCCACTGTCGAAATATTACAAATTTTTGAACCTAGGTCCCAAGGTAGGAAAGGCGACACACTATTTGCATCCATGTCATAAACGAACAGGGAACCACTTTGCTGATCCAATCCAATTAAATGTGTGGAGTCAAGCAAAGTTACATCTGAGAAAGGCTGAACACCCATTGGGAGTGTACGGACCGAATTCGGGTGCTGCAAATCGAAATACCCATCTTCTTTTTGAAAATTCGTTGCTTTTTTGACGTAGTAATTTTCTACACCTACTTTTTGCAAAGAACGAGCGGCAATGAAGGACATTGTCGCTAATACAAAAGAAAAGAAGTACTGTTTTTTGTTCATGATTTCAACAAATTTAGCGGAAAATTCGCGTATTTTTATCAATCCATAAAAATTTGTTCATGACTTATTGTGAATATTGCCGAAAACTACCACCAGACAACATACACCGCATTTATCACGATACAAAATATGGGGTAAAAATCAGTGATGACAATGAACTTTTTGGACGTTTGATTTTAGAAATAAATCAAGCTGGATTAAGTTGGGACATCATCCTCAAACGGGAAGAGCGATTTAGAGAAGCATTCGACAACTTCAACATTGACCTAATCGCACAGTATACACCATTGAATATTGCTCAACTCATGACAAACGAAGGAATTATTCGTCATAGATTAAAAATAGAAGCGGTGGTATACAATGCAAATCAAGTTATTGCGTTAAGAAAAGTACATGGTTCTTTTTTCGCATGGCTCGAATCCATTGAAACAAAAAATACCGAAGAATGGGTCAAACTCTTCAAAAAGAACTTTAAATTTGTTGGTACAGAAATTGTGAAGGAGTTTTTATTCAGTTTAGGAATAATCGAAGGAGCACATGAAAAGGATTGTCCGCATTTTACGCACAAAAATTAACCATATGAAATCATTTTTAGTTGTCAGCTTACTTTTTTTGTTTCCTCAAATCACGAATGCTCAAGTAAGCATTGATGCAGGAACAGGAGTTTTGAAAGGATTTGGCGTTCCAAAATCTTTTGGAAATTTACACTTCGGTATCGAAGTTCCTAGAGCAACGGATCAATCTATTTACGGAAGGTTTAGTTATTTTTTTCCAGTGAAGGAATCCACCACACTGTCTACAGTTGTCACAGGAAACAACGTGAACATTAATCCCTATAACCTAACGGTTAATTATGATCGTTCTACGAATTACTCCTTATTTGAAGTTGGTACCCGCAAATACATTGGTAACGACTATGATTATGGTCTTTCCGGTTATTCGAGCACCAACATTATGCTCATCGTAAATAAAGTTAAAAACGTTTATTCTACCGTTGATGCCACTGGACAGTATTCATGGGCGGACAATTACGCGTTAAGTCCAGGAGAAGAGCGCGAGGGCACTATTTTAAGCCTTGCAGTTGGACTTCAAGCTGGAGTGAAGTATACCTTTCCAGCGATTGGAACAGTTTATGCGGACCTAAGTGGGCAATATTTATTGACAAAACCAACAGCAAGTAATTATACAGCCAGTCAAACCCAACTACTTTCCTCCTTATTCTTGCTATTTAACGTTGGATTCAGAAAAGACTTATACTAGACCAAGCTTCTGAAATTCTTTTACCAAGTTATCCGTTGATTGATTTCCATTAATAACGAAATCTGCCATCTCGTAAATTTCTGCTCGTTCGTTCAGTAAACGTGTTAACTCATTTAATGGATGATTTGTTTGCAACAAGGGTCTATTCGCTACACTTTGAATTCGCTTAGATAATTCTTCAGGTGTCAATTTCAAATAAACCACGGTTCCAAATTGCTTCATTTTCACCATTAGATCATTAAAACAAGGAAATCCTCCACCGGTTGAAATCCATTGAGCATTTGATGTGAGTGTATGAAAGCACTCCTCTTCCATTTTACGAAAAGCGGCCTCCCCTTTCGTGCTGAAAATTTCAGGAATCGATTGTCCGGTCTGAACCTTAATGTGTGTATCCGTATCAAAAAACGGATATCCGGTTTGCTTTGCTAAGGTCTTACCAAGACTTGTTTTCCCTGCACCCATCATCCCCACTAAAAAAATCACACCCTTCAAAATCTTATTTTTACTTGAAAATCAGTTAATTGCTTTTTTTTCACAATTTAATATCAAATTTACTGCAATAATGTTGTGATAACAAAAGAATAATCATATCTTTGCACCCGAATTAAATGATTCCTTAGCTCAGCTGGTAGAGCAATACACTTTTAATGTATGGGCCCTGGGTTCGAATCCCAGAGGGATCACAAACAAAAGTCCACTTCTTTCGAAGTGGACTTTTTTTGTTTTAAACGCGTTTGAAATTCATTTCAATAAGCGGAAAAAACAAAAAAAGTCCAGACTTTGCAACGCAAAGTGGACGTTTGTTTGGAATGAGCCACCATTAAGGGAAAACGCGCTAGCGTAATCCCAGCAATTTTACCCTTAATTCTTATAAAACTTTTGTGTCTGATAAACAGCGGAAGACTCCTCAACGAAAATCGTATAGATTCCTGATGCCATAGACGATAGGTCTAATTCAATTTCTTGGTTCTCCCCATTCAATTGTAAGACTTGTTTACCTTGAACATCCATACAAGTAATAAGTCTGATTTGAGCAACGTTTGGAAAACTTAGGCGCAAGATATTTTCAACTGGATTCGGTGACATCGCAAACTGTGTGTACTTAATCTCTGATACAGATGATGCCGGCAAGCGGTATTCCACGAGTAGACTTGGTCTTTTGGCTGGATTAGCAAACTCTTTACTGCAAAAAGCGAGGCTTGAAGTAACTACCTCATCGACAAGTGCAAGTCTAAAACCGAAACTAGTTGTAGGATTATTCACCATGTCTTGAACAAGGTTTGACACGTTTATATTGAGGTAATCTTGGTTTGTTGCATTACTTTGATTCAATAAGATTTCGTTCACATTGGAAACCGTAGGTTGTGAATTCCAAGTTACCGTACTTTCGTTCCAATTACTCGTAATTCGGGAAAGTTTACTCTGATTATTACCACAATGTCCGTTCTGCAACACAGCGACAGTAAAATCAGTGTATGCGTGCAGGTTGAGTTTTGCCGAGATAATGGTTGATCCAACCGGAATAGAAGACAAATCAAATGCCATCAGTCCTCTATTGGTATTCACTCCAAAATGGTATCCAGGGATTTGAAAAGAAGCAATAAAAGCAGCATTTCCAAAATTTTGATTCGCTGTATTGTAGTCATCATGATAACCGACAGGACTATCAAAAGATACCGGAAGAGTTACAAAGACTTGAGCCCCAGCTGAAATTGACAAGCTAAAAAGTCCAATTAAAAAAAGAAATTTGTTCATTTTTAAAAAAAATAATGGCTTTGTACGTTCAATACTCTTCCTCAAATTTACGTTTTTTGATTGACTTTCAAAAAGTTAACTGATTAAATTGAAGATTCTCAAGAATTGGACAACACATAATGCACAAAAGCAGAAAAACAAAAAACCGAAGAAAACTGTTTATCCTCGGTTTTTTTATTCAAAATTGTAACTCAATAATTACCATTCAATTTTACTTTTGGCCTAAACTATTTCATTGCTTTAATAACCGATAATCCAGAAGCATCTTCTTTAATTTTTGTGGGATTCCCATAATATTTCAATTTACTTTTTCCACTCACTTCTGCGTCTAAAGTATTTTTCACTTGTATAACCGCATCGCTTTCTCCTGTAACATCAATTGCCATGCTTTCTACGTAACAATCTTTGGCTTTTAAGTCACTCATACCTGAAATATCCGCTTCTACATTGACAATAGCCCCCGTTATTTTGGCACTTGATTGCCCGGATAATTCTAATTCCAAATCGGCGCTTTCAATTGTTAGATCAAGTTTTGACATTCCGCTGATTTCTAAGTCCATCTTAGTACATTTCCCAGAAAAAATAATGGTCGATTCTCCAGATATTTCGGCATCAAAAAGCGATACATCCCCAATAAGTTGACAACTGGAGAATCCATTTACATCAATTTCAAGATCTTTTGAATTTAACGACGAGTTCATAATCATTTTACTAAATCCTGTCAATTCTATTTTTTCAAGCTCAACAACGGTAATAATGATGGCATTAGGATCATGCTCATTCATTCCTGTTATTTCCAATTTTCCATCCTCAATATCAAACGATACTTCAGAAGAATCCAAGCTTGTTGTAACACTACAGGCACTACCTTGCATCAAAGTAAAGGAAGCAAATCCGCTAGTTTCAATGCGACTGAAAGATTGATTATCCGTAGTCTGAGGAACGATTTGCTTAACTGATTGTACTGGCCGCAACGTGGGGACACTAGAATCCTTAAGGTACATAGGACTAAGGTAAAACAACGGCTCTTCTACATTTTCTGCTTCAATAACTGTTTCTTCTGGATGGGCTATTGAACCTGCTAGGACTTTTTCCACTGGAATGATCGTTTTTTGACCGGTGAGAAATTGATTTTTTTCATCAACTTTCTCATTCTTCATTTTTGAAGGAGTGTTCATCGTCATCGTAACAATCACTACAACTCCTGTTAAACTTGCTAAAATACTTGTCATAATTACCCAATTTTTAATAATAAATACTTTCAATGTCGCAGTAAATCCAAGCCCAAGCGCTGCTGTGGCAATCCATTTATCGACATCAGCCGTACTCGTTTCCAATGGAGCCTGTCGTGCTGAATCAAAAAGAGCTGTATATCTATCTTTTGTCATACGCTACATCAATTTGTTCCGTCTCTGTCAACGATAATAGCTGGATTAAAGCAAGCCTACCTCGACTTAGTCGTTGTTTTACTGCATCTTCTGTACATCCGTGTATCTGTGCAATTTCTTTCACACTAAAACCTGAAAGCTCATAAAGCACCAAACTTTCTTTTTGAATTTCAGGTAATTGAGCCAATGCCGCGTATAATACTTCATGTTCAAATTGTTGTTCAGAAAGATTATACACAATCAATTCATTGGCGACCAAATTACCGTCTTTCGTTAAAAGAGCACGTTTCTTTTTACGTGCATTTGACAATAAACGAATGGCGATTCCAAACAAATAGTACAAGAATGCATCCGCGTGTTGCACTTTATTGAATTTCTCATACGCAACCACCAAGGTGTCGTGCATTAAATCTTTAAAGTCCATTTCACCATAAACACGTGCTTTACAAAATCGCTCGAAACGGGCATGCACCGGATCGTAATACGTCATGAAAAGCTTTTTCTTGTCACCCATTTCTTGGTTTCTATTGAGTTAATGTAACCAATTTGATTTTGGTGACAAAGAATTAAAAAAAAGTAGGCAAAAGGGGCGTGACACGTGCGTTTTTTTTTGCAAGGTAAGGGCATGCCCTTACCTTACAAAAAAATCATCACTTACATCTTCACCACAATAAACTCTGTGCGACGATTTTGCTGATGTTCCTTTGCTGTACAGGTTGATGTTTTCATTCCTTCACCTGCCACACCTTAAATTGATATGGCTCCAACATCATTTCTTGTAAAAACGTTTGTTTTCGATGAAGGAGATTTCTGGCTTTTTTGATTTCATCCTCCATTCGAACCACTTGTTTTTCATCTGATAAATTGAATACTACAAGAACTTTTTGATCTTGATTCACTCTATAAAAACTCAAAACCTTCGGATTGTTGTTTGGTGCGTTTTGATACGTTCCAGTAGCAAGTGCGGACTGACTTTGCTTTAACGCGATGGTTTGTTTGTAAAATTGAAACAGGGAATTCGGATCATTCTGTTGCTCTTCTAACGATATTCCGTCGTTCGCTTTTTGATTGGCGTTTGTCCACCAAGCACCGGAGTTTTTGTACCAATGGGACATTCCTTTTCCTTCTCCACCCTGATACCAATCGAATGCTTCTCGACGTCCAATGTCGTTTCCATCCGTATTTCCGAAGGAATATACTTTTCCTTTCATTCCGATTTCTTGTCCATAGTAAATGGATGGAATCCCACCAAGAAGCAACATCATTGCTGCGGCAGATTTTTGTCGTTGGGTGTTCGTTTCCATGGATGCAAAACGATCAATGTCGTGATTTTCAATGAAGATGATTTGTTCTTTTCCTTTGGGTGTTTTGTTTAAGATGATCTCTGCATTCTTCAAGATTTCTTCTTTATCAAAGGACATGATGGCTTTCTGTAATCCAAAACCAAACATACGGTCAACGGTTGCTTTTTCAAAGTACTCAAAACCGTAATCTGCCCAATCTGCTTGCTCTGCAACGATTTTCACTTCGGGATTTAACTTTTTCAAGGAAGCAATTAAGGGTTTCCAAAATTCCGCGAAAAGATTGGTCAAGGTTGGTTTTCCATCCAAGTGATCCATGGCGTGATCTAATCGAAATCCATCAATACCATCTTCGAAGTTTCCATCCTTGTTTGGATCCATGAAATACGAAAACAATTCAATATTGTAATCGAGTACTTTTTGACTTTTTAAATTGACTGTTGTGACATGAATGACTTTCCCATCAAATCCATTCAATAAGCGCAAACCAAAGACCATCGTTGCAGGTGTTTCATGTGCTGCATCATCAAATAACAGGTAGTCGCTGTATTTTGAATCGAGGTTTCCAACCGCATCTTTCCACCACAGATGATCGGAAGTTACGTATTGTGTTTCCATGTCCATGTAGATTTTCATCCCTCTTTTGTGGACCTCTTTCACCAACTCAATATATTCTTCCATAGTCCCAAATTCCGAATCTATTTTCGCGAAATCATTCGCGAAATAGTTGTGATAACAGTCGGATTCATACAATGGAAAAAGTAAAATGGACGTTATTCCCAGATCTTGCAAATACGGCAACTTCTGACGAAGTCCAGCTAAATCACCCTGCAAATCGCCATTGCTATCATAAAAACTTCGTTGGCAAACATGGTACATGATTTCACCTTTTTCGGCTTGATGTTGCGTCCATGAAACCTTGCATGAAAACAATAACAGCGTGAGGATTAGCGTCTTTTTCATAGTTAAATATAAGTGTTTTTCTTAATGACTAGTCATGTGAAATCTCAAGGTTCCGCCCTGCATCAACTCTGGATAGCGGATGAAATTTCTATTCAATTTTTCATTGTTTAAACTAGGATCTTGTTGGAAGATGTTTTCGTTTGAAAGGTGCTTCGCTTTGATCGTAAATCGTTTATCGTTGGATAGGTTTATCGTTGCTTTTTTGACTTGTGGACTTCCAAAAACAAAGGTTCCATCCGCTGGATTAACGGGATAAAAACCCAACGTAGAAAGAATGTACCATGCACTCATCTGACCACAATCGTCGTTGCCAATCATTCCATCCGGTGTATTGTTGTGAAAGTGTTTTACGACTTGATGAATGTACTTTTGTCCAGTTTTAGGTTCATTTGAATACGCGTACAAATAACAAATGTGATGACTCGGTTCATTTCCATGAGCGTATTGCCCAATCATCGCTTCTTGACCCAAAAATTTATTCGGATTTAGGGATTCCGTTGTGAAAAACGCATTCAATTTCTGGGTAAATTGTGCTTGACCTCCAAGTAATTGAATCATTCCGGGCACATCGTGTTGCGCGGGAGTCCAAAAATACTGCCAAGCGTTCGCTTCCGTATAATCACCGGGATTGTTTAGTGGCGAAGTGGCCATCAAGGGATTAAACGGAATTCGCCATTGTCCATTCGAATTTTTCCCACGTAAAAAGGTTGTTTCCGGATCAAACAAGTTTCGGTAATATGCTGCTCTTTTCTGAAAGTCCTGAACGATGTCTTCACGTCCAAGTTTTCGGGCCATTTCGGAGACGCACCAATCATCGTAGCCACTTTCGAGCGTTCTAGAAACGGATTCATTGTCTAATTGATCGAAGGGATAATAGCCAAACTTCGTGTACATTTCCCAGTTCGAATTGATGTGACTTTTCGTACTAGTTTCCACCATGGCCTTGAGTGCTTCCTTTGGATCAAACCCCGTAAATCCATTTTGATAAGCGGATAAAATCATGGGAATGGCGTGATTGCCAATCATACAATAATTATCTTGTCCCCAAGCTGTCCAAATGGGTAAAAATCCCTTTGCTTGATGGTGAACGAGCATGGTTTGAACGATTCCATCGATCTTTTCTGGCGCTACAATTTGTAACAAGGGAAAGGCCCCGCGGTAAATGTCCCAAATGGAAAGTGTGGAGTAATATGCTTTATTTGCAGCTGTTTTAACTTCGTTGTCCACTCCACGGTAACGTCCATCAACATCCGCAATATTCGATGGTTGTAAAAGCAAATGGTACACGGATGTGTAAAAGATTTGCTTTTGCTTTAGCGGTGCTTTGATGTCAATTCTCGATAAATAGTTTTCCCATGTTTTGCGGTTTTCGTCGCGTACTTTTTGAAAATTCCAATGGTTAATCTCTGCTTCCATGTTTCGTTTAGCTCCTTCGACATCCACCGTGGACAAGGCAATTTTCACTTGGAGAACCTGTGAATTGATTAAGTTGAAATCCAACAAATACTTGGGCGCTTTTTCGTTTTCCTCACCAGTCAACAGTGTCGAATTCACAAACGGTTGACTAAATGTGACAGTAAAATAATAGCGGCGATTCACCCAGTTACTGGTGGAACAATAACCAGAAATCGTTGTATTGTTCTCAATTTTCACCGAACTTTCGATCACCAATCCTTTTGGATCGTTTTTTTCAAACACAAAGCGAAGTCCATGCTGTAAATCCAAGTATACCTGTGCTTCTTTATTTGGAAAAGTATATTGATGAAAAGCGACGCGTTCTGAACACGTCAATTCGACCTGGACATTATCCTTTTTCCTTACCCGGTAATATCCAACACTTGCGGACTCCGACTCTTTATGGTACGCATTTTTATCACTTGCTCGTTTCGGATTGATCGGCAGCAACAAGACATCACCCATTTCATTGATTCCTGTTCCACTGAAATGCGTTTGTGAAAATCCCATCAGAAAAGTGTCCTTGTATTGATAACCACTGGTGTGATTCCAGCCGAAATCCTGATTATCTGGTCCGGGTTGCACCATTCCGAAGGGCATGGATGGTCCTGGAAAGGTATGTCCCGTTCCATCCGTTCCAATAGTTGGATTGACAAATTTGCTGTACTTCTGTGCGGAGATCATCCCACTAAAGCAAAGAAAACAGCAGAAAACCATCCATGTTAACTTCATGCCTTCACGTTTTCGAGTAAATACCTTTTCATTTCTGTGTTCAGTTCCCATTGATTCGCCAAAGGACTCTCTGTAAATGGCGCTTGGGGCATGTATGGGAACGGACCGAATTCAGGAGTAATGGTGAATTGTGTCTTTCCTAGCTGCGACTGAAGTTCAATGATTTCTTTCCACCAACTCGTATACCGATCCAAGTGTTGTTTCCATTCTGGAGCAAAAGGGTGATTCACTTGTGGACTCTGTTCAAATCCCACGCGGGCATGAATGTGTTGGATGTTTGGATAGATTTGAGTCAACAGTTCGTGTTGATCACTTAAATCACTTTCCGAAACGACACAAAAATGGGACAAATCTGCGATGAGTTTGAGATTTGGGAAGATGTTCAAATAGTCAAGAAGTGTTCGGAGGTGAAAGGAAAACCTTCCTCGATGGATTTCATGCCAAATTGGAATTCCGGATTTGCTCGCCATTTCTTCGGTTAGATGAAGGATCTCTACATTCGAGTTGAAATCAAAAAAGTCCTTACCAGTATGAGAATTAATCGCATTTGGGTTTAGACTAATCAAGAAATTCAGTCGGTTCGTCAATCGTTCTTTGTAGGCAGCAAGCGTTTCCTTTTCGTTGGAAAGTACTTGTTGGGCGATGAAGATAAATTCCGGATGACTCGTCTTGCGGATGCGTTCCAGTTCGGACATAAATTCATCCACAAAGTGCTGATTATCTGGAAAATTAATTTCTACGCCATCGTAGCCGTGGGAAAGTACCTTGTCTAAAAAAGCTTTCGCGGAAAGATCCTCGGATCCCCAATACGTACAAAGGTATTTGATGTCCATGCTCAATTGGAGTAAATGAGTTCATTTAACGGCGTTTGAATCACCTCGCCAATTTTCGCACCTGGACACCAGGTATTCCAGTCATTTTCTTGATTCTTATTATCCGGTTTTTTCAGGACCATATCTTTATCCATGTAAATTACCGTCATCACTTTTCGCATGTCGTTTGTGACGTTTGCGCCAGCGCGGTGGAAAATCCATCCAGAATGGAAACTAATTTCACCGATATCGAATGCTTCAATAATATGTTGAAAGTCCGTCACACGGAGTGTTTTCTGAATGATTTCTTCACTTTCATCACCGATTTCTAGTTCTCTACCTTCGACGATGGCATGACTTCCCGCACTAAATTCCAGTGGACCCATTTCCAACGGCGTTGCTTGCAGGGGAATCCATGCAGTGACCGTTTTATCACTTGATAAAGGCCAGTAATATTGATCGGCATGCCAAGGTGTGATTCCTCCTCCACCCTCTTTAAACAAGGCTTGATCATGGTACAAACGAACCCCGTCCACACGCATCAAATCAGCGGCTATTTTGCCCATTCGCTTGCTAAACACCAATTCTTTGACGAGTTCATTTTCACGCCATAAATTGAACAATTGTAAAAATGCTTTTCCGTAGGTATTTCGCTCCTCAAGTGCTGTTTGCTCGTGATTCATTTGATTAACTTGAATGGAAATCACCTCATTGTAAAAGTCAATCGTTTCCGCATCGAAGACCTCTTTTAATTTGATGAATTGATTTTTTTGATAAAACGTAAGTTGATCAAGTGTCAAGGTGTACGGCGCTTCGAGTTTTTTTCGAATCGATTCGGGCAAGGTATTCATGGTGTTCAATTTTAACAATAGCAAAGTCAAAAATAGGAATTCCTAAAGCAAGTAATTAATCGTAATTTCGTCTATTCTGATACTATATTGAATTATCCTTACATTTATCGAATGAAATTAGTTCATCCGATGCTATGAAAGCCATTTTAGAAGACATTCCATCGAAAAAAGGAAAAGCCAGTTTTTATTCAACACGGATTACCGTTCCAAGTTTTGAATTCAAGTGGCATTATCATCCAGAGTACGAGTTGACTTACATCGTCAGCGGGAATGGCTACCGCATTGTCGGGAATTCGCATGAACATTTTGCAAGCGGTGATTTGGTCCTTTTGGGAAGTAATCTCCCACACACTTGGTGGGGGAAAAATGATGATGGAAGTCCGTCGGAAGCAATTGTCATTCAATTTTCCAGCGAATTCATCGAACCATTTTTACGGTTGAATGAGGGACAGTCCATCAAGGAATTATTAGCGAAATCAGCAAAAGGGATTCGGTTTGAGTCGGATTCTTCGTTGGTCGAAAAACTCCAATCACTTAGCGAAAAAAAAGAGCTAAACAGCATTCTTTCCTTATTATCTTTGCTGCAGGACTTAACAGAAAAACCAACAGCAAATTTGTGTGCGGTTTCTTATCACAACGTGATCTCAAAGAAATTCGAAACGCGCATCAACAAGGTTTGTACGTACATTCAAAACCATTATTCGGAGTCCATTTCACTCAAGCAAGTTTCCGATCTTGTCTTTATGACGGAAAGCAATTTCTGTAAATTCTTTAAAAAAGCCACCAGCACCACGTTTTCAGATTACCTAAACGACTTACGCATCAACGAAGCCTGTCACCTTTTGCTCTATTCGGAGGACACTGTCAGTAAAATTGCACAAGATTGTGGCTTTGAGTCCTTAAGTTATTTTAACCGTGTCTTTTTGAGAAAAAAACAGACGACACCATCGTTATTTCGGAAGGTGTAACGTAAAAAGGTTTGAGGATTTGGGAGATCATATAAATAAAACTGTGCTGCAGTAACTAGAAATATCCTTTGCTCTAAATACTTCTATTTCTTATCGCCATATTTCTCAAGTAGCAGGTCATTCAAAGTAGAAACCATTAGATTTTCTTTTTCGAGCGATTTCACTCGATAACTCAAAGATTCGAAGGTTCCACTAAATAATAGAAAGAAGTCGAAATCCAACACGTGGCTAATACTTTGAAGCAAATCAGTATCAATGGATTTCCGAGAAAGAATGGAATAAAC
Organism: Crocinitomicaceae bacterium; assembly: GCA_017983465.1. Classification (GTDB taxonomy): domain Bacteria; phylum Bacteroidota; class Bacteroidia; order Flavobacteriales_D; family Crocinitomicaceae; genus UBA952. The sequence continues at coordinate 489,840 of JAGOBK010000001.1, forward strand.
ATTTCCTCTAGACTTATTGATTCGTTTGGCAAATTCAGACACAGAGATGTCACTAGCATCCAATACCTTTTTTATTTCGTTGCCAATATGGATTTCTTCCATTGAACAAATTTGCGCATTGCCTACAAATTAAATTATCATTTTTCGCTTGTTTATTTGTACACTTTTGTTTAATATTATTGTACATTTGGAGTAAATTTTTATTTATGATAGTAAAACTTGTCCTTTTTTTTCTAGTCATACATTCGACTGTTTCATATTCACAGCAAGTGATACTTGGTAACGGTGGTGAAGCAAATGGTTTAGGAGGAAATGCGTCATATAGTATTGGACAAGTGTTTGATTTTACATCATTCAATTCTAGCTTTTCAATTCAAGAAGGAGTTCAACAAACATACAAGATCAATACAGATGGACTTTTGGAAATGGAATCCGAATTATTCAGTATCTATCCCATTCCAACTTCTGATTTTATAAATATTGAATTAAAGCCCACAGATTTCGAGTTTGAATATTACGTAATATCTAGAGAAGGTAGTTTAGTTGATAAAGGAATAATTAATTCGCAAAATTCAACAATAAATTTAGTCGATTTAAAAACAGGTGAATATCACGTTATGTGCAAATCCTCTAAACAATTTTTCACATCTAAAATCATTAAACTTTAATACCATGAAATATCTTTTACTCTTAGCTGTGTCGATGATTTTTTTCAGTTGCACTAAATCTAAAAAAATTGAAAAAACCATTGTTGGAACTTGGAATATCTCTGAGTTTTATAATTCCATTCAAACTTCTACATTCTATGGCGACACAACCGTATATAATATTGGTTCCTTAACTTTTAATGAGGCGGGGACTGGAAAATGGGAGGTCCCAGGTTTCAATACGGATTCATTTACTTGGACGAATGATTCGAAGAATATTTATTTGGTAAAGAATAATCCTTATAACAGTAAGGATACGCTTGAAATCGTAGAGTTCTCCAAAAATAAAATGATTGTAAAATCAACAGACACAGAAAATGTGACTGGCATAACTACTTTTCATTATGTCTACACCTTAATTAAATAAACTATTATGAAATCACTTTTTCTACTTTTATTTGTCTTAATTGGAACCAATTTATTTTCCCAATCACCAGACAAATTTTCCTATCAATCAGTTGTTCGTGATGCTCAAAATAACATCGTTGCAAACTCAAATGTTGGAGTACGTATTTCCCTGATTCAAGGATCCTCAACCGGAACGATCGTATATGTTGAAACCCATTCCGCTCAAACAAATTCTAACGGTTTGTTTACTATAGAGGTCGGATCGGGAACAATTCAAAACGGAAGCTTTTCGAACATTAATTGGGGGCAAGGACCTTACTTTTCAAAAACGGAAATTGATCCTAACGGAGGCACGAACTATTCTATAACGGGTACTTCTCAAATGTTGAGTGTCCCATATGCCTTGTATGCAAAAAATTCAGGTAATTTATTAAATCAATGGTCACACGGTTCAACAACTCCTTCAATAAATCAAGGTACTGTTGGTGATTATTATTTAAATACGATTACTGGTGATGTCTATCAAAAAAACAATACATCAACATGGACATTGATTTCAAATTTAATGGGACCACAAGGTACGACCGGGATTCATGGAACAAATTGTTGGGACATTAATAATAATGGGATTAACGATACATCTGAAGACTTCAATAATGACGGTGTATTTTCAGCTTTAGATTGTCAAGGACCACAAGGAACTGCAGGGCCTCCAGGTTCATCAACAAGTGGCTCACCAGTTTTCATTACGCCGCAAATAGTATATCAAATTCAAGCGGAATATGGTTTTAATAACTCGACTGTTTCTGTGGATTTTGACACTTTAATAGGTCAACATGTAAATACAATCGTTCTTTATTATGAAAACTCTTGTACCAGCGGATCAAGTACATATCCAGTTATATGTACTGTTAATGCTTTAACCAATGCAACTAACTACGAAATCATAGATAATTACCATGGTTCCAGCTCCGGTAATCCCTATCAATTTGGAAGTAATTCAGGTCAAATAATGTTACCACTTGGACCAAATGGTATCGTGAATTTCACTCATTCAATAACTCGTTCCAACTTAAACGTTAAAATAATTGGTTATTACCCTTAAAAAAAAATAATCCTCAATCTTACCGACATGATGCAACATGTCCAGATGCCCTTTGGGTATTCAATTCAACTAAAATAAATATATAATTAACTTAATCTATTTCCCATGAAAAAAATTGCATTTTTATCCCTACTTTCTTTATTGATTTTCAGTTGTTCAAAACCTGGATGTACTGATCCAAGTGCAAAAAATTACAACATTAGTGCAAAGAAAAATGATGGTTCGTGTACCTATCAAACCAAGTTGATTTTCTGGCAGGATTTGACCGCTGCCAATTCTTGGGCTCCATTGGGCGTGACATCGTTGAAATACTATGTCAATGGCGTTTACATTGGATCGTCACTTGCTAATGAATATTACTCAACACAACCGAGTTGTGCAGCTTCGGGCCAAGCATCGTATACGATCGACTTAGGTAAAAACACTTCAGGATCTGTACATGTTCAAGTAATTGATCAATCAGACTTTACTTGGTATGATGAATATGTTACAGTGTACAATGATGAGTGTAGCTATTATCGCGTGTTTTAATAAAATTTTTCTAAAAAGAATTTAACTAAAAAAGAGACTATTCAACTTTTACTTTTTTTTTTAAAGTCTACATCAATTAATCACCAAATTAAAATTAGTTATCATGAAAAAAATTACTGTATTATATATAATAAGCATCATTTTTCTGGGCTCTTGTTCCATTGAAAAACGACTTTATCGTCCTGGATATAATGTTGAATGGAAGTCTTCAAAAATAAGCGCTTCAACGATAAAAAACGATGATTCATCAACGGAATTAATTGTCATTGAAAACAAAACTAAGAAAGCATCCTCTTCTGATAAAGTACAAATCAAATGTATTCCTTCGAAGGAAAACCAATTGGAAATTGAAAATATATGCAGACAAAGTGAAGTTCTTAGCGAAAATCATAATGAAACGGATCAACGAAAAATTGATGAAGTCAAATCCAAGTTGAAAACAATCAATGTGAATGGCTTAAAAAAATTAAAAACAATTTCGAACAAAAAAATCTCAAAAACGGAGACTAAATCAGGAGATGGAAATGGCGCATTAAAAGGTATTGGATGGTTTTTTATCATTATAGGAACAATTATGGTAATATTCGTCAGTATCTTAATTGGAATATTATTGATGCTTTTAGGCCTGTTATTTTTCGTGGTTGGAAAATCAAGTTAGCAAGACATTTAGATACACAATTAGGTCTATTAATCTATAACACATTCACCAACAAAATAACATGAAAACACTTTTATTATTAATTACCGCTTTTACGTTAGGGTCATGCGCAGATATTTATTTCAGTGATGATGCATACATCCTAGCCGATAATCAAAAAACTTTCGCAATCATTCCCCCAAAAGTATCGATTGCAGCGAGTAAAAAAATTGACGGCGCATCACTTATTGAACAACAAAAGACGGAATCTTTGAATTTTCAAAAAGAAATGTTTTCTTGGTTTTTAAAAAGAAAAAGTCAAGGCACTTTTAATCCTGAGATTCAAGATGTTGAAACCACAAATGCACTGCTTTACAAAGCAGGTTATCCGGAGACACCACTAACATCAACTGAAATCTGCTCCATTCTTCATGTAGATGGTTACATTGTTTCTAATTTTCAACTATCTAAACCTGTCTCAGAAGGAGCAGCAATTGCCCTTTCACTTTTAGTTGGAGTTGGTACCGCTACAAATGAAGTTGGTGTGAACTTGACAATCAATGATTGTAGTAAAACTAAAATGATATGGAATTACTCATTTACTTATCAAGGAGGAATTGGAAGTAGTCCAAATAAAATGGTAAATGAAATTATGCGAAGCTGCAGTAAAAACATGCCGTATTCAAAGTATTAAAGAAGATTCTTTATACATTATCTACACCTTCAATTTCTCCAACCAAAAACATTTCTAAAATATATTTTATGCGATTAATTATAATTCTTGCTTGTTTGCTTTTATTTATTAGTTGTAACAAAACAAAAAAAATGAAACTTGGAGATCCATACCAAGGTGGTAAAATTGCTTTCCTGGATGCTACCGGTGAACATGGGATGATTGTTTCTCCATCAGATTTAATTTCACAATGTGAATGGGGTTGCAATGGTAATGAAATTAACGGTGCTGAAAGTACAAAATATGGATCTGGACAACAAAATACAAACGATATCTTAATTGGATGTAATCAAGTAAATTCCGCAGCAAAAATTTGTGATAATTATTCAGTTGATAATTACTCAGACTGGTTTTTACCCTCAATCAACGAACTTCAAATTATTTATGATAATAGAGTTGTTTTAAACATTGATGCAATAGGAACATCAACATTTTATTGGAGCAGCACTGAATATAACGCTAACAATGCTAAAGGTTTTTCCTTTAGCGGCACTTCCGCTTACAGCGCGAAGAATAATCTATATTCTGTGCTTGCTATAAGATACTTTTAATTTAAAAAGATTACAATGGCTATATTTCTATATACAATAGGATTTTATTTTATCCTACTCATATTATCCACCAATATAATTGGATTTATCGTAAACGGATTATATGATCCAATTTTAGATGTAAAAAATGAAATGTCCGCAGAAAGACTGATCGAACGATCCAAAATAGATGACACTGGTTTAAAACCATTGGCATATATTTTCTTAATACTCGGATCACTTTATTTATTTTCAATTTATTATTATTTCAATATTGGTTTAGCCCTTATTGCCTTGTCTTTTATGTTGATTAGAATACCGGACGTGCGATTTGAGATTAGAACGAATACAAAAATAAATAAGAAAAATATGCCTAAAAATGTATTGAATACAATTACAACGATTATTAATTGGCTATTGCTTCCTGCTATTTATTTATCTTTGAAATACCTCGAATTAAATAATTCGTTAATCACAATAAAATGACATTCTATTGACATTTATTGATTTTATCGAACTAATTCAGAATTTCCCCTATCCCTTCCGTTTCTCCACACTTACGTCCGCGTGCTGCGCGCAGCTCCCTTTTGAATTTACATACAACTCAGTGAAGTTTGAATGATTTCTCCAATTAAAACATAAGACACCGTCGTTATTTCGGAAGGTGTAACGTAAAAAGGTTTGAGGATTTGGGAGACAGTTAAGCTTCTTCTTACTATCTTTAAGCTGTTATTTAAACAATTTGATATGAAAGTTCAATTCTCTAATGCAATCTTGATTTTATCTGTTTTGGTTCTTCTAGGATCATGTACCGTTGAAAAAAGGTTATACCGACCGGGACTTAACGTTGAATGGAAAGGATTTAAACAGCACAGCAATACGCAGGAATCAGCTTCAGATGAATGGACTTCAGAAACTAAAACAGTTACGCAACAAACTTTATTGCTTCCAGTTGAAAACATTTCGAATGTTGCAGTAGCTCCATCAGTTGACGATTATAAAAATGAATCGTTTCAAGCCATGAATGCAAAGCCTATGCATTTAACCAACAACTCAAAAAAAATCGAGAGAATTAAAAAGTCATCTCGATTCACTAAATCAATCAATCAGAATATTACAGTTGAATCAGCGTTTAACATGAATACTCCGCTTGACAAACGAAATTCTTCTCAAAATAGCGATGATGGAATAGACATACTCTATTCTGTCGGTGGAATGATACTCCTCGCTGCAATTGTTACATTGTTGATTATCGGATTGTTTATTGGATTCGCTTTGATCATTAAAATCGCCTTATCTCTACTCTTCCTGTTGCTTATCGGTTTCTTGATTTATGTATTGGGTTCGGCACTCTTTTAAATACAGATGAGCAGAAATGAGCATGTAGTGACATCCCAACGAATAAGGATGTTGCGTGATTGATTGCTCGAAAAAACAAGATCGTCCGGACAAATTCGAACATGGTTTTTTCGCTGTTTTTTCCAGTAAATAGTTAGCCCTTCGGTTTCTCCATATGTCCATCGGCGTGCTTCGCAAAGCGTCCTTCTGAAACATCGTGTACTTGATCGTAGCGAGACCATGGCCATCCACCGAACTGTGTTTTCTGGTAGTCTTCGAATGCTTGGTAGATTTCTTCTTTGGTGTTCATCACGAATGGACCATGTTGAACGACTGGTTCGTTGATTGGACGTCCTTGCAACACCAGAACCTTGGAAGTTTCCGTGTTGTTTTTTAAGGTCAGCGCCATTGTTGGGTCCACCTCTACTGCATGGTAATGAGGGATTTCTTGTCCATCGATGGCCAAACGATTTCCTTCGTAGTAAAATAAAGTACGGTTGACTCCTGCAGCTGTTGCGGGTAAGGTCCACTGCGCATTGGGCTCCATGTGGATGTTGTAAATCGCGACATGGTTGTTTTCATCTGCCGCCCACGAATTTGGTGGCGAACCGATGTAACGGTGCTCGTTTAATTTACCCACCAAGACTTCAATGTGACTTTCAACTCCTTGTGCATCCTTCGTGGAGAACTTTGGAACAGACTCCGACCAAATCATTTTGAAATGTGGTTGGACCATTTTGCTTTTTTTCGGCAAATTCAACCATATCTGAAATAACTCTAAGGGATTGTCTTTGTCTTGATTCAACAGTGGGAACATCTCCGAATGCTGTACGCCTTTTCCAGCGGTCATCCATTGCACATCGCCGTTTCCGTAACGTCCTGCGGCACCTAACGAGTCTGCGTGATCGACAAGGCCTGTTCGAACAACGGTAATCGTTTCAAATCCACGATGTGGATGTCCAGGGAAGCCAGGAACCGTTGAGCCGTGATACATGCGGAAACCATCTTTGACGATGAAATCTTGTCCCATGTGGCGACCGTTGAATAAACTTGGATCAGGTCCGAGTTGTGCATTTCCTTTCGGGAAGAAATCTTCGTGGTGGACACAGAATAAAAAGGGATCTGCAGTTTCCCATTGGAATCCGAGTGCACGTATTTTTTTGATACTATTTTGTGTTTCTTTCATGTCTTCTTTTTCTTTGGACCAAGATGCAAAAGGTAAGGCAACCAAGGAAGATATTCCGAGGCCTAGTCTTGTGATGAAATTTCTTCTTTCCATGCGTTTTGAATTAACCTTTCAAAAATACAGGTTTTCGCATAGATTTTTCCTTAACGAAGGTTAAGAATTCTTGAAAGATGATGATGCTGTGAAAACTAAGAAAGTTCTAACTTGAATTCAGATGTTTTATGGAATACTAAATCTGGATAGTCTTGTTCCGCCATCTGCAATAGGAATGGCGTTTCAGCCAAGAAAACGATGTTATCATCCTTGTCCGTTGCTAAGTAATTGGACTTCGCGCGCATGAAACTTTGCAACTGTTCATTGTTGTCGGTAGTAATCCAACACGCCTTGAAGTAATTTCTAGGAACGAAGCGACAATTCGCGCCATATTCGTGAATCAAACGGTAATTAATGACCTCAAATTGAAGTTGACCAACTGTTCCAACAATTTTACGATTTCCAGGTTGTTGAACGAATAACTGCGCAACTCCTTCATCGATCAACTGACGGATTCCTTTCTCCAATTGCTTCGATTTTAACGGATCTAAGTTTTCTAGTTCCTGGAAAATTTCAGGAGAGAAACTCGGGATTCCTTTGTACATCATCACTTCGCCACTCGTAAGGGTATCACCAATTTTAAAGTTTCCGGTATCATATAAACCAACAACATCGCCTGGGAAGGCTTCATCGATGACACTTTTGTCCTGCGCCATGAAGGAAGTTGGATTCGGGAATTTTAATTTTTTATCTAAACGCACGTGCTGATAAAAGGTATTGCGTTCAAATTTGCCGGACACAACGCGCAAGAATGCGATGCGGTCGCGGTGTTTTGGATCTAAGTTTGCGTGAATTTTGAAGACAAATCCAGAGAATTGATCGTCTCCAGGCTCTACCATTCGCTTATCTGTCTCACGTCCACGTGGGGATGGCGAAACTTCACAGAAGGTATCTAACAATTCTTTGACACCGAAATTATTAACTGCAGAACCAAAGAAAACTGGAGCAACATCTCCCGCAAGGTAAGCCTCGCGACTAAATGCATCGTAAACGCCTTCAATCATTTCCAGTTCCTCACGTAATTCATCCGCTGGTTTTTCTCCGATGATATCATCCAACGCCGCATCTTGTATATCCGTAATGGAAACAACATCGTCAGAGATTTTCGTTTTGTTTGCAGAGAAAAGGTTCAATCCTTTTTGGTAGATGTTGTATACACCTTGGAAACGGTCACCCATTCCAATTGGCCAAGTAAGTGGACGTACTTTGATGTCCAAACTTTGTTCCAATTCATCTAACAATTCAAACGAATCCTTACCATCGCGGTCCATTTTATTGATGAAGATAATCACCGGCGTTTTACGCATGCGACACACTTCCATCAACTTACGTGTTTGTTCCTCTACCCCATTTGCACAGTCAATTACGAGAATCACACTATCGACAGCCGTTAAGGTACGAAAGGTGTCCTCGGCAAAGTCCTTGTGTCCAGGTGTATCGAGGATATTGATTTGTTTTCCATTGTATTCAAACGCCATCACGGATGTTGCCACGGAGATTCCACGTTGCTTTTCAATTTCCATGAAATCCGAAGTCGCGCTTTTTTTGATCTTGTTGTTCTTAACGGCACCGGCTGTTTGAATGGCACCACCAAAAAGCAACAACTTTTCCGTTAGCGTCGTTTTACCTGCATCGGGATGTGAAATAATCCCAAAGGTTCTTCTTTTTTCAATGGCTTCTTGATTCTTCATGGTATACTATGGAATGAAAAAAGACCGCAATGCGGTCTTTTCAAAAATATGTATTGTCAGAAATTAAAAAATCTCTGCCGCTGTAAAATGGAATTGTCCTTCGATTTCTGCATTCTCATCAGAGTCAGAACCGTGAACTGCATTTCTTCCTTTGCTTTCAGCATATGCTTTACGGATTGTTCCTTCAGCAGCATCAGCTGGATCAGTTGCACCGATTAAGGTACGGAAATCAGCAACTGCGTTTTCTTTTTCTAAAATCGCTGCTACGATTGGACCAGAAGTCATGTATTCAACTAATTCTCCGTAGAAAGGACGCTCAGCGTGTACTTCGTAGAATTTTTTTGCTTGATCTTCAGATAAAGTTGTGTATTTCATTGCTTTAATCTGGAATCCTGCAGAGATAATCATATCAATGATTTTTCCCATGTGCCCGTTTTCGATTGCATCAGGCTTAAGCATTGTAAAAGTTCGGTTCGTTGCCATTTTTTTTCTAATTTGGATGCAAAGGTATGGATTTTTTCGTGATCACACTACCTCAACTACTTGGAAACGCTGCTTTTTTTCTTGTTGGCAAATTCTACGATGATTCCCAAAGTTGGCTGAACAAGTCCATTTGAATTTTCAATGAATTTTGCTTTGTAATGTCCTGGATTTGCTGGATCTACAATTGGCGTTCCATTGGAATCTGTTTCCACCAACATAATTGGTGCTAACTTCGCTTTGTATCCATAGGCATTTTGAATGTCCAAATAGAAATTCAAGGTAAATTTCTCCAAGTACCATTTTTTATCGACACGTACATTCAATTGGTGAAAGCTGGACTCACGTTGTGTATTCAACAAGGAATAATCTAAAATCCCTTGTCCATTGATGTTCCAGTTTTGAATCATCGTCGAAGTTTCTACATCATAAGGTGTGTAAGGTGATCCACCTGAGAACAACCAACGCATTCCTAATTCCCATCCATTTTTGAAACGTTTACCACCTGTCAAAGAGATGATGTGTTTGCTATCCCATGCTGTTGGAACGTATTTTCCGTTTTTATCTTGGAACTCAGAATTCACAAAAGTGTACGCAAGAACAGCGTAGTATCCTTTAAATAATTTCTGTTGAAACAAGAATTCCATACCGTAAGATCTTCCTTGTGAAATCGATTTCACTTCCTCGTTTCCAATTACCCCGAAATCTGATCCTACATTCGCTAAGCACAATGAATCCTTAATAGAGAATGGATAACGGTTGTACTTTTTGTAGAATCCTTCGAGTGTAAATCTCGAGTTCATTTTTGTCAAGAATTCACTACCAATCACAAAATGATCAGCCTGGATATACTTCACTTCATTTTGCTGATTAATCAAGGTTCCTTGTGGATTTCTATAACCTAATATCGTATAGGACGGCAATTGGTGATATCTGGCCACACTTGCATTTAATGCAATTTGATCGGTAATTCGGTAAGACAAAGCCAAACTAGGAGAAAGTTGATCCAATGGATTCATCATGCTTTTCGAGTAATTAGAGAAATCCGTTCTTAAACCAAGTGATGCATTCAATTTATCATTGAAAAGTGCTTTGCTCACTTGTCCAAAAGCGGCCATTTTACTTAGAAACAAATTTGACTTGAAGTCAATCGTCACTGGTGAACCTTGAATGGTGATTTTATTATACGTTGAAGAGAAATAACGCGCATATTCATAGGCGAATCCAGCATTTACTTTCCAACCGTTTTTAGTGTATGTGTGTTCAAAACGGAATTTATTTTCTGCTTCAAACGAACGGTAGTCCTGCAAGAGGTTAGCCGGCGTTTCGATCAGGTCTTTATAACGATAAGCGGAGTTATTCAACATGTTTCTACTCGCTACAATATTTTGATAGGAGTGCTTGGAGAAATGTATCCAGTTTACCCCCATCGTATAATTCCATTGTTTTTGAATCGGCAAATTATTGATGATAAAATTATTGTATTCAATGTCATTGGAATCCGTCAATGATTTATTCACGTCTGTGTTCAGACTGAAATTATCCAACGCTCCAAGTCCAATAATGGTTACTTTGTTTTTCTCGTTGACTTTGTAATTTACTTTGAACTGACTATCGTTGTAAGAAGGTAGAATGGGTAATTTCAAAGCCATGAACAAAAACTGTAAATAGGACTTTCTTGCAGAGAAAATAAAATCAGCTTTTTTCCCAAGTGGACCATCGAAGGTAAATCCAGCATCGGAGGAACCTAATGAAAAGTTGGTGATGAGTCCATCTTTATTCCCATCCTTTTGTTTAAATGCCAATACAGAACTGAGTCCATTTGCACGATTTGCGGGAAATGCTCCAGAGTAGAAATCTACTTCTCGGATAAAGTTTACGTTCAATAAGCCAACCGGACCTCCACTACTTCCTTGCGTCGCAAAGTGATTGATATTTGGCACTTCGATTCCGTCTAAATAAAACTTATTTTCTCCCGGAGATCCACCTCGAATGATGATGTCGTTTCGGAATGTCGCTCTTGAAGCCACACCTGGTAAGGCTGCGATTACACGACTCACATCGCGATTCGCACCAGGAAGACGTTCAATTTCCGTCGCATTCAAGGTTTTTAAAGAGTTGGGAGATTCTGATTTTCGTACAAAAGGAGATGCTTTGACAACGACTTCTTTTTGATTACTGATTAATTCTTCCATCGCAAAGTCCAAATCAACTGCACGCGCATTTGTTACCGTGATCTCGTTAATAAAGAGTTCCTTGTATCCAATGGAAACCGCTTTAAAGGAATAAACACCTGGCTTCAGTCCGCTTAATTCAAAGGTTCCATCAACTGTTGTGATTGCTCCTTTTGCTTGTTCAATGAGTTGAACCTTAGCTCCTTCAATAGATGCATTAGTTTGCGCGTTGTACACACGTCCACGAACGATACCGTTCTGTGCATATAATCCACTAAAAATGAATAAGGTAAGGGTGAGCGTAAAAAATAATTTCATTTTGTTTAACGTTTTGTTCTAATTTGATATAAAACATTAAACAAAAGAGTTTGAAAAAGGTTTTAATCTTCCGGGATTTTTTCTGTTTTCAACCATGTTTGTGTTCTAAAGAACGGCCCAATGTACCCGCGGACATTGAGTTTGTTATGGTTTTCAGGATTAATCCAAATTTTCGCTTCGTAGACTTTTCCATTGTCAGGATCTAAAATGGTACCTCCCGCCCATTCACTTCCATCCCAGTTCATGTTTTTCACAATTTGCATACCCATCACCGGCTTGTTTTTAAGACTTCCTTCACAATGATCGCACAGTGAATGAGGTCCATCTTTTCCTCTTTTGTAGATATACACGACCTTTCCGTACATCTTCCCATCCTTCTTGTACAATTCTACAACGGATTTCTTTAATCCACTTTCGTCATCGATGGTGATCCAATAGCCTAAACAACTTTGGGCGGACAAATGAACGTAAAAGAACATGCTTGCCAGAAGAAATAGAATCTTTTTTGTCATGATGTTATCGTTTGAATGAAATTTGATAGAAGTTGAAGTCCGTGCTCCGTCAAAATGGACTCCGGATGAAACTGTACAGCATATAAAAGTTGATTTGGAAGCTCCATGGACATCAATACTCCAGTATCCAAGTGTGACGTTTGCCATGACTCAGGAACATCTACCACTTTCCAACTGTGGTACAATCCGACCAAAAATTCGTTTGGTAGATCTTGAAACAATCCGGAATGATCATTGACAATTAATTTCCCCTGAACTCCATGTTTCACTTCTTGTTGATTTTCCAATGAAGCGCCGAGGTGTAACGCTATTGCCTGCATTCCCAAACATACGCCAAGAATGGGCTTTCTTCCAGCGTACAGAGAAAGTAATTCCATTAAGTTTTCCTTTTCTTTTGGTAGTCCAGGTCCGGGGGATAGAACGATCGCATCAAATAGATTTATTTCTGATACGTTCAAATAATCGTGACGTATAACCGTTACCTCTACGTTTAATTGTTCTAAATAATGGGATAGATTGAAGGTGAAAGAATCATAAAAATCCACTAGTACTACCTTCACGTTCTTTGATTTTTGTTACTTTGCAAAAGTAGAAAAAATCGCTTAATCCGAAGGATAAACAAAATACGATGAAAAAAGCCATACAAATCCCCAATGCTCCAGCTCCAGTTGGACCATACAGCCAAGCGATTCTTGCGGGTGGAATGTTGTTTGTCAGTGGACAAATTCCATTAAATCCGGAAACAGGTGCATTAGAAATGGATAGTATCGAAGAGGCTACACATCGCGTGATGAAAAATATTTCTGCCTTGTTAGAAGCAGCTAGACTGAACATCGAACAAGTGGTAAAAACAAGCATTTTCTTGAAAGATTTGAATGATTTTCAGGCAGTGAATGCCATTTACGCATCCTATTTCCCTGGAATTCCTCCAGCAAGAGAAACGGTTCAAGTTGCGCGTCTACCTTTGGACGTGAACATCGAAATTTCCTGTATTGCGTTAGCGAATGGATAAGCAAAACTCCACATTTGACTTGAGCGTTGTCATTGTTAATTACAATGTCGCGTATTTCCTTGAACAATGTTTAAATGCTGTATTGGCAGCAAGTAAAGAATTAAAGGTTCAAGTTTTTGTGGTGGATAATAACAGTGTGGATGGTTCCGTTGAAATGGTTCAGTCCAAGTTTCCACAGGTCCATTTAATTGCCAACAAGGAAAATGTAGGATTCTCACGAGCAAACAATCAAGCTCTTGCAATTTCAGACGCACGCTATTCTTTGTTGCTAAATCCTGACACCGTTGTTGAAGAAGATACCTTTTCGAAAGTCGTTGCATTTATGGATGAACATCAAGATGCTGGTGGACTCGGTGTCCGCATGGTCGATGGAAAAGGACGTTTTCTACCAGAGTCCAAGCGTGGATTACCGACTCCAATGGTGGCATTCTATAAGATTTTTGGTTTATCGAAGCTTTTCCCAAAATCGAAACGTTTTGGAAAATACAACTTAGGTTATTTAAGTGAATTCACGGTAAATGAAGTAGATATTCTAAGCGGAGCATTCATGCTCATGCGCAAAGAGACACTTGAAAAAGTAGGATTCTTGGATGAAACTTTTTTTATGTACGGAGAAGATGTAGACTTATCCTACCGCATTCAACTAGGGGGCTACAAAAACTATTATTTTCCAGAAACAAAAATCATTCATTACAAGGGAGAAAGCACCAAGAAAAGTTCTGTAAACTACGTTTTTGTTTTTTACAAGGCCATGGTGATTTTTGCTAAAAAACACTTTTCTCAGAAGAATGCGAAATTAATCTCACTGGCCATACATATGGCGATTTACTTGAGAGCATCTATTTCCATCATCCGTCGATTCATTGAGCAAATTTCTTTTCCATTTATTGATGTCGCTCTCAGTTTATGCGGGCTTTATGTTTTAGCAGATAGCTGGAAATTACACGATATTCGCTTCCCTGAAATTGCACTTCACTTTTTGATTCCTAGTTATGCCATTATCTGGATGTTATCGGGCTTAGTTTTTGGGATTTATGACAAAGGGAGTCGGAACCGACTGATTTTTAAATCTGTGTTTTTCGGAACCATTTTCATTTTAACGATTTACGCGTTACTTCCTAAATTATGGCAGTTTTCGCGATTATACATTTTACTTGGTTCCCTTTTATACATTGCGAGTTTTTTCATCATTCGCTTTGCCTATGAATTGGTTTTCAAAGGTAATTTTGGATTTTCCAAGTTACCTAAAAAGCGATTTGCGATCATTGGTGATGAAGCAGAATTCATTCGTGTGAAACAATTATTAGAAAACACCTATCCACAAATCGATTCAATTTTGGGCATCTCTAATCAGGAGAAATATACTGGAAGTGTTGGAAACATTCAACAATTAAGCGAAATTGTAGCTGTACACAAAATCAACGAAGTGATTTTCTCTGCGAAATCATTGAGTTCATCTGAAATCATTCATTGGATGACCCAAACTTCTGCAGATGAGTTAGAATTTAAAATTGCACAACCTGACACGAGTTTTTTAATTGGAAGTAATTCCATTGATCGTGCGGGAGAATTGTATGTCCTGAATTTTAATTCCTTGAGTCACCCAGAAAACAAGCGCGTTAAACGATTGATCGATGTTGTTTTTTCTGTGCTATTTATCTGTACACTTCCATTGCATATTTGGTTGTTTGAGCACAAAAAACTACTCGTTCATCAGTTATTCGCTGTCCTCATTGGAAAGAAAACCTTCGTTGGATACACTGACAAAGAGACGCTTACAAGATCAAAACAGAAACAAAGCATCATTGGACCTTTCGACCACTTACATTTAACTTCCAAAGAAGACCGTGAACGTTTTTTCCTGATTTATTCGAGGGATTACACCCCCCTATTTGACATTCGAAGCATCCTTCGAAATTTCCGTTTACTCGATCGCAACTAATTTGACGATTTGCACAATTTTTCACTAACTTTGCGCCCAAGTAAAAGACATCAATTTACACGTATACTATGGCAGAAATAGAAATCCGTCTTCCCAAAATGGGAGAAAGTGTGACAGAGGCTACCATCACCAATTGGTTAAAAAATGTAGGCGATTCCGTTGCAATGGACGAACCTTTAGTAGAGGTAGCGACCGACAAAGTAGACAACGAACTTCCTTCTGAAGGCGCTGGCGTTTTAATCAAAATCCTTTTTGAAAAAGACCAAGTAGCTCAAGTTGGAGATGTGATTGCGATTCTGTCAACAGACGGTGGATCAAGTGCTGCACCAAGTGTAAAAGAAGAAGCGCCAGTTGTGGCTGCATCCGCTGCTCCAGCTGCAGCAGTAGCTGCGCCAGTTTCTGCGTCATCCGAAACAACCTCAATTCCGAAAAACGGAACAAGTGGAAAGTTCTTTTCTCCATTGGTGAGAAACATCGCTGAGAAAGAAGGGATTTCTGCGGGTGAATTGGAAGCTATTTCGGGAACAGGTCAAGATGGACGTGTAACCAAAAAAGATGTCATATCCTATTTAGAAAACCGTGGTTCAGCACCAGTTGCTGCATCTGCGCCAATAAGCGTATCTACACCAGTTGCCGCTGCTACCTCAGCACCAGTGGTGAATGCACCTTCAACGGCAGCCTTTATGAATGTGAAGGAACCTATCGTTTTACCAAATCCAGGTGATGAAATCATCGAAATGGATCGTATGCGTAAGTTGATTGCAGATCACATGGTGATGTCTGTTCATGTTTCTCCACACGTGACGTCATACGTGGAAGCGGATGTAACGAACATCGTTAAATGGAGAGAGAAAATTAAAAATACCTTCAAACAACGTGAAGGACAAAATATTACGTACACGCCGATTTTGATTGAAGCCATTGTGAAAGCCATTAAGGACTTCCCAATGATCAATGTTTCTGTTTCTGGTACAACGATTATCAAACGCAAGGATATCAATATCGGAATGGCAACTGCTCTTCCATCTGGAAACCTTATCGTTCCGGTGATTAAAAATGCGGATCAGTTGAACCTAGTTGGAATCACTAAAGCAGTAAACGGATTAGCGGATAGCGCTCGTAACAATAAATTGAAACCAGAAGATATCCAAGGTGGAACGTATACTGTTACAAACGTTGGATCTTTTGGAAACGTCATGGGAACACCTATTATCAATCAGCCACAAGTTGCCATTTTAGCACTTGGAGCGATTCGTAAGGTTCCTGCTGTAATCGAAACTCCTGAAGGAGACTTCATTGGTATTCGTCACAAAATGTTCTTGTCTCACTCATACGATCACCGCGTAGTTGATGGTGCTTTAGGTGGACAATTCGTTCGTCGCGTTGCTGATTATTTAGAAAGTTTCGATCCAAATACGACAATTTAAGCGTTGATGAGTTTACAACTAACGCGTCCCTTGTGTGTATTTGACTTGGAGACAACCGGACTTCAAATCACCAAGGATCGAATTGTACAAATTGCTATCCTGAAAGTTTTTCCTGATGGAACAACGGAAGAATTTAGTCGCTTAGTCAATCCTGAAATGGTGATTGCAGACGAAAGTACTGCTATTCACGGGGTTAGCAACGAAATGGTAAAAAACGAACCAACGTTTGCACAACTTGCGCCTGACATTCTCGCTTTTATTGGTGATGCAGATTTAGCGGGATACAATTCCAATAAATTTGACATTCCTGTGTTATCAGAAGAATTACTTCGTACTGGAAACGATTTCGATTTATCCAATCGTCGCTTTGTGGACGTTCAAAACATCTTTCACAAGATGGAACAACGCACACTAGCTGCAGCTTACCAATTCTATTGCGGTAAAACCATTGAGAACGCACACAATGCCATTTATGACACCTTGGCTACGTATGAAGTCCTTTTGGCGCAATTAGAAAAATATCCAAGCCTAGCAAAGGATATCGATGCGCTAGCAGATTTCTCTAAAGCTGGAGACTTCCAACTTGCGGATTTTGCTGGACGTCTTGCCTATAATGCAAAAAAGGAGTTGATTTATAACTTCGGAAAGCACAAAAACAAAAGTGTTGTCCAAGTACTCAAAGAGGAACCTGGGTATTACGGATGGATGCTAGAAGCAGATTTTCCATTGTACACAAAACAAATCTTGCGCAAGGAAATGGAACGCATCAAAGCTGAAAAAGATGCTGTACCAATGGAAGATAAACTCGATTTACTCAAGCAAAAATTCAATAAATAATGAAAATCATTTGCATTGGACGTAATTATGCGGATCACGCGAAAGAAATGAAGTCAGCGGTTCCAACGGAACCATTGTATTTTCTAAAACCGGATACGGCCATTTTACGTGAAGGAGATTTTTATTATCCGAATTTCACCAAAGATTTGCATTTCGAATGTGAGTTAATTGTGAAAATCGACCGTGTTGGAAAGCACATTGATAAGTCATTTGCACATAAATACTATTCTGAATTTTCGCTGGGGATAGATTTTACGGCGCGGGACATTCAAGAACACTGCAAAGCAAATGGACTTCCATGGGAAAAAGCCAAAGGATTTGATTCTAGCGCAGCGATTTCCAATCAATGGATCAATAAAGCAGACTTTGATTTAGAGACTGCGGAGTTTACATTCTTCCAAAACAACGAATTAAAGCAAACGGGGCATCCACGGGATTTTATCTTTAGCATTGATGAAATCATTTCGTATGTTTCTCAGTTTATGACCTTAAAAACAGGTGATTTGATCTATACAGGAACGCCAGCGGGTGTTGGACCTGTTCAAATTGGCGATCAATTGCGAGGGGAATTGAACGGGACTACTTTCTTTGAATTCGCCGTTAAATAAATTAACGCTTCCAAAGTTTCTGATTGATTCCACTTGTTCGTCCTTTTAGGATGTAGAATCCACTTTGTAAATCAGCAAGTGAAAACACATTGATTCCGTTGGAAACATCCCACGCGCACATCCATTTACCTTCTAAGGAATAAAGATCCAATATTCCGATATTTTCATCACTTAAGATGGTGATTTCTGTCGTGGCAGGATTTGGGAAAATGTGCAGGTTTCGTCCCTGTTCTTCTTCTATTTCCAACGTACTTCCTGGCTCATCTTCCAAACGATAAATTCCTCCCAAGTCTTGTCCGACAAAGAGATCAAGGTGGTTGTCCTGATCAATATCTGTCACAAAACACGAACTATACGCACCAATCGCAGCTTTCAAACCAAGAAAGTCAGCACTGCGTTCATGAAACGAAAGTCCCGAATTTAATGAAGCATCTATTGAATCATAAAAATGAATGGCTCCGTCGTGTGCACCAAGCATCAAATAGGTCGTATCTTGAAAACGAAAGAAATGAGGAACAGCATATCCATCTGGTGTTAGTGTATCAGTATCTACCATACCAAGTGCATTGTTCAGTAAAGTAAAGGCTGGACTCGTCGTTGTTCCTGAATTCTCAAAATAAATCAGTTCCCCGGTTTTCTTCCCAAGGATGAGATCCAATTTACCATCATTGTTCAGATCGAATAGCTGAGGAGACGCATATTGTCCTGCATTCATAGCTGTACCAGTTTGATCCGGGTAATTTAACACGGGAGCAGCAAAAGTTGGATTCGATCCCGTCGTAGTGTTTTGATAGTAAGCAACACTTCCGTTTTCCAGTCCAAGCATCATATCCACCTTTCCATCTCCGTTCAAATCTCCAAACGTTGGAAAAAGACGAAGTCCAAGGTTCGCTTGTGCCAAGTTCAAGAAATTCACATCGACAAAGGTAAACTTTGGATTTCCGACTGTCCCGGTATTTTGATAGTACGCCAAGCGACTTTCCTTCAAATTTGTGGCTTTGTAGGCATAGAAATTTGAAACGATGAGATCTTGCAGTCCATCGTTATTCAAGTCAACAATTTGCGGACTTGAAGCCGTTCCATGCTCCATCATTTCATTTTGCAAAAATGCTTTTGTTTGATAGATGAAATTTGGTTGTGAATTGGCACCTGTGTTTTTATAAAATAAGACACTTTTCTCATTTTCAGATACATTGTTTGCATTCGGGGTCACAATGAGGTCTTTTTTTCCATCGAAATTCACATCAACATAGAATCCAGCTGGAAAAAGTTGCATGTTAATCGGAGTCGAATTACTTGGGAAATTCGTACTCATGGAAACCATATCTGAATTCGAATTTGGTACTGATCCACCATTAATGAGTAAGGTCATATTCGTGTAAGAAACATCGCCCAAAATCAAATCAAGTACACCCGAGTTATCGTAATCAAGGGCAAGAACCGTCGATCCAGCATGTGCTTTGGGCTCGCTTCCAAGCGGCAATTCTGGATTGGGCACATTTGACCCATTGCAGGGACCTGAAGTGTCGTATAAAAAGACGCCATTGGTCGTGACATCCTCTCGGTATCCACCCCAACACGAATTTTTAAGTTCAAAAATCAATGAATCCGAATGTCCATAAAGTTCCTGACTTTGATTCTGATGGTATTGCAAATATTCCCCACCAATGTGATAGGTTAAAATATCCAAATCACCATCACCTTCCACGTCAACAATAGCTGGAATATCTGCCGAACTGATGTACAAATTCAACTCCGGCCCATTGTAATTTGAGGTAATGTAGTTACTGTATTGTTCCCATTGCAGTCCAACCGAAGCATTTCCGACATTCCTGTAAACCCTCAATCCACCAATCGTGTAGCAAAACAAGTCATTTTTTCCATCTTGATCATAATCCGCACAATAAGCTCGGTAACGCAAACCGGGTGGAAAACGTAAAAATCCCGCTGGATCTGAGACGTAATAATGTTGTACGTTTGCTTCTTCGTGGCGGTATAAGCGAACTTGATCGTGACTTCTGTCAAAGACAAACAAGTCCATATCTCCATCAAAATCGTAATCAATTTCTGAAAATTGCGCGTTGTTATGACCACCTCCCCATGCTAGACTTAAGTACTCACCATTTTTAAAAACGAGAATGGAGTCATTAAAATTGAACTGAAACTGAGCATTTAATTCAGCGCTGACGATCAATAAAAGAAGAAGTAGGTACTTTTTCACGGAGAGTATTTTGTTAAAATTACGCACAAAGTGCTAATCTTGTTTACCGAATTGAAATAAGTGAATCATTTTATCGTCTCCAGCATATGCGAATTGTCCATTTTCGTTGCTGCACAATGCATTTATAGAGCGACGATGTCCTGAACTTTTATCGCTTAATTTTTGAATCACCAATCGTTCATTGGCATTCCATATTTTCACTGATTTATCACGACTAACTGACGCAAAATGATTCTCATCGATTAACCCAAGGCCATAGATTGTACCTTTATGTGCTGGCAAGGCCTTTTTCACAACAAATGTTTCGGAATCCCACCAACGAAGGTAGCCATCTTTTCCCCCAGTAATGAGTTCATTTCTCGCACGATCCAAGCACAAAACACTTGTCCCACCTTCATGTGCATAAAAACGGTGTAATTCGTTAAAGAATTCAGTTTCCAACACGAGCACCTCACCTGTCCCGCCAGCGATTAGGATACTGCTTTCAGTCAATTGTCGGATGGAGCGAATTTTCCCGCAGGATAATGGAAGGATAATGAGTAATTTCATGGAAGACGTTTCCCAAACACTTAAGAATCCATCCGCATCACCCACACACAACAAGCGATTGTCATCTGTTTCAAACATGGCAAAAATTCCCGTTTGATGCTGTGTGAAATGATGTGTTTCTCTTTTTTCTTCAACGTCAACAATGTGCACTTGTCCAGTCGCCAATCCAATCGCTAGTTTTTTTCCCTGTGAAAACAACTGAATGGAAAAAGGAACGGCTTCGCAACGAATGGCGAAGGCATCTTGCTCTCCTGTCGATTTATTCCACCGCGTAACGAATCGATCCGCCGCTGCAGAATACACAAATTGGTCATCAAAATCGATGTCATAAATCGGACCGCTATGTCCTTGAAATTGCTGTAACGGAAGAAGTTCCGTAGTGGAATCAATTATCGTCTTCGTCGATTTCATCCTCCTCATCGTTGACTTGTTTCAAGCGATCAGCATAAGATTTCGGAAGGAAATCAAAAAACGTATCTCCACGTAATCCCAAACGAAGACATTCCAACGGAATCATGTCATTTGGTGCGATATTACCCAAGTTTACTTCAGCGCCAAACAATTTAATGAACCAAACCTGTTGGTTTTTCTGTGGTGCTTCCCAAAGGATATCTTCTGGTTTCACGCTTGCAATGATGCGATTAATCAACATGGTATGTGCCGTGCCGTTCGGACGAAAAACACCTACATTTCCAGCTTCACGACCTTCTGCAATAACTTTCCAGCTTCCTGCGTCTAGTTCACCTTTCATGTTTCTCACCCATTTCGCTGGTGAAATTAAAATTCCAGAGTCCTTTGATCCAACTTCTGACATCACCGTCATGTCCTTAGATAACTCGTGGATGAGTTGGCATTTTTCTTCGTGAGGTATAATAATGGAACCATCAGAAACTTCAACCAAATCCAATTTGTATTTATCAATTACTTTTTTGTAATCGTTAAACTTTCCACGTGCATAAAACGCTTCGAAGAGTGTCCCACCGAAGTACGGGCGAATTCCTGCCTCTTTGTACATGGCAATTTTCTCTTCCAAGTTATTCGTTACGTAAGACGTTCCGAATCCAAACTTAACAATATCCGTTAAATGTCCAGATGCCTCAATGAAATGCTCAGTTTCGCGTAAGCCTAGGCCTTTGTCCATCATCATGGTCACGCCTTTATTTCTTGGCTTTTCGCTTCTTTTTGGAATGAAAGATAAATTAAAATTCATATTATTCGGATAAATTTAAGAAATCATGGTCATCCAATAATTTAGGATTGATTTCAAAGATGGTTTTTGCTTTAATGGAATCTTTTTCCAAGCAACTAGTAAATAAGCGAATGGCTTCCGAACGTTGTCCAAGTTGCCATTGTAAATTCACCTCTAGCACGTGAGCGATGCCGTTTTCTTTATCACCTTCCATAAAGGACTGAAGGACATTATATGCCTCTCTAGGAGACTCACTACTGATAAATTCTATGTAATCGGAAAGGCATTCTTCATCCGCAGGATTTAACTCCAAGGACTTTTCATAGTGAAACTTTGTTTCTTCCCTTAATTCAAGTTTTTCGTATGCGCCAGCGAGAACGTGGTATATTCCGGCATTTTCGGGATCAAAATCCAAGGCTTTTTGAATTAAAACGATTCCTTCGCGCGTGTTTCCTAATAAGTCCTCTACAATTCCAAGTCCTAACCACGCTTCTGGAAGCATTGGTTCCATTTCGATGCTTTTCTTGTAATAGTGTTTGGACAAATCGAACTCATTCAATTGCTCGTATGCTTCACCGATGTAACACATGGCCATAGCATCATCTCCATCGTGTTTTTGACACAATTCGAAATGTTCAATTGCTTTGTGGTATTTTTCGAGGGACAAATACGAGTTTCCAATGTTAAAATGCGCTGGACCAAATTCATCATTAATCAAAATGGCGTAGTCATAAGCCCAAACTGCCTTCTCGAAATCCTCTAGCTTGCTGTAGGCGTTTCCTAAATTATACCAAGCTGTTGATGAATACGGTTGCTCGTCGATGAATTCAGTGTATGATTTAACAGCTTCTTGACTCTCTCCCATGATGTCATAACATCTTCCAAGTTCGTACAAGGCACTTTCATTGTATTTATTGACGCGCAATGCTTCCTTAAGAACCTGAATTGCCTCTGGATACATGCGCATGCGCTGAAATTCAATAGAAATATCTAAATAGATAAAGTCTGTTTCATTCGGTTCGGAAATATCGATCGCCAAATGAAAATACTTAATTGCGTTTTTGTGGTCTCTTAATTGAGAATACAGAGAAGCTTTCGTTAAAAACAACTCCGAAGACGGTGTCATTGTTTTTTCAATTAAATGCACAATTTCTAGAGCCTCATTCAAGATTCCGAGTCCACCAAGGGATTGAGCTTTGCGCAATTGAAAAAGTGGATTATAAGCAAATTGATACATTCCCAACTCCGAAGCAGCTTTCGCTTTTTGGTATTGTCCTTGTACGAGGTAGTGATCGATGATGTTCTCGATACGGTCACTATCCATGAAATGCAAAGTATTGCCTTGTAAATGTGCCTCAAAGCGTTCGATATCTTCGATCAAACTGCCGTCTGCAAATTCTTCTTCGTCATCATCGAACATGTACTCAATTTTTATATAAAATTAAGCCCTTTGCCTCGGAAATAAAAAGGAATCAAAGTGCAGTTTTCAACAAAACGTCAATTTGTTAAAAACTCCTTAAACTAAGAAATTCAAAGCTGCATGAAAGTTAGCGTCTTTTTTACACTTAGCCGGAATAATGTGTGCACAAAAACACACTTAATTATTTGTTATACAAACAATTAATCACAGGAGTAACTTTACTAATCGTACGTGAAAATCGAAATTATAGCAATTCCTCAATGATGCGATCCATGGAGTATCCCTCTGCTTCGGCACGGTAATTTCGTACAAGGCGGTGACGAAGAATTGCTTTCGCAACAACTTTCACATCTTCGATATCCGGAGAATACTTACCACGAAGGGCCGCATGACATTTTGCACCGACGATTAAGTACTGAGAGGCACGTGGACCAGCACCCCAAGTAATGTAATCTTTGGTTAATTGCGTTGCTTCTGGTGCGTTTACACGCGTTTTAGCAACTAATTTAACGGCGTATTCCAAAACATTGTCTGCAACAGGTATGCGTCGCACCAACTCCTGGTATTCCATGATTTGTTCTGCATTCAATAATTTCTGAAGACTTACTTTATGATCTGAAGTCGTAGCTTTTACAATCGCAAGTTCCTCAAGGTAAGATGGATAATCTACCCAGATATTAAACATAAAACGATCTAATTGTGCTTCGGGAAGTGGATACGTTCCCTCTTGCTCAATTGGATTCTGTGTAGCCAATACAAAAAACGGAGCGGGTAAGTCATATGTTTTTCCAGCTGCCGTTACACGTCGCTCCTGCATCGCTTCAAGCAGTGCGGATTGAGTTTTTGGAGGCGTACGGTTGATTTCATCCGCAAGAATAATGTTCGAAAACAAAGGTCCAGGAATAAACTTAAACTGCTTGCTTTCGTCTAAGATTTCAGATCCAACGATATCCGAAGGCATTAAGTCCGGTGTAAACTGCACGCGATTAAACGATAAACCCAAAGTTTCCGCAATGGTGTTCACCAATAATGTTTTAGCTAGGCCAGGCACGCCGACTAACAAGCAATGTGCTCTTGAAAAAATAGCGATTAATACTTGATCTACAACATCATCCTGACCAATAATGACTTTATGAATTTCATTCTTTAGAGCATGATAATCTACAACAAGCTGATCAATTTTCTCTTTATCCGTCATCTTACTTATCGTTTGTTTTTATCCAATTATTTCTAAAATCACACGATTCGTATGATTTATCGATGCGCACATAGGCATTTCCAATTTTACTATCCACCCAACTATCGATGGTCTTTTGTTTTTTGTCGTTTTCAGCCGCTAATTTGATTAAGGCATAGTCATCGTTCAAATTAGCAAGATGTGCCGGGAAACGTTCCGCTAATCGGACAATTCTAACCCCTTGTTTGCGCTCATAGATATCGATGTACATACTCGGCTGAGTTACATCTCCTTTGTTTAAGGCATCTGTCAAAAGGTAAATCTGCTGATCGACTTCATTCAAGTCCTCCATATCCCAAAGTTGATCTCCAGAAATTGGGTTTGTGATAATCCCTCTGTTTTGCTTGGTTAAATCATCATTTGAAAAACGAAGCACCGCTTCATCCCAAGTAATGCGATTTTCCTTTAACATGGAATAACACGAATCAATCTTTGTTGTCGCAATACTGCTGCTTTCCGCGTTAAATTCTGGCATGATGAGGATATGAGAAACAGTGTAATCATTTCCTTTTCTTGAAATGAGCTTAATGATGTGGTAACCATATGTCGTTTCAACAATTTCTGATACTTCACCAACCTTCAATTTAAACAATGTTTCCTCGAACTGAGGCACCATCATTCCTTTTGTTGCAGATATTTTCCCACCTTGACTAGCACTTCCTGGATCTTGGGAGTGAATTCTGGCCATGGTTTCAAAGTTTTTACCCTTTGTTAAAATCAAGTTTCGGATTTCAGCCAATTGATCGAATGCTCTTTTTTTGTCTTCCTTTGTAATTACCGGATATTGAACAATTTGCTGGAAACTTAATTTCATGTTTATGTATGGAATGCTATCCTTCGGTAAGGAATTAAAATAAGCAGCCACCTCTTTTGGAGTAACCGTTATTTCTGACACAATTTTAGATTCCATCTCTTGAGCCAACAAGCGTTCTTTAATTTTGGCGCGAAACTCTTCCTTGATTTGAGTGACCGATTTACCATAATACGCTTCCAACTTATCTCTACCACCCATTTTGGATTCTAGGATACGAAGACGATTTTCCATTTCGTAATCAACCGTTTCGTCTTTGATAACTAAACTATCCAACATGGCTTGGTTGATCAATAACTCTTGAATCATTAGTTGCTCAAGAATTCCGCATTCCATGGCCTCAGTGACCTTAACTTGTCCTTGTTCAGCCTGCAACAACTGTGACTCGATGTCCGACAAGAGAATAATATTATCCCCAACTTGAGCGACAATTTTGTTCACCACCTTTGATGGCTGAGCAAAACTGTAAGTACTTAAAAATATCCAGATTAACAGTGTATATCCCTTCATCGTTTAGTTTCCGATTTGATAAAGAACTTCCTTGTTCACTTTCACTGTATGTGCATTCTTCAGAGATTCTAACCACGTTGTCTCGAGGTAATTTTGGTAGTCGGATGTCGCCATTCCTTTCGCCTCACTGAATTCCTTCAATCCTGGTTCCAATACTGCACTCACTTTCACCACGTAAACCTTTCCTTCGAATTCATAAGCTTGATTGACTCCTTTTGACAACGTTTTATTTGCCAAGAATGGTGTTTGAGCGATGTCAAACTTGTTCATTTTCACTTTTAGGTTCAATTCAGAATCTTTATTCACAACATCTAATACATGTTTCGAATTGATCGTGTCATTTTTCAACATTCCAGATACTTTCGCTGCAATTTCTTTATTCAAGCATTCGTATACTGTTGCATCTAATCGTTTTGGCCATGTGTATTTGGATTGATTCGCCATGAAGAAAGCACGAAGTCCAGCAGTATCTTTCACCGCTTTATTCCACACACGGTCTTGCATGATTTCGTATAAAATAATTCCATCATGGTATTCTTTCAATAAAGCTTTGTATTCTGGGTATTTTGTAGGCAAAATAGATTCTTCGTATTGTAAAATCGCTGCTTTCTCCCAACTTTTGTATTGCTTAGCAACCACAACATTATTTTCATCGCGTTTCACTCCACGGTAGTTCTTCTCAAGGTATTGAGCGAAAGCTTGCTGTGTGAAATCTGTTGATTCTCCATTTAATTCAAACATCACTTTATTTGATTTCAATTTCCCATCAGCGCTCCACTTTCCAAGGTAATACGTAGAATCCAATTTTTCATTGAACCATTTTAAGTTTTTATCTCCCTTGTAAGCATAGTGATAGTTGGCTTTCAATTTGGATACAAAGGCATCTTGTGTTTTTTTCGAACGCTCATCCTTGTTTACCTTCGTCTGTAATTCCTTTTTCATGCTTTCGAAAGAAGAAACCTCTTTCCACTCTACCAATTTAATGATGTGGAATCCAAAGTCTGTTTTAACTGGTTTGCTATATTGACCTACTTCTTTCAAGGCAAATGCTGCATCTTCAAACGCAGGAACCATTCGCTGAGTTGTTCCTGAACCAAATGCTGGAAGCTCCCCATTTTTTTTCACGGAATTCGCATCATCAGAATGCAAGGAAACAAGCGTTTCCCATTTTTCTCCTGCTACTAATTTATCGTAAATCTCATTGATTTTTTTCTCTGCATTTGCTTTTGCTTCAGTCGTCGCTTCCTTACCAGTGGACACCATGATGTGCGCAACGCGAATTGTACCGCGGGATGGACGCTTGTCCGTCACTTTTACAATGTGGTATCCATAACGCGTACGGAATGGATCAGAAACTTGTCCAATTGATGTCGTAAATGCTTTTTCCTCAAATGGATACACCATTTGAAAAGCGGTAAAATATCCTAAATCACCACCGTTTGAAGCCGCCGATGGATCCTCTGAACCATTTTTCATTTTCGCAACAGAAGCAAAATCCTCTCCTTTTTCAATTCGTGCTTTTAAAGCCATGATTTTGTTGTATGCAGCAAGAGTATCCTTTGGACTAGCGTTTGCGTCTACACGGATTAATATGTGTGAAGCACGAACTTCATTTTTGATGCGGTCATATGCTTGTGAAACCATTGCTTGATTCTCAACGGAATCAATTAAATAAGGCAAGGCTAATTGTTTGCGGTAACCATCCAATTCTTTTTTCAACTTTGGAATGGTGTCATAACCCAACTTTTCAGCTTCTGCTACCTTCAATTTAAACTTTGTAAACATCTCCACATATTCATCCAAAGATGCCTGATCAAACTTAGGGGATGGATTATTTTTCAAGTAAATCTGTAAAAACTCACTTTTTGTGACAGGTTTGCCATCAATTTCCATTACTACTGGATCATTTTGAGCAATTGCTCCTTGGATACCAGTGAAAATCAACAATAAAACGATAATTTTTTTCATTGTACTAGTTTATTTTTGTTTCAGTTACTCAATGCGAACGTAAATTTCGCTTTTTTATTTGATACTATAATTTGGTGCTTCTCTTGTGATTGTCACATCATGCGGATGAGATTCACGTACTCCTGCAGAAGTAATACGAACAAACCTAGCTCCTTGTAACTTTGAAATAGTTGGAGCACCACAATATCCCATTCCCGCACGAAGTCCACCAATAATTTGGAACATCACTTCGATCAATTTTCCGCGGTATGGCACACGACCTGAAATTCCTTCCGGAACTAATTTTTTGATATCATCTTCCGCATCTTGGAAGTAACGATCCTTTGATCCTTTTTGCATGGCTTCGATAGAACCCATTCCACGGTAGGACTTGAATTTTCTTCCTTCAAAAATGATGGTTTCACCTGGAGATTCTTCCACTCCGGCAAACATGGAACCTAACATAACGATATCTGCACCAGCTGCAATCGCTTTCACGATATCCCCTGTGTAACGAATTCCACCATCAGCGATAACCGGAACACCTGTCCCTGCAATTGCTTGCGCAACTTCATTCACCGCAGTTAATTGTGGAACACCTACTCCAGCAATAACACGTGTTGTACAAATGGAACCAGGTCCAATTCCTACTTTCACCGCATCCGCTCCTGCTTCCACTAAATATTTTGCTGCTTCTGCTGTAGCGATATTACCCACCACAACATCCAATTTTGGAAATTTCGCTTTGACATTTTTCAATTGTTCAACAACACCTTTGGTATGTCCATGTGCTGTATCAATAACAATTGCATCTACTCCTGCTTCCACTAAAGCGGTAACACGCTCCATTGTATCATGTGTCACTCCAACAGCTGCTGCTACACGCAATCTTCCTAAGGAGTCCTTACAAGAATAAGGATGTTCTTTCACTTTAATAATATCACGGTAAGTGATCAGTCCAATTAATCGATTTTGCTCATCAACAACTGGTAATTTTTCAATTCTATTTTGCTGCAAAATAACTTCTGCGGTAGTCAAATCAGTCGTTTCACCTGTAGTAATGATGTTTTCAGAGGTCATGATCTCAGCAACAGGTCTCAACATGTTCTTTTCAAAGCGCAAGTCGCGGTTTGTCAGAATTCCTTTCAATACCTTTTGCTCGTTCACCACTGGAATTCCACCAATGCTATTTTCCTTCATTAATTGAAGTGCATCTTGAACAAGTGCATTTTCCAAAAGGGTAATTGGATCGATAATCATTCCACTTTCAGAACGTTTTACCTTGCGTACTTGCATTGCCTGCTGTTCAATGGTCATGTTTTTATGAACCACACCAATTCCTCCTTGTTGTGCAATTGCAATTGCTAATTCAGATTCCGTTACGGTATCCATCGCAGCTGAAACAATTGGAGTATTTACAGTGATGTTACGTGTAAACTTGCTTTTAAGGGAAACTTCACGAGGCAATACTTCTGAATAGGCGGGTGCTAACAGAACATCATCGTAGGTTAATCCTTCAGAAATTTTTTGTAGATTATCGAGAGACATGTGAACTTATTTTTGTAATAAATTCTTGCAAATTTAGTAATAAATCGGCAGGTTTTTCGTTTTAGCAGCGGTCAATTGTTAAATAATTCCTAATAAGTGAGCAATTGACGCATTTTACTTAACCTTGTATAGAAATCAAGCCTATGAAGACTTTAACTTATCTTTTATTTCTTGGACTAAGCTTTACTGCATTTGGACAAAAAAACACGCAATTAATTCAATTGTCCGGAGTAGTCGTAACCGAGGAGGCCATCCCTCTTCCCTATTCAACTGCTTATAATCGCTCCTTGAAAAAAGGAGTTGTTTCCGATTTCTATGGTTTTTTCACTTTGGTTACACAACCTGGAGACACCGTATTTTTCTCTCGTGAGGGATTTCAAACGTCACCGTATATTGTCCCAGATACTTTAAAGGATAATCGTTACAGCATTATTCACATGTTGGTTCGCGATACCTTGGTTTTACCAACGGTGGTTGTCCATCCATGGCCAACACGTTCGCAATTCGCAGACTATTTTGTCAATATGACTCCTTATGAAGATGACGTTCGTCGCGCTCAAAAAGAATTATCCGGAGAATCACTTGCATTTGTAGCGGCTCGATTGGAATCTGATGCTTCCTTAGCATCCGGAAACGCATATAACACAAGAAATACACGTCTGTATACAAATGGACAACTTCCAGTCAATAATTTATTGAATCCATTTTCATGGGCAAAGCTGATCCAAGATTGGAAAGAAGGAAAATTAACAAGGCAATAAGTCTGAAGGACTATTTCAAGTTAAACTGCTTTTCTGCCTCATCAGCAATGTATTGTCCGATGGCAAGTGAAGCCGTTGCTGCAGGAGAAGGAGCATTCAACACATGAATGGATTTTCCGTGGTATTCGATTCTGAAATCATCTCTTGTATCACCGTCCTCCGCTAATAACAAAGCACGTACACCTGATCTTCCAGGATGAATATCGTCCATGGTTAAATCTGGAATCATTCGCTGCAATGTTTTCAGGAATAATTTCTTCGAAAAAGCTCGTCGGTATTCGTTGATTCCAAAACTCATGTTATTGAAAAACAACTTCCATGTTCCACCGTAAGTCAAAGCATCAACCGTATCCTTCAATGAAAAATCTGTTTTCCCATACCCCTCGCGTTTAAACGTAAATACGGCATTCGGACCACATTCAACTTCTCCATCTGTCATGCGTGTAAAATGTACACCCAAGAATGGGAAATCAGGATTTGGAACAGGATAGATTAAGTTTTTCACTTTATGTTTTGCTTCCGGAGTCAATTCATAATAATCTCCTCTAAACCCAACAACTTTCTCTTTTAAATTCACACCATCCTTTTTCGCTAAACGATCGGCTTGAAGTCCTGCACAAAAAACCAGGTATTCTGCTTCGTATGCACCTTTGGATGTATGAATCGTTGAATTTTCTTCCCCTTTATCGATAGAAATCACTTCTGTCTCGAGGAAGAGTTTACTTCCTTCTTGCATGGACAAAGCAATCTCCACCATTTTAGCAGTCGCTCCACGGAAATCAATGATACCAGTGCATGGAACCCAGATACCACCGATGGATTTAACATGTGGTTCTATCTCACGGACTTGATCCGCGTTGATCATTTCGATTCCTTCAATTTTATTTTCGAGTCCCGTTTTAAATATGCGGTCCATATTAGGAAGTTCACTCGCGTCCGTAGCCACTACGACTTTCCCACAAACATCATGTTTGATTCCGTGTTCCTTTGCAAACGCAACCAGTTCATGTCGACCTTGAATGCAATTTCGGGCTTTTAACGATCCTGGCTTGTAGTAAAGTCCAGAGTGAATTACTCCAGAGTTATGCCCAGTTTGATGATCTGCTAAAAGTGCTTCTTTTTCAAAAAGAGCAATTTTTAAATTTGGGTACTTTACTTGCAACTTGTAAAAAGTTGCTGCGCCCACAATTCCACCACCAATAACTGCTATATCGAATTTCATTCTTCTTGTTTTGAGCAAAATTAGCAATTAAACGAACGCATCATCTCATTGAAATCACATTTTGAACACGGAAAGCACGTTTAGAGGGTTTCCTTTCACAAAATAAGTCCTTAACTTTACGGCCTCAATGAATCAATTCAAAAAAGTCGCTTTTTATACGCTCGGATGTAAATTAAATTTCTCCGAGACTTCCACCATTTCCAGATTGTTTGAGGACGCTGGATTTGCGAAGGTTGGATTCGAAGAACACCCTGATGTTTACGTCATCAATACGTGCTCAGTTACGGAAAATGCGGACAAGAAATGTAAGCAATTGGTCAAACGCGCGAAGAAAATTAATCCAGATTCGTTTGTTGTCATTGTTGGATGTTATGCCCAATTAAAACCCACTGAAATCGCACAAATCAACGGTGTGAACATGGTTTTGGGTGCGAATGAAAAATTTAACATCCTAGAACACCTAGATAAAATCGATCAAAATACGGAAGAAACAATTGTCTCTTTCGACAATATCAAAGAAACCAAAGAATTTGTTCCTTCTTATTCCTTCGGCGATCGTACACGTTCCTTTTTAAAGGTACAGGATGGCTGTGACTATTTTTGCACCTTCTGTACAATTCCACTTGCAAGGGGAAAAAGTAGAAATGCAAGCATTGAAGAAACAGTTCTTGAAGCGAAGAAAATTGCTGAAACGAAGATCCGAGAGGTTGTACTCACAGGTGTGAACATTGGTGATTTTGGACAAGGAGGCGACGAAAATTTTTATCAGTTAATTCAATCGTTAGATGAAGTGGATGGAATTGATCGTTACCGCATTTCTTCCATCGAACCCAATTTATTATCAAACGAAATCATCGATTTTTGTTTAACAAAATCGCAACGATTCGTCCCGCATTTCCATATTCCACTTCAATCAGGCAGCGACCGCATACTCAAATTGATGCGCAGAAAATACGAACGTGCTTTGTACGCAGAACGTGTTCAGCACATTAAATCACTGCGTTCAGATGCATGTATTGGTGTCGATGTCATTGTTGGATTTCCAGGAGAAACGGATGAAGACTTCATGGAAACAATTGATTTCTTGAAAGATTTAGACATTTCCTATTTACACGTTTTCACCTATTCAGAACGCGCAAATACTGGCGCTCCAAAATTAGGGGAAGCTGTCCCAATGGATGTTCGCCGTGAACGAAGCAAGCAATTACACTTACTTTCAGACCGCAAAAAACGACAGTTTTACAGTGAAAATGTTGGCTCAATTCGAAGTGTTCTGTTTGAGCAAGAAGAAGACGAGGGAATCATGTATGGATTCACCGAGAATTATGTTAAAGTAAAATATACCTATCAGCCGGACCTAGTCAACACGTTTCAAACCATCAAGCTTTTGGAATTAGACCGTGATGGAATCATGAAATGTGAACTAGTATCCCTAATCAATGTTTAAGCTATGAAAACAGTTTACATTACCCGAAGAGAAACGTTTAATGCGGCGCATAAACTTTGGAGACCAGAATGGAGTGATGAGAAAAACCAAGAAGTTTTTGGGAAATGTTCGAATCACAATTGGCACGGACACAACTTTCAGTTATATATTACCGTGAAGGGTGTTCCTCATCCTGAAACAGGATTTGTGATGAATCTGAAAGTACTCAGCGTATTGATTCGCGAACACATTATTGAAGCGTTGGACCACAAGAATTTGAATTTAGACGTTCCTTTTTTAACGGGAATTATGGCCTCAACGGAAAACATGGCAATTGCCATTTGGGACATTTTAGATCCACTCGTTCAGCAACATGGTGGTGAAATGGCCAAAATCAAACTCATCGAAACCGAAAATAACTTTGTGGAATATTACGGTGGCAAAGAACCTTTTTAGCTTTCCTTCGTTGTTACTTTAAACAAAACACATTGAATCAAGAAGGAATGGAAGAACATTATCGCTCAATTATTGAACAAATCGGTGAAAATCCGGAAAGAGAAGGATTATTAAAAACACCAGAAAGAGTAGCAAAAGCGATGAAGTTTTTGACGCACGGTTACGACATCAATCCAGATGAAATCATTCGTCAAGCTATTTTCCATGAAGACTATTCCGAAATGGTGATCGTTAAACACATTGAAGTTTACTCTATGTGTGAGCACCACATGCTTCCTTTCTTTGGAAAAGCACACATTGCATACATTCCCGATGGTAAAATCGTTGGATTAAGCAAACTTCCACGTGTGGTTGATGCATATGCTCGTCGTTTACAAGTACAAGAAAGATTAACCTTAGAAATTCGCGATTGCATTCAACGTACACTCGAACCAAAAGGTGTTGCAGTAGTGATTGAATGTTGTCACATGTGCATGCAGATGCGTGGTGTACAAAAACAAAACTCCGTCACAACAACAAGTGCGTTTACTGGATTATTTTTGCAAAACGACGCAACGAGAAAAGAATTTATTAATTTAGTACAAGCTAAATTACATTAAAAATGAACGATTACTTAAACAACGACCAGTCTGTTTCTTCAGACATTGCTAAAGATTTTATCCGCAGCGTGTACACCTACATGTTTGCTGCGTTGAGTATTTCAGGAATTATTGCGTATTACGTCGGAACGAATCCAGCGTACATCGCAACACTATTCTTAACGGAAACAGGAGTTTCTCCTTTGTTTTACGTTGTGATGTTTTCACCGATTGTGGTGGTGTTTGCAATGAGCATGGGATTGGAACGAATGTCCATGAAAACGATTTTATTGCTTTTCATCGTCTATTCCGTTCTTATGGGATTAAGTTTATCATTCATTTTCATGATGTACACCATGGGATCAATCGCTTTGACCTTCTTTGCTGCCTCAGGAGCATTTGGAATCATGGCAGTGTTAGGATATACCACAAAAACAGATTTAACGAAGTTTGGTAGTTTATTGTACATGGCACTTGGTGGAATCATCATTGCAAGTATCATCAACATGTTCATGCAAAGTTCAGGAATGGACAAAATGATCACTTACATTGGCGTATTTGTCTTTACTGGACTCGTAGCATACAAAATGCAAATGCTTAAAGAAATGGCGCACAATGCTGAGATGAACGAAGAACAACGAAGTAAAATGGCTTTGTTTGGTGGACTATCACTATACATCACCTTCATTAATTTATTCCTTACCTTGCTTCGCCTATTTGGAAGCAGAGATTAAGAAGATATTAAATCACTCAAAAAGCCCTTTTTTAGGGCTTTTTTTTTGTCCAAACCGCACGTTATAAGCAAAACAATTCCTACTTTTGAAGTCTAAAACAAACATTATGTCAGATAATTTCTTCGAAGGTTCGACTGCAGCAGTAGGAACAATTTATACGATTATTGCTTTATCTATCCTGATTTCTGTCCTTATTTGGGGATAAAATCAACTTCGTTTTCCATTCATCAACATTGTTGAATTATGCCTTTCAACTCCGTATTTTCTTGGTTGATTGGAAGACGTATGGCGCGTATCAATGATTACCGCCAAAATCCCATACCGAATCAATTCAAAACGTTTGACTTTCTCACAACGAAGGGAAAGGAAACAGTTTACGGCCAAAAAATTGGACTTCCAGAAGTACATGCCATTGAGTCCTTTCAACAACATGTTCCCTTAAGTGATTACGGCACCTTAAAGCCGTACATCGACGAATCCATTCATGGAGCCGAATCTCAATTGTGGCCAGGTAAAACAAGTTGGTTCGCCAAATCCTCCGGAACAACAGCAGACCGAATAAAGATTTTACCCATCACCGAAGATTCTCTTTTACAAAATCACTACGCGAATGGCAAGGACTTACTTGCTCAATATTACGCCAATCACTCGAAGCGCAAGTTATATAACGCGAAACACCTCATTATTGGCGGAAGCGGTAAAATTGATCAATCCGAAGAAGGGATTTTCATTGGGGATTTGTCCGCGATCATCATCAATCATTTACCTACTTGGACAGAATTAAGACGAACGCCCAAGAAAGACATTGCCCTTTTGGAAAATTGGGAGGAAAAATTAGAGCGAATGGCAGATTCCGTTCTCGACGAGAACATTTGCATCATTGCTGGAATTCCAAGTTGGACACTTTTACTTTTGAAAAAAGTACTAGAGAAATCAGGCAAGGATTCCATTAAAGAAGTTTGGCCAAATCTAGAGCTCTACATTCATGGAGGGATGTCTTTCAAACCTTATCAAGAAGCATTTCACGAAATTCTGCAAATTCCTAGGATGAATTACGTGGAATCCTATAATTCATCCGAAGGATATTTTGGACTACAGGATCAAATCGATTCCAAAGAACTCTTGTTATTGACGAATTCTCAGGTTTTCTATGAGTTTATTCCCATGACAGAATTTGAGGGATTAGATTCGAAAAGCGTTATCACGTTAGAGAACGTCGAAATCGATAAAGAATATGCTTTAGTCATCACGACATCTTCAGGACTATGGCGCTATATCATCGGAGATACGGTACGCTTTAGTCAGTTGCATCCCTTTCGATTTGTCGTCAGCGGAAGAACCAGCCATTACATCAATGCATTTGGAGAAAAATTAATCATTGAGCATGCCGATAAAGCGATTAGTACTGCCGCACTTCGAACAAAAGCACAGATCAGTGACTATACCGCAGCGCCCTATTTTGATGAAGAGAAGGTTGTTGGCGGACATCACTGGCTGATCGAATTCAGAGAAGAACCAACTGATGAAGCCCTGTTTTTACAAGAATTAGATCACTTGTTAAAAGATGAAAATGCGGATTACGATGCAAAACGCAAAGACAACATCAATATTGGTTATCCAAAAATGACAAAAGTCCCAAATGGAACCTTTCATCAGTGGTTGAAGTCCAAAGGGAAATTAGGTGGACAACACAAGGTGCCGAGATTGATGAATGACGACCGTTTATTAAACGAAATTTTAGACCTTACGCGATGAAAATCATTCTACTCATATTCAGTTGGACACTGTGTTTTCTCGTTTATTCACAAGAATTAACACTTCTAGAAACATACGTTTCCCCTACTCCAATTGACACTTGGTCCATTGATGGACAAAACAACTTGCTAGTCGTTTCCGAAAATAACATTCAAAAGAAAGCGATTAACGGGGAACGAAAATTCAATCAAACCTTCAAGTCACTCGGTAACATACAATCCATTTCACCGATAAATGCCATGAAAATCTTATTGTTTTCGGATGTACAACAATCTGTT
This sequence comes from Crocinitomicaceae bacterium, assembly GCA_017983465.1. Lineage (GTDB taxonomy): Bacteria > Bacteroidota > Bacteroidia > Flavobacteriales_D > Crocinitomicaceae > UBA952. The sequence goes on from JAGOBK010000001.1 coordinate 526,691, forward strand.
GCCATTGTTGACAATACGCTTTCACAACAAGGGGACATCATCGATTTAAGTGAATTAGGATTCTCGAATGTTGTCTTTATTTGCGCATCGAATCGTCCGAATTTAATCTGGGTTTTTGACCAATTTCGTTCTTCATTAAATTTGGTGGATTTTCAAAAATCCCAAATCCTTCAGTCCATTCAAAATGTGGAAACCAAGGAGAATTCGATCCTTGAATTAAAAGAATACCAAGATCATTTGTACGTGCTTTTCTCGGATGGAATGATGAATCGTTATGATTTCCTATTGACCTTCAGTGGCTCATATAACCTTGAAAACTGTCAGCAATTCGGGTTTTGGAACCAACAAATTGTCTGTTTGGACGCCAACGCGACAGCTCTTCGCTTCGTTCCTGTCAACATGAGAGCGAGTCAAAGAAATCCAGATTGGCAGATTGACAGTCCAATTACCTCCTTTATCCTTCAAGGTGAAGTCCTCGGGATTCAAAACGGCTCAATTATTTCACTTTTCATGATCAAATAGTAGGCTTTCCCCTTTTTTTCTTCCTAGGAATTATCGTAATTTAGCCTTTCTAAAATACAGAATATGCACGTTGCAATCGCAGGAAACATCGGATCGGGTAAAACCACATTAACAAACTTATTGTCAAAACATTATGGTTGGGAAACTCATTATGAGGATGTGGACCAAAATCCGTATTTAAATGACTTCTACGATGACATGCAACGTTGGTCTTTCAACCTTCAAATTTATTATTTGAACAGTCGTTTCACTCAAATTCAAGAGATTAAAGAAACAGCACATACGGTTATTCAGGATCGAACGATTTATGAGGATGCATTCATCTTTGCTCCGAATTTACATTCTATGGGACTAATGACTACAAGAGATTTTGAAAATTACTTCTCTTTGTTCAACTTAATGGATGGATTCGTTTCTGCTCCAGATTTGTTAATTTACTTACGCGCAAGTGTTCCCACATTGGTTAGCCAAATTCAACAACGTGGACGCGATTACGAAGAAAGCATCCGTTTAGATTATTTAAAGCGTTTGAATGAACGTTACGAAGCTTGGATTTCTACTTACGACAAAGGTAAAGTATTGATCATCGATATCGATAACAACCGTTTCCCTGACAACCAAGAGGATTTAGGTAAGATCATTAATTCCATTGATGCAGAAATCAACGGTTTATTCTAAAAACATCCAATGATAGTTGTTACTGGTTCTGCCGGATTTATCGCGAGTTATTTGGTGGATCACCTAAATTCACTCGGACATACAAACCTTGTATTAGTTGATGATTTCACGAAAATCGACAAGGAAGAAAATTGGAAAAATACACAGTTCAGTTCTAAAATAGAGCGTTCAGAATTTGTTTCATGGTTTCAAGCACATGCAAACGAAGTGGAATTTGTTTTTCATTTAGGCGCACGAACAGATACCACCGAAAAAGACCTTGAGATTCTGGATCAATTAAACCTGAATTACACGAAGTCCATTTGGAGCATTTGCACCGAACACCAGATTCCATTGGTATATGCAAGTAGTGCAGCGACTTATGGTTTAGGAGAATATGGTTACGAAGACAACAATGACGTCATTCCAAATTTGAAACCTTTGAATCCATACGGGATTTCAAAGAACGAATTTGACAAATGGGCGATTCAGCAATCAACAACGCCACCATTTTGGGCAGGACTTAAATTCTTTAATGTCTATGGTCCAAAGGAATATCACAAAGGAAGAATGGCAAGCGTAGTTTTTCACACGCATCGACAAATCAAAGAAAAGGGACACATGCAATTGTTCCGTTCGCACAATCCAGCATACAAGGATGGTGAGCAACTGCGAGATTTCGTTTACGTGAAAGATGTCGCGAAAGTATGTGAATTCTTGATGCAACACCAGGACCACCCTGGGATCTACAATCTTGGTTCAGGAAAAGCACGAACGTTCTTGGATTTGGCAAGTTTAACCTTTCAAGCATTGGGATTGGAACCGTCCATCTCATTTATCGATACACCGATAGACATCCGCGACAAATACCAGTATTTTACTGAAGCGAACATGTCCAAACTATTATCCATCGGCTATCCACATGAATTTTACAGCTTGGAAGAAGGTATTTCAGATTACGTGAAGAATTACCTAGAAAAACGCTAAGAAATCATCCCAACGGCAAGTGTCTGATTGGATTGTTCGTCAATCAAAATAAAAGACCCAGTAGCTTTATTCTTTCTATATTCATCCACAAAAATGGGTCCAGCTAATTGCAATTCTACCCTAGCAATGTCATTTGTTTGTAGCGCTGATTGTTCTTCATTTCGTTTCAAAGTTTGCATATCGTAGACATACAAAATCGATTTCACCATCGCTTTGACTTCATTTGTCGTATGACGTAAAATGTACTTTCGTCCAGGAATGTATGCTTGTGAACTCATCCAACAAATCATCGCCGACAGTTGTCTCACTTCTTCCGGTTGATTATTTGGCTTCACGATCATATTTCCACGTGATATATCCAATTCATCCGTCAATTCAAGAGAGATGGATTGTGGTGCAAACGCTTCTACTTGCGGACCATTCATTCCCATGATGGATTTTATGCTGCTGCGTTGACTTCCAGGCAAAACAATCACTTCATCGCCCACTCGGATAATTCCACTTTCCATCTTGCCAGCATAAACACGATAATCCTGAACGAGTTCGTTATCCACACGAATCGGATGTTGAACTGGAAAACGAAAATCAATATGGTTGACCTCGTTTGCCACGGATATGTGTTCCAACGTATGAAGTAAGGTAGCTCCCTGATACCAGGACATGTTTTCAGAACGATGTACCACATTGTCTCCATTCAATGCGGAAACAGGAATAAACTGAACATCAACAATTGCTAGTTTCGCAGAGAAATCCTGAAAGGAAGATACAATTTGGTTAAATTTCTCTTCACTGAACTCCACTAAATCCATTTTATTGACGCACACAATCAAATGCTGAATTTGAAGTAAGGACGCAATAAAACTATGTCTTCGTGTTTGTTCCACCACACCTTTGCGCGCATCGATAAGAATGATGGCAGCATTCGCGGTTGAAGCACCGGTGACCATGTTTCGTGTATATTGTAGGTGTCCCGGTGTATCTGCAATGATGAATTTTCGCTTTTCCGTGGTGAAATATCGATATGCGACATCAATCGTAATTCCTTGTGCACGCTCATCTTTTAATCCATCCGTAAAAAGCGACATGTCAATCTCCTCCAATCCTTTGCGCTCAGAAATTCGCTGAACCATCGCAATTTGGTCCTGAGGAATTTGTTTGCAATCATAAAGCAAGCGTCCGATTAAGGTGCTTTTTCCATCATCCACGCTTCCCGCTGTGGTAAATCGTACGATGTCCTTTGTGTTTTCCATCAGAAATACCCTTCTTTTTTACGATCCTCCATGGACGATTCCGAACGAAAATCATCTGCGCGATTCCCGCGTTCTGATTGATTCATTTCCTTTAATTCTGCAATGATTTCGTCAACGGATGAGGCGGAAGAAATCAACGCGCCACTTATTGTCATATCACCGATGGTTCGGAATCTAACGGTAAGATCAAGCAATTCATCGGTATCGTGAGGGACTAAATGAGAAGATTGAGCCAAAATCGATTCTTTCCTTTTCACACATGGGCGTTGGTGAGCAAAGTACAAACTTGGCAGGAGAATATTTTCCTTCTGAATGTATTCCCAAACATCCAATTCTGTCCAGTTGCTAATGGGGAATACGCGAAATTGTTCTCCTTGATTTAAGCGACCATTGTATAAATGCCAAATTTCCGGACCTTGATTTTTGGGGTCCCATTGTCCAAAAGCATCGCGGTGTGAGAAAAAACGTTCCTTCGCTCGTGCCTTTTCTTCGTCTCTTCTTCCTCCTCCGATTGCCGCATCAAATCCAAAGGATTCCATACTTTCCAACAAAGTGATAGACTGCGCACGATTCCGATTCGCATTCGGTCCGTTTTCTTCAAGAGCCGTTTGACGCTGAATGGAATCTTCGACTTTCCCAACAACTAAGCGGACATTTAAACGCTTGGCTAATTCGTCTCGAAACTGAAGTGTCTCCGGGAAATTATGTCCGGTATCGATATGTAATAATGTAAATGGTATTGGTCCAGGCGCAAACGCTTTCGTTGCAAGATGTGTCACAACGATTGAATCCTTGCCGCCAGAGAATAGAATGCACGGATTCTGAAACTGAGCGAATGCTTCACGCAGTACGTAAACAGCCTCCGCCTCTAATTCCTCTAAATAATTTAGTCTGTAACTCATCTCTCTCCGAAAAAAGTATGTACGATTTGGTCAAGACATTGATGCGATGTTTGTTCATTCGTGTCTAGGATCAAATCCACATGTGTTGGACGATCGAAAGGAGCTGAGATTCCCGTAAAATCACTGAGCGTACCTTTTGATACATTTTGATAGAGTCCTTTTACATCGCGACTTTGGCAGGTTTTCAGATCGGCATCCACAAACAGGAAGCGAACAGTAGAACCTAGAATTTCACGTACTTTTTCACGGTGACATTCCTCCGGTGTAATGAAGGACGCCAAGACGACCTGATGGTTTTCCAATAGGATCTTGGCGATTTCAGCAGATCGGCGAATGTTCTCCATGCGATCCTCCGAGGAAAATCCAAGGTCCTGATTGATTCCAGCGCGCAATTGATCACCATCGATAGAGACCGAAGAGATTCCTTTATCCTTTAATTTTTGCAACAAGAGGTTCGATAAGGTAGACTTACCGGAACCTGAGAGTCCAAAAAACCATATTACCATTGGATTATTCATGAATTTCGCCAAAGAATAAAAGTAATGAATTCCGGCTTACTATGCATAGGGACAAAAAAAAACTCCTTCCATATGGAAAGAGTTTTTTTATAGTGTGTTAAGTAAAGCTTATTCGCTAACAACTTCAAATTTGAATGCTTGTTTCACGCCTTTGTAAATGTTTGCTTCTACTTCATACGTTCCAATCTCGCGAATTGGTTCGTCTTTAATTTTCAATGATTTACGGTCGATATCATGTCCAAGTGCACGAAGTGCATCAGCCAATTGAACCGTATTAACAGAACCAAAGATTTTACCGTTTTCACCAGCTTTAGTAGCGATAGTGATCGTTAAATCAGCAATTTTAGCAGCTAATTCTTGAGCTTCAGCTAAATTTTTAGATTCTTTATGAGATTTTTGACGCATAATCTCAGCGTGTGCTTTTTTCGCGCTAGCCGTAGCAAGCGTCGCGTATCCTTGAGGAATCAAGAAGTTACGACCGTATCCAGGTTTTACGTTTACGATTTCGTTTGCGTAACCTAATTTATCAACGTTTTTCTTTAAGATAATTTCCATGACTTTCAGTTTTTCTGTTCAACAAATGATTATTTCAACATATCACCAACGTATGGAAGGATCGCTAGGTGACGAGCACGTTTGATCGCTTTGTTGACTCTCTTTTGGTATTTCGCAGAAGTACCAGTGATACGACGTGGAAGAATTTTACCTTGTTCATTTATCAATTTCAACAAGAAGCTTGCATCTTTGTAATCGATAAATTTAATTCCGCTCTTCTTGAAACGGCAGTACTTGTCCTTCTTAATATCAATATTAATCGGGGTTAGATAACGAATATCGTTTGACATCTCTTTAATTTTTTAGGGTTAACAATTAGTTAGGCAGTAGCTCCAGCTTTTGCACGTCTTTTTACTGAGTAAGTAACATGATCAACATCCATTTTAACCGTTAAAAAACGTAAAACTCGTTCATCACGCTTCAACATCAATTCGAAGTTCGCAACAACATTACCTTCCGCTTGGAATTCTACTAGAAAGTAGAAACCAGTGGATTTTTTCTGGATTGGGTACGCCAACTTGCGCAAACCCCAGTTCTCCGAATGAGCGATTGAACCACCTAGTGATTTAATCTCACCTTCGAATTTCTGTACTGCTTCCTTTGCCTGATCATCAGACAAAACGGGAGTTAAAATGAAAACAGTTTCGTAAGAATTCATAAGATTATTTTTAAAAATTTATTAATCGGGTGCAAAGATACACATTCTTGTTTAAACGTGCAACAGCTTTTTGTTCGCTTTTTCTGAGTTCCTTCTTCGTATTTTCTATATCTTCGTCGTATGTCATTTTTTACTGAAGATTACCTACACTTCTTTATCGAATTAGCGGGAAATAACCACAAAGCGTGGTTTGATGAAAATCGCAAACGCTACGAAGAATCCGTAAAGAAGCCCTTTTACGCTTTTACACAGCATCTGATTCATTCATTGGCCAAATCGGACGCTCAATTCGCTGATTTACAAGTGAAGGACTGTGTTTTTCGCATCAATCGGGACATCCGATTCTCAAAGGACAAAACACCATATAAGTTGATGTGCTCAGCTGTCGTTGCTCCAAATGGCAAAAAAAGCAAGGCTGTAAATGGAATTTACTTTGAACTAAGTCCAGAACATGTCCGCGCTTACGGTGGAATTTACGAAATCGAGAAGGAAGATCTGGAATTGGTGCGCGAGGGAATCGCTTCAAATATCGAGGAATTTCGAGGAATCTACGAGTCTAAGTCCTTCAAAAAGACCTTTGGTGAAATCCTCGGAGAGAAAAACAAAATTCTGCCCGCTCACCTCAAAGAAGCAGCCCAAGAAGAAAGCCTGATTTTCAATAAACAATGGTATTTTTATGCTGAATTTCCCGCTGAAACGTTGCTAGCTGATGATTTAGACAAACAATTGCTGCACTGCTACGAGGTAGGAAAACCACTAGAACAATTTTTTAATCAATTTATACAACGCGCATGAAACGCATCATTTTACCTTTCCTTTTACTGATTACTCCTTTTGCTTTCGCTCAGAAAAAAGAAATGAGCGTCAAAGAATCTGTCCTGTTACAAAGAAGTGTTTCACCAGAACGTGTGAATAATTTCCTGTGGATGAATGACAGTGAATACACGACCTGCAGCAAGGATTACAAAACGATGTACAAATCTTCTGTTGCAACTGATAAGTCTATCGACCTCATCACCATCGACGAAGTAAACACAGTGCTCGGCTCTTCCTTTGGGAACTTCTTTGGCGCCGAATGGACTAACGAAACGACCTTACTTTTAAATGATGGTCAAACCGTGGCGACGTTCGATATCAAAACGAAATCCGGAAAGATTCTCAAAAAATCAGTGGTGAATGCCGGGAATCAATCGTACCATGCTGCATCGAATCAATTAGCCTATACGATTGATAATAATTTATACATCGATGGACGTGCGATCACAAAAAACTCGGACAAAAACATCGTTTCAGGTCAATCCATTGCGCGAAATGAATTTGGAATTTCCGGTGGAATTTTCTGGTCCAATAAGGGATCCATTTTAGCTTTTTATCAAAAGGACGAAACAGAAGTACACAATTATCCATTATTGGATGTCAGTGCAACACCTGGAAGCTTGATGTCCATTAAATACCCAATGGCTGGACAAAAATCCGAAAAACCACGCGTGGGAATTTACAACGTGAAATCGAAAAAAACGCTTTACATCAATCCACGAGGAGCTGCGGACGATTACTTTACCAATTTGGCCATTACACCAGATGAACAATTTATCATCGTAGCAGAAGTAAATCGTGACCAAAATCACATGTCGTTGAATGTTTATTCCGTGAAATCGGGGAAATTTGTTAAAACCTTATTTGAGGAGAAAAACGATAAATGGATTGAACCGGAGCATCCCGTGTTTTTCCCAAGCAATACATCCAATCAGTTTGTGTGGATTTCAGAGCGCGATGGATTCAACAACTTGTATTTGTTTGACTTCGACGGAAAATTGCTTCAGAAATTAACGAATCACACTTTTGTTGTAAAGGATATTCTGTGCGCAACGAATGATGGAGCAAAAATCTATTACACGGCAACAGGTGCAAATCCAACCAATACCTTGATTTATCGTTGCGATTTAAAAGGAAATACCGAATTAATCACGAAGGAAGAAGGAACGCACAGTTTCAGCCTTTCTGGAAATGGAACCTATTTCATGGATGCCTTTTCGAGTTTATCTGTTCCATTTAAAGCGATGCTTTGGACCAGTAATGGGAAAATGACAAAGTTACTGATGGAATCCAAAGAGAAATTAGCTGATTACAACGTCGGGACGACTGAAATTGGATCCATCAAAGGAAAAGATGGTTCAGATTTGTACTACCGAATGATCAAACCAAGCAATTTTGATCCATCAAAAAAATACCCAGTTCTGGTGTATGTATACGGTGGTCCACACGCGCAAATGGTGACGAACTCATGGATGGCAGGTGCAAACCTTTGGATGCATTGGATGGCAAATCAAGGTTACATTGTCTTTACCTTGGATAACCGTGGGTCAGGAGAACGCGGATTCGCTTTTGAATCCCAAATCCACCGTCAACTTGGAACCGTTGAAATGGAAGATCAATTGACTGGTGTGGATTTCTTGAAATCCTTGAATTATGTCGACGGAAACCGTCTGGCAGTGCATGGTTGGTCCTTTGGTGGATTCATGACGACATCGTTAATGTTGCGTCAAGCGGGAGTGTTCAATGTTGGCGTTGCTGGTGGACCAGTAACCGATTGGAAATATTACGAAATCATGTATGGCGAACGCTACATGGATCGTCCAGAGCAAAACAAAGCGGGATACGATGCCAATTCCTTACTGAATTACACGAAAAACTTAAAAGGAGATTTATTGTTAATCCACGGTTCCATCGATGATGTAGTGGTGATGCAGCACAACGAAGCACTCTTGAAATCCTTCATTGAAAACGGTGTTCAAGTAGACGATTTCATTTATCCAATGCATAAACACAATGTAACTGGAAAAGACCGTGCGCATTTAATGGAGAAAGTATTGTTATATATTCTTGAGAACAACAAGTAACGATGAATAATTTACTAATCGCCTACATTCCTTTAATTCTCAGTATTTTCTTGAGCCAAAGAATGTTGCAAAGCGCCATTCGCAAATTAGACGATGAGCTTAAAATAAAATTGATTAATTATACGACAAAAGACAAATCGCTGCAACTTGGAATTGTTGCAGCGATTTTAGTCTTGTTTTTAATTAACATGAAATTCGAGTGGATTTCATTTTGGATCTCCAGTTACCTGTCAATCGGTATTTTAACGATTATGGCTATTTTTTCTGTTTACCGTGCTTATCAAAAATTGAAAGCCGATGGTTTTCCAGACTGGTATCTAAGCGATATGATTAAAGGAAATCTACTTCGTTCACTTGGATTGATTCTATTCCTTGTAATCTTGAGCTACGTTTAGATCTTACTTTTCAAGCTCATCCAGCCACCACCATTGTGAACATCTGCATATCCCGCAGATTTCAAAATGCTCTTTGCACTCGCACTGCGCATTCCAGATGCACAACACGTAATCACCGTTTTGTTCTTTGGAATTTTACCCAATGAACTTTGGATACTTTGTAATGGAACATTGATGGAGCCTTTGATGTGTCCACCCTGAAATTCACCTGGAGAACGAACATCTACGATGACCGCACCTTCTTTAACGAGTTGTTGATAGTTGACGGACTTCATTCCGAATAATTTTCCTAATAATGACATACTGTGCTTTGTTAATGAGGTTGAAACGTTTATTCAGAATTACATGCGTCCGTTCACTTCCATCCATCCGCCACCGTTTTCACAGTCTACGCCCAAAGATTGAAAGTATTGTGTAGCTTGACCAGAACGCATTCCAGAAGCACAACAAAAAAGAATGGGTTGAGCAAAGGCTTTTACCTCTTCTACTCTACTTGCAATTTCTTGCAAAGGAATGTTCACAGATCCAGCTACATGGCCACCACTGTATTCTGCGTGCGTACGCACATCGATAATTGTTGGGAAATTTGACATTGTTATTTTTGTTTAGCGATAAAAAATTCGTGAATAAATTGAAAAAGAAAACCTCCGATGAAAAATCCAAAAATGACATTATAAACCGGACTCGTTTTCATGTAACATCCTGTTTCACATTTGACATTTAAAAAATAAATGTATCCTCCAACTGCTCCTAAGGCATATCCAAGGATGGTCCAAAATGTACGCGTTTTGAGAAAAGTCATCAGTTGTTTTTTTTTTGACAAAGGTAAAGACTCAATAAGAATTCATTTGTAGCACAAGTTACATAATTTAGTTTCGCCATTATTTCTTCTTACTTTTGTCAAAAAAAAGACAGTCATGAAACAAGTTAGTCTAGCATCCATTGAGAAAGCCATTGAAATCGTAGACCATTTAACGGACGATCAATTAGAAAATGTATCCGAAAAATATGCCTTGGCACAACAAGAATTGTTGGATTATGTCATGACAGCTCCTTCTGAGTACGAAAACGAAGATTTAGAAGGATTATTAATTTATTATTTCTGTGTTATTTCAGAATGTTTTACACAGGAAGGAATTAAACTTCGTCAAGTTACCGAAGCGGACATCGACGAAATCGAAGAGCCATACTTTGATATGTTGGAACAATACTTCGATGAAGAAGATGAAGAAATCATTGAATCGTTCTGTGACCAACCTTTCTTAGCACAATTTATGGCGATGGAAGTATCTACAGAAGATGAAGATGGTTCAAGTTTGGATGAAGAAACTGCTACTCAATTGTTTATCGTAACATTAGCGATGGTTTCTTTGATGAATCGTGCCATTGAAGCATAGTTATTCGCTGAATTTTTCGTTCGAATAAAAAGAAATCCCTACATTTGCATGGGGTAAGTCTTTTACGACCAGCTCCCTCTTAATCCTCCAGGACAGGAATGTAGCAAAGGTATGAGGTTGAGCGGTGCGATAAGAGTAGCTTACCCCTCTTTTTTTTAGGTAAGTTCCCTACTAAATTCCCCCCAGCTACTTTTCCATTCTCCTTTTCCATCAGGATAAATTCAGTATCTTTGTTACATGAAGATTTCCGCATCTATTTACAGCGATAAAAGTCGCTCACTAAAAGAAGTGATTCTTGATTTAGTTGCGCATCAAGTGGACCTATTGCATGTCGACTGCAACGATGATTTGAGTGTTTTTGAGGACATCGCCAACATTCGAACATGGTGCGACTTACCCATTGACTTGCACATCATCACGGAAAATCCATCAAAGTATTACGATTTATTGGAAAGAAATCCAGTGGAATACGTGACTTTTCAAGTGGAAAATCTGAACGAACCTTTAGAAATCCCAACTTCCATTACCGGAAAAAAAGGATTGGCGATCATCACCCCTACTCCAATCTCAGCTTTTGATTCCTATGCGGACTTTGATTTCATTTTAATCATGGCAACGATTCCTGGACAAAGTGGAGGGAAATTTGATCGTTTGAATTTTTCCAAAATCCGTCAGTTTCGAACAAAGTATCCAAGTAAATCTATTCACGTGGACGGTGGAGTAAACGGTGAAGTATCCTTTATCCTCCGAAACATGGGCGTTAGTTCAGCTGTATCTGGTTCCTATTTGTTTAATGGACCTAGTATCGGAAATGCGTTAATGAATTTAACCAAACGTGAAATTGAATCCACCTTTGAAATTGGTGATTTCATGATTCCCTTAAACGAGGCTCCAAGCTTCGAAGTGGCAGATTGCACTACTCGAAAAATACTAGAAGCAGTAGAAGTTGGTCAAATGGGATTTGCCTTGGCTTTGGAAAAAGACCAGCAACTATCCGGACTCGTTTCCAGTGCAGATATTCGCAAAACTTTCTTGAAACATCTGGAAAACACCGCGGAAATTGATCCAAAAGAATTTATCAATCGTCAGCCCATGTGCGTTCAAGACACTGCGACCGTGATTGAATTATTACATACCTTAAAAAAATCGAACTTCCCTGTCATGTATTTACCCGTCGTGAACGACAAGGGTCAGGCAGTGGGAATTATTAATTTTGTCAACCTCATCAAGGGAGAACTATGATCATTGAATTAAAATCAACCGTTAGCGCTAATGACTGCGCGACATTCGCTGAAAAACACAAAGCTTTTCACATTAGCTACGAAGGAAAAAACTATCTTATCACCGGTTCTGGCGTGAAGGAAATCCCCACTGAACTCGAGTCAATCACGACGGAACATTGGGTATTTGCCAACGACATTCAATTGGCTTCTAAACGATTTCGTTCGGAAAAACGCGAAGTGAAAATCGGAAATGTGAGCATTGGTGGGAACACCAAGAATACAATACTTATCGGTGGACCTTGTTCAGTAGAATCGGAAGAACAAATTCGTTCGTCTGCAGAATTACTTGTTGGAATGGGCTTAAGTACCTTGAGAGGTGGTTGTTACAAACCAAGAACGAGTCCATACTCGTTTCAAGGACTTGGATTGGAAGGATTGCAACTCTTGGCAAAAATGAGAACCGAATATGGTTTGAATGTCATTACAGAAGCACGCGACGCGACGCACATTGAAGAGATCATTGAACATACGGACATCATTCAAGTTGGTGCAAAAGCAATGTACGATCAAGGAATTTTACGTGCGTGTGCAAAAATCAAAAAGCCTGTATTAATCAAACGTGGATTCGGAACAACATTGCAAGAATTTGTTCAAGCGGCAGAATTTGTATTAGCTGGTGGAAACGAAAATGTGATTCTTTGTGAACGAGGCATTCGTACTTTCGAAACCGGAACACGTTTCACCTTGGATCTTTGCGGTGTCGCTTGGTTACAAGAACATACGAATCTTCCAATCGTTTTGGATCCTTCTCATGCAATGGGATATGCGTATGGTGTCAATCCATTAGCACGTGCATGTGTGGCCATGGGAATCGATGGGCTTTTAATTGAAGCGCATCCAAATCCAAAAGTGGCGAAATCAGATGCTTCACAGCAGTTGAATTACGAAGAATTCAAACAATTACAAAAAGACCTTCAAGCTGTTGCGGCAAGTGTAGGTTACAAAATGATATAACATGTTATTAGAACAAAACATAAAAGGACTTTGTCAAAAAAACGGAATCGAGTTTGATGATTTCTTGTCCGATTTGGATGTGGAACATGTGAATGAACTTTCCGTGTATGATTTAGAAGCAGTCTGTGAAGAATACGAAGTCGATTTGACGGGCCTTCTTTTCAAACCGTTGTTTCGCAATAATCATTTCAAAAAACAGATTGACAAATTGAAATTGCTCATTTTGGATGTCGATGGCGTTTTAACCGACGGTGGAATGTTCATGAGTGAAAAAGGAGATCAGTTAAAACGTTACCACACGCAAGACGGACTTGCCATCATGCATGTCGTGAAAAATGGTCCGGTTCAACTGGGAATCATCTCCTCTGGATTTACAGAACACATGGTACAAGATCGCGCAGCGGTACTTGGAATCGAACGTGTGTACGTTGGACGTGAACCGAAATTAGACATTCTCAATGCCTGGTGCAGTGAATTAGGAATCAGTTTAAACGAAGTTGGAATCATCGGTGACGATGTCAATGATTTAGCGGTGATGAAAGCAGTTGGATTGTCGATTTGTCCTTCTTCTGCTGTAAATTCTGTTAAAACGGAATGTCACATCATTCTTTCTCGTAAAGGTGGAGATGCGTGTGTTCGTGAATTCATCGACCAATACTTACTACCACAAGGAATTTAATTTATGAAATCAATCACATTAGGTGTCATCCGAGAAGGAAAAGTACCGCCAGATTTTCGTGTTCCATTGACACCTAAACAATGCAAAGCCATTGAAGTACTTTATCCAGAGGTGAAAGTTGTCGTGCAACGAAGTCCAATTCGAACATATCCAGATGCAGCTTATGCTGAGCAAGGAATTGAATTAGTCGATTCCTTAACGGATTGCGATTATATTTTTGGTGTGAAAGAGGTTCAAATCGCAGATTTAATCCCGAACAAAACCTTTTTCTTCTTTTCACATACCTTTAAAAAACAACCATACAATCGTGATTTATTGAATGCATTGTTGGATAAAAAAATCCGCTTGGTTGACTACGAAGTATTGAAAGACAAATACAACAAACGCATCATTGGTTTTGGACGTTATGCCGGAATTGTTGGGTGTTATAACGCATTCTTAACGTATGGATTAAAATCTGGTCGTTATTCCATGAAACCGGCACATGAATGTGAAGACCGTAAGGAAGTGGAACAAGAATTAAAAAAAGTAGACCTGCCTGCTGATTTCCGTGTCGTTTTAACGGGATTTGGTCGTGTTGGACATGGAGCAAGAGAAATCATTGATCTTTTGCCAATCACCGAAGTAAGTCCAGAGGAATACTTGAAAAATTCCTTCGAAGGACCCGTTTACACGCATTTAGAGGCTGAAGATTATTTTGCTCCGAAGGATGGAACGTCTTTCGTGAAAAAGGATTTCTATTCAACGCCAGAAAATTACCTTTCAACTTTTGGTCGCTACTCCAAAAAATCAGACATGTACATCCCTTGTCATTTCTGGAGTGCAAAATCACCGTTCATTTTAACCAATGACGAATTATTACATCCGGATAACCGTATCAAAGTAGTTGGCGACATTTCTTGTGACATTGCTGGTCCAATCGCATGTACGATTCGTCCAAGTAAAATTGGCAATGGTATTTATGGCTATGATCCAGTTACGCAAACGGAAGTTGATTTCATGAATGAAGGAGCAATTGCGGTCATGGCAATTGACAACCTACCTTGCGAATTACCAAAAGATGCATCGGAAGATTTCGGAAATGAACTTTTGAAACAAGTGCTTCCATGTCTCTTTGGAAAGGATCCAGATGATGTCATTGCACGTGGTTCTCAAACCACAACAACAGGTGAATTAACGGACGGATTTAGCTATTTAAGCAAATACATCGCTGGATTAGAATAATTTTCTACATTCGTATATGATTGAAAAAGGAGATAAAAAAATCATCCGAGGATGGGTGATGTATGATTGGGCAAATTCCGTTTATCCACTGATTATCAGTTCGGCAATTTTTCCAATTTTGTACGAAACTCAAACGAGTGTAAAGGATCCCATCACCAAAGCGACCATTTTTGACACCGTTTCTGTTCTCGGAATGGAGTTCAAAAACACGGAATTTTATGCGTATTTGATCTGTTTGTCCTACATTGTTGTGGCCATGTTATCGCCCGTTTTATCTGGAATAGCGGATGCTGGCGGAAAACGAAAACTGTTTATGCAGTTCTTTTGTTACCTCGGCGCAATCTCAAGCGGACTACTCTATTTTTTCCATGCGGACCGTTGTTCAGTTGAAGGAGGTCCATTTTACATCGATTGGAGTATTCTCGCCTTGTTCTTTGGATCTGTTGGATTCTGGGCAAGTTTAGTGTACTACAATTCCTATTTACCAGAAATAGCTGAACCGAAAGACCACGATAAAATCAGTGCACGTGGATTCTCTATGGGCTATCTAGGAAGTTCTATTTTATTGATTATCGTTTTGATTCTCACTGTTTTTACCAAAGTAATTCCCATTCGTTTTGCCTTTCCACTCGTTAGTCTTTGGTGGATTAGTTTTGCCACTTACTCGTTCATCCGTCTTCCTAAATCGACTGCCACAAGTAAAGTTGAGGGGAACATCATTGTAAAAGGATACCGTGAAGTATATAAAGTTTGGAAGGAAATCAAGTTAAACATTCCATTGAAACGCTATTTATTTTCCTTCTTCATGTTCAATATGGCTGTCCAAACAATCATGGTGATGGCTGTTGCATTTGCTAACAAAGAAGTCCGTGGAATCAAACAACAAGACCTCATTATTTCGATTTTAATTATTCAGTTTATTGGAATTCTCGGTGCTTATCTTTTGTCCAAAGTTTCACGTAAAATTGGAAACTTAAAATCCATTGGGATTGCCATTGTTATTTGGATTGGATTGTGCCTTGGTGTCTACTATTTAGTGTACGAACCATGGCAGTTTTTCATTGCGGCAGCGATTGTTGGACTTGTCATGGGTGGAATTCAATCATTGGCTAGATCAACCTATTCCAAATTACTTCCTGAAACCAAAGACTTGACCTCCTATTTTAGTTTCTACGATTTAGCAGAGAAAATCGGACTAGCTGTTGGAACCTTAACGTTCGGACTCATCGAAGGATATTTAAATATCCGTACATCGATTTTAGCATTAGTGATTTTCTTCGCCATCGGATTAATCATCCTACTTTTCATTCCAAAAACATCAAACTTACAACATGAGACAACAAATTGAAGCAGCATGGGATAACCGTGAATTATTGAAGGAAAAAGAAACGATTCAAGCTATTGAAACAGTTATTGAAGATTTAGACAAAGGTTTGTTGCGCGTTGCTGAACCAGGAGAAAATGGTGAATGGATTGTCAACGAATGGATTAAAAAAGCCGTTGTCATGTACTTCCCTATTCGTCAAATGGAAACCATCGAGGTCGGTCCATTCGAATTTCATGATAAAATGGCGTTAAAACGCAATTACAAAGAATTAGGCGTACGCGTTGTTCCCCACGCAATTGCACGTTATGGCGCTTTTGTTGCACCGGGAGTGATCATGATGCCATCTTATATTAACATTGGTGCGTATGTAGACTCAGGCACCATGGTGGACACTTGGGCAACCGTTGGAAGCTGTGCACAAGTTGGTAAAAACGTACACTTAAGTGGTGGAGTTGGAATCGGCGGTGTATTGGAACCATTGCAAGCTGCTCCAGTGATTATTGAAGATGATGCGTTTATCGGATCGCGCTGCATTGTTGTGGAAGGAGTTCGCGTTGGAAAACAAGCGGTACTAGGTGCGAATGTCGTTCTAACGAAATCCACGAAAATTATTGACGTCACTGGTCCAGAACCAATCGAACACCGCGGATACGTTCCTGAACGAAGCGTTGTCATTCCCGGGACTTACACAAAGGAATTCCCAGCTGGATCATACCAAGTTCCATGTGCCTTAATCATTGGTCAACGCAAAGCATCCACGGATTTAAAAACTTCCTTGAACGATGCTTTACGTGAACATAATGTAGCTGTATAAAGCATGAGCGTTCTTCTTCGCTTCGGTTTATTAATTGGATTGATGGTCGTACTGACCTCATCCATCAAACAACCCATTCCAAGTATTTCAGGACTTTGGTCCGAGCATTGGATTGATAGCGATGTGGATTACGTCGACACCTTGCGTTTGATTCAAAAAAACGATTCTATTTTTATTTCACTGCACAATTCACAAGAAAATTGGGAGCCTAACTTCCACAAGGTAAAATTTGACGGTTCCCTTTTGACCTTTCAAATGGATGCGAATAACATTACCAATTTCATGACGCTTCAGTTGTCCGAGGATCAAAAAAGATTCGACGGAAAGGTTCATACTTGGAGGGGTGAAATTCGGAAAATTTATTTGGTAAAAGTAGGATCCTAACTATTCGAAACGGTTCATCTGTCCTAGAAATTTGCATTCATTAAATTCTTGTTTGCGTTATTCACGGAATTTCAAATGCATGTAAGTGTTAATCGAATTCGCTTGCGTACTTTTCGTTTTTAGATCTCATCTAACAAACCAAAAGTCATGGAATTCACACCACTCACCGATCACATCCACATACGAGACATAACGAAAACGGACTTCGATGAAAAATGGATTAAACAAAATAAACCGGTCCTCATTAAAGGAATACTCGATGAAACGCCAGCCAAAAACTGGAGCCTGAATCGCTTAGAAAAAGAACTGGGACACTTTCCAGTAAAAGTGTTTGACCGACAACGCAAGAACAGCACCTCATTTTTACTTGGAGATCATCAGGTTCCTATGAATCACATGCTCCATTTGATTCGCGAGAACAAAGCTTCTGACCTACGGATGTTCGTCAATCCAATTCTGACGAAAAACAAACAATTAGCCAAGGAAATACCTTGTCCTGATTTTTTCAAATGTGCCTTTCAACTACCGAATCTGATGTTTATTGGAGGAAAAGGAACGATTGTCCCGTTGCATTACGACTTCATGTACGACGATGGACTTCTCACCCAGCTTTTCGGTCGAAAGGAAATCATCTTGATTGAACCGAGTCAGTCCAAATATTTGTACCGCATTCCATTCAATTCCACATCCATGGTAAACTTGTTTGATCCGAAGGAAAACGAATTTCCCGCCCTTAAAAACATACATGCCTACCGTGTGATGTTGGAACATGGTGACACGATTTTTATTCCTTCCGGTTATTGGCACCAAATGACCTATGTCGATGCGAGTTTATCCATCGGATTTCGAAAATGGAATCCATCGCCACTTATATCTGTGAAAACCGGCATTCTTCGAATGGCACAAATTCCCTTTGACAAAATTCTCGGATTGATTTTGGGAAAAGCTTGGTTCAACTGGAAAGTGAATCAAACCAAAAGACTAGAGAAATTGATTTAATTTTCAGTTTCCTGACTTTTGTCATTTTTTTCAGCCGCCTCGATTTAGTACCTTTGTGCTATTAATTATTTAATTCAACATAGTATGCAACTGTGGAATACGTTAAATAAGGAGGAATTAGAAGCGCATTTGCGTGAAGTGGGACATCAGTTTATCACCATTTCATTCTACCAATACGCACAAATTGAAAATCCTCACTTATTCAGAGATCACCTTTTCTTGATGTGGTCGAAATTAGAAGTCGTGGGACGAACATACGTCGCTCATGAAGGAATCAACGCACAAATTGCGGTCCCAACACACAATCTGAGTCAGTTTCGCGAAGAATTATACGACATTGATTTTTTAAATGGTGTAAGACTCAACTTCGCTGTGGACGATTCCGAAGCGGAATTTCCCTTTTTGAAGTTAAAAATCAAAGTGCGCGACAAAATTCTTGCGGACGGACTTGAAGACAAGACCTTCGATGTGACCAACAAAGGAAAGCACTTGAATGCGCAAGAATTCAACGAATTAACAGAGAAGGAAGATACGATACTCATTGACTTCCGAAATCACTATGAATCCGAAGTTGGACATTTTAAAGGAGCGATCCTTCCTGATGTGGATACATTTAGAGAGTCGCTTCCGTACATCGAAGAGACCTATTTGAAAGGAAACGAGGATAAAAACATCGTCATGTACTGTACGGGTGGTGTACGTTGCGAAAAAGCATCTGCATGGTTCAAACACCGTGGATTCCAAAATGTCCATCAATTGGAAGGCGGTATCATTAAATACGCGAACGACGCGAAGGAACAAGGAATTGAGAATAAATTCATTGGCAAAAACTTTGTGTTCGATGAACGTCGTGGTGAGCGCATTTCTGACGACATTATCGCTGTTTGCCACCAATGCGGGGAACCAGCCGATACACATACCAATTGTGTGAATGATGCCTGTCATTTACTGTTCATTCAATGTGAATCGTGTAAAGAAAAGATGGAGAACTGTTGTTCAACTGAATGTCTGGAAACCATCCACTTACCTGAAGAAGTACAAAAAGAATTACGCAAGGGAATTGAGAACAGCAATCGAATTTTCAAAAAAGGTCGATCAAATAAACTTCCCTTTAAACACAATCCTGAAAAACCCTTATCTTTGATTGAACTTTCAATCAGAGAAAACAAGTGATTTTAGCTATAAACTGGACCGTTGATTCGGAAATTATTGATGGTTGGCGAACGCCTAACCTTTATGGATTGTTATTTGTAACCGGACTTATTCTCGGGTATTTTGTGGTCAAACGCATGTTCAAACAAGAACAAATCAGTGATGAACTGTTGGATAAACTTGTTTGGTTCATGATTCCAGCAACCGTTATTGGCGCAAGACTTGGACACGTTTTTTTCTATGGTCCCTTATTCGACGATGTACAAAACGGTGTTGTTGTCGATCGCGGTTACTTATCTCATCCAGCCGACATTTTTAAAATTTGGGAAGGTGGATTAGCCAGTCATGGAGCGGCCATCATGATTCTTCTTTCCTTGTGGTATTATTCTCAAAAAGTGTTGAAACGTCCTTTTCTGTGGATGCTCGACCGAATTTCCGCACCAGTTGCGATTGGCGCGACGTTCATCCGTTTGGGTAATCTAGTCAATCACGAAATGGTCGGAGATCCAACAAATGTTCCATGGGCATTCAAATTTCAAAACTATTGGAATGACCAATTGCACATGTACGATCCAACACCTAGACATCCAGCTCAATTGTACGAAGCCATTTGTTATCTCGTTGCTTTTTTCATCCTCCTATTCCTTTATTGGAAAAAAGAAAAGTTCAAGCAACAAGGATTCATTTTCGGTTCCTTCTTAATCATGATTTTTGGAGCAAGATTCTTTATTGAATTTGTCAAAATTGGTCAGACCGCAAGAGACTTTGAATGGTCATTGAATACGGGACAATTGTTAAGTATTCCTTTTGTGCTGATGGGTGTTTATTTGATTTATCGCTCGTCAAAAAACAGTCCGGCACAATGAAACAGTTGACTATCGTCCTACTTGGAGCCTGCCTTTCACTTTTCTGTTGTCAAACGCCAGAGCCGAATAAGAAAGAAGCGAAACAGGTCACTACGTCTACAAAAGAAGCCGTAAAAAAAGAACTTCCAGTTGAAAATGAAGCGAAACTGATCAAAGGAAGTTATTCCATCGTTGCTGGTAAAGGCGAGGATACAGCCACAAGTTTTATTTCCTACGCGTTCTATGAGGATAAAGGGAAACTCAACGTTTGGCAAGTCGCCATCAATGATTTTATCAAAAAATCCTTGTTTCGAAAAGACGGTGTGCCCGTTTCTAAAGATCCATTGACAGTTCAACTGATCGAGAAATCGATGAATGATTTTAAACGATATGCAAACCGAAGTAAATCGGAATTTGAAATGACCTATTCCATGTCTGAGGAATATTCCATCGACGATTCACATCATGAATTTGCTACTTTAACTGAGGTGTCGAGTTCGTACGAAGGTGGTGCACATGGAATGTATGGAACAGGATATTTCCAATTTGACAAACGCACCGGAAAAGAGTTGACATTGAAAGATTTTGTTTCGGACATAAAGGAATTCAATCGCATTGCCGAAAAGTACTTCAAGAAGTCCCAAGGGATTCCCGCAAATGTCAGCGTAGGTTCAAAAGATCACTCCTTCGACTTTTGGTTTGAAAACGACCAATTTGCGTGTAATGATAATTTTTATTTTGACGGAAAAAGCATCCATTTCATGTTTATGCCTTATGAAATCACTAATTATGCGGCGGGAACGATTGAGTTCAGTATTCCCATGAATAAAATAGAACATTTACTTAAACTTCACTAATCAAAAAATGTTACTTAGTGTAAAGATGACAATTTGTAATTATATTCAAATTCCTTCTTATATTTGTGACCGAAAATAACGGACGTATTATGCCAGCAAAAGCTACAACAAGCACAAAAAAAGCAAGCACTGCTACAAAATCTGCAGGAAAACCTAAGTTTTCCAAAGAAACGTACATCAAATGGTACAAAGACATGTTATTGATTCGACGTTTCGAAGAGAAAACAGGTCAGTTGTACATTCAACAAAAATTTGGTGGATTCTGTCACCTTTACATTGGTCAAGAAGCCATTGTTGCAGGAACAGCAAGCGCTTGTCAACCAGGCGATAAACACATGACTGCTTACCGTGATCATGCACATCCAATTGCACTTGGGACTGACCCACGTGTATTGATGGCTGAACTTTACGGACGTTCTACAGGATGTTCAAAAGGAAAAGGTGGATCTATGCACTTCTTCGATAAAGAGAAAAACTTCATGGGTGGACACGGAATCGTGGGAGCACAAATTGCCATGGGAGCTGGAGTTGGTTTTGCTGAAAAATACAACGGAACAGATAACGTAGCATTTGTATCCATGGGTGATGGAGCAGTTCGTCAAGGAGCACTTCACGAAACGTTCAATATGGCGATGAACTGGAAACTTCCAGTGATTTTCATCATTGAAAACAATAACTACGCGATGGGAACATCTGTTGAACGCACAACAAACGTAACTGACCTTTCTAAAATTGGACTTTCTTACGAAATGCCTTCGAAAGTGGTAAACGGAATGCGTCCAGAAAGCGTTCACGAAGCGATTGAAGAAGCATGTAACCGCGCTCGTCGTGGTGATGGACCAACTTTGTTGGACATCCGCACCTACCGTTACAAAGGACACTCGATGTCCGATCCTCAAAAATACCGTACAAAAGATGAAGTTGCTGAGTGGATGGAACAAGATCCAATTGAACATTGTTTAAAAACAATTCAGGATAATAAATGGTTAAACGAGAAAGAAATTGATGAAATTTCTGCTTGGGTAAAGAAGGAAGTGGAAGAATCAGTTGAATTTGCTGAAAACTCTCCATATCCAGAAGCACATGAGTTATACGAGGACGTATATACACAAACTGACTATCCTTACATCAAAGAATATTAAAAACTTTAAATACTAGAATCCATGGCTGAAATCGTTTACATGCCGAAATTGAGTGATACAATGACCGAAGGGGTTGTTGCAACTTGGAATAAAAATGTGGGTGACGCCGTAAAAGCTGGTGAAGTACTAGCGGAAATTGAGACGGATAAAGCAACCATGGAATTCGAATCATTTTACGATGGTGTGTTGTTGCACATCGGAGTAGAGACTGGAAAAGCTGCACCAGTAAATAGCGTGTTAGCAATTATCGGTCAAGCTGGTGAAGATATTTCTGCTGCATTGGCAAGTGCAGGAGCAAATGCTCCAGGTGCTGCTGCTGAAGCTCCAAAAACGGAAACGGCTCCTACCCCAGCTCCTGTTGCGAGTCCAGTAGCAAGTACACCTGCTCCTACTCCAAGCCCAGCTGCGACAATTGCTCCAATCGCGAACAATTCAAATGGACGCGTATTTGCATCACCATTAGCGAAGAAATTAGCAAGCGAAAAAGGAATTGACATTCATTCTGTTGCTGGTACAGGTGAAAGCGGACGCATCGTGAAACGCGATGTGGATCATTATACGCCTTACACTCCAGCGGAAAGAACTTTTTCAGCTGCTCCAAGTGGAGTTGAATCGTTCACAGATGAGCCAGTAAGTCAAATGCGTAAAACCATTGCTCGTCGTTTAGCGGAAAGCAAATTTACAGCTCCGCATTTCTACTTGACAATGGACATCAATATGGACCAAGCGATTGCGTCTAGAAAAGCATTAAATAGCCTTGACGGTGTGAAAGTTTCGTTCAACGATTTAGTTGTGAAAGCAGTAGCAATGGCATTGAAACAAAATCCAGGTGTGAATAGCTCTTGGATGGGTGACTTCATTCGTCGCAACCAACATGTACACATCGGTGTAGCTGTGGCTGTAGAAGATGGATTATTGGTTCCAGTTATTCGTCACGCAGATACCAAAGGACTTGTTCAAATTTCTGCTGAAGTGCGTGAATTCGCTCAAAAAGCAAAAGATAAAAAACTACAACCAAGCGATTGGGAAGGTAATACCTTTACCATTTCAAACCTTGGTATGTTCGGAATTGAATCCTTCACGGCAATTGTGAATCCACCAGACAGCTGTATTTTAGCGATAGGCGGAATCAAAGAAGTTCCTGTGGTTAAAAACGGACAAGTTGTTCCAGGAAATGTCATGAAAGTGACCTTGTCTTGTGACCACCGCGTAGTTGATGGCGCAACAGGTTCTGGCTTCCTTCAAACGTTTAAAACGTACATGGAGAATCCAGCAGCAATGTTGTTGTAAGTTTCCTTAAACGTCTTTTCCAATCGAGTGCATGTCATTGTGGTTTTCCTCAATTTCATCTTTCACTCGTTGAATACATTTGGTTAAAATACGTATCTCTTGGGATGCGTATTTACTTAACCAATACCAACTATTGTCCTCATGGTCGATTGCCAAGGACATATGATACAGCGTTTCAAAGTTGTTTTTCAATAACCATTCTTGTGCTTTCAAGTTTCCTTCTGCGCCGTTAATCATCGCCATCAGATGAGCGTAGCCGTTTTCGATCAACCAATTTCGCGCTTCGTCTTTTAATAGAATCGCAAAGGTCGCCATGTACAATTCTGGATAACCGTTATCCTTTAACCACAACTGTAGATCCTCATTTCCTTCAACTGCTTTTGCCCACGCAATGAAGACAAGCGATGGATAATTCACATCGTGCAAAGGAACTGCCGCAATTGGCTTTTTCGCTTCTTCCGAATTTTTTAGTGCAGAACCAAAGAGTCGTCTTAACATTTCTAGGAAAGTTTGTCAGTTATTAGAAAAACCAAAGAGCTACAAAAATAGCCGTAATCACACAGATTAAGTCGACCAGCAACATTGTGCCTAAAGCATAACGTGTGTTACGTACATTAATCGAACCGAAGTAAACAGCAATCACATAAAAGGTGGTTTCTGCGCTACATTGAAAAATACTGCTTAATCTACCCGCTAAGGAATCTGGACCGAAATTATTCATCGCATCCAACATGAATCCACGTGATCCGCTAGAGCTAAATGGTCGTAACAATGCAACAGGTAAAGAATCGGTAATTTCTTTCGAAACGCCAATGAAATGAAATCCAGTCGCAATCCAATTACTGATGATCTCAAACAATCCACTATTTCTAAACAATGAAATAGCCGCTAACATTCCAAGCACGTATGGAAAAATAGCCACACCTGTGTTGATGCCGCTTTTTGCTCCCACGACAAATGAATCAAAAACAGTTGTTTCTTTTTCCTTGAATTTCTTCTCGTGAACAAAAGCAAAGATTAAGGTTGCTACGATAATCCCCAATAAAAGGACACTAGAAAAATTACTTGAAAAGAAATTCTTACCGATTAAATCCAAACTATTGACATACATTAAAAGTCCAATGATTGCCGCAATGATTGTTGTCAAGGCAATTAATAGCGTTGCACTTCGAAATTGAATGCGCTGTCTAAACCCTACAATGAAAAATGCAGCCAAGGTTCCAATAAGCGAAGTCACAATACAAGGCAACATGACATCTGCTGGATTCGCTGCATTGGCTGCCGCGCGATAACCGATAATCGATGTAGGAATAAGTGTGAGTCCAGCAGCATGTAAACACAAGAACATGATCTGCGCATCTGATGCACGGTCTTTGTCCGGATTGATTTCCTGTAAACTTTGCATGGCTTTCAATCCAAATGGCGTTGCAGCGGAATCGAGTCCTAAAAAGTTTGCGGAAAAATTCAAGGTCATGTAAGAAATGGACTCATGATTTTTCGGCACTGACGGAAAAACCTTGACAAAGAATGGACTCAAGCGTCTTGCTAATCGTTCCGTCGCTCCTGAATCAATCAACAACTGCATGATGCCACAGAAGAACGCCAAATAGGCCATCAATGGCAAAATCAAATCAAACAAACTTGCTTTGCACGTTTCTAGTAGTCCATCTGCCTTTTGCGTTCCTTTGAATACTTGAACAGTTTGATTCTTCAAAACGTACGTTGTGTCAATGTCATCTGGATTGACATTAAACACTAAGGTTCCTTCTGGAGCCGACTTCATTTTTTCTTGGAATCCACTAGAACAATCCTTCAGGTAGCGCTCACCTGTTAAAATCGGACTATCTTTTTTTCCATTTAAGACATATTCAATCGAATAAGAATTGGACAAAAATAGTCCAGCAAAGACAAATAATACGGAGCTAATGAAGATGATTAGCCAAAATCTACTTAATACCATGAAACGAATATCCACATTTTTCCGGCTTCTCGTTGCAATCAAGTTAAAAAAGAATTAACACAGGTTATTGAATTACGCGAAAAGAAACAAAATCACGCGCTACAAATGGATAGTGTGTACCTTTGTCCAAACAATCGCACACGAATGAAAAAAGTCCTACATACCTCCCAAACTCGCGGCCACGCCAATCATGGTTGGCTGAACGCAAAACATTCCTTTAGTTTCGCACAATGGTACAATCCAGAACGCATTAACTTTGGCGCATTGCGCGTATTAAACGACGACATTGTTGCCGCAGCGATGGGATTTGGGAAACATCCCCACGATAACATGGAAATCATCACGATTCCTCTTCGCGGCTCACTTCGCCATCAAGATAGCATGGGATTCAGTGAAGTGGTCAAAGCAGGTGAAGTTCAGGTGATGTCAGCCGGAACTGGAATTTTTCACAGTGAAATGAATGCTAGCAACCAAGAAGACCTGAATTTATTTCAAATTTGGATTTTTCCAAATAAACAAGGAGTCACACCTCGTTACGAGCAAAAGTCCTATGATTTAAAGGATTCAGAACAACGATTCTTGCAATTGGTTTCGCCTCATGCGGATCAAGAAGGAGTTTGGATTCACCAAAACGCATGGATTCACCTCGTTAGTATGGAGG
Organism: Crocinitomicaceae bacterium; assembly: GCA_017983465.1. Classification (GTDB taxonomy): domain Bacteria; phylum Bacteroidota; class Bacteroidia; order Flavobacteriales_D; family Crocinitomicaceae; genus UBA952. Next base: position 553,003 of record JAGOBK010000001.1, read on the forward strand.
AAAGCACTTCCCTCACCTATACAATGAAAGGTGAAGGAAATGGCGCATACTTCATGAACATTGATGGGTCGTTTGAAATCGAACAAGAACTTTTGAAGGAGCGCGACGCAATGGGAATATGGGATACAAAAGAAATTGTCCTCAAGAATAAACAAAAAGGACGAATGCTAGTTATAGAAGTACCAATGATATTTTAATATGAAACAGATAATAGACGATTTAAACTGGAGATACGCAACGAAACAATTCGATTCAACGCTTAAATTGACAAACGAGCAATTGGATGTCATTAAGGACTCCTTGCGTTTGACCCCGTCCGCTTATGGGATTCAACCCTTAAAATTCATCTTTGTTTCAAGTCCAGCATTGAGAGAACAAATCAAAGAAATTGCCTTTAATCAAGGACAAGTTGTGGATGCCTCTCACCTATTGATCATCTGCTCCTACACTTCCATCGATGAATCTTACATTGATGCTCATGTGGAGTTAGTCACGGAAACACGAAATACGCCGGCTGAAAGAGCCGCTGGATTCAGTGAATTCTTAAAGAAAAACATCTTGAGCATGGCGGACAGTGACGTTGAGCCATGGAATGTTCGTCAGGCGTATATTGCACTTGGACAATTACTTCATACGTGTGCGAGCATCCGTGTGGACGCTACACCTATGGAAGGATTCAACGCGAAGAAATTGGACGAATTGTTAGGACTTGCAGATCAAAACTTAAAAAGTGTTTTGTTATGTCCAATTGGCTTCCGTTCAAGCGAAGACAACTACCAACACCTAGCGAAGGTTCGCAAAAGCAAAGAAACCTTGTTTCAGACCTTATAGCTTATCCACAATTTTACGTGTATAAAAAAGCTTGATTTTATTGGACTTTGAGGACTTCCGGGTCCTCATTTTTCATTATATTTGAGCATGTCGACTATTTACAAGCAATTTTTATTGGTCTTTTGCGGATTGGTTTTAAGTACCTTAACTTTGCATGGACAAGTGAAAATGAGCGCGAGTAACCGAGTGGACTTAGCAACAATTCATCATCAGTTAATGGTGGAGAAAGGTGTTGTTCATCCGGATCTTTTATCTCGTTATCCCATTTATCAAATTAACGGAAGTTACTATTTATCTTTTCTTGGAAAGATTTCGGAAGGATTCAATCGTTCTGATTTAATCAAAAGAGGATTCATTGTTGGGAGTCCAATCGCAAATTTGGTAAGCATCAAAGTTCCTTTAAATAAAACGAGTCAACTCACTACGATCAAAGGATTAAGCTATTTGGAGATTGCTTCTAAAATTCACAATTCATTAGACAAAGCCATCGTTGACATGCATGCGGACAGTGTCCACCAAGGAATTGGCTTACCGCAAGGATATTCAGGAAAAGACGTTTACATTGGCGTAACGGACTGGGGATTTGACTACACTTCTCCCGTGTTTTACGATACAGCCATGCAGGAATCACGCATCGTAGCGGCTTGGGATCAATACAAAACGAGCGGACCGCATCCACAGGGATTTGCGTACGGAACAGAATACACAACGTTAGGAGAACTTTTCGCAGCGGGAAGTGACACAGCCAACATCTACTCGTATGCAACACATGGAACGCATGTTTCCTCCATCGCAGGTGGTGGTGGCGCAGGAACACCGTACAAAGGGGTTGCTTTCGATGCCAACTTTTTGTTTGTGACTTTTTTAGTCGACGAAGCGGCCGTTCTAGATGCATGGGAATGGATGTACCAAAAAGCGCAGGCGGATGGAAAACGTTTGGTCATTAACATGTCCTGGGGACTTTACCACTTCGGAACACTCGATGGAACCTCGATTTTAAGTCAAGCAATTACTGCTTATACGGATTTAGGCGTTGTATTCGCGAACTCCGGAGGAAACAACGGAAATGTGAATTTCCACATCAAAAAAACCTTTAATCAAGATCAGTTTAAATCGAGAATTGAATTCTATTCGTACTCGGCAAATGCAAACATGTGGGGACAAAGTGTCCATGCGTGGGGTGAAGCAGGAAATTCTTTCGAGAATGGATTGCTAATCACCAATAACGCTGGAAACACCCTGATTGAAAGTCCATTTTACAGCACAGCAACAGTTACAAACTACATTGATTCGTTTTTAGTTACTGGTTTAGACACCATTTGGTTTAACATTACTGCGGATGCAACTCATCCTTTGAATGGACGCCCACAAATGCGTTTACGTGTGAAGAACACCAATACCGCTCTTCGTGTGTTACTAAAATCCAAAGCGGAAACAGGAACGGTTCATTACTGGAATGTGACTGAACTTTCGAATGACGTTGGAAATTGGGGAATGCCTTTTTCTTTTTCCTACGGCGGATCTATTTCAGGTGACAACCAAAACGGAATCAGCGAACCTTCTTGCTCCGAAGATGTCATCAGTGTCGCTGCTTACGCCTCCCAGTATTTGAGCGGAAGTGGGAATCCAGTTGGTGGTGGAATTGCCTCTTTCTCTTCGGTTGGTCCACGATACGACGGACAAATGAAACCAGATATTGCTGCACCAGGAGTTGCGATTATTTCAGCCATGTCATCGTTTACAGATGCTACCTTCTCTTCGATCGACAATGTCAATTTCAATAACAAAACCTATCACTTTGCAAAAATGTCCGGAACATCGATGGCTTCACCTATGGTAGCCGGAGTTTCCGCATTGATTTTGGAAGCGAATCCATATTTATCAGCAAGACAAGTAAAGGAAATCATCATGCTGACGGCTCGAGAAGATAACTTAACTGGAAACATTCCAGCAGAAGGAAGTCCGATTTGGGGAGCAGGAAAAATCAACGCCTACGCAGCGGTGAAATTAGCTTTACAGACTTTAGGATTTGAAAAAGTTCCACACGAAATCGATTGGAATGTCTATCCAAATCCTGTGATGAACGAATTACATTTCACGATCGTTGAACTTCCGAAAACGGTAGACATCATCGATATGGAAGGAAGCATCTACGAAAAGAACATCTACGATGGGAAAGTCTATGTTTCTGACCTACCAGCTGGAACGTACTTCATTCGCTTGATCATCGACGGCAAAGTACAGCAAGAACGTTTTATCAAGCAATAAATGGACATTCGTCTCGCAACCGCACTCGAATTACCGATTCTTGAATCCTTAGCACGTGAGATTTGGCCGCATACCTATGCTGACATTATCACGAAAGAACAAATGGACTTCATGTTGAATTGGATGTACTCCACGGAAACTTTGATCACGCAACAACAAGCCGGACACGAATTTTACATTCTACAAAAGGACTCTACGGATATTGGTTTTCTGGCGATTGAACAAACAGGCGACGAATTGAAAGTCAACAAAGTGTACGTCCTGCCAACTTCACAAGGACTTGGCGCTGGTAAAAAACTCATGGAAAAAGCCATCGAACGCGCAAAAGCAAAACAGTGTGCCCATATTTTCCTACAAGTGAATCGTGCCAATAAAGCAAAGTTCTTTTACGACAAACTGGGATTCACCATCCGAAGAGAAGAGAAATTCGACATCGGACATGGCTTTTTCATGGATGATTACATCATGGAATTGAAAGTTGAATCGGCTCTTTAGTCCTAATCACATTTTCCTTATCTTCGCTACCAAAATCTGACCTATGCTGAAAATCGACATGCACTCTCATATCATTCCGAAGAATTTACCGAATTGGACGGAGAAATTTGGCTACGGGAAATTCATTTACTTGAATCACAATGAGGACCGAAGTGCAGACATGATGCAAGGAGGACAGTTTTTTAGACGCATCAAAGAAAATTGCTGGGACGAAGACCTACGTTTGGGTGAATACGAACAATTTCAAACGCAAACACAAGTGGTTTGTACGATTCCGGTGCTTTTCTCCTATTGGGCAGAACCGAAACACGGATTGGAATTGTCCGAGTATTTGAATGACCATATTGCTGAATTGGTGGCGAAATATCCGAAAAACTACATTGGACTGGCGACCATTCCGATGCAGGACACCGAATTAGCGATCAAAGAATTGGAACGCGCCAAAGCCATTGGACACGTCGGCATTCAGATTGGATCAAACATCAACGACGAAAATTTAAGTGAAGAACGTTTCTTCCCTATTTTCGAAGCGTGTGAACGTCTCGGAATGGCGGTGATGATTCATCCATGGCAAATGATGGGATTTGACAGCATGAAAAAGTATTGGCTACCTTGGTTAGTGGGAATGCCGGCAGAAACGTCTCGTGCGGCTTGCTCAATGATTTTCGGTGGTGTATTGGAACGCTTGCCAAACCTACGCGTGTGTTTTTCGCATGCCGGTGGGTCATTTCTTCCCACTTTAGGTCGCATCGAACATGGATTCAATTGTCGTCCCGATTTAGTGGCGATTGACAATGAGGTGAATCCGCGTGATTACGTTGGGAAATTCTGGGTAGATTGCATCACGCACGACATCGATGCCTTGAAGTACATTCTGAAGATGCAAGGATCTATGCGCGTCTGTTTAGGTTCTGATTATCCGTTCCCACTTGGAGATTTGGAAATCGGGAAATTCATCGAAGAGAGTGATTTATCCACGCAGGACAAAGAAAACATCTTTTCCAATTCCACTTTGGAATGGTTGAATTTAGATAAATCGCTGTTTCTTTAGTCGATTTTATATTCCAAACGCATCGTAATGTTCGCTGTTTTACGGCGAGAGGAGGTATTAAAACTTCCACCCCACGAATAATCCTCGGAAGAATTTTCTGCCGTGATTTGGAACACACCCATATCTGCTGTTTTTAGTCCACCAAGTGTACCACCTGCGTTTTCAGCGATTTTTTGCGCGCGGTTATACGCATCTTTCGTAGCTTCTTCAATCATTTTGATTTTCAACTCGGCCAACTTCGTGTAGTAATATTCTGGTGCATTGGAATTCAACTCAATACCTGCATCGATTAACTGCGATACTTCACGGGAAGTTTTCTCCACGGTATCCACTTTTTTGGAACGGACTTTTAAACTTTGTGTTAAATTGTATCCCGTAAAATACGATCCGATTTCATTCCCATCGCCATCGTATTCAGTGTGGAACATCTTTTGAATATCGGCTGCTTCGAAGACGATTTCATCTTCCGAGATTCCTTTGGACATCAAATAAGACTTCACGCGTTTCACGTCATTATTTAAATCCGCATATGCTTGTTTCAATTCCATGTTGTTGCGGGAAAAATTCGCACGCCAAACGATTAAATCCGAGTCAAAGGACTGCTCCCCTAACCCAGTCACACTAATCACAGGGTCTGGCTTCCCTTTGGATAGGTATGAATGTCCTAAAATGTATCCGGTTACGATGACTGCAAAAGCGATCATGATGGTTGCTGCGTGTGTTTTAAAGAAGTTCATGTCGTTTAATTTTTGATAAATGTAGCTAAATTAATGTACCATGTCAAAATGTTATAGTATAGGAAATTATTTTTTATTCTTTTACTTTTTGGCATTGCCCCAAAAAGTAACAAAAAGGTCTAGCGCTTAAAAGATGAAACGACCCTCATCTTCCTTGTTGCTAAAATTTCTGAAACTCGCTCTCGTTCCTCGGCTCAGACAGCCAGAAATTTTAACGCAACTTCGTCGTGAGGGTTTGCGTTGCATCTTTTCATGCGCGAGAAAGCGATCTTGTGGATGATTGTTGTTATCATTTCGAAGAAAGAAATTCAAAATAGAATTGGGACCGACATAGAATTCGAATCCCAATATTTCGGAATTGAACTTTTTGCGAACTTTTTGGATCAAGTCCGACAATCGGACAAAAAGTTGGAGATAAAAACAAATGTGAATGGATACAAAATGATGTCAAGCCCCTAGATTTTGGTTATTATCCAATTTAAATCATGGTAAAAAAGAACCATTTCTTTTGAAACTTGTTACACTTTCATGGAAACGAAAAACTATTTCATTGTTGGTGCATCATCCGGAATTGGACTTGAACTAGCTAGAACATTGCACGCCGAAGGACACCAAGTGTTTGGAACCTATTTCACGAAAGAACACGCGGATCTTCCAGCTGGAATCCATTACCAGCAATTGGATGTCCGTTCAGAGTCCTTGGACTTTTCCTTCCTTCCCGAACGTTTAGACGGAATTGTTTATTGTCCCGGTGCCATTTCGCTTAAGCCCTTCGCACGCATTTCTCCAGCACAATTTAAAGACGACTTTGAATTACAAGTGCTGGGTGCTATTAAATGCATTCAAGGGAACGTGTCAAGACTAAAAGCGGGATCTACGCCATCCATACTACTTTTCAGTTCCATTGCAGCGAGTCAAGGATTGAATTTCCACACACAGGTTTCCGTTTCAAAAGCAGCCTTGGAAGGACTCACAAAATCTTTAGCCGCAGAATTAGCGCCGAGCATTCGCGTGAATTGCATTGCTCCATCGCTTACCGATACGCCATTGGCACAAAATCTCTTGAATTCTGATCAGAAGAAAGAAGCAAATGGATTGCGTCATCCGATGAAACGTGTAGGAACAGTTGCAGACATGGCAGCCTATGCCGCATTTTTACTTTCCGAAAAAGCTTCTTGGGTGACCGGTCAAATCATTGGCATCGACGGTGGCTTATCGACTTTACGGATTTAATCGCAATACCAGCGCAAAAACAGCAATTCCAGCTACTATTGACACAAGCACATTGAGTGCGAATATACTGTAATGTCCATTGGATAGCAATTGGAAATTCTCAAATGAAAAGGTACTGAACGTACTAAATCCACCACAGAACCCAGCAAGTAAAAAGGGATGAAGCCAATCTGTTTTGGCAATTTTCGGACTAAAGTACAGCACCAAGGCAAAAACCACACACGCTAGTAAATTACTCCAGAACGTTGCCCATGGGAATCCTTGTTTGTAAGGTAAGGCTTTGCTCATGCCAAAGCGCGCCAAGCTCCCGAGTCCACCGCCAATAAAAACGAAAATCCAATTCATCCTTTGTTGATTTTAACAAAACGTGACAAAACAAAGCGACGCATTCCATACGCGATGAGCATTCCGAGCAGCGCTCCAACAAAGACATCCGTGAAGTAATGCACACCTAAATACATGCGGCTGTACATCACCAATACAACGAGCGAAAAAAGTGTCCACTTCATCCACGATTTTACGTAGAAGGGCCAAAAGAAAACAGCGAATCCAGCAAAATTAGCGGCGTGAGAGGAAACGAAGCCGTACTTTCCACCGAGATAGGGAGATCCATCCGAAAACAAATGATAATGCAGTTGCTCCGCGATACGAACATTGTGTGAGGGACGAAAACGGTGGAACACTTCTTTGAAAAGCTGCGTTGAAATCACATCGCACAAAATGATCATAAAGGTTCCGAAAAGCAGAAACATGCCAATTTCTTTCCACGATTTTTGCTGTGTACGAAAGAGAAAAATGAGTCCAAGTAAAATCGGTAAAATCAACCATTTGGAAGAAAGTACCCACATCAGTTGATCAAGGAATCCATGGTGCTGGGCATTTACCCACAACACCAGTTGTTCATCCCAGAAATTAAGCTGGGAGATCATTTGTTAAGTGCTTCCAAATCAAATCCTTCAATTCAACGATTCCTTTTTGAGCAACAGAAGAAATAAAGACATATGGTATTTCTGGAATATCCTTTTTCATTTGCGCAATCATCACGTCGTCCAACATATCACTTTTCGTGATCGCCAACAAACGTTCTTTGTGCAATAACTCTGGATTGTATTGTTTCAGCTCATTTAAAAGTATGCCGTATTCTTTTCGAATGTCATCACTATCCGCTGGAATCATGAATAACAACAAGGAATTTCGTTCAATGTGACGTAAAAATCGAAGTCCAAGTCCTTTTCCTTCATGCGCACCTTCGATGATTCCTGGAATATCCGCCATAACAAATGAACGGTGGTCACGGTAGGAAACGATTCCTAAATTTGGACGCAGTGTCGTAAATGCATAATCACCAATCTCTGGTTTCGCTTCAGAAACAACAGAAAGCAAGGTACTTTTTCCTGCATTTGGGAATCCAACTAGACCGACATCCGCAAGGAGTTTCATCTCCAAAATCTTCCATCCTTCCTGTCCGGATTCACCTGGCTGTGCATAACGCGGAGTTTGATTCGTTGGAGATTTGAAATTATTATTCCCCATTCCACCTTTTCCACCTGGCTGAATGATGACTTGTTCTCCGTCCTGTGTAATTTCGAAAAGTACTTCACCCGTTTCACCATCTTTCGCAAGCGTACCGAGTGGAACATCGATGTATTTATCTTCTCCTTGAGAACCTGTTTTCAAGTTTCCAGCACCGTGAGCACCGTGTCCGGCTTTCACGTGTTTATGGAATTTCAAGTGAAGTAAAGTCCAAAGTTGTTTGTTTCCACGCAAGTAGATGTGTCCACCACGTCCACCATCCCCCCCATCAGGACCACCTTTTGGGATGTATTTTTCACGGCGAAAGTGAGTAGAACCTCCACCTCCGTTACCAGAGGTACAGTGGATTTTTACGTAATCAACGAAATTGTCAGATGCCATTGTTAGGCTTTAAATTGAATCAATTTCTTGAAACAAACGGTTAGTAATTTCATCAATACTTCCAATTCCATTGATGGATATAAACTTATTTTGAGCGTGGTAAAACGATTTTACAGGAGCTGTTTCTTGGTTGTATACATTGATTCTTTTCTCAATCACCTCTGGATTCGCATCGTCTGCTCTTCCACTTACTTCAGCACGTTTCAATAAACGCGTTTTCAACTCATTCTCTTCTACTTCCAATGCCAACATGACACTGATACCTGTTCCCAATTCATTCAGGAAAGTATCCAATGCTTCCGCTTGCGCATTTGTACGAGGGAATCCATCAAAGATGAAACCTCTCGGTGACTCATGTTTTACCACTTCTGATCGCAACATGTCAATCGTTACTGAATCTGGCACGAGTTGTCCTTGATCCATGTAACTTTTCGCCAATGTTCCTAATGCTGTTTCTCCTTTAATATTCGCACGGAAAATATCTCCTGTCGAAAGGTGAACCAATCCATATTTTTCAATCAAACGTTCCGATTGCGTTCCTTTTCCTGCTCCTGGAGGTCCAAATAGTACAATGTTTAACATAAGTCAGTCTATTAATTGATAAATCTCTTTTAAATTTCTACCTAATTCGTTGTAATCTAGACCATAGCCTACAACAAATTTATTTGGAATCTCCATCCCGATGTATTTCGGTCTGTTTTTTCCTAAATATGCCTCCGGTTTGAACAACAGGGTACATATTTCAATGGATTCGACATCCTGTGTTTTCAATAAAGTCAGGACCTTGTCGATCGTAATTCCCGTGTCCACGATGTCTTCCAATATGATCACCGAACGATTTTTCAAATCCGTATTCAATCCAATTAATTCATCCACTCGTCCAGAAGTTGTTGTTCCTTGGTAAGAACTTACTTTCACGAAGGAAACCTGCACATTGGATGAGATGCACTTCATTAAATCCGCTGTAAACATGAAGGAACCATTCAAAATGGACAAGAAAATCACCTTCTTTCCTTGATAGTCCTTTTCCAAGTCCTGTGCTAATCTTTCGACTGCGGATTGAATTTCCGCTGCACTGATGTAGGATTGAAATTGTTTGTCATGAATGGTGCGCACATCTTTCATATGAATGCAAAGGTACGATTTTGCAGACGTAATTGAAAATTTTCTTTGAATTCCATTGGTTTAATTTCCTTGCTGTATCTTTGTTGCATGGAAGCAATTTGGTACGGTAATAAAATGAAAGTAGGAGTTCTTGGTGGTGGACAACTCGGACGCATGCTCATTCAAGAGGCAACGAACCTGAATATTCACCTACACATGATGGACGGCGACGCCTCTGCTCCATGTGCGCAACTCGCTCATTCCTTTACTTGTGGTTCCATTACCGATTACGATGCCGTTTACGCATTTGGCAAGAACAAAGACCTCATCACCGTTGAAATAGAGAACGTTTCCATTGAAGCGCTAGAAGATCTTGAAAAAGAAGGTATCAAAGTCTTTCCGCAACCACGTGTCTTACGTATCATCCGCGACAAAGGACTGCAAAAGCAGTTTTATACCGAACAAAACATCCCAACGGCTCCCTTTGCTTTCATTGAAAATCGCCTTGATTTATTAGCAAAAGCAAGTTTTCCTATTGTACACAAACTGCGCACAGGCGGCTACGATGGAAAAGGAGTGAATATTCTGAAATCAGAATCGGATGCACTGACATCTTTCGATGAACCGAGTATTATTGAAAATAAAATTCCTTTTCAAAAAGAACTTTCTGTCATCGTGGCTCGAAATGAAAATGGCGAAATGACTACTTTTCCCTGCGTGGAATGTGAATTCAATCCAGAAGCGAATTTGGTGGAATTCTTATTTTCTCCTGCGGACATCGATTCGGACGTTGAACAACAAGCAGATGAAATCGCGAAGGACATCATCCAGAAACTAGACATGGTTGGATTGCTCGCTGTGGAATTCTTTTTAACGAACGATGGAAGTTTATTGGTGAATGAAATCGCTCCACGCCCACACAACAGTGGACACCACACGATTGAAATTTGTCACACCTCACAATTTGCACAGCATTTACGTGCCATCCTCAATTTACCTTTGGGCGATACGTCTTTAATCCAATGTGGATCGATGATTAATCTTGTTGGAGAAAAAGGATTTGAAGGTCCAGCAATCTATGAAGGATTAAAAGACATTTTATCCATTCTAGGCGTTTACCCACACATATACGGAAAAGAAATCACGAAGTCCTTCCGTAAAATGGGACATGTCACGATCACCGGTTCAACCATGGATGAAGTGCGTGAAAAGACAAAGAAGGTTCAAGCATCCATTCGCGTCATCGCATAAAAAAAAAGGACCACTTTTCAGCAGTCCTTTTCCTTATTTAAGTTTACTTGATCTTATTCGATGATCAATTTTTTCGATGTTTTTTGTCCGTTCGCGGTTAATTCAACGAAGTAAACACCCGCTTTAAAGCTGCTCGTATTTACGTTAACTTCAAAATTACCTTGAACCGCACCGTATTCTTTTTCGCTCACTACTTTTCCAGCGAAGTCTACCAATTTCATGGTAACGTTAGACGCTTTACCGATATATAAGCTTACTGTCGCTGCGCTTGAAGCTGGATTCGGGTAAACACTCATTCCACCCCAATAACAAACAGTTGGCATATCAGAAATCCCACCAACGTAACCATTTGCCACTGCCTCAGCGATCGTTGCGCGTCCAGCATTGTCAATTTTTCCTGTTGGATCAATAATCATTCCGATGATGTGCATTTTTGTTTCATCCCATTCTGCAGGTAAGGTAAAACTCATGTTCGTTGTATACGTGTCACCAGCAGTTACTGTAGCTGGGAAACTATTTGGCATTCCTGTAAAGCTTGGTGCAATTGCACGAGCCACGTGATCGTAAACCATTGTTGACGCTGGAACTGGGTTAGAAAGAGTTTCAAATCCACCCATCACACCGTTGTTACCACCAGCGTATGCATTTGATTGACTCCATCCGTTTCCGGTACCTGTCACCTCATCTTCGGTTAATACACAAGCTACTTTATAGTTGCTGTTTGCTGCCATCGCGAAATTTGATGTCACAGAAACATTTAACACGCGTGTTGCAGCGTCCCATGTCGCACCGTTAATGATTGTCGCAACCGGAGCAGTTTGCAAACGTGCAAAGAAATCTTGACTCATTCCCGATGGATCTACATCTGGTAAACGGTCAACGACTGCACTTGGATACCCATTGATGAGTCCACCAATTCCTGCATCGTAATCTGTTACAGTCATTGGATCTCCATTGTGTACAGCAATTCCTGCCCAATATTGATCGTATTTCGTTTCGAATAAGTCCATGAAAACAGCACCACGAGGACACCACTGACACCAAGTACCAGTTCCTTCTTCACCAACAACCATTTTACCAACTGCCGGAACAACTGGATCAATTTGACCTGACAATGTATTGTCACCGGCGATGTCATCGTTTCCACCATTGATATTCGAGATTGTTGCCGTATATGTTTGATTTCCTGGAACCAAAATATTCGCAGGCATATTCACGGTGTATGTTCCGATACTCGCAATGTTCACTCCTGTGACAGAGAACGGGTAGTTTTGACCATTGTAAGAAAGATTAACATCAAAAGAAGTAATTGGCGTTGCACCAGCGTTTAACACATTCACTTTTGGCGTCACGTTTTGTCCAGCAATTTCACCGCCCATGTCAACACTTGCCACCATAGCGTTCAAATTTGGAAGTGTGTACGTTTGGTGATCAAAACTTACGTTATCTACAAAGTATTGACTGTTTTGAACTGGAAAGAAATCCACCGACGCCATCGTGTTAATGGCATTTGTCCAAGAACCAATCAGCGCACCATTGATGTAAGCTTTCCAAATATGCAAGGTTAAATTGGCTTCAATTTTTAAGGTAAACCATGTTGCATCCGTGTATGCTCCCACCGCTTGATTCGGCGTAACACCATCGTCAATGATTACTTGTCCAGCATCCATATTGACATTCAATGCCCAAACTTGTCCCATCGCTATTGCACCTTGAACATTGAAGTAAGCATTTTTCCCAGCATTGACATAAAAGTCAGATTCAAGGGTGAAAATTCCACTGTTATACAATTGTCCAAATTTCAACACGACATCTTGAGGACCACCAGATGCAGCAGTAGAGGAAAGGTAAATAGAGTGAGGTGCTGAATTCGCGTTGTTATTTGTGATCGTCGCATCTTCTGCGTTCCCTTCTGTCCCACTCCATGTCGACCATGAAGTTGATTGCGGACCTAAGTAGGAACCTGCTGCATACGAATCGAAGTTATCTGAAAACAACTGCGCAAACGAAGTGCTGCACAATAATACAGATGCAATAAATAATGTAGTTTTTTTCATGTTGTTGAATGAATTAATTGTTTTAGCGAAGGAAAAGTACGCAAATTAGATGAGAATCAGGCGGTTTCCTCTGTATTATTTGCGAGAAACTGAATCACTTCCGCCGCTCCAACGAGTCCAAATAAAGCCGGCATGTACGAAATCGTTCCATAGAAGGACTTTTTAAAATTGGCGCCATTGGTCATTTTCAAGGAATCCTTTTGTTGAATTTCCGTTGAATAAACGGCTTTGATTCCACGGTAGGAGATGTTTTTACGTTTCAAGCGCTTTTTCATGTGTGCACCGAGTTTACATCCTGAAACATGTTGAATGTTAGTCACTTTAATTTTACTTGGATCGGTTTTTCCTCCCGCACCCATGTGGCTGATGATTTTTACTTTTTTACGCTTGCAGGCAATCAGCCATTCCAATTTTGGTGTCACAGAATCAATGCAGTCCATGACATAATCGGGTTGATGTTCTTCGAGCAATTCCCACACGCGTTCCGGCAGAACAAACTCCTCGACGATGTTTAACTGTATGTCTGGATTGATGTCCTTAATGCGTTCTGCGAGAACGACGGCTTTATTGATGCCGATGGTACTGTCAAGCGCTGTCAATTGACGGTTTTTATTCGTTGGGTCAAAAACATCCCCATCGATGATGGTCATTTTTCCAATTCCTGCACGTGCGATAAACTCTCCAGCAAAAGAACCGATTCCACCTAATCCGACAATCAATACATGCGCCTGTTTCAGTCGATTCATTTGTTCTTCAGAAAACAACAATTCAGTTCGCTCCAACCAATTTACCATGACCTTTTTTTTTCGCAAAGATATTTCATTCTTCTTCAATTGAAGAGGAAAAATCAAGTTGGTATTCAGTAAAAATGAACGTGAACCATGAATTTTTACTATATTCGGCAGGTAAACTAAACTATTTTTATGGAAAATAATGCACAAAAAGGACATCCAACAGGACTTTGGTACTTGTTCGGAACAGAAATGTGGGAGCGCTTTGGCTACTACTTGATGCTTGGGATTTTCTCCCTTTATATGATTGATGGATGGAACAATGGCGGAATGGGATTCGATGCCGGGAAAAAATCTGACATCTACGGAACGTATTTAGGATTAGTGTATTTAACTCCGTTTATTGGTGGACTTTTAGCCGATCGTATTTTAGGATACCGTCGTTCCATCATCATGGGTGGACTCATGATGTCTGCTGGATATTTCTGTTTATCGATTCACAACGAAACGTCGTTTTACGTTGCCTTGATGTTGATCATCCTTGGAAATGGATTCTTTAAACCAAACATCTCTACCCTAGTTGGAAATCTGTACAGTGCAGATGATATGAAGGATAAAAAAGATGCTGGATACAACATTTTCTACATGGGAATTAACATCGGAGCATTCATCTGTAACTTCGTTGCAGCATACATGCGCATCAACTACGGTTGGGGACATGCGTTCGCAGCAGCAGGAGTTGGAATGTTAATTGGTGTCGCTATTTTCATTTTGGGAACGAAGCACATCAAACATGTCGATGTTGTTAAACCAGTACAAGAAGGAGACATGTCGACTGTACGTATTTTCTCTATGACGGTTCTACCAATGTTCGTTTTTGGTATTCTTGGATACATGCTCCCAGGAAACTTCCTTGGTTCAGATACAAATGATGCCTTCATTATTGGATGTTTACCTGTCATTGCCTTCTTTATTTATTTAGCATTCAAATCCGAAGCGAAAGAAAGCCGTGCCATTAAAGCATTACTTGCAGTATTTGCGTGTGTGATTTTGTTCTTTGCGATTTTCCACCAAAATGGAGATGCATTAACCGTTTGGGCAGAAGACCACACGAACCGTGAAATGTCTGAAGGCGTAGCAAACGTTGCAGGAAGTGTTGGAATGGCTCAAGTTGTAGTAAACAACGACATCGTTTCATCTTCTGACAGTGAATTTAAAGCAACGATTGATTCCATGAGAAAAGTGGAAGAAGGGATGCCGAAAGTAACAAAAGCAGAATTGAAAGCGAAAGCAGATTTCTCTGGTGAAATTTCTCAATTGGAAAGCTCTCGCAAGTACTTTGCTACTTTACCGAAGGATGAAGTTCCTGCGAAAGGTGAAGATATGAAATTGTATTCTACAGAGTTGTATCAGTCTATTAATCCATTCTGGGTGGTGACATTAACACCAGTTATTGTTGGATTCTTTGGTTGGATGCGTCGCCGCAAAAGAGAACCAAGTACACCGACAAAAATCGCGATTGGATTAGTGATTACGGCATTATCAGCATTGGTTATGGTTGGAGCAGTATTCGCAACTAATGGCATGTCTGCAAAAGCAGGATCAATTTGGTTAATTGCTTCTTACGGTGTCATTACGATTGGTGAACTTTGCTTATCACCGATGGGACTTTCACTCGTTTCTAAGTTATCTCCACCGCGTATTACCGCGTTGATGATGGGTGGATTCTTCCTAGCGATCTCGGTTGGAAATAAATTATCTGGAATGTTGTCTAGTTTATGGGAAACGATTCCAGAGAAACAAAACTTCTTCTATTTGAACTTTGGATTGGTAATGGCGGCTGCTGTTATTCTCTTCTTGATGCTTCGCTGGTTAAACGGCGTAATGCGTGAAAACAACGTTCAATAAAATTATTTTAAAGCCTCTGATTTCAGAGGCTTTTTATTTTAATACCTAATTTAAAGATGCAAACACTCGAACAAATTCAAAGCTTTGAAGGAAAATACCCAAAACAGATTTGGAGTCTTTTCTTTACCGAAATGTGGGAACGTTTCTGCTTTTATGGAAACCGTGGCATGTTGGTCGTATTCATGACAAACATTCTATTCTTTTCAGATCAAGAAGCCAATTTAAAATATGGTGCGATTCAAGCATTCGTATACGCATTCACCTTTATAGGTGGACTCTTCGCAGACAAAATCCTTGGTTTTCAAAAATCGCTTCTTTGGGGCGGAATTTTAATGATTTTAGGGAGTTTAATCCTCGGATTAGATGCCAAAGCAAATTTCTTTTACGGGATTTGTTTAATCATCATTGGAACAGGATTCTTCAAACCAAACATTTCCACGATGGTTGGAGAATTGTACCGCGCTGGAGATACACGTCGCGATGCAGGATTTAGCTTATTCTACGCTGGTATCAACCTTGGTGCTTTATTCGGTGGTGGACTTTGTGTGTACGTTGGGAAAACGTATTCATGGAACATGGCGTTTGCGCTTTCTGGAATCTTCATGTTGGTTGGACTGATTAATTTCTTGTTGACTCGCAAAAACCTTGGTCCAATTGGACAAGCACCAGTAACAACGGATGAGAAAACAGCGAAAAGAAATCAATACTTAGTGTACGGTGGATCAATTATCTCCATTCCATTTATTTATGCGATGATTACGAATACAGCCTACACGGACATCTTCATGTACATCATCGGTCCTGCAACCCTACTCTATTTGATCTATGAAATGAGCAAATTGAATTGGGAACAAAATAGAAAATTAGTAGGAGCGATGATTTTCATTTTCCTATCGATTATCTTCTGGTCCTTCTTTGAACAAAGTGGTGGATCTTTAAGCTTGTACGCAGAGAAATTAATTTCCAAGGACATGCTCGGACTTCAATTCGATCCCAATGTAGTGAATAACTCAGCAAATTCACTTTTCGTGATTATCCTAAGTGTCTTTATTGGTTTAATGTGGATTTGGTTGGCGAAGATAAAAATGGAGCCGAATTACTTCATGAAATTTGGATTAGCCTTCATTTTCCTAAGTGTTTCCTTCTACATGTTTTACTACACGCGCTTCTTGTTAGATAATGCTGGACTTGCTTCCCTTGGATTGTTCACCTTTGCCTACTTGGTGATTTCGGTTGGAGAATTGTTTTTATCGCCCATTGGTTTATCCTTGATGACAAAATTATCTCCGAAACATTTATGGGGTGTGATGATGGGAATGTGGTTCTTGGCATCCGCTTATGGACAATATGTAGCAGGGATTTTAGGCGCAGGAATGGCTAGCCCGAAAAAAGACGCGAGTCCGATGGAGCGTATGGTTGCCTATACCGATGGTTACCAGCAATTGGCGCTTTATGCCTTGATTACCGGAGCAGTGGTCATCGTTGCTTCTGTCTTCTTGAATAAATTGATTGCAGATCGCGCTGAATAAGCTCGACACGTTTAGAGAATAATTACCCGAGGCGCTTGGTCACAAGCGCCTCTACTTTTTCGTAGAAGTGCTGCGGCTTATACGTACGCCATTCGATGTCCTCCAATTCTCCGCCCATTACAAAGTAATGATCAATGTTGATGCGTTCAAATTCGCGCACAACGTGGTCATGAAAGTTCACCATGGCAATCCAACCTTCTTCGACATCGTCGAACCATTCTTCGTAGTAACAATCGTCTGAATAATGGAAATTCAGTACGTTTTCTCCAATGAGAATGAACTGATTGATACCTTGGTCGATCAACACGTCGATGATGTCGCGCTTCAAGATCATGATGTCGTTTTCAATGGCATCGTTCCATTCACCAATTATTTCAATAATCGCATAGGCCGCATCATAGTCGACCATCAGGATTTTAATAAACAAGGTTGGTGAACCAATGGAATCCCATTGCGGATGAATGTAGAAGTCGTAAATGCTATTCGTGAACTCGAATTCACTGTACTCGCGTTCGAAAAACGGGGACAATGGATCCTCGGAAGCGACGTAGTATCCACGCCAGTTGAAATAGGGTTCGACAAAATGCATGGACAAATTTATACAGCGAAAGCGAGACTACACTGCTTTAGTCTAAAATAAGTTATAATTTCGCGTTTTTCTTTTGAAGAATTCAAACCTATCCAAAATAACACCACGTGGGAAAAGATAAACTTTTACGATTTGAAGCCCTTAAGTCATTCTCGAATGTCTATGAACCTGTTTTTAGAGAACCTTTCCCTATTCAAGGCAATTGGCGTTCAGAAGTCTTTAAAAACGACAATCCCATCATTTTAGAACTTGGTTGTGGAAAAGGAGAATACTCCGTTGGACTCGGAAGAAAATACCCGGAAAAGAATTTCATCGGCGTTGATTTAAAAGGAAACCGCATTTACATTGGTGCAAAGGATGCCTTGGAAACGAATTTAACCAATGTGGCCTTTTTACGCACACGCATTGACTTTATCCTCGATTACTTTGGGGAACACGAAGTGGATGAGATTTGGTTAACTTTCTCGGATCCACAACCGAATAAAGCACGTAAACGCTTGTCTTCTCCTCTCTTCATTGATCGTTACAAGAAAATATTGAAACCGGGTGGCATCGTTCACATGAAAACGGACAGCGACATCTTATTCGAATATACCTTAGAACAAATCGAGGAGAATAAATACGACTGTTTAGAATCAACCTGGGATTTGTACGCGAATCTTCCAGCGGATTTAGATCCAGATACTAGAGAGATTTTCCACATTCAAACCTATTACGAAAAATTATTTTCCTCTCGTGGACATAAAATCAAATACTGTAAATTCAAGATTTCTTAATCAGCGAATCTGATTGTAATTGCGGTAATTCGTATCGATCCCAATAAATTTCAACAAATCCTTCAATTTATTTTTGAGGGATTTTTTGTTGGTACTTGGGTCAACTTTGAAGGTCCAATTCAAGCGATCGATACGTGCCTGCATGATGTGCGGATGGGTTCCTTTGAATCGCGCCAATCCATTGATGTGATCTTCGTAGGGAAAAACCTCCACGTCCTCAATGTTTTTCTCTAACCATTCGTCATCGTGCCACAGTTTGTGAAAGGATGTTTGTTTCGCTTGCATCGCTCTCGGATCCTTCACCCAACCGTAATGATAAACATCCGCAGCAATTTTCGCGACGTTTAACTTTTGATTGTCATCCTTGCGGAATCCTTGTGCATCGCGGTACGAGTAAATATTGGAGGAATTGCGAATAATGCGAATTTCATTTTTGTACCAGTTATTGGAGGCGCCAATGAAATCATAGGAACCATAAAAGTGTTGGTAGGAAAATAATAATCCATCCACTTCTTGATCATCCGCATATAATTCCATTTTTGCACGGATTTCTGCGTGATCTTTCTCATGAATGACCTCATCTCCTTGAATGTAAAACGCCCAATCGCTATCCTTTGAAATGGCCTGAAAGGCTTTATTGGTCTCATCTGCAAGAACTGCTCCATTTTCACGAAGTGTATCATCCCAGATGGTTTCAATGATTTTGATTTTCGATGGATCGATGGATTGTATCAATCCCAAGGTGTCGTCCTCTGAATTTCCGACAGCCACAATGACTTCGTCACAAAGTGGTAAAATAGATTGAATGGCCTCCACGATTGGATAGTCCAACTTGATGGCGTTTCGAATAAACGTAAATCCAGAGACCTTCACGTTTATTTATCCAATACTTTTGGAATACGGAAATAGTCTGAATCCTTTTTCGGAGCATTCTTCAATGCTTCATCATGAGTTACGGTGATTTTAGGCTCATCCTCACGAAGTCTATTGATTTCTTCGGACATAAAAATCAATGGCTCCACATTTTCTGTGTCAATTTCGGACAATTTATCTACGAATTCAATCATGCGTTCCATGTCCTTTTGAATAGAAACTTTATCCTCTCCTTTAAACTCCAATCGAGCAAGGTGTGCAATGTGATCAATTAATTCTTCCGTGATTTTCATGTGTCAAAATTATTTATTTTCCTCGAATAAGTGTGGATATTCACTTAAAATTGGTGCATTAATTCGATCAAAGCAAGCCTGACGAATTTCACTGACTTCCATGCGGTTCAATTCCTCTGCAGAAAAATAGGGATGAATGTACACACGAGAAATTCCTGGTTGAGCCGGACCCAAGATATCCGTTGGGTCAGAAAAAAGCTTGTAGTTATTAGTAAAAGTCAATGGTAGTAGCGGAATCCCCATGGTTTTGGCCATTTTAAAGGCACCGTCTTTAAACGGAATCATTTTGGGACACTGATGATCCGGAATCGTTCCTTCCGGAAAAATCACTATAGACCAACCTTCTGCCACCGCTTTATTTGCCATGGAATATGCTTGTCCAGCCTTACTTTTATTCGCACGGTAAACGGGAATATTCAAGTTTTTGAAATACGTTCCAAGAATTGGATACTTGAGAATTTCACTTTTACCAAGAAAGACGAAGGGCGATTGAGGCAGAATCGAATGCAGGAGAAAAATATCCAAATACGAAGTGTGGTTTGCGACAATGATGTAGGGTCCTTGAGGCAAGGTCGCTTTTTCCATGACGCGAACGCCATAAAAACAAAAAATGCGCATCAACCAACTCCAAATAATGAAGAGTTTAAAGCTGATTTTTTTCCACTTGGGATTCATGATTAAAACCAAGAAGAACGGATAGAATAGCAGGGCAAAGATGCTAAACACCGTCGCAATGTAGAGCTTCCAAATCAATCCAAACACGCCGAAAAAATTACGCATAGTCAAAGATACGCTTTTCAACACACTTTTGAATCCTTCGATTCCGCAGAAATGAGTAATTTTGAAAAAAGAAACATCCCATGGCACGCATTTTAACTGGAATTCAAAGTACAGGAACACCACACCTAGGAAATATTTTAGGCGCGATTCTTCCCGCTATTGAATTGGCTTCGAATCCATCAAACGAAAGTTACCTGTTTATTGCCGACATGCATTCCTTGACGCAAATCAAGGATGGGGAAACACTTCGTCAAAACACCTACGCAACGGCAGCAACTTGGTTAGCATTTGGACTAGATAGCTCTAAAACAGTCTTCTATCGTCAGAGTGATGTTCCACAAGTCACAGAATTAATGTGGTACCTGTTGTGTATGTATCCGTATAACCGTTTAACCTTGGCGCATAGTTTCAAGGATAAAGCGGACCGTTTAGACGACGTAAATGGCGGACTCTTCTCCTACCCGATTTTGATGGCTGCAGATATCTTATTGTTCGATGCGGAGATTGTTCCAGTCGGAAAGGATCAAAAGCAACACATCGAAATGACACGTGACGTTGCCAATCGTTTCAATTTGGCTTATGGAGATACATTGGTACTTCCGGAAGAGCAAATCCGCGAGGACACCATGTTAATACCAGGAACGGACGGAGAAAAGATGAGTAAATCCAGAGGGAATTACATCGATATTTTCTTACCAGAAAAGCAACTGAGAAAGCAAATCATGTCCATCGTTTCGGATAGTACTCCGCTTGAAGAACCAAAGAATCCAGATACCTGTCACACATTTGCCTTGTATCAATTACTTGCTAGCGAAGCAGAAGTACAAGCGATGCGTGAAAATTACCTACGAGGCAACTACGGATTTGGACATGCGAAACAAGCTTTATTCGAATTGATCTTAAGTAAATTTGAAAAACAACGTATCCGTTTCGATGAATTAATGGCGAATCCATCGGAAATCGATGCAGCGCTTCAAATCGGTGCGCAAAAAGCACAAGCCGTTGCAAGTGCCGTCTTAAAACGCGTTCGAACGAAGGTTGGTTATTGATTTACTTTCGTAAACGCATAATTCAATCCAACTTTAAACCATCGTCCGGGCATTTGGACAAATCCCGCCTCCACATAATTGGTATTCGTTAGATTATTTGCTTCAACAAACAGGTTGAATCCTTTTAAATTCCCAGAAATCAACTTAAGGTCAACCAATTGGTATGCCGGATTAGAAACACGCTGAATGAATCGGTAATTCACTTGCATACTTCCAAATTTCGAAAACTGAAAACTGAATTTAGCAATCAATTGATGCTTTAAGTTCGAATAGGCGTAGCGGGACTCCACATTTTCATCAAACACATGCGTCGCTTGAATATAAGTGTAAGACAAATCAAGGAAGTTCGGTTTAAATTCTGCAGGATAAACAAAGGTTTTACGCACGGTTGCTTCCAAACCGTAAAATCGTACTTCGGCAATATTCACAGGTTTCCATTTATTAGGATTTGGCATCACACTGGAAGAATCTCTTACCCAATCGATCATGTTGTACGTTTGACGATAAAACACATTTCCTTCCAAATATAATTTCCCATTTTTAAACCATCCTAATTCAGCTGAATTGGCATATTCCGGTTTTAAATCTGGATTTCCTATATTCGATGGATCCGCATAAAACAATTCAGTGTAAGTAGGAATTCGGTTACTTTTTGCCAGGTTTGCATACAAGCGATTTTGTTCATTCAACTGAAATGCGCACTGGATACTTGGCAAAACGCTCAATGGAACATCCGAATATTGAAATACTAAAAGACTTGTCGTCGCGGTCCACTTTCCAGTTTTGAATATTACATCACCAAATGCGCTGGAATATTGTCTGTTACGCAATCCCAAATTGGAACTATTCAGTGCCTCAATACGATGTTCAATACCTAGATGGTACTGCCAGTTGCTTAAAAACTTCCCATTCAATATGCTTTCCAAGCTATAGGTTTCTGAAAAATGACGATTGGTGTAAAATCCAGGATCATTGCGCTTAAGTCTGAATTCATCGCGATTGGTACGTGTGCTCAAACGATTGACCCACGTTGCTTTTCTAAAAAATACGTTGTAACGTAAACCGGCAAATGCATTTTGAGTGCTTTCCCATTGATCAGGGAATTTGTTGGAATAAAAACCATTCGCACCAAATTTACGATCTGAATAGGCCAACATCACCAATAAATACTGTTTTTTTAAGGTTTTTCCTCCTTCGTAAGAAATCTGTTTATTGTCAAAATCTGAATTTGACCAATGTCCGTTTGAACGATCAAATCCCATCGATAACTTTTGATTCCAACCTTTGATGGGTGCACTCATCGTCACATTGATTCCTGCCGTTCCAAATGACCCAGCATAAGTCTGTGCTTTGACAAAGGTTTTACCAGAGAGATTAGAAACAAAATTGACCGCTCCAGCTAGTGCACTTTGTCCAAACATATTCGTTGCTGGACCTTTCGTCACTTCTATTTGATCAATGGCATTGACCGTAAAAGGAATGTTCATCGCATGATGTCCAGTTTGCGGATCCACCATCTTGAATCCATTCACCAAAATCAAGGTCTGTTCGAAACTTCCACCGCGAATGCTAATGTCAGCTTGCATTCCATTTAAGCCGCGCTGACGAACATCTACGCCTGAAGTATAACTTAACGCTTCACTTAAACTTCGTGAAGGTAACAAAGCCAACTTGTCTGCTTTTAGCAGTGTCATGGATTGGTTGCGTTGAAAATAATCTATTGGATTACCTCTTCCACTAATGATAATATCATTTAAAGTCAAGATTTTAGCCGGAGGAATAATAATGTCTCTTTGAGCAAATGAGTGAAGAGATACGAAGAAGAGAACAAGAAGTATCGCGATTTTATTCATTTCGTTTTTTTCTGCAAAAATACGCATCGTACGTTTTATACGTGAGTTTTATTCTCCCTTTAATGATATTGAAATGAAAAATCGGAGATTTGAGGTATGTCTCCAGAATACTGGATTCGAATAAGGTGCTCACCAGGTAATAAATGAATAAAGTTGCGGTCAAAGGTAATTCCTGTTTTTTGCAAAAAAAGCCAGAAATCAGCACAAAAAGCACTGTTTTTCACCCAAATATCTGCCGTTTTGTTCAATTTATCCACATTTTTGATGCTTAGTTCAATTTGAACATCCCGTTTTTTTGGTGAAGGTCCCACAACAAAATCTCGGGTAACTCCGTTGGATAATTCTACGCGAATTAATTGTTCGTTCTTTGGAATGACACTCCAAATCATTTTACTCTCTTGATAAGCCACGCTTGCCGTGCCATCAACTTGTAATGGAATCAATCCTCGTTCACCCCAACTTACGTTGTAAAGTAATATTTTACATCCTAAGACTTGATTTTCCATGACATCGGACTTCACGTAAAGTTGCACTTCACCATTATCCATTGTTTTCTGCAAAATAGCCACAGGTTGATAGTCCTCACGCATGGCATAATGCAAGGCCTTCCAATTTCCATGGTAATCGATACTCGACCAAGTCGGTGCAGGCCAACAGTCGTTTAATTGCCAATACAAAGTTCCCATGCAACGCGGAGCATTCAAACGATGTCCAGATACTGCACTCGAAACGGCGTAACGTTGCGTCAATTGGGAGAAATAAACAAACTGTTCAAAATCCTTGCTTTTTCCGTACAATAAATTGGCATGCTTTTGAATCATTCCATTTCCTACGTAGCTTTTTTGGTGGTGCTTCATCACCTGACTAGACAAATTCCAATCAGAACGTTCGGAAAAAGATTTCAAGGTCGCAAATTCAGGGAAACTTTGGAATCCATATTCAGCGTTGAAACGTCCAATCTTAGATGCGAAATCGGACATCGGGTCTTTCCCATGCCATACGCCCCAATAATGCTGAGATCCATGATTGTAGAAATCGTCATTTCCCCAGTTGCTGAGTGGCGATGTGTGAATGTAACTTGTGTTGGTCCAGTTAGAAACGATTTTCGGAGCCAATCCTTTAAACAAGGCATTGTAGGCATTCAAAATGGTTTCTTGTTCTGAATCGGATAAATGGTATTGACTTTGAAACCCCCAATTCTTCCATGCGACATCTACTTCGTTATTCCCATTGAATAAAACAACAGATGGATGTGCAGAAATACGAGGAATTTGGTAATTGAACTCCGCTTCAACCGTTTTTAAGAACACTTCATCGCCGGGATACATTGCACAAGCAAACATGAAATCCTGCCAAACCATGATTCCTTTTTCGTCACAAGCACGGAAAAAAGCTTCTTCCGGGTAAAATCCACCGCCCCAAATGCGCACCATGTTGAAGTTTGCCTTGGACATTTGTTCAACTTGATTTTTCCAATCTTCATCACTAATGGATGCAGGAAATACAGATGGAGGAATGAAATCCGCTCCTTTACAAAAGATCGGAAGTCCGTTTACCTGAAATTCATACGATGTTCCCCATTGATCTTCCTTTTGGATCAATTCTGCCGTTCGAATACCAAATTGAAGTGGTTTTTGATCCACCAATTTTCCATCAACAAAGAGTCGAAGTGTATCGTGGTAAAGATTTGGTTCACTGATGCCAGCCGGCCACCATAATTGTGGATTGTACTGAATGATTTCTGCCTCTAAATGTCCAGTTGTCTCATTTTTTTTCAGCGGAAGTTCACCATATAGTTCAGATACGATTTGAAAAGATGATGATTGATCAGCAACATCTAATACGTATTTCAAGCGTGCAAAAAGCTCTTCTTTCGGAATGGATAAGGTGTGAATACTGAGTCCTTGGATTTCATTATCCTTCGCAATGCGTACTTCCACTGGTTTTGCAAATCCAATGGTGTTCATGCGTAGTGCCCAATCCCAACCGAATTGGTATTGTGGTTTGCGTGTAAGTGGAGCTACTTTCCATTTGGAAGGATCGTTCGGTGCTGGAAAGTGAAAAGCCTCTTTTTCATAACGTTCCTTGTGGTACAGCGTTGGCGGAGTGAAAACGACACGAATGTCATTGTAACCACACTGTAAATTCGATTTAATTTTAAAGGTAAATGGATGAAAGAAATTATCCGTTTTTCCGGACAACTTCCCATTGACATAAACAGCTGCATATGTATCCACATTTGGAAAGTACAGTTCGATTTCCTTCGCAAGAAATTGTTCTTCCATGAGGTAAAACTTGGATTGAAATTCCCATTCATATTCCTCAATCCATTGGTAAAGCTCTTCGTTTTTACCGTAAAAAGGGTCTGGCAATTCACCTGAATGATGGAGCACTTCTTGAACACTTCCCTTTTCCCCGAATGATTTCCACTCGTTTGTTTTTGGATTTTTGTACGTCCAATTCAGCACGGTTTGACCATTAACCAGACCAAACATACTACAAAAAATGAAGGTAATCCATGTTCTCATTACCAGTTGCGATCAAAGGTTGCATCGACCATTTTTTCTTCTTCCATGGTTCTCAAGGCAAAATTGAAACCAGCATAAATGGAATAAGCACCGTAATTCCCATCCTTATCTAAGGCAATGAATCCACATTGCAATCCAGTTAGATCATCGTGTTTCTTGATGATGCGCATGCAGGCTTCTTTACAAGCTTCCATTGGTGAATAGCCGTGACGCATCAACTCTACAACAGTGTGACTTCCAGCTACGCGAATAATCGCCTCACCAAGCCCTGTTGAAGTTGCTGCACCTATTTCTTGATCGATGAACAAACCAGCGCCAATAATAGGAGAATCACCGACGCGTCCATGCATTTTATAGGCCCATCCACTTGTTGTACATGCTCCGCTCATGTTTCCTTTCGCATCCATCGCAATCATTCCAATGGTATCGTGGTTTTCGTGGTTGATTTCTGGTTTTTTGAAAACGTCCTTGTTTTCTTTTTTCCACTTTTCGTAGTCTTTTTTTACTTCCGGAATAGGCGTTTTGATGGTGTCAAAACCATAATCTAAGGCAAATTGACGTGCTCCATCTCCAACAAGCATTACATGTTGTGTTTTTTCCATTACGGCACGTGCCACCGAAATTGGATGTGCAATTCCTTCTAGACATGCAACTGAACCACAGCGCGAACGCTCATCCATAATACACGCATCAAGGGTAACGTGTCCGTCGCGGTCTGGACGTCCACCGATTCCTACACTGCGATTCGTTATGTCTGATTCCGTCACACGAACGCCTTTTTCAACCGCATCCAATGCAGAACCACCGTTTTTCAGAACTTCCCACGCAGCTTTGTTGGCATCGAGTCCATGAATCCATGTAGAAAGGACAATTGGACCCTTCACTTTACCGCTTGCTGAAGTCGCTACGACATTTGCTGCTTTCGCGGGCTCAATCAAACTAAGGATTCCAGTTGCAGCGCCGAGTTTGAGGAAGTTTCTTCTTTTCATAGCTTAATTCTTTTTTCTTAATTCAGCAGCCAACCAGGATTGAAACGCATCCGCATTGCGCATGTGCTCTGCACCGGAAACAGCAAAATTGTGTCGTCCCGAATAATCTGGTTTTGCACACATATAGATGTAATCCACGTCAGCGCGATTCAATACCGCATCAACTACTTTCGGAGAAGGCAAGCAAATAGGTCCTGGAGGAAGTCCGTTAATTTTGTAGGTATTGTATGGACAATCGATGTTTCGGTGAACTTCCAACAAGCGTTGAACACCTTTCAGTTGATCTCCCCAACAGAATTTGAATGTTGGATCCGATTGTAAGCGAATTCCTTGGTTGACACGATTCAAGTACAAACCCGCGATGATTGGCCATTCATCTGAATTCACCGACTGCTCTGAATACACCACACTAGCCAAAGTAACTGCCTGACTTGGAGAATCTAATCCAATTTTACTTAAACTATTTTTTCGATCGTTTGTCCAGAAGTTTTTGAATTCCTGCGCCATGCGATCTACGAACATTTCCTCGTTCGAATCCCAGTACATTTGATAACTATCAGGAATAAATAAGGCCGGCAATTGCTCTACGGTAAAACCGAGTTTAGAAAGCGTTGAGCCAGATTGCACGAACGAAATGAGCTTCGCGCTATCGACATCGATACATTTGGCAACTTTTCCAGCCATTTGATAAATGTCGCGGCAATTGTTAAAAGTAACCTCTACTTCTACTTCTGCATTCCCATTTCCATTCGAATTCTTGGTGAATCCATTCAACAAGGTTCGGTAATTTGTTCCAGGAGCTACCAAATACTTTCCGGATGCTATTTTATTGCTAGTCAATTCCTTGTATTCACCTACTGAAACAAAAGATTTAACGTCATCGATGATTTTTTCTTGTACTAATTCATCCGCTAATTCATTCAAATCCATGGATCCGCTGATGTAAAAAGCCTGCTCCTCTGTATTGAGACTTTTGTGACTTCCCGCTAGGTAAAGCAGTGCTTTAGGACCAACAACAATCAATCCAACAATGGCTAAAATGCCTCCAACAATGATTAATTTTCCTTTAGACATAACTGATAACTTATTTCATCTATTTCTCTTCCTTTAAAGCGTAACCATCCTTTGCGGACGCCAACTTTTATAAAATTCATTCGTTCAAACAAGGCCACACTCGCTGGATTATCACCATGAATGGAACATTGTAAATTTCGTAATTCCAAGTAATCTCGCGTATACTTAATGAGTTCTTGTAGGGCATCCATCGCAAATCCCTTTCCTCGGTCCGCGTCCATGGCAATTAATATCCCCACAGAAGCATAACCGTGCTTGAAATTCACCTCATACAAATCAATAACACCTACAGAACGTTCGGATTCCTTTTCAATAATCACGAAGCGCAGTTGCCCCGATTTTCTCAAATCTGCTTGATGTTCAATAAGCGCCATGATGTCAAACATGGAAAAAGGCACTTCCGTATTGGAAACCTTCCAGTTTTCAGGATTATTTTCCCACATATAAATCGTGGTCGCGTCAGATTTTTCTACCGCTCTCAAGTATACCTTTTCTCCTACTAACATCGTTCTATTTTTCCTTGATATACAAATGTCGCTGGACCAATCAAAAAGATGTGTTGAAATCCATGAGCGTTCTTTTCCCAGGCCACTTCTAAGTTTCCGCCTTTCGTTCGGACTTTCACACGTTGACTTAATGTTTCAGATTTCATCGCATATACGAGCGCACAAGCTGTGACACCTGTCCCACAGGACAACGTTTCATCCTCGACTCCACGTTCGTAGGTGGCAACTCGAATCCCGTCATCTTCTACGGAAAGCAAGTTCACATTAATGCCATCCTGGCTATATCTTTCTGAATAACGAATAGATTTTCCCAATGCAACAACGGTCTCTGCAGAATGATCAGAATTCATTGTGACATAATGTGGGGATCCCGTGTTCAACACGAAGTCTTGTCCATCGTTCTTGATCTCACGAACATCCTGCATATGAATTTTCACCTCATCGCCACATTGCGCAGCGTGATGAAATCCATCAATTGCTTTAAACTGAACAGAACGCGTATCAATCCCAAGACTTCCAGCAAAATGTACCGCACAACGCGCGCCGTTCCCACAGAATGACTGCGAACCATCCGCATTGAAATACACCATTTCGAAAGCTGAATCTACAGATAACTGAATGAGAATTAATCCATCAGCACCAATACCAAAACGCCTGTCACAATAAAATTGAATGTCAGACTGAGACAAATTGTCACATTGTCCCTGACGATTATCGATTAAAATAAAATCGTTTCCTGTTCCTTGATATTTTGAAAATTCAATCTGCATATAGCTTGAACAAAAGTATCGAATAAATCAATATCAATTCTTAACAAAATTTAACATTTTTGAGGCAATTTTTGGAATACTATTTGCGTTTAGAAATCGAACTATTTAAAAACTGTTTTATTATGAATTTCTTAAGTTACTTTAAAATGTTAGGATTAGGCATACTTGGCGGAACCTTACCTCTAGCCACTTATGTCATTATAGAACATTCCTCCACGAAGCTTTCTGAGCAAGTTTTGGATGGCAATCGTTTCGCTCACCAAGTTTCAATGAGCGGCGTTCCTCCAGGAGCAGACTTCACCGAAGCCTCTGCAAATACCATTAATTCTGTCGTTCACATTACGACGAAAGTAGTTTCCACAACTTTTCAACGCGATCCCTTCCAAGAATTGTTTTATGGTCCGGGAGCAGGTGGACGAGAATTCAAGCAATACGGAGCGAGTTCCGGTTCTGGGGTGATTGTTTCCTCTGAAGGATATATTGTGACTAATAATCACGTCATCGAAAACGCCAGTGAAATTGAGGTGATTTTAAATGACAATTCAAAATACACGGCAAAAGTCATTGGAACGGATCCAGCGACGGATATTGCTGTATTAAAAATAGAAGGGTCCGGCTTCACTCCTATTCCGCTTGGAAATAGTGACGATTTGAAGATTGGCGAATGGGTTCTTGCGGTTGGAAATCCCTTTAATTTAACTTCAACCGTTACGGCTGGAATCGTTTCCGCAAAAGCAAGAAACATCAATTTATTGAGTGAGCGTAATGGACAAGATATCGTTCCAATTGAATCATTTATTCAAACTGATGCGGCGGTAAATCCAGGAAACAGTGGTGGTGCGTTGGTCAACACACAAGGACAACTAGTTGGAATCAACACAGCAATCGCTTCACAAACAGGCAGCTATAGTGGCTACTCCTTTGCGGTACCTGTAAACCTTGTACACAAAGTCATGAGCGACTTAATTGATTACGGAATTGTTCAACGTGGTTATTTAGGTGTTCAAATCTCTGATGTTTCGCAAGAAATCAAAGAGAAAAACAAGTTACCTAACTTAAAAGGAGTTTTCTTGGCAAAAGTTATTGAGGATGGAAGTGCTGATAAAGCTGGACTGAAGGACGGTGATGTCATCTTGAAAATCGGAAGTAAAGAGGTGAATTCGGTTTCCTCCTTGCAGGAAGAAA
This sequence comes from Crocinitomicaceae bacterium, assembly GCA_017983465.1. Classification (GTDB taxonomy): domain Bacteria; phylum Bacteroidota; class Bacteroidia; order Flavobacteriales_D; family Crocinitomicaceae; genus UBA952. The sequence continues at coordinate 583,377 of JAGOBK010000001.1, forward strand.
TTGGAAAACGACGTCCAGGTGACAAAGTTTCACTCACTGTTCGCAAAAAAGACGGAGAAGAAGTCATCCGTGAGTTGGTTTTGCGTAACAAGGAAGGAGAGACAGCGTTGATGTCCAAGGAAGAAATCAACAAGAGTCAAGCACTAGGTGCCATTTTCACGGAGATGACCGAAAAAGAGAAAAAGGAGCTAAACATCGCTTACGGAGTGAAAGTAAAATCGATAGGCGCAGGTAAATTAAAAGCCATCGGATTAATGGAAGGAGATGTTATCTTAAAAGTGAACAATGAACCAATTGAAACCATCGAAGAATTGAGTGGTAAATTAAGTGGAGTAAACCGAGGTGTCCTTCTTGAAATCATGACGGAGAGCGGGAAACGCGAATATAAAGGCTTGGGATTATAGGTAAAAAAAGGCTTAGAAATCAGGGTTAAGAACTCGTTGATAAAAGTTAATAAATTGTGGAAACTAAATTTTTTCAATCCCAATTTTTGGCGTTACTTTGCTTCCAACTACGATAGAATAGATAGAGAATTAACAACTAATTAGAGATATCCAGCAGCATGAGACAGCTCAAAATCACCAAATCGATAACAAACAGAGAGAGTCAGTCTTTAGATAAATATCTACAGGATATTGGTCGTGAAGAACTGATCACAGCAGAGGAAGAAGTAGAATTAGCCAGAAAGATAAAAGCCGGTGATCAAAAAGCTTTAGAGAAACTGACAAGAGCGAATTTACGTTTTGTCGTTTCCGTAGCAAAGCAATACCAAAATCAAGGTTTAACGCTTCCTGACTTAATCAACGAAGGAAACCTAGGATTAATCAAAGCAGCACAGAAATTTGATGAAACTCGTGGATTCAAATTTATCTCATACGCCGTTTGGTGGATTCGTCAATCAATCTTGCAAGCATTAGCTGAACAAGCACGTATTGTACGCCTACCATTAAACCAAGTTGGATCTTTGAACAAAATCAACAAGGCATTTTCTCGACTTGAGCAAGAATTCGAACGTCCACCTTCAGCAGAAGAATTAGCAGAAGCATTGGAAGTTCCTGAAGACAAAATCAAGGAAAGTTTAAATGTATCTGGACGTCACGTATCTATGGATGCTCCATTATCTTCAAACGAAGATGGAGGAACATTAATGGATGTCATGGCAAACACAGATGCTCCTCGAACTGACCAAGCCTTAATGGCAGAGTCACTTCAAAAGGAAATTGAGCGTTCGTTGAGTACACTAACAGATAAAGAACGTGAGATCATTCGTTTATTCTTCGGAATCGGAATGAATCATGGATTAACGTTAGAAGAAATCGGAGCGAAATTCAACTTGACACGTGAGCGTGTTCGTCAAATTAAAGAAAAAGCGATTCGACGATTGCGACACACATCTCGAAACAAATTACTGAAGTCCTACTTAGGATAAACATTGTAAGGCTGTCTGCGAAAGTGGACAGCCTTTTTTTCTTCCCTATTTTTTAGAATCAACAATCAATCAACACATAAACAAAAAAGAATGGAATCGAAAGATGGCTATGAAAAAGAGCTTCACTCGCACATTGAGCAGGAGCGCGCAGCGGTAACGTTGCAAAGCAAGGTCGGCGAATTATTGTACGACAAAGGAATTGAACTGGTATTATTCCGCAATCACTTAACGGATGTAACCATTTCTGAAATCCTTAATTTACACGAGTACGCAAAGAAAGTTGTGAATAAACCCATTGATGTGTTTACCACTTCAGAGTTAGCAGTTGCGTTAATGACAATGGAAGTAACCGCATCCAAATTGGATATCGGAAAACTTGCAAGTGAATGGTTAGCTGAAAAAGCAAACTATGCATCCAAAGCAGAATTCTTGTCGGACAAACTTGGTAAACTTCCAGCGCAGCAAACAATCGAGCCGCGTGATGTTGTTTTGTACGGATTTGGACGTATCGGACGTTTGGCAGCAAGAGAGTTAATCAAACAAGCTGGAAAAGGACAACAATTGCGTTTAAGAGCAATCGTGACACGAGGATCTAGTGATGCAGACATCATTAAACGTGCTTCGTTGTTACGTAATGACTCTGTTCATGGCGCGTTCAAAGGAACTGTTATTGAGGATTTGGCGAACAAAAGCCTTGTCATCAACGGACAAATCGTTCACATGATTGACGCATCGAATCCAGAGGATATCGATTATACACAATTTGGAATCAACAATGCTTTGATCATCGATAACACAGGTGTTTTCACGAACCGTGAACAATTGTCCCGTCACTTACAAGCAAAAGGTGTTTCCAAAGTGTTATTGACAGCGCCAGGAAAAGAAGTTCCAAACATCGTTTACGGAATCAACCAAGGAACCTTGGACATTGAAAATGAAAACATTTTCTCTGCAGCTTCTTGTACAACGAATGCCATCTCCCCTATTTTAAAGGTGGTAAACGATAAATTTGGCGTAGTAAAAGGACACATCGAAACGGTTCATGCCTACACGAATGACCAAAACCTATTGGACAACATGCACAAAAAAGTGCGTCGTGGACGTTCAGCAGCAATTAACATGGTCATCACCTCAACAGGAGCTGGAAGTGCGGTAACGAAAGTGATTCCAGACTTAAAAGACAAATTAACGGCAAATGCTGTGCGTGTCCCAACTCCGAATGGATCTTTGGCTATCTTGAGCCTTGAATTAGGAAAAGGAACAACTGTAGAGGATGTGAATGCAGCGATTAAAGATGCAGCATTAAACGGCGAATTAGTCAATCAAATTCACTATTCATTCGATCCTGAATTAGTATCTAGTGACATCATCGGAAATACGTGTTGTTCAGTATTCGACTCCAATGCAACGATAACATCGGTTGACGGTAAAAATGTTGTATTGTACGCATGGTACGACAACGAATTCGGTTATACTAAACAAGTGATTCGACTAGCGAAATATATTTCGAAAGTTCGAAGAGCGATGTACTATTAATTGAAAGCCTCCTCCGGGAGGCTTTTTTTTTGACTTTTTTTCAAACTTTGGATGGAAGAAGGATGGAATCAAGTCAAAACAATTATTTTTGAGACATGAATCAAAAAAGAATCACTATAGCTATTGACGGATTTTCTGCTTGTGGAAAAAGCACACTTGCAAAGGACCTCGCAAAACGACTTGGCTACGTATTCATTGATTCTGGCGCCATGTACCGCGCAGCGGCACTCTACTGTTTAAATCATCAATTGATTCAAGATGGAAAATTAGACAAAGTAGGAATTGACTCGCAATTGTCGCAGATGGACATTCACTTTGTTGCAGTTGATGCTGAATCACCTATTTTTTTAAACGGACTAGATGTCTCGAATGAAATCCGCGAGCCAAAAGTCGCAGAGATTGTCTCCATTGTAGCAGCCTACAAACCAATCCGCGAAAAATTAGTAGAAGCCCAGCAGAAAATGGGTATGCTTGGTGGAATTGTCATGGATGGCCGCGACATTGGTTCTATCGTGTTCCCAAATGCTGAATTGAAGTTATTTGTTACTGCGGATCCAGAAATTCGCGTACAACGTAGATTAGCAGAAATGCAGTCCAAAGGAATCGAGATGTCTGTTGAAGAAGTACGTCAGAATTTATCCGAACGCGATCACTTAGATTCAACACGAGAGGAAAGTCCATTGATTCAAGTTGCAGACGCACTTGTATTGGACAATTCTCAACTCACAAAAGAAGAACAGTTGGACTGGGTTTTGACTAAAGTGAATTTACTCGTAACCAATTAACGCAAACACTGAAAAGGACGACAACCAATGGTCGATGTCGTAATTTCCTTTCCCAATACTTTCTTGTGCGTAGTCCCACATATCGTTCATGGCTTTCACCCACTCTTTTTTCGTTGCTTCATCTAGGGTTCCAGCCGGCATGGTTTTTAACATTCCGTTTAGACACCAGATACGGTTCAAGTGATACCCATCCCAATGGGATTCATAGCCATCGTGTTTTGCTGAACGTTTGATTTGTAACGGAATTTTTACGCGTTCTGCCACAAATAAATCTGGACAGTAACTTTTACTCCATTTAACAAATTTCTCAGGCGACATGATTTTGCGCATTAAATCTGCTACTAATAAGCTTGCTGACATGAAGTCGTACTCATACGGTTCTTTTTCAATTGCTACATTTTCGATTTTTCCGTAATACTTCATGGCTGCGGACGCAACAACTTTCTTCAATTTTTTATCGCCAAAAGCTACTGCGTAATCATATGCAAAGGACAAGCCCATTGCTGGACTGTCGTGACTTCCTGATAATTCAACCTCGCTCACTTGTTTCCAAACAACGGAATGAACATAGGCAATGTAGCTTGATAGTGGCATTAAGTTTTTCAACCATACTTTCGCATCTTGATCATCCCATGAATTTAATTCATCGGCTACTTTAAGCACCCATGATTGTCCATATGGAAATTCAAAAAGTCCTTTTTCGTGCGTTCGGACATACGCTAATTCTCTTTGGATGTTTTCCGAAGTGAAACTTTCCTTCAAACGCTGACGCAACTCTGCTGCCTCGGGGATATTTGGGTGCAACTTCAAGATTTTGATCATACACCAATGGTTATGAACGGCACTGTGCCAGTCGTAGCAACCATAAAACGAAGGCCAAACATCGCGTGGACCATCCGTGTCGCCTTTTTTACGTAGAGCTTTGAAATAGTAGTGTGGACTAGATTTCGACGCACAATCCAAAGACAATTTTGCAAAATACGATGCCCCTTCATCGGAAAGCGTATAGCGTCCATCTGGCAAGTTCGTCACTAGTTTATTGTTCCCTGTATTTAAAATCAAACCTGAGGACTCTTGTCCAAAGGAACTAAATCCAATCAGTAAAAATGCGATAAAAAGGTACTTCATAAAGGTAATTTAAGTCGATTAGTTTGTTGGTGCCTTGAATCCATTTTTCATAATGGCCATGGATTCTTTTCCAATTCCAACAATGGAAATGATGTTCAGAGGGAATTCTAAGAGTACGTGAGAGAAGCTCAAGAAAAACAATAAACTTAATCCCAAAGAATAATCATACGCATAGAATACACTCGCAACAACCCAAAGTAAAATTACTGCCGCAAAACGCAATTTTGGTACTTGGTGCCAACGAATAATTTCCGTTTTACTGAACCAATTTAAGTAATGGTATAAGTATGCGAAGGCGATGAAACGCATCAACATGATTCCAATCGTTGAATTGTAGACAATGGACGCATATTTCTCCAAGGAGAAACCTGAAAACAATTTCGCTGGGATTGGCTTCATTTGATATTCATCTAACATCCCCTCTTTCGCGAACAATTGTAAAATATTGTCCACCTGAAAATTCGGATTCAAAGGCTGTTTATTAATCAAATACGCCTTGTTTGGAATTTTAGAAAGGCTATCCGTCAAAAGATTGAGGTTTTCTTTTGTGATAAAATTGTATTGTGCATTGGCATCTTTAAAATCCTTTTTCTTCACGAATGAAACAAAGTCCGAATTGGTGTAAACTGGATCGTTTATCAGATTAAAGTGATCCATGATGCTGATGTTCGTCGCATAGAATCCATCTCCTTTTGCATAGTGCGCATTTTTACCGAACTCAGAAATGGGTGCTTTCGGATCTACTGGTAATGCAAAAACCAATAATAAAGGCACAGTCACGAATCCAACCATCTGCCACATTCCAGAAACGCTTCTTGTTTTCAAGGAACCGAACAACATGAACAGTCCGGTGAACAGGTACACGTGAATCAATGTTGGCACCAAGGAAGTCAAGGCAAAAACCGTCGTGCTCTCTGCGTTCGACGTGGCATTATCTGGACTCAACCAGCCAGAAACGAATACGTACAAGAATAGGATGGCTACAATTTTCACAAACAAGTTTTTCACTAAGGCGAAAAGAACAGCGCTAAACAAGGCGAAAACCAAGAGTTTATCGAAGAGATTCATTTTCACGAAATAGTCATATACTTCAATGCTGACACCAAAATCCTTCGCAAATGCCGCATAGGAAAGCAGTATTCCAACCAACAGTAAAACAACGAAATCGTATTTCCCTTTCGAATAATAATTACGGTCGTGTAACCAACTGATTTCAGTTAAGTAATGGAGTGGTCCCAAATAAGCGTATGCCAATAAGAATGTTTCAAATGGATAAAAGTATGCAAGTACCGCTGTAATAAGCATTAATCCAATGTTGGCGTAGTTGATTTTGTCTTCTCTTAATGCATTCATGATTGTGGATTTTATCTAACAAATTTAACGAAAATAATAGCTAAAAAAAAGCCACCGAAACTTTCGATGGCTATATGGAATGAATCTAAAATAATTTAATCTGATCCTCGTTGTCTTCTTCTTCTTTCTTGGTTAAATCCCATTCCATGCTTGGAATAGGACCAGCTTCATCATCTTCTATGATTTCTACCTCCTCATCGTTGGTGGACTCTGTCGGTTTTTGATCTGGCCAAGGTTCTGGACTTTCATCGATGGGATGCGTCAAGATGATTTCTTTGACTTTCAACTTGGTCATCTGATTACCCTGTGCTTTCATTCCTTTGATATCAATCAAATCTGCGAGGTTCACAACGTTGTCTGGAAGGTTCTTCGTTTCCTTTAGTAATTTGTTGTAGACAATCTTCGCCTCTGGACGATAAGCTGTCGAAACAATGTCCATGTAGGAACCTGCGGACTCGCTGATGAACGAAACACGTTTGTCAGAAAGGACTTCACAAATGAAGCGTTTCACGTAGTGCAATTCTTTCTCTGCGTCGAAATACACGGTTGAGATTGGACGATCTTGGATCCATTTTTCGATGTGAACCATGTCCTCGTCGAAATGCGTCGCTAAATCAAAAGAACTCAAACGGTATTCACCATTACGGTACAAAGTCAAAATGCGGTCGTCTCCTTTGAAGGAACCGAGGAACTTCCCTCTGCCCTCGTCGTTGAGTCTTCCAACGATGCCATCGTACCAAATCTTACGCGCTGCCAACGTGGATCCGCCGACTTCTTTTTGCACAATTTTCTGGATGATTTCCTTCGTCACTCGATTTCCGGCTGAATTTCGTCCTTTGATGAGTAGTTCGCCTAAATCGACATCGAAACGCAAACGTTTCAAATGCGGTCGTGGACGCAACAATACCGTGATTACTTCGCGTTCACCATTCGGGTGGACAGAGAAATAGAGCATCTTCGATCCTTTTGCTCCTTTGGTTAAATCGTATTCTGAATCACGCGTGATGGAATTCACGTAGAATCGTTTCATCATCGTCGCACCACCAATACCGTCTTGATAGAACAAGTGGTAAATGGTACGCGTATCTCCTTTTTTCCAAACACTGGCAAAAATCAAGTCCTTTCCGACAAATTTCTTATCGGAAACTTTGGTCACCATCATTTTACCGGATGCGAAGAAACAAATGATGTCGTCGATTTCCGAACAATCACCAATTGGTTCGTTTTTCTTCAAACCGTAACCGATAAATCCTTCTTCGTAATCCACATACAACTTGCGGTTCGCAATGATTACTTTCGTCGCACTGATATTATCAAATACTTTGATTTCCGTTTTACGCTCTTTTCCAGCACCAAAACGTTTCTTTAAATCCTTGTAATAATCGATGGCGTATTCCACCAAGTTATTCAAATGCGCTTTCACTACTTGAATTTCTTCTTCGATTTTCAATAAGGCATCATCCGCTTTCGTGGAGTCAAATCGCGTGATGCGAATCATCGGGATTTGTGTCAATTTGTGTAAATCCTCATCCTCAATGGCACGAATCAACTGTTTTTTGAACGGCTCGAAACGTTTGTACAAATATTCGTACAAGGCCTCGCGATCGCTGTAATGCTTAAAGTCGATGTACATCTCGTTGTTAATGAACAACTTCTCCAAGGTAGAGAAGTGCCATTGACGTTCCAACTCATCCAAACGTATTTGTAATTCGAGTTTCAACAAGCGAACGGTATTGTCCGTGTTGATTTTCAGGATTTCTGTTACGCCTAAAAAACGAGGCTTATCTCCGTCGATAATAGAGGAGTTTGGCGCCATCGATACTTCACAATCCGTGAATGCGTAAAGTGCGTCAATCGTTTTATCTGGGGAAACTCCGGGGAATAAATGCACGATGATTTCCGCCTCCGAGGACGTATTGTCTTCGATTTTCTTAATCTTGATTTTTCCTTTGTCGTTAGCTTTGATCACCGACTCAATCAAGGATCCAGTCGTTGTTCCAAATGGAATTTCGTGGATCGTCAAGGTTTTGTTATCCACCTTTTTGATCTTCGCACGAACGCGTACACGCCCACCGCGTAATCCATCGTTGTATCCCGTAAAATCAGCCATTCCACCATTTGGAAAATCTGGAAGTAACTCCACTTTTTTTCCGCGTAAATGGTTGATCGACTGTTCAATTAATTCAATAAAGTTGTGAGGTAAGAACTTACATGCCATCCCTACGGCAATTCCTTCTGCTCCTTGCGCTAACAAAAGCGGGAATTTCATTGGAAGTTGCTCCGGCTCTTTGTTTCGTCCATCGTAGCTTAACAACCAATTCGTCGTTTTTGGATTAAAGGCCACATGCAAAGCAAACTTGGACAAACGCGCTTCAATGTAACGAGGTGCGGCTGCTCCATCGCCCGTTAAGGTATTTCCCCAGTTTCCTTGGCAATCGATCAATAAGTCTTTTTGTCCAAGTTGCACCAACGCATCACCGATTGAAGCATCCCCATGCGGGTGATATTTCATGGTGTTTCCGATGATGTTCGCGACTTTGTTATAGCGTCCATCTTCTAACTCTCTCATGGAGTGTAGAATGCGTCGTTGAACAGGTTTTAATCCATCGTTCAATGCTGGAACGGCTCTTTCAAGAATTACGTAACTGGCATAATCCAAGAACCAATTTTGATACAGTCCACCAACAGGAATGATTTTCTCATCCACCTGTTTATTTTCAAATGGATTATGTTCATCTCCCAAGGATGGATTCAAGTCTTCTATTTCGTCTTCCGCCATGATTTAGGATGCAATTTCAATTTCATTTGTACTAAGTTCCGATTTTCCTTGATCCACCACATCCTTCTCAACGCGGAGATTATCAATGATAAACTCTTGACGTTCTTGGGTGTTTTTACCCATGAAATACGAAAGGATTGAATCAATGGAATTGTCTTTCGTCAAAAGGACAGGTTCCAAACGGATGTCCTCACCGATAAAGTGAATAAACTCATCCGGCGAAATCTCTCCAAGTCCTTTGAATCGTGTGATTTCCGCACCTTTGCCAATCTCTTCGATGGCATTGCGGCGTTCTTCATCGGAATAACAGTAAATCGTTTTCTTTTTATTGCGGACGCGGAACAACGGTGTTTGCAAGACATACACGTGGTTACGCTTCACCAAATCTGGAAAGAACTGAAGGAAAAACGTCAACAACAACATGCGAATGTGCATTCCGTCGACATCGGCATCGGTTGCAATCACAATCTTGTTGTAACGCAAATTGTCCATGTCGTCTTCAATGTCCAAAGCCGCTTGAATCAAGTTGAATTCCTCATTCTCATACACGACTTTCTTGGTCAAACCGTAACAATTCAGTGGCTTACCTCGCAATGAGAATACCGCCTGTGTACTCACATCTCTGGATTTCGTGATCGATCCACTCGCTGAATCTCCCTCCGTAATAAAGAGTGTGGTTTCTTCGCGTTTTTCGTCTTTTAGGTCTGTCAAGTGCGTACGGCAATCGCGCAATTTCTTGTTGTGTAAATTCGCTTTTTTCGAACGGTCACGAGCAATTTTACGGATTCCAGCTAATTCCTTGCGCTCGCGCTCGGACTGCTTAATTTTCTTTTCGATTGTTTCGGCTACATCCGGATTTCGGTGTAGGTAATTATCGAGTTTATCTTTTAAGAAGTCATTGATGAACGCACGCATCGATTTTCCACCTGGTTCGATTTCTTGCGATCCAAGTTTCGTTTTCGTTTGTGATTCGAATACTGGTTCAATTACTTTCACCGCAATCGCCGCCACAATGGACTGACGAATATCCGATGCCTCGTAGTTTTTGTTGTAAAAATCACGAATCACTTTCGCTACGGATTCTCGGAAAGCACTTTGATGTGTTCCACCCTGCGTAGTATGTTGTCCATTGACGAAGGAATAATAATCCTCGCCATACGTTCTACCATGCGTAAATGCTACTTCGATGTCCTCATCTTCCAAGTGAATAATTGGGTACAGCGGATCACCGTCCATGTTGTTTTCCAACAAGTCTTTCAGTCCATCTTTAGATTGGAATTTCTCGCCATTGTAATACATGGCTAAACCACGATTCAAATAGCAATAATTCCACATCATTTTATCTAAATACGCTGTTTTGAAAGCATATTTCTTGAAGATCGTTTCATCCGGAATGAATTCAACGTAGGTTCCGTTTACCTCATCCGTTTTTTCAATTGGATGTTGTTTTACAAGCTCTCCTTTGGAAAATTCCGCGGCAACTTTTTCTCCTTCACGTACCGAATAGACCATGAAATGAGATGAAAGCGCATTCACGGCTTTTGTCCCGACCCCATTTAAACCAACAGATTTCTTAAAGGCTTTAGAGTCATACTTTCCACCGGTATTCATTTTGGAAACAACTTCCACCACTTTTCCAAGTGGAATTCCACGTCCATAATCGCGGACAGACACTTTACCATCCTTGATTTTGATATCGACGCGCTTACCATTCCCCATAACGAACTCATCGATACAGTTATCCACAACTTCCTTTACGAGGATATAAATCCCGTCATCAGCTGCTGCACCATCACCTAATTTCCCGATGTACATTCCGGGACGAAGACGAATGTGTTCCTTCCAATCGAGGGAACGTATGTTGTCTTCCGTATATTGATTTTCTGCCATTTCGATTTTTGTGGTTTTCCGAATAACAAAAATAACTTTTAGAAGGACTGAAAACACAACGAAAGTTGCTTTTTTATGAACGAATTTCCGTTGATAAAGGCCTTTAATTCAAGAACTAAGTTGAAATCCACCAAAAGTTCGGAAAGCTAAGTCCTATTTCGAAGGAATTTCAATCGAAACAATTGTGTTTTCGGCTCAAAATCCTATCTTTGCCTCCAAATTTGAATTGAACCATGGCTAATACTTCCGACATCCGAAATGGATTGTGCATCCGTCACAATGAAAAACTTTATCAAATCATCGAATTTCAACACGTTAAACCGGGCAAAGGTCCTGCGTTTGTTCGTACGAAAATGCGTCAAATTGAATCTGGAAAGGTGATTGACAATACATTTTCTGCTGGACACAAAATTGATCCTGTTCGTATTGAAAACCGTGAATACCAATATTTATACCAAGAGGCTGAATCCTACGTATTCATGAACAATGAAACGTTTGAGCAAGTGAATATTCCATTGAAAATGGTTGAAAAACCTGGATTCCTACAAGAAGGAATGACAGTGAACATCCTTTTCCATGCGGAAGAAGAAATGCCATTAGTAGTTGAATTGCCGATGTACATCATCTCTGAAGTTACCTACACAGAGCCAGGAGTAAAAGGTGATACAGCAACAAACTCTATGAAGCCAGCAACGATTGCAACTGGAGCAGAAGTACGTGTTCCTTTGTTCATCGACAATGGTGAGGTGATTAAAATTGACACGCGCACTGGCATCTATGTGGAGCGCATCAAAAAATAATTGAAATTTATCTACTGAAAAACGTTAACACCATACCATGAGAAATACAGCACTAACTCAAAAACACATCGATCTCGGAGCGAAAATGGTTCCATTTGCAGGATACAACATGCCTGTTCAATACGAAGGTGTAAATGCAGAACATGAAACTGTACGTAATGCCGTTGGTGTTTTTGATGTTTCTCACATGGGGGAGTTTGTTTTACGTGGACCAAATGCGTTGGCCTTAATCCAAAAGTTTGCCTCCAACGATGCTTCTGTATTGTTTGATGGAAAAGCACAATATTCGTGCATGCCAAATGGCAAAGGTGGAATTGTGGATGACTTAATCATCTACCGTGTGAATGCGGAGGAGTATTTCATCGTGGTAAATGCTTCCAACATTGAAAAAGATTGGAATTGGATTTCTTCGTTGAACGACTTAGGTGTTGAAATGGAAAATCTTTCTGATCAATACAGCTTGCTTGCGATTCAAGGTCCAAAAGCCGCGGAAGCAATGCAATCTTTAACGGACATCGATTTATCCAACATGACCTATTACACGTTCCAACACGGAACATTTGCTGGAATTGAGAATATGATGATTTCAGCAACGGGTTACACCGGTTCTGGTGGATTTGAAGTTTATGTGAAAAATGAAGATGCTAATAAGTTATGGGATGCTGTTTTCGCTGCTGGAGCTGATTTTGGCATTAAACCAATTGGACTTGCCGCGCGTGATACGTTACGTTTAGAAATGGGCTTCTGTTTGTACGGAAACGACATCGACGACACAACTTCTCCTTTAGAAGCTGGTTTGGGATGGATCACGAAATTCACGAAGGATTTCACTGATTCTGAATTCCTTGCGAAACAAAAAGAAGCAGGTGTGACACGTAAATTAGTCGCTTTCGAAATGATTGACCGTGGAATTCCTCGTCACGATTATCCAATTTTGGATGCAGCTGGAACTGTTATCGGAAAAGTAACATCGGGAACGATGTCACCAAGTATGAAATTAGGTATTGGACTTGGCTATGTAACGGTTGATAACAGCAAATTGGAGAGTGAAATCTTCATTGAAATCCGTGAAAAAGGTGTCAAAGCGCAAGTTGTAAAACTACCTTTCTACAAAGCGTAACCTCTTTCCTCTAGTGCATTTCTGAGATCATCTGCTAAGATTCCAGTTGGATTCTTCTCATACGCTTGTCGAATTCCTTTCAAGGAGCGAATATCGTACAAGTACACTGTTCGACTTTGCTGCTTGACCCACTGAACATCTTGTGCATCAATCACCGCATTCCGAATGACTAGTCCAAAGATGCTTTTATGTTTCTGAATCATTTTCTTTCCTTCTTCGACATTATCCGTTGAGTACAATACTTCGTATTCAGCCGCCAATTCGTTCAACCAATATTCATAGGAGCAGATGATTTTCACTTGATTCTTATGTCCATTCAGTTGTTCTTCAAAAGCTTCCTTCAAGCGTTCAAAGTCCACGCGTTCATTGAGACAAGAATTGACATGTTTCAAATCAATAAACAACTGCTGATCCTCTCTGAGTAAACTCAAGACATCGACTAATTTCACCAACTTTTCTTTCTTCAGTGTTTGATAGTTGATGTTGGATAAATCAAGATCACTCATGTCTGAAACACATCCTTTCCCATTGGTTTCGGCCTCCAACCATTCATCGTGATAGAGCCACAGGGTTCCATCCGCACCTAAGCGCACATCCACCTCCACCCCATTGGACGTTGGAAAATTCAAGGCAAGGGAAACCGCTTCTTTTGAATTGTCGTGATAAATGGAATTATCCATACTTAACCCCATTCCAGCATGTCCAAAAACTAGAATGTTCTTAACTTCTTCGCTTTTCGTGCAAGCAAAAAGGAAACCAAACAAAAAGATAATCTTAGCGAAGCGCATATTGAAGTCCAAGTTTAACATGGTAATTCCATGTGAATTGCTGATTCTTTTGATCCATGTAGTTAAAGGATTCCATCGTTGGGCCTAGCCTTGCTTCTTGAAAAAATTGCCATTGTTCACCGATTGTCAAGCGATAACCGAGGGAAGAATGAAGGTACAAAAAACGCGACCCAAAAACATAAGTATCCATGGAGAAGTCCACGACTGGACCAAGAGAAATTCGATTAATTTTCCAAAGATGGGCATAATCCATCTTCATGGATGGTGCAAAGATTTGTTGGGATGCTTTTTGAGTAGAAAGTCCGATGTTAACAGCGTAGTAGTTTTTATTTCGCTCACACTGAATACGAGCATGTGTAAAAGGTGTGAATTTCTGAAATTCCTGTGTGATTCCGAATCGCCAAACACGAGCATCAACTTGATTTTGCGCTAAACAAAACCAAAATTGACAAAGAATAAAACAGCAAATTATCAGTCGTTTGATCACATACAAAGGTGCTGAAAATTCAGAAGAAAAGCACAAAAAAAATCCCGCCAAAGACGGGATTTTCATTTTTATGAATGGGATATTATACCAAACCTTGATCAATCATTGAATCTGCCACTTTCACAAATCCAGCGATGTTTGCTCCTTTTACGTAATCTACGTATCCAGCTTCGTCTTTACCGTATTTCACACATGCTTCGTGGATTGAAACCATGATTCCGTGTAAGCGTTGGTCCACTTCTTCAGCTGGCCAAGAAAGACGCAATGAATTTTGAGACATTTCCAATCCTGAAGTTGCAACTCCACCAGCGTTTGACGCTTTCCCTGGAGAGAACAATACTTTCGCATCTTGGAATGCTGTAATCGCTTCTGGTGTAGAAGGCATGTTTGCCCCTTCAGCTACACAAATTACACCGTTAGAAACAAGTACTTTCGCTTCGTCACCGTTCAATTCGTTTTGTGTTGCACAAGGAAGAGCGATATCCGCTTTCACTTCCCAAGGACGTTTACCAGCGATGAATTTTGCAGATGAATAAACATTCGCATATTCAGAGATACGTCCACGTTTCACATTTTTCAATTCCATCACGAATGCTAATTTATCCGCATCGATTCCGTCTGCATCGTAGATGTAGCCTTCTGAATCCGATAAAGTAACCACTTTCGCTCCTAATTGCGTTGCTTTCTCACAAGCGTATTGCGCTACGTTTCCAGAACCAGAAACGGCTACAATTTTACCGTTGAAAGAATCACCTTTCGTTGCCAACATTTCTTTTGCGAAATAAACCGTTCCATAACCAGTTGCTTCTGGACGAATCAATGATCCACCCCAGTTACGTGCTTTTCCAGTTAAGACACCTGTAAATTCGTTACGAATTCTTTTGTATTGTCCGAACATGTATCCGATCTCACGTCCACCTACACCGATATCCCCAGCAGGCACATCCGTGTCAGCGCCAATGTGACGAGATAATTCAGTCATAAATGATTGACAGAATTTCATTACTTCGTTGTCTGATTTTCCTTTTGGATCAAAATCAGAACCACCTTTACCACCACCCATAGGAAGTGTTGTTAGTGAATTTTTGAAAATTTGCTCAAATCCTAAAAACTTAAGGATCGATAAATTCACTGATGGATGGAAACGTAATCCACCTTTATATGGACCAATTGCAGAGTTAAACTCAACACGGTAACCTCTATTTACTTGAACTTCACCTTTATCATCAACCCAAGGAACTCGGAAAATAATGGTTCTTTCCGGCTCAACAATGCGATCTAAAATTTTAGCCGCTTTATACTTTGGCGTTGCTTCTACAATTGGAATAACTGCTTCTGCTACTTCTTGAACCGCTTGAAGAAATTCTGGCTCATGTCCGTTTTTAGCACGAACTCGATCCATGAACGCTTCAATCTCTGCATGATACTTATTAGACATATTTATCGTTTTTAATAATTGAACTTGGGCAAAAGTAGCAACATTTTCGTACGAAAAGCCAACTATTTTCAACAAATTATTAGTGTCAAAATGACACTTTTACCATGAATGTTCAATCCTTGTAAAAATTTCCGATCGAAAAGAATGAAAACGCAGCCCTCTTCCTTGTTAAACGAATCTTTTTTTCATATTTTTGGTCCACCTAAGCAACCACCTACTAAGGTTCGTCGTTTAAGGCACAGAACTAACTACTAGATATCGAGAATATGTTACATAGATCATCAAAAAACATGAATTTTATTAAGTTATCCCTTGCATTTTTATTGATGTTAGCGTCACAGTTAAACTCTTACAGTCAAAGTAACGTTGTGTTATGTCTTGGTCAAGATGCAACAGTTTGTGCTGGTCAAACGGTAACCATCAACAACTGTAATACAGGAACAACCCCTGGGACAGCAGCAGGACTTTACTTAAATGCACCGACGAGCGTATTTTTAAGTGACGACGTTTGGTCTGGACAAGTTCCGATTGGATTCCCATTTAGTTTTTACGGAACAAATTATACAACTTGTGCGATTGGTTCGAACGGACTCATCTCTTTTGCACCAGTTAGTGGATATTGCCCATGGTCACTTGCTGGTATCCCACAACTACCTACAGCTGCACTACCTTCAGCACGTAATTCCATCATGATTGCTTACCAGGATTTGAATCCGGCAACAGCTGGACAAGTGCAATACCAAACCATTGGAACAGCGCCAAACCGTAAGTTTGTAGTGCTTTACAAAAATGTGGCCATGTTTGGTTGTACAACACAGTGTAACTACTTAGCGATTATCCTTTATGAGACTTCCAATATTTTTGAATTGCATATTGGAAACAAGCCAATTTGCGGAACTTGGAATGGTAGTTTAGCTATCCAGGGATCTGAAAATAATCCAATGAATGTTGCGCACATCACACCGGGACGAAATGTTTCCGTGTGGAGCGCTAATCAAGATGGTAGAAGATTTTTGCCAACTGCTCCGGCAAATACCAATTCATACACCATGTCGCAAATACCATATGTGATGGTCAACAGTCCTGGAAGCAATTTCCTTTGGTCAAACACATTGGGACAAACATTCCCTTATAATAACGGAACATTAAACGTGAATCCAGTGCCATCTGGAACAACAGGGTACTTTTTAACAGGAGCGGCTTGTGGAACAAGTGTAGGCTCGATTACCAACGATACTACGTGGTTGACTGTTTCTAATCCATCTTTATCTACAACAACTGTTCCCGATATTTGCTCTCAAGGAGTTGGGACAGCAACAGCAGTACCCGGCGCTACTTCACCTCCACCCTATACTTACTTATGGAGCAATGGTCAAACCGGTGCTACAGCAACTGGATTATTAGCTGGAACGTACACAGTGTCTGTCGTTAACGGAAACGGGTGTACAGCAACTGGAACAGCAATTATCACAGACAATCCTGCAACATTTAATGGGACAACAACCCCAGTTTCTTGTCCAGGCGGTAGTGATGGAACAGCAACCGCAATTGTAACACCTGTTACAGGACCGGTAAATTTCGAATGGAGCAATGGACAAAGTACGCAAACAGTTACAGGATTAAGTGCCGGAAACTATTGGTGTTATGCTACTACCGCTAGCGGTTGTCAGGATACAATTTACGTTACCGTTACAGAAATTCCACCAATGATTTTAACCATGACGAATGTTGTGGATGCAAATTGCTATACGTTTGCAAATGGTCAAGCGACCGTAAACGTTACGCAAGGAACACCTGCTTACTCGTACAGCTGGACTGGTTCTACTGCTTCAGCAGCAACAGCATTAGATTTAGGTGCTGGATTACACACGGTGACCGTTACCGATATGAACGGTTGTGTTCAAACACTGGATGTATTGATCAATGAGCCATTGCCATTAGACATAACTTTCTTGACACAAGACACTATGATTTGTTCTGAGGATGCTATTTTGTTAACAGCTACTGGCGCAGGAGGATCTTCAGCATATACTTATACTTGGACAGAAGATGGTTTGCCAATTGGGAATGGAAGTTCATTAACGGTAGACCCAATCAATTCTGGAACAGTGTACTGCGTGACTTTAAGTGAAGCTTGTGGATCTCCAGCAACGACAGAATGTATGACAATTACATTCCCATTAGAAATCATCCCTAATACAGTACCTGATTTTGCACAAAGATGTTTACCAGGAGACTTTGTATTCAGTAACATGTCCACAAATGGTGGCGATGTTGCTACGACACAATATATTTTCTCAACAGGAGAATCATTCACCGTTAATAGCCTTGATCCATTACCACATACCTTACCTACTCCAGGAACGTATACGGTAGATCTTGTTGTGACTTCGGTTCATGGATGTTTGTACTTTGGACACTTCCAAGATATCGTTGAGGTTACACCTTTACCGACAGCAGACTTTACCATGTCTAAAAGTCCTTTGACTTGGTTTGAAACAACCGTTCAAACGAATGACATTTCTTCAGGAAACATAGCAAATTACAATTGGGTGAGTTCAGGAGCCACGAATATTGTAAATAATGGTGGAAGTGCAATGATTAGCTTCCCCGAAGGAGTTATGGGAACATATGACATTACGTTAATCGTGACAACGAACTTAGGTTGTTCTGATTCAGTAACGTACCCTATTCAAGTAGTATCTGATGTCATTTTCTATGCTCCTACAGCATTTACTCCAGATGACGACGAACACAACCAAGTTTGGATGTTCTATGTAGAAGGTATTGATAAAGCAAACTTCGAATTGACCGTTCACAACCGTTGGGGTGAAGTTGTTTGGGAAACACATGATGTAAATTCATACTGGGATGGATACTACAACGGCCAAAAAGTTCAACCGGGAATCTACACATGGAAAGCTTGGTACAAAGAACTTGACACGGATGGTAAGAACGAAAGATCTGGTATCATCAACGTTATTCGTTAATTATGCTGAAAATACTCGCATTCTCCTCCATTTCTTTATTTGTAGGTACTTGCTCGAAAGTTGATTTATCCATGGTAAATGGATACGTTAATCCAATTTCCACGACGCCGGCTGCTCCAAAATTGAGTAACCAAGAAGTGATCTCTGGACTCAAAGAAGCATTACAAGTTGGAATCAAGAATGCTGTGAATGTTACCTCAGTAACAGATGGTTTTCTAAAGAACGAAGCGATTCGTCTGGCCTTCCCTCCTGATGCGATTAAAGCCCGTCAAAAAGCAATTGACTTGGGAATGTCCGCACAAGTAGAGAAATTCGAAACAACCTTGAATCGTGCAGCCGAAGAAGCAGCGAAAGAAGCACTACCGATTTTTGTTGAAGCAATTACCAACATGAGTGTTCAAGATGGATTCGCTATTCTGAATGGTGGAAACGGTGCGGCAACGAAATTCTTGAAAGATCAAACAACAGTAAAATTAACGACTGCTTTTTCACCAAAAGTGGCTGAAGCGATTTCACGAGTAAAATTGACTGAATATTGGAATCCAATCATGACGAAGTATAACGCAGCAATGAATTTGACTGGCGGTGAAAAAATCAATCCCGATTTGAATGCTTATGTAACGCAAAAAGCGATTGAAGGTCTTTTCAAAATGGTGGAGCAAGAGGAAAACAAAATCCGTAAGGATCCAACAGCTCGTGTAACAGAGTTATTGGCAAAAGTTTTTGGCAGTCTTTAATTCATGTATTTCCCAGCTACAGAACTCGTATTAAACGAGCGAAACGAAGTTTATCACCTCGCTTTAAATCCAAATCAACTCGCACATAAGGTCATTCTCGTTGGCGACCAGGACAGAGTCAAACTTATTTCTACGTTTTTCGAAACGATAGAACATCAGAGTCAACACCGTGAGTTTGTCTGCCACACCGGAACGTACAAAGGAAAAAGAATCAGTGTCCTTTCAACTGGAATCGGAACAGATAATATTGATATTTGCCTACAAGAACTCGATGCCTTAGTGAACATCGATTTGGAACAACGAACGGAAAAAACGAATAAAACCCAATTGGAACTTGTTCGAATTGGAACGTGTGGCATATTACAATCAGAAATTCCTTTGCATTCATATCTGTTATCATCACATGCTTATGGATTCGATAACGTTGCGCACTTTTATCCAATTGATTACACAGCGCAAGAAATTCAACTATGTTCAAACATTGACTTGCATCTGAACTTGCCGTATGGAATTACGCCTTACCTCATTTCCGCTGATAAATCCTTAACAGATCGTCTTAGCTCCTCCGAAACCCACACTGGAATAACGGTCACAAGTTCCGGATTCTATGGTCCACAGGGACGTAGCTTGCGTTTAGAGAGCAAGATTAAGGATATCCATATAAAACTTGGAAGTTTTAATCAGGACGAAACCAAAATTGTCAATTTTGAGATGGAAAGCTCCGCGATATTTGCCTTGGGAAGACAACTAGGACACGCCTGCGCAACTATTTGCTTAGGAGTAGCTAATCGTCCCAATCTGGAGTTTTCAACTGGCTGTGAGCAAGAAATGAATGAATTGATTCAGTACGTTCTCGAACGAATCTAATTACTTCAGTTGTTTATCGATTTGGATGTGCAATTGAATACCTCTCAACTCTCCTCCACTTGCAATGATATGGCCTTCGCCATCGATGAGAAAAGCGGAAGGAATGGAAGACACTCCATAATTAGCTGAAGCAATTCCATCTTTATCCATCACATGGTTTTTCCAAGAAAGGCGATCTTCTTTAATGGCTTGTTTCCAAGCAGAAGCATCTTTATCAATGGAAACGCTGAAGACTTCAAATCCATCTGCATTTTTAAATTCCTGTGATTTGTATTTCTGGTAGGCCTCCACAACATTTGGACTTTCCTTCCGACATGGGCCACACCAAGAAGCCCAAAAATCTACTAGGACTAACTTTCCACGGAGATCAGACAACTTACGAACTTTTCCATTGGTTCCTACCAACTTGATTTCCGGTGCAAAATCCTTTGAGTCAAACGATTTTTCAGAACGGAAACAAAGTGCATAGCAGGAATATGCTACAATAAAAAGGAGTCCAAAAATGAGTTGTTTCTTCATTAGCCAACGCGACGAATGTCCGCACCGATGTTGTTCAAACGCAATTCAATATCTTGGTAACCACGGTCAATTTGCTCGATGTTTTCGATCACACTTTTTCCTTTAGCGGATAATGCAGCAATTAAAAGAGATACACCTGCGCGAATGTCTGGTGAAGACATCGTAATTCCGCGTAGGTCATGCTCACGATTTAATCCAATCACTGTTGCTCTGTGTGGGTCACACAAAATAATTTGCGCACCCATGTCGATTAATTTATCGACAAAGAATAAACGAGATTCAAACATTTTTTGGTGAATCAACACGGAACCTTTTGCTTGAGAAGCAACCACCAAAATGATGGAAAGTAAGTCAGGCGTAAATCCAGGCCATGGCGCATCGTAGATCGTTAAAATAGATCCATCGATAAACGTATCAATTTCATATGATTCTTGAGCAGGAATGTAGATATCATCTCCGCGGCGTTCTAATTTGATTCCGAGGCGACGGAAAACATTTGGAATGATTCCCAAATTCTCCCAACTCACATCTTTAATGGTGATTTCAGACTTCGTCATGGCAGCTAAACCAATGAAGCTTCCGATTTCGATCATATCAGGAAGAATGCGGTGGAAACATCCACCCAATTTTTTCACTCCTTTGATGATCAACATATTCGAACCAATTCCGCTAATGTTTGCTCCCATAGAGTTCAACATTTTACATAATTGTTGAATGTACGGTTCACAAGCTGCGTTATAGAACGTTGTTTCTCCTTCTGCCATAACAGCAGCCATCAAAATATTTGCAGTTCCCGTAACAGATGCTTCATCCAAGTGAATGTATGCACCTTTCAAGTTCTTTGCTTCTACAGAGTAGAAATGTTCACCTGCATCATAGTTGAACTTCGCTCCGAGTAAAGCAAATCCTTCGAAGTGTGTATCTAAACGACGTCTTCCGATTTTGTCTCCTCCCGGTTTTGGAATGAATCCAACGCCAAAACGCGCCAATAAAGGCCCAACAATCATAATCGATCCACGTAACGAAGACGCTCTTTTTTTGAAATCTTCTGACTCCAAATACTTTAAATCGATGTCCTTCGCTTGAAAAATATAGGTTCCTTTCTCCACCTTCTCCACTTTCACGCCCATCGTTTGCAATAAAGCAATCAATTTGTTGACATCAACAATGTCTGGAATGTTAGAAATAGTTACTTTTTCTTCTGTTAACAAAGGTGCGCAAAGCACTTGCAATGCTTCGTTTTTTGCTCCTTGCGGAATCAATTCACCTTTTAATGGTTTGCCACCGTATATTTCAAATGAAGCCATCGTTTATTGCTTTTTTTGGAATTTCTTTTTTTGTTTTTGTTTGAAATTGTTTGTTTTCACAAATTTCTTGTTGTTTGAACCAAGTCCTAATGTGCGAAGTAAGGTGTTTGTATTCACCAAATCATCTGGATTTTCAAGAATCAGTTCACCTTTCGACAATTCCTTCAAATGCTCTGCAATCACATTGTTCTCCACCGCATCATTGTTGTGGGACAAGTATTGTTTTTTCATGAAATTAGCCATGGAAGTTTTCAGGTATTCTTTTTCCGCTGGATCTTCCGTTTTTTTCGATTCCTCTAAGATTGTCTGTGTGTATTTACCGTAGTGTCCATAGCGAATGGAGCTTTTCGGATACACAAGACGGTCAGGTTTTTCGTTCAACACTTCTTGTTTCGGAATTTCATATGGAGAATCAACTTCCAATTGAAAATCTGACATCACGAATAAGTGTGTCCACAACTTGTGACGGTAATCATCAACATCTCTTAAATGCGGATTCAATTGACCCATCACTTCGATAATTGCCTGTGCTGCACGATTCCGTTCTGTTCGGTCCGCAATTTCCATTGCGTGTGCAATCATATTCTGCACATTACGACCATATTCTGGCAATATCAACTTCCCTCTAGTGGTGTTGTATTCCATGTTTTCTATTTTCAATTTTCAAAGTGTTTACCAAGCGCTGTATCAAACAAGTGCTTCGCTTCTGTTATAAATCCAAAATGCTCCTCATCGATTTGCATTTTTCCTTTGGTTACGTGTCCAAGTAAGGTAATGTTTACACCAGAATTCACTGTATACTCAAGGAATAACTCCTCTTGTTCCTCAGTTACCGTTACAACTACGCGTCCTTGTCCTTCACCAAATAGGAATGCATCCTCGCGAATTTCAGAATCTGTAACTATATCGAATCCAAGTTCACGTGGCATAGACATCTCGACCAAACTTACGAATAATCCACCATCGGAAACATCGTGAACGGCGTTTACTAAATTATTTTCGATCAATCCTTTAACTGCATTCTGCATGTTAAATTCTTCTTCTAAATCAAAATATGGAGCTGGAGATGCTTTTATTCCATGGTATGTTGCCAAATATTCGGAAGAAGCAATATCCTCTTTGTATTCTCCCACCAAGAAAATCAAATCACCTTTTTGTTTGAAGTCCAAAGACATGACTTTCTCCTTATCTTCTACCAATCCAATCATTCCAATCGTTGGTGTTGGGAAAACAGGTACCTCTACTCCATTCATGGATGTTTGGTTGTAGAAAGAAACGTTTCCACCTGTCACCGGTGTTTCAAATTTCAAACAAGCCGCTGACATTCCTTTGATCGCACCAACAAATTGCCAGTAGGACTCTGGATTATATGGGTTACCGAAATTCAAACAGTTCGTAATCGCACTTGGAATTCCACCTGCACAAACGATGTTACGTGCCGCTTCCGAAACTGCGATCATTGTCCCAATTTCTGGATCAGCATTTACGTAGCGTGAATTACAATCCACGGTCATCGCTAATGCTTTGTTTGTTCCTTTGATGTTTACAACTCCTGCATCCGAAGGACGATTCGTTGTCATTGTGCGCGTTCCAACCATGGAATCGTACTGTTCGTACACCCATTTTTTGGAAGCGATATTTGGCATTTGCAACAATGCATATCCAACTTCTTTCAAGTTTTCCGGTTGAGGAACTTGACTGATATTAAATTTCTTGTATTCTTGGTAATAAGCAGGTTCGGAATATTCACGAACATTTTGAGGAGCACCTCCACCAAGTACCAAAGATTCAGCAGGAACATCTCCTACCATTTCTCCGTCCATGTAGTAGCGAACGCGTCCTGTATCTGTTACATGTCCGATTTCCTCTGCATGCAAATCCCATTTATCAAAAATGCGCTTAACAATTGATTCTTTTCCTTTTTGAACGACTACCAACATGCGTTCTTGTGATTCAGAAAGCAAAATCTCATATGGAAGCATGTGGTCTTGACGCGTTGGAACTTTATCCAAGTAAATTTCCATTCCGACATTTCCTGCAGCACTCATTTCACAAGTCGAACAAGTAATTCCTGCCGCACCCATGTCCTGCATACCTACAATCGCATCTGTTTCGGACAATTCCATTGTTGCTTCCAACAATAATTTCTCCATGAATGGATCTCCAACTTGTACGGATGGTAAATCCGACGCTGAGTCTTCTGTAATGTCTTTAGAAGCGAAAGCCGCTCCAGCAATTCCATCTTTTCCAGTTGCCGACCCAACAATAAAGACTGGATTCCCAGGTCCTTTTGCTGTCGCTGAAATAATTTTTTTCGTATCAATAATTCCTGCAGAGAATGCATTCACCAATGGATTCGTGTTGTATGATTCATCAAAGAACACTTCGCCACCAACGATTGGAATACCAAACGCATTTCCATAATCGCCAATTCCTTTCACCACACCTTTCACTAACCATTTGGTACGTGCTTCTTCGATGTTTCCGAAACGCAAGGAATTTAATTGTGCAATTGGACGCGCGCCCATCGTGAAGATATCGCGGTTGATTCCACCTACTCCAGTCGCAGCACCTTGATAAGGCTCCAACGCACTTGGGTGATTGTGTGATTCAATTTTGAACACACACCCTAATCCATCACCGATATCTACTAATCCAGCGTTTTCTTCACCCGCTTTCACCAACATATGTGGTCCATCTTTTGGAAGTGTTTTCAACCAGAGGATTGAGTTTTTGTATGAACAGTGCTCACTCCACATCACCGAATAAACGGCTGTTTCTGTAAAATTCGGTGTTCGACCGAGGATTCCTTTGATCTGTTCAAACTCATCCGCACGTAGTCCTAAATCAATTGCTTGTTCAAGCGTTGCTTCTTTTTGCAGGGTACTTTCCATTCTTTGAATTTTCTGAAACAAAAGTACATATTTTAATAGGAACTGCGTTTGGAATCCGCCTTGTTTACCAACGATTTTTTAACATTTTATCCGCAATCTTCTGATCCGAATTCGGATTCGCAAAAAAAATGACTGATTTTGTTCCGTTTCCACTAAAATTCAGCTCAATTCAAAAGGCAATAACCTTGTATTTTTCGCGAAAAAACGTAAATTTGTACCCTAAAAACGAATCATATGAATTACGACATCATTGTTGTGGGAAGTGGCCCAGGTGGATATGTTACTGCTATTCGCGCCTCTCAATTAGGACTTAAAACAGCCATCGTAGAGCGTGAGTCACTCGGTGGAATCTGCTTAAATTGGGGTTGTATTCCTACCAAAGCACTTTTGAAATCTGCCAATGTTTTTGAATACCTAACGCACGCAAGTGACTACGGAATTACCGTAAAAGAAGCGACAGCTGATTTCGGAGCGATGATCAAAAGAAGTCGCGATGTTGCAAACGGAATGAGCAACGGGATTCAGTTTTTAATGAAAAAGAACAAAATCGATGTATTGAAAGGAAACGGAGTAATTAAAGCTGGTAAAACAGTTTCAGTTACAGACGAAGCCGGAGCAACAACAGATTATACAGCAAGCAAAGCATTAATCATTGCAACTGGAGCGCGCTCACGTGTCCTTCCTAACTTGCCACAAGATGGTGAAAAAATTATTGGATACCGTCAAGCAATGACTTTACCTACTCAACCGAAAAAATTGGTTGTTGTTGGATCAGGAGCTATCGGAATTGAGTTCGCTTACTTCTACAATGCACTTGGAACTGAAGTAACAGTTGTTGAATACCTCCCGAACATTGTTCCAGTTGAGGACGAAGACGTTTCTAAACAACTAGAGAAATCGTTCAAAAAAGCGGGTGTCAACATTATGACAAATGCTTCTGTTGAATCTGTTGATACTTCTGGAAAGGGATGTGTTGTTACCGTGAAAACAGCAAAAGGAGAAGAGAAAATCGAATGTGATGTCGTTCTTTCTGCGGTTGGAATTCAAGCGAACATTGAAAACATTGGATTAGAAGAAGTTGGAATCGTTGTAGACAAAGGACGTATCCTCGTGAATGATTACTACCAAACAAATATCCCAGGATACTATGCAATTGGTGATGTTGTTCCAGGACCAGCATTAGCACACGTAGCTTCTGCGGAAGGAATCATTTGTGTTGAGAAAATTGCTGGACACCATCCAGAGCCATTGAACTACGGAAACATCCCAGGATGTACGTATTGTTCTCCGGAGATTGCCTCTGTTGGAATGACAGAAAAAGCAGCGAAGGAAGCTGGATACGATATCAAAGTTGGTAAATTCCCATTCTCTGCTTCAGGAAAAGCAAGTGCTGCTGGAGCGAAAGATGGATTTGTGAAATTGATTTTCGACGCGAAATACGGCGAATTACTTGGTGGACACATGATCGGAGCGAATGTAACCGAAATGGTTGCTGAACTGGTTGCTGTACGCAAATTAGAAACGACAGGAGAAGAGTTAATCAAAACGGTTCACCCTCACCCTACAATGTCTGAAGCAATTATGGAAGCTGCTGCTGCTGCATACGGCGAAGTGATTCACTTATAAGACTTAAGAAATAACCATTTAGAAAGAACGCAAGCAATTGCGTTCTTTTTTTTTGCTTAGTATTTTCCGCCGGGAGAAAAAGAAATCATCCACGCGAACATTTGAAAAACAACTAAGCTCACCGATACAAATTGAAGGATCAAGAACCAATGAAATGGCTTACGATCCTTAGTTCTTAAAATGAAAATCGTTAGCAAGAGTCCATTGAAGAACAACACTGCCGGAACCCAAAAAAACAGTATTGGAATAGAAAATAACACAAAAAGAAGCATCCAATAGTTTCGATACGGATGATTCAAAAGTAATTTCCACAAGAACATTCCCCATCCTAATGAGGTCAATAGGTTTGAAAGAAGTCCAGAAATGGGTTCGACTAAATAGGAATTTTCACTTTGTAACAATACCGTACGATTGATCAAATTGGAAAAATGACTTACATGAAGTACATTGTTCAGTAAAATGGCAATTCCCAGAACCCAAATGAACCTTAGTTTTTTCAGCTCATTTCGGTATAGAACGATGAAAAACAACCACAAAACGAGCAACAATGGATCAAAAAGAAAAGATGGAGCAGTCCAGAAAATATCTGTAAATCCATTCCAAAACATGAACAACAAAACGAGGGCAATGCTTCGTTGCACCCAAATTCGTTCAATGTTCAGTTTATTTTCCAAGGGCTTCGTAAATGAAATCAAAAGTAGAAAGTATCACGGGTTCACCGTCAACAACCGCGATATCGTGTTCGAAATGCGCACTTGGTTGACCGTCAGCAGTAACAATCGTCCATTGATCGTCGAGCGTTTTCACTTTTTCCGTTCCCATGTTGATCATTGGTTCGATCGCGATCGTTAATCCATTTTGGATTTTCTTCCCGCGTCCACGTCGACCGTAATTTGGCACTTGTGGCTCTTCATGCAACTCCTTACCTAAACCGTGTCCAACTAAATCACGCACCACACCATACCCGTGTTTCTCTGCGTGTTGTTGAATCGCCCAACCAATATCTTCGATGCGATTCGCAATCGTCGCTTGAGCAATCCCAAGGTATAAGCATTCTTTTGTTACCTCGAGTAATTTTTTCACTTCTGGCTTGACGTCTCCTACTTCAAATGTAAAGGCATGATCACCGTAATATCCTTTGTAAACGGATCCACAATCTACAGAAACGATGTCTCCATCTTGAAATGGACGATCGGTCGGAAGTCCGTGCACGACTTGTTCGTTGACAGAAATCAACAAAGTACTTGGACAACCATACAAACCAAGGAATCCAGGAATGGCGTTTTGAGAACGAATATAGTCCTCCGCCAATTGATCTAAAAACTTCGGTGTAACACCCGGCTTCATGTGTTTCGCAACTAATCCAAGTGTTCGACTTACGATTTGCGCTGCTTCACGCATGATTTCAATCTCCTGTGGTGTTTTGTATTTGATCATTATTTTTTCTAGAAAAGACATGTGCAAAGATACGGAATTGGATTGAATCTCTCTTAAGTAAATATTAGCAAGTTGCTAAAAAGTGCATGGTATCCATTCCATCGGGATAATCCATCAAGGACGGACACTGTGCTTGTCCGAACGGAATAAAACCTTGTCCAACGACACATTGAATTTCGGAAGAATGTGCATCTAAATAAGCCGTTAATTCTTCTGAACTCCGATAAAATTGATAATGAAGCATGGACAATGGAGAAAACAATTGGTCGGACTCTTTCATCAACAAGAAGTTATTATCCAAGAACTTACTCAAGTTCATTAAATGCACAGCTTTGTTGTAGTCGTAGTTGTTTCCGTATTTTTTATTGTTGACCACATCCGACAAATCGACGATGGCTTCAAAAAAGCGATTCAGGTCGAATCCCTCTGGGAAAAGCAAATGCGTTACATTTCGACAACCTCGTCCGAAATAGGTTAAGCAATCGACTCCAAGTGCTCGCAACTCCTCTTTCGACTCGTTACCCGTGAGTACTGCAACTGAGGTGCGGTGTCCACGAAACAAATGAGGGACATGGGAAAAATACTGTTCAAAATGCAGCATGCTATTGTTACTACCAGTCGCGATAACGGCGTGGTAATCCACTAATTTTCGGTCAGAAAAACGAATGCGTTCAGTTAAATCAGGCTCAAACAACTGTAATAACTGCACAAGTGTAGGAAGAAGTCGTGCATCCTCCGAACTTTGTTTACAAATGACTTGATGTCCGGATAATAACACACACAAGAAATCATGAAATCCAACCAAGGGAATATTTCCCGCCATGATGACCGCAACATTCTTCTTGTCATTGTTTTCCGTGTAGTGATTTGTCCAATCGTTTAGTTTTTCTGTTGTCAGCCAGCCTGCAATTTCACCAAAAGCTTGACGAATGGAATCTTCCGTAAACCAACCGTTGTAATGAAACTCTCGTTGAACTACCTCATTGACTTCGGCATATTCTTCCTCTGTCAGCATCGAAACAGTAGCAGAATACGGATTATTTTCACTGAGTTCCTTTAAAATTGTCCCGAGGACAACAAATGCATCGATTATTCTTGACTTTTCCACGGTACAAAAGTACATAACTTCTCTTTTTTTACCTCATCAAACAGAACAATCCAACTAGGCTTATTATCTTTGTACAAATTTTTGATTTTATGGCAATCATTATCACAGACGAATGTATCAATTGCGGGGCTTGCGAACCTGAGTGTCCAAACAATGCAATTTACGAAGGTGGCGCAGAATGGAAATATGCTGATGGCACGTCCTTAAAGGGAATGATCACTACGTTGGATGGTGAAGAAGTTTCAGCGGAGCACCAATTTGAGCCTGTGAATATGGATGTTTATTACATCGCTCATGACAAATGTACAGAGTGTGTTGGTTTTCACGACGAACCACAATGTGCAGCTGTTTGTCCAGTAGATTGTTGTGTGGATGATCCAGATTACCGCGAATCAGAGGATGAACTTTTGGCAAAAAAGAACTTCTTACACCTGTAAGACCAAGTTATGAAACAGGTTACCTGCTTTTTATTGGTAATCTTATCGTTAAGTGTTACTTTCCATGGAAACACCCAAGTTGTTGTTTCAGCAGCTCCCTATCAACTAAATATCGTTTTAACCGATGAACAGAAGTCGGTGGATCTTCGTTCCGTACAATCAACATTCCAAAAAGCGGGAATCGAACTGAATGTCCAATTTCAAACCCGTAAAAAACGTGGAGAGGATTCCCGTAAATGGGAATTTCCATCCATTGGAACCAATCAATTCACACGTCAACAGAAAGAATGGCGGGACCTCGACTTCCCGAATGGATTTCCGATTGACGCACATCAACTGTATTTATATTGTGTTCCCGCAGACACCCAGCAATTCTTTGCGATTCCGCATAAATCCGTTGGATTTCTCGGTGTAAAAAATGGACTGATTTCCCTGGGAAGTGTTCAGAAAACATTGCTCATTCAATTTGGTGTTTCACCAAACCTTCTTGATTCCCTTGGGATTGACGGACAACTAAGTGGAAGTCAAGTGAACGAAATACAAGGCAACTCCATTCCTTTTCGCTTTAGTGATGACTATGAAAACATTGAAACATCCAATGGACGCGTAGCCTATTATTTTTGGGAAGAAAATCCAGATGGCACGTTTGAAGTCAATCCGGAAAATCCGATGGAACAATTCACCCATCCTTTCAAGCAAAACCATTTTTACGTGTACTTGGACGTCAGTAATCCATTTTTCAAACCGCGCTTTCACCTATTCGGATATCACATTTGTCTAGTACACTTACTCGCTGTTTTATTGACGTTAATCTTGCAGTTTTTTACTTTTCGCACCATTAATCAACGAATGTTGGATACGCGTTTTTTCAAACGCTTGTCCTTTCGCTTGGCAAAACTCATGATTTGGGCTTTGGCTATTGCTTCGAACATCTTCGCTTTTTACGCCACGGAATTCTATTACACCAACTACCACATGAGGTTTCATGAAATCACGAGTTTTCATGGAAAGAGTCAATCCAATTTGCAACACAACCTTGAGGACAACAATCAATTCCAAGTTCAAGAAGCCATTTTTACAAAAAGTCAAGTTTTCCGAAAAATCAAAGAAAGTTGGTACGCTCAGCACGAGGATCGCGTTCTTTATTTCGATGTCGACTCGTCCAATCACGCACGTTTTCTGCATTCGCGCAACATCTTGGAATTGAGCACCATTCCGTATCGAAAAACGACAAGTAGTCATTATGTTGTCTTTCGTTACCATGATGCAAAGGATCAAATCACGAAAGAAAAAGTATACAATCACATGGGATTTGAGTTAACCAAGAAACTTTTATTGCCCGATCCAGCAAAACGTATTTTGGTATTTGTCAACGGATACCGTCCGGTTTCTACCAATCAATCGATGTCGGACTTCCTTTCTAGCTTTCAGCAAAAAGGCGTTGAGTTTCCCGATTCGAAGAACCAATTGTTTTCCATGGACCGCTACGCATATTGGGAACCGTGGAAGCAATTCAATCAACTTTTTCAGCAGCGTATTCAAGCCGATGAAATTTGGTACGCCGACGGACACCATTCCGTATCCACATCAAACCATGGGTCTGTGATTCATTTTGCTGGTACCGCTTCGATTTACCCACCGTTATGTCAAACCAATAAGCACCACTGTTACCGAACGAAACTCCCATCCAATCAATTCGTTTCCACGATGGAGCTATTGGAAATGAGTCCAAATTACGACGGATTCAACCTGCGTTATCAAAGCGGAAAAATTGCCGGTAAAAACTTACTTCAAGTATTAAATGAAGCACCGAATTACTCGAAAAATGACACCATTTACCTAGTTTCCCACAGCATGGGACACGCTTACGCCATGGGAATGAGTGCGGTATTAAAAGGAAAAGTCAATTTAGGTGACTGCTACATTATTGCTCCAGAAAATCCACGAGGAAAAACATTTGATCCATATGAATGGAAAAACGTTTGGCAATATGGAACCTTTCGTCATGGAAAATCAAAACACGCTCCATGTCAGCAAGACGGCGTTGCGCCACAATCTTTGGTGAAAGGACTATCCGCAAACCATCGCGTTTCCTTCCCGAAGGGGCAAGCGAAACACATGGGATTCTTTAACAGTCACTTTATCGGATACTACACTTGGATTTTTGATATTCAGAAAGGAAAACCAGGTTATGTTCCTCAACATTAAAAAGGCCGAGCAATAGACGTTTGGATCTCAATCAGCGAAGCACCAACTTTTCCTCTTGTCACTTGATCATCGTGCATGGAGAGTCCATCTTTGCCTTGAACGAGCACACGTAATTCCGTTTTCAACCTGCCTTCCCCTATTCCATGAACGACACGAAAGCGTTTGACTTTCGTTTGAATCATTTGATTACAAAAGCGTTTGAATGCATCCGTTTGGGCAACTAAAATATCGTATTTACTCAGAAATCGCTCATCTAAGTTCAATTCATGGTGATGTAAATCAATGGAAGGAATTTGTTCAGTTCTACTTGATTTCTTTGAAATATTAGAGACCACATGATCCTTCATTGGCACTTTATGCACTTGGATTTGCTTGCGACGAACAACAAATTCAACCGCTATTTTTCGTTCGAATCCATGTTCATCTTCCAAGCAAAGAAATGATCCTTCGGCACGCAGAACACGGAATAATCCCGACTCGTTCAGGATACTTACCTCTTCAAATTGTTGAAAGTTCATGACTTAATTGAAACGAATGGCTTTGGTTGGACTAATTTTCGTCACCACGTAACTTGGAACAATCAACGAAATCATACAAACGACAAACGTGACTAAGTTGACCAAGAACCAGGACATTGGATTCATTTCCACCGGAACTTTATCCAGGTAATACACCAACGGATCCAATTTCAGGACTGCAAACTTCATTTGTATAAAACAGAGAACAAAGGCAACGCTATTCCCATAAAGCAATCCGCGTCCAATTAAATGCGCCGCTTGATATAGAAACAGTTTTCGGATGGACCAATCGCGTGCACCCATGGCTTTCAACATACCGATAAGGTTCGTTCGCACCACAATGAGAACCAACATCGCTGAACCCACATTGATCACGCCTATGAGCAACATTAAAAAGATGATGATGTACACATTGTAATCCAAGAAACTTAACCAAGCAAATAGATCCCGTTCCGTATCCAAAATACTACTGACTTGCATGAGTTCATTGTTTTCATTTGGACGCATTTCAATAATCGAACGAATTTCCTCTTCGACGTGCTTCAGTTGGTTCCAATCTGTGATTTGAACTTCAAATCCCGACACAAAATTTTTCCCTGTCCCGAGTCCTTCTGTTTCTGTTACTTGAACCGTAGCAAGGCTTGAGGTCATTTGATACGAGTTGATTCCAATGGATTCCTTGATCAATTCCCCGTTTTCGTCCTGCAAGAGCGCCGAAGAAGTAACGAATGCCTGCGAACAATTGATTTGTATGTAACTGGTATCAATAGGCGTTTGTGTTCCTTTTAAAGGATCCGATTGGTAGACAATTAAACGGAAGTTCGTATCAGACAAATACGGCAAGTAGAATCCACCGTAGATATCTGGACCAGCACCCCAATCGTAAAGTAAGTCCGAAGCTTTACCCTCGACTCCTGCTTTCAGAACAATTTTTCCATTACTCAATTTATCGTCGATGATGATTTTTGTTTTTATTCCAAAATCATTCATTTTCTGCACTTCAGGCAAACGACAAAACACCAACTTTTGGTCGTATTCTTCTAATCCGGTTTGGTAAATACCAACCACCTTGTACTTCCGAAGAACAGGTTGGTTTTTGACATAGTATACGGAGATGGTATCGTTCAAAGAATAATTCAATTGGTCTGCCATGCGTTTGGACAAGACCAACTCTTCCTGTTTCGATTGAAAATTCAGCACGCGACCAGCAACTAAATGTTCTTTGATGAATGTCCAATCGTAGGCTTGAATCACTCCTTTCATGACGACACCGAGAATGTCCTGTCTATTGATGAGGGAATCTTTTCCGTTTGATAAGTGAATGGTGTCTGAAAAACGTGTGGATTGCAACATGGCTGGCTTAAACACAACAGGAGAAATTCCTTTCAATCCGTTTATTCCTGCCAGTTCTTTTAGTGCTTTTTGGTCCTTTAAAACCGCATCTCCTTCAAAAATCTGCTTAGTTCCTTTCTTCGAAATGAAAAGTGGAGCATTAAAACCCGTAATTTTGTTGCGCACTTCATGTTGGAAACCTGTAACGATTGCAACTGTTACGACGTTAACAACAATAGCGAGTGCAATACTTAAAACAGATATGCGTACAATCGGTTTAGAAACTTTAATACCTTGTAGCTTATTTTGGATGAGACGACGTGATATGAAAATTTCGAAGGACAAAGTGCTTTTATTTAAGATTCAAAAATACACAAAGCTTCTGTGCTTGAAAACAATTTTCGTGTTTTTACTTTTCAGCTGCGTTCAAAATGTCAAGGGTGAGCATGCTGCGACCGTTGGAACAGTCGTTATTGACGATACTGTGAAAGTCGCAAGAACCTTGTTTCCAATGGAAAGACAAGAAGTGAAAAAACCCTTACTTGGAATCGATCGTTTGCATTTATTTGTGGATTCTCTGGCTGGAAAGCGTATTGCTGTCGTTGGAAACCAAACCTCTGTGGTGCAAGGAGTCCATTTAGTGGATACACTTTTATCCTTAAAACTAAATGTTGTCAAGGTGTTTTCGCCGGAGCATGGCTTCAGAGGTGACGTGGACGCTGGAGAAAAAGTACACCATTCTATTGATGAAAAAACCGGAATTCCATTGGTCTCGCTTTATGGAAACAATAAAAAACCAAGTCCACAGCAATTAGTGGATGTCGATATTGTCATTTACGACATTCAAGATGTTGGCGTTCGTTTTTATACCTTCATTTCCACCCTTCATTACGTGATGGAAGCTTGTGCGGAGAATAACAAACAAGTGGTAGTGTTGGATCGCCCGAATCCAAATGGACATTACGTCGATGGACCAATTTTAGAAAAGGAATTCAAATCTTTCGTTGGAATGCATCCCGTTCCGATTGTGTACGGAATGACCATCGGAGAATACGCGACGATGATTAACGGTGAAGGTTGGTTGAACAATGGAATTCGCTGCAATTTGTGGGTAATCCCTTGTAAAAATTACAAGCACAAATTGAAATATACCTTACCTGTTGCTCCTTCGCCTAATTTACGCACAGATGGAGCGATTGCTTTGTATCCAAGTTTGTGTTTGTTTGAGGCAACTACGGTTAGTATAGGACGCGGGACAGACAAACCTTTTGAGTATTATGGTCACCCACGTTTCCCGAAAATGGACTTTTCCTTTACACCGGTTCCAACACCTGGAGCAAAGACTCCACCGCAAATGAATAAATTATGCTACGGCTACGATTTATCCAATGGAAGTTCCAAAAGAAGTTATGAGATAAATTTGAATTACTTAATTCAAGCAAGAGATTTACTGGGCGACTCCGCTGTTTTCATCGATCAAAATGGATTCTTTAATCGTTTAGCGGGAACAGCTACCTTGAAAGAACAATTGTACAAAGGCTGGTCCTCGAAAGAAATCAGAGAAACGTGGAAACCAGGACTAGATGCCTTTATGATTATCCGGAAGAAGTACTTATTGTACGAGTAGGATTAGATCTCCAAGTTTTTACCGCTTTCTTCGACCATTTCCTTCATGGAAATAGCGTATGCATCCATTTTCGCTTGAACTTGCGGGTCAAAAGCTCCGATGATGCGTGCTGCAAGAATTCCTGCATTTTTCGCTGCATTTAAAGCTAC
This sequence comes from Crocinitomicaceae bacterium, assembly GCA_017983465.1. GTDB lineage: Bacteria > Bacteroidota > Bacteroidia > Flavobacteriales_D > Crocinitomicaceae > UBA952. The sequence goes on from JAGOBK010000001.1 coordinate 618,666, forward strand.
GGTTGCAACTGGAATGCCATTTGGCATTTGAAGAATACTCAAGATTGAATCCCAACCATCGATGGAATTAGAAGATTTAATTGGAACACCAATGACTGGTAAAGAAGTCATCGAGGCAGTCATTCCAGGAAGATGCGCAGCACCTCCAGCTCCAGCAATAATGACTTTAATTCCTCTTCCAGCAGCTTCTTTCGCGTAAGAGACCATTTTTTCTGGTGTGCGATGTGCTGAAACGATTTCCACTTCTGTTTGAATGCCAAATTCATCTAAAATGAGTTTTGCTTCCTTCATAATTGGCAAATCTGACTTGCTCCCCATGATGATTCCAACGTGTACCATTATTCTACTGGTTTTTAGGTTCAATGCTATTTTCCTCTGCGACTGTAGTCACATCGGATACTGTTTGTACTTCTATTTCATTAGCTGGTGCTTCCTCTACGGTTGGAAGTGCATCCTGTGCCGTTGCCTTTTCTACCGGTGTTTGTGGTCGTCCAGTGTAGTGCACGCTATTTTCTACATCTGAATACATTTGATCCAAAGGTTGAACCAATTGTTCCTGTGTTTCTTTCAGAATGGAGGTGATATTTAACTCTTCTTTGATACCCACACCAGACTTTTTAATCTCCTGCTGTAATTCGTTCGAAGCGTTGCGGATTTGATACATGGCTTGACCCATTGTTTTCGCAATACCCGGAATGCTTTTTGAACCAAAAAACAGCAAAATCACGATTAAAATAACGACGATTTCAGATCCGGCAACATCTCCTAAAAACAATGGTAACATGTACATAAAACAAAGGTATGATTTATAGACAATATTTCTCCAACTTCAGAAAAAGTAATTTATTCGTATTTCTAAAATTCCATTCATGCTCATCAAATTTCATGCAGACTGGTTCGAGTATAATTTTGCTAGAATAATGCCAAATTCACGTATATACAATTTTATCTAAATATAAAGAGTGTAAAACTTATATTTAATACATTTGCTCTTATCAAATACAATTTTTAGTTTAACATTAATTAACTAACATAATTCTTTTTACATGAAAACAATCATTTTATCTTTCTTTTCAATCCTTTTTTCAACTGGCGTATACGCGCAATTCGGTGTAATTGGGCAGCCGGAATTCAATGTATTGTACTTAGGTTATGATAATTTTATTAAACCGATTATACCCTCCAATGAAGAAATCAGTTTAGACATTGATGGAGCAATTGCTGTTAAAGCATTACGACCAGGTGAAGAAAATGGGTATTATGTTCGACCATTATCTTCTGATGATGTGACAATTACTTTAAGTTCGGAAAATGCAAATGGAGAAATTAAAAATTATGGGACATTTAAATACATGGTTAAAAATTTCCCTCCTGCGGAATTACAAACACTTGCCATTTCTAAAGCATCAGGTACTAGATTAAGGGTTAGTATGGGTGCTTCGAGTCCTTTAATGGCTAATTTTCATATTACCGGAGGCGAAATTATTCTTGAAAATGAATCGATTGTTTTTAAAGGAGATGTTATAAGTCCATCTTTAATTGAGAAAGCAAAGACCGGAACAAATGTTAAGATTAAAGTCAATTACATTAGAATTGGTAATGAGCAGTTCCCTAACACAATTACATCTATTTTGGAAGTTGTTGAATAATTCATATTAGATAACCAACAATTCAAATTCAATAAGACTTTTTGCCAATGTATTAAACTGAAAACCTTTCAGATAATCACTATTTAACAATCAATTTATTCAATTATGAAAACAATCATTTTATCTTTCTTTTCGATCTTTTTTTCAACTGGAATATACGCGCAATTCGGTGTAATTGCTCGACCCGATTTCGCCTTAATGTATCGAGGATACCCAAATAAATTAGTCCCGATGATTTCTTCTGATGAAACAGCATCAATCAGTGTATCAGGAGGGACATGTACAAGGTCTACTTGGACAGTGAATGATGTTCAATACAACGGATACATTGTTAATCCTACCGGAACACAAGTAACAATTACTTTAACTGGTAAAAGTAAAAACGGAAAAGTGAAAAATTATGGCACGTTTAATTACAAAGTAAAACCTTTTCCAATGCCACAATTAGAAAATTATACAATTTCTAAATCTATAGGGTCAAAATTAACGGTTGGACTTGGTGCAGATTGTCCTTTATTCGCCAGTTACGAAATAATTGGCGGCGATCTCACTATAGGAGATGAGGTGATTCCTTTTAGTGGAAATAATGTGCCTGCATCAGCACTTCAAAAAGCAGCAATCGATATGAATATTGCTATTTCTCTTACATACAAAAGAACTGGAAGTGAAAGTGCAAGCATTATTCAAGGCGTCCTTAAAGTTGTTGAATAACATCCAAATTCCAACAACACTAAAATCTATTTCCAATAATTTCTCTTTGAAGCAGAGTTCATTATAAAAAGAAAGGTTTATCCGCTTGGATAAACCTTTCTTTTTTATGGGTTCATTCTAGTTCAGTTAACGTACATAAATGCTCTTTATTCAGAACAGAATCAAATTATTTCTTCGGTACCGTTTGCATTTTTTCAATCACGGCAGAAAGCATTTTCAAAGGAATGAATGGCACTAATTTTATTAAAAACGCAAAGGAGAACTCAGAAATCTGAATTACTTTTCCTTTCATCATTCCATCATAACCAGATTTTGCAGTTTTCGCTGCGCTTGCACCTTTATCGAACATTGTTCCACCTTCCAGTCCGGCAACATGCTCAAATTCTGTTTTTACAGGACCCGGACAAAGTGCAGTAACTGTTACACCAGCGTTTCTTAGTTCATAAGAAATTCCTTCTGTGAAGGAAACCACGAATGCTTTTGTTGCAAAGTAAGTTGCCTGTAATGGCCCAGGTAGGAATCCAGCGGTACTAGCCGTGTTTAGGATTTTCCCATGTCCACGTTGTTTCATGTCTTGCAGAAACAAGTGTGTTAACTCAACCAATGCTGTTACATTCAACTGAATCATTTCCAAGTCTTTCTCCAAAGGACGATCAATGAATTCACCGTGTCCACCGAAGCCAGCATTGTTCATCAAGTAGTCTACTTCTAAACCTGAATGATTCACAAAATCGTAGACTTTTTTCGCTGCGTGTGCTTGCGCCAAGTCTTGTGTAAATGTGGAAACATGCACTTTGTATGTTGATTCCAATTCTGTCTTCAAGGCTTCCAATGCTTCTGTTCGACGTGCAACTAAAATTAAGTTACCACCTTTCGATGCATGGATTCTCGCTAATTCTTTACCGATTCCACTTGAAGCGCCAGTTATAAGTGCTGTTTTCATATTGTTCTTTTCTGTTTTAAAATTTTATTGATCCGAATAAGTCGTTTTCATTTTTGTGAAGGAATAATTCGCATCTTCTTTATTCCCAATTCGAATGATTTGATCCACTTTTGCTGAATGAATCCATCCTGAGTTCTTATCCAAGGACATGTGAATACTCGCTGATCCTACCAACTTCGATTCTTCCGTTAGCTTATTGGAAATAATTTCAGATTCACCTTTCAATTGTAAATAATCCTCACCGGCCTGTTCCAAGTAATAATTCGTTTTTAGGGTAGCTTGAATGTTCTTTGAGTAAATTGCCGTTTCGGTCTCCCAAGATTCATTCAGTTCTACAGCTGCCTTGGGATAAATCAAGGTAATGATTTCAAAGTTTCCTTTAAACGCTTTCTCTCCATAAGCTTCGGATAAACCAACCTTGATCTGCTCCACTTTTTCCTCAGGAAGGTTTAATCCTTTAATGCCATTTTCAACAAGACGACCGATACCTTCCACGGAACTAATTTCACCTAAGGAATTCATCGTGATGTAAAAAGGAGTTCGACACATATGGTAAAAAAAGTTCGACAACACATCATCGGAAGGCTTGTCAGAGTTGAAATTCATATCTTTACCATCCGCTTGATCTATGGAAATATTCATATTTCTATATTGCGTCTCAAGGTAGTAGCTACCGTTTTTAACCGACTTCACCTTGTAAGTAATCTTTGCCGCAACCAGCATATTTGTTTTTGTCGTCTTCCCGTTGGCCCTTTGATAAATCTCTGATTGCGAATTCAGGGCATGCGTGTAGGTTTTTCCTTTCTCTAAATGCAACTGAACGGAAGTTTTCTGTGCGAACAAAGTCTGAGAACAGACCGCGATTAAAAGCAACAAGAGGAATTTCATTCGATCGATTTTGGAGTCAAAAATACGCAATTATCAGCGCAAAAGATCCATTCCCGTGCGAAAGGTTTGAGCGTGCGCTTCAACGATGTCCTTTGTTTGTGGACTGTATCCACCGCCCATCGTGCACACTACCGGAACACCCAATTGACGGATTCGATCAAAAACGAAGCGATCTCGTTCTCGGCAACCATTCATGGAAACAGCTAATTTCCCTAGTTTATCCGTTGCTAAAATATCCACTCCACATTGATAAAAGACGAAGTCAGGTTGAAATCGATTCAAAATACCATCAAGGTTCTTGGCTAAAAGGGATAAATATTCTTTGTCTTGAATGCCATCTTCTAGTTCAACATCGAGATCCGATTGTTCTTTTTGAAGTGGGTAGTTATTGCGTCCGTGCATGCTGAAGGAAAAAATACGTTCATCGTCCTTTACTAATGCGGCGGTTCCATTTCCTTGGTGAACATCCAAATCTACGATAAGAATCTTGCCAATTCCATGGTTCTGGAGTAAAAAATGTGCTGCAATGACTTGATCGTTCAATAAGCAAAATCCTTCTCCCCGATTTGCGAATGCGTGATGCGTACCTCCTGCAATATTGAAGGCAATGTTTTTGGTCAATGCGATTTCTGCTGCCCGGAGCGTTCCTTCCATGATGCATCTTTCTCGTTCAACAAGTGCGTTTGAATGGACAAATCCGGACACGCGTTGCTCGCGTTCACTCAACTTCAATTCCTTCAGATTCCGCCAATAGTCGTCATTGTGAACAGACAAAATGTGCTCCTCCGAAAGGAATCCAGGTTCAAAAAAGTCCGCTTCATTCGCTGTTCCTTCATATAGCAATTGCTTAGGCAATAAATCATACTTCTCCATAGGAAAACGGTGGTTTTCCGGCAAGGGATGCACATAAATCGGATGAAACGCAATCATGGATTCGTGATTTTCTCTACAATTCGGGCTACAGCGGGACAAACCGTTGTATTTGTGGCAGTGAGTTCCAATATTTGAAACATATTTTTTCGGTCCGTATGCGGGTATTCGCGACACGCCAGTGGACGATCCTCGTAAATGGAACAAGTGTTATCGTCGTACAGAAAGGAACAAGGAGATTTTTTCAATACGTAATCGCTTTCCTCATCCATCTTTAAGTATTGATCGATCAACTGCGCTTCTTTCATGCGTAAACGTTTGGCAATGCGTCGAATATCCGCATCGCGAAAAATGGGACTCGTCGTTTTACAGCAATTCGCACAGGTCAAGCAGTCCATCTTTTGGAATTCTTGAGTATGCGCTTGATGAAAGCGTTGATCCAATTCTTTCGGCTTGCTTTGTTTCCATTTGCGGAATGTCTTTTTCGTCTGTTCGAGTTGCTGTTTCGCTAACTCCAAGGCATTTTGATCATTTTCCTTCAATTGACTCATCTCTTTTCTCTGTATCTTTGACGCGAATTTACACATTCATGGAAGAATTTGACTTAATAGTGATAGGTGGAGGTCCTGCAGGTTATGCAGCGGCCATGCGCGGAATTGATTTTGGTAAGAACGTTTGCTTAATCGAAAAAGACCGAGTTGGAGGGGCTGGAGTGTACAATGGTGCGCTTTCCTCAAAGACTTTGTGGGAACTTGCGAGTCGTGTTGCGGATATCAACGACATGATTGTATCCAAAGGAAGGACAAAATTCGAATTGACATGGGACGACGTCCGCAAAAATCTTTCCGAAGCAATCTTTGAACGCAAATTCCAATATGCTGCGCACATCAAGCTATTGCAGACAGAAACCATGAAAAAACTGCTTCAGTATGAGCGTGGACAAGCAAAATTATTATCCAAGCATGAAGTAGAAATTGACCACGAAGGAGAAAAAAAGATCATTCGCGGAGAAAAAATCATTTTAGCTACCGGAAGTCGTCCGAGGTCACTTCCCAACATCGAAGTCGACGAGGAAATCATCTTGACCAGCGACGGCATTGATCACATCAAAGATTTTCCAAAAAGCCTTGTAATCGTCGGAGCGGGAGTTATTGGTTGTGAGTACGCGACTATTTTTTCCAATTTCGGAAAGACAAAAGTATATTTGATCGACCGACAAGAACGCATCCTTCCCTTCGAGGATGAGGATATTTCGACCTTGGTAGCCAACAACATGAAGAAACATGGCGTGACCATTCACTCCAACGCGAAATTGGAACGCTTAGAGAAAATCGACGGAGAAGTCGAATATGAATTATCCTATCCAGATGGAAGCCACGAAATCATCCGTGTGGAAAAAGCGTTGCTATCCGTCGGTAGAATTCCCAATGTTGAAGGACTCGGACTCGAAAATGCAGGAGTGGAAATGTCTCAGAGAGGCGTGCACATCGGCGACGACGATACCATTACCAGTGTTCCAAATATTTATGCCGTTGGAGATGTTTCCGGAAGAATCGCCCTTGTGAACATGGGTGAAATCGAAGCGCGTCATGCGGTAGAAAAAGCATTTGGCAACATTCCAGAACGCTTAAACTACGACAATGTGTGTACGATTATGTTCCTTTCACCGGAGGTAGCTTCGGTCGGACTCAACGAACAACAATGCGTCGAGCAAAGCATTCCTGTAAAAGTGGTGAAAATCGATTATTCCCTCATTACCAGAGCTATTGCCATGCGCAAAACACAGGGATTCTTCAAAATCATTGTGACAAATGATAAGGATATGCGCATCCTCGGAATGCGTGTTGTAGGAGCACATGCTTCAACAGCGATTCAGGCAGTTGGATTGTTAATCAAGCTCAACATGTCCATTGAAGTACTTTCCGAATTAATTCACCCGCATCCATCGATTGTGGAAGGAATTCAAGAATGTGTACGCATGTTGCTGAATCGATCCATTTTCAAATCCTCGGTTTTCAAGGATAAATTGGCGTGTTATTCACTTGTTGATGGGGTAAAAACGCCACTAGAAAGACTCTGATGTCTGGGTTCATTTTTCCGCAATACCGCAAATTAGCGAACGAGAAATCGCATTACGCGATTCGCGACGACCGTCATTTCATTGAAAAACAACTTATTGGTAAACAAGTGTTTATCATCGAAATAGAAGCGAAGCAATATCCTGAAATCCTTCGCATTCAAGACATGCTCAATTGTGTGGAAGGATTCTTGCTTTCTTCCAAAGAGGTCTTTGAGTCTGTTGGAACGGAAAACACAGCTCCGGACCAAGCGTAGACTTCGTTAAACTTCGTTTGGATTTCATCCCGATTTGTTCCCTAAAATCAGCATTTTTTGCGTAGTTTTGTCCATCAAACAACACGTATAAATAGCATGGAACAAGAAGCTCCTTACATACCAGTTAATAAAATCCGCATTGTAACAGCAGCCTCCTTATTTGATGGGCACGATGCAGCCATAAACATCATGCGTCGCATCATTCAAGCAACAGGATGTGAAGTCATTCACCTCGGACACGATCGTTCCGTAGAAGAAGTGGTGGATTGTGCGATTCAAGAGGATGCACAAGCGATTGCGATGACATCTTACCAAGGTGGACACATCGAATACTTCAAATACATGTATGATTTGCTTCAGGAAAAAGGAGCACCACATGTGAAAATTTTTGGAGGTGGTGGTGGAACCATTCTTCCATCTGAAATTGCAGAATTACAGGGATACGGGATTACCCGCATCTACCATCCTGATGATGGAAGATCGATGGGATTGCAAGGAATGATTAACGACCTCATTCAAAAATGTGACTTCCCAGTTGGTGAACCAAGTTCATTGCCGAGTACCCCGGAAGTTCTGACGAAATTGGCGGATAAATTCGTTCCAACGATTGCGCGAGTGATTTCAGGAGCAGAAAATTTCCCAGCCGAAAACAGTGCGCTTTTGAAAGAAATCCATGCGATTTCTGATAAATCTAAGATTCCTGTACTCGGAATTACTGGAACAGGTGGTGCCGGAAAATCATCCCTTGTGGATGAGTTGGTTCGTCGTTTCTTGATTGACTTTACGGACAAACAAATTGCGGTGGTTTCTGTGGATCCATCGAAACGCAAAACGGGTGGAGCCTTGTTAGGTGACCGAATCCGAATGAACTCCATCAAAAGTGAACGCGTGTACATGCGCTCATTAGCAACTCGTCAGTCCAATTTGGCCTTATCGAAACACGTGGCTGAAGCCATCAGTATTTTGAAAGCGGCAAACTACGATTTGATCATCCTAGAAACTTCTGGAATTGGTCAATCGGACACAGAGATCTTAGATCACTCTGATGTTTCTTTGTACGTGATGACGCCGGAATACGGTGCTGCCACACAATTAGAAAAAATCGACATGTTGGACTTTGCCGACGTGATTTCCTTAAATAAATTCGACAAACGCGGAGCACTCGATGCCTTGCGCGATGTCCGTAAACAATACCAACGCAACCATAACTTGTGGGATTCCAATGTGGATGACATGCCGGTTTATGGAACGATTGCTTCCCAATTCAATGATCCAGGGATGAATTCCTTGTACAAGGTGATCATGGATAAAATGATCGAGAAAACAGGTGCGGAATTGCATTCTACTTTCCAGATTACACGTGAGATGTCCGAGAAAATCTACGTGATTCCACCAGAAAGAACACGTTATTTGTCTGAGATTTCCGAAAACAACAGAGCTTACGACAAATGGGTAAATGAGCAAGTAAAAGTTGCGGATAAACTGCAAGGATTACAATCCTCCATCGGAACATTGGAGCAATCAACGATTGAGGACAAAGACCGTTTGATCAAAGGATTGCAAGAGACGTTGGACAAAGAAAAGTTAAATTTCGATCCACGCAATTGGGAAATCCTTCAAAACTGGGATGCGAAGAAACAGTCCTTCAAAAATCCAGAATACCAATTCAAGGTACGCGATAAAGTATTGAGCATTCAAACACATACAGAATCGTTATCCCATTCCCAAATCCCGAAAGTAGCTGCCCCAAGATACAGCAGCTGGGGTGATATTTTACGTTGGGTTCTTCAAGAGAATTTCCCAGGTGAATTCCCGTATACTTCCGGATTGTTCCCTTTCAAACGTGAAGGAGAAGATCCAACACGTATGTTTGCGGGTGAAGGTGGACCAGAGCGCACAAACAAACGTTTTCACTACGTGAGTTTGGGTATGCCAGCGAAACGACTTTCTACGGCATTTGACTCCGTGACTTTATACGGAAATGACCCAGCGATTCGTCCCGATATTTATGGGAAAATCGGAAATTCAGGAGTTTCCATTTGCTGTTTGGATGATGCGAAAAAATTATACTCTGGATTTGATTTAAGTCATCCAGCGACGTCTGTTTCCATGACGATTAATGGTCCAGCACCGATGTTGTTAGCCTTCTTCATGAATGCAGCCATCGATCAAAATTGTGAGAAATACATTAAAGCAAACGGACTCGAAGCGGAAGTAGAGGCAAAAATTTCTGCGATTTACAAAGCCAAAGGCGTTGCACGTCCGAGTTACCAAGGAGAATTACCCGAAGGAAACAACGGACTCGGATTGATGTTACTCGGTGTTACGGGCGATCAAGTCCTTCCAGCAGATGTTTATTTGGACATCAAAACGGAAACCTTGAAGCAAGTTCGCGGAACCGTTCAAGCAGATATTTTAAAAGAAGATCAAGCACAAAACACCTGTATTTTCTCAACTGAATTCGCGTTGCGCTTGATGGGCGATGTACAACAGTATTTCATCGAAAATGGCGTGCGTAACTTCTACTCGGTGTCCATTTCAGGATACCACATTGCAGAGGCTGGAGCAAATCCAATTACACAATTGGCGTTTACCTTGGCGAATGGATTCACTTACGTAGAATACTATTTAAGTCGTGGCATGGACATCAACGACTTCGGTCCAAACTTGTCCTTCTTCTTCTCTAACGGAATTGATCCAGAATACGCAGTGATTGGACGCGTTGCTCGTCGTTTGTGGGCGAAAGCTTTGGCGAAGAAATACGGTGCGAATCCACGTGCGCAGATGTTGAAATACCACATTCAAACGTCTGGACGTTCCCTACATGCACAAGAAATTGACTTTAACGATATCCGTACAACACTTCAAGCGTTGTATGCGATTTACGACAACTGTAATTCCTTACACACGAATGCGTATGACGAGGCAATTACAACTCCAACGGAAGAATCTGTACGTCGTGCCATGGCCATTCAGTTGATCATCAACCGAGAACTTGGATTAGCGAAAAACGAGAATCCACTACAAGGTTCTTTCATCATCGACGAATTAACGGATTTGGTGGAATCTGCAGTTTTAACTGAATTCGATCGCATCACCGAGCGTGGTGGTGTTTTAGGAGCGATGGAAACGATGTACCAACGTTCGAAAATCCAAGAGGAATCGTTGTATTACGAGACCTTGAAACACACAGGTGAATTCCCAATTATCGGAGTGAATACCTTCTTGAGCTCGAAAGGATCTCCAACGGTATTACCGAAGGAAGTGATCCGTGCAACGGAAGAAGAGAAAGAATACCAAATCACGATGTTGCAACACCTTCAAAAAGGAAATGAAATACCGGCCATGAATGGTATTGTGAAAATTCAGGATGCTGCGATTAACAACCGAAACATGTTTGAAGAATTGATGGAAACGTGTAAGTTCGCTTCACTCGGACAAATTACTTCAGCCTTGTTTGAAGTGGGTGGTCAGTATCGTCGAAACATGTAATTCGCTGATGCGCATAGACATTCCACGTTCTTCTACGCCATTTTTCAACGAGAAACAGCGACTTTTCACCGAAAATCAAGCGGCCTTGTCCGCATGGATTCAACGTCCATTTTCGAAAGAGGCATTCTTGGAACAATTGACCGAAAAGCAAGCCGTATATGGTTCTGTTCAACGTTATATTTTGCAAGAAGGACTCGAAGAATTGTATGCGGATGTCCTGCGATCTGAGCAAGTACAAACGAATATTGAGAAACTAAGTCAAGCCAACTGTTTTACGGTGACCACCGGACACCAACTCAGTTTGGCAACTGGACCTTTATTTTTCCTTTATAAAATTCTTCACGTCATCAAACAATGTGAAGAACTAAAAGTGAGTTATCCAGACTACGAATTCGTTCCTGTTTATTGGATGGCATCCGAGGACCACGATTTCGCCGAGATTCAATCGGTTCAATTGTTCCAACAGATCTTGAAATGGGATCGTTCTAACGGTGGTGCAGTTGGACGCATGAACCTAGACGGTCTCGAAACAGTTATTTCGGAGATTCATACGAAATTCCAAAACCATCCTGACAGCGAAATTCACACCTTGATGGATGCGATGTCCGGCGAAACATATGGTAAAGCCTTTTTTCAATTCGTCAATGAACTTTTCGGTCACTATGGATTGATCATCATGGATGGCGACTTGCCGCTGTGGAAAGAAGCCTTCTCCCCTATTTTAAAACAAGAACTGCTAAGCGGATTTTCATCGAAAGCGGTGGAACAAACGAATCAATCTTTAAGTCAAGCGGGATTTCCGTTGCAAGTAGAAGCAAAGGACACAAATTTGTTTTATTTGAGTCCCGAAAAGCGCGAACGCATCCAACGAACGGAAACGGGATTTCAAATTGGATCCAAAGAATTGGATACTGAAAGCATCCTAGAAGCATTAAAAAACCATCCGGAGTCTTTTTCACCGAATGTGGTTTTGCGTCCAGTTTACCAAGAATTTCTCTTGCCGAACCTATGTTACGTTGGAGGTCCGGGTGAAATCATGTATTGGTTGCAGTTAAAGGACGTTTTCCAAGAAGCAAAGGTTTTATTTCCATTAATTCAATCCAGAACAAGCATTCTTTTGCTGGAAGAAAAAAACTGGAACGAATGGCAAACGATGGGATTAACCACGCAAGATTTGTGGCGCAATCCGCAGGAATTAAAGCAAGAATTTTTGGAACGCGAAGGTAGTCAAGCCATTGATTTCAGCGAATTAGATGAATTGACCTTGAAATTGAGTTCGAAATGGACGCAATTAACACATGAAGTCGATTCCAATCAAGTGAGCATGGTCGAGGCCGAGCTGACCCGTATTTCGAAGCAATTGTTTCAGTTGAAAGATCGATTGGAAAAGATTCGCAAAGGAAAATTCGATAAGCAATTAAAAATGATTGATGCCATTTCTGCGAAATGCTTACCAAAAGGCGAGCTTCAAGAACGCAATTCGAATCTATTTTCCTTTTGCGCAGATGGACACGTTTATGCACGCATCGAGCAAATCAAAAGTGAAATGAATCCATTTTTAAGTGATTTTCAGTTCATTCTGCTCTAACGAAGCAAAGAAATTACGACCTTTGTGTCAAATTGACCCCATGAAACAAAATAAGATCCGCGAAGTACTTTCTAAACACCCTGTGATTCCAGTGGTGACTTTTCACGCTGTTGAAGAAGTAGCTCCTAAAATGGAACAATTAATCGCCGATGGGATATTCTGTATTGAAATCACTTTGCGCACACCTGCTGCATTTGATTGCATCGCAGAAGCGAAAAGATTGTATGGAGATCGTTGTTCGATTGGAATGGGAACCGTAGTTTCCGTGAGTCAAATTGACAAAGCAGTGCAATTAGGCATCGACTTCATGGTGAGTCCAGGATTGAACGCTACCCTTGCGCCAGCATTTGAAGCCAGTGGAATCGCGTTTATCCCCGGAGTCGCAACACCAAGTGAAATCATCGAAGGATTGCAATTCGGATGGGATACTTTCAAATTTTTTCCAGCAAACTTATTCGGTGGACTTGCAGCCTTAAAAGCATATGGACAAGTGTTTCCAGCAGTGAAATTTTGTCCAACGGGCGGAATTACCGAAGAAACACATCCAGACTATTTGGCCTTGGACAACATCATTTCCGTGGGTGGATCTTGGATGTAGTTTAATCTGATTACCGACATCTTAATTCTCTCCAATCCCTTCACTTCATGATCTTTCTTTTCTCTCTCCTTTTAATCATTGGCGCTGAATGGATTTTCCTTCACGGACTCATTGAACATTCCTTGTATGTCCTGGCTGGATTCCAAGGATTCGTGTTCATCGCAAGTGTTGGCTTACTATTTTTTAACTTTCGACGTCGAACTCAAAACGCAGATTACCGCTTGGTGTTCACCTACATGGGCTTGTTCATCGCCTCCGGAATTCCAGCGCTTGTCTATTTGATTCCAGGACTATCCTATTTACTTCTGGGACTCCCCTATTTGCAGTACATTGGATGGATTTTCTCCGTGGGAATCTTCCTAGGTATTTTATATGGAATTCAATTCGGACGATGGAATTGGAAAGTTCACCATGTGACAATTTCCTATCCAAACCTACCGAAAGTATTTGATGGACTTCGTTTCGTGCAAATTAGTGATGTCCATGTGGGTAGTTTCTTGCATCGTTACCACAAAGTTCAGAAGGCAATCGATTTGATCAACGCACAGAATGCCGATTACGTGTTTTTCACAGGCGATTTAGTCAATAACAAAGCCGATGAAATGCATGGTTGGGAACCCCTTTTCTCCTCTATTCAAGCGAAAAAAGGAAAATTCAGCATCCTCGGAAATCACGATTATGGTGATTATGTACAATGGAACGAGCAAGACGAGAAACAAGCGAATTTAACCAATCTCATTCGCATTCATGAATCCATTGGATTTCAACCTTTACTGAACGATGCTGTTGAATTAGGCGACGGATGCTGGCTTTTAGGCGTTGAAAACTGGGGGAAAGCACCATTTCGTCAAAGTGGAAAATTGACAGAAACACTATCGAAAGTTCCAGCGGATGCCTTTAAAATATTATTGTCCCACGATCCAAGTCATTTCGATGCGCAGGTGTTGGATACCAATATCGACTTAACGCTTTCCGGACACACGCACGGCATGCAGTTTGGAATTGAGCGCTTTGGAATTAAATTCAGTCCAGTTTCCTTCAAATACCGCAAATGGGCAGGACTGTATCAAGTTGGCTTACAATATTTGTATGTTAACCGTGGATTTGGTTTCCTAGGTTTTCCAGGACGCGTTGGAATTTATCCAGAAATCACCCATTTCACCTTACGAAAAGCCGAATAAGCATTCGTTTGTTTCGAAGGAAGAATATTCCTACATTTAACTAAAATTATTCGATATGACACCGATTTACATTCTACTTGTCGCGGTACTTGCCTTTGTATTCAGTTCACTTCTTACTGTCACACAAGGTACCATTGCCGTTATTACCTTATTCGGAAAATACCAACGTATTTTAACACCCGGATTGCGCATGAAGATTCCATTTTTGGAACAAGTGTACCGACGTATTTCCATCCAGAATCAGAGTATTGAAATGGAATTTCAAGCAGTAACCATTGACCAAGCGAACGTGTATTTCAAAAGCATGTTGTTGTACAGTGTGATGGATGCCGAAGAAGAAACAATCAAGAAAGTCGCATTTAAGTTCATCAGCAACAAAGATTTAATGCAGGCATTAATTCGCACCATCGAAGGATCGATTCGCGCGTATGTTGCGAGTCAAAAACAATCTGAAATCCTTGGTTTGCGTCACGAATTGGTAGAAAGCGTGAAAAATCAAATTGACCACACCTTAGAAACGTGGGGGTACCATTTATTGGATCTACAAATCAACGACATCACCTTTGACCAAGCGATTATCGAGAGTATGAGCAAGGTGGTTGCATCAAACAACTTAAAAGCAGCCGCAGAGAACGAAGGACAAGCCTTATTGATCACCAAAACCAAAGCAGCAGAAGCAGAAGGAAACGCAATTAAAATTGCCGCCTTAGCAGAGAAGGAAGCTGCGATGTTACGTGGACAAGGAGTTGCATTGTTCCGTCAAGAGGTGGCAAAAGGGATGAGTGAAGCAGCAGAAGAAATGAAGCAAGCGAACTTAGACACAAATGTGATCCTTTTCTCCATGTGGACAGAAGCCATCAAGAATTTCGCTGAATACGGAAAAGGAAACACCATCTTCCTGGACGGCAGTGCAGAAGGCATGCAAAAAACCATGAAACAGATACAGGCAATGTTATCGTCCGAACAAAATCAAAAATAGATACCTTCTTTCCTTTGACAAAAGGAAGAAATTACTATTTTTGCCAACCAATACGTTACAGCGATGTAACCCGGTCCTATAGCTTCCCGTAACGACGGGACAAGCAACTTCGCTATAGGACAACTAAGATTTATAACCGTTACTTAAATGTAACCCGGTCCTATAGCTCAGTTGGTTAGAGCAACAGACTCATAATCTGTGGGTCCACAGTTCGAGCCTGTGTGGGACCACCCAAATAAGAAGGTAGCTGAAAAGCTGCCTTTTTTTATGAACTAATTTTCAGGCGAGAAGTCTATCCCGATCGAGGGACGAGCATCGGGAAGCCTGTGTGGGACCACGCCTCCCTAAAGCCCCTTAAAAAGGGGCTTTTTTTATGTTAAGTTAATTTCATCTCTTCTTTTATTTAGTATCGAAAAATGTATTTTCTGCAAGTTTCGATAATTTATATATCTTTACTACATGAAACAGTATGTAACCCGCAAAGAATATATATCAAGTTTACTTGCATACAAGGACAAAGATTTAATCAAAGTGATTAGCGGACTGAGACGTTCTGGAAAAAGTACGCTTCTTTCTATGTTTCGTGATCAACTCTCAGATTTAGATATCGAAGGTTATCAAATTCATACATACAATTTCGAGTTACCAGAAAACTATTTGAATAGAACTTGGAATGAACTCTATTTTGAAATCAAGGAAAAGTTAATTCCGAATAAACAGAATTACATCTTTCTTGATGAAATTCAAAATATACCAAGTTTTGAAAGATTAGTGGATGGTTTATTTGCTTCGGAAAACACTGATGTCTATGTAACTGGCTCAAATGCATACCTACTTTCCAGTGAACTCGCAACGTTGTTAAGTGGTCGCCATGTTGAAATTTCTATATTACCCTTTTCATTTAAGGAATATTTAAGCGCAAGAAAAATAGATTTCTCAAATAAATACCTCAATTACGAAGCTCTATTTTTTGACTATGTAAATGAAACCTCTCTACCGAAAGGAACTGAAATTCGCGAAGAGGGCATGGATAAAATATTGGAATATCTGGAAGCTATTTATACGACAATTATAGAAAAGGACATCACGCAAAGACATCAAATCAATGACAAACGTGCTTTTAGCAACATCGTGAAATTCATGGCATCCAATATCGGCAGCGCACTCTCGCCTAACAATATTTCAAAAACCCTTAAGAATGACGGACAAACAATACATCATTCAACGGTTGAAAAATACCTAGACTATTTGATTGAGAGTTTTGTGTTTTATAAGGTGAATCGTTTTGACCTAAAAGGAAGGAAACAATTGGCTACGCAGGAAAAGTATTACTTAGTAGATGTAGGATTGTTAAATATTCTAATGGGAAAAGATAGAATCAGTAATCGTGGACATATTTTGGAAAATATTGTTTATCTTGAATTGCTTCGAAGAGGTAACAAAATCTGGACAGGGACAGATAGAACTTCTGAAGTTGATTTCGTATGTAGAACGCCTTTAGGAGACATTAACTATATTCAAGTTGCTTGGCAACTTTCAGACGAAAAAACGATGGAGAGAGAATTCAGTGCATTGGAGAAAATCAAGGATAACTATCCGAAATTATTACTGACAACAGATTCATATACCCAAAACCGAAGTGGAATTAAAATGCTTAATGTATTTCAATGGTTGTTGGGCCTTGATTAAGAATATTGTCCAAATCCTCCCTCAACAAGTTCGATATTTCAGACCTTTCGCCAACTGAAACACAGCGGAGAATGAGAGCGGAGAGCACCCTCTTTCTCTTTCTCTTTCTCCGCTCTCTCTCACCCCCTAACTCGTCTCAACGCATTCATGCCCAATTCGAGCACCATGCTGAGAACCGAACGTAACGGCGAGCGATGGATGTTTGGATCTTGGCCTTTTCCAATAAGGTGAATTTGATCGGTGTACCAGACGATTTCCAGTGGAAATGTTCGGTCCAAGAATGGGAAACCTGTTGTTAAGGGGTGTACCAAGCTTTTTACATCCTTTCCGGAAAGTAATTCCTTGGAGAAATCTGGATTGATGGCCAAAGAACGCGCAATTCCAACCATGTCACAGACGCCCGTTGCTAATGCGTCATTCATGCCTTGTGAGGACCTAAATCCACCGGTTAGCATTAACGGAGACTTGACAATTTTTCGAACTTCTTCGCAATATTCTAAGAAATATGCCTCGCGAATCTTCGTGGATTCTTTGATGTTTGTCCCAGTCATAACGGGTGTTTCATACGTTCCACCGGAAATTTCAATGAGGTCCATTCCTAGGTCCGACAAATGCTTGACAACCGCCATTGAATCTTCTTTCGAAAATCCGCCTTTTTGAAAATCCGCGGAATTCAACTTAATGCTTACGGGAAATTCTGGTCCAACTTCCGAACGAATGGCTTGATATATTTCACTGACAAAACGCATCCGATTTTCAATGCTTCCACCCCATTTGTCTGTGCGCTGATTGTGCGTTGGTGAGAGAAATTGACTCACCAGGTATCCATGTGCACCATGAATTTGAACGCCTGTGAATCCATTTTCCTTGCACACCTTCGCTGCATAGGCAAAACGCGATATGATTTCGATGATTTCAGCATCGCTCAAAGCTCGAGGTGTGTTAAACACACGATTCAAGGGTTTCTTCAAGGGGATTGCCGACGGAGCAACAGGCAACTTCGTTAAAAACTTCGGAGACTGTTTTCCAGGATGATTCAACTGCACCCAAACATGTGTCTGATTCTTTTTACCTGCTTCAGACCAAAGCTTTAAACTAGGATCCTTGATTCCTTTTTCAATTACCACATTTCGTGCTTCTCCCAATGCTCGTTGGTCCACCATCACATTTCCTGTGATGAGTAATCCGGTTCCGCCGTCTGACCAGCGTTCATACAAGGTTTGAAAAGAACGATTCGACACAAATCCCTTCGAGCCCATGTTTTCACTCATAGCAGATTTTCCAATTCTGTTTTTTATAACCGCCCCACAGGGAAGGGTTAAGGAATCTGAAATAGTGATTTCGCTCATGGAAAGATGTTTAGTATCGAAGAATAATGATGTTGAATTCAGTTCATAAGGATTGGATTTCTCCAACGATTACTCACTAATAATCCTCAACTCCGTTCTTCTATTTTGCTGGTGTTCGGCATCCGTACATTCGACGTCATTTGCACAGCGATTTTTCAAACGGTATTCTCCGTATCCCTTAGCAATGATGCGTGTTGAACTGATTCCTTTGCTGATAATGTAATTGACACAAGAGTTTGAACGCTGTTGTGAAAGCCATTCGTTGTACACATCAACCCCGCGGGCATCGGTATGTGAGGACAATTCCACTTTGAGGTCGTTGGACTTCATGTACTTCACCAATTTATCCAACTCAATGATGCTTTCTGGACGTAAATCCCACTTGTTGTAGTCATATAGTACCATATCGAGGTTGATGAAGGAATTTCCTGTATTTAACTTCATTCGACACGTTAAGGAAATGACCGTGTCACACTTGCGTTCCTCAGGCATTTTCATTAAAAATTGGATGTGATTAATCGCTGTGATGGAAAAGGAATCAACAAGTTGTCCGTCAAAGGTAACAAGACCATCTTTTTTGGTCACTTTCTTTTGGATTTCAACGCCTTTTTGATAAAAACGTACTAATGCACCATCCAACGGGACATTTGCCATATTTGACACAAGTAAAGAGCTTTTTTGGTTCTTTGGACGCGCAACTAAGCGGATCGTTTGAGAAGCATCCAATTCGTTGATAAAAGTGACGCTATCCGTTAAACGAGAAATTGGATCTTTAAAGCTTAAATGGTATTCCTCACCGATGACACCGATGTAACTTAAGCGACCAAAATCGTCAGAAAGGAGTGTTTTCCAATAGGAACCATCTTTTCGATACAAGGTAACTTTTTGCTGTGCGAAAGGTTTGTTCTGACAATCCTTTAACTCGATGTCAACGTAACGCTTTTTCATTTTCGCATTCACTACAAAAACTTCGTCCTTCCAATTGCTACGATTTGAGGAAACAAATCCTTTTCCAGCAATTTCATTGACGTTGAAGGAGAAATCATCTGCATTGGAATTCACTGGTGACCCCATGTTGGTGGGTGTATCGGAGACAAAATCCCAAGTGAATACATCGAGTCCACCGTAACCTAACCAACCGTTTGAAGCGAAATACAGCGTTCCGTCCAGGGAAACATACGGAAACACTTCGTTTCCACTTGAATTAACTTTTGGACCTAGATTTTTTGGCGCTTCGTATCCACTTCCGTTCCATTTGCACACATAAATATCTGTTCCACCAAAACCTCCAGGCATATCGGAAACAAAATATAAGTTTAAGGTATCGTCTACCGTACCATGTCCGGTGGAATACGTATTGCTGTTCCATTTAAAGAAGTCTCTTTTGATCCATTCATCGCGCTCCTTTTCATAAATCACCAATTCGAGTCGATTGTATTTAATGCGGTTTTTCTCGTCCAACACATCTTGATTGGTCGTTAAAAAGGCATAACGGTTGTTCGAAGAAAAAGAAATGGGTCCATCATGTGGATTCGTACGTTTGATGTCGTTCCAAATGACTTCTTTCGTTTGCTTCCCTCCTGCTAATTTCACATACACCAAATCGGTGAAAAACTGACCTGTTTTCCCGTAAACACGGTTAACGAATCCTGTGTTTTGTCCTGTTGTGACGAGTAAAACGCCTTCTTCGAATGGAACGGCAGAGAATTCTTCGCCAATTTCAACACTGCGGAATAGATTGACATCGTACTCGGACTTTCGTTGCAGAAGTTCAGGCAGTTGTTCAACATCTGACTTCCATCGTTGCAACGCAAGGCTATTTGGAAATTGCGGTGCGGAGACCGTCAATTGCTGTTTAATCGCATCGTATTTCTTATTCAACAAAAGGATTTGCAGGTGCAACAACACATCTGCTTCCAGAACATCTTTGGACTTCAAAAGTATTTCAGACCATTTCAATGCTTCAGCGTATTGCTCGGAACCGAATGCTGCAGCAATGCAAAAGCGAAGACTTTTGATGTCGAGTGTGTTTGCCTGAATGGATTCATTGACCAATTCTACCCAAACAGGATAAGCTTCAACGTAATTGAATTGATTGGACAATTTTTCTGCGTATTCTTGCTTGAAGCTTTGCGCAAAAGAAATCTGTGTAATAAACGACAAAATTGCCGCAATGAATATTCGTTTCATGTGGTGTACCTTAAAAATATCGTGGACTGACAAATGCTGCTTGTTTAGAACGTAAATCAAATGCTACGTAAAGTTCATGGCTCCCCCAGTTGTTGAAGCGCAAATGATTAATCGGGAAATCATAGGCATAGCCAAATGTCCAAGAATCTGTTGGTGAATAGGAAAAATTCATACCAATTGATTCACGATAACGGTACATGATTCCAGCCCAGAATTGCTTGTAAAAGTGTGCTGACAAATTGAAATCCACTGTTACTGGTGCGTTTTCCGTGAATTTAATTAAAACCGATGGCTTGATGTCCAATACGGAATTATAGTGATGCACATATCCAGCTGCCAAGAAATAATGGCGTTGTAACGTTGAGTTTGACAAGGTGTCAAGGGAACGTTGGATTAAGCGTGGAATAGAAAATCCAACATAGGCATTTTTAGAATACGCATACATTCCGGTTCCGAAATTTGGCGCTTTAACTTGATTGGATGTCGTGTAATTATAATCTGTTGGATCAATGACTGTTAGTCCGTTGAAATCATATTGACTGGATTGAATTCCTCCGGAAAGTCCCATGGATATTTTCCAATCGCTGTGTTTAAACTCCAAATGATACGCAACATTTGCCATCAAGGTGAAATTCGTTCGGACACCAACGCGGTCATAACTCAAATTTCCTCCAAGACCTAAATGCTTTTTCATGATTGGTGCGTGAATGGATAAAAACTGTGTGCGTGGCGCTCCTTCCCATCCAACCCACTGTGCACGATTAATGGCCGTAAAGTTCAAGGAACCTCTACTTCCTGCGTACGCCGGATTGTAATTCAATGGATTGAAAAAATACAACGAGGACTGAGCATCCTGCTGTGCATTCACGTGTATTTGACTCATACAGGTGAAAAGTACGGTGTAAAGTATTAATTTTCTCATGGTTGAATTTCTAAATAACCTTTGATTAAGTCTTGTGATTTTTTCTTGGTGTCAATGACGTAAAAATACGTGGCTGCTGGAAGTGGTCCATCAACTTGTCTTCCTTCGGTGTACCAGCCATTCCAGTCACCTTGATACACTTCTGATTGGTAAACAATGTTTCCCCAACGGTTGTAGACCCAAACTTGAATTTCCGGGTATTGTGCCGTATTTCCAAAAATCCATTGATCGTTTTTCCCGTCGCTGTTTGGTGAAAGGAACTGTGGAACCACAATTGGAATCAATGGAGTACAATCAACCGTGAAGGTATCCACGAGTACACAATTGTTGGCATCCGTGATGGTGATGGTGTAATTTCCTTTATCTACCGCCAATAAATCTTGGGTGATTTGTCCGTTACTCCAGCTATACGCATAACTTCCTGTTCCGCCTGTAACGGATAGGTCAATTTGTCCATTTGCTTCACCACATTGAGAAATCGTAGAGGAAACTAAGTTCACTTCGATTGGTGCCGGCTCTGTAATAATCAAAGTTGTATCTGTCGTACATTGATCGTCATTTGTAATCAGTACGTAATAAGTTCCTGCGGACAAATTGGAAAGAGCATTCGTTGAACCAACAGATGGTGTCCAAGCATAGGTAAGCGTTCCCTGCTGATTCGTCGTCAGATTAATTGCTCCATCCGTACCTCCATAACATTGAACATCTGTCAGTACCACACTTGTTATCTCTACAATGTTTGGTGCATCCATAATTACTGTATCCACGTTTACACATCCTGTTGTTGGATTGGTGATCGTTACAATATACGAACCTGCGGCATTCACCGTGATTGTTGCTGTCTGTGCTCCAGAAACAATGCCTGGACCTACCCACGAAACACTGCAATTGGCAGGTTGAATCACCCCACTAATTTGTGCTGTTGGTGAGATACAACTTAATCCTCCGGAAGGAATTGTCGTAAATTGAAATCCTGGACTCGGATTGATGTTTACCACAAAATCATCTTGAACGCCCGTACAGCCATTCAACTGAGCTGTAGCGGTAATTGTACCACTCAAAACCGATCCCGTGTTGTTCGCACCGGCAATCCACGTTGGAATTTGTCCAGTACCTGATGCTGCTAATCCAATATTGACGTTGGAATTTGTCCAAGAGATGACTCCGCCTGCCGGACTCGTTACATAATCAGTCGGATTGATGCTCGTTCCTGCACAAACCGTGAAGTCTGCGAGTTGATTCATCGTGATTTGTGGTTGAACTGCTACCGTTAAAAACAATGTATCCGATAAACAAGCAATTCCTGTCGGTACAAAATAATAGATGACTGTATCAATCGTATTTCCAGTATTTACAAGCACATCAGTGACTGTTCCACTATTCGCAGAGCCGTTACTTGCTCCTGTGATGGTCGCTGGTGAAAAATGATTCCACACGATGGACATATTCGCCAAATTACTCGTGTAAGAAACATCCACTGTTTCTCCACTACAAATTAAGGTGTCCTCCGTAGATAAATCAACGGTTCCAACTGGATTGATAGTCACCGTAAATTGGTCTGTTATTCCTGGACAAGCAGCATTCAATACGGCAGTCGTGGTGATGGTTGCACTCATATTTGTTGTTCCTGTATTTGAACCTGCAGACCACGTTGGAATCTGTCCGGATCCTGATGTTGGAATACCAATGGCCGAATTCGTGTTGGTCCAAGTTAAGGTTGCGCCAATCGGACTCGTAATATAATCTGCCGGATTGATGATGGTTCCCGGACAAACCGTGAAATCTTGAACGGCATTCATTCCTAGATTTGGTTGCACAACAACTGGGACAACAATCGAGTCGCCCGGACATTGAACACCTCCAACAAAAATCGTGTAGAAAACAGTATCTAATGTATTTCCACTATTCGATAGCGTTTGATTGATCGTACTTCCTGCTCCACCGGACTCACCAGTGATGGTATTCGGAGCAGTTGCTAGCCAAGTGAATGTTGCGTTTTGCAAATTACTCGAAAGTTGAATCGTTGCGTTGTTTCCGCTACACACGTATGCTTGACTTGGATTCGCCTCAACGTTCCCAACTGGATTCACGTTAATAGTTACCTCGGTTGGTGAGGAATTCGTACATCCAACGCCGGCTGATAAATGAACAACACCAACCACATTTGAGGAGTTATTCAACATCATCGGAGTGACCGTTGTATTTGTAATCCCTGTTCCGCTGGCAACGTTAAATCCGGTCACATTGGTGGAATCAACTAAATTCCAAGTAACGGTATAACCCGGTACTGTAGAAGTAAACACAATCGGATTGAAAAAATCACCTGAACAAATGGTTTGAACCAAAGGAGTGGCAAGCACCGTTCCTGTTGGATTAATCGTTACCAATTGCATGATCGAATCCATTCCACAGGTATTTCCCGTGTACATCCACACATGGTAAACACCCGGAACATTGAAATTGATGACTAAACTGTCTGTACCATTCGTCCATGTCGTGTAATCGTAATTCCCATTGATGTTTCCGTTATTTGAACCCAATGAACCGTAAGGAATCGTGTATCCTGTTGTTTCTTGAATGGACCAATAATGTCCGTATGCATTGGAACAACCATTATTGCTAACAGATTCACCGGATGAACTAGTGTTCGAAAAACTCACGTCCTCATTCACACAAATGGGTGAAGCAGGTGTGTATGTAAATTGTGCATCCGATCCTGTAGAAATCGTGATTGGACCTACCGTTGCAAAGGTTGTACCACACGCATTTTGTGCGACAATTGTCGAAGAAAATGCGTTATTGATGGTAATCGGTCCTACTGGATACGATTGTCCACACGAGGATGTATTAAAAATGTGTGCGATCGTTGTGTCATTTACCGTGGAAAAAACACTGGATGGCGTCCCATCAGTAAAGGAGACCGTATATTGTGTTCCGGGAATGTTGTTGGACAAAATATCAATTTCATACGGCGAAGGCAAACACGTTGCTTGACCAGAACCCGATACGTTGATGGTCGGTGCGTCACCATTGAAAATATAATATTGTTTGACTGTCTGACATCCAGCAGCATTCGTGAGTGTGTGCGTCAAAGTATAGGCACCAAGTCCATAAGTATGTGAAATTTGTCCGGCAACGATATTGGCCTGTGTTCCATTCGGACTCGCATCTCCCCAGTTAAACGTTTGTGTCGTTCCGGGTATCGCAGCAGCATTCCAAAGAAAAGTGGTGCTGGTGGTATTCTGACTGACACATCGTTTAAACAAGGTAATTCCATTGACAGTGGTCGTCCCAAAGCTCGCACCAGTGTTGGCAAGTACCAAGTTCGAAACGGGCGATGCATTGACAACAATCGTTCGACTAAGCGTATTTGATTGTCCATTCGGATTAGTAACCGTTAATGAAACCGTTGTTGCAGCAGTAACCACATTGTACTGAACCGTATGCGGTCCAACCAAATTCGAAGAAACCGGGGTTGCTCCCGTACCGAAAGTCCAACTGTACGTTGCTCCAGGCAAAACATTAGCGGAGGAATTCGTGAAGGTGATGAATTGTCCCTGACAAATCGTGATGACACCCGAACTCAACGAAGGATTCGACTGAAATGATGAAATGGGAACCTGAGCTCTTATGGCTTGTGTCGATAAAAACACAAAAAAGAGGAGGAAATAGCTGAATCTGAAGTTCATTCGTAATAGTTTTGAGCAAAAGTAAGGCTTTTCCAAAAGCTATAAAAACGATTGATTGTATAAAGTATGCGGAAAACCATCACCCTAAAATCTCCGCATAAATACAGTCGAAAGAACCCACCGCTGGATTTTCAATCCCTCGGTACTCTTCCACCACAAAAATAGATCTCACCTTTTCAGCGTGAACTTTTTAATTTGACTAAATTTATCCCTCAAAGCGAAATATAGCCAGCGAAGAACCGAATTCGCAGCAAATATGGAGCTAACCTAAGTTGTTTACGACATGCGCCTAAATAAATTCATCAGTGAAAGTGGACTTTGCTCACGACGTGAAGCAGATAAATTCATTGAACGCGGTTTGGTTTTCATCAATAAGCGAAAAGCGACCATTGGCGACCAAGTGAATGTCGGAGATAAGGTTCGTGTGAATGGTACAGAGTTAGAACCACGTGAAGGCGAGGATATTGTTTTTATCGCCTTGAATAAACCAGTTGGAGTGACATCCACCACAGAGGAAAATGTGCGTGACAACATTGTGCAATTCGTCAATCATAGCAAGCGTATTTTTCCGGTGGGTCGTTTGGACAAAGATTCGCAGGGACTGATCTTTTTGACCAACAACGGCGATATCATCAACAAGATTTTACGTGCTGGAAACAACCACGAAAAGGAATACCTGGTAACGGTCAACAAACCCTTGACTCCCGAAATGATTTCCGGCATGGCCAAAGGAGTTCCAATCTTAGGCGTGAATACGAAAAAATGCAAAGTCGTTCAGGAAGCTACTCATGTGTTTCGTATTACACTCATTCAAGGATTGAACCGACAAATTCGACGCATGTGCGAACACTTTGGTTATGAAGTAACGAAGTTGGAGCGTGTGCGCATCATGAACATTGGACTGAAAGGACTGCCCGTTGGAGAATGGCGCGATTTGACCGAAGGTGAAATGGAGATCATCTACAACTTGTTGGAAGATTCCACGAATGAGGATGTTCGGAAATCATCGAAACCTGCGGCAACGAAAAAACCAAAAACAACAACTTCTGCGAGTACTTCGCATCCGCCAAAATCGAAGAAGCCTTATTTGAGTAGTCCCAACTTCGGGAATCCGCCAAAGAAAAAGGAACACCGCGGCGGCACGGCAAAGAAATCCAATGCACGTCGACCTAAAGGACGCTAAGCACAACAGTTACTTTCAAGACAGATATTTTCTTTCCATCGCTATCCAATGGGAACAAACGCTGCTTTGCAATTTCCAACCGAATTCTAAAAAAATGGACATAAAAAAACCCTGACAGAATCGTCAGGGTTTTACTTTAGTTCTTGTTAAAGCGTTTCGCTTACTTGAAGATCTTAAATGCCTTAATGGACATTAAGGGATCTTGAGTTGGTGCGCTTGCTGGATCTCCTGGGTAGGACATCATCACCATCGAGATCTCGTTATCAATCTTCACTTGCTCGACACTTGGTGCGCTGTAGGCACGCTTTGTACTTGTTTTGTTATCTTGAGTTTTCATCTGCTTTGTTTTTCTTTTTGTGCGCTTGGATTAATACAATACCACTTTCTTCATTTCTGTTTTTCCTGGTGTTTGTACGCGTACAAAATACACACCTGCTGTTTCGTTGATTTGTACAAGCGTTTGTGCTTGTGTAATCGTTTTCTTCGCTACTAAGCGTCCAGCTTGATCCAATACCGTGATCTCCCCTCCTACTTGTAAGTCGTCTGACAAGTGAACATTCACTGCTCCTGTGTTATTCGATACGATATCGATTTGTGCACTTGAACCGATTTCATCCGTTGAAGCTGTGTTCAATGGGAAGTGGAAGTGTAATACAAAACGATCTGAACTAATTCCTGCTTGTGCAAAGAATGCATAGTCAGGATTTGCTGTCATGTCCTGGAATACTAACTCTTCACGGTCTTCTAAGATCACTAATCCGTAGTTCACGTTAGACTCTGCCATTTCAAAGTGGTAAGACTGTGAAGTAGGTAATTCAAGTGTTAATGGAACAATCGTATGTGCTTTGGATTCTTTCAAGCCATTGATCACCAATTTGTCATTACCCAAGGTTGTGTATACTTGAGGAACATTTGACAACATCATTTTCTTAGAATCGTATGCATCTAATGTGTTTGTTGCATCTGGTGTCATGTAAACAACTACTTGGTCACTCAAGTTTCCACCGATTAGGTTCAAGCGTGCAAACGCGTTGAACGTACTCAAGTCTTTTAGACCTGTTGCACTTGGTTGGTGTGACAACATCGATTTTGTCATGTTGAAAGTACCTGTTGTACTTGGGTCAACAATAATCCAGAACGATTGCATTGGAGCGATGTAGCGTGTTACAGCATAACTACCGTTTTGCACAGCAACATCTCCCGTTGCGTTGTAAGTATCGTACACCATTTGACTATTCGCTGTATTGAATGAACGAACACAGTACGTAGATGAAATGTTTGTCGATGCCGAGTAGATCTGTTCCCAGTCAGCATAAGCCGTGAATGGGTTCGACATCAAGTGACAACCACTAAATGATCCGGTCGTATTTGTTAATCCTGAAATACTTGGGTCTGCACTGTATAAACTTGTACCTGAGAAGTTCAAGGTTACATCACTTCCACTTCTGAATGAATAACCTGTTGTTGGTGTCAACGCCGTGGCATCTACCAATTGGCTACTCCATGCTTGACCGGACTCAGACCAAGACCACAAACGGTTTGAACCACTTGCTGTTCCAAAGGCTGTAACACGATCTAGGTTGTTCACCGGAACACCCATATACCAGAAGCGTCCAGTTGGTGTTGCTCCACCTGCACCTGTTACAAATTGTTTTACGTTGTAGGTTCCTGTTCCTGCAAGAGAAGTTCCTTGTAGGAAAGTAGCACCGCTTTCAATCGTTAAGGTTCCGTTGTTAGTGAGGGTACCGGTTACTGTGAGTTGAGCGCCAGATTGAACAGTTGTTGTTTTTCCTGAATTGATCGTAACATTTGAAGCAATTGGGAAATTCACAATACCAGAAGAAGGAATCGTTGCAGTGCCTCCAGTCGGAACAACTGCTGGACTCCAGTTTGAAGCCGTTGCCCAATCCGTAGATGTAGCACCTGTCCACGTCATGTTTAAAGCCTGTGACGAAGTAGCCAATTTGAATGTCCCAATTTGGTTTGCTGCGGAGAGACCTCCACGTTGTCCCATTGGGTATGTACTACCATTTGAAGCTGCTCCCACCTGTGCACCGTTTCTGACAATTACTACATGAGCAGTGCTTGTTGGGAATGCATCCTGAGCTTGAATACAATAAATTGCATTACCGGTAATTGTACCCGTGGTTGTTACCTCCCATGTTGAGTTTAATTGTTGATCATATACAACTGTTTCTGTGAAATTTGTAGACAACGGGCTTAGTCCTGACCCTTCTGTAAATTTTACGGCAATAAAACCAGCCGCAGATAATGCAGCAGTGCTTCTATGGAAATGACGAACTTTCATACCATCAACAGGATTCCCACTTACAAACGGATATGTACCAACCCCAATAGCAGGCACATTACCTGAACTAATTGTCGTTCCTGATCCCGTAGTTGTATACAAACGAGCATATGTTGATCCCGATCCAAAACCTCCAGCTGTATATGAAACCGCATTCGGTTGTGTATGAAATAGTGTATTATTTCCAGTATGAATTACACCGTTCTTGATGTAAAGATATGCAGATAAAGTGCCCGCAAAAGAAGCTTGACTTTTGAGCGCATTGGCACTTGCAAAAGTTACTCCACCAGCAGATGTATTATTGAAACTCATACTACTAAAATTGGTCATATTAGGAGCAGTAGTTCCTGTATTATAGAAATATCCGTTACCAGTAATAATTTGAGCATTGGTTGCAGGTGATTCGACATCATTGATGTATTTTGCAAAATTTATTTGCCCAAATTGGGAAATATAGTTCCCTTCATTCGTTAAGTTCCCTGATATATATGTAACAACATTCTGACGATATTCTCCTGAAGTAACCGTTAAATTTTCAGTAACCATCAACGCAACGGTGACTGCACTTGATGATCCAGCGTTAATTACTTTTCTGTTTGTTCCATTTAAAACATCAACAACAAAGTTTCCAAAGGACAAATAACCACCACTTGAAACAACTCTAGTATTAATAAGGAACCCGTTTACACTTCCACCAGCAATATTTGAAAGACCGTCACCAAATTTTACTGTATGATTAGATCCAAAAATAACATGATTCCCTGCACTTGCTTGGTATGCAAACGATGCTACACCAGCATTTGTAGATGCCGCCGGGTCTACAATTTGAATTGTCCCTCCTGTGCAGTTGAATTTAAGTGCATTAGCTGAAGTACTGATACTCGAGGACGTGCTACCAGCTGCATAACCGATTCCAAAAGCAATATTTGCTGAACTAACACCTCCAATTGAGGTTGCGCCTGCACCAGAATTCGGGTAAAGCACAATTAAACCTCCTGATTGTGTTAAACCTGAGCCATTGGCAAAATAAGCAGCACCGTTTAATACAATTGAACCACCAGTAACTTCTAATGTTCCCCCACTAGTAACGTTGAGTTCAGTGTTATTCTGATTTGCGATTGTAATGGTTAGCGTATTGCTAGCTACAGTTAACTTACCAGTATTAATGGTCAATGATCGTACCGTAGCATTTCCGCTAAGTGCCAACTGTGAATTATTTTGAAGGATAAATGAACCCGTATTGTCAATTGATGAAGGTGCAGTACCCGTACCGTCTGTATTTATACCCCATGATGTTACATCATTAAAATCTGTGGCACTTGCTTTGGAGTAATAGTTGCGGAAAACATTTACTGTGGCAACGCCGGATACTATGTTACTAGAACACCCTGTTGCTTGACAGTAATAATACTTTGTACCCAACTCGGCAATTGTAGAAGGTGGAGTATAAGTTGAACTAGTAGCACCTGAAATGGCGATGCCGCCAGTATTACTATTTATGGTATTTGAAAACCATTGGTATGAGGTTACATTAGTACAAGTGTATGTTAAGGCAGTAACAGCTGTACCTCCTATGGAAGCAGAATTAAAGTTTGGAAGATTGGTACTTGATACGGCTATATTTCCCATTACAGTAATTGTACCTGTTGCATTTACAGTTCCACACCCCCCCTGTAAAGGAATCGTAAAATTATAGGCTTGTGGTGTAGCATTTGAAGCTACTTGACCTGAAATAGTTATCGTATTACCTGAGAATGCAGCCGAAATACCAGTTGGTAAACCTGATGCCGCCCCTATGCTTGTAGCACCTGTAGTCGTAATTGTAATGTTTGTAATTGTTGCATTGGGACAGATGCTTGGAGTAGAACTGGCTGTTAAAGCAGTATTCAAATTTTTAATACCATTGAGAGCTATATTTGAAAAAGTTGAGCCTGAAGCAACTACCATGTTACCATTAAAAGTCCCACCTGTCGCAGTTGCATTTAATCTTACATATATAGTTGTTGCAGATACTGTTCCACTTGTTGGAATTAAAGTTAGAGATGCAGAAAACCCAGTTCCAGAGGTTAATGAGATTTCATATCCATTTGGAGCTGTTACCGTTAAGTTTGAACCGATCCCTGTTGCAGAAACAGATGTTGTTTGTTCCGCAGAAGCTATGCCAGCACATGTTGAGAAACCTGAAAGGGAGGAAGGTGTTGCTGCTATACTAGCAGTCAAGTTGGCAGCTGTTGACTTCTGAATTGTTGTTCCGCTTGCGTAATATAATGTACCATCTGAAGTAATTACGTAGACACTGGAACATGTTACATTTTGAGTAGTTAGATTATTAGCGCTAACATTATATTTATCTAATTGATTACCGTTTTTACTAATAAAAACCATCCCGTTATGAAAAGTTGGGTAATGACTGTCATATTGAGCACTTGATAAATAATCAGCAATTAGCTCTATATTAGAATTTTGAGTTGTAACTAGGTTATCCCAATCAGACAAAGTTGCAGGAGTGACTGCTACATTAGGATTATTTATTTTGTAAACCTTATCTCGAGCTGATGTCTCGCCAAAATATAATGAGCCATTTTGGTCAAATGTCATGCTTGATGACTCAAGATTATGATCGCCCCAACCAGAACAATTAAAAACAGTCGACGCGCTTGTAGGATTTGAAACCTGAATTCTTTTAATATCTTGATTTCCATGAGCGTGAACGTAATATACATAACCATTGTTATAAGCTAAACGACCTGAATAAACATAGGCTCCTAAACTAAAAAAATCATTAAACGTTATAGTTGCTGGGGCATTAGAAATATCAGCAACTAGAATTCGGGCATTTCCAGTATAAGTATTATAGTTCCCATGAAGAACATAGAGCTTGTTATTGACTTTATCAATTGTAAGCCCCGTTGGCCCATCCCATTGAGTTGCCCATCCTGAAATGGTAGCAACCTGAGTAACCAACCTTGTACCATTTGTAGGCAACGCATCGATTCTATAAATTCGATTGTAGTTTAATACATAAATATTATCATTTGCATCTATATCCATTTGTTGGATTCCTTGACTGGCAGCAACACTCCACTGAGTTTGAGCCAAGCTAGTTAGTGATACGAATAGTAATAAAAGTAAACTAATTAATTTCATAATTTATTTTTTTGATAATTTGTTGCAAAAGTAGCTAGTATAATTGTGTATATAACAATTTGAACTTAATTTGTTTATGAACAATCGTTTTAATAAACACAAAAACCCCGACGATTCTGTCGGGGTTTTACTTTAGTTCTTGTTAAAGCGTAGCCGCTTATTTGAAGATCTTGAATGCCTTGATGGACATTAAGGGATCTTGAGTTGGTGCGCTTGCTGGATCTCCTGGGTAGGACATCATCACCATCGAGATCTCGTTATCAATCTTCAC
>JAGOBK010000007.1 GCA_017983465.1 Crocinitomicaceae bacterium
TTGTTTTTCACGATGCCCTTTACGGCCTCTAATTCGTAATATCCCTTCGGATTATTTTCGTCCTCAGTGCGAATAGCATCCGTGGCGATGTCAGCTTTTGCCGCCTTGAAAAGTTGCATCATTAAGGATGTTCCTGATCGGGGGATGCCAGTTATTAGTGTAATCACAGTCTTTTTTGATAAGGTTAATCAAAAATAACAATAATCAACAGGAGAAAGGGAAAGGTCGAAAACTAAATTGTTTTCAGGATGATTTTGTTTCGGTGAAGTGTGATTTCACCCTTTATTTCTAATTGCTTTAACAATCTTGAAATTACAACTCTAGACGAGTGCAAATCGTCCGCAACTTGCTGATGTGTGTGCAGAATTTCGAGGGAACCCAATAATTTCGCTTGATCGCGAAGGTATTTGAGTAAGCGTTGGTCCAAATTCATGAAGGCGATGGCGTCAATGGATTCCATTAATTCCATCATTCTTGTGTGGTAATTGCTGATGATATAGGTTCGCCAACTTTTGTATTGGTCCATCCAAATTTCCATGTACTCCGCTGGAATCATGAGTAGAAGCGATGGTTCCATAGCAGTCGCTTTGATTTGACTATCGATTTTCTTTGTGCAACATTGCAAGGACATGGCGCACGTGTCACCACCTTCAATGTAATACAGCAGTAATTCTTCGCCGTTTTCATTCTCGCGGGAAACTTTAATGGATCCTTCGATCACAATAGGGATTAACTGCAAACGATCTCCTACATGGACAATGATTTCATCTGTAGTGGTTTCGCGAACTTTGGCAAGTTTCGCCATTTCTATAATTAACTCGGGCTCTAGAACATAACCAAGTTGAGCTTGGAGCATGAGCTCCTTATTTTGTTGGCTTAGCATCTGCTTTGTACGAAATGAAGAAATTAGCCCAAATGATTTTTGATAAGGCAAATAAAAATGGAGCTAAAACAATGGTAAAAAAGGTCACTAATCCGATTTGAGTCCAGGCGCCAAAACTCGGGAACCATAATTTGCAAGAGGTCCAAATGGTCACAAATAAGGCTACACCTAAAGCATATGAAACATACATTGCACCGTAGTAAAATCCAGGTTCGCGTTCGTATTTTAGGTGACAAACGTCACACTCATGTCTAACATCTCCTAGTTTTTTCAAGTCATAAACGGTAGAAACAAGGAATTGACCTTCTTGACATTGCGGACAAGTCATGTGGGCAATACTGTATAATTTGGATCCTTTTTTTATCATAGCTTCAAAATATTCTCTGACAAAAGTACGAGATTTACGCGCGTGAGTGTGTAACAGATGTTACTAAAATCGAGAACTTGACGAAAATCATGTTTTGTCCGAAATTAGGGATTCATCTGACATGATTTGTGACAAAACGACACTGTTTTGTACGTGGAATCTTTCATTTTGTCATTGGAAGGTGCAGAATAACTGATGGCATACAAATTGAGAATTGCAAAACATCAAAATGAAAATATATTTAGAATGGGAAAAATAATTGGAATTGACTTAGGAACAACAAACTCGTGTGTTTCTGTCATGGAAGGAAATGAGCCAGTAGTTATTGCGAACTCAGAAGGAAAAAGAACAACACCATCTGTTGTTGCATTTGTTGAAGGTGGAGAGCGTAAAGTAGGTGATCCTGCAAAGCGTCAAGCAATCACGAATCCAACGAAAACAATTTCTTCGATTAAACGATTCATGGGGTCTAGCTTCGATGAATGTAGCAAAGAAGTAGCTCGTGTACCTTACCAAGTGGTAAAAGGTGACAACAATACACCTCGCGTAAAAATCGACGAGCGTTTGTATTCTCCACAAGAAATTTCTGCAATCATCCTTCAGAAAATGAAGAAAACAGCAGAGGATTACCTTGGACAAGAAGTTTCTGAAGCAGTTGTTACTGTTCCAGCATACTTTAACGATGCGCAACGTCAAGCAACGAAAGAAGCAGGTGAAATCGCAGGATTAACAATCAAAAGAATCATCAACGAGCCGACAGCAGCAGCATTGGCTTACGGATTAGATAAAAAAGGAATTGACCAAAAAATCGTTGTATTTGACTTCGGTGGTGGAACGCATGACGTTTCTGTACTTGAATTAGGAGATGGCGTATTTGAAGTATTGGCAACAGACGGTGACACGCACTTAGGTGGTGACGACGTAGATGAGGCAATCATTGTTTGGTTATCAGAAGAATTCAAAAAAGACGAAGGAGTAGATTTACGTAAGGATCCAATGGCACTTCAACGTTTGAAAGAAGCGGCGGAGAAAGCGAAAATCGAATTGTCTTCAACAAATTCATCGGAAATCAATCTTCCGTACATCATGCCAGTTGATGGTGTTCCAAAACACTTAGTTAGAACATTACAACGTGCAAAATTCGAGCAATTGATTTCTGAAATCGTTGAACGTACGATTGCTCCTTGTCGTTCTGCGTTGAAAAATGCAGGATTGTCACCAAGCGACATCAACGAAGTAATTCTAGTAGGTGGATCTACACGTATTCCAATCATCCAAGATGCGGTTGAACGTTTCTTCGGAAAAGCTCCATCAAAAGGAGTGAATCCAGATGAGGTAGTTGCAGTAGGTGCAGCGATTCAAGGTGGTGTATTGACAGGTGAAGTGAAAGACGTTCTTTTATTAGACGTGATTCCTTTATCTTTAGGTATCGAAACAATGGGTGGTGTATTGACAAAATTAATCGAAGCAAACACAACGATTCCAACGAAAAAATCTGAAGTGTTCTCTACGGCATCTGACAATCAACCATCTGTAGACATTCACGTACTTCAAGGTGAGCGTCCAATGGCAACAGATAACAAAACATTGGGTCGTTTCCAGTTGACAGACATTCCACCAGCGCAAAGAGGTGTTCCTCAAATTGAGGTGACATTCGACATCGATGCGAACGGAATCATGAATATTTCAGCGAAGGACAAAGGAACAGGAAAACAACAATCGATTAAAATCGAAGCGTCTTCAGGTTTGTCTGACGAGGAAATCCAACGAATGAAAGCAGAAGCAGAAGCAAATGCTGAATCCGATAACAAAAAACGTGAAGAAGTTGAAACAATCAACAAAGCTGATTCCTTAATTTTCCAAACGGAGCGTCAAATGAAAGAATATGGCGATAAAATCCCAGCGGATAAAAAACAAGGAATCGAAGAAGCGTTAACAGAGTTGAAAGCGGAATTCGAAGCACGTAACATTCAAAACCTTGAGCCAGCAATGGAAAAATTAAATAATGTTTTCCAAGCAGCTTCTCAAGATATGTACAATGCAGCAAACGCTGACGGCGGAAACGCTGGAGATGCAGGAGCAGATCAATCAACTGGTAACCCGAACGACGAAGTGACGGATGTTGATTTCGAAGAAGTAAAAGATAAATAAGTTAAACTTATTTCCACAAAAAAGGGCTGCCAAATGGCAGCCCTTTTTGCGTTGTAATAAATAAGTTTAGTCAACAAACAGGTGTTTTTCGATGCTGCCATCACTATACTTAATCAGGTATAATTTCCCTTTTTCAGGTGTGCATGGTCGACCGAGTAAATCATAATACGCGATGATTGTTTTCGTTTCCGTTGGTGAAATTTCAGTTTGATCGGCAGTAACTTGATCACAATTGAAATAGTTCACCTGTACGTTGTAAAATTGCTGAATGGAATCTGCTACTTCGAGTAGGCCTTGAACGTTTTCTAAATGATTTCCTTGACGGTTGTAGATAATTGCCAGGTCATAACATGTTTGTGTGTGAGAATTCAATTGAACATCTTCCAATGTCATGAGGCTGCGTCGGTCTCCAGGTGGATTATGTGCACTTACTTCGGTCCAACCTTGATTCGTGTAAGGATTGCCGCTAAACATAAACTTGGTTGGGATGTTTGACGTTGCGGCGGTTCCTCCATGCCCTTGTCCGCCATAATAAAAGCCAAAACCATTGGCCCACATGCCATTCAAGAAATTCCAATATTCAAGAGCTGGACTAGGATCGTTATATGGATAAGCTGAAGTACTGGTGAAGTAGGACATATTCTCCAAATCATGACTTAAGCTGATGGCGCCAATTGCAGGCGGGTTGATTCCATATTCCGAATCCGTGTTGTCATAGTTGTACGTGTACATGAGGTTCAGAGTGGAGTCGCAACCAACGTAATCATCGTTGTATCCACCCACGTCAGCATCCATAAAAAATCCGCATTTGAAATTTGCAAAGGACAGTGCGCCTCTATTGAAAATGCGCAGGTTCATGAACGTGGTCTCATTTAAATAATCAGTGGATGCGAATTGATAAATCATGACATGGACTTCAATCCGCATGGAATTTCCATTGGTGTAGAGGTGTGGTCTGTCATCGTTGTAAATGACATAACTTGCTTCGTCACCGCGAATGTCTGGGAATTCTCCTAATTGAGGTTCGTACAGCAAGTTTCCATTGAAATCAATAAACGGAGCGAGTTGTGCGGCAACTCCAAGCATGACATCACCATTTCCTGGCCAATTTTGAATGGAAGTAGGGATAACGTATCCGGGATCTTGAAAATGCTGCGCATGAAATTCGATTTCAGCTTTCGTTACTGACCAAATGGACTCTGAATATTTGGCAATGTAACTTGGGTCCATGTAGGTGTGATAGGTCGAATAAGGACCACTATAGAAATCGTTTTGATTCGTTTGAGCAAATCGTTGCCCAGCCAAAAATAATTGTCCCCATTGGTCAAGTCCACCCATCCAGAATCCCGCTGTAAAAATGGCGTTTATTCCACTGCCTTTCGGGATTTCATAGCCAGGTTGAAGATTAGAAGAATTCGGTTGACTGAACAGTACACCCTCGTCCAGAATAGTTGCAGAAGCCTGATTAAAATCTAAGGTACTTTGCGTATGTTGTCCGAAACTGAACAGATTAAATGCCAGAAAGGCGAAAAGAAATACGTAGTTTTTCATACGTGAAAAATTATTAAAATGAATGACTCAAATTGAGCAGTTGTCGACTGAATGAACGTAAAAAGTTTCCATAAAGGAGGGTTCGGATTTCAAAATGGTGAAACACTAGCAATATCCAAAGATGATTTTATTCTGCAGGTGAATGAACGCGTTTGTTTTTTCCTATATTTGCCTATGTTATATTCCAAAAAACTTGAAAATGCCAATAGTAAAGAGTGGGTGGTCTTCATCCATGGTGCTGGGGGCAGCTCAAGTATTTGGCATAAACAAATCAAAACCTTTTCGGAAAAGTACAATCTGCTGCTCATCGACCTGCGTGGACATGGGAAAAGTCAGATTGAGACAAAAAAGAAACGCTACTCCTTTAAACTGATTGCGCAGGATGTTATCGAAGTTCTGCATGCACGCGAAATCGAAAACGCACATTTTGTAGGAGTTTCATTGGGATCCATTGTGATCAAGCAAATTGAATTATTGGAGCCAACACTGGTGAAATCCATGATCTTTGCTGGAGCCATTACACGTTTGAATTTTAAGTCTCGCTTACTACTAAAAGCGGGACGCATCTTGAATCGCATGATTCCTCAAATGGGATTGTACCAGTTGTTCGCACGCATCATGATGCCTAAGAAAAATCACGCCTCTTCTCGTGAATTGTTCATCACGGAAGCACGTAAGATCGTTCACAAGGAATTTAACCGTTGGTTCAAATTAACTTCGCGCTTGGCCTTGTACTTAATTGAATTGGAAAAACAAACGGACAAAACGCCAACTTTATTTATTATGGGGGAGGAAGACCATTTGTTTTTGGCGCCTGTAAAGGAATTAGTGGCTCAAAATCCACGCTTAAATTTGAGCATTGTCCCGAATTGCGGACATGTAGTCAACTACGAACAGGCAGAGACCTTCAACGACTTAAGTTTGAAATTTATCGATCAAGTTTCCGCTTGAAAAGCACCTATTAACAATTTGAATTCATTTTGTTAAAAAACACTTCATCAAAAAGTACACACCTTCATAGATTTGAACTAAATTTGTGCTCAATTTGCAGCGAACATCCGCTTCGAAGAAAAGTAAATTGAAATCCCTATGCCAAAAGACTTATCCATCAAATCGGTTCTGATTATCGGAAGCGGACCAATTGTTATCGGACAAGCCTGTGAGTTTGACTACGCAGGATCACAAGCCGCTCGT
Organism: Crocinitomicaceae bacterium; assembly: GCA_017983465.1. GTDB lineage: Bacteria > Bacteroidota > Bacteroidia > Flavobacteriales_D > Crocinitomicaceae > UBA952. The sequence goes on from JAGOBK010000007.1 coordinate 6,147, forward strand.
TCATTGAGAGAAGAAGGAATCGAAGTAACACTGATTAACTCGAATCCAGCAACAATTATGACGGATAAAGTGGTGGCAGATAATGTTTATTTGCAACCTTTGGAACCAGAAAGTATCCTTGAGATTTTAAAAAATCACAAAATCGATGCAGTTCTTCCAACGATGGGTGGACAAACAGCTTTGAACCTGTGTATCCAATGTGATGAATTAGGTATTTGGGAGAAACATGGCGTTCGTTTGATTGGTGTGGATATCGAAGCGATAGAAATTACGGAGAATCGTGAGGCTTTCCGTGAATTGATGTTGAAAATTGATGTGCCAATGGCGCCGCAAAAAACGGCAAAATCATTTTTAGAAGGAAAGGAAATCGCACAGGAATTTGGATTCCCATTGTGTATTCGTCCTTCATATACCTTAGGTGGATCAGGTGCTTCCATCTTACATGATCCAAAAGAATTTGATAACCTTTTAGAGCGTGGACTACAATTGTCTCCGATTCATGAAGTCATGATCGACAAAGCGCTATTAGGTTGGAAAGAATATGAATTGGAATTACTTCGTGATGCCAATGATAACGTCGTGATTATCTGTTCGATTGAAAATTTCGATCCGATGGGAATTCACACGGGAGATTCAATTACAGTTGCACCGGCAATGACCTTGTCCGATACGACTTTCCAAAAAATGCGCGATATGTCCATCAAAATGATGCGTTCGATCGGGAATTTCGCAGGTGGATGTAATGTTCAGTTTGCTGTTTCTCCAGACGATGCAGAGGACATTATTGCCATTGAAATCAATCCACGTGTTTCACGTTCATCAGCTTTAGCATCGAAAGCAACGGGTTATCCGATTGCAAAAATTGCTTCGAAATTGGCGATTGGTTACCATTTGGATGAATTGCAAAATCAAATTACAAAAACAACATCGGCCTTATTTGAACCAACATTGGACTACGTTATCGTAAAAATTCCTCGTTGGAACTTTAATAAATTCCCAGGTACAAACCGTCAACTTGGACTTCAAATGAAGTCAGTAGGAGAGGTGATGGGAATCGGACGTTCGTTCCAAGAAGCATTGCAAAAAGCTTGTCAATCCTTAGAGATTAATCGCAACGGATTAGGTGCAGATGGAAAAGAATTGACCAACCAAGATGAAATCCTTCATTCCCTAGAATTCGCAAGCTGGAACCGTTTGTTCCATATTTACGATGCGATTAAATTGGGGATTCCGTTTAAAAAAATCGTCGAAAAAACGAAAATCGATATTTGGTTCTTGAAACAAATCGAGGACTTGATCAAGTTGGAGCGTAGAATTGAGAAGTTTCACTTGGGTAGTATTCCAAAGGAATTATTGTTCGAGGCGAAACAAAAAGGATATGCGGATCGTCAAGTTGCCCATTTATTACGCTGCCTAGAATCAGAGGTTTATCAAAAACGATCTGAAATGGGAATTAACCGCGTGTATAAATTGGTAGATACCTGCGCAGCTGAATTTGAGGCAAAAACACCATATTACTATTCGACTTTTGAATATGAAAATGAAAGTGTTGTTTCAGATCGTAAAAAAGTAATCGTTTTAGGTTCTGGTCCAAACCGAATCGGACAAGGAATCGAGTTTGATTATTCATGTGTTCATGGTGTTTTGGCAGCAAAAGAATGTGGCTATGAAACCATCATGATCAACTGTAATCCAGAAACGGTTTCTACGGATTTCGATACGGCTGATAAATTGTATTTTGAGCCTGTATTCTGGGAACATATTTACGACATCATTAAGCACGAGAATCCAGTAGGGGTAATCGTTCAGCTTGGTGGACAAACAGCATTGAAATTAGCGGAGAAACTTCAACGATATGGAATCCGTATTCTTGGAACAAGTTACGAAGCACTCGATTTAGCAGAAGATCGTGGACGTTTCTCTAAATTGTTAGAAGCAAACAATGTTCCTTTCCCTGAGTATGGGGTAGTGGAAAGTGCGGAACAAGCACTCGAATTATCCGATAAATTAGGATTCCCATTGTTGGTTAGGCCATCGTATGTATTGGGTGGACAAAAAATGAAAATTGTCATCAATAAAGAAGAATTGGAGCACCACGTCGTTGATATCATCAATGAAATGGGGAATAATCAAATCTTATTGGATCACTTTTTAGGTGGAGCAATTGAAGCAGAAGCGGATGCAATTTGCGATGGAGAGAATGTGTACATCATCGGAATCATGCAACACATCGAGCCAGCTGGAATTCACTCAGGAGATTCATATGCAGTATTGCCTCCATACAACTTAGGTGATTTTGTCATGACACAAATCGAAGACATCACAAAGAAAATCGCCATCGAATTGAAAACAGTGGGATTATTGAATATCCAATTTGCCATCAAGGACGATAAAGTTTATGTGATTGAAGCGAATCCTCGTGCTTCACGTACGGTACCATTCATTGCGAAAGCCTACGACGAACCATACGTGAATTACGCAACGAAAGTGATGTTGGGTGAGAAAAAGGTTACTGATTTCAATTTCCAACCGAGAAAAGAAGGATATGCGATTAAAATTCCTGTGTTCTCTTACGAGAAATTCCCGGATGTAAAAAAAGAACTTGGTCCTGAAATGAAATCTACGGGTGAGGCAATTCGCTTTATCAAAGACTTGAAAGATCCATTCTTCACGAAAATCTATTCGGAAAGAAATATGCACCTTTCTCGTTAATTTCCTTAGCGAAGAAGTCAAATACCATTTGGGATTCTGTATATTTGTCTTATGCAGAAGGTTGAGGACATCATGGCGCCAATTCAGTCAGAATTGACAACATTTGAAGCTTATTTTAAAGAGTCAATGAGATCTGATGTGGCCTTGCTGGACAAAGTCACTCAGTATGTGGTGAAGCGAAAAGGAAAGCAAATGCGTCCGATGTTCGTTTTTCTAACAGCGAAAATGTTGGGCGAAATCAATCAGGTCACTTACGATGCAACAACCTTAGTAGAACTTTTACACACAGCAACACTCGTACATGATGATGTTGTGGATGATGCCAACGAACGTAGAGGCTTTTTCTCGGTGAATGCACTTTGGAAAAATAAAATAGCTGTCCTTGTTGGTGATTACATGCTTTCACGCATTCTTTTGCTTTCCATTGAGAAAGAAAACATCGCTTTATTAGAAGTCGTTGCCCGTGCCGTTCGTGAAATGAGCGAGGGTGAACTTCTTCAAATTGAAAAAGCACGAGACCTAAATATTGACGAAGAAACGTATTTCGAAGTCATCCGAAAAAAGACGGCATCGCTCATTGCAACCTGCTGCGAAGCTGGAGCAATAAGTGTCCATGCGAACGCTGATCAACAAGAGAAAATGAGAAAATTCGGTGAACTTATTGGACTTGCTTTTCAAATTAAAGACGACATTTTTGACTACGGAACAGGTGAGCATATCGGAAAACCAACTGGAATTGATATCCGTGAACAAAAAATGACCTTGCCGCTTATCTATGTGATGAATCATTCTCCAAGTGAAATCCGCAAGGAATTAATGTACATCATGAAAAATGAATTCGACGTGTCCGCTCGTATTAAACGCGCTATTCAATTAGTTATTCAGTACGGTGGAATTCAATTCGCTACACAAAAAATGGAGGCCATTGCCAATGAAGCACTTGAATTATTGGAGTCTTTCCCCGACAATGATGCAAAAAAATCGTTAATAGGATTGGTACATTACACAATGAATAGAGAGAAATGATGAAAAATACACTCTTAATCGCCTTAGTGGCGCTTTTTATATTGAACGCTTGTTCGGAAGATGCTTCCAATAAGGACAATCAACCGGCGAAAAAAGAAGTCCTTTTTCAAATTAAGGATGGACATTTTACGGAATGGTACGCTGGAAAAAAACAAGTGAAATTTGAAGGAGACTTGGATGTAAAAGGTAATAGAGATGGAAAATGGACCTTCTACTCCGAAAAAGGAAATATGCTTTCATTCACGTTCTATGATCATGGAATAAGAGATGGATATTCCGTAGTAAAACATCCAAACGGACGAATTCACTATCATGGGGAGTACCGCAATGATGAAATGGTTGGCGTTTGGACTACCTACGACGAAAAAGGAAAAAACAAGCAAGTAAAAGATTACGGTCAACCGGAAAGTGAGTAAAATCCCACCACATATCATTGATGAAATCATGCAAGTTTCTCGTATTGAGGAAGTGATTGGTGATTATGTGCAATTAAAGCGTGCTGGATCAAATTTGAAAGGACTTAGTCCATTTACGGATGAAAAAACTCCTTCCTTCGTTGTATCACCAGCGAAACAAATTTTCAAATGCTTTTCAACTGGAAAAGGTGGGACGGTAGTTTCCTTCCTGATGGAAAAAGAACATTTCTCCTATCCAGAAGCACTTCGTTGGTTGGCAGATCGCTATGGCGTTCAGATCCCTGAATCGGCGCAACCTACCGCGGAGGAATTAGCAGAATTAAATGAACGCGAGAGTTTTTACATCATTAATGAATTCGCAAAAAATACCTTTTCGGAGAATATGCACGGAACCGATGAAGGGAAGGCGATTGGACTTTCCTATTTCGAAGAACGTGGATTTCGTAAAGACATCATCGAACGTTTTCAACTTGGATATTGCCTCAATAAAGGAGATGATTTCACGAAAAAAGCACTCGAAAAGGGCTATAAATTAGATTACCTCGAAAAAGTTGGACTTGTTAAAACTAAGGATGAACGTTCCTTCGATTTCTTCCGAGGACGCGTTATCTTTCCAATTCATAGTATTTCTGGCCGTGTTTTAGGTTTTGGAGGACGTACCTTACTTGCTGATAAAAAAATCGCGAAGTATTTCAATTCGCCAGAAAGCATCATCTACAACAAAAGTGAAATCCTTTATGGTTTGTACTTTGCCAAAGGTGATATCGTTAAATACGACGAGTGTTTGTTGTGTGAAGGATATACAGATGTCATTAGTATGCACCAAGCGGGAATGCAACATGTGGTTTCCTCTTCTGGTACCTCTTTGACGAAAGAACAAGTGAAATTAGTTAAGCGTTACACGAAGAATTTAACCATCTTATATGACGGAGATGCCGCTGGAATCAAAGCAAGTTTCCGTGGAATTGACTTGATTCTCGAAGAAGGAATGAATGTAAAAGTGGTGCTCTTTCCAGATGGAGAGGATCCAGATTCGTTTTCGAAAACACGCAGTTCCAGTGAATTGGAAGATTACATCAAAACGCATAAACAAGATTTCATCACCTTTAAAGCTTCGATTTTATTAGCTGATGGATTAAATGACCCGATTCGTAAGTCCGAATTAATCAAGGAAATTGTTCATTCCGTTTCATTGATACCAGACCAAATAACGCGAAGCGTTTACATTCAAGAAATCGCTCGTCAGTTTGAAATTTCTGAGTCGATTGTCAATAATGAACTCATGCGCTTGCGGAAGTCTACTATGGCTAAGCAATTGCAAGAGCCAATGATGAACGAGATACAACTTCCCAAGGAAAGCACGCATCTCCTTCATGATGAACTAGCTATACAAGGGAAAGAAGCCGGAGAAACACCTCTTGAGGTTAAACACGAAGATGAAATCATTCGTTTGATGATCAAATACGGTACGCGTGAGGTGCTCATCAAAGAGATTGGTAGTGAAGATAAATCAACCAGTGTTATCGAGCTGATAATTCAAGAAATTGAAAGTGATGATTTGCGCATCGAACAACCATTGTACCGAGAAATCTATGGCCTGTTTATGGATGGCGTGAAGGACAATACACTTTTGTCCGCTTCGTACCTAAAACGCCTAGAAAATCAAGACATTGTCGCGTTTGTGAGTGATCTTGAAAGCGATGATCAAGATTTAAGTCATAACTGGGTGGGGAAATACAACATTCACACGAAATCTGAAGCGGATAATTTATATGAATCAGTGATGAATGCCATTTATCACTTCAAACTCATTAAAGTCGAGCAGCATATTCAAGGATTACAACGCGAATTGAAGGAAAAAAATCCTCAAGGAGAAGATTTAATTTTGTTGCTGTCGGAGCAAATGGTGTATGCAAAGGTTAGAAAAGAGTTTTCAGAAAAATTAGGGAGGATTATCACAAGGTAGTATGCTGAGCACAACACTTTTTCATATTGGTCCGTACAAAATTTGCTTTTGGAATTTGGTGTTTTTGACACTGATTTTCCTCGCAGCGGCGATTTTGCGTCGAATTGTTCATCGTTTACTTAAACGCTACGTAAAAACGACACATATTAACCTAGAAGGCAGACAGCTCGCTTGGTTGAAGTTATTAAGTCAAAGTGTTTACCTACTTGCGATATACGTTGCTGTCTTGAGTTTTAAGTTTAATAACTACAACGTCACGTTTCGTAAATTCCTCTCCTATAAATTCATTGATTTAGGTGCCATAAAAATTGACTTCGCTGATTTGTTAATTATCGTTTCTGTATTCTTCGGGGCGCGTATACTTGTGAATTTAAGTAAGTTGTACATTGGTCGTAAATTCAAGCGAAATACGAATTATGATCCGGCATCGGAATATGTCTATATTCAAATTGCAAAGTATGTCATTTACGTTTTTTCGATCCTTTTTTGTTTTCAATTATTAAACATTGATTTGGTGATTATTCTCACAAGTTCTGTGGGATTGTTAGTGGGAATCGGACTCGGTTTACAGGATGTTTTCAAGGACATGATTGCAGGACTCGTCTTGCTTTTTGAAGGGAATTTGCGAGTAGGGGATATTGTAGAGATATACGGAAGCACTAGAGCTAATCAAAAATCAACGAATACTATCGTCGCAAAAATCCTGAAAATCAATGTGAGGACCACGCAAATTCAATCACGCGAGGGAAATGTTTTGATTATTCCAAATACTCGGTTAACCCAGGATCAAATTGAAAACTGGAGTCACGGTTCAGAATTAACGCGCTTTACCATCAATGTTGTTGTAGACTTTGGGGCTGATACAGAACTGATAAAACGACTATTGACTCAAGCAGCAATGGCGCATCCAAAAGTGAAGAAAAACAATCCTGTCATGGTGCGTTTGGCTAACTTCGGTGAAAATGGACTTGAATTAGAATTGATTTTTTGGGCAGACCAAAGTTGGGACATTAATAACTATAAGTCAGAAATTCGTTTTGAAATAGACCGACTTTTCCGAGAGTACAATGTAAATATTCCGTATCCACACCGTACAATCAAACAGATTTAACTAGTCTCGCAACAAGTGTAAATAACGTTGGATTGTATTCTCGATTCCAAGGTATAACGCATCTGAAATCAGTGCATGTCCGATGGAAACTTCATCCAATTGACAAACGGACTGTTTGAAATACCTGAGGTTTTCTTGACTTAAATCATGTCCAGCATTAATCTCTAGTCCAATCGAAACCGCGAACTCAATAGCGTCGATGTATTCTTTGATTGCAGTTGCTGGATTTTTTCCAAATGACTCAGCATATGGACCTGTATACAATTCAATGCGATCAGCTCCTGCTTTTTTTGCTAGCTCAATCCAATGTTTATTAGGCTCGATAAAAAGAGAAGTACGAACTCCCTGTGATGCTATTTCTTGGAGTGTTTCACTTAAAAAGGATTGGTGTTGTTCTGTATTCCATCCAGCATTTGACGTAAGAACATCCGGTCCGTCAGGAACCAAAGTCGCTTGAGCTGGACGTATGTCAGAGATAAGCGTCAAATAACGGCTATCTGGATATCCCTCGATGTTGTATTCACTTTTTACTACTTTTGCCAAATCATAAGTATCTTGTGTGGTAATGTGACGTTCGTCCGGACGAGGGTGAACCGTAATACCTTGTGCGCCAAATCGCTCACAATTGATAGCGAATTGAACCACATTAGGCATTTGTCCACCTCGAGCGTTTCGAAGCGTTGCAATTTTATTGATGTTCACACTTAGTCTTGTCATGGCACAAATTTTGACACACAAAAGTAAGAACTCTGAAAGGATTTTACTACTTTGGCGACGCGTATGAGAGCAATTGATTTAATAACAGACGAAATACCACCTCTAATCCATACGGATTCAGGGGAAAAGGCATTGAGCTGGATGGAGGAATTTAAGGTTTCCCACCTTCCAGTGCTCAAAAACGGCAACTTCGTTGGAGTTGTTTCGGAATCAGATATTCTCGACCACCTCAATTTAGATGAAAATTTAGATCACTTATTTCAGCATTTGCCACGCCCGTTCATCTTTGGTCAAGCGCACATGTACGATGTCATAGCCAAAATGGCAGAGTTTAAATTAAGTGTCATTCCCATTTTAGATCAACAAGAAAATTACCTCGGATGCTGTAGTGTTTACCATGTGATGACGCTTTTAGCGAATACGGGAAGCATTAAAGAAAATGGAGGAATCCTTGTTTTGGAGATGAATGCAAGTGATTACACCTTGTCTCAAATCGCCCAAATCGTAGAAAGTAACAATGCACGAATATTAAGTGTTTTCATGACTTCACACCTAGATTCAACAAAAATAGATGTGACATTAAAAGTAAACAGCTACGATTTAAGCAGCATCATCCGGACCTTTGAACGCTACGATTACTTAGTCAAAGCATCGTTCCGAGATGGACATGGTGATGAAGACATGCAATGGAGGTATGATACATTAATGCAATACTTAAAATTGTAAGCATGAGAGTTGCCATCTACGGTAGAAAGATAAATAAGCAATCAAGTGCCTTCTTCCTTGAAGTATTGAAGCACATTGATGATTTTGGTTGGAAAGCAGTTTTGGAAGAGGAGCTGAAGGAACAATTAGTCGCGAAAGCAGGTATTTCCACAAGCTATGAAACGTTCAATAATCACAAAGATTTCCATACTGGACTCGATTTATTAATCAGTCTGGGAGGAGATGGTACCTTTTTAAGAGCAGTTTCCTTTATTCGGGATTCCGGTGTTCCAATTATGGGGATTAATACGGGAAGACTTGGATTCTTATCCAATATCTCAAAGGACCATATCTACGACAAATTAGCGCAAGTTAGGGATAAGCAATTCGAATTTCAGAAGCGTTCTTTATTGCGCGTTTCGACAGTGGATGACGTTTTCGGTGAAGATAATTTTGCTTTGAATGAGTTGACCCTACAGAAAAAAGATACGTCTTCGATGGTCACAGTTCATGCTTATTTGGACAAGAAATTCTTGAATTCTTATTGGGCAGATGGACTCATTGTTGCGACGCCAACAGGTTCTACTGCTTATAGTCTTAGTTGCGGTGGACCAATCATAACACCTGGCTGTCAGGTACATATATTAACGCCGATTGCTCCTCATAATTTGAATGTTCGTCCGGTAGTTGTGCCCGATCACATGCCAATCACCTTGAGTGTAGAAGGTAGAGATCGAAGTTACTTGCTCAGTCTGGATGGTGTTTCGAAACATATCAAACAAGGAGAAGATGTCGTTGTGACGAAGGCGGAATTTATGATTAATGTTGTTAAATTTGAGGATAATAATTTCCTTGATACGATTAGAAATAAAATGCTTTGGGGAATAGATACCCGTAATTAATAAAAACGAAGAAAGATGAAAAAAACCTTGGCGATCGCCGCATTGATGTTCAGTGTTTCTGCTAATGCGCAATTAACAAAAGTGGACTCCGTAAGCTACTTGGTGGGAATGAATATTGGAGCGAGTATAATGAAGGATTTTAGTGAGGCAAATGTGTCACTGTTGATTAAAGGATTGCAAGATGCGATGACGAAACAAGCGCCCATGTGTTCGGATCCTGGAAATGAAATGTTGAATAATTTCTTTCAACAAAAGCAACAAGCGATGCAGGCGCAAGAAGAAATGAATAATATGGCTTACAAGTCAATTGGTGAAGAGTTCTTAGCGAAAAACGCAAAAAGAAAAGGTGTGGTCGTTACGGCGTCTGGTTTGCAATATGAAGTATTGAAAGAAGGAAAAGGAGAGCATCCGGTTGCGACATCAAAAGTAAAAGTGCATTACCATGGAACAACTCCAGAAGGTGTTGTATTTGATAGCTCAGTGGAAAGAGGAGAGCCGATTTCCTTTGGATTGGATCAAGTTATCAAAGGTTGGACGGAAGGTGTTCAATTAATGAAAGTCGGTGCTAAATACCGTTTTTACATTCCTCAGGAATTAGCTTATGGACCAAGTTCGCCTTCACCAACGATTAAGGCCTACATGCCATTAGTATTTGAAGTAGAATTAATTGAAATTGAAAAGTAAGATGAGAAAAGTATTTTTAAGTTTAGGATTAGTAGCCTCTGCGGTTTTCACGTCGTTTGGTCAAGGTGCAAGTGAGGTTGCAGATGGAATTTATGCAGTTTTTAATACGACCAAAGGAGTGATTGTATGTCAATTGGAGTATAAATTAACTCCCATGACTGTAGCGAACTTCGTTGGATTAGCGGAAGGAAAAGATTTCAAGGTGAACAATGTAGTCATTAGCAAGCCGTATTTCAATGGTTTAACTTTTCACCGTGTCATTAAGGACTTTATGATCCAAGGTGGTTGTCCGCTTGGTACAGGAACAGGTGATCCTGGGTATAAATTCGACGATGAAATCAATGAGAATTTGAAGCATACAGGTCCTGGGATTTTGTCTATGGCCAATTCTGGTCCCGGTACAAATGGAAGTCAATTTTTCATCACGCACAAAGAAACACCATGGTTAGATGGAAAACACACGGTTTTTGGTCATGTCACGAGTGGTCAAAATGTGGTAGATTCCATTAAACAGGGTGATATCATGACTTCGGTTGAAATAAGACGTATTGGTAAAGATGCGATGAAATGGAATGCGCAAGAAGCATTTGATCAAGTGTACTTAGCCAAGCAAGAAGCGTTGAACAAGCAAAAAGAAGCCTTTGCAAAAATTGAAGCGATGTCCGAGGATCAATACAAGCAATTCATGTTTGACGAAATCAAAAAAGTCAACAAGAAAGCTAAAATGACGGAAAGTGGATTGGTTTACATTATTTCGGAAAATGGTTCGAAGGATCGTGTGGTTAAGGGCTCAAAAGTGTCTTTGCATTACACAGGAACGTTTCGTGCAGATGGAAAGAAGTTTGATTCATCTAGAGACCGCAATCAAACATTAGATTTCAATTACATCGACCAGAAAATGATTCCTGGATTCGAGGAAGGAATCGCCATGATTGGTAAAGGTGGTAAAATCACCATATACATTCCTTACTTCAAGGCTTACGGTAAAAATGGACGTCCGGGAGCTATTCCTCCTTATTCAGATTTAGTATTCGAAATTGAAATGGTTGATATTCAAGCACCAGCTGCGGAAGATCATCAACATGATGGTCATGACCACGATGGTCATCAGCATTAATCAATGATTAGATGCTTCACTTGACTCAGTCGTTGATCTGAAGATTGAAGTTGAAGAAAATAGTTTCCTTTTGAAAGTCCTGAGTAATTCAGGACTTTTTTATTGTCCATTAAATCCTCTCGAACCACTTTTCCATTTAAGTCGCGTAGAATCGCTTTTTCCAATTCGGATGAGCTGTTTACCTCAATCCAACCGTTAGATGGGTTAGGAGCGATGGAAAAGTCAAATAGTGCTACTTCCTCTAATCCTGAACCTAAGTCTGCATAAGAAAAAGCAATATCCGAAATCATCCAGCCTTCTTTTGTGTTGTTGATGGTGTCGCTGATAAATCGAAAACGGTAATACATAGTATCTGTAGGGAAATCCTTGATTGGGAATAGCCAAACCCATTCTATCTCTGTGTAGCGATCAGTAAATGTCCCGGAAAATCCTTTTTCACCAGAAAATAAAGTGTCTGTAGTGGTGTAAAGTTCGTTGCTCAGAAACAGCATGTTTGTTTGATCGTCAATCACATTTGTCCATGTTGCGCCATAGTCTCTAGAAACCTCGATCAAACCGCCATCCAATAAGCTATCGGAATCCATTGAGTGGTGAAAGCTCATAATCAAACTAAGTGGATACTGATTCCAAGCTGGCCAATGAACTTCAAAGGACGCATTCGTTTCGTTTGGGTAATTATGAACGCTATCGGTAATCATTACGCCTCCGGTACTCGTTAAAATGGATTTTTGGGATTCGCCCCGCACCCAAATGTTGGAAGTTGGATTAGGAATCGTGACGTATTCGCATGAGTCAGAAAAATCGCAATCATCCAGAGGGAAAATGCCTAAAAACGTTGATAACTGGGCGTGCATGTTGGATGCCGCAAAGAGTGTTGCAAGGAACAGTGTGATTTTCATCTGTGTTAATTTAAAAAGACAAAGGTGATAATATTTGCACCCATTTGTAAAGCTTGCTTTCTTTTTTCCGGGCTATCGTTGTGAACCTGAGGATCTTCCCATCCATCACTTAAATCAGTTTCGTAGGTATATAGGCATACAAGTCTGCCATCGATGATAATGCCAAATGCTTGAGGACGCTTTCCATCGTGTTCATGGATTTTTGGCAGTCCATTCAATTTGTATTTTTGGGAGTAAATAGGATGATTACTAGGTAGTTCAACTAATTCACTTGAAGGAAAGATTTTCTTAAGTTCAACACGGATGAATTCGTCCATTCCATAGTTGTCATCGATGTGTAGAAATCCACCAGCAAGTAAATAGGTGCGCAAGTTCTCCACTTCGGATTTCGAAAAAACTACATTTCCGTGTCCAGTCATGTGAATGAACGGATAGCGAAAAATATCCTTGCTCCCAACATCTACATAAGGAACATCCTTGGAGATACTCGTGCCTAAATTTTGATTGCAAAATTGAATCAAGTTTGGTAAGGCTGTTGGATTGGCATAGTAGTCACCTCCACCATTGTATTTTAAAACTGCCAGTTGAAAATTCGACTGTGTCCAACTTTGAACATTGAAAAAAAACGTAAAAATAAAAAAGGGTAGCGCTTTCGTAATCATGCTGCAAGATATAAAAACAAGATGGAAATGAGCGCGGAAATGAATCCGATTATTTTGTTTCTTGTCCATTTTTCTTGAAAAAAGAAAAGACCAATAATCGAGGCAATCACGACAATGCTCACGTTGATTACGGCAAGAATGCTGCTTCCGCTCCATGGAAGTACATGGTATGCCTTCATTAAGAAGTAGATGGAAAAGAAATTGGGAACACCTAATAAAATTCCAGCGAGAATGTTTCTCAGGGATGGTTTAAGTTTTCCTTTCACCCATAAAAACAGGGCGATGCAGACACCAATGACTCCAGCCATTCCGAAGGCAAAGGCGGTGAAAAAGGCTGTTTCATTTTCTAATAAAACATGGTGTTGAATATAATTCAATAGAAAATCAAGTAAGCCACTTCCAATGAATAAAACAATGAGCATCCATGCAGAGGAAACTTCATTCTTTTGAGAGTTTGGTTGAATGGTCATGCCAATCACACCTGTTATCGCTAAAACAATTCCTGCAATTTTTACCCATTGAATTTCTTCCGAATAACTGATCATCATGCCAAGTACGGATAAAGCCATACTCATCTTCACAGCAACCGAAGTGCTAGAAAGTCCATTTCGCTGTGAGCTAATACCCATAACTAAAAACAAGCCAATGAACAGAACGCTCGCAGTAACCGTGTTCATAAACCAATTTAGGTCGACAGAAACTAATTTGCTTAATTCAAATGGAAAAAAGAGGAATCCGCACAAGAACGCCACGAAATAATTTACGACAATGGCTTGAAAGGTGTCGATTTGAAATCGTGGGAATAATTTGAAAAGAACAAAGATGAAACTGGAGAATAAGATAGCAAATAGTAGTTCCATTATCGGCGTTTATAATAATAAATGGTATCTGTTCCGAATGGATGCGACCTTGTTGGTACACGGTTTAAAATGGGAGCTTTGACACCTTCGTTAAAATAGACATCGCCTACAATGACATAAGCTTCATCCCAAACATTATCGATGATAAAGTATTGCAATGTTCGACTTCCGCCTTCGACCATGATAGAGGTGATTTGACGTTTGTATAATTCTTCCAAGATAACTTTTGTGGATGTCTCTTTGATTTTCACCCATTCGATATTATCCTTTTTTTCGTCTTTCAGTCGATTGAAAATAATTGTCGGGGCATCATCAGAGTAAAGATTGATGTTCTCTTTTACTTGCAATTGACTATCGATGAGGATTCGGACGGGATTTCTACCCGTAAATTCACGCACGGTTAAGGTTGGGTTATCATTCATGGCCGTATGTTTACCAACGAGAATTCCATGTTCTTGACTGCGCCATTTGTGAACGAGTGCTTTCGTTTCTTCACAGGAAATCCAATTGATTCCTTTTTCCTCATTGGATCGAATTCGATCTAAGTATCCATCTTTTGTTTGTGCCCATTTCAAAATGACGTATGGTCGTCCTTTTTCATGAAAATTGAAGAATCGTTTGTTTAGTAAACGGCATTCATCTTCTAAAATTCCTTCTTGAACTTTGATTCCTGCACGCACTAACTTTTCAATCCCTCTGCCAGAAACGAGTTTATTACTGTCCCGACAACCGATAATGACTTCTGCGACTTTGGAAGTAACAAGTAAATCGGAACACGGAGGAGTTTTGCCATGATGCGAACACGGTTCCAGGTTTACATAAACGGTCGCACCTTCGAGTTGACTTTGGTCTTTAACAGATGCAATAGCATTTACTTCGGCATGCGCTTCACCATAACGTTGGTGAAAACCTTCTCCGATGATTTCCCCATCTTTGACAATCACACAGCCAACCATGGGATTTGGAGCTACCCAACTAGACCCCAAATGTGCAAGGTCTAGGCAACGTTGCATGTAATCTTCGTGCTTCATACAGCGAAGTTAAGCATTCCTTCTCGTGATTGAATCCATTTTTACTCGGATTTTAATGCCTGTTTTGGTGTGTATTCTTTCGAAAGCGATGATATTAAAGCTGAAACAGGTCAAATGTGCCAAGTATTTTTATTTTTGTTGAAATTTCAAACTTGTTCTTATGATAGATGTGATTGAAAACCTTTTTGGGATGGATCCTAATTACTTAAATGCGGTATTATTTTCGTTATTAACGAATGTCGTTTTTGCGCTTATTATTGCGGTTGCAGGCTTCTGGCTTACGGGAATTTTAACCCGCTTTATTACCCGCATGCTCAAGAAAAGCGATACGGACCCGGGATTGGTTTCTTTTTTAGGTAGTTTCTTATCCATGGCCTTAAAAATTATGGTGGTGATTAGTGCGATCACTCAACTAGGTATCCCAATGACATCGTTCCTTACTTTAATTGGTGCTGCTGGAATCGCTGTTGGTATGGCTATATCTGGTACCTTGTCCAATTTTGCTGGTGGAATAATGATTCTAGTTTTGAAGCCGTTTAAACTTGGTGATGAAATCAAGGCTTTAGGCGAGCAGGGTAGAGTGAGTGAAATTCAAATCTTCAATACTTTTTTGACAACTCCGGATAATAAAGTGGTTATTTTCCCTAATGGACCGCTTGCTAATGGCAACATCGTAAACTTCACAAGGGAGAAGACGCGTCGAGTGGAATGGACCTTCCTTCTTTCTCACGATTCCTCCTTTCCAGAAGTCAAAGAAACAATTTTAGGTTTCTTGTCCGGAGATAATCGCATTCAAACCAAATCTCCTGTAGTTGTTGGATTGGATCAAATCACCGAACAAGGAATGCATATCAAGGTAAGAGCCTGGGTAAAGACGGCGGATTTCACACAAGTTTACTTTGATGTCAATGCGCAAGCTGCTGTTTCTTTTTCACAAGCGAATATTCATTTCGCAAAGTCATAGAATATGGACATCATTCAAGCATACATTGATAAAAATCGTTTTGGAGAATGGTTGGGAATGTCCTTTGAGATTCTTGAACCTGGAATTGTTGCCTATCGACTTGATATCCAAGAAAAACATTTGGCAACTCCGATGCATGCACATGGCGGATGTATTGCGAGTTTATTAGATGCAACTCTAGGAGTTGGTGCTTTGTCATTAGTTGCCGATGAACAAAAAGTGGTTTCCACCGTCGATTTGTCCATTCAATTTTTGGCGGGAGTCAAATGTACTGATCAATTAATTTCTTACTCAAAGTGCTTGAAAAAAGGAAAAAAACTTATTTTTATGCAGGCGGATGTACTCAACCAAGACAAACAGCTCGTCGCTCATGCGAACGGTACTTTTGTTTCTGTTGCGGCAAACGTTGCCGGATATTAACCTAAACAATAAATTATTGACCCATGCTTATTACTATTCTACTTTTAATTTTCACCGTAATTATCGTTCCTTACGTATGTATTTCTTACGGATTAAACCCGAATGATGTGCAAGATGCCATCTTGTATCAAATGACTTTTTCAGTTGGAATTGTAATTGCCTATTGCTTTTTTGTTGGTGAACTAGCTAAAAATAATTCCCAAGTAGATAAAATTTGGAGCATCATTCCTATTTATTACGTTTGGCACATGACCATAATGGGTGGATGGGATCCTCGTATGATTCTCATGTCTATTCTTGTGACGATTTGGGGTGTTCGTTTGACCTACAATTTCGCACGAAGAGGAGCCTATCAGTGGAAATTCTGGGCTGGAGAAGAAGATTACCGTTGGGAAGTTTTACGCAGTCGTCCTGGATTCAACAATAAATTTGTTTGGATGATCTTCAATTTATTTTTCATCAGTGGTTATCAAAGTGTCTTGATTTTCTTGTTCACCCTTCCGATTTTGACGTCTCTGGGTGATGGTGTTAATCATTCTTTAAATTGGATCGATTATCTGTTAGCGCTTGTGTACGTTTCTTGTGTGGTGATTGAATACATTGCAGATCAACAGCAGTATGATTTCCAAACGGAAAAACACCGTCGATTAAAAGCAGGTGAGGAGTTAGGTGAATACAGCAAAGGATTCGTATCAACAGGACTTTGGTCGATTGTACGTCATCCGAATTATGCGATGGAACAAACGATTTGGGTTGTTTTCTACTTATTTAGTGTCAATGCTACCGGACAATGGATCAATTGGTCAATTGGTGGTTGTGCATTACTCATTATCCTTTTCAAAGGAAGTTCCGATTTCTCTGAAGAATTGTCGGCAGGGAAATACCCAGCTTACAAAGAATACCAAACGAGTGTACCTCGTTTTATCCCTTTCACGAAGAGAAAGTCAAACTAAGTATTTGAGGATCAGAAAGGCAAGTGCAAAAAATGCCATGACACTGAGGTACCATTGAGAGATACCTTTGTGTCCATTCTGACGATTATACAGGTAGGTGATGGTGCCAATTGATACGCCAATTAGCAATGAGTAAAGCAATACTTTAGTCAACTAAACCGAATTGTTTAAAGTGGTGAGCGAAGTGTTTCGCATGTAATTGATTCCATTTTTCAAAGTCTAAATTTCCATAATACGGATGTAGGGCTGTGAAAGATGGATTCTCTTCATATTTCTCCATGAAGTCTACAAATGCTGTAGCGAACTCATCCAATGCAAATTCCATGTCGTCGTTTCGGAGAGGTGTATCTGCTTGAGCAAAGGAAACACGGATGTTTTGTGCCATTGGTTTATCTGAAGCAAGAAAAAGCTGCATTTTCTCTATACGATCCGCTGGTACTTCCAGTTCAAATTCGCCAATGCCGCAGGACATATACAAAGCATCACAAAGGTGTTCAACCATTCGTTGTGCGGACATTTCACCCCATGAGGGAGTCGTTGTTGTTTCTAGTGACTCCAATTTTGTTAGGAGGTACTCTAATTCAAATTCAAAAGTTTGCATCTTATTTTTTTCCTACGAGAATGTGCAGGCTTTTTGGAACGACTTGCACATTTAATTCTTTTCGCACCGCAACGGGCTCTCCGTCATAATGTGCTATTCCTTTAGATAAAGAAATTTTGGCTTTTTCAAAGGAAATCACTTCCGTGTAGATCGACTGATCCGAGCGTTTTGTGAAAAACTGGTAAATGATTCTTGGTATTCCCCAAGCTGAAAAAGGTTTTAATATAAATAATTCTATTTTTCCATCGGTTGCATCAGATTTCGGAGAAACCACAAATCCATTACCGAATTCAGAGGTATTTGCAATGGTACAAAGTACAACAGGCATTTTTTTCACTTGTCCGTTCATATCAATGGAGATATTCATCGGATTGTATTTGAAAAATTCTTTAAAAACATGTTTGACATAGGTAAGAAATCCACGTTTTTTATCCTCGTCAAATTTCTTTGCAATGACTGCATCAAGTCCATAACCTCCAACACCTAAAAAAGGCTTGTCGTTAACGAGAACGGTATCCATTTGAATATCATTCATCTCATTAATACATTGAATGGCCTTACGGACATCTCTAGGAATCAGCATGTGTCTTGCGAGTCCGTTTCCAGAACCGATAGGCAAAACTGCCAATCTTGTTTGAGAACCAATTAAGGCTGTCCCAACCTCGTGAACAGATCCATCTCCACCTACTGCGCAAACGACATCTATTTGTTGTTTTACAGCGTCCAAGGCTATGTCAATCGCATGCCCCTTGTGGCTTGTGTTACGAATCTCGTAGTCAAACAATTCATGATCCAAATAGGCATGAATCAACCCGGGAATATCGTCTTTTCGACGCACTCCAGAAATTGGATTCACAATAAACCAGATGGTTTTTTTCATGTTTTGTTATCATTGATCAAGCATATACAGGATACGCTTATGTTCAAATATCGTCATTTTTTTGGAAACTACCCAAAATTTCTCGTTCGGAAGCTTCAAAAATAATGCCATTAAGCGTAAATTTGAGAAAAATACCAAGAAAATGGCAAAAGATCCAATTGAAAAAAATCGTGCTCAATTAGTAGACTTACTCATGCACAAATCGGCATTGAAACAAGATATCGCAGACGATAGTGAAAAGGTATTTGAGCGACTCAAAACGATTATTATTTCGGAAATTAACGAGTTGAAAAAATCGATAACGGATCCAAGAATTCGCTTAAGTTATCAGGATAAAGGTAAATTCGAGATTCATGCCTATGTTGGTAGTGATGTACTTGTGTATAATCTGCATCAAAATGTTTTTCGTCTACCAGATCATAATCCACTTTGGGGAACGGCATATTTCAAACAAAATCAAAACAACGGTTACTTTTCTACGATCCACATTTTCAATTTTTTAGCGGAGTCATTATTGCAAAATCGCATGGATGATGCTGGGTATTTAATCGGACGGCTTTTCTTAAATCACGAAAATCATTTCTTGATTGAAGGCAAAGGAACCCTTGGATTCATGTTTAGAGATCCTCAAAATATGGTATTGAGTGATGAAGCTCTGCAATTAATTGTCCAGCTTTCATTCGCGCATGCTTTGGAGTTTGATTTATACATTCCACCCTTTGAATATTTAAGTGAAATCTCTGTAGCTCAGATACAAATGATGGGCGAAAGTCTGAAATTACAAACCGCGAAAAGGCTTGGATTTAAAATGAAACACGAGGAGGAATCAGAAAATTATTAAAAAAAATAAAGGAGCCCTTGCGCTTCAAGAATTTCTGACTATATTTGCAATCCCAAAAATTAGGAAAACCTAGTTTATGGCCCATTCGTCTAGTGGTTAGGACGCCAGGTTTTCATCCTGGAAACAGGAGTTCGATTCTCCTATGGGCTACCAAATTTTTGGACCATTTTTTGGCCCATTCGTCTAGTGGTTAGGACGCCAGGTTTTCATCCTGGAAACAGGAGTTCGATTCTCCTATGGGCTACGAAGGATTTTAAAAGAATTTAGAACGTTTTTAATTAACAATTAAGTTATGGCAAACCATAAATCAGCAATCAAACGTATTCGTTCAAACGATGCAAAACGCGTATTGAACAAATACCAACACAAAACAACTCGTAACGCGTTACGTAAATTACGTGAATCGAAAGACCGTAACGAAGCAATGGCGATGTTGCCAAAAGTTGTAACGATGTTAGATAAATTAGCGAAAAGAAACATTATTCACAAGAACAAAGCTGCAAACTTGAAATCAGGATTGCAAGTTCGTGTGAACGCAATGTAATTGCAGAAATATCCAATTGTTAAGGGGCCTCGAGCCCCTTTTTTTGTTATGTTTGCTTTTATGAAAAAAGGTGTTCTGTGCGGTTCGTTACTGTTGGTTTCCATGCTTACCTATGGACAAGCGGCATTCAACCAACATGTTGATACGGTAAAAAGTTTTCATCGAACGGGTGGACTCCTCGATACTGTTTCGAATTCAACTCAAGCATTTCAATCCGCCTTTTTTATTTCCCCTTCTTCCACGATTCTTTCGCCTTTTCAAATTTATGCAGCGAATGGTAGTACGCTTCATGCGTTAAAAGTGAAGGAAGTTCCATTACTATTCTCAGCACTTCCTCATCTTGGCTTCAGCTATGCCTTTGGTGCACAAGGTGCGCAGCGCTTGAAAGTTGATTTCCAAGAAGCATTTAAACACGGGATTTCAGTAAATCTGAACTTTGATAAATCAAAAGGAAACGGATTTTTACGAAACGATGATTTTTCCTTTCAGCAATTTAATGCACACATCCTTCGGACAGGCGAACGTTATTCGGCTGATATTCAAACAGGCAAAGAAGTGGTTTCTCGTTCTTGGTCGAATGGATTATTAAGTCCAGTTCCGATTCTCGGTATTGACCTGAACTTACAGTCTGTTCAAAAACAAAATGCACATTCTGACCAATTGCTATCATTTGTTCGATTACAGCATCGATTAGACTTTAATCAAGATTCCGTCAATGGATTTGGATTGCTTGCACGACATGAGTTCTATGAGTCCAAAAGGGACTATCTGGAATTCGATAGCTTAACACAATTGTATCAAAATGTATTTTGGGATGTAGATTCCACACAGGATCGATTTCGAGAACGAGGTTTCACGAATGAAGCGGGGATCTTCCTGGATAAAAATCGGATGAATTTACAAAGTGTAGTGAGTTACCGCATCCGAAATTGGCACGATAACCTTCTTTACCATGACACGACAGAGTTGTGGTGGCGAAACGACTTTTCGTTTCGCACGTCCAAATTTCAAATAGTACATCGCGATGCCATCAATATTCTAGGCGCGGCAAAAGGATTTACTTCTTTCAGTAAAGTGATGTTATCTTTTTCCTTTTTGGACCTTCATGTTGAACATCAAATAAAATCGACCCTGCCGGAGTTAATGCAGCGAAATTACCTGAGTAATAACGTGCAATATCAATTGAATACACTTGAAAATCAATGGAATCATTCCATTCGTGTATCGGCCCTTAAGAAAGTTGGATCCATTCAACTTGAAGCAGCGTATCAAGCATTACAATTTCGAAAAGTGTATGTTTTTGATGCTGTTGCTAGTACTTGGAGAAACGACCAGATTGCGAGCGAAGGAAATGGACAAAGTCTGCAATTTTCAGCATCATGGACATACAATGGACTTCAAATTAAACCGGCTTACCGATGGGTGCATTTTTCTACTGGTTTGAATTTTCAACCGCAGCATCAAAGTTCCCTTCATGTTCAATGGAAGGGCGGTGTGTTCAAAGCGAAAAAGTTACGAATGCTATTTGCGACGGATGCACAATACCTAAGTTCCTTTCAACAAATGCTTTTCATTCCTCAAATGGGAGTTTTTGATCTTCTTCAAAGCAATTCAGTTATGGTTAAAGGCTTCGTGAATCTTTCCTTTACTACAGCCATAGAGGTGGAAACGTTCCGTTTCTTTGTGAGGGTAGATAACATCGGTAGTTTCTGGATTCCTCCTGCAACAGCCTTCGTTTCGAACTATGCTTTCCCTAGCATGCAAATCAAAATTGGTTTGACCTGGGACTTTTGGAATTAATTCACTTTTAGAAAATTTAAGGCATAAAAAAAGCGCCCGAAGGCGCTTTACTTATCTAGTGGCGTTACAATTATTTGTTTGCCATTACCTCTGCCATTTTCGCTCCAATTTGAGCTGGTGAATCTACCACGTGAATGCCACATTCGCGCATGATTCGTTTTTTTGCTTCCGCTGTATCATCGGCTCCACCAACAATAGCACCTGCGTGACCCATTGTTCTTCCTTTTGGAGCAGTTTCACCTGCGATGAATCCAACAACTGGCTTCGTGCCATTTTCTTTGATCCATTTCGCAGCGATTGCTTCAAGGTTTCCACCGATCTCACCAATCATCACGATTCCTTCTGTTTCTGGGTCATTCATTAAAAGTTCAACAGCTTCGCGTGTCGTAGTTCCAATGATTGGATCACCACCGATTCCGATCGCTGTAGTGATTCCCATCCCAGCTTTAGCAACTTGATCCGCTGCTTCGTATGTTAATGTCCCAGACTTAGAAACGATACCAATTTTACCTTGTTTGAAAACGAAACCAGGCATGATACCTACTTTCGCTTCACCAGCAGTAATAACTCCAGGGCAATTCGGTCCAATTAAACGTGTATCGAATCCTTGAATGTATTCTTTTGCTTTAATCATGTCGTTTACAGGAATTCCTTCTGTAATACAAACGATCACTTTGATTCCAGCTTCGGCAGCTTCCATAATTGCGTCAGCTGCAAATGCAGGTGGAACGAAGATAATGGAAGTGTCTGCTTGTGTGCTTGCAACAGCATCAGCAACTGTGTTAAATACTGGACGATCCAAATGGGTGTTCCCACCTTTTCCTGGTGTTACTCCACCAACAACATTGGTTCCGTACTCGATCATCTGACTTGCGTGGAATGTACCTTCACTACCGGTAAATCCTTGAACAATGACTCTGGAATTCTTATTTACTAAAACACTCATAAGGCTACTTCTATTTTTGCGTGGTCAAAATTAATCAATGTGGCGATAATGACAAGTAAAACAGCAATTATTTCACGTCATCAACGCACAATTCGAAATACAAGGGTGCATTTGCTGGAACTTTATCCATGCCCCCAGCACCGTATCCCAATTGTGGCGGAACAATTATTCTTAATTTAACTCCTTGTTTTTGTCCGATTAGGGCTTCTTTCCATCCGTCAATTACTCCGCGTAAAGGCAAGTAAATGGTGTTTTTTTGTTCATCAAATTTTTTACCGGAAAGCAATGTCCCTACATAACTTACACCAATACTATCTGTTAAATGTATTTCTCGTCCTGTACCTTCCTCTAAGATTTCTGTGTAAAGTCCACTTTCTGATTTTACTAAGTGGAATGATTTCCCCTCGGTAAATTTTTCGATTCGTTGATCAAATTCAGTTAGTTGTTCTTCAGAATAACTACATGCGCAAAGCACACAGAATAGAGAGAGGGATAAGATATTAATCGCTTTCATTTTGTTTTAAAATGCAGCTTAGATTTTTGTTAATTGAGCAAGGAAATGTGCATCTAGGTCAAAAACCCGCTGACATTTGAATCCTGCTTGACTTGCCATTTCATGCAAAGTGTCGTAGTCGACATATAACCAAGGGAATTCTGGACCACTTATTTTTTTGTAATGCATTTGGAATTTGAAATTACCGTAGTATTCAGAATTCAAGTCCATCCAATACGATCCATCTTCATCCTCATATAAATATTTCACATCCGAAGAATCACAGATGATTTGTCCACCTTTCGTTAATTTTTCTCCAGCATTTTTTAAGAAACTCAATAGGTTTGATTTCTTTTTAGCTATTCCAATACCATTCATCAATAATAAAATGGTGTCGAATTTCACTGGTGGATTATACGATTCAAAGTCGATTTGCTTTGCTGAAATCCCTTGACTTTTCATGTATTCAACAGCTCCTTCAGATGAATCGATTGCAAATACGGTATGTCCACGTTTGATAAGTTCATTGGCATGAACTCCAGCACCAGCACCAGCATCGAGTACTTGTCCTTTACAGAGTTTGATTGCCAATTTCTCTAATTCAGGCATGTCGTTGTAGGAGCGAAATAGGACCTCAATTGGAATAATATCATCGTCACATAAATCCGAAGACACGACGATGTCAAATGGTTTTTTTGTTTTGTGGTAGTCCAAAATGGCTTGACCAATTGGATCTTGTTCTGCTGCTTTCATACTAATATTCGTACTCGTTGTAGTCGCTTAAATCGTCATCAGAATAGTCATCATCAAATTCATCAAAGCCAAAATCGTCTTCTTCATCATCTGTTGATAGAGATTCACTTTCGTGTAATAAATCTTCGTCAAGTGCTTCTCTTGATTCTTCCTTGGGTGAATGTCCAATTGCGAGAAGCATTTCCGGACTTTCTGGTTCGTTTCGGTCGTATCCGATTAATTCGACGAGAAAAATCCACATTTTCATGAAGTCGTATACCAAGATAAAACGTTGGTCTGGTTCGTCCAGAAAATCTTTGATGACCGCATTCTTCATGACAGTTGCTGGAGAGTCAATGGAGTCATCGTCGTACGACATGTCCAATAAACTGATTTCATGACCTTTGTCCCAATCTTCATTGGAAACGTAAAAGCTAGCCATTTGATCTCCTTTGAAATCAAAAGATTTCATAATAGCATGATAAAACGTTTCAAAGTCGCTGGCGTCACTAATCAAGACGTCTCTAAAAACCTCTTCATTTTTATCTGAATCCAATAAAACTCTGAATTTTAAGCCTGGCATTTTAACTGATTTTACACGTTAGGTAAAGTTAGTATTATTTATCCAAATGGGGAGTTCTTGCTACCGTTAATCCTAATTCTTTTCCAAGTTTCAGCATTTCAGATACGGCTTCGTCGTACGAATTCTCGATTGCTCCTTCCAGAATTGCTTCTTTAATATGTGCTTTGATGATGCCGATTTCGGCGCATGGACCTAACTCAAACGTTTGCATAATCAACTCACCACTTACTGGAGGTTGAAAATTTCGAATGCGGTCTTTTTCTTCAACCAATTTTAATTTCTCTGAAACAAGCTCGAAGTTTTTCTTGTAGCGTTTTACTTTGAATTCATTTTTCGAGGTGATATCAGCATTACATAGCAACATCAAGTCTTCTACATCGTCACCAGCTTCGTTGAGTAAGCGTCGAACAGCTGAATCGGTTACGGAACCTTTTACGAGGGAAATCGGACGTAAATGTAGTCGCACCAATTTTTGCACGTACTTCATTTTATGGTCCAAGGGCAAGCGTAAACGTGTAAATATTCTGGGAACCATCTTGGCGCCTAATTCTTCATGTCCGTGAAAGGTCCAACCTGCAACAGAGTCGAATCGTTTCGTTGGTGGTTTTGCAATGTCATGAAGGATTGCGGCCCAGCGGAGCCATAATGAGTCGCTATTTTGAGCAAGATTATCGAGTACTTCCAAGGTATGGTAGAAGTTGTCTTTATGCGCTTTCCCATTACGTGTTTCAATGCCGTGTAAGGCAATCATCTCCGGAAAAAACTGGTGTAATAAATCTGTCGAATTCAATAATTTGAATCCACGCGATGGAGTTTCTGTAAGTATGATTTTATTGAGTTCTTCTGTAATTCGTTCTTGAG
The DNA here is from genome assembly GCA_017983465.1 of Crocinitomicaceae bacterium. Taxonomy (GTDB): domain Bacteria; phylum Bacteroidota; class Bacteroidia; order Flavobacteriales_D; family Crocinitomicaceae; genus UBA952. Next base: position 31,573 of record JAGOBK010000007.1, read on the forward strand.
AAATGATTTCTAGTCGAGCAGCTTGTTTTTTCATCGCCTCCAAACATGTTCGTTCGATTTGAAAATCAAAACGTGTAGCAAATCGAATGGCTCTCAACATACGTAATGGATCGTCACTGAAGGTGATTTCAGGCTCTAAAGGTGTTCGAATGATTCCTTTTTCGATATCCTCAACTCCACCAAATGGATCAACGAGTTCTCCAAAGGATGCGGTGTTGAGTTTGAGGGCAAGTGTATTGATGGTAAAATCTCTTCGATTTTGATCGTCTTGTAGGGTACCCTTTTCCGTTATGGGTTTTCGGGAGTCACGAGAATAAGATTCTTTTCGTGCACCAACAAATTCAACATCTAAATCTTTGTAGCGGAAATGAGCGGTTCCAAAGTTCTTAAAAACACTTACTTTTTTTACGCGAAGTATTTTGGCAATGGCTTCCGCGAATTCGGGACCATCTCCAAGAACGAGGATGTCAATATCTTTAGAAGGACGTTCCATGACAAGGTCACGAACGAATCCACCTATGACATATGCGTCAATACCATGTTCCGTCGCATACTGCGATACAACTTTAAAAACGGGGTGTTTTAATTTTTCTGCGTAATTCGATGACATGGGGCGCAAAGGTACAACGAAAGAACCGAATAGCGTTATTAGCTATGCGAAATCCTCGTCGTCGTCTTCGTCGAAATCATCTTCGTCATCATTTTTATTGAACGAAAACAAGTCTCCTTCGAAATCATCATCGTCATCATCGTCAAAAAATCTGTTTGCCTTACCACTTTTTTTGTAGGCATCCATTTTTGGTTTTTTAGAGCGATTGTCAGAATCTGAATCTCCTGGTTTTTTATCTTTATTGACTTTTTTTCTCGGCTCCATTTTGAGTGATTCAATTGGAGGAGTAATGATAGGAGTGTCTGATCCTAGAGGAGAACTTGGTCTGCGGTCATCGCTTCTTGGAGAAGAAGTTCGTTGGAAATCATTTCCTGAGCGAGGATTGTTGTTTGGACGAGTATCTCCACGTTGCTCTGCTTCTTTTACGGCGATATCACGACCGTTAATCATATGTCCGTTTAAGGAATTGATCGCGTTCATGGCTTCCTCTCGATTGGCCATCTCAACGAAGGCAAAGCCCCTAGATTTACCTGTTTCTCTGTCAGTAGCGACATTCACTTTGATTACGCTACCATGTTGTTCGAACAATTGTCTTAATTGCTCATTGGTCACTCCAAAATCTAATTTGGCAACAAAAATACTGGTCATAAATGTTTAAAAAGCAAGGGTTTTACTTGTGTTTACTAGGTTTTAACTCTTCGAAATTAGGATAAATATTTAAAAGCACATCATTCTTTAGTGAAAAAGATGTTTTTCTTTTTGTAAACAGTCAAATTAAGGACTATTAATCAGTACGAATCCGAGCAAAATCAGTGTTTAATGAAGGGTATATCGGATAATTATCGTTTCTATTTAATAATTTAAATGCGCTTAACTCTCACGTAAACAGATGGATAGTGTTCTTTTGTCAGCGTCATTCGAAAAATATATTCATTTCACCCATTAAAAATTTTAAGAATTATCTTCGTTTCCCTAATTTTGACCCTCTTTACCAAGATATGGACCATTTAGTTATTGCTCAAACAGAACAAACACCGCTTGTCTCTTTTCTTTCAAATGGATTGATGGAAATTAGTGGTAAATCGATTGATGAAGATTCTCAAGAATTTTGGAGTCCAGTTGTCTCTTGGGTGAAAACGTATAGTCTGAAACCTTCCACGAAAACCTGCCTGAATTTATTCATTGAATCTTTGGATACAAGTTCGTCTACTGCCTTAGTAGAAGTTCTTTACTTGTTGAAAGAAATGATGAAAGAAGGGAACGAAGTACGGGTTCACTGGAATTATGAGGAAAATGACCTGGATATGCTGGAACTCGGCAAAGATATGGAGCAACTCACTCAGATTGGTTTTGAATTCGATGTCCTGAAACCTTTTCCACTCGGATAATTCGGACGACAGTGCGAAAATTGCTATTTTTGTACATGCGTTTAATTAAACAAATTCCTCACGAACGATTTCTGATTCAGTTACATTCGTATAATGGAAAATTCATTTTAACGATTTCATTGGATCAATACGAGCAATCATTTAAAGTTTCGGAAACTGATTTTCCACAAGTTGAGCAATTGGAGTCACTCATTCAAGGAACCTTTTTAACAAAATGCATTCAACGCTTTATCGAGATGAGAGGCGATTGGATGGAAATAATAAACTTAAAATCTTAACATGAAATCACTGATCGTTTCAGCTTCCATTCTTGGAATTTCACTATTCACATCTTGTGGTGATAAACCAGCGCCAAAAAAGGACACTACACCAAAAGTAGCAGTTCGTTCTTTGGGTGGATTAAAAATTGCTTACTTTTCAAATGATAGCATTAAAGCAAACTTTGCCTACTTCGTGAAAGAGGAAGGAATCATCAAGAAAAAACAAAAGGCCTTTGAATCTGAAGTGGAACGAAGAACAAAAGCCTACGAGGCATTTATTACTAAAAAGGATGCGGAAGCTCGTGGAGGACTTTTATCGCAGAACGAGATTGCACAAGTTCAACAACGCGCGCAAGAAATGCAAAATCAAATCATGCAGTACCAACAAACAGAAGGTGCTAAAATTGAAGAACTTGCAATGAAATCCCTGGAGACAGTGAATAAAAAAATTGAAGCCTTAGGTAAAAAGTATTGTGAAAAACACCAGATTGATATCTTGTTAATGCATGGTCCGGGTGGACAAATAAATTACATCAATGATCGAATGGATGTAACGACTGAATTCGTGAACTTCTTAAATGAAAATCAGGCACAAATCGAAAAGGAATTAAACTAACATGCGTCCAACAGAATCAAAAAAAGTAGAGAATGTAGCTGAATACATTTTGTATTTATTTCAAATTGAAGATTTAGTTCGATCCCTAAATTTGGATATTGAGTTAATAAAATCTAAAGTGTTGGAGCCTGCAATTCGCGACGAATTCCAATTGAATGAACAAATTTCTTGGTATCAGAATTTGGTTCAGGAAATGAATAGGAAGGGACTCGAAAAGGAAGGACATATAGATGAGGTTCAAGAGATTTTAGTTGAGTTGACCTACTTACATAATAGTTTATTGACCATCATGAACGATGCAAAGTATAAATCTTTATGTGAAAATGCCCACGAAGCTTTAGAAGAATTTAAGCAAAAGTCCAATATGGTTCAACGTCAAGACGTAGAAATTTTGATGCATGCCATGTTTATGAAATTGCAATTAAAAATGCGTCAAAAGGAAATCAGTGCGGAAACGGAAGCGGCATTCGACCTAATGCGTATTCAATTGGCTTATCTTGCTCGAGAATACCAACGCATGAAATCTGGTGATTGGGATTATTTAAATAATTGAGGAACTGTCAAACGGTAGTTTTTCTAGGACTGTCAAACGTTTATTTTCCGCATCAACTTCATAGAAGGCATGGATTAATCCGTTACTCAGTGCGATAAACTTTCCTTGCATCTCTTTCTGATACGTTAATGCTTGGTACAAAGTATCCATTGAAATTGGAATATGTGGGGCTTTACATTCTACAAGAACAAACGGCTGAAAATCTATGTCATAAACAACAATGTCCCAGCGTTTGGTTAATCCTGCATATTGAATCGATTTTTCCACAGCTATTCGAGAAAGGGGGAAATGATTTTCCTGATGGAGGTAAGCAATAAAGTGTTGACGAACCCATTCTTCTGGTGTCAATTTTATTTTTTTTCTACGAATAAGACATTGCACGTAAATCTCTTCATCTATCCGACTCAATTGAAGGGAAGTTTTTGGAAGATTTAAGGGGATAATTGGACTCATTACATGCCTGGAAGTAGGAGGTGAATGTCCTTGTATTTTAAATCAAATACCTTTCCAAGTACTTCATTTGTTAAAATACCTTTGTACATATACACTCCGTTACGGAATCCACTATGTGTTCTGATCAAATCAACAACGCCACCTTTTTCACCCATTTCAAGTATCATTGGGGAGAAGGTGTTCGACAATGCGAAGGAAGCTGTTCGGGAAACGCGTGAGGCAATGTTTGGCACACAATAATGAACGACACCATGCTTCACGAAGGTTGGGTCATTGTGATTCGTTACGCGTGAAGTTTCAAAACAACCACCTTGGTCAATGCTCACATCGACTAACACGGAGCCAGATTTCATTTCTTGAATCATTTCTTCACTTACCACACAAGGAGTTCTGCCAATTGGTGAGCGCAATGCTCCAATGACTACATCTGCACGACGAATGGCTTTTGCTAAAACTTTAGGCTGAATGATGGAGGTATAAACGCGTAAACTTAAGTCGTTTTGTAAGCGACGTAAGCGTGTCAATGAATTGTCAAATACTTTAACCGAAGCGCCAAGTCCAAGTGCTGCTCTCGTTGCAAATTCACCAACGGTTCCAGCGCCAATTACCACCACTTCGGCAGGTTGTACACCGGCTATTCCACCAAGCATCAATCCTTTTCCTTGGGAGAAGGATGATAGCAATTCACCTGCGACTAAAATGGATGTTGTTCCCGCAATTTCGCCCATTGTTCGCACAATAGAGAATACACCTTCTTCATCTTGTATGTAGTCCCAAGCGATGGCAGTGATTTTTTTCGCTGTTAATTTTTGAAGTATTTCTTTCGGTTGTGTTGAAATTTGTAGCGCCGAAATAAATGTTTGATTACCAATCATCAATTCAACTTCCTCTTCAGAAGGTGGAGCGACTTTCAGGATAATGTCACAACTATAAATGGATTTTCGATCGTAAACAATTTGTGCTCCTGCTTCGCTGTATTCGTTATCCGTGAAATTTGATCCTTCTCCCGCGTTTGTTTCCATTAAAACTTGGTGTCCGTTGGAAACGAGCAAGGTTACGGCTTCAGGAACTAAGGCTACGCGTCTCTCTTGAAAGGAAGTTTCCTTTGGAATACCGATAAACAAGTTTCCTTTTTTCTTGCGCACTTCTAGCATTTCCTCTTTTGGAAGAAGACTACCTTTTTGAATAAGTGTTTTTAATAATTCAGGATCAGTTATCATAATTCAGGACGATTTCTCTTAGTTCACCTTCTGGTTCACAACGAATATACAGCCAATTCGCGTGTTCTGGAAGAATATTTTCAATTTTATCTGGCCACTCCACAAAGAAATAGGCATTTTCTTCAAATAATTCGTCTAATCCAAGTTGGGCAAGATCGCGTTCATTTTCAATGCGATAGCAATCAAGGTGAAAGGCCTTTGTTCCTAGCTTAGTCACATATTCGTGAACAATCGCATACGTCGGTGATCCATCGGGATGTTCGATTCCTAATTCCCGAAGTAAAGCCTGAACAAAGGTTGTTTTTCCAGCGCCCATTTCGCCTTGAATGGCGACAAAGCTTGGCTTGGAAAGGAGTGTTACAAGTTCAGTTGCGACCATGGGTAGTGATTCCAACGGAACATGTTCCCAACGTTTAGTTTGGTCTTTTTGCATCGTAGGATTCTATTATTCCATTTTTCCATGAACACATTTCCAATTGTTTTCCATCGAATCGAGCAAAGGTTTGAGCGTATAACCATTCACCAGTATTGAGGTAAACAGCTTGGTCAATAGTCAATTCTAATGGCAAATGTCGGTGTCCAAAAATATAGTAGTCTTGCGGATTTGTTTTTTGATGTTCAACAGCGAAGTGATACAGCCATTCCTTTTCTTTTCCCGAATAGATCATGTCCTTCGCCATTCCACTTTTGCGGCTGCTACGGGAGAAAAAATTCGCTAATGAAATTCCGAAATTCGGATGAATGCGGGCAAAAGCCCATTGACACAATGGATTTCTAAAAACACGTTTGATGAACTTGTATTTATAATCACCCGGACCTAATCCATCACCGTGAGCGACAAAAAATCGTTTGCCATTTTTCTCAAAGCAATATTCATCGGCATGTAATTGAACGCCTAATTCTTCTTGAAAGTAGTGGAACATCCACATATCGTGGTTCCCTTTGAAGAAATGCACAGGAATCCCTTTGTCAACAAGTCCAGCGATTTTCGCTTGCAAACGGACGAATCCTTTTGGAATAACGGTTTTGTATTCAAACCAGAAGTCAAAGATGTCACCAATTAAAAAAATTTCTTCGGCATCTTTTTCAATGCATTCAAGCCAAGCCACGATAGCTGACTCGCGTTCTCGACTTTTAGCTAAATCAGGAGTGCCCAGATGGAAATCTGAAGCAAAATACGTGTATTTAGCCGTAACGTCCATTAATGACCAAAAATGCGTTTTAACTCTTCTTCCAAAGCTGGACCTCTTAAATTCGTTTTGATCACATGTCCTTCACGATCGATAAGTACCGTAAATGGAACACTTGAAACTTTGTATAATTGAGCAACTTTGCTATTCCATCCTCCTAAATCACTTACGTGATTTGGCCATGATAATTGATCTTGTTCAATGGCGTTTTTCCATTTTTGTGCGTCGGTATCTAGAGAAACACTTACAATGGTAAATCCATCTTTTTTATATTTTTCGTATGTCTGAACCACATTTGGGTTTTCTCTGCGACAAGGACCACACCACGACGCCCAGAAATCAATGAGTACAATTTGTCCATGCAAAGAAGAAAGGGTCAAGGTCTTTTTTCCATCTGTTTTTAACTCTGTAAAATCAGGAGCGATTTTCCCAGGCGCTAAAAAGTTTGCATCCTCGATGCGTTTTTTGATTTGGGAGAAATGATTGTAGAATGATTGCACGGTTGGACTTTCATTAAAAACAGCATACAATTGATTCAGTACGTTTTCATAGGATGCCATATCCTGTTCAGCATTCATATTCGCCAATGCAAGTATTAAAACGGGTGAATTTGCGTTGGCTCCGATAAAACCTTGAAGTTCACTATTGAATTTATAAAACTCTTGGGTCATGTAGTCATTCACCGCCTGCTCGCGAGAAGGATCCGCTTTGATCGCTGTTAATGCAGAATCACTTTTTGCTGTCCATTTTTCCGCAACATGGGAAAAGTCATTCATTGCTTTTGATTCATCTGAACCAACGAAATTGCAAAAGTCCTTCAGTTTTTTTCCGTCACCGTATACCTTGATGTCACTATTGTTTTTCAAAATAAGGTGAATGTTGTCATTTCCAACGCGTAGGTAATAGTAATCTGGATTCGGTAATTCAAGGGTAAGTTTAAAATTCCCTTTTTTATCCATGGCCGCAGATCCGTAGTCTTTGTAAGCATTCCCGAAGTTTTGAGAAATTCGAACAGAATCTACATTAGCGTTAAAGATCATGCCTGAAACAGTCACTTTAATGGCTTTTTGACCAAATATTCCAAACGGAAAAAAGGCTAAAAGTATAATTCCTAAGTTTTTCATTTTAAAAGTTCGTTTAAGGTTTCTTCTAATTTTTCACCACGAAGGTTTTTTCCAATGATCTTTCCTTCTTTGTTCAAAAGAACGGTATATGGAATCCCTTCTATGCCAAAGTTTGCAACAACGGAGGATTTCCATCCTTTCAAATCACTTACATGGTTTGTCCAAGTGAGTTTATCTTTAACAATGGCTTCTTTCCATTTCGTAGCATCTTCATCTAAGGAAACAGAATAGATCGTAAATCCTTTGTCCTTAAATTTTTCATACATTTTCACAACGTTCGGATTCTCTGCTCGACATGGTCCACACCACGACGCCCAGAAATCTACAAGAACAACCTTCCCTTTGAGGTCTGATAGTTTCAAGATTTTCCCTGATGGATTGGTTAAGGCAATTTCGGGAGCTGGAACGGTACCATTGACAGATGAAGCAAATTCAAAATAGGCATTTTCAATTTGTGCATATTGATTTCTGAACGTCTCAGCTGCTGGTTGACCAGCATATTTATCTTCAAACGCTTCGGTTACCTTTTTCAGTGCTTCCAAATTTGTTGCGTCCCAATCATCAAAACTAACACTTGGAAGCAAGTCCATGGAAAGAATGATGTTGTATGCATTGCTTGGGTCTTTTAGCATGTGTATTCTGGAAAAAGATTCCATTTTACTTTTGGCTTGAAGGAAAAGTTTGGAAACTTCTTCCTTACTGCGGTTTTCAGCGTTTAACTGCAAGCGAGCTTGGGTTTGTTGAAACGCATCGAATTCACTTAAATAGCGATTCATGGTTTTGCTCCAACTTGTTCCACCTGCATTCGGTTTGGAAACGAAGGAACTTACGGAAGTGTTGATGGTCAAATGATCTCCCGGAATAAGGGTGATTGGAATTAAGCTGTTTTTTTCATCGCTCAATCTCAAGAAATAATACCCCAAACCTGGAATATTTCCGCTAATGTTAAAACTTCCATCCTCATTGATTTGTCCCTCAGCTACAGGAATTGTTCCTTTGTCACTTGGAGCTTCGATAAACAAAGTCAAACCGGGAACACCTGTAATTTTTCCTGATATTTCAAAATTCGCTTCAAGTCCACCGGTTTCTGCTAAGTCTTTTTGGTATTTGTTGTACCAAATAATACTACCAACTAGTGCGACAATAGCCACAAGGATTACCCAGGTTTTATTTTTGATTATCCAATCTTTCATGCATCGAGTAGTTGACGTAATAATCCATTCGCTAATTTCGGATCCGCTTTACCTTGCGACACTTTCATCAATTGTCCCATAAAGAATCCAGTCAATTGTTTTTCTCCGCCTCTGTAACGAGCTACTTCGTCTGGATTTAATTCAAATACTTTCAAAATGAATCCTTTCAAGGCATCTTCATCCGAGTTTTGAATCAAATTCAATCGTTCTGCCACCTGTAAAGGTGATTCCTCTGTTGAGAATAAGGCTGGGAAAATGTTTTGTGAAGCGACGGTACTAGAAACTTTACCTTCTTCCACTAAGTGAATTAATTCTGCAATCACTAGCGGTTTTAAGGGGAATTTTTCCATGTCAACTCCGTATTCATTCAAATAGGATTTGATGTCTCCCATTAACCAATTGGCAGCGGATTTATAGTTTTTTGTATGCGCTAGAATGGATTCGTAATAAAGAGCAATTCCTTTATTGTCCGTAATGTTGTAGGCGTCGTATTCCGACAAGCCATATTCTTTTGTATAGCGTTGAAACAAGGCGCGTGGCAATGCTGGCATCTCCTGTGCAACGGTTTCAATTTGTTCTTTGGTGATCGTAATTGGTGGAAGATCTGGTTCCGGAAAATAACGGTAGTCATTTGCCGCTTCTTTGGAACGCATAGAAATTGTAATTCCTTTCAATGCATCAAATGCTCTTGTTTCTTGAGAAAGTGATCCGCCGGATTCCAAAACTTCAATTTGACGAAGAATTTCAAATTCAATTGCGCGTTGAACATTTCGAATGGAGTTCATGTTTTTCACCTCGACCTTTGTTCCAAATTCGGAAACCCCGACAAGTCGTACAGAAACATTCGCATCGCAGCGTAAAGATCCTTCTTCCATGTTCCCATCACAAATATCTAGGTAGCGAACAAGTTTACGCACTTCCGTCAAGTAATGGTAAGCTTCCATGGATGAACGCATATCAGGTTCAGAAACGATTTCGAGTAGGGGAGTCCCCGCACGATTTAAGTCCACCAATGTATCGTAAACGTCCACGTCGTGAATGCTTTTACCAGCATCTTCTTCCATGTGAATACGTGTCAATCCTATGGATTTCTCTGTTCCATCATCCGTTCGAATGACAATACTTCCACCTGTACATATTGGTGTTGTATCTTGGGTGATTTGGTATCCTTTCGGTAAATCGGGATAGAAATAATTTTTTCGTGCAAAATGCTGAGCTGGAGCGATATGTGCATCGCAAGCAAGTCCTAGTTTAATAGCGAATTCAATCGTTTTTTTGTTCATCACTGGTAATGTACCCGGATGTCCGAGTGTCACCACGCTAATGTTTGAATTTGGCGCGGAACCATATTCATTAACGTCGTTTGAATACGCTTTGGTTTTGGTCAACATTTGTGCATGGACTTCAAGTCCAATAACAACTTCGTATTTATCGCGAATGGATGCTTCCATAATTTTTTAGATGCGGGAGATTAGTTCTTTCATGATTTGAGTCATTTTCGGCTCTTGACGACTAGCCACTTCAATAACGTCTTGAACACTCACTTTTTTGATTTTTCCAGGTACCCCTAAGTCTGTGATGATGGAAATAGCAAAACAAGGAATGCTCATATGTCGAGCAACGATTACTTCAGGAACAGTTGACATTCCAACAGCATCAGCGCCAATTACGCGTACGTATTTGTATTCGGATGGCGTTTCCAATGTTGGACCAGTAAGTCCTGCGTAACATCCAACAGATACTTTGATGGACATTTCTTCGGCAATTGTTTTTGCTATTTGAATCATGGATTCATCGTATGGATCACTCATATCTGGAAAACGTGGACCTAATTCGTCGATGTTTTTACCAATCAATGGATTTCCGGGAAATAAATTGATGTGGTCGTTCATAATCATGATTTCTCCTACCGCGAAGTCTGGATTCACACCACCTGAAGCATTGCTCACAAAAAGTCGCTCAATGCCTAATAATTTCATGACACGAACGGGAAAAGTTACTTGTTGTAAATCATAACCCTCGTAATAGTGAAAACGTCCTTGCATCGCGACAACATTTTTTCCGCCAAGGCGACCAAAAATGAGTTTTCCAGAGTGACTTTCCACTGTTGATACAGGGAAATTTGGAATGGTTTCGTATGGAATTTCGTCCACGATTTCGATTTCTTTCACGAGTCCACCTAGACCTGTTCCTAAAATAATTCCAATCGTTGGTTGAATACTTGTTTTGGCTTGAATAAATGCCGCTGTTTCTTTAATTGCTTGTAACATAATCTTTTATCATCGAGTTAAACGCTTCTTCTTCCGCCATTTTTACGGTAATTGGAAGAACATACCAAGGATAGGTTTGTCGATCATGTTCAGATAGAAGTCCTTGGATTTTCACGAGGTCCTTTTCTGTTGTGATGATGGCCATTTCCTTGCTTGCAAAGGTATCAAATTTTCTGTGAATTTCTTGGATATCTCCACGTGTAAACGAGTGATGGTCACCAAATTTAAGTTCCTCCACTTCATAAGATTCCATCAAGTGACTTTTCAAGGATGTCGAAGTAGAGATTCCAGTTACTAATAACACCGATTTCATTTGCTCTATTGGTGTCCCTACAGCTTGAAAATCAGCGTATTCGATTCTGGAGAAAAAAACTGGTTTTTCGTAATCTTCATAGCGTTTTCGATGAAACATCATCTCATCTTCCGTTAGATTCGGACATTTAGTTAAAATGATGGCATCCGCACGATGAGCACCTTGTTTGGATTCTCTTAGGTTTCCAGAAGGCAAGTGCCAATCGTATAGGAATTGCTCGTGAAATGGAGTTAACAATAGTTGTAGTCCGGGTTGTACATATCGGTGCTGAAAAGCATCGTCCAAAATAATGATTGCTGCAGCATTCATTTCCTTCATTCGGACAATCGCATGTTGACGTTTTTCGCACACAAACACATCCGTTTTTGGCGCAAATTTCTGAAAGTAGGAAAGTGGCTCGTCACCTACCGAGGCTGCATTATCTGTGCTGTTAAGTAGTCTAAAACCTTTTGTTTTACGACCATAGCCGCGACTAAGAATTTGAATGGAATGTTCGTTCTGTAAAAGGGAAGTCAAATAAATGACCATCGGTGTTTTTCCAGTTCCGCCAACGGATAAATTGCCTACTGAAATCGATTTACCTGGAATGATGGTTGATTTCAGAACACCCACATCAAAGAGGATATTCCGAGTATATGTGATGAGCCAATATAAAATCGTAAAGGGAAGTAGTCCGATTTTTCTCATCCTCAAAGATACGCTTTATTGGTTGTTGTAGTCCGAAAAAGCTTGATCGTTTGCAAAATAATAAATGCGTATTAAAGCTGTATCGTTTAAAAAGTCAATCTTGCCAATCTCTACTCGGTTGATGGATAAACCTGTTCGTTTTTCCAAATCTGCTTTCATTTCCTCGTATTTGTCCGGCGTAATCAAATCGATGCGTTCGTAATTGATTGTCTTGCGGGTTTCGTGTTTCATCAACCAAAGATTCTCCAAAATGAAGGTCAGTAAAATCACCGATACATTGATCACTGCTACCTCTGAAACACTTAATTCATTAGATGCAAGTGCATTCACTACACTTATTCCGATGATCATGAACAAGTAGGTCATCTCCTTAATTTCGATGGCATCCGTACGGTAGCGGATAATTCCAAAAATAGCGAATAATCCGAGCCCCATTCCTGTGTCAATGTCCATTTGCATCAATCCGAAACACAAGAAAAACGTAATCGTTCCAATTAAGTAATACGTGAATAAATAATCCTTACGCTGCGTTTTTGGGTAATACAAAAAGCGAATTAAGATGGTTAAAAACAGCAAATTGATACCAAGACGGACAAGCAACACATAAAAGTCATCACTAAACCAAGTCAGAGTTGAACTGCTCAACGCAGCTTTTTTTAATGGCAGAAGTAGGGAATTAAATAGCATCATGGTTTATTTTCTTTAAATAAAGTAATTTTTTCTTGAAACGGTTGAATTTTAATTTGTCCTCGCCGTAAATTTCCACGGATCCAAGGCAATATTTGCTTAAACGATAAGGACGAATTCGTTGTTCTTTCATTAATTGATAGAAAACGGAATTTCGATTGAGGTCCTCTTGCTTTAATTCGGCGATGACGAGTTGTTTGAATGATTTCTTTACTCCGTCTTTTTCAAAAAGTATGTTAAAGTCAAGAGTTAATCGTTCGTTCTCTGTTTTTGAAACCAAAGTGATTCGCTGAAAGGAATTCCACATGGTTGGCACCAAATTTTTATTGGCTTGTAGTTCATTTTGGACAAACGCGAGGTCGCTTTCTGGAAGTACTTCATTAAATTGATCGGTGACAATTCGTTTTTTGTCCGTACGGCCTTTTATTTTATGTTTTATCTCTAAAAAAAACAGATTTGATTCGACATATTTTCGAATGCGCACCTTGAAACGATCTCCTTTTCCATTGTGATGATCTCTAAAAAACGAAAAGCGTTCGTCATCGAAATACAGACTTTCGTAATGAGGTGTATTTGTACCCTCGATAGTTAGAACACGGTAGTTTAACGTGAGCAAAGGAAGTAGTGTGTTGAGATCGCTGAAACGGAAAGCAAATTTGGTGTCCATTCGATTCATCAACTTTACACGATCCATTTCTTGTAAAGTGATGGGTTCAAATGGGTCTAGTAATTCCTTGATTTCGTTCATAGATGTTAAGCCAAAGTTAACAAAATTTGTTTTCCTTTTCCTGACTTGGATGTCTAATGTCAGGAATACTTGTTTCTTCATTGAAAAGTTTTTCATGTTTCACTACTTTTGTTCTATGAATAAAAAGATCCTACTATTGGGTTCTGGTGAACTCGGAAAAGAATTTGTCATCGCTTGTCAACGTTATGGACAACACGTGATTGCTGTCGATAGTTATGCTGGCGCGCCAGCGATGCAAGTAGCAGATGACTTCGAAGTCATCAATATGTTGGACGGTGCAGAACTTGATCGCATCGTTGCTAAGCATCATCCGGACCTCATCGTTCCTGAAATTGAAGCCATTCGGACAGAGCGTTTTTATGATTATGAGCAACAAGGAATTCAAGTTGTGCCAAGTGCAAAAGCAGCTAATTTCACCATGAATCGCAAAGCCATTCGCGATTTAGCATCGAAAGATGTAGGGGTTCGCACGGCAACGTATCGATATGCAACTAGTTTTGAAGAGCTTGCGGCAGGTGTTGAAGTATGTGGAATTCCATGTGTGGTAAAACCTTTAATGTCCAGTTCTGGGAAAGGACAATCGGTGATAAAATCGAAAGAAGATATTCAAAAAGCATGGGACTATGCCATGGAGGGTTCTCGTGGAGATTTGAAAGAAGTCATCGTCGAAGGATTTATTGATTTCGATTATGAAATCACACTTTTAACCGTGACGCAGAAAGATGGTGAAACATTGTTTTGTCCACCAATTGGACACCGTCAAGAGCGCGGTGATTACCAAGAAAGTTGGCAACCAATGCCGATGAATCCGGAACACCTTGCTGAAGCGCAAGAAATGGCCGCAAAAGTCACTTCTGCTTTAGGTGGAGCTGGAATTTGGGGTGTGGAATTTTTCATCACCAAAGAAGGAGCGTATTTCTCTGAGTTATCTCCTCGTCCACACGACACTGGAATGGTGACCCTAGCTGGAACACAAAACTTATCAGAATTCGAATTGCATGCACGAGCTATTTTAGGATTGCCTATTCCAAAAATTGAACACATTCAAAATGGCGCGAGTGCTGTTATTTTGGCATCTGAGTCTTCAGATCAAACTCCTTATTTTGTTGGACTTGAAAATGCCTTATCCATAGAAAACACGGAAATACGAATCTTTGGTAAACCATCCACAAGACCATATCGACGTATGGCTGTTGCCCTCGCTTTTGGCACAGAATCTGTTGAAGACTTAGTCGGAAAAGCAAAGTTAACCGCTGCTAAAATCCAAATAAAATGAAATTTTTCATCCTCCTTTTAATTTGTATTCCCTTCAGTTCATTTGGAATGTCCATTTCGTATGAATTACGAATGCCAAAACCTCAAAATCACTATTTCGAGGTGCAAATGAATATTGCAGAAAACGACGATAAACAAATCGAAGTGAAATTGCCCGTTTGGACTCCAGGTTCTTATTTGGTGCGTGAGTTCTCCAAAAACATCAACTTAGTCAAGGTATTCACCAAAGATGGAAAAGCACTTAAAGTTTCCAAAAAATCTAAAAATGCTTGGTTGATAGATGCCGGAAATGAAAAGAATATTCAAGTGAAATATGAAGTGTATTCCTTTGAAGTTTCGGTACGTACACCATTTTTAGATTTAAGTCATGGGTTTGTTAGTGGCTCTGGTGTATTTATGTATGTGGAAAAAGCGAAAAATCAAGCAGGATCAGTGACCGTTTTTCCTCATGAATCGTTTAAGCGAATTTCTACTTCTTTGCCGTTAGATCAAACGTTAAAAGGTGCTGGACAACGATTCACTTTTGAAAACTACGATCAATTGGTAGATTGTCCGATGGAAATTGGAAATCAAGAAATCTTTGAGTTTTCAGCGGCGGGTGTCTTGCACACGGTTGCGATGTACGGTGATGCCAATTTTAACGTAGAGCAGCTTAAGAAGGACATGGCGAAAATTGTCGAGGCAGAAACAGCGGTGATTGGAAAAAATCCGAATAAAAATTATACGTTTATTGTGCACAATGTTGTCGATGGACAAGGTGGACTTGAGCACATGAACTCGACAGTGTTGAGCGTCAATCGCTGGACTTATGCTGGAAAACAATATGTGGATTTTCTCAATTTAGTCGCACATGAATATTTCCATTTATGGAATGTGAAACGCATTCGTCCAATTGAATTAGGTCCATTCAATTACGATGAGGAAAATTACACCACATTGCTATGGGTCATGGAAGGATTTACCTCCTATTACGATGAATTGATTCTTCGTCGAACTGGCTTTTATACTGAAGATGAGTTCCTGGCAAAATTGCAATCTTCCATTAATTATGTGGAAGGATCCCCGGGTTCACGTGTTCAACCTGTTGCACATGCGAGTTTTGATGCATGGGTAAAAGCGTATCGTCCAAATGAAAACAGTTCTAATACGAGCATGACATATTATTCTCGTGGTTCGGTGCTTGCTTCTGTGATTGATGCGATGATAGTTGCTGATTCAGACGGCAAAAAATGCTTAGACCACTTTATGCAACAGTTGTATGCCACTTATTACGAAGGATTAAAGCGAGGATTTTCGGAAGCGGAATTCAAGGCGGAATTATCCAAATTCGTTGGGAAAAACATGGACGATTTCTTTGCTAAATATGTGGATGGAACGGAGATTATTCCTTACAAGGAATTCTATGCACCTGTTGGATTAAACGTTCAGGACATCACCACAAATAACCCATCTTTTGGAGCGAATGTACGAGAAGAAGGAGGAAAGGTTATCGTGAAATCCGTTCGATTTGGTTCGAGTGCAGAAGAAGCAGGAATCAGTGTTGGAGACGAAATCGTCGGCTGCAATGCCTACCGTGTTGATCAATCTATGTTGGAAGGAATGATGAACGGAATGGGGAACATGGAAAGTTGTGATTTATTAATCGCAAGAGAGGAAAAGTTGTTTTCTGTTCATGTGACCATTCATCCATACAAAAAGCCACAATTTTTATTGACTAAATCGACATCGAATGAAAAACGCCTTCATTATTGGCTTCGTTAATTTTTGGATACTAGGTTTCACTTTTTTATTTGGACAAAGTCCTTTTAAGAATGTACAGATTCCTCCTGTTAATTCGAAATATGCGTTTAACGAATGTGAACCTTCTATTGCAATCAATCCACGTAACACTAATGAAATTGCTGCTGGATCTGTACTAAAAGGATATCATTATTCCATTGATGGTGGCCATACTTGGACCAGTAAAAAAATGTCAAGTACATACGGTGTTTACGGTGATCCAGTTTTACAATTTGACCAACTGGGACGCTTGTACTACTTTCATTTATCGGATTATTCGAAAGGAACACATCTGGATCGTATCGTTTGCCAAACGTCCAACACAATTATAGGAAAATTTACCTCAGGAACATTTCCCGCGCCGAATGGAACGAAAGTTCAAGACAAACATTGGGTGGTCATTGATCCAAAAACGAATGTACTTTACATGACTTGGACACAGTTCGATGCGTATGATTCAGCAGACCCAAAAGATACATCGATCATTGTTTTCTCGAAATCAATTGACCGAGGAAAATCATGGACAACTCCGAAGCGCATTTCTAAATTTGGTGGTGACTGCTTGGACGGAGATAATACCGTGGAAGGTGCTGTTCCAGCCTTAGGTCCGAATGGAGAAATTTATGTGACATGGACCGGTCCAAAGGGACTGATGTTCCAAAAATCCTTAGATGGTGGCAAAACATGGTTTAGTGAAGAAAAACATTTATCCAAGCAAGTTGGAGGATGGGATTTGCACATTCCAGGATTCTACCGTGCCAATGGATTGCCTTTTTTAATGTCGGATATGAGTAATGGTCCAAATCGCGGAAACCTTTATTTGAATTGGTGCGACCAACGAAATGGCGAAGAAAATACGGATGTATGGTTACTGAAGTCAACGGATGGAGGTCAATCATGGTCGGAGCCGATTAAAGTCAATCAAGATCAAACCAAAACCCATCAGTTTTTAACGACAATGGGAATTGATCAATCGAATGGAAATTTACATTTCGTTTATTACGATCGTCGAAAATACAAGGGTAATTCAACAGATGTCGTTTGGGCAACAAGTACCGATGGAGGAATAAGTTTCAAGGAAGAAACCATTTCAGAAAAGCCATTTACACCAGACAAAAAAGTATTCTTTGGTGATTATTTGGGTGTTTCTGCTATCAATGGTCATGTTCGTCCGATTTGGCCGCGCATGGATGAAGGAAAAATTACACTTTGGACTGCCATCATTGACCAACAAAACCAAGATAAAAAATAATGAGTATTGCCATACATGATTCATGGAAAGTAGTGTTGGAAGGTGAGTTTCAAAAACCGTACTTTTCTCACTTAACCGAACAAGTTCGCTTGGCATATATTGAACATAAAGGAAGTGTTTTCCCAAAAGGATCTCAGATTTTTCGCGCCTTTGATTTGTGTCCATTTGATCAATTGAAAGTCGTGATTTTGGGACAAGACCCATATCCAACAAAAGGTCATGCGCACGGACTCTGTTTTTCAGTGGAACCAGAGGTGAAGCCATTTCCAAAGAGTTTATTGAATATTTTCAAAGAAATTCAATTGGATCTGGGCATCCCAATGCCCGATAACGGCAACCTAGCTCGTTGGGCCGAACAAGGTGTTTTGCTATTAAATTCATCGCTAACTGTAGAAGAAGGAAAACCCGATTCGCACAAAGGATTTGGTTGGGAAAAGTTCACAGACGCGGTGATTCAAACAATAAATGAACAAAAAACAGGAATTGTTTTCATTTTATGGGGAGCGAAAGCCATTTCGAAGGAATCCTTCATTGATCATTCGAAGCACCTCATTTTGAAGTCCGTGCATCCATCGCCATTGTCCGCACACCGTGGATTTTTTGGCTGCAAGCATTTCAGTAAAACAAATGAATTCTTGCGCATGATGGAACAAAGTGAAATTCAATGGTAATTCCCTAACTTTGCACGCGATGAAATTACAGAACGATTTATTTTTAAGAGCAGCTAGAGGAGAGCAAATCGAACGTTATCCCGTTTGGTTAATGCGTCAAGCTGGAAGAATTTTGCCAGAATATAGAGCCGTTAGAGCAAAATTATCTGGATTCAAGGAATTAGTGGAGACACCTGAATTTGCTTCAGAGGTAACGATTCAACCCGTCGACTTACTCGGGGTTGATGCCGCTATTATTTTTTCGGATATTTTAGTGGTTCCAGAGGCAATGGGACTAACCTATGAAATGATTGAACAGAAAGGACCTTGGTTTGAAAAAACCATTCGTTCTCGCGAGCAATTATCGTTCATTGATCGAAATATTGATGTACAGGATCGTTTATCCTATGTAATGGAAGCGATTCGTTTAACGAAGCGTGACTTAGCTGGACGCGTTCCATTAATTGGATTTGCCGGTGCACCGTGGACCATCCTTTGCTACATGGTGGAAGGAAAAGGATCTAAAACGTTTTCAGAGTCCCGCAAAATGCTTTACACGGAACCTGAATTAGCTCATGAGTTGCTACAAGAAATCACCAATGTCACCATCGCCTATTTGAAAGCACAAATCGAAGCAGGAGCGGATGCCCTCCAATTATTCGATTCATGGGCTGGAATTTTGGGTGATGATCAATATGAAGAATTTGGAATCAAGTACATTCGTCAAATTACGGAGGCCATTTCCAATGTTCCATTTACAGTGTTTTCGAAAGGAGCAATTAGTTCTTTGCCAAGTTTAGCGACACTTCCATGTACAACTCTTGGTTTAGATTGGAACATGTCCGTTGATGTGGCACGAACTTTGGTTCAGGAAACAAAGACATTACAAGGCAATTTAGATCCTTGTGTGTTGTATGGCTCAAACGATTTAATTGAAAAGGAAACAAGAAAATTGTTAAAATCATTTAAAAGTCAAAGACATATTGTAAATTTGGGACACGGGGTGTATCCCGATATTGACCCAGAAAAAGTAAAAGTTTTTATAAATACAGTGAAAAGTTATGAAATTTAACCAAAGAACTTTTGGATGTGTTGCCCTTTCATTTGTGGCGATTATGTCTGTTTCAACGAGCTTTGCTCAGAAAAGTAAAAAGACAAATGAGAAGGAAATTCTCAACATTACCTTCGAAAATGTGAAAGGTGAAGATGTAACGGAACTTAACAATATTGATATTGTAGGGAAGGGTGTGACGTCTCCAACGGAATTGAAAGCAGACATTTTCCACAAATCTGGATCAGGAGATGTTGCTATTCCATCAAATGTTTATGGAAAAGAAGATCCAACGACAGAAAATGGTGGAGAAGTTTATGCTGGAATCGTAACGTACAAGCCTGGTAAAACGGCTGGTGAGCGTTCATATGTAACGATTCAGTTAATGAAAAATGATTCACCGGTTACCTTGAAAAAAGGATTAACGTATTGTGTGGAATACTCTTTGTCTTTAAGTGAGTCTTCGAAGTTTGCTTGTAATAACATGGCAGCTTACTTTTCTAAAGAAAATCCAGGGACAGGAGAGCCGGGAGCGATTTATGTTGCTACAGATCACGTGTTAAAAGGACAAATGAATAAGGTTCATAACGGTTTCTTTGGATGGGAGAAAGTATGTAACACATACATTGCAAAAGGAGATGAGAAGTACATCACTATTGGAAATTTTGACCGAAATGAGACAACACGATTTGAAGCGGTAAAAAAACCGAAGGAAAGTGAAGCTGATCCAATTGCTCATGCTTATTACTACATTGATAACGTGATTATCCGTTTAGTTGACAATGTCTCTGAATGTGCTTGTTTCAACGCACGTCCACCGAAAATCGAAGATGCATTCTCTACTTTGATTTATGACAAAGCTCCTGAGGTTACGGATAAAATGACTGTGGACAAGAAAATTGAGGCACATTCAATTTACTTCCGTCAAGGTAAAGCATCGTTAACTGAGAATGCGAAGGAAAATATGAACTTCGTAATCGAGCAAATGAATGCGAATCCAGCAATGAAAATTGAAATCTCTGGTAATAATGATGAACTTGAGGTTAAAGCAAGTAAAGAAAACGAAGAATACCTTGATTTAGATAGAAAACGTGTGGCGATTGCCGTGAAGTACTTTGTTGCTCAAGGAATTGCAGAAGAACGAATCATCAAAACATACAAAGGAACATCTACACCAAGTTCTGAAATCGTTGAAGATGATGAACAAGACGTGAAAGACGCAAAATGCCGTCGAGTAGAGTTTAGAGTGAAAATGTAAGTAAATACTTAAGATAAGTAAAAAGCCATCGTCAGATGGCTTTTTTTATGCCTTGAAATCTTGTAATGCCAGGTAAAGTTCTTGGGTTGGAAGTCCCATCACATTTGTATACGAGCCTTCTATTTTTTCCACACCAATGAATCCGATCCAATCTTGAATTCCGTAAGAACCAGCTTTATCAAATGGTTCATAGTTCTTGACGTAGTGAGCTATTTCATTAGCAGTTAATGTGCGAAAATAAACAGACGTTTTAACGCAAAATGAAGTTGAAAGCCCATTCAAAGAGAGTACAAGCCCTGTGTAGACCTCGTGTTTCTTTCCGGATAGTTTATTGAGTAATCGAATGGCATCTTTTTCATCTGTAGGTTTGCCGATCACCTCATTTGCTAAGTAGACGATGGTGTCTGCGCAAATTAATAGTTCAGTTGAATCTAAGTCGTTTTGAAGAGCATTGGCTTTTTGCTGAGCAATCGAAAGAACAATTTGTTCAGGAGTCTCGGACTCGTCAAATTCCTCCGAACAATCGGCTTTTAAAATTCGGAATTCAAATCCCATTTGACGCAATAACTCACTTCGTCTGGGAGAAGCAGAACCTAAAACAATTTTCATAAACTATTGGAAAATAAACAGATTAAGCCAAAGAACATAGACCATTTCATGAGGTGATTAATCCACGTTAATGTGGATTCCTTCTTGATGATATACAACAAGGCACTCGTGAAATTCACCGCTCCAGACAGTAATAATAGAATCATTGTCACCTTGTTAACCTGAAACCAATCGAAAAAGTAATAACCGAAGATGAACAGAATTAATGGAATTTGGATCAATATGATAGTCAAATACGCTGCTTTCTCCTTTCCAATTTTCATTGGTAAGGATTCAACACGAGCGACTAAATCTCCTTGAATGTCGTGAATGTCCTTGTTGATTTCACGGGCAAAATTTTGAATGAACGCACAGATAGCAAGGAAGTAAATGAAGGAATAATCGAGGTAAGTAGACCAGGACTCCTCTCGGTAAGGTGAAAAAGGAATGGAACTTTCGTTCAGAACTTTGAAGAACCATACGGAAAGTAGCGGAACAAGTGCTGTTAAAAAAGCAATGATTAGGTTGCTAATGATGAGCTTGCGTTTCAATTGAACACTATAGAACCAAAGTAAATTAATGGAGAGTAGGTGAACGAAAACGAAGATCAATGTAGCGTATTTAACGGATAGATACACGGCAATCAAAAATGCGATCAGATTAAAACTCCAATGCCATAAAATTGCCCATCTGGACTTCATGAATTTAGAGATTATAACCTTCTCTGGTTTATTGATTCGGTCGGCTTTCACATCAAAGTAATCATTGATGACATTTCCAGCTGCCGCAATGATCATCGTTGAAAAGATCAGTAGAAAGTAATCCGCATAGTGAAAATCTACTTTTTGATAACTATTGCTTTTCATAAGGTAAAACGCTACCCCAATCATGGTCATCACAATAATGAGGAGGTTTTTCGCTCGAATGAGTTTTAAAAAGTACTTCATGGTTTCAAGGTGTATGTCGTTCGACGATTTTTTTGATGGGCTTTTTCTTTTTCGTTCACATCACTAATGGCGTTAATTGCGGCATCTGTCATGATCGGTGTCGATGAGCCGTATCCTTTGTAACTCAATTGTGTTTCAGGGATTCCTTTACTTGTTAGGAAATCTTTAACCGCTTTCGCACGATTGGTCGATAAGAGTAAATTGTCTTGTGCATTACCACGTGAATCGGTATGTCCACCAATTTCAATTTTCAAATTTGGATGTGCCTTCAAGTAATTTGCAAAGGATGTTAATTCCACAATCGATTCTGGACGTAATTTAGCTTGATTTAAATCAAAGAATACATTCGAAAGAACATTTTCTGTGGAGGAATTTTCAGGATTCAATGGGATTTGAAGGTGGTAGCTTTGTTCGTTTTCCTTCAAGGTCATATTGAAATTCAAAGAATAGGGTAGGTAGCCGGGATAATTGACTTCAATTGCATAATCCGTATTGATTGGCAATGGAACCATGAACGTTCCGTCTGTTGCATCTGCTTTGGATTGAATAACAACTTGACCAGTAGAAAGATTGGTCAATTGGAAACTTGCTCCAAGTGACTTTTTCGTTTTGGCATCGAATACGAATCCATCGAAATAAAGCGTTTTAATTGGTTGATCTTCCTTCGGTAACTCGAAATAATAGATGTCCATTAGGCCATATCCACCCGGACGATCAGAAGCAAAATAGGCAATGTCGCCTTCTGGAGAAACCATCAGCGAATTTTCATCTGAAAGCGTATTAATAGGATACCCTAAGTTCTGTGGTAGTCCCCAATTTCCTTTTGCATCCATACGGGAAACATAAAGGTCAGAACCTCCCATACCCACGTGTCCACGGGATGCAAAATACAAAGTTTTTCCATCGGGATGAATGAGTACTGATTCTTCGTTTTGGTTCGAATTGATGTGCGGAGGCAATGGTTCAGCGGCACTCCAGGTACCATCAGCTAATAAACGTGATACGTATATGTCTGAGTCTCTTTTGCCTTCTCGGCTGCGTAATCCTCGTATGAAATACAGAGTTTTTCCATCTGCAGAGAGCGATGGTTGTGTTTCCCAGTGTGTGGAATTCACTTTTCCCGGAAGATTCACGGGATTACTCCATAATTTACCAAGTTGCTCGGTAACGAATAAGTCGCAACTTCCTTTTCCTTGACGATTTGCGCCATAATCTACGCCACTTTCATCCGTACATGCCACGAAGATTAACTTCTTTCCATCCGGCGAAATGCTTGGAGCACCTTCGTTGTAAGGTGTGTTGACATTTCGAGGCATGGGATAAGATCTACTCCAGGCTTTGTCGATTTGATGCGTTATGTAAAAGTCTTCTTGTTCTCGTTTGTTTTCTCCCTGAAATTCAACAAGTCTTCGGGTGAAAAGCATGGTGTTTCCATCAACGGTAATGGTGGGATAGTATTCAGAGAAATTCGTATTGACCGATGGACCAATATTCTTTGGTTCAAAGGGTTTTGGGTTTTTCATTGCTTGAATGGCAAAGTTTGCACAGTCTTGCATGCGACGAACCGTTCCTAAATTCTCTTCTTTTGCGTTTGGATTTTTTAAGTAACGCGAACAACTTAGAATGGCGCCATTGTAATCAGCCGTAGCCATTTGACAGGTCGCTAAATGGTAAACGGTGGATCCACTTATACTGTGATTTGGATCAATCTCCAAGGCACGGTTATAGTGAAAAATAGCTTGCTTGTAATTTCGTTGAATTTCATTGAATTCCGCACTCAACAAATGTGCTTCCCAAAAATTAGAGTCCTTTTCTAAGGACTTGTCTAGAAGTTCGATGCCACTTTTGAAGTCGTAGGCACCAGTCATCGGATTCATTCCTTCCTTGGGTGCTTTCTCTGCCAATTCAAAATAATGAATCGCTTTTTTATTAGAACTTGAATAAGGGAACTGCGCTGTCGAACAACCGTAAAAGAATAGGATAAAGATGGGTAATAGTAGCGCGTTTCTCATTTAAGGAATGTTCATGAATTTATGAGTTTGTAACGAAATCTTCCATTTTTGGTTACCTTTCACATAATCGATGATGAGTGGGAGTAATTTATCCTGTTTTTCCCATTCTGGTTGCAAGTATAACTGACAGTTCGAAGACACTTTTTCTGCGTGTTCTTCTGCCCAGGTAAAATCAGAAACATGATTAATAACCACCTTTAATTCTTTGGCTTTTTCGTATGCTTCCTCAATAGGTTTCATGAATTTCTTTGGAGAAAAACAATACCAATCGATGGGTACATCAAGGTTGTGAACTCCTGCCGTTTCAATGGCTACTTCAATGCCATGTTCGTGTAAACAATTCACTAGTTCCAATAAGGAATGCATTGTAGGTTCACCTCCTGTAATCACAACAAACCGAGCATGAACAGATAGTACTTCTGCTAAAATGGCATCCAATGTCATCAACTGATCAGGAGTACTTGTCCAGCTTTCTTTTACATCACACCACACGCAACCAACATCACATCCTGCTGTACGAATGAAATAGGCCGCACGTCCAGTATGAAAACCTTCACCTTGTATCGTGAAGAAATGTTCCATGATTGGCAGTTGGGTGTTTGAAGTAGATCGATGGTTTGACATAAGGCAAAGTTAAGCAATTCTACTTGTTAATTTTGGTGCTTTTCAGTTCTAATTTCCCTTGTTCCTCAAATAGTAGAAGTTCTATTTGGCGTGGAGACTTTTGTAGGTATGAACGAAACTTAAACTCAATAAAATTAGTTCACCTTCAGACAAGATATGAATTCAATTTTATGGTGTTTATAATTGTTTGAAGCGCTTATCCTTTGGCTAATTCGTAGCGCAACCAGTTTAAGGCGCATAAAACGGTCATTTGAATGTTTCTTTCTCGGTTGTCTCCGAATTGAAATTTGCGTGCAACGGTTTTACCGGAAATACACAATCCTATCCAAACCAATCCTACCGGTTTATCAACGGAACCCCCATTTGGTCCGGCAATGCCAGTGGTAGAGATGCATACATCCACGCCTAATTTTTTCGCACCATTTTCAGCCATTTCGATGGCAACTTTTTCACTCACGGCTCCTTCCGACAATATTGCGTTTACCGAAACGTCACAAAGACGATGCTTCAAATCGTTGGAATAGGTGAGAAGTGAACCCATAAAATAATCGGACGCTCCAGAAACACTGGTGATTTGCTGAGCTAGAAGTCCGCTTGTAAGGCTTTCCACTGTACCAATTGTTTTTCCTTTGGTTTTCAATATCGAACCAATCACATCTGGCAAGGTGTCATTTTCATAACCAAAAACAGCTTCTGGAAGTCGATTTGCTAATTCCTGGAAAAACTCCATGATTTCAGACTGATCTACTTTTCCTTCGAAGGAGGTAATGCGCAGTTTGACTAGTCCTGGTGAAGGAAGGTAGGCTAAACCAAATCCCCTTTCTCGAATGCGGTCTTCCCAATCGCAAATCTGTTCAGCCAGAAAGGATTCGCCAATTCCTTGTGTTAGCGCCGTGTAATGGTACATTGCTTTTAGTTGGAAGCGTTGCATCAATCGAGGAATTAATTCTTCCATGACGATGCCTTTCATCTCGTAGGGAACACCTGGTAAGGAAACACAATAGCGACCATTTTTCTCAA
This sequence comes from Crocinitomicaceae bacterium, assembly GCA_017983465.1. GTDB lineage: Bacteria > Bacteroidota > Bacteroidia > Flavobacteriales_D > Crocinitomicaceae > UBA952. The sequence goes on from JAGOBK010000007.1 coordinate 57,341, forward strand.
ACATCATTCCTGCGGCAGTACCATAATTGTTTGTCAAAATTTCACAATCGACCGGTAAGGCTGCTTGTTGAATATTCGATTCCAACATCGGACGATTACGAGAGGCGAAATATGCTTCGATTTTCGTTAGTGTTGGTTGATGTATTTCTAGTGTTGTTCCAATATATTCACACAACGTATGTTTGGTGATGTCATCCTTCGTTGGACCTAGTCCGCCGGTAATAATCACACAATTTGTTTCTGGATAACATTGATCGAGTGCCTCAAGAATTCGCTGCTTGTCATCGGCAACAACAAGGGAACGCGTTACACGAGCACCAATTTTTGATAATTCTTGTCCTAGCCACGAAGCGTTTGTGTTAATGGTTTGTCCAATCAACAACTCATCGCCGATGGCTAATATTTCAATGTTCATTTTCGAACGAATTTAGCAATGGATTCGATGTGTCCTGTATGTGGGAATTGATCAGCTAACGCATATTTCTCTAGTACGTATCCTGCTTCATTCAAGGTGTTTGCATCCCTCGCTTGTGTGGATGGATTACACGAAATATACACGATGTGTTGAGCGCCTAAATCAATGACTTTCTGCAATGTTTTTGGTGCAATTCCGGCTCTTGGCGGATCCAAAACAATACAAGAAATATTCCCTTGGTAATGTGGGTATTCTTTCAGGAATTTACCTACATCCGCAGCATAGAAATCGATGCTGTGAATCCCATTTTTTTTCGCGTTTTCACGAGCATCTTCAATCGCTTTCTCGATGATGTCGACACCAACGATTTTAACGTTTGGATTTCGTTTCGCTAATAATTGTCCAATTGTTCCTGTCCCACAAAATAAATCCATAACTACTTTTTCAGCTGGAATTTCTTCCTCAAAAACGTAATCAAGTGCTTTTGCGTACAGTAATTCGGCGCAAGATGGATTTGTTTGAAAGAAACTTTCCATCGAGATTTGAAAGGTCAAACCGGAAAGAACTTCTTCAATCACTTCTTGTCCAAAAATCAGTTTAGATGTCCCATTTTCAATCTTTGCACGGTCTGCAACATTGTCATTTTCGGTATGCCATAATCCAGCAATTCTTCCTGGAAGTAATTTTTGTAGAAAGTCTCCAAATTTAATAGCATCAAATTGCTTGTCAACATCCGATGAAGTCACTAAATTCAGGAGGATTTGATTCGTGTGAAAGGATTTTCTTACAACAATATGACGAAAGAAACCGACTTTCTTTGGTGGATGCCAAGCGGGAAGATTCGTAGCTTTTAGGTATAACCGAATTTCACGAAGTTTGGTTTCCCATTCTTCATCAAACATACCAGAAGCCTTGTTCAAGCTTTCTACTTTCCACCAAGTTCCTCTTCGTTTAAATCCTAAAGCGAATGCATCGTCTAACTCTTCATTCGTTTCTAAATCATGTTCAATACAGGAGAAACTGTATTCCATTTTATTTCGATAGAAATAATGTTTCGGTGAAGAAATAAAAGAGTCGAAACGTTCGCGAACTTCTTTGATTCCACTGAGACGCTCAAATGTAGTCAGTGTAGATTCGCGTTTAACTTCTTCTTGTTTTTCAACAGGAACATGAATATAAGGTCCACCGGATATTTCTTGAAAGCGTTGTTCTGTTTCAAATTCCGAGCGTTTTTCTACTTCGATTAATTTCGCTTCTGCGTAGTTCTTTCGTTTCGTTTCAATGCGAACACGTACGGTTTGACCAGGGAAGGTGTTATCCACAAAAACAACAAATTGACCATGTTCTGTTTCTAACTTCGCAATCCCTCTTCCACCAAAAGCATAGTCCGTAATTTCAACGGAAATTTCATCTCCTCTTTTCATCTTAAATCATTCCTCGAATTACGCCTTTATCAGAAGCTTGTATAAATCCAACGATTTCATCACGTAAAGGTGTTTTATCCATGCTTTGCAGCACTGCATCGATACCTTTCGACAAGTTGCTATTTTGCACATAAATCGTGCGGTAGATATCTTCGATTTCGCGTACTTGCTCATCTGAATACCCTCTTCTTCTCAATCCCACTGAATTCACACCTGCAAAAGTAAGTGGCTCTCGAGCCGCTTTGATGTAGGGAGGGACATCTTTACGAATGAGTGATGCTCCACCAATAAAAGCGTGTTTTCCAATATGAGCGAATTGTTGTGCCGCCACTTTTCCTTCAAGAATGGCAAAATCATCGATGATGACATGTCCAGAAAGTCCAGTATAACTCGCTAAAATCACGTTGTTGCCAATTTGACAATCATGCGCAATGTGTACGTAAGTCATCAAAAGACAATTGTCTCCAACAGAGGTTTTCATTTTATCACTTGTGCCACGGTGAATCGTCACGCATTCACGGATTTTCGTGTTGTTGCCAATTTCGACAGTTGTGTATTCATTGTCGAATTTCAAATCCTGAGGGATAACACCAACTACTGCTCCTGGGAAAACTTCACAATCCTCACCAATTCGTGTACCGGGATACAAAGCTACATTTGAATGAATTCTCGTTCCATTTCCAATGATGACATCCTCGTGAATGACAGCGAATGGATCAATTCGGACGTTTTGTCCAATCTGGGCATCTTTCGAGACCGAGGCTAAAGATGAAATCATTTATTCTTTGTCTTTAATAATTTGTGCGAGCATACTTGCTTCGGAAACAACTTTTCCATTTACATATGCTTTACCACTCATTTCCACTAATCCACGTCGGATCGGTGATGTCAATACCAATTCAAATACAACTGTATCTCCAGGCATTACTTTTTGTTTAAATCGCACATTGTCGATTTTCATGAAATACGTAGAATACAAATGTGGATCCTCGACTTTCGTTAAAGCGAAAATACCACCAACTTGTGCCATTGCCTCAATTTGCAAAACACCTGGAAAAACTGGATTACCAGGGAAGTGTCCAGTGAATTGAGGTTCGTTCATAGTGATATTTTTCACACCTAAGATCGAGTTTTCCTGTATTTCAATGATCTTATCGACCATTAAAAATGGATATCTATGTGGTAAAATACGTTCAATATCATTGATATCGTATACCGGATCTTTGGTTAAATCGAAATGACGTCCTTGATTTTGTTGTTTTTTAATCTGCTCTTTCAACACTTTTGCAAAACGAACATTCCCAGAATGTCCGGGACGTGCAGCTAAAATGTGTGCTTTGATCGGTTTCCCAACTAAGGCTAAGTCACCGACAATGTCTAACAGTTTATGGCGAGCTGGCTCATTTTCGTACTGAAGTTTCGTGCTATTCAACACCCCAATTCCATCAATGGATACTTGAAGTTTATCTTTCCCTAACAATTTTGCCAGGCGATCCAATTCTTCTTGTGCGACTTCTGGACGATCAACCAAAACAATTGCATTGTCCAAGTCTCCTCCTTTGATGAGGTTGTTACTTGCTAAATATTCTAGTTCTCTTAGAAATACAAATGTTCTACATTTTGCAATTTCCTTTTTAAAATCACCAAGTTGGTACATGCTTGCATGCTGTGTTCCTAGAACTGGTGAATTGTAGTCAACCATCACCGTTAAACGATAATTGACATCTGGAATCGCTAAGAATTCAATTCCTTTTTCCAGGTCTTCCCATGGAATGTTCTCATTTAATTCAAAATAATCTCTATCAGCAGTTTGATCTTCGAATCCAACGCGTTCAATTTCATTGACAAAAAGAATCGCACTTCCATCCATGATTGGAATTTCAGGCCCGTTGATTTTGATCAGTGCATTGTCCACTTGACATGCGTACAAGGCTGCAAGCACATGCTCAGTTGTATACACACGTGCACCATGTTGCTCAAGTGTAGTACCACGGTCAGTCGCTACAACATAGTCCACATCGGCTTTGATAATTGGTTGATTTTCTAAGTCAACACGTTGAAATTTATATCCATGATTATCAGCAGCTGGACAAATTTCCATTGTTACCGCTTCTCCTGTATGGAGTCCAACCCCGTTAAAAACAATGGATTCTTTGAGTGTGCGTTGTTTTTCTGTCATTCTGTTTATTTTTTCATGAGTTCTTTAAACTGTCTTTCGAACTCATTTATTTTAGATAGGATAAATGGTAATTTTCTAAATCCGATGTAGGAACGTTTGAAATCGTTGTGGTTAAATGCAGGAGACCCCATCAGTGTGTCCGCAGATTTTATCGTGGAAGGAATTCCAGATTGCGCAACGATTTTTGTATCATCCGCGATGTGCAAGTGTCCTGCGATTCCTGTTTGACCACCAATCATGACATGCTTGCCAATTTTAGCGGAACCAGCGATTCCAACTTGCGCAGCCATTGCTGTGTGCTGATCTACATCCACATTGTGTGCAATTTGACATAAGTTGTCAATTTTAACACCTTTACGGATGTATGTCGAGCCCATTGTTGCTCGGTCTATGGAACAATTGGATCCGATTTCTACGTCATCCTCAATGATGACATTCCCAATTTGAGGAATTTTTTGATAAACGCGATGTTCATCCGGCGCATAACCAAATCCATCTGAACCAATTACTGTTCCCGAGTGGATGATCACATTGTTGCCAATTTGACAATCTGCATAAATGCTCACATTCGCGAAAAGAATGGAGTTGTCGCCAATTTGAACATGATCACCTAAGACAACATTTGGATAGATTTGAACATTGTTACCGATTTTCACGTGCTTACCAATATAGGCGAAAGCTCCAATGTAAGGATCGCTTCCAACTGTTGCTGAATCGTGAATAAAAGATGGTTGTTCTATCTCCGGCTCTTTGCGATTCATGCTATTGTAAATCTCCAATAATTTCGCAAAGCATGCATAAGCATCGTCTACACGAATAAGCGTCAATGTTGTAGGTAGCGCTTTCGAAGGACTGAACGTTTTATTGACAATACAAATGCTGGATCCAGTTGTATAGATGAATTCCTCGTATTTAGGATTGGAAAGAAAACTCAAAGAACCTTCGTTTCCTTCTTCAATTTTGGCTAGTCCATTGACACTGGCAGATGGATTCCCATCAACATCTCCTTGTAAAAGGCCAGCGATTTGTTCGGCTGTAAATTCCATTAATCAAAGTTACAAAAAGGTAGAACGAAGAAACGGGGGTGAAAGTCAATTTATCAACAATAAAAAGTCCAATTTTGTTAGAAATCGAGGGTATCGATCGTTAAATCGTAAACTTTGATCTTGTCTTTGTACCAAATGCACTTAACGAACAAGGTTTCTTTTGACCTTTTGGAGACGTTAAATTGAAGGCAATGAACAGGTTTCGGATGTTGTGAAAGGTAAGAACGGTTAAAGTTGAAGCGTGCATTTTTGCGAATCAAACTGTTTAGTTCTTTATCGTTTTTGATTCCAATTGACTTCATTTTTTCCGTCAAAACACTGGAGGAATCCATGTAAAATAAGAACTCATTTTTCGGGATAAATAGAATTTTCCCAGGTACTGATTTTTCTGAATTGGTTGGGGTAATTTGCTTCGCTTTTTTTGGAGAGAAAATAATTTCAGTCACAAAACTTTCGTCACCCATCGTCATGAAACAATGTTGTTTTTTCCCTTTTGACGATTCATAATCTATTCGGTAAACTTTGTCCAAACCTTGTTTTTTACTTTTTCCAAAGTCGACTGTACCTTCTTGTACGGTTTTCAAAAATTGTGCTTCAGTGAATCCTTGTTCTTCGATTTCAGCAACGGCTTCTTGGTTCACGACAATCATTCGGTTGAATAAATTGTCCTTCACGCGATTAGAAGGAAACCAGCTACATCCTTTGTTGTCGAACATAAACACCACCATGATTGCACCAATGGTAAATCCTAGTCCGTAATATTTTAATCTTCTAAAAAAATCTTTCATGGCATAAAAAAAGGGAGCGAACTCCCTTTGAAATTACATTAATGAATTTAGTTTTTCTTCCAGTACTGCTTTTGGAACAGCTCCAACTGATTTATCAACTACTTCACCATTTTTAATGAATAATACTGTTGGAATGCTACGAACACCAAATTGAGCAGAAACGCCTGAATTTAAATCCACGTTTACTTTACCAATAACCGCTTTTCCTTCATATTCGTTTGCCATTTCTTCGATAACTGGACCAATCATGCGGCAAGGACCACACCACTCAGCCCAAAAATCAACAACAACTGGTTTATCTGACTTCATGACTAATTCGTCAAAGTTCGCATCTGTGATTTCTAATGCCATTTTATTTTGTTTTAAGTATTTAAATTCCCTTTTCGGGCGTAAAATTAAGTCAATTTCTTTAATCAAAGGTTACGCCAAACGCTTTTCTCGGTCAAAATGTCTGAATTATGCTAATTCCATGTCCAAATATTTCGCCGTATATGATTTTTCTTTTGCCTTTTTAATCATTTGTTCAGGAGTTCCGGTAAAAAGAATTTCACCTCCTCTGAATCCACCTTCTGGACCTAGGTCAATGATATGATCCGCAATTTTGATGATATCCATGTTGTGTTCAATGACCAAAACGGTATTTCCTTCATCCACCAATCGTTGCAGTACTTCTAGTAACATGCGGATGTCTTCGAAATGCAATCCTGTGGATGGTTCATCTAAAATATAAATGGTTTTTCCAGTGGCTTTTTTTGCGAGTTCACTTGCCAATTTAATGCGTTGGGCTTCTCCTCCAGATAAGGTAGTTGATGATTGTCCTAACTTGATGTAGCCTAGTCCAACTTGCAGTAACGTATGAAGTGTTCGGTATATTTTCGGGTGTTTTTCAAAGAAAGGCACGGACTCTTCGATGGTCATATTTAGGACATCCGAAATGCTTTTTCCTTTGTATCGTACCTCCAAGGTTTCTGGATTGTACCGTTTTCCATTACAGGTTTCACATTCGACATAAACATCCGGAAGGAAGTTCATTTCAATCAGTTTTAATCCACCGCCATTGCAGGTTTCGCATTTGCCACCAGCAACATTAAACGAAAATCTCCCGGCTTTGTATCCACGTATTTGGGATTCAGGTAATGCAGCAAAAAGACTACGGATTTCATCAAAGACTTTTGTATAGGTAACTGGATTTGAACGAGGTGTTCTTCCAATTGGACTTTGATCAATTTCAATGACCTTGTCTAAATGTTCTAGTCCATCAATGGACTTATAGCTCAGTGGTTTGCGAATATCTTGATGAAAATGGTTCATCAAAAGTGGATAGAGTGTTTGATTGATCAAAGACGATTTCCCACTTCCAGAAACGCCAGTCACACAAGTTAAGGTTCCCAAAGGTATGCTGAAATTCACATTTTTTAGGTTGTGTCCATTCGCACCTTTCAGTGTAAGCTGCAATCCATTTCCTTTGCGGCGACTTTTCGGCACTTCAATTTTACGGGTGCCATTTAAGTATTGCGCTGTCAGTGAGTTGCTGGTTAATACGGAGTTTAAATCGCCAGCACTGACAATGTTGCCGCCAAAGGAACCAGCACCTGGACCAATATCTACGATAAAGTCGGCTGCCTCAATCATTTCTTTGTCATGTTCAACGACTAAAACGGAATTCCCTACATCCCTCAATCTTTTTAATGACTGAATGAGTTTGGTGTTGTCGCGTTGATGCAATCCAATTGATGGTTCATCTAACACATATAATACATTGATTAATTCCGTTCCAATTTGAGTTGCTAGTCGAATGCGCTGTGCTTCCCCTCCTGACAAACTTTTTGCACTTCGGTGTAAGGTTAAGTAATCCAATCCAACTTCTAAAATGAAGCGAATACGTGTTCGAATTTCTTTTAAAATCTCTGCGCCGATTTGCTTTTGATCCGCTGTTAAATGGGATTCAATATCCGTTGCCCAACGATTTAATTGCTCAAAATCCATGAAGGCAATATCCCCGATGGTTTGATTGTTTAATTTGAACTGTAATGCTTCTTTTCGAATACGTGCACCATGACATTCTGTACATGTTTTTTTATTCATGAATCCCTGTGCCCAACGTTGAATTCCGGCGGTGCTATCTTCGGAATGACGCGTCATAAAATTGGCAATTCCCTCAAAACGATCTTCGGTGGATTTGGTATTCATTTCCATGTCCTCATTTCCATACAGAAACAATTGAATCAACTCTTCATCCAAGTCGGCAATCGGCGTATTGAGAGAATATCCTTGTTTGATGAGGATGGCTTCCATTTTTTCGAAAATCCATACGCGTTTGTATTCGCCAAGCGGTGCAAATCCTCCCTTACGAATCGACAAACTAGGATTTGGAATGATTTTTTCAATATCGATTTCACTGACTTCACCTAATCCTTTGCAACTTGGACAAGCACCATAAGGAGAGTTGAAAGAGAAAAGGCTAGGTTCTGGTTCAGGGTAACTAATTCCACTTGTTGGACACATGAGGGAACGACTGTAATGTTTTACTTTATCGGATTCGAGGTCCATCACCATCATTGTCGATTCGCCCATTTTCATAGCTACCAAAACGGAGTCATAAACACGTTTCTCATCCACTTGTCCAATTAGCATCCGGTCGACAACGACCTCAATATCGTGAATTTTGTAGCGGTCTAATTTCATGCCTTTCACGATGTCCTTGATTTCTCCATCCACGCGAACTTTCGTGTATCCATTGCGGAGAATTTGTTCGAAAAGCTCTCGGTAATGTCCTTTTCGGCCTTTAATTTTTGGCGCAAGAAAGGCTACTTTCTTCCCTTGGAAATCCGAGTGTAATCGTTCGCAAATGGCTTCGTCAGAATATTTTACCATCGGTTCATTCGTGACATATGAATATGCAGTGCCGATTCGCGCAAAAAGAAGGCGAAAGAAATCGTAAAGTTCTGTGATGGTTCCAACCGTTGAACGCGGTGAACGGGAAACTGTTTTTTGTTCAATGGAAATTACCGGACTTAATCCATCAATTTTATCAACGTCTGGACGCTCGAGTCCACCGATAAATTGTTTGACATAACTCGAAAATGTATCGATGTAGCGTCGTTGGCCTTCCGCAAAGATGGTGTCAAAAGCAAGGCTTGATTTCCCACTGCCACTTAACCCTGTGAAAACGATTAGCTTGTTTCTGGGTATTTGGATGTTAATGTTCTTTAAGTTGTGCTCACGTGCGCCATAAATATCAATGGTTTCTTGTGTGCCTTTATTGGAGTTTTTTGACATTGAAGTTAGAATGGACTAATGAAATCTTTGAACAACGTTCCTGCTTGGTCTTTGGGTGAAATGAGGGGATTTTCCATTTTCCAATCAATTTGCAAGTCGGAATCATTCCATAAAATACAGCCTTCGTGTTCTTTGGAATAAGTATTTGTGCATTTGTAAGAAAAAATAGTGTCGTCTTCCAAGCTTACAAATCCATGTGCAAATCCAGGGGGAATCCAAAGTTGATTGCGTTCGTTGGTGTTTAAGACGATTTTGAAATGTTGTCCATAACTTGGTGAATTCTTGCGAATATCAACTGCCACATCTAGAACACTTCCAGAAATTACTTGAACTAATTTTCCTTGATCAAAAGGCGGTGCTTGAAAATGTAAACCGCGCAAAACTCCTTTTTTTGATTTGGAAAGGTTATCTTGAACAAAGGTTAAATCGGGAATGAATTCCTTATAAGTCTCTTTGTTGAATGATTCAAGAAAAAAGCCTCTTTCATCACCAAACACAGTTGGATAAACGGACACAAGTCCTTTTGGAAATTCGTGTATTGTTTTCACTTTTTATTCTAATTTTTGAACACCCGCAATATTACACGTTTTTAGCGATATCTGCGTTATGGCAATATTTTTGCATCTTTGTTTTCTCAAATTTTAACATACGATATGCGCTTTTTGTTCTGCTTGTGTTTTATCCAAATATCATGGAGTCAAGTGAACGTTCAACAAACGATGAACGCGTTCGTACAAGATGCGGTTAATCGTCATGCAAAGATTACTTTTCAAGCCGTGGATGTCGAATCAGGACAGGTGATTGCTTCCTACAACGAGAATCAAGCGATTCCTGGTGCATCTACCACAAAATTATTTTCAACAGCGACAGCTTTTGAGCTTTTGGGTGAGGATTATCGCATGAAAACACGCGTTTATTCCGATGGATTCATTGATAAGGACAGTGTGCTACATGGAAACATTTGGATCAGAGGTGGGGGAGACGTGAGTTTAGGAAGTAAATTTTTCTCCTTTGAAAATCAGGAGTTGAATTTCTTAAATGCCTGGACCGACACCCTTAAATCTAAAGGAATCAAGTTTGTTGAAGGAGCAGTCATCGCAGATGCATCCGAATTTGGATACGAAGGAACGCCAGCAAGTTGGCATTCAGGTGATGTTGGAAATTATTATGGAGCGTTTGTCGGAGGAATAAATTTTTACGATAATACCGTTAAGTTGAAGTTTAATACAGGGAATTCAGGTACGAAAGCACAATTTATTGGAATGTTTCCCGAAGTACCTGGATTTCAGTTAGATAACCAAGTGTTAGCTTCAAACGTCGCTAGTGATGAAACCATCGTTTATGGTGGAGCATTTGAATTGAATCGTACTATCAAAGGAAGTTTACCGAGTCACGCAACAAATTTCATTGTCAAAGGAAGCATGCCAGATCCGGAAAATCAATTAGCGATTGAATGGGTAAAGGTGTTGCTTCAGAATGGAATCCAAGTAGAAGACGGTGCGAAGGGCTATCGTATACATCAGAAAGAATTGCATGCCAACACCTATGATAACAAAACCTTACTTTTTCAAGTGGAAGGAGAAACCGTTAAGGATATAGCGAACTGGACGAATTTAAAAAGTGTGAATGTTTTTGCAGATGGACTCGTGTATGCATTGGCGTATCATAAAACGGGAAAGGGAGATTTGACCGTTGGAATAAATATGATCAAAGATTTTTGGAAAGACACCATCAACTTAGATGGATTTGAGATTTATGATGGTTGTGGCTTATCACGTTCAAATAGTATTTCAGCTGCTCATTTTTGTAGTTTGCTGAGGTATATGACAAGTTCGACTAATGCCAACTCTTATAAAAACACATTGCCGATTGCTGGAAAAACGGGAACAGCAAAATCCTTGTGCAAAGGTGATGTAGGTGAGGGTAGGGTATTTGCCAAGAGCGGATCCATGCAAGGAGTGAAGTCGTATGCGGGATATATTGATTCAACTTCCGGAAAGAAAATAGCCTTTGCGATTACGGTGAATGACTTTTCCTGTACAGGAAATCAATTGACTATGAGAATGGAGAAAATTCTCAATGCTTTAGCACAGTATTAGTCCTTCAATTCAAATTCAACAATCGATTTCCAGAAAGATTCAATGCTGATTTCAGCAACAGACAACATCTGTGGGACAATGCTCGCCGGAGAGAATCCAGGAGTTGTATTCACTTCAATGACGTGCGGTTCATCACCGACAATCATGAAGTCGATGCGAGATATTGAACGTAATTGGAGTAATTGATAGATTTTTTTTGCGCGCTCCTGCACCTTGATTGCTATTTCCTTAGGAATACGAGCTGGAGTGATTTCTTGAGATTTCCCATTGTATTTGGCTTCGTAGTCAAAAAACTCGTTCTCAGAAGCAATTTCAGTTAATGGCAAAGCTTGAATTCCATCATTGGTCTGATAAACACCGCAGGTAACTTCTGTTCCATCTAGAAAAGATTCCAAAACGACCGTTTTCCCTTCCTGAAAAGCACTTTTCAAGGCTTGATCGAGTTCAGAAACGTGTTTTACTTTCGAAATCCCATAACTTGAACCGGAGTCTGAAGGTTTAACAAAGATGGGAAGTCCGAGCGTGTTGATGATTTCTTCTGCAGATTTCTCGTGTATAGTTGTTAAAAAGATGGATTTGGCTACCGGAATATCAAAAGCGCGTAAAAACTGATTACAATACCATTTGTCAAACGACAACGATGAAGCAAGTGGTCCGGCGTTTAAATAAGGAATTTCGTGCATGTCCAAAAAGGCTTGAATTTTCCCATTTTCACCTGGATTTCCATGTATGTAAACGAGTCCGACATCAATTTTATGTTGGATACCTTCATGAGTGAATTGACATGTGTTTAAATCGAATGGTACAGATGTCCCTTGAAATTCAACGAGCCATTGATCCTTCGAAACAACAATTTTAACGACTTCAAATGTTTTTGGAAAGTTCGCTTGGATGGTGTTAGCGCTTAATATGGATATAGCATATTCCGAAGAAAATCCCCCGCAAAATAAACCGATTCGTTTCATATCTTTCGTTTAGGTAGCGAAGGTAGTATTAACTTATTTACCAATAAATGGAATGCATTAAAAGTTATTATACTAAGGATTGTTAAAACAGAATTTTGAAAATTCGTACCTTCGCGGCCTATGCGTTTATTATACTTTGTTTTTAACATTTTCTTGGGTTATTCACTCCGTATGTTTTTTCGTAAAATACGTTTAGTGAATGCCACAAAAAGCCGATTTAGCAGCACTATTTTTGTGAGTAACCATCCTTCGGCATTTATGGATCCTCTCATCATTTCTGTTTTGAGAAAACCGATAGTGTTCTTTATGACTAGGTCCGATGTGTTTACAAAGTTTTCAAAGCCTTTTTTAAGGAGTGCGCACATGATTCCGATTTACCGTCAACATGATGGGGGAAATTCGACTGAAAAAAACATAGAGTCCTTTCGAAAAGCGACGGAGGTCTTAAACGGAAATCGTAGTTTATTGATTTTTGGTGAAGGAATGACGGATGATGTATTTGAACGACGTATGAAGCCTTTGAAAAAAGGTGCTTTACGCATTGGATTTACAGCATTGGAAGGGACGAATTGGAAAAAAGAAATTCGCTTGGTTGCCGTTGGTTGTAATTACACGAATCCAAATGTGATGAGGAGTGATTTGTTAATTGCGGAATCAAATCCAATCATCCTAAACGACTATAAGGATCAATATTTAGAAAATCCCACAAAAACGATTAACGAATTAAATCGAATGTTGGAATCAGCACTTATCGGTGTAATTACGCATATTAAATCCGAAAATGATTTTGCCTTTCATGAGCAAGTAATGATGTTGACCCGGAAAGGAATGAATCCAACTTGTTTTGATGATCACTATTCCTTGCAACAACGATGGGCTTATTCAAAAGACCTGGCTCATTTTTTAAATCAATTTGAAGGAGTCTTGCCTTCCGAAATTGAGGAGTTAAAATCTGAACTATCCCTTTATTTTCAGTGCTTAGCGTCAAATGGACTATCGGAAAAAGAACTTTATGAAAACCATGAGCGGCATTCCTTGATGCTTTTCTTGAAAGTTGTGTTATTAGCGCCTTTTGCGTTTTTAGGAATGCTCCACGCTTATATTCCTTACTATTTTGTCAAGAGATTTGTAGAGAAAACCTTTAAACGTCAGGTGTTTTGGAACTCCACTAAAATGGTTATTACCATGCTTGCCATGCAGATATTGAATTTGCCGCTGTTGTTTATCCTTCCGGACTTATTAGGTGTAGATTTTTGGATTGTTTTTGCTTATTACGTATCCATTGGCTTACTTGGACTGGCATGGTACCAAAGTCGTAAAATGATTAAGCAGCTTATAGCCGCTAGGGATTCATCAAAATCTCCAATCGTTACGGAGATGTGGTCAGAGCGCCAGGCATTATTAAAAAGAATTCAGGAGTTAATTCCTGTGAACATTTCATAATTCAACTTGTTATTGAAACGCATGGAAAATCAAACCGACCAACCTAATATTCGCATTAAAAAACCCAAATGGCTGCGTGTAAAATTACCGACAGGTGAGAATTACCGCACGGTCCGTGGATTAGTGGACGAACATAAACTACATACCATTTGCGAAAGTGGCAGTTGTCCAAACATGGGTGAATGCTGGGGCGAGGGAACAGCAACATTTATGATTCTGGGCAACATTTGCACGAGATCCTGTGGATTCTGTGCCGTTCAAACTGGAAAACCGGAAGAGGTGGATGAGTTTGAGCCAGGAAGAGTAGCAAACAGTGTAAAAATCATGGGGGTTAAGCATGCGGTTGTCACTTCTGTGGACCGAGATGACTTAAAAGATGGTGGCGCTGGAATTTGGGCACAAACCGTTCGAGCAATTCGTCAACAGTCACCTGGAACGACATTAGAAACCTTAATTCCTGATTTTGCTGGAAAATGGGAGAACTTACAGGTACTGATTGATGTCGCGCCTGAAATTATTTCACATAATTTAGAAACCGTACGACGCCTGACAAAACAAGTGCGAATTCAAGCAAAATACGACAGAAGTTTAGAGGTGCTTTTCCGCTTAAAAAAAGGTGGAATGAGAACGAAATCAGGTGTGATGCTCGGACTCGGAGAAAGTGAGGATGAGGTCATAGAAACCATGCAGGATTTAAGGTCTGTTGGGGTAGATATATTAACCTTAGGACAATACCTACAGCCAACACCAAAACATTTGCCGGTGGTTGAATTCATTGAACCTATGCAATTTGAAAAATACCGCATCTTAGGTTTGGAAATGGGATTCAGATTCGTAGAAAGTGGACCACTTGTGCGTTCCTCTTATCACGCTGAAAAACATTTGTTCGATTGATTAGTTGATTTTTGGTTTAAATTCAGTTTTAAATTTTTTTTGAAGTTAATTTTGTATTAATTTTAAGGAATATTGCTTATTTTGGCAGTCGTAATTAGTAAAGTAAAAAAATAGTCTATGAATAAGAAAGTCTATGTATTTGGTTCTCTGATGCTTGCAGGAATTGTTTCCGCTGCAGTTGGTGCTTTTATGTTGTTTCCATCTGAAGGAAAATACAAACAGGAAAGTTTGACTTCATTACAAGAGAAATCTTCCGATGATGCCATGGCTTGGTTGAGAGCGCGTTATATTGACGTTACTACAGGTCAACCAGTTTCTTCTGAGAAATTAGCTCAGATAGATGGTCAAATACGCAAAATGAAGAAATCCAAATCCATCGTTTTTGAATCTATGGGTCCAGATAATATTGGTGGACGTACACGTGCGATTCAACCAGATAGATCGAACATCAACCGTTTATGGGCTGGTGGTGTTTCTGGTGGATTATTCGTTTCCTCGAATAAAGGTAATACTTGGGACCGCGTTGAATCTTATTTTGCTGCTGGAGGAAATCCATTTATTTCATCAATGACACAAACTCCTGATAATACAATTTTTGTTGCAACTGGTTCAAATAACGAAGGTTGGAATGGAAATGGTGTTTGGTATTCAACAGATTTCGGAACGACTTGGGCTTCTATTCCAGGGACTTCTAGCTGTACGGAAATTGTTAGTTCAAATGCAGACAATTATGTTTGGTTGGCTACAGCAACTGGTTTGAAAAAATGGAAATTAGGTGATACAGCCTTGACATCAGTAACAATTACCGGTGCGAACGGAGGTTGTGCAGCATTGCAAATGTCAAAAGATGGAAACATTGTTGTTGCTTCATTCGGAGCAAACAAAACGTATGTTTCATCTAACGCAGGTGTGTCATTTGTCGATAAATCAGGGACTGCGGCTAACAATTTAGTACCGAATGGTGCAGCTCGTATTGAGTATGCTATTTCACCAATTAAAAATTCTTCAAATCACTACTCAATTTATGCTGTTCGAACAAATAGCAATTTAATGAGTATGCATGTTTCTCACAACGATGGTGAGACATGGAGTCAATTTGTTGGTGCTTCTGCGCCACCAAATGAATTCGATATTTACAGAGATCAAGGTACGTATAATAGCATTGTTTCAGTTAAACCTACGGACCCTGAAATGATTTTTATTGGTGGTATCGATATTTGGAAATGGAAACAAATGGTGAACAATCCTCCTCAAGGTGGTTTCGAAAAAATTAGCCAGTGGTTTGTTGCTCCAAACTCTCCAATTTATGCTCATGCTGATAACCACGAAATGAAATGGGATGCTAATAATCGTTTGTACATAGGTAACGATGGTGGTATTGGTGTTTCTAACAATTTCGGTGAAACGTGGTATCCATCGAATAGAGGATATAACGTAACACAATTCTACGGAATTGCTTTTGATAGAACCGGAGCAGTTATGGGTGGAGCACAGGATAACGGAACACTTTACAACGACTTCAGTTTGTCTACACCTCAAGAGTTTAGAGAAGTAGGTGGTGGAGATGGATTTGAATGTGAGATTTCATTCTTCAATCCTCGTGTAATGTTCTCAACAGTATATTACAACTCGATCTCTCGTTCAGGAGACAAAGGACAAACATTTACTTCTTTTGTTCCCACTTTACCAGCTTCTTATGATCCTGCCGGAACAGATGGAAGTCCAAATCACCCCTTCCACTCTGAAATATTCCTTGCAGAGAATTATGACTTGAATTCACAAGATTCAGTGACGTTGATTCCAACTAAAAATTATGCTGCAGGATCAATTATCCGTGTTCCTTCATTATCTTCTGGGGATTCAATCACATTTGTTGCTCCAACAGCGTATTACTTTGATGATACGTTGGCGTGGGAGCCATCTTTAACAGTTGGTAACGAAAACTTTGGTTTGAACGCTGCAACTGGAGAAACAGTTTCTATGGGTAGTGATACCGTAATCTACAACGTTGCTTGGGATACAGTTCGCGTTCAAGATCCTTATCAATCATGGTTCCTTGTTTATGTAAACGCTAACAACGGTGAACTTTGGGGAACAAGAAATGCATTGAGATTGGCGGTAACAAATGCTCAGTGGGTTTGTATTGCGAAAAACATTGGCGGTGGAACATTTAACTCAGTTGATGTAGAATTTTCTAAGGATTTGAATCATTGTTATGTAAGTTCTGGTAACGGAATTTGGAGAATTGATGGATTAGGTTCTGTTTATACAAGTGATCCGAACTTTGTTTCGAAAGTTGCTTATGTTACCTCAGGTACTACGACAACAAGTCCGACGTTTACAACCGCAACGAAAATTACATCTACATCTTACGAAGGAATAGCAGTCAACCCAAATAATGGAAACGACATCATTTGTTTCGCTGGATTCGGAGGAGTGAATCGTCGTAGTGTAAATGCAAATGTGACGACACCTTCCTTCACAGCTTTGACAGCGATTACTACTCCAGGAGTTGCTTGTTACGATGGTATCATTGACCGTAATAATCCTGATATCATTGTAGTGGGAACTTCAAGTGGTGCATTCATCTCAACAAATGGTGGAGCTTCTTGGGAGAATTCGTCTGCAGGATTTGAAGGTACTCCAGTTTATGAAGTACGTCAAGCATGGAGATCATTTAACGAAGGAAATGACCGACCAGGTGAAATTTACTTAGGTACATTTGGACGTGGAATTTGGAGAACGACAGCATTCCTAGGTTTAGATCAAAATGGTTCAACAGGTACCGTGAATTTTGATTCTAAATTAAAAACATACCCGAATCCAACACGCGACAATACAACGGTAACGTTTGAATTGGCAAATGCTGGAATGGTTGAAATTCAAGTTTACTCGATTACAGGACGTTTAGTTAAATCTATCAGAAAATCGATGGATGAAGGAACGAACTCACTTCAAATTGAAGGAGACAATCTTGCTAATGGAACATACATCGTGAAATTCAATTCAGGTAAACAATCTGAATCTGTGAAATTCATCAAAATGTAATTTTAGATAAACGAAATTCAAGGCGGCCAAATGGTCGCCTTTTTTTTGTTCCAATCTTTTTTGATTCTCCAGCATATGCACTGATGATTACCACAAGTAATAGCGTAAGAAGTTCATTGCTTATTCAGGGGTAACCTTGCAGGTATCATCACAACATTCGAGCGAAGGTGTTTGATGGGTTGTCGTAAGTTCCGTATTCATTTTAGGACTCACATAAGGAATTCCAAGATTCATTCCCCTGATGATGGTTAAGGTACCAATAAGTGTTAATACCAAAGCAATCACAATTTTTGGAATTCGTACCTGCCATTTGCTATGTGCAATCAACGGCATGAAAAACATGGCGGGTAATGTTCCTATACCGAATGCAAGCATGGAAAGAATCGATGATAATAGCGTTCCACTGCCTAGCGCATTTGTCAATCCAAGGTAAACCATTCCACATGGCAAAAGTCCATTCGCCATACCGAAGGAAAAGGAACGATAGGCGAGAGGAAGTTCTTTTGTTCTTCGGAAAATGAGTTGAATCAAAGTGGTCATTTTTTTAGTCCATATTCCGATGATTGGCCATCGTTCAACTTGATCTGACCAGGCCATTCCAATAATCAGTATTCCACTTAAAATACTTAGCCATTGCATGGTACTGAAAAGTAAAACACTGAATCCAAACATCCCGACTATCATCCCCAAAAAACCATACGTAAACAATCTTCCGAAATTGTATTTGAATACGCTTAGAATGCTTTTAAAAGCACTAGAACGATCGATGGGAAGAGCAAATGCCAAAGGACCGCACATTCCAATACAATGGAAATTAGAGGCCAAGCCTATGAGAAAACCAAAAAATAAGAAAGAGGTCATTTATTATACCAAGTAACAACTTGCAAAAAGTCTTGATTCTTGACTTTATAGCGCATTTGAATCTCGTAATTTCCTTGTTCAAGCTTTTTGGACAAAAGACATGTTTGTAGGTTTTGATTTTTCATTGTAAAATCTGCTTTGCCGTGATTCATTCGAATAAATTCTAAATCTAGTTTTTGAATGTCTAGTTTAGATGTGTTGACAAAACAGATTAACTCATCGCGATTAACAACTTGAATGGGATTTTTATAATCTGCAGCACGTTGTTGTGCATCAAAGTCCTCGTTAAAGGATTTTTCTTTGATGTAATAATCCTCACTAATTAACTCTGAATCTTTTGAACTTATGACAACTGCCAACGTGACTATAAACGTCACAAAAGCAATCATGGCAATAATAATTCCGTTTCTAAATCTCATATGTTAAAGCATTGGTCCAATAAATTTGGTTTGAATCACTTCTATTTCCTGATGATTACCAAAAATATGGATGTTAAATTTTTTCGTTCCATTTTCTAAAGCGGCATTCGGCATCTTCACAACGATGAGCACCTTCGCTTTGGATTCACTTTTTAATATGACGGCTTTACCTACTGTTTCAATTTTTGCTTCGTCACCTTCTATTTCAAAGTGAATGTAATAACGTTTATGTGTCTTGTTCAACATGTTGATCTCAAAAATATTGGAGACCATTCCATGTTCATCCACTTGGAAAGTGGATCCTTTTTGACGTAAAATGTTCGTCTCGAATGACTTTCTGGAGATTAACAGGATACTTAAGGTTATGAGAAGTCCAATTAACAATACACTATAAGCTTTGACGCGTCTGGTCCATTGAAAAGGTGTTCTGTTTTTCACTCCGTTTTCAGAAACAAAGCGAATCAAACCTTTTTCGTGTCCAACAGCATCCATCATGTGATCACATGCATCGATACAAGCGGTACAATTGACACATTCTAATTGTGTCCCGTTTCTAATGTCAATTCCGGTCGGACAAACATGAACGCAGTGTCCACAATCAATACAGTCGCCTTTTCCAACAGCTTGACGATCCTCGCCTTTGTGAATTTTTGCACGCTCTTCTCCACGTACTTCGTCGTAAGCCACGACCATGGTGTTTTGATCCAATAAAACTCCTTGCAAACGTCCATATGGACAAATCGTTGTACACACTTGTTCTCTCAAGAAGGCAAAAACACCGTAAAACACATACGTAAAAATGATGATGGCAATAAGTCCGCCAAGGTGTTTCCCAAATGGGTCCGTTTGAATGTGCCATAAGGAATCAGATCCAATGATGTACGCTAAAAATGTATTGGCAATAAAGAACGAAATCCACCAGAATATGACATGTTTAAGCGTGCGTTTGAAGATTTTTTCTTTTGTCCATGGACTTTTTTCAAGTCGCTTTTGCTCCGTCCAATCACCATCGATCAAATATTCAATTCGACGAAAAAGCATTTCCATGAAAATCGTTTGCGGACAAACCCAACCACAAAACAAGCGTCCAAAAATGATGGTAAAGAAAATAATGAAGACAACACCAACAATCACCAATATGGCAAAAAGGTACATGTCCTGAGGCCAAAAAACTTGACCAAAGATGACGAATTTACGGTGAATGATGTCTAGTAAAAGAAAAGGTTCTGATCCAATTCGGATGTGTGGCCCACCAAAAAGCAACGCGAGTAGAAAGTAACTTAGGATCTTTCGCTTGTTATAGAAGGACCCGAATGGTTTCTTGGGGAAAATCCAAATGCGTCTACCTTTTTCATTCACTGTGGCTATCCGGTCACGGAAGGCCTCATCCTGCTCACTCATATTGATGGATTTACTTATTTCTTAAGGATGTCACCTTGTGCGGGTTTTCCGTTAGCAACTTCCTTTAAAGACAGAACATAAGACGCTACTTGTTGAATTTGAATTGGATTCAATAAGGCATCATGTGTTGGCATTCCATTTGGACGACCTAATTTGATCGTTGCAAATACATCTTTAATATCGTAACCGTAAATCCAGTTTTTGTCAGTTAAGTTTGGACCAACATCTCCTGAACCATCGGCTTTATGACACGTGACACAATTCACTCCAAAGGCTACTTTTCCAGCGGCTAAATCCGCACTTCCCGTCATTAAAGTAGCATTCGTTTCATCCACATTCATGGCCATTTTCTCACGGTAGGCAGCAATTTCTCTTTCTGCTTTCGCCATTTCTTTTTTGTAAGCTTTCTCCTGCAAATCAGATGTTCCCAAAACATGGTAATTGATGATGTAGATGAACGCAAATACAATAGTTGCAAAGAAACCCCATACCCACCAAGGTGGAAGGTTATTATCTAATTCACGAATTCCATCGTATTCATGATCCATTAAAATGGTATGTTCTTCTTCAATAGGAACTGCGTCGGTCAAAATAGCATTGACTTTTTTAAATGTCTCCGCAACAACCGGAACTTGTTGTACTTCCTCTTTCTTAGGACGAACCATAGCTACCATCTGATAAAACAAGTGGCGTAAGTAAAGAACGACGATTAATAGAATGATGTTCACTACTAATAAGGCGTACAAATCTGTGTTTTCAACTTGCAACCACGGCATTCCTTTTTCCGCCTCTCCCGCTTGCATGAAGTTCAAAGCATGACTTTCATTACTAATGAATAAAGACCCAGTCGTGATGACAATGATGAGTAATTTGGATTTATCACCCATCTCAGCCACTTTTGTTCGGAAATAATCGGATTTCACATACGTCATAATTGCTCCAGCCAAAACGATAATGATCAAAATAAGGATCACCATTAAGAAAATCATCCAATTGAACATAGATAAATTTGCGACATAATCAGGTTTAGTTTCGGTACCGACTGTTGCTGTAGCGGTTGTATCGCTGGGAGTTGTAGTTACAACCGGCGGAGCATCCACAAACGTTAAAATGGCATCGATTTCTTCTTTGGAAACGGTTTGTGGTGGCATGGCAGTTGGACTAAATCCAGACACTTCCTTCCCTCGGGCACTTTTACCAGATGCAATGAGTGCAGATGAATTCGTAATCCAATCGTAAATTAGATCACCTTCGCCAGCATCCACCCATTTTTGTTTGGCACCTTGTAGTTTTGGTCCAGTTGAGTTTTTGTCCACCATGTGACACGTATTACAACGGGACTTAAATAATTGTCCACCATCAGCGGCATACATTTTTCCCTGCGCGACCAAGCTGATTAAAAGCGCAACAAACGTCAGTTGTGTGAATTTAATTTTCATGATGTGTTTGATTTGTGTTCGTATTCTCTTCTAGATCTAAAGGCATGGCGCTCATTTCTGTCACTCTGTTATTCGACATTTTAATGACATACCATAACATTACTGCGAAGAATAGGGTAAACATGATTAGCGAAATCAAAGGGTAAATCTCGACACCGAGCATGCCCGTAAGGTTGTGTTTGATGAATCTTAACATGTCGTTTATTTCGTTGGTTTCACTTTAACATCTGTTCCAAGTCGCTGCAAGTAGGCAATAATCGCAACGATGTCCTTCTGTTCGATTTCTTTAATCAAATCGTTTTTGTTTCGTCCCTTCAAGGCAATTTGATTGGTCGTATTCACGATGTCTAATGCAATCAGATGTGCTTGAGCTTGAAGATCCTTTTTCGCTTTCTTATCATATCCCTCTGGATAAGGAACACCTAGCGTTTGCATTGCACGGATTTTCGCACCGATGTTTTCAATATCCATATCGTCTTCACGCATCCATGGATATGCAGGCATGATGGATCCTGGAGTAATGACTTTTGGACGAATCATGTGGTTAAAGTGCCATAGGTTTCCACGAACGCCTCCTTCACGTGCCAAATCTGGACCAGTTCGTTTTGAGCCCCATTGGAATGGATGATCGTAAACGAATTCACCGGATTTTGAATAAGCTCCGTAGCGTACTGTTTCAAAGCGCAATGGTCGAATTAACTGTGAGTGACAATTGTAACATCCTTCACGGATGTAAATATCTCGTCCATACAATTCAAGTGGCGTGTACGGTTTCACACTTTTAATGGTTGGAACATTGCTTTTAACGATCATCGTTGGAATGATCTCCACAATTCCACCAATGGCAACAATGACTAAACTGAGGATCATGAATTGAATTGGTTTACGTTCGATGACCTTGTGCCAATATTCTCCTTTCGTATTGACGTGTAATTCTTTGGTTACAACTGCTTCTGTTTCTTCATTGGCAACTAATTTTCCAGATTTTGCTGTTTTCACTAAGTTGTAGAACATCAGGATGGCGCCACTTAGGTATAATAAACCTCCAAGAGATCTTAGATAGAAGAATGGTTTCATTTCAATGACAGTATCGACAAAGTTGTTCGCTAATGTTCCGTCTGGTTTGAATTCCTGCCACATTAATCCTTGCATGAATCCGGCGATATACATTGGAATCGCATAAAGAATGATTCCTAAAGTGGCAATCCAGAAATGTTGGTTTGCCATTTTTGTAGAATACAATTTTGTGTTGTACAAACGAGGGAACAACCAATACAACATACCGAAGGTTAACATACCATTCCATCCTAGTCCACCGATGTGTACGTGAGCGATAGTCCAATCTGTAAAGTGAGAAATGACATTGATGTTTTTCAAAGAAAGCAATGGTCCTTCAAAGGTGGACATTCCATAACATGTTAATGCGACCACCATGAATTTCAACAAAATATCATCGCGAACACGGTCCCAAGCTCCTCTTAAGGTAAGTAATCCATTCAACATTCCACCCCAAGACGGAGCGATTAACATGACAGAAAAGACAACGCCCAAACTTTGCGCCCAATCCGGAAGGGTAGAGTACAATAAATGGTGTGGTCCAGCCCAGATGTACAAGAAAATCAAGGCCCAAAAGTGAATAATTGATAAACGGTAAGAGTAAACTGGACGATTTGCAGCTTTCGGTACGAAGTAATACATCAAGCCCAAATACGGTGTAGTCAAGAAGAAGGCAACGGCATTGTGTCCATACCACCATTGAACCAATGCGTCTTGAACTCCGGCGTACCAAGAGTAGCTTTTTAAGAAAGAAACAGGTAATTCAAAGGAGTTGAAAATGTGCAGCATCGCAACGGTTACGAATGTTGCAATGTAGAACCAAATGGCCACGTAAAGGTGTTTCACACGTCGAACCATGATCGTCGCGAACATGTTCCATCCCCAAACTACCCAAATTCCAGCAATCATGATGTCGATCCACCATTCTAACTCTGCATATTCTTTTCCAGTGGTAATCCCGAAGGGCAATGTTGCAACCGCACAAACGATGATTGTTTGCCATCCCCAGAAATGAATTTTACTGAGTTTGTCACTCCACAACCTCGTTTTTAACAAGCGCTGAAGGGAATAGTAAATTCCCATGAACATTCCATTTCCAACAAAGGCAAAGATGACAGCATTGGTGTGAAGTGGACGCAAACGTCCAAAAGTCAGGTATTTAAATCCTAAATAGTCATTGAAAAATTCCGGAAATGCCAGCTGTAGTGCGGCGATTAATCCAACCAACATTCCTGTTACACCCCAAATAACAGTGGCGTAGGCAAAATTCCGAACGATTCGGTTGTCGTAACTAAACTTTTCTGCTTCCATATTACTCATCTTTTAATTTTGGTTCGTCTTCAAAGAGCATGCGCACTGATGGCGTGTAGTCATCGTCAAACTGTCCGTTTTTTGTTGCCCACAAAAAGAAAAGCAAGAAAAAGCCAGCAATACAAAGGCTTACAATTAACATCAGATAGATCATTCCCATGATGCAAATTTCCAAAAAGGTGCAACGAATAAGTATGATGTAGATGTTTGAAAAAAACTGATTTATATCATGTTTATTCCAATCCTCGCCAATACTTGAAATGAATCAAGCTGGAACTGAGAAAGACAACCGTTATGGAACTAATGGGCATTAAGATTGCCGCCACGATTGGTGATAGGGATGCGGAAATCGCAAAGGAAAGACCGATCAAGTTATAGGTAATAGAAAATCCGAGGCATACTTTTAACACGACTTTTGCGTACGTAGAAACTTGAAAAAACCGAGCGAGCAAATGAACATGCTTCGCATCTAAAATGGCATCAGAGGATGGGGTAAAACGAAACATGTCCTCCGATAAGGCAATACCGACATTCGCTGTTCCCAATGCGCCAACATCGTTAAGTCCATCACCCAACATGAGGACTTTTTCACCTAATTTCTGTCTTTCTGCAATAAATGCAGCTTTGTCTTTTGGTTCCTGTTTGAAAAAACACTGATCCGCATGGAAGCCGAGTGAGATTAATTCGGGTAAGTCTTTCTCATCATCTCCTGAGAGGACAAAAATGCGTTTGTCAGTCAATTGTCCTAATACCGAAGAAACGGAAGCGCGAAAAGCACTCTTGATGTGAATTTCTTGAATTACTTTTCCATCTTGAGCAAAAAATACGGTACCGTTTTCAGTTGAAGAAGAGACAGCTCCAACAAATGCAGAGCTTCCCAATTGATAGGATTTCTCATTGTATGTTGCTTGAATACCTTTTCCTTTGTGTTCGATGAAATGAGTGAGTTTTATAACGTGATTTTTGTCCTTCAACTGTTGATGAATTAATTTGGACAAGGGATGAGTGGAGTGGCTTGATAGCTCTCTCAAAACGTGCCATAATTCCTCGGTCATATTTTCATCTGAGAAATGGACTTGATGAGCCATTGGATCAGTCAAGGTGCCTGTTTTATCAAAAATGATGGTCGTGATTTCACTGAGTGCTTCTACAACTGTGGTGTTTTTTAAGTATAATCCATTTTTACCCAGAACACTCAGGGTATTTCCCAAAGTAAAAGGACTCGACAATGCAAGGGCGCAGGGACAAGCAACAATTAAAATGGAAACGATGACCGTCATGATTTTACTCGGATCGATGAAAGCCCATGTAATACCTGCAACGATGGCCACCATGATCAAAATGAGTAAAAAGTAGCGAGAGATTCGATCTTGGTATCGTTCAAGAGTGTTGGATTCTTTTTTATCCTTGGTTTCGTTCCATAATTGGGTTAAATGGCTGCGGTTGGTTTCTGATTTCACCGCCAATTCAATGCTCATTCCGATTAACTTTCCACCAGCATAGATCAAATCTCCTTTTTTCTTAGTGACTAAGGCCGATTCACCTGTGACAAAACTAAAGTCAAGTTGTGCTTCATCTGAAACTAAAATGCTATCACATGGAATGATTTCTTCATTTCTGACTTGAATTCGATCCCCTTCTTTCAGTTGCTCGATGGGAATGATTTCTGACCCTTTTTCAGAAATACGGTGAATAGCCACCGGAAAATAAGAAGAATAATCGCGGTCAAAGGAAAGCGACTGATACGTTCTATTTTGAAACCATTTTCCAATCAACAGGAAGAAAATGAATCCGGCAAAGCTATCCATGTATCCAGGTCCTTGCTGTGTGAAAATCTGATAGGTGCTTTGTGCGTAAAGGGCGAGTATTCCTAAGGTAATTGGTACATCTAAGTTGATGCTTCGACTTCGAACGGCTTTATAAGCGGATAAATAATATTCATTAGCGGAATAAAGAAAAACGGGCAATGACACAATGAAGGACAAATACGCCGTGAAATTCCGGAAGGATAAATTATCCAAGGTGATGCCAAAATAATCGGGCGCGCTCCAAAGCATGATGCTTCCAAAGGCAAATCCCGCAAGTCCAATTTTCAATAAAAATGATTTTTGAATCCCTTTTGCTTCTGTTTTTCGTCCAAAATCAGGCTCGTAACCGATGAATTGCAACAAATCGGCAATTTCGGAAAGGGAAATGGCATTTCGATCAAAAACAATGGTCGCTTCTTTTTTGGCGAAATGCACCTGAGAAGTGAGGACTTGGTTATTTATTTTGGATAAATTTTCAAGAAGGTAAATACACGAAGAACAGTGAATGCTTGGTAAGGATAATTTTACACGGGCAATTTTTTCATCTTCGTATTGAATGTAACGAGCGCGAATTTCAGGAATATCTAAAAATTGGAATTTATCGCTGCGTCCTTTGTTTGGTTTGATTCCAGGTGTTTTCTCAAATTGGTAAAAATCCTTCAGGGAATTTGAATTCAACAAGGAATAAACGTTGGCGCAACCTTGACAACAAAATTCTTTTTGATCGAGTAGGATGGAAGGAGTTGGAAGGACATCTCCGCAGTGGTAACAATTTTCCATAGTTAGATGGTTGCTGAAAACAAGGGTTTTCCTCCTTGGTATTTATGTAAATCTAGGTCAAAAGCCATGCAGATATTTCGTACAAACGGATAACCTTTTTCGGTCACCGTAACGGTTGATCCATTCACGGTCACAAGTCCGTCTTCGACTAATGGTTTGAGCTTTTCTCGAATGAAATCATGCGTATCAGTATGTTTTGATTCTGCTACAAAGGATGTTTCGAAATGACACATCAAATCCAAAATGTAAGAACGGATTTCCAGTTCTAATTCATTAAGAAGGTGTCCGCGAAAAACAGCTAATTCTCCACGATTGATTTGTTCCTGATACGACTCGACAGTCTTGTCATTTTGTGCAAATCCAGTCCAGCTGTCTGAAATCGCAGACATTCCCAGTCCGAGTAAGAACTTCGTCGTTTGAGTCGTATATCCCATGAAATTGCGGTGCAAACGTTTTTCATGAAATGCTTGTGCTAATTTGTCGCTTGGTAAGGCGAAATGATCCATTCCAATCGCCACGTATCCACTAGAAATCAATTTTTCACAGGCCAACTCATACAGCGCACGTTTTTCGCTGTCCTGAGGTAAATCCTTCTCATCGTATCCGCGTTGTCCAGTACCTTTAATCCATGGGACATGCGCATACCCGTAAAGTGCAATGCGTTCAGGATGAAATTGAATGGTATAATCAATGGTTTGCTCAAATCCTTCTAGACTTTGGTGGGGCAATCCGTAGACCAGGTCATGGTTGACGGAAACATATCCAATTCTTTTCGAATGAGCATGGACCGCTTGAATTTCTTCAAATGTCTGCATGCGGTGAATCGCTTTTTGAACGATTGGGTTGTAATCCTGAATACCAAAACTCACACGTCTAAAACCAAAGTCATAGAGTGTTTGTAAGTGTAATTCACTTGTTGAATTCGGATGTGCTTCGAAACTTAAATCACAGAGAATTGGATCAATTTTATTCGTTTGAAAAATCCCCTTCAATAAACGCACTAATTCCGTTGGATGAAAAAAGGTTGGAGTCCCACCGCCAAAATGCAATTCAGAAATATGGATGTCTTTTGGCAAGTGTTTTTTGTACAAATTCCATTCTTTTAAGACCGCATCGATGTACGGTGATTCTACTTCATGGTTTTTGGTGATGCGTTTATGGCAACCGCAAAAAGTACAAAGTGACTCGCAAAATGGTAAATGGATATAAATGCCGATAGATGAATCTGGAAATTCTCGGAAAGCATGCTTCAATTCTGTTAACCATTCGCTCGAATTCAGCTGGTCTTTTTTCCAAAATGGGACCGTTGGATAGGAAGTATACCTTGGTCCGGGAACATTGTATTTTTGAATTAACGCTTTGGCATCCATAGGACAAAAGTAAAGGCTGTAAATTGTTGAAAAAATGACCTTTATCATATTTCAAAAAATCACTTAAAATCCGTACATTTGATAGACAAAATCCAATCTAATGCTCGAAAAATCACACAAACATATCACTTGTTCGACCTGTGTTGGAAGAAAAAATTCACTATTAGGATCGTTGTGCAACGAAGAGATGGACCATGTCAACGCGCACAAGGCTTGTAATTACTACAAAAAACACCAATCTCTGTTTTTAGAAGGTTCTTTTCCAAGGGGTGTTTTTTGCATCAATGAGGGAATGGTGAAGGTATTTCAACGTGGAGACGAAGGCAAGGAGCAAATCATTCACATTGCAAAATCAGGTGAAATGGTTGGATTTAGATCAATGTTTAGTGAAACGCCTTACCGTGTTGCTGCTGAAACGCTAGAGGAAAGCAACATTTGTTTTATCAGTAAGGATGATTTTTTAAACATGATGGACTCCAATCCTGTTTTGCGTAATGGAATTATCAAAGAGCTTTCGAAGGAGTTATCAGATCGAGCAGATTTCATTACCAACATGGCTCAAAAGTCGGTACGTGAACGTCTGGCATTTACCATGATCATCCTCATGGAGATTTATGAAAAGGAACCAATCAACCTCTCTCGTGAGGATTTAGCTAATTTTGTTGGGACGGCTACAGAAACCTTAATTCGTCTTTTAAAGGACTTTAAAGAAGAAGGAATCATCGAAGTTCACACACGAAAAATCAGTGTCCTGAACAAGGAAAAGTTATTTACCATCGCAGGGAAATAGTTCTATTTCTCACAAATAAAATAAAAGTTTTCCAGTAGGATATTTCCATAGTTGCCTGATACTTCGGGGTGGAATTGTACACCGAAAATAGGTTTCGTCTCGTGCTGCATGCATTCATTAATGCAGGCATCTGACGCAGCCATTAGTTTGAATTGAGGTGGAATAGTGATGTGTTCACAGTGATCTTCCATCATTTCAAAACAATCAGGAAGGCGATTGAAAAAAGGCGATTCCTCGATGATTTCTATTTCTTGCCAATCCCGGTCCTCACGCATTTTTGCTCCTTTTGCTCCCCAAAGTAAGCCCAGTAATTGATGTCCAAAACAGATGCCTAAAATTGGCTTTTGAAAGGATTTCAACCAACTGACATGTTCCAGATACTTGGACATGTCAATATCAGTAATTAATAAAGGTGCACCTGAAAAAACGATCCCGATGCAGTCCAGGGCCATTTCTTCGGTTAAATCATGGAAACCAATGCTTTTCGTGTCGCAAAACTCTTCAAAAGCCGAAACTATTTGAGGGGTTTTTGAACTACCACAATCGACAATCAACATCATTTTTGGCGGGAAAAAGTACACACAAGTGCACGGTGATCACTCAATTCCTCTTTTTGAATCTTAAATCCACTCGTTATTAGTCGTGGGTCATAAAATAGGTAATCAATTCTTCCTGCAGGAAGTCTACCGATGTACGTTGATCCAATTCCACTGCTTGTTTGACGAAAAGCATCCTTCAAGAATCGATTGAACTGATTGTAGGTATAGGACATTGGTGTGTCGTTAAAGTCCCCACAAACGATCACCGGATAAGGAGAGGTTTTGATGTGTTCTACTACACGTCGTGCTTGTTCTGCACGTTTCAGATAAGCCAGTCGTAATTTGGAAAAGACACTGCGTAGCGCGCGCTCACTCGCCATTCCTTCCTCGTCCGTCGCTGCCTCGATATTTGGTTCGGTGTGCAAGCGAATGGACTGCAGGTGAACATTGTAAACACGAAAGGTATCTTGATTTTTGATGATATCAGCGTATATGCAGTAGTTGAAGTCATTACTTCCTTGTGATTCAAACATGACATCCCCTTTCGAAATTATCGGATACTTCGAAAACATAGCGATGCCATAATTTTGACGCGTACTGCGTTTGTGGGCGCTGCGCTCGTGGTAATTACGATTGCCCATAATGGAAAACAAAGAATCGACCACTTCGAAATCTGTGGGTTTATCCTGGCGGTAATATTCCTGCAAGCAAAGCACATCCGGATCCGTACGACGGATATAGTCGAAAATTTTGTTGCGATTTTCAATGGATTTGGTAAAGGATGGGTTGAATAAATCAAACAAACGAACATTGTACGTTAGTACCTTCATTCCTTTTGAATCTGCTGTTGGATTACTGGAGAAAGCTAAGCTTCTAAAGTGCATTTTTCCTCCTAGTCCTAAAACGATGAGTGTGTAAATTGCCCATTTGGAGCGAGCGAGTCCCCAAAGGAGAAGCCAACCAAGATTAATCCCCAATAAAACGGGATAGAGTAATCCGAAAAAAGGTAAAATCGATAACGTTTTCGGGTGAATGAACGGTGCTAAGTAGCACAAAATCATAGCGCCAAAGCTGATCAAGCTGGCCACTTTGAAAATGGAAGAAAAACGAAAAAGTCTTTGTAGCATCTTAGCTGTTTTTACTTTGATGAAACAAGAAATCTTTCTCTGTTTTACTCAGCGAATCATAGCCGGATTTGGAGATTTTATCCAAAATCTGGTCCATTTTCACCTGTTTTTGACGTTTTTCGGTATTAAATTCCTCATCCGTCTTAAATCGTGTCCGTGTGGACTTTGCCTTTTTTTCACGTTTAAAAACTGTTTTGAAGCGCGATAGTAGGCCATCAATTTTGTTTAAAATGTTTTTCGGGGAATGTAGGTTTTGTATGGACAATAATCCAAAAATGGCACCACCCAAATGGGCGAAGTGGGCGATTTGATCATCCGTACCAATATTGATCAAGTCCTTGAATAAAAAGAACAAAGCCAAGAAGTAAATACGGATTGGAAAAATGCCAAATAAGTTGACTTGTAGATTCGGTTGATAGAAAGCCAGTGCAGTAAAAATGGCCATGATGGAACCGGAAGCTCCGAGAATAACGACATTTGTCCCTTGCAATGCGGGAAAAAGATTATTGGCTAAAAGTTCCAATATCCCACCAGCAATTCCTCCGAATAAATAGGTCAACCACAACTTTTTTCTACTGAAGTATTGTTCGAAAAATCGTCCCGAAAAATAGAGAAACAACATGTTGAACAATAAATGTCCAAATTGTTCATGCGTAAAGATACTGGTTACGAGTCCCCATGGCGCACGTATAAATGCTGAAAATGAACTATTTAAGTCAAATAATTGATGAATCCATCCATCGCTCATTAATGGATCGATGTTGAAAAGCAATAAACTCTTTTTGATCAATAGTAGCGATAGAAAAACACAGACATTGACGATAATCAAGCGATTAGTCATTGTCCCGGAACGCAATTGGAACCTTAGTTCATCTATGAAATTTCTACCTTGCATTTACCAAAAGTTTGATCGGTCCGCTTTTCTCCAAAACAGGACAATGATTGCTCCTACGATTGCTCCACCGACATGTGCTAAATGAGCCGTGCTGTCGTTTGCGTTATTCTGAAAAGAAAGGTAAACTTCGATCAAGAAATAAGCAGCGACGAAGTATTTCGCTTTTACTGGAATGGCAAAATAAAGTCGAAACTCCGTATTTGGAAAAAGAATCGCGAAGGCCGCCATCACACCAAAAATTGCTCCTGATGCTCCAACCATTGGCGTGAACGATTGTTGCGCGTATCCGATAACGGCAGAGCTGTTAGTTGCAAGTAATGCGTCTCGGTCATTGTTCAAGATCAGTTGATTGATTTCTGAAATACTGAATCCTTGGTCAATGATCATTGCTTTGAATTCCATTACTTCCATGACACCCATGATGTTATACAGGGCAAATGCGCCAAGTGCAGTGGAAATATAGAAAATGAAAAAGCGTTTTGGTCCCCAAATATGTTCTAAGTATGCGCCTAAAATCGCAAAGAGGTACATGTTGAAGAGTATGTGAAAAAATCCACCATGCATAAAGAAATGCGTGACAATTTGAAAGGGTTTAAATAGCGGAGTATTCACGATGTGCGCTCCAAGACTATCGGTTAAGTCAATTCCTTGTGTTTGAAGCACCACGGTCGCTAAAAAGAACATGATGTTCAGTAGGATGATGTTTTTCGTTACTTGAGGAAGGTTGTTTAACATAGCTTAAAAGTTTGATGCAATATCCGTTAATAAGACAGTATGCATGATTTTTTTTCCGTTTGGAGCAACCGTATGTTCCTCACATTGAAACAAGGCTTCAACGAGTGCCTGCGCTTCTTCTGGACGTCGAACGACTGCATCCTTGGATGCGTTTTGAGTCAAACGTCGAACCAAATGATGCGCCACATCTCCTTGATCGATATCTCTGTCCTGTAAATCTGCAAGCAAGGAATTCACGCATGCGTCGATGCTGTTTTCTGGAAGTACGGTTGGAACACCATGAATGAAAAGTGTTTCTTGTTGATATTCACATTGAAATCCAAGTTGTTTCAGTAACTTTTCATGACTCATCCAAAGATCCATTTCAACCTTAGAAAGTTCTTTCTCAATCGGAAAAAGCATTTGTTGGCTATCGAGTGCTTGGTGAATGAATTTCCCGATTAACTCGGTATATAAAATGCGCCATTTCGCTCGTTTTACATCGATAACGAGCAAGCCTGATTTTGTTGGCGAAAAGATATAACGATCATGAATCAAGTAGTTCCCGACTTCATTTTTTTCTTCAAATCCTATCGTCTGTGTGGAAATGATCCCTTGTCCAGATGTTTCCTCTTCAATTTGATAAAACTGTTCCCAATCGGCCGGACTTGGCATTGCTTGTCCGAATCCCTCGTTTTTCATCGCCTTCGAAAATCCATTTCCAGTTGATCCGCCTGTGGGCTTTTGAGTTTGAAAAGGATTAAAGCTGGGGTCCACCATGATCTGCGGCTCCATTGGTTCATTTTTCCGAAAAGAACTTGGGACATCAAAACTGGTTTCTGCTTCAAAATCAAGGGTAGGGAAGATGTTGTATTTCCCAAGAGCTTGACGGACACTACTCAACAAAATGGAATAGATGAAGCGGTCCTCTTCGAACTTAATTTCTGTTTTTGTGGGATGAATGTTGACATCGATTTTTGCTGGATCAACATCCAAATAAATGCAATAACTCGGATAATGTTTGTCGCTAATCATGCCATCAAATGCCTTTGTTATCGCATGATGGAAGTAAGAATCCTTGAAAAATCGGTTGTTGACAAAGAAAAATTGTTCTCCCCTTGTCTTCTTTGCTGCATCTGGTTTACCCAGGAATCCTTTAATGGATACGATATTCGTTTGCTCCTCAATTGGGACCAATCGTTCGTTGCTGTTTCGTCCAAAAATACTCGCTACACGCATGCGCAGCACTCCAGCTTGCAGTTGGTAGGTTTCTTGTCCGTTGTGATGCAAACTAAATTTAATGTCTGGATGAGCCAAGGCAACACGTTCAAATTCGTCGCGAATGTGTCCAAACTCAATGCTTTCGGATTTTAAAAAATTTCTTCTCGCCGGAACATTGTAAAAAAGATTTTTCACCTCGAAAACCGTTCCTTTGGAACACACAATTTGTTCGTTGGTCTTAATCGTATTTCCTTCTACTTCGATGAGTGTTCCGGTGTCGGAATCTTCTTTTTTGGTCCGCATGCTCACATGAGCAATAGAGGCGATGGAAGCCAAAGCTTCACCACGAAATCCTTTTGTTTGCAGGCGGAATAAATCATCCGCACTTTTTAATTTGCTGGTCGCATGACGCTGAAAACACTTGACAGCGTCTTCTGGAGTCATTCCGTTACCGTCATCCACCACTTGGATTAAGGTCTTTCCAGCATCTTTCACATGAAGTTGAACGAATGACGCGCCAGCATCGATGGAATTCTCCATGAGTTCTTTGACCACAGAGGCTGGACGCTGAATCACTTCACCGGCAGCAATCTGATTCGCAATGTGTTCAGGAAGAAGTTGGATGATACTCATAGTCTGACAGGGATGAAGTGGTTCGATTCATTCCCGACACAAGTTAGAAAAATGTCCTGAAGAGTATAGTAATTTGTTCGCATCGTTACCTGCAAAAATAACGATAATCCACGGGAATTTTCTCCCTCTCACACAACTTAAGCGATTTTTTTACATTCGAACAATAGTACCGCGGTATTCACCTTTCTCCCCTTGAACAGGATGTTGAATAACGACCTTCCAAATGTACGCCTTGTTACCTGGTACAAGTTTTCCATCTCGGCGATCAATTCCATCCCACGCATTACCTGCGTCAGTTGATTCGAATACGAGTCCACCGTTATCTGGATCCAAAACGATTAATTTGAACGGTGTTTGACGAATGGTTAATGCAAAAGGCATAAACGTGTTGTTTCGGCTATCCTGTGATTGTGGATTAAATGCATTCACTGCGAGAAGATTGTAGTCAGATGGAATCTGTATCATTTCTTTTTCTTTCGCGATACAGCCGTTACTGCCAATGGCTTGCACTTCAACGATGGCATATCCTTTATCGAACGCCAATAACTCAACATTTTTTCCTGTATTCGTATTGAGGATATTTGTCGAATGCCATGTGATTTGTCCTTCACTAGATTCAGCTTGAATGCTCATTTTTGGCAATCCATCTTCGTAATTTAGGATGCGATCCGAATTGATGTTTAAGGTAGGAGTTGCGCTCACGACAAAACTTCCAAATTCTTCAAATTGTCCGTAGGGACCTGAATTCGCGGTCAAGGTTACTTTTCCTGGCTCCGTTAATTTCAATGAAATGACTTCGTTGTAAGAAAAATGAAGTTCTTTTCCAGCATAACTAACCATTCGTTCATGGCGTTTATCTGCCTCCAACTGCAACGTTTCACCTTGACATCTATTTTTGAAATCAATGATCGCTACGCGTCCGTTATAGGATGGTGTTGGTTCTTGATGGTCAATTGTTTGATCCGTTAAACCTAAGACGTCCATTTGATCTAAAATGAGTGGGATCGAATGAGGGATAAGTTCAGTGATGACAACTGGTGGTGTAAATCTTGGGCTCATCAAAGGCTCGGTCTCATTTGGATTCGTTCCATTAACAGCTGCACTTTGTGGAGTTGAAGAGGATGTTTTACTTTGATTAGGTGCAACAGTAGTGGGGGAATTCGTTTCCTTTTTGGCAGTTTTATTGTGTGTTTCTTTGATGCTGCGGTTAGCCGAAGTAGGCAGGACAACATACGCCGCAATGACTATGGCAATAACCAAAGCAGCGGACCATTTGATCTGTGTTGCCTGATACCATTTTTTAGCGCTCAATTTTTTATTCAAGGATTCCCATGCTTGTGCATCGTAAGGAATCTCGAAATGATTCAAGGCCTCTTTAAAGCTATTTTCTAAACCATCTTTCATTTGTCGATGTTTACAAATTTTTCATTTAATATGCGTTGAAGGTTCATTTTCGCCTTCGCCAAATTGGATTTTGAGGTTCCTTCGTTGATACCTAAAAGTTCAGCAATCTCTTTATGAGTGTGATCTTCCAAAACAAACAAGTTAAAAACAGTTCGGTAAGCTGGAGAAAGTTTTGCAATAGCTTCCATGGCTATTTCAGCCTTTAAATCAATAACATCTAATTCTTCTCGCTCCACTAACTCATCGCGTGCCGCTTGTTTAAAGTCGGTGTCCTGGTCACTCAAAAATGGATTTCGTTTGGCTTTTCGAAGAGCGTCTATCGCTGTGTTTGCCACGATGCGACGAATCCATCCCTCCAATGAACCTTTGAAATCAAAAACCTCCAATTTGTCAAAGACCTTTAAAAATGCCTCTTGAAGAACCTCTTGTGCGGTGTCGCGATCCGTCATGTAGCGCAAACAAACCACCATCATTTTTCCGTAAAATTGCTTAAATAACACCTCCTGCGAACGTCGTTCGCCACGGATGCATCCCTCCACAATTTCTCTTAAATGACCCTGGTTCTCCAATTTTCAACAATTTTAAAACGACGCTAAGGTACGTCGGTTGCCTCTTAGAATAAATAAAATGGAAAAATACGTCCAAATAAACTAAATTTTCCTCAAATTCACTAAATTCGTGTCGCTATTAAGCAAGTACGAACTAATACATAGATCAAATGAAAGTAACCGTAGTAGGTGCAGGTAATGTAGGTGCAACCTGTGCAGATGTGTTGGCACAAAGAGAAATTGCTAACGAAATTGTTTTACTAGATATTAAAGAGGGATTTGCCGAAGGTAAAGCGCTTGATATCTGGCAAACATCTCCGATTAATTTGTACGATTCACGTACGATTGGATCAACAAATGATTACGCAAAAACAGCGGATTCTGACGTAGTTGTGATTACTTCAGGTTTGCCAAGAAAACCAGGAATGTCTCGTGACGACCTTATCGCTACCAATGCTGGTATTGTTAAGACCGTGACAGAGAACATCGTGAAGTATTCACCAAATGCAATCATTGTTGTTGTTTCTAATCCATTAGATGTGATGACATACTGTGCGTATTTGAATGCAAACACAGATCCAAGCAAAGTATTCGGAATGGCAGGTGTACTTGATACAGCTCGTTACCGTGCATTTTTAGCAACGGAGTTAAATGTTTCCCCGAAAGATATTCAAGCAGTATTGATGGGTGGACATGGTGACACAATGGTTCCGCTTCCTCGTTACACGACTGTAGGTGGAATTCCAGTAACAGAATTAATCGAAGAATCTAAATTGAACGAAATCATCGAACGCACGAAATTCGGTGGTGGTGAAATCGTGAAATTATTAGGTACTTCAGCATGGTACGCTCCAGGAGCTGCTGCTGCTCAAATGGTAGAAGCAATTGTACGTGATCAAAAACGTATTTTTCCAGTTTGTGCTTGGTTACAAGGTGAATACGGAATGAACGATATCTACCTAGGTGTACCAGTAGTACTTGGTAAAAACGGTATTGAGAAAATCATCGAATTGCAATTGAACGATGCAGAACGCGCTCTTTTAGTAGAGTCAGCAGAAGCAGTGAAAAGTGTGATGGAAGTGTTGGATAATATGATTGCTAACGCATAAGTCCAATTCAACGAAATAAAAAATGCGGGTCAATCTTGATCCGCATTTTTTTTGTTGTCATTTTTTTAGTTCAGTT
Organism: Crocinitomicaceae bacterium; assembly: GCA_017983465.1. Classification (GTDB taxonomy): domain Bacteria; phylum Bacteroidota; class Bacteroidia; order Flavobacteriales_D; family Crocinitomicaceae; genus UBA952. The sequence continues at coordinate 94,422 of JAGOBK010000007.1, forward strand.
CAATCGCACCAATATCCGGTGGATTGTTTCGGGGATTCCCGAGAATATCCGTTACTACGCTGGTGTTCACCCCAGTTCCTTGTAAATCTGAATTACTTCCAAAGGTAAAATCAAATTCAGTTGGATTCGTGAAAAGAGCGCTTCCATTCCAGATTACGCTTGCATCGTAGAAGGAGTCTGTGTAAACTTCTTCGGAGCGTAACAGCGTGTTTTTAAAGTCAAAATTTAACACCACTCCGGACATCTGAATGGTATCCATGGCGAATTCAGTTGTTAAGTTTCCTGTTACGACACAATTGTATAGTTTTCCTTCGTCAATAGAAGACACGTTGGTTTGTCCGGCATTATAGTCCGTGTAATAATTACTGATTCCAACTGCTGGATTCGTTGAACTGCCGTATCCAAGTAGGTCACAATGATTGAAGTTGAAGTCGCCGCCTTGAAGGACAAACAAGGCATGTGTCCCGTTTTTTGCAACGATGCAATTCTCAGCTTTCACTTTCGCTCCAGCAAAAATGAAGACACCGTAGCGTGCTTGATTTTTGATGATCGTGTTGGTCATTGTGAGCGTGTATCCGGAATTCGTTGGGTCTTCGTCATACAAGTGAACACCGGATGTCCCATTTTTTATAATAGCATAGTCGATGGTACATGGACGCGCTTGTTGAAAGTAAATGCCGTAAAATTGTCCACTGACATTTTGATAATCTTGCTCCAAGCGATCTCCTTCGATGATGACTTCATTGCCAAGCGTCCCTTGAATGTTTAAGGTCGATTTGTACACATACAAAATGGCGTTTTTGTGCATGTAAATATGTGTCCCAGCTTGAATGTTTAATGTTTTTGCAGAGTCAACCGCTGCGTAGCCATAGACAACATGTGGTTTGTCGTTTGGCCAAATGCCTTCATTTAAATCTTTGTAATGAAAATAAGCGTCTTGTCCCCATGCAGCAAGTTTCACGTATTGGTTTTTTTCGTTGGACTTAAACCGTATGGAATCCTCTATAACCAAGGGTAAATTCGTTCCGTTTGGATCCAAGGTAACTTCAACAAATACAAACAAACTATCTCCTCCTTCGATATAGAGGTCCTCGATTTGCGTTCCTTGTAGTCCATCAACATTCATGGAAAATTTGGAATTCGTTCCACCCATTAATTCGATTTCGTCAATTTTAATCGTTTTGGAGTCCTTGTTGTAAATTTTAAATTGCTGTGTCGTTGATCCGATGGTCGTAAACACGGTATCAAAAACAACGGTATCCTTTGAGAAACTCAAATTATTTTTTGATAATATGACATGCTTTCCACAAGAGCTTGTGCTCAAGGTGAAAAGAACGAGTAAGCAGCCGAAAATGGTAGAAAAGAATAATCTCATGTGCATATAACGAACAAATCTACGGATTATTGAGACTTTTTTTGAACCTTTGAAGAACTTGGTTGTAAATAGCTAAAAATCATCCCGATGAAACAAACTATTTTTTTTAGTTTACTCTTACTTTTTTCCTTTATTTCCTTTGGTCAACCACCGAATGGAACCCTGAATACACCACAAAGCACCAATCATATGGGTGTTACTGAAAATGGGCTAAACTTGTCCAAAGAAAAACTGAATGTCAATGTAAATTTCGAATCCAATTCACTGTTGAAACTAGACTCCAGTTATTTCAATGTGAATCAAAAATTCGAGGAGCGAGAAGATTCAAACGAACAAGATGATACGAAGGACCTTCGTGAGACGGACAAAACAGTTCAGGTTTTTTCCGCTTTTTCGCTTGTTCGTCAAAACTCTAAATTGAATAAATTTCAGCGTACACCATTAGCAGCTGAACAAGCCGAAATGGATGCCAAAGTAAAGCAACTTGAATTAATTTCCCCTCATTCATGGGAATATCCATTGGCGTATTATTTAGCTGGAAATTACAATTTGGATCGATCACCGGCACTTGAAAAAGCGTATCAGATGAATCCGGAAAATCTCGAAGTTCAAAAACAATATGTTTCACTTAAATTGATGAATGGCGATACCATCAGTGTTCAAAACGCGCTTGCCGTGATGTCCGTCAATAATGTCATTACGTTGGAAGTAGAAACCTACACAAGTGATGTATTGACCTCTTGTGCCATGAACTCCACGTTGATTACGCATGGCTTTGAGGACACCTATGGCGCTTTGCTCAATCAATTTAGTTACCAACAACGATTGGACGTCAATGTGGTTTCCTTGGATTTCATGCAAAGTCCACAATACCGAAAAGCCTTAGAGGGAAAAGGGTATGTCCTGCCGAAGTCGACCAAAATTGACGTTGGATACTTGAGTCAATTCTGTTACTTAAATGCCGACAAGGGACTTTTTCTTTCGGTGACGATTCCAAGGAATTACTTAGAGCCAATTTCCAAAAAACTATTTCCCGTCGGACTTACCTTTCAGTACGCGAATGCACCGGCACTAGATTTACCTTCAAGACAAGAGACTTTTTGGTTTGAACAATTCAATAAGTACGGATTGACCGAATCGGAGGAGCGCAGCAAATTCGCCATGAATTACATTCCCATGTTGATGTATTTGGAACAGAAATACATTCAGGAAGGAAATGAAGTTTTGTTGCTGCAAATCCGAGAAAGCATGGATTTTATTCTTGGAAAGAAAGTCATAAAAAAGGCGGGTAATTAGATGAAATTCTTTCGTAAATCGATATCAGACTGGAGTGATGAGTCCTTGATGCATGCATTGGGACAAGGGAATCAGTCTGCTTTTACGGAATTGTATGATCGTTATTCAGGGAAATTAAAAGGGTATTTCCGAAACATGCTTTGGCGTGATGACGAAAAAGCGGAGGATTTTGTCCATGATTTGTTTGCGAAAATCATTCAGCATCCGGAATCGTTTGACACTTCTCGCTCCTTTAAAACATGGCTTTTCTCTGTAGCAAGTAATATGTGTAAAAATGAGTACAAACGAATGGAAGTAAGAAAAAACACGATTCACGGTGTGGATACATCTTTCGCTCCGTCCAACGAAAATGTCTTAAATCAAGTTCAGGATGCACAGTTCTTAGCTGAATTCGAAGAGAAATTACAAGAATTAGATGAAAAACACCGATCGGTGTTTACCTTGCGTCACCTCGATGGACTTGCCTTAAAAGAAATTGCCGAGATTTTAGACATTAATGAGGGAACAGTGAAGTCGCGCCTGTTTTATGCGACAAAATTTTTAGCGAATCAACTAAGTGTTTATCAATTAGCACAATAAAGATGGAAGAACAATTAAAAAACATATTGAAGAAACATGAGACTTTTGCTGGGTTAAATGATTCTGAACGTTCTCAATTGGTGGAATGGTGTGCCGATGAACAGGAATTTCAGTCCTTAAAAAAACTGTTTCAGCACGTTGATGCATGGTCGGACCAGCCTACAGATGATTCCAATACGAAATTACGTTTGGATCAACTCTTTGCGATGCAATATGCGGGCAAACAATCCACTTCGAATGGAAAAGAAATTCAGTTTACCAAAAATCGTTTTAGTCGCATCGCTTCGTGGGTTTCCATTCCCGCAGTTGCAGCGGCATTTCTTATTACGTGGTTCATGTATCAACCGAATAAAGAAGTTACGCTTGCCAAAAATGACGTTAAAACACCATCCAAAGAAAAGAAAGTTCACATAGAAAAACAACAGGGATTAAAACTGAACTGCGGTCTAAATATTCCTAATCCTGTTGCTGTGGAATCTTCAAACGCAGAAGTGCCTCAAGAAATTGCGTCAATAGAAGGGAGTTTACCTGAGCTGAGTGAAAGTATCGCCGATGTTGAAACAGTAGCTACAACCGTTTCATGGTCCTCCAGTCTTGCAAATGGGACAAGCGCTACCTTATCAGCAACAAATGCGGGTGCAACTAGCTATACTTGGACAACAGACAATTTTAGTGAAGTAAAAGTGATGTCTTCAAAAATAGCATCTACAGAAAAAATCAGTTCTCGTAAAAAGCAAGCGGATGCCTTTACTTCGATGAGTGTAAAGTCCATGCCAGAAATGTTGGATGTAATCGTTGCTGCGTACTAGTAGCGGAGAATAAATTGTTCTTTTTCTTGAAAGGACCTCTTTGCTAAGATTCCGAAGTGAAATACATCGGCGCTGAAGTGAAATTCCGTTTTTTCTTTCAGTTGCTGCCATTCCGAATAGACATGGTCATTTGCTCTGATTCCATCGATTAGGATCAAGCTGTTTTCATCAAGTAGGGGAAGGAGTTTGTTCACTTTCGATGAGATGCAGTTGTCCATCGTTAACAATAGGATGGACGGTTGCTTTTCTTTTTCCTCTTGATCAAAAAAAGACAAATGCTGAATGTCCGATGATAATCCCAGGTCTTTTGCCATAGCTTTGATGTCCGTTTGAATCGCACTATCCGATAGTAATAAGCTATGATTCAAGTGTTTCGAAAGCTGGGTTAGGCACCTTAATGTGGAAGTATGAACCTTCATCTTGGCGCTGAATCCATCGATTTTCTTTCTTGAAACAGGAATTTTAAAACAAATATCCATCAAATCGTAGACGAAAGGCGAATGAATCCCATGTCTTCCTTTGGCTTTCCAAGTATATTTTATAATTTCGATGAATCGATTCACGGTGCAAAATAACTATTTTCATTAGACATGGGGCTAACAGGTGCGGAAGAAATAAATGTGTTAAGGCAAAAGAAAGACATCTTAAACGGTGCTCCGACCTTGGATATTGTTCGTCCGTGTAGACTTGGTGACGGAATCGTTCAGTTGAGTGCGGAAGAGGAGCAAGACTTAAAACAGCGTTTTGAGCAGTTGAAAAAGAAACTCTCTTTTTTTATTCCTGCCTCGGGTTCGGGTTCGCGGATGTTTCAATTCTTGTACGATTATTTGAATCAAACAACGGAAACCAATCAAGCGCAAACAGAGCAGTTTATTCGCCGCATTTCATCCTTTGCTTTTTATAAGTGCTTTCCGTCAGATGTCAAGGAAAAAGTAGAGAATTTCACATGGAATATCGAGGACTTGATTTCCTATGTCTTGGGAGAAAGAGGTTTGAATTATGGTTTGTTTCCCAAAGGACTCATTCCTTTCCATTCGTTGGGACCATTTATTTTAAATCCATTTCAGGAGCAATTAATTCAAGGAAGTCAATTGGTTCAAGGTCCGATTGATTTTCATTTTACCATACAATTAGCTTTCGAAGAGCATTTTCAATCCGCTATTCAGAGTTTGAGTGAGATGACGGGAGATGCATATCCAGTAACTTACTCGGAGCAAGATCCATCGACAAACTCCTATGCCTTTTATGCGGATGGCACACTCGCTCTTGGTGAGGATGATCAAGCGATTCGTCGTCCAGCGGGACACGGAACCCTGTTAACGAATTTAGCGCAAATAAAAAGTGACTATGTTTTGGTCAAAAACATCGATAATTTGCAGCATTTCAATCAATCTGAGGCGAGTACATCGCAGTGGAAAATACTTGTTGGATTATTAGATCAGTTGAAAGAAGCTTTTTCCAAGTTAGGAGCACAGCCATCACTGATTGAATTTGAAAAATTAAATGAACGTTTTCACTTATTGCCTGCGAATGAGTTGAAAAACGAAGCGGATTTACTGCATTTTATTCATCGTCCCTTGCGTGTTTGCGGTATGGTTCGAAACGAAGGTCAGCCAGGTGGAGGTCCATTCTTTGTTCAGAAAAATGGGGAAACGCGTAAGCAAATTGTTGAGAAAGCACAATTAGCGAATACGGATAAGGTGAACGCGCTGCTCATGCAAAGCACTCATTTCAATCCGGTAATGATGGTGTTGGATTTCAAAGATTTCCAAGGTGAAGCGTATGATTTGTCCAAATTCAAAGAGGAAGATGCTTATTTTATTGTGGAAAAGAGTCACAAGGGGAAATCCATTCGATTCATTGAACAGCCTGGACTTTGGAATGGAGGAATGGCGAATTGGAACACCTTATTTGTGGAAATTCCCAATGAAGTATTTACTCCAGTGAAAACAGTGTTAGATTTACTACAAACTGCACATCAATCCCTTTAAAAAATCTATATTTTAACTGCTTCAACGGTTTAATTTGGCTATTTTTGTAAAAAAAAACAAAGATGGTTCCTGTTACGGTTTACGCTGAAATGACTCCAAATCCGACAACGATGAAATACGTTGCGAATAAATATTTATTAGCTACTGGAGATGCTGTAGAATTCGCTTCTAAAGCCGACTCAAAGGGATATTCTCCATTGGCAGAAGCTTTATTTGATTTTCCTTTTGTTCAAAAGGTTTTTATTGCCGCTAATTTTATTACAATCACGAAAACGGACAATGTTCCTTGGGATTTCATTAATATGGAATTGCGTGAATTCGTGCGTGAATGGTTATTCTTTGGAAAAGAAGTGTTGATTCAAATGCCCTCTCAATTGGCGCAAATGGAAGATGAATCTACCTCTGATAAACCAGCAAAATCATTCAATCCAAGTGATTTCGATGATCCAATCCGTGCCTTGTTGGATGAATACGTTCGTCCAGCAGTGGAAAATGACGGTGGAGCAATTGATTTTGTTGGATTCGAAGATGGAATCGTTACCGTGTTGATGAAAGGTTCATGCGCTGGGTGTCCATCATCTACCGCAACATTGAAAGGTGGAATCGAAAACTTGTTGAAACAACATTTACCAGAAGTCAAAGAAGTTGTCGCATTAAACGGATAAATTCAAGGGACTGGACACAAATTTTAGTCCAAGTGAATAATTATTCTTACATTTAAGTGAACAAGACAAAGAACGTGTTGTTACGCATAGACAAAATCCAACATGGAGTCCGAATTACATATTGAAAAACAAATTGACCTGAACAGTGCATTGCGCCATTATTTTGGTTTCGATCAATTTAAAGGAGAGCAAGAAGCAATCATACGCAACGTACTGAATGGTAAAAATACGTTTGTGATCATGCCGACTGGTGGAGGGAAATCCATGTGTTACCAGTTGCCTTCTCTTTTGATGAACGGGACAGCGATCATTGTTTCTCCGTTAATTGCCTTGATGAAAAATCAAGTGGACGCCATTCGTGGATTTAGTGAAAACGAAAACGTTGCCCATTTCTTGAATTCTTCTTTGTCCAAAGCGGAAATTCAGCAGGTTCGCAAGGATATACAATCTGGACATACCAAAATGCTCTTCGTAGCACCGGAATCCTTGACCAAAAAAGAAAATATTGACTTCTTGACCACTGTGGAGATTTCGTTTTTCGCGATTGATGAAGCACATTGTATTTCTGAGTGGGGACATGACTTCCGTCCAGAATACCGCAGATTGCGTGAAATTTTTCAAAAAATATCGAATGTTCCTGTCATCGCTTTAACGGCAACGGCAACGCCAAAGGTGCAGTATGACATTCAGAAGAACTTAAATATGTTGGACGCGGACGTTTTCAAGTCATCGTTCAACCGAGATAACCTTTACTACGAGATTCGTCCAAAACGCGACGTGGAAAAGGAAATCATCCGATACATTAAAAATCACCAAGGTGAAAGCGGCATTATTTATTGCTTGAGCCGTAAGAAAGTAGAAGAGATTGCTGAATTGCTTCAGGTAAACGGCATCAATGCTTTGCCATATCATGCAGGACTAGATGCTGGATCGCGCGCTAGACACCAAGACATGTTCTTGATGGAAGATGTAGACGTGATTGTTGCAACCATTGCTTTTGGAATGGGAATCGATAAGCCAGATGTTCGTTATGTCATTCATCACGACATTCCGAAGTCACTCGAAAGTTATTACCAGGAAACGGGAAGAGCGGGAAGAGACGGCGGAATCGGTGAATGTGTCGCGTTCTACAGTTACAAGGACATTGAGAAACTCGAGAAGTTCTTACAGGGTAAAGCAATTACAGAGCAAGAAATTGGACGACAATTATTGCATGAAATCGTTTCTTATGCGGAGACATCTGTTTGTCGTCGTAAATTTATATTACACTATTTCGGAGAGACTTTCGAAGAGAAAAGATGCAACGAACAATGCGACAACTGCCGTAATCCAAGAGAGCGTACGGAAGGAATGAACTATGTTGAAATGTTGCTGAATGCCATCGTTTTAATGGACGAAACGCAGAAAGCGAAGCATTACTGTGCGTATTTGTCTGGACACGTGACGGCGGATATTAAAGCATACAAACAAGATCAATTTCCAACCTTTGGTATTGGAAAAGAGAAGGACGAGCATTTTTGGAATGCGGTCATTCGTCAAACTGGCGTTGGTGGACTCGTTTACAAAGATGTCGAAACGTTTGGTACCTTAAAATTGACCGATGCAGGAAGAGCATTCCTCAAAAAACCGGAGTCCTTCATGCTCATCAAACAACATGATTTTTCTGGAACAGATGACGATGATTCCATCATTCAAGCTGGAGGAAAAGGTGGTGCTTTCGATGAGGTATTGTATAACTCGTTGATCGATTTACGCAAAACCTTGTCAAAACAATTGAGCGTTCCACCATTTGTGATTTTCCAGGAACCATCCTTACGTGACATGTGTTTGCAGTATCCAATTACCATGGATGAGCTGACAAATATCCAAGGAGTAGGGACAGGGAAAGCACAACGCTACGGTGAACCATTTGTGGACTTAATTGCTCATTACGTAGAGAGTAACGACATTGAACGTCCTCAGGACATGGTCGTGAAAACACTTGTCAATAAGTCGGTTTTAAAAGTTCAATTGATTCAAAACATTGACCGTAAATTACCATTAGAAGACATCGCAAAAGCTCAGGGTAAATCCTTTGAGGACATTTTGGATGAAATGGAGTCCATTGTGAATTCTGGAACCAAGGTAAACATCAATTACTACATCAATACCATTCTGGATAGCGAGAATCAAGAAGAGATTTTTGATTATTTCTCCGAGGCCGAAACGGACGATTTAGTGGAAGCGTATCATGAATTTGATGGATTGTACACGGAAGAAGAACTGCGTTTAATGCGCATTAAATTCATGAGTGAAGTCGCAAACTAAGTTCTTCTAAAAAAATCTATGCCTATTTCGTTTCCTTGATCAAGGCTTCAACAGACTTTCTTGATACTGCGTGATAATGATCTTTCGATTGTGAGAAAATCGAAATGGCCATTGGACGACTTACTTTGTTCAAAAGCAGCGCTTCGTAAATCGGCATTAAATATTTTCTGCGTCCAACTTTGCTTAAGAAAGCAGTGATTTGCTGTTTGTTTGTTGACGCATAGCCACAATTCGCACTCAGAATAAACCATTCCGTCAATAATTCACTATTCCCACTGAAGGAAAAACGTAAATATCGGTCGATTTCCCTCATTTTAGCATGTGAGAGGTTTCTAGGTAGGCGACGGATAAACGTTTGCCATTCTTGAACGATATGGTCTTGAAACTTAATTTGCTCAACGTTTTTTATTTTTTTTCTGCGCTTGCCTATTTTTTTCCATTTATAGGTGATTTTAGGAGCAAAACTCACCTTGTTATGGGTGAAATCATCCGCTAACTTTTCCATTTGATCTAAACGCGTGGAATGCAGCTGTAAACAATTGTCCGGAAGACCTTCCGCGTAAATCCACGATTGATAATCGAAATCCTCGTGCTCCTTCGTGAGTAGGTTTTTCTTTAAGAAATGGACGAATTGCTTCGTGTCCACTGTTTTAAATTGAAACGTTTCGAAGTACTTTTTTAGGAAGGCATCAAATTTTGATCTTCCCACTTCATTTTCAAGTGTTTTCAAGAAAAAAGCACCTTTCACGTAGGCAATGTCTGTCATTCCATCATCCGGATTTCGTCCCTCTAAGGCTAAATGCAATTTGCTATCTTCGGGATTTTTGGAAGCTTTAATGCGGGTTAATTCGTCTTTCAACTCATCGTATTCGATTAAGGCGAGGATGTCAGCTACTTCTTTTCCATAAATGGATTCCATGATGCGCTGTTCGAAGTAAACGGTAAATCCTTCGTTCAGCCAGAAGTCGTTCCATGTGCGGTTCGTTACCAAATTTCCTGACCATGAATGTGCTAGCTCATGTGCAATAACGGATACCAAACTTTTATCCCCTGCAAGCAAGGTTGGATTAGCAAACGTCAACATTGGATTTTCCATTCCACCAAAAGGGAAGGAATAGGGAAGGACAAGGATGTCATATTGTTCCCACTGATATGGACCATAAAGCTTTTCAGCCGCGCTAATCATTTTGGGAATCGCATCAAACTCGTATGCACAGGAGGAAAGTAATTCTGGTTCGGAATAAACGCCGCTATTCGCGCTGAAAGCATGGTATTCCAAATCTCCAACAGCTAAAGCAATTAAGTAAGCCGGAATGGGTTTTTTCATCTCGAAATGATACAGTCCCTCTTTGTTTTTCTGTGTTGGATTCTTTGCACTCATGACCGCTAGAAGGTCATTTGGAACTTTGACGTCCGCGCTGTAGGTAATGCGGTTGCTTGGTGAATCTTGCAACGGAATCCAAGTTCGTGTGAGGATGGCTTGGCCTTGCGTATATAAAAACGGTTTAGTTTTGGAGCTAGTCAGGTTTGTGTCTAACCAATCTAAAGCATCCGAACGTTCGGTTGTTTGATAGTAAATATTGACAAATTTCGTATCCTTTTTGATTGGAACCATTAAAGCTTGTCCAAGTACAGAATCTTTGTCCATCTTATCGATAAACATATCAGCCTCTTCTTCAGATCCCTTTTGACCGATAGTAACCTTTTGAATCATGAGTCCATTGATGTCGAAAATGGCTGTATCCGCTCCTTTGTTTCTCATTTCATGTCGAGCAACGCCGTAAATTGTGCGATTTTCGAAGTTTACATCCAATTCTAGGTGCAAGTGTTTGGTCGAAATTTCGGACAGGTTCGCGTAACTATGGACATCTGCTTTTGTGGAGGTGGATGTTTGAGTACCTTTTTTCGTGGCATGTAACGAATCGCACGAAATCAACAGAAGGATAACCGAAACGATGTAAAGTAGGTGCTTCATGGGAGCAAATTATTTAAAAGAAAGTATACCAAATCGTTCGAAAGAACCGGAAATGGAGTACATTAAAATCTCTTTGTTAAACGAATCTAGTCGGAATTGTTTTGGCAGAACGATTGAATTCAATTCCTTACGGCTTTCCATTACCTCACGATTGATTTCACCGGAAGTTAAATCAATTTTTACCAGGGCTACGGCATTGTTTTTTTTCGTCAAATTAAAGCTGTAGTAGTTGTTTTCTGTTTTGTTGAAGACTCCTAATTCATCGTAATTACGTTGATTGTCGTTGAAAATAAAATTCAATGAACTATCCGATTGAAAACTACAATAGGAACTAAATTCGCCATAATCATTGGTGGAAACTTGGGACTTTGGAATACGTTTTTGCCAAAGTAGCTGACCCTCCGGAGAAATGCGAAAGGCAATAATGTCATCGTAATAATAGTAATTCATGGTTGTCGAAAAACTCGATCTGCTGTCGTATGTCGTTCGTTGGTACAGATAAAACTGTTCCATGGAACCCACAATCGATCCATCGGCTAAGGTAAAAAAATCACGCATTCGGTAATCGTATAATTGAGGCAGGTTAAAGTCTCTGGCGTTCAGGTCGTTTGGATTCCCAAGGTTATTCATGGAATTTGTATAGCGATCTTGTTGGCGCGTGCTCCACAGTTCTTTGACGATTTCGTTGCCAAATGGAATAAACGATTCTGAATTGTGCGCATGGTCGCTTGGGTCAATTTGAATGCTAAAAATCCCTTCAATACCCGTTTTATTTCCCGTGCCGTAAATTCCGCTCAGTGCAAAGGCTCCGGAGTCGTTGGAGGACATCACCAAATCATCTATGCGTTTTCCTTTGAGGTCGACAGAAAATTCTTTGAGTTCCTGTCCATTTGCTTTGTACACATGCAAGGCTTTGAAATTCTCAAAACTGCGCGTAAACATGCGGTCGTTGGCTTTGTTGTGCTCGGTTAAACAAATGAAGTAGTCACCCGTGTTTGAAATGTGATGCGCATTGATGGTCGTCATGTTTCCATCAAAGGGAACGTTGTATTCTCCTTCGTTGACAACTTTGAGTGAATCGTTTAGGATTTTGTAGCCATAAAAGTCGTTGTTAATTCCTCTTCCTTCTTTCTCCCAGATAACACCGATGAATTTTCGGTTGACGGAGGAGATGATGGTGAATTCTG
>JAGOBK010000010.1 GCA_017983465.1 Crocinitomicaceae bacterium
CGCTGTTAATTCCAACGAACGGTTTCCGTTTCCGTATCCATCTAAACGAGTGATCAATGGAGATGAACCGTAAGCAATCATTTGTGCTGTTCCGTCAGCCTCAGGCATTGGGTTGTGTGGTACAGCTTCCATTACTTTAACTTCTCCGACGGCCGCTTTGCGACTCATAATGTATTTTTTCTTTTGACCATCTAGAGCGAGTGGATCAGTAGGAATGTAGTCCTTGTAATTGTTGTAAGCGTAAGAAACAGCCATAAAATAATAGCGTTTGAAGTTTACGAGGCGCGATTCACCTTGAGCAAACAAGTCATTTTTTACACTAAAACTATGTCGAATCCCTTTGTCCTCACCGTGCACGCGAAGTACAGGAATGGAGGCATTCAAATCCTCGTTGAACTCGAAATTGATGATTTTTCCCACACCATCTTTGAGGTCACATTGAGCGGTTAATCTTGCTTTGTCTGGATTAGTTAAGTCTGATAAAGCAACTTTTGCATCCTTTAATTGATAAATTTGGTATCCTTGAAAATTGTACGTTTTGTCTGCGTTGGGTTCGCTTGAAACGATAAATGGATCAAGTTCCTCGTATTTTTCACGGTAATTATTTGAATTCACGGGATTACTTAAGAGTAAAATCACTTCGTTTTCTAACTCTTGAAGCATTAAATCAGGTGCGTTAGGCCCATCTAAAACTTTAAAGCAGTTTTCGAATAAAGCTTGGGCTTTGTCATCTGCACGTTGCAAAGAACTTACGGATGCGAAAGGATCACCAGCGGATGCTCTTGCCCAAACAACACCAACAGTAATGTTATTCACGGCGCCAGGTTTCAAAACGAAGGGTCCGGCTGACTGAACAAAACGACGGTCATTGGGAGTGTTATTTGCCGTTTGTTCTGTCCAAACTGGCTGTGGAACACCGTTTGTTCCCCATCCTAGCGGGTCAGTGTTTCCCGGAAACATGAATTCACAAGGTGTATTCGGATCGGCTTCCGGATCGGAAATGTGTCCACTTCCACCATAGACAAACTTGGATCCATCCTTCCAGAATCCACGCAGGTAATTATAATAATCCGATGCGTTTGTTGGATCCGTTTGATTTGGGTTTGCCCCATTCGTGGTATTCGAGTAATACAAAAAGCGTCGCATTCCGAAGCGTTCGTTGTCAATGACTCCATCCCCGTAACCAATTCCGTTTAGCGCCTCATTGTCTCCAATTCCAAAGGCATTATCGATTCCATCGTTGTCTTGATAAGGACCTTCAAAAAAGTCTACACCGACTGCTGGTGGAGAATAACCATATCCTTTGTATCCAGAATTATCACCGTCGTAGTTATCACCATTATAGTAGTAGGCTAATCCACGATTAACATCACAACCTACATAATCATCGTATGGATCGCCAAGTGCCCCATCCGTAAAAAAGCCAAAATATGTATTGTATAGTGTTTGTGTTCCACGATTGATTAATTCGTAGTTGTAAAAAGTCATGTTGTTGATTTCGTCGTTGGAAGCAAAGGCAAATGCTTGTGCACGAATTTCCATTCCAATTGGATCTGCGCCTGTCTCCGTATGAATGTTTCCTTTGTCGTTCATCACCCACCAGAAATTTTGATCTCCGTAGAGCGCAACACTCCGGTCGATGCTACAGGACTTTGTTTTTTTTATGTCGTACCATGGAAAATCCCCATCTTCCCAGTGGTAATGTCCATCCCCATTAAAGTCAAAAAATGGAGCGAGGTAATAATCTTGTCCGAGGGAAACATCGCCATGAGCCGGCCAATTTTTGATGCTTTTGGGCACCTTGTAACCAGGGAAAAGATCATCTTGAGTTGAGGTTCCGTTTTGTTGATCTGCAATTCCGGCTTCATACCAGGCGTTAAATTCTCTTACTTCATCTTGGGTTGTCACAAAATGTTGATCGTATTTATTGCAATTATCGTATGTCGTTTCCGCATAAACTTTAGAAAGTGGCCCTGTCCAGTAATCTTGTCCATTTCGGTAACGTAAAGCGGCCAATTTCAATTGATTGTTCACATCTGTTCCGCCTAACCATAATGCAGCGGTAAAAAGCGCATTGATTCCTGAGTTTTTTGGAATTTCGTATTGCGAATAATTCTGATTAGGAATTTGCCAAAGATTTCCAGCAGTATGCACCATCGCCCTCACATTGTTGAGCTCCATGTAAGTGGTCGTTGTTGGTGGTGCGCAATTAGCAGATTTGGCTTCAGATTTTTTAACTGTGTAGGTGCTCGTGTAGGACTGTGCCGATACTGTCAGGACATGAATACACGTCAAAAAGCAAAAAATATACCTTGTCATCTTGGAATTTGGCATGAAGATACGAAGAAAAAATAGTTCCGTAACTTTGTGGTATGAGGGAAATTAAAAATCAAGCCGATGTTCATGAGTTAGTTCAAACTTTTTATCAAAAAGTTCTAAAGGATGAGCAATTAGCCCCGTTTTTCAAACACCTGAATTTCGAAGAGCACATGCCGAAAATGGAGTTTTTTTGGCGTTTTGTCCTGCTCGATGAATCTGGGTACACCACAAGTGTGACAGATAAACACATGCACATGCGTTTAAAGGAAGAACATTTTAAGCGTTGGCTTTTCTTATTCAATCAAACATTAGACGAATTATTTGTCGGAGAGAAAGTGGATTTAGCGAAGCAGCGTGCTGCTGTAATTGGTTGGACCATTCAAAGCAAAATGTAAGGGAGCATCGAAATACACAATGCACGTTTCAAAACTTGTTTTTCTTGGTGAATTTACTTTCTAAATAGTTTCTATTTTCGTTCCATGTCAAAAAAGGCCGAAGATTATAGTAAAAAAGGATTACGTACCAGTTACATCTCAACTGTGATTGGGATTTCACTCGTGTTATTCATGATTGGATTGGTGTTAGGTGGTATTTTTGGATTGAAAAGTGTCCAAAAGCAAGCGAAAGAAAGTTTGCAAGGAGATATTTTCTTCAAATCTGAATTAAATGATTCCGACATCAAACAAATCGAAGAGCAATTAAACGGTTGGAAAGAATTTTCTGATGTTTATTTCGTTTCTCCCGAGCGTGCCATTCAAGAATTCAGTGGAGATAGCCAGGTAGAGCAAGAAGTCCAAGCGATGTTTTTGGACGAAAACCCTTTGCCACCAACGATTGGATTTAAACCAAAAGAATCCTATGCTACAAGTAAGGGAATGGCTCAAATCAAGGCAAAGTTGATGCAACGATTTCCGGAAGAAATCGATGAAGTAAATTACGATAAAGCAAGTGTTGCGAACGTCAACCTTGGATTTAAACAATTTGTGATACTCTTTTTATCTGTTGCTTTATTGCTGATCATTATTGCCGTAGCTATGATTAATAATACCATTCGTTTGGCCTTGTATTCAAAGCGATTTACTATTAAAACGATGCAATTGGTTGGCGCAACAAGTGCTTACATTCGCCGTCCATTTCTTTTACAAGCGATTTTTCAGGGCTTCATATCAGCGCTCATCGGCTTAGCCTTTTTATTGACTGTTTTTTATGGATTGAATAATATCCTTGAAACCATTGAAATAAGTTACACCATTGAAAGTTTTGTTCTTTTGGTTGGGATTTTATTAGTGATAGGTGTAATTATGACGGTAATTTCAACGTGGTTTGCCTTAAACAAGTATCTTCGTATGAAATTAGATGATTTGTATTAAGCATGAAAGAGCCAATTAAACACTTCGGATTTGATGTACAGAACTATAAATGGTTGTACATCGGATTAGCCATTAACATTCTGGGATATTTATTAATGATTGGCGGTGGGGCAGAAGACCCAAGTCAATTTGATGGGGATGCATTGTTTAGTTCCACAAGAATCACCCTTTCTCCCGTGTTGATTGTTGTCGGATACATTATTATTTTTTACGCGATTATGAAACGTCCAAAAAAGGACAATTCTGCTGATAAAGAAGCGTAATCATTTCTTAAAAAAATAGCTATGAATTTCTTGGAAGCCATTATTTTGGCCATCATCGAAGGATTGACGGAGTTTCTTCCTATTTCCTCAACTGGACACATGATTATCGCATCGACTATCATGGGAAATGCTTCAGATGAATTCACCAAACTCTTTACGGTTGCCATTCAATTCGGTGCAATTTTATCTGTAGTAGTCGTTTATTTCAAACGTTTTTTACAAAGCTTTCAATTTTACACCTTGTTGTTTGTTGCCTTTATTCCAACTGGAATCTTGGGATTATTATTGAAAAAACACATTGATGGACTTTTAGAAAATGTGATGGTTGTAGGCATTTCCCTTTTTGTAGGTGGAATCGTTCTGTTATTCATCGATCGCATTTTTGAGAAAAATGAACACCAGAAGGAAGTGCCTTTAACGTTCAAATCTGCGTTTATCATTGGAACCATTCAAAGCATTGCGATGATTCCGGGTGTTTCCCGTTCCGCAGCAACGATTATTGGTGGACTTTCCCAAAAGTTGAGTCGCAAAGCGGCTGCTGAGTTCTCCTTCTTTTTAGCAGTTCCAACCATGTTTGCAGCGACGATTAAAAGCATGTACGACGAAAAAGAAATGTTACTTCAGTCGGAAGGAAAAGAATGGGGCTTATTGCTTGTCGGTAATTTAGTCGCATTTGTTGTTGCCTTCATCGCGATTAAATCCTTCATTTCTTATTTGAATAGAAATGGCTTCAAGGTTTTTGGTTATTACCGAATCGTACTAGGAGCAATCTTGATCATCCTGCTATTAGCCGGAATCCCACTTGAAATGGCAGGCTAATGTTAGAAGTAGGAGAAGGATTAACGATTTTAGTAGATAAACCCTATACGTGGACATCGTTCGACGCAGTGAATAAACTTCGATGGAACTTGAAGCGACAGTTAAAAGTTAAAAAAATCAAGGTTGGTCACGCTGGAACTTTGGATCCATTGGCAACAGGATTGTTGGTGATTTGTATTGGTAAACACACCAAACTCATCGAGGGACTCACCAACGATCACAAAAGGTACACCGGAACATTTCTTTTGGGAAAAACAACTCCTTCCTACGATTTAGAAACAGAATACGACCAAGAATTCCCGACGGATCACATCACTGAAGAGTTACTTCAAGAAGTAGTCCGTTCTTTTATCGGAACCCAAATGCAAACACCACCGATCTTTTCAGCAAAGATGATTGACGGCAAACGCGCCTACGATTATGCACGAGCTGGAAAAGAGGTGGAAATGAAGCAAAATGAAGTAACCATTCATTCGTTCACATTTGATTCCACCCGTTTTCCAGAGATTGATGTAGAAATATCTTGTTCGAAGGGAACCTACATCCGAAGCATTGCCTCAGATTTTGGTAAAAAACTACATTCAGGCGCAACAATGATTGGATTGCGTCGAACAGTTTCAGGTGAATTTCGCATTGAAGACGCGAAAAGTGTCGAAGATTGGATTCAGATCATTGAATCCGAAGAAGTGTTTATTCCTTAACGTGTTTTAATTTCTCCTGCACATCCTTGATAAGACGCTTGTAATTCGCGATTTTATCATCATACCCATTGCTTTCAGCTCGAACAAGTCGCTTTTGTAAGTAGTGAAGTCGACGTCCTAATTTGTATTTATCCCATTTATACAACAACTTTTTCATAGAAATTTGAATTTGGTGAGAACTGAAAAGGCGACACGCTCTGTCTAGATTAAAAGTAGTGAAATTTTTAATAAAAGTCAAGAAAGAAAGAGAGCGAGAAAGAGAGCGAGAAAGAGAGCGAGAAAGAGAAAGAGAGCTGAGAGTGAGAACGAGAGCGGAGGGAGAGGTAATTTTTAAAAGAACGAAGAATAAAATAGAAAGTGAAGCGTTATATGGTTTGTTCTCAATCAAATCTACATTCATGTTCGAATTCAGAAAATTAACGGTGTATTCAAAAGCAAAGGTATTTCACCATGAATGTAGATCGTTGATTCTAGGAAAGAACTTTGATCGATATGTGATTGATCAATTAGGTAGGGCTTCGTTTAGTGTACCACTGAATATTGCCGAGGGCTCAGGAAAATTTTCGAAAGCAGATAGAAGAAATTTCTTTGTTATTTCTCGCGCATCAATTTTTGAGTGTGTGGCTATTTTGGATATCCAAAATGATTATGGAAAGATTACGCAAGATGAATTTGATTTTTTATGTTTGAAAGCAGATGAATTGTCCCGGATGCTTTATTCCATGATAAAGAACCTGAGCAATTAACCTCGCTCTCCGTTCTCTTTCTGATTCTAGCTCTGTCCCCCGCTCTCACTCTCTTTCTCGCTCTGCTTTAAACTCGGATAAACAAAAAAAACCAGAGTTCGAACTTCGCTCTCACTCTCTTTCTCGCTCTGCTTTAAACTCGGATAAACGAAAAAAAGCAGAGTTCCAAACATCGCTCTCGCTCTCTTTCTCACTCTGCTTTTGTGTACCCCGGGCCGGAATCGAACCGGCACTCCCGAAAGAACAGGATTTTGAATCCAGCGCGTCTACCAGTTCCGCCACCGGGGCATTTAGGGTGCAAAGATAACAATAAATTAATTTAGATTCCAAAACTTGTCGCCATATTGTTGGCGGAAGTGAGTTGGAACGACTTGTTTAGCCCTTTGATTTTAGGTACATGTCGTAGATCATACCGTCGGATAGTCCAATTTTGGGAACATCGATTCGTTGGATAGCTAACTTCTCCATAACAAACAAATAGATTTCCAAGGCTGGAACAATAACATCCGCGCGATCGGGTTTCAATTGAAATTGATCGATACGCTCTTCTACTGTCAGTTTTTCTAGTTTAGCCATTAAGCCATTCATTTTTGAAATGGTTAACGAATCCTTATCCTTTAGTCCGACAATCTTGTGAATTTTATTAATATTCCCACCTGTACCAAATAGACGATGTGGAATCGATGAATCCACTTCGGATTCAATCCATGCACTAATATCTGTCCAGATATTCTGGGATACTTTTCCTCTCAACATGCGAATCGTCCCGAGTTCAAAGGAGCGCGAAGCTCTTTTTTGTCCATTTTCAAAAACGCTGATTTCTGTGCTTCCTCCACCGACATCAATAACTATGAATGGATGGGTTTTGTCAAAATCCACTAAAAAGAAGGTTCCAAAAATCAATTCCGCTTCTATTTGACCGGTAATGATCTCGATATTAACACCTGTTTTCTCTCGGATTTTCTCCTGAACTTTGATTCCATTTTTTGCTTCACGCATGGCGGAAGTTGCGACAGCACGTAATTGCTCAACTTCGAAAATATGGGCGATCAATTTAAATGCTTGAATGCAATCGATGAATTGCTCTGTTTTCTTTTTAGAAATGCGTCCTTGGTCAAATACTTCGTCGCCAAGTCGCAAGGGAATGCGCGAATAGGAATGTTTCTTTACATAGGCATGGTCACCGTCATAGCACACTTCACCCACAAGTAAACGTGCTGCATTGGTCCCGATGTCTATTGCTCCAAATTTCATTACCTAATCTTGAAGCAAAGATAAGTGAAATGTGAACGGTGAAATACACGATTACAAAATGTTTCAACTATTTTATTGAACAATGAAACGCTAAAGAAATTTATCCGTTCGTGAGTTTTTTAATTTTTACTAAAACGTTTAGATATACTTCCTGCTTTCGTTTTCATGTTTACAAGGTACATTCCGGGACTCAATCCGGCTATAGAAATTCGTACAGATGTTTCATTTGGAATCATCGAATAAAGAATAGCGCCATTTAATTGTGAAATATGAATCATTTCAATTTGACTATTTGCATCGATAAATAATTCCTCTTGAACCGGATTGGGATACATATTCATGGAAAAAATTTGGGATGTGACACCAGCAGAAGCAGGATTTGCGCGTGTTGGTTCAGCTTCGTAACAATCGCTTTGAATGCGGTACATATCAAAGTAATTACCATTGGCCGAAATAACGGGTTGAGAAACAACGGAACCGTCAATAAGTGATAATCCCACCAATTTAATTCCTGTACTATCCATGGTTTGGAAATAATACACCAAGTTAGCCGGATCAATAGCTCCGCCGGAGTTCATAATGTAGTTATCGAAATTCAAAAGCGTGGGAAGTTGGGTAACTACACCAGTTGATACATTGATTTTCCCAAGTGCTTTCACTCCGTTTTCCATGATGAGTCCATACATCGTAGTGTCAGCACAACTGTAAGCGAAATTATCAAACGTAATTCCATTTCCCATTAACGTAATCAATGGTTCACTGTAAATCTGACCGTTATAAAGGTCAAGTCCGACGAACTTTCCTTCTGATTCGAAGTAATAAACCATTAAATATGGATCAATAGCACTCCCCGTCATTGTATAACTTTGCGCGATGGAGCTCGAAGAAATGATGGAAACATTTCCGGTCGTTAGGTCACAGGTAGCAAGACGCATGTCTCCTGTATAAGCTCCAGTTAATGGATCGTATTGTATTTGACTATAAAGACCGTACATGTTCGTATCAGCCGTGTTGAAGCGAAAATTATTAAAGTCTCCAGTTGTATTTGGGAGTGTTACGGTAACGTCGTTCAGCACCGAACCATTTTGCAAATCCACGGAAAGCCATGAATCCTCATCTTGGTAAGTATAACTCATGTTATATGGATTTAATGCCGCACCCGTTGAATTAATGGTTGTACTTAGGGTATTCGCTGAACCAATTGGTGTAATAATCCCTGTTAATGGGTCAATACTCGCTAACTGCACACTGGTTGGATTCAGTATTCGGTACAAGCCGTACATGGTATTGTCAATTTGTGCGTTGACTTGGGTTTGAAGCAACACTATGACGATTAAAAGAAACTTTTTCATATGGACAAATCTATTGTGTACTAATTTAAGCATTAAACAAATAGCGATTCAGGTTGTTCAAATTTGTAGAAATAATGGCGTTTTAAGATGCGTCATTTCGTAATCTCACAAGCTGAATTTTTTCTCCTACCTGATTAAATCAGTGCTTGAAACTGAAACGTTATCAAACTGTAAACACAATATTACTATTCACAACACGCTATTGATAAGGAATGAACTTCATAAAGTTCTCTTAAAACTAAAGAAACATCGCATAAGCAATTTTGTATAAAATTAAAGTCATGCAACAAAAACGGGATGTAGAATTAGTGGTGATTTCAGATGTTCATTTAGGAACATACGGTGCACGTGCAAGTGAATTGGTAAGTTACCTGCGTTCAATTCAACCAAGGACCTTAGTTCTGAACGGGGACATCATCGATATCTGGCAATTTAGTAAACATTATTTTCCAGCTGATCACATGCAAGTCCTTAAAGAGATCACCTCTTTGTTATCAAAAGGAACTAAAGTGTATTACATTACGGGAAATCACGACGAAATGCTCCGTAAGTTCAAAGGATTCAGCATGGGGAATTTTGAAATTCAAAATAAACTGATTCTTCCCTTAACAACCGGAACAGCCTGGATCTTCCACGGAGATGTGTTCGATACCACCATGAAGCATTCCAAGTGGATTGCCAAATTAGGAGGGAAAGGCTACGACTTGCTCATTGTCCTTAATACGATTGTCAATTGGTTTAGCGAAAAACTTGGACGTGGACGCGTTTCCCTATCCAAAAAGGTAAAGGACAGCGTAAAAGGCGTGATCAAGTTTGTCAATAATTTCGAGGAAACTGCCGCGGAAATCGCGATTAACAATGGCTATCAGTTTGTGGTATGTGGCCATATTCATCATCCACAAATAAAAAAAATGACAAATGCTGACGGAGAGTCTGTCATGTATTTAAATTCGGGTGATTGGGTGGAAAACTCCACAGCCTTAGAATATGACAAAGAAAAATGGACACTCTACAAGCATGTGCCTAAATCTGGTGATTTCGTGAAGGAAGAGGCTGTATCTTTTAAAAATGCACTGAGTTATGATCAGTTGCTTCAAGAAGTTGTCTCAGGATTAAATTTCGATGCGCAATGAAAGTCTTGTACGCCATTCAAGGAACCGGAAACGGACATTTGAGTAGGGCACAGGAGATTGTCCCCATGTTCAATAAATATGTTGATACAACCGTTTTGGTGAGTGGTAATCAATCGCAAATTCAGTCTAATTTCGATGTGAATTATCAAAAAACCGGACTTACTTTTCTCAGCGGAAAAACGGGTAAAATAGACTTACTGCGAACAGTATTTAAATCGCATCCTATTGATTTTTTTAACGAAATACGCACCTTTCCAATCAAGCAATTTGACTTAGTGATTACCGATTTCGAACCCGTTTCTGCTTGGTCGGCGCTCATGCACGGTATTCCGTGTATCGAAATGAGTCATCAAGCAGCGGTCATTCATCCCAATGCGCCTAAATCGGATTCACGGAATAGAATCGGTGAATACATTCTAAATCATTACTGTCCAACGAAGGAAAAAATTGGATTCCATTTTGATCAATATGGCGAAAACATCCATACGCCTGTGATTCGGAAAAACATCCGTTCGATTGATGCCAAAAACCACGGACACTATACCGTTTACCTTCCCGCGTATCACGATGAAGTATTGCTTCATTTCTTAAAGCAATTCCCAGTCAAATGGGAGGTATTTTCGAAATTCACGAAAGAAAAAACGAGTCATGGAAATGTTGATTTTCATCCGATTGACAACGAAACTTTTACGCATAGTTTCGCGAATTGCGAAGGCGTATTGTGTGGGGCTGGATTCGAACTTCCTGCCGAAGCCATGTACTTGCAAAAGAAGTTACTGGTCATTCCGATGAAAGGACAATACGAGCAACACTGCAATGCGGTGGCAGCGAACAAAATGGGAGCAACGATGATCGAGGGATTGAATTTATTGCATCACCGAACAATCAATCTTTGGTTGAGTCAAGGAGAAAGTATTCAGGTGAATTACGAAGATCAAACCGAGCACATTGTACAACAGGCACTTGAAGATTTTGAACGTAAAAACCGACTAATTAACTCCCCACGTCTCACAGATGAGAAAACAGTTTTTGAAAAATTAGCGGTTCTGAAGTATTTGTTTTGAAGACAGTGCTCAGTGAACAGTGCTCAGTGAACAGTGCTCGGTGAACAGTAATCAGTGAACAGTTCTCAGTGAACAGTTCTCAGTGTAATGAAGGTAACCCGGGATTATTCCTGAATATAACTTAGATACAACTCCCGTTGTGCATGGAATGGTGGCAAGTTACGTTCGTTGTAGCGATTTTTCAGATCCGCACTGATGTTACGCGCTTTCACACTTCCGCGCCATTGGAAATCAAAAATACGGTCAAGTTCCGCTTTAATCGCAGCATCTTTGACGGTCATTCCGACTTCAATTCGTTGATCTAGGTTACGTTCCATCCAATCTGCACTGGTGATGATATGTACAGGATCTCCGTTGTTTTCAAAGATGAAAAAGCGTGCATGCTCCAAGTATCGATCGACCAAACTGATGGCTGTAATGTTTTCGCTTAGTCCTTTTACGCCAGGTTTTAAGCAGCAAATACCACGAACAATCAACTCAATTTTCACACCAGCTTTTCCAGCAGCGTAAAGTTTGTCGATCATTTTAATATCGGTAAGGTTGTTGATTTTAATCTTAATGTTCGCCGATTTCTTGGCTTTCGCATGAGCGATTTCCTTATCGATAAGGGCAAACAACTTTCTACGCGTATTGAATGGCGAGACCAAAAGATTTCTAAAAATATTACGTTCCAGGTTGTTTTCCAGAAGTTTGAAAATTTTGCTCACTTCAAGTGAAAGTTCACGTTCTGAACTAAGAACGGCTAAATCCGAATAGATTGTTGCTGTTTTCTCATTGAAGTTTCCTGTCCCGACGTAGGTGATGAATTGATCTTTCCCGTCCTTGACTCTTCTAATCTGCAACAATTTGGAATGGACTTTCAAGTTTGGAACTCCGTAGATGACGTTCGCTCCAAATTCCTTCAATCGATTACTCCACCAAAGGTTATTTTCTTCATCGAAACGCGCTTGAAGTTCGAAAATGACCGTTACTTGTTTTCCATTAAACACGGACGCAAGTAGTGCGTTCATGACTTCGGAATTTTTCGCAACACGGTAAATGTTGATTTTGATGTCCTTCACTCTTGGATCTAATGCCGCTTCACGCAGTAAGTCAACCACGTGATCAAATCTTTGATAGGGGAAATGTAGAAGAACATCCTTTTCTAAAACGACATCGATGTGACTTTTTCCCTTCGAAAATGCTGGATGTGCTTGAGGCGGTTGTGCTTGGAAACGGTATTTTGCCATTCCGAAATCTGGGAAGGACATGAAGTCTTTAAAGTTGTGATAGCGTCCACCAGGAATGGTGTTGTTTCCCAAAGTTAAGTCCAGTGATTTCAATAAGAAATTCAATAAATCCTTTGGCATTGTGGAGTCATAGACAAAGCGAACTGGATCACCTTTGCGACGCTGTTTCAAGCTTTTTTCAATTTTCTCGAAGAACGAAAGTGACAAATCATCGTCCAAATCTAATTCAGCATCACGGGTAAATTTAAACGTGTAAGCCGATATTTCGACAGGCTCGAAAATCGAGAAAATCTCTTTTAATTGCAAGCGAATGATGTCGTCAATCAAGATGTAATCGATGCGATTTTCACCTTTTAATTGAAAGAAACGTGAATATTCACCTGGGATTTGAATCAAGGCGAAGCGTGTTTTTTCTTTTTTCTCAACGATTTTTACGGCAAGGTAAATCGCATAGTCACGCAATTTCGGCAGTGGATTTTTTTTGTCTAGAATGATAGGAAAAACAACATGTTTGAGGTGTTCGTTGTAGTAATTCTTCAATATCAACAGTTGGTCTTTGTTGACTTCTTGTTCGTTGATCATGAAGATTTGATCTTTCTCAAACTCAGCTTGAATCAATGAAAATGCATTCTCAAATTTGAGCTGCTGCTTCATCACCACTTTGCGAATTTCCTTGTAGAGTTCTTCCGCATCTCCGTTGAATCCCTCTACTTTTTGTTTTTTCAGAACAGAAAGTCGTTTTAAGTTGGCAACGCGTACACGGAAAAATTCATCCATGTTATTAGAATAAATTCCTAAAAATCGCATGCGTTCTGTAAGTGGAACCGTTGGGTCCATGGACTCTTGTAATACACGTTCATTAAACGATAACCAGCTTAATTCTCTATTGATAATATTCATGTAACAAAAATGCACAAAAGCCATCAATTTTCCGTGGCTTTATCGATTAAGAATTTGTGAAGTTTTGGGTTGGCTTGGATAATTACTTATTTATCAACGAACTAAATGGAGGTGTCCAGTAATAACCTCGCTTTTGCTTTGATTTAAAAAACGATAGGATAGTTGATACGAATAAACGCCATCTGCGCATACGTATTATTCAAAAGTGGAGAGATAGAATAAACGTAAGCGCAGTAAGTAACAGGTTTTTCATTTTCATGACAAAAAACAGTTTCATTTTCTAAGATTGCTGAACAATCAGCGCTTATTTTTGTTTCAATAAAAAAGCATTTTATGTCAAAAAATATCTTCCTATTCGTTCTGTTAACGATGAATACATTTCTCTCCAACGCACAAACAAATGTATCAGGTGGAATCTACCAGAATGCTACATGGAGTTTAGCGGGAAGTCCATACATTGTCAATGGATCCGTGGTTGTTTTTCCAGGAAAAACACTGAACATTGAACCTGGAGTTGAAATTCGCATCAACAACCTAACGAGTAGTAACATCTATATTGAAACGAGAGGAACCATCAATTGCGTTGGAACAGATGCACTTCCGATTAAAATTCATGCGATGTACGATACCATGAACAATGTTGCTTGGCAAGGATTCGTTTGCACAAGTTCTCAAGGAGGAGTGCTGAATGCCGATCGTTTCCAAATCGCCAATGCGTATTTCCCTTTTTCTTACGAGACTGGATTGTCGAATTACAATTACACAAACTGTATCTTCAAACGATGTTTCCAAGCGGTAACCGTAGCTGAATCAGTGAATTTATCCAATTGTCAGTTTATCGACAACGAAGTTGGGGTATACGGCTGGGCTAACTTTACAATTAATGATTGTTTGTTCAAAGAAAATACGACTTCCATCTACGCGTATGCATCGGTATTGACAATGACTAACTCTGATTTCATTGATAACCAAATTGGACTTAGTTTCGTGTCAAACATATTTGACTCCATGTATATTGCAGATTGTCAATTTTTAAATAATGGTTTGGCGCTTAATTATCCGAATAAAGGAAAAGTGGAAAACTGTTTATTTACTGATAATACGACTGCTATTCAATCCGCATATAAATGCGAAATCGCGAACAATGAATTCTCATACAACGAACTAGCCATTCAAGCTTCCGTAAATGCAGACATCCATAACAATCAAATCAATAATAACATGGGAGCTGTAAGTATCGAATATGTAACCAATGTACAGGACAGTCCTACGATTTACAACAATGAAATTTGTGGGAACATCAATTTTGCAGTGAACAATAACACGAATATGAATTACTCGTTGTTAAGCAATTGTTTTTGTGATTTGGATTCTGCTGGAATCGAAGCAATGATCATTGATGGTTATGACGATATCATCAAAGGTTTGATCAATTACCAGATTTACGATTCTAGTTGCACCGTGTTATTAGGAACGGTTTTGAAATATGGTCCGGGAGCAGGAATCAACGAATTGACATTTGATGTACAATTTGAAAACCCAGTAAACACTCAATTATCATTACTTGGTGATACGGAATTCACCTCCATACAAGTAACAGATTTAAGCGGAAAATCAATCATTTTCAAAAGTTCAGGAGCCAATCACTTTGATGTCTCAACCCTTCCAGCTGGATTCTATGTCTTGACTGCTGTGAATGACCAACTGGTACGGAGAAGTTTTGTGAAGATGTAATACGCTCTGCTCTCTCAATCTCGATCTGAATCCTCACGCTCATCACCATCCCAAATGGTAATATTCAAAGAACAGGGAATTTTCAGGCTCGTCGTAGAAGGTTCTTATTTCGTAACCGCTATTCAGAATGTCGCTGGCCGATCCAAGTCCTTGATTGGTGTGTACAGAACTTCGACAAAGCGTAAAGATGCGTTTTCCTTTGAAGAACACCACGGCGTTACCCTTCTGTACAAAGTGATCGATCTGTTCTTTTAAAAACCGCGAGTTCCCGATGTTTTGTCGGATGTCTTCACGTCCTTCATAGATAATGAGGGATTGCAAGTCAAAGCCATTTTTAGCTTGTTCAAGTTGAGTGGCAGCAATGCCGTATCGTTTTTCTGTAGCCTTGTAATAATTCACCAAGTTCGAATCTTGATCTCCATAATAGGCAATGGCATTAATCAAGCTTTCTTGACTTTTCCTTAACATCGCAGAAATGGTGTCCAAGGGGACAAATACAGTATAATCACCAACGGTCCATTTTCCCATGCGCGTATCAGGCATGTTAGTAGATAACTTAATTTCCCATAGATCTTGGGAAAAGGAAGTGAGGTTTATTGCGAGGAAGAAAAAGAGGAATAAAAACTTCATTCAATGAAAGTACAAAAATTCAAGAGGATGTTTAAAAGTAAACTTCTGACTATTTTTTAAACCTTTTTGGAGACAGATTCCAAATCAACTGAAAAATAGCGGCCCCAATAATGGTCCAGATGATGTCATTCCAATCAAAATGTAATTTCTTTGAAGACGTTTGAATGAATTCCCAAGCAATTAGTCCAGTTACGGAGATGAGGTTTGCCGTGATATAGCTTTTCTCATTTAACCATTTTTTCGAAGTCTTTAATTGCATCAGAAACACGACCAACAAAGCGGGTATTCCAATTGCAGGAAAGAAATTAGGCGCAATTCCCAAGAAATAACTGAATAGCGCACTATCCCCAGAATAATTGGGTCTAACATAGTAAGAAACTCCCTGAAAGCAGAGGAAACAAATGGCAAAAATGCTGAACCAGTAGTAGGTTGTTTTTGAGTTGTTCATTTAATAATATTTAATTTACCCTGTTCAATATATTTAGGTCAATAGAATAATCGTACTTCAGTAAGTTAAAATTAAATAAAATTCCATGGTTAGATGAAATTGCCATTCTATGCTGACAAGACATTTGAGAATTTATTAATTTTAGCAAAACACAGAAATGAACTACCACAACAAGATATTTAGACCAATCTCGAACACAGTAAATGGGGAAACGTCTGAGCTAACGGTTTTTCATTACAAGCAAACGGGTAATATTCTGACAGCTGAATATGCCGGCGGGCAAATTCAAAAGGGTCATTTAATTGGTTTGGTAGATGAGTTTGGAGGCATTGACATGCGTTACCATCAAGTAAATGACAAAGGTGAATTAATGACCGGGACTTGTCAATCTACACCTGAGTTATTACCTAACGGAAAGATTCGACTTCACGAACGATGGGAGTGGACATCCGGAGATAAATCTAAAGGAACATCAATCATTGAGGAACAATAATTCTTTCATAAAATGGAACACCAACACACATACGAATTAACCACTGTCTGGACTGGAAATAAAGGAGACGGAACCAAAAATGTACGAACTTATGATAGGAGCCACACTGTTTCAATAAAAGGAAAACCTGATTTATTACTGACAACGGATAATGCTGCTGTTGGAGATCCATCCAAATTAAATCCGGAGGACTTATTGGTGTCGGCCATCTCTTCTTGCCATATGCTTTCTTATTTATACCTATGTTCATTGGATGGAATTGTGGTAACGGCCTATTCCGACAATGCTACAGGAATCATGATCGAAAACGCGAATAGCGGCGGAAGTTTTAAAGAAGTAAAATTAAATCCCCAAGTACAGGTAGCAGATGAATCAATGGTCACAAAAGCGATGGAGTTACACCATAAGGCACACGAAATATGCTACATAGCGAATTCTGTCAATTTTGAGGTGAGGTGCACTCCTAAAGTAATGTAGCTTAAATTTAACTTGTAAAACATGGACCGGACTATCCTCCATTTCATTTCGGATGGACTTTGGGGCTGTTTTACTAAGAAAAGTTCAGTCCGCTACGCGTTCTTCCTTTTTACCTTTCTAATTCAGCTTATGCAACCAAGCATTCAACACTTCTAGAAATGCAAAAAGCCAGTCATTGCTGACTGGCTTTTCTTAGTAGCGGGTGAGCCACAAATTTAGGGAAGCTTTGTATATGACATTCATGTAAGAAGTAGGCTCTACTTGATTTTTATCACAACTTTTCCTTTTGAACGACCTGTTTCAACATAGGACAGCGCCTCATTCGTTTGCTCGAAAGAAAACACTTTGTCTATGACAGGTTTTATAACACCATCCTCAATAAGTTGGGTAATTTGGCCTAATTGATTTCCTTCGGCTCTCATAAATAGGAAAACAAAATTAGTTTTCGTTTTCTTTGCTTTTTTCTTAACACCGAAGCTGATGATTCGAGTGATAAATTTCAAATACCAAGGCAAGCCTATTGACAATGCAAATTCGGGCGTTGGTGGACCGACTAACGAAATGAGTTGTCCATTTGGTTTTAAAATTCTTAAAGATTTATCCAAGATTTTAGGATCTCTGTTACTATGTAATACTAAATCATAATCTTTCAATTTAGTTTCAAAATCCTCTGTATTGTAATCAATTATAATATCAGCACCAAGACTTTTGACCAATTCACTATTTTTCGCACTTGTTGTAGTAGCAACAGTAGCTCCCAAATGCTTGGCTAATTGAATGGCAAAAGTACCTACACCACCCGAGCCAGCTTGAATAAATACTTTTTGACCTTTTTTAACTTTACCGATTTCTACTAATGCTTGCCAAGCGGTTAGTCCAACTAACGGAATTGACCCAGCTTCATCCATGGTGAGATTTTTTGGTTTTAAAGCAACATCTTTTTCATCAATGGAGATGTATTCGGCAAAAGTTCCAATTCGATAATCTGATGCCCGAGCATACACTTCATCGCCAACCTTCAATGTGCTGACTTTTGAACCTACACGAGTTATAATTCCAGCCAGATCATGACCTGCTGTTATGGGTGGTTTATAGGGTAGGAAAAGTTTGAACTCTCCCCATTTGATCATCGAGTCTAATAGATTTACTCCAGCTGAATGTATTTGTATCAGGACATCCTTTTCATTAACCGTAGGTTCTACCAAAGTAGTTAAATGTAATTTCTCTTTTTTGCCGTAGCGCTTAACGATGAATGCTTTCATAATTTTTCTTGTAAATTTGCTTTCAAAATGCAAGTGCAAATATACAAACAACTTTCAAAATGCAAGTGGTTATTAATTATCTTTCAATATGAATAAGAAAAGGTCAGAATGTCCATTAAGTTACTCGCTCGATATTTTTGGAGATAAGTGGTCACTTTTAATAATTCGAGACCTAATGTTCGAGAATAAGTGTACCTACAATGATTTTTTAAAATCGCAAGAAGGAATCGCGACAAACATTTTAGCGTCAAGGCTAAAAGAATTGGAAGAAAATGGGATCATTGAAAAATCAGCTCATCCTGATAGTAAAGCTAAAAAATTATACAGGCTCACTTCGAAAGGAATAGATTTATTACCTATTCTTATTGAAGTTTATATATGGTCTGACAAATATTTCACTATACCAGCTGATATTAAAGTGGTCATACAAGAAGCAAAGAAGGACAAAGAAAAGTTTGAAAATCAAATAAGAAGTAAACTTACAACACTTCTAGAAATGCAAAAAGCCAGTCAAATATGACTGGCTTTCCTTGTAGCGGGGACCGGACTATTCAGACGTACTGCGTAGTCTGAATGGACCTTAAGAATTTGCTTTACTAAGAAAAGCACAGACCGCTGCGCGCTCTTCCTTTTTTATTGTCTTAACCTTCATCCAAGCAAAGCTTGATTCAGTTTCATCCAATAAAAAAGCCAGTCATTGCTGACTGGCTTTTCTTAGTAGCGGGGACCGGACTCGAACCGATGGCCTTCGGGTTATGAGCCCGACGAGCTACCAACTGCTCCACCCCGCAATATATCTTTAGTTATTGCTATCTAATTCTGTTTATTCAGTTTTGGTGAACTGAATGCGCAACTCAAATTTGCTACGTTTAGCGTTCATTGCGGGTACAAAGATACGCCTTTTTTTAGAATACGCAATACTTTTATTTATGCAACTGTAGGACCTTCGCCAAATTCTTTTTCAGAAGCCAAGAAACTCAAGGCTCCTTCTGCATTTTCTGCCATTAATATCATTCCTTGTGATTCGATTCCGCGGATTTTACGCGGCGCCAAATTCAAGAGTACTAAAACCGTTTTCCCAATGATTTCCTCAGGTGCGTAATGTGCAGCAATTCCAGATACGATTGTTCGTTCGTCAATTCCTGTGTGGACTTTCAACTTTAAAAGTTTATCCGCATTTTCTACTTTTTCTGCTTCAAGGATTTTCCCCATGCGCAGGTCCATTTTGCTAAAATCGTCGAAGTTGATGAGGTCTTTCATAGCTGGATAAGGTGATTTAAGTTGATTGCTCGCTTGTAGTTTTTCTACTTCTGACTGTACAAGCTCGTCTTCAATTTTTGTAAATAATATGTGCGCCTCGCCGATTTGGTGACCCGCTTCTAATAAGGTTGAACTACCAAATGAGGACCATGAAAGATTCTCCGCATTCAACATCTTTCCTAATTTTTGTGCCGTTGCTGGCAGGAAGATTTGTGTGGCGATTTGCAGATTCGCAGTAATTTGCAAGGCAACATAGAGAATGGTCTGAACGCGTTCCGGATCTGTTTTGATGACTTTCCAAGGTTCTTGATCCGCCAAATACTTATTTCCGATGCGCGCAATTTGCATCATCTCTGTTTGTGCTTCACGAATTTTGTACGCATACATTAATTCGGCAATGCGTCTCGGAGCTTGCTCAATGGCGTCGAATACCGCTTGATCTTCTGCACTAAAGGCAAGCGGACTAGGAACGATTCCCTCGTAATATTTTTGAGTTAACACCAACGTTCGATTCACGAAATTCCCGTAAATATCCGCCAATTCTGAATTGACACGTGTTTGAAATTCTTTCCACGTAAATTCGGAGTCTTTGCTTTCCGGTGCAATCGCACTCAAAACGTATTTCAACTCATCAATCTTATCTAGATAAGCTTCCAAGTATTCATGCAACCAAACCGCCCAGTTTCGTGATGTGGAGAATTTATCTCCTTCTAAATTCAAGAATTCGTAGGCTGGAACATTATCCGGAAGAATGAAATCCCCATGATCCTTCAATAAGATTGGAAAGATAATCGCATGGAAAACGATGTTGTCTTTCCCAATGAAATGAACAAGTTTTCGATCTCCTGCTTCGGATTTTGTCCAATAGTTACGCCAGTCTTTTCCATTGTCAAGCGCCCATTGTTTCGTCGCTGAAATGTAGCCAATCGGTGCATCCAACCAAACATAGAGAACTTTCCCATCTGCATTTGGTAAAGGAACTTTAACTCCCCAATCCAAATCGCGGGTCATGGCACGAGGTTTAAGTCCACCATTGATCCACGACATACATTGTCCGATCACTTGGTTTCTCCACAACTTCGGATCGTGCTGTTGAACACCGTCTAATATTCCGTTTTGAATCCATTCTTTCAACCAGGTTTCGTGTTGATCCATGGGTAGGTACCAATGCGAAGTGGATTTCAATATAGGCGTTTTTCCGCTTAACGTAGACTTTGGGTTGATTAAATCTGTTGGACTTAAGTCACTACCGCATTTTTCACATTGATCTCCGTACGCGCCTGTACTTTGGCATTTCGGACAATCACCTGTGATGTAGCGATCGGCTAAAAATTGCTGGTATTCTTCGTCGTAATATTGTTCAGAAGTTTCCTCTATGAACTTTCCTTGCTCGTGTAATTTTTTGAAAAAATCAGCGGATGTTTCGTGGTGTAATTCACTAGAAGTGCGGTGAAAAATGTCGAATGAAATGTCGAACTTTTCAAACGCTCCTTTGATGATTCCATGGTATTTATCTACGATATCTTTTGGTGTAAGTCCATCTTTTTTCGCACGAAGTGTAATTGCTGCACCATGCTCATCGCTACCGCAGATAAACACGACATCGTGCTCATTCATGCGAAGGAAACGAACAAAAATATCTGCTGGAAGGTAAACTCCTGCGACGTGTCCAAGGTGTAATGGTCCATTCGCGTAGGGCAAAGCTGCGGTTACCGTGTATGTTGCTTTTTTCATCAGGACAAAGATAATAAAAGCTTGGGCATGTTTAGAGCATTTCCCCTTTTCAAAAAGTAAAGGACAAAAAAAAGGGTCGACGAGCGACCCTTTTCCTGATTCGAAAATCGAATTATTTTTTCACAACATTGAATTGTGCTGTTTTACCATTTTCAAGAACTACGTTGAAAATGTAAACACCAGCTTCAAGGTTTGCGATGTTCAATTCAGCTTGACCAGATGTCAAAGAAACTTGATTTGTCATAGCAACTCTTCCAGCAACGTCAGTTACTGTTAAGTTAGCTACTCCTTCACCTTCGATAGAAATAGTCACTTGGTCAGTTGCAGGGTTTGGATAAGCCATACCTTCAACTGTGTTTAATTCGTTGATTCCAACTGTCTCACCAACTTTCATTGCGATTGAGCTAGGTACATCAGAACCAAAACCAACTGCAAAGTAAGTACCGTCACTTTCGTTTGGACTCATTGGTTGTAAGTAGTAAGCTTCGTTCCAAGTGTAGTCAGTTTTGTTTTCATGTCCAATGTATAAACTTAAGTTTACTGTTTGAACACATGCCAAATAACGTTGGTTATCTTCTAAGTTAGCAGGTGTAGTGAAAGCACCGTATACTGTTTCTCCTTGAAGGTCCCCAGGGTAGTAATAGAATCCTGACGCTACTTCTGTTAATGTAGTAAATGCTAAATTCGCATCATTTAAATCAGCGAATGCATCTTCCCATTTGTACAAGTATAATGCCATCTCCTCTCCAGTTAATAATACCGCAGAAGCCGTACTCGTTGTAGCAGCGAAGTAAATTCCTTCCACACTCATGCGGCTAGCATTTGGATCATTGATCACAGAACATGCAGAGAATGTTTGGTTGTTTGTTCCTGGACGGTAGAAGTTACCTCCTGAAGGTAATCCAGTAGTCGCATCAGCTTGTGCATAAGAATACAATGAATCTGAAATCGTAAACGTAGATGTTAACACGTTGTCCGCATCATATTGGTCTGCAATTCCAAGTCCTACTGTATAAGTCAATGTGTAAGTTCCAGCTGGGTATGTTGCCAAAGAAAATTGAGGCAATGTAGAAGTTCCACCAGGATAAACATCTGTACTGTCACCAGCAGCGATAGATAGTCCGGTAACGCTATTATCATAAACAGTCGCTCCAGAAGGATTTGTAATTTTTGCATTTAAAGAAACTGTTGCTTGTGCTTGGTTTCCGTAATTGAACACACGCGCTCCTAGGTCAAAATTGAATTCTGTACCATTTTGAGCGATAAAAGAAGGAACGATTGCTTGTTTAGGAAGCAAGGCAGCTTTAGGAGAAACACCTCCGTCATTTGCGTATAATCCTGTTTTGTTCCCAAGGAACATTACAACTGCACCGTTAGCCATTTGATTAACGATTGCATCACCATCAGAATTTTGGATCATTACAACAGGAATGGTTACAGATGCACCACTTGCCCCAGCACCCATTGCAATTACTTCGGGATCACGATTGATCACGATGACTGCAACTGCACCTGCATTTTGTGCATTCAAGGCTTTCATTCCAAACTCACATGTATTACGGTAAATTACCGCAATCTTACCTGTAAGGTTATTGATTAACGGGTTACATCCCTCCTGGGAAACCGGGTGACCTTGAGGGTTTGTGCCCGGACTACCATCTTCTACCAACATTAAGGTATCTTGAACATACGTTCCAGGAATGTTGAAGTCAGGTGTTGCCCATCCGCTTGCCGGATCAGCCCATGTGTGCGTGTAATTTGCTACAATTGACTGCGGAGAAACCCCCGCTACAATTACTTGAGCATTTGACATATACGTCAATGCAATAGCACTAATAGTAAGTAATAATTTTCTCATAGTTGATTATTTTAATAATGATTCGTGCTAAAGTTACTATAATTTTAACTCAAAACAAATGTATTAAAAACAAAAAAGCCGTCTTAAGGACGGCTTTAATAGGTTGTTGTGAAGTGCTTAGCGCAACCAAACAATCAAATAATAAAATAGTGCAGCTAATCCAGCACTTACAGGAATGGTCAGTATCCATGCCCATAGTAGGTTGATGGTCACACCCCAGCGAACTGCGCTAAGACGTTTTGTGGCACCAACTCCAATAATTGAACCAGTAATGGTGTGTGTCGTTGAAACAGGGATTCCAAACTGAGATACGGTAAACAGAGTCAATGCCCCTGCGGTTTCGGCACAAACACCTTCCAACGGTGTCACCTTCGTAATCTTAGTTCCCATTGTTTTAACGATCTTCCATCCACCCATTAA
Organism: Crocinitomicaceae bacterium; assembly: GCA_017983465.1. GTDB lineage: Bacteria > Bacteroidota > Bacteroidia > Flavobacteriales_D > Crocinitomicaceae > UBA952. Next base: position 23,467 of record JAGOBK010000010.1, read on the forward strand.
GGTTCCAAGTCCGATCATTAAGTAACAACCAAACGCAATCCAAAATGGCATCGTGTCTGAATGAACTTTTGTTTTGATTTTAAATCCTTCTTTTAATTCACCTGATTTTTCATCTACATAGTTGCCAAAAATACCTGCGTATGCATAGCGCGTATTCAATGTTTTATCGGTGAAAACTGTATCGTTTGTTTTGGCATCACACAATGCATCACCTAAGGTGTATACTTCGATTTTACCTAATGCATCGTCAATCTCCTTGTAACTAGGGATTGTTGCTTTCGCATATCCGTTGGTAACTTTTCCATCTTTATCGTAAACAACTTCACCCGTTGAGGCATCAACAATTTCTTTGTGTTCCATATAGTACACAGTACTATCAAACTGAGCAACTTCCGGTTTGAATTTCTCTAGTTTGTCTTCTTCATTATGGTATTCAATTTGCATCAATTCAGTGATCTGAAGATCTTTTGGTACAGACTGATCTAATTTACCTTCACGTCCCATGTTCCCATAAACAAGTAAGGCTGCACAAATAATTCCCATTACTTTTTGAGAATCTGCACCACCGTGTCCAAGAGAGAAAGCTGCAGAAGAAAGCAATTGCAATTTCTTGTGCATGTTAGCTTCCTTAATAGCGGATGGCTTTTTACCGTGAACCAATTCAAACCAAATGTATACAAGAATGAAAATACTGATCATTCCAATCACAATGTAGAGCATGATCGGTTTCATGTCGATGTATTCAATCATGTATTCCATGACCATAATAGTTACTCCAGACAAGGCAAGGATCACCAACATTTTTTTCCAGAAGGAACGACTGATGGTTACTACAGCAATCAAGTAGGCAATAAATCCACCGATAATCGGAGCCAGGAATATAAACAAGACAACTTTAAGAATTTCTGCAGAATCAATCACACTGAAACCTGCGTGAGCAACAGCAGCACCAGCGAATCCACCAATTAAAGTATGAGAAGATGAGGATGGAATTCCCAACCACCACGTCAATAGATTCCAAAATGTTGCTGCAAGAAGTCCAGCTAGGATTACCCAAAGATCAATCGCGTTGCTGTCTACGGTTTTTGCTACTGTGTTTCCGACACTCATATCAAACACCCAAAAGGCAATAATATTAAAGGCTGCTGCCCAAACTACTGCTTGAAATGGAGTTAATACTTTCGTTGAAACTACTGTAGCAATAGAGTTCGCGGCATCGTGAAATCCATTTACTAGGTCGAACAATAGGGCGATCGCAATCACCACAATTAATAGAGTAAACATACGTATGTTCTAGTTAGTTATAATTAAGCGTATTTTACTACGATAGATTCAATCACGTTTCCAGCATCTTCACATTTGTCTGTAGCTGTTTCCATTACTTGATACAATTCGCGACGTTTAATTAACTCTTTCGCGTCTACATCAGAATTGAATAATTTCTCAATGCTCATGTCGAAAATGTTATCAGCGTTGTTTTCAATGCTATTGATTTTGATAACACACTCAATGATTTTCTGAGTATTTTTCAAATTACGCAATTCCATTACAGCTGCTTTTACAGCAGTAACTGCTTCTAAAATTGCTTCGGCAGTTTTTTGAATTCCTTGATCCGAAATAGGATCAATTTGATAAAAGTTGATTTTTTTTCCTGAAGCGTAAACGTAATCAGCAATATCATCCAATGCTGAAGCTAAACTATGGATATCTTCTCTGTCAAAAGGTGTGATGAAGTTTTTACCAAGTTCAATGAAAATTTGATGTGTGATATTATCATTTTGATGTTCAATATCTTGCATCTCAGAAATGTATGCAGCACGCTTTCCGAAATCAGGTTCTTGAACTACCTGAACCAATTTTTTAGCAATAGCCTCTAGGTTATCACTTGCTTGCTCAAATAACGAATAAAACACTTTGTCTTTAGGTAAAAAGTAACTTAAAATTCCAGCCATAACATTAATTTTTTTGACAAATGTAGGTCCTTGTCACGGGCAGACAAAGATTCTCAGAGTTTGATAACGTAAACATAACATTGGTTTCAATGTCTTAGACTAAAATCTCTCGGATTTTCCAAATATCGGAAAGGAATTTGAAATTTTAGAAATGGTAAAAGCCCGTAATAATTGACCCAATGTTAACAAAAAGTTAAGAAAATTATTTAAAAGTTAAATTGAAATGAACACAATGTTAAGGCAATATTAATAACATAGTTTTGCGGGCAAATTGATAAACATGAAAAGAAATAATTTAATTGTTATTGTGTTGGCAATCTTATTGTTAAATACAAATGTATCCTTTAGTCAAGTGTCAAAAGACACCGTTAAGAAATCCGCAACTGCAACAAAAAAGTGGTTTGAGTCAATTAACATTAGAGGTTATGCTCAAGTTCGTTACAATGGTCTCCTTCAAACAAATGAAGACCTGGAATGTGAGCAATGTGATAAAAGTTGGGGTGGCGAAAATGGATTTTTTATGCGCCGAATGAGGGTGATTTTTTATGGGCAAATTAACCCAAGAGTATATTTTTATATTCAACCTGATTTCGCCAGTGCGCCATCATCAACCACACAAAATTTCGCGCAATTAAGAGATGCATATTTCGACTTAGGAATTGATAAAGAAAACGAATTTCGATTAAGAGTTGGACAAAGTAAAGTGCCTTATGGATTTGAAAATATGCAATCTTCTCAAAATCGTTTACCCTTGGATCGTGCAGATGCAATGAATTCAGCTGTTAGTAATGAACGCGATTTAGGAGTGTTTTTTTATTGGGCACCTGCTAAAATACGTAAACAATTTTCTTCTTTAGTAAATGATGGATTTAAAGGATCTGGAGATTATGGTGTTTTTGGTCTTGGTATTTATAATGGTCAAACAGCAAACAAACCTGAATTAAATTTTAATCGCCACGTAGTTGCACGAATGAGTTATCCATTTGAGATTAAAAAACAAGTAATTGAACCAGGAATTCAAGCCTATAAAGGTCAATACACACTTTCAAGTTTGTCTTCTGGTGTAAAAACAAACCTAACCAAAACATATGCTGACGAACGCATTGGAGGAACGTTCGTTTTATATCCAAAACCATTCGGTATTCTAGCAGAATACAATGTAGGAAATGGTCCTGAATTTGACAAATGGGCAGATTCAATTACAACGCAACGTCTTCATGGTGGTTTTATTACGGCATCCTATAAAATGGACTTTAACGGCCAAACGTTGATTCCATTTGTGCGCTATCAAAAATATGATGGAGGTAAAAAACATGAACTAGATGCAAGAAGCTATGAGGTAGAAGAATTGGAAATAGGTGCTGAATGGCAATGGAATAAAAACTTTGAATTAGTAGTCATGTATACAATGTCCTCTCGACGATTTGAGGATTATGCAAAACAAAATAATTATCAAAGAGGAAACTTGCTGCGTATTCAGGCACAAGTCAATTTTTAAGAAACAAAAAAGGGGAGCACGCTCCCCTTTTTTTATGCTTTTTATTTTATTAGTTCGCTGCCGCAAATTTACCCGCAACAAATTCCCAATTAACCACATGGAAGAACGATTGAATGTAATCCGGTCTTCTGTTTTGGTAATTTAAATAGTAAGCGTGCTCCCAAACATCTAAAGCAAGAATTGCTGTCCCTTGACATCCTTCACCCATTAATGGATTATCTTGATTTGCTGTTGAACAGATTTCTAATTTCCCGTTTGTTACACACAACCAAGCCCATCCTGAACCAAAACGAGTGGTTGCTGCTTTCGCGAATTCCGCTTGAAAGTTTTCAAACGATCCAAATGCCTCATTTATAGCACTCGCTAATTCCCCTGTTGGAAGTCCACCACCATTCGGTGTCATACATTCCCAGAATAAATTATGGTTCCAGAATCCACCACCATTATTTCTAACGGCAGGCATGTCTTTACATACTTTAAGGATTTCTTCAATGGATTTTCCTTCCAAATCTGTACCCGCAATCGCGTTGTTTAAGTTGGTAATGTAAGCTTGATGGTGTTTCGTGTGGTGAATTTCCATCGTGCGTGCGTCGATGTGTGGCTCTAATGCATCATATGCATAGGGCAAAGTCGGTAATTCAAATGACATATTTTTATTTTTTATGTTAACTACTAAAGGTCAAAATTAATCATTAAACAAGTTCGCGTGTTGAAATGTTCTTTATATATGAATAGATTTCATTTATGAAACTATCCTGTGTTTAATGCGTAATTTTGAACCATGAGTATAGAAAGACCAATTTCTGATTGGATTCCAATGTCCCACAAAGAAGCGGAGAAACGCGGATGGGAAGAATTCGATGTGATTTTAATATCGGGAGACGCTTACGTCGACCACCCAAGTTTTGGAACAGCCGTTATTTCTCGCATTATTGAGGATGAAGGACTCCGTATCGGAATCGTTGCACAACCGAACTGGCAAGATGATTTGCGAGATTTCAAAAAGTTGGGAAAACCAAGGTTGTTTTTTGGCGTCACTGCCGGATGCATGGATTCCATGGTCAATCACTACACAGCAAATAAACGCTTGCGATCAACGGATGCCTATACCCCCGGTGGACAAGCTGGATTTCGTCCGGACTATGCGTCAACTGTTTATAGTCAAATCTTAAAATCAATTTACCCAGATGTCCCAGTGGTTCTCGGTGGAATCGAAGCATCCTTGCGACGTGTTACCCACTACGATTATTGGAAAGATCAATTAATGCCGTCGATTCTAGTGGACTCGGGTGCAGATCTTTTGGTGTACGGAATGGGAGACCAACCATTGAGAACTCTTCTCAAACTCATGAAACGAGGAGTTCCATTTCACCAAGCGAAAACCATTAACCAGGTTGCGTTTTTGAATCCGAAGTCAGAAGAATTACCGAGAAATAAAAACTGGGAGACCGTCGAGTTGGCCAGTCATGAAACCTGTTTAGTGGATAAGATTCAATACGCTACAAATTTTAAAATTGTGGAAGTTGAATCGAATAAATGGGAGGCAAACCGCATTATTCAACATGTAGGAGACCAAACATTGGTGATCAATCCACCGTTCAAAACAATGACGGAAAACGAAATCGATCAAAGTTTCGATTTACCTTATACGCGTTTACCACATCCAAAATATAAGAAGCGTGGGGCAATTCCTGCCTTCGACATGATTAAATTCTCCATCAACATGCACCGAGGTTGCTTTGGTGGATGTAGTTTTTGTACAATATCTGCACACCAAGGGAAATTCATCGCTTCGAGAAGTGAAAAATCCATCCTGGGAGAATTAGAACAATTGGTTAATCACCCCGATTTTAGAGGTTACATTTCTGACATCGGTGGCCCTTCTGCCAACATGTACAAAATGAAAGGGAAGGATGAAGCAATTTGTGCGAAATGCGTTTCTCCTAGTTGCATCCACCCAGTTATTTGCAACAACCTTGATACTTCTCATGAGCAAATGACGAAGTTGTATCAGAAAATTGATAACCATCCAAAAGTGAAAAAAGCGTTTGTTGGATCAGGAATTCGTTACGATTTACTTGTGGATGACTTCAACAAAAACAATGAGGACGGCAATCACGACAGATACATTGAACAAGTAATCACACGTCACGTGAGTGGAAGATTAAAAGTTGCGCCGGAGCATACATCCGATGCAACGCTTCGTGTCATGAGAAAACCATCCTTTAAATACTTCCATAAATTCAAAGAGAAATACGACAAACTATCCGAAAAACATGGATTGAAGCAGCAGTTGATTCCGTATTTCATTTCTTCTCATCCAGGATGTGAGGAAGAGGACATGGCCAATCTTGCAGCGGAAACAAAAGACATGGGCTTCCAGTTGGAACAAGTGCAGGATTTTACTCCAACCCCAATGACCGTAGCGGAAGTCATTTATTACACCGGACTTCATCCATATACTTTGAAACCGATTAAAACGGTGAAAACACGTGAAGAAAAGTTAAATCAAAACCGATTTTTCTTCTGGTATAAACGTGAAAATAAAGATTGGATCAAACAACGTTTAACAAAAGCAAAACGACCAGACCTCATTGAAAAGCTCTTAGGTGAGGAGTCGACAAAAGAGGAGAAAGTTCCTAAATGGTTAGCTGAAAAAAGAAAAATCAACCGTTAACACCTTGTTAAAATTGTTAAAAACGAAAAATTATCCATCCATTATTTGATACCTTGCAAATATGAAAAAGTCACTATTATTACTCCTTATGGTTCTTGTTTCTCGTCAACTGAGTTTCGCTCAAGACACGATTGTGGAAGAAGTCTATGCGGAAGATGAGCCAATTACCTTTGCTTCAACAAGAATTATTTCCGGACATTCAGTCGAAACGATTGCCAAAGGAATTACTGATTTTCGCATTGAACATCGTTTTGGTGATATTGCTGGAACAAATGGAGGGGTACAAAACATGTTTGGTTTTGATATGCTGTCAGACATGAGAATTGCACTTGAATATGGTGTAACCGATAAATTAATGATCGGTTTCGGCCGTTGTAAAGGAACAGGAGCACCTTACCGATCTTTGTTAGATGGGTTTGTGAAGTACCGTTTTTTGACACAAAAGAAAAATGAAATGCCCGTTTCAATGGCAGTCATTGGAGGTTCAACGTTTACGTATATGACCGCTTCATCCGACCTTTCACAAGTGAACAGTTTTCCGAAAGTAGCACACCGTTTTTCTTATTTTACTCAAGTAAATGTGGCGCGTCACTTTGGTGATAAAGCATCTATCGCACTCATGCCAACTTATGTTCACCGAAATTATGTGGCGGCTGACGATGTAAACGATTTGTTTGCTTTAGGTGGTGCTTTTCGTGTGAAATTGACTAGTCGATTTGCATTGGTTGGAGAATATTACCAAGTATTCTGTAACAGTGCTTATCGTCAAACTGGATACAAAAATTCACTTGGAATCGCTTTAGAGTGGTTCACCTTCGGACATAATTTCACCATCAATTTCACGAACGCTGCCGGACTCGGAGAAACACAGTTTATTCCCTATACTTTCCAAAGTTGGAGTAAAGGACAATTCCGATTTGGATTTAGCGTGAGCCGCAAATTTTCTAACGATTAACATCAATTAATATGAGCAAAAAAGCAATTTCCACTATCGGTCTAATCGTTCTAACTGTACTTTCTACTTCCATCGCTTGGATGCCAAGTGCACATTACGAAGTATCAGATGGTTATGCCATAGATTTCAAAAGTAAAGATCCTTCAGGTTCGTTTAAAACCATGGATGGATCTGTTGAATTTGATGAAGCAAATATTGATGCAACGCAATTCAATTTGAAAATTGACGTCAAATCGATCTCCACCGGAAATGGGATGATGAACAAAAAATCTCAAACGGCAGAATGGTTTGATGCAACTAAATTCCCTTTCGCAAAATTCAAATCGACGAAAGTGGTCAAAAAAGGAACAGATTTAAGCATTGTTGGAGATTTAACCATTAAAGGAATTACCAAACAATACACCATTCCTGCTTCCTTCACCAAAAACGGAGATCAAGTAACATTTAAAGGGACATTTAATGTGAACCGCATTGAATTTAAAGTTGGACACAAAAGTGATGTCGTGCCAGATTTAATGAAGGTTACCTTCAATGTACCAGTGAAAAAATAGGACATGAATGTAAAGCTTGCTTTAACGAGTGCTTTTTGTGCAAGTTTTATCGGAATACTTTACGCATACGTTTATTATCAATTGCTCTTTGATTTCTCGACAGTGTTGCCAATTTGGAAGATTGCTTTTGGATTGATTTCCTTTACCTTGATTTTGTGGTATGTTCATCTTGTCTTTTTAAAGGTGTTCAAACAAAACCCAACATTTTGGTTCGGATTGACGTTTTCTTCGGTAACATTTGTGAGTATTTTATACCCAATAACGCAGAGAGTTTATGTCGATGCTTCTGAATTCTATCCTGGATTCGTTCTTCCACTTCACTTTTTGCCAATCCTTATGTTTTTCACTTTTCACCAATTATACCCTCAAAAATGAATCGAATTCTTTTTATTACCCTTTGTTCTCTTTTTCTTGCAAGTTCATGCACGAAGGAAAAAACACCTTTCGCTCAAGCACCAACGTGTAATGGAACAGTTTCTTTTGCAAATGATGTGTTACCACTCATTCAGCAACAATGTACAAGTTGTCACGATGCTGGTAATGCTTCGGGAGGATACAATTTATCGGATCATGCAACAATCGCTGCTCATGCCAATGCAGTATTAGGTTCCATGCGCAATTCTGGATACCAACTAATGCCCCAAGGTGGACCGGCACTTCCAGATTCAACGATTCAGTTAATTGAGTGTTGGATTTACCAAGGCAAATTGGACAACTAGTCAATCGTTCATGCGTGTAATTGCCTCCTTTTTCATATTGATTTCAGCATTGACTTATGGTCAAAGCGAACGAGCGATTTTATATGCACAAGCGACAGAATTTGGATACCGAAATCAATTCAAAGAAGCGGAGAACGTTCTATCCAAGGTAATCACGTTATTCCCTAAAGATTCCATTGCCTATTTTGACAGAGCGATTATGCGTGAAAACTTGGGTGATACGATTGGAGCTATAGCTGATTTAACAATGGAAATAGAAATTGATCCAAATAGTGCGGATAATTACTTTTTACGTGGAATCCTTTACCAAAAAACGAAAATGTATCAAGAAGCATTGGCAGATTTTAAAAAGGTGACACGAATTGACAACGGCAATGCAGACGCTTATTTTTATTCCGCTCAATTATACCTGATGCTAGAGAAGAACAAGAATCAAATCAAAAGGTTATTGAAAAAGTGCCTGAAAATTAATTCAAATCATCTAGAAGCAGGAAAATTATTAAAGGTAGTTTGAGGATGTTTATGATCTGAATATACTGTAAGTTATTCTTTAATATTTTCAATACCTTTGTAATCAATAAACAACTATCATGAAATCTACCATTTTAACAATCGCCTTATTTGCTAGTCACTTATTGACCGCGCAAACACAAGGCACATTGACATTATCTTTCACGCAAACACCTCATACATCATACCAAGGGACAAAAAATGTAATGGCTGTTTGGATTGAATCAAGCACAGGAACTTTTGTAAAAACACGCGCACGCAACGCTGGCGGAGGAACGTCAGACCATTTACCTGTTTGGGCAGTAAAATCAGGTGGTTCTGCTGGCAATTGTTTAACATCAAGTTGTAATACAGTTGGAGCAATTACAGGCGCGACCTTGAATAATTTCTCCACGAGAAACTTTAGTTGGGATGGAACGGATGCTTCGGGAAATGTGGTGGCAGATGGAACGTATAAAATCACCGTTGAAAGCACGTGGAATCATGGTTCAGCGGCAACAACTACTCGTTCATACACTTTTGTGAAAGGAACAACTGCGGATGTTCAAACGCCCGCTGCTGACGCAAACTTCACAGGAATTTCCTTAGCATGGAATCCTGGTGCAGTAGGTATGGAAGAAAAATCGTCAGATATGATTGTTTCCATTCAGCCAAATCCAAGTTTAAACGGAGTCTTTCATGTTGAGTTTAATTATGCGATCAGCGTCTCTGCCGTAAACCTGGCTGGTGAAGAAGTGTATACCGAAGACGTACAAATGAACGAGGTTTCTAAAACAGTGAATTTATCCAACTTGACAAGTGGCGTTTACTTTATTTGTGTAACTAATGGTACATCTGTATCAAAACACAAGGTAGTGATCAACAAATAAGATTTTTTATCAAAACATTTTAAAAGGGGAGCTTGCTCCCCTTTTTTATTGCTCATCAGCAATCCAATCAATTAGTTTGGGAGTAATGTAAACTTGATATTTTCCATCTTCATCACTGTAAATTAAATACGCTTGAATTTCAGGATGATCGGCTAAAAACAGTTTTGCTTTGTCCAAGCCCATGACTAAAATCGCCGTGGCCAATGCATCTGAAGAAATGCATTTATCCGTAAAAATGGAGACGCTGAGTAATTGATTACTCGTTGGTTTTCCTGTTTTCGGGTCAATGTGATGAGCAATCTTAACGCCATTTTCGACAGTAAATTTGCGGTAGTTTCCCGAGGTAGCCACGCCAATATTTTCAATTTGAAAGATGACGTTCAGTGGATTAACATTGGTTTTATTTTCAATGGGTTGCTCCAATCCAATGTACCATGGAAGTCCGTCCCTCTGACCATGCGCATACACTTCTCCTCCTATTTCCACCACGAAAGAGGTAATTCCTTTAGAGAGGAGCAAATCCGAAACTAGATCAACGGAATATCCTTGGGCAAAGGCATTGAAGTCAAGAGATACTCGCGGATCACTCTTAGTTATCTTACCGCGAGTTAAAGTGATTTTCTCAAATCCAACAAATGTCAACAAGCTGTCGATTTTTGCTTGTTCCAATTTGTCCTTTTTTTCCGGACCGAATCCCCAAGCATTTACCAATGGATAAACTGTTGGATCAAATGCACCATCGGTTAATTTCCAAATTTCCTTTGCTTTTAAAAAACACGCATCAAAATAGTCATCTGTTTTTCCATGTTTCTCGTTGTGATTGATTTTTGAAATCAATGAATTGGACTGATACGTTGAAACGGACTGATCGAAGCGTTTCAATAAACGCTCAATGTCTTTGTGTAGGTTTCGATTCTTTGAATCGAAATATTGAATATGATAAGTCGTTCCTTGTGCGTGACCTTCAAGATAGATTGCCTCTTCTTGCGCAAAGAGGAGCGTTGAGATCGAAAGAATCATCAAGAAAAAATGTATTTTTTTCATGAATCGAAGGTAGGGAATATCTAACAATTAGAGATTGATGTTCGAAGCCTTACTTGCGTAAAATCCTTTTAATTGAATGATTTCTTCTTTCAATTCTGTAAAGTCACGTGTTTTCCCCATCGCCTTATAGCAAAGTAGTAAATACCAATGTTGCTCTTCGTCGAAATTATCAAACTTTGCTAAATCAATGACCCTAAGGCGTTGTTCACATAAGTTGAATTGCTTCAAATTATAGAGGCAAAGGGAAGAATAAAAAAGTGCATTGACATCATCAGGGTAGGTAGATAGGATTTGATCAAAGCTAATTAATGCCGCTTTATACTCCCCTCGATTAAAATCCGAAAGTGTGTTACTTAAATAGTTCATGTAACTGACATCCAAAAAGTCCTTTTGATTGGCTCCTGCTATCGGGCTCTCTTGTGCCGCCGGTGTTCCAGTCAGTAAATCAGTCTTTTCTTGACGAGTTTTTTTTCGGTAATACCTGTAATCTAACACTTTTAAATCCTGAACGTAAGTTTCCAGGGCAAAATATCTTCGACTTTTCAGTGGATTGCGATCGATTTTCCCAATACTGCGCAATGGAAGTTGAACAAGTTCTTCTGTTGGAAATACTGGATTTTCATTCTTTTGAAAAATAGTCCCTTTATCCTTTGCCTTAAATTCTCTTTGGATTTTATTAGGCAAAAGTACTTTCTCTTTAGGTAGAACAATTAAGGAATGAAGTTTCTCCGCTGGAATACGCTCTACTAGTAATGAACTGATATTTGGTTTGGGTCTTGTTTTATTCGTTGTCTGATCATGCGAAGTGAGATAAATCAAAAGTGCTGCTAGTGAAACGATCAGAACACTCGAAATTTTCCATATGATATTTCTTTTACGGTAATAACGTTTGTCCAGTCTTTTCATGGAATGCAAAGTGGAAGTATTTTCCGCGAATCCATCCAGGGCATCTGAAAGAAAGGGATCCTTCAAACTTTGCTGTTCTAGCGCATGTTTTTCACGTGAAGACATCCGCGTAAAATAAGACAAGAATACGTTTCGATTATTTTTCATGACCTTCATTTCTTTTTTCTAGAAGCAACTTTAGATTTCTTCGTCCATTCTGTAAATGACTTTTCACCTCTTTAAGACTATAAGATGTAATGCTCGCTACTTCCTCGTAGCTCTTTTTTTGCAAATAGAAAAGTTGAATACAAATGCGCTGTTCTTGTTTTAACTCTTCAAATACCATAATCAAGCTTTCGATCAACTCATCTTTTTCCAGTTTTTCATCTAAGCGTTGATCACCGTCATCATAAAGGATGTCATCATCCTTCAATTCTACATTCATTTTATTGGCACGAATGAACATCAAACTACTATTACGAGCGGATACATATAACCAACTTTTAAAATGTTGTACCTGATGATGAAGTAACTTTTCTGTCAAGGAAGCAAATAAAGACAATGTAAGGTCTTCCGCATTTTCATTTTGTTTGACATATTTCATGCATACACCAAATACCATATGAGCATATCTTTGATATAGTTCATCGATGCAATGAGTCCATTGCTTTTCCTTGTAAAGAGAAATAATATCCTCATCACTTAGTTTGCGCAAATATGTCCTTCTGTTTAATAGCATCTAAAACAAAGATGCAAGATTTATAGCTTTTCCACAAAAGAAGTGTCTTTTAGTTTTCGTATTGGACCTTATATATAGTATAAGTAATATATCAAGTATTTGCCCTGATGTTTGACGGAAAAGCAATTTTGAGTAGAAATTAATTATTTTTTCGAAAATAATTTGAAGATCATATTTCACTAGAAAGGTTGTAAATTAATATCAGGCCTTTTTGTGGACATATAAAAATCAATTACTTACGATTTATTTTCAAATAAAAAGAAACCTTTTTAATACTTCTCCGTTATAACTCCTCGGGTCGTGAGACAAAAAAAAATAAAAAAAACTTTTGAAAAAGTGTTGCAGATCCAAAAAGAGTACATATCTTTGCACCCCGCAAGTGAGATAAACAACGGTTAATCTAGCGGTAATAAAGTCTTAAAGTTAATTAGAATGTGAGTTCTACTAACGTCAAAAGAAGTTCTTTGAAGTATTGAGAAATAAGGAAACAGCGTTTTTAAGAAAAGAACATAATAAACATACTCGAGCTCTTATGAAAATTCAAAGTTATTATACAACGGAGAGTTTGATCCTGGCTCAG
>JAGOBK010000011.1 GCA_017983465.1 Crocinitomicaceae bacterium
ACTAATGCAACTAGACCAGCGAGGAAACCAGCGATGAAGATCACCAAATTGGAGTCCTTTTCTTTTTTCTTTTTATTGTCCAGTTTACTCGGCTCCATGTGTGTTTTCGCACCGCTTGTGGTATCAGCAGCAGTAGCTACCACTTCACTTGTATCGGCATCCGTTACCATTGCATTTTCATCTGGCGTAAATCCGCTTAATTTTACTTTTCCTTCGGTATCAAATGGACCAACACATCCATCTGCATTGCACAATTGGAAGAAATTAATACCGAAATCCAACGTGAATTCATCTTTCGTCAACACTTCAATTTGTTGCTTGAAAGTCGCTTTCTTCTCGAAATAATAGGAAGTCCCTAAGTCATCTACATGTTTAATGGGTTTGCCTAAATCAAACGGTTTCCCAACAAGCTTGTATTTTGGAGATTTTTTTAGATTGAACTCAGGTACTAAACCTGTCCCATCTGCATCCGCTGGATTGTGTTTCAAGGAGAAAATGTGAAATCCTTCGATGATCGTTCCTTTGAACACAATATTTGCATGCGATTCATCAATTTTTTCTACGGAATAATTCCATTTGATGTAATCGTTCATCATTCCTTGTCCATGGACAAAAGACAAACTGAAAAGGAAGCTGAAAAAGAAAAATAGGTTTTTCATGTTAATTGATTTCTAAGGTAAATGGTACGGAAATAGGAGGGAGGCATTTGGTGTCATCGCAAATCATGTATTGCATTTCACCTTTTAAAGTCCCTGGTTTTTTAACTTTTAATTGTTGTTCGGCAGTATAGTGCGACTCGAATAAATACACTGTGGATTCAAAGTTTTTGTCGTAAATTTCGTGAGGAACAGATCCTTCAACGGTAGCACCGACGATTTTGTAGTTTTTGGATGCTTCAATCACCATTTTTGTAGGGATTGGACCCGCATTCTCGTCTGTTTTCTGCGAATATAAATGCCAGCCAGGTTCAATCTCTCCAGTGGCAATGACCGTACTCGATTTCGCGTTGTACTTGAAGGTCCATTTCACATGATTTTGAGCATACATCATGGATGTAAAGGACATCAATAGCACTAAAAGGAGACTTTTCATTTTCATTGGATGATTTCTGAGTTTTCGAAATTACGAAACTTTCGGGACATACGCGAGTAACAATTGTTACTGAATCACCATGCTAAGCGTGCTTGAGCGCTTACAGATTGATCTGCACGAACTCCACTTTCAAATAGAAATTTACCTGCCATGGCAATCATTGCAGCGTTGTCGGTACAATAGGAGAATTTAGGAATCGAAACCTTCCATCCGTGTTCGATTTTTGCACTTAATCGCTTCCGAAGTTCACTGTTTGCGGAAACACCACCGGCAATCACCACGCAGTTAATGCCCGTTTCTTTGACAGCTTTCTCGATTTTATCCATCAAAATACTGACAATACTATTTTGAATCGAGGCACAAAGGTCATTCAAGTGTGTTTCCTTAAATTGCACATCCAATTTCACCTGATCGCGAATGGTATATAAAATCGAGGTTTTAAGTCCGCTGAAACTAAAGTTCAATCCCTCAATGCGTGGTTTGGAAAATTGAAACGCTTGCGCATTACCCAATTGAGCATATTTGTCGATTAAGGGTCCGCCTGGATAAGGAAGATCGAGCATTTTAGCCGCTTTGTCAAACGCTTCTCCTGCTGCATCATCGATGGTATTCCCAAGAACTTCCATATGAAGTGGATTGTCCACACGAACAATTTGCGTGTGTCCACCAGAAACGGTCAAACAGAGAAAGGGAAAACTCGGTTTCATTTCGCTCGCATCATCGATGAAATGCGCCAAAATATGGGCTTTCATGTGGTGAACCGGAACCAAAGGTTTGTTTGTTGCAAGTGCCAATGCTTTGGCAAAGGAAGTTCCAATCGTCAAGGAACCTAAGAGTCCAGGACCTTGTGTAAACGCAATCGCATCGACGTCTTCAAGTCCAATTCCAGCTTCTTTTAACGCAGCGGAAACAACTGGCACAATATTTTCTTGATGGGCCCTCGAAGCGAGTTCTGGAACAACGCCACCGAATTGCTCATGCACTGCCTGACCAGCGATAATATTGGACAAAATTTCGCTTCCACGAAGAACTGCCGCGGAAGTATCGTCACAAGAAGATTCAATGCCAAGTATAATCGTGTCTTTCACTGCTAAAAGATTATTAAATTTGTAATGCTAATGGCAAAGGTACTTAAATTCTTGGGTCGAATATTCGGTATTGCAGTGGAATGGCTTTTGCTGTCCGTGCTGCTCCTTGCCTTTATAGTTCGTTTCCCAAGCGTACAATCCTTTTTTGCCCGACAAGCAACGAGTTTTCTTTCCTCCGAACTCCATACAACGGTAAAAGTTGATCAACTAGAAATCGTTTTCCTGAATAAAATCTCATTAAAAGGATTGATAATCAAGGATATGAAAAAGGACACCTTGATATCCGTCGATGAGCTTTTAGTGACATTGGATGAATTGAAAATCTTCAAAAATGAATTTGTCCTGGATCAAGTTTCATTGAAGAAAGGAAAGATCAATGTCCAACGAGATAAATTATCGGGGGACTATAATTATGCTTTCCTTCAAGATTATTTCGGGAGTACAGAAAAATCGACGTCCAAATCAAAACCCATCAAACTAGACCTGAATCGGGTTTCTTTGCGCGATTTCCACATTAAATACGATGATAATCGAAAATATACGATGCCATATGGGGTTGATTACGACCATTTGGAGTTAAAAAATGTGCAGCTTTTGGCTAGTCATTTTAACATTCGTGGAAATGATGTTCGATTTCAACTAGACCGACTGAAATTTAAAGAACGAGCGGGAATTCAGATCAATCAACTTTCTGCGCATGTGTCCATTCTGGAAAAAGGTTTGCACTTGCGGAATTTCAAGGTGAAAACCGCACGAACGAATATTCACTTTCCAAAGTTTAATTTTGATTTCAAGGATTGGGGAGCTTTTGATTCGTTTGATGATGAGGTGATTTTCGATGCATATCTTGCTCCAAGTACCGTTCATTTAGGGGACATCAGTTATTTCGCTCCGGATTTAAAAGGAATGTCCGATCGAATTGCGCTCTCAGGCAGCGTTTCTGAGCGACTTCGAAACCTGACATTGACAGATTTACACCTAAGATTTGGACGCAATTCCTACCTGAAAGGAAATCTTGTGCTTCCCGATTTTCGCTTGGGAGACAAAGGAAAACTCAACGAGTTTGTGCGTTCTGCCTATATTTCTGTTCAGGATTTAGCGCGATTAAAAATGCCGGAAGGCGTTTCTTCGATTGACTTGGGTTCAGCAGTGGACTTATTAGATTTTGCCAAAATCAAGAACCTTCAAATCAATGGAAACCTTTCGCGCATTCAACTTCAGCTGAAAGAAGCGAAAACTGCGATTGGAACTGTTGGATTAGAAAGTCCCATGCGTTTGGAATTTAAATCGGACGGAGTTGCTTTGAGTCCTGTTCAAGCTGATTCAACGTTTATTCATGTTCAATCGTTGGACCTTGCCAAATTAGCCGATGTCTCCGATTTGGGACTGGCAAACGGCTATGTTCGCTTTGACGGATTCTTTGCCAATGACGGTGACTATGAGTTGAAGAACATGTCGGCGGAGTTAAGTCGTTTGGACTACCTCGGCTATGCGTATACGAATCTCCAGTTGACAGAAGGAGAAATTGTCGATGAGCAATTTAAATCTACGCTTCAAATTAAGGATCCAAACCTAGACTTGGATTATTCCGGAACGATTTCACTCAACGATATCCCTCATTACAAAGTAGAATTAGCAATTCATTCAAGTGACCTGAAAAACCTTCATCTGACAGATGCAGAAGAATCGCACTTGACAACGACCTTAAATGCCACCATCAACGGGACGAGTTTTGACGAGTTAACAGGATTATTAAATGCGAGTACCCTTTCTTACGAAGAAGCGGGAAATAAAATGGAGTTAAATCATTCCAACCTCATTTTTGATCGTCAAAACAATTCAGATTTCATCAACTTACAAAGTGGAATATTGGGTGCTCGCATTCAAGGAAAAATAGATTACAAAACGGTGGTGGATGATTTCCTTCAAAGTCTATCGATGGTATTCCCATCCCTTGCTGTGACCAAACACCTGAAGGAGAACAATCGTGCTCATAGCGACTTCACGTATCAGTTTCAAGTCAATGAAATCAATGATTTCCTGAAGATATTTGCGCCGGGACTCACCATTTCGAGTGGAACGGTATTAAGTGGTTCGTTTAAATCCATGGAGGATTTGCTCGTCGCCAAACTGAAAAGTAAAGAAATTCGCTTTGACGATTTGCGCTTGAATGCGATAGACATGAATCAATCCATCACCTCTTCCGGTATCAGTGGAAATTTAGCGATTGCTGAATTGAATTACGATGATTCTATGTCCTTTGAAGGTGTGGAGTTTTTGAACGAAGGAAAAAATGGAATCCTAGAATCCTCCCTGATTTGGGATAAGCAGTCTAACGATTATTCGTCGATCAAATGGACGACCTCTATCTTGGAGGATGATCAAATTAATTTCGTCTTAAAACCGTCTTTCTTCTCCATCAATGGATTCCAGTGGGAAATTGAAAACGAATCCGACATCACCCTTGCCAATAACGATTTAAGCATCCAAGATTTCCGCTTGTCACGAGGTGGACAATTAATCAAAATTGCTGGATGCCTCACGAAAAATGACCAGGACAAACTGCACTATCAAGTTACCCAACTGAATTTAGAAGAATTAAGTCACATGTTTGGCACCGATCAAGTGTTTGGAGGATCATTTTCTGGATGGGGCGATGTCTCTAATCCATATACCAACTTTAACTTCAGTTGCGATGCACGTTTAGAGAACTTCTCCATCGATGGGGAAGAGGTGGGGACTGTTTCCGTACTAACAGATTGGAACGAAAAACGCGAGAGCATTTTCATGCAAGGTGAATTGAAATACCGTGGTCTGCGCACTTTTGATTTTAATGGATTGTATGCGGTCAAGAAAAATGAATTGGACCTTAAACTGAAATTCGACCAAACGGACATCAAATTTGCCAATGCCTTCCTTGATCCAGAAGTGGTGAAAGACATTCAAGGGAAAATCAACGGAAACATTCAAGTGAAAGGGAGTCCCGATAAACCAGAATTAAGTGGAAAATTACGACTATTGAACGGTGGCGCTCAAGTGGAACTTCTCGGCGTAAAATACCGAACCGAAGGAATCATCGATGTCAAAGAGGAATCGTTTGAAATCACAAATATTCCATTGTACGATGAGGCAGGTAACGTTTCGTATATCATTGGAACCATTAACCACAGTAATTTTAGCGATTGGAACTTTGATTTGCAATTCAACATGGAGGATGATATTCGTAAAATCAATCCACTGACCAAACGAAATGCAGCCATTGATCAATTTATGGTCCTCAACACCAAATACAAGGATGGTGACATTTATTACGGAAAAGCCTTCGCTCGCGGAATTGTGAATATTTCCGGAACAGATAGTGACCTAGAGGTATTTGTTGACCTAGAGACGAAGAAAAATACCGAAATCATGTTCCCGATGTATGGGGTTTCAGAGATTGAAAAAGAGGATGATTTTATCACATTTATCAATAAATCGACTGTTCAAGAACAGTTGGAACGAAAATTAGATTTTACAGGAATTGATTTAGACTTGAACTTCACGATCACCCAAGATGCTCAAATGAAATTAATTTTCAATGAGCAGATTGGAGATGAAATCATTGCTCGTGGCGATGGGAAAATGAACATCAAACTAGACCAATTGGATCAATTAACAATGATTGGTAAGTACAGTATTGCTTCCGGAAGTAAGTACAACTTCGCGATGGGATCCATCAAGCAGTTGTTTATGATTGAAAGTGGATCAGTGATCGAATGGACAGGTGATCCGTACGATGCCTTGATTGATGTCAATACGGTAGCAACGAAAAAAGCATCCATCTTGGAATTAAGTCCAGAATTGGCGGATAGGTCTTTGGTGAATCAAGACATTTACTGTTACTTGAAATTGTCAGACAAGTTGTTGTCGCCGCAGATTTCATTTGACATCAAAGCGCCGCGTGCACCGGAAACAGGAAGGGCACTAATTGACCGTGTTGTATCGGATTCGGATGAGAAAAACCGTCAATTTTTCTCGCTGTTATTGGTGAGTAAGTTCCAACCATTAAAAGGAAATGTTTCGGCAGGTGGGTCTGCTGCATTGGATTTAATTGAATCACAAATCAACGCTGCCTTGAGTAATTTGTCCGAAAACTACAAATTGATTTTGGATGTTGGTTCCGATGCCACACAAGGTGAAACAAGCGTTGCCATTGGAATGAAAAAAGGGGTTTTGGATGACCGACTGGTAATCTCCACGAGTATTGGTGTGGAAAACCGTGCCTCCAATAGCGATGCAAGTGGGGCGAAAAGTGTTCAAAACTCCGTTATTGGTGATGTTTCCGTGGAATATAAAATCCAAGATAATTTCAGTGTTCGGGCATTCAACCAATCAAACAATGCCACGGTAAAACAAAATTCAGGTCCTTACACTCAAGGAATCGGAATCTCTTATCGCGAAGAGTTTAACCATTGGAATGAATTGCAATTCAT
Source organism: Crocinitomicaceae bacterium (assembly GCA_017983465.1). GTDB lineage: Bacteria > Bacteroidota > Bacteroidia > Flavobacteriales_D > Crocinitomicaceae > UBA952. Next base: position 6,653 of record JAGOBK010000011.1, read on the forward strand.
TCAGAAGGCAGCTTACCTCTTAAATGGTAAAAAAGAGGGGAAAGCACCCATTGATAAACGAAAAAGACAAGCCGTTACGGTTCCGAATAATGAGATGACCACTCCGGAGTCCGTAGAGAAAACAAAAAAGAAAATATGAAAAAAGTACTCGTAGCAAATCGTGGTGAAATCGCCAGAAGGGTTCTTAGAACCTTGAAAAAAATGAACATTCAAAGTGTGGCCATTTATTCGGATGCGGATGCAAATGCACCTCACGTTTTAGAAGCGGATGAAGCTGTTTACGTTGGAAAAAGTCCATCAGCTGAAAGTTATTTGCAACAAGATTTAATCTTGAAAATCTGCAAGGACCTCGGTGTTGATGGGATTCATCCAGGTTACGGTTTCCTTTCTGAAAATTCCGGTTTCGCACGCAAAGTGAAAGAAGCTGGAATGAAATTAATTGGTCCATCTCCGGAGTCAATGGAACTTATGGGAGATAAATTAAGTGCAAAACAAGCCGTAAAAGAGTACAACGTGCCATTAGTTCCTGGAGTAGATGAAGCCATTTCCGATATTCCAGCGGCAAAACGCATCGCTGCTGAAGTTGGATATCCAATTCTCATCAAAGCTTCCGCTGGTGGAGGTGGAAAGGGAATGCGACTGGTGTACGAAGAAAGTGAATTCGAAGAACAAATGATCTTGGCACAAAATGAAGCGCGTTCATCTTTTGGTGACGATGCTGTGTTCATTGAGAAATTTGTGAATCAACCACGTCACATTGAAATCCAAGTTTTTGCCGATCAACACGGCAATGCCGTGCATCTTTTTGAACGTGAATGTTCTGTTCAACGTCGCCATCAAAAAGTAATCGAAGAGGCTCCAAGTGCTGTCCTGACGCCTGAAATTCGTGAGAAAATGGGTGCAGCGGCAGTGCAAGTATGTAAAGCCTGTAATTATGAAGGTGCAGGAACCGTCGAGTTCTTAATTGATGCGAACCTAGATTTCTATTTCCTTGAAATGAATACGCGCTTGCAGGTAGAACATCCCGTAACCGAAGAAATCACCGGACTTGACCTTGTGGAATGGCAAATACGCGTTGCACGTGGCGAACGTTTACCAAAACTTCAAGATGAGTTAGCCATTCATGGTCATGCCGTGGAAATTCGTGTCTATGCAGAAGATAGTTTAAATGGATTCACCCCAGATATCGGAACATTGAACCGCTACCGCATTCCAACAGGAAAAAGTGTCCGTGTAGATGACGCGTTTGAAGAAGGAATGGAAATCCCGATTTACTACGATCCGATGATTGCCAAATTGGTCGTTTGGGGAAAAACACGAACGGAAGCCATCGATCGTGCCATCAAAGCCATCGATGATTATCAAATCTCTGGAGTGAAAACAACGCTTGATTTCGGAAAATTCGTATTGAAACATGAGGCATTTAGAAGCGGGAATTTCGACACGAACTTTGTGAAAGAACATTTCTCAAGTCCGGAATTAATCAAGAATGCCATGGAAGAAGAAAGTGTTGCATTACAGCATGCTATCGATTCCATTTGGGGTCATGTGAGTGAATTTAAAAACAAGGCTTATGCTTCCAGAGAAATTTCTTCGTCATGGAAAAATCGCATGGAGTAAAATAATTTAATTTTTCAAATCCAATTCCAAGAAAAAACGTACTTTTACCTCGCAAAATTTCAACAATGAATTTACACGAATATCAAGGAAAATCTATCTTAAAAAGTTACGGTGTTGCCGTTCAAGAGGGGATAGTAGTCGATAAAGTAGAAGATGCTGTGGCAGCTGCTAAAAAATTATCGGAGGAAACAGGAACAAGTTGGTTTGTCGTGAAAGCGCAAATACATGCTGGTGGACGCGGGAAAGGAACAGTGGAAGAAACTGGTTCTCATGGTGTTGTCATCGCAAAAGGACTTGATCAAGTGGAAGAAAAAGTAGCAGGTATCCTTGGTGGACACTTAACTACTCTTCAAACAAACGGAATAGGTAAAAAAGTAAATAAAGTGTTAATCGCACAAGATGTTTACTATCCAGGAGCTTCTGAGCCAGAAGAATTCTATATGTCCGTTTTACTTGACCGTGAAAAAGGAAGAAACGTCATCATCTATTCTACGGAAGGTGGAATGGATATTGAGCACGTTGCTGAACATACTCCAGAAAAATTACACAAAGAATTCGTTGATCCACGTGTTGGACTTCAAGGATTCCAAGTGCGTAAAATCGCTTTCAACCTTGGATTATCAGGTGAAGCGTTCAAACAAATGTGCAAATTCGTTCCATGCTTGTACAATGCATACGTAGGAATCGATGCTTCGATGTTTGAAATCAATCCTTTATTCAAAACATCTGATGATAAAATTATCGCAGTAGATGCGAAAGTTACGATGGATGGAAACGGATTGTTCCGTCATCCTGAGTACGCAGCGATGCGCGATAAAACGGAAGAAGATCCAACAGAAGTAGAAGCTGATGAGGCTGGATTGAATTTCGTGAAATTGGATGGTAACGTTGGATGTATGGTAAATGGTGCTGGACTTGCGATGGCAACGATGGACATCATCAAACTTTCAGGTGGTAATCCAGCGAATTTCTTGGACGTTGGAGGAACAGCAAACGCAGAACGCGTAGAGAAAGCATTCCACATCATCTTGAAAGATCCAAATGTGAAAGCAATCCTAATCAACATCTTTGGTGGAATCGTTCGTTGTGACCGTGTTGCTCAAGGTATTGTTGATGCGTACAAAAACATCGGTGAGATTCCAGTTCCAATTATTGTTCGTTTACAAGGAACAAACGCTGTTGAAGCGAAACGATTAATCGACGAATCAGGACTGAATGTCCATTCAGCTGTGCAACTACAAGAAGCCGCTGACTTGGTCAAAGAAGTTTTAGCATAATCATTGAAAGCCATCTGCGGATGGCTTTTTTGTTTCATCTACTTTTTATTATATGGCTTTCCCCTCTATTTACACAGCCGAAACGACTACAGCATTAGTAGCTAGAATCGATTCATTGACAAAGGAAACTCCAGCGCTTTGGGGTAAAATGAATGTCGGACAAATGCTATCCCATTGTTCCGTGCCGTACCAACAAATTCTTGGGGAGAATACCGACAAACCAGGAAAGTTGATGAAATGGATCATCAAAACCTTTCTGAAAAATTCCATGGTGAATGAAACGTCGTACAAACCCAATATGCCAACTGCTCCGACCTTTATTCGGGTCAATCAAGAATTCGATGTGGACGCCGAAAAGGCAAAATTGAAAACCTACATTCAACAGATTCAAGAGTTAGGTCCAGAACAATTGGCTGCGAAACCCTCTTTGTCCCTTGGAATGATTACACCGCAAGAATGGAATAATTTGCTGTACAAACATATAGACCACCATTTGCGTCAGTTTGGGGTGTGATGTCAAGAATTCAATGACAACAGTAGTTTACCACTTTGTATAAAGAATTTTCTCCTTCAAATGTTGTTTAACTATTTATGAATTAGTATCTTGTAGTGCTAAAAACACACAAAACGTACTTAAAATTCACAAACCATGGCAACATTTATTCAAACTTCTGGAGGATTTCTCCGTGCATTTAGATTTACTTTTTGGTCCCTTTTCGCTGGACAATTACTCTTCGCATCCTTTACTCTAATCATTAATTTTCAAGTCCCAGTGAACTTTGGTGAATTTCATCCAAATGACATCTTTTCCTACCTTGTTCCAATGGTTGCCTTTGGTGGACTCATCGCTGGATACTTTATTACACTAGCTCAAATCAAAAAATCAGTGTTTGAAACAAACTTCAAACGAAAACTTGAGTCGTATCGCTCTGCATCGATTATCCGTTATGCGTTTATTGAAGGTCCGAATTTATTTTGCATCGTGGCTTATTACTTAACCAGTAATATGATTTTTATGTACTTGGTTGTGGCGGTTTTGATTTATTATCTTTCTTCGTTTCCAAGTTTGGATAAAATCACAAAAGAAATGGAGTTATCTAGTCAGGAAATTGATCAGTTAAACGATCCGAAATTTCAATTGCTCTAACGATTCATCGCCTCAATCAGTCCATTTCCACACTGAAAATGTCCTTTAGGGCATGCTTTGTGCCCGTGCAGTCCACATGGACGACAGGCTAAATTTTTCACCTCGATGACTGAAGAATCATCTGACAAAGGTCCAAAGCCGAATTCTGGAGTCGTTGAGCAAAAGAAGGCACTTACCGGAGCATTTCCAGCGGATGCGATGTGCAATGGACCAGAATCGTTGACGAAATTCCGTTTGGCATCCTTCATTAACGCAGCTGATTGCATGAGACTTAGTTTTCCGGCTAAATTATGCACGTTGTTGCGCTGACTGATCTGTTTGATGCTCTCGCATAATTCATGGTCTCCAGGACCGCCTAATAGGTAAAACTGGACTCCTTCCTCATCAAATTTTTCCATGACGTATTGCCAAATAGCAGGCGGAGCTTGTTTCGTAAACCAAACAGAGGCTGGAGCTAAACAATAGTAAGGTTCATTTTTCCATTGCGAAACGAAATCGATGTCCGATGGGCGCGGATATAACTGTGGTCTACGTTGTTGGATGTCCGTGATGTCTGTGATCAAAGAGATGTTTCGATCGACTTCGTGTTGTCCGTTAGTGATCGAATGCTTAAATCGTTTGGAAAAGAAGAACGAAAATGGATTTTTTGAAAATCCCCTGGTTTCCTTTGCTCCAGAAAGAACCGTGATGAGACCAGAAGAAGCGAAGCGATGTAAGTTGAGTACTAAATCGTACTTTTCTTTCCGGATATCTTGGATTAAATCAAGGAGTGATTTTCGCTTATTCGACTTATCAAAGATGAGCACGCGTCGTAATTTAGGGTGCTCTTCCAGCAATGCTTCATTTCCTTTTTTTAACAGGAAGTCAATTTGCGCATAAGGAAAATGAGCTGACAGGGATTCAATCAGTGGAGTCGCCAAAATGACGTCACCGAGAAAAGCTGTTTGAATGATGAGTATTTTCTTTGTTGCCATTACCTGATTAACGTCACATATCCTCTTTTCACAATCAACTCATCAGTTTGTGTCGTTATCTCAATGCGATACAAAAAGACATCATTCGTTGCGTCTAGTCCTGAACTGGAAATTTTTCCGTCCCAACCCATGGTTGGATCCGATGTTTCAAAGACAATTTGTCCCCAGCGATCAATGATGCTAAACGTATAGTTTTTTGGATCCGCATTGGAAACCACCGGGTAGAAAATTGGATTTAAACCATCCGGAGTGAAGGCATTTGGTACAAAAACTAATGGATCGTAAGGTATACACACATCGATGGAACGACTCGTTTCACTAAAGTTATAGGAATTCAGTCCTTCCACTGCTTCGATTCGGTAACACACTTCGCCATTGGTGCGCAAGGCAGAAACATCATCCGTTAAACTTGTAACGTTATTGGGTACAATTGCCATTGGCGTATTTTCGAAAGTACCATACGCATTTCGGTACACATGGTATTCCATGACATCTCCATCAAACAATTCGTATGGATTCCAAGAAACGGTATTGATCATGTTGTATTGATCGGCTGATCCAGTGGCAAAAATGGTTTTATTGGTGTTCGCATACGCACCCGGATTCCCACAGCTGTCCACGTACATGCTTCGGTATTCCCAAGCTTGCAAACTTAATTCCACATCTTCATCGATGAAATGAGCAACGTTCCCAACAACTGGCGCTCGACCAATTTCCTCAAAATTCCCTAAAGTGTCTTTTCGTTCGAAGATAATTTCTGTAATTCCAACGGAAGCATCGACGTAATCAAACAATTCAATGAATTCCCCATTGACCGTAGCCAATTTAAAATAATGATACGCAGGAGCGGTCGGACTTGGCATCAAGAAACACAGGGGATTCGAAAAGGCAACTTTCCCATTGCCTAAATTCGCTTTGATGAAAATACAGTAGGATTGTCCGCGTGTCAATTGCGCCAAGAAACTCATGTCGTTAGTACTTCCTAAGAGTGTCCATTGATTGTTGTTCTTCGACCAAATTTCATAATTTGTGACTCCAACACCTCCATACAGACTCCAAGTTAAATTGGCTTGTTCTGCACACATGTTGATGGTGTAACTGGCTAATATCGATGTATGTACCAGCGCTTTGGCGGAAGTTTGAAAGGTTGGTGGATTTGCTGACGTGAAGCAAGAGTCAAATGCGGCAACTGAGTATGAGAATGGACCAGGAGCATTCACGAGGTAGGAATAATTCGTTGTGCCAATTCCGTAAACGGTATCTAATTCGTACAAAAATCCATTGGCATCAAAGGTGTAAATAACGTAACCGTAAGTATCATCTTGTCCATTTTGATTCCATTGGATGTTCATCAGGTAGGTCGTTGTATCGAATCCAACAGAATAGATGACGGGCATGTCCGGAGTAAACATATCGCTTAAATTATCACCCGGACGGTTCGAATTGAAGTTACAGGTTGTCGTTGCTAAATTCACACGGTATCGAATGAATTCGTCACATAAATCAATCGTGTCAATGTAACTCGTTTGATTGTAGGGAACGCTATCTAAAAAGCTAAAGAAGTTTGTTGGAAATTCACGGTAAATGTAAAAATACTCGTTGTAGGTTGGAAGCGGTGTCGCACGTGGTTTATTCCAGTTAAGAACAGCTGTTCCATTGTTTGGATTAACAAGCGTCAGAAAAATGTTTGAAATCGTATCACTGTAACGAAGTGTTCCGCCATTGCATCCGGACTGAACAGCTAAATAGAATTCGTGGTGAGTGTAGATTGCGGGAACAATAAAACTATTCGCATTGATGTCAGTAACTGTTCCAATTAAACCATTTTGTATCGAATAGATTTGATAGGAAACAAAAGCATTATTGTTATTGGTGACCGGATTCCAGAAAATGGTTAAATCGTTTGTGTTCGCTGTTTGAATGCAATTGATTTCAGGTGCAGCAATGATTCCCGGATTCAACACATGAATATTTACGGTAGCGTAGCTTACTTGAGGAACTTGACAATAATCGTCTTGTACACGGAAAACGTAGGTATACGTCATTTGACTAATCGTATTTCCTTGCGCATCGGAGATGTGATCGCAGGTCGTTTGCCAATTGAAATTCGTGTTGATGGATCCAGTTCCTGTTAACGGAAATCCCGTCGTTAAATTCGCACATGGAGCAATGCTACATCCTGTACTCGAAGTAAAGTTTGTTCCGTACATGGGACCTGATCCAGTCATGGTCAATGTTTGTGGACTTCCATCCTGCAGTAGGTCTGCATCACTGGCATTTAAGTTGAAGGAAACCAAATCTCCTGCATTCACAGTCAGATCGAAGGAGTTTCCTGGAAATGGTGGCATAATCACAGGTGGATTATTTCCTCCGGAACATGGCATGACGATCAATTGCATTTCGCGTTCAACTTCTGAAATCAAGATTCCTTGGCGATACGATTTTACCAAAACCTTCACCACGTAATTCCCAATGTTCACACATGTAAAAGTTAATTCACCCGAAACTGGATTTAAACTCGCTGGGATATTCCCTGGATTCAAAATTTGATTCGGTGTAGGATTTGTTGCGCTAAATCCAACTTCAAATGGAACGGGAATGGGATCTACTGGTGGATTGTAACTAGCTCCTTGAATGTTGTTGTAAGGAATTCCGAAGGAAAAAACCAAGGAGTCTAGGTTCGGATCAATGGCATTTCCGTTGAAGGTATAAGGTGTTCCAGCACAACTGACGAAGTGTGGATCTTGAAAAAACACAGGTGAATCGTCGGGAGAGTCTAAGGAATAAATTTTCGCCGCCAAAGTGATTCCATAGTTTGATGGATTCATTAAATTGGAAACCGTGTTGCTTCGAGAGAAATTTTCGTAGGTGAAGATCCAACCATTTGCAGGTGGAACACCAGTTAAGGATATTGCCGCACTTCGATACAGAACTTTTTCCACAGCCCCTTGACCGTTTCCGCCATTGCTTCCAGTTCCACAAAGAAGTGGTCCGGGTGAGCCAGCTACGGGAGAACAAGTAGGGGAGATGTCTTGACGTGAAACAAAATTGACAGTGATGGAGGTTAAGCTCGGATTGTTCCAAACTTTTAATTGTTCTGAGACTGGATTGACATCTGCTCCATTGCAATCGCGGTAAAAAATCAATTCAAATTGATAATTCGTTCCTCCCAAATGTTTGTAGCTGATTTCCCCTCCCATGACATGGGAAGCAAATGCGTTTTGACAAAACAAAACAATGGAAAGCAGAAAAACAACTCTAAACATCAGTAAAACAACGGGAAAAGTCCGTATTTATTATAACGAAAGTTTACTGAATAAGTTGCTAACCAACGCTAATTATCGACAAACTTTTCCAATCCAAGTGTTTACAAGCCATTTCGCGTATTTCTTCCGCTGTAATTTCTTGAACTTTTTGGATGTATTTGTTGTAAAAAGAGATGTCCATTCCGTGTAATTCTACTCCAGAGAATAAATCCAACATCGCGTATGGTCCATCGGCTGCTTTGAGCAATTGTCCGAGCAAGTAACTTTTAACCAACTCCAATTCTTCGGCTGGAACTAATTCTGTTTGTAGTCGCTCGAGTTCATTTTTGACTTCTTGAATCGTTGCTTCGCGCACTTCTTTGGCAACCTCCGTCGCAATCATGAAATATCCGAAATTCGTATTTTCCATCATGTAGGAACCGATTCCGTAAGTATAGCCTTTGTCCTCGCGGATGTTACTCATCAATCGACTTCCGAAATAATCTCCGAGAATGGTATTCATTACTGAAAAGGAAATAAAATCCGGATGGGTTTTGTTGAACATGATTTTCCCAATGCGAATCGCTGTTTGCAGTGCATCCGATTTTTCTTGGTGAACAACGTGCGCTTTTCCGCTAAACGTGCAATTTACAGGTTGGAAAGCTTTTCCAGCGAAATCAGCACAGGCCGTTTTGATGTCCAACATCACGTCCTTTGAAAAATCTCCCACTAAAAAGACCTTCGACAATCCTTTCAAATAATGTTTTTGATGAAATGCGATGAGGTCTGTGCGTTTCACTGTTGCGTAATCTCCTTGAGAAATTACTTGTGAATAGGGCGTTTCTTCAAAAAGGACTTGCTGTATTTTGCGCTGTGCTAATACATTCACTTTTTGCATTTGGACCTTTAATTTTTCTTGTCGCTCATTGCAGATTTCTTGCACTTCTTTTTCAGGGAAAATGGCAGCAGTCAAGGCTTCGTGAAAAATATCAAAAGCTTGTTTTAAGTAGCTGTTCAAGGCATACAGAGTGACAACAGCTTGTTCTTGAGATACGCTGACATCGTAATATGCACCTACCGCATCAAGCGCATGATGAATTTGAATCGCTGATTTCGTTTTCGTTCCTGAAATTAAAAGTCCGGCAGTTAAAGATGCCAAAATGGGCGTTTCTATCGTCGTTCCAGCGTTGAAATGCAATTCGATTTTTGCCGTTTCGTTGGCGATGTTGTTTTTCCAATACAAGGGAATTCCAGCATGGATTTCAACCATTTCAGGTACCGAGAATTCGATGGATTTTATAGGTGTGAGCTTCGGGGCAACTTGACGATTAAGCATTTTTTTTCTTTTTAACTTTCAATAAAACACCATTTTTCTTGGCGAACATTTCATTAGCAAACGTTCGTAGGTCTTCTGCTTGAATGGACTGATAAATTTCTTGTTCTTCGTTGATGCCGTTCGCGTCTCCTAGTAATTCGAAGAAGGACAAATTCATCGCTCGGTTCAATAATCCTTGATCTTGGAAAGCACGTGCCGTTCGAAGTTTGATTTTAATTTGCTCTAATTCTTTTTTGGAAATCAAGGTCGTTTTGTAATGTGCGATGATTTTCCAGATTTCCTTGTCCAAGTCCGCAAACGATTTACCCTCATTCAATTTTCCGGTGATGATGAACAATCCTTCATCCATGGATCCCGTAATATAGGCATTGATTTCTGAAACCAATTTTTGTTTCTTGATGAGGTCGACATACATTTTGGACACTTTCTCACGTCCCATGATGTCGCTCAATAAATCCGCGAGGTAATAGCCAGGATTTTTTCGTTCCGGCATTTTGAAGGCATAATAAAATGCATCCGCCGGTACATTGCGAACGATGGTTTTGGATTTAAACCGATCTTGAGCAGGTTCCAAAGGAAGAATGCGGGCTGATTTCTTCGCTTTCGGGATGGAACCAAAAAAATGATCAACGCGTTCCTTTACGTAATCCAACTCAAAGTTTCCGATAACACACAAAATGCAATTGGATGGATGATAGTGCTTTTTGAAAAACGCTTTCACGTCGCTCATTTTCGCATCCTCAATGTGCTTGATTTCTTTTCCGATAGTCGCCCATTTGTACGGATGTTTGGTATACGCCAATGGTCGCAATTCCAACCAAACGTCGCCATACGGTTGATTTAAGTAACGTTGCTTGAATTCTTCAATTACGACATTGCGTTGAACTTCCAGGCTTTTATCTGTGAATGCTAGTGATAGCATGCGGTCACTTTCTAACCAAAGAGCCGTGTCGAGGTTGTGCGCCGGGAGGACATCGTAATAATTCGTGATATCGTTGCTGGTAAACGCATTGCTTTCTCCACCAGCTGCTTGAAGTGGTCCGTCGAAATCGGGAATGTTGACCGATCCACCAAACATCAAATGTTCGAATAAATGGGCAAATCCAGTTTTTTCTTCGCTTTCGTCGCGCGCACCAACGTCGTACAATAAATTGACCACGGCCATTGGGGTGGATGCTTCTTTGTGGAAAAGTACCGTCAGGCCGTTTTCCAATTTAAATCGTTCAAAATGAATCATAAATAGTTCTTTTGTTCGTTCAGTGCTTGATGAAATTCATTCATCATTTCTTGAACAATTTCACCCGCAGGCATAATTTTTTCAATGAGTCCGGCAATTTGACCAATTTCCAATTCGCCTTCTATCAAATCTCCTTCGAACATGCCTTTTTTCGCACGTCCACGTCCGAGAATTTCTATTAATTTTTCTTTATCTGCTCCGTCTTGATAGGCGGATTGTAGTTTTGTGTAAAATTCATTTTTCAATAAACGAACCGGTGTCAGTTCCTTTAATGTCAACATTGTGTCACCTTCTTCACTAGCGATGATGTATTGTTTAAAGTTCTCATGAGCGCTACTTTCGATAGATGTCACGAAGCGACTTCCCACTTGAACGGCGTCAGCGCCTAGGTTCATGGCAGCCAGCATTCCTCGTCCGGTTCCAATTCCACCTGCAGCGATTAACGGAATGTCAATAGCAGCTTTCACCATGGGAATCAAACAAAACGTGGTCGTTTCATCACGTCCGTTGTGTCCACCTGCTTCGAATCCTTCTGCTACAATCGCATCCACTCCAGCATCTTGTGCTTTCAGTGCAAATTTCACACTGGAAACGACATGCACCACCTTGATACCATTTTCTTGAAGCAGTTTTGTCCATGTTTTTGGATTTCCTGCGGAAGTGAAAACAATCGGAACCTTATGTTTGATGATGGTTTGAATATGCTTATCGATATCTGGGTACAACATCGGTAAATTCACGGCGAAGGGTTTGTTCGTCGCTTGTTTACATTTGATAACTTGTTCTTCCAAAATCTCTGGATACATCGATCCGGAACCAATGATTCCGAGTCCGCCAGCATTTGAAACGGCAGTGGCTAATTCCCATCCGGAACACCAAATCATTCCAGCTTGTACCAATGGGTATTGAATATCAAATAGTTGGCAAATACGGTTGTGCGATTCTGACATATTTCGTGTTTGAAGGACGAATTTAAGGATTTCTCAAGGGATTCTTGCACCCTAATTTCAATCTGACATGAAATGATTAAATTAGCGTGAAATTAGTCGTTTTGAAATTACGTTACTTATTTGTGTTATTCCTGTTCGCTTCGCTTTCTCAAGTGTCCGCGCAGGATTCTCATGAAGATACGCCTCACAACGAAATTCAATTCATTGAAAACAAGGGACAGTGGCCATCTGTGGTAAAGTTTCAGTCCTCCGTTTCTGGTGGAAAATTGTGGATAAGCGACAGTTCCATTTTGTTTCAATTGCAGGATTTATCTGATTTGCACAAAGCACACTACGACTTAAAAAACGTGGATAAACCAAGCTTAAAATCCGCGCTCATTCAGCAAAAGTTTCTTGGCTCGGGAACGGATAAATTACTTTTTAAAGAAGGACGTTCGACACATTATTACAATTACTTTCTTGGCAACGATTCCACGAACTGGGCTCATGACGTTCACGCATATTCCAAGGTGGAATACGCGCATTTTTACGCGAACATTCATTTGCTTTGGGAAAGCGAGAAAAATGCCTTGAAGTATTCATTCTTTGTCGAGCCGGGTGCAAATCCAAACGAAATTCGTTGGAGTTATTCCGGTGAATTCACTTCCGTTCGCATTCGAGATGGACGATTGATCTTGAAAACAGCGATTGGGGAAATCATTGAACAGCGTCCAATTGCCTACCAACTCATTGATGGAAAAAAGATTCCTGTTTCGTGTTCGTTTCAAGAACAAGAAGAAATTTACAGCTATAAGTTAGGAAAGTACGATGATGAATTTCCTGTTGTCATTGATCCGGTGCTCGTGTTTGCGACGTACAATGGTTCTGTGTCCGATAACTTTGGAATGACAGCGACATACGGAAATGACGGTTCTGCGTATTCAGCTGGAATGGTCTACGGAAACAATTTCCCCATTCCAAATGCGAATTCCTTTGATATTTCTCCGAATTTCACATCGATTGCTGGATCTTACGGAATTACAGATGTGTTTGTCACAAAGTATAATCCAACAGGAACAAATATGCTTTGGTCTGCCTTTTTGGGTGGGGGAGACATGACACAGGGAACAGAAACCGCTCACAGTTTAATCTGTGATTCCTTGAATAACATTTATGTTTTCGGTGCAACATCTAGTACGAATTTCCCAACAACAACTGGCGCTTTTCAAACCACACATGGAGGTGGAACGACCGGAGCCAATTTCTTGTTCAACGGTGTATATTTTTCCGGACAGGGAACAGATATTTACATTTCAAAAATAGCTTCGAACGGACAAAATTTATTGGCATCAACGTATGTTGGTGGTTCGGATAATGATGGGGTGAATTATCGTTCTACTGCTTTGCCATACAATTCCGTTGCGGCGTATGATTCCTTAACGACCAATTACGGGGATCAATTCCGTGGGGAAATCATGTTGGATTCGTTGAACAACGTGTACATCGCAAGTTGCACACGCTCGACAAATTTCCCAACCCTAAATGCTTTTCAAGCGAACAAATCCGTTGGACAAGATGGGGTCATTTTTAAATTGAATGCATCATTCTCTAGTTTGCAGTTTTCCTCTTTTTACGGTGGAAACAATTCCGATGCTTGCTATTCGGTGAAGTTGGATACCCTTGGAGCGATTATTTTTGCAGGAGGAACATGTTCGACCAACTTATCGGGAACAAGCGGAGCATATCAACCTTCCTTTCAAGGTGGAAAAACGGATGGATTTGTGGTGAAATTGGTTCCGTCGGGAACAAGCATTCAAAAAGCGAGTTATGTAGGTGCATCCAACTATGACCAAGTATTCTTTGTGGAAATCGATCGCTTGAACCAAATTTTCTTGTTGGGGCAATCGGTTGGAGGAACGTTTCCGGTCAATAATGCACCTTATTCCAATCCCGGAAGTAGTCAGTTTATCCTTAAATTAAATCCAAATTTAACAAGCAATCTTGCGTCGACGGTTATTGGAAATGGAAGTCCGTCCATCAACATTTCACCTGCCGCTTTTCTAGTTGACATCTGCGGAAATATGTACGTTTCCGGATGGGGTGCGAATATTTTGCAATCCGTTCCGATTAGTGGCATGCCAATTTCACCAAATGCCTTTCAATCGACGACAACAGGCTTTGATTTTTACTTGATGGTTGTCCAAAATGACTTTAGCGGATTACTTTATGGTTCTTACATTGGCGGTTCTTTGGCGCAAGAGCACGTTGATGGTGGAACATCACGTTTTGATAAAAATGGTGTTGTGTATCAGTCTGTTTGTGGTGGATGTGGCGCGCACAGTGATTTCCCAACTTCTCCAGGAGCTTGGTCCTCTTCAAACAATTCCTCCAATTGCAACAACTTGGTTTTCAAGTTCGATTTTCAATTAATTCCTAGTGCATCGTTTACGACAAATAACGTAGCAGGTTGTACCGATTTAACAGTTAATTTTCAGAATACATCTACGCAATTAGACGCGTATTTGTGGGATTTCGGCAACGGAGATACGACAAGTGTGATTTTTAATCCTTCCGTAACGTACACGCAGGCGGGATCCTACAACGTGAACCTGTATGTGACGGATAGTGTGTGTCTGTTAACGGACACTGCCAATATCCAAGTGCTTGTGTTGGATTCCATTCAATTGAACGTACTCGATACGATAAGTCTGTGTAGTTCGAATCCATTTGAACTCGTTGCTTTTCACAATGGAACTGGAACACAATTCATTTGGTCACAGAATGTCAATTTGAGTAATCCCTTAAATAATCCGAACGATTCAACGGTCATCGTTTCTAATCCAGGATGGTATTACATCGAAGTCGGGAATACTTATTGCTCGAAGTTGGATAGTGTTTTTCTGGAGTTTGATGTTTCACTTCAGGCGATGTTTTCCATCGATGACTCCCTGGGATGCGCACCATTTACCATAACTTTAAATAACAGCTCGACATTTACGACTGATTTTCTGTGGGATTTAGGAAATGGCACGTTAGATTCAATCAATTTTAATCCAACTGTTACGTTTTCTAGTCCAGGTACTTACACCATTCAATTGACCATTTCAGATAGCATCTGTTTGGGACAAGATTCTTACACGATGACAGTTCAAGTTTCCGCTCCTTTATTGGTGAATCTGCCGGATACGATTTTCTTATGTCAATCAGTTGAAACAATCTTGACTCCCATCTTGACAGGCACTGCTACATCTTATATTTGGTCCAATTTCGCAGATTTCGGTGATACACTGAATGTAGATCTTCAAAATCCAAATCTATCCCTTGTCGATCCTCAGAATCAAACGTATTATTTTCAAGCGGACAATGGCTATTGCAGTGTGATCGACAGCGTTCACATTTCTGTTTTTGGAGAATCCATTTCCATCCAATGTTTGGATTCCATATGTATTACGAATGTGTTACAGTTACAAGCGCAGAACAATGGATCAGGTTCATATTCTTATCTGTGGTCTAGTCCAAATGTGCTGATAAACCCGAACAATCAAGCGACAGCTCAATGTACCTTGCCTGGATCGCAATATGTTTACTTGCAAGCGACTTCCCCTCAAGGATGTGTGGTTTTGGATTCTCAATTCGTCTATGTTTCCACGTTTACTAATGGAAATGTATTGGCAAGCGCAAATCCAAACATCATTATGCCTGGTGGATCAACCCAGTTAATAGGACTCGTTCCTGCCAATGCTAATTTTACGTGGAGTCCAACAGCTACAATGGTGAGTCCAACTTCGCTAACAACGAACGTTTCTCCAACAGAAACGACCACCTATACCTTGACAGCAACGGACGGACTCTGTACAAAATCAGACACAGCGTTAGTGCGGGTTTATGAAATTGTGTGCGACGAGCCCTATGTCTTTGTGCCAAATGCCTTCACACCAAATGGCGACCAAGAAAACGATGTGCTTTATGTTCGTGGACTTTGGATAGAGAAATGTATTTTCCGTGTCTTTAATCGTTGGGGAGAATTGGTATTTGAAACCACCGACCAAAACATTGGATGGGACGGAACATTTAAAGGAAAAAAATTGGATCCAGATGTATTTGATTACTATTTGGATGTGGACTGTTTAGGCGGTTCTAGCACCATCATCAAAGGAAATGTAACACTAATGAAATAAAGAAAATGGCAAAAATTATTCAAGCGAAATCAGAGAAGTTTCTAGAAAATTATTTAAATAATGCAAGTCCGACGGGATTTGAATCCGCTGGACAAAAAATGTGGTTAGATTACATCAAGCCGTATGTGGATGAGTACATCACGGATAATTATGGCTCCGTGGCAGGAATTATCAATCCAGGTCAACCATACAAAGTGGTGATTGAAGCACATGCGGATGAAATCTCCTGGTTTGTGCATTACATCACCAAAGATGGATTTATTTATTTGAGAAGAAACGGTGGTTCTGACCATATGATTGCACCTTCGAAACGCGTGAACATTCATACGGATAAAGGTACAGTGAAAGCGGTATTTGGATGGCCAGCAATTCACATGCGTCAGCAAAAAGAAGAGACACCAAGCATGAAAAACATTTTCTTGGATTGCGGATGTTCTTCAAAAGAAGAAGTCGAAGCGCTAGGTGTTCATGTTGGATGCGTGGCTACATTTGAAGATGAGTTCATGATCTTGAACAAGAACAAATATGTTGGACGCGCTTTGGACAACCGCATGGGTGGATTCATGATTGCGGAGGTTGCACGTATGTTGAAAGACGCAAAAAAGAAATTGCCGTTTACCTTGTACATTGTCAATTCTGTTCAAGAAGAAATCGGATTACGTGGTGCCGAAATGATGGCGCATCGAATCAAACCAGATTTGGCGTTGATCACCGATGTTTGTCACGACACAGGAACTCCCATGGTGGATAAAATCGAAAATGGCGATCAGAAATCTGGAGATGGTCCCGTTTTAACATATGGTCCAGCGGTTCAAAACAATTTCTTGAAACAAATCATCAAAGCGGCAGAGAAAAACAAAATTCCTTTCCAACGTGCAGCGGTTTCTCGATCCACAGGAACAGATACAGACGCGTTTGCGTATTCGAATGAAGGGGTAACGAGTGCCTTGATTTCTTTGCCATTGCGTTACATGCATACAACGGTAGAAATGGTTCAAAAAGAAGACGTAGAAAATTGCATTCGTTTGATTTACGAAACATTGTTAACCGTGAAAGCAGGTCAAGATTTTAGGTATTTGAAATAAGAAAAATGGATCGGAGGGGTGAAACGAAGGTTTTACCTCTCTAGATCAATTCAACTTTCAAATCTTCGATAAGGAGAATATCTCCTTTGATGAGTTTTGCTCTTCTTCTGGTTTCAATTTGTCCGTTGCGGTAAACGATGCCGGAGTCTACAATGTGTTTTGCATGTCCACCTGTTTCGGCAATTCCTAGTGCTTTCAACAAGCCCATTAATTCAATATATTCTCCGTTTACGGCAAATTGTTCCATTATTTTCCTTTTAATTCCATTGCTTTTAAGGTATTCATCATCAGTGATGCGATGGTCATTGGACCAACACCACCTGGTACTGGACTGATAAAACTACATTTCGGTGCCACTGCATCAAAGTCCACATCACCAACAAGTCTCCATCCGCGTTCGCGTGTTGCATCATCTACGCGTGTCGTTCCAACGTCGATGATCACCGCTCCGGTTTTTACCATGTCTGCCGTAACGAAGTTTGGTTGACCAATCGCTGCGATAAGAATGTCAGCTTGTAAACAAATTTCCTTCAAGTTCTCCGTGCGTGAATGTGCCAAAGTAACCGTACAGTTACCTGGATTTGCATTCCTTCCCAACATAATGGAAAGTGGCGTTCCAACAATGTTACTTCGTCCGATGATGACGCAATTTTTACCTTCCGTTTCAATATTGTTACGTTCGATCAATGCCATGATTCCGGCAGGAGTCGCAGGTAAGAATCCTGGTAGATTTAAAATCATGTTCCCAAGATTTCGTGGGTGAAATCCATCAACGTCTTTCTTTGGGTCGATTGCTTGGGTGATTTTTAACTCGTCGATGTGTGCCGGTAAAGGAAGCTGAACGATAAATCCATCGATGCTTTTATCCTCGTTTAACTGACGAACCTTATCCAATAAAATGTCCTCTGGAACTGATGAATCGTAACGAATAAGTGTGCTTTCAAATCCAATTTGATCGCAAGCGCTTACTTTCGAATTGACGTAAGAAACAGATCCACCGTCGTTACCGACCAGGACAGCCGCAAGGTGAGGAATTTTTTTTCCTTCCAATTTTCGTTGTTGAACTGCTTGAGTTAATTCGGTGCGAATTTGTGCTGCTGTTGCTTTACCGTCTAAAAGTGTCATGAGAAAGTTTTTGCAAAGATAAGAAGAACATACATCTTGACCTAAATCAAGTTATCTTTGTGGAAAAGAAAAACATGAAGCATTTTATAACAGGTATCCTTCTTTATTTGTTACAGTTTAATTTAAGTGCACAAATTCAAAGTTCTGAGCTCGGAATCGAGGCATTTGGTGGTGGTTCTCAGCTTGGAGGAACCGTTGGTGGCGAACTAAAATACGCGGTGAAACTTCCGAATAATTTGATTATCGGCCCATCACTTCGCTTGCACCGATCTTGGTCCAATTACCTCAATGTAAATTCGCAGTTTAATATGTATGGCGGTGGCGCTTTTGCACACCTACGTTACCAAGATAAGATTTTCGCAGGTGTTGAATTTCAAATGCTACACAGTCCATTTAATTTTATTACGTTCCAATCGGGACAGAAAAAATGGGCGCCTACCTTATTCGTTGGTGGTGGATTTTACTTGAAGTTAGCACCAAAAATCAATTTGAATTTGGCATTGTTTTACGATGTCATCAATGCCGATAATAGTCCGTTTAGATCTTCTTACAATTTCAAAATTAAAAATGAATTTGGACAAGTCGTAAGAATTTTGCCGATTATCTATCGCATCACATTATTCATTCCATTATCCAAATAAACATGAAAGTAGGCATTGTACTTTATCCAACATATGGAGGAAGCGGGGTTGTAGCGACGGAGTTAGGTAAAGCACTTGCGGCAAAGGGTCATGAAATTCATTTCATCACGTATTCGCAACCCGTTCGACTAGGTTCCTTTCGTGAGAATATTTTTTACCACGAAGTTTCTCTGACAGATTACCCGCTTTTCGATTTTCAACCGTATGAAACACAACTTGCCAGTAAGATGGTGGACGTGGTGAAACACGAAAAGTTGGACATCTTACACGTTCATTATGCCATTCCACATGCCTCAGCAGCGTTTATGGCACAACAAATATTGAAAGCACAAGGAATCGATATTCCCTTTGTGACAACGCTTCATGGTACAGACATTACACTCGTTGGAAAGGACCCATCTTTTGAGCCAGTAATTACCTTTTGCATCAATCATTCAGATGCAGTTACTACGGTTTCGGAAAGTTTGAAAGAAGATACCTACGCACATTTTCAAGTGACACGTGATATTCATGTGATTCCAAATTTTGTCGTTGAGGATGCCGAAGATGAGCATTACACGGTGTACATGCGACAAAAATATGCGAGTGATGGGGAACGAATTCTTTGTCACATCTCTAATTTTCGTCCAGTTAAACGGGTAGATGACGTTTTGCGTGTTTTCGCAAAAGTAAATGCTGTTTTGCCTTCAAAGTTAATATTGGTAGGAGATGGTCCAGACCGTTACAACTGTGAGCGTTTATGCAGGGAATTAAATTTGTGTGACCAAGTCATCTTCTTAGGAAAAGTGCGTGATACTTCCCATGTATTGGAAATGGCGGATGTCTTTTTACTTCCATCAGAAACGGAAAGCTTTGGATTAGCGGCTTTGGAAGCGATGGCTGTGGGCGTCCCAGTTATTTCATCGAATACCGGTGGAATTCCGGAGGTCAACATTCATGGTTATTCTGGTTATTTATCAGACGTGGGCGACATTGATGACATGGCGAAAAACACGCTTGAATTATTGAAGCCTGAAAATCATCCAACATTTAAGAAACAAGCTAAATTGCGTTCAGAAGAATTTAGTTTGGCACGAATTCTTCCCATGTATGAAGAATTATATCGTAATTTAGTCAAATAACACTTGCTAAGATGTTGAAAATAGGCGTATTATTATCTGGATGTGGCGTTTATGACGGCGCAGAAATTCAAGAAGCGGTTTTAAGTTTACTGGCGATTGACCAAATGGGCGCACAAGCTGTGTGTATTGGCATCGATGCGGATCAACATCACGTCGTCAACCATGTGAATGGAGAGGAAATGCCTCAAACAAGAAATATGTTGGTGGAAGCTGCGCGCATTGCACGTGGCGACATTCAAAAAATAGAAAACATTGTTCCGGCGGACATCGATGCGCTGGTGATTCCCGGTGGATTCGGAAGCGCAAAGAACTTCACTTCTTGGGCCTTCGATGGTTCAAACGCGACAATTCGTCCCGATGTGAAGCTGTTATTAGTCAACTTGGTCAACATAGGAAAACCAATTGTTGCCTTGTGTGTGAGTCCGATTGTGCTAGCGAAAGCGTTTGAAGGATCCATGATACAACCCAAAATGACTATTGGTTCCAAAAACGGAGCTTCTCCATATTCCATCAGTGATTTTGAAGCAGGAATGCGTGCGACAGGTACAGACGTGGAAGATTGCCCACTCGGAGAAGTACTCGTTGACGAAGAAAACCGCATCATCATGGCTCCGTGCTACATGATGAATGCGCGCATTTCAGAAATACAAGGAAACATTCAAGCGGCTTTTACAGCTTTAAAAAAGATGTTGCATGCCGAATGATGAACGTCTAAACGATTGGTTAAAGGAGCGCAAAGCGCGTTTCAACGAACGTCGTGCAGATGAATTGTTTGAACGCATTTGTCAGCAGGATCGTGCTGCATTAAGCGCAGGAATCACTTTGGTCGAAAGTAGTCGTCCAGAGGATCGTTTTGAAGCCAATAAACTGCTTCAACTTTGTCTTTCACATAATAAGCGCGCATGGCGCATTGGCATCACTGGTGTTCCTGGAGTAGGGAAGAGCACGTTTATTGAATCCTTTGGAAATTACGTTTTACAACACAAGCAAAGTCTGGCCGTTTTAGCCATCGATCCTTCTTCCAATGTTTCAGGCGGAAGTATTCTTGGGGACAAAACACGCATGGAGACTTTGTCCAACAATGAACGCGTGTTTATTCGTCCAACAGCTGCTGGAACAACGTTAGGAGGCGTGGCGCGTCACACCCGTGAAGCCATCATTCTATGCGAAGCAGCAGGATACGAAGTGATTTTCATTGAAACGGTTGGTGTGGGTCAATCAGAGACGATTGTTCATTCCATGGTCGATTTCTTTTTGTTGCTCATGCTTGCAGGTGCAGGTGACGAGTTGCAGGGAATGAAGCGAGGCATCATGGAAATGGCCGATGGAATGATCATCACGAAAGCGGATGGCGAGAACATTCAAAAATCAAATTGGGCAAGAAGAGAGTATGCGAATGCCTTGCACTTATTTCCACCCAAAGAAAACGACTGGATCACGCACGTTCACACCGCAAGCAGTCTCAAAGGCGAAGGATTTGAAGAAATCTGGAAAAACATTGATTCCTTTTTCAACCGTATGAATCACAGCGGATGGATCACAGAAAACCGCAAGCGTCAAGAGTTAGCTATTTTAGAAGAAATGATGCGCTCCTTGCTTCAAAGCGACTTTTTCTCCAACGACCGTTGGATGGAAAAATACCATGCTGTTGAAGAACAAGTAATATCAGGAAACATCCTCGCATACCAAGCTGCGGAGGAGTTGTTTCAGGAGTTTCGGTCTAGTACTTCAACACTTTAAACGTCGATAATATTTCTTCGTTCTTTTGAACGCGCAAGATATACACCGCTGAACGCATTTCTGGAATGGAAATTGGTGTTTCCAAAGCGGTGTTGTTCACCGTTCCACGGGAAATGATTCGTCCACTTAAATCATAGATTTCATACGTACAACCTGTTGCTTGTGTTTTGTTGTCGTGACTCAAGACAAAGGTTCCGTTCGATGGATTCGGTGCGACCGTGAAGTGAATGTCTGGTCCATCTGGAGGTAAAGGAATCAATTTGAAAACGGCCGTAAAGAAGGCTATATTCGCCGAAATATTTGTCGAAAGGCTGTCTTCCAAGGTATCCGAAATGAAAGCTCCCGGTAACCAATGCGAAAATTCGTATCCTGGTTTTGCTACAGGAACAAGTTGAATGGGAACGCCATCGAAATATCTTCCTGTCCATGGATACGTCACTGGTTGAATCGTGTTCAACGCAATTTCTCCACCATTTTCTGGGATAACGTCAAGTTCAACGTTGACCGTTTTCGTTAAATTAAATCCTGTTTTGATGTTGTTGAATACAACATTATTTCGACACGCCAATTGATCCTGGAAAACCTCGTGATTGTTTACAAATGTTTCCATTTGTCCGGCAATGTTGTTTGGATCTCCCCAACGTGCATATTCGTTTGGCATTTCTGTCACCATCGATTCAAAGAACATGTTTTCTCTTTCGAGTAAGACATCCGTTTGATAACTGGTATTCATCAAATCCGCAAAACGATTGATAAAGTAGTTTTTGTATTTCGTGTTTTGTATGCTTTTCAACCAAATGTTAATGTAAGGGAGGTCCGTGCTTTGTCCCAACATATAATTGATGTGGTTGTCTGTACAGCTGGTCCAGCCATTTGGTTGCATCGATAATTCAAGATCGATCAATGCAAAACGCCAGCGCCAATTGGTTTTATCGGAACGGTATATTTTAATGTTGTTTCCTGGCCAATCGACATTTCCCATCCATGATTCTGCGATGATGTAATCCGAGTAATGTTTTAAATCGAAGTATTGATCGGCGTCACTCATGTAACTTGGCGCCAAAGGATTCAATGCTTGAAAATCGGCATATGAGTCCCAAAAATTATCTACGTCGCCTTCCACTGCCCGCAAAACAAGGTTGTACCAATAACTTAATGACAATAGCTCCAACGAATCCTTATTGGCTCCATCATGAATTTCAAAGTACTCAGAGTTGAATTTCTCTCTAAGTTCATAAAGTCCAAAATAGGAACCGTTAATGTACACACTCACCGGACGATAAGCAGAATAGTAATTCTTCGTTCCTTCACTCATCATGCGAACTTGACTTGCGTCCTTGTAAGGTAAGTTCAAGTATTGGTTACTTCCATTGCGAAGGTAAATTTCACTGTATTTCGTTCTGTCCGGACGATCTGGAATCAGTGGGTAGTTTACCGGAGCTTGTCCAAGTGCACCATGATCAAACGAAAGTCTAAATGAATGCTGTGGTTGAGAACGACTACCTCCGGCTCCTCCGTCCATGCGGATTGCCGTTTTACGTTCAAACAAAAATGGATGTCCAAGCCCTTCGTTCAGGTAAACTGCGTGTGCCGGTTTGACCCAGTCACTCGACCAATTATCAAAAATGCCACTTGCACCATAAAGATTACTTTGATCGGTCGTTACCATCAAAATAGGTGTGTCATGGCTAATGTTAAACAAAAAGGTGACGATGGTTTGTTGACTAGGCAGGTAAGAACTGTTGCCATTTAAAGGAAATACTTTGGCACGAATCACCGTTTTTTGATAGACAAAAATAGAGTCTGTGTACGTCGTGGAAGTAAAGTTTGGTTCCGCACCATTTGTCGTGTAGACGAGTTTACATGGAACGGTGTTATTATGGGACAACTTCAAGTAGAAACTGGAGTTCACGACACCAGAAATACGAGAGCTAATGGGGCGAGATAAGCTATCCGAAAAAACGGAACTATTGTTATTGGTACTCCCCGGACTAGGGTTCATCCATTTGATCGTAGTTGAAGCATCAGGAATGCGCCCAATGGAAATATCTGCTGATGGTGATTCAACGGTTAAACTGGATACCAATTGTTGCGAAGGGTCAAATAAATAAACCGTTTCTCCGCTACCATCTAGTTTGAAATTGGTGTGAATCAGGTTTCCTTGAACGGGAATGAATTCATTGGTGAGTTCGGTTAGACTCGTCGTGTTCAAATGAAAATCGACATACGTGTAATTCTCACCATTTGTTGCCGCAACTTCGAATCCGATAGAATTAATCATCCCGGCTGATAATCCTGAAGCACTTAATTCACTCGCTCGAATGAGCATTTGATGTCGTGCACCCCAGTACCAATTGCCAAATGGAGCTGGATAGTCGGTGTTCCCGTTTTGAATCGTTCCAGTGCCAATGATCGCATTATTCAATTTGATGTTTGGACGTTGGTAATACGTGGAAGCATTGTTGGCTGAGCATGCTGCCGGACTCCCGTCGATAAAACTTCCAATCGTTGATATGTAAGGAGTAGCAGTTTGTTTAAAAATCGAGTTCTCGGTGTATTGTGAGTTGTTGTAAGAACAGACGTTGATAACCACGTTTGAAACACCATCCCAATAAAACGGACTTACAAGTTGGTGTTGACTCCATCCAGCTTGAGGGGTGAAATTTTGTTCTGAAATACCAAATTGAAAAGGGGAGGATCCAAAGCGATTTTTCTGACTGCAATAAATTTGTTGGAATCCACCTGCGGGAATATTGAGATTCGGCAATATCCACATATTTGGAATGGTCAACTTGTCTGATAAGGCATACCCAACTAGATTGACTGTGGTTGTTCCTGTATTATGTAATTCAATCCAATCACTCGCATCGCCATTTTCGTCACTCGATGATAAGTAATTTTTATTGCAGCCCTCGTTAATTGTTATTTGTGCAGAAACTACATGACAAATAGCGAG
The DNA here is from genome assembly GCA_017983465.1 of Crocinitomicaceae bacterium. Lineage (GTDB taxonomy): Bacteria > Bacteroidota > Bacteroidia > Flavobacteriales_D > Crocinitomicaceae > UBA952. The sequence goes on from JAGOBK010000011.1 coordinate 31,264, forward strand.
AATCAAAAAAGTTAGAATTTTTCTCATATTGGCTCAAATTGGGTAAAAAAAAAGGCTGGTTTAATCCAGCCTTTTCAACAAGTATGGTTAATTATTTCACGTAAACGCGTTGAGTCGTTGTTTCTGTTCCATTGGAAACAAGCACTTGGTAAATTCCAGTACTTAGTTCGTCAAAGGATAGTGTATTGTTTACATCCGTTAATTTTTCCGTTTTCAAGGTTTGTCCGGACATCGAAACAAAAGAAACACTTGCACCAATTACATCTGGTGTCACATTAATGCTCACGTGTTCTGGTGTACCTACGATTGTTACTTTATCAGCAAGGGAAATCAATTCCAAACCGGAATTTGCTCCTTCACCTGCTAAAATTTGTGAATTTGCAGTTGATTGGTATCCAAATCCATGAATGGTGATTTGCGAGGCGTTCGTGTTCACAGATAATTCAACCCATCCATAATGAGTATTTGCTCCAGCTGTAAATTTCGCGCCTAAAAATTTATTTGATTGGTCTCGGAAATTTCCTTGTTGAATCGGAATTTGACCTAATAAACCAGCGTCAATAAGAATATCCACACCTAATGCGTTGTACGAAGAAGTCCCGAAGTTCGCAGCCGATGATATCGCGTCACCATTGTTCAATGCAGTTAATTGAAAAGAAGAAGAAGAGCTTCCTGTTCCGGCCGCGCCAATAAGTGAAACTCCATTCATCGTCACAGCAGCAGCTAAAGCACCTTCATAGGTAAATTGAACACCTTGTGTTGAAGAAGCTCCACTAATGTGCTGAACGAAAAAGTTTAATTCTGGATTCGCATCGTTATTAAAATCTAACATAAACGGAGCAGATAAGGAATCAACTACGATATCTGGATTTAAATCAGTAGCAACTACTTGAGCTTGTAAATTACCTTGAGCAACTAAGGCTCCAGCAACTGCTGTATATTGTTTTAATCTTGTTTTGTTCGAAGAAGATAATGTTTTCATTTTCTAAAATTTGGATTAAAAATAATCATTTTCAATGGAATGCTAAAATTTTCGTTACTTCTTCAAGAAATTATCAAGTATAAACCCTTGTTCTTCTTTGTTTTCCTTCAATTCTGAATACGTCAAGTAAAGTACCGAAAGGTTTGCCTGACTTTCCATCCACGCTTCAATTTTTGCTTGTTCTTGTTCGAAATGCGCTAATTTTTTGGTGGATAAAATAGTTGACAAGGATTCTCCATCCTTATTTTTTGGGCTTAAATCAACTTGACTCTGAACATACAATAGTTTGTAGTTAAAATGATCAGGCAGAAAGGATAAAGAGTGACTAGGAATAAAGATGATTTGATCTCCAATATCTTCCAACCAAGATGCGTCTTGGAAAAGATTCGCAGCTTTCTCCATTACGCTCTTATCTTGACTAATGGAATACCCAAATGATTCGATAAAGTCTAGTACCTTTTCTTGATCCTGAGCTACTGCTTCTGTACAGATTATTCTTTCTCCTTTTATGGATTTTTCAAGTTGCTGTTCATGGTATTCTGCTTTGGAGGTGTCTTTTAAATGATCTCGGTAAATTTCATATAGCCATTTATGTGATTTCACATTTTTTGGAGCAATCCGAAGGTTTACTTCAAAGGCTTGAATAGCGTCTTCATACAAGCCTTGTCGAACAAGTGCCTCGCCGAGGTGATAATGTGCACGGTGGAAGAAAAAATCGTAGTCAATGGCAATGAGAAATTCTTCAATGGCAGCATTCATATTCCCTCTGCGTAAAAAGGTAAGGCCAAGTCCGTGGTGTGCTCTTGCATGCGAATCGTCGATGTTCAAAGCACGAATAAACTGATTTTCAGCTAAGATATATTTTTTTCGTTGAAGGAAAATCTGCGCAATGTTCAATGCCAATTGATAATTGTAGGGATTCTTTTCCTGAATCTTTAAAAGTTTCGGCAATGACAAATGCGGTTTGTTCATGGCAAGAAGTATGAGGCCCTCTAAATAGTCCAAATACATGGGTTGTTCCATGCCCAATTTGTCATAAGCATCCTCCGCTCGTTGACTTTGTTTATTTTGTTCGCTGAGTTCCTCCAAAATCATCATCGACTTTCGGTACTGTCGTTTCGTTAAATAAGCGAAAGCCAAACGTTGTCCGTATCGTTGAATCTTACTTTCACTATAAATTCGATCTAAAATTTCAATGGCAGGTGCAAATTTTCCGGCATTGAGTAAATTTCGAGCGATGTAATATTCGTTTTCGCGCTTCGATTTCTCGACTTGTTGGATTTTATCATCGTCTAAGGCATCGATGTAACCAAGGTCAACCAACTGTTGCAAGGCTTCCTGTGCAGCCCATGGATCTTCTCTCAAAATTTCATCGTGCATTCCAGCATCACCGGGAACTTGTTCCCAACTTTCAATCAAATTGACCTCACGTGCTTTTTCAAAACAAGCATGTAGTACTTTTCCCTCCATATCTTTTCCTACTGGAAGTTCCATATGGTGGAGTAGGGTCGGTGTGATGTCTAACACACTCAATCCGGAAATTTGACGTCCATCGTTCTTTATTCCGGGTCCAGCCATGACAAATACGCCAAACGGACTATGCTCCACTGCAGGTCCGGATGGTTCTTTCGGTATATACAAAGGACGTTGGTGGTCACAATGAAATCCATGATCGGAGATTAACAGAACCGTTGTGTTTTCTTCGTCAATCAGGCTCATCATTCTTGCTAGCATGCGGTCATGAAATAGGTATGCTGCTTCGACTACATCCTTAAAATCGTTAAAATCTTTTTCAGGAATTTCGGGTCTTCTCGGTGGGAAATAGCGCATGGCGATGTGCGAGAAGTGATCGATGGCATCGTGGTAAACTGCTGTGAAATCCCATTCCGTGTGTTCGAGTAAATGACATGTTGCACTATGAATCGTTCCGGCATTGGCCATGGTGCGTAACACACTCGCCGTTCGTGGGTCGGAACGTAACGCTTCATCTGTTTTGATATTCGGAAGGAACGCTTGAGCCTGCTCCAAGTTAATTTGATGCGGATGGATGCGAAACTCCTTCATCTTTTCGCTTAGCTCTTCTGGATGTACGGTTCCTTTGGGCATTTCCCATTCTTCACTCAGTGGTTTCGTCGCAATTTGATACAAATTGGATACCATGACTCCGTTGATGGGTTCCGCTGGATTACTCGGCCACCAAGCTACAACATTGCTTTTGTATCCTTCTTGATTCAAGATGTTCCAAATGGCTTTGACCTTTCGTGAAGTAGAAGTAACTGGACGAAGATTTTCACCGTCTGGAGTTGGTTCGATGAATCCACCGATTCCGTGGGTGTCTGCCCGAAATCCTGTAGCAATACTCGTCCACAACATTGGAGAAAGTGGCGGATCTAAGGTTTGAAGTTTGCCATGAACTCCGCGGGACATCAATCGAGAAAGGGCCGGCATTTTTCCTTGTTGGATTAATGGCATAATGACTTTCCATTCGGCAGCATCCCAACCGATGACGAGTACTTTCTTTTTTGAACTCATGCGTTTTTTCTATTGCGGTAAAGTGATTGATCAATCACTGATTTCAATTCTTCCATTGGTGTTTCCCATGAGCAGAAATCAATCAAGTGTTGCAAAGTTGTTTCTGGATCTTCAAGTAACGCTCGGTGTTGAATTTCAATGAAAGAAATGTTGTTTGCACGTAAAAATTGCCTGCTTTTTTCGACATGAAGCGAGTAAATCGCGCGAAATTTCTCCTGCTGCTCTTGTTGGTTCTTTCCGAGCATTTTCCCTTGGGATTGAAGCACTTCGTCCAAATCACGAATCATAAAGACCACTCTGTATTCAAGAGAAAGGTCAATGAACGTGACCAATGGTGCGACAATTTTGATGGTTTTCCCATCTAGTTCCTTCAAGAATGCGTTGTTTTTCACGATGCCCTTTACGGCCTCTAATTCGTAATATCCCTTCGGATTATTTTCGTCCTCAGTGCGAATAGCATCCGTGGCGATGTCAGCTTTTGCCGCCTTGAAAAGTTGCATCATTAAGG
>JAGOBK010000008.1 GCA_017983465.1 Crocinitomicaceae bacterium
TCACGATTCCGTTGGTTACGGTCCAAGTTCCTTGTGCATTGGTAAACGTTGTTTGAATTCCCGTTGTCGTTGGATCTAAATCAACGGTGTTGACGCTAATCGTTCCATCTACATCTGTATCATTCGTGCAAACATTCAATGTTACCGGAGTATCCTCATTTGTCGTAGCAGAATCGTTATTCGCAACTGGAGCATCGTTCACTGCCGTCACGTTTATAGTAATTGTTGCTGTGTTTGATGTCGCGCTGCTATTGTCGTTCACCGTGTAGTTGATACTTGCTGTACCATTAAAGTTGGCAGCAGGAGTGAAGGTCACGATTCCGTTTGTTACCGTCCAAGTTCCTTGTGCATTGGTAAACGTTGTTTGAATACCTGGAGTTGTTGGATCTAAATCAACCGTGTTGAAGTCAATCGTTCCATCCACATCTGTATCATTCGTGCAAACATTTAATGTTACTGGCGTGTCCTCATTCGTTGTAGCAGAGTCGTTGTTGGCAACTGGTGCATCGTTCACTGCTGTCACGTTGATAGTGATTGTTGCTGTATTAGATGTCAAGTTGCTATTGTCATTCACAGTGTAGTTGATACTTGCTGTACCATTAAAGTTGGCAGCAGGAGTGAAGGTCACGATTCCGTTGGTTACGGTCCAAGTTCCTTGTGCATTGCTAAATGTTGTTTGAATTCCAGTTGTCGTTGGATCTAAATCAACTGTGTTGACGTTAATCGTTCCATCTACATCTGTATCATTCGTGCAAACATTCAATGTTACTGGCGTATCCTCATTTGTCGTAGCAGAATCGTTATTCGCAACTGGAGCATCGTTCACTGCCGTCACGTTTATAGTAATTGTTGCTGTGTTTGATGTCGCGCTGCTATTGTCATTCACCGTGTAGTTGATACTTGCTGTACCATTAAAGTTGGCAGCAGGAGTGAAGCTCACGATTCCGTTGGTTACGGTCCAAGTTCCTTGTGCATTGGTAAACGATGTTTGAATTCCTGTTGTCGTTGGATCTAAATCAACGGTGTTGACGTTAATCGTTCCATCTACATCTGTATCATTCGTGCAAACATTCAATGTTACAGGCGTATCCTCATTTGTCGTAGCAGAGTCGTTGTTGGCAACTGGAGCATCGTTCACTGCCGTCACGTTGATAGTGATCGTTGCTGTGTTTGATGTCGCGCTGCTATTATCATTTACTGTGTAGTTGATACTTGCTGTACCATTAAAGTTGGCAGCAGGAGTGAAACTCACGATTCCGTTGGTTACGGTCCAAGTTCCTTGTGTATTGCTAAATGTTGTTTGAATTCCAGTTGCCGTTGGATTTAAATCAACCGTGTTAACGTTAATCGTTCCATCGACATCTATATCATTCGTGCAAACATTCAATGTTACCGGTGTATCTTCATTGGTAGTAGTTACGTCATTGTTAGCAGTAGGTGGACAATTAGTTACTGGATTAATGATTAGACTTAATGGATTAGAAACACACGTAATATCATTTGTTCTTCGAACCGTTAAATTGTATGTTCCAGAAACTACATTTGTAAAAGTTAATCCTGATTGGTAGGTAGTTCCATTGATGGAATATTCATAATTGCCTACTGGAGAGGAAACACTAATTGTTCCTGTTGGAGTCCCACAGATAGGTTGTGCGGTAACTTGAGCCACTGGATTAATTGGTTGTCCCAAGGATGGATTAATAATCACAGTATTTCCGTTAGTAACACACGAATTATTGACATTACTTCTTACAGAAATAGGGTAGTTACCAGGACTTAAGTTAGTAAATGAGCTAGAAGTTAAGTAAGTTGATCCATTGATGGAAAACTCAACTCCAGTTTGAGTTGCAAAAGTAATATTACCAAAGTTGTTTGCACAAGTTGGTTGAACAACGGTTGCGTTTGGTGTTAAAGGTATACCTGAAACAGTAATTACAGTAGCTTGCGATGCATTGGCACAGCCACCTGTTCCAATAATGGTATACGTTATTGTAGAAGAACCTAAAGTAAGTGCGTTGATTAAACCGCTAGTAGGATTCACTGTTGCAACCGCAGGTGTTGCTGATGACCATGTTCCACCAGCTATTGATGAATTTAATGTGCTTGTTCCACCCAGACAGATTTCTGTTGTACCAGTTATTGTTCCTGCGGAAGGAGCAGCCGTTACAGTTACTGTAGCAATTGCTGATGCATTTGCACAACCACCTGTTCCAGTTATTGTGTATGTCATTACGGAAGTTCCAGCCGTTGCACCTGTCACCACACCAGTCGATGCGTTGACGGAAGCAACAGCAGGTGAAGCCGAAGACCAAGATCCCCCCGTTACAGTAGAAGAAAGCGTCGATGTTCCATTCGAACAAATCGCTGTTGTTCCGGAGATTGTTCCTGCCGAAGGAGCAGCTGTTACCGTTACTGTTGTAGTAGCTGTTGCGTTCGCACAACCACCAGTTCCTAATACGGTATATGTCATAACAGAAGATCCAGCTGATAATCCTGTAATCAAACCTGTTGTAGAATGAATCGTTGCAACTGAATTTGTTGCTGAAGACCAAGTTCCACCCGATAATGACGAAGATAATGTTGGAGTAGATCCAACACAGATTGCTGTTGTGCCATATAAAATACCAGCAGATGGTGGAGTTGTTACGGTAACTACTGCAGTCGCTGTTGCATTCGCACAACCACCAGTTCCTGTAATGGTATAAGTCATTAAAGAAGTTCCTGCTGCAACACCTGTCACTGCACCTGTAGATGAATTAATCGTTGCTACCGCTGGAGTAGCCGAAGTCCAAGTACCACCAGTTACGGTCGAACTAAGTGTTGAAGAACCGTTGGAACAAATCGCTGTTGTTCCAGAAAGTGTTCCTGCGGAAGGAGCTGCTGTTACCGTTACAGTCGAAGTAGCTGTTGCATTCGCACATCCACCAGTTCCAGTTATTGTGTATGTCATTACGGAAGTTCCTGCTGTAACACCTGTCACTGCACCTGTAGAAGAACCAATCGTCGCTACTGCTGGAGTAGCTGAAGACCAAGTACCACCCGTTACTGTTGAACTAAGTGTTGAAGAACCGTTGGAACAAATCGCTGTTGTTCCAGAAAGTGTTCCTGCGGAAGGAGCTGCTGTTACCGTTACTGTTGAAGTTGTCGAAACATTCGCACATCCACCAGTTCCTGTATTGGTATAAGTCATTAAAGAAGTTCCTGCTGTAACACCTGTCACTGCACCTGTCGATGAATTGATCGTCGCTACCGCTGGAGTAGCAGAGGACCAAGTACCACCATTTACTGTTGAACTAAGTGTTGAAGAACCATTCGAACAAATGGCTGTAGTTCCTGAAAGTGTTCCTGCGGAAGGAGCCGCTGTTACCGTTACTGTTGAAGTAGCTGTTGCGTTCGCACATCCACCAGTTCCTGTAATTGTATAAGTCATTAGGGAAGTTCCTGCTGCAACACCTGTCACCGCACCTGTAGATGAATTGATCGTCGCTACCGCTGGAGTAGCCGAAGACCAAGTACCACCAGTTACTGTTGAACTAAGTGTTGAAGAACCATTCGAACAAATGGCTGTAGTTCCTGAAAGTGTTCCTGCGGAAGGAGCCGCTGTTACCGTTACTGTTGAAGTAGCTGTTGCGTTCGCACATCCACCAGTTCCTGTAATTGTATAAGTCATTAGGGAAGTTCCTGCTGCAACACCTGTTACTGCACCTGTAGATGAATTGATCGTCGCTACCGCTGGAGTAGCCGAAGACCAAGTACCACCAGTTACTGTCGAACTAAGCGTTGAAGAACCGTTGGAACAAATCGCTGTTGTTCCAGAAAGTGTTCCTGCTGAAGGAGCAGCTGTTACCGTTACTGTTGAAGTAGCTGTTGCGTCCGCACATCCACCTGTTCCTGTAATGGTATAAGTCATTAAAGAAGTTCCTGCTGCAACACCTGTCACTGCACCTGTAGATGAATTGATCGTCGCTACCGCTAGAGTAGCAGAAGTCCAAGCACCACCAGTTACGGTCGAACTAAGTGTAGAAGAACCATTGGAACAAATCGCTGTCGTTCCAGAAAGTGTTCCTGCGGAAGGAGCTGCTGTTACCGTTACTGTTGAAGTAGCTGTTGCGTCCGCACATCCACCAGTTCCTGTAATCGTATAAGTCATTAAAGAAGTTCCAGCAGCAACACCTGTCACTGCACCAGTAGATGAATTGATCGTTGCTACCGCTGGAGTAGCCGAAGTCCAAGCACCACCAGTTACTGTTGAACTAAGCGTTGAAGTTCCATTCGAACAAATCGCTGTTGTTCCAGAGATTGTTCCTGCGGAAGGAGCTGCTGTTACCGTTACTGTTGAAGTAGCTGTTGCGTCCGCACATCCACCAGTTCCTGTAATCGTATAAGTCATTAAAGAAGTTCCAGCTGCAACACCTGTCACTGCACCAGTAGATGAATTGATCGTCGCTACCGCTGGAGTAGCCGAAGTCCAAGCACCACCAGTTACTGTTGAACTAAGTGTAGAAGAACCATTGGAACAAATCGCTGTTGTTCCAGAGATTGTTCCTGCGGAAGGAGCTGCTGTTACGGTTACTGTTGAAGTAGCTGTTGCGTCCGTACATCCACCAGTTCCTGTAATTGTGTATGTCATTAGGGAAGTTCCTGCTGTAACACCTGTCACTGCACCTGTAGATGGATTGATCGTCGCTACCGCTGGAGTAGCAGAAGACCAAGCACCACCAGTTACTGTTGAACTAAGTGTTGAAGAACCGTTGGAACAAATCGCTGTTGTTCCAGAAAGTGTTCCTGCGGAAGGAGCAGCTGTTACCGTTACTGTTGAAGTAGCTGTTGCGTCCGCACATCCACCAGTTCCTGTAATGGTATAAGTCATTAGGGAAGTTCCAGCTGCAACACCTGTCACTGCACCTGTAGATGAATTGATCGTCGCTACCGCTGGAGTAGCCGAAGTCCAAGCACCACCAGTTACGGTCGAACTAAGTGTTGAAGAACCATTCGAACAAATCGCTGTTGTTCCAGAGATTGTTCCTGCGGAAGGAGGTGTAGTAACTGTTCCAGTTAATGAAACTGTTTGGTTTGTTGCTCCCGTTGAACTAATCGTCAATGTACCAGAAACGTTACCATTGGAAGCATTATTTGCTAAACGCACATATACCGTAGTAGCATTTAATGTTCCACTTGCCGTAATAATAACAGAACTTGCATAACCACTTCCTGAGCTCAAACTTACTTCATAACCTGTTGGTGCAGATACTGTAACGTTTGCTGTTAAACTTGTACCAGAAACAGTAAAAGATTGCGCTGTCGAAGGGGTTCCTAAACAACTAGCGAAGTTTGAAATATTCGAAGAAATTGTTAAAGAAGCATTTGAAATGACGGTGATTGAATAGGTCGCGGACTGTCCACAATTGGAATAAGTCATTGTAACCGTTCCTGCTGCAACGCCAGTAACAAGACCTGATGAATTTATTGTTGCTAAGGAAGTATTTGATGAAGACCAAGTGCCGCCGCTTGTAGCATGAGCTAATTGAATGGTCGAACCGGCAAGGACTGAAGAATTTCCTGAAATTTCAGGGAAATAACCGGAAACGAAATTACTTTCAGTTCCGTTGAGTGTTAAATTCGTAATTGTTCCGTTATTGGCTGAATTAACAGAGTTAGTTAATGTAGTTACACTAGTATTGTTTCCATTCTGTGTTCCTTGGTTAAAATTATAATAAGCCAATAAATTTGTTTCATTTCCTTGAAATTGTGTCGTTAGATTCGAACTAATCTGAGGAGTGGTTCTTGCAATGTTCCAAAAACGCAATTCGTCAATTCTACCATTGAACAATGTGTTGGCAGTTGACGCCCCAACCATCTTACCACCAATAATTCTTGGTGAGGAGTTTTGGCCAGTTGCGTTGTTAGTTGTTGTAGCTCCGTCTTGTACGCCATTTATAAACATTTTTACGGTACCTCCTTGACGCGTGACGGCAACATGTGTCCATTTATTTAGAGGTATTGGGTTTTGAGAATCCAATCCAGCAATCCAAATTGACCCATCACCGAAGTTGGCATGCAATTTATTTGCACTTGTGATCGCCATGGATGAAATTCCATCTTTTGCGAAAATTTCGGAGTGAGCAAGGGATGACCCTTCCCAATATACCCATGCCTCCATGGTTACGTCGGATAGGTTTTCTATAATATCTCCAACATTTACATAGTCGTTAACCCCATCAAAATCTAATGCGTTATTGAAAACGATGTTTAATGGAGTGCGCGTACTAACACAGCCCGCTGAATTCGTAGCTTGTGCATAATATGTTGTTCCTTCTACTAGTGACGTTGTCGAAGTCAATGGACTTCCGCCCGTTGATGCACTGAACCATTGTAAGGTTTCACCATTACCAATAGTTGCCTGTAAATCAGCAACCGTATTTCCTGAACATACAAGCTGTGGAGAATTTACAGTTGGTGCAGTTGGAAGGGCATTAATTGTAACCGTTCTAGTTGCAGTTGCATCTGCACATCCACCGGTACCTGTGATAGTGTAAGTAATAGTTGCCGTTCCAGAACCAGCACCTGACACGACACCTGAAGAGTTGACTGTGGCAACAGATGTATTACTTGTGGTCCAAGCACCACCAGAAACTGTCGAAGTGAAAGTTGTTGTATATCCAACACATGCAGTTTGTGTACCTGAAAGTGTTCCCGCAGAAGGAGCTGCAGTAACAGTAACCGTTCTAGTTGCGGTCGCATCAGCACAACCACCTGTTCCCGTAACAGTGTAAGTAATGGTTGCTGTTCCAGCACCAGCACCTGACACGACACCCGAAGAGTTGACAGTGGCTACTGATGCGTTACTAGTTGTCCAAGCACCACCTGAAACTGTCGAAGCAAAAGTTGATGTCGATCCTACACAGATAGCTTGTGTACCTGAAAGTGTTCCAGCGGAAGTAGCTGCAGTGACAGTAACCGTTCTAGTTGCGGTCACATTAGCACATCCACCTGTTCCTGTTTTGGTGTAAGTAATGGTTGCCGTTCCAGCACTAGCACCTGACACCACACCTGAAGAGTTGACTGTGGCTATGGCTACGTTACTTGTGGTCCAAGCACCACCAGAAACTGTTGAAGCAAAAGTTGTTGTAGATCCTACACAAATTGCTTGGGTACCTGAAAGTGTTCCAGCAGAAGGAGGTGTAGTAAAATTGAGCACAATGTTATCAGACATTGTTGAAGTCCCTACGACTGTTACAGTTAAGGTGACAGTTCCAGCTGAAATATCAGCAGCACTCGGAGTGTAAGTAGCGGTATTGGTTGAACCATTTGTAAACGTACCTGTACCCGATGTTGTCCAGGTAATCGTTCCGTTCATGGAGTTACCAGCAGTGGTATAAGTGCTGTTAGCGCAAACCGAAGCACTCGCGGGACCAGCATCTGCAATGGCACAATTTCCGACTGAAAGTGCAAGAGTTGCACTAACCGAATTCGGACAGCCAGGTACATTGTAGGTATAAACAAGATTTACGGTGTTGTTTCCTGAGCCGGTAAATGTTAAGTTATTACCATTTAGCGTTGCTGCTCCCGTTAAACTGTAGGTTCCGCCGGAAGGAGTCGCTGTAATATCAATCGTTGTTCCGTTACAGTAATCTCCCGTAGTACTCAAAACCGGAGTTCCAGAAATGCTTACGTCCACATTTGTAGCTCCACAGATGTAAACCACAGCAGTTGCGAAGGTATAAGTTGATTCATTGGTTGAATTGTTTGTGCCATCACCCATACTCCCTCTAATTCTGTGTCCAACATAACCAAAGTAATCTTGACATTTTTTAATAAGCATAGAAGTATGTCCACCGGTTTCAACTGCTAAAATTTTATCACTTGCACTAATCCCATTGGGAATACCAGGATTATTACCATTAGTATTTCCACGACCTAGCATTTCGCCATTGGCATCGCCCCAATTATAATTTGTCGAGTCTGATGTGAGTACATTAATGTTCGCATAATTTGAATCATGCTCATTCGGTGAAATCCAACGTATATTTGACATAACAGGACCAGTTGCAGAGTTGTATTTAGGTTGAACCCATGATAGTCTTTCCGTAGCGGACCAATCACCAATCTGTTTTTCATTATTCCCACCTAATGCGTATAAATTACCATTTGCATTGAGGACATAATAAGTGCTCTTTGAATTTCCATTATCCCTCGTAACTCCTATCATTTTTATAGGATTTGCAGAAGGTAAAGTCATCAAAGTCGCTCTGTTTCGAGAAGTCAATGCTGAATTATTTCCTAAATATGTTTCATCACCCCAAGTATATAATTCACCTGCAGAAGTTAAAGCAATTAATGTCTTTTTTGAACCTCTAACTGCGACAACATTCGATAAAATTGGGTTTCCAGCAGCGGATGTTGTAACCAAATGCCACTGCGTAGCATTAGCAGCGGAAATATTACTTGTTAAGCCTCTTCCAGCATTTGCAGAAATTTGAGTTAATACATAGACGTTTCCAGAACAGGTTGTTAAGGCAATTGTCATTTCTGTGACAAATAGCATTTTCACATCCAATGGGGTTACTCCTGAAGGTAATCCTTGACTATTTCCTCCAATTGTTAGTTTTTGAAAGGTTGTTGAAGATGTTATATTATCATGCACAACCACAGCTTCAGAACCCCAGGCAAAAAGTCCGGTTGTTGTTAATACGATTCCTTGTACACCAACACCAAATCCAGCAACAGAATTTGATCCCAAATGTGCTTTTAAAATTGTTCCAGTAAGCGCAGGATAATTGGCCGAATTTAACAAGGTTGGAGAAAGTAATTCTGTTGTACCATTATTGGCACTTGATTCTCCCCAAACTTTATAGCTACCTTGCGCAGTTCGAACAACCGTGGTATGAAATGACGAAATAAAGTTATCATACTCAATTGAAGCAGCATCTGAATTTGATCCCATTCCGAAATTTAAATAGTCGGTATTTGGACAGGTTGCTTGGAATCCACATTGAGCCAAGGCATTTGTTGACGCGAAAAAACCTAGAAACAAAAGGGTTATTAGGTGGATTTTGGCTAATGTTAATTTGTGAAAAATTGTATTCATGAATGATTTATTTATAATGATAGTGGATGGTAGTATGTTGAAATGGCTCCGTTTTGATCGACAAAATCAATCATGATGTAGCTGTGTTTAATAGAATTCCCTTTCAATGTAAATTGAATGTGGTGTTGTCCAGGAGTGAGGTTAGTTTGTTGTTCTGAACGAGTAACCGAAATCTGACAACCAACTCCTTGAACCATCACTTTTAAATCGTTTAAATCAATATTTTGCACGGAATCACTGAAAACATTGAGAGTTACTGGGACGTCTAAAATTAAGGAGTTTTGTAAATTCTCAGTGGAAAGTGTTTTCGAAAAACTTAAATTTTGAACATCAAATACCAAGTCATATGCGGAGACACTAATGGTCCAAGACTCCGGAAGTCTAGAATGATGACATTCTGATGGTTGTAGTGCCGAAATATTTGAAATGGATAAGGTATAATCTCCGGGTAATGAGAACACATAAGATTCTATGTTGCCGAAACTTTGATTGACAACTACTTCATTGTTAGCGTTGCGTATTTCCCAATCAAATGAATCTGTCGCATGAAGTCCGAGTTGATTTAGGTCAACATGGTGATTGTAGGAAATTCGAAGTTGATTTTGCTCATTTCCCTGTGAGGTACTATTTTGCGCAACAAGGTCTAGCCCAATAAACATAAACAACAGAGAAAAGTAAGTCAGTTTAAATTGTCTGGAGGTAAATTTCCACATTAGATTTTTCATTCAATTAGATTTAGTCAAATGAATAGAATGTTAGCATTGCTTACAATATCAAAGTCTATTCAAAATTTTTGCAAAGATACGGCCATTAATCTACATCGAAAAACTTATTTATTCACATCTTTTCGAGATGGAATTTTACTTGTTGTTTATAGATTTTATTTATAATTGACTGAATTAATTATAAACCTGATTTAAATCATTTTTTAAAATCATTTTTTGATTAATTTTGCAACAATGCGGATATTGAGTACCATATTTCTCCTCACGGTTTTACTGAGTAAGACCATTTACAGTGTCTTTTGGCAAGTGAATTTCCACTTGAATCAGAAAGAAATTGTGAGAATGGAATGTGAAAACAAAAATCGCCCTGAATTGCATTGTAATGGAAAATGTTACCTCGCTAAACAATTGCAAAAAGCTGAAGATCAATTAGATGAGAAAAGGGAAGAGTCTTCCAAATCACTAACGCATTTAAAATGGATGGAAACTTCCTTATTTGCTTGTCCAGAAAAGTTTCTTGTAAAATTGGAATTAGCTCCTTTTTCACCATTGAAAATTGCTCGTTTTCACGACGTGAATTTCTATCACTTTGAAAATATCTCGGGCTGTTTTCATCCACCCTGTGGTTAAACGAATCTCTTTTTAAATTCGTTTAATTAACAAATAATCAATGAAATACATATTTTTATTGGGCATGCTCATGAGCTATGTTCAATTGTCGGCATGTGATCTTTGTGGTGGTGTCGGAAGTAACGCTTCTATTGGAATATTTGCATCCAATCGCTTTCATTTACTTGGATTGCGTCAAACGTATCGAATGTTTGATTCCTACCTTTATGGCATCAAACATTCGTCCGAAGCAATTTGGCAGTCGGACCTTAATTTTCGCACACAGCTTGGAAAAAGGATGCAAGTTTATGGAGCAATTCCTATTCAAGTGGCTCGACAAAAAACGGATTTTACCACAAGTTTCGTGTCCGGTTTTTCGGATCCAAATGTACTGTTCACCTATTCCTTGATCGATAAAAAGGATTCTTTGATGGTGACACATGACTTTCTCAACGTTGGGTTAGGTATCAAATTACCCATGGGTAAATTTCTATCCTATCAAAATGATTTGAAAAATCTTGCACCTGGTACAGGATCAATCGATGGTTTAATTCTTGCAAATTACACCCATCGATTTCAGAAAGGATGGTCCTTTCAAGGGGAAGCCAGTCATGCTTTGAAAGGAATGGATAGGGAGGGGTATCAATACGGAAATTCATCTCAACTTTCTAGTTCGATGATTTACAATCGAAAAATTCAAGAATACCGATTGATATCTTCCCTTGGATTACAATTTGATGATTTTCAAGCGAGTCGATTAAATGGTGTCCAAATTGTCGGTCAGTCGAATCGTGGATACATTCTTGCAATGAAAGCAAGTGTCAATCTCCTGACGAATCGATTTCTCTTTTCAGCCCAGGTGCAAGCTCCAATCAAACAAGAATTGAATCAAGGTTCTATTCAACAAAAAATCGTCTTCGGACTCAGTTTAAATTATTTAATTCAAAAAAAACAACATGAAAAAAACAATGCTTAGTATGGCTGCATTTGCCATTTTATTCTCTATTTCTTCTTGCCATAAAGGCGATGCAACAACGGCCACGATCGACATTATGGAACCTATGGTGGATGATACCATTGCATATGAAGAAGACTTGCATTTAGAGGGTGTCATCACAGGAAATGGTAAAATGTATGGTTATAAATTATCGTTTGCCAATGCATATTCTGGAGAAGAATATGAGAGTATGGTTACTGAAGAAAAAGCAAAATCTTACGCTTTTCATGAACATTGGCATAATCAAGTGTTGGATACAACGATGGTTACTGTCAAAGTGGAGGCAACGTTAAATCACAAAGGATTAAAAACAGAGAAGTACCTTCATGTACTGTGTTTGCCTCAATAAGTAAACATTAAAAATAGGCGTCAATGGAATTCCATTGACGCTTTTTTTATCTTTGAAAAATATGGCTAATCATTCAAAAACGATATTACACTCATTTCGTAAGATTCTGTTCATTCTGGCATTGTTTCTTTCCTGGAATGCCTCCTCACAAAACTGGGACATTGACCTATTAAAGGAAATCAATTTAGAACGAAATCAATCCTTTGATCCGACTTTCAAGTTCATCACGAATAGTGTGAGTCCAATCAGTCTTGGAGCGCCTATTGCCGTCTTGGGTTTAGGAATGATTCAAAAGGACAGTAGCTTGAAAAGTAAAGGAATATTCATGGTGGAAGCCCTCTGCGTGAATGCGTTTACCACAACTGCGCTGAAATTGGCGTTTAAGCGCGATCGTCCGTTTGTGACGTATCCGTTTTTGGATAAACAAGCAGATGCAGGATCGTATTCCTTTCCCTCCGGACATACTTCCAGTGCATTTGCATTTGCAACCTCTATAAGTTTGGCTTTTCCGAAATGGTATGTTATTGCGCCATCGTATGTGTATGCGTGCGCAGCGGGATATTCCCGCATGCACCTTGGTGTACATTTCCCAAGTGATGTACTTGCAGGAGCGATAGTTGGAGCAGGTTCGGCAGTATTGTCAAATTATTTACAGAGAAAGATCTCTGTCCATTATTCAAGGAAAAAAGCGTTAAAACTGTAAAGTCGTTTATTTTGAAACGTCAATTTTCAATTTCTTCCCTTTGATTTTTTCTGGACGAATTTTCGCCAACAAATCACGTACATTGTGACGTTTTACGGCAACATAGGAACTGAAATCCTGAACCGTAATGAGTCCGATTTCTTCTTTTGCTAAACCACCTTTTTGACCAAGGAATCCAACAATGTCAATTTTGTTGATTTTGTCTTTTTTTCCACCACTAAAGTACAAAGTGATCCACGGACTTTCTACCGGAGCATCCATTTCCTTTGGAAGTTTGAATTCCTCTCGGGGAACGTTGACATAATCTGGAGTACGTTCATCTGGATTCAGGAACAAGTAGGAAGAACCATTTGCTTTCATTCGAGCCGTTCGACCATTTCGATGAATAAAGGCTTCTTCGCTTTGAGGAAATTGAAAATGTACGACGTGTTGAATCTCAGGAATATCTAGTCCGCGGGAACCTAAATCTGTGCATATTAAGGTGTGAAAACTACCATTTCTGAATTTGATCAAGGCGCGTTCTCTTTCGTCCTGTTCCATGCCACCATGGTAAACAATGGCGTCGTAGCCGTTTTCTTCTAAATACGTGCAAACACTTTCAGTCGCTTCTCGGAAATTACAGAAAACGATACTCAACTCACCTCGGAATGAGCAGAGTAAATCAAATAATCGCTCAAATTTAGTTTGATTTCGAACAGGAAACTTCCAAAAGGTAATGTCCGGATCCTCTGATAAATGCAGTTGATTAATCACCGATGGATTCTCAAAGGACAAGTAATTGGGGAATTCTTTGTGTTCAGTAGCGGATACCAATGTTACTTTTTCTAAACAGCGAAATTCTTCGTTGATGTAACTGATTTGGTCATCAAATCCGAATTCCAGGCATTTATCGTATTCATCCACGACAAATTGTTCTACCATGGATAAATCTATAGTTCCTCTAGAAATGTGATCACAAATTCGACCAGGTGTTCCAATAAGTAGGGCAGGAGCCTCCGTTAAACTCTTCTTTTCTGTTGAAATGGAATGTCCACCGTAACAACTTAATACTTTGAAATTTGTTTTCATGGAACGCCAAACATCCTCAATCTGCAAGGCTAATTCTCGTGAAGGAGCCAACACCAAGGCTTGAATGTGCTTTGCTTCCGGATCTAAATTCAAAAACAAAGGTAAAAGAAAGGCAAACGTTTTGCCTGAACCTGTTTGAGAAAGGATGAGCACATTTTTCGATGTGACACTTTTTTCTAAGGTTTCTTCTTGTAAGGAATTTAATGAGTCAAATCCAATAGCGGAAAGTACCTTGGAAATCTTTGCTTGATGTTCGTTCATGCAACAAAGATACGTTGAGTTGGAAGAACATGTGTGATTCATGTTCGATTTTAAGAAATGATTTCTCCATCCATCATTTCGATAATTCGATCACTCTTCCGGGCAAAATCGTTATCGTGTGTAACCGCAATGATCGTTTGACCATAAGATCGAGTTAGATCTTGCAATATGTCAAAAACTAAATTTGTGTTTTTACTATCTAGATTTCCAGTTGGCTCATCTCCCATGATTATAAGTGGATCATTAATAAGTGCCCGTGCGATTGCTACACGTTGTTGCTGTCCACCGGAAAGTTTGTTCGCTGGTTTCAACGCTTGATCCTCCAAACCTAATATTTTTAATTTTTGATACGCGCGTTCTTCTATTTCTTTTTCGTTGAGTTTATTCAGTTTCATGGCTGGAATCATTACGTTTTTTAAACAGGAAAATTCATTAAGTAAATAATGAAACTGAAAGACAAACCCGATTTTTTCATTGCGGATTTCTGCAAGTGCATCGATACTCATTCCTGTCATCTTTTGCTGGTCAATCCATAATTCACCAGAATAATTTGTATCCATAGTGGATAAAATATACAGCAATGTAGACTTTCCGCTACCTGATTTCCCAATCATCGATAGAAATTCGCCTTTTTGTACCTCAAAGGAAATGTTCTTCAGTACCTGGAATTCAGTTGGGTCATAAAAGATTTTACCAACGTTCTCTGTTTTAAGGACAATACTCATTTTCTAAAGATTTCAACTGGATCAACATTGGCAGCTTTTTTTGCTGGCAAAAAACCGGCGAAAAAGGTGATGATTAGCCCAATAAATACTCCTTGCGCATATTTCCAAGGTTCATAATCAATCGGGAAATAACCAATATCACCACCAAGATAGACTTTCTTTAACAACGCAATCATTACTGTTGCGATAATCACACCGCCAACCACGCCAATAGCTCCTATGCTCACCGCTTGGGTTACAAATATTCGAATGACATCTTTTCCTTTGAATCCCATAGCTTTTAATATGGCGATGTCATTAATTTTCTGAGATACGGTCATGTTGAGGATGTTGTAAATACCGAATCCTGCAATGAGTAAAATCGTCAGAGAAACAAAGGTGATGATGATTTCTCTCATTTTGTTTGCAGCCATAAATGTTTCATTTGCGCTTTTCCAGCCCTCCGCTTTATATCCGGTAATTTGAGAAAGTTCAGAGGAAATATTCTCTGCTTTTTCTTGGTCTTTTACGTTAACATGTATCTCTGTTATATAGGAATTGCCTTCTTTTAATAATTGTTGAGCAGCTGCTAAATTGATGTAAGATTTTGATTTGTCCACGCTAGAATTATTCGTTTTGAATATACCTATAATTTTAAATGTTCGATTGATGCCTTTTGATGAAGTGATGTTTACATTATCGTTTATAAAGGCGTTCATTTTTTCAGCAATGCCACTTCCGATAATTATGCCATTTGGGTTGGCAACCAATCGATTAAATTCACCTTCAACCATAAAAGAATTGATATTATACATCCGGTTTGCATCGGAGGGAATAACTCCAAAAGCATTTCCTGGAATTTGACTTCGTCCATTTTTGTAAAAAACACTAGTAATAACCTGTGGACTAACCTCTACAACATCTGAATGTTGTTTTATGGTCTCCATGACCAGTTTTGGGTTAATAATCGTGTTTTGATTCGGAATTACAGTTGGATTGATGATTAAATAAAAATGATCCTTGTCTTTAGGCAATTCTTTGCTTATTTCATCATCCTTGAATACAGTAATGTGTGAATTGACGCGAAAAATTGACTTGTTTGAACTTTTATCAAAACCAACCAATAGGCTGTTCATAAAAATATAAACGGACATCCCCAACAATACACCAAGTACACCAACGGTAGTTAATTTTCGATTGGATAATATATAAGTTTTTGCTATTTTGGAATTGATATTCATCAAATCAGGGTTTTAGTGGAATAAGAATAGCATTTCTTTTTAGTCCACCAGTCACCTCTGCATAATCCGATGAGATAATTCCGGTTTTTATTTTTCTAGGGCGGTCTTCCGATTTCAATTGAATGAGATTCCCAAATCCGAGATAGGATCTTGGAATTACGACAGCATTCTTTTTTTGCCCGACCAAAATGTTGGCCTCCAATTGTGTCCCGTATAATACATTTGTCAAGGTAGACTTAAATTGTGCCTTGCAAACAAAGGATTGAGATTGCTCATCAAATGCAGAAAGTATTTCTGAAATTTCTCCAAGAATTACACGTTCAGAATTTGTATTCAATCGAATGAATACCTTTTGTCCAAGTTTTACTTTTGAAATGCTTTTTTCATCAACATTTAAAACGGCATTAATCGCTTTTTGATTCGCAATCACGGCAATCACATCTCCCTTTCGAACGTAATCACCTTTGGATTTTAATTTCTTTATCACAATTCCTTTCTCAATAGCCAAAACTTGGTTATACGTACCCTGAATGATGGCGTTTTTATATTGAGCATCTGCATTAATAAGATTTTGTTTGGCTTGGGTTTTCACCTGTTCTAATTGCTTTTTTAATGATTGCAAATTACTATTAGAACTTTTCTGAGAGAGCTGAGCATTCTCAAATTCAACTTGTGATACACCTTTGTTTGCAAACAGTTTTTCCATTCGAGTTACCTGTAATTGATCCTGTTTTAATTTCTCTTCTGCAAATTGTATGGATTGTTCTAATTGCAGAACAAGTGGTGCTGAGTTACTTGCATTTTCCGCGGATATTTTTAATTGTTCAGTCGCGGCCTCTTCATTGGTGGTATTCGTGGCATTTTCGATTCTAGCCATGAATTCTCCGGATTTAAATGAAGTTCCAATTTCAAAATGAACGTCCTTCAAAATTCCATCTGTTTGAGCAGTGACGTTGTAAACATCATCCCATTCAATTGCCCCCGATGCAAAAACCAATTCTTGTATGTCTTTTTTCACGGGAGTTATTTCCATTTCTGAATTACACGAATAGAGCAATGGAATGAGGCTTAAAATGAACAACCATCGTTTGGAGGTGGTTTTATTTATCATTGAAATTTTTTATTGAGAATACTGAGTTAAATTTAGTGTTAATTTAAATGTAAACTTTACAAACAGAGGAATGTCATGTTCAAAAATGACTTACGTCACATTATAGAATACGAAATTGATCACCAATTTCTTTGGTTATTCAGAGAATCAACCTAAATAATGGTTTCACCGTTTTCAACATCTGTACGCGTCGTTCCTCTATGGGATATTGCTTTCGGAACAGATAACTGTGAAGGGATTCGTTAAGGTGATTAAAAACCGTAAACGGAACCTGATTCTCCCGGACAAAGAAGGTTTTCATTTGTTTGTTTTATTTCTTTTAGATAAAACAGCCTTTCATGTAAACTTTTTAGGAATTTGATGCTGGTTTTAAAATTCAATCCATGGTGGATTCTTTGTGATGATGATTTTTCATTTGGCGCACATTGCTACAGATGATTGTTTGAATCCGAATGGCTAATTAAATATTGAAAAAAATTGGTTTATTTACCAATTGTAGACAACTTCTAATTTTACAAATCATAATCAACCGTTAACCAAAAAAATAGCTGGATCAAACAACCAAATTGAAAAACATTGATTCCCTAAGATTTGACACGTGAATCAACCTAAAATTACATCAGTTGTCAAAAAGACAGCAGAATAATTTGCAATTTCGAATTATTGTTTACCAACGGTAGTGTCAGCGGTTCATTTTCGCTTGTAAAAATCGTTGGTTAACTGAATTAATCCTTAATGAATTTCTCTTGAAGGATTTCTCCAGATACCGTTTCCATCACACAAACGTACATGCCACTTTCTAATTGTGAAACGTTCATTTTTGCTGCTGTCAAATCTGTTTGAACAAGAATGTGTTCACCTGTCAAGGAATAAATTTGAAGGGATGCTAAATCCGCTGAATGTGCTATCGTCAATTCGTTTTGAACAGGATTCGGGTAAAGCTTCATTTCGTTCGCTTGAATGGTTTCAATTCCTGTCACAACAGTGTGAAATAAAACATTGTCCACATAAACGACACCACTTCCACTTGGATTACCAGAGAAAATCAATTGAGCTATATGGTTGTTCGATGCTAGGTTTACAAAGTCAGTAAGTGAAATATCTAAAGTCATCCAGTTTTCCAATATTGGCGTAAAAGTTAATTCGTGTTCTGTATCATCGCCACCAGCATAGGATAAGTCATTTCCAAAGTCAACAAGTTTTACACGGAATTCCGTCATGTTTGCTGTCCAAACATTCAGGTACAAATGTGTCATATTGGAAACATTCAAAATATTACTTCCGGTAGTTTCAACTCCTACAAAGTTCAATCCAGAGTATTTTTTTGTATCGTTTCCTTGAATTTGGATATCGTTCAATGTTCCTTGAGACCATGCTGTTTGCCATGTGTTCACTGGGACATCTGTGTACACATTACTAAACATCGAAATCACATCAACTGCAGCAAAATTTGGATCTGGTGCTGGTGTCATTGGTGTTGCCAAAGGTGGACCAGGTGTTCCAAAAGTGATATTGTCAAAATAACAGATGTTCGTAGATGTACGGTTTTGAAAATCAGGGAAGATAATCACTTGGTTAATTCCGCTAGATGTTGGTAATCCAAGAATTGGAGTGAAATCGAATGTTAATTCCTCCCACTTATTAATTTGCGTGTTTGCAACCAGTAATTCGCCTGTTGATGCACCAGATCCTGTCGCAAATTTTATTCCCACATTGCTAATAACAGGTTTGTTTACCATGATTTTAACGATGCAATTCGCAGGAGTTAGTGTGAACGTGCCTACTTCGCCATGCGCACATTCAACTCCAGCATAAGGCATTCCTCCTTGAAGAGCAGTGAACTTTGCTACCGTTGCGGATGTATTTAGTCCAGTTACATCTGGATTGACCACAATTTCTAATGGTGGATTCCCAATGTTTTCAAAAACGGTCCAAGACCATGTTGAACCAAATGCTCCTGGTTCAAAGGTGATTGGAACATTTTGAGCGATGGAGAACAGAGAATTCAATAAAAAGAAAGAAAATAGTAGTTTACGCATGATGTAGGTTTTGGTTAAAAGTACAATAATTATTTTTCTAAATGCACTTTTAATTGAAAATCACAAGAATTCCTTTCCTTAAAACACAAATTCCCCAAGGTCAACCACATCGTCTGTAACGTTCAGTCTTCGTGTGATTTCACGTTTGTACTGCAAACTCGTTCCATACTGTTTAAACAATTGTATACTCAATGTCGCCTTGCCATTTACTGTCGGACGATGATCACCGTAATAATGTGCTTGAATACGGTATGTTCCATGTTTTGCTGCGTGAATCATGTATTCCTCTGGTCCATATCCTTGCGTAAAGTCATTGGAAATACGTCCACCGTTTGCAGTCAACGGATACGAATACATGCATTTTTCGCCATCAGGTTCTGTGATCCATAAATCGACATCGGTATCATCGGTGTCCCAATTCAGGACAATGCGAATGTCCACAGGCATTTTACGAATAAACGCTTTGTCGATGTAGTCGTATTTCAGGTTTCTTGGATGACTGGCAATGATGTTATTGATTTCATTCAAGGCAATGCAATGAATTCCAGCAAAGCGTCCATCGTATGGTTCTTTCACAACTTTGTATAAATAGCGAATAGCTTCGTTGTAATTCCCTGATTGCTCAAATGCAAGTCCAAGGTCTCGGTAGGACTGTGGTTCTTCGGGACGCAGTTCGATCAGGTGTTTGAAAAGCGCTAATGCCAATTTCTTTTCACCTAATTGCAAGAAACGTTGTGCGACAATCCGCAATAAACTGTGATTTTCCATGTCCAATTCGGCAATGTTTGAAAGAACACGAATTCCCTCCGCGTATTGCTTTTTGAAAATCAAGTAATCGCTCACGTCTAAATAAAACGAAGGTTGACTCGCATACTTTTTACGTTCTTCCAAATATACACCATAGGCTTTTGAAAGCGGAACAGTTTTGATGCGTTTCATATAGGGCGACTTTGGATCCCAAGCTTTCACGTGCAAGGAACCGCGAGCAGCTACTGTTGAACTTGTGCACCCGTTGAAATCCGTAAGGGTTAAACTGTAGGTTCCGACAGAAGGATTTAAACTACTAAAACTACTAACTAAGTTACTGGCATTTGTCCAAGAATAACTTACTGCGCCAACGGAATTACCTAAGCCGTATCCTGCCGTTAATTGGATTTCTTCTCCTTCTTGATTGCTTTCCATATGCATGTTCGCTACGACATCATTTTCTACAACCGGGGGAATAAAGGCGGTTAATTGATCACTTGAATTAGCTGAAACACTCGTAGGAGGTGGAGGTGGGGAAGATTCATAACTTGAACCTTGCACATTTACGTCTCTTAAAATGATGGCATCGTCTGGAGAGGGAGGAGGAAGGTTAATTGATCGATTTCTTTTTTTCTTCGGTTCTTTTCGATGTGTTTTCCACCAGGATTGTTGGGATTTCCATTCCTTTTTGATGGCACGCATGTGGTCATAACTGCTCTCTTTCTCTTCTTTATCCGCTGCTTTCAATTGCTTGAAATATTCTTTTTGTAAACTTTTTGGTGGAAGGATGCGGTGTTGGACATAGTCCTCCACTCGGTCGAGAATCAACAAAGAAGAAAAATCGGAAACTAATCGGTATTTTAAACCTGTCTCAAGTATTTGTTTTTCGTTTTGTTTGGGATTTTCTTGTAGTTCAGTGAGCTGGTGGATGGCCCACATTTTTTCTAGGTTGGCATGTGCTTTTTGCTTGTTAAGCTCTAGCGGGATACGCGTTTTTAGAAGGACTTTCGTTCCGATTCCGAATTTCGCTGTGACAAAAGGACGGACTTCCTTTAACTTTCCAGAAACAGAAAGAATCCCGTTGTTACCCAATCCAGCACTTGGGTAATAATTTCCCAAGGCGGAATCCGTTTCAAATCCCATAAAGTGAAGAGATTTGGAATTCAAACGTTCCAAGGCTTCTTTTTCACTCAAAGAACAAAGGTCGATGAATTCACCGTGAGAAGTCCTTGAGAGATTTTTCAGAAATCCGTTGTCGGATTTAATGGCGCTTTGAATGCAGTAGATTTCTTTCGTAGTTAAGGGACTCTTTGCGCTCCCTAAATTTTGAAGTCCGTCTGTAAACAACAAGATTTCTTCGC
Organism: Crocinitomicaceae bacterium; assembly: GCA_017983465.1. Taxonomy (GTDB): domain Bacteria; phylum Bacteroidota; class Bacteroidia; order Flavobacteriales_D; family Crocinitomicaceae; genus UBA952. The sequence goes on from JAGOBK010000008.1 coordinate 21,004, forward strand.
CTTTGCAGGAATTCCAAGGTAGTTGATTTAGTGTCGTTCCACCATCGTACTTAAGTTTCTGTATGGCTTGAAGCAATTCGGTGCTTTGTCCATTTTTGATGCGAAAGGTTTGACTAGGTAGCGCTTTGAATCCAAATGGAATGAATTCCACTTCTCCTTTTTTCATGGTGCTTAAATACTTCTTCAATAAGCTGATTTCCTTTGGAATTTGAGATAGGTATCGAGAACTAGAGACATCCCAAAGAATGGTGATTTTTTTCACTTGTTCTTTACGTGCATACTTTTGTGGAAGTTTGAGATTCGTATGAAAGAAAATTCCGTTTGACTTTTGTTCGCAAGCAGCTACGGTTGCAGATGGTCGATTTGGTAGGCGAATGACAATAGGTTTGTTGGCCAGAAATTGTGTTTTACGTACGGACGCTTTATAAATTTTTGAAACTTCTGATAACTTGAAATCATCCGAACAAGAACGAAGGATGTTTGGATTTTCTGCCTCTCCAACGATGGAAAGTTGGTAAGAGAATGCTGGGATTTTTTCTTTGAAGAAGAGCGGGAGGTAATAATATGAATGTTTGACGTCCATCGCAAGTTCATGCATGTACTCGATGATGATGTGCTTTGAACCTTTTGATGGAACAGGGAAGACGCGTAATTTAAAATTGTTTCCTTGAGTTTTTTCGATTAATCCGGGATCGATTCCTTGTCGAACCGTAGCCTCGTATGCCATGCGCGCCTTTACCTTTTCAACAGCTACACCGGACCTCATTTCACCATTGACATCCATCGCGAAATAGGAAATCGTTTGACCGTCTGCGAGTGGAAATTGCAATTCAGCCTCTAAATCTCGATTTTGCTCATTGTAAAAATACATATCATAGCGCGTACGTGCCACACCATTTTCAATCGTCGAGGAAATCGATAATTTGGAAAGATGGACGGTTTTTTCTCGTTCGTTTGAGATTTTCAATACAGGAACCGCTTTGTTTGCAAGTAAGGTTTGCTCCTGAATCAATCCATCTGTTTTTCGATCGAAGAGTCCAGCGTACGGATCTTTCTTCTTTGTCGGTGTTTCTGGTCTATTCAAGTAATTGAAAAGAAATCCAACGAAAATAGAAATCAACAAGATGATGCCAAAACGGATGTGTTTTTTTGAGACGCTTGGGAAGGAAATATTCATAAAGTAGACGTTTAGTGAGCCTCTGTACAACTAAGTTAAGACTTGGTTCATCAGCTGACAAATTAAACGTAAAGAATGTAAAATTCTAACAATAGAATTTCTTTCAAGATTGTTCCGCTATAATGAGCAGTTCACTTCATGAAAAGATAAAGGACTTTGATCGGCTCTTACTTAATTAGAAGTACCAACCATCCACCAAGAACACCTGCTAAGCAAAGAACCAAAACAAGCCCTTGAATTGCTGTCATTTTGATTTTCTGTCCTTCTCCTTCACGAGATAATGCGAGAACCATTAAACGCAAGTAAAGGTATGCTCCGATCAATGAAGCAATGATTGCTAGTACAACGAACGGTAAGTAATTTGCAAATGCACTTGACAACAATAAGTATTTACCGAAGAATCCAGTGAATGGAGGAATTCCAGACATGGATAATAGAGAAATCACTAATGTTATTCCAATCAGTGGATTTGAATACCCAATTCCTTTCCAGTTTGTTAGTTCGTCGGTGTCTTTCTCGACAATCATATTGATGGTTACCAATGCAATCGTTGAACATGCGTATCCAATCATAAAGATCCACAGGGAAGCTTCACCAAATTGTTGGTTCAATACAGCGAACAATGCGAATCCAGTATTGGCAATACTCGAGTAGGCCATCATTCTGCGGAAAGATGTTTGTTTCAAGGCGGAGATATAGCCTAAGAATAAAGAAACAATAATGGCAAAAAGCACCAATCCAGAAACAAATGGTGTTAATTGATTGAAGGTGAAATTAAACAAATGAACAAAGGCAAATAACGCAGCTAGTTTCACAACAGAAGCCATGTATGCCATCACAGCATTTGAAGATCCTTGGTACACGTCTGGACCCCAGAAATGGAAAGGAACTGCACCAACTTTGAACATAAATGCAGCCATCATCATCAATACGCCAATGTTTAACATCGGTGAATGTGACATACCCATGTCAATTGCCATGCGGATTTCATTCAAATCGAAAGATCCTGTTGAACCATAGATCAACGCAATACCAAACAACATGATTGCTGTAGCGAATGATCCAGTAAAGAAGTATTTTACGGATGCTTCAGATGCCAAAGAATTTCCTTTTTGAATTCCAACAAGTACATAAATTGGAATGGATAAAATCTCTAATCCTAAAAAGAACATGAACATGTTAGAGAATCCGATTAAACACAATGCTCCCGTTAATGAGAAGAGAATCAACCCGTAATAATCAGCCGTATGTTCATCTTCTTCTTTGTAAAAGACATATCCCATCAACACCGCTAATAAAGTCAGTCCAATCGCTAATAAAGCAAACATTTGTTGTGTACGCGAGAATGTTAGTCCAGCGTAAGTACTGAAAATTGATTCGTAATCATTGATGTAGAACATGGAAATAAATCCACCGATCAAGCCGATTGAAATGACTGCTAACGTCAATTCACTCTTTTTTAACATTCCAACAAACAGTCCAATAAGTCCTGTGATAAATATGATAATTACTGCGTCCATCTTATTATTTTGTAAATGTTAAGTCTCCCGCCATCAATTCTTGTGTGAATTTGATGCTTGGTTTAATGAAATCGATGATAATTTGTGGATACAATCCAAATCCAACTGCTGCTACGGTTAAAATCCCGAATACTGCATATTCGTTCCACGTTAAATCTGCGAATACAGTAACTTTTGATGGACCGAACATGGAGCCTTGGTAAGCACGTAACATATACACAGCTCCAAATACTAGAGTTGATGCTGCGGTAATTCCAATTACCCAATGAGCAGTGAACAATTCTTTGATCAAGATAAACTCTCCGATGAATCCTGCTGTAAATGGAACAGAAACGGATATAAATGTCATCACGGCAAACCAGAATCCAAAGTGAGGAGCCACTTTCGCAATTCCACCTAAGTCATCGATGTTTCGCGTGTTTAATCGATCTTCAATGATTCCTGCACATAGGAACAAAGCAACAGCAACGATACTGTGGTTGATGATTTGAACCATCGATGCTTCAATCGCTGAAACGGTAAACAACATGATTCCAGCTGCGATTAATCCAAGGTGACTAATAGAAGCGTAAGCGAACAAGGTTTTCAAATCTTTTTGTTTCATGGCGATAATTGCACCATAAACGATTCCAATTCCACCAAGGGTGATCACAGGCCATTTCAAATAAACCAATCCTTCAAAACCAATTGGAATCATCCATTTGATCATTCCGTATAAGGCCATTTTCAACATCAATGCTGAAAGCAACATCGTTCCAGCCATCGGTGCATTCGTGTACGTTGGTGCTTGCCATGTGTGAAATGGGAATAATGGAATCTTCACAGCGAATGCAAATAGAATTCCTCCCATAATCAACGCCGCTTCTACTGCTTTTCCATCGAAGTTCGCTTGAACTAATTGGAAGTAAGAGAAGTTTGGTGAGAAGTAAGCCAATCCGATAAAGGACAATAACATCATCAAGGATCCAAGTAAAGTATACAAGAAGAATTTGAACAATGCACGGTTGTTGTCCTGTTTTCCAAACCAGTAAAGAATAAGGAAAATTGGAATCAAGGTTAACTCCCAGAAGGTGTAAAACAAAATTCCATCAAGTGATGTGAACAAGCCCAATAAAGCACATTGCATTAAAAGTACCAAACCTGTAAAACGTGCGTTGGAAGAAATGTCTCTGTTCCAATTCGCTAACAAGATGATACTGATAACCGCATTCGTTAATAAGACCATCACTAATGCTAATCCATCATAACCCATTTTAAAGGTTAATCCTAATGGAAAAACTTCAACTGGATTTAGGATAAGAACATAGTTCGCTGGATCAAAGTTCATCAAATGAACAATGGAAACTGCCAAAACACTAAGGCTTGCTAACAATCCAAATGGACGAACCCAATTAGTTGGAAGAAAGAAAGCAATGATTCCAAGAATAAGTGGTAAAATGATTAGTTCCAAAATGTAGATTTTATGATGTAATAACTAATAAATCCGATGATACCCATAACCATCCAGAATAGATAACTTGACAAGAATCCTGATTGCCATTTGCGTGTGTAATTTCCACTTGCCTCAATCGCGCTCGTCAAACGGAAAATCCCATTGTTCAATACGCGTTGTTCAAATTGACTCGCTAGGGTATTAGATAACCATAGGATTGGTTGAACAAAAATCGTTTGGTACAATTCATCGATGTACAACTTGTTGCTCGATAATTTCTCCCAAGCATTCATGTCCACATCTTCTTTGGCAACAGCTTGATTCTTCACGTAGGTAATGTATGCCCATGTCATTACGGATAATGCAACAACACTCGCAATACACATCAGGATGATGGATTGATTTCCATCCATGTGTTCCGTTTCGATTTGATTTAATCCGTATGTTGTACTTTCTAAAAAGTGAGACATCCAATGTCCAGCGTTGTGAAATACAATACCCGGTAAATTCAAGATTCCACCAAATACAGACAACACAGCTAGAACCATTAATGGAATTGTCATGGATAAGCCACTTTCGTGAACGTGAGACTTTAATTTATCACCACCTCTAAAGCTTCCGTGGAATACCAAGAAATATAAGCGGAACATGTAGATGGCTGTCATGGTAACAGCAATCATTAAGATACCATATACGATTGGACTAGACATCCACGCATGCGCCAAGATTTCATCTTTGGAAAAGAATCCAGAAAGGAATGGGAATCCAGCAATGGCAAGTGTACCGATTAAGAAGGTAATGTGTGTGATTGGTGTTAATTTCGATAAGCCACCCATTTTTCGGATGTCTTGCTCGTCTGACATAGCGTGAATCACACTACCAGATCCTAAGAACAATAAGGCTTTAAAGAATGCATGCGTCGTTACGTGGAATAAAGCAACCGTGTAAGCACCCATTCCTAATGCAACGAACATCAATCCAAGTTGTGAAACCGTAGAGTAAGCCAATACTTTTTTAATGTCGTTTTGACGCATGGCAATAAACGCAGCAACGACTGTCGTTGCAATACCAATCACCAAAATAATGTCTTTCGTTGTTGGTGCTAATTCAAACAAGAAATTTGAACGAACCGTTAAGTATATTCCGGCTGTTACCATGGTTGCTGCGTGAATTAAGGCAGATACAGGAGTTGGTCCCGCCATCGCATCTGGTAACCAAGTGAACAATGGAATTTGTGCACTTTTTCCAGTTGCAGCTAGGAATAGGCATAAAGTAATCGCTCCAGCAATTCCCGTATACAATTCTGGACTAGCAGTAATCATTTTTCCGATTTCGACAAACTCTAGTGTGTGGAATTTGTTTATCATCATGAATAATGCGAACAACAATCCAGCGTCACCAATACGGTTCATGATGAATGCTTTACGCGCAGCTAGGCTGTTTGCAATTCCTTTTTCGGCATCGTTGTAGTGGAATCCAATCAATAAATATGAACAAATACCAACACCTTCCCAACCGAAGAACAATACAAAGTAGTTACTTCCCAATACTAAAAGAAGCATAGAGAAAATAAACAAGTTCAGATACGTGAAGAATTTGTGGTATCCTTCGTCATGGCTCATGTAACCCATCGAGAACAAGTGAATCAAAGATCCAATTCCCGTGATGATTAAGGTCATCCAAATAGATAATGAATCAATTTGAAAGTTCGCATCTAACGTGAAATCATCAAATTTCGCTACTTGAAACAAATGAACAATCGTCGTTTTATCCAATCCTGAAAATAAAGTCAGTCCGATAAGGAAAGAAACGAAAACCATCAAAGTCGCAAGCGAACCAACGATTAATTTCGGCATCTTCTTTCCAAGAACACCATTGATAGCAGCGCCTATTAAAGGCAAAGAAATCAAGGTCAATAATAATAGATCTTTTCCCATTTTCTTAACCGTTTAATTTGTTGAACATTTCGATGTCGATGGATTTGCTGTTACGGTATGCCATAATTAAAATGGATAATCCGATGGTAGCTTCTGCCGCAGCTACGACGATGATGAAGAACACAAAGATTTGTGCTTCACCATTTCCAAAGAAGGTAGAGAAAGTCACTAAAAGCAAGTTCACAGCGTTTAGCATCAATTCGATACACATCAATAAGACAATCATGTTTTTTCTTGTGAGCACACCAATCGCCCCAATGCTAAATAAAGCAATGGATACGAAAATGTAAAAATCTAAGGATGCCCCTATATTGTTTAACTGTTCCATATTTTAGTTCTTAATCGATGATTTGTTTTTCTCTTTTCGCTAGAAGTACAGCACCAACCATCGCAGCGATGAATAGGATAGAAGAGATTTCAAACGGTACGAGGTATTTCGAAAATAGTAGTTTACCTAATTTTTCAACGAGACCAGCGTCTTGCACTGCCACTTGAACGTAGCCTTTTCCATATTGAAACGTATCTCTTAATGCGGTAATCATCACAAGGAAAAGTGTTCCACCTGCAATCACAGCAGTTATCACACTCATTCGTGAGGACTCTGGCTCCATTTCCTTGTTCAAGTTCAACAACATTAAAACGAATAAGAAAAGGACCATAATTGCTCCTGCATAAACAATCATATTAACGATTGCTAAGAACTGCGCATTCATCAAAATGTACATGGCAGAGATAAAAAAGAAGGTAATTACCAAGTAAATTACACTTCGAATTGGGTGTTTGCTTAAAACGACCATCAAACCAGATGCAATCGTTAAACTTCCCAATATCACGGAGATCATTTGTAAACTCATTTGTCAGTTCTTTTTCCGGTGAATTGTCTTTTTGTAATGTCGATTCGGTCATCAACTGCTTCAACTAACTTGTCTTTCGCATAGATGAATTCGTCGCGTTCAAATTCCGTAGTAACGATTCTATCTGTTAAGAAAATCGCTTCTTTCGGACATGCTTCTTCGCAAAGTCCACAGAAAATGCAACGCAACATGTTGATTTCGTAGCTAGAAGCATATTTCTCTTCGCGGTATAAATGTTCTTCACCTTTTACACGTTCAGCAGATGTCATGGTAATTGCTTCCGCTGGACATGCTACGGCACAAAGTCCACACGCTGTACAGTTTTCACGTCCTTGTTCATCTCTTTTTAATACGTGTTGTCCACGGTAAACTGGAGCGAATACACGAGTTTCTTCTGGATACTTGATCGTTTTACGACGACGAAGCATGTGTTTCATCGTTGTCATCATACCACCAACAATTGCTGGAATGTAGATTTTCTCCCATAAAGTCATGGGCTTGTCAGAAACGACTTTCTTTCTATTAGTTAAACTTTCCATTTTTTATTTCTTTTACATCCATCCTTGATTCCAAGCCACAACAAGACCTGTAATCAACATGTTGACAATCGCAACAGGAATTAATACTTTCCATCCAAGGTGCATCAATTGATCAAAACGGAAGCGAGGAATGGTCCAACGAATCCACATGATCACAAAGATGAACAAGAATATTTTCAATGCAAATGCAGCGATACTCAAAATCGCCAATGTATTTCCTGAGAAGGCGTCCATTCCTGGGAAGTTATATCCACCAAAGAATAATACCGCCATAATCGCCGAAGAAACGAACATAGATGTATATTCAGAGAATAAGTACAATCCTAATTTCATAGAACTGTATTCCGTGTGGTATCCACCAATCAACTCAGATTCACATTCAGGTAAATCGAAAGGAGCACGGTTTAGTTCTGCAAGCGAAGTAATAAAGAAGATAAAGAAAGCAAGCGGTTGATAGAAAACGTTCCAATTCATTCCGTGCTGACTTTGAACGATGTCATTCAAACTTAAGCTTCCCGTTAACATCACAATTGTAATGGCAGAAATTCCCATTGCTAATTCGTAAGAAATCATTTGTGATGACGCACGAATCGCTCCGTAAAGCGAGTACTTGTTATTTGATGCCCATCCACCAATCATGATTCCGTAAACTCCAATAGAAACTACTCCAAAAACAAATAGGATTCCAATGTTGAAGTCTGCCACTTGCAAACTGATATCACGTCCAAAAAGGTTCAAATTTGTCCCCCAAGGAATCACCGAACTGGTAATTAACGCGGTAAACATAGAGATTCCAGGTCCAATGATGAATAACCATTTATCTGCTTTTGCTGGAATGAAATCCTCTTTTAAGAACATTTTCGTTCCATCGGCAATTGGTTGAAGGATTCCAAAGGGTCCAGCGCGATCCGGACCTACACGGTCTTGAATCCAAGCCGCTAATTTTCGTTCAAAATACGTTTGATATGCTGCTACTCCAAGTGAAATGAGGAAAAGCAATAATACCAAAGCTGATTTTTCTATGAGCATTGCTGTATCCATTATCCAATTTTATTTAGTCCTTTATCAATTTTTGTAGCGTATTTCCCTTGAGAAATCACAGAGTGACGATCGATTTTGCGTGGACCAGTAATGTTCCAAGCGCTCGGGTCTTTTTTCTCAAAACGACAATCGTTACAAATCCATGCTGTTTTGTCTTCGATGTCTTCTACTTCACCGTATTTATCCTTGCGGGCAGTAACACGGTAAATTTCATTTCCAAACATCCAAACAACTGCTTTTCCTGAACATTTTGTACAAGCACATTCTGCTTCCATTGGTTTCAAGAACCAAACACGGCTTTTGAATCGGAACGTTTTGTCAGTCAATGCTCCAACTGGACAAACATCAATCATGTTTCCAGAGAAATCATTGTCTACTGCATTTTGAATATATGTACTGATTTCTGCATGTTCTCCGCGGTGCATCACACCATGAACACGTTTGTCAGTCAGTTGATTCGCCACATGTACACAACGGTAACACAAAATGCAACGATTCATGTGCAATTTGATTTTGTTACCAATATCGATTGGATCAAAGGTTCTTCTTTCCTCACGGTAGCGTGTTTTAGCTGAACCATGTTCGTATCCTAAATCTTGAAGGTGACATTCTCCAGCTTGATCACAAATCGGACAATCCAAAGGATGGTTGATTAACAAAAACTCAACAACACCACCACGGTTATCGTGAACGCGTTGACTCGTTTTGTTTTTTACAATCATTCCGTCCATGACAGTTGTCGAGCATGAAGCCATTAATTTTGGCATTGGACGAGGGTCAGCAGTAGATCCTGCAGCAACCTCTACTAAACATGTTCTACATTTCCCTCCAGTTCCTGGAAGTTTGCTGTAATAACACATTGCAGGTGGAACTACTTCGCCACCAATTTGACGAGCGGCATTCAGAATCGATGTACCCGGTTCTACTTCTACTTCAATATCGTCAATCGTTACTTTAATCATAGCGCTTTTATCTCTTCAACACGAGGTTGGATTAAACCATAATTTCTTGTTTGTGCTTCCGCAGGATGCGTCACGTGCCATTCGAATTCCTCACGGAAATGACGAATAGCAGCAGCAACTGGCCATGCAGCAGCATCACCTAATGGACAAATGGTATTTCCTTCAATTTTTTTATTGATTTCTTCCAATAGCGTAATGTCCTCCATTGTCCCATGTCCATTTTCTAAACGGTGCAATACTTTCTCCATCCATCCTGTTCCTTCGCGACATGGTGAACATTGTCCACATGATTCATGCGCATAAAAACGAGCGAATGTATAGGTGTTTCGAACGATGCATTGATCTTCATCAAACACAATGAATCCACCGGATCCAAGCATGGAACCAGAAGCAAATCCACCGTCAGCCAAACTTTCGTAGGTCATCAAACGATTTTCTCCAGCAGCTGTTTTAGTCACCAAATGTGCAGGTAAAATCGGAACGGATGATCCACCAGGAATACATGCTTTCAAACGTTTTCCATTCGCAATTCCACGGCAATAATCATCACCGTAAATGAATTCCTCCACGGAAACACCCATTTCAATTTCGTAAACACCAGGACGAACCAAGTTTCCACTCGCTGAGATTAATTTTGTTCCAGTACTGCGTTCGATACCGATTTTCGCATATTCTTCACCACCGTTATTCACAATCGGAACAACTGCAGCAATCGTTTCTACGTTATTGACAACCGTTGGACAGCCCCAAAGTCCTTTGACCGCTGGGAATGGTGGTTTCATGCGTGGATTCCCACGTTTTCCTTCCAATGATTCTAAAAGGGCAGTTTCTTCACCACAGATGTAAGCACCACCACCGGGAGCAACAACAAGGTCTAAGTCGTAACCTGATCCCATAATGTTTTTTCCAAGCATTCCGTTTGCACGGGCTTCAGCGATTGCTTTTTCCAATATGTGAAGGATGTACATGAATTCCCCTCTAATGTAGATGTAGGAAACATTTGCACCCAATGCGTAACTAGATGTAATCATTCCCTCAATCAATAAATGAGGAATTTTCTCCATCAAATAACGATCCTTAAATGTTCCAGGTTCTGATTCATCCGCATTACACACTAAATATCTTGGAACTCCTTCTGGTTTCGCTAAAAATGACCATTTCATCCCTGTAGGGAATCCAGCGCCACCACGACCACGAAGTCCTGATTTCTTTACTTCTTCGACTACCTCGTCCGGAGTCATTTTTTTCAAAGCTTTCTCCACAGATGCGTATCCACCGTTTTTGCGGTAGACATCAAATGTTTCGATGCCTGGAATATGTACGTTTTCGATAAGTAACTTTCTACCTGCCATAATTCCTTAATTTACAAATGAAGCTGCACGATACGCCTCAATGATTTCGTCTACTTTTTCTTTTGTCAAATGTTCATGAAACTTATATTGACATTGCAATACAGGTGCATAACCACATGCGCCAAGACATTCTGCTGTTTTCAAGGTAAACATGCCGTCAGCGGTTGTTCCACCAACTTTCACGTTCAATTTTTCCTCGATGTACGCAATGATGTCATCGCTACCTACAATCATACATGGTCCCGTTCGACAAACTTCGAAAACATAATTTCCAACCGGATTCAAGTGAAACATCGTATAAAACGAAGCAACCTCGTATACCTCAATCGGTTGAATGTTTAATATTTCTGCAACTGTATTCATTGCAGGAACACTTGTCCAACCATAATTAGTTTGAACAATGTGTAAAATTCGAATCAAGGCACTTTTTGATTTCCCTTCAGGAAACATAGCGATTACCGAATTGATTTCAGCAATCATTTCTGCACTGAAAACAATAGGAGTGGAGTCTTGAGTAATTGGACTTTCTATCTTCATATTATGCATCTAATTCACCTGCAATAACGTTCATGCTACTTAGCGTCAGAACGGCATCACTAATAGACATACCAGAAATCATTTCAGGGTATGCTTGGTAATAAATAAAACAAGGTCTTCTAAATTGTAAACGATATGGCGTTCGTCCACCGTCGCTGATTAGGTAAAATCCTAATTCTCCATTTCCACCTTCTACAGAGTGATAAACCTCGCCTGGAGGAATTTCTGTTTCTCCCATGACAATCTTGAAATGGTAGATTAAGGCTTCCATGTTGTTGTATACATCCGCTTTTTCAGGAAGGTAGAAGTCAGGTAAATCTGCTTTGTACGATCCTTCGGGAAGGTTTTTGTATGCTTGTTCAATAATGCGAACACTTTGACGAATTTCTTCTTGACGTACCATGAAACGATCATACGTATCTCCATTTACTCCAACAGGAATAATGAAGTCGAAATCTTCGTAAGAAGAATACGGATGCATCGCACGAACATCGTAATCCACACCGGTTGCTCTTAAGTTTGGACCAGAGAATGAATACGCAAGCGCTCGTTCTGCTGAGATTGGTCCAGCTCCTTTTGTACGATCCATGAAGATTCGGTTACGTGCCAACATCGAATCGAACTCTTCAAAAGCTTTTGGAAACGTTTTCAAGAAGGACTGCAATTTCGTATGAAAAGCAGGAGTGAAATCACGTTCGAATCCACCAATGCGTCCAATGTTTGTTGTCAAACGAGCACCACAAATCTCTTCGTACAACTCGTAAATTTTCTCACGTTCTGTAAATGGATAAAAGAAACTTGTTAAAGCTCCAGCATCCACACCAATCACGGAGTTACAAATCAAGTGATCCGCAATACGCGCCAATTCCATGATGATCACACGCATGTATTGCACACGTTTTGGAATCTCTGCACCAATTAATTTCTCAACGGTCATTTCCCAACCCATGTTATTAATAGGGGAGGAGCAATAGTTCAATCGATCCGTAATCGGTGTAATTTGATTGTATGGACGACGTTCCGAAAGTTTCTCAAATGCACGGTGTATGTATCCAACCGTTTGTTCCGATGAGATAATTTTCTCCCCGTCAACTTTCAATACATTTTGAAAAATACCGTGTGTTGAAGGGTGAGTTGGACCAAAGTTAATGGTTGCAATGTTTCCGTCTATCGTTTCCGACGATTGTGCGAAAGCTTCTTTTGTTTTTAGTTCACTCATCTTTATTGGTTATTACGTCCAAAATAGCGATCATCTTTATCTTCACGGGTATCATCCTCCAAAGCATATTCTTTACGCATTGGGAAATAGTCCATGCTGTCTTCGTTCAAAATGCGACGCATGTCCGGATGTCCAATAAACTCAACTCCAAAAAAGTCGTAGGATTCTCTTTCCATCCAATTCGCACCTGGAAAAATGTCCACCAAAGAGGCGATGGATACATTTTCTTTCGGTAAATAGCATTTGATTCGAAGTCTAAATAAGTTCTTCCAACTGTGAAGTTGATATACGACAGCAAACTCACGTCCAGCATCTTCTGGATAATGAACAGCTGCGATATTTGTTAAGTAGTTCACACTTAATGTCTCATGGTTTTTCAACCATTCGATGATTTCATGTCCTTTCGCTGCCGTTACCTCTATAGATAATAGTCCATATGGTTCTTCATGAAACAACACATCGTTGGGGAAAGCTCCTTGAATCAAGTTCAAGATGGCTTCATTATTCAGCTTTTCCATCTTCGATTTCTATGTTATAGTTTTGCATCAAGTGTTTGTATTCGTCACTGTAACGACGACGATTCGATTCGTTTTTCACTAATTCGTGAATGTTCATCACACCATCAATAATTTGTTCTGGTCTTGGTGGACATCCAGGAACATAAACGTCAACAGGAATGATGCGATCAATTCCCTGAAGAACGCTGTATGTATCGAAAATACCTCCAGAGCAAGCACACGCACCAACGGAAAGAACCCATTTAGGTTCGGACATTTGTTCGTATACTTTTTTCAATACCGGTCCTAATTTCTTAGAAATGGTACCTGCTACAATCAATAAATCCGCTTGACGCGGAGAGAAGGACATACGTTCCATACCGAAACGAGATAAGTCATAAGCACTACCCATCGTTGCCATGAATTCAATTCCACAACATGATGTTGCAAATGGTAGTGGCCAAACTGAATTTGCACGTGCAAGTCCAATGGCTTTGTCCAATGTCGTCAACTGATAACCTTCACCGTTGATGACTTCTACGTCGTCTATTTTTCCCATTCTAAAGCACCTTTAAGTCTAATGTATAAGAATCCAACTAGGAAGAACCCAACGAACATGATTAATGCGAGTAAGCCCTCCATTTTTAATTCGTAAAAATTAACCGCGTACGGATAAAAGAAAATGACCTCCACATCGAATAATACAAAGAGGATGGCTGTCATAAAATACCTTACCGATACTGGAAAACGCGCATTACCCTCTGCTTCAATACCACATTCGAAGTTTTCATCCTTTCGGTCAGAATTGATACGGGGTGTTAATTTGTGCGTTACCACTAACGTAAAAATCACAAATGCAGCAGCAACCACTATTTGTAATAAAAGCGGAATGTAATTGGCGCTTGTAGAAATTTCTTGCATAGGAACTGTTTTTGTCCGGTTCTGTCTTTACCAACAAACATATCAAAAATAGGTTTTGTAAAGCGACACAAATTTACCTTTTCATTTCAATTCCCCAATGAAAATGTGGATAAAAAGGCAAAAAAAAAGAGCCTCCGTTTGAAGAAGGCTCTAATTTAGAATCATTATAACTTATTCTGACTATAATTTTACGCGTAGTCCAACTGCTGAACTTATTCCTGGACTAAAAGTTGTTCCAATTCCATTGATGGAATTTATGTTCAAACTAGGTCTCGATTCAGCATACAAATGGAAAGGCATCCAGAACTCACGTTTTTTACCAATACAAAAGTCAACTCCTAATGGAATATATAATGAACCACCCATAGAATTTTTGTTCTGGAATGTTTCACTTTTTCCTGATTCATTATGATAACCTCCTGTGTTACTACTTATACTAGATGACTCCCAATATCTAAGAGAGGTTGTTGCACGATAACTCATTCCAACGGAAGCTCCTAATCCTGCGTGTAACGACCAACGTTTTTCAGGAAACATGCGGAAAATCATTGCGCCGTCTAAACGGATTTGTTGATTTGAATAATTCATGTCATAGGACTTTGAATGACTTGAGTCTAGGAAGGTTTGTTGACCAGTTTGTGACGAAGTCAACGTGTCATAAGGAGCAGATTCGTAAAATGAACCATGCGCAGACAATAATGAGTAATTACTTACATGCGTCACGCCTACACGAAAGGTGATTTTCGGCATTTTAGCACACTGTAAGCCTAATTGTAGACTAGTAGAGTTTGAACCGGAATTGAATCCAAATCCATTGAAATACATGTGTTTATAAGGATTTAATTGACTTAGGTCCATTCCGAGAATGGCTGAATTTGGAGCCAGTTTAGCGAAGTCAGTCAAGGTTCCGTCTTGTGTTCCCATTGAACCAGATCCACTGGAGATAAGGATTTCACTAATTTTCAAGTTTTGAGAAAAGGCAGCTGTGCTTAATGCTAACGCTGCAAGTAGGGTCACTTTTTTCATTTTGTTGTTGTTTAAATGTACGGCTAAAACGTATTTTCTATTTTTTTATTTGAATCATGGACGTTTTTCTTTGTCCATCCGTAAGGATAACACTGAAAATATAGGTTCCGTCGGACAAGTCGTTTAGACGAAATAGTCCCTCTTTTGTTACCTTTTGTACTAAAATAAATCTTCCGGCTTGATCTAAAATCTCGAAAGAATGCGCGTTAACTGGCATATTTTGAACCGTAAATTCTCCATTGCTTGGATTCGGGTAAATATGCATGTTTTTCACTTCCAAACTGGACTCCATTCCTACGTTCAGATTAGGATCCTCGGTAATACTACCCACTTTGTTGATGATCCAGTTTTTAGGATCAATGCCAATCGATCCGGTTAAAGTTCCTATGTTGTAAATGCTGAATTGCTCGGTGTTGGAGTTGATGTTAAAACGAATGATGGTGTCCGCAAGTCCTTGACGGATGAAGCGTAAATCAATGTCGTTGGTAAAAGTCGGCGTCACTTGCGACATGGAAGTAGTGTGCGAAATTTCGATGGCAACGTCATTTCCGGTCTGATTCCATTTCACGGAATAGGTTGGATACCCTTCGCCAAAATACCATTGATTGAAAAATGGTGTTAAATCCAATCCTGTAAAATTCTCCATGAAATTTTTGAAGGCAATTCCTGTTGCTGTGCTGTCCTGGAATGCTACTTGAAAAGCACGCAAGCCCTCAAAGAATAGAACGTCGTTGTTGATTTCATAACGCAATGAATGAATAATTCCTGATCCTTTGTCATAAGTTAAGCGCCCACTGAAAATGCGACTTTCGTTCAAGCTGTCAAGGACCCACACACTGCCGCCTGCTTGATTCATGACGCTGTTGTGAACTTGCTGCATGAACGGACCTTGTTCGCCTGGATAAAGGTTTTCCAACATTAAATATTCACTGTAAGATGCAAATCCTTCGTTGATCCAGATGTCACACCAAGATGCACAAGTTACGTTGTCTCCCCACCATTGATGAGCCAGTTCATGTGAGGTCAATGTTTTTTCGAAAAATCCTTGTGTGGTCATGGTTTGATGTTCCATTCCTCCGGAAATCGGCGCCATGCAGTGTCCATATTTCTCATCTTCAAACGGATAAGGCCCATACAAATCATAGTACAATTCGATAAAGTCTGCTGTCTCGTCGATCTCCGCTTGAAAGTTAGGTAAGGTTGCTGGATTATCATAAATGTAATTTTGAATCAAAATTGGATTCGGAGCTCCAACTGGATTTGCATAAACATTGTATTCCACATACTTCGCCACTGAGACAGAAATCAAGTAATAATCGATGGGATGTCTGTGTTTCCAGTCGTAACGCGTTTGACCGTTTCCGATCGGAGTAACATGCTCCAAAATTCCGTTAGATCCAGCTTTACAAGTGTCCGGAACGGTAATGGAAACCGCACAAGAATCTGCTTTATCCGTTAAACTTTGTTTACACGGAAACCATTCAAATGCTGAAAAAGGTTCAGACAAGGACCACACGACCTTATTTCCCCAGGATGGTGAAGCCGCAGCGGTCATTCCACTTCCTCCGAGTGGATTCGTCTGTGCTGTAGGTGGAGTTCCGTTGTAATCTACCTCGATGACAAAGTATTGGTTCGCCAGTGCATTCACTGGGACTTTAACCGCGCTCGCTACTCGAGAATAGCCAACTGACTGACCGTTAACTCGTATTTGGGTAATAGTTAAAGTAGAGAATAATTCAAATAGAGCGCTATCCAAAGCTTGTTTTGCTTTCGCGTGAATACTTCCGGTGCCACTTAAATTGGTGGAGATATTCGTCATGCTGAGATCCAATTGGTAAAAATGGACATCGTATTTTTCCGTTTCAGCAATTTGACCAACATTCAATGTGGCACTCTTCACCTGATGAGTTCGATGGTCTCTTTTTGCGCAATGAATGGCGGACTCCTGTCCAAAAGAGATACTGCATAGAAGAAATAGGAATGGCAGTAACAATGTGCTTTGTTTCATTTTCATAATTTTCACTAAAATTAATTGAAATTCGCTAGGTCAAACACGATGGAGACAGATTTCTTATTCCGTTTAGAAGCTTCAGTATTGTGTTAAATAGGTGTTAATTCGAACAATGAATGTATCAATCCTTTAGAATTGATGTACATTTGAAATATGAGGTTCATTAGTTTTCTATTAATGCTGTATTTTTCATTGTTGTCTCTTGCTCCAAATTGGCAAGGAATACAATTGTTAAATGCGTCAGCGTTCATCGAACACTACGAAGAATACCAAGCTGAATCAAAGGAAGCGACACTTTCTTCCTTTATACAAGAACATTATTTCAACAAGTTCGCTGATTTTGACAAGGAACATAAAGAGCTTCCTTTAAAAACGACGGTTCAAGTCGCAGCGATTTATTTTACAGAACATTTCGAAACTCCCATTCCTGTTGTTCAAACGCACGAAGAAGTATTTGTGGAGCAAAATCAAAACAATAGTAAAGTCATTTCATTTATTGCAAATGATTTTCATTCTATCTGGCATCCGCCTCAATTGTCTTAATTGATCACGCAGTTCTACTGCACGCTCTTTCAATTAGTTCATTCAATCTTATTTTATGTTAAATCGAATCATTCATTGGTCGATTCAGAACAAGTTAATTGTTGCTGTTTTGACTTTGGGAATCATTGTTTGGGGACTTTTTTCCCTTTCCAAATTACCTATTGATGCCGTTCCGGACATCACGAATAACCAAGTACAAATCGTCACCGTTTCTCCATCCTCAGGAGCCGAGGATATTGAACGATTTGTAACGTTTCCAGTCGAGCAGTCGATGGCAACAACACCAGGAATCGAAGAAATTCGTTCGTTCAGTCGCTTTGGACTCAGTGTCGTTACCATAGTATTTTCGGAGGAAACGGACATTTATTGGGCGCGTCAACAAGTTTTGGAGCGCTTGACAGATGCGAAAGCTTCTATTCCTCCGGGATACGGAGATCCATTTTTAGCGCCGTTGAGTACTGGATTGGGGGAAATTTATCAATATACGCTAAAAGCAAAACCTGGTTTTAGCAAGAAGTTTACTCCAACAGAACTAAGAACGATTCAAGATTGGATCATTCGTCGCCAACTTTTGGGTGTCAAAGGGGTTGCTGATGTCAGTGGCTTTGGTGGTAACCTGAAAACGTATGAAATCGCTATTGATCCATTTTTATTGAAGTCCAATGGAATTACTTTAAGTGATGTTTTTCAGGCGATTGAACGTAATAATCAAAATACCGGAGGTGCGTACATTGAGCGAAATTCCATGACGACGTACATTCGTACCGAAGGACTCATTCAAAGCTTGACAGATATCGAGAATATTCAGGTGAAACATTCGGAGTCCGCCATGCCTGTCTATATTCGCGATGTTGCAAAAGTGGAATTCGGAAAAGCGGTTCGTTACGGTGCGCTAACGTACAATACGGACGGAGAAGCAGTAGGTGGAATTGTTTTGATGTTGAAAGGGGCCAATTCCTCTGAAGTAATTCATCTTGTTAAGGAAAAAATGGCCCAAATTGAATCCAATTTACCTGAGGGAGTTGAATTAAATGTCTATTTGGACCGAACAGATCTTGTGGATCGAGCTATTTCAACAGTTACCAATAACTTGATTGAAGGTGCTTTAATTGTCATCTTCGTTTTGGTTCTTTTGTTAGGGAATTTGCGTGCTGGACTCATCGTTGCATCGGTGATTCCATTAGCGATGTTGATTGCCATTTCGCTCATGAATGTTTTTGGGGTTTCTGGAAACTTAATGAGTTTGGGTGCCTTAGACTTCGGACTGATTATCGATGGTGCAGTAATCATTGTGGAATCAACGTTACACTTACTGAATAAACGCGGTAATAGCATTCTGTCGAAGGACCAAATGAATCAACAAGTATATGAATCTGCGTCAAAATTCAGTAAAAGTGCCGTTTTTGGACAAATCATCATCCTAGTAGTGTATTTACCGATTTTAGCGTTGGTTGGCATCGAAGGAAAGATGTTTAAACCAATGGCACAAACGGTGATCTTTGCAATTCTTGGAGCTTTAGTTCTGTCATTAACGTATGTCCCGATGATATCTTCAATGTTCTTATCAAAGAAGATTTCTACGAAAGAAACTTTCAGCGATAAGATGGTAAATGCCATTCGATCCAAATATACTCCGATGTTGAAAGCATTGCTCCGCCGTCAAAAGATGGTGTTGGCAGTCATTGCGGCATTGTTTGTACTGAGCATCTTTGCTTTCAAACAATTAGGTGCTGAGTTTATTCCATCGCTGGACGAAGGTGATTTCGCTGTTGAAACGCGTTTGATGACCGGGACAAGTCTCACAAAGACCATCGAGGCAACGGGAAAAGCATCTCAAATATTACTATCGAATTTCCCTGAGGTTAAAAAGGTCGTCGGTAAAATTGGTACAGCTGAAATTCCTACGGATCCAATGCCAATGGAAGCCTGTGATTTAATGATCATTTTAAAGGATAAAGAAGAGTGGACCTCCGCATCCTCCAAAGAAGAACTTGCGGAGAAAATGCAGGCGAAATTAGAGGAGAGTTTACCAAACGTTTCCTTTGGATTTCAACAACCCATTCAAATGCGCTTCAATGAATTAATGACCGGTGCTAAGCAGGATGTCGTGGTGAAAATCTACGGTGAGGACTTTGAGAAATTAGCGTTGTACTCCAAACAGATTGGATCCATCGCTTCGAAAATTAAGGGTGTCCAAGATGTCTATGTAGAAGAAATGAGTGGTCTGCCTCAAATGATTGTTCAATATGACCGAGAAGCCCTAGCGCGATACAATGTCTCCTTGGATGAAGTGAATCGTGTGGTCAATTTAGGTTTTGCTGGACAAGCCTCTGGATTTGTATTCGAAGGAGAAAAACGTTTTGAACTTGTCGTGAAATTGAAGCCGGAATTCAGGGATAACATCACAGATTTAAGTCAATTATTTGTTAGCAATGAGGATGGAGAAGAAATTCCAATCTCCGAATTGGCGCATATTTCCATCAAGAATGGACCTAATCAAATTCAACGCGAGGATGCGAAACGAAGAATACTCGTTGGATTCAACGTGCGCGGAAGAGATGTCGAAAGTATTGTGATGGAGTTGGAAAAAGAAATGAAAAACAAGGTGAAGTTTGATACGGGATACTTTCCAAAAATCGGTGGGACCTTTGAGAATTTAATTCATGCACGAGATCGATTGATTATTGCAGTTCCGGTTTCTTTGTTGCTGATTTTCTTTTTATTGTACTTGACATTCCAGTCTTTAAAGCAAGCTGCGTTAATTTTCTCAGCGATTCCATTGGCTTCCATCGGTGGAATTTATGCCTTGTATTTGAGAGATATGCCATTTTCCATTTCTGCAGGAGTTGGATTTATTGCCTTATTCGGAGTAGCCGTATTGAATGGTATTGTACTCATTGCGGAGTTTAATACCCTGCGAAAAAGCGGAATGCCGATTATGCTTGTGGTAATCCGCGGGACAGCCTCGCGATTGCGCCCTGTGTTATTGACTGCAGCTGTGGCTTCACTTGGATTCCTACCAATGGCGCTTTCTCATGGTAGTGGTGCTGAAGTTCAAAAACCTTTGGCAACCGTGGTAATTGGTGGACTCATCAGTGCGACACTCTTGACCTTGTTTATCTTACCAATTCTTTATTTAATCTTTGAAAAACCAATGAAACGATTCAAAGCGAAAAACCTGAGTTTGATGGTCCTTTTTCTATTTGGTATGTCCAATGTGTTTGCTCAAAACACCTTGAATTATCAAAAGGCATATGAACTAATGTTGAGCCAAAATGGACAAATTGCAGCGTCCAAATTGGAACAGAATAAGCAAGAATTAATAGGGAAATCTAATTCGGGAATTCCATCTACAACAATAAATGGAATGATGGGACAATACAATTCGTATTACAAGAAGGACAATAATATCACCATCAATCAAAGCATTCCCTTTCCAACGACATTCAAGGAGGAAAAGAATCTCGGAAAGGAAAAAGGAAAGTTGTCCCAAATTGAATCCGATTTGTTGATTCGTGATTTGGCACAGAAATTAGCGCTTGCCTTCGATCAATATGGTTTTGTTCAATCGGAAATTCAATACTTGAAAAGTTTAGACAGCTCCTTAAATATCTTGGAACAAAAATCCAAAATCAGGTTCGAAATCCAGGATATTAGTCGCTTGGATTATTCATTGATTCAAACCAAACGGATGAGGCTTTCAAATGATATCTCATTGTTAGAATCGGATCTATTGGGAGAAAAAAGAAAGATTGCCTCGTTGTTGAAGTTGGATGAGAATTCCTTCGTTGTCGAACAAACTGTCTATCAAAAGCAACGGAATATCTTGCAAAGTAGTGTTGCTGAGAATCACCCGCTTATACTATGGTACAATCAAAATGAAGGGATTTACCTACAAGAAAAGAAAGTGAATTTAGCCCATCAATTACCAGAAATCAATCTTGGTTATTTCAATCAAACCTTGGTTGGAATTCAAAATGTGAACGGTGTCGATACGAAATTCACGCAAGCAAATCGTTTTCAAGGGTATATGGTAGGAGCAAATGTTCCATTGTTCTGGGGAGCTTATAAAAATCGCAATGAAGCAACTGGGGTTTCCTTGCAGCAAAATGATTTGGAAAAAGAACAAACGACTCAAGCGATGCAACGAGAATTTTCGCAATTAGTCGATCGCTTGAATTTATTGTCGGGAAGTATTGACAAGCTCGGTGGACAACTTACGAATGAATTGCAGTTTTTGACAGATGACGCAAAAGCGAAATTCGAAGTGGGAGAGATTTCATTCATTGAATTTCTTCAAATCCAACAGCAGCGAAGTGAATTGGAACTTTCCTATTTGCACTTAATTAATCAGTATAATCAAACCAGCATCCAATTAAATTGGTACCGCTAGAAAATAATTACAACATGAAAAAATCAATCTCTTTCCAACTTTTTACGGCATTGATCGTCCTAGGTACGATGATGTCTTGCACGAGTAAAAGTTCTGAAAACACCCAAATCGAAAAAGCAGCCCCAAAAAGTAGTTTACTCACGTTAACAGCTAAACAGGTCGCTTCCCTTGGAATTAAAAGCAGCGAGCTGACGAAGTCACTGATGGGCATGAGCATTTTTGCCAATGGGATGATCGATGTTCCACCGCAAAACAAATCATTTATCTCTGTTCCATTTGGTGGATATATCCGCGATATAAAGGTGCTTGATGGTATGCGTGTTTCGAAAGGACAAGTATTACTTGTTGTTGAACATCCAGAAATCATCCAATTGCAACAAGATTACTTGGAGGTTCTGGGTAACATGGAGTATTTGAAAGCTGAAATGGATCGTCAAAAATCATTGCTGGATAAAGAAGCAGGAAGCGCGAAAAACTACCAACAAGCGAAAAGTAACTGGCAAGTGGCACAAGCTAAACTTTCTGGACTCAGTGTGAAATTGGAGATGGCAAATGTCAACGTCGCTAGTCTAAAAAACGGAGTTATTCAACGTGAGCAAAGAATCAAATCACCCTTTTCTGGTGTCGTTACGAAAGTCAATACAAACGTTGGTTCCTTTGCTGATCCAAAGGATAATTTGCTCGAAGTGATAGATTTACAACATGCGCATGCTGAATTAACAGTCTATGAGAAGTATCTTAAATTACTGAAATTAAATCAGTTAGTAGGTTTAAGCTTTGTGGATTCAGATGAAAAAACAACAGCAAAAATCTTTTTGATTGGAAGAGAAATTGGTCCAGATCGCACGGTGAAAGTTCATTGCCATTTCGATCGTTTACCAAAGGAAATCGTTCCAGGATCTTATTTGAAAGCAGAAATCAATGTGGATGAAATGGAACATTTTGTGGTGCCGACCGATGCTATTGTCAACTTGGGGTCCAAGGATATGATTTATGTGACCGCTGATAATCGTCATTTTATTCCGGTAGAAATTGAGATTCTTTCCACTCAAGGAGAGTTTACAGCAATTCAAGCAATCAATGAATTAGATTTTTTAAACCGTAAATATGTAAGCAAAGGTGCTTACGAGTTATTATCCACACAAAATAAAGAAGAAGAGTAAGATGAAAAAAGTAAATGCATTTTTAGGTTTAACATTCCTAGCCTCAACTGTCGTGTTGAGTTTGAATTCGTGCAAAGGTACCTTTGCATGTCACGATGATAATATTAGCGCCGCTGGTGCAGACGATAGTCACAATAAAGGTCAAAACTGTATGGTTTGTCATCAAGCAAAGGGTGATGGAAAAGGTTGCTTTATTGCCGCTGGAACCGTTTATGGCATGGATATGATGACAACTGTTTCTAGTGGAAAGGTAGATTTTTATACTGGTCCGAATGAAACAGGAACCTTAAAACAAACGGTTTTGATTGATTCGAAAGGAAACTTTTATACAACGGCTCAGTTCAATCCTGAAGGATTGTATCCAGTTGTAACAGGTCCAACAGGAAATAAAAAAGAAATGGGTTCTGCCCTTACCTCAGGAGCATGTAATTCATGCCACGGTAGTTCGACAGATAAATTATGGGTTGACTAACGCTTTCCTGCGTTCAACTTCAGCAATAAAGAGCTCCTCGTTTTCAGGTGAAATGAGGAGCTCTTCGTATGTATCGTAATGCATAATTATACAGTCCCAGGAAGTGCTCATCTTCCAACCAGCATAGAAACCATTAGATTTTTCGAATTTACGGATCGATGAAACGGGAATGGTTTTTTTGAAAAAGTACATCGTTTGACATAGCAACGTTTCATCGTCGATAAACGTGTAATACGTGCTTTTGACAATAAAGTAAAAGAGAAGTCCAAGAAACAACCACACTGAGCCAAGCACATAAATAGGTGACAAATCGTTTTCCTGCCAATAAATCAATGCGCAGATTCCCCCGTATGGTTTGAGGATAGCTAGCCAGATATAAAAAATAAATCGATCGCGTTTTCCTGCGAATCTCATTTTACCATGCGAAAAGTGGACGATGAGACATCAACTCATTTACTTCTTTTCTTACCTGCGCAATTGCGTTTGCATCGGTGCGGTTCATCAAGGCACGGTCGATAAGAGAAACGATCAATTTGATTTCATCTTCTTTCACACCACGTGTCGTAATTGCTGGCGTACCAATGCGGATTCCCGAAGTAACAAACGGAGATTCAGTGTCGTAAGGAACCATGTTTTTGTTCACGGTGATGTCTGCTATAACCAATGCATTTTCTGCATCCTTTCCTGTGATTCCTTTCGAACGCAAATCTACCAACATGCTGTGATTGTCTGTTCCACCAGAAATAATGGTGTAATCCAAATTCATTAATTCCTGTGCGAAAACCGCAGCGTTTTTTTGAACTTGTTTCATGTATGTCGTATACGATGGATCCAATGCTTCTCCAAAGGCAACAGCTTTTGCGGCAATAACGTGTTCCAATGGTCCACCTTGAATTCCAGGGAAAACAGCTGCGTCAAGCAATGCTCCCATCGAACGAAGGTTACCGTTATTCCATTTGATTCCAAATGGATTCTCAAAATTGTGACGCATCATGATGATTCCTCCACGAGGTCCACGAAGTGTTTTGTGTGTTGTAGAAGTCACGATGTGACAATGGTCTAAAGGATCATTCAATAGTTTCGCTGCGATCATTCCCGCTGGATGAGAAATGTCTGCTAACACAATAGCGCCAATTTCATCTGCAACTTTACGAATGCGCGCATAGTCCCAATCGCGTGCATATGCGGAAGCTCCACAGATGATCATTTTAGGTTTCTCACGGCGTGCCGTTTCTTCCATCAGGTCGTAATCAACCATTCCGGTTTCTTTTGCTACACCATAGAAAAAGGGCGTGTATAATTTTCCAGAAAAATTCACAGGTGATCCATGCGTTAAGTGTCCACCATGTGATAAGTCAAAACCTAAAATTTTATCTCCAGGATTTAAACATGCAAGAAATACTGCTGCATTTGCTTGCGCTCCCGAGTGTGGTTGAACATTTGCCCAAGTCGCACCGAAAAGTTGACACAAACGATCAATCGCTAATTGTTCGACTTTATCCACGACTTCGCAACCTCCGTAATAACGTTTACCTGGAAGTCCTTCTGCATATTTATTCGTTAGAACACTTCCCATCGATAACATCACTTCATCACTTACGAAATTCTCGGAAGCAATCAGTTCAATTCCATGTAATTGGCGGTTTTTTTCTTCGTTAATTAAATCGAAAATAGCTTGATCTTTCATTTTTCTGTTTTATGAGTGCAAATATCGTAATTAAAGTCTTTTTATGTGTGCTAAATTGTGGCTGAATTTTTCATATTCTTCACTCCATATTCCTTGCTCTTTTAATTCATCGATACGAATTCTTCCTGAAGCATGGATGATTTGTCGTTTTTTCCCGATGATTCCAACGTGAATGATTTTTCCAGAAGCATTCGCGAAATAAGCCAAATCATTTTCTTGGCAATCTTCAAAGGAAATATCTGTCCCAATTTCTGCTTGTTCGTATGCATCTCGGGGTAAATTATATCCATGAAGGCGAAAAACAGCTTGAACGAATCCAGAGCAATCGATTCCCCAAATCGACTTCCCACCCCATAAGTACGGAGCGTTGAGGTATGCTGTTGCGTCCTCCCAAATGGACATTTTTACATCCAATGAATTTTTTTCACGTTGAACGTTCACATCTCCAACTTGAAAAGACGTGTCCTCACCGATAAAGCTTCCTTTTGAGGTGAAAACCGAACCGAAAGGGGTGTTAAGTTGAAGAATTCTCTCTTTTTGATAAGTAAAGGAATCCATCCATCGACGAAATTCTTTATCTGTTAAAGGTAGCACTTGTTTGATGTCCATATATCCTTCGTAACCATCTAGTACAGTACGAATTTTTATCCATGGTTGTCCGTGTTCAAGGACTTCAATCGCTTCGCCAAATAATAGTTGAGAAACCATTTCTGAGGCGTCACTCGCTTCTTTTCGAACGGGAGCGACGGAAACGAAGCAGAAAGCTTTTGTTTGACTTGGACTTATTAATTTTAAATTGTTCATATCGTCTATCAAAAGTAGAAAATTAAAACTGATTAATGCCTAATTTTACCTCAAGTAATCCATGGAAAACGAACGACTCATTTTAGTGACCAACGATGATAGTGTAAATGCGAAAGGCATCCATGCACTTGTCGAAATGGCTCAGCAATTTGGACATGTCATTGTCGTTGCGCCGGACAAACCACAGTCAGGAATGGGACATGCGATTACGATTAATCATCCACTTCGACTTTTTTCTTCGGATCTATTTGGTCAAGTGGAAGCATATGCTTGTTCAGGAACGCCCGTTGATTGTGTGAAATTAGCCATCTCTGAGGTTCTTCATCGAAAACCTGATTTAATTCTTTCGGGTATCAATCACGGTGAAAATTCCTCCACGAACGTGCTTTATTCTGGAACCATGTCCGCTGCAATTGAAGGTGCCATGGAAGGAATTCCATCCATTGGATTCTCTCTGGCTGATTTTGCTCCGGATGCTGATTTTGAAGCTTGTCAATACTTTGGTGCTCAACTTTTGACTCAGTTCATTCAGAATCCAATCTCCACAAGTGTCTGTCTCAATGTGAACGTGCCTAAATTGAGGATTTCAGAAATTAATGGAATTCAAGTATGTAAGCAAGCTCATGCGTATTGGGCTGATCGATTCGAACGAAGAAAGGATCAATTTGGTAGGGAGTATTTCTGGCTTTCTGGTGAATTTGCAGATGTTGACCAGCGTCCAGATACAGATTTACAAGCGCTCAAAAATGGATTTGTTAGTGTTGTCCCAACACATTTTGACTTAACAGCCTACGAAACGTTACAACAAATGAAAAATTGGAAAATATGAAAAGAATAACAAAAGAACATATTCTTGGTTTCTTGATTGGGGTATTGACACCAATTGTTTTTTTACCGTTGATTGTCTTTATTTTGGCGCAATCACGTCACTCTGAATTCTCCTATTTGTGGAGTCAGGTGAATGATTCAGTAGAATACCTTAGTCGCTATTTGTCCCTTGGGTTAATTCCAAATTTACTTTGGTTCTATTTGTTTTTAAACAAGGAGAAGTATGCATATACAAGAGGAATTATTTTTGGCATGCTTATTTATGCGCCTTTCATGGTTTACGTGAATTTGATAAAGTAAGATGTCCAAGAAAAACGTTTTTATTTTAAGTGGTGAAGCATCAGGAGATTTGCATGCAGCAAACCTCGTTCGCGCTTGGAAAAAAAACAGTTCAGAATTTGAATTTCAAGCTTGGGGTGGCGATCGACTTGCTGCCGAAGGAGTCGAATTGAAAAAACACATTCGAGACCTTGCTTTTATGGGGTTTGTGGAAGTACTACAAAACCTACCAACGATTCTGAGAAATTTCAAATTGTGTAAGCAACAGATCACCGATTTTCAAACGGATGTATTGCTGCTTGTCGATTATCCCGGATTTAATTTGCGCATGGCAAAATGGGCAAAGTCGAAAGGAATTAAAGTGATTTACTATATTTCACCAACGGTATGGGCGTGGAAAGAAAACCGCATTCATCAAATCAAACGAGATGTCGATCGCATGTATACCATTCTACCGTTTGAACCTGCATTTTATCGGAAATTCGAGATGGCGGTTCAGTATTTTGGACATCCGCTGTTGGATGAAATTGAACGTTTTCATCAACAGGAACAAACAAGGTTAGCACTTCCAACTTCCAAACCCATTCTAGCAATTTTGCCTGGAAGCCGTAAACAAGAATTAAAGAAAAAACTTCCGTTGATGTTGACAGCGGCGAAAGCTTTCCAAGAAACGCATCAAATCGTGATTGCTGGAGCTCCAAATTTACCTGCGTCATTTTATCAGGAATTTCAATTGGACGAAAATGTGACCTTGATTCAGAATCAAACGTATCCATTATTGAGTCAAGCGGAATTGGCCTTGGTGACTTCCGGGACAGCAACTTTGGAAACGGCTTTGTTTCGTGTTCCACAGGTTGTGTGCTACAAAAGTTCAGCGATTTCATACCGCATCGCAAAGGCATTAGTGAAGATTAAATTTATCTCTTTGGTGAATTTAATCATGGATAAAGAAGTTGTTCGTGAATTGATTCAACAGGAATGTCAAAGTGAATTGATGATTCAAGAGTTGCAAAAATTGCGTCAAGGAAAGGAACAGAGAACGGAAATGTTGGTTGCATATGATCAACTGATTGCCTTGCTAGGGACGGAAGGCTGTAGTGAAAAGATGGCTGTGGATTTAATTCAATACTTGAACTAAATGCTCAGAATTCTACTTATCCTCCTTGTGTTGTGTCCTGCATTTATGAATGCTCAGAATATACGTGTTGGTGTATTTTCGGACAAATCCATCAAAGAAATGGAAGGGATTGTTGGGAAAGGAACGTATTTCGTTTTCAAGGATACGATTCAATTGGCAAAATTAGGTCCTGCGGATGTTTTTAAGGCAACTTATACCGGTGGAGTCGTTCGTGTATTGGTGAATGGCGTGGAAAAGGGTAGAGGGAAGTCCATTCGTTTGATTCAAGATAAACAAGAAGATTATTTACAAGTAAGATTGATTCTTCCTGCAGCGAAACAACGATCTTATGAAGGAGATTTTGATATCGAAATCAGAAAAGAAGCGCTGAACTTGATCAATAATCTCGATATGGAAACGTATCTGGAAGGTGTGGTGGAATCGGAAGGTGGTCCAGGTCAAAAGTTAAATTACTACAAGGCGCAAGCGGTGATTAGCCGCACATATGCGATGAAATATTGGAGTAAACATAAAGAAAATGGATACAATCTCTGCGATCGTGTTCACTGTCAAGCTTATTTACATCACCGAAGTGCCACCGTAACCATTGATTCAGCCGTGCATCAAACGCGAGGACTGGTTATGATTGATCAAGCTGGAGACTTGTATCCTACGTATTTTCATGCGAATTGTGGTGGACAAACCTCTGAGCCACATTATGTGTGGAACGAAGAAATTCCAAACTTATGTTCTTTTAAGGATACCTTTTGTATACATACCCAACAAGCGAAATGGGAGAAAAGAATACCGAAGGAACAGTGGACAAAGTTTTTAGTGGATAAATACAATTTTCCTATTTGGGATTCTGTCAGCAACGAGTTGTTGCAGCATTTTGTCCAAGAACAGCGTTCAGCATTTTATTTACATCCCATTTATGGAATTCCACTTCGAGACTTGCGTGAGCAATTCAAATTAAAATCAACGTTTTTTGACGTAGATATGGAAGGTGAGGAAATGGTGCTACACGGCCGCGGTTTCGGCCACGGTGTCGGACTATGTCAAGAGGGAGCAATGAATATGGCCAAAAAAGGCTATTCTTTCGATCAGATTCTAGGGTATTATTATCCAGAAATGAGGTTGATTGACCGGACGATACTTATTTATAAGTAATCACAAAAATCTCTTCGTCATCACGTTTGAAGAATTTCTCTGAACGCGCATATGCTTCTAAATAATCTGGATTTTTTAAGCGGCGAAGTGTTTGCTTCGTTTCTTTTAGCTGCTTGGACATTTCCATGTTTTGTTCTGAAAGCTGATTCACCTTACGCTGTTGTGATATAAGTGTGAAAACATCCCAATCATCTAAAAAGAGAAAGTAGATCATGAAAACTATTCCTGTAAGGATGTATTTGTTTCGGAGATAAGTTGGGACCTGAATTTTCATACATCAAATATACAAGCATAAAAAAAGGAAGCGTTCACTTCCTTTTTTAGTTTTTAAGATTCGAATGTTCATTTATTCTGTTTCGAAACTGTTGTATTTCTTTTCGTAATAAGCAATAAAGTCTTTATCGTATTCAAACCATTTGGATACATGTTTTAACATTGCTCGAGCATTCGCGGTATTTCCATCACGTTTGATCAATTGTTGAGCACTTAAAATCAATCCCGTTCTTAAGGCGTCCTTGTCAGCTTCAGTGAAATTTTCCAAGTCTGTTAACTTCATTAAGTTTGGAATTTCCGTTTTCCAAATTAGGTTTGCTGTTTTCGCATCCTTGTTTTGAAAACGAATCGCTGCTTCCACAAATTTAATCGCCATTGGGTTTTTAGTAATGGTAGAATATTGTTCCGCAGCATCCAGCATTTCAGCTGTTACTTCCGTTAGTTTCTCCTTGTTCGTGTTGGAATACAAAACAGGATAACCATCTTCGTCTTCTAAGCGGTAAATAATACCGTTGTCCAAAAGTTCACTTTGGAAGTTCGTCAACCACATTTCGTGAATTGGCATACGGAAAATTCCATTTTCATCTTTTTCAATCGCAGTAGCAGTAGCGGTTACTGCCTCGTCAAACGGGTCGAGAATCTCTGGATCTTTAAGGTCCTTGCGGTACATACCGTAAAATCCTTTCGCTAAGAAAATATATGGTGTTGGATCACCTGCGTATTTAGGTTTAACTACGTAATCGGATGCTCTTTTGACCAATTTAACGAAATTACTATCTGCATGAATTTGAGTTAATTCATCTAGATTATTCGTTACCGTAATGAAATTGTCACGATCCTCAGAGATGTCAAATTCTTCTTCTTCGACTTCTCCGTTTTTTAATTTTTTGGATTTTGAATACGTTACGGACAATGAAACACTGTAATTACCTACTTTTTTAAATTCAACTTCGATAATGTCTGACTTTTCATCTCCTTTTGTATAGGTCCAGTCTTTGTCTTTTGTTCCTGAAATTGTCCATAGAGTTGATACTTTTTTTGTTCCCGCAGGAGTGAAAGTCGATTTCATCTCAATGCGGTTCGTTTTACTTCCTTCGTCATCAAGGGTAATTACTCGTTTGGATTCTTTTAATTGCAAACTTGGTTGTTGTGCAAAAAGTTGACTATTCATCCAAATTAGGCTAAGTAAACCCGTAAAAATTAGTTTTTTTGAAAACATAAGCTTTGTTCTTTTATTGAGGCTTTTCAATTATTGTGCCGAATTTACAAAAAATTATTCATGACTTTTAATGAGGAGCTTTAATATCTCCTGTGCTGCTTTTGCGATTTTTGTCCCGGGACCGTAAATTCCAAATACGCCTGCTTCATATAAAAAGTCGTAATCCTGTTGCGGAATAACTCCTCCTGCAACGACCATGATATCCGATCTATTCAGTTTTTTCAACTCAGCAATAACTTCTGGAACCAATGTTTTGTGTCCAGCAGCAAGAGAGGAAACGCCTAAAATATGTACATCATTTTCAATCGCTTGCTTGGCAGCTTCACCCGGTGTTTGGAAAAGTGGTCCAATATCCACATCAAAGCCAATATCCGCAAAGGATGTTGCAATTACTTTGGCGCCACGGTCATGGCCATCTTGACCCATTTTCGCAATCATGATTCTTGGACGTCGTCCTTCTAGCTTGCTGAAAACGCGTACTAGTTCTGTCGCTGTTAAAAAGTCTTCATCTTTCATAATTTCTTTGGAATAGACACCGCTAATCGATCGAATTACTGCTTGATAACGTCCGTATACACGTTCCAAGGCATCGGAAATTTCTCCCAACGTACAACGCGCTTGCGCTGCTCTGATGGCTATTTCCAATAGATTACCGTTTTCGTTTTTCGCGGCCTGTTCTAATTCAACTAAAAGTTCCTGAACAAGTAACTCATCTCTTTTTGATTTCAGGACATTCAATCCTTCAATTTGTGAATCACGCACTTTGGAATTGTCGATTTCTAGAATGTCAAAGTCAGACTTATCTTCGTTTTGGTAGCGATTTACTCCCACAATTATTTCCTGATTGGAATCAATACGCGCTTGTTTTTTCGCTGCCGCTTCTTCAATGCGCATTTTGGGAATGCCGGTTTCAATGGCTTTTGCCATTCCGCCTAATTCCTCTACTTCTTGAATGAGCGTCCATGCTTGATTGACCAATTCATTCGTCAGTGATTCAATATAGTAACTTCCAGCACTTGGATCGATAAACGAGGTAATTCCTGTTTCCGTTTGCAAGTAGATTTGCGTGTTTCGAGCAATGCGCGCGGAAAAGTCAGTCGGTAAAGCGATGGCTTCATCTAACGCATTGGTGTGTAAGGATTGTGTCCCGCCCAAAACTGCAGAAAGTGCTTCAATACATGTTCGCGCGACATTGTTAAATGGATCCTGTTCCGTCAAGGACCAGCCCGATGTTTGACAATGTGTTCGTAAGGCCAAGGACTTCGCAGAAGATGGATTGAATTCTTTGATCAATTTCGCCCATAATAGTCGACCAGCACGCAATTTTGCTACTTCCACATGGTGATTCATTCCAATTGCCCAGAAGAAGCTTAATCTTGGAGCAAATTCATCAATTTTTAATCCTGCGTTCAGTCCTGTTCGTACATATTCGATTCCATCCGCCAATGTATACGCTAATTCCAAAGCAGCGGTTGCTCCAGCCTCGTGCATGTGGTAACCAGAAATACTGATGGAATTAAATTTCGGCATGTTTTGCGACGTGTACGAAAAGATATCCGCGATGATGCGCATCGATGGAGTAGGTGGATAAATGTAGGTGTTTCGTACCATGAATTCTTTCAGGATGTCATTCTGAATAGTTCCACTTAATTCTGCTAAACTCACGCCTTGTTCCAATGCACTAGCAATGTAAAAAGCCATGATGGGCAAAACTGCTCCGTTCATGGTCATGGAAACGGACATTTCTCCCAATGGAATTTGGTCGAATAAGCGTTTCATGTCCTCGATGGAATCAATGGCAACACCTGCTTTTCCAACATCGCCTTTCACGCGCTCATGATCGGAATCATATCCGCGGTGTGTTGCTAAATCGAAGGCAACGGATAATCCTTTTTGTCCAGCAGCTAAATTTCGACGGTAGAATGCATTGGATTCTTCCGCTGTGGAAAATCCGGCGTATTGACGAATTGTCCATGGTTTAGACACATACATGGAAGCATATGGACCACCAAGGTATGGAGCAAATCCAGAAGTGAATCGTGTGTGTTCGATGTTCGCCACATCTGTCAACGTATATGTGGACTTCACGCTAAATCCTTCGTTCGTCATTCGCTCAACAACGTCCATCTGTTCCGTTGAATGCGCTACTTCGAAAGCTGGAATCGTTTTTAAATCGATTTTATTCATCTCAATGTGTTCTTTCAACGGTTAAATATTCTTTTCCTAAATAGTTGGGCAAGGTTCCCCAAGATTTGGCTTTGCTTTCATCATTGTTCGGGAATGTATGCACGCCAATGAGTTTTTCTTTCCCGCTCAACCAAGCGTCTTCGCGTTTCAGTCTGGTTTGATTGATGTCCGAAAGACAGTTGTCAATCAACTCTTTTCCATGTAATTCGGATAAGGATTGAATGCGTCCCCATGTTTTTTCAACAATCTGAACGGTCAATGCCTCCACAATCCGACTTCCTTTCATGGGATCTTTTACCCAATCAAAATGCGCTTCATCGTTGAGTAGGTTGTATACATTCAAGGACATGCGCAGCGTAAAATCTTCTTTTCCTTCCAATGCATATTCATCCCACGGATGAATAACAAGTCCTTGAACTCCGCCAGCATAAGCTGACATCGCCTCACTCGTTTGACGCAATAAATTTGTGTATGGATCCTTCAAGGATTTATTCGTCCATCCGATGTGTGCTTGAATTCGGTATGCTGGATGAGCGATACCATGTAACGCGGCAATTTTTTGAATCAAATAATGAAGTGCGCGTATTTTTGCCATTTGGACAAAATACTGTGATCCGACTCCTACACTGAATACAACTTCCGCACCATTTCCTTCGGATAAATAGTGGTGGTATGCTGTCGCGATTAAACTTAATTCTTGTTGCGCATTCGCTCCGATTTGCTGTAACTCGAATCCATTGAAGTATGGAAGGCAAGTGGAGCGATTTTGGTCTCTTAATTCGTCTGAAAGTAAAACGATATGCGAAAGTTGTTCTTTCGTTAACTGTGTTGTTAATTCGTTGATCTGTGCCTCTCCTTTTACGAGTATCTCGGTTCGGATGTACGCCAATTCAATTTGATCAAATACCAACTTCCAATCAACTTGTTCCTTTTCGATTCTCACGAACACAGCATTCGCTCCCTGCATTAAGGCAAGGAGGATTCGTCGGTTACTTTCTTTCTCATCCACGATGCGCTCGAAATGAACGCTGTTTACTTCATTCGATTCCGATGGAGAAGAAATCGTAAGCAAGTGTGTCAGGACTTCTGTAATGTTTAATTCCAACTCTTCGATAGAGTCTTTGAATTCAATTTGTTCCGTTTGACCGCGTAATTCTTTGTGAATTTGGAGTACCCAATCTTCATGAGCAACGGGTTCAAATGGGTAGTTTAAATTGGACATAGCTGTCTAAAGTTTCTTTTTTCAAATATACGACAGAAGTTTGAATTGAACTTCGACTAAACGATTAGAATCGACAACTTATAGCTTGATCCAATCGAAAAATGTATTTTAGTTGCTTCAATTCATTGTTTGTGAAACAGCTAGTCATTTTTTTCTTTATTTCTTTGTCATTATCCGCTCTGGGTCAAACGAATTTCACCAATGGAGCTCGTTCCTTATCCTTAGCGAATGCCAGTGTGACGCTCAACGATGTTTGGGCACAAGTGAATAATCCCGCGGCGCTTGTTGGAATCAAAAAACAAGCATTCGGAATCAGTTACCAAAACCGATTTGGATTAAAAGAATTACAGTCCCAAGGAGTGGTTTATGCGATTCCGGTGAAAAAAGTAGTCCTTTCCGCTGGAAGTCAACTTTACGGTTACCAGCAATACCGGACGATGAAAAACGGACTTGGTGTTTCCATGGCGCTTTCAAAAAAAGTCTCCATGGGCGTAAAGTTAAACCATCACCTCCTTCGTTTGAATGAAAATTATGGGACTTCGTTTTCCTTTAGTGCGGATCTTGGATTATTGGTGAAGTTCAATGAACGCATGCATTTTGGATTCGCTGCGGTCAATCTTGGTCGTTCAAAAGTGTCTTCGAATCTCAATGAACGCTTGCCAAGTGCTTTGCGGTTGGGAATGAACTACCGATTGTCAGAACAGTTGGTCGTGCTAGCTGAGCTTGAAAAAAATGTCATATCTCCTCTTCAAGTAAAATTCGCGACGGAATATAAGCCAAGTGCGAAATGGTATTTTCGCGGGGGAATCTCAACGGCTCCTTTGTCCTTCGCATTTGGGATTGGAGGACGATTCAAGGATCAGTTTCAGTTAGATTTTGGAACAGCCTATCATCAACTACTCGGTTGGTCGCCACATGTGTCGTTTCAATTTGAGGTAAAGTAAAATGAGATTCTTTTGCTGCTTTTTGCTTCTGCTGTCCTTTGGGAACGTTTTTGCGCAAGACCGCAGTGAAATTATTCAGCAACGCATCGAGTTTATCTCGGAGCAAGTGCAGTCCGAAAACATGGACTTAACCAACATCATCGAACAGCTGAATTATTATTTCGATCATCCCATCAATCTCAACACAACCACTGTCGAAGAACTGGAGGAATTGTATTTGCTGACGGGTGTTCAAATCAACGATGTGCTCCTACACCGAAAGGCCTTTGGTAAATTCATCTCCATTTATGAATTACAAAGTTTGAACTATTGGGATGCTCAAGTGATTCAGTTGGTTCTTCCTTTCGTTCACGTGGATGACCGTCTTGATCAATTGCACATTACCTGGAAAGAAGCGATGAAGCAGGGACAATTCGAAGAATACATCCGCTACCAACCGATGATGGAGTCAAAAGCGGGATATCTTTCTGTCAGTGATTCCGTTCAACAAGCTTCGAATAAGTATTATTACGGAAATGGCGACCGCTACTATTCCCGTTTTCGCTATACGTACAAGACTAATATTTCCGTGGGAATAACCGCCGAAAAGGACGCAGGAGAACAGTTTTTTCGCGGAACACAGAAACAAGGTTTCGATTTTTATTCTGCTCATGCGTTTTTTAAAGGCGGAAAGTATTTGAAGTCGGCGGTTATTGGCGATTATCAAATTCAGGTGGGACAAGGACTCAATCTATGGTCCAGCTATGCTTTTGGTAAAACAGCCGATTTAACCACCATGAAGCGAACGGCGATTCCCATTCGCGCCTACACTTCCGTGGATGAATCTCGTTTTTTACGCGGTGCCGCAGCGGATTTTGGATACCGTAATTGGTCCTTGCTTGTGTTCGCTTCACAAAAGAAAATGGATGGTGTTACCTTGTCCGATTCCACATACGATGAGTTGGAATTCGTTTCGACGATTGACTTAACTGGTTTGCATCGTACAACGAATGAAATTGCCAAAAAGAACGGGCTCAACGAGCGAATTTTAGGGGCGAATATCCGGTATGTCAATGGTGCTTTTCGCTGGGGTGGAGCATTGGTTCATCAGGGATACGATAAGCCATACACCAAGGACATTCAGTACTACAATCAATTTGATTTCCGTGGAACAACGTTCACTTCACTCAGCTCCGATTACAGTTATGTATTTAGAAACATGAATGTCTTTGGGGAAGTTTCCAAGGTTCTTCGTCCGGATGTTTCCGCCCAAAACGGATGGGCAATGGTACATGCCGCGATGATGTCTCTTGATCCCAGATTTAGCTTTGGTGTTTTGTACCGCAACTACCAAAAGGATTATCAAACTTTGTACAATGCTGGATTCTCTGAAGGAAGCAACACGCAAAACGAGGAGGGAACGTATGCAGCGGTCAAATGGAAACTTGCTTCCGCTTGGTCCTTAAATGCGTACGTCGATTTGTTTAAATTTCCATGGATGAAATACGGTGTCGATTCACCATCCTACGGACATGAAATTTTGCTACAGCCGGTTTACAAGCCATCTAAAACCTTTGAGATTTACGGACGTTTTCGTCAACAAATGCGTCAGAAAAACAGCCGAGATAGCGACGGAACCGTCACGGAAATCGAAGATGTCATACAGCGAAATTATCGTTTGAACATGTCTTGTGTGTTAAACGAATTCATCTCACTTAAAACGCGTTTAGAATACGTAACGATTCACCAAGCGAGTAATACACCAGAGAAAGGAATGATGTTGTCTCAGGATTTAATTTTCAAACCGAAAAGTAGTCCTTTTGATGTGTCGCTGCGTTTTGCGTTGTTTGATACGGATAGTTACGATACGCGCA
This sequence comes from Crocinitomicaceae bacterium, assembly GCA_017983465.1. Lineage (GTDB taxonomy): Bacteria > Bacteroidota > Bacteroidia > Flavobacteriales_D > Crocinitomicaceae > UBA952. Next base: position 58,183 of record JAGOBK010000008.1, read on the forward strand.
TTTACACCTTCGAAAGCAATGCCTTGTACGTATTTGCTGTTCCAGCATATTATTACCAAGGAAGTCGTGCGTATGTCTTGTTGCGTTACAGTTTTTGGCGTTCGTGTGATTTATGGATCAAGTATGGCGTCTTTTTATACGAAAATCGCAGCTCAATAAGCTCTGGAGCAGAGCAAATCAACGGAAATAGAAAGTCTGATTTGCTTATCCAGCTTAGGATTTCCATTTAATTTGAATTTTTTTTCAAAAAAACTGATACGTTTTTAAAATTTAAGCGTTATCCCTTTAAGTGAGGACTGCAAGCCTCGCGATCTCCAAAAAAATCAAACTAGAACTAAAACCAAATCTTATGGCTGTCAACTTGACTTACCATCAGAGTGCATTTCGTCTGGATGAGGAAATGAAACTCGTTGAACGTGCGAAAGAACATCCGCGTTATTTTGCTCCTTTGTACGAACGTTACCATGAAGCGATTTTTCGCTATGTGTTCAAACGTGTGGATGAAACCGAAAGTGCGTATGACATCACATCTTGTGTGTTCATCAAGGCAATGGGAAGTATCCAAAAATATGAGAATAGGGGAGTGCCTTTCTCTTCTTGGTTATTTCGCATTGCGAAGAGTGAGTTGTATCAATCTTTCCGCGATAAAAAAGCGCAACGCACCGTGAGCATCGATTCCGTAACCTTAAAGCAGGTGATGGATGATTTCACAGATGACAGCAGCGAGGAAAACCGCGCAAAATTATTAGTGGCTTTAGGAAAACTGAAGGAAGCACAATTACAGTTAATCGAAATGCGTTTTTTTGAAAAACGTTCTTTCAGAGAAATTGGTGAAATTGTTGGGCTTTCTGAAAATAATGCAAAAGTAAAAACGTTTCGTGCGCTTTTGAAATTGAAAGAATTGTTTAATAAAAAAGAATGAACATGATAAAATTTCTACTGGACAGGGAAGAGCCTAGCTCCGAACAAATTCGACAACGAATGGATTTTGATTCCATTTATGGTGGAGTAAAATATCAAAAATGGATCATGAATCCCTGGATTTATGTCCTAGGTGGTGTTTTTACTGCATTGATTTGGTTCTAAACTTTGGTACTTTCCCTGCGATGTAGAAATTAGTTTTTACATTTGTATATGTACCAAATCGTTCGTTCCATTTTGTTCCGCTTTGACGCGGAAAAAGTCCATTATTTTGTTGTTGGACTCCTACAGTTAATCGTGAAATTCCCACCAACAAAGTGGATTTTTCGTTCCATGTATCACGTAGAACATCCAGCTTTGGAACGTGAATTCATCGGTTTAAAATTCCCTAATCCAGTTGGACTTGCCGCTGGATTTGATAAAAATGCCAGGTATTTCAACGAATTGGAAAGTTGTGGTTTTGGATTTATAGAAATCGGAACCGTCACTCCCTTGGCTCAACCAGGCAACGACCTACCGCGATTGTTTCGTTTGAAAAAAGACGAAGCGATTTTGAATCGCATGGGATTCAATAACGACGGTGTGCAAGAAGCCTTGAAACACTTGAAGGCAAGAAAAAATCACCAACTCATCATTGGTGGGAACATTGGGAAGAATAAATGGACTCCCAACGAAGAGGCACTGAACGATTACCTGATTTGTTTTGATGCCCTGTTCGATGAGGTTGATTATTTTGTGGTGAATGTTTCTTCACCGAATACGCCAAACTTACGTGCGTTGCAAGAAAAAGGCCCATTGATGGAATTATTGTCCACCTTGCAGCAAAAAAACGAAGCGAAAGCGACTCCAAAACCTATTTTATTGAAAATCGCGCCAGATTTGACGAACGAACAATTGGATGAAATCATCGAGATTGTACAGGAAACAAAAATCGCTGGACTCATTGCAACAAACACGACCATTAGTCGCGAAGGATTAATCACTCCGAGTTCGGAAGTGGAAGCTTTGGGCGCTGGTGGAGTTTCTGGTAAACCCTTAACGGAACGTTCGACTGAAGTGATTCGCTACATTCATACAAAATCAAATGGAAGTATCCCGATGATTGCTGTAGGTGGAATTCATACGGCACAAGATGCATTAGATAAAATAGATGCAGGAGCGACCTTGGTTCAATTGTATTCTGGATTCATCTACGAAGGACCAGGATTGATCAAGGAAATCAATAAAGCATTGATCAAAAAAGCACAGCATGCCTAGTTTGAAAATCGTTGAATGTCCGAGAGATGCGATGCAAGGATTGCATGAGTTTATTCCCACGGAGTTAAAAACGCAGTACATCAATCAACTGTTGAACTGTGGATTCGACACCATCGATTTTGGAAGTTTTGTTTCTCCGAAAGCCATTCCACAGATGCGCGATACAGCCGACGTATTGAAAGGATTAAACCTGAATACTTCTTCTAAATTATTGGCCATTGTTGCCAATGATCGCGGAGCAAACGATGCGGCATCCTTTGATGAAATTCAGTACCTAGGTTACCCATTTTCCATTTCTGAAAAATTTCAACAACGAAATACGAATACATCCATCGAAGATTCCCTTCATCAAGTGGAAAAATTACAATCCATTGCGCATCAAGCAAAAAAGGAATTGGTAGTTTACCTTTCTATGGGATTCGGAAATCCTTACGGAGAGGAGTGGAATCCCGAATTGGTTTTGAGTTGGTCAGAACGGTTACACAATGACTTTGGCGTTTCCATTTTAGCACTATCGGATACAATTGGATGTGCTGATCCAACCGATGTACGAAATCTGTTTCCCATCCTTCAATCTGCCTTGCCAAAAGTGGAGTTTGGTGCACATTTTCACACCGTTCGCGAAAAAGCAGCGGCGGTGATTGAATCCGCATACGAAGGTGGATGCCGTCGTTTTGATACAGCAATCAAAGGATACGGCGGTTGTCCAATGGCGAAGGATGAGCTCACGGGAAATCTTGCCACAGAGCAGTTGACATCTTGGATGACGGAACGAGGTATTGAATCCGGATTGGACATGGATGCTTTTCAAAAAGCGTTTCTTGCCTCAAGCACTATTTTTAATTCGTAATTTAGAAGCATGAATCGATTGAAAACGAAAAAAGGCCTACTCATTGTTTTTGTGACACTTGTTGTTGTGGTGATCATGGTAACAATGAACCAGAAATCTGATGAGCCAACGGTGATAGAAACTCCGAAAAAGGAAACTTCCCGCATCGAATACATTTCCACGGACTTCAATCAAAACACCTTTACGGATGGAAATGAGTTGAAATTATTGAAGGAATTAAAAATATGTGACACCACGATTCTCGACGGTCAACTCGGATCATGTTCACCAAAGTTTTTCCGTTTTTTCAAATTGAATGATGCCGTTTCACTGAAAAATGCCTTTTTGCTGTTGGTCAATGGAGCTGCCTATCCGAATGATCCTGAAAACTTTAAATCCAGACGTATTCTTATTTTTGAACGCGAAAAAGGCCAACTTGTGTTGACAAATACCATCAAAGGAAATGTGATTGAGCGCAGAAAAAATGGACCTTCGACTTACGATGATTTGGTGATTCGTTTTCGTTTAGATGAGTACGACGAGGCCTACCATTGTGTGTTCAAATGGAAGGATGGCAAATACGATTTCAGCAGTTGTGAGGAACTTTATTCTTACAATTGCAAAGGAAAAGTGAAGCCGGAACTCATTGATTCCGTTTCGATTGAAGTGAACAAAATCCTCCATGACGAAAAGTTACTTTTTTAGTTTCCTCCTGCTTGGTTCCTTGTTCAGCGCATGTTCAGGGAGTATCCGCACGGATACGGTAGATTTCACACAGGGATTTACGGATGGCAACAGCAAAGTTTGGATGGTGGAAAAAACCATTTCCCCAAATGGAGCGGTGAGTATTAAGCAGTCCTTGCAACAGGAAGTCATCATTTTTTACCAATCCGGAAACTGTTTACTAACGAATCTTCAAAAATTAGCAGCGGGAAAAGGAGTCCATGGAAAGATGGAGTTTGATCACGAAAAACACTACGTTACGCTCCGTTTTCCTCATGAAGAACGCCTATTCGAATTTGAATTCACCAATGAAAATCTCTTGATTCTTTATCCACTCGAAGGCTCTGATTACACGAATGCCATGGAATTGATTCCGTTTCCAGAGTTGAATTAGGTTCTAACGGAGTGTTAAACAATTCGGATTAAATTTTTCTCAATAGTTGGTTTGAGATTGGAGTGAAGGGATCTGAAGGTAATAAGATCCTATTTATACCTAGTAATTCGGATAACAAAATAATTATTTCACAACCCAAGGCACATTATCTTTTATTATTGAAACGATAAGTCAATCCAAAACTAAGACAATCTGCATTTCCATTCACCCTAATCTGACTGAAAACGGTTGCTTGATTTTCTGCTGTATAGTTAAAAGGAATGAGCATTCCTTTACTCAAACCAAACTGATGGCGGTAAGCAATAGTAAACAAAATGTGATTACTTAATCGCAAGTCTTTACTTATCCCGAAATATGCCAAAGGAAATAATTTATTGTTGTATTGGTAGGAATAGTTGTAGGATAAAAACACTTGATTCGGATTATTAGGATAATAGGCTGTGGAAGATCCGCCCCCACCTCCGCTACCATTTAGGTAAGAAAATGAAATTCCACCAACTAAATTGCACAAATATTTATTGCTTTTTGGAAAGGGAAGCATTCTTCTTTTCATGCCCAAATCAACCGTTAATAAATTGAATAGACTGGATCCACTTAAACCTGTGCCGTATTTTTGATCTCTAATCCACAACCAATACGAATCAATCGAGACACCGGGTTGAAACGACCAATTGTTTTTCCATCCAATAGAAGCATTTAATCGAATACTATAACCTGGACCAGTGGCGTTTTTGAAAACATTATCCGCATGATTCATAATCTTACTTTGATTCATGAATGCACCCTGATGAAGTTGAATTAATACAGCTTTCGAAGATTGAAAACGATTGTTTATCGTGACTATTTTTTTTGCTTCTTTGCGATTGACACTGTCCTTCAAAAAAGTTTCTATTTCAGCATTTTTTTTATTTTTTGTCCAAGTATAATGAACGCCTAAATGAATACTGTTTCCCGAATACGTATATGTACCATAGGAAGAAGGTCCTGAGTCGGTATAGTTGAACTCCATGGAGTAGATGGGGCGAAAAGACCCATTGAAACTTAAATCAATTCCTATTAAATTTTTATTTTTTAGTGGAAATTCATAACCAAATTGCAGCTTTATAAAAGGATTTGCTGCTCCTTCAAATTGATAGATGGTTTTTGAAAGGTACGATCCTGTGTATGCTTGATAGCTAGATTGAGCGTTCCTCATTAATTTAAAACCTCCGCTAAGCCCTAGAGAAAAAAAGTTAGTTTTAATAGGGATTTTATAGCGTAATCCAGCACCTAGATTACTACTTAAATATGACCCAGAAGTCCACTTACCGATATCAATAGGATAAGGGAAATAACTCAAGTTATCAAGGCTATAATTAAGGTCGCAAATTAGATTTTTTGGAAGTTTTATCCCGTAGCTGAAATTTAATGCCGTATGAATATTAGAAAGATTGTCCAGTTGTTTGTTTTCACCAAGGGTGGTGTTTTTTGACATTCCTATTCCAGAACTCATGCCAACGGTGAACGTGTTTCCGCTTTGAGCGCTAAGCAATTGTGAAATTGCAATGGATATGATGATTAGGCAATATTTCATCTAAATGAGTTTAATGGAATACTAAATTCTTCCAATTTATTGGTAATTATGTTATTCTAAATTTATTCTATTTAGTAAAGATAAAATATTTCCATACCGATATCCTGAAATGAAAAACAAAATAAACACGCTGTCGAAATGAATGTTGCTAAAAGTGAAGATATTCACACGTATGGAAGAGGGAAATACTGAATTCTCAAAACCCCTCATACGCTCCCAATCCAAATAGGGCGAAATCGTATTTCGCTGGATCGTTTGGGTCAAAGGAACGGAAGATATCGATGAGTTCTTCGTTCGTTTTCCAATCGTTTTGTGTGCGGGTGAGGAGTCCGAGTTTGCGGGCAACATTGCCGGTGTGAACATCGAGTGGAATCATTAATTCGGAGGTGGAAATGCTTTTCCAGATTCCGAAGTCAACGCCTTTGTCGGCTGAACGAACCATCCATCGGAGGAACATGTAAGTTCGGGTAATTTAGGTAGAAGGATAATCAAATCTTAATAATTCTTCTGGTTTCAGTTTAATACTTTCATGCATCATTGTAGATGTTGAATAACCCTTGAATATTTTCTTAGGTAACACCTTTACACCCTTTTTATTTGCTATGTGTTTTTCAACCTCATAATCCTCATCTAATTCATATTGCGAGTATGCCGCTCCACGATAATGATTAACCCATGACCAATTAAGTGCTTGCCAATTAGTAACAAATGTGGAGTATTCGTCATAAAATCTATATTTTATTTGTACAGTAAAATAACCAGATTTTTCTTCTTTTGTATGATGTATTTCTATACGCTCCACTAAGGAATGGACTAGTTTTTTTAAAACATCAAATCCAACATCTTCAGTATAACTTTCTATTGTGGATTTTGTACGTTTATTTCTTGAATGGTTTTCTACTTCTGAAATATGAATTGTTAACGATTCAAGTTGGCGTTCAATAGACTCAAGTTTTTTCTTAGAATTTACATAATCATTAATGAACGTGTCGATACCTTTAAGATTAGGGTTCTTCAATAACTTCTCAAAGTGAGCAACAGCCTTTATAGCTTCTGACTTTTCTTTTTCTCTCTTCTCCTTTTCTTCTCTAAGTGCAATGGATTCGTTGGCATTTTTAGGAGCATCAACCAAAAGTTTTTTTAGTTCCTTAGAGTTAAAAAGATGTTGCACTATAAAGGTTTCAAATTTTGACAATGATATCCCTCTGCTTTCTTTACAGTTTTTGTGAGGTGGTCTTTTACCTTTGCATTTGTAGGAATTATCATTACCCTTTGGTCTTTTCTTGCCTAATATTTCATCATTACAATGTGCACAATATACTAAGCCGTTTAACAAATAATGATATTGCTCTTTTCTTCCAACATTTTTTTTATTAATCTCTAGATTAGCATTTACAGCATCCCATATTTCTGGCTTAATTATTACAGGTATATCTTTATATATTATAAGCTCAACAGGTACTTTAGTTTTTATTAACTTTTCGTTTTCATAAGTAATTTTATCTTCATGCCTGTTCCACTCTCGTATGCCTTTATACATTTTGTTTCTTAGCATATCACTAATAACATTACCTCTCCACTTGACATTACTCTTTTGAAACTTAGTTTTATTTTTTGTGTATTTATCTTTTCTGGTTATTTCACCAGAAAAGTTACCACTAAACTTAGTAGGAACTTCAAGTTTATTAAATTCATTAGCAATAGAATATGCACCAATGCCTTGAAGTGACATTTCAAACATTTTTATAACATACTCTGCTTCCTCTGGATAAATCTCATATTTTTTATCCGCTCCTCGTCTATATCCATAAGGATTTAAACCATGTGTTTTTCCTTGTAGCACTTTACTTGCATTTGCTAACCGAACTTTTTTTGATGTAATTTCAGCATAATAAGCGTTTACTATACTCATTAGTTTTGCAAACATCCTATTTGTTCCATTATCCAAATCAAAGAAAGAACCACCAGGATAATATTTAATATCGTTATTGAGACATTCGGCAACAAAGAAATCCCAAGTACGTGTGTCTCTTTCAATTCGAGATTGGTCTATACAATAAACGTGTGTAATGTCACCCTTTTTAATATCTCTAAATAAATCAGATAGACCGTCACGAATGCTTTCATCAAGAGTTCCACTAATTCCATCATCGATATAAACAGTGTAACCAATCCCTAAATTATTTGCACAAAGAATGCCAGCGTCACGTTGATTATCAATCGTGTGCTTTTCTTGTCGGTTTTTTGAAGTTCTACAATAAATCCCTAGCATGAGCAAATATATAAAATATTAAATAACTTAATAAAGGTAATTTAGATGGTTGTTAAAATTGTTCACATAGTACCCACAAAGGTCGTTTTGTCGAACCGCTTAATTCAAGACATTCGACTGTTAGCCGATGTATATAGGCAACTATTAAAAACACAAAAGGTCTGGTTACTATTCATTTATATCATATTTTAAATTGTTGAGTATTTGTTTGTAATGCTTCTCAACTGTTGACTTAGCAACACCAGACACCTCTTGAACTTTCCTAATTGTGACTTTTTTGTTTTCCGATAATAAAGTTTTGATAGCCTCAGTTATAACTTCAATTTTTTCATCTCTAACCAAGTCATTTTTATTTTGTCCTACCCTTATACTGTTTTGCACTACATATACACCTGTATGTTCTGTGTTGTCTTTCTCTTCCTCTTTGTCATAAATGTTTATATATGTGGTGCAATTCGGATAAGGTGTAGGACAAAATTCTTTGGATGAAAAAGACATGAGTCTTCCAAGAAAGGCATAGCAGTTATCGTTTATAATTTCCATCACTGAATCAGTATCCTTCTTAAATACCACCAATGCATCATGAATTGGTATCACGAAAAGACCTTTCTTAACCAAGTCTCTGGTGATATTATTTATAAACAACTCTGATTCTTGCCGTTGAAGGTCTTGTGCTTTGCTTACATTGATATCAATTTCAATCAAATGCTGAAATGTAATTGGAAAAAGTTTCTTGAAGGCTATTCCATATTTGCTGTTGCTAATTACACTTGGATTTTGGTTAAAAATAACAGTATTAAAAAACTGTTTTTTAAACTTATTTCTAGCTATATCAGACGATATATCAACGCCTAATTCGTTGGCTATAATTTGGTATATCCCACCACTGTAAACAGCATTATTAAAAACTTCATCGTCATTGTAACGATTGGAAAGCATAACTAACTGAGCACCCTTACCATCAATTTCAATAAATTCGTGACCATCAATATGTTTTAAATACATACGATGCTCACGTTTTAGGCTAGTTAAAGTATGGAATAACCTTCCTGTGTTTGGTGATTTAGTGATGTAAAGTTTAGGTCTTTCTATAGCTGAAGGCAGTTGCAGTTTTTCAATATTAAAAAGCACTTGTTTTTCAATTTCGTTTAGACGGCTATAGTTGGTGCTTAGAAAGAAATTGATAGTATTTATTAAGCTATTTGAGGTTATCTCATAACCGATAAGATTCTTTACAGAAGCCATTAACGTGTAAGTGTAATATGGATAACTTCTATCTTGATAATTTAATTGGCGTTCAACAATACCTTTATTTATAAAGTATTCGATTATTGGCTTATAGGTTCTATCACCAAATGTTCTTTTTAGGAGTGCAGATGATAAATATATTGATTTTTTATCAGCTCTGTTTCTGATAAGGGTATCAATGAAATAGAGGTGTTTGTCTTTTAGGGTAATATTTTCGTTAAAATCAGAATCAACTAGTTGTAGTATTTCTTGAGTTGATTGGATGGAATAAGTTGGCATTTATCATAGTATTCTTGCTTTATGTTATTGTACTTGCTTTTAATGAAGCTGGGCAAGAACCAGATGGAGCAACCCATCTGGAACCAGCTAATCCGAAAGTATCAGATAACAATAAGTATACGATATATAAATAAAAAGTCAAGTCTATTTAACTACCCTTCCCCCATGGGGGGCTTCCCCCGTTACCACCCCCCGTAGAACCCTCCCGTATGATGGCTTTATAGGGGGTATGATGCGACTTAATGAATGAGGAGGTATTTTAAAAAAATATTTTTTTAAAATTTTTTCCAGAATTTTTTTGGACAATTTTTTGGGTTTATTTAGATAATTAAGTATCGTTAGGCTTTCCTTATTTGACCTTGACGCACACGTATCTACTGAGGTGATTAATGAATAAATACGTGCTAAAAGAAGCCGTAAGTCTGAATCATATAAAGGTTCTCAGACAACTAAGGTCAATTTTGGATTTGAAATATTTTTATCTCATTTTATGTTAGTTTTTTCACTATATTGTACCCAAATAATGCACCGATGAATCGTATCAAAGAAGTACTTAAAGATAAAGGTATCAAACAGGTTTGGCTGGCTGAAAGGCTTGGGAAATCCTACAACATGGTCAATGGTTATGTTAGCAATAAGCGACAACCATCGATTGAAGTACTTTATGAAATTGCCAAATTACTACAGGTGGATGCAAAAGAATTATTGAATTAAAATATTACATATCAACATATTAAATGAAAAACGTTAAAGAATCAGCAAATTTTATTTGGTCAATTGCAGACCTACTTCGAGGTGACTATAAGCAAAGTGACTATGGGAAGATTATTTTACCGTTAACAGTAATCAGACGATTGGATTGCGTGCTAGAAAGCACCAAGGCAGATGTACTTAAAAAGTATGACCAGCTGAAAACAACCAACGTTGAGAATCTTGACCCGATTTTAAACAAAACGGCTGGATTCAAGTTCCATAATAAAAGCCAATTCGACTTTGAGAAGCTAATAGCTGACCCAAATAACATTGCATCAAATCTTAGAAACTACATCAACGGATTTTCAGAAGATGCGAGGGAAATCATTGAACAATTTGAGTTCGAAAACCAAATCAACAAAATGGATGATGCCAACTTGTTGTTTATGGTGGTGAAGCGTTTCCAAGAAATCGACTTGCATCCAGACCGTATTTCAAGTATGGAGATGGGTTATATGTTTGAAGAACTAATTAGAAAATTCGCTGAGATTTCGAACGAAACTGCTGGGGAGCACTTTACACCTAGAGAGGTAATTAAATTGATGGTGAACATTTTGTTCCTAAACGACCGTGATATTCTAACTAAGAAAGGTATTACCAAAACGATATACGATTCTTGTGCGGGTACGGGTGGTATGCTTTCTGTTGCAGAAGAATACTTACACGAATTGAATCCAGATGCACGTTTAGAGGTATTTGGTCAAGAACTGAATCCAGAATCTTATGCCATTTGTAAATCAGATTTGTTGATTAAAGGTCAAAACGCATCCAACATCAAAAAAGGGAACAGTATTTCTGAAGACCAATTATCCAATGAGAAATTTGATTACTTGATTACCAATCCACCGTTCGGTGTAAAATGGGAAAAGTTTGGAAAGAAAGTTAAAGAAGAACACGAACAGCTGGGACATGGTGGACGATTTGGAGCTGGATTACCATCGGTTGGTGATGGTTCGTTCCTGTTCTTGATGCACTTAATGAGCAAAATGAAACCAGAAGGTTCTCGATTGGCTATTGTATTCAATGGTTCACCGCTTTTCTCTGGTTCTCCAAGCAAAACAAAGAACGAGAGCAGTATTCGTCAGTGGATAATCGAGAACGACTTCCTAGAGGCTGTAATTGCGTTACCAAATCAGTTATTTTATAATACAGGTATATCAACGTATATCTGGGTAATATCAAATCACAAACCAAAGAATAGAAAAGGCAAAGTTCAGTTGATTAACGGAGTTGATTTCTTCAAGAAAATGAGCAAATCATTAGGTGATAAACGAAACGAATTATCGGATGACCACATTGCTCAAATTACAAAAATATACGGTGAATTTAAAGAAGGTGACTACTCAAAAGTATTCGACAACAAAGCGTTTGGTTATGCCAAAGTAACAGTAGAAAGACCAGAACGCAATGCCAAAGGTCAAGTGGTGACCGATAAAAAAGGCAATCCAAAACCAGATTCATCATTGCGTGATACGGAAAACATTCCATTGTTGATGGATGTACAGGAATATATGGAGAAAGAAGTATTGCCTCACGTTCCAGATGCGTGGATTGACCACAGCAAAACCAATGTAGGATACGAAATCAACTTTACCAAGTACTTCTATCAGTACAAACCTTTGCGTTCATTGGAAGACATAAGAAAAGATATCATTGCTATTGAGCAAGAAACGGATGGATTATTAAAAGAAGTTATCGGATAAACTATGAAGAAATACGATAGCTATAAAGATTCGGGAGTAGAATGGATTGGTAAAGTTCCAGCAAATTGGGGGATTTCTAAAGTTAAGTTTTTGTTTGATACACAAAAAGGCAAAACTCCCAAAAATTTGCTAGATAAAATAGAAGAAAATTCACTAGTTTATTTAGCTATGGACTATTTGAGAGGAGAGCCAAAACAAGTTTTTTTTGTTTCAAATAATGAAAATGTTGTATTAACCGAGGAAAATGAAACATTACTCCTTTGGGATGGTTCAAATGCGGGTGAATTTTTAAAGTCAAAAAAAGGTGTTTTGTCTTCAACAATGGCTCTAATTAAATCTAAAATAATCGATAATCAATTTCAATGGTATTCGTTTAAAAGTTTTGAATCTATTCTTAAGGACTCTTGTAACGGGATGGGAATCCCTCATGTTGACGGTAAGTTTTTTAGAGGTTCAGCTTTTTTGGTTCCACCAATAGAAGAACAACAAGCAATAGTCAACTACCTCGACCAAAAAACAACTCAAATTGACAACCTAATTACAAAGAAAGAACAGTTTATTAAATTGTTAGAAGAAGAACGTGTCGCAGTAATTAACCAAGCAGTAACCAAAGGTCTTGACCCGAATGTTTCGATGAAGGATTCTGGTATTGAATGGCTGGGAGAGATACCAAAGCATTGGAAAGTGAATAAGATTAAGTCTGTCACTAACAAAATAGGGAGTGGAGTTACACCTAAAGGCGGTGCAGAAATATATGAATTAACAGGTATCCCATTACTTAGAAGCCAAAATGTTTATTTTGATGGATTCCGCTTGGATAATGTAGCATACATAACAAGAGAAATACATGATTCTATGAAAAATAGTCAAGTACTTTTTGGTGATGTTTTGTTAAATATTACAGGTGGTTCAATAGGTAGATGTTACTATGTTACCAATGAATTTGAAGAAGCAAATGTTAATCAACACGTCTGTATTGTTAGACCAAACGAAAGAATAATTACTGAATTCTTATACTATGTATTGAGCTCAACTTTAGGTCAACAACAAATTGATTTGTGTCAAACTGGAGGTAATCGTGAAGCATTAAATTTTGAACAATTAAAGAATTTTTTCTTGATTTTACCTTCAATTGATGAGCAACATGAAATAGTAGAAAAACTAAATAAATCTTTAAATGCAATCAGTTTAACAATAGAAAAATCAAGGAAAGAAATTGATTTAATTAATGAATATAAAACAGCATTGATAAGTGAAGTGGTAACTGGTAAGGTGGATGTAAGAAACGAAAAATTGAATTGAGATGCCAAGAGGACTTCCAAAAGCAGTGAAAAAATGTCTTGAAAAATCTCAAGATTCAGCATTATTGGCTGTTGAAACATATAACAAACCAGCAATTAGGTTTAAATCTGGTGGTTACATAATTTTAATGACAATATCTTGGACAGCTCTATTTCACGCAATTTTTTTTAAACAAAAGAAGAAACCATATTACAAAGAGATAAATGGAAGATTTGTAATAAGGGATGGTGATTATTCTTATTGGGAATTAAGAGAATGTTTAAAAGAATATTTTGGAGCAGATACTAATCACCCAATACGAAAAAATTTGGAGTTTTTCATTCCGCTAAGAAATATGATTGAACACAAATCAATTCCAGAAATTGATTCAGATATTTTTGCTGAATGTCAAGCTATGCTTTTGAATTTTGATAAAATTATGGAGAAAGAATTTGGGGCTGAATATTGTATTAAAGAATCTTTATCTTTTGCATTACAGCTTTATCCTTCATCTAAAAGTCTTAACAATGCAATTGTTGAAAATCCAAATGCAAAATCTATTGTAGATTTTATTAAAGCATATAGAAGTTCAATTACCACTGACATTATAAACTCTGGAGAATACTCATTTAAAGCATTTTTAATACAAGTTGCTAATCATGAATCCAAAAGTGCTTTGCCAATTCAATTTGTCGCATATGATAAATTAGATGATGCACAAAAAAATAATGTTAACAGGGTAGCTACTTTAGTAAAAAATAAATTTATAACAGTTCCTGTTGCTAATAAAGATAGAATAAAACCAGCTGAAGTTGTTAAAAGAGTTCAAACTTTACTAGGCAATCCCAAAATGATTAAAAATGGTGAAGAAAAAGATAAATTTAATTCTGACACTCACACAAGGTGTTGGAAAAAATATAATGTCCGTCCTTTAAACAATTCATTATCACCAGAATTAACTGATTCCAAATTCTGCATATATGATTCATTAAACAAAAATTATGGATATACAGATGAATGGGTTGATTTCCTAATTGATGAATTGAGTTTAGAAGAAAATTATAACGCTTTATACGAATAGAATATGGCAAAAGGAATACATACAGAACTAACATTTGAACAGGCAATCGAATCCAACTTGTTGGAACACGGTGGTTATGTAAAAGGTAGTTCAACAGACTTCGATGTACAACAAGGATTATTTCCTATCTACATAACTGATTTTTTGAAGCAATCACAACCAAAGGCTTGGGATAAACTCGTTACTATCCACAAGGATGAAGCTGAGAAAAAAGTAATACTACGTTTGGTCAAAGAAATTGATTTGCGTGGTGTATTGGACGTTATTCGCAAAGGATTTACTGATTATGGAGTGAAGTTCCAGATGGCATATTTCAAGCCAGAAAGCACGCTAAATCCAGAAGCAGACGAATTGTATCTTACCAATCATTTGTCAGTGACTAGACAGCTATATTACGAGCGTGTAGGTAAGAATTCATTGGACATGGTGCTTTCGCTGAATGGATTACCAATTGCTTCCATAGAGCTTAAAAATCAGTTTTCTGGACAGTCTGTTGAGAATGCTAAGAAGCAGTATGTATATGACCGTGAGCCAAACGAACCTATATTTCAATTCAAGAAAAGAACCTTGGTTCACTTTGCTGTGGATACCGATGAGGCTTTCATGACAACGAAATTGGACGGAAAGAACACAAGATACTTACCATTTAATTTAGGTTATAACAATGGAGCTGGTAACCCACCAAACCCAAATGGATATAGAACATCATATCTATGGGAACAGGTTTGGACAAAAGATAGTTTCATGGATATCATTGGCAAGTTCCTTCACCTAAGCGTGGAAGAATTTGAGTTGAATGGTGTTAAAAAGAAAAAAGAAACCATCATTTTCCCACGTTTCCACCAGATGCAAGTCGTTCGTAAAGTGACATCTGATGCAAGGCAAAGCGGTGCTGGAAAAAACTATTTGATTCAACACTCAGCTGGTTCTGGGAAATCTAATTCAATCGCTTGGTTATCCTATAGATTGTCTAGCTTACATGATGAGGCTAACAACAGAATCTTTGATTCGGTAATTGTAATTACTGACCGTAAGGTCTTGGATTCACAGTTGCAGAACACTATTTACCAATTTGAACACAAAGACGGTGTTGTTCAAAAAATTGATAAAGATTCAACTCAGTTGGCAAATGCCATTTCAGCTGGTTCGAATATCATTATCACAACACTTCAAAAGTTTCCATTTATTCTGGATAAAATCGGAGAAATCCCAGCTAGAAAGTATGCGGTAATCATTGATGAGGCTCACAGTTCACAAGGTGGTGAAGCAACCAAAAAAATGAAGGAAGTACTATCAGCACAATCATTGGAAGAAGCTGAGAAAGATGAGGCTTACACAGGATTGGAAGAAGATGCAGAAGATGAAATAAGAAAGTCGATGTTGGCGAGAGGTAAGCAGAACAACCTTAGTTTCTTCGCCTTTACAGCAACACCAAAGCCAAAAACAGTTGAAGTATTTGGGACGATGGGTGCTCATGGTAAGCCAGAACCGTTTCACCTTTACTCGATGAAACAAGCTATTGAAGAAGGATTCATTCTCGATGTATTAAAGAACTATACTACCTATAAAACCTACTTCAAGTTATCCAAAGAAATTGAGGACGACCCGAAAGTAAACAAGAAGAAAGCATCCAGAGCCATTGGACGATTCATGTCATTGCATCCACATAACTTAGCACAGAAAACCGAAGTGATGGTGGAGCATTTCCGCCAAGTGGTTTCTAAAAAGATTGGAGGGAAAGCAAAAGCGATGGTGGTATCGAGCTCACGTTTGCATGCAGTAAGATATAAAGAAGAATTCGACAAATACATCAAGGACAAAGGATATAACGATGTGAAAACCATTGTAGCATTTTCTGGAAAAGTAATTTACGGAAACGCTCCAGAAGGTGTTACCGAAGTTGAGCTTAATGGATTTGCAGAGAAGGAATTGCCTAGAAAGTTTGCATCGGATGAATATCAATTGTTATTGGTTGCAGACAAATACCAAACAGGATTCGACCAACCGTTGTTACATACTATGTATGTGGACAAGAAATTATCTGGTGTTAAAGCTGTACAAACACTATCCAGATTGAACAGAATGTGTGCTGGTAAAGAGGACACATTTGTATTGGACTTTGCGAATGATACCGATGAAATATTGGAATCGTTCCAACCCTATTATGAACTAACTTCCATCAAGGAGAATTCAGACCCGAATTACCTTTATGACTTGAAAGCTGAATTGGATAAAGCAAATGTGATTTGGGAAACAGAGGTGAACAATTTCTGTAACTTATATTTCAAATCAGCAAAATCGTTGACAGTTTCTGACCAAGCAAAGTTGAATGCTTACATTGACCCAGCTGTGGAACGATTCAAACAACTTCCAGAAGAAAGCTCAGATAAGAATGTAATTGGAACTGAAGTCACTCAAGAAGACTTCAAGAACACAATGCAAAGCTTTAATAGAACGTATTCGTTTTTAACTCAGATAATGCCTTTCTCAGACGTTGACCTTGAGAAGCTATTTACATACACTCGATTCTTGTACAAAAAACTACCAAGAACCAGCCAGAATGATAAATTCAAGTTGGGTGACGAAGTTTCATTGGAATACTATAGACTACAAAAGATTGCAGAACATAATATCGTTATGGAAAGCCAAAGTGTATATGAACTAGAAGGTGGTGGTCAAGCTGGTTTGCGTTTAACAAAAGAGGATGAAGCTAATTTATCTGAAATTATTGAAGTACTGAACAAGAAGTTCCAAACAGAATTTAATACAGCAGACAAGCTGTTTTTTGACCAGATAGAAGAAGATATGGTGCTGGATGAAAAGTTAGCAGAACAAGCCAAGAACAACCCAATTGAGAACTTCAAATTCGGATTTGATGACATATTTATGGATGCACTAATTAGTAGAATGGAGCAGAACCAAGATATATTTGGTAAAATGATGGATGATAAGGAATTCGGTGGATTGGTGAAAGGGTATATGTTGAAGAAGGTATATGATAGATTGAGTAAGTAAAATGAATAGAATAATATTAGTCGGTAACGGATTTGATTTAGCACATGGGCTAAAATCTAGCTATAAAGATTTTGTGTTAGATTTAATTTTACAAAAAATTAAGATTGCCGTTCGAGAAGGTGTTAAAAACAACTTTAAAACGAAAAGTACAGGATATTTTTATGACGATATATTACTTAGTATTTTCATACAAAATTTTTCAAACATTGATGAATACCTTTCTTCTATTTTAAAAATTAAAGATTTAGAAAAACTAATTCAAGCTAGTGAAAAAGGAAGCTTTGAAATAACTATAAAATCAGAGATACTAAGAAATTATTTTGAAAATTGGGCAGACTTTGAAAAAACATTTTTCGATTGTTTAATTCAGACTTATGAAAAAAAAGGTGATATTCAAAAGCTTAATAAAGAATTTTCATTGATTAGAAAATGTCTTAAAGACTACATTTTAAAAATACAAATCAATATTGAAGAGGCTGGAATTGAAGCAAAACGAATTGAGAAATTAATTGAAATATTTAGTCATGGGCAGATTAATCAATTACTTTTTTTAAGCTTTAATTATACACGAACATTAGGTTACTATTTTAACAAAATTCAGCACGAAATTAATTCTAGGATTTTATATCTGCATGGAAATGTTAATGACATTAAGCAAGATGATGAGCTAATTTTCGGATTTGATAACGATTTAGATGAAAATTTTAATAAAATTATCTCTGATTCAAAAATTGAATATGTTGATTTTTTTAAGTCAATCCTTTACAGCAATACTTCAAGTAAAGGAGAACTTATAGATTTTTTAAATTTAGATAGTTTTGAAGTATACTCATTTGGACATTCTTTTGAAGTTTCAGACTTTACAATATTACGTGAGATATTTTCGCATAACAAGTGTAACAGAATAAAAGTGTTTTATCATCCAGAACTAGATACTGTTGATTATAACAATAAAAGAAAACTCTTACGATTGATGCTAAGAGATTCTAAAAATGGATTTGATAAATTAGTTGTAAGAGACCAAAGTGAACCTATGCCAATATTAATTTCGAAGTTCAAAGCGATAAATTAACAGAATAATTCTCCCAATCAAATTCTTGAATACCATTTTCGATAAGTGAGTTAACTGAAAACGAAAACAAGTCATCAATTGTCCAGACAATAACCACTTCTGAACCGTCAAATTTATTTTGAGGGTCATTGACGCTTTTATCTGATGATAGCCACAGAAATACCGTGTAAGGTTTAAATGTTTTCAAATTTAAGTCGAAGCTATCCATATACTTAACTGTTTTACGCTTGCCCCAGTGCTCTGGTGCTTTTAAATTTTCGATTACATAAATATTGTCCTCTAAAGTTAGTTCACCAGCTAAGAACTCACCATAAGTTCTTCTTATATCTATAGCGATTACTTCAACTACGTGACCGCAATCTAATTTTATTGTTTGATTTTTCATTGTTTGTTTTATTGATAAATATCGTGATAAAATATTTTATTAATCTGAAATCCAGGATAATAGACGATTTCCTTGCGTATTAATAATTTGCCTGGCATCTTTACAACAGATTAGACTATAGCTCTTTTTTAAAACCTAAATGATAACACACAACCCAATAAACACGGTGAGTAGGTTTCAAAATAATTGAGCATCTAAATCTGAAGCGATTATTAACCAAAAAGGAAAGATTCATGAATTATTACTTTTATTCCAGAACATCAACAGTTCTTCAAAATTCGGCTAGACAAATTGAAACATTCAAAAATCATGAAGGTTATGACCCTTCAAAATTGTTTGTTGAACGTATCCAAGGTAACGTGCCCTTTATGGAGCGACCAGAAGCAGTGAAATTATTTGATGAGATAACAAATAAATTAGAACCATGCACAGTAGTTGTTGATAGCATTGACCGTCTCGGAAGAAACCTTTTGGACATCCTACATACAATTGAATTATTTACCAAAAACAAAATCAACTTAAAATCCATCAAAGAAGGTTTTAATACACTTTTGGACAATGGTGATGTAAATCCAATGGCACAGCTGGTTATTTCTTGTATGGGTAGTATAGCCGAGATGAATCGGAATCAAATTAAGCAAAGAGCAATGGAAGGTATTAAGGTTGCACAGGCTTTAGGCAAATTTAAAGGCAGAAAAATTGGTGCGGTTCAATCTGATGAAAAATTGTTACAACGTCACCAGACAATTGTAAAGAAGCTACAAAAAGGTATGCCTATGAGAGATATTACTCAAATTACAGGTTCATCCAGTGCGACAATTTGTAAGGTGAAAAATGTAATGATTAACCGAAATATGATTTAGTATGCATTTCATCCAACTGAATAAAATCTACATGGAGCTCGCAAGAAGGTATAAGTGCCACCGTTTTGAAGTTTTCAGCAACATGAATAGAACAGGAACATCACCAGTTGAAACGATGATAGAATTTTGGTTGCCACATGACACAACGGTTGACCAGAAGAAACTAGGTGCAATACTTGAAAAGTATATCAGCAACGTGAAGTTTTTCCATTTTGTTGTGGAAGGTGATTCAATCTTCTTAATAATCAATTACCACAAGAAAAAGAATATGCTGGGCATCGATTTCGAATACAGTTTAAATTGATTATTATGAAGAAGACTAGAATTACAATAACGCATCAGTTAGAAAAAACCAATCATTTGTTTTTGGTACAAGACCCAAATCGATTAACCAAAATCGAAAAGGAACGAATTATGGCAAAGATGAATGTAGAAATGTTACTGGTAAATGGTAGGCTTTATAAAAAATGAGTAATAGTCTGAGATATTACTGGGAAATTATATTTTATTTTCATTTATTAGCAATGTTCAAATTATTTATGGGTATATCTACTAATTATGAAAATTTCAAAACCAAACGAATTTACAGATAAAGAAATAATAAATATTATAATTACACTTCATTCAGACCATTTAATGTTTGTTCAAAACTGGGGTGAATTTATTTATGGCAAAGAATTAAACTTACCACCCGAATTAAAAAATAGAATTTTTTGCATTTGGTTTACTGGATTAATAGATATTATTGTTGAAAAGGAAGACAAACTAGAAAGATTAAAGAATGAATGTAATCATAGAAACCTTATTAATTGTTTGGGATTATTGACTGATTTTGAACATTTAATTGATGTTATAACAACAAACATTTCAAAAATTAATAGTGATTCACAATTGTTAATTAGCCATCAAAGAAATACACTTGTTCATGGGAGAGTTTTTTCTATTCATAATAAAAAAGTTAATTTGAAATATTATGATGTAAAAAATACAAAAACACAAAAGTACGGTGGAAGCAATCACGATTTCTGGAAAATAAATAGAAAAATGATAACTGGGAGTATTGATGAATTCCTTAACCCGTTGAGAGAATTATTTTTCAGTAAGGAGTCGGATTATTATAAGCTTTTAATAAGAATATCAGATTCATCTTTTTTTAATCAGCTTACGAATATTGCATATCTAGATTTAAAGAAATAGTTCACCAATACAATTTTAAAACCCTTCAAATATCCCTAAACCAAATAGGGCGAAATCGTATTTTACAGGGTCGTTTGGGTCTAATTCTCTTAACGAATTATCGAGTTCTTCTAATGCTTTCAAATCATTATTTTTTCTATTGAGTAATCCTAATTTACGGGCTACATTACCAGAATGCACATCTAACGGACATGAAAGTTTTGCTGGACTAATATCCCAAATACCAAAATCTACACCTTTGTTATCTTTGCGACATAACCACCTAAGATTCATGTTAATTCTCTTCGCAACACTACCTTTCATTGGGTCTGCGACATGCTTTCTTGTTCTTTGTGGATGTTCAATTTCAAAGAAAATTTTATTTAACTCATGAATAGCTGGCTGTAATGAATTCTCAGTTTGGTACTTGATGAAAATAGATTCTAATCCACCATGAATTGAATATACATGTTTTAGAGCTTTAATAAAATACTTCAAATCTTCACTGTTGAATGTACGATGGACAAAATTTTCAAGTCGTTCAAGTTGATGCTCTTGGTGCGACATTACAAAGTCGTATGGTGAGTCACCTAATAAATCCATCATTCGGTGACCATTTTTGGTAATCATTTTTCGATTTCCCCAAGCAATTGACGAAGCTAAAAAACTTGCTATTTCAATATCCTCCTTGATTGAGTAGCGGTGTGGCACACTGATTGGGTCTGGTTCAATGAAGTTAAAGGTGTTAAATTCATTAACCTTATCGTCTAAAAACTCTTTAAGTTCTGTTTTAGTCAAACCCATTTATAGGTAATATTTGATTTTTTATAACAGACAAAGATAGTGCTAATTTTAAGAAAAATTTTAACTACCCTAATTACCCGTATTTACATGACCAAGCGTTTCGCTGCGGAACCGGAAGCGGGATTGGAAATGTGTTTGTGCGTTCTGGACAAATGTTCACTCTTGAAAAATTCCTCACGAAAGTGTGTGATGCGCATTTTCAAGTCGTCTGTGGACTGTTGTTTGGAAAAAGCAGCTTCGAGTCCTTGGTCTTGGTAAAGTCTGTGCAAACACGCAAAGAATCCGCCGAGGTCTTCGTTGTTGAAGGTTCTGTGTACAAAGTTGCTTGGAATCTCGCCCTTGTAGGACATGATGTAATCATAGGGTGAATTTCCCATGATGTCGATGATGCGTTCGCCACTTTTGACAATGCTTTTTCGATTTCCCCACGCAATCATGGATACAAGAAAAGCAACAATTTCAATGTCCTCTTTCTGGGTAAATCGATGGGGGAGTTGAATGGGATCTTCTTCCAAGAAATGTCTTTGCTCGTAGAAGGACGCTTTGAAATCGAGGAATTCTTTTAATTCACTTGGACTCACAACGCTTAGATGAAATTTCCATCACGCATCACGAGGGAACGATCCGCCATTTGAGCGAATGATTCGTTGTGTGTGACAATCACAAAGGTTTGCTTGAATTCTTCGCGTAATTGGAAAAACAGTTCATGCAATTCTTGTGCGTTTTTAGTGTCCAAGTTTCCGGATGGTTCATCTGCGAAGATCACCGCAGGTTGATTCATCAAGGAACGACAAACCGCAACGCGTTGTTGCTCACCACCGGATAATTCCGACGGTTTGTGCGTAGTACGGTGTCCGATGTTCAATTTCTGAAACAAGTGCTGTGCGCGTTCTTCGGCTTCTTTTTTACTTTTTCCACCTATCAACGCCGGTAACATCGCGTTTTCAAGTGCGGTGAATTCTGGAAGTAATTGATGAAATTGAAAAATGAATCCAATGGATTTATTACGAAAATCCGCCAATCCTTTGGAGGAAAGTGTAAATGGATTGATGTCATCAATGAGTAATTCACCTTGGTCTGGACGATCCAAGGTTCCTAATATTTGAAGTAAGGTTGTTTTTCCAGCGCCGGAAGAACCAACGATGGAAATCACTTCCCCAGAAGCAACAGTTAAGTCAACGCCTTTCAAGATCGAAAGATCGCCGTACGCTTTTTGTATTCCTGTTGCCTTTAGCATTTAGTCTAGTTTTAGGTTGTGACCCATTTTGTCGCGCTTCGTTTCCAAGTAATGCTGATTGTGGATGTTACTTGCGATTTCCAAGCCAACGTTTTCAACGATTTCTAATCCGTAGCCTATCAATCCGGTACGTTTCTTTGGGTTGTTGGACATCAAACGCATTTTAGAAATTCCGATGGAACGGATGATTTGCGCACCAATTCCGTAATCTCTTTCGTCTGCTTTGAATCCTAATTTCTCATTTGCTTCGTAAGTGTCTAATCCTTCTTCTTGCAATTTGTACGCTTTCAATTTATTCAAAAGTCCGATACCTCTTCCTTCTTGATTCATGTAAACAATCGCGCCTTTTCCTTCTTTTTCAATCACTTCCATCGCTTTGTGTAACTGCGGTCCACAGTCGCATCGACATGATCCAAAAATATCACCGGTTAAACAAGAGGAATGCACACGAACCAAAACTGGTTCATCTTTGTCCCATGTTCCTTTTGTCAATACCAAATGATCTTGGTCATTGCTCGTGTCTTTGAATGCGCGCAATTGAAAATCACCGAATTCTGTTGGCATGTGAACGGAAACTTGTTCTTCAATCAAGGACTCATGTTCCACGCGGTATTTGATCAAATCCTCGATGGAAACGATTTTTAAATCGAATTTTTTCGCGATTTCAATCAAACTTGGGACACGTGCCATCGTTCCATCTTCATTCAAGATTTCAACGATTACTCCTGCTTCTTCGAATCCAGCTAAACGGGATAAATCCACGGCTGCTTCAGTGTGTCCTGCACGACGCAAAACGCCTCCCTTGCGTGCTCTCAATGGAAATATGTGCCCAGGTTTTCCTAATTCTTCCGGTCGGATTGTCGGGTCAATCAATGCTAAAATCGTTTTTGAACGATCACTGGCAGAAATTCCTGTTGTACATCCGTGTCCAATCAAATCGATACTCACCGTAAACGGAGTTTCGTATGCAGCAGAATTACTTTGCACCATCATTTCTAATCCTAAAGCATCACAACGTTCTTCACTGATTGGCGCGCAGATCAAACCGCGTCCGTGTGTCGCCATGAAATTGATGACTTCGGGTGTTGCGTTTCTTGCTGCTGTTAAGAAGTCGCCTTCGTTTTCACGTCCTTCATCATCCACCACAATGACAACGCGTCCTTGTTGGATTTCTGAAATGGCTTCTTCGATTGTATTTAATTGAAAATTCATGTGCTAAAAATAAGGATTTTGATTTCTTGATGGTTGGAGATCAAGCAATTCTTTTAAATGTTTCTAAATAATAGTTCCAGAATTTCTGAACAGAAGAAATCTGAACTTTTTCATCCGGTGAATGTGCTGCACGGATATTTGGTCCGAAAGAAATCATGTCCACACCTGGAAGGTGCTTTCCTAAAATTCCACATTCCAATCCGGCGTGACACGCTTTTACTTGAACTTTTTCATTGAAAAGTTCGTGGTATAGGTTTTCCATCACATTCAAAATACCCGAATTTGGATTTGGTTTCCATCCTGGATAATCTCCTGTTTGTTCAACTTTACATCCGGCATTTTCGAAGGCACCACGCATCACCATACACACTTCGCGTTTGGTAGATTCAACGCTGCTTCGTTGCAAGGATTGTGAAACAAAACTTCCGTCCTTGATAATGATTCTCGCTAAACTGGAAGACGTTTCTACCAATCCAGCGATGTCTGGACTCATTCTGTAAACGCCATTATGAACGGAACAAAGCAAGGAAATGATTTTCGAGAAATCCTGATCGTTCATCGCTTGTTCTGATGTTGAAGTCGCTTGAAGGTCAAATTGACAATTAGGCTCAATGCTTACGTATTCTTCTTTTAAGGTTGCTGAAATCTCAGCGAATACGGATTTTACAGCAGAAATGTCGCTGCTTGCAATCACAGCAGTTGCTTCACGTGGAATGGCATTGCGCAAACTTCCACCATCGAAGGAAATCAATTGGATGTTTGTCACTTGTTTCATTTCCCAAAGGATTCTCGCCATCCATTTGTTCGCATTTCCACGTCCTTTGTCGATGTCCATTCCGGAATGTCCGCCCAACAATCCGCGAACGGAAAGGGTGAGCGTTTCTCCTTGCACTGGAACTTGTCCGTACGTGTAAGTGGTATTCGTATCGATTCCTCCGGCGCATCCGATGGATAATTCATCGTCGTCTTCGGTGTCAATGTTTAATAAAATCGATCCACTCAAAAAGCTTGGGTCCATTTTGATGGCGCCTGTCATTCCTGTTTCTTCATCCACCGTGAAAAATGCTTCAACCGCTGGATGTGGGATATCTGTTGACGACAAAATCGCCATGATTGCAGCGACGCCAATTCCGTTGTCGGCACCAAGTGTTGTTCCGTTTGCACGTACCCAATCACCATCGACAATCATTTCGATTCCTTGTTGATCGAAGTCGAAAGTTGTGTCGGAATTCTTTTGATGAACCATGTCCAAGTGAGCTTGAAGAATGACCGTTGGACGATTTTCCATTCCCGCAGTTGCTGCTTTGTAGATGTACACGTTTCCAATGGCATCTTCCACTGTTTTTAAGTTCAATGAGTTTCCAAAATCGATCATGAATTGACGCACGCGTTCTTCTTTTTTCGAAGGACGAGGAACGGCATTCAAATCAGCAAAATGGTTCCATAATGCATTTGGTTGTAGGTCTCTTACTGACATATCAAGGGAATTTTGGGTATTGTAAAAAATCAGGATCTCTTTTTTCTAAAAAGGCATGTTTTCCTTCTTGCGCTTCTTCGGTTAAATAATAGAGTAGCGTAGCGTCGCCAGCCAATTCCATTAATCCGTGTTGTCCGTCTAATTCGGCATTCATCGCACGTTTGATCATGCGGATTGCCAATGGACTTCTTTTCATGATCGTTTTTGACCATTCAACTACGGTATCCTCTAGTTGGTCAAATGGAACAACTTTGTTGACCATGCCCATTTTTTCTGCTTCTTCAGCGGTGTATTGATTACAAAGGAACCAGATTTCACGTGCTTTTTTCTGTCCGACGTGGCGCGCCAAGTACGAAGAACCGAATCCTCCGTCAAAACTTCCCACTTTCGGTCCAGTTTGACCAAAAATCGCATTTTCTGAAGCAATCGTTAAATCGCACACGACGTGAAGTACGTGTCCACCACCAATCGCATACCCATTCACCATGGCAATAACTGGTTTAGGCAGGGAACGAATGGCTTTGTGTAAATCCAAGACATTTAAGCGAGGAACACCATTTTCTGAAATGTATCCACCAACACCTTTTACGTTTTGATCTCCACCTGAACAGAATGCTTTGTCGCCTTCTCCAGTGAACACAACCACGTTGATGTCCGGACGTTCGCGACAGATGTTCATAGCATCCAACATTTCGAAATTTGTCTCTGGACGAAACGCGTTGTATACACGTGGACGATTAATCGTGATTTTACCAATTCCTTCGAAGAACTCGAATTTAATGTCTTCGTATTTTTTAATTGTTTGCCAATTACGCGTAGCCATAAAAAAAGTTTTTGCAAAGGTACAACATCCGACGTCAATGGAATGTTTCTTTTTGAAGAAAATAGCTATCCAATTCGGACAGAAGTCATGCTTAAACTTCCTGCAAGTAATTGATCGTTAAACAAAGTCAGTTCGTCTGTTTTTGTTTTGAGTCCCAAGGTATAGAGCAGGGGAATGTAGTGATCTGGTGTTGGAATGGCCAATTGCAAGGATTTTGGACCTTTTTGGTAATCGATAATCGCTTGGAAATTTCCGTCCAGAAGTTCTTTGTTCAGTATAGAACGCGCTTCGATTGCCCAGTCATAGCCGTAGCCAACTTCGTTGATGCGACTGAAATCCACGCGTCCAAGATTGTGAACGATGTTTCCACTACCGATAATCAGTACTCCTTTTTCACGCAAGGCTTGTAGCTGTTTTGCCAAGTCAAAATGCCATTGCATGGGTTTTCCGTAATCAATGCTCAATTGAATAACCGGAATATCTGCGTCTGGATAAAAATGTTTGAGCACCGACCACGTTCCATGATCCAATCCCCACGCATCGTCTAAATCGACATGTGTTGGAGCCAGCAATGCTTGCGCTTCTTTCGCTAGTTCTGGACTTCCAGGAGCGGGATATTGGACATCAAACAAGGCTTGTGGAAATCCACCGAAATCGTGAATCGTTGGCGGCATGCCCATCGCGGTCACCTTTGTTCCGTTCGTTAACCAATGTGCCGAAACACATAGAATGGCATTCGGTTTTGGAATCGACTTCGCTGCATTTCGGAATCCTTGTACGAATTGATTTTCTTCAATCGCATTCATCGGACTTCCATGTCCAACAAAGAGAACGGGCATTTTTGGTGTATGCGTAAATCCGTTGGACATACGATTTAAATCAGCTAAACTAGTCATGCTAAGTCCAATTGTGGATAATCCGATGAGTTTGAGGAAGGTCTTTCTTTCCATTTGACAAATGTACTTTCCAAAGGTTGTTTCTTCCCTTGATTTAGGTTAAGAGTTTGACGAGTCATCCCTTCGAACCTTCGAGTAAGGGATTGTACATCATAATCGCATTGTTTTCGGTGACTAAATCCATTGTTTGTTCTCCGGAATCTTTGTTCGTGGATTCTTTCCAAATCCGATTGTGTCTTGTGTAGCCACCCCACCATTGTTGTTGAATTTGATGATCCGTTTCGATCACTTGATATGTGCAATCTGATGGAAGGTTGGAAGTCAGACGACCATTTAAATGGCTTTTGTCCAACCAGAGTTCAATGACGAAATCTTGTTGCGTGGAATTTCTTAGTTGTAAATCGACATAATTGTACGAAAGTGTTGCGCCACAAGCAAAGGGAATGCTTCGATTGATATCTGGAAACACATCGAATCCATGTCTCCAACGCTCGGTGATTTCTAAAGGAGAATGTAGCGCCATCCAATACAGTAAGTTTCCAAGTTGACAAAGTCCACCGCCGACTCCTCGCCCGATTTGACCGTTTTCCAAGGTGAGTCCGTCAAGGTATCCTTTGCTTTTTGTTGGACGTCCAACCAATTTCCAAATGGAAAATGTTTCTCCCGGGTGAATAACAATCCCGTTGATGTGTCCGATGGCAAGTTCCAAATTTTTCACTTTGTTGTGCTGAAGAACCATGTCTACGTCCTTCAATGGTCGTAACAACATGGACTGGTGCTTCATGTATTCATGTTCCAATCCCGAATGTATGCGTTTTCGTGCGAAGGAACGTTTGTTGTTCAGCCAATGCCATTTTCGTTTTAGAATAAAGTATTCTTTCCCGAAGAATTTACGCCATTTCCCGCGATTAACGGGTTTTTCAACGGATTGCCACATGCATTAATTGATTTGAATTTCATCGATGAAAATCCAAGGCATACTTCCTTCGCCAGGAAGCCCCATTTGAATTTTTGGTGAACCCGTAATCGTTATTCGAATCGTTTGTGTTTTACCTTTGTAAGGGAGATTCCATATTTCCGAATTTGGTGAATAAGAATCCAAGCTAGGACCCTGTGCCATTCCGATGCCATTATCGCGTTTCGGTGAGATGGATTCAATTTCCACCTGATGCGGCGCATGAATCCAACTGTTTTCGTCCTGTAGGAAACTCACTTTTATTTCGCGGATTTTCGTTATTTTTCCGAGGTCAATTTCCAACACAATCACATTCGTATCAAAGCCAATCCATTCGTGTCCTTTCCACGGACGTGCACCGAATTGACCATCCACTATAACGATGTCCCCACCGTTGTATTTTGGACTCGGTTCCGTCACAAAGCGAACATTCGCTCCGAGCGCCAAGTGGTTGGTGATTTGGATCGTTTGACGAATACTTTCGTCCTCCGGTCGAATAGTTACCTCTTCCGTTTTTGTTTTTTTCTTGCTGCGCGTGAAGGGGAAAGAGATGGATGTTTCCTTCAGTTTTCCATTTTCGATGCTTTGTCCGGTGGATTTCAATTCAATTCCCGTATTTGTACGAATCGTTTTCACTGAAGCCTTCAAAGCGCTTTTTGAATAATTGACTTTCCATCGATCCAATTGCGGGAAATGATCTTGAACGAGAACGGATAAAAAGACATTGTACGTCGGTTTTGTGGTACACCAAAGTGCTTCGCTCAAGGCAATGGCACGCGGATACGTCATGTATTCCACTTTGGAAAAAGTAGGAATGTACTCTGTCCATATGTTCGCTTGTCCACCTAAAATGTATGAGGAAACTTCCGGACCTAAATCAGGAGGAATCGGATTAAACGTAAAGACTTTCTCCAAGGACGTGTAGCCGCCAATCGCTAACGGTTCATCTTTCCCTTTTCCTTGGTAATGATCGAAATAACAGTGAGAACCTGGAGTCATCACGACGTAATGTCCTTGCTTCGCTGCTTCCAATCCGCCATCGAATCCACGCCACGACATCACCGCCGCATTGGGCGAAAGTCCACCTTCGAGGATTTCATCCCAACCAATGATTTTTTTTCCTTTTGCTGTCACGTACGCATCCATTTGGCGAATGAAATAACTCTGTAATTCATGTTCGTCTTTTAGGTGATTTTCTTTCATGATGTCCTGACACTTCGGACAACTGTGCCAACGTGTTTTCGGTGCTTCATCGCCACCAATGTGGATGTATTGTCCCGGAAATAATGGAATCACTTCATCCAAAATGTCTTTTAAGAATTGAATGGATGCCGGTTTGGAACAGAAAATATCATCGAAAATTCCCCAAAGTCCTTCAACTCCTTGTGCTTTGCCTGTACATGAATATTCAGGATAAGCGGCCAATGCAGCGCGTGCGTGACCAGGCATTTCAATCTCTGGGACAATCGTCACGTATTTTGCTTCCGCGTAGGCAACAACATCCTTGATTTGTTCTTGTGTGTAAAATCCACCGTAGCGCGCTTTCGTGTAGGTTCTTGGAACAGTGGTGTAGTGATTGTCGACGGTGCTATCTCGCCACGAACCAATTTCCGTCAGTTTTGGATACTTCTTGATTTCGATGCGCCATCCTTGATCGTCGGTTAAATGCCAGTGAAAGGTATTGAACTTGTAATAGGACATCAAATCAATGAAGCGTTTGATTTCTTCCACTGTGAAAAAATGACGGGAAACATCCAAATGCAGTCCGCGCCATTGAAAGTTCGGATAATCCTTCACAAAACACATTGGCAGGGAAAGTCCATTTTCGTTGCGCTTCATCAATTGCATGAGCGAAGTCATAGCGTAATAACAAGAGGCATCGCTTGAATAAGAAATCGTGATGCGTTCAGCCACATTGATGCTGTATGAATCCTGCTTGACATTCTCCAATTTTTTGAATTGAAGCATCGCATTTTGGACATTCGGTTCGATGCGTAATTGGTGATAAATGGTTCCTAGTTCTTTCAATTGTGCGAAAAGCGATGGATTGATTTCAGATGGATTTACCGTCAGAGCTTGGTTGATTTGAAAGGATCCTTCGCGCTGAACATACGTCACCGGACTTGGAAGGATGCTAGAAACTTGTGCGTGGCTTGTATACATCAAGCAACATAAAAGGAAAGAAAGGCAATTTTTCATGAACTAAAATTAGGTGTTTTTTTTCTGCTTTTCCCTGCGTCAAGGAAAAATCCGTGACTGCCTAAAATCATTTACTTAACTTTGTCCAAAATCAACGCATGAAAGTATACAATAACATCCTCGAAACCATTGGAAATACGCCATTGGTGCGCATCAACAAATTAACAGCTGAAGTTTCCGCGCAAGTATTCGCGAAAGTCGAAACGACGAATCCAGGGAATTCTGTGAAGGACCGCATGGCTGTAAAAATGATTGAAGATGCAGAGAAAGCAGGATTGTTACATCCGGGAGGAACCATCATTGAAGGAACTTCGGGAAATACGGGAATGGGATTGGCTTTAACAGCAATCATCAAAGGATACAAATTGGTTTGCGTACTAAACGACAAACAATCCAAAGAGAAAATGGATATTCTTCGTGCAGTAGGAGCAGAGGTCGTGGTTTGTCCGACGGCGGTTGAGCCGACAGATCCACGTTCTTACTATTCCGTTTCACGTCGATTGGCGGAAGAAATTCCAAATTCGTGGTATGTGAATCAGTACGATAATTTGTCGAACCGTCAAGCGCATTACGAATCCACAGGTCCAGAAATCTGGGAACAAACCGAAGGGAAAATCACACACTTTGTGGTGGGAGTTGGAACTGGAGGAACCATTTCAGGCGTTGGGAAATACTTAAAAGAGAAAAATCCAAACATCAAGATTTGGGGAATTGATACCTATGGTTCTGTATTCAAAAAGTACAAGGAAACAGGAATTTTCGATGAAAACGAAATCTATCCATACATTACCGAAGGAATTGGGGAAGACATTTTACCCGCAAACGTTGATTTTGACGTGATCGATTTATTCGAAAAAGTAACGGATAAAGATGCAGCAGTTTACACGCGTAGAATTGCACGTGAAGAAGGAATTTTCGTTGGAAACTCTGCAGGATCTGCCATCAAAGGATTGTTGCAATTGAAAGACCAGTTGACAGCCGACGACATCGTAGTGGTTTTATTCCATGACCATGGAAGTCGTTACGTTGGAAAAATCTTCAACGACGAGTGGATGAAAGAACGCGGATTCTTGGACGAAAACATTGTCACAGCTGCGGATTTAGTCGCGAAACATGCGGATAAACCATTGGTTTCTTTGTATGCAGAAGAGTTGGTTTCTCATGCCATCGCGAAAATGCGCAACTACGGAATCTCACAAATTCCAGTCATGAAAGACGGAGTGTTTGTTGGTTCGATCGACGACAGTCATGTGTATCAATTGTTGGTGGAAGATCCAGCTTTGCGCGATGCACCGATTTCCTCCATCATGAATGCACCTTTTCCAGTGGTAAATCACGCGTCGCACATCGAAGATATTTGCAAGTTGATCAACAAGCAAACGCCTGCGGTATTGGTTCACTTGGAGAACGGTAAGTACCACATTGTTTCTCGTTACGACGTTATTTCAGCGATCTCTTGATGATAGGAAGAAATTTCATGGATCAAATGGGGCGAAAAGTACATGTTCCCCTTGAACCAAAACGAATCATTTCCTTGGTCCCCTCGCAAACGGAATTACTCCACGATCTCGGATTAGCATCCGAAGTCATTGGCATCACGAAGTTTTGTATTCATCCATCTTCTTGGTTTCGTGTCAAGCAACGCATTGGCGGAACAAAACAGTTGAATTTGGAGTTGATCCGTTCCTTGAATCCCGATTTGATTATTGGCAACAAGGAAGAAAACACCAAAGAGGACATCGAAGCCTTGGAAAAAGAATTTCCCGTTTGGATGAGTGACATTGAAACGCTCGAAGATGCTTTTGCGATGATCCATTCCATCGGTGTCATGACTGAAAAAGAGGACGAAGCCGAGTTATTGGTCGAAGAAAGCATCGAGGCATTTGCGTCCCTTCAAAACCTTGGACAAGGAAAAACCTTCCTTTATTTCATTTGGGACGAGCCCGCGTTTGTCGCAGGAAAAAATACTTTTATCGATTCCATGTTAACGAAAATCGGTTTTCAGAATGCATGTGAATTGAGTCGTTATCCCTCTTTGTCGGATGTCGCTCCAGCAAAAGTTGACCACATCTTTTTAAGTTCCGAACCCTTTCCTTTTAAGTCAGAACATGTGTCCAAGTACCAAGCCATCTTTCCAAACGCGCAGATTCACCTCATCGATGGCGAAATGTGTTCATGGTATGGATCCAGAATGAAATTGGCAGCGAGTTATTTTGAGGAGTTTTTTGGTTAACGTAATGTGACGACTCACATCGTTCCGCTGCAGTTGCACTGCTGCGGTATCACGTGCGGGATTACCACAGCTAAAATGAACAAATGATTTGATTAATTCATTAAACTCATTATATTTGTTTTAAATCAATAAAGAATGTCAACAGCTGAACTTAACCAAACGAAATTAGATTTGATTGCTTGGATTAATAGGCTTTCAGATGAGAATATGATTGAGTTTCTTGATGGTCTGAAAAAATCAAAATCGAAAGATGATTGGTGGGATGAACTTTCCGAAAATCAACAGATAATGTTGAGGAATGGAATGGATGACATTGAAAGCGGAAATGTAATTTCATCGTCTCAATTTTGGGAAGAATTGAAAAATGGCTGAGAAAAAGAACCTCTCTGTTGAATATTCAAAACAATCTTTAGAAAACGCTAAAGAAATCGTCTCATATCTACAAAAGAATTTTTCAGAAAAAGAAGTGACTAATTTCTATAAAGTCTTAGCTGATTTTGAAAATATAATCATCCTTTATCCCACAATTTATTCTGAATCAAAAAAGAAGAAATTTAGAAGAGCAGTTTTAAGCAAAGTTCTTTCTGTATATTATTCAGTTAAAAAGAATAAAATCTCCATCATTTCGATTTTTGACAATCGTTGGGAAGAAACGAGTAAAATCAGTCGTGTATAGATTTTCCTTCACAACGCTACAGTTGCACTGCTGCGGTACTCTTAACAACAATTAAAATTTTGAAAAAAAGCTAAACTGAAGTAAACATTTTATGTCTTTTCCAGCGGTGCGGGTGCGGTTTTTCAAACAGCGAGTAACTTTTTGAACAGTTAAGCGTGTTACGTTTAAGGAAACAATGAGTAATTCCATTTTTCATTTATTTTCTTTATTTTTAATGAAAAATACTGCATGCGCCTATTGTTACTGTTCACATTGATCGCTTCTTTTCAATTAAGTGCACAGAAATTCCAACTGCTTGATCAACAAATGAAGGATCCCGTTTCGTTTGGGAAAGTCATGCCAGAAAAAGAAACACCCCGCTTGACGGATATCGATGGTTATTTTACGGTCTTAGACTCCAATCAATAGGTGAAGATTCGTGCAACGGGATTTTACGACACAAGCATCGTGCTGAATCAAGTGGTCGACGGCAAAATTTACCTCAAAAGCAAAGCGCAAAATGTGCAAGAAGTCGTGGTGAAACCTGGAGTTAATCCAGCGGAACGCATCGTGGCGCAAGTAATTGCAAATCGTATGAAAAACCATCCCTTCGAAAACGATGGATTCATCTCCAAACAATACAGCAAATTTGTCTTTGACTTGGATGATGCTTCCCGGAAATTATTAGAAGATACCGTGGTGGATCCATCGGACACCAATCTCTTCAGTATGAAGCAATTCTTTGGTCGCCAACATATTTTTTTGATTGAAACGGCTTCCAAACATTATTTCGAACCTCCCTACAAGGAAAAAGAAATTGTAGAGGCATACAAAGTTTCAGGTTTTACAGACCCAATGTTCTCAACGTTTGCACAGTCCATGCAGTCGTTTCACTTTTACGACAATCAAGTGGAATTACTGGGGGTTCAATATGTGAATCCCATTGCTTTTGGTGGAATCAACCGCTATTTGTTTGTGCTGGAGGATACGACAATCAACGGAATTGATACGACGTTTACGATTTTCTTTCGCCCACGCAAGGGAAAGGACTTTGATGGAATGACAGGTTGCTTGTATATCAACACCAATGGTTACGCCATTGAAAAAGTAACTGCCGCTCCATACAAGGATGGTGGAACTGGTTCATCTGTTCGTATCGTACAAGAGTATGCTTTTCTCGATCAAAAAAAATGGTTTCCCATGAAATTGTCGACAGAGGTACAAATGGTTTTTGCTGCGATTAACATCTCCAAAGGGAAAACAGCTTTTGTGACGGGCAGGGGTGCTACTTATATGGAATCCGTTCAGTTTAATCCGCCGGAATTGGAAAAAGTGAAGTTTAACAACATTGCCGTGCAAACGAACGTTGGTTCTGAACGCATCAAAGACCAAGAATGGGATAGTTTGCGACCATATGCTTTAACGGATAAAGAAAAAAATACATAAGTCCTAAATGACAGCCTTTCCAAAGAAGAGCATTTAGATAAGTACCTGAAAATGTTAAAAGTGCTTTCATCAGGTAAAATCCCACTCGGATACCTAAATATTGACGCTACAAAATTATTCGCAGTGAATGCATTTGAGAAAACGCGCATTGGATTCGGAATCGAAAATTCAGATCGTTTCCTTCCTTGGATGACAGCAAACGCTTCTGTTGCGTATGGATTCGGAGATAAAAAAGTAAAATACGGTGGATTCTTGGAATTTCATTTGGATCCATCAACCAAAACCAACCTGAAGTTGTTTTATGGGAACGATGTCGTGGAAGTAGGAGGGAACGTAGCGTACAAAACAAATATGTTCTATTCTCAAGACGCCGGACGCATGCTCTTCGTGAATAATATGTCCTACCAAAAGAAAGCAGGAATTCAACTTTCGACAATTTTCCGCGCAAATAAACACTTCACACTCGAATTGAATTACCAACAGAATCAATTCACCAATGGATATCAGTTTCAGCAGCAAACGTCCTGTTCAGCTTTCATGAGTTCACTTTTGTTTTCATGGGCCATCCGTGAAAAAGGGGTTATTCTCGGCGATGTATTTGTTCCTAAAGCAGCGAAGTTTCCGAAACTGCAAATCAAAATAGAGAAAGCATGGAACATTCCTTCCTTGGATTTGGCTTCCATGGATTTTCTGCGTGTCCAATTTAATATGTTCCATGTGACAACGATTCCAGGAAATGGACGCTTCACGTGGAATGTCCGTGCTGCATGGACCAATGTCCCAACGCCATTACTCTACCAACAGGCAGTGAATGCTTCTTTTGTCAAACGTTCGATTTCGATTGCCAATACTTTTG
Organism: Crocinitomicaceae bacterium; assembly: GCA_017983465.1. GTDB lineage: Bacteria > Bacteroidota > Bacteroidia > Flavobacteriales_D > Crocinitomicaceae > UBA952. The sequence goes on from JAGOBK010000008.1 coordinate 93,801, forward strand.
AAACCGTTGGCGTAACAGAGTTCTACCACCAGCAACAAGTGAATGTGTTTTTGCGGTATATCTTGAATGCGCAACGCACGAAAGCCAAATGGAATGAACCGCAATTTGGGATACACTACGCTTTCGGTTACGGAACGATGTCCAGTCAATCGCTGCATACGTTGACTTTCAATACAATGTCAAAAGGATTCCATGAAGCGGGACTTCTTTTTAACGGATTGTATGTGAGTGGGAAATCCAGTATGGGAATTGGCTTGTTTACTCGTTTTGGGGCTTATGCGAATACAGGTAACTGGAAAACCAATGTCTATCCGAAATTATCCTTCGGCTACGTATTCTAATCGAACAATGTCGGCATGTCCGTAGAAGGCGGTGTCAACTTCGGTGCAGCAGGTTTTTTCACTGCGGGAGGAACAACAGGAGGTGCAGTTGGAGGAATGACAGTCACAACTTTTTCTTCAACAGTTTCCGTTGGAAGAGCTGATTTCAAGTGAATCAATCTGCGTTTGATTTGTTCCAAACGATGAATGACCGCATCGTGATTGCTGCTATTTTCTGCGCTGGGTTCAGTAACGACTTTAGCTCTAAGTGCTTTCTTTGCTCCATCCAAGGTATAACCTTCGATTTTGACAAAATGATAGATTCGGTTGATTTTATCAATTTCTTTAACCGAAAATAAACGATTGCCTTTTGCGTTTTTCTTGGAGATTTCAAATTTAAATTCCTTCTCCCAAAATCTTAGTAATGAAGCGTTTACACCGAGTAATTCCGCTACTTCCCCAATGGAATAATAGAGCTTGCTAAGTTGTTGAATATCAATTAAAGGCACCTTGTTACTTGAATTAGTTTCCGAAAATAGTTATAATTTTGCAATCGAAAGATGAAAAAGAGATTTCTACATACATTTTTCGTTCTTTTTGTGTTGTTGATCGCTCGTTCGGGATTTTCTCAAACGGTGACAAAGGATAGCTTGCTAACATCAAGCATCGACACGACCATCAAAGTTCGACCGGTCAATCCCAAAGCGGATGCCATCATCTCGTATGCGAAAACCTTTTTAGGTGTGCCGTATCGCTATGGTGGAACAACGCCATCCGGATTTGACTGTTCAGGATTCATCAATTACATCTTTGGGAACTTTGGCTTTTCCCTCGTGCGCACCAGCTACGGACTCGCTGAGCTAGGAGAGACGATCAAATTGTCCGATATTCAACCAGGTGACTTGATGTTTTTCAAAGGAAGCAATGTCAATTCCACTGCTGTTGGACACGTTGCCATGGTGGTTGAAGTCACGCCTTCAGCAATTAAGTTTATTCACTCTGCCAACGGAGGGGTTCGAATCGACAATTTTAAAACATCGGAATACTACATTCGACGTTACGTCAAAACAAAGCGCCTAGATTACGGGGGATGATTCCTGAACAATGCGTCGCATTAATCGTTACTTTTGAGTAAAACAAAGAGCGTGAACCTAGAAAAATTGAGCGAAAGAAGAAATTGGTTGTTCATCATCCTTGCTGGACTCTTTATCACAAATGCGGTGACGGCGGAGTTGATCAGCAATAAACTGATTCAAGTTCCGATTGAATTCAATCTCTTCGGAAGTCATTTTGGTCCATTTGCAACGATTATTGGAATCCTTCCTTGGCCCGTTGTTTTCTTGCTGACGGACTTAATGAATGAATTTTATGGTCAAAAAGCGGTTCGCAGACTCTCGTGGATCACCGCCGGACTCATAGCGTATTGTTTCATCATCGTCGGCCTTTCCTTGGCGATTCCTGCGTATGAAATTCCTGGGTCGGACTTAGCGGACAATGCGTCGTACCTCAAAGTATTTGGGCAATCGCAAATGATCATAGTGGGAAGTATTTGTGCCTTTCTTGTATCACAATTGTTGGATGCTTTTCTATTCGATAAAATCAAACACAAAACAGGGAATCGGTTCATTTGGCTGCGAAGTACGGGAAGTACGGTTGTGTCACAAGTCATCGATTCGTACATCGTTTTGTACATTGGATTCGTTCTTCCTGGTAAAATGAGCTTCGGAACCTACATGACGGTTGCACCAACGAACTACATCCTAAAATTATTGATCGCGGTCAGTTTAACTCCCTTGATTTACTTGGGACATTATTTGATGCGCAGGTATCTGAACAAAGCGGAAGGAAACTCACCTGCAGTTAGCGAATAGCGCGACTTTTTCTTACTTGAAAAATCAAGACCACAAGTGCTAAAACAGCCGAACCAGCGCCAATGAGGAAGGCGCGGTAAATTCCTGTCGGACTATTGTCGTAAACAAAAAGCGTGATCACTGATCCAGAAATAATTCCGAATTCTAAAGCGAGAAAAAGCGTTCCGGCGCCAACGCCACGACGATCTTTGTGCGATAAATCTGCTGTCCAAGCAAACAAGGTTGGACTCGACATTCCCGTCGCAAATCCAAAAACGATGGCTGCGATGATGTAGGAAACTTTGCTGTCTACCAAAGCAATGAGAACCATGCTGGTAATTAAGATGGAAACACCGATGATTAAAGTTTGTGGTCGGCCAATTCGGTCCGAAACGGAACTCGTTAGCAAACGAATGATGATCGTAGAAATCACGTAAAACCCAAAGAAAAATCCTTTATTTTCGATGTGTAACATCCCAGAAATATCCGGTGTGATCACGAAAATGATTCCAGAGCAAATAGCCGTGAGGTACATCACAAAGGCAGCTGGTAGGACATTCGGTTCGAAGACATCTTTCCAGGTAATGCGTAAATGCTTGGCGTTTATTTTCTCGCGTTTCTCCAATGTTTCTGTTGCAATCGTAATCATGATGAACGCAATGCAGGTAATAAATGCTGCGGACATAAATAAGGTGTCAAATCCAAAAGCTTGATAAATCCATGAACCCAGCGATTGACCAACGCCAATTCCGAGGGAAATAAACGTCCCCCAAATTCCCATGGCGTTTCCACGTGATTTCTCTGGGATGACATCGGTTAATAAGGCTGTTGCTCCTGTTGGGGCGAATCCAGCACTGAATCCATGTAGAAAACGAAGGACTAGGAAAAAAGCAATGGATTCCACGAAGGAATAACTGAGGCAGATGACAAAGGAGCAAATTACTCCGGCGTACATCACCCATTTGCGTCCGACGATATCTGCGATTTTTCCAGAAAATGGACGAGAAATGGCTGCTGAAACGGAAAACAATAGAATGATTAAACCTTTTTTATTTTCTCCGCCAAGGTTGGTAATGAAATTGTTTAATTCCGGCATGATCAGGTTAAAACCGGTCATGAAAAAGAACATCGCAAAACATACGATCCAAAAATTGCGACTATACCTTGATTTCATGGCGCAAAAGTACGCTTTTATCTAGCTTCGAACTTTTTTTCATACACTTTGTTTATATAGCATGAGATTAACCTTGATTTTCGTTTTGAGTTTTTTGATCAATGCCTGCGCACAGACACCTGAAAAAAAAGATTCGCCTTCTACCAAGAATTCATTTGCTAACTGGAACGGTAAAGCCCTTCCGGAAAATGTATGTGCAGTCATTCGTGATGGAGCAACGGAAGCCCCATTTACGGGTGAATTCTGGGATCACCATGAAAAAGGAACGTACACTTGCGTGGGATGTGGAACTGCTTTGTTCTCGAGTTCAACGAAGTACGAGTCGGGTAGTGGTTGGCCAAGTTTTTACGATGTCCTGACGAAAGGAAAAGTGAAACAAGTACGTGACTTGAGTGATGGCATGGATCGCATTGAGATTCGTTGTGCCAAATGCGATGCGCACCTCGGACACTTATTTGATGATGGACCAAATCCAACAGGAAAGAGGTATTGTCTGAATTCCCTTGCGATGGACTTCGAGCCGATTGCTTATATTTACACAAACAAAAAAGGAATGAAAAAAGCGACGTTTGGTGCTGGATGCTTTTGGTGCATCGAGGCATGTTTCAAAGATGTGAAAGGAATTATATCCGTAGTTCCGGGTTATGCTGGAGGAAAAACAGTTAATCCAACATACGAACAAGTGTGTACGGGAACGACAGGTCATGCGGAAGTAGCGCAAGTCGAATATGATCCAGCAGTCATTTCTTTTGAAGAACTACTCGAGATATTTTGGTTCGTACACGATCCAACCCAATTAAACCGTCAAGGAAACGACACAGGGACGCAATACCGTTCGGTGATTTTCTACCACGATTTGGAGCAAAAAGAATTGGCAACTGCCTATAAGGAGAAATTGACCAAAGAAAAAGTTTGGGATAATCCGATTGTTACGGAAATTGTTGCCATTAATAATTATTCTGAAGCGGAGGACTACCATCACAATTACTTCGAGAACAATCCACAAAACATGTATTGTCAAGCCGTTGTTCGTCCGAAAGTAGAGAAGTTCAGAAAAGTATTCAAGGAGAAATTAAACCATTAAGGTCTTACGCTTCAGGAGCCAAACGAAGAACGATTCCATTGATGTCGTCGTTCAATTGAATTTGACATCCTAGGCGACTGTTGTTTTTAACAAAGAACGCTTGGTCCAGCATGTCCAGTTCTGCATCACTTTGTTCAGGAAGCGCTGTTTCGGATTCCAAATAACACTGACAAGTGGCACACATCGCCATTCCACCACATTCGCCTAGTACAGGTAATTCATATGCTTTGCATAATTCCATGATGTTCATGTTCATGTCTGTTGGTCCAACCAACTCATGTGCTTCACCTTCGCGATCGATGATGGTTACTGTAATCTCATTCATATCTTTAATTGTAAATTCTAACTAAATTACTTCCGTTGAATTGAACGGCGTATTGACGCAGTCCAAACGCACTATTGGAAATGGGTGAGCCATCGTAAAGTGAAAAGGTGGCATCGTTGCAGGTATCCTTTAATACAAGGAAATTGTCATTGTCTGGAAAAAGTGGAAGGAAACATGTTCCATCAGGATCCACGGGTGAATGTCTATCGAAAGCAACAAATTCATCGATTCCACGACGGTAAACGATGATTCCACGGGATCCACCAACGACGTAATTCCATCCGCCAACGCCTTGCAATTGATTGTAGCTCGGAAGTTGTATGTCAATCGTGATGTCAAACGGGACGTAAGGAATTGGATTCTGTTTCCCTTTGTCACATTTACTGGAGGACAAAAGAATCAAACAAGAAAGGAATAGCAGAGCTCTCATAAAACAAATATACTGAAAATCTCAGCTTACAATTCACTCATTTTGAGTTCCCATTCGGCCATTAATGCAGTCAGTTTTTGTTTCGTGGCATCGTATTCACCAAGAACTTCTGTATGTGCATTGTTTTCATCAAAAACCAACGTAGCAATATGTGCCTCCATTTCGGCGATGCGTTTCTCTGATTCATCTATTTTGCGTTCAATTTGCTGAACTTCTTTTTCTACTTTGACATTTGTAGGTTTCTTTTCTTGAACGGGTTTCTCCACCTTGACAACCTTTTCCTTAACAAGTTCTGTCACTTTTCCAGTTGGAAGGTCCTTTTTGGACATTTTATACTGTAAGTATTCATTTAAGGTAAAGTGATGGATTTTTAAGTTTCGGTTTTCAATATCCCAAATACGGTTACAAAGTCCATCCAAAAATTCACGGTCGTGTGATACAACAACGAAAGTTCCTTCATAAGATTGTAGTGCTCTTTTGAGTACGTCCTTGCTTTGTAGATCCAAGTGATTGGTCGGCTCATCCAGGATTAAGAAATTTGATGGGCTCAATAATAATACACAAAGAGCAAGACGCGTTCGTTCTCCACCGGATAGTACACTGACTTTTTTCTCCACGACTTCGCCCGTGAAAAGAAAGGTTCCTAAAATTGAGCGTAGGTCTTTTCGGATATCTCCCACGGCAATGTCATCAACTGTTTCGTAAATCGTTTTTGTTGGATCTAATTTCTCCGCTTGATCTTGGGCGAAATAGGCCACATTGACATTGTGTCCATATAATACGTCGCCTTCGTACTCAATTTCCTTTGTGATGGATTTTAGCAAGGTTGATTTACCTACACCGTTTGGACCAAGTAAGGCGATTTTCTCACCGCGTCCAACTGTAATATTTACGGATTCGAATAAGGTACGATCACCGTACGTCTTACTTAGGTCATTCATTTCGAGCACCCATTTTCCAGGATGGACACTCAAGGGGAATGTTAACTTGATTTTCGAAACTACATCTTTTTCTACTTCGATGCGTTCCGTTTTTTCCAATTTCTTCATCAAGGATTGAGCAAAAGAGGCTTTACTGCTTTTGGCACGAAACTTCTCAATCAGTTGTTCTGTCTGTTTGATCTGTTTATCCTGTTGTTTTTTGGATTGTTCCATGCGTTCCATTTCTTCGGCGCGCATTAATTTGTATTTAGAATAGGCAAAAGGGAAATCCAATACACGTCCTTGACTAATTTCCAAGGTGCGTTTTGTCACGTTATCCAAGAATAAACGGTCGTGAGAAATCAAAATCACGGCACCATCGAATCGTTGTAAGTAATTTTCTAGCCAACTGATGGAAATGATGTCCAAGTGATTGGTCGGCTCATCTAGTAAAAGGATGTCCGGATTATTCACAAGTATTCTCGCTAATTCCGCGCGCATCTTCCATCCACCAGAACATGCTTGAATCAGTTTTTGTTGATCAAGGTCTGAGAATCCAAGCCCATCTAATGTCGCCTTGATTTTTTCTTCCCATTGAAATCCTTCCAGTACTTGGAATTCGTGATTCAACTCACTTAGTTCATCCAATATACCAGAGTAATAATCGGATTCATAGTCCGTGCGACTAACTAACTCATGATTGATAAAGTCCAAGCGCTCGCGAATTCTATTCAATTCAACATTGGAGAGGAAGAGGTAGTTGTAAACCGTTTCATTTGATTTAATGACGATGTCCTGAGTTAAGTAACCATATTTCAATCCTTTTGGTTGATGAATGGCTCCTTCACTTGGGGTGATGTGTCCTGATAATAATTTAAGCATGGTGGACTTTCCAGCACCATTTTTACCGACAAGTCCAATCTTGTCTCCGCGGTTAACTTGTAAGCTTACTTGTTCAAATAAATAGCCTTGTGGCAAGAAATATCCTAATTTTTCGAGTTGAATCATGCCGCAAAGTTACTCTAAAGCTTTTGTTATAGAATAAGAAGGCATGGTTTTTGACAGAAATTTTGTCGAAATACAACATAATTCCAAAAAAGTTGTTATATTTATTAAGAATTAATATAAAGAGATAATGGGAAGACCGCCAACAAAACCAGCGCGATTGAGAAATGGATTTTATATAGAAGTTAAATCTCAGGGTTCAAGTGCTATTTTAATCCGAAGAGATACTAAGGAACAAATGCTTATTGCAGCTGAAGATTATAAAAGAACAAAAGACGTCACTATTAAAGGTGAAATGTTGAATGATAAATGGGTTGTCGAAAAATAGTAAATGATTGATACGCTCATGAATCAAAACAAAAATCGTGTGAATTACCGTTTTCCCCTGTGGTTAACGGTAATTTTTTTGCTATTGATTTTGGTTCCATGTGCCATATTGACCAACCAGATTATTCTGGCAAAGCTATCCGGACTTCTTTGTTTGCTCATTGTAATAGTAGCGCTTCGATTTTGGTTTCGTGCTGCGAAGTTAAATTCCAATGTCCGAGATCGTGTTATTATAAATAGGAATGATTGGTTTGATTTAGAACGCTTATATCCTTCCTTATATAAGTGGAACAAAATGGATGTAAGTATTCTGAAAGATCGTATTGGATTATTATTGGCGAATGTAGAAATGCGTCAAGATAAAGAGAAGCTTTGTGAGCGTAAAGAGGCGATTGAAATGGCGTTTCAGTTTTGCGTGTATTATTGGAGTGAAGATTATCCAGATATGGCAAATACATACCTATATATAGGAGAAGAAAATCGTATCCATTTAGTAAATCGAGAAAACGAACAGCTTTCTCAGCAATGGAAGTTTGGTTTTTCACAGTCGAGCGAATCGATTCAAGCATTAAAAGCATACTATAGATCGAATAACCAAGGAGCAGTATAGAAATTAGATTTTTTCTTTGCGCCTAAAACTCCAAATATCAACAGGTTAGTATTTGATTCAAAAAAAAATCAAAAAAAACTTTCAAAAAATAGTTGCACATCCAAAAAGAGTACATATCTTTGCACCCCACAACGGAACAAACAACGGTTAGTTCAAACGGGAAAAAGTCTTAAAGTTAACTAGAATGTGAGTTCTACTAACGTCTAAAGAAGTTCTTTGAAGTATTGAGAAATAAGGAAACAGCGTTTTTAAGAAAAGAACATAATAAACATACTCGAGCTCTTATGAAAATTCAAAGTTATTATACAACGGAGAGTTTGATCCTGGCTCAG
>JAGOBK010000002.1 GCA_017983465.1 Crocinitomicaceae bacterium
CGCTGTTAATTCCAACGAACGGTTTCCGTTTCCGTATCCATCTAAACGAGTGATCAATGGAGATGAACCGTAAGCAATCATTTGTGCTGTTCCGTCAGCCTCAGGCATTGGGTTGTGTGGTACAGCTGGTACTGATTTAATTGCAGTTCCATCATAACTAATACGAGATGAAATATAAGGCATTTTTTGACCGTCTAATAAAATTGGATCATTTGGATTATATTCCTTGAATTGGTTGTATGCATAAGCAACGGCCACATAATAATATGTTTTGTGGTTTACCAATTTTCTCTCACCCTGTGCAAATGCATCTTCTTTCACTTGGAAAGTGTGTTGGATTCCGACATTTCCGCCTTTCACTTTTTCAACTGGAATTGAGAATCCTAATGCCTCATCATAGACGAAATTTATTATTCTCGATATATTATTCTTTTTATCACATTGTGCAACCAGACGAGATTTATCTGGATCTGCGATATCAGCGATAGATACTTCTGCATCTTTCAATTGGAAGATTTGGTATCCTTCAAAACGGTAGTATCGATCAACTGTTGGATCTGGAATATTCACTTCATCCATTTCCTCGTAAGCCTCTTGGTAATTGTTAGACGAAGATGGATTCTCCAACATTAAAATCAATTCATTCTCTAATTCTTGAATAGTTAATTTCGGTGCATCCGGAGGAGAAAGAATTTTGAAGCATGCATCAAATAAAGCTTGAGCTTTTGTATCTGCACGCTTCATTGCATCTACAGAAGCCATCAGTCCACCAGCAGAACTTCTACCGTATACAATTCCTACAGTAATGTTGTTAGTTGCTCCTGGACGCAATGTAAATGGACCTGCAGATTGAACAAATCGTCTATCACCTGAAGGGTTGTTACTTGTTGACTCATCCCATCCGTTAGGAAATTGACCAGACATATCCTGTCCGCCAGTTGACCAATTTAATGGATCTGATGTTCCTGGGAACATGTAATCACTTAACACTGTACCTTGGGTTCCAGCTCCACCGTAATACATTTCTGCTCCATTTGCCCATTTACCTTCCATGAATCTGTAGTATTCCGATGCCGGACCTGGGTCATTATATGGATACGCCGATGTTGAAGTATAATACGTGAAACGTCTCATACCAAATCGTTCGTTGTCGATGATTCCATCAGAATAACCAATACCAATTCCTTTGTAAACGATTCCTCCGTTGGCAAGTGCATCAACAACTGTTGGTACTACTTCAACTTGAGCCACTTCATCGAAATATGGACCTGGGTTATCAATTCCATCGGCATCTTGATATGGTCCTTCGAAGAAGTCACAACCAATTGCCGGTGGATTCTCTCCATAACCTAAACGTCCACCATCACTTTGGTCATTTAAGTCACCATTATACATGTACCCTAAACCACGTGACACGTCACATCCAGCATAGTCATCTGAATAGTTTCCAACGTCAGCATCTAAATACTGTGCGAAATAAGTGTTGTAAAGTGTTTGTGTACCACGGTTAATTAATTCGTAGTTGTAAAAGGTCATTCTATTCACTTCATCATTCGTTGCGAAAGAAAAAGCTTGAGCACGAATTTCCATTCCAATTGGATCTCCACTTGTTTCCGTGTGAATGTTTCCTTTGTCATTGAAAACCCACCAGTGAGTTTCATCACCATACAAAGATACACGACGATCCACTCCACATTCGATATCATCACGACCAAGGATATCATCATACCAAGGATGATCACCATTATCTGGATTATACGATCCATCACCATCACGGTCATAGAATGGTGCTAACCAATAATCTTGTCCTCTAGAAACATCACCATGTGCTGGCCAACCGTATATTCTATTTAATTCATCATTTGTCAAGGCTTGAACATCGTTACATCCTTCTGTAACAATTCCTTGAGAACATTCCCACCAAATATTAAAGCGAATGACTTCAGCTTTGCGAATAGTGTAGAATTTATCGTAAGCAATACATTGATCTGGATCAATATTCGCTTCACCAAAATCTCTAGTTACCCCAGCTCCAACTGAAGCTCCTGGATTAAAATCACCAGTACCAGGATTCACTGTTAAAGGACCGGGCCAGAAATCGTTTCCGCTTCTGTAGCGTAAAGCCGCCAATTTTAATTGACCATTAACATCGGTTCCTCCCATCCACAATGCACCAGCGAAAATCGCATAACGCTTACTGTTTTTTGGCACCTCATACGCTGCTACTGAAGCAGCACGGTTTTGGAACATGCTTCCTCCTTGTTCAATTAACGCCCTAACGTCATTGAATTCCATGTATAGTTTTGCTGTCGCTGGACTACAATTGGCTCCTTTAGTTGTTGGAGTTGGCTTATCCATTTTGTCATTAGGACCTAGATAAGCGAGTGCGTTAAACACTACAGTAACCCCAAAAAACGTTGCAAGTAATTGCTTTTTCATATCTCTACGTTTGTTGCTTTCTTAAAAATCAAATTTAACTCCTAAACGAATTGTTCTTGGAGAACTAATATTGAACGGATTTTGAATCTTCATCATGTAATAGTCACGGAAAGACTGCTCATCAGTTTGGTTTTGAATAGATGTTTGACTAGATGCTGCTGCAAGGTATCCATCATCATCCCAGTTTCCAGTTGCACGGTATACGTTCAAACGGTTAAACTGATTAAACATATTCGTAACACGAACATAAACGTTCAAGAATGCTACTTTTTTCTTGTTGTCTTTGTTTCCGTACTGAACATTAATTGTTTTATCTAATTGCATGTCCAAACGGTAAGACCAAGGTAATCTAGAACCATTTAATGTTCCGTTAATACCTGCTGCTAAATTACCAATTCCTTCATCTGTTATAAATGTTTGAGACGAGTATGGATTTCCAGAATAGAAGTTAGAGAAAATATTCAAACCAGTATTCTCGAAAATTTTAGATTTTCCAATAATTGGTCCGTTGTAGTCTTTACCTTCACCGTATCGGTAATCAAACGTTACAGCAAATGCATGGCGTTGGTCATAACTATAAGGGAAAATATTTCTTAAGTTAGGAAGTCCAGCATTCACTAGTGCACCCATAGATGTTGCATCTGAACCTGTTCCATCAGCAAACTGTAATGTATAATTTGCTGTCATGCGGATGTTTCCTGTTTGTCTTAAATCGTAAGCTATTGTCATACCTTTTACTGTTCCAAAGTCTCTGTTTCCGTAAGTTTTGTAAGTTGCAGGGTAAGCTTGGAAAATGTTTACCAACTGTACATTGTTACGTTGCTCTCTGTAGAACGCAGAAATCTTAACCGAGGAGGTGCGGGTTAACACTTGTTGGAATCCTAACTCGTAATCAACCGTTTTTTCCGGTTTCAAATTCGAGTTGCTTATAACCGCATTTCTTGATTGAATGTATTGGTATTCATACGGATCAAAACGGTAACCTGAAGTTGGACGTTTTGTCAAGATGTCATAGTGAGCAAAGAATGAAGCTTCTTCTGAAATAGGGAATGAGAATGCTACACGAGGCATCACGTTCACTTGAGCTTTGTAATCAGTAAAAGCATCAGCAGTAGGTGTTTCTAAAGATGGGTCTTGCAACCAAGGAGCAATTCCATTAGGACCCTCAACTAATTTAGGATCTTCAATTGGCGTACCAACTGAATTATACCAAGTCATTCCTGTTCTAAATCCTTTGATTTCCGTTGGATTCTGAACATCATTTACATAAACGATGTTATCATCAGCCATACCCTCTGGTAAGTTAACCCAAGCATATTGGTTTGGATCACTTTCTTTCATTGCACGAACTTCTTTAACCGTTTTTGCATTGTAGAACAAATATTGGTCTTTCAATACTGGTTGATTCGCATCAAAGACATCTACACGAACACCAACGTTAAATACGATGTCATTAAACGCAAACTTATCCATAATGTATCCAGCCATGTAAATTGGTTGGAAAGCACCAACAAATCTTTTGAAGTTTCGATTTTCATCGTATTCGTTAAAGTATTTATTAATGTCCGTATTTCCTTTTACTTTTTGACCAGTGTGATCAAATCCATAATAAGACACATAAGAATTTCCACTGTTTAACAATTCATCCGGGGAGAACATGTCGTATTGGAATAAATTTGGATCATATTGATCGATGTCAATAAAGTCATCACCTGAAGCATTTAAATTAAGTTTATTTCTTAAGTTAAAGTCAAAGAATGATTGGTTATCATTGTTTTGTTGTCCACCGAATTCTCCTGTACCACTGGTGTGTGCATACCCTGAATTCAATCTTTCATACGTAATTGCTTTAAAAGATCCAGAATCGGAAACTACACCACTGTTCAAGTCTAATTCCTTGATGTGGAAGTTTGTTAACAAACGTGCAATATTCCAAATTCCTGTAGGACCATAATCACCACTTGACCAACCACGGTCAACGCGCTGCTCGTATTCAAATCCTAAAGAGATACTATGGTCACCTATGATAACAGATCCAGCACCTGTCACACGGAACTGGTCATTTTCGAATCTACCAAACCCATTGTATGGCGCACCGATGTTACTCCAAATTCCATAAACACTTTGAGGGGCATCACCATTACGAAGTGCATTTCCTTGATTAATTTGAGTTAAGTTCTCATAGTGACCAAAAGGTGATCCTTCGTAGATATCATAATATTGTGTCGTAATTGCAGCTAGTGCCGCATTTGTTTCTGACGGTGTAAAATCAACCTGTACGTCTTTGAATCCATCATGCACATACATTTGAGTTGCATCGTTGAATGAGTAGGAAGGTCTACGTGTTGTCACGAATTTCCCTACGTATCCATAATTGAACAAATTGAATTGATGTTTTGGATCATAAGATTCACTGAACGATTTAGAGTAATCCACCATCAAACTATATAGTGCAGATTTGATTTTTGAACTACTTCCTTCACGCTCGTTGTTAAAACGTTGTGTTAAACGTCCAAATACACGATAATCGTAGGACTTGCTATATCCGAAGTTTCCGAAATTCAACAATGATCCCCCGTATGAATAACTATTTCCATTACTATAGTTCATAGAAGCACCAAATTGAAGATTGACAGATGGCCCTGTGTTTACATCAATTTTGGCTTGACCAGAATACACCGTATTTCTTGCGTTCATTCTCCAAGCTGTTTTTTCGAAATCACTTTCACGAAGGAACAAAGAGTTATGGAACGTACCGAAACCTGTAGAGTTTGGTCTTAATGGATTCGCTAACAAATCATCGCGAACATCTTTTTTAATACGGTAGCTACCACCTGCAAGGGGACGACTGTCTAATTGATCTGTTAAATTGGCAGAAACTAAGAATCCTAATTTCGGTTTTGTTTTCTTACCAGTTGAATCACGTTGCATCCAAAGTGGACCAGACAACATTCCTTCTACAAGGTTGTATCCAAATTTATCCAAACCAAATACTTTTCCATCATATCCATCTGGGTCAGCCCCTTTAAAGTAGATGCCAGATGACACACCTTCGATTGAACCGAAATAAACAGCTGAAGGACCACGTGTTGTAATAGAGATGATTCCCCCTGTAACGTCACCGTAGTTCGCAGGAACTCCACCGGTAATAACGGCAACTTCCTCTAATGCTGATTTTGGGATATTAGCAGAACCACGAACTTTAATACCATCAATATAGTAATATGTACCATCAGAACGTGAACCACGAACAGAAATCGCTCCTGAACCTTCATTTGAATTCACACCTCCAACAGATCTTGCAACACCCTCCGCAGAACGAACAGGCATTCTGTTGATGTCTTCACGAGTAACTGTTGCACCAGATGCACCACCATTTTTATCAATGAGTGGAACTTTATAGATGACAACTTTTACCTCTTGCTCATCTTTTACTTTTTTTCCAAGGGTTAAATTATCCAAGAAAGTAATTCGGTCTGGGGAAATAGCAACACCCGTCATTACTGACATGTTGTATCCTGATAATGCATTCGAAAAATGCAAATCATAGGTTCCAGGAGGAATACCATTGATTTGAAATTTCCCTTGAGCGTCAGTTGTTGCGCCACTTTTAATTTGATCTCCCTGTTTCAAAAGGACCTTCGAAAGCTCAATTGGAAGACCAGTTGATTCGTCTTTGATTGTCCCTTTTAGGGTACCAAGACCCGACTGAGAAAATGCATAAGTTCCTGCAAACAGGACACTTAATAACAATAACTTTAGTTTACCCACCATAAGAATGCGTATAAATTTTACTATATCTCGTTTTTTAAAGATTGTAAATATAGAGAAATCCATATTGATTTCCTCACAAATTTGAAAAAAATATATATGAAAATTAATTAGCAACTTTGCGGTATGTGTATGAACTAACTGTTAATTAATTGATAAATGTCCGAAACATTTCATAGAATATTTTTATCAGATCAATTAAGCTCAGTTGATATTGAAGAAAAAAAGCCTTTCGGGGCTTATTTGGAGGAACAATTATTCCCTGAAGAGAGAGAACAATTGAACAGCCTAACAAATGACATAAGAAAAATTGAATTTTTAGGTGTTCGGCGTATCCGAAACGAATCAAATTTATCCTCCCCTATTTACTATTCGGATTCCAGAAAACCTTTCTTGAAAAAGGAGCTAAACACCTATATTTCCATCAGTCATTCCAAACATTATTGTGCGCTTGGTGCGAGTTCAAAAGAACTTGGCATTGACATCGAGGAAATTAGTCCACGTATTGAGCGTATTGCATCTCGCTTTGTGAGTGAAGAAGAGAAACAGTTCATAAGCGAGCAAAAAATACTTGATTTAACAAAAATATGGACAATGAAAGAGGCTATGTTTAAATTAAACAATCGCACTGGAATTGAATTCATCACTGAATTAATCATCGAGGGGAAGTCAGGCGACGTTTACTCGGGTAAAATGTTAACCGAAAATGGATGGAAACAAGTTAAACTAGAATGTTTTCAACTAGAAGCACTTGTGATTTCAGCCTGTACTTACGCTTAAATTCTACGGTCTAAAAACTAGCTTTTAAGCTTAAATCGAGTCCTTTCACCGAATGGGTTAATGCCCCGATAGAAATAAACTGAACACCTGTTTCGGCATATGGACGAATATTGTCAATCGTTATTCCTCCAGAAGCCTCTGTTTCATAAGATTTAGGTATCAGTTTTAACGCTTCTTTTAGTCTTTCCGGAGTGAAATTATCCAACATGATTCTGTCTACGCCACCAATCTGAATAACTTCTTGCAATTCTTCTAAACTACGCACCTCAATTTCAATTTTAAGTGAGCGATTCGTGTCAATCAGGTATTTTTTCGTTTTCTCAATGGCATTTTTTATTCCACCTGCATAATCGATGTGGTTATCCTTCAACATAACCATGTCATATAGGCCAAAACGATGGTTTTCACCACCACCAATTTTAACTGCCCATTTTTCTAAAAATCGGATTCCAGGTGTTGTTTTTCTAGTATCCAAAATCTTGGTGTGACAACCTTCGATAACTCGCAGAACTTGTGATGTTTGTGTGGCTATTCCACTCATACGTTGCATACAGTTGAGAACTAATCTTTCGGAAGTAAGGATGGACTGTGAAGAACCGGAAACTTGAAAAACAATGTCACCTATTTCAATGGCATCACCGTCGTTTTTATAAAAAACAACTTCAAGTGCTGGATCCACTATTTCATAAATTCTTTTTGCTACTTCGATTCCGGCAATAATGCCTTTTTCTTTTACGAGCAAATTTGCTTTTCCTTGTGCATCAGCAGGAATACACGCAAGAGTAGAGTGATCTCCGTCACCAATATCCTCTTGTAAAGATTTTCGAATGAATTCATCTAACATAGAACAAAGATAGCATAGCTCGTGTTCTTCTGAAACTTTGTGATTAATTTTATCCGATGAATACTCATTCCCTCCTCGTCTTAGAGAAAATCAAGGTGCTGCCAACAGATGCTGGTGTGTATCAGTTTTTCGATTCAAAGGGAGTAATTATTTATGTTGGGAAGGCAAAGAATTTAAACAAGCGTGTTCATTCTTATTTCAAGGCGAATATTACCGATGGAAAAACGCGGGCTTTGGTAAAAAACATTGCAGACATAAAGTTTACCGTGGTTTCTTCAGAGTTAGATGCTTTGCTTCTAGAAAATAACCTCATCAAATCATATCGTCCACGCTACAACATTTTACTCAAGGACGACAAAACCTATCCATGGATTGTTGTCAAAAATGAACCTTTTCCGCGGGTTTTTAGCACAAGAAGGAAGATCAAAGATGGCTCCAAGTATTTTGGACCTTATCCCAATGGAAGGGTCATGCAAACTTTACTTGAATTAATTCGTGAATTATTTACCTTGCGAACGTGTGCTTTGGACTTAGGGCAAGAAAAAATCAAGCAAAAAAAATACAAGGTTTGTTTGGAGTATCACATTGGAAAATGTGCTGGTCCATGTGTGGGTTATCAAACAAAAGATGCCTATGATGAAATGATGAATTCCATTGAGTTATTATTGCAGGGTAAAACATATGCACTTTGTTTAAGCTTGAAAAAAACCATGTTTGAACTAGCAGAGAAATATGATTTTGAAGGGGCTCAAAAAGTAAAAGAAATACTAGCACAAATAGAGAAATACCAATCCAAATCCATGATTGTTTCGCACACGTTAAATGAAGTGGATGTAATTACTTATGAGCTTGATGAGGAATTTTTATTTTTCAATTATTTAGTGATTCGTGAAGGGGCGATTGTCCACACCTACACTTCCCATTTAGAATTAAAACTTACGGAAAATATTGCTTATGTCTTCACTTATGTGCTACCTCAATTACGATTAAAATTTGAAAGTTGTTCAAAGGAAGTATTGGTGTTTGACAAAGTTGAATCTGTTTTTCCCGACTTCCATTTTCACTGTCCACAAATTGGCGAAAAGAAAAAGTTGGTGGAGCTTTCCATGCACAACGTCAAGCATTATCGTTTGCAATTGAAAAAAAGGGAAATGAATAAAGTGTCGGAACATGGTGGAATCGACGCACTGCTTGAATTGCAACAAGCACTTGCATTACCGTCATTACCCAATCATATTGAATGTTTCGATAATTCGAATTTACAAGGGACAAATGCTGTTTCTTCTTGTGTCGTTTTCAATAAAGGTGTGCCAAGTAAAAATGATTACCGTCATTTTAATGTGAAAACTGTCATTGGTCCTGATGACTTTAGCACCATGAAGGAAGTCGTTTTCAGGCGTTATCGACGATTATTAGATGAAGGCGTTCCATTGCCTCAGTTAATCATCATTGATGGCGGAAAAGGGCAGCTAAGTGCTGCTATGGAGTCCATAGAAGAGCTTGGGATTACGGATCAAGTGAGTGTTTTTGGATTAGCGAAAAGAATGGAGGAGTTATTTCGTCCAAATCATTCGAAGTCTATTGTTCTAGATAGGCGTTCAAAGGGACTGAAATTGGTCCAACATATGAGGGATGAAGCCCATCGTTTCGGGATTACCCATCACCGAAATAAGCGCAGTAAAAATTCGTTTCAAACAGAATTAGCTGATATTAAAGGTATCGGTGAGAAAACCTGGACACTTTTACTTCAGGAATATAAGTCTGTAGATCAAATTAAATTACTTTCCCAGGAAGAGGTAGCAAAAAAAATAGGACAAGCAAAAGCGCTTATCCTATTTAATTATTTTCAATCGAAATGATTACTTCACGATAAACGGCAGTGTTTTTTGTCCGTTTGAACTCACAATGACTAACTGGTACATCCCACCTGCAAGTTCTTGTGTATTCATCATCACTAAGTTTTTACCTTCTTTCGCTTTCACCAAGTGTTTTTGAATGACTTTCCCTGAGAGATCGATCATAGAAATCGTTAAATCATCTGTATTCGGAAGATCAAACGAAACGTTCAATTCATCATCCGCTGGATTAGGGAACATTTCCAAATGAGAAATGGAAGAATTCTCCACGATACCTGTAACAAGTTCGTTGGACGGACTACCATTATACAAATTGATGTCGTCGAGATAAATGTTATTTCCTCCTTCACCTTCAAATCGGAAAAGCACACGGAATTTATCCGTAAAATAAGCACTCGTCACATTCGTCATGTGTACAGTAACCCAATCTGTTTGTGATGTTGGTTTCCAAGATGTCGTTGATGTTAAGGCAGAAAGTTGATTCCCCTGAATCGTTTTACGCTGAATCCAATCCGCTCCGCAATCTCCCGATATAAATACTTTTAAGTACTCATAGTTTGCCGTCAACACTTTGCGATAAGCATAACGGAAACTCATGGTAACGGTACCTGTAGAAGGCACGGAAGACAAATCTATTTGAGAGGAAGTTAACTCATCAACATTCGCTGTTCCCTGTCCAAAATTCATCAGTTTTGCACATTGTGCACCGGAATGTCCAGTAGTTGACTCGATTGTCCATGCGTTATTTGTAGAAGAAGAAAATACTTCCCATTCTTGAATATTCGATAAACTTGAATAATCTTCAAATCCTTCCCAGAAAGGCAGAGAAGCTGCCGGGTTAAGTACGCGAATAAAGTTGTTTTTTATTTCACTGTCGGACAATGTGCCATCAGAAGCGGTTAACTGAACAGTATAGATTCCGGGGGTATCAAAGATGACAGATGGATTTTGACTAGTTGCTGAAGTACCATTTGAGTAAGCCCATCCAGTTGAAGGAATAATGGTCCAGGACCAAGAATTTGCCACGTTATATGAATCATCTGAGAAAGAAATTTCATCTCCATTACAAATCGTTGTTTTATCCGAAGTAAATTCCGCTTTACACAAATACAATACTCCGTTTGCCCCTACTGAAGCAAGATTCGCTGTTGTCCAAAGATTCGCACGACCTGTATTCGTTGACTGAAGTGCTGTTCGCATGCGCGTTCGTTGTCCTTCGGTGAACATTTTTGAACAATATGAATAGTCCATATAGTTCTCCACATTGTCGCGGATATCAAATCCCCAATAAGCATTATCGTTATTGCAAGTATTAGAATTCAATAGACAAGCTGACACACCAATACATGTTGGTGTATCCTGTACTTGATCCCCATTTCCAGAGCAGCTCGCTGCCGTTCCTGGATTATTATTTGATCCCCATGTATGAGACAAGTTTAACCAGTGTCCTACTTCGTGTGTTAAGGTTCTGCTTGTTCCAACAGAACTAGTTCCAATCGAACCAACGTAATCGTGTAATACCCAAATACCATTTGTCATTTGGGTAGCACCCCATCCGGCAGGATTGTACGTATAACCAGCAGCTCCACCAATTTCTCCACAAATAAACACGTTCATGTATTTATTTCCTGGCCATTGGCCTTGATAGACATCGTTTCCAGCTACAATAGCATCCACTTGGTTACCGCCATCGCTTCCATCATAACTAATGGTATTGTAGGTTCTTGTAATTCCTTTGAAACATGTTCCATTCGGAGCTTTTGTCGCCAAGACAAATTCGATTTCAATATCCGCAGGCATTCCAGCAAAATCAGGATGAACATTCGCGGTGTCTGCGTTTAACTTTCTGTAATCTCTATTTAATATGGCCAACGCATCCATAATTTGTTCGTCGGAAATGTTTTCGACACCATTCATATGAAGTACATGAAAAACAATTGGGATTTTATAAATTGTTGCTTTTTCATTTCCGCCTTTTTTCGAAAGCATCTCAAACTCTGCATCATCCAAAATTTTTGCTTGAACATAGGCAGGATTCTTCATTAGTTCCGCCTGTTTCTTATGTTGCGTGCAATATTCAATTGTTTCGCCTTGACGCATATTTCCAGGGTCTAGAACGCGTTTTTGTTGAGCAAAAGCATTCATGGAAATGGTCAAGACTGATAAAAAAGATAGGAGTAAATGTCTTTTTTTCATAGGTGGGTAGTTTTCTAGCAAAATAGTTCAGCGTTAAAATTAGTGAATTATTCATTATTTCACAATTAATTCAACTTGCGAACACATCTGAAAGGACATTTGTTTAGAGATGCCTTATAATTAACTAATTTTGTACTTATGAAAGCAGTAAAAGCATGCGATACCTTATCGATTTCCACGAAAGTTGTATTGCCAAATGACACGAATACCTTGGGTAATTTATTCGGCGGACAATTATTGGCGTGGATGGATGTCATTGCGAGTGTATCCGCGCATCGACACTGTAAACGCGTTGTGGTAACTGCATCCGTTAACAATGTTTCCTTTCAAAAACCTATCAATCATGCTTCGATTGTTACCTTAGAAGCGAAAGTCTCACGGGCATTTAATTCCTCTATGGAAATATTTGTTGATGTTTTTGTTGAAGACAACCTAACCGGAGCAAAAGAAAAATGCAACGAAGCCATTTATACATTTGTTGCAGTTGATCAAAATGGAGGTCCTATTCAAGTTCCTGAATTAATCCCTGAAACAGCAGAAGAAATTGAACGATTTGAAGGGGCACTTCGACGCAAGCAACTTAGTTTGATTTTGGCGGGGAAAATGAAGCCTGCGGAGGCAACTGAACTAAGAAAATTATTCTTGGAAGATTAATCCATAATAACACTTGATGCAATCGCTTTTGCATCTTGCTTAGTCATGCAATGAAAGTGTTTTTTAGGACATTCTTGGAATCCTATTTTCGAACATGGACGACATGAAAGTCCATCAACCTGAAATAGTTTATCCATTTTATTTCCTTCTGGTCTGTACGGACTCATTCCAAATTCCGGAGTTGTATTTCCCCAAATGGAAATGATTTGTATATCAAAACAAGCCGCAATATGCATCATTCCAGTATCATTTGTGAGTAAACTTTTCGCCTGAGAAACCACGCTTGCAGACTCTAGAATTGTTAATTTCCCGCAGGTATTTACCATGACTTTAGTTGGACAATTTTTCACCAACCAATCACCGATTTCTCGGTCCATCTCCCCACCTATCACAACGATATGACCATTGATTTCCTGAAGGATTTCTATCCATTTTTCCTTCGGTACTTGTTTCGTTTTAAACTGTGCGCCAATAGCAATAGCCACGAACGGACTTTGAATATTCGGGAAACGTTCTTCGATGTTAACGCTAACCGATAAAGGAACCGTGAAAACATTTCTAGTTTGATCTATAGAGTGAATGCCTAAAACCTTCAAGGTTTCCAAATAACGGTCAACAATGTGCACCTTAGGCATGACCTTTAATTTACATTTGGTAAAAAGCCATTTGCGTACATTCAACTTGTCGAAACGAACGATTTTTGCAGAAATACCAAAGGTTAATCTCTTAGTTCTTAGATTGTTGTGTAAGTCAATGATGTAATCAAATTTTTCTTTTTTCACCTCGTTCTTGAAGGCAGAAAAGGAATCGGAAAGAAAATGAAATTGGTCAATTCCATCTGCGCCGAGAAGTAACGTTTCAAAGCTTTTTTTACTGGCAAAGTGTATTTTTGCTTCTGGGAAAGACTTTCTTATAGCGTGCACAACCGGAAAAGTGAGAACGATATCTCCGATAGAGCTGAAGCGAATAAGAAGGATTTTCAAGCGTTTGTAGATTAAAAGTTACTTCGAAAGTACAAAATTTACTTCTGACTTGTATTTTGGAAAAGCACGCGATTTGGATCCAATTGTGCTTCCAAACTTGTGAAAAATGTGGAACGCTCAGCTTCCTCTACGCAATCAATTGGAAAGGATAATTGAAGGTCTTGTATGTAATCAAAATAAACTGTTTGTTGACTAATACTCACTTTCCGAAGTCCAGCAAGGTAGATCAATATGATCTCACGATCGCTCACCAGTACAGCCTTGGAGGTAACACCTACTCTAAAGTTATTTTTCACATTGATCGCTAAAAACAACATGGATTCTAGTGCAAAAAACACCAAGACACCACTAATAAAAATGGCTTCTTTAGTAACATAATAATACGACATAGCGAGGAAAAAAAGCACGATTGATTCGATAGAAGTATATAGAATCACACGTTGTTTTCGTTCACGGCTTATCGTGCCATTCCAGGCAAATTTTGATGTTTTTGCCGTCATGAAAACGCCCATCCATCGGCGTACAGAGCGACGTAAGCTGATGATGGAAAAAACCATTCCTAGACCTAAAAACACCTCGAAACGATACAGCAAATTTGCACCTGTTGTATTTAGAAAATCAATGGGTAAATCGAAGCCAACAAAAACCGACAACAACATGGTTGGAAATGTGACCACCAATAATAAAACATTGATAAAACTATTCATTAGGGATTAATTTAAGTTTTTGCTTCAATTGTTGGATTCTTTCTTGAGCATGTTTTACCTTTTTGTCAACATCCGCTCTCAAGGCATCTGCTCCCTTGGATTTAGCAAAGAATCCAAGGTTGTTTTCTAACAACATGATTTCTTTATTGAGTATATCGATTTGCTTACGGATTTCATTTTTCTCTCCTTGAAACAATCTAACGCGGTCCGGACTTGATTCTAAATTGTCCAGTTTCGCTTTGAATAGGATATTTTCCTTTTCCTGTCCTTCTAATTTCAGTGCGGCATATTTTTCATCAATCGCTTTCTTGAAATTTTGATAGACCGCATTTTTATCCTTCATTGGAACTTGTCCAAGTTCATTAAACTTATTTTGGAATGCTCTCAACGCTGTGATCGCGGCCTGCTTATCACTAGGAACCTCCCAATTTTGGACTTCTGAAATCAACTCATTTTTTGCAGTAAGATTGGATGCATTCGCTTCATCTTGACCTTTAAAGTGAGCTTCTTTAGCTTCGAAAAACACGTTACATGCTCCACGGAATTCAGACCACAATTTATTCTCGAAGCGGTGTCCAGCATTACCAGACTCTTTCCATCTTTTTTGAAGTTGGATCAATTTTTCCGAAGTGCTTTTCCACTCTTGAGAGTTACTCAATGCTTTCGCTTCCTCGATTAACTTTCGTTTTTTGTCCGCTACATCTTTAAACTTACTCTCAATGTCTTTTGAGAATTCTTTTTTCGCTTGAAAAAAGACATCACAATGCTTGCGGAATTCTTGGTAAACTAATTCGTTTTCCTTTCGAGAACCGAATCCAATCTTCTTCCATGCTTCTTGTAAACCTAAAACATCCTTTGTTTTTTGTTCCCATTCTTTAGCCGAAGAAACATTGACAAGTGTTTCATTTACAGTAACTAATTTCTCAATTAGCGCTTTCTTTGCATCAATATTTTCTTTCAGTACGACTCTTTGTTGTTCGTAATGCTCATTAAATTTCTCGTATACTCCACGAACAGTTTCCCAATACGCATTCTTCAATGATTCCCATTCTTCATTCTGAACTGGACCAATTTCTTCCCACTCATCTTGGAGTGAACGAAGACTTGCTTCCGCTTCACGTACTGGTAAATTCGCCGTGCGCAATTGTTTTAATTTAAAGAGAAGAGCTTCCTTCAACTGTTGATTACGTTTGTAATCATGCTCTTTCAGTTCTTTGTAAATTTTGATATTGTAGAAGAAAATCTCCAATAATCGAGAATATTCTTTTTGC
This sequence comes from Crocinitomicaceae bacterium, assembly GCA_017983465.1. Classification (GTDB taxonomy): domain Bacteria; phylum Bacteroidota; class Bacteroidia; order Flavobacteriales_D; family Crocinitomicaceae; genus UBA952. The sequence continues at coordinate 15,502 of JAGOBK010000002.1, forward strand.
AAAGCTTCTCGTTTATCGCGAGGAATATCACCAACTTTTTTCCAATTTTCATGGATTTCTTTGTAAGCATTGAAGGCAGTTCCTATTTTCTCTTCATTTTCGATGACATCTTTCAAGCGCTCAACGAGTGCTTTCTTTTGCTTTAAATTCTCATTTTCAAGAGCAGATTTTAACTCGACTTGTTTTTTTCTCTTGTCTTGAAATGATTTGTAAACGTCAAAGAATGCTTCTTTTACAGGTGCGTAATCGAATTCATCGTAGGTCGTTCCTTGATCAGCCGCTTCTAAGCGTTTGACTTGTTCAACACGCTCAGCTTCGATCATGAAATCCTCGAATTCTTGACGTAATTCTGAAGCATCTCTTCCGAGTCCAATTAAATCCTCTGACGCTTCTAATGCTTGTATTTTTTCTTGAAAGTTAGCGAGTTCCATTATAGATTCATTTCAAAGTGAGACAATGCCACGAATTGATTGATTCGATGATTAATATCTTGTGTTGTAATTTCTGTAAGTCTTTGTGTTCCGAACTTCTCTACACAAAATGAGGCTAACGCTGATCCAGCGATAATCGCACGCTTCATGTTCTCAAATGAATCGTCATTTGTTGCTGCAAGGTAGCCCATAAATCCACCTGCGAATGTATCACCCGCTCCCGTTGGATCAAAAACTTCCTCCAATGGCAAAGCTGGAGCAAAGAAAACATTTTCTCCGTGGAATAATAATGCGCCATGCTCACCTTTCTTGATGATTAAGATTTTAGGACCCATATCACGAATGACTTTAGCAGCACGCACCAGCGAATATTCTTTCGAAAGTTGTCGTGCTTCTTCATCGTTAATAATCAAAATATCAACATGTTTCATGGTTTCCTTCAAGTCATCTAGAGCGATGTCCATCCAAAAATTCATGGTGTCCATTGCGATTAACTTTGGGCGATTCGTCATTCTGTTGATCACAGAAAGTTGAACTTGTGGACTCAAATTACCCAACATTAGGTAATCCGCATTTTGACATACTTCAGGGACAATTGGGTCAAATGTTCCAAGAACATTTAATTCAGTAACCAGTGTGTCACGGGAGTTCATGTCATTGTGATACTTTCCAGACCAGAAGAATGTTTTTTCTCCTTTTTTAATTTGGACACCTTCAATATTCACACCGCGAGATGTCAAATAAGACAATGTCTCATTGGGAAAATCTTCTCCAACTACAGATATTAATCCTTGTTCCTTCGCGAAAAACGAAGAAGCCAATGAAATAAATGTTCCGGCACCTCCAACAATTTTATCCGTTTTTCCAAACGGTGTTTCGATAGCATCAAACGCTACACTTCCTACAGTTACTAACTTCATATACAAAAAATTCACTGCAAAGATATGGATTTTCAGATAGGGACTCTACAACTATTTTGTTTTCTGCATTCCCCGTGGATGTGCTTGAGCGTAAACAGCTGTAAGTTGTGCAAAAGAGTTGTGTGTATACACTTGAGTAGCTGATAAATTTGCGTGTCCGAGCAAGTCTTTTAAGGTTTCCAATCCTGTTCCACGATTTAATAAATGTGTGGCAAAGGTATGTCGAAGGACATGTGGACTTTTTTTATCGGAAGTTGTTAAGGTCCCGAGTATGGCATTGATTTTCCGATAGACCAAAGTTGGATATAGGTCCTTGCCATTTTCTCGTGTAAAAAGCTTCAATGATTCAATATTCATCTTTGACTTCATTGTTCGAAACAACTGAATCGTTTGACTTAATTGGTTAGAAATGGGAATTAAGCGCTCTTTGCTGCGTTTTCCGAGTACTTTGATATGTTGCTCACTCACATCTGAGTCCTTGAGTCCGATAAGCTCGCTCAAACGAATTCCGGTTTGATAAAAAAGTTCAAACATTAGTTCATCGCGTACTCCATTAAAATCAGTTGAAAATAGTTGGCTTGTTTTTGCTGAATCCAATTCGGACTCCTTCACAAAAACGGGCAAACGTTTTTCGTTTTTAGGTCCTTGTATTTTCGCAAGTGGATTAATGGTGATTTCGCCTTCTTTTCGGAGCCACTTGAAATAAGTTCTGAGGGAAGCTAATTTTCGATTGACGCTACGATTGCTTATTCCATCATCTATAAGTTGGACAATCCAACCGCGAATAAGAAAGGAATTTACTTCTTGAAAGTCCTTTTTAGAAGATATATCGGCAAACAGGATGAATTGCGCGATGTCATGCTCGTATGCTCCAATGGTATGAGGAGAATATCTTTTTTCAAAAGAAAGGTATTGGATGAATTGTTCGAGCATAAAAAAAGGAGCTTACGCTCCTTTTTAACGAATATTTTGAACAAATGTTACAGTTCAGCTGACTGCATTCTTTGTTTGTAAGCAGCTCGGATGATTTCCTGACGACGAGACACAGATGGTTTAATAAACTCTTTGCGTCCACGTAATTGCTTCATCATATTTGTTTTCTCGTACTTTTTCTTGTACTTCTTCAAAGCTCTTTCGATGTTTTCGCCTTCTTTAATTGGAATGATCAACATATGTTATAATTTACATTTAAACTTAGGTGGGCAAAGATAGGACATTAATCCTAATTCACAAAAAATTATTTCAATATTTCTCGAGAAATTACCAATTTTTGAATTTCTGAGGTTCCTTCACCAATTGTCATGAGTTTTGCATCGCGTAAGAATTTCTCCGCTGGATACTCTTTCGTATATCCGTATCCACCCATAATTTGTACTGCTTCATTGCCACATTTCACCGAAACTTCAGAAGCAAAGTACTTGGCAAATGCTCCTTCTTTGGTCATGTGTAATTTTTCATTTTTTCTGAATGCTGCCTGAAATGTCAATAATTCTGCTGCTTCAACTTGGGTTTTCATATCAGCCAATTTGAATGCAATTGCTTGAAATTGCGCGATTGGATGTCCGAATTGTTCGCGTTCCTTTGCGTATTTCACAGATGACTCATACGCGCCACGTGCAATTCCGCAACTTAACGAAGCGATAGAAACGCGTCCACCATCAAGTATCTGCATTGCCTGTTTGAATCCGTCTCCAATATTTCCAATGACGTTTTCTTGAGGAACACGTACATTATCGAAAATCAGTTCGGCAGTTTCGCTCGCGCGTACTCCTAACTTATCTTTAATTTTTACTGCTGAAAATCCTGGCATATCTTTTTCAATGATAAACGCAGTAATTCCATTTGAATCTAATAATTCACCGGTACGCACTAAAATAACAGCAATATCGCCACTTAAGCCGTGAGTTATCCAGTTTTTTGCTCCATTAATAACCCAATCATTGCCATCTTTTACGGCAGTGGTTTGCATGCGCATTGCATCAGAACCCGTATTTGCTTCCGTTAGTCCCCAAGCACCTATGAATTCTCCTGAAGCTAATTTAGGAAGGTATTTTTTCTTTTGCTCCTCGTTTCCATGGTAATAAATATGTCCAGTGCACAAGGAATTATGTGCTGCAACACTTAATCCAATTCCTCCACAAACTTTTCCAAGTTCCATTAATGCGGTTGCATATTCGAAATACGTAAATCCTGATCCACCGTATTCTTCTGGGATAAAAATACCAAGGAGTCCCAGTTCACCCATTTTTTTCATGGTTTCAACTGGAAAATGCTCATCGGCATCCCATTGTTTGTAAAAAGGTTTGATTTCCTTTTCTGCAAAATCACGCACCATCTGTGCGATCATCATTTGGTTTTCGTTAAGAGAGAAATTCATTGTTGTTGATTGTTGTTGATTGTTGATTAAGGTTGTTTCAATAGGAGATTATTCCATTTATATTTGATGAGTAATTTTTTAATTTTTCTTGTCCTTCTAGGAAGCTTAGTTCAACAAGGAAGCTAAATCCTGCGACCTTTGCCCCACTCTTTTGTATTAACTCTGCTGCTGCACTTGCTGATCCACCGGTTGCTAATAAATCATCATGAATCAATACGCGTTGATTTGCTTGAACGGCATCACTATGCATTTCGATGACAGCACTGCCGTATTCCAAGTCATAGGCATGTTTAATTTTATTGTAGGGAAGTTTTCCTTCCTTGCGAATAAGGATAAATGGTATTCCAAGTTTAATCGCTAATGGGAAACCGAATAAAAATCCTCGGCTTTCTATTCCTGCGACCGCGTCTAAGTTCGCATCTTTATAGGTTTCTACTAAATGATTTAGCACATCAGCGGATAATTCTGCGTCCAACATAATAGTTGAAATATCCTTGAACAAGATGCCTGGTTTAGGAAAATCAGCCACATCTCGAATACATGTTTTTAGTCTATTTTGAATACTCATACCTACAAAGATAGGTAAGGTCTGACTTTTTCGAATGTTTCTTGGTCAATAATTACCGATTCGCGAATTTCTTCTATTGATTTAAACCCTCCTTTTTGCATCCTCATTTTAACAATTGAATTCGCTTGATTCCAATTTAAGTAAGGATGGGACTGTAATTCCTCCGCACTCGCTTGATTAATAGATAGCTTTCTAATGGTTGATGTTTCACAACTTAATTGTGCTTGAATTTGCGTATAAATTTCTGGTGTCATTTTCCAAACTTCAAGAATTTGCTCTTTGCGAACGAATCCACCTAATTGTTGTTGGTATTTGATGATTTGACGCGCGTAAAATGGGCCTAGACCTTTTATTTTCATGAGTTCCTCTTCACTTGCATCATTGGCATTCACGGGTGCCGGAGAATTGGTTCCTTGTACGGTTTGTTTCCTGGCTATTTCACTTGCCTCGGGAGGATATTGCGTGAAATCCTTGATGTTCTCAAATGTTTTTTGGGGAATGAACTTAATTTTCTGCAGTTCTTCATCGGAATGTATCCCGCGTTTAGTGAATTTAAGAACAATGGAAGCCTGTTTTTCGCTCAAACCGAATTGCATCCATTCTTCCATAGATAGTTCATTCGGATTGAAGGACTTCGTTGGCTTTTTGAAGGATCTTTTTGAATGAGGCCACTTTCTTTTTTTGTAATTAGAAGCCCATCCATTAAATTTTCGGTTTGAGTGCCATCTTGGCTTTTCTTCAACTGGCAGCAGAACTAGTTTTGTCGCTGAATCATCCTTTTGAATGAATAAAAAAAAACGTGGCGCGAAAATAATCAGAACAGAGGCTATTAATAGCACCCAAATTCCGCGTTGATGCCGGATGGACATATCGAATGGATTACCTTGAAACATGTGCGTTCAAAATTTAAGTCAAACAAACTATTCAAGTAATCTTTTCCCCGAAAACTAAACGTTGGAAATAGTAAAAAAGTATATCAATTAGCTCTTTTTTCTATCAGCAATAAAGTAGATTGGAATACCTAGAAGGACAATCAGCAATCCCATTCCTGCATTTCTTAAATCATAAACGAGCAAATCAACACATATGGCCAACGTTACAAGAATGTACAAGGCCGGAATGAATGGGTAGCCGAAAGCTTTGTATGGTCGTTCCGTGTCCGGTTCTTTTTTTCTCAAAATGAAGATGCCGAAAATTGTCAGGATGTAAAATAATAGACTTGCAAAGGTACTGTACACCAGAAGGTCGCCATATTTACCAGACAAGCATAAAATACTTGCCCAAATTCCTTGAATCCACATGGCAACGCTAGGCACATTGAATTGATTCAATTTTTTAGCTTGCTTGAAGAAGAGTCCATCAGAGGACATTGCATAAAACAAACGTGAACCCGCCAAAATGAGTCCGTTATTACATCCGAAAGTTGAAATCATGATTAATGCCGCCATCATTGAAATTCCGAGTCCACCAAAAATAACGGAAGCAGCTCCTGCCCCAACTCGGTCATTTGCCGCGAACATGATTCCTTGTCCGATTGCATCAGTTGCCATCGGATCTCCACCTTTCGGTAAAAGTGCTAAATAGGCAAGGTTTGCCAAAATGTATATGACGGTAACGATGGTCGTTCCAAAGAACAGGCTTTTTGGGATGTTTTTTTTGGGGTCTTTAATTTCACCAGCAATGAAAGTGACATTATTCCATGCATCTGAAGAGAATAATGAATTAATGATTGTCGCTCCTAAGGCGCCCATTAATGCGAATCCAGTTAAAGGAATCGTGTCTAATTCTCCACTTGGTAATTGAATGGTTTTATAGGCGTCCCACATGTGATCAAAATTCTGTGAGAATACATCCGATTTTAATCCAATTACTAGACCCAAAACGATGAGGGCAAACAGGGCAAATAACTTTGCTGCTGTAAAAATTAATTGAAGGATTTTGCCATTTTGAACACCTCTAGAATTTAGAACAGTAAGGACCATAATGCTCCCAATCGCGACTAATTGTCCATAGGAAACACTAACAAAAGTTGATTTTAAAAAGACATCATTCAAGACGGGAAAGAAAACACCTGCATATTTTGCAAAAGCGACTGCAACAGCTGCGATTACACCTGTTTGTATGACAGTGAAAACAGTCCACCCATAAAGAAACGACATCATTTTTCCATATGCTCGTTGAATGTAAACATATTGTCCGCCAGCATTTGGCATCATGCCAGCTAGTTCACCATAACTAAGCGCAGCAAAAATGGTAATTAATCCAGTAAGAACCCATAGGACTATCATCCATGCTGCAGAACCAATATCGCGCATCATTGGAGCTGTAACAATGAAAATTCCAGAACCAATCATTGATCCAGCGACCAACAAGGTAGCGTCTAATAGTCCGAGTGATTGTTTTAATTTTGATTCCATAGTAGTTCTGTTTAGTTAAAACAAAACTGTCCTCTCCTATGGAGAAGACAGTTTCAATTTTATATCAATAAGTTCGACTGTGCGTCTATTTTTTCGGGTGCAAATGTGAGTTTCTACGGCTGTAAGTGAAATAGATGATTAATCCAAGTCCCATCCACAATGCTGCTGCTTGCAACGTTGCGATATCTAAAGAAACAATCATCGCTGTACACACAAGAATTCCTAAAATTGGAACCAATGGCACCAATGGAGTTTTGAATGGTCGTTTTAACTCTGGGTTGCTTTTACGCATGATTAAAATTCCAAGACTCACGAGAATAAAAGCGAACAATGTTCCGAAAGATGTTAAATCTCCAGCCACACTTCCAGGTACGAAGGCTGCGAATGCACCAACGAAGATGAATAACATCCAGTTTGCGATGTAAGGTGTTTGAAATTTCGGGTGAAGTTTTCCAAATGCTGCTGGAATCAATCCATCTTGACTCATGGAGAAAAACACGCGGCTTTGTCCCATCAACATAACAAGTATTACAGAGGAGAATCCTGCTAAAATCGCTAGTGTTACCCCCGTTCCTAACCATTCATAACCTGCCATGTACGTTTTAATTGCGTAAGACACTGATGCTTCTTTTCCCGCAGTAGCAAATTCACTCCAATTCGCAACACCTGTTAATACGTGACCAAAAAGGATGTATAGTACTGTACAAATCGCCAATGATCCTAAAATTCCAATAGGCATATCGCGTTTTGGATTCTTTGCTTCTTGAGCTGTGGTACTTACGGCATCAAAACCGATAAATGCAAAGAATACAATTCCTGCGCCACCAAGGACTCCACCCCAGCCCCATTTAAAAAATCCTTCGTGTCCAAATGTGCCTTCAGGAATTAAATATGGCGTGTGGTTCTCTGGTTTGATGAATTGCCATCCGATGATGATAAACACCAATACAATCGCCACTTTGACAAAAACAATAATGGCATTTACAGTTGCAGATTCTTTTGTTCCTTTGATTAATAATAAGGTTAACGCTAACAAAATAATTAAAGCAGGAGCATTAATGAATCCGCTTGTAATAGAAACTTTACTCATGATTTCTGCCGGCAAATTCTCGTATTGAGCTGCACTTAAAATACCTTTTTCAATTCCTTCCCAATGCCCAGGTAAGGCTTGAATTTGAGCTACCATGTCTTGAGAAACCTTGTACATGCTTTCAAAAGGTGAATGACACCATTCATATGGTATGGCATTTCCAAGGAGGTTATTTAGGTACTCACTCCAAGCAATGGAAACTGTCGCTGCGCCTAAGGCATATTCCATGATTAATGACCAACCGATAATCCATGCAACTAACTCACCCATAGTCACAAAAGAATATGCGTAAGCACTTCCTGAGATTGGAATCATGGATGCAAATTCCGCGTAGCAAAGTCCTGCCAAAGCACAACCGATTGCAGCAATAATAAAGGAAATCGTAACTCCTGACCCAGCGGCTTCTGAAGCGGCTGCAGCGGTACGAACGAATAAACCAGCACCGATGATTGCACCGATACCTAATGCGATCAAACTACCTGCACCAAGGGTGCGTTTCATCTGACTATTTTCGGCTTGCGCCAGTAAATCTACAAGTGATTTTTTTCTCCAAAGTGACATAGCATGAATTTAGTGAAAACAAATATATCATTTTCAATGAAAACAGCAATAGATAAAAGTGCTTCGTAGGATTAAATGAAGATTTCTTTATTGCTTAAAGTAAATCGAGCGTGTCCTCGAGTTTTTTCGGGTTATAGCCCAATCGAGCTTGAGCTTTGGATAAATTAAAGCCTGTTTTGGGTGGTCTCTTCGCAGGTTGATTCAAGGTAGAACTATCCGTTCTTTTTACTTGACTCATTGGTAATTTATAAAATTGTGCAATCCGTTCAACAAGGCGAAAGATGGACATCGTTTCGGGTCCCGCAATGTGAAATATCCCCTTTTCATTCAATGCACAAATGCGAATGCAGGCCCAAGCAAGGTCGTCCGCCCATGTAGGAGCGCGAAACTGATCATCAATGATTGTTAACTCTTGCCCGTTTTTCAATGCTTCTTTTGCCCAAAGGACAATGTTTGATCGTGATAAATTATTTCCGGTTCCATAGACAATAATTGTTCGAACGATGGAATAACTTAAGCCTGGTAATTGTTGCACAATCACCTCTGCTTGAACTTTTGATTTAGCATAAACACTTAATGGATTCGGCTTATCTCCCTCACTGTAATTTCCGATGAGTCCGTCAAACACAAAATCCGTTGAAAGCAATTGAAAATGACAATCGGTTTGAAGGCATTGTTTTGCAAGTAGCCGGACGGATTCGACATTGATTTTCTGGCATGATTCAGGGTCAAGTTCACACGTGTCGACATTGGTCATGGCAGCTGTATGAATGACATGTGTTGGTTTGAATGTTGTAAAAACTTCTTCGATTTCTAACTCATTACAAATATCCATTGGGCAATAAAACTCCACTGGACAGTCTTGATTTCTATTTTGTCCTAATGATGTCGCTAAAAATACCCTGTCCGAGCGAAGCAACTGAGAAACTATTTTTTGTCCTAATAGTCCGTTACTTCCGGTTATAAGAATTCTCATAAGTCCCAAATAGAATTTTTCTGTTTATGTTGGAGCTTAAAGTAATGTTTATGCTCTAAAATCCAAGCCATAATTAAATAGACAATGATTGGTGAACCCAAACCAAGGAAAGAAACATATATGAACGCAAGTCGTACCTTACTCGTTTTAAATCCGAGTCTTCGCGCCCACCATTCGCATACTCCGAAGGATTGCATTTCAAAGAAAAAGATGATTTTCTGCAAGAGTCGTCTCATGATTTTGTTATTTGTTGTCCAACGCTACAATTTAAGCATTTTTTACGCGTACAAAATTGCTGATAAATTTCGAGATTGGCTTGAGACTCTAAGGCATTTTTAGACACAATTCCTGCTTCCTTCCATATTGAACTAATTCGATTAGACTCAGATGGTAGCGATTGCAAGAATTTCATTGCATGAACGATACCATGCTGCTTTTCATTTTGCAAACGAATGGTGTATAAATCTATATATGTTTTGGCATTGATTAATAAATTATTTTGAAGCATTTTACTCTTTATTTGGGCTCGTTTAAAACCTTCGTTCCAATTATATTCGGATAAATGTGAGCTGTCTTCATGGAAAAACCAACGGATAAATTTGATCCAAGAAGCAATTCTTGCTTTAAGATTCTTTGTCATATGTAGATTTCTACCCTTCCATCCCTGTTCATTTTCTAGGACAAGATTCAGGAGTTCTTGTTCTGAATAGATAAAATGATACGACAAGGGGATTTGATGTGTCAAAAGCTCGAAAGACAAGCTGTTGTTTTTTGTGCCAAACGCCTTTGAAATGAGTGAATAGCTATCTAGCGTTTTGGAATCTAAGGAATAATCCGTTTCATACTTGCGTTTTAAGCGGGTTTTAATTGCTCGATGTTGCATCATGCGAAATTGTGTATGAAATTCGTTAATTCGATTCTTACAATGGATTTTGGGGTCGATTTTCCAACGATAGTTGGATGGGAATTTAAATTCACCCGCTAAATAAGATTTTAGCTCAAGTGTTGGAAGTAAACTTTGATTGGAATAAACGGGTTGATCGTATTCATACACGACATGAAGAATTACATTTTCATATGCTTGATCCGTATGATGCTGGTGTTTGTACCAATCAGATGATTTCAAATGAAACTCTATAGAACCGAACCAAGTCAAACCATCGAAACGAATTTTCGCCAATTGAAAATCAGGCCCACTTCCTGCCTTATTCCAAATGCCGGGCTGACATATTTCTACCGGACTACCATTGATTAAATGAAAGGCATGAAAAGGAAGTCGCTTATCGGACCAAAGTTGTTGAAGGTGTATTTCGAGCAAAGTAATCTGAATTGATTACTTTAAGTTACAAAAAAAAGGCGTTCAATGAACGCCTTTCTCTTATCTTGGTAGTGGTTTAAACACTGAATATTCTGGATTCGCCGGTGGCGCAGTTGCAGGATTGAAATCTGTTCCTGTAATTTTTGCGGTTGTGCGACGATTGATCTGATGTAATTTCTGGAATTTCGCAGGATCGCTTGTTTTAAATTGATTAATATAAGCCTCCGTTAAAATTACTTTTTGACCATTCTCATCTTCCCATGTTGCTGGCTCAGATTCACCTTTACCAACAGGACGAATACGACGTGCGTCTAATCCTTTTTGTTCAACTAAGTATTTGTAAACTGCTTTCGCACGATTCTCAGACAACACTTGGTTTTTCACATCTGTATCACGAGCATCCGTATGTGAGAATAAATCAATGGTGATGTTTGGATATTCTCTTAACATACTGTCTAAGAATTTCAATGAATCTAAACTCATACAAGTTGCATCGTTGATGAATGTCCATTGACTAACAGGGTAACGAACTTCCGGTGTGCGGATTTCACCAATTGGCAATAACGGCATTTCTAAAATGAATGTTTGACTTTGATCAAGTCCAACAGTGCTGAATTTCGCTCCACGTTTATCTTCGTAGTATCCTTCTTTTCCTGCTTTCAAGGTATAATCTTTACCAACAAGAATCCATCTGCTTTTTTTGTCAGCTTTTTCATTCCAGCTCACTTTTCCTCTTGCATCCGTTGTTCCTTCCCAAGTAGTACCATCAGAAACAGTAACCGTTACTTTCGCTCCAGCTAACTTTTTCGTTTTCTTACCTGATTCGTAAACGATCACACGAAGGTCATATAAATTTGGTGGAATAGAATAGCTCCAGATATCAGAAGTATATTCATTACTTGAAGAAGTTTTACGTTCTGAAGTAAAGAATCCAGATCTACCATCAAAGTCACACATTCCGTAGTCGTTTCCTTGTGAATTGAATGGAACACCCATGTTTTTTGTTCCAGACCATTTGTTTTCTTCTCCATCACGCTGAGCAACAAAGATATCTAAACCTCCAATTCCTGGAAGACCATCACTTGCAAAGTAAAGTTGTCCTTTGGGACCGATAGATGGAAACAACTCGTTACCAGCTGAATTAAACATGGCACCCATGTTGTGCGGAACTGAGTCCCACATTTTTGAACGCTTGTCGTATGTTACGTACCACAAATCACGTCCACCGAAACTCTTTTCTCCATTTGCACTAACTGTCATATCAGATGCAAAAATCAACATCATGTCGTCTGGAGATAAACAAGGATGTCCAACAGAAACAGTATCATTCATTTTCAATGAAATTCTCATTGGATTTTCGAAATCCTCACCACTCAAGTCAGCTGTCCAAATTTCACATCCTAAATCCATCTTTTCAGCATTTGGACAACGTGTGAAATATAATTTCTTCTTTTTAGAATCGAAACAAGCAGTCCCTTCATTTTGTGTCGTATTCACTACACCTTTTGTGTCGATTGACTTTACATTCGTAGGATTACCATTTACATCGTACTCCGCGCTGTAAATATCCATATATTTTTGACCTGAAATTGGATCGCGATCAGAACCAGTTGCTTCATCACGACTTGTTCCAAAGTAAATTGTTTTTCCTTTTTTGTCACCAAATGATGGAGACATATCGTATTGTTTTGAATTGATTTTCTCTTCGCATTTAATGACGTAATTCGACTCTTCCGATTCAAAGTCACGGTATTTTTCAATAGCTGACATTGCTGCTTCTAACTCTTTCGTACGAGAATTGGGCGCGATTCTTTTATACTCACGGTAACTTTTCAAAGAGTTATCGTATTCTTTTAACATTCGCTGCATGTCACCACGGTAGAAATATACCTCAGGAACAGCATCAAAATATTTCAATTCGATACATGTTCCATACCATTCGTTTGCTTTATCATACACTTGCATGTTGCGGTAAGAATCAGCGATTTTGTAAGCCATTTCGCCTTTCTGACGAATCGTTCCTTTGTATCCAAGAGTTTTATATGCATCTTGACAAACTTTTATTGCTTCAAAATAGTTGCCAGAATAATACGTGTCATTTGCTTTTCTGATGTACTTCGGCTCAGGGACATTCTGTCCAAATGCAACTTGTGTAAAGGAAAGCGTAAGAAATGCTAAAATAAAAAATTGTTTCATAAAGCGTGGTTTAAGCTCAGAAGTTCATCCAAGGAAAGCAAAAATAAGAAATATTTATTTAAAATCCGAACAATAGTTCCTCCAGCGTTCAACGAGTTCTGCAAAGCCCTCAGGCAGTTGCGAATCAAATTCAAGATAAGCTTGTGTTGTTGGCTGAATAAATCCAAGAGTCTTTGCGTGCAAAGCCTGTCCGGGCAATAAGTCGAAGCAATTTTGAATAAAGCGTTCGTAACTTGCAGACCTTGTTCCTTTTACAATTTTATTTCCTCCATATTCCAAATCGTTAAATAAAGGATGTCCTATGGATTGAAAATGTGCCCGAATTTGATGAGTGCGTCCCGTTTCAAGCTTACATTCTACAAGTGTTACTAAACCAAATCGTTCTAGTACTTTGAAGTGCGTAATCGCAGATTTACCATGTGCGCCATCAGGATAGACAGCCATGACTTTGCGGTTCTTCAAGGATCGACCAATGTGACCTTCAATCGTTCCACCGGATTCTAAATCACCCCAAACAAGTGCGTGATAGCGGCGTTCGGTTGTTCGGTTGTAAAACTGCTTGGCGAGTTCTATTAAGGCTATTTCTGTTTTCGCAATTAACAGCAATCCTGTTGTGTGTTTGTCAATACGATGAACCAAACCCGGTCTTCCATAATAGTCTTTGGGAGGTGATGGTAAATTTTGAATATAGTAAACCAATGCGTTTACTAATGTTCCTGAATAATTTCCATAACCCGGATGAACGACCATATTTGATGGTTTATTCACGACGAGTAAATCCTCATCTTCGTAAGCAACTTCGATAGGGATATCCTGAGGGATAAGTTCAATCTCCCTTACTGGATAAGGAAGTACAATGGAAACCTCATCACCAGGTTTAACTTTATAATTTTGTTTGACTTTTGTTCCGTTGACAAGAATGTTTCCGTTTTTCGCAGCTACTTGGATTTTATTCCGAGAGGTATTTGCCATTCTATCAATAAGAAATTTATCAATTCGAATAGCCTCTTGTCCTGGATCAGCTTTAAATCGGTGGTGTTCGAAGAGTTCTTCCTCTTCATTCTCGAGGTCAACAACCTGTTCCTCTGTCATTGTTTGATGATCTTAACTGGTTTTGGTGAAATGGACGGAATGGAAACAAAATAAATTCCTGTCTGAAAATCGACAAACGAAACGATATTCTCTGTTGTTTGTAGAATTAATCTTCCAGAAGCGTCATAGATATATTTCTGTTCATTTTCCAAGTGACTTGAACTTTGGAAGTGTAATTCTTCCGTCACTGGGTTTGGATAACAACTAAAATCTGCACTATTTACCGGTGTTTTTATTCCTAAAGTAGGGTCAAGTGACGTAGAAAAAATGGGTCTCAACATGGCACTTCCTTCAAAGGGTGATGTCATCCACGAACCCCCACCATCAACGCTGAATTTTATTTTATCTGAATGGTCGATGTTTCTATCCAAGCCTAGGTTTAATCTTTGTTGATCCAATTGTCTCCAGCCAACAAAAAATTTGGTTGGTACGGCAACCTTCATGGTGTCAGGGAAATAATATTTTATAAACATGTTTTGATTTGTTCCATAAATTGGACTTCGTGTATTAAAAATATCATCTTCATACAATACTTGACCTGGGTTACCTGTTCCGTCATCAGCCCAAACGGTCATTAAAAACAACTTGTTGCTGACATCCGTGACAGATGGAACGAAGTGCATTGCAATTCCAATTAAGGAGTCTGGTTCATACGCTTCATAGGAAATTGCTAGTCTTGATTGTATTCCTGTTGGACCAAAAGCTGCCTCCGCACTACCATCATCGTAACTGTAATAATTATAAAAGTGTTGGATAAAAGTAGATTGATCATTATTGACATCATTTGGGAATTGAGCCGAAACAGACGTGTTTACTTCAAAGGATTGCTCATCTCCCGTTAAATTTTTTGGGAATTCGGCACCTGATGATAAATCATGGAAAGAAGTGTGCGTGGTTCCTGGTGCGTAATTAATTTGTTGTTCAGCTAAATTAAAACCTTGCAGGGTAAAGTTGCCATAATTGGTTGCTCCTTGTCCGAAAACAATTGTTCCATTTTGGTAATTTTCCGGGTTTGGACTTCCATTGTGCACCATAACTTTAACCGCGTCACTCATCTTGTTTTGGGAAGTCTGCTTATAGTGATCCCAAGGAACGGATGTATATGTTTTCAGCAAGGTATTCAATGGATATACCAAAGCGAAATCTTTAAACAAGGTATCTGCTAAAAAGGATTGTGTACGCAAGTGAACATAGTCAATATGAAAATGATCTAATGATCCAGCTAATGAACCATAATTTTTAAACCTAAATTGAAATCCTTTCTTGAAGTATTTAGCGTCTTTCACCGGGATATGAACTGGCTTAAAAGCATAGGTGGTATCCCCATTAATCGACCATAATCTAAACCATTGATCCAAATCTTTGGCGTATAATTCAAGCACCAAGGAATCTCCTGTTTCTGGAATGTCTCCAAGTCCTTCTGGCTGCACAAGAAACGAGAGATAAACGGAGTCCGTAGCCGATAGACCACCTAAATTCAAAGGTTTACTCGTAAGTCGATCTGCGTAGTTTGTGATTGCTGATCCGATTTGGTAAGGATAACCGAATTCATCCAATCCGTCAAAAGTAACAACTCCTAATGACCTTGGATTGAAAGCAAATCGTTCATTTAAGTAGGCTTTATTATCCAACCAATGTGCGTTTTGATCTGACAACGTTGAAAAAAAGACACGTGCAGAATCTTGAAGGTACGTTGGATTTGTTACCCAAATAGTATCTCTCACATCGGGAACTCCCACTGTATCATAAATGTAATATGGTGGATACAAATCTTCTGTTTGATAATTAATTGGATACGAAGAGAAATCACCAACTTTCACCCCAATTGTTGCGAATACGCTATCAATGAACGTATCGGTTGTACTATCATAGGTACGTTTAAAGGTTGCCCCATTGGTGAAACTTGCCAATGAACCATATGGAAGCATCGTAATCGGATCTAGCAATTGATAATACAATTGACTCGTTACTCCTGGGTCATTAAATTGTGCAGCGTAAGCCTGGAATTTATTGGTTGAGAAATCATCATAAAATGGAAGATTCAGTGTGTCAGAAACATAAACAAATGTACTGTCAATATTAGCATTCCCAGATTTTAAAACAGAGGGTTTTTCTGGAAGATTCACATTGCGTGTTATTGGTCCCATCTCCATTTGTTGTGCAAAAGAAGTGATGGTCAACAAACAAAAAATAAGAAACAGTTTCATGTTATTCAGGGATTTCAATATCTGAAAAATTACGTTTCATGGAAAGGGTAAATTGCGTCGACTTAAACACTGTTGATCCATCAATAAATTCAGGTGTTTGACTGAAAATAATCGCAGCCAAAGAGTCTTGTCCTGTACTACAATCCGGACAAACAAAATTGTATGATGTTACGCCCAACGTATCCATAATGAATCGAGCATCCGCCATTGTGAGTCCAACAAGATTAGGAATCGTAATTGGCTCACCTTGATCATTTTGACCCACAACTAAAGTTACCACAGCACCAATAGGAAGTCGCTCACCTTCTTTGATTCTTCTTCCGCGGTAAAGTTGGTCTAAAACAGAACCGTTCGCTTCGCTTGTCGGTCTGTATTGAATGCTAAATCTAAGTCCACGTTGTTCGAGGATACTTTCGGCGAATTGCAATTGTTTGTGTACCAAACTTGGCATTTCGACCATTTGAGTCTTTTTCGTTAAACGCAAACCAATGATTCGGCCTGATTTCACATGTACACCCGAAATTCCAGTTGGTTCAACCAATTGTTCTAAAACGGTTCCCTCCGGCATTTTAGGGTTGTAAATACTATCGAGAATTTGATATTGCAAGTCGAGGTCTTCGATTTTCTTTTTCGCTTCTTCACCATTCATCCCCACGAAATTGGGAACAGCGATTTTTTCTCCGTGATTCGTCGCTAAATCTAAATAGATTACTGTCGCGAAAACAAGGACTAAATAAAACAAAATCACCAATCCGATATGTTTGAGGAAGTGTTTTGTTAGAATAAAATTTTTAATTTTCTGGAACACAGTTTTCAGTTTTCAATAGTCAAAGTTAATCTTTCCTTTTCGTTAAATTATCAGAAATTTGGAGATAGTGCGTGGGATCGATAGAAATCTTCAATGTATTCAACAGCTTCATCGGCACTATCGACCAATTTATACAAGTCTAAATCGTCTGGGGAAATGTTTTTTTCTTTCCACAACATGGTTTCTTCCACCCATTTCAACAAGCCTATCCAATAAGATGTTCCAACCAGAACAATCGGTCTTTTGGTGATCTTTTTTGTTTGAATTAACGTCATAGCTTCGAAGAACTCATCAAGAGTTCCAAATCCACCAGGCATTATGACAAATGCTTGGGAATATTTCACGAAAATCACTTTTCTAACGAAGAAATAATCGAATTCGAGGTTGTGTTCTTGGTCAATAAATGGATTGTGATTTTGTTCAAATGGTAAATCTATATTGAGTCCAACAGATTTTCCTTTTGCTTTCTGAGCGCCCTTATTTGCTGCTTCCATTAAACCTGGACCGCCGCCGGTAATTATACCATAACCCAAACTTGCAAACTTTTCAGCGATTTCCTCGCCAAGGGAATAATAGGGATTCTCAGGACTTGTGCGCGCTGAACCGAAAATAGAAATACAGGGTCCAATTTTTGACATCCGATCAAATCCTTCGACAAACTCGGACATTATTTTAAAAATCGACCAACTGTCGTTGCTTTTTAACTCATTCCAATCTTTTGTTGTCTGCTCCATATTTTTGTTTCCAATTTTTCAAACGAGGAAAACTAAAAAAAATTGCCATAGCGGCACTTTTTGTATGAACGATTACGGAAAGTAGTTACTTCAGCACCTTTACTTCGAACATTGTTGGCCAAAATTTACCAGTCATGTACAATTTATTCGTTTTAGCTTGATAGGCAATTCCGTTCAGTACCTCCCCATTTCCTTTTCCTTCGTTCACTAAATTAGTAGCATCAATCAAGGCAATAACTTTTCCTGAAAGTGGGTCAATCACTGCTATTTCGTTGGACGTCCAAATATTCGCATAGATAAGACCGTTTACATATTCCAATTCGTTCAAACGAGGTATTGCAAATTCATTGGTATATACTTCAATCGTTTTGATGATGTCAAAGTTTTTCGGATTTCGCACGTAAATTCGTTCGGAGCCATCAGACATAAAGAGGACTTTCCCGTCAGTACAAATACCCCAACCCTCTGTTGAATAATCGAACTCTTTTAGTAATTCAAGTGTTTCCTTATTGTAAACAAGGCATTTGTGGTTTAACCACGTTAATTGAAATATTTGGTCACCAAGGATGGTGATTCCTTCGCCAAAACGCGTGGCATCTAATCCGATTTTCTGTCCTATTTCACCCGTATTTAGATTCACCTTTGCGACAAGAGATGCACCTGACTGGTTTGGATCTCCCGTTCCTTCGAACAACTGATCACCGGAGAATGCGAGTCCTTGAGTGAAACTACTTTCATTGTGAGGAAGTCGACGAACGATTTCCAGTTTCCATTTTTCAGGAGTCACATCCGACAGAATTCTCACATTACGGATTTCTGTGAAATATTGTCCTTGCTGATCTACACCATGCATTTCAATTTCAAAAGCACCAATTTGATACTTTTTTGAATCCAATTCAATACTGATCTTTTCCTTAGGTTGGGTGAATTTTTGGAGGACCTTTCCACCAAAAGTGATGGTAATACTTTTTGCTTCTCCATTTGTTTCAATAGGTATAGAAACGACATCACCATATTTGATGGCTAAATTATCCGAGAAACCAAATTGAAATGGCGCCTCCGTATTCTTCGATTCATTCATGAACATTGGAACCAAATAACTTCCAAGCAGTCCGATTACGAGGATAATAACAAGAACTTTTTTCATGTTGTCAAGCTATAATTTGTAGAATTTGTTCTGCATCAATCATTCCATGACTTTCCGCATAACACATTTGACCATCCACGAAAAGAATGGCCTGTGGTGATTGATGAACAACATGAGATTGATTCGCAATTTCTTCTGAAATCGATCGGTAAGAAAGTAGGTCCAAATACCAGCAATCAACAGACGAACTATCCAGAATACCCGAGCCCTCAAAGCGTCTTAACGCCATTGACGAAATACTACAGCGAGTACTGTGTTTAAAGAAAACCTGAGGCTTCTCTTTACTTGAATCAATTATTTTCTGGACCTGTTCCTTATCCGAAATGATATTCCACGCCATAATTATGTTCCTGGAGTAAATTGTTTTAGAAATCTAATGTCATTTTCTGAGTATAAACGAAGATCGGTTACACGGTATTTCAATTGTGCAATGCGCTCAACTCCCATTCCAAAAGCAAATCCCGAATAAACTGTTGAGTCAATCCCGCAAGCATCTAACACATTTGGGTCAACCATTCCACATCCGAGAATTTCCAGCCATCCTGAGTACTTACATACATTGCATCCTTTTCCATGACACAAGGTACAGGAAACATCAACTTCCGCACTTGGTTCAGTAAAGGGGAAATAAGAAGGTCTTAGGCGGATCGAAGCTTTTTCTCCAAATAATTCTTTGGCAAAAAACAACAATGTTTGTTTTAAATCTGCGAAAGAAACATTCTTGTCGATGTACAAACCTTCAATTTGATGAAAGAAGCAATGTGCGCGAGCTGAAATTGCTTCGTTTCGGTAAACCCTTCCCGGTGAAATAGTTCGAATGGGTGGCTTTGAATTTTCCATGACACGTACCTGAACACTGCTAGTATGCGTTCGCAATGCCATCTCTACTTCTCCTTTTTCAACAAAAAAAGTGTCCTGCATGTCTCTTGCTGGATGCTCAGGAGGAAAGTTTAAAGCGGAGAAATTATGCCAATCATCCTCAATTTCCGGTCCTTCAGAAACAACATAACCGATGCGATTGAAAATGTCAATGATTTCTTTTCGGACAAGCGAAAGCGGGTGATGGCTTCCGATGAGTGAATCCGATCCCGGTTTACTCAAGTCCTCTTTGTCGGCCGCAGAAGCACTTTGAGAAAGAACACTTTTAAAAGATTCTAATTTATCTTCAGCGAGTTGTCGTACTTCATTGATTTGTTGTCCAACAGCCCTTTTTTCCTCATTGGGAACGCTTTTTAAGGCTCCATAGAGGTCTTTAATTTGACCTTTTGATCCTAAAAATTGAATTCGAAAGTTTTCTAAATCATTTGCTGATTGAATTTCGAATGCATGAACAGCCTCTAAAATTTCTTTAATATTCATTTTCTTGTGACATAGTGTAACTTTTCGGACCCAAAACTTGTTTAACTTGTAGCTAAACAGCCCTAAACATGCAAATGTACAAGAATTTTATTGGTAAAATCAAGCTGTTCGATGGAATTATTACCCTAGTTCTGCTGAGTTCTGTGTTACTCACTTCATGTTATAAAAAGGAACCAACCACACTTGAGGTTGCTGTTCAATTTTCGAATGGGGAACTCGTTAAAAACGCGAAAGTAAAGTTAGTTGTTGAACCGACTAATAACTCAACTCAATTATCCATTATCAATGACAGTACAACCACAAATTCAGGTGGATTAGCGTTCTTTGATATGGACAAATATTACAAATCTGGTCAAGTTGGGGTAGCTGTATTAAAGGTTGAGGCATTTTATTTTGGCTTGAGCGGAAACCAAGTGATTCAGGTAGAAGAGGAAAAACGAAATCGTGTCGTCGTTATGATCCAATGATGCTATTTGAGCAATTAAAAAAAATAATGTAAATTTGAAACTTTCGAACCAATATGAAAACCTTTTTTAACCTACTTACACTGAGTTTAGTTATCTTAATCAGTGTTTCTTGTGAGTCCAAAGATCCTGCTGTATTGAAGGTATTTGTTCGCTCATCATCGAATCAACTAATGGACGGAGCTAAAGTTATCGTCATTGGTGACCAACAATCTAATCCGGCAACACTTCCTTTTGTTGACACCGTATTTTCGAATGCTTCTGGATTCGCGGTTGTTGATATGGACCAGTATTTCAATGTTTCTGGAGAAGAAAATACAACTGGTTATTTTGATATCATTGTTAAATACAACAATAAAGTAGCATACGATTATGCACGTTGCCGTGTTCACACAACAACGGTTAAAACAATATACTTACCGAACTAAATTAAACTGAGATGAAAAATATCATTGTTCTAGCAATCCTTTCTGTTATCGTTTCTACATCATGTAGAAAAAAATTAGATACTGTTGCTAACATTTATATCAAGGATGAAAATAATGCAAGTGTGAGTAACGCAATGGTTGTTTTATACGGTACAAACACACAAGGAACACCGCAACAAGTTGCTGTTTTCGATACTGCCTACACCAATCTCAACGGGATGGCTACATTTAACTACAACGAACTATACCAACTTGGACAAGCAGGTGTTGCAGTTTTGGATATTGATGCAAAAAAAGGCAACAAATCTGGTGCTGGGATTATCAAAATCGAAGCGGAAAAAGTAAACGAAGAAACCGTTTACATTCAGCCTTAAGCTCGGATTTGTTTTAACGGAACCAACGCTTCACCTTCCAATTCTTGCTGTGTAAACATTCGGTTCAGTTCGGAAGGCAATACCACATTGTACTCGGTAACGAATCCCAAATTAAAACAACACATATGGTCGTATAGATCAAATTGCTCGTTGTTTTTTTGAAGCAAATTCACTAAAGCATTCAATCGCGCAATTGGCATGCGAACCTTCGTGTCGTATTGAAGAAATTCTTTGTGTAATACTCCTGTTAATACAACTTCTGAGTCTGTGTTGTTAAACCACATTTCTTTTAATTCAAATTTCTTTTCCATAGCCGTTAATTTTAAACAAAGTTGCGGGTTCAGGTCGTAAACAATTTACGTTCTAAAAACTTCCTTTGTAGGAGAGAGAAAATCACTACTTTTGCACCATGTCAGACAACAAGCAAATGTCCTTTCTTGATCACTTAGAAGAACTAAGATGGAGGCTCATGCGTTCTGCAATTGCTGTAGTTATTTTCGCAATTGTTATTTGGATCTACCAAAAGGAAATCATGGAGAATGTTTTCCTAATCATGGTAGACCCGAATTTTGTGACCTTTAGACTTCTATGCGAATATTTAAACGTTTGCATTGACAAAATTCCGGTCAACTTTCAAAGCATGACCTTGTCCGGTCAATTTTCATATGCCTTAATGATGAGTATCATGGGTGGGGCCGTTTTAGCCTTTCCTTACATTTTCTATCAACTATGGTCTTTTGTCAAACCTGGACTAAAATTCAAGGAGCGTAAAATGGCCAAAGGAATTGTCTTTTATGTCAGTATACTTTTCTTTACAGGTATACTCTTTGGTTATTTCGTTGTGGCTCCATTGAGTGTCCAATTTTTTGGAGCGTTTCAAATCACCGATAAAATCAGAAATGATTTTACTATCAGTTCTTACATGAGCACCATTCTATCGACGGTCTTTTATACCGGACTGTTCTTTTTGCTGCCCGTTGTGACTTACTTATTGGTCAAAATTGGACTTTTCACACCTGAATTTCTGGTTAAATACCGAAAACACGCCGTTGTTGTTATTTTAATTTTGGCGGCCGTCATTACCCCTCCGGATGTGATTTCACAAGTAATTGTAACTATTCCGATTTACTTGCTATTTGAAATCAGTGTTCTTGTAGCTAAACGTGTTGCTAAAAATCAGCAAGAATAAGCGCATACTTATGAAGACTCGACTGCTGCTTTTTTTGTTGCTTATCGCCCCAATACTGTCATTCAGTCAAACAACAACAGTGAAAGGAACTGTATTGGATGAAAAGGGCGAACCAATCCCCTACGCTAGGGTTCGATTCTCTGGGACGAAAATTGGGACGCTAACCGATACGGTAGGTGCATTTTTTCTTCAAAGTTATTACGCCACAGACTCCATTCAAGTTCAATTCATTGGATTCAAAACACAGTCCATTAAAATTAAAAAGGATGTTGAACAATCACTAAAAATTCAGTTAGCTGTTCAGTCAACAGATTACAAAGATGTTGTGGTGATGATTTCTAGCGAATCTCCAGCAGTGGCATTGCACAAAAAGGTGATTGCCAATAAACCAATAAATAACAAGGAGAAATTAGGTGCCTATCAATACAATCTTTACAATAAAATTCAATTAGACCTCAATAATTTAGGGGATAAGTTCCAACAAAATGGACTCGTTAAACGAATGGATCTTGTTATGAATTATTTAGATTCTACAAGTGATGGCAACACCTATTTACCCGTTATCTTAACAGAGTCAATATCTGATTTTTATTTCAAAAATCAACCTAAACAGAAAAAGGAAGTTGTTCAAGCAACGAAAATTACTGGGATTGAAAACGTTCAGGTGAATCAGTTCCTTGGGGATATGTATTTAGATTTAAATGTTTACGACAATATTTATGATCTATTTAATAAATCATTTATCAGCCCACTGGCACCTTTTGCTAGATCTTATTATCAATTTGTGCTAGAAGATTCCACTTTCATTGGATCTGATTGGTGTTACAAATTACGTTTTGAACCTAAAAGAACCGGCGACCTTGCTTTTACAGGTGAAATGTGGATTAATGACACAACCTACGCAGTTAAACAAATCAAAGCGTCTATTTCTCCCGATGCCAATTTAAACTACATTCAAAATTTCTACTTTGAACACGTTTTCGATCAAGTTCAAAACGAAGTGTGGATGCTCACCGAGGAACGACTTATTTTGGAGTTTAGGTTAAATGAAGATTCAAAGATCTTAGGAATGTTCGGACGAAAATACAGTAAACGAAGTGACTTTGTTATTAATCAAGCGAAGGATAACTCGTTTTATGCCAATAATTCCGTTGAAATCAGCGATAGTGCAAAAGTGAGGAATGCTGAATATTGGCAAAGTAATCGTCCTATTACCTTAAATGTGCAAGAAAAACACATAGAAGAAATGGTTGATTCACTGAGTAAAACCACCTTTTATAAATCCATGAAAAAACTGGTTTACTTTGCCACAACCGGTTATTTTCCATTGAATAAAATTGAAATAGGAAACGCCACTTCCTTAATTAGCAAGAATCCAGTTGAGAATTACCGTGTGGCTTTGGCATTAAGAACTTCGAATGAATTCTCTAAAAGACTTGAGCTCGGAGGACGAGTAGCCTATGGTTTTGAAGATGAGAAACTGAAATATGCAGGAAAAATACGGTATAACATCACACCAAAAAAACGTGGGATGCTTACGGGCATTTACTCGTATGACATTGAACAAATTGGTCAATCTCCTACAGCCGCTTCCATGGGAAGTACCTTTGCAACCGTCTTCAACACGGCGCCTTTTGATAAATTGACTTTCGTAAATAAAGTAGGGCTGAATCTAGAAAAGGACATTAAAAAGGACCTCATCTTATATGGTGGATTCGAATGGAAAAGTTACTCTCCTCTCGGTTTAGCGAATTATCAACGCGTACTCAATTACGACACCATAAATGTGTCAAACATTAAAACCTTCGAGTTTATTGGCCGTGTTAGATGGACAAAAGGTGAAGAGTTTATTTCTGGCTATTTTGACAGAACAAGTCTGAGATCAGTATATCCGATTTTCTCGCTTCAAGCAATTATTGGAATGAAAAATATTTTTGGAAGTGAGTACAACTACCAGCGTTTAGAATTCCAAATGGAACATAATACGCAATTAGGTGTCTTGGGACGAATGCGATATGGTGTTACCACTGGATATATCTTTGGAACCACTGCGTATCCTTTTCTGAAGGTTCATGAAGGGAATCAGTCTTTGTGGTTGTTGACAAGCACCTTTAATAAATTAAACTTCATGGAATTCATCAGTGATAAATACGTAACTGGTTTTATCGAAAATCATTGGGAAGGATTATTTTTTGACCGCATTCCTTTGGTGAAAAAACTGAACCTACGTCTCGTATCTACCGGAAGAATTCTATACGGTGACATCAGTCAAAAACATGAACAAGCCATGTTAATTCCTGATTTTGTGAAACGATTTAATGGAGTGCCATACATGGAGACTTCCATTGGTATTGAGAACATTGTGAAAGTCATTCGTATTGATTTAGTTTGGCGAATGACCCACCCCATTCCCGGACAAAGTCCATTTGGAATACGTGCGCGTTATGCCTTGAATTTTTAATACCTTCGTATCGTGAAATTGTACACTGAACATATTCGTAAAACCTATAAAGGAAGACCTGTAGTTAATGGTGTTTCGGTAGAAGTGAATCAAGGTGAAATCGTTGGGCTTTTAGGGCCAAACGGTGCTGGAAAAACCACGTCCTTTTACATGATGGTCGGATTAGTTCGTCCAGATGAAGGATCCGTTTTTTTGGATGATGTTGAAATCACGAAACTACCCATGTACAAACGAGCGCAAATGGGAATTGGTTATCTTCCACAAGAAGTCTCTGTTTTTCGTAAACTGAGCGTTGAAGATAACATCATGGCAATTCTCGAAATGACTGATCTGTCCAAAGAAGAGCGATCCGAAAAATTGGAACAACTTCTGGAGGAATTTAGTCTAATACATGTTAGGAAAAACCTTGGAAATCGCCTGTCAGGTGGAGAAAAAAGAAGAACCGAGATCGCCAGAGCTTTAGCAACGAATCCGAAATTTGTCCTGTTGGATGAACCCTTCGCAGGAGTTGACCCAATCGCCGTAGAAGACATTCAAAGCATTATTTCGGAACTCAAGAAACGCAATATTGGCATCCTCATTACGGACCACAATGTACAAGAAACATTGTCGATTACCGATCGTGCGTATTTACTCTTTGAAGGAAGTATTCTGAAATCCGGTACAGCGGAAGAATTAGCATCTGATGAACAGGTAAGAAAAGTATACCTTGGTCAAAACTTTGTTTTACGCAAGTAGGCTTACCTAATCAAGGTTACGAACCCATCTAGCGCCTGCCAAATATATGGTTTGTCGCAAGAACGGAATTTTAACTTGTACGTATACAAGCCATCTTGACACATAACGCCATCCAATTGTCCATCCCATGCTTGCTTTGGATCATTGGTTTGAAAGATCACTTCTCCCCATCGATTGTAAATACTAAACTCCCACGCAACAACTTCAAAATCAGTTACTGGAATAAATAACTCATTTCGATTATTTTGATCTGGAATAAAGGTGTTTGGAATATATATTGAAAATGGTTCCACCATTACTGATCGTCTTGCGGTATCTCGACATCCAAATTGATTGGAGACAATTTGCATAGGGTAATCTGAGCCTGAATTGATATAATCGTGACTAAAATTGGCAAGATTGGATGTGTATTCTCTATTGTCAAAAATATATTGGTAGTTGGTCGCTCCACTAGACTGATCGAAGAAAGAAACGGTATTCTGACACACATCCACCTTATCCGGATTGACCATAAATCCAGCAGTCGGCGAAGGATTAACCGTGACTAAATCCTGTTTCATCAAATAAAGTGTATCCATGCACCCGTACAGTTGATTCAAGGTTAATCCAACACTATAATTTCCTGGTGTAAGGTAAATATGATTAGGATTTACAGCAGTAGAAGTACTGCCATCACCGAAGGTCCAAAGGTATTGAGTAGGCACATCTGATTGACTCAAATTTACGAATTGTGCCAGTGAAGGAGCACATTGAAGTGTATTGATAAACATGAAATCAATCGTTGCGTGTCCAAAGATTTGTACAAGCGAACTAACGGTATCAATGCAATTGTCATACTGACCAATGAAATATACCGGCATACTTCCTGCCTGTATATAATTTACATCTTGTACACTTAAATTTGAAGAGGAAGTGGGATTTGCATTCACTCCAAAGTCCCAATAGTAAACCGCATTATTGGGTCCAGAAACCGTGGCAAGAAAATCGAAAGTTTCATCAATACACAAGGAATCAGAATGACTTATCGACATGATTAAAGGCTCTTTAATGGTCACCTGAACTTGCGATGTATCTGAACACGTAGAAAAAGAACTAGCAATTAATTGAACCGTGTAAACTCCAGGTGCTGGAAAAGTAAAGGTTGGCGTTGTCAGAATACTTTGACCAACACTTGTCGATCCCAAACTAAAATCCCATGAATAGTTGATTGCTGAGCTAGAATTATTGCCAAATGGAATAGTGAATCCAAGGCACTCAACCAAAGGAGGAACAGAAATACTGCTGGTTGGTACATCAAAGATAAATACGGAGTCAACGTAACTTAACTGACAAAATCCATCGTCTGCTATTACTTCGATGGTATGGTAGCCTGGAGTAGAAAAAGATACATTGAACAGAGAGTTCCCGGTTCCCGTTGTTTGACTAGCACTTGGATCCAAAACCCAATTCAAACTAGCGGAGGGATTCGACACATTCGCGATAAAATCAAAATTATTTCCAAGAATACACAAAGAATCTTGTGCAGACCAAGAAACACTGAGTGGATTGTTTACAATCACATTCATATACGCTGTATCCGTACAAGGCATTCCCGGATTAACAATTAACTGAACATTGTAATTTCCCGGAGATGGGAAAGTATAATTAGGGGCAAACTGAGAACTCACATCGGTGGTGATATTTGGCACTCCAAAGTTCCAAGCATAAGAAGTTCCACCGTATGAATTATTGACAAATGGGACATTCAGTCCTTGACAATAAGAAACGAATGTTGGAAGTTGCGTTTGTAGCGGCAATAAAGCCTGTAATACGATGTTACAATCAAAAACGCGGAACAAGAAATCACGAATTGTTTGTCCAACCAATACACCATTTCTGTATTCTTTGACACAAACGCCTACAACGAATAATCCAATCATGTTTGGATTAACCGTAAGAATACCCGTTACCGGATCAATAACGGTGGAAGATCCTGCTCCAAGTGGTTGCTGTGAGTTAAACGTTCCTCCATTCCATTGTACCGGAAAATATGGAGGTGCAGGAGCTTGTGTTGGCTGCGGATTCGCAGAACTTGCTCCGGACCATGGAGTTACTAATGAATAGACCAACTGATCACCGTCTGGATCTGTCGCAACATGATTAAAAATGAGCTCATCATTGTTGCAGAGTAATACAGGTGGATAATTCGAGAAACGCGGACTACTATTTGCTGTGAATCCAGTGTCGGAACCAGGAACGTGTGTCGTAAGTGTTATTCCCGTATCATCAGGAAACAATAAATTGGTGATATTTGGTCCCCTGCAACAACGCTGATACGAGACATCATAGCCACCCGGAGTTGGGGGAAGTGTGACGACCGTTGTATAAATCGCACGTTCAACACAAATGTTATTAGGGGGTGTCGCGCATGGATTATTGAAATTAACTGGCAAAACTACGCTCCCCGGAAAAGGAACAAGAATGTTTTGGAAAAACTCATTGTTTGCTTTGTAGATGGTTAAAGTTAGAGGATCATCATATTGTGCCCCTGTTGAATTGCAATCACGGTACAAAGTAATGAAAAATCGATATTGATTATTTCCCAAGTAATCATAATAGATATCTCCACCAATAATATGCGAGGCATAACTATTCGTGATCATGAAAAAGGAAATAATAAGGTAGAGATTCTTCATGTTGCTACTAAGACGCAAAAATAGGTCAAATGTTGTCTTTTCTCAAATCTAAAACATTGATTTCGTGTATGGAATGACCATAATTAAAGCTTGTTTCCTGGGTGATTTTACTTCCATCAATTTTCTTGCCACGATTACCCTCCAAAAAGGTCAGTTTTTCTTCTCCCATTTCAAGAGCCAAATCACCATAGTACTGCTCCTTTGAGGGGTGTTCAGGCCAAGATAGATTATATAGTGAATCTTTTTGGGTATCCTGTAAAAGAACAATAATGGCCGCAATGATGTCAGATTGATGAATCAAATTAACTGGAGCTTGTCCGTTAGAAATAGGACGTCTGTGACGCAAAAAATAGCGAATAGGATGTCGATTTGGTCCAATGTGACCAGCCAAGCGAAGAATGTGATGGTTAGATGTGGCAAGCGAACGGATACTGGCCTCCATTTGGGAAACCAGATGTGTTTCATCCACGGGTGATGATTCGTTAATCAAAGTGTTCGACTCTATGTAAACACCTGTTGAACTCGTAAAAATAAGTTGGGTAAACGAAAGTGCATTTAGTAAATTCTTTAAGGATTCAAGAACACCTTCAAATGGTGGTAAAGTGATGATTACTTTGTCGAAGTGCCACCCGGGGATTTCTTTCCAACAAAGGACTTGATTCGTTTTAGTTAAAGGAATGCTAAAAAAGCCATTCGCTTCAATTTCAATCAATTTATTGGCATCTGAACTACTCGCCCAAATTTTTAATTCATCACTTTTCAGTTCTTCTGCTAGTGCTTTGCCAAGCCATCCATAACCAATTATCAAATAATTTTTCATCCAAATGATAAACGTAAAAATCTCAAAAGAGTTTGTTTTTATTTACGGATATCTCCTTTCTGTTTTTAACTTGTGAATTGTTGTGCTAACTTTGACAAAAATTTGTGAGATGAATGCTTTTGATGTAATTGTAGTAGGATCGGGTCCAGGTGGATATGTTTCAGCACTTCGATGTGCTCAACTCGGTCTAAAAACAGCGCTTGTAGAAAAATACAATACCTTAGGTGGTACTTGTTTAAATGTAGGTTGTATACCATCCAAGGCTTTATTGGATTCATCAGAGCATTTCTATAATGCACAACACAATTTCCAAACTCATGGCATCGAAATTACTGGCTTAAAAGCAAACCTAACACAAATGATCAACCGCAAAAATGAAGTGGTAAGTCAAACGTGTGCTGGAGTGAAATTTCTCATGGATAAAAACAAAGTGACTGTATATCATGGTCTTGGTTCTTTTTCTGATGCGAATACGATTTTAGTAAAAGGAGCGGATGGTTCAGAAACATCGTTACAAGGAAAAAATATCATTATTGCAACGGGTTCAAAACCGAACTTTTTTCCAGGAATGGAGCCAGATAAAAAACGCATCATCACCTCAACTGAGGCATTGAATATGACTGAAATTCCAAAAAGAATGTTGGTCATCGGTGGTGGCGTTATTGGACTTGAACTTGGTTCTGTTTACGCGAGATTAGGTGCAGAAGTGGAAGTCATTGAATTTGCTCCAACGATTCTTCCAACGATGGATGCCGGAATTGGCAAAGAATTTACTAAAATTCTGAAAAAAGAAGGATTCAAATTCCACATGGAACACCGTGTAGTGAAAGTTGAAAATAAAGGTAAAAAAGTTGTTTTAACAGCAGAAAATAAAAAAGGTGAAACCGTCACACTCGAGGCAGATTATTGCCTAGTTGCAGTTGGAAGAACACCTTACACGGAAGGATTAAACCTAGAGAAAGCAGGTTTAAGTGCAACAGACAGAGGTCAAATCGACGTAAATGAGCACCTTCAAACAAAATTAAGTCACATCTACGCAATTGGTGACGTTGTTCGCGGTGCGATGCTCGCACACAAAGCTGAAGAAGAGGGCGTATTTGTTGCAGAGATGATTGCTGGACAAAAACCACACATCAATTACAACTTGATTCCAGGTGTTGTTTATACTTGGCCTGAAATTGCTGCTGTTGGAAAAACAGAAGAAGAATTGAAAGCTGCAGGTATTGCATACAAAGCTGGAAGCTTCCCTATCAAAGCGTTGGGAAGAGCGCGAGCAAGTATGGATACAAGTGGCTTCATCAAAGTTCTAGCTGATGAAAAAACAGACGAAATTCTAGGTGTACACATGATTGCGCCAAGAGCGGCAGATTTAATCATGGAAGCAGTAACCGCGATGGAATACCGCGCTTCAGCAGAGGACATTGCACGTATTTGTCATGGTCACCCAACGTACTCTGAAGCATTGAAAGAAGCTGCGTTAGCTGCTACAGATAATCGCGCTTTACACATTTAAGTTGTTACGCTGAAAAGGCGTCCGTAATGTGTTCGATGTTTGTTTGATATTGATTATGTACGATTGAAATAATATCGAAACGAACATTTCTGTCAATTTGATTATCTTGAACATAGCGGTCGGCTACCTTGATTATTTGACGTTGTTTCGACCTCGTTACAGCACGCCATGGTTCGCCAATTTGTGCGGTGCTTCTCGCTTTTACTTCCACAACAACCAATTCTTCGCCATCCATAAGGACAAGATCAATTTCCCATTTCTTAAATCGGATGTTTCGATCGATTAACTGAAATCCTTTCCCTTGTAAAAAATTCAACGCTTCATCTTCTCCCCATGAGCCCAACTCCTCTTTTTTCATTTTCTTTTTACCTAAATATACAATTTTCTCCTCGATTTTCCGAGTGAATGAAACAAGGAAGTATCTTTATATCAAATTCCAACTATGTCTAAAATCCTGATCAAAAACATCAAAGGACTCGTACAAGCGGGTGAACAGATTCCGTCCGTACGGAAGGGTGCTGAAATGAAGCAATTAGACTTAATAGAAGAAGCTTTCTTGGCGCTTGAAGATGGAGAAGTAATTGCCTATGGAAAAATGGCAGAATGGGAAGGGATTCTCGATTGGCGCAATGTTGAAATTGTAGATGCCGACGGTTGTTACGTACTTCCCGCATTTGTAGATTCGCACACACATACTGTTTTTGCAAAAACGCGTGAAGAAGAATTCGTGGACCGAATTCACGGACTTAGTTATGAGGAAATAGCGGCCAAAGGTGGAGGAATTCTAAACTCGGCAAGAAAATTAAGTGAGCTATCGGAAGATGAATTATTTGATTCCGCAAAAACACGGATTGAACGTATAATTCAAACAGGAACAGGTGCCCTAGAAATCAAATCTGGTTATGGCCTTTCACTAGAAGGTGAATTAAAAATGCTCCGCGTAATTAAACGCTTAAAAGAATGCATGCCTATAAATATCAAAGCAACCTTTTTAGGCGCACATGCTTTTCCCGCTGAATACAAAGAAAATAAACGAGGATATATCGATTTGATCATTCATGAAATGTTGCCCGCCATTCATCAGGAACAATTGGCGGATTACATCGATGTCTTCTGTGAACGCAATTATTTTTCTGTCCTTGAAATGGAAGAAATCCTAAAAGCGGGGATTGCCCTTGGACTAAAACCCAAAGTGCATGTGAATCAATTCAGTGTGCTTGGCGGCGTTCAAAAAGCCATTGAACTTGGCGCAATTTCTGTAGATCATTTAGAAGAAATTGACGACAAAGACATTGCAGCACTAAAATTAAGTGAAACTATCCCTACCCTACTTCCTGGATGTTCTCACTTTTTGTCGATACCATTTGGTGATGCGCGACGTATGATGGATGCTGGACTGCCTATATCTTTAGCAAGTGATTACAATCCAGGTTCTTCACCTAATTACAACTTAATGACAATCTTGTCATTGGCATGCATCAAACAAAAGATGACCCCTGAAGAAGGAATAAACGCTTTGACGATTAATGCAGCGGCGGCATTGGAATTGACAGAAACTCACGGCAAAATTGCATTGGGCAGAAAGTCCCCTATTATCTTAACAAAAGAAATTCCATCCTTGGCATACCTTGCCTACGCCTTTGGTGAACAACATGTGCAACGAATATTCATTTGATTCGGTGTAAAAATGTACCTTTGAAGCTAAGATGAAATACCTAGTTATACTTTATGCAATTTGCGGCTCTTGCTATTTAGCATTTGGTCAAAACTACTTTGCCGATAGAGAATTGCTTTGGGAGATTTCTGGCAATGGACTAAAACAAAAATCCTACGTTTTCGGATCCTTGCATTCGAATGACAAACGACTATTTCAATTAGCAGATTCCGTGTACTCTGCAATGATTAATACAAATAAACTCATTCTGGAAACAGATGTTTTTGGTTTGTTCAACGATTTAGATACACGTGCAAACTTGCCCACCACCCTTTACGATAAAAATGGGCGTCCATATACCTCAGAAACGGATGCAAGTAAAACGTTCTATGGAGATGAGGATGGAATGCCACAGTTTTTAGATGCGTATTTTCAGCAGTTTTGTTTCAATGCGGGAAAGGAATTCATTCCTTTAGAAAGCGTGAAAGAGCAATACGATTTATTGACTGATGAATTTCAAGTTTCCGATCAACGATTTATCGATGATGCACTGAATAATTTCACTCATGAACGATTAATTGACCTGTACTTAAAAGGTGATTTAATAGCCTTGGATAAATTCATGAAAGCGAATATGTCCATGCAGGAAGGGCTTTATGATGAAGTTATTACCAAACGTAATGTGCGGATGACACAAAAACTTGATTCCATTTTAAAATCCAAAACTACTTTTTTCTGTGCTGTTGGTGCGGGACACCTTGGGGGATCAAACGGAATCATCAATTTGTTGCGATCGAAAGGTTATAAAGTAAGAATGGTCACTTGGTATCACTCGGAAAAAGCGAGTAACGATGAGGTAAAAGTTCGTTCTTACAAAGAATATGTCTATAACGACCTAAATTCCGGACTCGTAGCAAAATTAGGTGGAAAGCCGATTGTCTTGGAAGAGTCTGACGGTATCAAACGAATTATTTACCGAGAATTTGGACAAGGGAACACCTATGAAATATCCATTGTTCCAATCGACTCGAATATCACACCCGAAGAGATTGCGGCGATTTATATCGCGACACCACCAAATACTGCTACACGAAAATTATTACTTGACGATGGACGAATTATTTTTGAAGGATTGTCTAACACCTATCCTGAGGGATTGAATTACGTGCAAATTCAGTTTAGTCCAACGTATTTTGCGGTCATCAAAACCTACGGAGGAAACAAATACATGCACTCCAATCGTCCGAATCAATTCTTTCTACGAGTTTGGTTTGAATAGAATGCTTATCTTCGTTTATACGCTACCACCTATTCTCATCTCATGAAATTTATTGATAATCTAGCCCGAAAAATTCTGGATGACTATACAGAACTAGAGCAATTGGTAGTTATTTTACCATCGGAAAGAGCAGTAAAATACTTAGGGAATTCCTTGTTTAAATTAAATGATGGACCCCTAATCGCTCCAGAAATGCTCACTATTGATCGTTGGGTAAGAGCGCAATTCGATCAGATTATCGAACCGACACGACTTCT
This sequence comes from Crocinitomicaceae bacterium, assembly GCA_017983465.1. Classification (GTDB taxonomy): domain Bacteria; phylum Bacteroidota; class Bacteroidia; order Flavobacteriales_D; family Crocinitomicaceae; genus UBA952. Next base: position 49,555 of record JAGOBK010000002.1, read on the forward strand.
CATCGTTCTTTTTGAGGCTTATGGACAAACAGACGAAGGTAAAGGTCAAAGTTTTGAAACTTTCCTCACATGGGGAGCGACGTTGCTAAGTGATTTCAACGACCTTGATAGGTACATGGTGGACCAAGCTCAGATCTTCAAAAATCTAAAATCCATCAAGGAATTAGAAAGTTGGCATATCGACGAGGAAAATTACAGTGAATCACAACTGAAATTCATGGCTTTTTGGGAGCAAATTCCCACCTTGCACACGAAGTTAATGGATCAATTGAATAAGAGGTCCCAACTCACGCTATCACAAGCCTATCGTAAGTTAGCCGAGGAAACCTTGACATTGATTCCATCGGATAAAAAATATATTTTTGCTGGTTTTAATGCTCTTTCAAAGGCGGAACTTCAAATCATTAAAAACCTAATAAAACGAGGTGACGCGGAATTTATCATTGACGCAGATGTCTATTATCTCGATAACGATCAGCACGAAGCCGGTTCGTTTTTACGCGATGACTTAGCCTTTTTGGAACAAAAGAATGCGAACTTTATCCAAGATAACATTCAACATTCGCCAATTGATTTTACGGTTATCGAATGTTCTCAACATACTGGTCAAATAAAAGTTGCTGCCACGGAACTTGCGAAACTGAATCAAACAGAATTAAATGAAACCCTTGTTCTACTTGCTGATGAAACATTGATCCATTCCTTGGTGAAAAACATCCCTGCAAACGTTGGGAAGGCAAATATTACCCTTGGACTGCCCTTGCAACAAACACCTGTGAAGTCTTGGGTTGATTTGTTGTTTACCATTCAAGAAAACAAGAAACGATTCCGAACGAAAGCCCTATATTTCAAAGATTTTCAACGCATTTTGAATCACGTGTTTTGTTTAGCTTCACTTCCTGACGAAGAAAAGAAACAACTATCTTCCATCGAGCAGGACAGTATCCGTAAAAACAAAGTTTTTCAATTGGTTGAGCGTATGAACCTGCCTCCAAAAGCAAAAGAACTTTTTGAATTAGTGACAGAAGACTGGAACGAAAACTGGTATGTGGCATTGGAAAAAATCAGGCGGTTAAATGTACTTTTTGTCGATTCTTTCGCGCCAATACATGAATTTGAACGTACGACAATTCAAGTTTTTGATCAAGCCATGCGAGGATTTGAGTCCTTACTTAAGGAGGGTATTCCAAACATGGAAATGAGAAGTTTCAAGCTATTGCTCAATCAACATTGGTCCACTTCCACTATTGCTTTTCACGGTAATCCAACTAACGGCTTACAAATTATGGGCTTATTGGAGACCCGAATGATCGATTTTAAGAACCTCATCATACTTGGTTTAAACGAGGGAAAACTACCGAACAACAATCCAATTCGCACGCTGATTCCCATGGACTTGCGCGCTGCATTTAATCTTCCATCTACTCGGGAGAAGCAAGGATTATTTGCGCATCACTTTTACCGACTTTTACATCAAGCAACAAAAGTTTTAGCTACCTACACGGCAGCAGCAGAACAAATAGGCAGCAATGAAGCAAGTCGCTATTTAATGCAAATTGAAATGGAATTAACTAAGGCAAATCCATCCATTCAATGGAAGAAATTGTTTTACCATGTTCCATTTGCTGACAGAGCCACACTGAATACCACTCAGATACAGAAAACACCTGAAGTCCTGAACCGTATTCATGAATTTTTAGACAAACCCTTATCAGCTTCTGCAGTAAACAAATACATGATTTGTCCCTTGGACTATTACTACAGGTACCTCGTTGAATTTGGGGAAGATAAAGAAGTAGAAGAGGAAATAGAGAATAATACCTTTGGGAGCATCATACACAAAACGCTGGAAGACTTATTCAAACCATATGCTCAAAGGGATCAGCAAGGTGTATACGTGCAACCAGCGCCCCCGCCAGTAAGAGAAAAGGATGTATTGAAAATGTTGGATACATTCAAGAATAGTCTTTACAAAGGATTTTTAGATCATTTTGGTCAAGATGAATCATTATTTAAAACAGGGAAAAATCGCCTGAGTTATGAAATGGCCATTGAGATTACCAAAAATGTTTTAAAAAAAGAACTTGAATTTATCCAAGGCTTAGACGAACCGTTATACATCGAACAGATAGAAGCAGAAATGCATACAGAAATATTGGTGCCATTTGAGAATGGAACAAGAAAACTGCAATTTAAAGGATTCATTGACCGCATCGATCGTATTGGAAATCGTTACCGTGTCATTGACTACAAAACAGGGAAAGTTAAGAAAGAACAAGTCGTTTACCAAACAACAACGAAAGGATTAATTCCTTCCTTTCTCAAATCAAAACACGCTTTTCAATTAGCGCTTTACTGTATGTTTTTCAAGGATAAGTATGGTGTGATGCCAGATGAGGCAAAAATCACTTCGTTGATTAACGTAAATGAAGACTTTTATCTGACTGTAAAGGATGGAAACTTAGCAGATATGATTCCTGTTGTCCATGAATTACTTAGTGAGATTCTCGAACAAATGTTTGATGAAACTCAGCCTTTCGAGCATCAGCCAGATTCAAATTATTGCCAGTATTGTTCATAAACAAAAAAACCTGAAAAGAAAAAAAGGGATTCATCCGCTTTAGCTCTTTTCAGGTTACTGCAAGTTAAATAAAACCAAAACCGAACAAACGTTTTTGTTCTGCTCTTCTCAAGACGATTGCACGTTGAGAATAGTTGCCTTTAGTCTATTAATATAATTCTGCTTTCAATGCAGTTCGGTAATCCTTCATTTCTTCACGATTAATTTTGTGATCTGCATTTTTCAATAAGTTCAATAGGTACAATAGATTCTCTTTTTCTTCGATTTCCATTGGATATTCATTTCCTTCTTCGTCTTCGTCATATTGTGCTTGTACGTCAAAACATTCGTTTTCAGTTAAAAACTCATAGGTTAAACGCAATAACTTAACGACCAATGGATCTTGCTCCAACAAAGCCATTTCGCGTAATGCTTTTAAATCCTCCACTAAATTTGAGGCAGTAACACCACTCTTTTCAACATTTGCGATGATAGCATCTAATTTTTGATTCGCTAGTCCAGTTTTCATGTAGTCAATTTTGATAGGCAAATTTAGTGGAAATCATTGAAATATTCACGCTTCCATAGTGAACATTCTGTAAAAGCCGTTTTTCAAGCAAAAAGAAATCCTATTTTTGTTAAATGGATTTCTTTATACAAGCTTTTAGTATTGGGTTCTTATTAAGTGTAATGGTTGGACCAATCTTTTTTCTTTTACTTGAAACAAGTATAACAAAAGGATTTCGATCGGCACTTGCCTTGGACTTTGGCGTGCTCGTTAGTGACATTGTTTATGTGCTCATTGCCGTCATGTTCGTTGAGCAAATTAAAGGCCTAATCGCTGGGAACAAACTTATGTTCAGCATGATCGGAGGGGCTATCTTTGTCATTTACGGAATGATCAGTTTGTTTAAGAAAGTTGCTTTATTAGACAGCCAAAAACTTGAAGGAATTGATGCAAGTCCAGAAAACAGTCGTCAACAGAACAACACAAAAGACTACGTATTCCTTGGCTTAAAAGGATTTGTGTTGAATTTTGCCAATCCAATGGTGATCTTTTATTGGGTCAGCGTTGCTTCTGTAGCTAATAACGCGGTACCAGATGAAAACAGCACCACTTGGGCCTTCGTTTTTTTAGGTGTGGTACTGCTCACCTTCTTTAGTGTCGATGTATTAAAAATTATCGCAGCAAAGAAAATCCGACCTCTCGTGAATCAAACCCTTTTGAACGGATTAAACCGACTAATTGGAATTGTTTTCACTCTTTTTGGGATTTTCTTGATCCTACAATTCTTTCTAAAGAAATAAGTAACTATGAAAAATCTGTTCTTTCTACTGTTATTTCTTGCATCAACACCACTGTTCAGTCAAAAAGTTCTAAAAGAAAATCTTGGGCCTAAAGTTCGCTTATATTGGGATGTAGGAAACAAACATATACAAGCTACCGGTTCTTATTTTACGAGTGCAGCAACACCGAAATCAACGGAGAAACACGGAAAATGGTCGTTCTACACCTACGATGGCCAATTGGAAGAAGAGAGTAATTATTACCGTGATCGTTTGTTAGGTAAACGCGTCTTTTATTATCCGAATAAGAAGGTAAAAGAAGAGTCTTACTTCAAGTTTAACGTCCCCGATAGCTTGTTTTTCCAATGGAATGAAGCAGGTAAGCTAATCACAAAAGGACAATTTGAATTGGGTAGTCCGGTAGGTGAATGGACTTATTATTTTGATGATGGCAGAGAAAAATCGATGGAAAAAGTCATCAATGATACCGTTTACCTCATGTCTAGTTGGGATGACGATTCCACTCATCGTCAAACGGTTAAAAACGGAAATGGGCTCATTGAAGAACGTTACGTGAACGGCGTGATTAAGGCGTCTTATACCTTTAAAAACGGATTGAAAAATGGCGTTTTTGAAGAGCGAACAGCTAATGGCGTATTATCGGTTTCTGGAGCCTTTAAAGACGGTAAAAAAGATGGTTCTTGGGAATTTTATGAATACCAAGGAATCCTTGAAAAAAAGTTAACCTACAAAGCGGATTCATTGGATGGCGCATATCTAGTGCTTTCCATCAGTGGAGATACGATAACCGCAGGGAGCTACCAACTTGGAAAAAAGGACGGTTTTTGGATTTGGAAAACACCTGAAAAAAATGTGGAGATGTGTGGATTTTTTCACCAAGATCTCCAAGATAGTATTTGGAATTATTATTTCTCTTCCGGAGAAATCTCGTATATCGCTCATTTCAATAAAGGGAAACGAACAGGAGAATGGAATTATTATTATCAAAACGGTGCATCCTATCGGAAAGGAAATTACCTGAACGATCAACGAGAAGGGAACTGGCAGACGTGGTATGAAGATGGCGTTCTTCTAATGAATGGGCAATATCAAAATGGGAAAGAAGAAGGTGTCTGGTATAACTATTGGGAGAATGGCGCACTGAAAAACAAGGCTGAATTCAAAAATGGCCTTATGAATGGAAACTGGCTATCCTACACCCCCGAAAGCATCTTATCCAATGCTGGTAAGTATAAAAAAGGATTCAAAGTTGGAACATGGTATACCTATTACAACAATGGTCGCTTGAAGGAGAAAGTCAATTACAAAGTTTTCACCGAAACAAATGTGACAAATGACATGGCAATTATGGGCTTAAAAGAGACCGTTAGCGATTATCATGGCAAATTTGAAGCATACTCTCAAAAGGATTACCAACTAAAATCAGAAGGGACTTATCGCAAGGGAATGAAACATGGAAAATGGATTGATTACTATCCAGGCGGCGTGGTTCCAACCATTGTTTCTGAATACCGATACGGAAAATTAGATGGTGTTTTTGAACAACGTGACCCTCGAGGAAGGTTAGTGTACCAAATCCACTATAAAAATGGACTAAAACATGGTTCCTTTCTTATTTTCGGGGAAAATGGAAACATCGTGTCCCAAAAAGAATTTCGCTACGGCAAACAAGTTTCACAAAATGGATCGGGAGAACTATTTACTCCCTAATCCCTCAATAAAAAGGGTTAGTTCAATAAAATCATCCACGCTCAATCGCTCAGGTCTTTGCGTCACAAACTTATCTGGTAATTGTGCATCTTGAGTAAGTGATTTCACTGAATTTCGAAGCGTTTTTCTTCTTTGCTGAAATGCTGTTTTAACAACGCGCATAAACAACTTTTCATCACACGGCAATGACTCACGCTCATTTCGAACGCAGCGAATTACTCCGGATTTCACCTTTGGAGGCGGGATAAAGACATGTTCATCCACAGTGAAACAATAGGTAATATCATAAAATGCTTGCATGAAAACACTTAGAATTCCATATTCTTTGGATCCCGGTTTTTCTGCGATGCGAATGGCAACTTCTCTTTGGAACATCCCCATAATTTCGGGGATTTGATTTCGGTGTTCTAAACACTTAAATAATATTTGGGAAGAGATGTTATACGGAAAATTACCGGCAACAATAAATGGTTCTTGACCCATAATTTCTGTCAAATCTTGACGCAAAAAATCAGCATAAATGATTCGATCCCCCATCAACGGATATTTCTGATGGAGATATTCGATCGATTCCGCATCAATATCTACCAGAAATAGTTCGATTCCATCGTGGGATTTTAGAAAATCTGTCAATGCTCCCATTCCAGGTCCCACCTCTAGTACTTTGCGACATCCCCGATGAAAAGTAACTTGTTTTGCTATTTTCTCACAGGTTTCAAGGTCCTTTAAAAAATGTTGACCGAGGTGTTTTTTTGGCTTTACGTTCATGATGCTTTGAATTCTTCGATGACCGTTAAATTTGTTCTAAATGCTGCGAATTTACCTCCATAACGCAGTGCATGATCCTGTTGTAAATCAGGCGCATATTTTGCATGGTATTCATCCAATTTCTCTGAAGTTGGTGCTAGATACAAGCAAGAATATGCTGATCCCCCATCTTCTTCACCTTGGATTTTTGAAATGCGACATTCCAAAAAACAACCTGTTTCCATTACTTGAGGAATATGTGTTTTACGCATCCATCCAAGCCATTCCGATTCGATTTCGCGATCAATGCTTACCGTTACATTATATAGTACCATGGTGCAAAATTAAAAAACTTGAGAAGATACTTCTAGATTGATATACAATAAACATGAAATTCGTCGTTTAATCAAGATAAATACAAAAAACCCTATATTTGAACCTATTAATTAACAGAAACTATGAAAAAACTATTGATTCTCTCGCTTTCAATCTTCTTGTTGAATGCAGCATCTTGGGCACAATCTTGTACTCCAGGAGCAAACTACGTTGATTCAACATACGGTGTTTGGCCAGATACTACTCAAAATTTGCCTTCTGCACTTGTGAATGCGGCTTATTCTGCGGACATAAACTTTAAAGTTCCATCTACCGTTACGGCTGAATTAGATGCAACAGGGCAGTTTGTTGGATCTCCAATTCAAGGATTTACCGTAACTGGCTTAACTGGTTTGCCAGCTGGATATAACTATGCTTGTAATATCAGTAGTTGCACATACGCAGGTGGTGCGAATGGATGTGCAAACATTTATGGAACAACCGCAACGGCAGGAACATATCCTATTACCATTGAGGTGAGTGCAACGGTATTGGTTATTCTTTTCCCTGGTTTACCTCCAACTCCGATTACTCAACCCGTTTCTTTCCCTGGATATAAAATTGTTGTTGGAACTGCGGGAATAATTGAAGGTATCATTTCTCCAATCTCCGTGAGTCCAAATCCTGCAAATGCTAGCATTACTGTAAATGGTATTACAGCAAGTTTAAAGGCTTCAGAAATTAGTTTAACGAATATTGAAGGGAAAACAATTGAAACGAGAAAAATTGATGCTTCAAGTAACTTAACTTTCGATACAAGCGAATTAACTTCAGGAATCTACTTTATTCACGTAGCTCATGCTAACGGTGTGGAAATTGTGAAATTCTTGAAAAACTAAGAAAAAAACTTTCAGAATAAAAAAGGGGGCTTCAAATGAAGCCCCCTTTTTTATTTATAGAAATGCATATCTGTAATGTACTTGTACACCGGCTCCGTCAGTAAGTAACGTACGTCTTTTCCTTCCTTGATGGATTGACGAATGAAACTTGCTGATACCTTCATAATCGGAGCGTCATCACAAAAAACAACATTCGCTGCGTTCCGATATGGATGGTCGATTGTTCCTTTCTGGGCAATTACTTCTGCTTCTTCCGAACTTGTTAATACTCTTGGATAAACGTAAATCGTATGTTTTGCCAAAATGACCTCGTGATTATACCATTTGTGGAAAGTCCTTAAATTGTCCTCTCCCATGATCAGTGAGAAATGATGATCCGGGTATTTCTCGTTGAGATGCGTCAGTGTAGAAATCGTATAATTCGGTTTGGGTAAATGAAACTCAATATCTGATGCACGCAACTTCATATTGTCTTCAATTGCCTCTCGCACGATGTTTAAGCGATGTGAGTCCTTTAACAAGGTTGATTTGTCCTTCAATGGATTTTGTGGTGTCACAACCATCCATACTTGATCCACATCCGTATGTTCAACCATGTAATTCGCAATGATTAAATGTCCGACATGAATGGGATTAAATGTCCCGAAGTATAGTCCTATATTCATGAGTTTATAAAACTTGAAATGGTAGAATGCACCGTTTGAATAGCCAATTCTAATTGATCATTGACCACAATAACATCAAAATCTTTCGCTTGTTCGATTTCTTGTTTCGCTTTCGCTAAGCGCATGTTTATTTTATCGATGGAATCTGTATTTCGAGAAGTTAATCTGCGTGATAATTCTTCCATGGATGGAGGCTGAATAAAAATGCTCAGCGCTTTTTCTCCCATGATTTGTTTTAAGTGAATTCCACCGACAACATCCACATCAAAAATGACCGTTTTTCCCTCACTCCAAATACGTGTAAGTTCCGATTTTAACGTTCCATAAAACATGCCGTCATACACTTCTTCCCATTCTAAAAAAGCTTCCTCAGCGATACGTTGTTCAAAGCCTTCCCTGCCTAGAAAATAATAATCAATACCATTTTGCTCATTTCCTCTTGGTTCACGAGAACAGGCTGAAATCGAGAAAGCAAGTTGAGTCATATCTTTCAATAAGGCTTGAACAATTGTCGTTTTCCCAGCACCTGAGGGAGCAGAAATGATGATGCATTTTCCTTCCATCGATCGAAAATTAGAGCGTGTTTAAGATTTGTTCTTTCATCTTTTCTAAGTTGTCCTTCATGTCTACAACTCGTTTTTGAATCTCTGCGTGGTTGCATTTACTTCCAAGCGTATTGATTTCCCGTCCCATTTCCTGACAGATAAACCCTAGTTTTTTTCCATTTCTTGGAATAACCATTGTATTGAGGAAATAATCTAGGTGATTCGTTAAGCGCATTTTTTCTTCCGAAACATCTAGTTTTTCCAAGTAGAAAATCATTTCTTGCTCCAAACGATTTTCATCAATTCTTACATCTGATAAATCCGATAAAGCTTTGGAGATACGCTCACGAATGACCTGAATTCTTTCAGGTTCAAACACTCGAATTTCTTGAATTCCATTTCGGATTGATTCGATTTTCTCTGTGAAATCAGCATGCAAGGCCTCACCTTCTTGTGCACGAAATTGGGTAAGTTTTTCACACGCGCTCAACGCAAGGTCCATGATGAATTTTTTTTCTTCATCACTTACCTCAGGAGCTTGTTGATTCAAAACATCCGGTAGACGCAATACTAATGATAGGTAATCAACCGGTGCTTCAGACCATGATTCGTTGAGTTTTTTTAATTCTTGGTAATACAACGTAGCTAGTTCCGTATTAATCAATCCGTTTGATTGATCAGCTTGACTCTCGATATAAATACCAAAATCAATTTTTCCACGATCTAACTGTTCTCCAAGAAGTTTACGTAATTCAGACTCCAATTCACGGTATGCAGACGGAATCCGTAGATTTAAATCTAATCCCTTACTATTCAGGGAACGGATTTCAATAGAAACTTTTTTTGATTGGTATAGGCCATTGCTTTTCCCAAAGCCTGTCATCGATTGCAACATATGTGCGTTTTTTAGCTGTTAAAAGGTGAAATAAACTAGTCTTCAATTAATAAATCGGCATCAATGCCTTCATTTTGTTCTTTGATAAACCAGGCGATTTCACTCATGATTTGACGCTTTTGCTCGTCTTCATTGGTTGATTCCTCTACGTACTCCTTCAGTAAAAGTTGGGATTCCAATAATTCATGTTCGGCAAAAGGTCCTTGCATGTTTTCTATAATGGTTAAACATTCCAAAGCTTGCATGAAATCACCTGTAGAGGCAAGCATGACAAAGAAAGGCAAATGTTCATCATAGGTCAACTTTGAATTCCAAAGAGTCGTTAACACCTTTTGGCGAAGAGCCTGTTCTTTTTCTTCAGAGAGAAATTGTATAAAAACTGCCTTTGCCTCTATTTTCTGAATGTCCGATAAAAATCCTAGAATGGCTTTTTCGATACTCAATTCACAGCTGCGCAATTTTTCAAAAACAGTAGGTAAAATGGTAATATCTCCTTGCTGTTCGAATAGTTTAAGCGCCGCAAGGACATCTGTTTCAACATTGGATTGAAACTGTTTTAAGGCCTCGGAAAGCTTCACTTTTTTTGACTGCATGCTTGATTTTTGTGCAAAGTTACAAAATACCAAGGACCGCGTCTACTTCCAACGAAGTATGTCCAAGACAATTATGAAATTTTCATTGTTTAAAAGTTCATGCAATCATTGAATTCTGCTTGTTGATCTTTTCGAAATTTGTACCAAATCACTTTTATCATGAAAAATAAGTCTCTTATTATTACTGCGCTATTCATCGTTATCGGAATGAGCTCTTGCGTTGCTCCAAAGAAATACAAAGAATTGGAAGCAAGAGAAAAAGCGTGCTCGGAAGAATTGGCAAAATTCAAAAAAAGCTCAAGTGATTTTGAATCCTTGTCCAAAGATTTACAGAACAAGTATAGTTTAGCATCGAAAGACGTCAGTAAACTAAAACAAGATACTTCGGCAACAGGTAATGCCATGAGACTTTTGCAACGCGATTACGAACAACTCATGTCTCAACATGAATCCCTTGAGAATTCATTTAACAAAATGAAAAACCTCAGTGCAAAAGAAACATCTGAACTTCAAATTGAATTGGAGAATACCAACAAAGAATTGCAACGTAAGGCCGATGCACTTTTGAAATTAGATGAAGAGTTGAAAGCAAAACAAAAATTGCTTGTAGAGCGCGAAAAACGCGTAAACGAATTGGAAGAAGCCATTCGCAAAAAGGATGCTGGAATTCAATTATTAAAAGCAAAAGTAGCCAACGCGCTACGTGGATTTGAAAACAAAGGCTTAACGGTTGTTCAAAAAAACGGTAAAATATATGTTAGTTTAGAAGCGAAACTGTTGTTCAAATCAGGATCGACATTTGTTGAACCAGAAGGAAGAGATGCGTTAATTCAATTAGGACAAGTTTTAGAAAGTGAGAAGGACTTAGAAATTGTTGTTGAAGGACATACAGATACGGATAAATTATCGAGTCCAAACTCACCAAAAAACAATTGGGAACTTTCTGTTCTTCGTGCAACTTCCGTAGTAGAAATTCTATTGGCGAATTCTACGATGTCTCCTATTCAAGTAATGGCGGCTGGACGTGGAGAATTTCATCCCGTAGATGTGAATGATAAAGCTAAAAACAGACGAATTGAAGTGATTATCTCGCCAAATTTAAACGAGTTGTTCGAGATTATTTCCAACGATTAAACTTCCAAAACTATGGGGTCAAAAGAAAAGAAATTAACTGAAGATTCCTCTGTGTCAGGTGTTCGTTGGTACGGAAAATCATCTCACCTCCTTTTACTCGCCTTGTTGGTCATCGCGACTTATTTTACTTTTTCACCTGGATTTTCCCCGGAAAAACAATTCACCAATTGGGATGACCTAGGTTATGTGGTGAATCAACCCTTGATCAAAACACAAGATGCCGATAGTTCTGCTTTGTTGTGGAAACCAAGCACGGAAGTGATGTTGAATTACCATCCAATCACCATGTGGACGCTCGCAAAAAACTATGAAGCCGCTGAATTAGATATACAACCCTATTTCCAAACGAATTTATTTCTTCACTGCTGTAATGCGATTTTAGTTTTTATTTTTCTCTTCAATATTGCGAATGGCTCGACCTTTGTTTCGTTTTTCGGAGCACTCCTTTTTGCGATTCACCCCATGCATGTGGAGAGTGTTGCATGGATTTCCGAACGAAAAGATGTTTTGTATACCCTTTTCTTCTTGCTTTCCTTACTCAGCTATCTACGGTTTCAAAGAAAACAAAATTATGTTTGGTTGTTTGTTTGCTTTGGATTATTCATTCTTTCCTGCTTGAGTAAAGCTATGGCTGTTCCCCTTCCATTTGTCCTCATTTTAATGGATTACTTAAAAGGACGAAAAATCAATTGGAAATCACTGTTAGAAAAAATTCCGTTTATTGCCGTTGCCATCTGGTTCGGTTTAGTTGCCTTGGAGATACAATCCAAAGGAGCTATCACAGATTTTGATTTCTTCACTGGTTGGCAACGAATGATGTTCGCATCATACGGTTTCCTTTCTTATTGGATAAAGTTTTTTGTTCCAATTGGATTATCCGCATTCTACCCCTATCCCAATTTGGATCGATTAAATGAACTTCCTCTCTATTTTACCTTGGCCCCATTTGCCTTACTCTTGTCCATGGGTGGAATACTATTCTTTTCTTGGAAAAAGAACCTGGAGACCTTTAAAATAAGTCTTTTTGGAATTGGCTTATTTTCTTTAATGGTTGCGCTTGTTCTTCAGTTTATCAGTGTTGGTGCCGCCATTACTGCGGACAGATATAGTTACATTCCGTATATTGGAATCAGTATGATGCTATTGATGCTCCTCGAGAATTGGAAAGTTTTTCAAAATTTCAAGAACTGGATAATTGGTGGGATGATGCTTTTTTCCATTGTTCTCATGTTTGCCTCGTTTGAACGAACCAAAGTATGGACCAATTCCGGTACGCTTTGGACCGATGTCATTGACAAATATCCGTTCGTTTTAAATGAAACGAGTGAGGCTATTGAAGTGAGACAAACTGGAGCAGAAGTTGCTTATAAAAACAGAGGTAATTTCTACCGAGAAAACGGAGATTCAAGTGCTGCTATGAACGACTATTTAGTACTTGTCAAAGCGCGTGTAAAAGATCCATTAATCTACTCCAATGTTGGAAATATGTATGCCCTGATGAATAAGTATGATTCCTCTCTCCAAATGTATACAATGGCACTTGAGCGAAATCCCAACACATTTGACGTTCATTTAAATCGCGGTATTACTTACATTAAAATGTTGGATTATACGAATGCCTTAAAGGACTTCAATCAGGCACTAAAACTTCGTCCAAACGACGTAAGTACTTTAGTGAATCTTTGTGCTGCCTACCTTAATAACAAGAATTATCTAGCGTGTATCAAAACAAGTTTAACACTTTTGAAAGTCGCACCTCAACGATGGGAAGGACATTTCTATCAAGGTACGGCATTTGTAAATCAAGGAAAATTCAAACAAGGAGCGGAAGCATTAGAAAAGGCGATTGCAATGAATCAAAACGACCCATATATCTGGTTCAATGCCGGCATTGCCCAACAACAGATAGGAAATAAAGAAAAAGCGAAAAACTATATTCTGAAAGCCAAATCTTTGAATTACCCCGTGACAGATGCGCTGTTGAATTCGCTCTAACGAATGACATTGACGTGTCCGGTTACTTCTTCGAAGATACCCTTGCCTATTTCATAGACAAAATACCACGAGTAGGTGCCAATTTGAACAGGAACACCCTGGTATTTTCCGTCCCATTTAAAATTTAAATCCGTCGATTCGAAAATTAATTCACCCCAACGGTCATAAAGGTAAAAATGTCCACTCATGAGTCCAATGAAATTTCCAAAATAAAATTCATTGCAACCATCCTCATCAGGTGTGAAAGAATTCGGGAAATAAATATAACGTTCAGGTAAGACTTGAATCCACTTACTCACGCTATCAACACAACCTTTCTCGTCAGTAGCAGTTAAAGTAACCAAATATGCTCCAGGTGCAGTGTAAATATGTGTCGGATTTACCAAAAAGGAAGAGGTAGACCCATCACCAAAATCCCAAACATAAGCCCAGGCATTTTGGGATTGATTTAGAAATGATGTAGATAAACCTTGAGTAGGATAATGTGTCATCACCCAAAAATCAGCGGAAGGCTTCACCACTTGAACAAGAGCAACTCCAGTGACAAAAAAGGATTGACATTCATCCGAAACTTGAACAAAATAAGAAGTTGTAACAGGCGGATTTACCCAAATACTTGGTGTTGTTTCATTGGTTTGGGTCCATAAATAATAATAGTTACCGAATCCTCCAGTTGCTGTCACTTGTAAAAATGCACTGTCACCCGGACAAATTTGAATTGGTCCATTTAATTGCAGCGTTAAGGGTGGACTAGTAATCGTATAAAGAATGGAATCTGTTGCAGCATTTCCACAATTGTCACTTACTTGAACAATGTAATTCGACGTGGTGGATGGCGAAACAGAAATCGAATCGCTCGTGCCAATTAAGGAGTTGTTGACGGTCCAAAGGTAATTGTAGGCACCCGTTCCACCGCTTGCCACGACACCAAAATCTTCCGGTAAATACGGACATATTTCAGTGATGTCACCGCTAACAGTTAAAGTGATTGGTTGGTATTGCGGGACATTCACCACAATTGTTGCGGTAGTCGCCGGACTCGCACAAGCATCCGTCACCTGCACTGAAATTGTTTGTGTAGATGTTGGTGTGAAATTGATCGAACTCGTTGTTGCTCCTGTGTTCCATGCATATTGATAGGGTGTCACTCCTCCAGAAACGTTGGTCGTTAGGTTAATTGGATCACCGGGACAAGCAATTGTTGCGCCGTTGATAGAAACGCTTAGAGGCGTCACATCCTGAATGTAAAGAGTGACCACTAAGGGAGTGATGTTTCCACACGGATCACTAATGGGAAAGGTTAGCACCACGGTTTCAAGTCCCTCAGTTAGGTTATCAAACAATGCTTGAATGTCAATGTAATTGTAGACTGCACCTGGTGCAAATGAAACACTTAAAGGAATACCCGTATAATCTTGTCCATTGGTTGCCGTACCGCTTACCTGAACAGGTATGGTCAATGACGTATTTAAATTATTTTGACGTGTTAACGTCACATGGGCAGAAACACAACCTTCAGCCATCCAATCTGGATTGGAATACACTTGTTGAGATAAGGTATAATCTATCTCAATCGGAGTTTTCGTAGATAAACTATTTGCCTCTAGGAACATTCCTGAATCCCATTGTCCGTCACCGGCATCTGCAATGGCAATAATGAGGTGATAGGTTTGACCACATTGAACTTTCGATACCGCTTCAAGAACCTTTGTAAATCCATCGTATTGAATATACTGAGTGCTATTATTGTAAGGAGGAGAATTCCCATCTCCATTAAAAGTAAAAAATTGTTGATTGGTTTGGGCGTTTACGTTGTTGATGGATACAATTCCACCGCCATTAGGCAAACGCGCGATGTTTTGCATACCGATAATTCCAGGTCCAGAAATAAAAAATCCGAAAACATCATTGTATCCCGAGTTATTTGGAGGGGCGAATTCTGGGTATTCATCTGAACCGAAAACATATTTAAAACGGACAGTGTCCGCATAGGGAATGAAATCAAATTCAAGGGTCGCTGCATTAAATGTTTGTGTACCACCGAGAACTTGATTCGTAAGTAAGGGAGAACCGGGAGCGTTGTTGTCCATTCCGGCATTCGATTGATTATTTGGTCCCTGTGGGCCACTAGATGTTGCTTGAACCGTTCCTGTTGTCATCACAATGCCTTGCGTAATGCCGAGTGTGGTATTGTTAGCTGTAAACTGACCAATTGCACCAGGACTTCCATTGTACATGACATTTGAAACCGTGACACCACTGCCGAGGAGTACATTTTGTACTAGTCCTTGAGGAGACAATGTGGAACTCGTAATCAATTGACTCCATGTCGTTGTATGCATCGCAAGTGCGACCAAAACCATCAAAAAACTACTTCTCATCATTGTTGCCAAAGGTTAAACGACTAAATGAAGAAATCGTTGTGAAAAAACGGTATTATTTTTCAAAAAAAAAGGATGCCGAAGCATCCTTTTCAAAATCATAGATTTCATTACTTCGTTTCAAACAACGATTTTAGCGAATACCATGCCAAAAACGGGAAGAAATGCATCGGCATTGCATAGCAATAAAAGATGTATTGATGAGCTTCCGTTGTTTCCCCTTTGAAGACGAAACCAAGTACTCCAATCAAACTTGCTGTAGTAAGTCCAGCGAATAATACTGCGAAAATAAGTTCGCCGAATTTAGGAATGAACTTAGTGAATAACCAGTGTCCGATTGTTGCTAAAGTTGTTCCGATGATACATGAAACAAAAATAGCCATGGTCGGAACATCTTTGGAATAATCCTCCACCAATTGGGTTTGAATCATATCACCATAAAGGTAAGATACTACTCCAGCCAGTAAACCTGAACTAAGAGCAAAGATGATTTTTTTTATCATAGCTTATTATTTTTTCTGTACTGGTAAAGTTGCAGTTATTTTTAGGAGATCCGCAACATCATTTCCTTTTTTTCCAACGTTGTATTCTGATCTGCTCACGTTAAATTTAGCGATGAACGTTCCTTTGTTTCCTTTTTTAGAAAATGTAAAGGGAATCGTCACCTCTTTTTTCACTCCATGCATTTCCAATTTCCCAATGGCTTTGAATCCAGCTTCTGTCTTTTCAATCTTAGTTGATTCAAATTCAATATAGGGATACTTTTCCGCGTGGAACCATTCGTCTCCACGTGCATGTTTGTTTTGCAAACCGTTTCCAGTATTAATGGATTCTACCTTCAACTTGAAGTTCAACTTCGCCGTCTTTAAATTTGCCGGATCAAAGACAATTGTACCGCTGATATCATCAAACGTACCACTCACATCTTTGTTGGAAAATGCAACATTGTGCGACTCTAGTATTTTCCATCCCTGGCTGTAAGAAGTTAGGGAAATGAGTAGAACCAACAAGAAACTAAACGTTTTCATCTGTGGAAGGAAATTAAAAATTAGTTTTTAGAAACTTCTAAATCCGCGATTAAGTTTACTTCGTCTGATAAACCAGGTCCAGCTTGACCTACTCCGAAATCTGAACGTTTCACAACACCTGTAATTTGTAAACCAGCAACATCATTACCAGCTCTGTTTTTTGCTGATCCTGTATGCGTACCTACAAGCGTAACCGCTTTTGTTACACCGTGCATGGTAAAATCACCAACGATTGTATAGTTATTTCCTTTTGCTTTTTTCACAGATGTACTTTTGAATGTAAGCGTTGGGAATTTTTCTACATCAAAGAAATCTGCTGTTTTCAGGTGATTATCACGCATTTCTAATCCTGTATTCACAGAGTTTGATTGTGCTGTCATTTCAATTGACGCTCCAACGAAATCTTCATTTGGTGTACTGATTTTCACGTCAAAGTTAGAAAACTGACCACTAATATTTGTGATTCCCATGTGAGTGATGGTAAATCCTAAGCGAGAATGTGCACCGTCTAATGACCAATTAGCTACTTCTAATGCTGTAAACGAAAACAATGCAAATGCTGCAAATAACGATAAAACTACTTTTTTCATATTTTAAATTTTTTGTAAAACAATTAACTGAGGACAAAGTTCACCTATTCTCATGAACTTTCTCTTGACGTAGGTTAACAGATTGATAATTGTTGATATTAATCTTGAGGAAGTTGCAAAGCACTTAATTTCTCAAAGGCATCCTTGATGTGGCGTATCGGCTCTATTACCAAGCGCAGTTTGTCATTTTGTTGGACAAGCCTATATCCGCTCTGATGTTTCATGATGGCATTGAGCGTGTACGTAAATGCTTCCGTTTCAAAGAAGGTGGATTGGGGATTAGCGATGAAGTATCCAACTAATTTTTCGGATTTAATTACTAATCTTTCCAAACCTAATTCTTCTGCCAACCAACGTAATTCAAAAGAAAACAATAGTTCTTTTACTGCTTTCGGCAGTGGTCCAAATCGATCGACGAGTTCTTTTGAGAACTGCTCTAATTCCATTTTATTTTTCAAACTGTCAAGCGCTTGATAAAGACTTAAACGTTCGGCAACATTGTTGACATAGTCATCTGGAATTCGGACTTCCATGTCTGTTTCGAAAATACAGTCTTGAACATAGGATGTCATGAATTGATCCGTATTGCGGTCATCAAATAATTCTTTGAATTCACTTTCCTTTAATTCCTTCATGGCTTCATTGAGGATTTTTTGATACATCTCGAAACCAATTTCAGAGATAAATCCACTTTGTTCTCCACCCAGCATATTTCCGGCACCACGAATGTCTAAATCCTTCATGGCAATATTGAACCCTGATCCTAAATCAGAGAATTGCACCAAGGCCTCTAAGCGTTTTCTAGCTTCGCTTGTGAGCACACTATATTTAGGAGCAATCAAGTAACAGAATCCCTTTTTATTGGATCTACCTACCCTGCCACGCAATTGGTGTAGATCGCTTAATCCAAATTTATTCGCATCATTGATGATAATAGTGTTGGCATTCGAAATATCAATCCCTGATTCAATGATCGTAGTGGCAAGAAGGACATCATATTTTCCTTCGATGAAATCCATCATGATTTTTTCAAGTTGCTTTCCGTCCATTTGTCCGTGACCAATTCCGACACGTACACCTGGACACAATCTTGTAATCATGCCGGCAATTTCACGTATATTCGACAAACGATTATTGACAAAAAATACTTGTCCGCCACGTGACACCTCATAAGCAATCGCATCTCGGATTGTTTCCTCTTGAAAGGTCACAATCTCGGTCAGTACGGGTTGTCGGTTCGGTGGTGGAGTATTGATGATACTCAAATCTCGTGCGCCCATAAGTGAAAACTGCAAGGTTCTCGGGATAGGTGTTGCAGTTAACGTTAAGGTGTCAACGGTTGCACGAATGGTTTTTAATTTATCTTTAACGGAAACGCCAAACTTCTGTTCTTCATCGATGATCATGAGTCCCAAATCTTTGAATTTCACACGGTCGGCAACAACTGCATGTGTTCCGATGAGGATATCGATTTTTCCTTCGGCCAGTTTCTTCAATGTCTCCGTCACATCTTTTGCTGATTTGAAGCGATTGATGTAATCTACGGTACATGGAAACGCTGAAAGTCGCTCTTTGAAGCTGCGGTAATGTTGCATCGACAAGATGGTCGTAGGAACTAATACAGCAACTTGTTTTGAATCAGTAACGGCTTTGAAAGCTGCTCGGATGGCTACTTCTGTTTTTCCGAAACCAACATCTCCACATATTAAACGGTCCATTGGAGTTGATGCCTCCATGTCTCTCTTAATGTCTTGCGTTGCTTTGTATTGATCTGGTGTGTCTTCGAACATGAAGGAAGCTTCGAGTTCATTCTGCATATAGCTATCCGGAGCAAAAGCAAATCCGGGCTGACTTCTTCTAGTAGCGTATAATTTTATCAAATCAAAGGCAAGTTCCTTGATTTTCTTTTTCGTTTTGTTCTTTAAGGTTGCCCAAGCTTGCGTTCCAAGCTTATTCATTTTTGGAATGGAACCATCCTTACCGGTAAACTTAGAAATTCGGTGTAAGGAGTGGATTCCAACATAAAGCACATCGCCGTCTTTGTAAATAAGACGAATTGCCTCTTGAGGTTTTCCGTTTACATCGATTGTTTCCAATCCGGAGAACTGTCCTACACCATGATCTATATGTGTGACATAATCTCCTTTTTGGAGGTTGTAAATTTCTTTTAAGGTCAGTGCTTGTTTCGCTTGTCTAAATCCTTCTTTGAGTCTAAATCGGTGATAACGCTCAAAGATTTGATGATCCGTGTAACAAACCAATTTTAACTCTGGAGAGATAAATCCTTCGTGAAGCGCAAAATTGATAGCGGTAAAACTTACATCTGCACCGATATCTTCAAAAATCTGGTAAAGGCGTTCGATTTGCCTTGGTTGATTGGAAAAAATCAAGTTCTCAAAACGATTGGATTGTCGGGCAAGCAAATCTGTTTTGAGCAATTCGAAATTCTTATTAAAATTCGGCTGTGGAATGAAGTCGAATTCGAAGGTGCTTGTCGTTTTATAATGGAAAACTGGTCCCCATTCAACTATTTTAATTCGGTCTAAGCTTTTTTGAAGTTCAATGGACGATAAGTACAAGGAACTCGGTAAAGTGTGACGAACAGTTTCATTTAAATTGCTGTATATCTCCACCGAACGATCGTACTCTTTCCTCAGAATACTTTCCATTCGTTCATATGAACTCATCCAACAACTTAGGTTTTGTCCGAGAAAGGTAAAAATGTCTTCTTGTGATTCAATGCTTAATTGTCCCTGTATATTCGGGATTACATTAAAAAATGCATGTGTATTGATCGACAATTGGGTCGCAGCATCAAAAGTTCGAATCGATTCCACTTCTTCACCGAAGAATTCAATTCGAAATGGGAAATCATTTGCATACGAAAACACATCAACGATACCACCACGAATCGAAAATTGTCCGGGTTCATACACAAAGTCTACACGTTCGAATTGATACTCCAATAACAATTCATTGATGAAATCAATGCTATAATTTTTCCCAAGCTCTACTCTTAGCGTATTTTTAACTAGGTTTTTTTGTGTCGGAACCTTTTCAAACAAGGCTTCTGGATAGGTGACAATCCAAGCGTTTGCTCCGCCAGAAATTCGTTCGAGTACTTCAGCACGAGTGACAACATTGGCATTATCCGTTTCTTCTAATTGATAAGGTACTCTGTAAGAAGCAGGGAAAAATAATACACGTTTATCGTCTGGATAAAGTCCTTCTAAGTCATTTAAAAAATAAGCAGCTTCCTCTTTGTCCTCAAGAATAAAAAGATGATTTCCAGGAACTTGTTGCGCTACACAAATGGAAGTCAATGACTTAGCTGAGCCGACAAGTCCTTTCCATTGGACGCGCACGTTTCCCTGGCTTAAAAGTGAAGCCGTTTCGTCGATTTGCCGCAGTTTGGCAATGGATTTCAGGAGATGTGCTTGGTCCATGAATAGCGCGAAATTAATCAATCTTATTTGATTGCTCACGCAGAAAGGCCAGGGATATTTTTGAAAGTATGCACGTTAAAAAATCGAAGTGAATGTTCCATCGGAAATATTAGAAAATCATGTACCCAAATGAACGCAAGTGCGTTGTGGGTGTATACGGTTAGTGAAATAACAATTTGATGTGAATATCTAATAAGTCCAGTTCATTTTAACCTGTATTCATTTTTTACTTTTATCCGACGAAAACTAATAAACAATATGAAAAAACAATTGAAATATCTATTTGTGATCTCATCGTTGATCTCGACAGGATTTATGTACGCTCAGGATCAAGCAGCACCAGTTGCTACAACCGCAGCGGAAGAAACGGGTAAAATTGTAGAAGAAATATCTGCACTAGAGTTCTTAATGAAAGGTGGATTCTTCTTAATTCCTATCGCCATTCTATTGTTTTACACTTCGTATGTAGCTGTCGAGCGTTATTTATACATTAAACGCATGACAAAGCACAACAAACACATGTTGTCTGAAATTAAAAACAACTTGCAAAACGCAAACATCCAAGGAGCGATGGATACCTTGTCACATGACCACACCGCTTTTGGAAACGTGGTTCGTGAAGGTGTTCAATCAATGGGTAGACCGATTCCACAGATTGAGTCAAACATGGAAAAAGTGGCAAATATCGAGATTGGAAAAATGGAGAAAAACATTGGCCATTTGGGACTTATTGCTGGTATTGCACCGACATTAGGATTTATCGGTACCATTTCTGGAGTAATCAAAATTTTCTATAGCATCTCCGTTACTGAAAATGTTTCCATCGGAAATATCTCTGGGGGATTGTATGAAAAAATGATTTCTTCTGGATCCGGATTGGTAGTTGGTATTATTGCCTTCACGGCTTACCACTTATTAAATGGAATGATTGATAACTATGCGTTAGCAATCCAACGAGTTAACTTAGAATTCATCAAATTGAATCGACCTAGCGATGGCAATAAAGCGTAATAGAAGGTTCCATGCGGAGGTAGCTACTTCTGCATTGAGCGACATCATGTTCTTCTTGTTGTTGTTCTTTTTGATTATTTCTACGCTTGCGAATCCGAACGTGATTAAGGTCCCGCTTCCACAAGCAAAAAATAATGAAAAAACGAACAAAGCGCACGTGGCTTTATCTGTGGAAATCGATCCAGTGACGAACGCAAAAAGATACAGTGTGGATAACAAAGAGGTGCCGTACGATCAAATCGGACCTGTTCTTGTCGAAGAAACAAAAAAGAAAGGCGATAGTACTGTCGTGTTGCGTATTCCTTTTGATTCCAAAGTACAAGAGTTGGTTGACTTATTAGAAATCGGTATGGTCAATCAATTGAAAATGATTATTGCCACGAAAGAACATAGTTAGATTTAGGAATCCATTTCGTTAAAACGCAAAGAGATTAAGATGAGTGCATATATCGACATATTTGAAAAAGATTACATGGAATCTAGAAGTGAAGTCAAGCGATCCTTGGTTTACACATCAATTTCCTTGTTGCTCCTTTTCATTTTACTGATGATTACACAATTCAACATTCTTCCTGCTATTCCTGAAGATGTTCCACCGTTAAAATCCGATGAAGTCATTGAATTGTTTGAAATGGAACATGTGGAGCTCATTGCTGAAGAAAGTGGTAGTCGTGGTGGTGGAACCTCATCGGATGCCCCTATCGATCAACCACAAGATCAAACCGAGCGCGTAGCTACAAGTCATTCAAGCGATTTTACTACAAATAGTGGGCAATCGAATAACAACAATACGAATAATTCAACGAATCCAACATCTACCACGGTTAGAGGAACAAATTACTTTGGTAGCGGAGGTAGCGGAGGTGGAACCGGTTCTGGAAATGGTCCATTTGGAGGTTCCGGCAGCGGGCCAGAAGACGGCGTTGGTCCAGGAAGAGGCGGAGGAAGCGGGAAAGCACGTGTGCGTATTAACAATGTTACAACACCTCAATATGACATCGATGTTGATTGCCGAGTAGGTTTAAAATTAACAATCAATGCGGAAGGAATTGTGACAGATTGCCGAAGTATTAAATCCGTGACAACGTGTACGAATCAAACCATCATTAACGATGTAATTCGACTAGTTAAACAGCAAGTACGTTTTAATAAAGATCCAGGTTCACCACTTGTTCAAGCAGATTATACCATCAAAATTACTGCGAGATAAATTCGTTAGTTTTTAGCTAAGAGATCCATAGCCTTTTCCACCATTAATTTTGATCCCACGTAATATGGAATTCGTTGGTGCAATTTACTTGGTTGAATTTCCATGATGCGTTGCGCACCTGTCGTTGCTAGTCCACCGGCTTGTTCAGCAATAAACGCCAAAGGATTACATTCATATAACAGGCGTAATCTTCCTTCTGGAGCAGATGGAACCGCTGGATAGATGTAAATTCCACCTTTTATCATATGGCGATGAAAATCGGCCACAAGAGAACCGATGTATCTTCCAGAATAAGGCTTGCCCGTTTGATTTTCGTGACTTTGACAATAGCTAACATAGGCTTTTAGTCCTGGTTCGAAATCGTTTAGATTTCCTTCATTCAGCGCATAAATGCGTCCATTTTCAGGCATTTTCATGTCTGGATGCGAAAGGAAGAACTCACCAATACTCGGGTCAAGTGTAAATCCATTTACGCCGTTACCAGTTGTGTACACAAGAATTGTTGATGAGCCATAAAGGACATAACCAGCAGCTACCTGCGCGGTACCAGGCTGCAACATATCTTCAAGTGTTGCGGATGTCCCTTGTGGGGAAATACGTCGGTAAATAGAAAAGATGGTTCCAATAGAGACATTCACATCGATGTTACTTGAGCCATCAAGTGGATCAAACAACACCACATATTTTCCGTTTTTCGAGTTCTCAGATTCAAAAGCGAGGTAATCATCGTTTTCTTCCGAAGCAATCCCACATACTTCTCCCCCATTGGCAAAAGCTCGAATGAAGGCTTCATCTGCTACGACGTCTAGTTTTTGTTGTTCTTCCCCTTGAACATTTTGTCCGCCTTGAGCACCCAAAATATGTTCAACAAGTCCAGCCTTGCGAACATCATTACTCACTATTTTAGAAGCGAGAACGATGTCGTTTAGTAATCTTGAAAGTTCACCGGTAGCATAGGGAAAGTGACTTTGATTCGTCACGATAAACTCGTGCAGCGTGATCAATCTCGACATATAAATAAATTAAATAGAGAACATGTTTCCATGCTCATTTCCAATTTGGATTGGGTTTACAATCAAGGTTGGGATGAGTGCATCATTTGTGATGATGTATTGCTCGTAATTTGTGGTCAAAGCTGACAAGAAATTATTGCGATTAAGGTTCATAATAGCAATTAGATCAGCATCAACACTTACGGCATATTTTACCACTTCTTTATCGAATCCGCTTCTAGAAACGATAGCAGAGGTCATTTCAATATTTCTATCCTTGAAAAAGCTTTCTGAAAAGGTAATATTTGAAACGACTTGGTGGCGTAGGTATTCATCTGTTTCATCTGGAGTAACTACGTGTACTTTCGAATTGAAGTACTTCGCTAAGTTAGCAACGATCGACAACTTTTGTTTGGTTTCTTTGTGTAAGTCCATTGGTACAACGATGGAATCATATCCTGTTGCTTTTACTGATTTTTCTTGCACGATGATAAAAGGTACTTGTGAACTTGTTACCACTTTTAATGCATGACTTCCTGTAATATGTTGCCAACCATGAGCACCATGTGTTCCCATGAAAATTAACTCAGCTTGGTGTTCAGCAGCAAAAGCGCCGATATCTTCAAAAATACTACCTATGCGAACATTTGGTTGAAGATTTACTCCTTCACCCGCAAATTTTTCAATGACATTGTGCAATTGTGTCAATGCATCTTGAATCTGATTTTCTTTTGAAACAACATGAAGAAGTTGAACCACTGCATTTAATGGTTTAGCAGTTGCAATGGCGTGTTGTAGAGCGATATCCGCAACCATCGTAAAATCATGAGGTACGATAAATGTTTTTTGTTGCATAGTTGTATTTTTTACAAAATTAAGACAAAGTGACTAAAGAACGCACTAGTTTTATCTTTATTTTTGTGGGGAGGGTATTTACTTTTCACGACTAAAATAGGATTATGCCAATTATCGGAAAACTTATCCGTAAAACGACCGCATTAAGCTTTAAGCGAAATGCAAAAAAGGGGATTGATTACCGTCATCAATTGGAGGCTTTGCGTACAACCATTGAACGTGCAAAAAGCACCAAGTTTGGTTTTGTTTACTCGTTTCATGCAATTTTGGATAAATCCGATGTTGT
The DNA here is from genome assembly GCA_017983465.1 of Crocinitomicaceae bacterium. Classification (GTDB taxonomy): domain Bacteria; phylum Bacteroidota; class Bacteroidia; order Flavobacteriales_D; family Crocinitomicaceae; genus UBA952. The sequence goes on from JAGOBK010000002.1 coordinate 74,720, forward strand.
TTCACAATACCAGAAAATGGTGCCGATTGTTGACTACGACGAATTTTATGAGAAATGGTTGAAAGATTCCATTGCGGGGGTGAAAGATCACACTTGGAAAGGACGGATAAAATACTACGCATTATCCTCTGGAACAACTGGTTCGCCTAGTAAGCGCATACCCGTTACAACGGAAATGATTCGATCATTTCAACGGGTTAGTTTGCGTCAATTTTCTATTTTACACGAATTAAATTTACCGGAAGAGTTTTATTCCGCAAGTATATTAGCTGTTGGTGGATCTACTAAACTCACCAAGAAAAGTACACACATTGAGGGTGACCTTAGTGGAATACTAAAAAAGCATACTTCTATAATTGCTGCGCCATTTACCAAACCATCAAAAAAGATTACCAACCTAAAAAATTGGAAAGAAAAATTGCCTTTGATGATTGAACAGGCTCCCAAATGGAACATTGGCATCATTGCTGGGATTCCTAGTTGGTGTATCTTGTTAATGGAGGAAATTGTCAAGCATTATCAACTGAATTCCATTCATGACATCTGGCCAAATTTACATGTCTATGTTCATGGAGGAATTTATATGGAACCGTATCGAGAACGACTAGAGAAAATTTGTGCTCAAAAAGTGGAATTACTCGACACGTATTTAGCGAGTGAGGGTTATTTTGGTTATCAAACAAGTCCAGATCGTAAAGGAATGAAATTGTTAATGAACAATGGAATCTTTTTCGAGTTCGTTCCATTTAATTCTGACTATTTTGATGAGAATGGAGAATTAATCAACCCAAATAAAGCGTACACCATTAGCGAAGTAAAGGAAGGTATCGACTACGCATTGGTGATTACTACTAATGCTGGATTGTGGCGTTACCTCATCGGTGACTTGGTTCGTTTTGTTGATTTAGAAGCGCATGAAATCATTATTTCTGGAAGAATAAAACAGTTTTTAAGTTTATGTGGCGAGCATTTATCCTTGGACAACATTAACCAAGCGCTCATGAAGGTGACTCATTCCAAAGGAGTTCACATCTCAGAATACACCTTATTTGCGGATGAAGATCAACAGCTACACCATTGGTTTGTAGGAGCGGATGTTCCTTTTGACACAACCATTATCATAGATGAAATAGACAAAGAACTTAGCTTGTTAAATGATGATTATGCCTATGTTCGGAAATACAATTTAGGTAAGCCAACATTGACCATTGTTCCCACTTCCACTTTTTATGGGTACTTGGAGTCTTTAGGAAAATTAGGTGCTCAAAACAAAATGCCTCGCGTTTTGAATAAAGCTCAGGCGGAAAAATGGTTGACGTTTATTAACGCAAACGACTTCCTTTAAAGACAGATTTTTTCATAAAGGTATAGGCGAAATTCACCTCAACTGAATGACGATAAGCAGTAGAAATTGGACCAATGTCGTAATCATAAGACAAGCCTAAATCTACAGATCCGAACGTTAAGGCAACATAGGGAGCGATTGTACCAGTAGAACGAAAATAAAGTCCAGCGACAACAGATTGTGAATGAACCATATTCGTGATTTCCGAGTTTCCTCGTAATTTGGAACGGTATAAAAGTCCGAGGATTGTCTCTGCGTGTGGACCTTGAATCAATTGAATGACACTCACTTCCATACTAGACTTATCATCAAAAGCATACTTTACTTGGGTGTTAAAGCAATATTTTCTGAACAAGCGATCCGTATTCAAACTATTGTAGTTCAATTTAGGACTATTCGCATGAGCAATGGAAAATCCGCCTAAAAAAGCCAATTGACCTGCGCTCAAATTCGGCTTATTTCCTGGGATATAGCGGTAGTTCAGTCCGAGTCCGGCATCTAAATAGGAAAAAGAGGTAAAGTCATTTGCTTCTCCGGAGTATACATTGGGATCCAAAGAACTTCCATTCCATTGGGAATAATAAAGTAAACGAGAGAAATCTGCGCTGCGATTACAAAACGCTGTTTGAATTCCAGCTGACAGCCAATGTCCTTTTGCCAATGGAAGGTGTCCACTGACTGAAGTTCCAAAAGATTTCTGCGACATTTTCGAATCACCTCCGACATCGTTACTGAAAAATACACCGATTCCGGCATACGCTTTATCGCTTTTCTTTGTTTTTCCTATTGAGAATTCACCCATTCCATAACTAGTCATGAATTGAGTTCCCGCACCTAACCATTGATTTCGATTTTGCAAGCTTATTTTCTCGAATCCTTGGTTCATCGAAGTTGCGGACGGATTCCAGATAGTCATGGTTTTATCCATCTGAGTCAAATGGTAATCTTGGGCAAAAACAGTGAATCCCAATAAACTGAAAAGTAAGGTTTTGATCTTCATTTCAACTTATCGAATTAGGGTAATGTTTCCGGACATTTTTTTCGTTGTTCCACCGATGTAAGTCACATCAACGATGTACGCGTAAACTCCTGTATTCAATAATTTACCTTTGTATGTTCCGTCCCACTTAAACGTTTTGTTGTTTGATTCAAACAATAGATTCCCCCATCGGTCAAATACTTTGAATCCAATGGACTCAATATTCTTTCCTACAATGATTTGATAGACGTCATTGTCTTCATTTCCGACGTTATTCGGAGAAAATGCTGTTGGAATATGGATGCCGTCAGCACATTCCGGAGAACTAGCATTCGGGTCACATGGATTCAATGGGTCGGAACCCTGAGTTACCTCAAGGGCATCATTGTACCCGTCTCCGTCCGTATCTGGATTATTTGGATTTGTTCCAAGTACTCCTTCTTGAGCGTCCGTTAATCCATCAAAATCCGTATCAATTTGACAACCAGGCAATGTATCGTCGGGATCACATGGATTCAATGGGTCTGAACCATTGGTTACTTCGGTTCCATCGTTTATTCCATCTGAGTCTGTATCTGGATTTGTTGGACTTGTTCCAGCTAATCCTTCTTGCGTATTTGTAAGTCCATCGCCATCTTGGTCACATGGTCCAGCATTTGGATTTGGAATACATGGATTTGCATTGTCTGGATCTAATTCATTCATCACTCCATCTCCATCGGTGTCCACAATAATGGATTCCAATGCATCAATGATGCCGTCGCCATCTGTATCTAGGGGAGTTGCTGGATTTGGTCCGAGTTCAATGCAATCATTTTCACCGTCTCCATCCGTATCGACAAGATTAGGATTAGTTCCTGCAGCAACCTCAACCGTATTTAAGCAACCATCGCCATCTAAATCTGGAATATCTGGAACAAAAACAGCAACAATCGTTTCTGGTCCATTGATGTTAATGAAATTCGAGTCTAGCGTATTTGCTAATCCCATTGGTCCAGTGGTGTAAGTCCAATGGTCGAAAACATACCCTGTATTCGCTTTCGCTACCACATTGGTTTGGATTCCACCAAAGTACGTTGTTGACCAAGGATAAGAAGGTGGATTAATTGAATTCACTTTAATGGTACCTGCATTGACTGGAGAAACATCAAATGTTACTGGAAATGGTCCGGTTAATTGGTAGCAATCTATTAATCCTTGTTCCATAGCAAGGCAACGCTGATTGATGAAATTCCTTAATTGCGTCACTCTCGATTGCCATCCGTTATAGGTGCCTCCCCATTTTGTACAATGGGCAGTCATTTCCGGTGCTATTTCATTGACCATACTATCGAGTAGCGCCAACATACTTGTACAACTAAACGAAGTATTGATCAGGTCAATGTAGCGTGTGACGTAATATTGCTCAACAATGGGATTTTCATTAATGAGTTTTTCAAGGATATCTGTATGACCTTGTCCACCTGGATTCGGAAGGTTTTCCGCATTACATGGATCAGCATTCGCACTAGGATCAGGAATACCTGTATAATTGATGTAGTGTCCAAAAGTCGCGTCCATATCCCAAAGTGCATAGCGCCATTTCTTTTTATCTCCTGCTGGATCCAATCCTCTCCACCAAGCTGTATTCCAATTTAACCAATCTTGGTTTACGGTGTAGGAGTTGATCATGAAATAATCGGCTAACGATTGCCAATTGAAGAGGGAATCAACGTAGTTAAAGTTGGTTGGATTACCCATGTTATTTGTCATGATATAGTTCCTTAGTGCATTCCAATTTGGTTGTGCATTTGGAGCACCATACTCTTGCCAAGTACCACCCCAAGTTTTAAGGTATTGTAGGTTGTATTTATTTTGCCCAAAATAAATGTCCGTATAATCATGATCATCCGCTTTTTCGCGAATTTCATAAACACCCCAGTAAACTCCATTCAAGTAAACAACTGCAGGTCTCCACGTACGTTCATCCAGTTTCATGTCAGCACGAATCGACAAGGTATGAATAAAGGCATCGCGGATGTGTGCGCCTTGTTCAAAAGGATAATTGTCACTTGCTCCTGGTTTAAGAATCAAACGTTGAAATTCGTCACGGCTTTTCTCAGGGAAAATCCCATGATCGATATCGCCATTATGGCCATATTGATCGCGACAAACGAAATCAAAGCCTCGTTGAGGATAAGACCATGAATCATTTCCATGTTTATTGAAATCCCCTTCTGCCTCGTCTATAAACGTGCCATCTTGTTCAAATAATTCGAATCCACCTATTCGATTAGCCGGATTCTGACTTCCGTTTGCTACCAATGAAAACACTCCTTGGCTACAAACCGAAACAACAGGAACTGTGTGCATTACATTAATAAAATAGCTGTTTGTTTCAATAAAAGAGGATAGTGTTGTGCCAAAAGCTGCTGCTCTTAAAACCTTTGTTGTGGCTATGCTGATTGGTGTTGTGTAAGCTGTGGATGTTGCAGTAGGATTTGAACCATCCAGGGTGTACCGAATTGTTGCCGTTGGATCAGTACAAGTAATGGAAACTGTTTGTGCACTTGGATAAAATCCAGGAGCAACACTAAATATCGGCTTTGGCGGGTAAAAATTAACTGCTCCTGTATTATTCGCATTGGGTGTAGGTGTAGTGAACAATTTAAAATCAACCGCTGCGTTTGTCGATCTTCCGACAGAATGATCTGCCTTTGTCAAATGAATAATTTTAAAAGAATCCACGACATTCCCGAATGTATTTGAAAGAATAATCCAGTCGCCATCCGTTTGGGAAAGGTTGAAATTAGGATGGTATTCGTTGCCATTAACGAGATCTCTCTTAGTACAGAATACCATTTTAAATCCATTTGCGGCGATTGATCCGCTTGGAATCATCCACTTTGTTAAGTTGGATGCTTTATCCGAAAGATACCATCCAGTTAAATCAATGGGGGCTGCGGTTATGTTGTATAGTTCTACCCAGTCCTCCTTTTCACCATAGGCGTCTGAAGGTCCCGTTATATTTGAACAAGAATATTCATTGATAACGACTTGACTAAATGCAATTTGATGGAAAGCAAGGAGAATCAAACTGAGTAGTAGTTGTTTCATAGTTTTTGGTTAAGAGCGACTAAAATTAGCGAAAAGACGAACAATTTCCAATCAACCAAACGAGTAATGTTAAAACAAGTTGTTTTTTTTGTTAAAATTGCATGAATATAAATTCTCAGATTATGAAAAATGTCCTACTCCTATTTATCTCCATCCTTGTTTTTAGTGCATCTACCTCTTGTAAAAAAGTAGAGGGAACAGGTGGCGGAGCAACGATAAAAGGAATTATTCAAGAACAAAAATACAATGCCTTAGGAAATATTATTGCCGAGTATCCTGGAAGTGATCTTGATGTATATTTAATTTACGGGACAAGCGATCAATTTTACGATGATGACGTGAAAACAAGTTACGATGGATCATTTGTTTTTAAGTACTTGCAAAAGGGAACGTATACCATATTTGTTTATGAAGATGATGCTACACAACCAAGCGGAAAGAATGTTGTCAAACAAACATTTGAAATAACAGAAAAAGGTCAAGAAGTAGATTTGGGTACAATAAACACCCGTAAAATCTAATGAAATCGCTTGTTTCTCTTTTAGTTCTGTGTTTAAATTTCAGCGTGATTCACAGTCAGTCAACTGTTTTTCAAGTTTGGAATGAGTTAGGTGTGAGCGGAAAAATAAACAAAGATTTTTCTTACGGAGTAGATTTAACAACACGTTATGCAAGTGACGGACTCAATACCATTTTCCCACAGTTATCCTTGAAATACAAAGTGAACAAGTATGTTCGTGTTTCAGTTGATTACCGATTGATTGGGAAAAGAGAACTGAACGGGAATATGTTAGCGAGTCATCGCATCAATGGTAACCTTCAACTATCCTATGGTGTCAAACGACATTCATTTGGCTTTAGAACGCGTTACCAGTATTCGTTCAATTCGTTAGGAGGTCCTTATGAGTCAGAGTTTGACCAAGCTTTTCGATTTAAACCTAGTTATGCTTACGATTTAAACAACAGTATTTTTACACCAAATTTCAGTTGTGAGTTTTTTTACAATCCACAAACTGGGGAGAACGGTCAACAATTTACACGAATTCGATACTTTGTGGGTATTGAAATGGAGTTGAAAGGTCCTCACGGACTAGAACTAGGATACTACTATGATCAGAAAATTCAAGTAGCAAATCCAGTAAACCGAAGTATTTTAAGTCTTTCCTATTCTTATGCTGTAGGTCAAACTAAAAAGAAAGAGCCTAAAAAAACAAAAGGCGTACGATTTTTATAGTTGTTCAGGCACCTCATCATATTGATCAGCTGCCAATCGATTGATAACAATTTGTAAATTCTCCATTTTCTTTTCTTGACGCATTTGAATAGCTGTTTGCGTAAAATATTGATGTTGTTTTAAGAATTTCACTTGGATTTCATCCCATTGTTTACGTGATTCGAGTTTCCCCATTTCCGTTAATTCACGACGAAGGCGATCGGCGATTTCTTCAAAATCATCTGTTCCCAAGTAATCTAAATCGGCATCGCAGATAATCTCTTGAAGTTTATTAATGGGTTTATGAGGGAGTTCAGTTACGTGGATGAGTTCGACAATTGTCTTTACGTGTTGTTCGGTATAACCATATTTCGGGAGGATTTCCGTGGCCAAACGCGCTCCGATTTCTTCGTTCTTGTCATAGCGTTCAATGAACCCAGCATCATGCAGAATTGCAGCTGTTTTGAGCAAAAAGAGTCCTTCATCCGTAACTCCTTCCAGTAAAGCAATTCGCTCTACAGACTTGACCACATCCTTTGTGTGTTTAAGAGAGTGGTAGTATAATTTATCCGAGAGATTTTTCTCCATGAACGAAAGCACATTATGTTCGGTTTTGTAGTATTTGATCGAACTATAATGGTGTAGTTTCTTAATTTCCTCAAAACGATTATTAGGGACAAGTCCTTCCCCATTCACAGAAAGCTCGGGTTTTATGCGATTAACGACATAGGTATCCACTTTGGCACGTGATTTCGTTAAGGCTTTTCCCTTGTATTCACATTCAAAATAAGGCTCAATTAATTGAAAAGTATTGCCCGTAATCGTTACTTTACCAGGTTCACCTAACATCTCCATCCGTTGAGCTAGATTTACTGTTGATCCCCAAATATCATAAGCCAGTCGGATGTTACCGATAATTCCCGCAATAACTGGTCCGGTATTTATACCCAAACGAATTTCCCAAAAATCTTCATGATCAGCGATGGCTTCATACTTGAGTTTATCCATGAACGCTTGAATCTGGAGGGCTGCGGTGCAGGCATCGATTGGATTCGTAGAGTTTTCAATTGGAACACCTCCAGCACACATGTAAGCATCTCCAATTGTTTTAATTTTCTCTAAGTTATTTGCTTGAATAATTTCATCAAATTTTTGGAAAAGAATATCAAGTTTGGAAACAATTCTGCTTGGTTGCATGGTGTCTGAAATCCGAGTAAATCCGACCACATCGGTGAACATCACCGACACTTGTTGGAATCCTTGTGCTTTCACTTTACCAGAACGCTTTAATTCAATCACAACCTCTGATGGCAGGGTATTATTCAGCCATTGTTCCGTTCGATCTTTTTCTGTTTGAAGTAAAGCTTGTTGTTGAAGTACCTTGTTTTTTTCTTCTTCGATTAATCTGTTTTGTTCTTCAATTTTTGTTTTTTGAAGACGTATTTCTCTCGTTCTTTCGGCAATTTTAACCTCCAAGCGGACTTGGTTTCTTCGTGAACGTTCGATCCTACTGCGAATAAAAATGAATATGGTAAAAAATAAAATGACGCTCGACAATACCCAGAACCACCAGGTTTGCCAAAAATGTATTTCTCGTGTTAACTCAATCATTGAAATTATTGCTCTAGAAGGTATAGTTGCTTTGAACAAATTTACGAAATACCAAAGCGCAACGCTTCAAGAATGCATAAAAAAAGGGGCCGAAGCCCCTTCCATTAATAGTACCCTTTCTTTGGGGTTGGTTTGTTTATTGGTTGTTTGCTTTTTTGAACATTGAATCCAACGTTTATTCCGGCAAATCCACCACCTTTTTGTGAAGTATAGAAAAGATTGACAGGAACATTCAATGACCCCGCGCGGAATGTGCGTCCAAATGCGATAACAAAACTAGTGCTCAATTTGGTGCTTCCTCGCATGTCTAAGTTCTCTTCCCAATCATAAAATAAAGTGTCACCTGTTGACATAGAATGTTGGGTCCAATCAGATTGTGAAAAATATCGGCCTTTATCACCATATGTACCATTCACATCAAAGAATCCTTGGCTTGTGTGTTTTACACTCAATCTAGGTCCAAAAGCAAATTCCCATCCATTTTTTCCAAATCGGAAGCCATTCATTAAGGTAAATGAAGGTAAAAATTTACCTTGCTCTAATCCAGATACGTTCACGATTCCTTCCACCAATGCAGAGAAGTTTTCAGTTCCAACATATTGTCCTTCGAACTGATAACCAATCATCGAAACAAATGGTGCAATATCTAAACCACCTTGAGAAGATGGACGTGTAGCAAATTCCTCCAATGATCCAACTAAAGCTGCACCTCCAATTCTTGGTCCTGAATTGTTGATTTTACCAATATTGTTGGATGTGATTACTTCATTTTTAAATGCCAAGCGATCAGCCGTCACTTTATCAACGGTGAATCCATGCATCTCAAATAAAACAATTTCAATCATGCGTTGAATTTCCGTTTCTTGGTTGTCGAATTCCTTAACTGCCGATTTATATAGCGATTGATTTTTTACATCTACTATTTTGATTGTTAAGGCAATTTTGTTTCCAAGTCCATCGATGCTACCGCACATCACATAATTCACATTTAATTCTGTCCCAAGTTTAATTAAACAATTTTGACCATAACATTGAGTTCTGAATTCTTCTTTTGCTTTCAGCACATCAGCCATGTCATATTCGTCATAAACTTTGTACTTATTTAATTTGATAGTTTCCAATCGCATCATTTTTGCGACAGATTCTGGTTTGACTGTTAAACCATTCACATTTGGATTCGCCACGGCAATCGTGGACTGTTGATCAGTTTGTGCTTGACCCATCATTCCAATCAGACAAGCAGTAAGTAGTAAAAGTGTTTTTTTCATCTCGTTTAAATTTATACTGCAAATATTTCTGCATTTTTCACGAATATGAAAACTGAATTAAGCAAAGGGCTTAAGTGTATTTGCGATTTTCGCAACTAAGCATTAAACTCAATATCTGCTTCTATCTTTTTTCGGAACATGTGGATGGTCTTTTCGAATTCAAAGAAGTAATTATTTCGTTCTTTTTCATTCACCACGCTGATCAAACTGGAATTCGCCAATTGTTTATCGAGAACTTGCTTTGTGTCTGAGACGTATTGGGGATCCGTTGTTTGAAGATAGTTCATGATGTTATGTGTCACGTAAAGTCCCCGTTTTTCTTTGCTTTCATAGTAGAATGCTGCGTCAGAATTGATGGTTTCATTCAAATACATTTCAAATTGATTCCCTTGTTCCGGAGCTTGTGTTCCATAAACAAACTTCTTTCCACAATCTGCTTGCGCTTTTAAATGTTGGGAGAACATGATCGCACGGTCACACAAGAAAAGTGCATAGGAAGGGTCTTCGAACTGATTCGACTTATAATAATATAGAATCTGTCTCAAGAATCCTCGCATTAACTCTGGATCAAATATTTCCACAGATGGAATCGAATTATACGTGGACACGATATTTTTTCCCAACTCGAAAGCGCGCTCAGTTACTTTCTCATGTTTAAATAGAATATTCTGGTATTCTGGTATTTGTAAATGTGTTTTCGCCCAAAAGAATAGACGAAAACGAAGTAATTGAGGGACGTTAATCAGCTGAAAAAAATGTACATTATTGATTGTCAGAATAATGCGGGGATCATCCATTGACTTCAGGCGTTTAAATGACTCTAAGATCCCTTCTAAATAAGACTCTAGGCTGAAATCGTACGCATTTAATGGTGTATAACCAAACACTACGTTTCCAGCTTTTTGCTCAATAAGTGCATCAAAAGATATATCAAATGCCTTGCAGATTTTTTGAACTTCGAAAATAGTGAGGGCTGTTTCGCCTCTCAATCTGCGGTAAGCGGCATCTTGACTGACATGTAAAACATCGCTGAGCACATATCCCATGGAATCACCGCCATTTAATTTTACGCGTACTAAATTTAACAGATCAGATTGAAGTCTGTGCATACTTAAAATTTATAAAACCAAGAACACATTGGGACAGGAAACGAATAACGTTTTGACGTAATGGTACTAGCCTTTTGAATCGTTGCGCTTCCAATAATACCAGCTAAAGAAACTTGAAATGCTTTATTTTCTGTTTTCTGAAAACGCATTCCTGGCATAATTAAACAGTTTACTGAATTAATCCTTTCTGAAACAGTGCTAATTGGTCCAACATGTATTTGTGTTGTAGCTCCTGTAATTGGATCATAATCGGTGTAAATCTCTTGGTAGTGTAAGTCCTCGACTTTTTGACCAAAAACAAACATCATATCAAAGACAAAACTTGCTTTCTTTCCAACAGAAGCAATTCCCGCAATTCCAAAAATAGGAGCTTTCATGGTTGGAGTTTTGTAATTAATAGGTGTTAAAGTAGGATAATCATATAGTCCATTTGTAAAATTAACTGGATAGTTTCCTGGCACATACATTTGTTCTCCCGATTTAATACCTGTATTCAGATACGAATAACCCAAGGAAAAAGTAACATTGTTTTTACGGTCACCATAGGTTAACATACCCCAATGTAGTCCTCCGTAACCTTTACCTTGATTCAAATAACCTGCACTTCCAAGAAGGGTTCCAAAACCGAAGTTCAGTTTTTCATTTCTCGTTGGAATGGTATATTTCAGGGCCAATACAATCGGACTCGCTATCCACGTCGCCATGACACCAACAGAAAAATTCTTTGAAACAGAGAAATGTACTTCGGGTCCATATAAGTTTACTAGTGCGTAATTATCATGTTTTTGAAGAGGAAAAGCATTTGTGCTGAATTGATAACGCGTAGTAAAAACTCCGGTCCCACGGTATTCATCTCCAACAAAGTCAATTTCGCGGTGAACAATAGCAATGGATTGAATATCGGATTTAACAATGTATATTTTCCCTAATGTGCTGGTTTCAAGTAGTACTTCGCGGCCATCATCGTTCAAAATTCTACCTATGTATTCTTGGTTATTGTATTTTACCACACGGTATAAATTCGTATCAGCAGGTGTCACTTGCGCAAGGATTTCACTCCATTGAAAGGCTATAAAAAGGAAGACAAGTAGTGTAAAGATTTTTTTCATTGGATTCTATTTAAACAAAAATAAGATTTATTCCTCTTCAGAATAACTTCGGTGAACGCGAGGTGAAATAGATGTAAGTATTTCATATGGAATGGTCTGGCATTGCTTTGCAAATTGTGATAAACCTTGATTAGGCCCAATAATTTCCACTTTTGTATTCGCTTCAATTTTTAGCTCACCTAAATCAACCATAATCATGTCCATGCAAACGCGACCGACAACTGTGCAAGGTTGATTATCAATAAAAACGGTACCTACTCCATTGCTTAAACTCCGTTTGAATCCGTCTGCGTATCCAATGGGAATAATGGCGATGCGCATTTCTTTTAGGGCTACAAAAGTGCGTCCATAACCAACACTTTCTCCTGGATGAATCATCTTCACTTGGGAGATGCTACTGGTCCAATCAATAACTTGTTTCAAGCGTTTTTCCATCAGTGGATTCGTACTTAAACCAAATAATCCAATTCCTATTCGAACCATCTCAAACTGTGCGTTGGGATAATGAGCAATTCCTTCCGAATTCAGAATATGTCGAAGGAAAGGATAAGACAAATACGACTCAAACTGTTTGCAGATTTCTTCGAATTGGGCAATTTGCTGCGCGGTGAATGTGGATTCCTGATCTTCCGCTTCCGCCAAGTGGCTATAGACACTTTTGACCAGCACTTCTGGTTGTGCCGCCAGCACTTCGATTAATTGTTGAACCTGATCGGGATAAAAGCCTAGGCGTTTCATGCCGGTATCCAGTTTAATATGAATTGGGAACGCCGTTTTTTCCTGTGCAATCAATACTTTGAGCAGCTCATCAAGTTGATTAAAATCATAGATGGCAGGTTCTAGGTCATATTCCACGCAGGTTTCCATTCCTTCTTCCTCTGCGTTCATCACCAAAATGGGTGTTTTAATCCCTGATTTTCGCAGTTCTTTTCCTTCATCAGAATAAGCGACTCCAAAATAATGAATGCCCTGTTTCTCTAAAAACTGAGCCATCGTTGTTAATCCTGCTCCATACGATTGCGCTTTCACCATTGCCAACATTCTTGTTTCAGCATGTAGGTTATTCTTAAATTGATTTAAGTTGTGTTTTAAGGCAGAAAGGTTGTAGGATAATTGTGTTTTATGTTGTTTCCATTTTAATCGATTGGCAACTCGTTGCATAAACCGTGCTCCTTTCACTAAAACAACTGCATTCTTCAAAGTCAACGGAAGTTCCTCATCCTGTTGTAAAAAATGAACCTCATTTACTCCAAATTGTTGGCAAAGTTCATGGAATTCGTCCTTTTTTAACATCTGCTCGGCGGAAAGTCCAATAAGAACAATTCGGTGTTTTGAACCAGCAATGGATAATTGATAAGACAAGGAGCTTTTAAAAGCTTCTTTATCTAGCGTATAGGTGTCATTAATGATGAGCGATCCGTCATTCCCTTCGAAGGTCTCCAAACGCATGGCCAAATGTGGGAGCGATTTAATTCGTTCTTCGTCAATGGATGTCCATTCTTGTGCTGCGGCAATCGCTATTTTGGATTGAAGGATGCTATTTTCATCTTGAAATGGAATCAGTATATCAAGAGCATTTGGCTGTATCGAAATCGTTTTAACTGATAATTGAGCAAGACTTTCCGTTTCTTCGGGAGAAATCAGCCATTGAACACTTTGAAATAAAGAACTTATTTCTTGAGAATACTGGGTAAAATCTTTGAACTCGTTCGCATGTGACGAAAGTAAATTCGTTAAAATTCCGTGAGTTGGACGAAGCATTTCAGTGAGAATTTTCATTTCGCCAGGCTTCGTCGCTGCCACTTCGATGATTGCTAAATCTGCTTTTTTTGGAAGTTGCAGAAGAGATAATGCTACGCCTAGTTGCGAATTGTAGCTTTTTGGACTTCTAAAAACTTCTAATTTACCGGCGATCAAATGGTAGAGCCATTCTTTCACGGTGGTTTTACCCAAGCTACCAGCAATTGCAAGTATTGGATAATTTAGTTTGTTTCGGTAATTTTTAGCCAATAATTGCAGTGCTGACAAAGTATCTTCAACAACAATAAAACTGGCATCTGGCCAATTATTTACCGGAACTTGATGCACCACAAAAACACGCACTCCTTTTTCATAAGCGGCAGAAATGTACGTTTCTCCACGGCGAAATGGTCCTGTCAATGCGAAAAAAACCAAACCAGCAGACGGATTAATTTTACGTGTATCGTAAACAACTTCCTGTATGAGATCGGAATAGGGAACACCTTCTACTCTTCCATTTATTTGGGAACAAAAGTCTGTAAATGTCAGTTCTAACTTCATTTCTGGTGATAACAGGTTCTACACAGTGGACGGTATTTCTCAATAGCACCAACTAATACTTGTTCCGTCTGTTGTACCGTTCGTTGAGAGTAATGAGCTAAGTTTCCGCAAGAAACACATATTGCGTGAACTTTTGTTACATATTCAGCAACGGCCATTAATTGGGGCATGGGTCCAAAAGCAGTGCCTTGGTAATCCATATCGAGTCCGGCAACAATCACTCGAACTCCCTTATTAGCCAATTCGTTACATACATCTAAAATGGATGCGTCAAAAAATTGAGCTTCATCAATAGCCACAACTTTTTCATTTTGCCATTTACTTAAAATATCGTTTGCATGTTCGACAATGACCGCTTCAAATGTACTTCCTTTATGACTGACGACATTTTTTTCACTGAAACGATTGTCAATTTTCGGTTTGAAAAGCAGCAACGCTTGATTCGCAAATTCAGCTCGGCGAATGCGGCGAATAAGTTCCTCTGTTTTTCCAGAGAACATCGAACCACAGATCACTTCAATCCACCCATTTGCTCTTCCTTCCATCGGAAATTGCTCTAAAAACATAAATCAATCGTTTGTTAACATTTATTTCAAAAGAATTGACTGTAAAACGTCTCACCAATCAGCATGTTTTCTAATTTTGATACAGCAACGTTTCAGTCAAGCAGTTGAATTGATAACGAAGTTAGTAACTTAAATGAAAAGTCCGAAAAAAGCATGTCCTTATGATGAAAACAATCCTATCTAATTTGACAGAACGACTTTCCCTTTTGGAAAGTGGTCAATTGACCCAAGCAGAAATGGAGTTATTGGTAGAAGATTCCAAAGAATTATATGAGCGTTTGATCATCTTGCGCTACAAACTATATGAAACAAATGTATTCGTTCCACAGGCAACGGTTGAAGCAATGTTCTCTGAAACGACATCACCGATGATGGAAGAAGTGCAAACTCCAGCATTTGATTTATTTGAAATGGGAGAGGAAGAGCCAATCGCAATAGAAGAGGAAATTCCAACACTTCATTTCGAAGCAGATGAACCTGAAATCCCAATGGTTGAGGCTAGTTTATTCGATATGGACATTGAAGTACCAGCAGCGACGGTGGATTTAACACCTGAAGAGGAGCAAGTTGAGGAGCCTATCCAGGAAGAGCCCGAAATGGAAGAATCTGCCGATGAATTTTTAGCGACTGCCGAAAGTGATCATGTTGAGGCAAGTGAAGTGGTAGAAGAGCACATGGACGAAGAAGTGGCAAGTGTTGAAATTCCTGAACCTGAGGTTTCGGTAGAACCGCAAGCGAATTTCTTGGATGACATCACCAACCCGGAAACAACATCTATTAATAGCGCTTGGATTTTACAAATCGAACAAACCATTCGTTCTGATCGCTCTGTTTTTCCTTTAGAGACGCTTATTGGTTCCTTTTCTTTGAACGAAAAACTGCAGTTCATCAATGAATTATTTGATGGTTCTAGCGATGCTTTTTCAACGGCAACAAAAAAACTTGATGCTTGTCAGCAAATGAGTGAAGCGCGCGAGCAACTGAGCGACTATTCATCGACATACAACTGGGATTTAGAGTCCGAAATTGTAGAAGACTTCATTTTCAAAATTTGTCGTCGTTATGCGACTGCTACTTCTTAGTTTTCTTTTAACGTTTTCTGTTTTTGGACAAGACCAACTAACCAAAACCTATATTGAAACACTCTGTTCCCCTTCGTTTCATGGAAGAGGCTATGTAAATGGTGGAGATTCAATAGCAGCTGATTTTATCGCAAAGAGTTTTCAAGAAATTGGACTAAGTCCTTTTGACGGTGATTTCTTTCAGGAATTTCATTTCCCTGTACAAACCTTTCCAGGAGCTTGCGAACTAAAAATGGATGGGGAAGCATTGATTCCTGCTGTGCATTACCTTGTTGCTCCAAATTCTGGTCCTTCAAGTGCTGAATTCGATTGTAAAAAAGGCAAGACGTATCGCGTAGTTACCTGCAAACCTGAAACACTGTATAAATCAACTTCAAGTTTTTACCCTTGTCCAAAGAATGTCATCTTGGCGGTTCGGTTATTTGGGATGAGTTCGGATAGTTTAAAAGTCATTAAGACTCGTTTGCGTGAATTGAGTGCATTTGCTCCTGTGATGGAAATCACCAAAGATAAATTTACGTGGTCTGTGAGTCAAACAGCGAATGCTTATCCATTCGTACAAGTACAAGATTCGGTGTTTGAGCGTATGAATGGAGGATCGATAGAACTACACATCGAAACACGTCTTTTGAAGAATCATTCCGCTAAAAATGTAATTGGATATATACCGGCTAGAAAACACGCTAAGAAGAAGCCTTATTTGTTTATTACTGCACATTACGATCACCTTGGCAGAATGGGACAAGCGAGTTATTTCCCGGGGGCGAATGACAATGCAAGTGGTAATGGAATGCTTTTTTCCCTTGCACAAGAATTGATTAAAAAACCATTGGATGATTACAATGTGGTTTTCATTGCCTTTGCTGGTGAGGAGATTGGCTTATTAGGGTCTAAGTACTTTGTTGAGCATCCATTTGTTCCACTAAAGAAGATCCGTTTTGTACTGAACCTGGATATTATGGGAAGTGGTGAAGATGGCATTACTTGTGTGAATTCAACAATTTTCAAAAATGAATTTGAACGATTGGTTCAATTAAACGAGACCTCACATTATTTATCCCTTATAAAACCTAGAGGTCCCGCTGCGAATTCAGATCATTACCATTTCACTGAGGCAGGTGTTCCAGCATTCTTTATTTATACGATGGGTCCAAATAAGAATTACCACGACATTTACGATACGTATGCGGCTTTATCGTTTGCCAAATTCAATGAAATTCAGCAATTAATGCTAGAATTCATCCGTGGTTTTTAAGCGTCGGACCATAAACACGGTCTGAACGAAAATCAGTGTCATCGCTAATCCAAGCAGGTGAAGGACGAGATTTTCTGATTGATTTGTATAAATCAAGGCGAGACATACAGTCAAAAAGGACAATAATCGCACCGTCATCATAATGAGCAATCGGAAGGTGTCCGCTTGTGGATCAACATTTTTTTTCGCGTACAAGATCAATAAACCGACAAATTCAATGAATGCGGATGTTCCGATACAAAAAAACATGTCGCTTGATGCTAAGCTAGACCAATTGGATAAGGTGAATAAATAGAAGATTCCAAAAATGGACAGGTAGATTGCTCCTAGTCGAAAAGCCGAATTATTCATCATTTCTTTTTGAGATTTCCAATACTTCTTTGATAATGATGTAAAGTCCCATTCCAACACCGGTCAAACCTAAGATGATAGTCCACCATGGGGTTTTCAATTGAAAGCATTCATCTAAATAGTATCCTAAAAAGGAAAAAGCAGTGATGACTCCTGCCATTTGCAGGCCAGCACTTGTAAGACGTAAATAAGGAGAATTGTTAGGCTTGGGATTTTGCTTTCGATTACTCATCGAAATCAAAGTCGGATTTCATGCTAGTATTTGAAACAGGAGATTTCATAACACAAGCACCTTCAAAATAAGCACCTTCTTCAATCGTTAATTTCATTGTTTGAATATCCCCTTTGATTCTTGCAGTTGAATGAAGGACTAACAAATTTTCGATTGTTAATTCACCATCCATTGCTCCGTCTATTTCTGCGTTAACACAAACGAGGTTTCCTTTGATTTTTCCTGATGTTCCAATCATAACCTTTCCTGAGCAAGAAACGTTACCAATGATTTCACCTTCAATCAACAAGTTAGAATCCGAAATGATGTCCCCTGTGATTTCAGTTCCGGATAAAATTTTATTTAATCGATCGCTTTGATCGTGTGTTGCATTTCCACCAAATAACTCTTTTCTTAACATAGCGGGCTAATAATTATCGTCGTAAAAAACTTTATATTCATCAAATTTCGACGTTTCTATTAACTTTTTCAAATTTTCTTGATTAATTATGAAAATTTTATTGTTTTGGAAGTCATCTAGGTATTCAAATCCAGCCTTGTAGGCATTGATGTACTCCTCTGCAATTTTTACAGATTGGAACTCTTGGATAAGGACAAATTCTTTTTCAGCAACGGTCATTTTTTGAGAGACTTTCACTTTCGCTAACTTAAATGCTTTGTTCGAAAAGTCTGATACAGCATTTCTCGCCTCTTCCATATCCTCGTCCTCATCGAGCAATACAATGACATATTGCATTGAATTCGGAGTCAAAGTAAAAATGGATTTTTTCTCAAAGTTTACGGTCTCAGATTTCGAGTATCCATTTTTAATGATGGCAAGCATTTCCTTTGCTCGTGTCGCTTGTTCGCTTGTCGGTTTTTCCTCAATGATGCGATTCAAACGAGGTATTAGTTCTTTTTTATCTTCGTTCAGTTGTCCAAAGGCAAGTGCATTTAACAACATGTATTCAGCTCTAAACGCATTCGATAGGTCATTATCTACGATTAATTGGCTTTCTGATAGAACTTGAGCATAACTTTCCTGGTTGTACTTCTCTAATAATTTCACGAATTTCTGCTGATCTTTTAGCGAACTTTCTTTCTGTTTGACATAAAAATCGGGATCCCTGAAGAAATTTGCTGCATCCGAAGAAGGATAATTTTTAAGAATGTAATTCTTATATGTATCAGCTTCCGCAGTTCCTTCGTTTAATTTAAACAACTGAAAAGCTGCTGATAAATCCGTTGGATTTTTCTTAAACATATCAAGAATCGCTTGAAACTGCCCAGCGGCAAGTTCCAACTCTCCCAATACTTCTTTATATAGGATTCCCGCAGAATAACGTGCCTCTAATAGTCGTTGTTCGGATAGAGCAAATAAAGAATCTGTTAGGGGAATATTTTTTCTTAGTTCGTCAATGGTTAGTGAGTCTTTCGCTGGTTGATTTTGAGCAGTGATCGCAGATGAATCTTGATTTCCTGACATTAAGGAAGGATCATTCATAACGATTTTCTCACTACGTCTCCAATCGTCCTCGTTATCGCGTTGTCCCCAGAGTTTACGAAACTCATTGTATCCATCTTCTCTTAACTTCGGATTATTAAAAATAAATTTATTGGCATTATTTACCGTTCCAGTAGTTGCCTGATTTTGTTGTAAGGCCAATAATTTCGCTGCTTCCTGTTCTTTTCTACGTTGTTGTTCTCGTTTTATTTCCTTGAGGGTTTCCTTCAAGAAATCTTCTCTATCGTCCTCGGACATTTTAGCAATTCTTTGAACAGAATCCTCAAAATTGGCTGTTTCGATGGCTTTTACTAAATCCGCTAATTTGGCTGCTTTATTTTTTACTATGTCACCATTTGGATAATCTTCGCTTATGAATCTCGCGCACGAGTCATAGTATTTCTGTGCGGAAACATAATCTTTCGTGTTAAAAGAAAGATCTCCTAGTTTTTCGTAGGACATTGCCTTTTGGCGTTTGTTCGTTGTAGAATAAAATGCGGATTCCGTTAAGTAGGACTTTGCTTTCGCCTTTTCATTTCGATTTAATTCGACCATCGCCATCGAATAGTAAATCTGATCTTTGAATCCAGCATTTTTCGCATCTTTCAGCATGCGTTTTAAGTCTTTCGCCAATTTATCTCCTCCCCCAACAACTGCTCTATTTAAGCGTGCATTAAAGGATATATCAAAAGGAGCAGATGCCTTCATCGCTTTTGAGTAACATTTTTCGGCATCAGGTAATTGATTCGCTTGTTGGTAAAGTTGAGCAAGAATAAAATTTAATCGGGCCTTTTCTTTGCCGTTTTTACATTTATCAATTGCGAGAACGAGTCCATTGATTGCTTCTTCAAAATCTTTGCGCTTCACAGCGAGATCGGCATAAGTTTTATGAATTTCAAACTGAAGACTTTTATTCATGATAGGAGCTTCGCTTTTTTCCTTCTTCTTAATAAAAGGTATGTAATCCTTTATCGTTTTTTTCTTCTGTTCTTGAGCGACTTCATTTAATCCATCAAGAATCAACTTAGCATCCGCAAATTTTCGTTGTTCGATAAAAATTTTGGCTATCCAAACTTCTGCAGCGTAGGTAGAAGGATCTTTAACAAAAAAGCGTTTTACAAATTGAAAGTTGTTCAGCGCGCGGTCATAATCCCTACGGTAGAAGAAAGCTTGTCCAACGGTTAACCAGTTCTCATCAATCCACGTATTGTATTCCGCTTGTTTGTAGAACATATTTTCAGCACTTGGCATACTGTGATTCAAGATCACTTTGGCGCACTTAGAGACAGCGGTATCGATAGCTGGAAGCATTCCTTTGACTTCCGTCTCATTGGGTAAAGGATTAATCGGAAGGATTCCATAGAAATCATCTTTACGGCTCCCATAATAGGTTTTTAAGGAAACACGCAGTAATTCTTGCGCATTAAAATGACCGTTAAATCGAGCAGTTGTAGAATGATACGTTCTATTTACAAACGTATTGCTCTCTGTAGAGCACGCCCCCAAGAATAGGAGGATGAAAATCAGAAAGTAAGTTCGAGTGTAAAATTTCATCATAAAGCACGTATCCAGACTAATATAACTGAAAATGATCGATTTTATTTTGTCCTAAGCAATATTTGTAAAAACTTGTTGAATATCGTCGTCATCTTCAATTTTATCCAACATTTTTTCAATGTCCACCAATTGCTCCTCAGTGAATTCTACTGGAGTAGTTGGAATGCGTTTTAAGCTAGATTTTTGAACTTCAATTTGCATGTCCTCTAAGGCTTTTGCCAATGTTCCGAATGCCGTATAATCGCCAGTAACTACAATTAACTCCTCCTCTACTTCAATTCCTTCACAACCAGCGTCGATTAATTCAAGTTCCAGCATTTCAGGGTCCATTTCTGCTGTTTTGACGATTTCAAAGATGCTTTTACGTGCAAACATAAATTCCATTGAACCGTTCGGAACAACCATTCCTCCTGCTTTGTTAAAATATGATTTAACATTCGCAACTGTTCTAGTTGGATTGTCCGTTGCACATTCTACGTAAACAAGCACACCATGAGGACCTTTACCTTCATAGTTTACTTCTGTAAATGAGGCAATATCCTTTTGAGCGGCACGTTTAATTGCTGCTTCAATATTGTCCTTTGGCATGTTTTCCGACTTCGCATTCTGAATAGCCGTTCTCAATTTAGCATTCGTAGCTGGATCAACGCCGCCTTCTTTTGCAGCCATCGTGATGGCTTTTCCTAACTTGGGGAAAATTTTAGACATTTTGTCCCAACGTTTTTCTTTTGCTGCTCGGCGGTATTCAAAGGCTCTTCCCATAATTTCATTTATTTAGGCAAAAATAGCGAATTCAGAAGGAAATTTCAAGTGTCTATCACGTACTTTCGAAGGTTTCATCACCGTAAAATTTCCAAAACGTACAAAAAAGAGAATTATAGGAAGGTAGAAAGAAATTATCTGTCTAATTTTATAACAAACCCAAGATCATGAAAACATCTTTTCTATTTGTATTTTTTCTGGTATCCTTTTCATTTCACGCTCAAAATTGGTCGCCCTCAGGAGCCAATTGGAAATATTCATATTATGGTTTTTTTCCAGGGTATGTAGCTATTGCTTACACTGGTGATACTTTAATTGACGGACAATCTTCTAAAATACTTTCTAAAACATTTCATGGGATTGATTGGAACATGACCACGGTAAGTTATCCCATCGGAAACGAAATCACCTATGAAAACAACGGGGTCATTTACCTCCGTTATTTAAATCAGTGGGACACCTTGTATCATTTTCAGGCACAAGTTGGCGATCATTGGCGCATGGCAAAGCAACCCTTAACGAGTGTTTGTCCAGAAAATAGCCGATTAAAAGTGACCGCCACTGGAAATAAAATCATAAACAGTGAAACAAGAAAATACCTTGTGGTGGAATTTTGTACTCCCGATTTGAGTTCCTCAGGTTGGGGACAAGATACGATTGTGGAAAATATAGGATTCACTGGGTCGTATTTCCTTCCTTATGATCAGTTTGATGGAGCCGTTGATGGGAATGAAGGAGGTCCATTTCGTTGTTATTCGCACGATAACTTCGCCACCTATGCGCCACATTTTTCCGGAGCATGTGATTTTATTGTCGGCGTGGAAGAGTTAGCAACTGCATTTACCATTTTCCCAAATCCCGTTGAAAGTGAAATTCAATTGTCAGAGGATTTAGTTTCTCGTTTTACACATTACACACTCTTTTCATTGGATGGGAAAATACACCAAACAGGACCCTTAACGCAAATGATCAATACACAACATTTGATGAGTGGAAACTATGTTTTAGAAATTGCAAATGCAAGTCAGAAGCAATTTGCTAAAATTCTGAAGATCGACTAAACAAGGATTTGTCCGATGTAGTTCAAGATGGGTTCTTTACCGAATCCTGAAGTAGCAGACGTCGTGAATACGGGCGGAAGTTCTTCCCAATATTTCAACATTTCTTTTTTGTATTTCGCTAGGTTCTTTTGAAGGGCGGTGCTTGACAGTTTATCGATTTTCGTAAAAACCATAGAAAAAGGTAGATTTTTCTCTCCGCACCAATTCATGAATTCCAAATCAATTTTTTGTGGTTCAAGGCGCGCATCCAATAGGACGAAAATGTTTTCAAGTTCCTTTCGCTTCGTCAGGTAATCGGAAATGAATTTCTCCCAATTATTGCGTTTAGATTTAGAAACCTTGGCATAACCATAACCCGGTAAATCGACTAAATACCATTTTTCGTTGATCACGAAATGATTAATTAGCTGAGTTTTTCCAGGGGTTGAAGATGTTTTTGCTAGATTTTTCTTTCCAGTTAACATGTTTATCAAAGAGGACTTTCCCACGTTTGATCTTCCGATGAAAGCAAATTCAGGTTTTCCATCCGTTGGACATTTTGCGATTTCAGTGTTTGAAATGAGGAATGTTGCGTCTTTAATAATCATAGTGCAAAGGTACTTGAATAAAAATATTTTACATCACATCGAACAAAGTTTGTCTTTTCTTGTTAGGAGATTATCTAGACAGCCATGGCAGAATATAAAATTAAAGACATAGAAATCCTAACGGGGATAAAAGCGCATACCATTCGTATTTGGGAAAAACGTTACGGGATATTGAATCCTGAACGGACCGAAACACAAATACGCACTTATACCGACCAAGATCTTTCTTATTTATTGAATATTAGCCTTCTTAATAAAAACGGACACAAAATCTCGCGCATTGCAGAATGGGACAAGGATGAAGTTCACCGTTTAGTTTGGGAAATAAAAATGAGTCGCAACATTAATTTCACGGAAGAGAAATTGATATTAGCCTTACTTCACTTAGATGAACAGTTGTTTACAGAAACTTTGCAAGTTGTTATTGATGAAAAAGGGCTAGCGCGAACATTCAGCGAAGACCTCATCCCTTTCCTTGATCGGATTGGTGTCATGTGGCTTGTGAATAGCATCAGTGCTGCGCAAGAACATTTTATCTCCAATCTAATTCGTCAGAAAATTATCTCTGAAATCGATAAACAAGAAATACCAACGGATAAATCTAATCCCATCATGCTTTACTTACCTGAGCATGATTGGCATGAAATCGGACTACTTTTTTACCAATATTTATTGAGAAGCAAAGGTTTCCACACGGTATACTTGGGACAAAGCTTACCTTATGATTCCTTGTTAGATTGCATTCAACGCATTCAGCCAAAGGCTATTATCAGTAGTTGGTTAACCGCTATAGACAAATCATTTTTGGTTACCTATTTCAAGCAATTGAAACAAGATGCGCCAAATGCCGAGTTATTTGCAGGAGGTGCTCAAATTAATTTACATTCCCTAGATTTAAAAGGGTATGTGACAGAAATTAAAAACTCAGAATCTCTTCTTTCCCATTTCGTTAGCTAACGAAATTCACAATTCTTCCGGGTACGATTACGATTTTCTTAGGAGTTTTTCCTTCCAAATACTTTTCCGTTTCTGGTAAACCTAGTATGTGTTCTTCAATCTCTTTTGAGGTCAACTCGACACTTAAACTTACTTTAAAACGCATTTTTCCGTTAAAGGAAACGGGGTATTCGAAATCGGATTCCTTCAAATATTGCTCTTCAAATACAGGATACGTTTGATCGAATATACTTGTATTGTCTGAATGTAATTTTGACCAAATTTCCTCTGTGATATGCGGTGCGTACGGCGCCATCAAAATACTCAACTGCGTCAAAACTTCACGGTTGTTGCACTTTTGATCGGTTAATTCATTTACACAAATCATAAACGAAGACACACCCGTATTGAATGAGAATCGATCCAAGTCATCTCTCAATCGTTTAATGGTTTTATGCAGTGACTTCATTGCCTCCTTCGAAGCTTCTCCCTCACTTACCGCAAATTGGCCAGATTGATGGAAAAGACGCCAGTACTTTTTCAAGAATCCATGTACTCCCGTAATTCCTTTGGTATCCCAAGGCTTACTTTGCTCCAAAGGACCTAAGAACATTTCATACATGCGTAAGGTATCTGCACCATATTTATCACACAAATCATCTGGTGTCACTACGTTATACCAACGTTTAGACATTTTATCGACTTCACGTTTAACGATGATTTTACCTTGTTCGTTTGTGACAAACTGCATCTCTTCGAATTGTGGTTGCCATTTGCGCAATGCTTCCAAGTTGATGCTTTCGTCATCGTGAATCAAATCTATTAAGATGCGTACTTCTCTGAAGTTCGATACATCATTTGCGATGGTATCATAGGAATGCATTTTCCCTTCTGAGTCCAAGTAAGCAATTGCGGATTTCCCAAGGATCATTCCTTGGTTAATCAATTTTTCGAAAGGCTCATCAAATGGAATGTATCCTTGATCGAATAGAAATTTCGTCCAGAAACGGGAATAGAGTAAATGTCCAGTTGCATGTTCTGATCCACCAATATAAAGGTCTACGTTTTGCCAGTAATCTACTTTTTCTCGACTAACGAATTCCTGTTCGTTTTTGGGGTCCATGTAACGCAAAAAGTACCAAGAACTACCTGCCCATCCTGGCATCGTGTTGTATTCCATTCGATCACCTTGGAAGTGATTCCAAGCCTCTTTCGATGCTCTTGCTAATGGTGGCTCACCGTCTTCCGTTGGCAAATATTTGTCCACTTCTGGAAGTTCAATGGGTAAAAATTCATCTGAAATCAGCGATGGAATTTCATTTTGATAAGAAACAGGAAAGGGTTCTCCCCAATAACGTTGTCTTGAAAATACCGCATCACGCAGTCTGAAATTCGTTTTCCCTTTTCCAATACCTTTTGCTTCAATGGCCTCGATGGCTTTCTTCATCGCTGGTTTCGCTTCCAGTCCATCTAAAAATTCGGAGTGTGCAATGCGTGCATCTTTTTCTGTGTAGGCTTGCTCACTGATGTCAACATCCGCAAATATGTTCTTGATTTCTAAGTCAAAGTGCTTAGCGAAATCGTAATCACGTTGATCACCACACGGAACAGCCATCACGGCTCCTGTTCCATAGGATGCTAATACGTAGTCACCAATCCAAATGGGAATGCGTTCACCATTAAATGGATGAATTGCGTAAGCTCCTAGTGCTTGTCCCGTGATGTTTTTAACATCAGCCTGACGATCGCGTTCCGATTTTAATCCTGCTTCTCTTTGGTAATTTTCTACAGCATCTTTGCAATCGGTACTCACTAATTGATTAACTAACGGATGCTCTGGAGCCAACACCATGAAGGAAACGCCGAAAATAGTATCTGGACGCGTGGTAAAAACCTCAATGCTCTCTGTTGAATTTTCAATGGCAAAAGTCACACTCGCACCTTGGGATTTTCCAATCCAATTACGCTGTTGTTCCTTGATGGAATCAGACCAATCGATGCGATCTAATCCTTCTAATAATCGTTCTGCATATGCTTTGATGCGCATGGACCATTGACGCATGCGTTTTTGCTCAACTGGATGTCCACCACGTTCCGAAACTCCGTTTACAATTTCGTCATTTGCGAGTACAGTACCTAAAGCTGGACACCAATTCACCCAACTTTCCGCAAGATAAGCGAGTCGGTAAGCTTGGATAATTTCTTCTTTTTGTTGCGCAGAATATGCCAACCATTCTGATGAAGAGAACTGTTCTTCGTAATCTGTGACAGCCTGAATGTTTGCATTTCCTTCTGATTCAAATTGATGAATCAATTGAGAAATTCGTTCGGCTTTATTAGTTTTTAAGTCGTAATAACAATCAAATAGTTGTTTGAAGATCCATTGTGTCCATTTATAGTATTCTGGAGCAGACGTTCTTACCTCACGAGACCAATCAAAGCTAAATCCAATTTGATCTAATTGTTGGCGGTAACGCGCAATGTTTTCTTCCGTCGTAATCGCTGGATGTTGTCCAGTTTGAATCGCGTATTGTTCTGCTGGAAGTCCGAATGAATCGTAGCCCATTGGATGTAGAACATTAAATCCTTGCAGTCTTTTGTATCGAGCATAGATATCTGAAGCGATGTATCCAAGTGGATGTCCCACGTGAAGTCCAGCACCAGACGGATAAGGAAACATGTCTAAGACATAATATTTAGGTTTTGTGGCATCTTCTTGCACGTGATAGGTGCCACGATCCTGCCAATTCTTACGCCATTTACTCTCTAGATTTCTAAAATCGTATTCCATATCCTTGTTTTCGAAGGACAAAGATAAAAAGGATTCAAGAGTATACCTTATTCTAACCAAGTAAATGAAGTAGTCCGATTAGGAAAAGGATGAAATCGAAATAGCGGTGATTGATTTTTGGACTTTTTTTTAAGTAAATGAAATAAATCAACGGAGCGATTGTGAGGACGATTGAAAGTATTTTGATATCCAATCTTTCGCTAAATAGGTTAATTCTATTGGATAGTGCCAAATAACTGAACAACCAGAGGGCAATAAATGCTTCCGTTTCCGATTTTCTCAGGTACATTGGGATTGTTTTAATGTGGCCTTCATCCACTTTCCTATCCTCCAAATCTTCCACTACTGCAAGGACTAAGAAAAGCATGATATGTGAAAAATCTTGATTCGGAATACAGCCAAACAATGCAAACTTTGGAATAGCAATGCCTAATGCAAACCAGCAAATCGAAATAAAAATAGGTTTCAAAAAAGGAATTTTACGCCATTTGATTCCTTTTTCATAAGTGAGGACAAGGAGGCCCAAAGCTAGATAAACAGCAAAAGACCAAGATAATGGATGGAGCAAAATACCGTATCCTACACCAATTAATGCTGCTAAAACGAGATAAATCCAATGATTTTTCCGTTCGAATAACCATTGGTACGCGGCAAAAATCGATAAACTAAATAAAGTTGCAAAAGGCCAATGAGTAGTTGATAGGATTCCAAGTGAGAAAACGAACGCAAATATGCTTAATAAAACATTGTTTTTAAACGAACTAGAAATCATCCAATCAGCTCTAATACCGTGGATACTTCAATGTTTTCTATGCACGTACAGTGTTTCCCTTTTTTACATGCGAGGCAAGTTGAATCAAAAACAAGGTATTCCGCTTTTGGTCCAATAGCCCGCCATCTTCCCGGGTCAATCGGTCTACGCATGGAAAATAATCCAATGGCATGAATTCCGGAAAGTCCGGCGATGTGATAGGGCCCGGTAGAACAGGCTACCAATGCATTTGAGCGTGATATCAGCGTAATTAATTGCTCCAAGGACAATTTTCCAGTCGTATCGATGATGCGCTCGTGAATAGGGATTAACTTGCGAAACTGCATCCCTTCTTGTTCGGTTCCGGTAAAACAAACTGTTTTTCCTGAATCCGCCAACTGGGAAGCAAGATCCATGTATTTTTCCAAAGGCCATTCCAATGCACTTCCTTTCGATTTTGGATGTAAGATGATGACGTCGTCCTTTGCTGAAGGAATCCATGTTGGAAGTTCCGCCGGTATTACTTGAAATTGAACAAACTGTTTAATGTCTTCATAGGTCGGAATTTCAGTAATTCCCAAGGGAGCGAGTAAATGAAAATTTAATTGAGACTCGTGTAGTGTTGAGTTTTTACGTGTAAAGTTTGGACGCTCATTACAGGTGAACAGGTGAAAAACGCGGTGAGATGTACCTGTTCTCATTGGTATTTTCGCTTTTTTCGCTAGGAACGCCAATTTTTTGTTTGGGAAAACATGTATGATGCAATCCGCCTTTAATTGTTCCAATTGACTAGTTATCGGCTGATTGAAAAGTTCGTCGATATCCCAAAAAGCGTCAATGGCTGTAAAACAAGCCACAACTGGACGTGTGTAATTCTTGCCGATAAAAATGATTTCTGCGGATGGAAATTTATCTCTCAATGCCTGACACATCGGAAGTGTTAAGGCAACATCACCAATACTATCCGTTCGGGAAATCAAAATGCGCTTCATCTTGCTTGTTGATTTAACGTGCGTAATTTACGGTATTTCACATATGTTGCATAAGCGCTTCGCATGGAAATGAGGAGTCCGGTTCTTCCATCTAAGATGCCTAGTTTGATCCAAAAACTTTTAATGAATTGATTCAAAACTTTCATATACAGAAGTGTCAATGAAATATTTTTTCCTTGGTCAAAAAGCTCTTTAGCCGCTATGTTACCAAAATATTCGATTTGTTTGAAGTGATCTTCTTTTGTGTAATATGAGTAATGGAGTAAGTCGCCCTTTAACAGCCCCACTTTACCTTGATCTATTCGTTCAAGGCGATCATGTGGATTTACACCTGTCCAATGTGCTTTTTCTTTTTTCACCAATCTGGTTTTCGTATCTGGATACCAGCCACAATGTTTCACCCAATGTCCACAGTAGTTCGTTAAGCGATTAAAAGCATACGCTTCACCACTCGGTTGTTGTTTTACTTTCAAAATCGCTTGTGACAGTTCTTCCGTAAGTGCTTCATCAGCATCCAAAGAAAGCACCCATTCCGTTTCCGCTAACTGTAAAGCACGATTTTTTTGTTGGATATGTCCATCAAAGTCATGTTGTACAAACCTCACGTTATGATTCCGACAAATTGCTTCTGTTTGATCCGTAGAAAAGGAGTCCAACACAAGGATTTCATCACATACGTTTTTCAAAGACAACAAACACCGTTCGATGTTTCGTTCTTCGTTAAATGTAATGATGACTCCCGTTATTTTCATAGCTCCGATTGGTGCTTCTTACGTGAATTACTTAATTCTGATGCGTTGTCCAACAGAAATATTGTTGATGTTCACTCCCGGATTTAAGCGTTGAAGTTGACCTTGACTTAAGTTATTTCGTTGGGCAATTTTTCCAAACGTGTCACCAGGTTTCACGTTGTAATATTTTTTTGCCGGTTGTACTGGACGAGGTGCAGGCGTTGGTGTTGGAGCCACCGTTTGCGAGCTAAATAATTTAAGCTTTTGTCCGACGTAAATATTCGTGGTCTGAAGTCCATTCCACTCCATAATTTGTTCAATCGTTACATTATACTTTAACGCAATATTTTTTAAGTTCTCCCCTGCTTTTACTTTATGGTATTGCAGGTTTTCATTTGTCGGTTTTAATGAATCTACTACCACTGTGTTTAGTGACATAGTGTCGATATTCTGTGAGGAGTCTTGAGGAACAATCAGAACAGGTTTTGGCACTGGCGGTTTCGGAGCGTAAAGAAATTTCTCTAATGCATACAGCGAATCTTCAAAACTCACGAGTAAATTAATTTTATCCATTGGTCCGGTTAAACACCTTGCCGGAGACATTTTGGGGATAAAGGCTGTTTTATAAACTGGATTTAATGCTTTTATCTCTTCTAAATCCCAGCTTGCAATTTGCGAAATAGTGTTCATGTGCACACCATTCTTCATACACATGGTGTCCAACTGAGCATTGTGGACCTTCGCCTCCATAGGAATGATATTGTGTTCGGCGTGATAGGTAATCAGGTATGCCGCGGCGATGAAATTCGGGACGTATCCTTGTGTTTCTTGTGGTAAAAATGGTCGAACTTCCCAATAGGTTGTTTTTCCACCTGAACGTTTAATGGCATGATTCACATTCCCTGGACCTGCATTATAAGCGGCAAGTGCTAAATTCCAATCCCCATAAATACCATATAACTGTTTCAAGTAGCGACACGCTGCATCTGTCGCTTTTTCAGGATCCATGCGTTCATCGATATACGAATTTTCTTCTAAGCCGAAGTACAATCCCGTTTTGTACATAAACTGCCAAAGTCCAAGGGCTCCAGCGCGTGATTTTACTTGAGGTCGCAAGCCACTTTCAATAACCGATAAATAACGCAGTTCTTGCGGCAGTCCATATTCCGACAATTTTTCACCGAACAAGTCGAAATACAAAGCTGAACGGCCCATAACAACACGGATAAATCCACGTCTTTGAGCGGCAAAAAACTTAATTGTAGAAAGTGTTGCTTGGTTACAGTCCATGTGGAATGGACTTTTTTTACTCATTTCTTCTAAACGTTCGCAATAAACTTCATCAGAGAATGTAGGGACTTGATTCGGTTCATAATTCAAGGAATTAATAATTGAATCGTAGTTACGTTGATTAGCGTACTCTGCATAGAACATGTTCAAGCTTTGTTGAACCGTATTAAAAAAAGCATCAGGATTGAGTGTATCAGCAGGTCGAATGAGGTGTGCCGGTTTTTGGCTAAACGCAAACCCAGTAAACATCAATAGGACAAGCAGGATACCTCTCATAGTAGCTCCTCCAATTTTTTAACACCATGGAATAATAAGTCTTCTTGGAAGCAATCAGCCATTAACTGAATTCCATATGGTAATCCATTCGAATGGACTTTAAACGGTATGCTTATCGCAGGATTTCCTGTTAGATTTGCATGAACCGTGAAAATATCTTGCAAGTACATTTGGATTGGGTCCTTTACAGCATTTTTCTCAAAAGCAGTACCAGGAGTTGTAGGCAAAAGCAATAAATCTAGGTTCTTGAAAAAATCATCCGTGCGATTCTTAAGTACCCTTCTTACCTTTTGTCCTTGTGTGTAATATGCGTCGTAATATCCATGAGATAATACAAAGGTTCCGGTCATGATACGTCGTTTAACCTCGGTGCCAAATCCTTCTGTTCGTGATTTAATGTATGTTTGCTCCACACCTTTCGCTTCTTGGCTTCGGTAGCCAAAATGCACACCATCAAAGCGAGATAAGTTGGAGGAAGCTTCTGCCGTCGTTAAAACATAATAAGTAGGTACCAAATAATCCATGAAGGGGAAACTTACTTCCGTTACTTCATGTCCAGCATCTTTTAACTTTTGAATAACTTCAGTTAAATTCTTGCGTACCTCTGGATCTAATCCTTCGTGATGAACACATTCACTGATGAGTCCAATCTTTAATTTTTCAGGGAATGCTTTTTTATCGCCTGTGACTTCCTTCGAAGAGGTTGTTGCATCCATTTCATCTTCACCCGCTGACAATTCATAAATCAATTGCGCATCGGATGCTGAATTTGTAAATGAACCAATTTGATCAAAGGAGGATGCGTAAGCAATTAATCCGTTACGGCTCATACGACCGTAAGTTGGTTTTAAACCGTAAGTTCCTGTCCAAGAAGCTGGTTGACGTACGGATCCGCCGGTATCGCTTCCGAGAGTGACTGTACACAAGTTTGCACTTGCCGCAACAGCACTTCCACCTGAAGAACCACCGGGCACATGGTTTGCTTTCCAATTGTTTTCAACGGAGCCAAAAGCGGAAGTTTCATTCGAACTTCCCATGGCGAATTCATCGCAATTCAATCGACCGATAACGATCGCATCTTGATCGATTAAACGTTGTAAAACAGTTGAAGTATAAAGGGATGTGAATCCTTCTAATATTTTTGATGAGGCACTTACACGGTGATCTTTGTAACAAATATTGTCTTTGATTCCAATCACCACACCTGCTAACTTACCAGCTGTGCCATTTTTAACCTTCTCATCGACTATCTTGGCGTTTTCCAGAACAGATTCTGTAAACACTTCCAGAAAAGCGTTTAGGTGCTTATGGTCTTCAATTCGTTGAAGATATGCTTGTGCTATAGACAAGACAGTTTCACCTGAAAGCACAGCTTTCTGAACATCACCAATCGTACGATACATGAGAATCTTATTTATCGTCAGCTTTGATCTCAGTAGAGGAACTTGTCTCTTCTACTTCACCTTTGGAAGCATCCTTAAATTCTTTTACGCCTTTTCCAAGTCCACGCATTAATTCAGGAATTTTTTTACCTCCGAAAAACAAAAGGATGATCACTAAAATAAGGATGATTTCTGTTGGTCCTAACTTACCCATAAGATTTCTTTTATTGGATGAATAACAAAATTACGCAAAAATGCAGGTAATAATACGCTTCAGCCTAATTTGACTATAATTTTCTTGCAACTTCAACTTCCTCGTATGCTTCAACGATGTCACCGATTTTAATATCGTTGTATTTATCGATGTTCAATCCACATTCGTAGTTGTTTTTCACCTCACGCACATCGTCTTTGAAACGTTTCAATGATCCCAAAAGACCTGTATGAACAACGATTCCATCGCGAATCACGCGGATTTTGGAAGAACGTTTGATGATTCCGTCCATGACATAACATCCAGCGATTGTTCCCACTTTCGTGATATCGAACGTTTCGCGAATTTCAGCAGAACCAAGAATTTGCTCCTCGATATCTGGAGAAAGCATTCCTTCCATTGCTGCCTTAATTTCTTCGATAGCCTTGTAGATGACAGAGTAAAGTCGAATATCGATTTGCTCATTTTCAGCAAGTTTACGTGCAATTAAAGAAGGACGAACTTGGAATCCGATGATGATTGCATCCGACGCGGAAGCTAAATTCACATCGGCCTCAGTAATTGCACCTACCCCTTTCAAGATAATATTTACTTGGATTTCCTCTGTAGACAAGTTTAACAATGCATCAGAAAGTGCTTCAATAGAACCATCCACATCACCTTTAACGATAATGTTCAATTCTTTAAAGTCTCCGATCGCCAAACGACGTCCAATTTCATCCAACGTAATATGTTTCGTTGTACGCAATCCTTGTTCGCGGTATAATTGCTCACGTTTTGTTGCAATCGATTTCGCTTCTTTCTCATCATCTAGGATGTTGAATTTATCACCGGCACTTGGTGCGCCACCGATTCCTAGAACTGATACTGGACAAGCAG
Source organism: Crocinitomicaceae bacterium (assembly GCA_017983465.1). Classification (GTDB taxonomy): domain Bacteria; phylum Bacteroidota; class Bacteroidia; order Flavobacteriales_D; family Crocinitomicaceae; genus UBA952. Next base: position 107,929 of record JAGOBK010000002.1, read on the forward strand.
GTCCTGCCTCTTTCAAAGCAACACCTTGTTCGTCATGCATGGCACGAACTTTACCGAAGTAACGTCCAACAAGTACCACATCACCAACGCGCATCGTTCCTGATTCAACAAGCATGTTCGTCACGTAACCTTTTCCTTTATCCAAAGAAGATTCAATTACGGTACCAACGGCATTTTTATTTGGATTTGCTTTTAGCTCTAATAATTCAGCTTCTAGAAGCACTTTTTCCAATAACTTATCAATATTTAAATTCTGTCTTGCAGAAATTTCCTGTACTTGGTATTTACCACCCCAATCTTCCACCAAAATATTCATTGCTGAAAGTTGTTCTCTGATTCGGTCTGGATTAGCTCCTGGTTTATCGATTTTATTAATCGCAAAAATCATCGGAACATTTGCTGCTTGTGCATGCGAAATCGCCTCTTTCGTTTGCGGCATGACATCATCATCCGCTGCCACAATAATAATGGCAACATCGGTTACTTGAGCACCACGAGCACGCATGGCAGTAAATGCCTCGTGACCCGGAGTATCCAAGAATGTCATTTTACGACCATCTTTCAAGGTAACCGAATATGCTCCGATGTGCTGAGTGATTCCACCCGCTTCACCTTCAGTTACATTCGCATTACGAATTCTATCAAGAAGTGATGTTTTACCGTGGTCAACGTGACCCATTACGGTAATAATTGGTGGACGACTAATAAGGTCCTCTGGTTTATCTTCTACTGTTTGGATTGCATCTTGTACTTCCGCACTAACGAATTCCGTTTCGAATCCAAACTCATCTGCAACGATATGAATTGTTTCCGCATCCAAACGTTGGTTAATGGATGCAAAGATACCCAAGGACATACACACAGAAATAACCTGTGTTGGTTGTACGCTCATCATGGAAGCCAATTCAGAAACCGTTACGAATTCCGTTAACTTCAAGATTTTGTCCTCCAATTCAGCTGCAGCCATTTCTTCCTGGCGTCTTTGTTGGAAATTATCTCTTTTCAAACGTCTGTTCTTCGACGCTTTTGATTTACCACCTTGATTGGAAAGTCTCGCAAGAGTATCCTTGATTTCTTTTTGAATATCTGTAGCCTTGATTTCAGGCTTTTCAACTCTTGGACCTTTATTTGCTGGATTATTTCCACCACCTGGACGATTATTATTTCCTGGTGTTGCATTTGGTGCAGGTGTTTCCACCTTTTTAATGCGTTTACGCTTTCTTTTCGCATCGTCATTTGAAGATGCAACTGGATTTCTTGGTCTTTCGACAGGAAGTTCAATTTTACCTAAAACAGTTGGTCCAGATAAGACTTGTCTCTCGAAACGTATAGTTTCTATTACAGGTGCTGCCGTTGGTTTTTCTTCAACCTTTGGTTCAGCAATTGGAGTCGTCGGTTTTTCTTCCACTTTTGTCGCCGGTGCTGGTGCAGGGGTCGCTTTTGCTTTAGGAGCTGGCTCTTCTTTTCTTTTATCCGGACGCGTGCGTTGGTTAATAGCAGAAAGATCAATTTTTCCAATCACGTTCACGTGATTACTTTCCACTGGTGTTATTTCCGGTGTGTGATCGATTTCCTTTACAACTTCAGGCGCTTTTGGTTCTTCAGGCGCGACTGCAACTGGTTTATCAGCAGCAAATACTTGACGTTTAATTTCCTCCAAGTTAATGGCATCACCTTCGTCCTCATCCTCAGATGAATCCGGTGTTTTTGGAGCGTCTGCTGGCTTATCGCTCAACGTGACAGACTCACGTTTTTCTCTACGAGAAGTAGCCTTAGACTGCTCTTTCATAGATTGATCAGCCGCAAATTCTTGGCACAAAAGTTCAAAATGCTCCTGCTCCAAACGTGTGTTTGGATTGGAATCAATTTTAATTCCTTTAGACTCTAAGAACTCCACCAAAGTTGGTAGTCCAACATTGAGTTCACCTGCTGCTTTTCCTAATCGAATCGGTTTTCCCGCCATATTTATCCTTTTACGCTTCTGTAAGTGGAATTAATTTATTCAAATTCTGCTTGTAAAATTCGGAATACTTCCTCTATCGTTTCTTTTTCAAGATCCGTACGTGACACTAAATCAACCACGCCAATTTCCAAAACAGATTTCGCTGTATCACAGCCAATTGCTTTCAATTCATCGATAATCCAACTATCGATTTCATCAGCAAATTCCTCTAAATCAACATCCTCTACATCTACTTCTCCATCACGGTATACATCAATTTCGTAACCGCTTAATTTTCCAGCCAATTTAATATTGTTACCACCTTTACCGATGGCTAATGACACTTGGTCTGGTTTCAAGTATACTTTTACTCTTTTTTCCTCTTCTAATATTTCCATTGAAGTCACCTTCGCTGGAGATAACGCTCTTTGGATCAACAACTGATTATTTGTTGTATAGTTGATCACATCGATATTTTCGTTTCTTAATTCACGAACAATTCCATGAATACGAGATCCTTTCATACCAACACAAGCTCCAACTGGATCGATACGATCGTCATAAGACTCTACCGCAACTTTCGCGCGTTCTCCTGGTTCACGTACAATCTTTTTAATGGTAATTAAACCATCAAATACTTCTGGTACTTCTAATTCGAACAAACGCTCCAAGAATTCAGGTGCCGTACGCGAAAGAATGATCACAGGAGTACTGTTTCTCATGTCTACCTTCGCAACAACCGCTCTTACGGATTCTCCTTTTTTGAAGAAATCAGATGGAATTTGTTCAGATTTAGGCAAAATCAATTCATTGTTGTCATCATCCATGACAAGAATTTCTTTTTTCCAAACTTGATACACTTCACCCGTAACAATCTCACCGATACGTTCTTTGTATTTTTTGTAAAGGTGATCTTTTTCTAGTTCAAGGATTCGTGAAATTAAGTTTTGGCGTAAAGACAATACATTGCGACGTCCGAAATCAACAAATTTGAATTCTTCTGTTACTTCCTCACCAATTTCAAAATCTGGCTCAATTTTAATCGCGTCTGAATAAGCTATTTCCGTATTTGGATCTTCCACTTCTCCATCATCTACAATTTCTTTATTCAAGAAAATTTGAACATCACCTTTGTCGATATTAACGATGATATCAATGTGTTCATCTGTATTGAACTTTTTCTTAAACATTGCTCGGAAAACATCTTCCAAGACATGTTGCATTGTTTGTTTGTCAATGTTTTTTAATTCCTTAAACTCCGAGAACGAGTCAACTAGTTCCGTACTATTCATAGCGTTTATTTAAAAGATATAACAATTTTAGACTCTTTTATTTCTGTTAAGGGAAGCTCTAGTATTTCTTCCACTTGTATTCTTCTTCTTTTCTCCTCCGATTTCTGTAGGGAAATTTGTTTGATGACGATACTTGCCTCACCTAATTTCATTAACTCACCTTCGTATTTCTCTCCATTATTCATCACTACTTTGAAACTGCGTCCAATGTTTTTAGAATACTGATTGATGTGACGAATAGGCTTGTCTAATCCAGCGGATGAAACATGTAATTCAAAGTCTTGCTTTTCTCTATCTAGGTTGTGTTCAATGTTTCTGGATACAGAAACACAATCGTTTACCGAAACTCCACCTTTGATTTTGTCTAGTTCAACATTGATCACATTGCTTGACGAGATTGTCAATTCTACGACGTAAAGTCCATTGTCCAGCTCGGCAATGCGTTCGTCGATTAGTTCTAATATGAGTTTTTTATCTAACATTTCTTGTAATAAAAGAGGGGACTTTCGTCCCCTCTCGCTGCATTCGTTCATAAATGTGGTACAAATATACATCCTTTTTATGGAAATACAAAATCAAATGGACTTATCTTTGTAGGATGCTTATAGAAATAGAAAATAAAATCGTTACCACTGAGTTATTTGAACGCAAATTCGTCTGTGACTTAAACGCATGTAAAGGAGCATGTTGTGTGGAGGGTGATGGCGGTGCGCCTCTAACCATGGAGGAAGTTGCAATCATCGAAGAAAACTATGACAAAATCTCTGCTCATATGCGTCCAGAGGGTATAGCCAATGTTGCTGAAAAAGGTGTCTACTATATGGACGATGAAAACCATCCTGCGACGACCCTTGTAAATGGACAAGAATGTTCTTTTGTTTATTTTGACGAGTCTGGAATCACAAAGTGTGCGATTGAAAAAGCCTATTTGCAAAATGAAATTGGATTCAAAAAACCAATTTCGTGTCACCTCTATCCTATTCGTGTGAAACAGTTCAACCACATAACAGCATTGAATTATGAAGAATGGCATATTTGTAAACCAGCGTGTGCTTGTGGTGACAAATTAGATGTTCCAGTTTTTAAATTCTTAAAAGAACCATTAATACGTGCATTTGGAACCTCATTTTATGATGAGTTACTTGCCATAGAGAAGGAAATCCAATAAAAGTAAATGACATAAAAAAGCCCTGACAAATTCGTCAGGGCTTTTTTATGTGTTAATGTTCTTCTTCTCCTTCAGCTAATGGAACATCCTGAGGGATAAAGTCCGTATCAGCTCCTGGCTTAGAATAATCATAAGGCCATCTGTGAACAACCGGTAAAGCACCAGGCCAGTTACCGTGAACGTGTTCGACTGGAGTTGTCCACTCTAATGAGTTTGCATTCCAAGGATTTTGAGGTGCTTTAGGACCTCTAAAAATACTATAGAAGAAATTGAATAGGAAAATAAGTTGACCCAATGCAGCCACTATGGCAAAAATGGTAATGATCACGTTTAAGTCCATCATCATATCTGCTGTTGGAGAATCTGTTTCCGCATATACTGAATAATCGTAGTAACGTCTAGGTGCTCCTGCTAACCCAACGAAGTGCATTGGGAAGAATACTCCATACGCTCCAATCAAGGTAATCCAGAAGTGAGCATAACCTAAACGGGTATTCATCATTTTACCAAACATTTTAGGGAACCAGTGATAAACACCTCCGAACATTCCAAATACCGCAGACATTCCCATTACAATGTGGAAGTGAGCTACTACAAAGTATGTATCGTGCAATGCGATATCCAAGGCTGAATCCGCAAGGATGATTCCTGTTACACCACCTGTGATGAACGTTGATACCAATCCAATCGCAAACAACATCGCTGGAGTAAGGATTAATGAACCTTTCCAAAGTGTTGTTAAGTAGTTAAATACTTTTACAGCAGATGGAATTGCAATCAACAAGGTTGTAAATACGAATACACTACCCAAGAATGGATTCATACCTGTTACGAACATGTGGTGACCCCAAACGATGAAGGATAAGAATCCAATCGCCAAGATAGAACCAATCATCGCTTTGTAACCAAAGATTGGTTTACGAGCGTTCGTAGCAATAATCTCTGATGATAAACCAAGCGCTGGCAATAATACGATGTATACCTCAGGGTGACCTAAGAACCAGAATAAGTGTTGGTATAATAGCGGTGATCCACCATGATTTGCTAACATTTCACCGCCTACGATGATATCTGATAAGTAGAATGAAGTTCCCGCTAATCTATCCATTACCAACAACAATGCAGCTGATAATAAAACTGGGAAAGATAGTACTCCTAAGATTGCTGTTACAAAGAACGCCCAGATTGTTAAAGGCATTCTTGTCATGCTCATTCCTTGTGTACGTAAGTTGATTACTGTTACAATGTAGTTTAATGAACCTATCAATGAAGATGCGATAAAGATCGTCATGGAGAATAACCATAATGTCATTCCTAAACCAGATCCTGACACTGCTTGAGGCAATGCTGAAAGTGGAGGATAAATTGTCCATCCTGCCATTGCGGGCCCTGACTCTACAAATAGAGAAACCAACATTAGCAATGACGAAAGGAAAAAGAACCAGTATGATAACATGTTCAAGAATCCTGAAGCCATATCTCTTGCTCCCAATTGCAACGGAATGAGTAAGTTAGAGAAAGTCCCTGATAGTCCTCCTGTTAACAAAAAGAAAACCATGATTGTACCGTGGATTGTAACCAATCCTAAATACATATCCTCTTTTAATACACCATTTGGTGCCCATTTCTCACCTAAGAAAAAAGTCAAGAAATCTGAACTTTCACCCGGCCAAGCTAACTGAATACGGAATAAGATAGACAAGATCATTGCTACCAAACCCATAAAAACAGCAGTCATCAAAAACTGCTTTCCAATCATTTTGTGATCTTGAGAGAAGATGTATTTTGAAATAAAATTCTCTTCGTGGTGATGGTGATCATCGTGATGATCGTGTCCGTGTCCTTCGTGTGCTACTGAAGCCATTTTAGTTAATTTAAAATATTATACGAATCTTAATTTGTCATTGTTGTGTCCATCACCGCTGCCGCTACTGGTGCTGCTGGTGCTGGAAAATATTTATCCTTGAATGTTTCTTTTTTCTTAGATGCCATCCATGCATTGTATGCCGCTTTGTCTTTCACGACAACAATCATTTTCATTTTGTAGTGAGCTCCACCACAAATCTTGTTACACATTAATGTGTAGTTAAATGCAGGATTATTTTTTGACTTACGCATTTCCTCAGTTGTCATTGACGGAGTAAACTTCAAGCGAGTTGGCATACCTGGTACTGCATTCATTTGAGCACGCATGTGAACAAAGAAAGCAGAGTGAATCACATCTTTTGCTCTCAAAGAAATCTCATATTGTTGACCTTTACACAATACCAAGGTGTCTTTTTGAATGATGTCATCCCATGCAGAAGCATCCAATTTCTTGTTATGATTTGCTTTCATTTGGGCTAACAAACGGTACAATCTCTCTTTTCTCGATAAATCAGCACGAAGTGCATTCGATGTAGAGTCATTAAAAATGGTGTCTCTGTTATTCAATAACTTTTGAATACTGCTAATTCCATTCGATCCATTCAACATATTATTCAGTGCTGAATCGATTGTATTACTTGTTAACAAAGCTAACTCATTGTTATCTGTTGTTAATTTATAATCATATTTTCCAAGGGTATTATCTTGTCCAGCGTAACGTGCAGTCCAATCAAACTGTTTAGAAAATAACTCTACTCGAATTGCCTCTTTACCTGTTGGAGCAACTAAATCATTCCAAGTTTGTAAACCTAAGATGATGATAACCGCTAAGACGATTGCAGGAACTACTGTCCAGATCATCTCTAACTTATTGTTGTGTGGGTAATAGAATGCTTTTACTCCAGGTTTTCTAACGTACTTAAATGTAAAGAAGAACAATAAAAAGTTCGTGAAAAAGAAAATCATAATAACGATTACAAAATTCAAATTCAATAACCAATCCGTTTCTTTTCCTTCCACTGATGCCGCTACTCCTCTACCTGTCCAACCATAAGTGGTCATTAAGTAGATAAATCCAATAAATAAGGCGATCATAAAGCCGAGCATTAATCGTGCATTTAAACGATTATCTCTATTACTGACTTCATGTTCTTCATTCTTTCTCAACTTAGCTGAAATTTCGTAAACACGAACTAGTTGAGCGATAGCGATTGCTCCGAGAATGATGACGATTAATATGATTAATTTATTTTCCATGATGCTTTAACGATTGTATAAATTAAATTTCGTGGTGAATACTTTCATCCAAAAATGGATGGTTGACAGGTGTTAAAGGCGATTTTGTTAAGTTTTTCAACACAGTGAATGCGAAGAATCCTAACATTAATAAAGCCATTCCAATCTCTAATGCTCCAATGCGTGCGTTTGCACCTAATGTTCCTGCCGAAACCATGATGTATACATCTAACCAGTGTCCAGTTAGGATAACCATTCCGACAAATGTTAAAATTCCAGCATTTCTCTTCGCGTCTCTTGACATTAAAATCAACATTGGGAAAGCGAAATTGATAATGAACATTGAAAAGTACAATACTTTAAAGTTTGCGATACGTGTCATGTAGTAAGCAACTTCTTCACCGATGTTTGCGTACCAGATCAACATGAATTGTGAGAACCATAGGTATGACCACAAGAACGAGGTAGCAAATGTCCATTTACCCAAATCGTGGATGTGAGAGTCATTTACTTTTTGTAAGTAACCTAATTTCTTCAAGTACAACGTTGTCAAAACTAAAACAACCATCGTTGAACACCACATCCCTGCGAATGTATACCATCCGTAAAGTGTAGAGAACCAGTGAACATCAATTGACATCAACCAATCCCAAGAGGAAGTTGAGCTAAACACTGCGAAAAATACAAGGAACATTGCTCCTTTTTTGTAATTCTGGAAGTGAATATCAGTTCCACCGATACGATCCTCCTCAGCTGATCTCTTTTGGAAACCACGTAGGAAAATGATGTATGTAGCGAAATAAACAATTGTTCTAATCCAGAAGAAGATTGGATTTAAGTAAGCTGCTTTTCCTTGGATGATTTCATCGTGTGCCACAACTTTCGGGTCCATCCATAAATAGATATGAGCTCCTTGGTTTAAGGTAATCACTAATAAAACAAGTCCAAGAACACCCATTCCGTAAGGAATAAATCCGGCAACTCCCTCAATGACTCTTTTAACTGATGCATACCATCCAGTTTCTGTTGCGTACTGAAGAGATAAGAAGAATAACGCTCCTAATCCAAGTGCGAAAAAGAAAAAACCACTGATTAATCCACTTGCTAGAAAACGTGTTAAGAAATGATGATCGCTCATGTTCATGAACACTCCGACGATGGTCAATAACAATCCAACTCCCATGAGTCCGAAGGTTACATTTTTTGCTTTTTTGGTTATTTGAAATTCCATTTCTTAAATCGTTTATGGTTTAACAGCTGTTGTATCCGAAACTACAGCAGACATAACTGGTTTTCCGCTTGCATCAAATTTGCCATAATCCTTGTTTTGGAATTGACGAACGTAATGAATGAGTGTCCAAATTTCTTTCTTAGAAAGAATAGAACCGTGAGCACCCATATTCCCTTTACCGTAGTAAATTGAATAGAACATTTGTCCATCTGACAAATTAGCTAAGTTCGCATAGTTAGGAACTCCTACATACGCACCGCTAACAACCATTGGTCCATTACCATCTCCTTTTTCACCGTGACAGTGTTGACACATCGCAGTAAATAATTCCTTACCATTCGCCATTAGTTTTTCTGCGTTTAAAGCAGTCATTCCTAATGCGTTTTTGTCCGCTACAGCCAATGCATACTCATCAGCAAGAGATACATCCACACCGTATAAACCGTGAGATTCTCTGAATGCCACATTTGGTTTTCTAAAATATGGAAGCATTAATTTCACTTCTGAAGAATCCGTTCCGTAGTAAGGTATTGTATTTCTTGCTGGAATTCTAGCAGATAATTTTACTTTTTTCGATTCATCAATACGTCCTCTTACCTCACCATAATCAACGTATGGTTCGATAGAAGGTGTGCGATACATATCAGGTGCGTATTCAAATCCGGGGCTATCAGCATCGGATTTACAAGAATTAAGCATCAATAATGATAACGTTAACGCAGACGTACCTATGATTGCAAAAACATTTCTTTTCATCTTACGTTCGTTTCTTAATTAATTTCCTTTTTATCTAATTCGAAGAATCCTGTCTCCTTCAACATTTCATCAAGCTCTGCTTCAGAAATACCATGATTTTCATTCAAACGGATTTCCATAACAAACTTATCATCTGTTGTACGAGGATCTGGATTTTGAGCAGGCATTCCTGGCAATGTTTTATTTCTCAATAAATACGTGATTGCCATTCCGTGTGCAGCACATAATACCGTAAACTCAAAACTAATTGGAACGAAAGCCAACATATTATCTAAGTAGCTAAAGTTTGGTTTACCACCAATATTCATCGGCCAATCTGTTACCATAAAATAGCGCATTCCCAAGGTTGCAACTGTTAATCCAGTTAAACCATATAAGAAAGCCATGATTCCTAGTCGTGTATTCTTAACACCAATAATCGGATCGATTCCGTGAATTGGAAATGGAGAAAACACTTCAGAAATTTTGACGCCTTTCGAAACGAGTTTTTTTGCACTGTCTTTCAATGCCTCGTCGTCGTCATACATTACATAAATTACTTTATCTGACATACCCTAGGGATTAATGGTGTTTGTGATAATCTGGTGATTCTTTGTACGATTGTCCTGATCCTTTCAAGATTGTTTTTACTTCGTTCAATGCCAATACTGGGAAGAAACGAGCAAACAATAAAAAGAATACGAAGAACAATCCAATTGTTCCTACATACACACCGATATCGATGTGACTAGGGAAGTGCATACTCCATGCAGCTGGAATGTAGTCACGGTGAATAGAAGTCACGATGATTACATAACGCTCGAACCACATCCCGATGTTTACTACAATCGAAATGAAGAATGTAAACAATAAGCTTCTTCTTAATTTAGGAATCCACATTAACTGAGGTGAGATAACGTTACATGTCATCATTGACCAATATGCCCACCAGTAAGGACCAGTAGCACGGTTTATGAACGCATAAGATTCGTATTCTACTCCTGAGTACCAAGAAATGAATAACTCAGTGATGTATGCAGTACCTACAATGGATCCAGTTACCATGATGACAATGTTCATGTACTCCACGTGTTTTGTGTGGATATATGCTTCAAGTCCCATTGCTTTTCTCATGACCAACAACAATGTTTGTACCATCGCGAATCCAGAGAATACCGCTCCCGCAACGAAGTATGGAGGGAAGATTGTTGTGTGCCATCCAGGAATAACGGAAGTAGCAAAGTCAAAAGATACAATCGAGTGAACCGAGAATACCAATGGTGTAGCCAAACCTGCAAGTACCAATGATACTAATTCAAAACGATTCCAGTTTTTTGCTCTACCAGACCATCCGAAAGCCAAAATAGAATACATTTTCTTAGAAAGTGGTTTTTTCGCTCTATCGCGAATCGTAGCGAAATCTGGAATTAATCCGATGTACCAGAATACCAATGAAACTGATAGATACGTAGAAATCGCGAATACGTCCCAAAGAAGTGGTGAGTTAAAGTTTACCCAAAGAGATCCAAATTGATTTGGTAAAGGTAATACCCAATATCCAACCCATAAACGACCCATGTGAATTAATGGAAATAATCCAGCCATAAATACGGCAAAGATTGTCATCGCCTCTGCTGAACGGTTAATCGCCATTCTCCATTTTTGGCGGAACAATAAAAGTACCGCGGAAATCAATGTTCCGGCGTGACCAATACCTACCCACCAAACGAAATTGGTAATATCCCAAGCCCATCCAATAGTTTTATTTAATCCCCATACACCGATACCTGTTCCTAGTAAGTATAAAATACTACCTACTCCATACAATCCAATGATTAAGGCAATACCAAACAATGTGTACCACATTTTAGGTGCTTTATCCTCGATTGGACGACAAACATCTTCGGTAATGTCATGGTAGGTCTTGTGACCTAATATGAGGGGTTCTCTGATTGCTGCTTCCTTTTGCATTTCAGTTATTTAAGTGATTAATGATGTTTGTTTCCTTCGTGTTTTTCAACTTGTAATTTACTTAACAAGTCATTCTCTTCGTTGCGCACTTTTACTTGGTACCAAACATTTGGTTTAACACCAACTTCTTCTAGTGCTTGATATGCTCTATCATTTTCAGATTTCGAACGAATCAATGATTTCATGTCATTCCAATCTCCTACGGTGATTGCATTTGTTGGACAAGAATCAGAACATGCTGTAGCGAATTCACCATCAACAATTTCTCTTGCTTCTTTCTTAGCAGATAATTTAGTCGATTGAATACGTTGTACACATAATGAACATTTCTCCATCACACCTCTTGTACGAACCGTAACATCTGGATTTAATACCATACGTCCTAAATCATCTTGAGCTGGATTGACCTCTGTCATCTTTTTGTAAGATGGGTAGTTAAACCAGTTGAATCGACGAACCTTGTATGGACAGTTGTTTGCACAATATCTTGTACCAATACAACGGTTGTACGCCATTTGATTTAATCCCTCGTTACTATGTGTAGTAGCTGCAACTGGACAAACCGTTTCACACGGAGCGTGGTTACAGTGGTGACACATTAATGGCATGTGAACTACCTTTGGATTTTCAGCAGCGTATTCAGCTTTATCAAAGGAGAACGTTTCTTTATCTTTTCTTGTTCCTACTGCAGCCTCTTCATCTGAAGCGAAGTAACGGTCAACACGCAACCAGTGCATTTCACGACCTCTTCTTACTTCATCCTTTCCAACTACTGGAACATTATTTTCTGATTGACAAGCGATTAAACATGTTCCACATCCGATACATGAAGAAAGATCAATGCTGATTCCCCAACGGTGACCAATTTTCTCTACTGGATGTGCATCCCATAAGTCAAACTCAGACATTGGAGCTTCCACGTGATTTCCGTGTTCATCCAATTTCTGTAAGGTATGTGGTGGGTTAAACGCACTTCTGTCTTTATTTTGGTAGATATCCAATGTTGTTTCACGAACAATTGAATAACGTCCCATTACCGTATGGTGAATTTGTGTTGCCGCGATTGGGTAAACACCTTCTGCAGAACCAATCGTTGCCGCTCCAGCGTATTCAAATGTCGCACCACTAGCAACCATTGCAAAAACATTTGCTCCAATCGGCATGCGATTTCCAGCAGCGTTTAATTCATGTCCACCGTATTCTTTTGTTTGGAATGCTGCTTTACCAATTTTCTCTCCATTTGCTCCACGGCCATAACCTAATGCGATACCTATCGTTTTTAAGGCTTGTCCTGGCAAAGGATAAACTGGAAGTGTAACACTTTTACCATTTACTTTAACCGTAGTTAAGTTTAATCCATGCTCTTGATCGTATGTTGTTACGAAACCTTTCGCTTTCATATCAACTGGATTCATGGTAATGTAGTTATCCCAAGTTACTTTCGTAATTGGATCTGGCAACTCTTGCAACCATGGATTGTTTGCGTTTGCTCCTGTTCCGATACCTGCTTTTTGGTAGAAAGAAACTTCCCACTCAGCTGACTTTGGTAAACTTCCGATTTTCGCATCTGCGTAAACCAAAGTGCTTGGAACAAGTGTTTGAGGCATCACACTGTTGTGGATAGCCATCGCGAAATCCGCAGTTGGGAACTTCGCAGCAAATGTTGCTTTGATGTAGTCATAAGCAACGGAAGAATCTTTTCCACCGCGTGTTGCTTTTCCATTCCAAACCAACATTGACTCCAATGCTGAAGCTGTTCCTTCACCTAGTGGACGAATCGTTGGTTGAGACAATGCGTATTCGCCTGCTTTTGCTTCAAAATCCGACCAAGATTCCAATGCATGGAAACCAGGACAAACATATGAACAAAGAGAAGCTGTTTCATCTGCATATGCCGAAATAGCTACAGAAGTTTTAATTTTTTTCAATCCTTTTGCGAATGCATCACCGTTTGGCAATGTATAAACTGGATTCACATCCATCATCAAAAGAACATCTGGACCTGCTCCAGATAAAACATCCTTCACCAATTTAGATACTTTCGCATCTTCAGATTGGAAAAGATTTATTGGATTCGATAAATCGATTGTTGTTCCGTAAGCCTGTAACATGTTATTCAACTTGTTAGTCAACTGTTGAACGCCGATGTTATTTGAACCAGAAACGACTAAAGATTCTTTTTTAGATTTTTTAAGTGCTTTGATTGCTTGATCAGCTGCTACTTTCGCAGATGCATTCAATTCAGCAGAAACACCTGCATTTCCACCTAATCCTTTAATGATATAAGCTAATACAGCTGCTTGTTCAGATGGCTTGATCATTCCACGGTAATCCGCATTTGATCCTGTTACTGATAATACTGTTTCAAATTGAATGTGTTTTGACATCCATTCAGCATCTGGGTTGCGCGTTAATGCATACTGACCAGTATACTCAGTAGATAATAACCATGAATTCAAAAAGTCTGCATCAACAGAAACGATTGTTTTTGCTTTCGAAAAATCGTAACTAGGAATGATTCTAGATCCAAAGTTCGACATGTTTGCTTCACGCATACCAGCGTAAGAAACGGCATCGTATTGAATGTGTTGGAATTTACTTCCTGTTTCACCGTTCATTGAAACTGACATTTCAGCAATCGCGCGCTTCATAGAAGGACTGATCACTGTGTTTGTCAATAAGGTTACTGATTTAGCCGATTTAAGTGCAGACGAAATCGCTTTGTCAATAGAAGACCAAGCAGCATTTGATCCACCAGCAGTAGGTTGAGTCAAACGTTCGCTATCGTAAAGTCCAAGGACAGATGCAACGATTTGTGGGTTTACACCACCTTTGGTAAATCCGAAGTCTTTATTTCCTTTAATAAAGATCGGACGTGCCTCACGTGTCTTCACAAGGATACTCGCATATGAATTCCCATCGTAGTACGTACTCGTATACCAAGTTGGCATACCAGGTGTGACATTTTCAGGTTTATTCACATAAGGTACAACCTTTGTAACAGGAGCCTCACAAGCCGCCAACGTTGCTGCAGCAACCGAGAATCCTAAAAATTTAAGGAAATCTCTTCTTGCAGTAGAAGTTTCAGCTAATTTTTCGTCAGATAAGAATTCCTCAACCGTTTGTTGATTCGGAAACTCTTGCTCTTTGTGCTTAATGAATTCAGGAGTCTCCTTTAATTCTTCAAGTCCTTTCCAATATTTTCTAGTCATTCCCATGGTCTTTTCTTCGACAAGAATATTATTAATTTATTAATAGTGGCATTTAGCACATTCCCAACCTCCTAGTTCACTTACAGAGACTTTACCATCTTGGTAGTATTTCTTGTAAAGAGCTGGGTCTTTTTTCAAACGACGGTGAATTTCATCATAGTAAGCATTTTTACCATCACCGATTTTCACGTCTTTTTTACCGTGACATTCAATACACCATCCCATTGTTAAAGTTGGTTTAGTTAATTGAACGTTGCCTTCGATTTTATTTAATTCAGAAACTGGTTGAACTTTCACCGCTTCGTTCATCACCTTCATATCTCCGTGACATTGTTTACAATCCACACCACCAACAACTACGTGTTGAGAGTGATTGAAGTAAACGTGATCTGGAAGTACATGAACTTTATTCCAAACAATAGGTTTAGTTTTTCCAGTATATTTTCCTGCTCCAGATGAAACATCCCATCCAGCCGCTGCATAAATTTTCTTGATTTCTCCAGCGAAAGGTTTTCCTTCTCCGTTGATTTGTTTGTGACAGTTCATACAAACGTTCACAGATGGAATTCCAGCTGATTTCGATTTAGTCACCGAATTGTGACAGTATTTACAGTCAATTCCATTCACCCCAGCGTGACGGTCGTGAGGGAAAGCAATCGGTTGAGATGGTTGGTAATCTTCCATCACATTGATGCGGTACAATCCTTGGAATAAAGTTACGATCACAGCAATAACAGTCACAAGGGACGCAAGTCCAACCCACAATCTGTATTTCCATGCAATCGTACGTAATTCTTCTCCGTAAGTAAGTTTCTCTTGGTGCTCTGGATTATCCGAAGTAGCGATTTTCAATTGACGACGTACGCCACCAACTGCAAGAATCACCACAATAAAGATGACACCCATTACAATCCAAATCCATCCAACTGAACCTTCTTCTTCCATTGGATCCATTGGCGGAGCATTTGGGTCTGTTGGACCACCAGTTGTTGTTGCCGTTGCAGGATCTGGTTGTGCGTCGATCCAATCAAAAATGGAAATAATTTCCTCTGGTTTTAAATCAGGGAAAGCAGACATTGCTGTTGGAGACCATTTGGAAACTTCAGCAGCATACGGATCCGCAGCTACAGCACTTTGCCAATTGTTTACCCATTTGATGATGCTCCCTTCTTTCGCACCACCAGCAGCCCATTTGTCGCGAACCTGGAACAATTTTGGTCCAGTGCTATTCTTATGGGTTTGGTGACACGTAGCACATTTTGATTTGAAAAGTGCCTCTCCTTGAGCTTTTGAAAAGTTGGTCAAACCAACAAAGCCTAACGTTAACGTAACGAACGCTACAGATTTTAAACGATTAAGCAACTGAATTCTAGATATTTCCATGTATAAACTACTAATTCACTCTTAAAAATAGTGCGGTCAACCCGCTTTTTATCGGTGTCAAAATTAGGTCAATCATGGCATTTTATGACAATTTCGTGACAAAAAAAGTATAAAAAAAGCTAATTTAAAATCATTCTAAATAGTCTCTTTTATTCATGAAGATGGAAATAACTAATTTTGACTGATGAAAACAAGAAAATTCCTATTTATCCTTTTTCTAGCAACCCCTATGTTGATAGAACATATTTATGCCCAAGTAAGCATTGAAGCGGACGAAAGAATTGAGCAACAAATTACCAAAAAAGCCAATAAACAAATGTCTGGATATCGCTTGCAAATATGTTTTGACTCGGATAAATCGATCATTGATGAAGCAAGAAACCGCTTTATCAGTATGTATCCAAAAATTGATACCTATGTAACATTTGAAGCGCCGAACTTCAATCTAATGGTGGGTGATTTTCGAACGCTTATTGAGGCCGAAAGGATTCAAGCGGAAATTCATGGAAAATTTACGGTGGTTATCGTGCACAAAACACAAATTAATTTACCACGTATTGATTAAGAATTAAAAATGTCTCCAGCCTTGAGCAGTTAATGTGACAGCTGAACCGTTTTTATCGACAAAATAAGTTCCATCTTCTGGACTTGTAATGTGTCCAATTATTGAAAAATTTGGATTTGATTGTACTACCTCAAAATCACTTTGTTTAATGGTGAATAACAATTCATAGTCCTCCCCACCATTTAGCGCACAGGTACTTGGATCCAAGTTAAAATCTATTGCCGCCATTGATGTTTTTGCATCGATCGGAATTTTTTCATCATATACATGACACCCAACATTACTCGCTTTGCAAAGATGCAAGATTTCACTGGCTAGTCCGTCTGAAACATCAATCATTGAAGTTGGCTGAACGCCCAATTCCTTTAAATATTTAACCACGTCAACCCTTGCTTCAGGTTTTAATTGACGTTGCATAATGTAGTCGTGTCCATCAAGATCTGGCTGAATAGCTGGATTCGATTTAAACACATCCTTTTCTCTTTCTAATAGCTGCAAGCCCATATATGCACCTCCCAGATCACCAGAAACCACAAGTAAATCAAATTCTTTTGCTCCAGATCGATAAACGATTTCTTCTTTTTTCACACGTCCAATCGCCGTAATAGTAATCATGAGTCCAGCGGTTGAACTTGTCGTATCACCACCAACCAAATCAACATCAAACTCTGTACACGCCAATTTTATTCCAGCGTACAATTCTTCGAGTGCTTCGAGGCTAAATCGATTTGAAACGGCAATCGCAACAGTTATTTGTTCGGCTTTACCATTCATCGCGCAGATATCGGAAACATTTACCGCAACTGCCTTATAACCTAAATGCTTCAACGGCATATACATCAGGTTAAAATGAATCCCTTCAATTAATGCATCCGTAGAAACGAGTAAATACTCGCCATTTCCAGCATCAATTACAGCGGCATCATCTCCAACGCCAGTTATGGAAGATTCATTTTTTAATTCCACACCCTTTGTCAGTTGATCAATGATTCCAAATTCACCTAGTTCGCTAATATCTGTGCGTGTTTCACTCATCTTTCAATTTTTTACAAAGATACGTTATAATCAATGGAATCAAATTTAAGATGTCTCGCTTTCAAAAAAAGGCACGCATTTTGTAACTTTGAGAAAAAGCTTATCATGAAAAAACGACTTCTTTACTTCGTCATTCTTTATCTGGTTGTTTTACATCCATTTCAATACTTTGCTCAAGCCGGCATATTCAAAGTTCGGTTGCTGGTGGACAAGGCTCTTACCAGTTCTGTTACTTTTACAACGGCAAATCAGTCAAGCAATGCCTATTCGAATTTCAGGTTTCCATCCAATTTACAGGATTCCATTAAATTTTATATTCAAAAAACGGTAAAGAGCCAACTATTCAAGGAAGCGGAATTCATATATGATTTAAAATCAGATGGAAGTAAACAAAGAACTTTGGAAACGGGAACTTATGCCGGTGGCTATCCAAAAATGACTAAGAAAAGAGCGATTTTCGGCTATGAAGAGGAGATCTATGTTAAGGTAAAAATAAAAGTTCAAGCTTACAATGGCCCTTCTTTGGGCATGATGGGCGTGCAATATTCAAATATTCATCCCACTGTGAAAGTGAAAATTAAAGCATTCGATATGGACAAAAAGAAAGTTTTTTCTCGAAAAATCAGGCTTTGGGATTTTGATAAAATTAGCAGTGTTAGTTATACCGGGCAGTTCGGATCAATTACCAATACAAATGCACTTAATCCCCAACAAATCTACCAAATGATCAAACATACACTGTTGGTTTTCAACGAAGAGGAAGAAAGAAATCGTTAAAAAACAAAAAACCCTTGAAAACTATTTCAAGGGTTTTTTTCGTTTTAAAGAGTTGGCCCACTAGGGCTCGAACCTAGACTCTTCGGTACCAAAAACCGACGTGTTGCCAGTTACACCATGGGCCATTCAACATTTTTTCAAATGCGTTGCAAAAATAATAACATTTTTTCTTGTTGACAACTAGATTTGAAAAATAATTTTGAACTTCTTTCGTAATTGCTCAAAATGAGTGGGTTTTGAAAGCGAATATTCTTAAATTCGCAGAACTAAAAACAGAACTAATTCGCATACACATGAATTACACTAAATGGAATACCCTACTCGGCTGGCTTGTTTTTCTGATGGCAAGCACTGTGTACCTAATGACGATTGAATCCACCGCAAGTTTATGGGACTGTGGTGAATATATAACTGCTGCTTACAAATTAGAAGTTGGGCACCCTCCTGGCGCGCCTTTGTTTATGGTTTTGGGGCGTTTGTTCTCCTTCTTTGCCGCACCTGAATCTGTTGCTGTTTGGATCAATGCTTTATCTGCAATATCGAGTTCATTGACTATCCTGTTTATGTTTTGGTCATTAACGTTGTTAATCAAAAAAATCATTCTTTCACAACAGAAAGAGTTAACATGTGGTAACCAAATTGCCATTTTTGCTTCAGCAGCTATCGGTTCATTGGCTTATACATTCTCTGATTCCTTCTGGTTTTCCGCTGTTGAGGGAGAGGTATATGCCATGGCGTCTTTATTTACCGCTGTCATTTTCTGGGCGATTCTGAAATGGGATGAAGAAATGGGTTTGTTGGCATCAGGAGAGCTTTCTGATGACTATCGTCCAAACAGATGGATTCTGTTAATTTTCTTCATGCTTGGATTAGCGATTGGTGTCCATTTATTGGGGATTCTTGTTGTGCCTGCGATTGGATACATGATTTATTTCCGCGTAAAGGAAGAAGTTAATTTGAAAGGAATTCTTCTCACAGGTATTATTTCGATTTTCGCTCTTGGATTTATTCAAGAAGGTATTATCCCTGGCTCCATTGCGATGGCTTCGAATTTCGAAGTTGCTTTTGTAAACAGTTTGGGTCTTCCATTCTTTTCTGGAACGGTATTCTTCTTTATCCTATTGATTTTCGCCTGCGTTTTTCTAGTAAGATGGGCGAGAAAGAAAGGAAATACCTTGGTTTACAACTCCATGATGGGATTGGTGTTTCTATTAATTGGTTACAGTTCCTTTGCAGTCATTGTTATTCGTTCCAATGCAAACACTCCGTTGGATGAAAATGACCCGGAGAATTTAGTGACATTACACTCTTATTTGAAACGTGAACAATACGGTTCTGCCCCTATTTTCTTTGGAAATTATTGGAATTCGTTCCGAAATGGTGAAGAAATGACAGAAAACGGAGCGCGTGTTTTGAGCAATGATGCTTGGAAAGATTTATCCGCTTATTACTTACGTCGTTTTGTGATTACGGAAGGTGATGTTGAAGTAAAGGCTTTCACCAAAGAATCGGATGCCCAAAAATGGGTGGCTGAACACGATGGAGCTTATTCCATTGAAGAAAAATATTACGAAAGTAATGCTTCCATTCGCCATGGAGCGGTCGCAACGTATGCCCAATCAACCATTTTCCCACGCATGTACTCTGGTGATAGTCCAGTGCACAAACAAGGATACGCAAAATGGTCTGGCTATGATGAAAATGATGGGACAAACACCGAAATTGGTCGAGACGGAAAACGTTTGCCGAGTTTTGGGGAGAACCTTACTTATTTCATGCGCTACCAAGTGAATTGGATGTACCTACGCTACTTCATGTGGAACTTTGCTGGACGTCAAAATGACATTCAAGGTCATGGAGACAACCTTCATGGAAACTGGATTTCAGGAATTTCTTTCATAGACGAAGCACGTTTAGGAAGTCAAGAGTTTCAACCTCACTACACAACTGAGAATCCAGCTCATAATAAATTCTTCTTATTGCCACTTATTCTAGCGATCATTGGACTTGTATTCCATTACCGCAAAGCACCAAAGGATGCATTTGTATTAACACTTGCTTTTGTCTTTACAGGATTGGCGATTGTGGTTTATTTGAATCAAAAACCAATGGAGCCAAGAGAACGTGATTATGCTTACGCCGGTTCGTTCTACTTCTTTGCGATGTGGATTGGCGTGGGTGTATATGCCATTTATAACTTTGTACAAAGTAAAATTAAATCTCAGGTAAATAGTGCCGTACTAGCAAGTGCGCTTGGTATTGCAGTTCCTGTAATAATGGGAGTTCAAGGATGGGATGATCACGACCGAAGTGGCAAAACTTCCGCAAGAGACTTGGCAACAAATTACTTACAGTCATGTGGTAAAAATAGCATCATCTTTACCAACGGAGATAACGACACTTTCCCACTCTGGTACCTCCAAGAGGTAGAAGGAAAACGAACGGATGTTCGTGTATGTAACTTATCGTTGATGGGAACAGACTGGTACACGAATCAAATGAAAATGAAATCCTATGATTCTGACCCACTTCCGATTAAATTCCGTGAAGACCAAATCCTGATGTATGCAGGGAACACGGATCAAGTATACTTCATGCCATTGCTTCAATTATTCTCTATGAATGCAAGTGAAGAAATGATCAATAAGGTTTTGAACATGCGCTTGGAAAATAATCCAAAAGAAGCAGTTACAGCTGCGCGTTATTTTGATCAAGAAGTTCAAAAAATCTTTGCAAATGTTTCGATTACAAATCCTGAATTTGAAGCGACACGATCAGCTATTGCAAGCACTGACACAACAAACCTCATTCAGGCAACCATTCAAAAATACCTTGGCGTGTTTAAACTGTTTGAAGGAGCAAGAAGTGGTTCCGTTGAATTTAAAAACGGTTCTGCAGAACAACTTCAAGAATTACTCGAGCAATATGAAAACATCTGGTCTGCTGTTGACTTTAAGGATGCTATGGCGTTTGTTCGCGACGACAACAACATGTTAACTGACGAAGGGAAAAAATACAGCTTCTTCCCGTCCAATCGTTTTTCATTAAAAGTGAACAAAGAAAACGCATTAAAAGCGGGAACGATTACTCAGAAAGAATTGGCCTCTTGTTCAGATGAAATCAATTTTGAATTCAGTACAGAAAGAGATCCAGCTTTAACACGTGACGAGGTTATGATGATGGACATCGTAGCGAACAATGATTGGAAACGTGGTATTTTCTTTTCCAGCAGCCGTGGATCGTCTTTCTCGGTAGCATTGCTCTCTGGTGGACATGTGAAGCAAGTTGGAATGGCTTACGAGTTGAGTCCAGTTAAAGAAGAACCAATGTTCTACAATGTAGCGAAAATGGTTAAAAACATGATGAGTGTTTATGAATATGGAGACATGGCGAATCCACATGTTTTAACAGATTACTACGCAAGACGCCATACTGTTCAATACCGTTCAAATTTCTTATTACTAGCGGAGCAATTGTTAAATCGCAAGCAGACCGCTAAAGCGATTTCAGTATTGGATTACTCCTTGAAATTGATGCCACTCGAAAGAGTTCTTGACTTTGGCGAGGTGAATTCATGTGATCCATTCATGTCCTTGAAATTCAATGAACGTCATGGGGACTACAACTACCAAGGTCAAACAATCAGAGCTAAATGCAGCGGTTCATTGCACGAATATGTTCAGTTATATTACCTAGCTGGACAAAAAACCAAAGCTGAAGCCCTTGGAAAGAAATTACTAGCCAACTTCCATAGTGTCATCGCTTATTTTGAACATAGTGATGCGGAATTTGCTGGAAATCCGGAAAATGCGGAGGATTTAATTGCGGCAATAGATGCGTGTTTCAAAATGAATGATTTGGCACAAAATCCACGTTACGGAAACCCATCTTCGGCATTCTCAAAATCACTTAAAAAGGAAATCACACACGTTTACAAGGTTGTATTACCTCGAATTTATAGTGATTTAGAGCAGCTAGCTTTAGATAACGGAGAAAGTGTTGAGGCATATTCAGGGGCTTACACGGAAATGATTGGAAATCTTCAATTGTTTATGGGTGCGATGGCGGAACATTACGGTTTTATTAAATCGTCGAATCCGGTTTCTGAGCCAGTTGCTCCGACTACATCAACAATTGACCCGAGCGCATTGATGCAAGGATCGAGACCAATGGAAACAATTCGTTGATGCAAGTTCTGATTTTCCTTTTTTCGGAAGGTTTGCATACAAACCTTCCGAAAAAAGAGAAAGAACTAGCATTACTATATTAAAGAAAGGAAGATTTATAAAATTATCGCCCTTTCCATAGCAAATAAAAAAGGGGGTATGATAATAATCAGTTTCCAAACAAAGTAAAACACTACTTACAAATAAATCTAATTTAAGATGATTGATTTACCAAAATTTGAATTGCCCTTTTTTGCTGCTCTTCTTTTATTATTGGTTCTAGCACGTTTTTTCGGGGAGATATTTGAACGTATGAAGCAGCCAGCGATGATTGGTGAAATCATTGCAGGAATCATCTTAGGTCCAACTTTATTAAACTTTATACACCGAACAGAAGAACTAAAGGTTATTTCTGACTTAGGTGTTTTTCTTCTCGTTATTTTGGCTGGACTGGAAATCAACTTTGATGATATATTAAAGTCCATGAGAGGTAGAAACATTGTCATTTCACTTTTGGCATTCATTTTACCTATTGTCAGTGGATTTATGATTGGAAAACTCTTTGGTCAAAATGTTATGACTACAGTATTTATTGGATTGTGTGTCGCAATTACTGCGCTTCCAGTGAGCATTCGGATACTGATGGACTTAGGCAAACTAAACACCGAAGTTGGACAAAAAATCATTTCTGTAGCCATTTTTGACGATGTGCTTGCTTTAACGATTTTAGGGATTTTATTGGATATGAATCACATAGACAAAACGTTTTCAGCAATTACCACGGCAACGATTTTCACCGGAATAAAATTAATTGCGTTCATTCTAGTTGTTTACGTTTCCTACCGTGTCATTCAACATTTTTCACAAAAAGAAAACTTCGTAGAAAATCAAATCGATCGTTTATTGGCTGTACTTAAAGGAAAAGAATCTTTATTTGCCATCTTATTTATGTTCATTTTGCTTTTTGCTACCTTAACGGAAAGTATCGGATTACATTTCATTATTGGTTCTTTTTTCGCTTCGATGCTTTTGAACAAACGACTTATTGGAACCAAAAACATCGACCTCTTTCACAAAACAACGAGTAGTATGGCTATGGGATTCTTAGCCCCTATTTTCTTCGCTGGAATTGGGCTTGAATTCAAGTTTTCTGCCATTCATAACTATGGATTACTCATTGCCATTATTTTGGTCTCTTTCCTTTCTAAAATTTTGGGAGGATATCTTGGAGGTAGGTTTGCACACATGGGTCATCGACAATCCATGACCTTAGCATATGGATTAAATGCACGTGGAATCATGGAACTTGTGATTGCCAATATCGCATTCCGAGAAGGATTCATTAATGTTGAGATTTTCTCCATGCTCGTGATTATGGGATTGGTCACTACGCTCTCTACTCCTTTTCTTTTAAAACAGTCTTTTCAGCGTTTAAATCCCTAAAGAACCCTAAAATGTCATGAAAAAGCAAGCAAATTTTTTCTTGATTATTCTAGTGATTTATGTGTTTCTTCAATTTATTTGGTGGGGAAACTTACTTATTCGCTTAAATGGACAAGTCGCCATTTCTTCAGAAGATTACCAACGACGCGTATGGATGGTCATTGGGGAAGGCAGTGTATTCATGGTCCTATTATTCCTTGGGATTTGGAAAATGCGGAAAGTCATTCTCAAAGAAATCGGATTAACACAAAGGCAATCCAATTTCCTGCTCTCCGTTACACATGAATTAAAAACTCCCATCTCATCCGTTAAATTATTTCTTCAGACACTTTTAAAACATGAGTTACCCGAAGAGAAAAAGACCGATTTACTAAAAAAAGCTATGGATGAAAATGAACGATTGAGTTTATTAATTGACAACATTCTACATGCCTCAAGAGTCGAAAACAAATCACTGAAAGCAGTAAACAGTGACATTCAACTCAATAGTCTCGTTCTAAATATTGTAGATCGCTTTCACAAACGATACTTGCAGGATTTTATTACCATCACTTCCTCAGAAAGCATTACGTTGCACGCAGATGCATTTATTTTGGAAATGATTATTGTAAATTTACTTGAAAATGCCTGTAAATACGCAGGCATTGATGCTCATATTAACATTTACATGTACAAACAAGGTACTTATTATGTCCTTGGTGTGAAAGATGAAGGTCCAGGTATACCTTCAAATGAACGCGCATCCATTTTCGATAAATTTTACCGAATTGGGAACGAAGAAACACGCCAAAAACAAGGAAGTGGTTTGGGATTGTTTATCGCAGCTGAATTTGCTCAATTACAAGGAGCATCAATAACATGTAAAGAAAATTTCCCGAAAGGAACAGTTTTTGAGGTAACTTTGCCCTATGACAAATCACTTCGGACTCATCATTCTTGATGGTTGGGGTATTGGAGACAAATCCGCTTCCGATGCCATCTCTGCAGCCAATACACCATTTATGGACTCGCTTTGGAAAACCTTTCCTCATGCGACATTGAAAACATTCGGCGAAGATGTTGGATTGCCAGAAGGACAAATGGGGAATTCAGAAGTCGGGCACTTAAACATTGGTGCAGGAAGAATCGTTTACCAAGAACTTACACGGATTAATAAATCCATTCGCGACGGGGAATTCCAAAAAAACCCAGTTCTTCAGGCTGCTTTTGACGAAGCAAAAAAACGAAATTCGAAAGTGCACTTCATTGGACTTGTTTCTGAGGGTGGAGTACATAGTTCTCAGGCGCATTTACATACGCTTTGTGATATGGCAAACGCTCATGGATTAGAAAAAGTGTTCGTTCATGCTTTTACCGATGGCCGTGATTGTGACCCTAAAAGGGGACTTGGATTTATTCAAAAACTAGAAAATCATTTAACGACTGGTTCTGCGAAAATTGCCAGTATTATCGGACGCTATTATGCAATGGATCGTGACAAACGCTGGGAACGAGTAGCGAAAGCCTATCAACTACTTACAAAAGGAATTGGAACCTTAGCAACATCAGCAACAGAAGCGATACGTGAATCTTACGAAAATGGAGTGACGGACGAGTTTATTGAAGGTTTCATATTAGAACAAACTGGAATCATAGAAAATGGAGATATCGTCATCTCATTTAATTTCCGAACCGATCGTCCAAGAGAAATAACGACCGTTTTAACACAAGAAGCCTTCCCTGACTTTGGTATGTTGCCACTTGACATCTATTACTGCACCATGACAAACTATGATGCGAGCTATAAAGGATTACATGTGGTTTTTGAAAAAGACAACTTGGTTAATACGCTAGGAGAAGTGATCTCCAACATGGATCGAACACAAGTTCGAATAGCCGAAACAGAGAAATACCCACATGTGACCTTCTTCTTTAACGGTGGACGAGAAGAGCCATTTCCTGGAGAAACTAGATTGCTGGTTAATTCCCCCAAGGTAGCTACGTATGATTTAAAACCAGAAATGAGTGCTCCAGAGGTACGGGACCGCATTATTTCTAGCATCATCCATGAGAAACCAAATTTCATTTGTTTAAATTTTGCAAATCCTGACATGGTTGGACACACCGGTGTATTCGCTGCTATAACTAAAGCAGTTGAAACAGTTGATTCTTGTCTTCAAGATGTTGTTACAGCAGGTAGATCAAACGGGTATGAATTTTTAATCATTGCAGACCACGGTAACGCTGACTTTGCCATTAACTTGGATGGGACACCAAATACGGCTCACAGTTTAAATCCCGTTCCAGTCATATTAGTAACCGAAGATTCGGAGGTTAAATTAAACAATGGAATTCTGGCTGATGTCGCACCTACTATTCTCAATCGAATGAGATTAGCAGCACCAATCGAAATGACAGGAAAATCTCTTTTACAGACTAATTCATAATAGCAATATACGCATTCAATGATGCGGCTATTACTAACCAAATAAAATACGGGAATAACAACCACGATTTATTCGTATAAAACGAGTAGCCCATTTGACGATTGAGTTGAATCAAGGTTAATATAAGTCCAATTAAAATTGGAAATGCGAGCCAAGTTTGGTGGAAAAAGAAAAAAACTGGATTCCAGGCGATGTTTAAGAGCAAATGCAAAACATAAGTGTTCCTAAGCTTAGGTTCGTTTAAAACAAATACCGAACTCGTTGCTAAATAGATCGAAAAGCACAACATGATAGATGTCCAAGCGAGTCCAAAAACGAATCCAGGTGGAGTCCAAGGTGCTTGATTTAAACCATTATACCAATTGTTCTCAGCTGGATTATCGCCCATTAAAATTCCTCCAATGGCCAATGCACCGAAGTTCATGACTAAAAAAAGAACGAAGACTGCTATTTTTCTCATGAAAGGAGGATTCCCTTGTGTCCTAAAAGATCAATCATTTTGAAATCTTCTTGTTTGATACTACCTGGAATAAACAAAAAGCGTTTATCATACATCACATCATTAACCCAAAAACTGACCCAATATTCATTCGTTAAATCGAATAATTCAGGCATGATTGGTTCGATGCGGGCGGCTTCATTAGGCAGCATTAATTCAATGCCTCTTCTTAACGTAGATGTTTTGATTTGCTCACCAGTATTTGGGTTTTCTCCATATCCTGTGGAAGCTACAATGATTCCTTCCATGATATCATCACGAAGGTTAAGTAAGTAAACGATGTATTCCTTTTCATTATTCTCTAAAGGAATTTCTACTAAAGCAATGGACACATTTTCAACTTTCGGTCCTTTTAATTCTTCTCTCATTTCAACGATTATTTTGACATCACGAATCCAAAAATGGAAGACATGTGCTTAACTAATTTTTGTTTGACTTCATCTATAGGTATTTTTCGACCTAGCTCTTTCTCCAAAGAAGTGACAGCTTTGTCATCTATACCGCACGGCACAATGTGTTGAAAATAATTCAAATCTGAATTGATATTGAATCCAATTCCATGCATGGTAATCCACCGTGAGCATTTAACACCCATTGCACAAATTTTACGGGCGTTAGGGGTGTTGGGTTCTATCCAAACTCCAGTAAGTCCTTCATAGCGATCTGCATCAACGCCATATTCTTTCAAAGTCATGATGACAGCTTCCTCTAGAAACCTCAAATATTTATGAATATCCGTGAAAAACTGTTCTAAATCAAGAATTGGGTACATCACGAGTTGTCCTGGACCATGATACGTAATATCACCTCCCCTATTGATTTTATAGTATGAAGCAGATACTTCCGTCAACTGCAGGTCATTCAATAATAAATGTTCTTGCTTTCCACTTTTACCAAGGGTATATACGTGTGGATGCTCACAGAAAAGCAAATGATTAAGTGGTAAATTCGCTGAATTATTGATGCGATTTGAAACTTTAAGGTCTACAGATTCCTTCAATAAGGACTCTTGTATGTCCCAAGCCTCTTTGTAATCAATTAATCCAAGGTCCTGAACCTGAACCAGTGGTGTTTCCATTAAAATTTAACAATTGCTGATTCATCAGAAACATTCTGAGGAAATAATACTAAAAACTCTATCATTCTGTTAATTTGCAAATGTAAAGTTACAAGAATGATTTAAACTTGTCCTACAAACTTCATTTTACCTCAATGTGGTAACGTGTCCAACCAGAACTCTAGTCTCTCCTTTATTATCTGTATATCTTATTTTCCAAGTATAAACTCCAAGTTGTACATCCTTGTTGTCTTTGTATCTTCCATTCCATCCTTCGGATACGATGTCGGTTTCCCATACCAATTGTCCCCATCGGTTGTAGATCTCCATCTGATAACTCTTCATGATGTCCACATTCGAGAAAACTGGTAAGAATACATCATTGATATTATCTCCGTTGATCGTCAAGGTATTCGGTACATAAACATTCAACAATTCAACCAAACTGAACTCGTAGGATGCCGTATCCACACAACCATTTGTATCAACGATCGTTAAGGTCACCTCGTAATTCGCTGCTTGCTGATCTGGATAATAATGAATCGGGTTTTCCAACGTTGAGTTCGGACTGCCGTCTCCAAATGTCCATAGGTAATCCGTTATGTCTCCATCAGATGTGTTGAGTAAAACCAACTGTCCAGTGTAATAATCGATTCCCGGTGTGCTTGCGGAAAAACTTGCATCTGGTCCTGAAACCACACATACCAAACTATCCGTGCTCATTGTATCGGCACAGCCTGCTGCATTCGATACAATCAAACTAATATCATAACATCCCGGTTGGGTAAACGTCGTGATGCCATTTTGGGTCGTTGCACTTGTCGCATTTCCAAAGTTCCATAAACTATTTGTGTATGGTCCACTGCTATTATTTGTAAAGGTTACACTCAACGGAGAACAACCAAAAGTTGTACTTGGATTGAAATAAGCGACGATTGGAGCAGGTTCGGTAATCGTGAAACTCAATGGAGTCTCGCATCCCTGAGCATCTGTGACAAGTACGCTATAGTTACCTGCTACCAGCGAATCGATGTCCACAATCGTGTCGCCCGTTGACCACAAGATGTCATAAGACGGTAAACCGCCACTTATCACCAAACTAATTTCCGCATCACTTCCTCCAAAACACGATACATTATTTACGACAGGATTGACGAGCATAGGATTAATTGGGTCTTCTACTGTAAGTGTAGTAATTAGGACACAACCTAGAATATCTGTAATGGTTACGGTATAATCACCAGACGCAAGACTATCAATATCCTGTGTTGTTTCACCATTACTCCATGAGTAATTATATGCTGGCGTACCGCCATTCATTGTTAAATCAATCCATCCTGTTGGGTCATTTAAACAGATCAGATTAACAATTGAATTCGTTGTTGTAATTTCTGATTGTGGTTGCGTAATAGTCACGTTCATGGTTTGACTACAGTTCAAACTATCCGTCACTAATACGGTGTATGTACCAATTGGTAATCCACTGATCGTTGAGGTAGTCTGACCATTATTCCACAAGTAATCATAACTCGGTGTTCCTCCTTGACTTTGGATGTTGATGATACCATTCGTTCCGCCGTAACAACTCACATTCGTTTGTGTTGAACTGATACTCAAACCTTGGTTTGGCTCCGTAATCGTCGTTTGACTTGTAGAAGTACAGCCGTTCGCATCGGTTACCAATACACTGTAATTTCCTACAGGCAAATTGAAAATATCTTCTGTTGTTGCTCCTGTTGACCAGCTATACGTATACGGGAATGTTCCTCCTACTGTATTCAAATTGATGAAGCCTGTTGATGCACCAGTACAACTCACATTCACTTGGCTAATGCTCAAGGTTAATGGTTGAACAGGCTGCGTAATTGTATAACTAGAACTTACCGTACAGTTATTGTCATCAGTAATCGTTAAACTATACGTTCCTGGTGGGAGGTTGATCAAATCTTGATTACTTGAACCGATGTTCCAACTGTAATCATACGTTCCTACACCTCCGGTTACACTGATGTCCAAGGATCCGTTACCAAATCCGTAACAACTGACATTCGTTTGAACCACCGTTGGGGTAATCAAAGCTGGTTGACTCACAACAATGGTGTCTTGAGTCACACAACCGATACCATCCGTTACCATTAACACATAACTTCCTGCAATGACACCAAAGATATCTTCTGTTGGTGATACAAATCCCGAAGGACCTTGCCAAAAATATGTATATGGTAAAGCGCCACCAACTGCTGTAGCGTTGATCCATCCTGTACTATTGCCAAAGCATAAAATGTTGTTAACCGTACTCGAAATAACAGCCTCTGAACTTGGTTGGCTGACATAATAACTCGATGTGATCACACAACCGTTGAAATCAGTAACTGTGACCGTATAAGTTCCAAAACTTAAATTTGCTAGATCTTCTGACGTAGCACCATTAGACCAAGAATAAAAATAAGGTCCAGCGCCTCCGACTACTGTCACATCGATCCCACCTGTACTTTGACCGTAACACTGAACATTTGAAATGACACCAGAAACCAATAACGGACTTGGATTTTGAAGAGTAACTGTGGCTGAATCGAGGCATCCGTTTACATCCTCAACAAATACTTCATAAGTGGCTGCAGGTAAATTAAAGATATCCTCGTTTGTAGATCCGGTAGACCAATTGATTTGATACGGTCCAACTCCACCTGTGATGGTTAAATCAACAGAGCCCGTTGATGAATTAAAACATGTTAATCCAACGCCAGTAGTACTTAACATCATTGGTGTCAACGGAGCGGTAATGGTAAAACTTTGAGCTTGAGTACAGCCATTAAAATCTGTCACATTTATTCCGTAACTACCCGCGCCTAGTCCATATAAATCTTGTGTCGTCTGACCTGATAACCACAAATATGTATATCCAGGTGTTCCTCCCTCTACAGTAATATTGATACTTGCAGATAACGTTCCAAAGCATCCAACATTTTGGACAACACTTGTTATGGTGATTGGTTGGTTTGGTTGTGTTGTAAGTGTAATGAGTGTATCGATACATCCCAATGCATCCGTTATAACCAAGGTGTCATTGCCCGCAGGTACGTTCCAAATATCTTGGGTCTGTGCTCCTGTATTCCATTGGTAAGTGTATGGCGTTGCGCCTCCACTTACGGTAACGTTTACGGAGCCATTGCTTCCTCCGTAACATTGTACTGGGGTACTCACATAAGTAGCACTCACCCCAATTGGATTCTGTAATGATACCGATTGAGTCGCTATACATCCATTCGCATCGGTTACCGTCACAAAGTAGATTCCCGCGGTGATAAATCCGATGTCTTGGGTTGTTGCGTTTGTATTTGGTCCACTCCAAGCATAGCCATATGGTTGCGTTCCGCCGTTCACCGTCAAGTCTATTGAACCTGTTGCCGTACTTGGACACAATGGATTACTTGTATTGACTATCAAACTCATTGCTTGTGGTTGTGTCACTACTGTACTCGTCGTTACTTGACAACCACCTGCATCCGTTACGACCACCGTGTAGGTTCCTTGGGCTACGTTGCTAAGATCTTGTGTCGTTGCTTGGTTGCTCCATGTATAATTATACGGACTATTTCCGCCCGTAACCGTTAAATCTATTCCGCCCGTTCCTGATCCAGTACAGCTCACGTTGGTCAATGTTGTACTTGTACTCAAGATAGAACTTGGTTGACTCACACTAAACGTTTGACTTGTCAAACATCCTTGTTGGTCGGTCACTGAAACGATGTAACTTCCAGCTAATATTCCGCTCAAATCTTGCGTCGTTTGTGTGTTACTCCATGAGTACGTAAATGGAGCAGTACCTCCAATAACAGTAGCATCGATTGCTCCTGTATTTTGTCCAAAACACGCAACTGGTGTTACTTGTGCCGTGATGCCGTAGAAACTTGGTTGAGTAACCGTGTCTTGCAAAGTAGAACTACAGCCATTTCCATCGGTAACGGTTACCGTGTAAATTCCTGCGGCTAAGTTTTGTAAATCTTGTGAGGTACTTCCTGTATTCCAAGCATATGTGTAAGGTATTGTTCCGCCAGTAACAGTCAAGTTCAATTGACCATTTGAACCTCCATAACAACCGCTCGGTGTTTGAACACTTGTCAAGGTTAATGGACTCGAACTTTGTTGAACCACATACGTTTGTTGAACGTAACAACCATTCGCATCATTCACTGCCACAACATATGAACCGGCAGGAATATTTGTTAGATCTTCATTTGTTAGTGTCCCATTCCATAAATAATTATATGGACTTGTTCCACCAGTAGCGGTAATGTTAATCGAACCGGTACTTCCTCCATAACACAAGACTTGTCCAATAACACTCGTTACAGTCATCGGAACGCTCGGTTGACTGATTAATGTCGATCCACTTGCCGTACAACCATTACCATCAGTCACAACAACATTGTATCCCCCCGGACTTAAACCAAAGATATCCTGGCTACTTGTACCATTGTTCCAAAGGTAACTGTAACCTAAAGTTCCTCCATTTACAATTAAATCAACTGCACCTGAAGTCTGACCGAAACATGGAATATTCGTCGGGACTAAGGATACTGTTAGCGGTGCAGAAGGCTGAGAAATTGTTAATGGATTTGAGGAAAGACAACCATTAAAGTCATATACTGTTAATGTATAAACTCCAGCAATCATGTTTGAGATATCTTGTGTTCCAGGTCCATTACTCCAGTTGTACGTATACGGAGCTACTCCTCCGGTCACTGTCACATCAATCGATCCTGTTGGGTTACCGTAGCACAAGACATCTGTTACCAAGGCCTGTACATTCATCGCCGTGGATGGCTGTCCTATGTTTACGGATTGTGTTAACAAACATCCATCATCATCTGTCACTGTAACACTATAAACACCCGGTGTTAAACTGTCTATGTCCTGTGTGGTTTGACCATTGCTCCATAAATAACTGAATGGAAATCCTGTTCCACTAACCGTTAAATTGATTACTCCATTCGAGCCGCCATAACAACTGACATCTACATGTGTCTCCGTGGCAGTCATACTCACTGGCGGTTGACTGACCGTTTGTGTCGATGTGAAGATACATCCATTGGCATCCAAGATGCTCAATGTGTATACTCCTGCCAATAAATTCGTTAAATCTTCTGTGCTTGATCCTGTATTCCACTGGTATTGGTAGGGAAGTGTTCCTCCGCTCACTGTGTTGTTGATCGAGCCTCCATTCACACCAAAACACGTGTTATTGGTCACTACACTACTCATCGTGATCGCACTTTGAGGTTGATAAATCGTGTCTGAGAATGTTGAACTACAGCCATTGTCATCTAGGACCGTTACAAAATAAGGACCCGCAACTTGATTCACGATGACAGAACCTGTTAGGCCATTCGTCCATGAATAACTATATGGTGCTACTCCACCACTCGCTTGTGCAACAATCCCACCCGATGACTGTCCGTAACACAGAATATTCGTGTTGACACTTTGCATCGTGATTGGACTAGGCTGCGTGATCGTCCAGCTTTGGGTCGCGTTACAACCATAATTGTCCGAAACTATAACGCTATAAATACCAGCTGGTATTCCCGTTAAGGTCGATGACGTTGAACCAGTACTCCATAAATACGTGTAGACTCCTGTTCCACCTGTACCTTGTGCAGCGATGCTTCCAGTTGTTCCACCATGACAAATTACATTAGCGGAAATTCCTGTTACGCCAACCAATGCACTTGGCTGAGTTACTTGTATCGTTAAACTTCCTGTACAACCATTCGCATCTGTTACAACAACTGAATAAGTTCCCGCGGGTACATTCGATAAATCTTGTGTCGTTACACCGTTATTCCATGCATAACTATACGGTCCAGTGCCTCCACTTACCGTTAAATTTATAAAGCCGTTACTCAATCCGGTACAACTCACCGAACTTGTCGATTGAATCAAGGTTAAAGCGCTCAATGGTTGACCAACATTCACTGTGTCTGCCAATAAACATCCATTCGCATCTTGTATCGTAACCGAATATTGACCGCCAGTTATCGTTGTTAAATCTTGAGTCGTGGTGCCGTTACTCCAACTATACGTATAGCCCGGAACTCCGCCTGATACACTTAAATCAACACTACCTGTCGGTGTGCCAAAACACAAAGCTGAAGTTGGATACAAGGTCATGGATATTGCTGAACTTGGTTGCGTCAAAGAACTACTAAAAACGGCAGAACAACCATTGGCATCGGACATCGTAACAGAATAAGTTCCTGCCGGTAAATTATAAATATCTTCCGTCGTTGCTCCATTACTCCAAACGAATGAATAAATTGGTGTTCCTCCAGTTAATGCAAGTGTTACTGCTCCTGTTGTATCTCCGTAACAAAGCACATTCGTTGATAATGAAGTAAAGGTTAATGGAGCGTCCGGTTGAGTAATAGGAAAAGATTGACCCAAAACACATCCAGAGTTATCAGTAACTGAAACAGTATATGTGCCCGCAGATAAATTAGAAAGATCTTGAAGTTGAAGTCCATTAGACCAAGTGGTAACATACCCTGGAGTACCTCCTGAAATCGTTAAATCAATTCCTCCATTAGCACCACCGAAGCAACTTACATTATTTACAACGGATGTAATATTGAGTCCGTTAGCCGGATTGTCAATTACAGCTGTAATGGTATCCATACAATCGTTATTGTCTGAAACGATCAAGGTATAAGAACCAATAGGAAGATTCGCTAAATCCTCAATTGTTGCTGCATTACTCCATGAATATGTATAAGGAGCCGTTCCACCTGAAACGGAAACATTGATAGAACCTGTACTATAGCCCACACAAATCAAGTCTACATTTGTCTCACTCGCTGAAATAGCAGATAGTGGTTGAGATATTGTTGCTGAAATATTTGCTGCACAGTTATTGAAATCTGTGACAGAAACGCTGTATGTTCCGGAAGTTAATCCACCAATATCCTGAGTACTGGCATTATTTGACCATGCATAAGCGTAAGGAGGAGATCCACCAAGAACCGATAAATTAATTTGTCCAGTTGCACCCGAAAAACAAGCCACATTCTGTTGAGTCGTAGAAAGTGTTAAGGCGGCATAAAGTTCTGCTAACGCAACATTCAAACTAGTATTACAGCTGTTTGCATCCGTTATTTGGACTGTATAACTTCCTGCGGCAATTGCCGAGGCATCTTCCGTTGTTAATCCATTGCTCCAAAGAAATGAATATGGTGCAGTTCCACCATTCACTGTTAAATTCACAGTTCCGGTTGCTGTTCCCGCGCAAATTACATCTGTATGCGTTTCACTTACGGAGACCGATGCTGACGGCTCAGTTACGACAAAGGTTTGATTTGCAGAACACGTATTGGCGTCTGTCACTGTCACCGTATATGAACCGGCGTTTATTCCCGAAATATCCTGAGAAGTTGCATTAACTGACCAAAAATAGGAATAGGGTGATACACCACCTGTTACATTTAAATCGATTGCACCAGATGATTGACCAAAACAACCGGCATTTGTAATAGTTCCTGTTAACGCTAATGCAGTGGGACCATTTGCAATATTTATTGGACCTAAATTAGCTGAACAACCGTTCGCATCGGAAACAGTCACAGAATAATCACCAGCTGACAAATTTCCAATATCTTGAGTCGTTTGACCACTACTCCATACATATTGATAAGATGGTACACCACCTGTTACTGTCAAATCGATACTTCCAGTACCATTTGCACAAGGAATATCTATATTCGTTTGAGACAGAGAAATTGGAGATGGTTCACTCACATTAAAATAATATGCATTACTCGAATTACAACCCAAATTATCTGTCAAGGTTAATTGATAAAAGCCTGTACCTAATCCTGTCAAATCTTCTGTAGTCGCACCATTTGACCAGCCAAACACATATGGTTGTACTCCACCCAAAGCAGTAATATTAACGGCTCCATTTAATAATCCATTACAAGTAATATTTGTTGTTACATTACCCACAACAATTTGACTATTTTGAAGTATGGTTTTAGTTGCAGTTGCTGGACAATTATTTGCGTCAGTTATGTTCACGGTATAATTTCCGGCTGGAATACCGATTAAGTCTTGTGTTGTTAAACCATTATCCCAACTATATTGATATGGACTCGTTCCTCCAGACATGGTCAAATCCAATGAGCCAGTACTTTGACCATAACAAGTAACGTTGATTTGTGTTGTAGTTGCTGTTAAAATTGGAGGTTGTGTAATTTGAACAGGCATATTTACTTGACAACCTTTATTATCCGTTACGGTTAGATTGTAATTCCCAGCGTCAAGATTTATTAAATTTTGATTGTTGTTATTGTTATTCCAAAGAAAACTATAAGGCAAAGTTCCACCGCTTACATTGGTAGTTATCGTTCCGTTGAATTGTCCAAAACATAAAACATTTGTATGTGTTTCCGTCACAGATAACAATGTTGGTTGAGTTAAGGTGTACGCTCCTGAAATTGAACATCCATTATTGTCAGTTACCTGTACTGAATAATTACCAGCTGTTATAGATGATAAATCTTCGATTGTTGAACCATTCGACCAATTGTAGGTGTATGGTTGAGTTCCATTTCCTGGAACGATATTTATTGCTCCATTATTAAACCCAAAACATGTTGGATTTGTAATGATTTCCTCCAAGGTTAAAATTTGATTGGATTGAATTGTTTCTGTAATACTTACGACACAATTATTTCCATCTGTTACAGTGCACGTGTAAGTACCGTCTATAACATTTGAAAGATCTTGTGTTGTAGCACCATTTGTCCACGAATATGAAAATGGAGAGGAACCACCAGTTAGGGAAACATCAATTCCGCCTGTTGATTGTCCAGCACAAATACTTGTGTTGACAACTGCTGAAAGTGTAGGACACTGTGCCGCAACATTTCCTTTATAAAAAAGAATACTGCATACAACAAGTAATCTCCAAACTCCACTCAATTTATTTTTAACGTAATATCGTAACATGTCCTACTATTATTCGTGATACTGATTTATTATCCGTGTACCTTATTTTCCAAGTATAAACTCCAAGTTGTACATCCTTGTTGTCTTTGTATCTTCCATTCCATCCTTCGGATACGATGTCGGTTTCCCATACCAATTGTCCCCATCGGTTGTAGATCTCCATCTGATAACTCTTCATGATGTCCACATTCGAGAAAACTGGTAAGAATACATCATTGATATTATCTCCGTTGATCGTCAAGGTATTCGGTACATAAACATTCAACAATTCAACCAAACTGAACTCGTAGGATGCCGTATCCACACAACCATTTGTATCAACGATCGTTAAGGTCACCTCGTAATTCGCTGCTTGCTGATCTGGATAATAATGAATCGGGTTTTCCAACGTTGAGTTCGGACTGCCGTCTCCAAATGTCCATAGGTAATCCGTTATGTCTCCATCAGATGTGTTGAGTAAAACCAACTGTCCAGTGTAATAATCGATTCCCGGTGTGCTTGCGGAAAAACTTGCATCTGGTCCTGAAACCACACATACCAAACTATCCGTGCTCATTGTATCGGCACAGCCTGCTGCATTCGATACAATCAAACTAATATCATAACATCCCGGTTGGGTAAACGTCGTGATGCCATTTTGGGTCGTTGCACTTGTCGCATTTCCAAAGTTCCATAAACTATTTGTGTATGGTCCACTGCTATTATTTGTAAAGGTTACACTCAACGGAGAACAACCAAAAGTTGTACTTGGATTGAAATAAGCGACGATTGGAGCAGGTTCGGTAATCGTGAAACTCAATGGAGTCTCGCATCCCTGAGCATCTGTGACAAGTACGCTATAGTTACCTGCTACCAGCGAATCGATGTCCACAATCGTGTCGCCCGTTGACCACAAGATGTCATAAGACGGTAAACCGCCACTTATCACCAAACTAATTTCCGCATCACTTCCTCCAAAACACGATACATTATTTACGACAGGATTGACGAGCATAGGATTAATTGGGTCTTCTACTGTAAGTGTAGTAATTAGGACACAACCTAGAATATCTGTAATGGTTACGGTATAATCACCAGACGCAAGACTATCAATATCCTGTGTTGTTTCACCATTACTCCATGAGTAATTATATGCTGGCGTACCGCCATTCATTGTTAAATCAATCCATCCTGTTGGGTCATTTAAACAGATCAGATTAACAATTGAATTCGTTGTTGTAATTTCTGATTGTGGTTGCGTAATAGTCACGTTCATGGTTTGACTACAGTTCAAACTATCCGTCACTAATACGGTGTATGTACCAATTGGTAATCCACTGATCGTTGAGGTAGTCTGACCATTATTCCACAAGTAATCATAACTCGGTGTTCCTCCTTGACTTTGGATGTTGATGATACCATTCGTTCCGCCGTAACAACTCACATTCGTTTGTGTTGAACTGATACTCAAACCTTGGTTTGGCTCCGTAATCGTCGTTTGACTTGTAGAAGTACAGCCGTTCGCATCGGTTACCAATACACTGTAATTTCCTACAGGCAAATTGAAAATATCTTCTGTTGTTGCTCCTGTTGACCAGCTATACGTATACGGGAATGTTCCTCCTACTGTATTCAAATTGATGAAGCCTGTTGATGCACCAGTACAACTCACATTCACTTGGCTAATGCTCAAGGTTAATGGTTGAACAGGCTGCGTAATTGTATAACTAGAACTTACCGTACAGTTATTGTCATCAGTAATCGTTAAACTATACGTTCCTGGTGGGAGGTTGATCAAATCTTGATTACTTGAACCGATGTTCCAACTGTAATCATACGTTCCTACACCTCCGGTTACACTGATGTCCAAGGATCCGTTACCAAATCCGTAACAACTGACATTCGTTTGAACCACCGTTGGGGTAATCAAAGCTGGTTGACTCACAACAATGGTGTCTTGAGTCACACAACCGATACCATCCGTTACCATTAACACATAACTTCCTGCAATGACACCAAAGATATCTTCTGTTGGTGATACAAATCCCGAAGGACCTTGCCAAAAATATGTATATGGTAAAGCGCCACCAACTGCTGTAGCGTTGATCCATCCTGTACTATTGCCAAAGCATAAAATGTTGTTAACCGTACTCGAAATAACAGCCTCTGAACTTGGTTGGCTGACATAATAACTCGATGTGATCACACAACCGTTGAAATCAGTAATCGTAACCGTGTATCCTCCTGCAGCAATATTTAACAAATCTTGCGTTGTTGCACCATTAGACCAAGCATATGAATATGGTCCTGCACCACCGGTAACTGTCAAATCTAATGCACCAGTATTTTGATTGTAACACTGTAGATTGGTCTGATTCACACTCGCAGTAAGAGGTTGCGTCGGTGCTGTAATCGTTATTGAAGTTGAAAGCGTACACCCATTGTTATCCTGAACTGATACAGAATATAATCCAGCTAACAATGATGATAAATCTTCAGTTGTTGCTCCATTATTCCATGTGATCAAGTATGGTGTTATGCCTCCTGAAACCGTTAAATTCACTGTTCCATCATTGTTTCCAAAGCACGTGATATTTGAACCCGTTATGGATAAATACATTTGGCTTCCAAGCTGATTGATTTGGAATGTATCAGTTGAAAAACATCCATTTGCATCATATACTATCAAGCTATAAATTCCTGGATTTGAATTAAGTAAATCTTGGCCCGTATAACCATTTGACCATTGATAACTATATCCAGGTGTTCCGCCAATCATCGTAACATCAATAGTTCCCGTTTGATTATTAAAACATCCAACATTTTGTATGGTACTTGTAATCGTGAGTGCTAATGTTGGTTGTGTTGTAAGTGTAACGAGTGTATCGATACATCCCAATGCATCCGTTATAACCAAGGTGTCATTGCCCGCAGGTACGTTCCAAATATCTTGGGTCTGTGCTCCTGTATTCCATTGGTAAGTGTATGGCGTTGCGCCTCCACTTACGGTAACGTTTACGGAGCCATTGCTTCCTCCGTAACATTGTACTGGGGTACTCACATAAGTAGCACTCACCCCAATTGGATTCTGTAATGATACCGATTGAGTCGCTATACATCCATTCGCATCGGTTACCGTCACAAAGTAGATTCCCGCGGTGATAAATCCGATGTCTTGGGTTGTTGCGTTTGTATTTGGTCCACTCCAAGCATAGCCATATGGTTGCGTTCCGCCGTTCACCGTCAAGTCTATTGAACCTGTTGCCGTACTTGGACACAATGGATTACTTGTATTGACTATCAAACTCATTGCTTGTGGTTGTGTCACTACTGTACTCGTCGTTACTTGACAACCACCTGCATCCGTTACGACCACCGTGTAGGTTCCTTGGGCTACGTTGCTAAGATCTTGTGTCGTTGCTTGGTTGCTCCATGTATAATTATACGGACTATTTCCGCCCGTAACCGTTAAATCTATTCCGCCCGTTCCTGATCCAGTACAGCTCACGTTGGTCAATGTTGTACTTGTACTCAAGATAGAACTTGGTTGACTCACACTAAACGTTTGACTTGTCAAACATCCTTGTTGGTCGGTCACTGAAACGATGTAACTTCCAGCTAATATTCCGCTCAAATCTTGCGTCGTTTGTGTGTTACTCCATGAGTACGTAAATGGAGCAGTACCTCCAATAACAGTAGCATCGATTGCTCCTGTATTTTGTCCAAAACAGGCAACTGGTGTTACTTGTGCGGTGATGCCGTAGAAACTTGGTTGAGTAACCGTGTCTTGCAAAGTAGAACTACAGCCATTACCATCGGTAACTGTTACCGTGTAAATTCCTGCTGCTAAGTTTTGTAAATCTTGTGAGGTGCTTCCTGTATTCCATGCGTAAACGTAAGGAACTGTTCCGCCAGTAACAGTCAAGTTCAATTGACCATTTGAACCTCCATAACAACCGCTCGGTGTTTGAACACTTGTCAAGGTTAATGGACTCGAACTTTGTTGAACGACATACGTTTGTTGAACGTAACAACCATTGTCATCAAAGACTTCCAAAACATACGTTCCAGATGGTAAACTATCTAAATCCTCATTGAATAAAGAACCATTCCATAAATAATTATACGGACTTGTTCCTCCAGTAGCGGTAATATTAATCGAACCTGTGCTATCTCCATAACACAATGCCTGTCCAACTACACCACTTACAGTCATCGGAACACTCGGTTGACTAATTAATGCCGAACCACTTATCGTACAACCATTACCATCGGTCACAACAACATTGTATCCTCCCGGACTTAAACCAAAGAGGTCCTGGCTACTTGTACCATTGTTCCAAAGGTAGCTGTATCCTAAAGTTCCTCCATTTACAATTAAATCAACTGCACCAGTTGGATTTCCACTACATGCAATTTGTGTTGGATTTAATTGAATAGACAAACCTATATTTGGTTGTTGGATGGGCACATTTAAATTTACGATACATCCACCTTGGTCACTTACGGATAACTGATAATTTCCAGCAATCACATTTGAGATATCTTGTGTTCCAGGTCCGTTACTCCAGTTGTACATATATGGAGCTACTCCTCCGGTCACTGTCACATCAATCGATCCTGTTGGGTTACCGTAGCACAAGACATCTGTTACCAAGGCCTGTACATTCATCGCCGTGGATGGCTGTCCTATGTTTACGGATTGTGTTAACAAACATCCATCATCATCTGTCACTGTAACACTATAAACACCCGGTGTTAAACTGTCTATGTCCTGTGTGGTTTGACCATTGCTCCATAAATAACTGAATGGAAATCCTGTTCCACTAACCGTTAAATTGATTACTCCATTCGAGCCGCCATAACAACTGACATCTACATGTGTCTCCGTGGCAGTCATACTCACTGGCGGTTGACTGACCGTTTGTGTCGATGTGAAGATACATCCATTGGCATCCAAGATGCTCAATGTGTATACTCCTGCCAATAAATTCGTTAAATCTTCTGTGCTTGATCCTGTATTCCACTGGTATTGGTAGGGAAGTGTTCCTCCGCTCACTGTGTTGTTGATCGAGCCTCCATTCACACCAAAACACGTGTTATTGGTCACTACACTACTCATCGTGATCGCACTTTGAGGTTGATAAATCGTGTCTGAGAATGTTGAACTACAGCCATTGTCATCTAGGACCGTTACAAAATAAGGACCCGCAACTTGATTCACGATGACAGAACCTGTTAGGCCATTCGTCCATGAATAACTATATGGTGCTACTCCACCACTCGCTTGTGCAACAATCCCACCCGATGACTGTCCGTAACACAGAATATTCGTGTTGACACTTTGCATCGTGATTGGACTAGGCTGCGTGATCGTCCAGCTTTGGGTCGCGTTACAACCATAATTGTCCGAAACTATAACGCTATAAATACCAGCTGGTATTCCCGTTAAGGTCGATGACGTTGAACCAGTACTCCATAAATACGTGTAGACTCCTGTTCCACCTGTACCTTGTGCAGCGATGCTTCCAGTTGTTCCACCATGACAAATTACATTAGCGGAAATTCCTGTTACGCCAACCAATGCACTTGGCTGAGTTACTTGTATCGTTAAACTTCCTGTACAACCATTCGCATCTGTTACAACAACTGAATAAGTTCCCGCGGGTACATTCGATAAATCTTGTGTCGTTACACCGTTATTCCATGCATAACTATACGGTCCAGTGCCTCCACTTACCGTTAAATTTATAAAGCCGTTACTCAATCCGGTACAACTCACCGAACTTGTCGATTGAATCAAGGTTAAAGCGCTCAATGGTTGACCAACATTCACTGTGTCTGCCAATAAACATCCATTCGCATCTTGTATCGTAACCGAATATTGACCGCCAGTTATCGTTGCTAAATCTTGAGTCGTGGTGCCGTTACTCCAGCTATACGTATAGCCCGGAACTCCGCCTGATACACTTAAATCAACACTACCAGTCGGTGTGCCAAAACACAAAGCTGAAGTTGGATACAAGGTCATGGATATTGCTGAACCCGGTTGATTGACTATCCCGCTATAATTTGACGTACAACCATTTAAATCTGTGACAACAACAGAATATGTTCCAGCAGTAAGGTTGTAAATATCCTGAGTTGTTGATCCAGTATTCCATAGATATGAAAAACCTGGAGTTCCCCCAGTAATGGTTAAGTCGACGATTCCATTGGTATCCCCTAGGCATACTACATTGTATACCGTTCCCGCGATTGTTAATGGAAGTGCTGGTTGAGTAACATTGAAACTCAAGAAAACACCACAACCCAAAACGTCCTCGACATTTACATAATATTGTCCAGGAGAAAGATTGGTGATATCCTCCTCTACAGCTCCTGTTCCCCAGTCAAATACATATCCTGGAAATCCGCCACTTGGACTTAGGTTAATATCCCCATCAGCTCCACCAAAACAATTTACGTTTCCAACTAGGGAAGTAACAGCAACCGTATTGGATGGATCTAGAATAGGCACTAACAAGACCTCTGGACAACCATTAGAATCGAAGACAGTTACTTCATAATTACCATTTTGTAGTGCCGAAATATCTTGTGTGGTAGCGCCATTATTCCAACTATACGTATACCCTGGAGTTCCCCCAGAAACACTGATATTGATTGATCCTGCAACAGAATCTAAACAATTTGCATTTGTATGAGTTTCGGTAATTAAAGTCGAAGATGTTGGTTCCGTTAGCGCTAAAGAAATCGTTTCCGTACAATTATTTGCATCGGTAACAACAACGGAATAAGTTCCTGCTGGAACCTGAGATATGTCTTCCGTTGTACTTCCATTTGACCATAAAAAATTAAAAGGAGAAACACCACCAGCAACCACTAAATTAACTGAACCTGTAGAATCATACTGACATAAAACATCTTGTCCGGAAATGCTCAGTAAAATAGGCACCGCCAAATTTTGAATCGTTACAGTTAATGAATCCGCACAGCCATTTCCGTCCTCAACTTGTACTTCATAAGTCCCTGCTGCGACCGTCAATTGATCTTCCACAAAAACGGAGTTATCCCAGAAGAAAGAGTATGGTGCTGTTCCACCAGAAGTTGTTAAGTCAATCGATCCAGGACCAAAACAACCGGCATCCGTATGCGTTTCAGATAACGTAAGTGGATTTTGCGGTTGAGTCACAAGAAAATTACCTGTTAAAAAACATTGATGATCATCAAGGATATCCACTGAATAATTGCCAGCTAAAAGGCTATTGATGTTTTGCGTTGTCTGAGAGTTATTCCATAAAAAGGTATATCCTGGAGTTCCACCAGAAACAGCAATATTCACCGCTCCATTTGAATTTCCATAACAGCCAATAGGCGTAACAAGACCAGAGAAAGATAGCGGTGCTGTTGGCTGTTGAATCGTTGCTCCATAAGAAACCGTACAATTGTTTGCATCGGTTACAAGTACAGAATAAAATCCTGTGGGTAAATTTGAAAGATCTTCGGTAGTTTGAGCAGTCGACCATGAAAATTGATATCCGGGTGTTCCGCCATTCACCGTTAGGTTTATCGAACCTGTTGACTCACCATAACATAAAACATCAACTTGTGTATGGGAACATGACAATGGTTGATTCGGTTGAAGAACTGTTGACGTAAGGGAGTCAACACATCCATTAATATCTGTAACGTTTATTTCATATGCTCCAGATACCAAGTTATTTATGGATTGATTCACTGGACCATTTGACCAAAGGATTGAATAAGGAAAGACTCCTCCTGTAATTGTCGCATTCACTGAACCGTTATTCCCTCCAAAACATAAAACATTTTGAATGACAGAAGATATTTGAATATCTGAAGGATGGGTTAATGTAATCGAAGAAACAGATGAACATCCGTTTGCATCCGTTACGGTCACTGTATACGTTCCAGCACTTAAACCGGTTAAAACTGAAGTTGTTTGTCCGTTTGACCAAGCATATGAGTAAGGTGAT
Organism: Crocinitomicaceae bacterium; assembly: GCA_017983465.1. Taxonomy (GTDB): domain Bacteria; phylum Bacteroidota; class Bacteroidia; order Flavobacteriales_D; family Crocinitomicaceae; genus UBA952. The sequence continues at coordinate 152,915 of JAGOBK010000002.1, forward strand.
GTTCCGCCGGTTACTGTTGCGTTTACAGAACCATCTGAATAATTAAAGCAGGAGATATCGTATCCATTATAATTAAATACACTGGAAGTGGAAACACTTAATAAATTAGGTTGTGTAATGGAAAACACTGTGTCAGTGATACAGGTATTAACATCCTGAACAGTTAAATTATAGTTTCCTGGGGCTAATCCTGATAATCCGTTTGTTGTGTTGTTCGTTGACCATAGATAAGAAATAGGATTCGAACCTTGCGCACTTGTTAAGATAGATCCATTTGCAGCATTAAAGCATGTTACATTTGTTAAATTAACCAATGAAACGATTGGAAGTGGATTTACAACGACACTATTTGTTAAGTTGTTAAATGTACATGATGAACCATTAAATGATATATCTAATTCATAAACTCCAGAATTTAACAAGCTAATATTTGAAACGGAAGGATTGTGAATCGTGGATGAAAATCCTTGAGGTCCAGACCAAAAATAATTTGCCCACGGGGAATAAGCAGCACTTAATTGAAGCGTATCACCTGGACATAAAGGATCGTTCACAGTAAAATCTACCGATGGACAATTGGCAGTAGAAATTGTTAATTCATTATTTGAGGACGTTGGACAGCCAAACGCATCATAAACATCAGAGGTTCCATTATTAGTCACCAGGTTTCCAGATAAATTTCCAGTACCAAAAATGTATGCTTTGTTTTCAAGCGTGCTATCACAAGATAGAATTAAACAATCAGATGAAACCTGAACTTGAAATCGAATAGCTGTGCTATCTGCACCGGTAGGTGAATTAATCATCTGACCCCCTAGAGAAGCCGTAGCACCAGTTCCTACGCGTGTTTTTATCACCCTATTCACCGCATCATATTCTGCTTGGTCATCACCACTTGCGTCTGTCTTAGCCCCAACAAACGGACCATTTAAATACGTTATCGAATTAGGAATATAGGAAGTTCGAATATCCAATGTATCCGTCATGAATGTATTCAATGAAATATCCGACCCAATATTTTTTCCAATAACAGTATATTCAAGGATATCACCCGGTAAAACAACTCCTCCATTTATATCATTCACATAAACCGTCGCTCTTAAATCTGGCTCATAGATATCAATTGCTGATGTAAGTACACGTGTTAAAATTGTTTCAGAAGAGGTTGTCACACGAATGTTAGCCGAGGATGCTCCATTATTTAAGTAATTCTGTGCAGTATTATTTGGGATATAAACAGTTGCATCATAACCTAGTGTATTATTGTAGCTTGGAACCCTAAACGGGGTTAACACACCATTGTATGCAATCGTACTGTTAAACATATCAGTAGCCGAGTGAAGTCCGTCAGTTACTTGCACATAATTTGATGCAACACCATTAAACAACAATTGATCTCCAGTTTGAGACCTGTCACCATCGTATGCGATGACACCCAACTCGAAATTCACTCCACCGGATAAAGGAGTTAAAAATCCTGATATCGGAATTGTTACTGTATTCGAAGCTGTTCCTTGACTTACATTTGCTAATCCGTCAAAAACAGTTAAGTTTTTATATGATTCCGCTGTATTTTTATAGACAACAACGATTGACCAACCACCAAATAAATTGGTTGAATTTACTTGGTTAATCTGATCGGCAACTGTAAATCGAGCTTTTATTCCTGCGGATTGAACGATGGAAGTAATGTCTTTGAAACAAAAATAGGTTACTGATCCAGTCGTATTATTAAGCGTTTGGTCGGCAATTAATTGTTGGTAACTTCCATTACCTACTTTGATTTTAATTTGACTTCGATTTGCGTAATTGGAAGTTGAGGTTGTAATTTTTCCACCCCAATACAATCCAGCCCACGTAATTTCAGAGCAATTAGCAAGATTCAAACTATCACTTGAGGACATAAAGGTTGTTGGGTCACCATCGATGTCAACATAACTCATCGTATAACTATTGTTCTGACCTGACCCAGAAGGAGGAATCTGGTTTTGTGCACTTGTACAACTTGTGCCAGAATTACACGTTACTGAGACGTTTGAGACAAAACGAATGCCTCCCTTTTGTTGAATTTGGTTCCTGATCGCAAATGGACTAACCACCTGCGAAAAAACATGAATCGAAAAGATCCCCGACAAGAGAATTAAGGTGAAAAAGAAAACATTAAGTCTTTTGGCAGCGTATTTTTTCAATTCATTCATAGCTTTTAGGAGAGTTTACAGCTTGATTATAACGAATTTGGGGGCAAAAGGTTGCCTAATGTTAGATATCATTTACATCTTTTACTTGTGCTTAATTAAAGTGGAATATTCCCGTGCTTTTTTTTGGGTAAGGTTTCAGCCTTTTTTTCGAGCATTTTATAGCCATTTATTAGCTTTTGACGTGTCTCCATCGGAAGAATGACATCATCTATGATTCCTCTCTCTGCCGCCCGATATGGATTAGCAAAAGTATCAGCGTATTCAGCTTCTTTTTCCAGCCATTTTTCTTGTGGATTCTCAGCTGAAGAGATGTCTCTTTTGAAGATAATTTCCGCAGCACCCTTTGCACCCATTACAGCGATTTCCGCAGTAGGCCAAGCGAAACTTAAATCCGCTCCAAGGCTTTTTGAATTCATTACACAATAAGCTCCACCATATGCTTTTCTGGTGATTACCGTAATTTTAGGCACCGTTGCTTCTGCGAAAGCATATAATAATTTTGCGCCATGGGTAATAATTCCGCGCCATTCCTGATCCGTTCCTGGCAAGAATCCTGGAACATCTTCAATAACCAAAAGGGGAATGTTGAAGGAATCACAAAAACGGACAAAACGTGCGCCTTTTCGCGAAGCATCAATATCCAATACTCCTGCCATTGAAGCTGGTTGATTCGCTATAATTCCAATGGTTTTCCCTTCTAAACGTGCAAATCCAACAACAATGTTTTTTGCAAAGTCCTCTTGAACCTCTCTAAAACTTGCGTCGTCAATGATACAATCAATGACTTTCTTGATGTCATATGGAGTATTTGTATTATCAGGAATGATTTTTTCAATGTTTGTTACTTTGGACTGCGAAAATTCATAAACACTTGGCTCAGGAGCTAATTCGTATGAGTTCTGAGGCAAATAAGTGATTAAATCACGTGCTTTTTTAATGCATTCCATATCATTGGTAGCAGTAAAATGATTGACTCCAGATTTTTCAGCATGCGTTTTTGCTCCTCCCAAATCTTCTGATGTTACTTCTTCATGCGTCACTGTTTTAACCACATTTGGACCCGTAACGAACATGTAAGAAGTTTCTTCCACCATGAAAATGAAATCCGTCAAGGCAGGGGAATATACTGCACCTCCAGCACATGGACCCATAATTAAGGAAAGTTGGGGAACTACTCCTGATGCTCTTGTGTTACGGAAGAAAATATCCGCGTAACCACTTAAAGAAACCACACCTTCCTGAATTCTAGCACCACCAGAATCATTCATTCCAATGATTGGAGCACCATTTTTCATGGCAAGGTCCATTACACGACATATTTTTGCCGCTTGTGTTTCAGATAACGATCCTCCTAAAACAGTAAAATCTTGAGAATAAACATAAACCAAACGTCCATGAATGGTTCCAAATCCTGTAATTACTCCGTCTCCAGGGAATTTCTGTTTCTCTAATCCAAAGTTAGTAGAACGATGTTCAACAAAAGCGCCAATTTCATTAAAAGAACCCTCATCAAGCAACAATGTAACACGCTCTCTTGCCGTTAATTTTCCTTGTTGATGTTGTTTATCTATCCGTTCTTTTCCACCTGCTTGATGCAGTTCTGCTCGTTTCTGAGCTAAATGTAAATTTCTATCCATAACTACTACTAAGTAGACAAATTTAAGGAAATTAAAGCGGAAAAAAAGGGCTTAATTTATCAGCGAATAAGGTGATAACTGTAAAGCCAGTAAGTAGGCATAAAAAACTCGTTGTTTCACTCATTGGAACGAATGATAATACAAGACTCAAGGATAGAAAGAGTATCAAATACGCGATGATTTGAACGGTATGATGACGCCAATGTTTGAGATGCATTTCATCCGTAAAAAGTTTCGTGTTCATTTTATACCGCATTCGTTCGCTGAATAAAACAATAGGGATTAGAATAAATCCTTGCGCAATACCCATATCTTCGAACCAGAAAAAATCATTTATTTCCTTTAGAAAAATGATGTCAGGGTGTAGCGAGTGAACATAATAATGAACAGCAAGCAAACATAGGACAAAGGATGAAATATGAACAAGATACATTCGGGGAGCAAGTCTCACTCGTTCTCGAATACTATTCATTCGGATAAGACCCGAAATTTCTCTAGAGAATTGGTCAAGTATAAAGAACAGACAAATGAAATAGATACTCCAATTCCAAAAGAAGAACCCAAAGATTGGAATTCCAATATCGCCAATCAGCGCTCCGATCTTTTCTTGTCGGTTCATCGTTTATTTTTGAGATCCGCCACGCGTTCCTTCGTCAAAGCGTAATCTGGGTCCATTTTTAAGACCTTTGCATAGGTAAATAGCGCGTTGGTTATGTCATTCTTTTCTTCATAAACCAAGCCTAAATTATGGTAAGATGGGATGTGTTCTTGATTGGCCTTAATCGCTTTTTTATAGTAAAAAATAGCCGAATCCAATTGAGGTTTATCGTATTGGTAAATGCGCGCAATGTGGAAAAAAGCATCTGCATAGGTTGAATCTATGCGCGCCATTTTTCGGTATAAGTTCATCGCCTCATTGGTTTGACCGAGGTTTTCCTTCGCGTATGCTAGGGCATATATCACTTCTGTGTTTTTCGGCTCCAATTGATAGGCTGTAGTGTATTTTTCCATTCCCAATTTGGCGTCGCCGTTCAGTTCATACAAAACGGCAAGCGAAAGATAGGCCATGGTGCATTTCGGGTCAATTTGAACAGCTGTTTCGTACGAAGAGATTGCTAACTTCAAATCCTGTTTTAAACGATAATTGGTCCCCTTTAGAATATAAGCATCACGGTATCTTGGATTAATGCGTAGCGCTTTATTGATATAAACGAAGGAATTATCCATATCTTCCAACATGGTATACGTGTTCGCTAAACCGACAAGTGCTTTTTCACTTTTTGGATTTGCTTTTACGAGCGATTTATACATCAAGTGACCGCGCAACATGTCATCCGCAGAGCGTGAAGGTTTATTGATGAGTGCTTCCGCATACAACACGCGCGTATCAAAGGAAACACTATCTAATCGATATGCCTTTGCAGCAATTTCCAAGGCTTTTTGGTATTGCACTTTTTCAATCAATTCATTTCCTTTCTTCACCAGAAGTGGAATACTATCCGGATAAAGTACCAGTAAACTATCAAGTGTCAATTTTGACGTGTCGATTTTTTTTGATGTATCACCGCAACTCAAAAGAAGGGATGAAAGTATCGCTGAAATAAGTACAAATAATAAACGCATGAACAAAAGTAAGGATTTTGAATTGGAATTAATCTTGCCTACCTTTGTGAACGAATATTTTACACATGAAGGCTAAACTACTTGGATTATTTATCGCATTATTTTCCTTCTCACAGGAGCTATTTGCGCAAGGATGTTCACAATGTAAATTGTTGGCAGAACAAAATGCTGGGTTGGATGAAAATTCATTCGGATCAAACATCAATGGAGGGATTCTTTATTTGATGATTATCCCCTATTTATTGTTGACGTTTTTATTTAGAAAACAGATCCTCGGATTTTTAAAAAGTTTCTTTTCAAAAAAGGCTTAGTTCCAACGAATCGTAATTTTCCCCATCGATTTTCCGCTTTCGAGTAAATCGTGCGCTTCCACAAGTTGATTTTCGTTAAACACACCGCCAACATGAGTGGTAATTTCATTCTTGCGATATAACTCAAGCATTTCTCGAAGACACGTAGAAATAATCTCTGGATAACTATCGGCAATTTTCAACATATTCACACCGACGATGCTCTTGGACTGCATCATGAGTCCTATCGGAAGGACAAATCCCATATCCCAAACGAACTTCAGTTTAGATAGTATCCCGAATTTGCCTCCCACCATTTGGGACCCACCGAACAAAAACAGTCGTCCGTTGGCACCCATTAACTTCATGTCCTTTTTAATGGTGTCTCCAGCCACAGGATTGAAACTGGCACTTAAGCGATTAGACCCAAGTATTTTTTGCAATTCGATCTCGTAGGATGTTGTTTTGTAGTTAATTACGTGGTCTGCCCCTAGTTTTTTTGCTAGTTCTCGTTTGTCCTCGGAACCTATTTTTGCGTAAACAATTGCTCCTTTGCGCTTTGCTAATTGAATAAGCAATGATCCAACTCCACCGGCTGCGGCATGAATTAAGACGTGTTCGTTTTTACGAATTGGGGAAATAAAGTCAGACATATAATAAGCTGTTACCCCTTGTGTGGAAAGTGACATGGCAATTTCTGCGGGCAAGTCACCGATTTCCACAATCGCATGCACTTTGGTTTGTACCTTTTTTGCATATCCACCAAAGCGAGAAAAAGCGAGTACTCGTTTTCCAATCCAATCGGGTGAGCAGTTTTGTCCAACTTGTTTAACAACTCCGACTAACTCATACCCTAAAACACATGGTAATGGAGGCGCTTCTTTATACATTCCATGACGCGCCATGACATCAGCATAGTTCAAACCAAACGCTTCACTTTCAATCAGTACCTCATCTGAATCCAATGCTGGTAATTCAACGTTTTTTCGTTCAAATGCCTGAGCTGATGGTCCAAATTTACCAAGGACGAATGCTTCCGTTTCCATGGATTAGAAGCGAGCTGTCACACCACCCATTACTTGGAATGGTTGAACAGGATAATTATACCAACGGTTATAGCGTTGAGCAGCAACATTGTTCAATTGTAAAAATGCTGAAACTCTTTGGCTGTAGCGGTATTCAACTCCAAGATTCAAATCCACAATAGTTCCTAAAGAGACGAAATATTGTCCATTTTCTTCCTTCACACCTTCTCCTGTAGCATAAACAAGCGCATTTCTTCCGGTTTCTAAGGTACCATCCAAAGAAATGGTGAACTTGTCATACAGATTGTAGGACCCACGAATCAAGCATTGCAATTGCGGTAGATTCCAAGCACGTGCTTGGTTGTACATTTCATAAGAGTAGAAACGTGCAATTCCATCTATTTTCAATTTTTCGGACATCTGATAACTCAATGATCCTTCAATGGTTGTTAAGTTCAAGGTGTCATAAATAACGTTAAACTGGTTTCTGTATACACCAAAGGTATCGGTAACAAAAAGCGCCTTGTTTTCAATATGCGCAAAACTTGCGCCAATGTTAAAGCTCATTCTTTTACTTAATGTCCCCTTGAAACCACCATAAATATCAAATGGATTGTGTTCATTCAACAGTTGTTGATTCACACGAATAAACGGATTCTGACTTGTTAAACTTTGAATCGTATTTTGTTTCAATCCACCTTTAATTCCAAGATATGGAATAAAAATATCATTAAACATCGCATATTTGAACTCTGCTTGTGGATATAAATAGACCATGTTTTTATCCGCGTGGAGGTCCGCCGTAATGCCAATGCCAATCTCAATTTTCAAGCGATTGTCAAGCATTTGTGTCCATACGCCTGGCTTAAAGTCAATAATGGTATTTTGATTTGAAATCCCCGTGTCTCCGACAGACATGACTGAATCTAATATTCCATAGGTATAGCCATTGTATCTCACACCAATATCGCCGTAAAAACGTTCATTTCGGTTGTTATACCAGAGGCGAGACTTGAAGTTAAAATGATTTTCACGTGCCCTCCAATCGGCAAGCGTATCCGCTATTTTTCTAGTTTGAAAATTCGTGTAGTCTGCTTTTATATTAAAATTTAACCTTGCACTATCTCCTCTATTAGCGACATATTCTGCCGATCCATTATATACTTGAAAACGTTGTGCAATAGAATCTTTGGACAAGCTATCATCTTGAACTCCATAATAGTGAAAGCCATTATTTTGGTAATTAAACTCACCTAAAAGGTTATAGTTGCGTTCATTTATTTTCCCAAAGACTGTAGCGTTCGTGCGGTCATATTGTGCTGGTGCATACACCACTTTTTCTCTGTTTTTGATATCGCCAAAAGAAGATAAGTGCTTTACATTCGCGCCATATTGATAAGCTCTTGAACGAGTTGAGTTGAAATACAATTCACCTAAAGGCATAATTGTAGACCCCACTCCTACTTTTGCATAGAATGGATACAATTGCTTCAATTTTTCCGTTGTTTCTACCGTTGCTGCTTCAATTGAATCCAATGATATTTTCGTTGGAACTTGAAAAAACAATAGCGGATAAGCCTTTACCTGAGCAGCTTTCACGGTGTCAATAATTTTAGGGTGAGCTAAAATTCTGAATGCCGGCTCAACTGTTCTATTTGCCCTCATTTCAATGACTAAATCATCTTTTTGTGCCCAAATGCCAGAAACGAATACTAGCGCAATTATCGTAAGTACGTATTTCATGTTCTTAATTTTCATTGATTTCAATTTTCATTTCTGGTTCCTTTTCTTCTGTTGCCGGTGGATTTTTCAGTTGCATCAATTCGTCCCAAAGGTCATTCGCTTCTGACTGAATTCCATCATTGGAATCAGGATAAAAATCAATCACCGATTTCAGTGTTTGTTCAGCTTGGAAAAGATCATCGTTCAACATATGTATTCTCGTTTGCAACATGAGTCCTTTCGCAACCCAGAAATTATAACTTGGTTTCATTTTAACCAAGGCCTTGATTTCTGTTTCAGCAAGGGCGAGTTCTTTGTTTTTAAAATAGATGTCAGCCAACAAATACTTTGCTTCAGACCCCATTGCCGTTGTGGTGTTTTTCACCAACCATTCCAAAGAAGGTTTGGCATTATTGTATTCCTTTAGGTTATAATTGGACAATCCAATTGAATACTCTGCTTCTACTTTAATTTGAGGGGTGATTGCCGCATTTTCTAAAACGAATTTAGCATTGACAATAGAGTTTGCAAAGTCATCAATGAGGAATGCACAACGCATTTGACCTAATTTTGCTTGGAAAGTCGTGGTCGGTTTCGTCGCTAATTCATCTAATTTCTTGTAATAATTATTGGCTTTAGCGTACTCTTTTTTACCGTAGTAATAAGAAGACAACTTCGCGGCTGCGAACTCCGTATAGGCCGTAGTCGGTGTTTCCATAAATTTCTCAAAATAATTGATGGCATTAACGGAATCCTTTATTTTGAGGTAGCTATTACCTAAATAGAAGTAGGTTTCATTCGCAAAGCGTCCATTCGGGAATTTCGTTAAATAAATCTCGAAATTCGGTGCTGCTTCAGCATAGTTACTATCAAGGTAACTATTCCAAGCTGGCGAATAGAACATGTTCTCTTTCTCTTCTTTGGAAATGTTTGCACAAGGATATTGGTCCGCGATGGATGATGCCAATTCTGGATTCTTTTGAGCATTGTATACATCAATCAGTGCTTTTACTACTTTTTCACAAACTTCACGTTGCTGTTCAAATTCCGCCAAAATACTTTTGTAGGCAGATTCGGCTTTAATATAATCCCATTTCTTATAGTATGCATCCGCCATATCGAGACGAACATCCAACACATATGTTGAATTCGGGTATTCCTTTAAGAAATTATCGTAAGCTATTAGTGCCTCGTCGAAATCTCGTTGGGACATATATGTTCTTCCTAACTCAAAAGAGGCGTTCATTCGGTATTTTGACTTCTTGAAATTACTCAATAAGTCATTCAAGGTTTTAATTTTATCGCTAGGTTGGTCGTTATACCCGTAAGCTTTTGCCAAGTAATACATCGCCTTGTCGTTCAAACCAGAATTTAACGCCAAAGCATTCTTGTAGAATTCAACAGCCAATAAATTCTGACGTGTCAAATAATAGCAATCAGCCACCCTGAAGGTCGCGTCCAGCACTTTGTTCTTGTCTTTTGGTGCAAATTGAAGGTAGGTTCTGAAGGATTCAATGCATTGATCATATGCCTCTTGTTCCATGTATGCGTAACCGATATTGTAATATGCATCGATTTTTTCTGGTAAAGAGTTTGATGCTGGAGATGAAATAAATTCTCTGTACATGGAGATCGCTTCCTTCAATTCTTTTTTGCGGAAATAAACATCTGCAACCCAGTAACGAGCTAACGCAACCATTTGAGGATCCATTGGGTATTTTTCTACCAATTTGAACGCACTCATCGCATCAGTATATTCATTTTTCTGGAACAATTCCACACCATAATTAAATGCCACTGTTTGATACACACGTTTTAACTTCGCGTCCATTGAAGGCAATTTATCCAAGCTTTCTATCGCTTTCGCATAGTTGCTTGTGGTTGTGTAAACATTCACCAAATATTGAAACACATCAGATTTTCGTTTGGTATTTGGATAACGTGAAAGGTAGTTTTCAAAGGCACGAACAGACTCATCATATGGGTTAATGTCCACTTTAAAGGAGATAACTGCAAATTGATATAACGCATCCTCTTGAATATTTGGAAGGCTCGTCATATCGGAAGCACGTTCAAAAGCACTTCTTGCTGGCAATAATTTATCTGCTTTTAAATACGCGTCACCAATTTGATACATCGAGATATGTCCGAGACTATCATCTACACGTGTCACTTTATCAAAGTTCTTAATTGCTTTCTCGAATTGATTCGTCTTGTAATAGGAAAATCCAAGTTCATAAAAGTCATCTCGAGTACCTTTCGATTTGGCATGGAATTTTTCTAGATAGACTATGGCTTCAGTGTACATTGCGAGTTGGTAATAGGCATCACCAATAATATGCTGAATATCCGCTTCATTATTTACTACAGAACAGCTTAATACAGTTGGAGCTAAATCTATTACCTCTTGGAATTTCCCTTGCTTGTGCAATATCTGAGCGATGTAATAAGGAACGACACCACAAAAAGTGGAATCCGTGCGTAATTTTTGGAATCCCTCTAAGGCAACTTGAAGTGCGTTTTTTGTGTAGCTAATATGTGAATAAAAGTACAAACTTGGTTTAGCGTACTGTGTAGTACCATCTTTAACATCGCGAAATGCATCATAAGAGCTTTCTAAATCACCATTTTGAAATGCAGAATACCCCATTTTAAAGAGGACTTCTTCTTTTTCATCGGACTCAACTTCACGCACAGGAACTTTGGCGTATGCGATTTGAGCTGATTCAAAATCTTCATTTTGAAAATGGAAATTTCCAATTTTCAAAGCGATTTTATTCTTGTAAATATTATCCGGATAGGCTTTATTAAAAGCATCCAAAAGAGGAATCGCATCATTATTATACAATTCCAATGCAGAAATTCCCTCATAGTAATAAGCCTTTATTAAAAAAGGATCGTTGGGATTTCTTTTAGCTTCTTTACTCCCACTAATAAACGCATGGAATTCTTGTTTGGCCGCACTATATTGGGCTTTTTCATACAATTCTTCTGCGCGGAAAAAAGTGGCATTTTCACCGGCATATTTAGCCGTTTCCTGAGCCCAAAAATGAATGGGCAGGAAGATTGCAAGGACGAGATGGCGTAAGTTACGATTCATAGTATGTAAAATTACAATTGGCCAGCTGTGGGAATGAGGAGACTTTCAAAAGTTTTAAACCTGAAAGTGTTAAGATATTATCGGAGGAGGAATTGAATGGTTACAACAAAATCAGCACTTTTGTTTCAAAGTTAAGACCGTGTCAAAAGTAATCACCCTCGCAAATGCCCAAATTTATCAGCAAGATAAGCTGATCCTGAAGAACGTATGGTTCGATTTGGAAGAAACAGAATTCGCCTATTTGATTGGAAAAACAGGTAGTGGAAAAAGTAGTTTGTTAAAAACACTCTATGGAGAACTGCCACTAGTGGAAGGAGAGGGACACGTTTCTGAATACAACTTAAAACGAATAACCAAAAAAGAAATTCCTTTTTTAAGAAGAAAAATAGGTATCGTTTTCCAGGATTTTCAATTGTTACCAGACCGCACAGTGATTGACAATTTAGCTTTTGTTTTGGGCGCAACGGGATGGAAGGACAAAGAACTCATTCATAAAAGAGCACTGAGTTGCTTACAATTGGTAGGGATTGAACAAAAAGCAAATAGCTTCCCGCATACGTTATCAGGTGGAGAACAGCAACGTGTTTCCATTGCAAGAGCATTACTTAATCAACCTTCATTAATTCTTGCCGATGAACCAACTGGAAATTTAGATCCGGAAACTTCTGAGGAAATCATGCAATTATTGATTGCCGTTGCGAAAGAAGAAAAAACAGCCATCCTCATGGCTACGCACGACATGAACATGGTGGAAAAATTTCCAGGTAGAATAATCAAAGTCGAAGAAGGAGAATTAATTGAGCTAAAAAATCTTTAGTCCATCTCACCAACCATCGATTCCTGTAATCTTTCTCGTATGTCTGTATGACCTTTTCCTAGTAAATACATGATTTTCGTGAGAGCGGCTTCACTGGTCAAGTTTCGACCACTGATGACTCCAATTCGTTCAAAAAAGGAACTGGTCTGATACGCTCCTTGTTGCACGGCGCCAGATCCACATTGGGTAATATTCAATACGATTCCACCTCTTTCAATAAAAGACGTCACTAATTCTTGGAAAAGAGCATCAGATGGTGCATTTCCAGAACCATAGGTTTCCAATACAATCGCTTGAACCCGTTGATCAGCAAAAATAGCTCGGTAGAATTCGAAATTCATTCCTGGAAACAAGCGAATCAATGCGACATTATTTTTAAAGGATGTAAACACAGTAAATTCAGGCAACTCCGTTCTGAAGAGTCGATCTTTTTGCCATTCAATTTGAACACCTGCTTTGGCCAGTTCCGGATAATTTGGTGACTGAAATGCCTCAAATTGGTTTGCTGAAATCTTACTACTACGATTTCCACGATAAAGAGAGTATTCAAAGTATACAGCAACTTCTTGAAGAATAGCTGCTCCTTTTTCATCCTTCATTCCCGCAATTTCAATGGCAGTAATTAAATTTTCTTTTCCATCAGTTCTGATTGTCCCGATAGGTAATTGAGACCCTGTAAATACAACTGGTTTTCTTAGGCCTTGTAACATAAAACTCAATGCCGAAGCAGAAAATGCCATTGTATCCGATCCGTGTAAAATCACAAATCCATCGTAATGCGCATCGTTTTGTTCAACTAATTCCGCCATTTGAGTCCAATGAAGCAAGTTCATTTCTGAAGAATCGATAGGTTCTTCAAAGCTGATGCTTTCAATTTCCACATTTAAGCGACTCAATTCTGGAACGTGGTCGTGGATGTGTTTAAAATTGAAACTTTCCAACTCACCTGATTGGGGATTTTTAATCATCCCAATGGTTCCGCCTGTGTATATAAGGAGAATTTTAGTCATGGTTTAACTGTATGAATTTGTGTAATTGAAACAATTCCATCGCATTCTGACTAGTGGTTTCTTTCACCTCATCCATGGAAATCCCCAAAATATCTACGATCTTACCCGCAACTTCTGCAACGTAACTGGATTCATTTCGCTTGCCTCTGTAAGGCACTGGACTTAAATAAGGTGCATCCGTTTCTAACACTAAACGATTCAATGGGATGTGTGGAATCACTTCTTGAAGTCCTGCATTTTTATACGTTAGAACGCCCCCAATTCCAAAGTAGAATTGCTCGTATTTCAGGATTTTTTTGACTTGTTCGACACTTCCGGTGTAGCAATGAAATACGCCTTTTAGCTCTGGAGTCCATTCTTGGTCCATGATTTCGAACAATTCATCAAATGCTTTGCGCACATGAATAGCAATGGGCAGTTTCAATTCTTTCGCCCAACGTATTTGTGTACGAAAAACTTCCTTTTGTTCTTCGATAAACGTTTTATCCCAGTAAAGATCCATCCCTATTTCACCTACCGCACAATAATGACTTGGATTAGCGAATAATTTATCCTCGATGATCTTCAATTCTTCCCTCCAGTTTTCCTTCACATATGTGGGATGTAATCCCATCATTTGAATACAAGAAGAATCTAGAGCCGCCAATTTTTCCATAGGTCCAATCGAACTACTGTCGATATTTGGCAATAGCATGGCTTGAACTCCTGCGTTTTTTGCCCTTTGCAGCATTTCCATTTGATCTTCGTCAAATTCTTCTGCGTACAAATGCGCGTGTGTATCGATTAAAAAGGACATGCTACTTAATTTCATTTAAGGCCAATTCCCAATTCCAAGCATCGCGAACAGCATCTTCAATGCTGCGTTTTGCCTTCCAATCAAGCATCTCTTTGGATTTCGTTGCATTGGCATATATCTCAACTACATCTCCTGTCCTTCTTGGTCCAATTTGGTAATTTAATTTTTCATTGCTCACTTTTTCAAAGACATGGATGACCTCCAGGACAGTTGTGCCGGTGCCGGTGCCGATGTTCACCGCTTCTAAACAGCCATTCTCTTGTTTTTCCAAAAACTGTATCGCTTGAACATGAGCTTCAGCCAAATCCATCACGTGAATATAGTCTCTTACACAAGAACCATCACGTGTCGGATAGTCATCGCCAAAAACCGTCAAGAAAGCTTGTTTTCCAATAGCTGTTTGCGTGACAAATGGTAATAAATTATTTGGTTTTCCCAGCGGGAATTCTCCGATTTTTGCACTTGGATGTGCGCCAACTGGATTAAAGTAGCGAAGATTCATCAAGTGAAAATCTGGTGCCGATTTAAAAAAGTCTAGGATGATTTGTTCACCAATCCATTTGGTATATCCGTATGGAGATTCTGGTAAACTTTTCGGTGTTTCTTCGTGAACTTCTTTGATTTCCTTCGGTTCACCATAAACAGTACATGAAGAAGAAAAAACAAAATTGAGCACCTTGAATTCTTCCATCAAGGATAGCATATTCAATAGTCCAACAAGGTTGTTTTGATAGTACTGCAATGGTTTTTCTACAGATTCTCCAACCGCCTTGTATGCCGCAAAGTGAATGATGCCATGAAAGGAATATTGTTGGAATATTTTTCGCATTTCATCAACTTGACAAACATCTACACGATGAACCGTCGGTTGAAAACCTAAAATTTCCGTTAGTCCATTCAATGCCACTTCCGAAGCATTTCTAAAATCATCCACGATAATCGGTGAATATCCTTTTTCTATCAAAGCGACAACCGTGTGTGAGCCAATATAGCCTGCTCCACCCGTTACTAAAACATGTTTACTCATACCAACAAAGTTAGCTATGATTCTGAGGAAAATAGCATTTCATCGGGGAAACGAACAAATTTTCCTTATCCTTGTTAACGAAACAATGAAACTCATTCCCATTCTTCTTTTCTTTTTGTTCACTTCCTTTCAATGGAAGCTGGATTCCAAAAGTAATTTAACCGTTACTGTTACGAATATTCAGAATTCGAAGGGGAAAATTTCCTTCGGATTGTTTCGCAAGGTCGATTCCTTTCCTGTAAAGGGGAAACAATTCAAAGGAGTCTTTATTGAAACGAAGAAACCGAGTACAAAATATACCTTTGAGAACCTCGCGGATGGGCAATATGCAGTAGCCATTTTTCACGATGAAAATGAAAACGGCATCATGGATAAGAACATGTTCGGTGCTCCAACCGAAGCGTATGGATTTTCTAGAAATGCGCGAGGAACATTCTCTGCTCCAAGTTTTGAAGAAGCCAAGATTGATTTGAAAGAAAACAAATCAATCGAAATTTGGATCAAATAATTTATTCGAAGGAAACTAAAACGGATCCTTTTTCGACCACATCGCCTTGTTGAATATTGATGGCACTAACCACGCCTATTCCTTCTGCTTTCAAGACATTTTCCATTTTCATGGCCTCTAGTGACAAAATTGGATCTCCTGGTTGAATCTCTTGACCCAATTCTATGTGAATGCTCGTAACACGTCCAGGCATCGGTGCAGCTAATTCTTTTAACTTGCGAATTTTTGGCTTGTCGAAGCCCAAAGAAGCGATGATTTCATCCAATTCTCCTTTGCGTTTCACCTGAAACACGCGGTGGTTAATTTTAATCGTTAGTTCACGGTTTTCTGATTGATCTTGAACAATCTCACCATGAAAAACCACGCCATTGTGTGTAATGTCAAAAAATCGATGGTCGTGCCAAGTAATTGCTGCGCCTCCAGCAGTTGGCATATCTTTTCCGTCAAAAATCCAATTATTCATGGCTTAGTTTGATTTAGTTATGTTAAAAACGGTGTCTCCTTCCGCTTCAATTGCTTCTTGTTGTCCTTCAGTTAACGCTGTAAATTGAATATTATTCGCTAGGACTTCCGCACAAATATACTGTTCAAATTGCTTGATTGCTTCAGTGATTATATCTGTAGTTTGAATTTGAACTGAAATGCGATCTGTTACTTCAAATCCGGAATCTTTTCGCATATTTTGAATGCGGTTCACCACTTCGCGTGCAAGACCTTCTGCTTTTAATTCAGCGCTTAAGGTAATATCTAAGGCAACAGTGATTCCACCTTCGCTTGCCACCAACCAACCTGGAATATCTTGCGCATTGATTTCAAAATCTGCCATGTCCAATTGGATGGATGTTCCTTCTATTTCGCCATTCCAGCCTCCATTTGACTCAACAGATGCAATGTCTTCTTGATTAAATCCAGCAACCAATGTCGCAATCGACTTCATTTGCTTGCCATATTTTGGACCGATGGTTTTAAAGTTCGGTTTGATGCTTTTCACGAGCATTCCTGCTCCATCCGTCAATAATTCTAGTTCTTTCACGTTCACTTCTGAAAGAATGAGGTCTTTGACATGCATTAAATGTTCCGCTACTTCCTGATTCAACACAGGAATCATGATTTTTTGCAGTGGCTGACGCACACGCAACATGTGTTTTTTACGCAAGCCAAGTACCAGTGAACAAGACTTTTGAGCCAATTCCATTTGACTTTCTAAAGACTTGTCGATGAAGTGTTGATTTACTTTCGGGAAAAGCGCTAAATGCACTGATTCCTCCTGATGTTTTCCTGAAACCGCATTCAAATCTTGAAACAACTGATCCATAAAGAAAGGAGCAATTGGTGAGGCAAGGATGGAAACAGTTTCCAAACATGTGTATAAGGTTTGATATGCTGCCAATTTATCTGTCGGATCGTCATTTTTCCAAAAACGGCGACGACACAAGCGAACGTACCAATTGGACAATTGCTCAGTGACAAAGTCCTGAATAGCACGACCTGCTTTTGTTGGCTCATATTCGTTGTACGCTGCATCCACATCCGAGATTAATGAATGGAGTTTTGACAGTACCCATCGGTCAATTTCCGGACGGTCCTCCAAAGCGATATCCGCAGCGGAGTAATCAAATTCATCCAAATTCGCATACAATGCAAAGAAGGAGTAGGTATTGTAAAGTGTCCCGAAGAATTTACGTTGAACTTCGGTAATTCCTTCTAGGTCGAATTTCAAGTTGTCCCACGGTTGAGCATTCGTAATCATGTACCAACGTGTCGCATCTGGACCATATTTCTCCAAGGTACTGAATGGATCAATGCCATTTCCTAAACGTTTGGACATTTTCTGTCCGTTTTTGTCCAGTACTAATCCGTTGGACACCACATTTTTGTAGGCAACTGAATCAAATACCATGGTAGAAATCGCGTGTAAAGTATAGAACCAACCGCGCGTTTGATCCACTCCCTCCGCTATGAAATCTGCTGGATATCCAGTGCGATTTTCGATGAGTTCTTTGTTTTCAAACGGATAATGCCATTGTGCATAAGGCATAGAGCCTGAGTCGAACCAAACATCGATGAGATCTGCTTCTCGTTTCATTGCTTTTCCTGAAGGAGAAACTAAAACGACCGCATCTACTTTGTGTTTGTGTAAATCAATTTGCGCGTAGTTTTCGGCGGACATATTTCCCGTTTCAAAATCAGCAAAAGGATTTGACTGCATGAATCCGGCAGCAATAGACTTATCACATTCCGCTTTTAATTGTTCCACGGATTCGATGCAAATACGTTCATCACCTTCCTCTGTTGACCAAATTGGAATGGGAATTCCCCAATACCTGGAGCGTGACAAATTCCAGTCGTTTGCATTCTCCAACCATTTTCCAAAGCGACCAGTTCCGGTAGATTCTGGTTTCCAATGGATGGTATTGTTCAATTCCACCATTCGGTCTTTTTTATCCGTCACACGGATGAACCAAGAATCAAGTGGATAGTAAAGAACCGGTTTATCTGTTCTCCAACAATGTGGATAGTTGTGTTCGTATTTTTCGACTTTAAAAGCCTTGTTTTCTTCCTTTAGTTTGATGGCAATTTGCACATCCGATGAACGTTCTGGCTCTTCACCCTCGTTGTAGTATTCATTCTTCACATACATTCCGGCGAATTCACCCACCTCTGGACGAAAACGTCCTTGAAGATCAACCAACGGAACTAAATTCCCTCGGTCGTCCGCGACAAGCATCGCTGGAACACCTGCATCCGATGCAACTTTCGCATCATCCGCACCAAAAGTTGGCGCAGTATGGACGATTCCTGTTCCATCTTCCGTCGTAACGAAATCACCTGGTATCACCACAAAAGCTTTTTCAGGATTTTCCGCTGGTAACGCATAAGGCAACAATTGCTCGTAGGTATTTCCAAGTAAATCCTTTCCATGACAGCTTCCCAAAACAACGTAAGGAATCACTTTTGCTCCGGCTTCGTAGCTTGATAAATCTGCGATAGACTCCTTCGCTTCAAATCCTTTGCTGAATTGATACCCAATTAAATTCTTTGCCAGAATAACGGTAATCGGTTCGTACGTGTATTGATTGTACGTCGCTACTAATGCATATTCAATGTTTGGTCCAACCGTCAAAGCTGTATTCGAAGGAAGTGTCCAAGGCGTTGTGGTCCAAGCTAGAAAATGAATGTCTTTCGCATATGCACTTACCTCATCGCTTACCTGAAAAGTAGCCGCAATCGTTGCAGGATTGTTTGCTTTAAACATCGCAACCACTGTCGTATCTTTCACATCCTTGTAACAACCAGGTTGATTCAACTCGTGAGAAGAGAGTCCCGTTCCTGCTTTTGGCGAGTACGGTTGGATGGTGTATCCTTTGTAAATCAAATTTTTCTGATACAATTGAGACAGCAACCACCAAACGGATTCCATGTATTTTGGTTCGTAGGTGATGTATGGATTTTCCATGTCTACCCAATACCCCATTTTCACGGTGAGGTCATTCCAGATATCGGTGTAACGCATGACTGCTTTTCGACAGGCATCGTTATATTCATCAATGCTGATTTTTGTTCCGATGTCCTCTTTGGTAATTCCAAGTTCTTTTTCCACGCCAAGTTCAACTGGTAAACCGTGGGTGTCCCAACCTGCTTTACGTTTAACTTGCTTTCCTTTCAAGGTTTGATAACGACAGAAAATATCTTTAATCGCTCGTCCCATCACGTGGTGAATTCCTGGCAGTCCATTAGCCGAAGGTGGACCTTCAAAGAACACATAGGAATCATTCCCCTCTCTTGTGGAAATAGATTTTTCGAAAATGGAATCATTTTGCCATTTTTCTAAAACCGATTGAGCCACATTGGGCAAATTTAATCCTTTGTATTCCGGATATTTTGAGCGCATCATTCTTGAACTTTTAAGATTGCGAATTTACGATAAATGGAGCAAAGGAGCAAGGAATAAAAGGTTCACTGAACAAAGGGGATATTTGATTATTTTTGTTCAAACGTGCTTTTCAAATCAAGAAATAATTTCTCTCCTTCATCACCATGTTAAAATCTACAGTACACCAACGTTTAACTGATTTACTTATTCAAAAGCATGAAGAGTTAAATGCCATCCGTTTAGAAGCTTCTGACGGAAAATCTAACGATGCCAAAAGTTCTGCTGGAGACAAACACGAAGTAGGCGTAGCCATGGTTCAATTGGAACAAGAAAAACTTGGGAAACAAGTACAGATCATCGAAGAACAACTCACGTTATTGTCTCGAATCGATTCCACAAAAAAACACTTGAAAGTTAGTTTGGGATCCTTGGTCCATTGTGAAAATCAATGGTATTATTTTTCGATTGGGCATGGACTTTTACACGTGGAAGATCAAGCTGTTTTTTGTTTGAATCCAAAAGCTCCGTTGGGTATCGCGCTGCTCGGTAAGTCTGAGAAGGACGAGGTCAGCTTTCAAGGAAGAAAAATGGTCATTCAATCCATATTTTAGGCTAATTTTGACCATTATATGTCGAAACATCACATTATCATAATTGGCGGAGGAGCTGCTGGATTTTTTGCTGCATTAAGCGCTAAAAAGCACCATCCACACGCGCAAGTCAGCATCCTAGAAAAGTCATCAAAACTGCTATCGAAAGTAAAGATTTCAGGCGGTGGACGCTGTAATGTCACACATGCCTGTTTCGACAATAAACAGTTGGCTGGTTATTATCCTAGAGGAGAAAACTACCTTAAGAAAGCATTTGATCAATTCAATGTACAGTCTACTATTGACTGGTTTGCTGAACGTGGGATTCCCATGAAAACCTATCCGGACGGGTGCTTATTCCCAGAAAGCAATGATTCGCAGACGATCATCGATTGTTTTTTATCCGAGGCGAATAAGCGTGGTATTCATATTTTACTGAACCAAGGAATCAAAAGAATTGAAGCTGTCAAAAACGGATTTAAACTTCACGCCGATCAGAAGGTATTCGACGCTACGCGTGTTATTGTAACAACCGGTGGACAACCAAAACGCGGAAATTTCGATTGGTTGGAACAGCTTGGCCACGACATCATTGAGCCACTTCCCTCTTTGTTCACCTTCAACATGCCCGAAAATCCGGTACGTGAATTAATGGGGACTGTGGTTGAAAAAGCAAGCGTGAGAGTCGAGGGAACAAAACTCCTCGGACAAGGACCCTTGCTTATCACACACTGGGGAATGAGTGGTCCGGCTGTGCTTTTGCTTTCCGCATGGGGTGCACGCATTTTAGCTGAAAAAAACTATCATTTTCATGTGTTAGTGAATTGGTTACACGAAATGAAGGAAGCAGATTTGCGTCAAAAAATTGAGTTGACAGCACATTTGCACGGCGCCAAAAAGGCACAAAACCTCAATCCATTTCACATTACGAACCGTCTCTGGCAGTTTTTATTGTCGAAAGCAGAGATTCCAAATGAAATACGTTGGCAAGAACTGGGCAAAAAGAACACCAATAAGCTTGTAAATATCCTCTTGAACGATCGTTACGAGGTCAAAGGTAAAACTACCTTCAAAGAAGAATTTGTGACGGCAGGTGGCGTTTCCATGACGAACATCGATATTCGCAACATGGAAAGTAAACGCGTGCCAGGTTTGCACTTCGCAGGAGAAATACTAGATATCGATGGAATTACGGGTGGATTCAATTTCCAGGCCGCATGGACCACCGGATTTATTGCCGGGAAAAATTGCCTTGATTAAAATTCAGCATTCAATGGTGTGCGTGGGAAAGGAATAACGTCGCGAATGTTGGACATTCCCGTTACGAACATCACCATGCGCTCAAATCCAAGTCCGAATCCAGCATGTGGAACCGTACCAAATTTACGTGTATCCATGTACCACCAAAGTTCTTCCGCTGGAATGTGGAATTCCTCACATTTTTGAAGCAATACATCATAACGTTCCTCACGTTGAGATCCACCCACGATTTCGCCAATTCCTGGGAACAAGACATCCATCGCCGCAACCGTTTTACCATCTTCGTTCAAACGCATGTAAAAGGCTTTGATCTTCGCTGGATAATCCGTTAAAATGACTGGACAATTGAATTCTTTTTCCACTAGGTAACGCTCGTGTTCACTTTGAAGATCGATTCCCCATTCAACAGGATATTTAAATTTCTTCTTTTTGTAGTGATTTGAATTCATCAACACATCAATCGCTTCGGTATAGGTTAAACGTTTGAATGGATTTTCGATGACAAATTTCAAGCGTTCCAACAAGGTCATTTCGTTGCGCTCATTTTGTGGTTTCTGTGCTTGTTCTTGCGCATCGCGCTCACTTAAGAACTTCACATCTTCCGAACAATTGTTCAGGATGTACGAACAAATGTATTTCAGGAAATCTTCTGTTAGGTCCATGTTGTCTTTCAAATTATTGAAGGCAACTTCCGGTTCAATCATCCAAAACTCCGCAAGGTGACGTGAAGTATTTGAATTTTCTGCTCTAAACGTTGGTCCAAAGGTATACACCTGACCAAGTGCTGTTGCAGCTAATTCTGCTTCTAACTGACCAGATACGGTCAAGTTCACTGCTTTTCCGAAGAAATCCTCTTTAAAGTCAACAGAACCATCTTCATTCAACGGTGGATTTTTTGCGTCAAGTGTCGTGACACGGAACATTTCGCCAGCTCCTTCGGCATCTGAACCTGTAATGATTGGTGTATGTAAGTAATAGAATCCACGGTCATTAAAGAACTGGTGTATGGCAAATGCCACCGAGTGACGGATACGGAAAACAGCACCAAAAGTATTCGTTCTAAAACGTAAATGCGCTTGTTCACGCAAGAAATCTAAACTATGACGTTTTGGTTGCATGACTGTTTTTTGAACCTCATCCGGATGGGCATCACCTAAAATTTCGATGTGTTCCACTTGCAATTCAACTTGTTGTCCTGCCCCTTGAGATTCAACCAATTTTCCAGTTAGGGATAATGCTGAAGCAGTTGTGATGCGCTTCAATAAAGCTTCATCCCATTGTTCAAAATC
This sequence comes from Crocinitomicaceae bacterium, assembly GCA_017983465.1. GTDB lineage: Bacteria > Bacteroidota > Bacteroidia > Flavobacteriales_D > Crocinitomicaceae > UBA952. Next base: position 175,681 of record JAGOBK010000002.1, read on the forward strand.
AACAACAGCTTGAATATTTGCCATACATGAACCATCATTCAATTGAATGAAACGGTTGCTACGGAAGGCACGTACCCATCCTTTTACATTGATTTCTTCACCAATTTTCAATGGTGAATTTTCAGCTAAAATCTCGGAAATTCGGTATCTTTTCATGGATGCAAAGTTAGTTGATTTCAGCTAAATAGCCGAGCACCGACATCAATTCCTCCAAGAAATTCCTAGTTTTTGAAGTTCTTCCTCCGAAATCGTCGGTGGGAAGGTTCCTTTTTCAAGTTTTTCTATGACAAGTTCCGCTACTTTTTGGGCTTCTTCCGAGGTACGGAATCCTTGATTCCCGGGTACACCTGGAATGGTTTGTTGGTCGATTATTCGTTTTCCTTTTTCCGAAATGCTATACCCCCATCCTTCCGGTTGCATATGGGTGAAAAAAGTAAAGTTTGAGGCAGTCTTTGGTTTGCTTGGTGTGTTTTTCTCCGGTTCGGTTTGAGGTTGATTCATTCTTTTCTGCTCAATCGGAACACGGTCATTTTTTACATTTGGTTTGTCTCCACAAGAAAAAAGTAAAAACAGGATGGAATGAATCAGAATCAATCGCATTTTACAAATGTTTTTTGGATTGGAACACCGTTGATTTCACAACGAAAAATATAGGTTCCTGAATTCCAGTTTGACACATCCAAGGAAAATTGCTGCTGCGCGTCAGATTCAGTGGACACTTGTTTTCCGTCCAAGGAGTAAACAGCTATCTTCTCCATTGTTTGTTCGGACTGAACCATGAATTGATGTTGAACAGGATTAGGGTAAAGCTTCACGTCGATTGTTTCCACCGAGTTTAAACCGGCAGTTCCAGCATACGCCCAAAAATCTTCCAAGAAAACACCATTGTATCCTCCTCCAACATACGAAACGCCATCGATGCAGAACGCAAAGGCATTTTTCCTTCCTGGTGCAGGAATGTTTGCGCGTTGAATCCATGCATTCAAGTAATAATTGTACTCATAAAGGTCATGCTTGAAGTCACCGTTTAAGTCTTCCCCCGTTCCTACATAAGCAACGGTTTGTGCTCCCCAAGCGACAGCACCTGCACGAGGCGTTCCTGGAAACGAAGCTTTATCAATCCATGTGTCAGATGTAACATCATACATCCACAAGTCGTTTTTAAGGGTGCCATCGTCACCTGTTCCAACAAAGCCAAATCCATTTAATTCAAAAGCAACGGCATCTCGACGAGCAGTTCCCGAAAAATCTGCGACCTGTGTCCAGGTGTTTGATGTTGGATTATAAGCATAAAAATCTTTTTTCAATCCTGATGCGGACTCCCCTGTTCCAACATAAGCATTATTTGCTACAGTAAAACATACGGCTTGCCTTCTTGCTGTTCCCGAAAAGTTTGCTTTCTGCGACCAAGTCTCCGTCTGTGGATTAAATTCCCAGAGGTCTTTCATGTAGGCCACTGTTTGAGTTTGTCCCAAGCAAACGTATACTTTTTGAACGTTTTCATGGTTCAACGAAAATGCACAAGCAGAACCACGTTCAAGTCCATCACCTGATGCGCCTCCGAGGGAAACTTCTTCATCCCAGTCATCTTGAAAGGGTGAATACGAATACATTTTACGTTTGAAACCAAAATCGTCCATTCCACCAATGAGTAATCCAACTTGGGACAATGACACCGCACAACTTGCTGATTTCGGTGATCCTTTCACGGTATCACGTGGAAACCAATAGTCCTGCGCACCAGCTTGATGAGTGTGTAAAAACAAAACAAATCCTAAAAAATACTTATTCATGTGTTATTCAATTATGATTTGTTTTTGAATGAATTGGCCATTCGAAACAAGGATTCTTGCGTAATAAACACCTGTTGCCAAATGCACTAGGTCTAATTCCAGAAAGTTTGATTTGCTTAAGTTTTGACGATAACAACATTTCCCGAAGGCATCAACCACTTGAATTTCTTCCATGTATGATTCCGCAGTTACTCGAAGGATTCCTTTGCTTGGATTGGGATAAATTTGACAAGCATACTCAGTTTCGTTCAAATCTGCGTAATTAGGCGCGGCATATTCTTGGACGCTCGCCTTTTTCCCTGAATACCCTTTTCCAAGTCCAACAAATGCGCGGTTATTGACCACAAAACTAATGGCATTTTTACGCTCGCTGCCACCATAAGCGCAGCGCACTTCCCATTCATTGATTTCTGGATTATATTCGATTAAATCGCCCAATAAGCCCCCGTTTGTCCCTAAACAAATGAATCCGCGATTATTGATTGAGAAAGAGCAAGCACTTCCGCGTTCGCCGCCAATAAAGTCAGCGATTTGTGTCCATTGGTTAGAACCTGGATTGTAACGGTAAAAATCTTTTTTGTAGGTGTCTTGGTTTGCTCCGAGTCCAACATAACCTTGATTTCCTATGGAAAAGGAACTCAATTGATAACGCACACCACCTGGTAAATTCGCGCGTTGGATCCATTGGTCAGAGCTTGGTTTATATTCCCATAATTGACTTGAGTAAAGACTTGGACCCCATTTACCTCCGCAGATGTATCCTTTGTTGTCCGCAGAAAATGCTGTAGCGAAGTAAATGCCATTTCCACCAGATCCTGGAAAATCGGCTTTTTGAGTCCAGCTATTTGTGCTGGGATCATATTCCCATAAGTCTTTTAGTTTAGCACCTATCAAGGCATTTGCATTATCGATTCCTGTTCCAACGTATCCTTTTCCATTGACCGAAAAAGCGACTGCATCTCTTCTAGCAGCTCCTGGAAGGTCTGCTTTTTGCATCCAAGTATCGGTATTTGGGTCATATTGCCAAAGGTCTTTCAATAAAATTTCTGCTGTATCAATTCCTGTAGAGACAAAGCCATAATCACCAATGGAAAAAGCAACGGCACGTTCTCTTTTCCCCGCTATGAAATCTGCTTTTTTCGTCCATGTATTGTATTGATTAAACGCCAAAGTGGGTAAAAGACAAACGATCAACAAGTATATCTTTTTTTTCATATCAAAAGATGTTGATTTGTTTCGTTGTTTTCATTCCCTGGTTGTGCAGACAGAAGATGTAGGTGCCAGGTATTAGTGATTGAACATCGATTTCATTTTCCCCAGAATTTAATGGAACACGAAGCACCAACTTGCCGGTCAAATCGAGTAGTTCGCCAACGGTATTTGGATCAAGGTCTTCATTCATTTGAATATGCAGAAAATCAGCAGTTGGATTCGGATAGACTTTCCACGAGACCAGATTTTGTTCTTCTATTTCGGAAGTATTAATTGAAGGATTGTATTGCCAAAAATCATTCAGGTTAATACCATTTGTTCCGGTTCCAAAATATCCTCGGTTATGAATGGCGAATGCAACGGGGAATCTTCGATTCGTTCCCGGAAAGGCCAATTCCATTTGCCAAGTATTTGTTCCCGGATAGAATGACCACACTTGATCTGTCACGGTGCCTAATCCACCAACATAACCACAGGTCACGAATCCGCGTTGTAAAATGGAAAACCCAGAACTTCCGCCAGAACTTACACCCGGAAATTCTGCTCGTTGTGTCCAAGTGTTGTGAATTGGTTTGTACTCGAACAATTTGGTTCCCGCTTTTACATAACCACTACCTTCGATGGTAAAAGAGCAGGTCCATGAACCAAATGTTACAGGAGGAGTTGCCTTCAAACTCCAACTATTTGTACTTGGGTCATATTCTGCCATTTGTTGTCCGACATAAACATAACCTTTGTTGTTTACTGAAAATCCTTGTGTATCTCCGGGATTAAAAAAGGGACAAGGCGCAATTGGATTCCAACTATTTTGAACCGGATCAAATTTGAAAAACTCCCCAGTCAATGCCGACCCTCCCCCCACACATGGTTGGTCATTCACAACAAAACTAGTTGCGCCATGATTGTTCACGGGAAAATTTGCTTTTTGGGACCATGTATCAGATGAAGGATCATATTCCCACCAATCTTTGTATGAAATATCCACTCCCGTTCCATTAACGTGTCCTAAACCAAGGTATCCTTTGTTTTCGGTGGCACATCCAACAGCTCGGTGACGTCCAACTCCGCCAAAAGAAGATTTTTGGATCCAATACTGCGCTTGACTTCCTATTGCAATTACGCAAAAAACAAGTGTTAATAGCTGCCTCATTTCACCAAAACAATTTGTTGTGAAACTTGACCATCAAATGATCTTAAAAAGTAACTTCCAGCTTGAAAATTACTTAAGTCAATCTGTAGTGACTCATCCGTATCGTATTTAGTTAATTCCGTTCCATTGACATGATATAGGGTAGCAATTCCAATGGATTGATTCAAGCGTACACTTGCATTCGTTGGATTTGGGAAAACACGTATACTAGCCAACTGTTCCTCTTCCAATCCAACATAATCTGCATTGAGTGTCAAGGTATAATTCCCCATTTCACTTCCCCATCCTTCTACGATGATGTAAACAGATCCTAATCCAGCAGTTTCAAAAGTTAAAGCTGACTGACTACCACACTCCACAACGTCGTCATTAAAAGCGATGACGTTTCCATTCAAATCCACCACACTTAAAAAAGTATCGAAGGATGCTCCACACAAGGAAGCATGCACGGATTGAATCAGCGGGTTGGGAGTTAATTTATAGTAAATATCCGGTGATGGATAGACGTAATTATTGTTAGAATAGCAGAAAGAATTGTCTCGAGAATCCGTGTAAGGTAAGGCCGTAACGTTGATAGGTTCAGTGACATCATCGCCAATATAACCAGTACAATCAATTCCATTTCCAATGGTAATTCCAAAGTCCATGACTGACCCCCACGTATACGTTCCGCAAGGATTCAAAGGCAAGGTTCCAGATTCACGTTGCATCACACGCATGCGCGACGTACCGTTTTGTGCATTTGCTGGAACAGTAAAGTTGAACGTAGAAATCGCTACTGGAGGTGTCCCCATCCACGTTCCAATGGATTCATAAGCATCGAAGTTTCCATTTTGGTCGAAGTCGATCCAAGCCTCTCCTGCTCCAGCGTAGTTTCCACCACAAGTCCCAAATTTAACATTCAGCACATAGGATCCACCGGCGTTTAACGCAACCGATAACATGGTTAAATCCTGTACGCCTATTACAGCAGGACAGCCAATAAAATTTATGTTTCCGGCAGCGCCAGCGATTTGTACGAGTTCCACATTGGAGTCAACAGTGCTTGTTGGACCAACATTCGAGGTGCAATATTGACCAAATGCTATGGAAAAGAAGCACAAGAAAACACCAAGTAAACCTTTAGTCATATAGTAGTAGATTTAATCGAATGTACTAAAAATCCACGAGTTAACAAAAAGTTAATATGGAAATTATCGACCGTTCCAAGCAGTCATGGTCATATCTAGACCAACAAAGGAGAAACTTTTGATAAATTCTGTGGCAGTTTGAATGCGCTCAGGTAGCGCTAATTGTTCGTCTTTGGACCATTCACCCAAAACATAATCCGCTTGTCGACCTTTGGAAAAGTCGTTTCCAACGCCAAATCTCAATCGCGTATAATCGACTGTCTTAAGAACGGCTTGAATATCTTTTAAACCGTTATGTCCACCATCACTTCCTTTCCCTTTCATTCGGAGTTTTCCGAAAGGCAATGCGATATCATCGGTAATGACCAGTAGATTTTTCTGATCTATTTTTTCTGCTTGAAGCCAATAATTCACTGCTTTCCCAGAAAGATTCATGAACGTAATGGGCTTTATTAGAATGATGGTTCTGCCTTTGAACTTGGCTTCTGCACGAAAAGCGGCTTTGTCAAGTGTAAAGGTTGCACCTAACTCGCGTGCCATTTCGTCCACCACTTTGAAGCCGATATTGTGGCGTGTTTCTTCATACTCTTTCCCTGGATTTCCTAATCCGACAACTAAGTATTTCATGACCTACCAATTTGGACATCCGCCGCACTTGTCACCTTGATTCAGGTAGAACAACGCACCGATAACAATATTTCCTTCACTATAAACAAACACTTGTTTTGCATGAGAATCGTAGTCATTTGGTCTCGTTTTCACGCGAACTTGATCGATGAAGCCACCAGTTAGGTTCGTTTGGATAAAAACGCGTCGAAAAAATTCAGCTCTTAGTCCTGCATGAGCTGAAATACCAAATCCAGATAAGGATACTGTTGCCACGTTTTTTTGTCCAGCGAATGTAAAGTCGTTAAAAGACAAGACCGGTCCTGCTCCGAAACCCCAAAGTGTCGTTAAGGCAAAACGAGCTTTATCGGATTGATATACTTTAAAAACATTGGATAAATCAGCATGGATGTAATTTATTCCATTTGTGTTTTCGTAATGAAAGGTATTTGAGTTCGTCACTACCGGTTCATTGTTATACGTTCCTGACCAATTCGTAACAGGGTCTATTCCTGGATTGATTTTTCCGCTTAATAAATAGGTTGGTCCAGCTTTCATCACATACTTCATGTGGTCGTAGCCTAAAGTAATCGCCCAATTTTTCTTGATGTTGTATCCAATTCGAAAGTTGAATTGCGGTACCGTGAAATCAGTTAAGCTCACATACGTTTTAATATCTTCAGATGGACGATCTTTTGCTTGAACACCTTTCAACGTAAAGTCATAACCTGGGCCAATGAAGCGCAAATTACTTTTGGAATAAGCACTTCTATTATATCCCCAATAAAAGAACATGGCCCCTTTAGCTGTTGAACGCTTATTGTTTTTGGAAGGTTGTTGGGCGATTGAACTGAATCCTAGAAGAAGGAAACAAATTAGAACGTATTTTTTCATCGTGTTATCATTTTAATCCATTCTTCTTGACTTAATACTTGTTCAAGACGATAATGGACTTTTTTATTGAGGCTGTGCCATTCCACGAGGCCAAATCCCTCAGAAAAATAACTGATTCGCTGGATACTTTTGGAATTTTCTTTTCGGGTGAATGGGTTGAGAACGGTTAATCTCAAATCATCTGAAAAAACAAGCGTTTCTACCTCATCTTCAATAACTGAATGAGTGGTCTTTTTCTTATACTGTCTTTTCACTTCACTAAGTAACACGGTTGAATCCACCACGCCTCTAAACTTTGCTGCAAACCATGTTTTTTCCTTCAGATTCATCGGGAAAAGTTTGTCTTTGTACAGAAGTGTTTTTTCTTTTTCTTGGTTGACATCTACCACCATATAATCCTGTAAATTCAAAGAATCCACGTTGTAGTTATAGGCCTCTCGAATTCTTCCGTCGCTAGCGTAAACTTCAACAATTAAGTGTTCCCCTGCTTGATCTTTCAGTGCATAAATCCGGTGGAATTCCTCTTCAAGTCCACCTGCAACATCTCGGTACAAGTAAATCTTTGGGATGGTATCAACGGGGTAAAAATACGCTGCATTTGGATTTTTTGAAACGAAGCCATTGGAATCATTACATGAAGTGAAACCGATGATTAGGGATGAAAAAAGCAGTATAAAAACACCGAAGCGCATCATTATTTTGTCATTTTTAGGAAAGAAACTTCTTGTTCTGTTAAGTGTCTATAAAATCCGCGAGGGAGATCTTTCTTTGTTAATCCGGCAAATTGAACACGGTCTAATTTTACCACGACATAGCCCATCGCTTCAAAAAGACGGCGAACAATTCGGTTTTTACCGGAATGGATTTCCACGCCTACCTCGGTAGAATTTCCATTTTCAATGTACGAAACCTCATCTACGCGAGCTTTACCATCTTCCAAATCTACACCGCGCATCAATTTTTCCATATCCTCTTTGGTTACGGATTTATTCAATTCCACGTGATAAATCTTTTTTGCTTGATAGCGAGGATGTGTCAATTTCTTTGCCATATCGCCATCGTTGGTAAACAAGAGTAATCCGGTAGTTTCACGGTCTAGACGTCCAACAGGATAAATTCGTTCTCGACATGCTTTTTTCACCAAGGTCATCACTGTTTTTCTACCTCTTGGATCATCCATCGTTGTGATGAATCCCTTTGGTTTATTCAATAAGACATAACGTTTTGTTTCGGCGTTGATTGTTTCTCCGTCGTATTGGATCACATCTTCTGGAGCAATTTTATAGCCTAATTCTGTGACAATTTTACCGTTCACAGAAACGACACCTGTTTGAATGAGGACATCAGCCTCTCTTCTTGAACAAATACCTGCGTTTGACAAATATTTATTTAATCGAACTTGATCTTCGTTAAAAGAAGGCAATGGATCGCCTTTTTTCACTTTGATTTTATAGTCAATGTATTTTCGTTTGTCACGATCTGTGACTGTTTTTTTATCCGTTGGACCCTTTTTATCCGTTGGTCCTTTTTTGTCTGTTGCTGGTCGTTTGGATGCAACGGGCTTTCTTCCAGCCGCAGCCGGACGTTTATCCGTTGATTGATTTCCTCTCGATGTTCCGCGTGTATTTCTCATAATTCAAGCAAAGATAGAGAAAAGTGTTCGGTATTCCTTTAAATCACTCTTTTTGCAGGCGTTTGATATCAGAAATAAGCTGATTTACTTCCTTTTCTGAGGTTCCATCATAATAACCACGAATTCTCAACTGTTGATCCACCAGAACAAAGTTATTTGTGTGAATAAAATCACTTCCAGCATCTCCCAGGTTTTGAGCCTCCGCAGGTTTTAGTACAAAGAATGACTTTCGTGCTAACGCGTATAAGTCTGCTTTTTCACCAGTTAAAAAGTGCCATTTTCCCGAAGTAGCTTGATGACTTGTGGCATATTTTTTCATTTGCTCAACATCATCTGTATCCGGATCAACCGTAAAACTAAAAATCCGAACATCCTGATCTTTTTTGAATGCTGCATCTACGCGTTGCATTTGTCTGTTCATGATTGGACAAATACTTTTACATGTGGTGAAAAAATATTCCACAACAGCAATTTTCCCTTTCATGTCCGCCGTTGAAATTACCTGAGAATTTTGATTTTGGAAGGAAAATGAACCGATGTGGTGACCAAAGCCTAAACGAAGCATTTCCGGATCAACCATTTCTTCGTTTACGTCAATCGGATTAATGATAGGTAAATCCTTTTCTTTTTTCGAACTTGTGAAATAGTATGCAATTGGAATACAAACAAGTAACAATAAGCCTAAAAAGAATATCCGTTTCATACCAACAAAGTTACGATTTTTGCAGGTTCTCGAGTGTGACTTTGACTACATTTTCTCGATCTTTCAAAGAACCCTTCAGCACTGTAAATGGACGATTCATTTTTTTTAATTCCGCCTCGTAAAGCTCAAATAATTCTTGACGATTGGAAGGATTTTCCCTCAAAGGGTCTGATTCCCATGGAATATCCGGAGCGCAGAGAAAGTAGTGATCAAAGATTTGCATTTCGCATGCCTCAAGAATCTTCATCGACACATGTTGATAGCGGTATTCAGACCATATTTTCATGACCGTCATTTCCGTGTCCGCAACGAAATGATCTCCTTTCGACTGCCAATCCGCAAGTTGACCATTAGTGATTTCATCTAGGTCATTCCTTTCGTAGTCGACTTTATCTTGCAGGTAATCCCGAGCAAATTCCGAACTTAAAGGGAGATTAAGCTGAAGCGCACACCATTGAGCCATCGTTGATTTACCGCAAGATTCTGGTCCAGTGAAAGCGATTTTCATGGTGCAAGAGGTTTTTTGTACCATTCACGTAATCCATAAACTCCAAGTAGGAAATAAGCGGCATAGAGGATGGTAGTAGCATACAGTTCTGCATTCCAATATAAAACGATACAAGCCAAGTTAATAACTAACCAATAAATCCAATTTGATTTTTCCTTGAGCGTACTAAGAATTGTTGCAAATAAGGAGAATAAGGCAATGAACATATCCCATATGACGGTTTCATTTTGAGTCATTTCCCGGAACGTGCATAATGTGAACCAAGAAATACCTATTCCGATTAAAAGGATGGTAGGTATCATCATCAAGTGCCTGCTTAGTTTCCAAGATACCAAGGTAATCTCATCTTCTTTATTCCAGGACCAAAAGGCGAAAACACTTAATAGGACATACGCTACCGAAAGAATCGACTGCGCCGGTAAATTGGAACGATAAAAAACAAACACATAAATGAAGGAACTTATTCCACCGGATAACCAGGCCCATTTGTTCTTTTTTGCCACTAGAAAAAGGTATCCAGCACCAGTTGTAGCCGCTGTCCACTCTATAAGCAGGTCGATAGTTGCCATTTAGTATAGAAGTTGCTTTTTAGCAGCATTTCTCCATCCGGCTTGATTCTCATAATCCACAAAGAATATTTTTAGGTCCGCTTGATTTTCATAAGGAACAAAAAAGATGGATTTTTTTGCTTGATTTTCATATTGTGTAAAAAACCATTTGCCATTATTTTCACCGGCCTGATTTTCGTATTTAACTTTGTACACTTTAAGATCTGCTTGGTTTTCGTATTTCACGACGTACACTTTTACATCCGCTTGGTTGGCGTAGTTAACAGAGAACACTTTTTGGGAGAATGTATGTTGAAACAACAGAATAAAAAAGGAGGTGAAAAAGATTTTTTTCATGGCGTTTTTTTCAAAAATAAGGATGTTTTGGAATAACTCTAGCGGATCACCATGACTTTACCAACTTTCCGATCTCTTCCATCGAAATTCGTTGCGGTCCAGATGAAATAAACTCCTGTTGGTACCTTTTCACCATTCAGATTTTGACCGTTCCACGTTGCTGTTCCGCCATTCGATGTTGTTCTGTAAATCAAATTCCCGGCAACATCTGTTACTTTCACATCGGAATCATAACGAATTCCTTGAATGGTGACTGGTCCAAAATAATTTGGTTTCACTGGATTTGGGAAAACAATGACGTTCGAATATTCTGGATCTTCATACGTTGCATTAGTGCGGTAAGAAACAAGTCCTTTATCCGTCACAATATATAATTCCCCCGTTTCTTGATTCAATTGCAAGTCGACAATTACATTTGAGATAATCGGAGAATTATCAGTTGTAAATTGCTCCAATATTTCCGATCCATCTGCAGAAAGAAGAATGATTCCACCATTTGCGGTTCCCATCCACTTGCGATTCCCACCATCCACTTCTATGTCCGTGATGTGCGTTTTACCAAGCACAAATTCTCCATTTCCTTCGAAATTTATCTTTACTTGCTGAGTATTAAAATCTCCAGGTTGTGCATCAAACGCAGCCGCTGAGTTATATAAAATAGCAAAGCCTGTTTCTGTTCCTATCCATAATTCTCCATCAAAATCAGCTGCTAGCGCTGTAACGGCAATGGAGGGCAAATTCCCGCTAAACTCACCTTCATCCAAAGTGATCATCTTGTCATCACTTGGATCTGAAATGGTTCCGTTATGTTGGTAACCAATAATTCCATCCGTTTTGGTGGCAAACCACAAAATTTCATCGAAATCTTGAATCATCTTGGTGGTAAATTTATTCTTGGCATCCGGTCCACAATCAAAACTATACCATGCTCCCGTTTTATCACGCACCTTCAGCGGTTGGTCTGAATACCCGTTTAGCGACCATAAATTCCCTCGTTTATCGAATAAGACATCCGAAACGAGGCTCCATCCATTTCCAATACTTGATGGTTTAATGGGCGAATTTGCTCCCGTAAATACAAGCGTATCGGAAGTATTCATTAAGGTTAGGGGAAGATAAGAATAGGTACACATAGCCACTTCCGATGTATCATTCGGATTTATTGCTACATCGATAAAATCCCAAATTTGTGATTCAGGCCATTGGGTAACATTGGTAACATTTAGGAGTTCCCAATTCGCATTTTGATAAAAATGAACACCATTTCTAGTGAAGCCGGGCGAGCTGCCATTGATGCGCCCTGAAGCGATGGCTAATTTACCATTTTGTGCATCCATAGCATAAAACTGGTTGTTTTTAGATCCTTCAATTGGATAAGTTTGATAGGAGATTTCAGATGGATACAAGACCAATCCATGTTTCATATCTGCTGACCATAGTCCAGATTGATTTCTGGCCGTTCGAGAAGAAGAAAACCACGTGCTAAAGTTTCCTGCCCCATAAGATTCAGGAATTTGTAGGTTGTCGTTGTACAAGTTAATTACACCATCGATATTTACTGATAGGTAATTATCGACAACATTAATGGAATTAATTTCAACGGAAAAAGGCAAATTCGTCACAAGTTCTAAATCGGAAGCATTGATGCGATAAACAGAATCTGCTCCGTAGTCGTCTGACTTTTTCAAAACGACAAGTCGATCGTTGAACAGATCCATTTCTGTGTATTTGTTTGCGGTTTGGTATGGTAAGCGAATGTCCCTTACCCATTGGGAATAATCAGGTAAAATTGGATTTGGAAGAAATCCTTTAAGCAGTTGAGTTGGAGTTAGTGCATAAATGGAATCTTGATAAATGGCAACATCGACAATTCGTTCAGTAGAATTTGATGGGTAAAAGGTTTCTTTCACTTCGTTTTTGGACGCGTCTAACTGAACGATGGAGAAGTCATTTGCCGCATAAACGTAAATTCCATTTCGCTCGAAACGATTAATGCGCTTTGAAACAGATATTTGGGCGAGTTTGATAGCTGGAATATTGACAATCTCCCCATTTTTATATTTGTCAATATTTCCATTTTTGTAACCGATATACACTGCATTTTGAACCTCATCAAAGTAGAGACAGGAAATCTCAATATCCGACAAACCGTTTAATGCTGTTAACAGACGGTGTTCCTCAGTGTCAATGTTGTAAATCGACATGCCGTTTACGTAGGCAGTAAAGACTTCGTTTTCAGAAGCAACTACATCGATTGCTTTCGAAGTTGAAACGTGGAGCTTCCAAGTACCCGTGCCTATTTGGGCCCTTGAAACAAAGGAGAAAAGGCAGATAAATAAGTAGATGGTCCATTTCATGTTGTCCGTATAACGTAGGTTTAAGGTTTAAATTGGGTAGAATTAAATATTTAAGTTAAAAATAACGTAAATCAAATAAATAGATGTTCCCTTTCTGGAAAATGAGTTTAGTTAAAAATGGCTCCCACTCCTTGTTGGGTTCCCAATTCGCTTCGTGAATCACTAAAGCAAAGTTAGCCCCTTTTCGAATAATCCGTTTGATTTGTTCTGTTTCATCGGGTGTAGATTCATGCAAGCTAAAGTGGGTATATCCAATTCTTCCTAAAGTGTATAATTGAATGTTTGGTGAAGAATCTGATAGACAAAGAATGGTATCGCTTTTGGGAATAATTCGTTGAATTTCTTCCGTACAAGCTTGTAATTGACCAAGGTGCTCGCGGTGATAAAAATGAAAGTATCCCCAATTTCCTTTCACAAATTCACTGACAAACGGAGTGTTTTTTGTTAGTATATTTTCCTTCCCAAAGGACCAATGTGCTAAGGATATCGCTTGTAAAAAAGCAAGAGCCGTCCATGAGGCAAAAATAATGCGTCGGTTAATTTTAGAACGATTAATTCGACTACCAAATTGAATCAGCACATAGAACAGAATAAGCGGAAAAAACAATATTTCGATGAGGTAGTAATCATGCACATCAAAAACCCAGAACCAAAGTATGAAATAGGCAATGAGACCTAAAAAGCCAATGATGACTAACCAGATGACATAGGAATACATCCATTTTTTCCAAGCGGCATAGCCAAGGAATAGCAAGGATAACAACAACATACTTGGGTGATAAAGTCCAGGTAGCATGTGTTTCCAAAATTGCTGCCAAATTGCTTTGCGTGTTTCTGCATCTACTTCCCAAATTGGACGTACCGTTGTCGAAAACAAATCCGAACCAACTTTTTCGTTGTAGCTGATGGCGTAAGAATACCAAAGGTAACTTGTCACCAATATCAAAATAAAGGAAAGGAGGAATGAAAACCAGAAGTAAGACTGTGCTTTAAATGATTGGTTTTGATTAAATAGGGTATAGAAAAAGTAAGCGCCACCAAAGGAGAGTAAGCAAATCAATGCTGTAATTTTTAATAAGACAGCAAGTACAAAAAAAAAGGTGAGAAATCCTAGCCAAAAGACTTGTTTCGAACGAATAAATTTAAAAGTTCCATATGCTCCCAAGAGGACAAAGGAAAAGGCAAATACGTTGGGTAATATGGAATCAGCGTAAAATAGTAGGACAGGAGAACTCGCTATCAAAAAGACGAAGAGAAGGGCTTTCCATTTTTGTTGGAAAAGAAATTCCATGACCTCACTAAAAAGAGAAATCGCAATAAAAAGAATAGAAATCGAAAGGGCTTTAGGCATCCACTCGTGATGACCAAATACCTGCCATAATTTTCCGAGAATAAAATAAATAATGGGAAATTCCGAAGTAGCATTTCGCGTTCCATTCGCTAAAATCAATTGTGTTTGGGGTTCGAGAAATGGTGCGCCCTTTGCATAATTTAACGCAATTGACAGGGAATCTGTTTTTCGCCATTCATGGATGGGTAAAATCCCGTCAAAAAAATGATCGAAGACACCGTAAAGCGAAAAAAGCACCATGAGTAGAAGCAATGCTTGATACCTTATTGGCAAATTTTGTAGTTTGGTGATCATCAGTCTAGTTCTTTTTCAGTAATCAAATAAAGGGGGCGGTTTTTACTTTGAATAAATAATTTACCCAAGTAAATTCCTAGAATTCCTATCATTATCAGTTGAATTCCTCCGATAAACAAAATCGAAGCGATAATAGAGGTCCAACCAGTAATTGCTTCCTCGGTAAATGCAGCAATATAAATGGCATAAATCCCGTATAAAAATGCTAGAATCGCAAAAAACAAACCAGTATAAATGGAAAAATACAAGGGTTTAGCACTTGACGACGTGATACCTGTTAAGGCAAAGCGGAGCATCTTAGCAAATGAGTATTTTGTTTTACCTGAGACACGCGCATGTGGCACGTATGGAATGCCTAATTGCTTGAATCCCAAGGATGGAATAATTCCTCTCAAGAACAGGTGAGACTCTGTGTATTTTTTGAGCGCGTCCACCACTTTTCTATCTAACAAACGAAAATCTGCGGTTCCTTCTTCCATGGGAATCTCCACCAATTTATTTGTCAAGCGATAAAATCCTTTGGACGTCCATTTTTTCAATAAGGGAACTTTTTGATCATCCTTACGAATGGTATACACCACTTCAAATCCAGCCTTCCATTTTTCGTACAGCGTTGGGATTAATTCTGGTGGATGCTGTAAATCTGCGTCCATACTAATTACTGCTGCTCCTTGTGCATGGTCAAGTCCAGCTTTTAGCGCATTTTGGTGTCCAAAATTTCGACTAAGTTGGATGAATTTAACGCGACTATCTTTCGCGCGCAACTCTTGAATACGGAATAAGGAAAGATCTGAACTTCCATCATCCACGAATATAAACTCAAAATTGGCTAGTTGAATTTCGTTCATCACAGCCAACAAACGTTCATACATTGGGACGATGTTCCCCTCCTCATTGCAAGTAGGAATAACAATCGAAAGGTCCATGTGTGCAGAATTATTTTGCATGTTAAGCGAAGTTACACAATTATCTGAACGTATGCTTATCGGGCTTTGATCTTGCAGACAAAATCGATTCATTTTAGTATATTTGCCCAAAGCATTGAAAATGTCAGAACAAAATCGAATTTCCACAAATAAAGCACCAAAACCTGTTGGATTATATCCACATGCAAGACGCGTTGGAAACCTTCTTTTCTTATCAGGTGTTGGTCCGAGGGTTGCAGGTTCAGATGATACCGACTCAGCAGTACCTGGTTTAAAATTAGATAAAAACGGGAATTTCATTGAATTCGATTTCGAAGCACAATGCAGAAGTGTCTTTGACAACGTTCGCATCATCTTGGAAGAATCTGGGTCTAGTTGGGACCAATTAGTAGATGTAACCGTGTTTTTAGTGCATATGAAACGTGATTTTCAGGTTTACAATCGCGTGTATGCAGAATACTTTAAAGATAACTTGCCGTGTAGAACGACTGTAGAAATAAACTCTTTACCTACTCCAATTGCGATTGAATTAAAATGTATCGCCACCATTGATTAACTATTTGACTTATTAAATTTTACTTATGATTGCATTTATAATCCGTATTGTCTTAGCTGTTGTAGCTACTGGATTCAACGTTTATTTGTTTGCTACTGGACATTGGGGTTGGGGCATCACTTTTATTTTCGTGACTGCATTAATCATCCTGTCCTTTTTTAGAAACGAAAATGTATTATTGGCATTGAATCAAATGCGCGTGGGAAATACAGATAAAGCGAAGAAATACATTGACCGTATATCAAATCCTGAATTCCTTCCAAAGAGACAACATGCGTATGTATTATTTTTAAAGGCAGTGATGGGCGGACAAGAATTAGGCTTTGCAAATAGTGAGAAACTGCTGAGAAGAGCCATGGACCTTGGATTAAGAACTGGCGAAGACAATGCTGTTGCGCGTATGCACTTGGCAGGTATTTGTGCACAAACAGGAAGAAAAAACGAAGCTGTTGCCTTGTTAGCAGAAGCAAAAAAATTAGATAAAAACGGAATGATGCGCGACCAAATCAAAACGATGCAAAGTCAATTGCAAATGGCGCCATCAAAAAACCAAATGCGCCAAGCTCAAATGATGGGCGGACGTAAGAAAACGCCTAAAATGCGCTAATTGATGAGTGATATACCTAGAATTTATGCCGAACCATGGGCAGATTATGAACTATTAGATGCTGGTGGTGGTAAAAAATTAGAGCGTTGGGGTAAAATCATTACGATTCGACCAGAAGTTCAAGCTTATTTCCACAGTGGATTGCCCTTTACAGAGTGGAGAAATCTGGCTCATTGGGAATTCATTGAAGGAAAAGCGCAGCAAGGAAAATGGAAATGCTTGAAAAAAAATGTTCCAAGCGAATGGACCATTAAATACAACCGTTTAAACTTTACTTTATCCCTAACGAAATTCAAACATATTGGCTTGTTTCCTGAGCAGGAAGCGAACTGGCGTTTTATTGAGGAGCACATTTCAGCGGACGAACGTTTTTTAAACCTTTTCGCTTATACGGGTGCTGCTTCTTGCATGGCGCGTTTGAAAGGCGCAGAAACCTTTCATGTGGACTCCGCAAAATCGACATTGAATTGGGCAAAGAGAAACATGGAAGAATGCAAATTGTTAAACATCAAATGGGTACACGAAGATGCGTTAAAATTTGCCGCACGCGAAGTCAAACGTGAGAACAAATACAAAGGAATCATCATGGATCCACCTGCATGGGGAATTGGAGCAAGTGGTGAAAAATGGAAATTAGAGGATAAAATCGATGAATTAATGATGACTGCATCTAGTCTACTTGCCGATGATGGATTCCTCATTATGAATACCTATTCACCAACGGTTGACACAGACTTTCTCACCGAATTAATCGATATTTATTTCCCAACTAAAAAGAGTTCAATTTCCCAGCTTTACATGGAGTCCAAGACAGAAAAAACCATGTATTTCGGTGAATTAGTTCGAATTCAATAAGTTTTTCTTACAGTAAATCGTTCGCAAGGTTAGCCAATTCCGATCGTTCTCCCTTCTCTAATTTAACATGAGCAAACAGGGACTCTCCTTTTAATCGGTCGATCAAATACGCTAGCCCGTTACTGTTTTCATCCAAATACGGTGTATCAATTTGATGCACATCTCCAGTGAACACAATTTTGGTGTTTTCACCAGCACGTGTGATAATGGTTTTCACTTCGTGAGGCGTTAAATTCTGTGCTTCATCGATGATAAACATGATGTTGGAAAGACTTCTACCACGAATGAATGCAAGTGGAGTGATGATAATTTTTCCAGAATCCTGCATCTCCATAATCGCTTTATGTTTCTTTTCATTTTCACCAAACTGAGATTTAATGAACTTTAGATTATCCCAGAGCGGCTCCATATAAGGCCCAATTTTATCGTTTGCATCACCAGGCAAGAATCCGATTTCTTTATTCGATAATGGGACAATTGGACGCGCTAAAATCACTTGATTATACAACTTTTGTTGTTCCAATGCCGCGGCTAAGGCAAGTAGGGTTTTTCCCGTTCCGGCAACACCTTGTAAGGCAACTAATTTGATGTCATTATTGAGAAGTGCATGAAAAGCAAACGCTTGTTCGGCGTTTTTTGGTTTAATTCCGTAAATAAATTCCTTTTCAATTCGGTCAACGCGATCTGTTAGGTGATTGTAAAAAGCAAGTGCAGAGGTTTTTCCATTTTTGAGAATATAGTAGCCATTCACCTCCTTTTTTTCTCCTAGGGTACCATCTTCTGGAACACTTCCTTTCGTAAATATTTCGCGAATATAGGTGGATTCTAGACCTTCGATGTTGTAAGAGCTTGACGCTTGAATTTCGTCTGAATGAACTTTTCCCGTCTGATAATCTTCAGCTACTAATCCGAGCGCTTTTGATTTGATACGTAGATTGATATCTTTTGTAACGAGAATCACCGATTTACGTTTTTCCTTTTCCTTTAGGAATAGTGCCGCATTAATGATTTTATGATCATTTTTATAGGCGCCATAAATATCCTCCGCATTTAATTGTGCAGGAGCATGTTCCATGATAATCTTGAAATTCCCCAGTCCTGGACCAAGTGGAATCCACTCTTGCAAAGATCCGCTTCCTGAAAGTCGATCAATAAAACGGATAACCTCTCTCGCAGAGAAGTTTTTCGTATCGTTTCCGACCTTAAACTTATCAAGTTCTTCCAATACCGTGATTGGTATAGCGACATTATGTTCATCAAAATTAGAGATGGAGTCGAAGTCGTGCAGTAAGACAGAAGTGTCTAGGACGAATATTTTTTGAGATTTAGCCATTCGTTTTTTCTTTGAAAGTACCTTTTTTTGGATTTCAACGAATGGATTTGAATGTTAAATAATAAATAATTATTTCGCGAATAAGGCTTTTAAGGCTTTGTTCAGATTGTCGAATGTAAATTCAAATCCGGCATTCTTTATTTTATCATTCGAAACGCGAAGGTTGGATAGGACAAGCATAGAGCGCTCTCCAAGTATGAATTTTAGAATTCCACTTGGAACAGGTGGTAAAAAGAATGGGCGATGCATGTATTTAGCAATTCCTTTCATCATCGTTCGATTTGTATCACAATCGGCAACAGCGTTAAAGGTGCCTTCGAGTTGATGATCCATTCCGAATAAGATCATTCTGCACAAATCATCGATATGGATCCACGGATGGTATTGATTTCCTGTTCCAAGAGGAGATCCCAAACCGAATTTTATTGGTCCTTTCATCGCATTAAGTGATCCACCTTGATTAGAGAGGACCATTGCGATTCTTAATTTCATATATGGGCAAATCCCTTGAAAACGGGTGCTCGCAGTTTCCCAATCACGTACAAGGGTGCTTAGAAAATCTGTTCCATACTCGTCCGATTCGTGAAAAACTTTGTCCTCAGTTACGTCGAAGCAGTTGACGCCTGAAGCCCCAACATAGTAGGCTAAATTGGGCATTTTTGAAGCAAGTTCACTTAAAAACTCAGTTGACTGAACACGGGACTCAATTAATTCTCTTTTTCGAGAAGGGGTCCAATTTTTATCTCCAATATTTGCGCCAGCCAGGTTTATTAAAACATGAATTCGACTAAGGTATTTTTCGTCGACTTGTTTTGTTTTGGGGTCCCATTGAATATGGTCTTCTGCGTGTCCACTACGTGAAAGTTTGTAAACGTGATAACCTCTTTCCTTCAATACTTTTGTGAGTTGCTTTCCAATTAATCCAGATCCACCCGCGATTAAAACAGTTTTAGTTTCTTCCATATTACTTACAATCTTCCCTCAATTTCAACAATTCTTCTCCGTTTTTCAAGGCATACATTTCGCAAAGTTTATTTTTGGAAGTTATCATTGATTTCAATTTCACACTATCCTCTTTTGTCGCTTTTTGTTGCCATATTTTCTCTGTTAAGGCGTTCACCTCTTTGCTTTTATTCATACATGAGCAAAACTTCTCATCCGTTCTGTGACAAGAAAGTAGAATGAGCGTTAAGAAGGGAAGGATGACCGATTTTTTTATCATTTTTCAGCGGAAATTTAAGAATTCAAATGTAGTACTAATTCAACTAAATCCATTATCTTCGAATCACTCTTTCATGCAAAAATATTTCTTCTTTCTTCTTCTCATCATTCTGATTGCATTTCATGGAAGTGCACAAGAATGCATCTCCTATTTCCGTTATTCAAAAGATGAAATTAGTGAAGTAAAATTATGTCCAGAAGCTATGAAAGCGGACATTGAACAATTGCATGAACACATACTCGAAACACATCCGAATCCTAGTTTATATTGTGGAGTAGAAGCATTCGTCGATGGATACAAACAAGCTTTGAAGTCTTGTTCAACAGAAAAGACAATGTTCGAGTTCATTCAAATTGTCACACGTTATTTGGGGGTGATGAAAGACTCACACACCAATTTAAATCCACGAGATTATTTATATTTAGGTCCAAAAGACCGTGCTGTTCTACCGTTTTTTGTTGTGAGAATTGACAAGCGGTTTTATTTGGAAAGCATCTACAAAAATGGGCTTTCTGTTGGGAGTGAAATTCTCCAAATCGATTCATATAGCATGGATAGTTTATTCGCTATCAGTAAACGATTAAGTTTTTCCGAAGGAAATGCTGGCAACGCACAAGAAGAAATTGCTCAGCGTTTGATTGGAGCTACTTTCAACTTACTGAATCGCGCTAATTTAAACGACAGGGCGAAATTTAAGCTTGTCAATTTAAACGGAGATACCATCGTTGAGGAAGCTCATTATGTAAAATCTGGTCACTATTTAAAAGATAGAAGTATCGATTTAAACGGTCCCGTTCATTATTTTATAGACAAGGACAAGCGTTGTGTGTTAACCATAAAGTCCTTTGATCCCATCTCACTCAAGAAATTCAAAAAACAGATAGATGCCTGCTTTTCAGAAATCAAGAAAAAAAATGTGCAAGAACTTTATATAGATCTAAGAAATAATTTAGGAGGAATGCTGCGCGCACAGGAGTACGTATTGAGTTACTTGAATCTCAGTGGCGCACCTTTACAAATGAATTACTTGTATAAGAGAAGTCATTTCGACCGCTTCGCTTCGCTTCCATTTTACCAAAAACAGCAATTCAAAAATAGAGCAGAGCGCGTTTATCCAAACGGACTGATCAGTCAGGAGTACGATTTTTATCGATCTCCATTGGGGACCACACGAACCATTTTATACGCGTATACACCACAAAATAAACTTGGATATACGTATACTGGTAAATGCAATTTAATTACGAATGGTTCTTCTATGTCTGCATCTGTGTTATTCGCAGGATGGTTTAAAAGCACAGTGAGGGGTGAAATCATTGGGACTCAGTGCATGGGTGGAATTGGTGGAACATTTGGAAACAGCGCTCCATATATCCTTGATCATTCGAATATCCATTTAATGGTATCTACCTTGAAGTTCACGCCTAAGGATCGCTCTAGTATTGACTTGAAGGCAATCGAACCCGATCACATCATCACGATTAATCGACAGCAATTAATTCAGCAAAAGGACCCTGTCTTAGAATATTTGCACATTCAAAAAGAATCAAAAAAGAAAGTAAAGTAAGATAACGATTGCGTAGCGCAGTAGCTTTCCAATCGCAAAAAAGACAAATGTCAAGACTTTAGGTGCTCGAAAGAATCCAAGTACCACACCAATTAGATCGCCGATTAAAGGAAGCCAAGAAAACAAGGCTAGCCAAACACCATATTTATGAACGCGGTCCTTCCATTGTTCTATTTGTGTCAAACTCACTCGGATTTTCTTGAGCCAAATTGGCTTAGCCAGATAGCCGATGTAATAATTCAAAATGGCACCAAGTGTATTTCCTGTTGAGGCGACGAACAAGCAGATCAGTGGATCGTAGTGAAATGAGAGCATTCCGATGAGAAAAGCTTCGGATGCAACAGGAAGTATCGTCGCTGCAAAAAAAGCGCTTAAAAACAATCCTATAAACCCTGCTTCAAATTCCCACATAACAAAAAAAGGCCGGATCTACCGGCCTTTCAAGATTTTAGTTAATCGATTATTTTTTTACGAATTTTTTCGTCAATACTGTTCCGTTAGAAGCAATATTCACGAAGTATACTCCGCTGTTCCATTTTGCTGATTCAAGTGCAATATTTTGCGTTCCCGAAGCCAATTGGATTAATGATGTATTTTGAACTTCTTTTCCAGCAACATCCAATACAGTAACTGTCACATCGGAAGCATTCATTAACTCAAATTGCAAAGAAGCAACACCATTAGAAGGATTCGGCATAATCACCGCTTGTTGTATTTGCTCGATTTCTTCCGTTCCTAAAACCGGGTCAAAATTCAAACGAACGTATGGAGTAGAAGTTTGATAAAACAATGTTGAAGTTGTAATATCGTTACCATCTAACAAGAAAGATGTTTGTGCCGGTGAAGTACCTGCATTTGACACTTTCAAACCACTTGTATAAGAACCAACAACTGCTAAATACGTTGTTCCTGCCGTAACATTTACATATGGTTCCAATTCTACAACCAAGTTCGTATTCAAGTTATTAGCAGCTAAAACTAGAGGTGCAGATTCTGATTCATATACGAAGTCTCCCGATACTGGATCAATTGAGTACAACTTTGTGTAGATCTCTGTTCCTACTGTTGCTCCGTTTGTTCCATTTGGTAGACGAACGTTAATTGCTTTTAATAAAGCATCTTGGAAAATATCATACAAGTTTCCTGTTTCGAAACCATTTGTTCCATTTGATGTGCTTCCAGAAACAACATTGTTGTCACGTGCATAAATGAAGTTCGAAACATTGAAGGTAATATCTGACATGGTATTATTTGCAGAAACGTCATCTGTAGAATCAGATGTAATATTGCGTGTTACCGTGTAAGCTCCCACAGTAGCGGCTGGTGTAAATTGAGTAGCCACCGTTACATTTAAGGTATCCAAAGATACAATGGAAGCTGGAGCACTAGATCCAACAAAAGCACCACTGTTCACATTCACATTTAATTTTACATTCGTTTGATCGTTCACACCCCCGTTAAAGATGTCCGCTGAGAAATCAATTGGAGCAACTTGTGCTGTTGGAATTTGGTAGTAATGAAGTCCTACTGAACCCCAATCTGAACCGGTTACAGCTAAGTCATTTGTTGGGTTAGTTACCAATTTCACATCATCTATATACCATCCGTAAGTAATCCAAACGTTTGGATTTGTAGCTGAATTAGGATAGTTTGTTGTCCATTGAAAACGAATCCAAAGTTGACTTGGTGTTCCTGTTAAAAATGGTGCCAAATTCAAAGATTTTGAATCTGGATTCGTGTAAGCTGAACCCCCAGCAGCAGAAAGAACAGATTTATCTAAGTTGTTTCCAACAGAAACCCATGTGGTACCGTTTGTACTGATGAACATTTCTTGTAAATCGTTAAAACGAGCGCCAAATTGATTAAACATCAAAGAGATTTGATTTGTTCCACCTAATGCTGCAACATCAATTGGATTAGCCGTTGTAAGGGTATAGACAACATTTAACGCTTGTGTTGCAGGTGAAGCTGTTGGGTCTCCATTTACCAATTCAGCATAATTTCCACCAGAAGTAGAATTGATTCCCGATGACGCCCACCATCCATCAGATGCACTATTGATGTTCCAACCAAAGTCGATTCCAGTTTGTCCACTATTGTCAACTGTCCAGTTTGTTGGGGTAGAAAAGTCATCAGACCAAATCGTTACACCTAAAGCTTTTTCGGTCGATTCAATTGATTCAGCATGAATTGGTGCTTTTACCAAATCTTGAAACGATGCTAATTTAGGGGCAATTTGAGCTTGAGCAGTCATTGAAGACGCAAATGCAAAAGCCGAGAGTATAAGTTTTTTCATTTTATTAGTTTTTCTTGTTATCAAATATACAAACTATTTTCTATCCTTCAAAAAAGGTAATTGAATGCGCAACTCTCGAATTTCAGTCGATGACAAGGTACATTTTCGAACCGTTTCTTGGTCATCCAATTCAATTATGCTAGTTCCAAGACCGTTATAAACTGCAGATGCTCCAGGATAGGCGATTTCATTTCCATCAATACCAACGCGATTCACGCCAATTGTGTAGCATTGATTTTCGATGGCGCGTGCTTGAAGTAAAGTCGACCAATGAAGAACGCGTTTTTTTGGCCAATTAGCGACGTATAAGAGCACATCATACGCAGCTTGTCCATTCTCCTCAATTCGATTTCGAATGAGCTCTGGAAAACGCAAATCATAACAAATTTGCATATTTATTTTCCAGCCATTGTATGATACAATTGTTTCCTTCGTTCCTTCCGTGAATACTTCGTCTTCGCCACCGAGTCCAAAAGACTTGCGCTTGTCATAAATGGAGACCTTTCCAGAAGGTTCTACAAATACTCCTCGGTTGAAGAAATGCTTATCTTCATGAACCATCATTGACGTATATATGGCAGAATGATGTTTACTCGACCAATTCTTTAACACATGCAAGGCCTTATTTTCGTTCCATTCATCTGCAAGTTCTGTATTCATAGAAAACCCAGTATGAAACATTTCCGGCAAAATAATGAGGTCAGATTTTTCTGACTGTTCCAGCAGTTTATCAATACGCTGATAATTCTCAGAAATATTTTCCCAAGCTTGATCGAATTGAATAAGCGTAATAGTTAAATCTTGCATAATCTTTGTGCTGCTGAAGACAGGGTTTCTTGATCTTTCGCAAAACAGAAACGGATGAGTTGGCGATCTGCTAAATCCGCATTAAAAACAGAGAGCGGAATACTTGCCACTCCAAATTCTTTTGTCATTCGTTTACAAAAATCGACATCTGCTTCATCTGAAATGTTTTGGAACGATGCTACTTGAAAGTATGAGCCATCTGATGGCATTAATTTAAAACGACTTGAAGACATTTGCTCTCGAAAGAAGTCTCTTTTTTCTTGGTAAAACGCACCTAATTGATGAAGGTTTGTCTCTGGTAAGTAACTAGCCAAAGCGGCTTGCGCTGGACTATTCACTGAAAAAACCATGAACTGATGTACTTTATGAATTTCAGCCATTACCTCTTCTGGCGCTGTTAAATACCCGATTTTCCATCCAGTTATATGGAATGTTTTCCCGAAAGACGATACAACAATGGATCGATCTTTCAATCCCTCTACTTGATGTGCAGAGATGTGTTTCTTTTCAAATGAAATGAATTCGTACACTTCGTCGGATAAAACCCAAAGGTTTGGAAAATCATTCAGTAGATTTTGGAGTTCAACAAAATCGTTTTTATCCCAAACTCTTCCACTAGGATTATGTGGATTATTTGTGATAATAAGCTTTGTTTTATTATTCACTCTTGAGCGAATGTGATCCCAATCTGGTAAGAATTCTTCACTAAGTGGAATGCGGACAGGTTTTGCACCTGAAAGAATCACCGGACTTTCATAACAATCATAACTAGGATCCAATATTACTACCTCTTCACCTGAATGAACCAATGCTTGAATCGTAGCAAATATTGCTTGGGTTGCTCCTGCTGTAACTAATACATTCTTAGCGTCTAATTCACGTTGATAATGCATTTTAATTTTTAGCACGATTTGCTCTCTTAACTCCAATAAACCTGTCATGGGTGCATATTGATGAACGTTCCCTTGCATTTCTTTTTGAACCAATGAAATGAGGCGTTGATCCACGGGAAAGTTTGGAAAGCCTTGAGATAAATTTATGGCTTGATACTCATTCGCCAAAGCGGACATCACCGAAAATATGGTTGTCCCTACATGCGGTAATTTTGATTTCAAACGTTGTGATTAATGAAAATGATTGACTAATCTTTTGTCAACTTCTTCGCTTGTTCGATACTGATTCGCTTTCCGTTATCAAAAGCAATAATGAAAGCTTGAGCATATCCATTTTGACGCATTTTGTCTTGGAACACGACCGCTTCCTTCAACGTTTTGAATGCACCACCTAAGCAATATTTGTATGTATTATCTTGTTGGTACTCGTAAACATCCTGTGTTTTGTATTTCACTGTAGCATTCGGTATTTGAGCAACACTTGATTCTACCTGAACACGATATACAATACCTTCAGCATCTGTTTCTGTTGGCGTAATTCTGAAATCAGCTTCATCATCCGAATTGAACGTGAAATTGCGATTACCATTTGACGGAAGTGCCGAACCAACTTTTGGTTTCACATTATTACTTCCAGTTGAGATGTTCAAACTCTTTATTGTGAATTCCGTTCTACGATTTAATTGATTTTCCTCTTCCGTACATTTCGAACGAATTTTTCCTTCACACGGACAATCCACCTTCAAAACAGTCTCACCATACCCTTTGAACGAAATACGATCAGGATTGGAGATACGTGCCTTTATGTAATTTGCCGCCGACAATGCACGTCGATTAGATAAATCCAAATTGTAAAGCTTAGGTCCACGACAATCGGTATGTGATCCTAACTCGATTTCAATTTTCGCATGTTTATTCATGAACGTTACGACCTTATCTAGTTCAATAATCGCATCTTGTCTTAAATCAGCTTTGTCGAAATCATAATAAATTGATTTAAGACCAAGTAATTCATTGATGATCATATCAATTGAAAGCGGCTCAAGATTCAAGTCTACTAAATCAGCAACATTGATCTGAAGGGTATCCTTAGCAGTAATCGTAAAATCTACTTCTTTAGCAATATATCCATCTTTTTCCATGGATACTTTTAGTTTTCTTACCGCATTCAATGGAATACTATCCAATGTTTGTAAGAAACTTCCCAATTCATCCGTTGATCCTTGGAAAAGAATCAATCCCGTTGAATCATCGACTACTTTCACAGAAACGTCAGCAATTGGTTCACCAGAATTTTTATCCTTCACAACGTAAGCCAATTGAACATCTACAAAAAGATCGATTAACTTGAACTCGTAAATATCATCTGTTACACCATTGTTTGCGCGATTTGATGTAATGTAACCTGATTTTTTATCATTGAACATGATCGCTAAGTCATCATATTTGGAGTTAAATTTCTCTCCCATATTTTTGACTTCGAAATTTTCCATCACAAAAAGGTCATAACCACCAATTGTAGTGAACGCATTTGAGGTAAAGTAAAGTTTATTGTCAAAGATTAAAGGAAAACAATCATGTCCTTTAGAATTGACATAGCGTACTAATTCTTTATCACCGAATTTTTTTCCATCGAAATTTGCGCGATAGATGTCCATTCCTCCTAATCCACCAGGCATATCTGAAACAAAGTAAAGTACTTTGTTCTTTTCATCGTAAAATGGATGCGTTACATTAAAGTTGTCATTGTTAAATGGAACTGGAATCGGTTTGCTCCATTCTCCTTTATCATTCTTTGTTGAATAGTGAATCGTTAATTTCTCGTATTCATTTGATCCAAAATTGTTAGTAAAGAACAAAAGATTACCAGCTGCATTTGAACTAATAGGTCCATCAAAATAACATGAATTCACGTTAAGTAAACCCTTTGTTTCGGCACTTACTAATTTTGCGTCTTTCGTCTTACACCCATCCACCTCGTATAAATCAGAATACGGTTTCTTAGTGTATGGGTCCATCATGATGTCCTCACATGGATCTTTCGAAGCAGATAAGACATACAGTTTATCTCCTATTTTTCTTGTTCCAAAATCATCGAACGATGTATTGAAACAAGCAGGCGTTAATTGTACATCATACTGACCAAAGATTGACCCTGCAGCAAGAAAAACAAGAATGGTGGTTAAAACGAAGCGCATCAGCTAGTGTCTATTTATCAGTTGAAGAAACGAGGTCCTTGACAACGACTTGTGTTATTATTGAATTTCCAACGCAAAGCAATTTCATGAGATTGAACACTCACTTTATTTAAGTTTGACATTGGGAAAGTATAAGAGTAACCTAAGTAGAAGCGGTTATTGATATCATAACCAACAATACCACCAATCGCACTATTTAATTGATAACTTACACCAAAATCTAAGCCCATTTTATGGGTCATAATTGCGTTTAAGTCAACAGTCCAAGGCAAACCTTCCATGTATCTAGCCACCACATTTGGACGTAATTGCCAAGCATCATTTAATGCAATCGTTCCGCCCATGTAACCAACATAACCTCCTTTAGCATCCACATATAAATTCGTGTTTCTATTTTTAAAGTAAGTTTGTCCTACTCTTGGTTGAGAGAAACCTAAGTAGAAGTTTTTGTGGTACAATAACACTCCCCAACCAGCGTTGAACGATAAACCCGTTGATAAATTTGTCAACATATCAGGGTCAAATGGTTGGGTAATATCTAAGTCAGCCAAGTTAACAGAAGTATTTCCTGCAATTGCACGCAATCCCATAGACAATTTCCAAGCATTGTTCAACTTTAAATGATACGCTCCATTTATTGCGAACTGAGTACTTCTTACAGGACCAAGTTCATCTTGAAGTAAAGTACCACCGAGTCCAAAATTCTTTAACAAATTAAAGTTACCTGAAAGGGTCATTGTTTTCGGTGCACCTTTGAATCCTCCCCACTGTGCATTTGCCAATGTTGAAATATCATTATAAGAATTAGCTCCAGCCTGAGCGGGATTCAGCATCAACGCATTGAACTGATTTTGTCTGTAGTTTGGATCTTGTCCTAGCGCTTGAAAAGAAGCTATTACAATTCCTAATGCGACGATTATGCTATTTGTCTTTTTCATATCAATTGTTATCTATGAATTTTATTTTTGAACGCGGTTGATGTAAACATATCCATTAACGACTACACCATTATCGAATGTGAAGATGTAATAGTAAGTACCATCTGGAACTTGAGTACTTGTATTTAATAATGTACCGTCCCAATCATTGTTATACTCACTCGTTTCATACACAAGTGTACCGTAACGACTGTAAATAGATACTGAACGAGTTTTGTAACCTTCGATTCCTGGGATCACGAAGTTATCATTAAAGCCATTTCCATTAGGAGTAAATGCTTCTGGAATAACTGGACCACAAAGATCTGTATCTAGGAAGTCGTACACACCATCGTTATCGCAATCTTGTCCTGGCTCACCAAGTCCACCAAAGTCCCATTCGAAGTCATCGCTGATACCGTCACCATCACTATCCGAATCAAGGTAGTTAGAGATTCCGTCACCGTCGATATCATCCGTTCCTTCAATAATCGTTGAGATACCATCTCCGTCATCGTCAGCATCAATGCTGTTTGGAATTCCGTCTCCATCCGTATCACCAACTACTTCGTCCACATCATTGATTCCGTCACCGTCATCATCTGAGTCACATGCATTCAACGTTCCATCGTTGTCTGTATCTGTTCCAGAAGTTACAACAGTTACGAGAATTGTTGTTGTAGCAACATTACCGTTATTATCAGTTACTGTAACCGTGATGTTGTTATCACCGATGTTTGAACAACCAAATGTATACTGACTCAAGGTCATGGAAGCAATTCCACAGTTGTCGGTTGTTCCATTATCCACATCACTGAACGTGATTGTCGTTGATCCGTTATCGTTAATCACAACTGTGATATCATTTACGTTAATCGTTGGAAGAATATTATCAACAACATTCACAAATTGTGTTGCTGTTGATGTATTTCCTGAACCATCGACTACTGTCCAAGTTACTGTTGTTAATCCTAATGGGAAGATTGCTGGAGCATTATGAGAAACCGTTGCAACTGAACAGTTATCCGTTGCAGTTGGGTTACCCAAATTCACACCGATTGCATCACATCCGAAGTTTGGAGCCATTGTAATGTTCGCTGGAGGAACAATTACTGGATTTGTATTATCACCAATGAATACGTTGATAGGTAAAGAAGTAGCGGAACATCCACTCGCATTTGTTACTGTTACTGCGTAGTCACCTGATTGATTAACTGTAATAAACGGTGTTAATGGTCCATTTGACCATTGGTAACTTGCTCCATTTGAAGCAAACAATATTACCGTTCCACCAGGACACATTGTTGTTGCACCACTAGCAGTGATGATTGGAACAACTGGGTTGTTCAATACATTCACTATTGCTGTTACTGCATTCGAACAAGCACCATTTGTTACTGTATATGTAATCGTAGTTGAACCAGCGTTTTGACCAGTAACAATTCCTGTGTTAGAAACAGTTGCAATGAAGTTGTTCGCACTTGTCCAAGTACCGTTGATTGTTGAACTTGTCAAGTTAATTGTACCACCTTCACATACATTGTTTGCTCCGGTAATGGCTGCTACTGCAGGAATTGTACTTGTTGTAATCACTGTTGTCGCTGAAGTTGTTTCACAACCTGCTGCACTTGTTCCAACTACAAAGTAGCTACCTGCTGTGGTTATCGTGATACTTGATGTGAAATCTCCAGTATTCCATTCATAAGAAGCAGCACCTGTTGCAGTTAATGTTACACTTCCACCTTGACAGAACAATGTTGGACCGTTAGCTGTAACTGTTACCGCTGGATTTACATTTACCGTTACTGTTTGAGTTGCGGTAGATGAACATCCAGACGCGTTCGTTACAGTAACTGAATATGTTCCAGCGTTGCTTACTGTAATATTCTGAGTTGTTGCAGTTGTTACACCGTTACTCCATAAGTAAGTCAATCCTGTTCCTGCCGTCGCAGACAATGTTACGTTAGAACCTAAACAGATCGCTGTAGGTCCATTCGCTGTAATTGTTGCAACAGTTACCGGAAGAACTGTTACGATCGTGTTGGCAGCAGCTGAAGTACATCCATTCGAATTTATTACGTCCACTTGAATGTTTTCACTTGTTGAAACCAAGATAGACTGAGTCGTTTCTCCTGTTGACCATAAATAGTTTGTTCCTCCCGTTGCTGTTAGTAACACATTGTTACCTTGACAGAATGTTGTTGGTCCATTTGCCGTTACTACTGCTGTTGGAAGCGCATTCACTGTTACCGTGATTGCATTTGTGTTCGCTGAACATCCTGAAGCATTTGTTACGGTTGTGAAATATGTACCTGCTGTATCAACTGTGATACTTTGAGTAAATTGTCCGTTGTTCCATAAGTAGCTTGTTCCTGTTGTTGCGACTAAAGTCACAGAACCTCCAGCACAGAACGTTGTCGCTCCGTTAGCCGAAATAGAAGCTGTTGGTAGAGCATTCACATTTACTACTGCAGACACACTTGTAGTACATCCGTTTGCAGTCGTAACTGTGTATGTGATAGATGTTGAACCAGCCGTTACCGAAGTAACTAAGCCGTTTGCATCAACTGTCGCGATGTTATTGTTTGATGATGACCAAACACCGCCAATTGTTGTATTTGCTAATTGAGTTGTATTACCAATACACACTTCTGTTGAACCAGATATTGCTGCTACAACCGGAAGTGGATTAACAACTACTTGTGTCAATACTGATGTTGCTGTACAACCAAGTGCATTCGTTACATTCACGTAATATGACCCTGACGCCGATACAGTAATACTTGGATTTAAACTACCTGTATTCCACTCATATGACGATCCAGAGCTAGCTGTTAAGGTAACACTACCTCCAGCACAGAACGTTGTTGTTCCAGAAGCTGATATAGTCGCAGTCGTTCCAGCATTTACAGTCATTGCAGCCGTTGCTGAATTTGTACATCCATTAACATTTGTAATGGTATATGATAATACTGCATTTCCAGCAGTAATTCCTGTTACAACACCAGAAGGACTAATCGTTGCCACAGCTGTATTACTTGAGGACCAAACTCCGCCAATTGATGTTGTTGCTAAAACTGTTGTTGATCCAACACAAACATCATTTGAACCTGTAATTGCCGCTACTGTTGGCAATGGATAAACTACAACGTTTGTATTTGCTGAAGTTGCCGAACAACCATTTGCATTAGTTACAGTTACCGTATATGGTCCATCCACACTTGCAATGATTCCTTGAGTGGTTTCACCTGAACTCCATAAATAAGAAGTTCCTGCACTTGCAATCAAAGTTACTAATGAACCTTGACAGAATGTTGTAGATCCAATTGGATTAATTGTTGCTACCGGTAATGCATTCACTGTAACGATTGTACCAGTAGAGGTTGCAGTACATCCAGCCGCACTTGTAACAGTTACAGAATAAGTTCCTGCAGCAGTTACGCTAATTGTTTGCGTTGGAGCACCATTTGACCATAAATACGAAGCACCACTTGATGCAACCAATGTCACATTTCCACCTTGACAGAATGTTGTTGGTCCGTTTGCAGTAATTGTTGCTGATGGCAAAGTATTTACAGTAACAGTTGTTGGAACAGAAACCGCAGAACATCCATTAGCATTCGTAATTGTTACTGTATAGTTTCCAGCAGTATTTACAGTGATCGAAGCAGTTGTTGCTCCGTTACTCCATTGGTAAGAAGTTGCTGTATTTGCAGTTAAGGTAACACTTCCTCCTTGACAGAAAGTTGTTGAACCACTTGCTGTAATCGTTGCTGTTGGAAGTGGATTAACCGTAAAGTTTGTTGTTGTTGAACTTGAACAACCATTTGCATTTGTAAAGGTATAAGTCATCACAGCTGAACCAGCAGTTACTCCAGTTACCAATCCATTCGCTGAATTGATTGTTGCCACCGCGTTGTTCGAACTAGACCATGTTCCTGCCGCAGTTGCATTTGACAATGCAGTTGTTGATCCAGCACAAATTGAAGTTGTTCCCGTACTCGCTGCCAAAGTTGGCAATGAGTTCACAGTAACAGTTGTTGCAGATGAAGTCGCTTGACATAATCCGTTTGCCGTAATTGTTACTGAATAGTTTCCGGATGCATTTGCGACATATGTATTCGCTGTTGCTCCAACGATTGCTGTTCCATTCAAATTCCATATATAACTATATGTAGATCCTGATGGAGCATTTGCCGCAAGTAATGTAACCGAACCTCCTTGACAGAAAGTTGTGCTACCAATTGCTGCGATTGTTGCAGTTGGTAATGGATTTACTACAACAGCAGAAGATGCTGTGTTTGAACATCCATTTGCATCAGTTATACCATATGAAATAGTTGCTGATCCTGAAGACACGCCCGTAACAACACCTGTTGCACTTACTGTTGCAATAGAAGTATTCGAACTTGACCAAGTTGGGTTCACACTAGTTGTTGCAAGATTAGTAGTTGTTCCAACACAAAGTGAAGTACTACCTGTAATTGCTGCTGTGGTAGGCAAAGCATTCACGGTTACTGTTGTAGCCGAAGAAGTTACTGAACAACCACCTGCATTAGTTACCATTACAGTGTATGGACCGCCCGTTGTTACATTTATACTTTGTGTTTGAGCACCATTTGACCATAAATATGTAGCACCTGAATTGGCAGTTAATGTTACACTTCCTCCTTGACAGAAAGTAGTTGAACCAGCTGAAGTAATTGTTGCGCTTGTTCCAATATTCACATTAACACTTGCGCTTACTGAAGAAGTACATCCATTTGCATTTGTGACAGAATAGCTAATTGTTACATTTCCAACAGTTACACCAGTTACTACACCAGATGCATTTACTGTTGCCACTGCTGTGTTACTTGATGTCCATGTACCACCTGTAGTTGCTGAAGCCAATTGCGTTGTAAGACCGGTACAAACATTCGTTGCTCCAGTAATCGCTGCAACATTAGGAAGTTCATTTACAGTTACTGCAATTGTGAAATTGTTACCAGCACAAGATAAATAAGAAGGAGTAACAGTATAGTTAACCAACTGAGATGTCGTATATAAGTTTACTAGGGATTGTGAAAAAGACGATTGTCCTGTGCTTTCAGCTTGTTCACCTAAAACAAATGAATTATCTACTAAACTCCACGTATACGTTGTTCCAGCAGGAACAAGATTCCCAGAACCGTTTGCTGGGGTAGATGAAATCGTTGTTCCGGAACAACCATTTAACGCATAATTTACAATAACCGGTACTGGATTTACAGTAACTGTTACAGTAAATGGATTACCACTACAACCAGTTAATACCGGAGTAACCGTGTAAACAACTGTTTGTGCAACATTTGTTGAATTCGTTAAGGTTTGGCTAACTGTGTTTTGAGCTGTTGCTTCGTTCACATCACCGGATACATTTGTGTTATTCACAACTGTCCATGTATATTGTGTACCTGCAGGCACAATCTCACTTCCACCATTAATCGGTGCAATTGTAAAGGCATTACCAGAACATATTGTCTGTGTCTTATCAGCAATAAGCGGTTTCGGGTTAACCGTAGCCGTTAACGTAAAGGTTGAACCAACACATGTTCCAGAAGTTGGAGTTACAGTGTATACCACTTGTTGATCAATATTTGTTGTATTCGTTAACGTTTGACCGATATTGTTTTGGTTTGTACCAATTGCTTCACCTGAAACATTCGCATTATCAGCAAAAGTCCAAGAATAAGTTGTTCCCGTTGGCACGATATTACCTGAGCCATTTGAAGGGCTATAAGTCATCACTCCTTCTGAACAAATAGTTGTCGTTTGTGGAGTAATGCTTGGTGCAGGATTAACAATGATAGATACTGTAAAAGGTGTTCCTGTACAACTTCCACTTGTCGGAGTGACCGTATATGCAACAGTAATCGCTGCATTTGTCGAGTTTGTTATGCTCCCTGAAATTGAACTTGCATTCGTTCCAGCTGCAGTTCCAGTAATTCCAGTTACTGTTGGTGCTGACCATGAATACGTTGTTCCTGTTGGAACAATGTTTCCTGAACCATTAGATGGAGTTACCGTGAAGTTAGACCCAGAACAAATTGTTTGTGTTTGTACACTAACGGTAGCTGTAGGCGCTACAGTAACTGTAACTGTGAAGCTTGTTCCGTCACATGCTGGAGTTGTTGCTGAACTTGGTGTAACTGTATAAACTACGTTAATGGCAGCATTTGTTGTGTTTGTTAAAGTTCCTGAAATTGAACTTGCGTTCGTTCCAGCTGCAGTACCTGTAATTCCAGTTACTGAAGGTGCCGACCAAGAATATGTTGTACCTGTAGGAATCAAATTTCCACTACCATCCGTTGGTGATACTGTAAATGTTCCACCTGAACAAATTGTTGCTGTCTGATTCATTACTGATGGAACTGGATTCACCGTCAACGTAAATGTTTTTGTCGTTCCTGAACAAGCAGGTCCGTAAGCTAAAACAACAGCTAAAGACTGTGTGCCTGCACAAGGTGCTCCAAATTCTGCATCTGTCGCATTAATGGTTACAGAAGTTTGACCTAGCGCTAATCCTTCTACAACCGCTTGTGATGTGTTAGAATGACATGATCCATTTGTATAGTTACCATTCGATCCTGTAGGGTTACCATAACTAGCATATGTAACACCTGTAAACACTGTACCTGTTGGGGCAGTTAATGTCATTGTCCCATTTTCAGACGTTTCGCCAAAAGTTGTTCCCGTTTCACCAAACGTTGGCGTAACCGTAACTGTTGTAGAAATTGGTGCGTTCGTTGTATTTGTTGCTGCAAAGGCTGCAATATTACCTGTTCCTGAAGCTGCTAATCCTACTGCTGTATTTGAGCTAGACCAAGAATAGTTAGTTCCGGATACCGCACCTGTAAAATTAGTTGCAACAAAATTCGTTCCAGCACAAACTGTTTGATCCGAAGGTTGTGTTACTGTTGGTGTTGGATTAACTGTTATAGAAAATGTTTCCGCCGTTCCAGAACATCCATTTAGTGTTGGCGTAACAGTAATGTTAGAGGTTTCCACACTTGATCCTGTGTTCGTTCCAGTAAATGAAGTGATGTTACCTATTCCGCTTGCTCCTAAACCAGTGGATGTATTGTCATTTGTCCAATTGAATGTTGGCCCGCCATAAATAGAAATTTCATCTATTTGTGCACCCGATCTAAATGTTAAAGAAACTTGATCAAATGCTACAGCATTGTTATAAGTTGCATCCGGTGTTCCAGGGTTGTTGTAATCAAAACTAGATAATGTTGGTGAAACCCACATTTTAGTAGTATTACTAACATAATCTAACTGAACGATGACAAGACTTAAAGGGTAAACTGATGCACCCGAGTTAATCGTTTGAGCACCTGCTAAAATACTCATTTGTTGTTGTGCATTATTTCCTCCGAAGGAGACCTGTGTTGTTCCAGCTAGGTTAAGGTCTAATCTATCCGTACCCCCACTAGATGAATTAAAATCAGAAATAAATTGTAGATATACAATTCCACTATTTGGATTGTTAACAGACCTTCTTACAGAGTGTGGTTGATATTGACCAGGACCACCCCATTGAAGTTTATTTCCAGTAACATTCAATCCTGTATAAGAAAGACCTGGTGAATTGACAATCATTGAACTATTACCATAGTAGTTTGCTTCCCAATTTCCAGCCCAACCAATACCACCACTTTGATTTGAAATATTAGTGTTGTTAGGATAATCGAAACCTTCGTAAGCAATTAGATTCAAACCTGTTGGAACCGTTCCTGTTAAATTAATTCCTGCAACCGTAGCATTATTACAAACAACTTGGTCGATAACTGGATTTACAAATGGTGTTGGATTTACTGTTACTGTGAAGGTCATATTTGAACCTGAACAAGTTAAACCTCCAACAACAATTTGAGGGGTTACTGTAACTGTTGCTACTTCTTGTGAACTTGGATCAATAACATAATCCCCACCTAAATTAGGATTTGCAATACCAGGGCCAGTGAAGAAACCTACATTGTTATTTGAAGACCATGCGTATTGTGTGTTTGCCGTAGTTCCCGAGAATACAATTGCTGGTTGCATGTTTCCACCACAATAGGTGATATTCGAATATTGATTCACTGTTGGAATTGGTTGTACCGTGATTGTAAATGTTGTAGCAGTACCTGTACAGCCATTCGCATTAGGAGTAACGGTGATAGTTGCCACAATTGGACTCGTTGTTAAGTTGGTTGCGGTAAAAGAAGAAATATCTCCAGTACCACTTGCCGCTAATCCGATTGCTGTTGAACTATTTGTCCAAGAATATGAAGTTCCTGTTACATTAAATGTTGATGCAAAATTCACAGCCGTTGTTGCCGTGCTCGCACACAATGATTGATTAGATACGGTATTAACCGTTGGTGTTGGATTTACAGTAACATCCACTTGGTCTGTGCTGACACATCCACTTGGATTAGTTACTGTTAATGTATAAGTTGTTGTTACAGGTGCATTCGTACTATTACTTGCTACAAAAGCAACATTGTTAGTTACGCTATTATTCCAAGCAAATGTGTTACTTCCTGTAGCAGCTAATGTAACATTCGCTCCATTACATACAACTTGATCAACTCCAGCATTTGCAACTGGAAGTGGAGAAACCGACAAGACAACATCATTTGTTGCGCTACATCCGTTTGATGTAATCGTGTAAACATATGTTACATTGATTGGTGCGTTTGTTGTATTTGTTAAAGTCTCACTAATGTTTCCTGAACCTGTTGTTCCAGCTTCAGTAATTCCAGCAACTGTTGCTCTTGACCATGTCATTACCGTACTTCCACTTGAAGCTACCGTTGCACTTGTTGCACTATAAGCAAAAGTAGATGCACTACAAATTGAAGCTGGACTTAATGTACTTGATAAAGCTGGAGTTGGATTTACAGTAATCGTAGCTGTTTGTGTTGATCCTGTACATCCGTTTGCAGTTGGGGTAACTGTAATTGTTCCGCTAATTGCTGAGTTCGTTGTATTTGTCGCTGTAAACGTTGGAACAGATGTTGCTCCTGATGCTGCCAAACCAATACTTGTGTTACTATTTGACCAAGCGTATGTCGTTCCTGTCACATTGAATGTTGAGGCAAAAGTAATAGCTGTTGATGTAACGCCTGTACAAAGTGTTTGGGCACTTATCGCATCTACAGTAGGAGTTGGTTTAACCGACACGACAACATCATTTGTTGCGCTACATCCGTTTGATGTAATCGTGTAAACATAGGTTACATTGATTGGTGCGTTTGTTGTATTTGTTAAAGTCTCACTGATGTTTCCAGAACCTGTTGTTCCAGCTTCAGTAATTCCAGCAATTGTAGCTCTTGACCATGACATTACCGTACTTCCACTTGAAGCTACCGTTGCACTTGTTGCAGTGTACGCAAAGGTAGATGCACTACAAATTGCAGTTGGACTTAATGTACTAGATAATGTTGGTGTTGGATTTACAGTAATCGTTGCTGTTTGTGTTGATCCTGTACATCCGTTTGCAGTTGGGGTAACTGTAATTGTTCCGCTAATTGCTGAGTTCGTTGTATTTGTCGCTGTAAACGTTGGAACAGATGTTGCTCCTGATGCTGCCAAACCAATACTTGTGTTACTATTTGACCAAGCGTATGTGGTTCCTGCCACATTGAATGTTGAAGCAAAAGTAACAGCTGTCGATGTAACACCTGCACAAAGTGTTTGGGCACTTATTGCATCTACAGTTGGTGTAGGGTTAACAGTAACAACAACGTTATTTGTTGCACTACATCCGTTTGATGTAATCGTGTAAACATACGTAACGTTGATTGCTGCGTTTGTTGTATTTGTTAAAGTCTCACTGATATCTCCAGTACCTGTTGTTCCAGCTTGAGTGATCCCTGCAATTGTTGCTCTTGACCATGTCATTACCGTACTTCCACTTGAAGCTACCGTTGCACTTGTTGCTGTGTATGCAAAAGTAGATGCGCTACAAATTGCAGCCGGACTTAATGTGCTGGATAATGCTGGAGTAGGACTAACCGTGATTGTTGCTGTAAAAGGAGAGCCTTCACAACCCGATGCGCTTACTGGAGTAATATTGTAAACAACTGTTGACTGTGAATTTCCTGAATTTGTAAATGCATCATCTGCGATTTCACTGTTCGTTAAGCCCGTTCCCGTTGCTGGTGAACCTGCGTAAGCAACAAGAGTTGTTGTTATGCTGTTAATGTTGTAAGTAACAACTGCAGAAGCAGATGTACTCGTACCTAATGTTAAACCAGTAACGACATCTGAACAAATTGATGCAGCTTGATTTGCTACCACTGGTTTCTGCACAGTCACGGTGTACGAACAAGTAGAAGAATTTCCTTGAGCATCTGTTGCTGTCCAGGTAACATTTGTTAATCCTGGATTAAATGATTGACCATTTAAGGTAGATAAGTTTGATGCGACAGTTGCGCCAGTCAAGGCACAGGAAAGTGTTACCACACAATCATCCGTAACCGTTGGATTCAACGTTGTCCCTGACACAACATAATTACATGTATTATTAGTTGCCTCAAAAACTTGGTTTGTAGTACACGTTAAAACAGGATCGGTTGTATCACCAACCATGATTGTATTCGACGCCACTGAATAACAAAGTTCGCCACTTGTAAGGGTTAAAATAGTTTTACGTTGGAAATACGTGTTTGATGAAAGAGAAGGTGAATCATACGTAGAGTTACTTGCTCCACTTATTGCACTATACCCAATATTTGCTTGCGAAGAAGAATACCACTGGTATGACAACGGCGCTCCTGTTCCTGTTCCTGATGTTGCATTCGAAAATGGTGCAGGATCTAATGTCGTACATAATACCTGAGAAGCATTGATTAATCCTGCAGATGGATTTTGAATAACCGTAATTGTAATTGAAGGTGTATAAGAACTTGTGATTCCACCAGTACAAGAAGCATTTGCAAAATTCACAACTGTTCTACGACGATAATACGTAGTAACAGATAAAGATGTAGGATCATATGTTGAAGCAGTTTCTCCAGCAATTGGCAGCCAAGTAGTATTATCAGTACTATATTGCCATTCGTATGTAATTGCGGAAACTGTTCCGTTACCCGAACCCTGAGTACCATCCACAGCACTTGCAATAATCGCAGGATCAGTTCCAGCACAGATTGTTTGTGCATTTGTTAATCCACCAGCTGTTGGGTTCGCCGATTGTACAACCACGTTAAACGAATAACTAACGTTTACAATGGAGAAATTACTAATATCAACAGCCTGAGCAGTATAATTTACCACGTAATTTCCTGGACTCATTGATGATCCATTTGAAGGACCTCCACCTTGATTGACAGAAACAGCACCACATGAACCTGTAGAACTTGCTGTTGGAACTGTCCAACTCACAACCTCTAAACCATTTCGGTCACAATCTGTAAAATAAATCGTTGAACCTTGTGCAGGTACAGCGCCACTATTCGCAGGAAAAGTAATGTTACATTGAGACCAAACATTCGTTGCAGTGATCAAGATAAAGGACAAAACTCCTAGTGTTTTCAAAAATAGATTTGAATGTTTCATTGGTTTTGAGATTGATTGTGCAATAGAATTTGTAGATGTAGCATTGGTTACTTTGCTCATGGTAGTAGGAAAGGTGTTCTTCATACTTCTATTATTAGATACGTTTTTATGTAACGAATGAACCAAAATGGCATTCACATTTGAATCAGCATTGAACATTTTATTGTTTTTCATCATTGTTCTCATCTTAATATTCATTCGTTTTTGTCAAAATTGAGCTTTTAAATAACACGTATAATTAGTGCGCAAGCTCCTGATTAACAGCGGCTTACCACACTAATATTTCCTGCTATCCCTTTGTTTTATAGCTATTCAACCCAATTTTTCCATTATAATTAAGTCCCAAATGTATGCAAATAAAAGTAATTAACAAAAATTTTAAATACAGATTGCATTGTTGAAAACAAAAAAGGGAGGCTTGCGGCCTCCCTTTTTTGATCGATTATTTCGACTTATTGTTTCACCACACGATTTGTGATGGTTTTGTCCATTCCATTCAAGCGAATCATGTAAACACCTGTTACCAATTGTTTCATGTTCAATTGAATTGAATCATTTGCAAAGCTTCCTTTTGTCATGTTGATAACAACTTTTCCTTGCATATCTAATACTTGAATGTTTTCAATAATGAAATCCATTCCGTTCATGACGTTTAATACATCTGAAGTTGGATTTGGATACATTTCGAAAGATCCAGCTACATCACCAATAGATGCTGTGAAGTCACATGAAGCATCTACTGTCACAAGAACGTTAGATGTATCATCTGGACAAACGCCATTACCTACGATGTAATCATAGTTAAAGAATCCTGGGATGTTCGCTGCCGTGTCTAAGTTTCCAGCTAATGGATTGTTACTTGGATCATACCATGTACCACCTAGGTCTACGATTCCACCTAATCCTTGTAACAAGTTAAATGGTTCGTTTTTACAAACTGTAAAACCACCATCTTCACCTGCTTGAGAAGGTGAGAACACATCAATTTGCGCTGGAGAAGAGTCGTTTGCACAACCATCTGTCAAGGTGTAGGTAAATGTGAATGGAATAGATGCTAATCCATTTGTGATGAATAAGTTTCCTTGTAAACCAAGTGTAGGAATAGTTTGAGTCCAAACACCACCTGTTTCGTAGTTTGCGATACCATTAAACAAGTTCACTGTATCACCGTAACATGCTTCCAATACTTCACCCTGTACACCTGCATTCAAAACGATTTCTTTGATTGCGATACCGTAGTTTCCTGAAGTTCCATTAAACGCATCATGCATAATGTAATACTCAGTTCCTGGTGTTAAACCACACGCTGTAAAATTAGGCGCAACACTTGCTCCCATCATATCATCGTCATTTGCAGAAACCATTTGGAAAGAAGCTATATTATCACATGCTGATGATCCATAAACAGCTGCTTGACCATTGTATGTCATTCCCGTACAGTTCACACGTACACTTCCTGAAGGCGGAGCAACGAATTTGAACCATGTAGTTAAGTTCAAGTTTTGGTTTTCCCAACCTGTTTCTGTTTGCGCTCCTGTTGCCGGTGGAACCATTGCAATTTCGTTTGCATCAATTGTCGCACCGTTATTATTGAACACGTGCATCACGTTGTTTACTGGAAGCATTTGCGCTCCACAAATCGTGTCATTTGACAATGGCATAACCACGTTAAATGGTCCGATAAAGTAAGAAGTATCTTGACCACAAACTGCTTGTAAGTACATTTGGAAAGATTGGCCTGCCATGAATTCTGAATCAAACAAGGTATCACTGAAGTTATTGTCTAACACATATGATGTTCCTGTATTAAACGCACTTCCTGTGTTTACCAATTGCATGTTGAATCCAGTTGACGGTAAAATCGTCTGATTCCAAGACCAAGTAGTTAAAATGCTATCAATTTCAGTATTCACAACAATGTTTGTTGGATTCGCACAGTTTGGAGCTGGTAAGATGTTGATCACATAATCTTCCGTTTCACCAGAACCCATGTTTGTACATGCATCGCCTGCACCATTTGTGTTAAACGCTCCACGAGAACGAACACGCATTCCTGTGTTTCCAGTTAACGCGGTGATTGGAATCGTAATATTTACTGACCCTGTTGTGCCACTTGCAATGTTTGTTCCAACTTGCGTCCACTCTGTTGGATCGTATGCTCCGTTATGATCATAATCGATCCAAACAGAAACGATTGCACCTGTATAAACTGAAGGCGCTTGAACAGTCACATCTAAGGTATAATCCATTCCTTGAATAACAGATGGTCCGTTTGTGAACGCTGAGTAGAACGGACTTGCTGTTGGATTCGTAGTTGAAGTGTTATTTACGAAACCATTCATAGAGATAATGTCCATTAAAGAACCTTCACCACCTGCATTCACTGTGTTACAGTAGCAGTTAAAGAATGGATTTGAAACAACCAATACTGGAGTAGAAACTGCAACAGATGCAGAAGCCGTACATGTTAATTCCAATTGGAAGTATGTATCTACACCAACTGTTGTTGCATACGTGTTACTTGTTGCTCCTGGAATATTTGTCCAAGGTCCAGTTGCTGAAGCAGCACTTTGCCATTGGTAAGTGATCCCTGACGCCAACGTTGAACCAGTTGTACTTAAGGTTACCGTTGTAGAAGGACATACAGGTGTTGCAGAAGTAATTGTTGTTCCGCCAGTAATTGTTCCTGAACATGCTGCTGCTGGAACGATATTAATTAAATAATCTTCTGTCTCACCATATCCATAAGATAAACATGGAGAGATTGGAGTAAACGATGTTGAAGAATATCCTTCAGCACAAACGATTCTCATTGCAGTGTTTCCTGCCACCGCAGTAATTGGAATATTGAACGATCCTGAAACGACACGTGGTCCAGCTGTTGTTGCTGCCTCCACGAAAACATCTTCTCCTAAATCTGTAAAGATTCCATTTTGGTTGAAGTCAACCCAGATACCGATACCATTTGCATAATATGTTGCGCCATCACACTCATCTTGAGAAATCGAAAAGGCTACACTTTGTCCTGTAATTACTGATGTAATTGCCGGCAATGTTTTAAAGTTTGAATATCCACCTAAAATAGATCCAGGGCCCGGAGCTGCCGTAGCACATCCATTTGCACTAGCGTAAAGCGGATCTGTTGACCCACCATTTACTGTAACGTTATAGATTTCTTCATCTGCAGTTGGAACAGTTGCTGCTGAATTACAGTAACAATTATAGAATGGATTCATCGTTACCAATACTGGCGTTGATGTTCCTGTTGATCCTGCGCTACATGTTACCACACATTGGTAGTACGTATCAACCGACTGTTGCAATGTGTAACTTGAAGAAGTTGCTCCAACAAT
Source organism: Crocinitomicaceae bacterium (assembly GCA_017983465.1). GTDB lineage: Bacteria > Bacteroidota > Bacteroidia > Flavobacteriales_D > Crocinitomicaceae > UBA952. The sequence continues at coordinate 219,321 of JAGOBK010000002.1, forward strand.
AGCTGTCCATGGTCCTGTTGCTGTAGCAGCACTTTGCCACTGGTATGTTAATCCTGTTCCAATCGTTGCTCCATTTAATGAAAGCGCAAAGTTTGCTGAAGGACATGCCGAAGCTGGTGTAGCTACCGAAGACCCTCCTGCAACTGGGTTCGTACATGCCGAAGCAGGACTAATGTAGGTCATTGACGTTACAACACAGTTTGTGGCAGTTGTACATAACCCATCTACAGTCCAATGTGCATAATATGTTCCCGCAACTGTTGAATTCCATTGCAATGGACTAATGCCGCTTGCAATAACTGGCCCAGTTGGAGAACCTTGCGTAATTGTGACGTATCCTCCAGTTGCAATCCCACATTGATAAATTGTTGCCGCCTCAACCAAATTAAGTTGAGAATATTCACTTTGAAATGAACAAGTGGAAATTGGTGTTGTCAGTGTAACCGATGTAGGGGCGGTGATGCCTCCGAAAGGGTAAGAACTACCATTGATACACTGCGCCTGACTTACACCAGTCAGAATCATGGAGACCATGATTGAAAGCGAAGCCAAATAAGCGTAAATTTTTGTTTTCATAGTTGATTAATTTAATTAATTTTTAATGATACGTCGAACAACTTTCGCATGATTTGATTCAACTTGAACCAAATATACGCCATTTTCACATTGATTTAACGATAGCGTCATCTTGTTTTCAACCATTTGTGTTGATATCACAATTTTTCCATGGATATCAAATACGTTCACAAATGCATTTTCCATGCCATCACAACTAATAATAACATCACCATTTGTTGGATTCGGATACATGGTAATACTTTGTGATAATTCATCCAAATTGGCTGTAAAATCACATGAACCATCTACAATTACTAATACATTCGATGTGTCATTTGGACAATAGTTGCTTTCTACGATGTAATCGTAGTTGAATGATCCTACTAGGTTTCCGGAGGTATCAAGATTGGAAGAAAGCACTTGATTGGATGGATTATACCATGTTCCATCAAAGTCTACGTTCCCGCCAAGACCCATTAATAGGTCAAATGGCTCGTTCAAACATACAGTGAACGTTCCGTCGATTCCTGCGCTTGGTGCTGCATGTACAATGACACTTGCTGTTGCTTGGTCAATCGCACATCCGTCACTTACTACGTAGTTGAACGTATATGCCTGAGACGCGTAGTCTGTTGAGTTGAATTCATTTCCTTGTAAGACAACTGCTGGTGAAGTAGCTACCCACTCGCCTCCTAAACCATAATTTGCGATTCCTAAGAATAAGTTAATCGTTTCTCCATAACAGATGTTTAATACTTCTCCAGGTACTCCAGCTTCTACACTTACTTCGCTAATCGCGATGGTGTGGTTTCCTGCTGTTCCTTGTCCATCGTGCATTAAATGATAAACGGCACCTGGAACCAAGCCACAAATCGTGAAGTTTGGTGCCGTACTGTTCCCGTCGATTTCATTGTCATTTGCTCCTTCTAAGGTAAAGCTTGGTAAGATGCTGCAATCTGCTCCGTAGTACACTGCGATTTGTCCATCGTAGTTTACTCCGGTTGCATCGATGCGTACGTTTCCAGAGGCTGGTGCAGTAAACTTGAACCAAGTCGTGTGACTTAGTGTGTTTTGTGCCCATCCAGTACTCGTTTGTGCACCTGTAACTGGTGGGGCGATCAATAGTTCGTCGTTTGCAACGGTTGCACCTGAGTTGTTGTATAATAAACCTGGGGCACCTACGATGATTTCATGTGCACCACACGCATTATCGTTGCTTAATGGCATGCTAATACTGATTGGACCAACATAAGCCGATGTGTCTTGTCCACACACTGCTTGTACGTATACATCCATTGTTTGTCCAGGGTACCAAGCTGCGTTTAACGTGGTATCCGTGAAATTATTGTCCACTGCATATACTGTTCCTGTATATAAGGCAGAATCCTGTGCAACTACTTGAATGTTGAATCCAGTGGATGGGTACACAGAAGTATAGGCACTCCAATTCCAACTTGACATCAAACTGTCTTGTCCAGCAGCAGAAATAAAGTTTGTTGGATTGGAACAGATTGGTGGTGTTTGGAAATTATAGAATAAGCCATTGCTGTTTAATCCACCTGCACAAGCAGAATAGATATACATGTCATAATTACCTAGGGGAATGAGGTTCATCAACTGTGCACTTGCAGCAGTTAAAGTAAGTGTGGTTCCACCGGTAGTTGGGTCAAATCCAGCCGGACCGTAAACTACTGTCCAAGAAGTTTCTCCCGCAGCACTTGCTGTCCAGGTAAACGCTGCTTCATTTGGCAATAAGTAAGAGGTCGTTAATGCTACAGGATTAGGACAGCTTACATAATAAAAATGCACACAACTATTGTCTTGTAAATAGGCGTTGTTGTTCATCGATACGTTCACATTTTGTGCTCCTCGCACACCGATTTCCGCATCTTGTCCGTTATCCCAAAGTGGGTTCCCCATGATTACGTCATCATAAACGTAGTATATTTCTTGAGTTGCTTCATCAATGATTAATTCAAATGTTGCTGCATCCAAGAAAATAGGTGAATTCCAATGTGGTAAGTTTTTCCATTGGACAACGAATTTACTATTAGGGCTTGTACCAATTTGCTGGTAGTAGACTCCCCCACTTCCAACTGGGTATGCAGAATATAATTGTTGAATAAACGGATACAATCCATTTCCTGCCTCCATCACTAAATTAACCGCAGCAGTCGTTGTTCCGAGTTTCATTCCTCCTGTTGCACCGATTGTTGCTTGCGTAATTAAAGTCCCTTGGTACAAAAATGGGAAAGGAAGTGTGATTCCAACTTCTCCTAAATACGCAAGATTTGTATTTGTTGCAGCAGCGTTAGCGCTAATGTCGATGAATCCTGTACTAGGACATTCGTTATCGAATTGGATGTATTGACCTTGATTATAAGTATTCCAAGAAATGGAAGGAGTCCAATAAGATGAATCTCCAGGTGTACAAATGGCACGAACGTATGCTTGATAGAAAGCATAAGAGTTTAGGCCTGGAATGGTGTAAGGGTGCGTTGTCACTGGAATCGTTGTTCCTGTTCCGAGTACAAATCCTTGAGGTCCATATTGAATTTCCCATTGTGTTTCTGATCCGCCAGGATTCCAATCGATGGTAGCACTTGTCAATGAAGAACTTACTAGAATTGGAGCGGATGGTTGAGGACAGGTTGGTGGAGCAGAAATCGTCACAAAATAGTCTTCTGTTTCTCCCCATGTATACGTACCACATGGATTTACACCCGTAGTTGCCGTTGTTTCTACATTTACGACACGCATACGTGTTATACCTTGAACTGCATTTGCTGGAACTCCGATGATTCCTGACTCGATATGTGGGCCACTAGTCGCCGCCGTTGAACTGTAAATTTGCTCACCCGGATCTGTAAATAATCCATTTTGATTGAAGTCAATCCAAGCTTTTGTCCAGTTATTAAAAGTACCTCCACATGTACCTATCTCTACAGAAAATGGATAAAAAACGCCTGGCGACAATATTGGAGCAGCAACGGTTGTCGTATAATTTGAATAGTTACTTTGAACAGAACCTGGTCCACCAGTAGTGGTACAAGTTGAAGAATTGTTTAAGGTGCTGAGCGTTACATTTAAAATTTCTTCATCCGCCACACTTGTAGAAGCACTTGTACAATAACAGTTCACGAAAGAGTTCGTAGTCACTAATAGTGCCGCGGAAGTATCCACTTGTGAAGTCGAGGAACAAGTGACAATACACTGATACCAAGTATCCAATACTTGCGTCGCGGGATAACTAGATGTGTTGGCTCCTGCGATATTTGTCCATGGTCCTGTTGCTGTTGAAGCACTTTGCCATTGGTAAGTCAAACCAGAGGTAAACGTTGCATTTGCCATGCCTAAAGTAAACGGTGTGGAAGGACATACAGGATTCACACTCGACGTAGTGGTTCCAGCATTTGGTGTTCCTGTACACGCTGTTCCAGAGATAAAACTCACAGAGCCAATAAAACCACGGTTATTAATTCCACTCGTTAACGTTCCTCCAAAACCAATATCCGTTCCAGTAATCAAATTACATCCTCCACCAGTAAAAGTATATGAACCAGCAGTGATTGTTGAATAGCGTAAACTACTTGTAATTGAAAGACACAGTCCATAAGTTGCTCCCGCTGGAACGATTAAGCTTAATCCAGTAAGCATTGGCTGACCAACATTCGTTGTCGTATTTGCAACTCCAGTAAATGGTTGTGTTGCAACTTGGGTCCATCCAGCTCCAGTGTTCACAGCCATTGTCGTTTGGTTAATCGCAGTTGGTTTGTACCAAAGCGTCGCACTATTTGCTCCTGTTGTTCCGGTTGCTGAAGCTATTTCAGTAATCACGACATCCGTTGTATTCGTATTTTGAAAATTGAAGGTAATAATGCTTGAACCATTGTTATTGGTGAAGTTGGTTGCAATTGTTGTTTGGGCACCTAAGAAATTACTCGTCAATACAACTAGTATACTACATAGGATTTGAACTATATTTTTCATCTTGTCTTCGTTTGTGTTTAATGATTATTGTACCGCTATTCTTTCTACTACTTGTATGTCATTCAATTGGATTTGAATTAAGTACATTCCTTTTGGATAAGTGGATAAATCTAGTTGAATTGGCTCGTCAAAAGATGCTGATGTCACTATTTTTCCATTTAAATCCATCAATTGAAGTGCGGCAAGGCCAGACGCCATTTTAGAAACATTCAAGAAGGTTGATGTTGGATTCGGATACATGCTAAATCCTAATAGCGACTCTTCGATAGATGCGGTATGATCACAAGAACCATCTACAATAACCAATACATTTGCAGAATCACTTGGACAAAATGCGCTTTCCACGATGTAATCGTAGTTGAATGATCCTGCAATGGTACCAGAAGTATCCTGAGCTGTTGGCAAGGCTTCATTCATAGAGTTGTACCATGTTCCTGTTACGTCAACATTTCCTGTTAATCCATTCCAAAGAACAAGCGGTTCGTTCAAACATACAGTGAACGTCCCATCGATTCCTGCGCTTGGTGCTGCATGTACAATGACACTTGCTGTTGCTTGGTCAATCGCACATCCGTCACTTACTACGTAGTTGAACGTATATGCCTGAGACGCGTAGTCTGTTGAGTTGAATTCATTTCCTTGTAAGACAACTGCTGGTGAAGTAGCTACCCACTCGCCTCCTAAACCATAATTTGCGATTCCTAAGAATAAGTTAATCGTTTCTCCATAACAGATGTTTAATACTTCTCCAGGTACTCCAGCTTCTACACTTACTTCGCTAATCGCGATGGTGTGGTTTCCTGCTGTTCCTTGTCCATCGTGCATTAAATGATAAACGGCACCTGGAACCAAGCCACAAATCGTGAAGTTTGGTGCCGTACTGTTCCCGTCGATTTCATTGTCATTTGCTCCTTCTAAGGTAAAGCTTGGTAAGATGCTGCAATCTGCTCCGTAGTACACTGCGATTTGTCCATCGTAGTTTACTCCGGTTGCATCGATGCGTACGTTTCCAGAGGCTGGTGCAGTAAACTTGAACCAAGTCGTGTGACTTAGTGTGTTTTGTGCCCATCCAGTACTCGTTTGTGCACCTGTAACTGGTGGGGCGATCAATAGTTCGTCGTTTGCAACGGTTGCACCTGAGTTGTTGTATAATAAACCTGGGGCACCTACGATGATTTCATGTGCACCACACGCATTATCGTTGCTTAATGGCATGCTAATACTGATTGGACCAACATAAGCCGATGTGTCTTGTCCACACACTGCTTGTACGTATACATCCATTGTTTGTCCAGGGTACCAAGCTGCGTTTAACGTGGTATCCGTGAAATTATTGTCCACTGCATATACTGTTCCAGTATATAAGGCAGAATCCTGTGCCACTACCTGAATGTTGAATCCAGTGGATGGGAATAAGGTTGTGTAAGGTGTCCAGAACCATGAACTCATGATGCTATCATTTCCACTTGTTGCAGCGAAACTTGTTGGATTCGAACAGAACGGTGGAGCAGTAAATGTTGTTGTTAAGGCTTCGCTTGTTAATCCAGCCGAACATTCCGAGTATATGTAAACATCATACGTTTGAAGTGGCGTTAAATTGTTTAAAAGAACCGAATTCGTTGTTACAACCTGTGTTGTTCCTCCGGTTAATGGATCAAATCCAGTTGGGCCATAAATTACTGTCCAAGTTGTTTCTCCAGCTGCACTAGCTGTCCAAGTATACATTGCTTGATCTGGCGCAATGTAACTTGCTGTTAAAGCAGATGGTTTTGGGCAATTGGTGTAATAGAAATGGACACAACTATTGTTCTGAAGGTAGGTGTTGTTATTCATGGAAACGTTAATATTTTGCGGCCCACGTATTCCAATTTCCGCATCCTGGCCATTATCCCAAAGTGGATTCCCCAAAATGACATCATCGTACAAATAATAAATTTCGTTTGTCGATTCTTCTATGATTAACTCAAAACTTGCTCCATCAGGAAATACTGGTGAGTTGTAATGAGGTAGGTTTTTCCATTGAACGATAAACTTGCTATTTGGACTTGTCCCAACTTGTTGGTAGAATACACCACCAGATCCAACTGGGGCTGATGTGTACAATTGTTGAATAAACGGATACAATCCATTACCAGCTTCCATCACTAAATTGACTTGAGCAGTCATGGTTCCTAATTTCATTCCTCCGTTATTTCCAATTGTCGCATTGGAAATCAATTGACCTTGGTATAAAACTGAAAAAGGCAAGGTGATTCCCGTCTCACCTAAGTAAGCTAAGTTCGCAGGTGTTCCTGTAGATGAAATATCTTGGAATCCACCCGTTGGGCAATCTGCATCCCAATCGATGAATTGTCCTTGGTTATAGGTGTTAAAGGAAACCGGAGGTGTCCAATAAGAAGAATCTCCTGGTGTACAAACCGCGCGAACATACACTTGATAGAAAGAATTTGGTGTCAAGTTCGTCATTGTATATGGATTTGCCGTCACTAAAACAGTTGTTCCTGTTCCCAAAGTAAATCCTTGAAGACCGTATTGTACTTCCCACTGTGTTTCGCTACCACCAGCAGTCCATGAAATTTGTGCATCAATAAGACTTGCTTGAAGGACATTCAAGTTGGTTGGCTGTGGACAAGTTGGAGGAGCTGAAATATTTACAAAATAATCTTCCGTTTCTCCCCAAGTATATGTTCCACATGGATTCACTCCAGTTGTGGCAGATGTTTCCACATTAACAACACGCATTCTAGTAATACCTGACGGTGCCGTTGCAGGCACTGTTACTGTTCCTATTTCTACATGTGGACCATTCGTTGCTACTGTTGAAGAATACACTTGTTCTCCTGGATCTGTAAATTGTCCATTTTGATTGAAGTCAATCCATGCTTTTGTCCAATTACTATAGTTACCGTTACATGTTCCAATTTCAACAGAAAAAGGATAAACAACTCCCGGAGATAAAATAGGTGCGGCTACCGTACTTGTATAGTCCGAATACATACTTTGCACCGATCCAGGTCCGCCTGTTGTAACGCAGCTAGAAGTATTGTTAAGCGTATTCAAGGAAACATTCAAAATTTCTTCATCAAGCGCACTCGTAGAAGAACTCGTACAATAACAATTAACAAAAGAATTCGTAGTAACTAATATAGGCGTTGACGTAGATGTGCTACTTGAAGCAGTACAAACTGTAACGCACTGATACCAGGTGTCAACGACTTGAGAAACTTGGAACGCACTATTCGTTGCGCCACTTATATTAGTCCAAGGCCCTGTGGCACTTGGCGCACTTTGCCATTGATATGTAATTCCAGATGCAAGTGTATTTCCACTCAATGATAAATTGAACGGTACTGAAGGACAAACAGCTCCAACACTTGAAACAGATAATCCAGCTGAAATCGTTCCCGTACAGGCATTACCCGGGATATAATGAATTTTAATGTTTGGTCTATAATTTCCATATGTTGTAGTCAAAGTTGTAGCGCTTGATCCAGCAGCACCTGCCGACCACCCGATTGCTAAACCTGTAGCTAATTCACGGTAAAATGGACAAGCCGCACTCGCAGTTCCAGATTTGACATGATCAGTCATAATTTGCAAGGTTCCACCTGTATACATGAATGGAGTTGTCAGTACATAAGATTCCCATCCAGGACCTGTAGTCATGAAGCCTTGATTGGTATTATTGTAGGCAGATGTACTACCCGCGGTAAGTGCACCCCAAGTCGTTCCAGTTGTTAAAGTCGTTGCCGAATTATTTGCCAAGAGGATTTCAAAGGTATTCGGAGCAGTTATCGTTCCTGAAACTTTTTGCCATTCGATTTGCGTAATCATAGACCCAGCAGGAATTGCTGCTAATTCAATTGCTGTGTATATGTATGCGTACTTGGAATAATTAAACGTGGAAGTTGCCGCACTTCGATAATAAGGACCTGAAAGGTAACTACTCGCTGTAGTAGATGTTCCAATTTGCACAATTTGTGCAAACGTACCAGACAAAATAAAGAATAAAAATAAAACGGATAGGTAGACTTTTCTCATAGTTGAATATTGAAGCGTAAAAATAAACAATTAGAAACAAAAAAAGCCACCCGAAGGTGGCTTTTGAATATTGATGGGGTTCTGATTAGTTTTTGACTACTCTGAATGTTTGAACAGCGTTTTCTGCTGTCAATCTTACCATGTAAACCCCTGGAGTTACATTAGAGATATTCAACTTACCGTTGTTTGTTACATTCATTTGTTCAGCAACTAATTTACCCTGAGCGTCGAAGATTTGAACATCAACCATCATGTTTTCAGGCATTGTTACATTCACCTCACCATTTGTTGGATTCGGGAATACATTCATGTCTGTAATATTGATTTGGTCTAATCCTACTGAATTAATATCAATACAATCTGATACATCTTCACAACCTTGTAAGCTTGTTACAATTACAGCATATGAACCATTTGCTGTTGCAGTAAATTGAGCTGCAGTTGCCGTTGGGATATCTGTACCTGAAGCACAGTTGATCCATTGGTAGTTCATTCCTGCTGGAGATGCAGCGATAGTTACATCATCAACGATTGATACCAAAGCAACTGGTGTCGCATTCACTGTTACCAATACTTGATCAGACGACTGACATCCGTTCAATGCTGTACCTGTTACCGTGTATGTTTGTGTTGCAGTTGGAGCAAAAGCTACACTATTCACAACACCATTGTTCCACAAGTATGTATTTGCACCTGAACCATTCAATGTTGCAGTTGAACCTGAACAGATTGTTTGATCAGCACCAGCATTTACATCTGGTAAAGCTAATACTGTTAACAACATTTGATCTGTGTTCGTACAGTTGTTAGCTCCTACTGCAGTTACTGTGTACGTTGCAGAAGAACCTGGTACAAACGCTACGTTATTCGATACGTTGTTATTCCATGTAATGAATCCATTACTTGTTGCTGACAATGTCACTGGTAAACCTGAACAAGAAGCGATATCTGGACCAGCATTTACTGTTGGTATTGGCAATACAGTTACTGAAGTAGACTGAGATGCATTTCCACAAGCATTCGATGCAACGTAAGTTAAGTTAACCACAACTGGATCATTTGATGTTGGTGTATATGTCACTGTACCGTTTGAAACGTTTGGTGAAATAGTTCCTAAACCATTTGATGTTGTCCAGAAACCTCCCATACTGTTTGTTGAAGCAGCACTCAATGTTGCTGGTGCGTTAGCACAAACAATTTGGTTTGGCGTAACAGATACCGTTGGACCTGTACTTACTGTAACAACCACTTGATCTTGGTTTGTACATCCGTTAGCACCAGTTCCTGTAACCGTGTACGAAGTTGTCGCATTCGGGTAGAAAGGAATTGCTTGAGTTACACCGTTATTCCAAGAATAAGATGCTGCACCTGTTGCGTTTAATGTTGCGCTTAATCCAGCACATACAGTGATGTCATTACCAGCATTAACCGTTGGCAACGCCAATACCGTTACTACAACTTGATCTTGGTTTGTACAACCGTTAGCTCCCGTAGCAGTTACTGTGTAAGTAGCTGAAGCATTCGGTGTAAATTGTGTTCCATTCACAACACTGTTATTCCATTGGAATCCAGTTACCGCAGTTGGTGTACTCGCTGTTGTTTGAGCGAATAGAATTACTGGTGTCGTCGCACAAACTGTTTGATCGATACCACCATTTACGATTGGCTGAGGCAATACGTTCACCATTACGTTATCATAATTGTGACATCCATTGATATCCACACCATCTACTGCATAAGATGCAGTACTTGAAGGGAAGAATGGAGTTGCATTGGTTACGTTATTTGTCCAAGTATAAGTCAAGGCTCCTGAACCAGATAAGATTGCTGGAGAAGCATTACAAATTGTTTGGTCAACACCTGCATTCACAAGTGGCAATGCCCATACTGTTAATTGAACTTGATCATCATTTGTACATCCAACAGAGTTAGCAACACCCACATTATACACATATGTACCTGGAATTGTTGGCGTAACTGTTAAAGTATCATTTAACACAGGAGCTGAAATTCCACTTCCAGTGTATGAAGCCAATGTCCAAGTAAATGGCGCCAAACCGTTTGACGTAAACGAAGCCGTTTCACCAAAACAAATAGCCTGATCTACACCCGTACTTACCACAGGAATCGTTGAATAAACCAAAGCTAAGGTATCAGAATTACTACAACCATATTGAGTGGTACCAATAACAGAGTAAGTTCCATTCGCACCTACTGTAAACGGCGTACCATTTACTACACCTGCTACTGGACCTGTCCATGCATATGTTCCTGAAACACCTGCACCAACCGCAGTTAATGTTGTTTGCTCTGTCGCATTATTAGAACAGATCAACACATCCTGACCAGCAAAGATTGTTGGTGTAGGACGTACAGTAATTGCATTTGTAGGCATTTGAGTCCAACAAGTCGTTGCAGGATTCGTTGCCGTAACCATGTAAGATACCGTCGCATCATTTGCTGTTGTATTCACCGCTACTGTTGAACCTGAAATAGTTGGAATTGGGTTTGTTGTATTCCAAGCATATGTGTATACTGCTGGTGGTGGTGATTGTAAATTCACTACGTAATCTTCCGTTTCACCCCAAGTGTATGTTCCACAAGAGTTCACGTTTGCTGCAGTCGTTGTTTCAACATTTACAACACGCATTCTTGTAATACCCAATTGTGCAGTAGTAGGAACCAATACGAAACCACTTTCTGCATGTGGACCAGCAGTTGCAGCTGAAGACTGATATACAGTTTCACCAGCATCTAAGAAGTCACCATCACGGTTATAATCTATAAATACTTTCGTAAAGTTTGAATAGTTACCACCACATGTTCCAATAGAAACAACCAATGGATATGTAGAACCTAACATTAAGTTAACTGGGGCAACTGTTGTAGTATAGTCCGAGTATTGGTTTTGCAATGAACCAGCTCCACCTGTTGTTGTACATGTAGATGCGTTATTCAAAGTTGAAATGTTCACACCAATGATCTCTTCATCTGCCGTTGATGTAGCGTTGCTTGCACAGTATCCTGTTGGTTCTGTTTGAGGACCAGAAACTGTACTTGAAGCTACCACGTTCACAGTTGCACCATTACATACATCTACAGGAGAAACTGTCGATGCAGTAATGATTGGATTAGGATTAACTGTTAATGTAACAGTTGACATAGTAGCACACAATTGACCTGTAGTTTGAACTGCTGTTAAAGTATAAACTCCACTTGCGTTGCTTGTAAAGTTATAACCTGAAGCACTCGTTCCATTTACTCCAGTTGATGGAGACCATGTAAAGTTATCATAAGAAGATGCTCCTGTTAACGTTGCTGTTGGTGAAGCCACACCGTCACATGTTGTTAACGCATTTGAACTTAATGTCAATGCAGGAGGTGCAATCACCGTAATTAATACAGGAGTTGCAGAACTTTGACAACTAGTCGATGGGTTAGTTACAGTTGCATAAAGTGTTGTTGTTGTTCCAACAATTGTACCGTAAGTATTAGCAGTAGTTGCTTGTAAAGCGGTTCCCAAAGCTGAAGTTGCATACCAGTTAAATGTTGGCGTTGTAAATGCATTTGGATCCACTAAAGAAGCTGTTGGAACCAACGTACCACAATGTGTACTGTTTGTTGCTGTTGGAGCCAAGATTGCCGGTTGAATTGTAACAGGCGCAGTTGCTAATGTATTCGTACATCCTGTTGCCGCTTCAGTTGCTGTAACAGTCCAAGATTGGGTTGTTTGAGCAGAAGTAGTGTTAGATGCTACAACAGTACCTGTAATTGTATTAACTACTGGTGTACTGTTCCAAGTATAACTGTAAGGAATTGCTGGAGATGATTGAATATTTAACCAATAATCTTCCGTTTCACCCCAAGTATATGTTCCACAAGAGTTAACACCTGTTGCAACGGTAGTTTCAACATTCACAACACGCATACGTGTAATCCCCATTTGAGCACCTGCAGGAACTGTAATATTTCCAGTTTCTACGTGTGGACCATTCGTTGACGCTGCTGAATTATAAGAAGTTTCGTTTGCATCCAAGAAGTCACCATCACGGTTCCAGTCAATAAACACTTTAGTCCAGTTACTGTAGTTACCGCCACAAGTTCCAATTTGTACACTCAACGGATAAGTTAAACCTGCTTCTACGTTTAAAGCAGGCACAACAGACGTGTAATTTGAATATTGACTTTGAAGTGATCCAGCACCACCTGTTGTTGTACAAGACGACGCATTGGTCATTGAACCTAAAGAGACACTTAAAATTTCCTCATCAGCTGTAGATGTTGCATTACTCGCACAATATCCTACAGGTTCTATTTGAGAACCACTAACAATACTTGAAGCTGCCAAAGTTACATCAGCATTATGACATACAACTGCTGGGCTAGCCGTTGCAGTAGTAATCACTGGCAAGGCATTCACAGTTAAGTTCACAGTTGAAACTGCAGTACAAAATCCATTTGTTCCAGTCACAGTTAACGGATACACACCCGCAATCGTTGGTGTAGAAGCCAATGTTGCCGTTGTAACAGGAGCAGTTAATCCAGATCCAGCATAGTTAGGAGTCTCCCAAGTATATGTATAAGCAGGAGAAGCTGTTGAACTCGCTGTAGTTGTAAATGACTGACCAATACAAATAGCTGGTGTTAAACCAGAAGTTATAGAAATTGCAGGAGGAATAACAACCGTAGCAATTAATGTTGATGGGTTACTATAACATCCATTCGTGCCAAGCTCGCTTACATAATATGTAGTAGTGGCTGAAATTGGATCTTGGAATGTTGTTGATCCAGCAGAGAATCCAGCTGTTTGAATAACTAAGTTATCAATCGTGTGTTGCATAGAAATACCACCAGTACGAGCAGCAATTGCATGTGACCATGTTGCCTTGTTCGCAGATAAGTATGAAGCTGGAAGCTGTACGTTTGTAAACAATGCCGTACCATTCAAAGTTAAGGTAACTTGACCTAATTCATTCGTTTCAATAGTTACATGGTTTGAACCTGAATTAATCCAAGAGGTGTTATTTACATATCCTAAAACTCCTGTAGCTGTTGCATTAAATGAAGCTGCTGTATTGTTATACAACAAGTATATTCCTGCCGCATTTGGCATTGCGCCATAAGCATCGAAACTTACTTTTAATTTTGAACCTGACCCCATTTCTGCAGCAGGTGCTGTAGAAGCCGAGTTAACATCATTACCAAAACTATAGCTCATTCCATCTGCTCCTGAAGGGTTTGTAGCAAAATCAAAATCAACTTTGTATTTCTGTGCATTGACACCTGCAGCAACCATGATACCACCTTGTTGGCTTATTGCATTTGGTGTTAATTCCAATTGACCCAAAACGTTAGTTAAAGAAGCAACACCTGTTAATGAAGCTCCAGTACCGATTGTTGTGTTTGTAAAGTCGTTTGAATAGAATGTTGTATACGTTGAACTCACTGGAGGATTTTGAACAATCGTTCCATTTGTTGCAGCGTTATACCAGTAGAATTGTCCAGTTCCTGAAGCACCCGCTGTAGAAGCAACTGCTGCTAAAGGTGTACTTGTTCCACATTGCGTACTATTTGTTGCAGCTGGAGCTGTCGGAAGAACCAAGGTTGTAACTGTAACTGTATTTGTTTGAACAGAACATCCACCGCCAAATACCGTTGCATTGTATGCTGTAGTTGTCAAAGGAGCTACCGATTGTGGGTTATTTGTTCCAACCAAAGTTGCTCCTGTATACCATGATACTGATTGTGTAAATGTTACGGTGTAATCTTCACGCTCACCCCAAGAAGAAGTTGTTGCATAAGAAGAAATCAACGTTTCCATAGAAACCACACGCATTCTTGTTGTTCCGAATGCAGTTAACGGAATGGTAAATGAACCAGTAACTGTATGAGGGCCATTTTGTGTTGCTGTTGGTTGGTAAACCATTTCACCTGCATCCACAAAGTCACCATCTTTATTGAAGTCAATAAAGATTGCCATTGAATTATTGTAATTGTTTCCAGTATTTGTACTTGTTAATGAATACTGGTAAGTATTTCCAGCAGACATTGCGATTGTTGCTAATGCAGAGAAATCTGTATACGCACCAGCCGTACCTGTACCGGTACCAATTGTTCCAACCAATGATTGAACAGCCGATGTGTTGTTTAATAAAGTTGTACCATTATAAGAAATAGTTACGTTAGCTAAATCCTCATCGATTGTCGATGAAACTGGAGCAGGAGTGTAAACTGCTGGTGTTGTATTGATAACAGCCAATAATTCAGCATTTGTACCAGAACAAATTGTTGACTGGTTCACAGAAGCAACAGCCGTTGCACCAAATAAAGGTTCGTCACTATATGGAGTTCCAGCAAACGCAGTTGTGAATCCACCTGAGTTTGTAGCTGAAATTGCCCATGCAATCGTCGCATTCGCTGGAGTTGGCACAGGAATTGTAGCTGTCCAAGTTGATCCAGAAGTGTTTGTCATAGCAATTGGCGTTTGTGCAACACCGTTTGCCGTATAATTTAAGTTGACAGCTGTTATGGTTCCAGCAGATGTTGTTACCGTACCAGTAATTGTACGTGCTGCTGCCGTACACAATGCTGGTGCAAAAGCAGGAGTAACATTCGTAAAGAAAATTTGTGGTGCTGGAGTTGTTCCAGCGAATTCGTCAGCACCGATATCTGGAGCAGAACCTGTTCCAACATAACCGGTGATTCCCGCACGAATATTTCCGTCGATGTCGTTATTCAAAAGTGAGTTGATTAACGAACCACTTTCAATTAATGTAGCTGTTGCCGGATTGATATGTAAGTAGTTTGCATTCGATGCAACTGTACTTAAGAAACTTGGGTTTTCTGTAAATGAACCAGCCTCACCAACTACCAATGCTTGGTAAGCTGCGATCGCCGTTAGGTTGTTTGTTCCATCCCAATAAATCACATTGTTTGTTCCAGGTGTTCCTGCGTAATAAACATTTTTTCCAGAATTGGCAGCGTCGAAATTTGCAAACGATGTACTGTTTCTTACGTATGCTACAGCTTTACCAGTTCCTGTTGGTGTAGAATTATTTACGAAGATGTTACCAACCAATTTCAATGTACCTGCTGTTGCAGTCGTTGATGTCGTTACATACAATGCAGTGGAAGTAAATGGAACCGCTGTACTTGTTGCATTTAAATAGACCGTATTATTGAATACATTCACATTTGTTGGTGTTGATGTTGCTGCAATCCACAGACCACGAACACGTGAACTACCAGCAGTAACACCACTTGATCCTGCAGGAGCTTTAATATCACCTATAACATTATTAAAAATATTGTGTGTAGAACCACTCGCAGGACTCAAGGTATACATACCAGCAGTTATTGCTGTTGTTGTAGCACTTGTCGATGAAACGTTTTTAATCGTGTTATTTCGAATATCACCGTTACCACCAGAGAAATAAGCAGCGTACAAAGTTGTACCGTTTGTTGAAATTCCAGAAGTACTATTTCCTGACACGGTAAAATTAATTGCTGCTGCCGAATGATAAAGTCCGTAGTAAGAACCGGTTCCAGTTGTTGTGATATTATTAACAATGTTATTATTGTATTGGCTATTCGGAGCATTCGCATAGGTATAGATACCATAAATTGTTCCTGAACCTGTTGTTTTATTTGTAACAATGTTATTGATCGTGTTGTTATTTACTTGGTGTACCGTGGAAGCATAACCATATATATACATTCCATAGAATGTACTTCCTGTTCCTGTACCGTTAATCGTCACATTGGAAACAGTGTTGTTATTTGCCAACCAGTTGTAACCAGATGTTAAATACATTGCATACGTTGATCCACCAGTTGATCCTGTTCTTGTAATGTTTGTTACTGTATTTCCAGTAACATTTGAATTCAAGGATAAACCTGACTTATAAATTCCATAAATGGTACCTGAACCAGCTAAAGCTGTTGCAGAATAAGTAAAGTCATGAAGGTTATTATTGTTCATGTTCAATGTTGCAGGAGTTGAACCATTGATATAAACACCATAATATGTTCCACTTGTTGCAGTAAGATAAGCACCTGTAACATCATTGTTGTTTACAGAAACTGTGTTTGTAGTTCCACCAATTCCAATCGCAACTTCAATACCTGTAACTTGAGAAGTTGTACCTCCACCGTAGGTTGCCACAACATTGTTGTTACACGTAGCTGACGCTTCAGGTGAAGAAGAATTTAAGAAGATACCTCTTAAAGTAGAAACGTGATTAATTCCAGTTCCATTATTATTGTTGATTGTATTATAAGAAACATTTAAACCCCATTGGTTGCTTGCGAAAATTCCTGTTGCAGGATTCCCAGCCAATGCAGCTCCACCAAAATTTAAAATGGAGTTACCAGTTGCTGTAGTGGATCCACCAATGTTATTGTTTACATCGCCTAGATCTAAAGCAGTTGCTGTAGTTGCATATCCAATTAATACAACTCCGGCGTTACCGCCATTAATTGTATTGGAAATAATGGTATTATTTGAGTTTGTTCCAGCTGCTGCAGTTGGAGTCAAAGCTGCTGCAGTTGAAGACAAAGTATTTAAAATGGCAATACCCATTGTTCCATTGTGCCAAGGAGCAATACCCGAAGCATTGTTCAATCTACTTAACGTAATCGTACAGTTTTTAATGGTATTGAATTGAGCACCATCTGTTACACTCGCTTTCGTTAAAGCATAACCGAATTCCATGACCGTTGTAATGTCAAGATTGGCCGTGCTTTCTTGTAAGTCCAACCCATCAATTGTAATGTAGTCACCACCGTCAATCACAAAGAAACCATCCCCAGTAATGGTTGGAATCATATTAGTTCCCACATAGGAAATTAATTTTGGATTGGCACCAGTTCCACTTTTCTGGATGGTAATCGGATTGGCTGCTGTACCTGTAGCAGTCAATGTGATTTTGCCCGTTAAAGTTTCAGTGTAACCAGCAGGAACGTTTAACGTTACACCACCAGCACCTACTCCTTGTGCATTCACATCCGTTACAAAAGCCGCAACACTTGCATAGTTTGTTGGAATAGTTTTAATCCCTGTCAACTGAGCGAAAAGCCCGTTGAAAAAGAAAACCATCGCTACTAATGCGAGATTTCTTAAACGTAATAGATTCGTAGAGTTACCCATAATAATAATTTTAGTCACGCAAATATATCATTTTAACTTTAAAAAACAAAACACAAGATTTTTATTCAATTGTTTTAAATTTAATCTGACAGAAACATTCTGTACATTTGTCCCTGAAAATTTTAGCAGGGAACATGAAAAATAATCGAACAGCATTAGTTTGCGGAAGTACACAAGGAATCGGTTTTGCCGTTGCAAGTCAACTCGCAAAAGATGGATATAATCTGGTTCTTTTGGCAAGAAACGAGGATAAATTAAAAAAAGCTTTGTCTCATTTGGATGTGAGTCAAGGACAAGAACATCAAATCCTTGTAGCTGATTTTTCCAAGCCTACAGAATTGAAAACGGTTATCGATTCGTTTATTCAAAACGGAAATCGCGTACATGTTTTGGTGAATAACACCGGTGGTCCAAAAGGTGGATTAATCAAAGACGCGGCGCCAGAAGAATTCATCAACACATTTAATCAACACCTCATTTGCAACCATATTTTGATGCAAGCGGTTAATCCCGGAATGATCGCTGACGGATTCGGACGCATCATCAATATTATCTCCACATCAGTGAAACAACCTTTGCCAAACTTAGGAGTGTCGAATACCATTCGTGGCGCTGTTGCGAATTGGAGTAAAACACTTGCCGGTGAACTTGGTCAATTTGGAATTACGGTGAACAACGTACTTCCAGGAGCAACGAATACTTCCCGTCTCGCGGAAATTGCTGGTGTAAAATCAGAAAAAACAGGTCAAACAGTTGCGGATATTTTTGAAGAAATGGGTGGTGAAACACCGATGAATCGCATCGCTGAACCAGTGGAAGTTGCGGCTGCGGTATGTTTCTTGGCTTCTCCCGAAGCTTCGTACATCAATGGAATCAATTTGCCAGTGGATGGCGGGAGAACAAAGTGTTTGTAACTCCAACTAAGTAAAGAAATTTAGTTGCTATATATTAAAGGTATAGTCGATTTATTTTGACGCTACCCTGTTTGCGATGTATGAGCGATATGCCATTAAGGATGGAAATCCGATTAATAAACAAGCTGCAAGAAAATAACCTTTGGATACTAAGTGAAATCCTTGGATGTCTTTGAGGTCCTCCGGGTTTATTCCAACACCGATAAAATAGGATAAGCTGAGCTTAATAGGTAAGGCAATTTCTTTCGTTCCTTGCAGGACGATGATTTCCCCGTCGAAAATACTGATGTTGAAGAAAAATAAGGGAACAGCGAAAACCACAAATGTCAGCGCAAAAACGGCTAGCGGATTTTTAAAAAGATTTTTTATCATCGGACAAAATTAATCGTTTTATCTATATTCGCCGACGTTTTAAGATTTTGACAAAAAAATTACACCTTGCGTATTTGTGCACATCCCGGGGTTGGGGTGGACTGGAGATGAATCATCTTCGAAATGCGCTTTGGATGAAGTCGAGAGGACATGAGATCACACTTGTCTGCACAAAAAACTCTCCACTTGAAAAAGCCGGAATAGATGCTGAGCTTTCTGTTATCAGCATTCGAAAACCAGCTCGACATTATGCCTTTTTGAGTGCCTGGATGCTCATGCTGAGTCTCCATAAAAGAGGAGTGAAAGAAGTGTTCATTCGAAATACTTCGGACATCAGCCTCGGCGCAAGTATTGCATTCTTTTCTTTTAAACGAATACACATTCATTTTTTTATGGAACTGATGTTCCAAGATCAAAAACAGCAGCTTTATCGAACCATCCGTTATTCTTTCCTGAGTTCGTGGGTCTGTTCACTCGAATACATGAAACATAAAGTGCTTTCGTCTACGCGTATCGACCCAAATAAAGTATGCGTCATTCCCTCTGCTTTGGATTTTAGTCAAATTTCACCTTTCACCAAAAGCGAAGCGCGGGAGCAACTCAATGTACCCTTGGATAAAGTGATTTTCGGAATGATTGGGAGAATTGACCGAAAAAAACGCATCGAATTAGCCATTTTAGCACTACATCAGCTACAAAACTCACAGTACCAATTACTTATTGTTGGTGAAGAAACACCAGATTCTCCAGATTCGTATTTATCTGAACTAAAACAGCTCATTCAGGAAAAAAAACTAGTAGATCAAGTCCATTTTTTTGGTTTTCATTCGGAAACGAGTCCATTTTACCACGCAATAGATGCGCTGATTATGGCTTCGGACTTTGAAACCTTCGGAATGAGCACCATTGAAGCACTTGCGCATCACACTCCAGTAATTGCGACAAATTCAGGTGGATCTCAGGAATTGTTGCATCGGTTTCCACTAGGAATTTTAGTTGAACCTGGAAATCCGACATCCTTTGTCATGGCGATGGGTAAAATTACAGCGCTTGTTCCTGAGAACTTTGACAACAAAGGCTTTCAAACCTTTTTTGACCATAACAGGATTTGCGAAATCATCGAATCTCGCATACTAAGTTGCGAAAGCGTGCGTTAAACAAGCTAAATCTCCTTAAATTCGTCTTCAATGGATTTATATTCTGCCAAACAACGCTGGAAAGTTGTACTGATTTTCGTTTCACTCCTTATCATAGGAGCATCTTTGTTTGTGTCCAACCAAATGATTCAAAAAATCGCCGAACGCGAACGCTCAAAAGCGAAAGAATGGGCGAGCGCTCTCCGTAAGAAAGTCGAATTAGTGGAGCTCAACGCACGTATTTTTTCTTCCTTACGGGAAAGAGAACGTGAGAAAATTGAATTGGTCGTTGCCGCACAAAAAACCTTGTTGAATCCATCTGATTTATCCCTCAACCAAGATTTAGCCTTTACATTAAACATTATTGAGTCCAACAAGGACATTCCTGTCATTTTATTAAACGATGACGGAACGCTTGCTCAATTCAGGAACTTAGCTACTTCCTTTAAAGATGAAAATCATCAAAACGAAATCTTAGCCCTCGCTAAAAAATGGAGGCTTGAGGGACACGAATTCAAAATCAATGTCTTTGGTGACATGTATATGTCCTTTATCTATGGAGAATCACAAGAATATTTGCGTTTGCAAAAACAAAGTGACTCACTAATCACTTCTTTCAATCAAGATTTAGGGAATCAATCCAACTTAATTCCGGTATTATTCTACGATGTAAAGGAGCAAAAGGTGATTTCGAGTAATTTATCGAAGAAGGAACTAAATCCCAAGCATCTTGCCAAGACTATTTCCAATCTAAAAGCACAAAACGAACCGATTCGCATCAATTTTGGTGAAGGAGAAAAAGTGCTTTATTTCAGTGATAGTCCTGAAGTCAAGCAACTCATTTGGCTACCATATATCCAATTTGGCGTAGTTGGATTAATCGTCATCATCGGCTACTTATTGTTTTCCACTTATCGAAAAGCTGAACAGAATCAAGTTTGGGCTGGACTCGCGAAAGAAACGGCGCATCAACTCGGCACTCCCCTATCCTCTTTAATGGCTTGGGTGAGTTACTTAGAAAATGAAGACGTGGATCCAATGGTTCCGAGAGAAATGCAAAAAGACTTGCAGCGTTTGGAAAAGATTACTGATCGATTCTCCAAAATAGGATCCGGTGCAAAATTGGTGGAAGAAGACTTTGTCTTTACCATTGAAAACAACTTAAATTACTTAAAAGCAAGGCTTTCCGATAAAATAGACATTGAATTCACGGTAGAAGGACAGCGTCCAATGATTGTTCTACACAACCGCTCTTTAATGGAATGGGTCGTAGAAAACATTTGTAAAAATGCTGTTGATGCCATGGGAGGAGTTGGTAAATTAAAAGTGCACATCAAAGAAGTAGCAGAATGGGTACATGTGGACATCACTGATACCGGAAAAGGATTAACAGCTAAACAAATCAAATCCATTTTTCAGCCTGGTTATTCTACTAAAAAACGTGGCTGGGGACTTGGACTCACCTTAGTGAAACGCATCGTCGAAGAATACCACAAAGGAAGGGTGTTTGTCGTTGCATCGGAGCTAGAGAAAGGAACAACTTTTAGAATCAGCATTCCACACTAGAAACCGAACGAAAATTTCTCGCTATTTTAGCAAACAAATTCATTTTATGTATCAACTCATCCTTGCCGAAGTAAAAAACCACATTGGTTACATCACGATTAATCGTCCAAACCAGTTAAACGCCCTGAATAAAGACACCATTGCAGAATTGCATGCTGCTTTAGATGCTTTCAATCAAGATTCATCCGTTGGAGCGATCATTTTAACGGGTTCAGGAGAAAAAGCATTCGTAGCTGGGGCAGACATCAAAGAATTTGCTGATTTTACAATTTCTCAGGGAGGTGAATTAGCTGTAACGGGTCAAACGACACTATTTGATTTCATTGAAAACCTCAGCACACCTGTCATCGCTGCCGTAAATGGTTTTGCTTTAGGTGGAGGATTGGAATTAGCAATGGCAGCTCATATCCGTGTCGCATCAAGCAATGCACGCATGGGATTACCAGAAGTTTCTTTGGGTGTAATTCCAGGATATGGCGGAACACAAAGACTTCCGCAATTGATTGGAAAAGGAAAGGCAAATGAAATCATTTTCACAGCAGGAATGCTGAAAGCAGATGAAGCCTTACAGTGGGGATTGGTCAACCATGTAGTTGAACAACCTGAATTAATGACCAAATGCGAGGAAATCGCACAAAAAATATTGGCAAATTCCCCAATGGCGATTGCTGCAGCGATTCGCTCCGTAAATGCCGGATTCCAAGATGGTGTAAATGGATACGAAACTGAAATCGAATCCTTTGCTCAATGTTTCGGAACGAAGGAATTCGTGGAGGGTACAACTGCATTTTTAGAAAAACGCAAAGCGAATTTCAGAGGCTAAATGAGCAATCCCATTCGTAAATTAATTAGTCAGACTGCCGTCTATGGACTTTCTTCCATTGTCGGGCGTTTGTTGAACTATTTATTGGTTCCTTTATATACGAGTGTTTTCACAGATCCAGCACATTACGGAGTGGTTTCCGAATTATACGCGTGGGTGGCCTTTCTGATTGTCATTTTAACCTTTGGAATGGAAACCGCCTTTTTTCGCTTCATTCAAACCAGCGAAAACAAGCAACAGACCTATTTGAATTCACTCGCAACCGTCCTTGGACTCAATGTCTTCTTCTTTGCCATTTTATTATTCTTCAATAATGACATCGCCTCCTTTATGCTCTATGAAGGACACAATGAATACATCATTTTACTCGGGATTATCGTTTGCATCGATGCGATTTCCGCCATTCCTTTAGCAAAATTGCGGGTAGAAGAGAAGTCTTTGCGATTTGTCAGTATTCAAATTACGTCTATTCTCGTCAACGTAGGATTGAATCTATTCCTCATGCTCTATCTTTTCGATCCAGAGCGACCAGAAGAAGGGGTTCTTTTTATTCTCCTTGCAAATCTATGTGCCTCACTTGTCAAGCCATTGATGCTGTACGATTCGTTTAATTTATCGGGAATAAAAATCAACTGGACAGAAATCAAGTTGATGTTGTTTTATTCCTTTCCTCTTGTCATTGGTAGTTTTGCTGGAATCATCAATGAGACCATTGATCGAATTCTTCTGAAACAAATCATTTATAATCCATCAGATATCAGCACCTTACATAGCGCTGAAGCGGAAGTAGGAATTTACAGCGCTTGTTACAAATTAGCCATGCTAGTGACGATTTTACTACAGGCCTATCGGTATGCGGCCGAACCTTTCTTTTTCAATCAAATGAAGAACGAAGACCGAAATGTGATTTATGTAAAAGTCATGAATCTCTTCGTCGCGACAGTTTGTCTTGTCTTCTTGTTTGTCAGTTTGAATATCGACTTATTTAAGCACTTCATACAGAACAAAAGCTATTGGGCAGGATTACCCGTTGTTCCTATTCTTCTTTTGGCAAATGTCTTTCTTGGAATTTACTATAATCAAAGCATCTGGTACAAATTAAGTGGGAAAACACAATATGGAGCATATATTGCATTAATTGGCGCTTCCTTAACGATTGGCATCAACATCCTTTTTATTCCAAAATACGGGTATATGGCGAGTGCATGGGCAACGTTCATTGTTTACGCCGTTCAAATGGTTATTTCCTATTTTCTCGGACAGAAACACTACCCTATTCCGTACAATCTCAAGAAATTCTTCTTGTATTTGGGAGTAGCACTCATCATTTATGCGATCGGTTCCAGAATTCATTTCGAGCGTTATTTTGCACAGTTCATCCTTCAAAATACATTGTTATTGGGATACGTACTCTTTGTTTTTAAAATGGAACGACATTCCTTTTCTAACAAGCTTCGCGTGTAATCTGAGAGGGCTCAAAACTTTTTATTCGAAAGTTTGTTCTCTAATCACCGAATCAGCTTAAATTTGTTAAATGGCATCACATTCTTACCAAGCAGGTCCATTTTTGGAGCAAATCAATACTCCAAATGACTTGCGTGAAAAATTCACGGAGGAACAACTTCCACAAGTAGCTGACGAATTGCGTCAGTACATCGTTGATGTCATCTCTGAAATTGGAAATAGTCATTTCGGAGCAAGTTTAGGTGTTGTTGAACTTTCAGTAGCACTTCATTACGTATTTAATACTCCTGAAGATCAGTTGGTTTGGGACGTTGGACACCAAGCTTACGGACACAAAATCCTAACCGGAAGACGCGATCAATTTCACACAAACCGATTAAAAGGAGGAATTTCTGGTTTTCCAAAAAGATCAGAAAGCAAATATGATACTTTTGGTGTTGGACATTCATCCACATCCATTTCTGCTGCGTTAGGAATGGCCGTTGCCAACCGATATAAAGGAGAAACACAACGTCAACACGTGGCGATTATTGGCGATGGAGCCATGACTGCTGGATTAGCATTCGAAGGAATGAACCACGCAGGATTCGAAAAAGACGCGAATTTATTGGTTGTCCTAAACGACAACTGCATGTCCATTGACCCCAATGTCGGCGCACTCAAAGAATATTTAACGGATATCACAACTTCACATACCTATAATAAGGTAAAAGAAGAAGTTTGGAAATTATTGGGGAAAATCTCCAAATTCGGTCCAGATGCGCAAACCATCGCTTCCAAAGTTTCACATGCCTTGAAAGGAACATTGTTGAATCAAAGCAACCTATTTGAATCATTAAATTTCAGGTATTTTGGTCCAGTTGACGGACACGATGTTGTTGGATTGGCGAAAGTAATGGCCGATTTAAAAGACATCCCTGGTCCAAAGATTTTACATTGCATTACCCGTAAAGGTGCAGGATACAAGTTTTCTGAAGAAGGAAATCCTACTAAATGGCATGCTCCAGGTGTATTTAATAAAGAGACAGGAGAAATTGTCAAAATCATCCCTAAATCTCCTCAACCACCGAAGTACCAAGATGTTTTTGGACATACCATTGTTGAGTTAGCAGAGAAAAACGATAAAATCATGGGTGTTACCCCTGCGATGCCTTCGGGATGTTCTTTGAATATTATGATGGCCGCAATGCCGGAACGCAGTTTCGACGTAGGTATTGCTGAGCAACATGCCGTGACATTTAGTGCAGGATTGGCAACTCAAGGTTTGGTTCCATTTTGTAACATCTATTCATCATTTATGCAGCGTGCATTCGACCAAGTATTGCACGATGTCGCATTGCAAAACTTAAACGTGGTATTCTGTTTGGATCGCGGCGGACTTGTTGGAGCAGATGGTGCAACACACCATGGAGCTTACGATTTAGCATATATGCGTTGCATTCCTAACATGGTCGTATCGGCACCGATGAATGAAGAAGAGCTTCGTAATTTAATGTATACTGCTCAATTAAAGGATCAAGGTCCATTCTCCATTCGTTATCCACGCGGGAACGGGGTGATGACTGATTGGAAAACTCCATTAAAAGAAATACGCATCGGTGAAGGAAGAAAAGTGAGTGTCGGTGATGACGTAGCTATTTTGACCATCGGACATCCTGGAAATTTTGCACAAGAAGCCATTCAAGAGTTAAAACAAAGTGGAATTTCTGTTGCACATTATGACATGCGTTTTGTCAAGCCAATTGATGAAGTCATGTTACATGAGGTTTTCTCAAAGTTCAAACATGTCGTTACTATCGAAGACGGTTGTTTAATGGGTGGATTCGGATCAGCTGTAATTGAATTCATGGTGGATCAAAAATACCAAGCAGAAGTAGTTCGACTAGGTATCCCAGATGAATACGTACACCACGGAACACAGGAAGAATTATGGGCTGATTGTGGTTTTGATACCCCAGCAATTGTAAAAGCAGTTAAGAATATTGTCAAATTCGAAAACAAATCAGCTTCGAATCAAAAAGTGAGCTAATTTACTTTTCAAGACTTATTCCAGACATTTTTCACATTTAATTTATATTTTCGTTCGAAAATAATTGGAAAAACGGAGTCTGTTTTTCTAATTATTGTAAATTGGACAATAATTTAAATCAGCTACTGTGAAAAAAACGAACTTTGGTGCTTTCGGCACACTCATCACTATTTTCTTTTTCTGGGGATTTGTTGCCGCGAGTAACGACATCTTAATTCCCGTTTTCAAAAAAGCCTTAAACCTGAGTCAATTTGAATCTCAATTGATTTCATTTGCCTTTTATGTAGCGTATACAGTCGGGTCTATCCTCTATTTTGCCATATCCGCACTACTGAAAAAAGATATCTTGAATAAAATCGGTTACCGAAACGGGCTTGCACTTGGATTAATTATTTCAGCGGTTGGTACCTTGTTGTTTATCCCTGCTTCCAATAATGCTTCATTTATCATGTTGATTTCTGGATTATTCATCGTTGGACTTGGTTTTGCATTACAACAAATTGCTGCCAATCCCCTTGCGATACAAATGGGAGATCCATCAAAAGGAAATATCCGTTTGAGCATGGCTGGAGGAATTAACAATGTTGGAACCACTATTGGTCCTGTGATTGTTTCCTTTGCAATTTTCGGCGGAGTTTCTTCCGGAGAAACAACACTGAATTTAGCCGCAGTACAAACACCATATATCTGTTTGGGAATAGCCTTTGTTGTTGCTGCCATCTTCTTTAAGTTTTCTTCCGTTCCAGATCGCATCGAAGGTTCCTCTTCAGAAGGCGCTGGAAAAATCATGGAAACACTTCGTCATCCACAAGTATTATTAGGGATGCTTGCCATCTTTCTCTATGTAGGTGTTGAAGTAGCTACAGTGAGTAATTTACCTGAATTTATGAAACAAAAACTTGGGACAGCAGAAGGTGCCGTGGCTCCTTTTGTTTCCTTGTATTGGGCAAGTTTAATGATTGGACGTTGGACTTCCGCCGCAGGAGTTTTCGACTTGAGCAAATCCATGAAAACCGTTTTAGGAATTGTTCTTCCGTTTGTAGCGTTTGGAATATTCGCCGGAGCAAACATCATAGGTGGAAACGACATCAATGAATTATATCCTTATTTGGGTATTGTTGTCCTTTTAATTGTTGCTGATTATGCAAGTGCAGGAAATCCAGTAAAACAAATTATGATCTACTCTAGTTTAGGGGCTATTGCACTAGCAATCGGAATATTTAGTTCCGGAATGATTAGTGTTTTTGCATTTATTTCAGTTGGGATATTTTGTAGCACCTTGTGGCCATGTATCTTTACCTTGTCCATTGCAGGAATGGGTGAAAACACCAACACTGCATCCAGTCTACTTATCATGATGATTATGGGTGGTGGATTCATTTCTGTCCTTCAAGGCGCATTAGCTGACGACAACGTCCTAGGAATTCAACAGTCCTATTGGTTAGGAGTTGTTTGCTTTGTTTATCTTGTTTTCTTTGCTTGGACTGTCAGTAAAATCCTACAAAAAAGAGGTGTTGATATTTTCTCCACTGAAAAAGTTTCTGGACATTAATATTTTGTAGTTGTGAGCATGTATCGCATTGATTTTAATGATTTTTTCACCTCGGCATTTTCCGTGGATTGCATCCTCTTTGGGTATTCAGAAGGAGAGATTAAAGCCCTTTTGATCAAAAGAGCTATGCAGCCATTCGAGAATCTTTGGGCAATTCCAGGTGATTTGATATATCCAGATGAGGATTTGGAACAAGCAGCTGAACGCGTTTTATTCGAGTTGACAGGACTCAATAACATCGCGATGCACCAATCTCAAACCTTTGGCAAACCCAATAGACATCCACAGGGACGTGTCATCACCATCTCTTATTTTGCTTTGTTACGCATCGAAGATTTTGAAGTCAAAGCGTCTTCTTGGGCCGGAGATGTCCAATGGGTTTCATTGAAAAACATGCCGGATTTAGCATTTGATCATAACCACATACTCTCAAGTACGTATGAAATGCTCAAACTAAAACTTCAAAACGAACCTATTTGTTTTGATTTACTTCCGGAGCGATTTACACTGAATGAATTTCAACAATTGTATGAATTTGCATTTGATCAAGCATTTGACAAAGCGAACTTCAGGAAGAAGATAAAATACATTCCCCTTATTGCACATGACGAAAAACAACAGAATGTTAAACATCGTCCAGCAAAACTTTTCTCCTTTGATAAAATTGCATACAACGAAGGAATCGAACAAAATCGATACACTTTCAAAATGTAAAAAAATAAAAATAGATACTTATTGTATAATGTACAATTATTTATATATTTACCCTGTACTAGCGAACATTTTGCATAGTCAATGGTTAAATACTTAGTAAAAGAGGCTCCGGCCTCTTTTTTTTTGAAGGAAAGAATTAAAAAATGTTATTGTTCTTTTTACAATAATTGATAATCTTTTTATATTTACGAAACTAACTAAGCTAAAATGATAAAAAAACTATTCATTCAACTGCTGTTTATTGGAATTAGTGGCTTCGCATTTTCACAAGAAATGTCCGTCACCGGTTTCGTAAAAAGCGAACAAAACGTGGGATTACCATTTGTCAAGGTTCAAGTCAAAGGTGTTACAACCGGTGTCACTACCGATGGAACTGGTTTTTACCGCTTAAAGGTGAGCGATGCAGCCAATTCAACACTATTGTTTTCACTTACTGGCTATGAAAAACAGGAAGTAAAGCTAAATGGACGAAGCACCCTTGATATCGTTCTTGTGGAACTTGTAAATAACCAACAAGAAGTTATCGTTGGATACGGAACGGCTAAAAGCAAAGAAGTAACTGGAGCAACTTCCAAAGTTAACGGTGAAAATATCGAAAAAATGAGCGTTGCTCGTGTCGATCAAGCCTTACAAGGACAAGTTGCCGGTGTAAATATCGCAACGAACTCAGGTTCACCAGGTGGATCTTCCAACATCCGTATTCGTGGACTATCGACGTTTGGTGATAATGATCCATTAATCTTAGTGGATGGAGTAGTATATGATTCCGAAGGATTGAATGCCTTGAATCCATCTGACATCAAGTCGATAAACGTCCTAAAAGACGCTACAGCAGGTATTTACGGTGTTCGTGCAGCGAACGGTGTGATCATCGTTGAAACGAAAAAAGGAAACATCAATAGCAAACCTCAAGTAGAATACAACGCTTATTGGGGACAACAACAAACATCTAGAAAACTAGATTTGTTAAGCGCACAGGAATATGCTGTGATCAAAAATGAAATGTTTGCAATGGGCGGACAAGACATGCCATTCAACAATACGAATTTAGGTATTGGAACGCCTTGGCAAGATTCTGTCTTCCAAACAGCACCAATTCAAAGCCACAACTTAAGTATCAGTGGTGGAACGATGAATACACGCTATTCTATCGCTCTTGGTTACTTTAATCAAGATGGTATCGTTGGTGGACCTAAATCGAATTTCTCTCGTTACAATGCGCGTTTGAACTTCAGCACAGATATGTCCTCTAAACTGAAATTAAACTCAGTATTGCTTTATTCAAACGATGCACGTAGTACATTGCCTGAAAATGGTATCGGATCTGTTTTATACAACACGATTAACGCATTCCCGAACGTTCCGATTCGCAAACCGAATGGACAATTCTCCTATATGGAAGAAGTGAGTGACATCATTAATCCAATTGCTCAAATGCAGAACCAATACAATTGGAACACAGCGAACAAAATTGTTGGAAAAGAAGAGTTTATATACGAATTCAATGATCATTTGTCCTTCACAAATCGCGTTAACTACAATGTCGCTTTCGTTGATGGGAAAGTATTCTCACCACTCGTTTGGTACGGAGATGGTAAATATGCGAATACCGCAATCAACGATGACCTTGAATCACCAACCGTAGAACTTGCACCAGGTGTGGAAATCAACCGTGGAGCAGCTGTTTATGAAGAGCGTTCAACATTCGTTGATTTAACTTACGAAAGCTTCTTAAACTACGAGAAAACATTCGCTGAAAACCACAAGATTAAAGGAACTGCTGGTGTTTCTATCTTCCAAAGAGAAGGAAGCTCCCTTAACGGAACGGCTTTCGGGATACCAAACAACTCCGTAGCATATGCTGACATTTCAGCAAACACAGCACAAGGTGGATATTTAAACAATGTTGGTTCATGGGAATTTACAGAACGTCTTGTTTCCTCATTCTTACGTGCTGAGTACAGCTTTAAAGAAAAATACATGTTCTCCGGAATCGTTAGACGTGACGGATCAAGCAAATTTGGAGCAAATAGTCGCTACGGTATCTTCCCAACTGCATCTGCAGGATGGTTGATGTCCGAAGAATCTTTCTTCAAAGTGAAATTCATCGACTACGCGAAACTTCGCATTAGCTACGGTGTATCTGGAAATGATCAGATTCCTAACTTCGCTTACCGTGGATTATTAAACGGAGAAGGAGTTTATGTTTTCGACGATTTAATCACGCAAGGAGTAGCCATTGGACGTCCATCAAACCCAGATTTGAAATGGGAAACGACACGTCAATTGAACATCGGTGCTGACTTCACTTTTTGGAAAAAACTAGACTTTACAACCAATTATTTTATCAAGAATACGTTTGATTTACTTTTCCAACCTGACGTAACAGCAATCATTGGTTCATATGGTCCTGGTGGATATCCACCGGTAATCAATGCTGGAAATGTTTCTAACAAAGGTGTTGAATTAGAATTTGCTTACCATTTACGCAAGAAAAAAGATTTCTCAACAGACTTGAATTTCAATGTTACCACGATCACAAATAAGGTAACAAAAGTACCAGACGGAGTTGATTACATCCCAGGTGCAGGATTTAGTGTTGGAGGAGATATCGCGACACGTTTCCAAGAAGGATACGAAATCGGATATTTCTTTGGATATGAAACAGCAGGAGTTTACCAAACTCAAGCCGAAATTGATGCTTCAGGGGTCGTACAAGACGGAGCAAAACCAGGCGATTTAATCTTTGTAGATCAAGACGGTGACGGTGTCATTAACTTTAATAATGATTCTGATAAAACATACTTAGGATCAGCTATTCCAGACTTTACATTTGGATTCTCTTTCAACGTTCGCTACAAAGCATTTGACCTTTCAGGGATGCTTTATTCAGCAATCGGACAAGAAATCATTCGTAACTACGAGCGCCAACAACCATACGCTAATCAATTAGGATACATGGTTGACCGTTGGACAGGAGAAGGGTCTACAAACGAGAATCCACGTGTGACAACAGAATCCACACGCAACAATTTATTCTCATCGTACTACGTTGAAGATGGTTCATTTGCTCGTTTGAAAAACGTTCAACTTGGTTACAGCTTCTCTGCAGCTAAATTAAAGAAAATCAAAGTGGATTCATTCCGAATCTATTTATCTGCAAATAACCTATTTACACTGACACGTTACCAAGGATTCGACCCTGATCTTGGTTCTTCAGGTGCGCTTTCTGCAGGAGTTGATTACGGATTCTATCCGCAAGCAAAAACATTCATGGGTGGTGTTCAATTAAAATTCTAAACGATGAGACTATTTCAAAAATCACTGATACTTACAGGATTAATTATCCTATCTCTATCACAAACAGCTTGTGACAAGTTCCTTTCTGTTGATCCTCCATACACACAAGATGTGGAGAACTTCTTTCAAACACCGGAAGATTTTGACCGCGCTTTAACTGGTGCATATGACATGTTGCAAGCATCATTCTTAACCATGTGGATTGGAGAAATTGCTTCTGACAATGCCATCGCAGGTGGGGAAAGTGTGAACGATTCACCCGGACTACACCAAATCGACAACATGACACACGGAGGTGTGAATGTGGAACTTAGAAA
Organism: Crocinitomicaceae bacterium; assembly: GCA_017983465.1. Lineage (GTDB taxonomy): Bacteria > Bacteroidota > Bacteroidia > Flavobacteriales_D > Crocinitomicaceae > UBA952. Next base: position 251,245 of record JAGOBK010000002.1, read on the forward strand.
TGTTTTTCGTTGGAATTACACGGGATTAACACGTGCAAACTACATTCTTGAAAACAAAGACAACATCGACTTTCCAGGTAAAGCACATATCATCGCAGAAGCGAAGTTCTTACGCGCTTACTACTACTTTGAGTTAGTGAAATACTTCGGAGATGTTCCTTTAATCATCGACAAACGCATCGGTATTGAAGAAGCACTTCAAATTGCTCGTTCACCAAAAGCTGAAGTATATGCACAAATCGAAAAAGATTTGAAAGATGCATCAGAAGTATTAAATCCTGTTGCAAGTCAAAAAGGAAGAGCTACAAAAGGTGCAGCCTTGTCTTTCCTTGGGAAAGTATACTTATACCAAAACAAATTTACCGAAGCTGCAGCTACATTTGACGAAGTTATTGCCTCTGGAAGTTACAGCTTAACTCCAAGTTATGTTGACTTATTTTCTGTTGCCAATGAAAACAACAGCGAAACAGTATTCGATGTACAATACACTGGCTTAGAAGGTGGAAGTTACGGTTGTTTAATCTGTCTTGAAGGAAATGCAGCAGTTGGATTCCAAGGAATTCGTCAGTACAATGGACCGGTTTACGGAGATGGAAACAGTTACAACTTGCCAACGCAAGAATTGTATGATGCGTTCAGTTCAATCGATGGTCGACGCGCTGCTACTATTTTAGACATCGATGCGTTTATCGCAACACAACCGAATCCAGCCGCTATCACCTACGCTGAAGGCGCTGGTGGACACACGGGATACTACAACAATAAATACATCAAACGTCAAGGTGAAATTGGACTTCCTGACAACGACTTAACAAGTCCTGTCAATTACCGTGTGATGCGCTATTCTGATGTGCTTTTAATGGCAGCAGAGGCTCATTACCAACTTGGACATACATCAACTGCACAGCAGTTTGTTAACCAAGTAAGAGGTCGTGCTGGTGTACCAGGAATTCCTGTTAATTCAATTGAGGTAATCTATAAAGAACGTCGCTTCGAATTATCCGGAGAAGGATTACGCTTCTTCGACTTAGTACGAACAGGACAAGCGGCGACCTATATTGATGGTTTCGTTACAGGTAAACATGAATTATTCCCAATTCCTCAAGTTGAAATTGACTTAACAGGAGGAAATTGGTCACAAAACCCAGGTTATTAAAATTTAGAGTTATGAAAATGAAACTACTATTTTCAGCAAGCATCTTAGCATTACTTTTTGCTTGTAAAAAAGATAATCCGCAATTAGGTCCTGCACCTACAGCTGCAGATGCTGCATTTACTTATACCCCATCTGCAAGTAATGCGAACATCATTGAGTTTACCGCAAATAATCCAGATCTTCAATGTCTTTGGGACTTTGGAAATGGGACCAAAGCGAAAGGAGCTACCGTAAGTTCTCCATATCCATACGCTGGGACTTACACAGTGAAATTAACTGTATTTTCCTCTGGGGGAAGCAAAAGTTCTTCTCAAGAAATTACCATTGCTCAGGACAACTTAGGACTTCTAAACAACCCTATTTTCATCATGTTAACTGGTGGTATTAATGGTCCAGGATATAAAACATGGGTGATTGATTCTACTGCAGATGGACACATGGGCGTTGGACCAGATCCAATTAGTCCGTTAGGTGATATTCCAGAATGGTGGTCAGCTGGCGGTTTAGACAAAGCTGGCGCAGGTTTGTACGGAGATCAATACGTATTCCATTTAAACGGATTCAAATTCGACATGATCAATCATGGTGATGTGTATGTGCACAATTCACTTTCTGCTAGTTTTCCGGGGTCCTTTCAAAACCTAGGAGATTATACAGCTCCTTTCGATGATCAAATGAACGAATCATGGACATTACTTGAAAACGCAGATACTACTATTACCCTTACCAATAATGCGTTTATGGGGTTCTATACAGGAGTGCATACCTACAGAATATTGGATATCACTGACTCTACACTATCTTTACAATATAAACATCACGCAGGCGGTTTCAATTGGTATTTACGTCTGAAAAGTGAATAACATCATGATTATGAGCATTCATCACCTTATTGTTTTCGTTTTTGCTGGACTCGCAGGCTGCGACAAAAATAAACCGCCAGTTGTTACTTTGCCAACAAATTTGGTGACTTCCATCACTACGACCGGTGGATTAGTAGACGTACAAGCTACTGCTGAACACGCAAATTTCTATACGGTTACTTTTTATCACAACAATGATTCAACTGTAGTTGAAACAACAGATGGACATGCTGCTCATACTTATTTAGCAACTGGAACCTATTCGATAAAAACTTGTGCTCACACCACTTATGCAGACTTTATTCAAAAAGTAGAAAATGTGGCTGTTACAGTTACAGGTGGTAGTACTTCAGGAGCTCCAACAACTGGATATAGCACTCCAAACTCTTACGCCAATTATTCATTAGTTTGGAGCGACGAATTTAACGGCTCAAGTCTTTCCAGTGATTGGACATTTGATATCGGAACCGGAAGCGGTGGATGGGGTAACAATGAATTACAATACTACACCAATCAAAATTACACGCTAAACGGAGGATATTTAGAAATTACAGCGAAGAACCAACCCTTTAATTCACAGTTGTATACTTCCACTCGCATGAAAACGCAAGGAATTAAATCATGGAAATACGGACGTATCGATATTCGTGCCGCCATTCCTTACGGACAAGGGATCTGGCCAGCACTTTGGATGTTAGGTGACAATATTTCCACCGTAGGATGGCCATCTTGTGGAGAAATCGACGTCATGGAATTAATTGGTGGCGCAGGTGCAAACGACCGCACTGTACATGGAACCGCACACTGGAGCGACAATGGTGCTCATGCCCAATATGGAAACAGTACCACATTGCCATCCGGTAAATACGCTGATGAATTTCACGTGTTCTCCATTGTATGGAATCAGAATAGCATTACTTGGTTACGAGATGACATAGCGTATAATACGCTCAACATAAGCCCAGCGAACCTCAGTGAATTTAAGGAGAAATTTTTCCTGATTTTCAATGTAGCCGTAGGTGGTAACTGGCCAGGAAATCCAGATGCTACTACTGTTTTCCCTCAGACCATGTATGTTGATTACGTTCGCGTTTTTCAATAAACATTCCATAAAATAAAACACCTATGAAAAATTTACTTTACTACTTCGGTGGCATGCTTTTGCTATTGTTTTCATGTAAGAGCGCACAATCCATCACTACATCTAATACTTCCCCTGAAGACAAATCGTTAAATGTCCGCATTGCACAAATGTCGATTGAGGAAAAAGTTGGACAAACTTGTCAAATTACATTGGACGTCATCTCGCAAACAGATGCCAAAGGGGCAACACTTACTCCGACAACAATTGATACAGCAAAACTAAACGAAGCGATCCTTAAATACCATGTAGGATCCGTTTTAAATGTTGGTTGGCACACATTAAGTTTAGATGAATGGAAAGGGGTTATTCCTGCCGTTCAACGTTCCTACACAACTGGAAAAACAAACATTCCCGTGATTTATGGAATTGATGCCATTCATGGCGTAAACTACACGGTTGGTGCAACTTTATTTCCACAAGAGATTGGATTAGCCGCTACTTGGAATCCAACATTAGCGAAGAAATTCGGAGAAATAACCGCCTATGAAACAAGAGCATCTGGAATTCCTTGGAATTTTTCACCAGTTTTAGATTTAGGCCGACAACCACTCTGGTCTCGTACCTTTGAAACACTCGGTGAGGATCCCTATCTTATTTCACAAATGGGAACGGCGATCATAGATGGTTATCAAGGAAGTACAACTCCTGACGAATTTCACGTTGCTTCATGTATGAAACATTTCGTTGGATATAGCGGAACGACTAGTGGTCGAGATAGAACTCCAGCGTGGATCCCAGAAAAATACATGAAAGAATTATACTTACCATCATTCAAGGCTGCAGTAGAACATGGCGCGCTGACTGTGATGATCAATAGTGGAGCAGTAAACGGTATTCCTGGACATATTAATCATCATTTGATTACAGAAACCTTAAAAGAAGAATGGGGATTCGAGGGATTTGCCGTTTCCGATTGGGAAGATTTTATTATGTTACATACCGTTCACTCAACCGCTCCAAGTCTAGCAGATGCTTATGTACAAGCCTTCAATGCAGGAGTTGATATGAGCATGGTTCCCTTAAGTCCGCAATACAAAGAATACTGCACGATCATGGTGAATGCTGTGAAATCAGGAAAAATTTCCATGGACCGATTGGATGACGCCGTTCGCAGAATTTTACGCGTTAAATCAAGATTGGGCTTGTTTGAAAGACCGGTACCAACATTTGAAAACTACCCTAAATTTGGCTGCGCTGAATTCCAACAAGCGTCCCTCAATACAGCATTGGAGTCCATTACACTCTTGAAAAACGAAAATGGAATTTTACCATTATCAAAAAATCAAAAAGTGTTGATTGCTGGACCAACATCTAACAACCTCGTTTACTTGAATGGCGCTTGGACACATACATGGCAAGGAGTAGATACAGCTTTCAACACGAGTGGATGTCTAACCGTTCGCGCGGCTTTTGAGAAGAAATTAGGGAAGGAAAACTGCTTGTATTCTCAAGGAGCAGAACTATATACCGAAAATGCATTTGAAAAAACTCGCTTTGTGAATTTAACAGATTACAAAGAGAAATTAAAGTTGGCTGATGTCGTTATTTTATGTCTTGGTGAACTTCCAGCTACGGAAAAGCCAGGAGATATCCTGTCTCTGAATCTAGATTCCGAACAACGTGAACTAGCGAAAATGGCTTACGAGCAAAACAAAAAAGTCATCTTAGTTCTCCTAGAAGGAAGGCCGCGTATCATTCATGACATCGTTTCTGGAGCTTCAGGAATCATTCAAGCGTATTTACCTGGGAATTATGGTGCAGAGGCTTTGGTATCCTTAATGCTCGGAGAAAAGAACTTTAGCGGAAAACTTCCATACACTTATCCAAAATTCGATGGTGTCATTGAATTTTACGACCATCCAAAAAGTGTAGACCGATCGAAATCAGGTGATTTCAGTGCGTACAATCCTGAATGGGACTTTGGTTATGGGCTAAACTATTCAAGTTTTGAATACACTGCTTTATCCTTGAATCAAACCATCTTTTCAGATAACGACAGCATCGCTGTGACAGTAACTCTAAAAAACAGCAGCTCCATAGCTGGGAAAGAAGTGATTCAACTTTATGTGAGCGATGACTATGCGAGTTTGATTCCGACAGGTAAATCATTAAAACGATTCTTAAAAATCGATGTTCCTGCTCAAACAGAAGTAAGTAAAACATTCTATCTAAACTTAAAAGATTTTCAATTTGTTGGAAACTCAGGTGAATTCATAGTAGAAGAAGGAGAGTTTACCATACGAGTAGGTAATCTGACAAAAAAAGTAAGTTATAAAAAGAAATAATATAGGTTGAACATTTTTCAACTCGACTTGTTTAAAGACAAAAATATGTGAGGATTTTTATCCTTATTGTATTTTTTACTATATTAGTTTCGGTTTTCACATGGAAATCAACTATTTTTGAAGTATAAACCTTTTATTAATTAAAAAACATGAAAAAACTTTACATTTTATTCCTACTTCCTTTCTTTGGACTTAATGCCCAAATTGAAAGTACTTGGAAACTGGCACCACAAGCGGGAGCTTTGGCTGTTGGTCCTGATGCTACAAACTTAACGTGGTGGTCAAACTCTTCTGGAGACGTTGCTACAAGAGCTTGTTTATTCGATGATTCAGTGACATTTGCTGCAGGTGGAACAATGACACATTACATGGATGGTAACACTTGGTTAGAAGGATGGCAAGGTGCTGCACCAGATGGTTGTGGTACTCCAGTAGCTCCACACAATGGTGGTCAAGCAACTTACAACTACGATGCTACAGCAGGAACTTTAACAGTAACTGGTCTTGGAGCTCATCTTGGATTGGCTAAAGTAACAAACACAGGAGAATTGACTAGTCCAGCTAACGCGGTTTCTTCAATTACCTACAATGTTGCTTTTTCAAACGGTGGAAATACCATGACAGTAGGACTTAACTTTGGTCCTGGTTACTGGCAGTTTACTTACCAAAAAACACAAATTGTTCAAGCAGCGACACCATTAATCACGTTCCAAGTGAACATGAATAACTACACTGGAGCATCTTTTAACACAGTTTATGTAAGTGGTACATTTAACAACTGGAGTGGTAACGCTAACCCGATGACTGATGCGAATGCAGACGGAATTTGGGAAGTAACTTTACCAATCAATGCAGGAGCAATCGAATACAAATTCTCTTTAGACAACTGGACAAACTCTGAGCAGTTTGCTGGTGGTGAAACGTGTACTGTAACAAACGGAGGTTTCACTAACCGTTCTTACACAGTTGCAGGTGATGCTAACTTAGGAGCAGTATGTTACGAAAGTTGTTCAGTTTGTACAGCTAACGTTACGTTCAAAGTAGATATGAATAACTACACTGGAGCAGCGTTTACAGGTGTATTCATCAACGGTACATTCAACGGATGGAACGGAACTTCTAATCCAATGACTGACGCAAACTTAGATGGAGTTTGGGATGTTACTTTACCATTGCCTAACGGAACAATCGAGTACAAATTTACATTAGACGGTTGGAACGCTTCTGAGCAATTTGCTGGTGGTGAAACATGTACAATCACAACAGGTGGATTCACTAACCGTGTTTACACAGTTGCTGGTGCTGCTGACCTAGGTGTTGTATGTTACGAAAGCTGTGTTGCTTGTCTTGGTGGATTGAATGAAAATGTAGCTGCTACATTCACATTAATGCCGAATCCAGCTCAAACATCTTTCAACATCGTTTCTTCTGAAGAAATCACAGAAATCGAATTAGTTGACTTAAGCGGAAAATCAGTTCGCAAAGTAGCTGGTACAACTCAAGTAAATGTTGCTGACCTTGTTCAAGGAATGTACACAGTGATCGTTCGTTCTGAAAACGGAACTTCAACTTCACGTGTAATCGTTGAATAATACACAGAAATAATTGAATAAAGGAAGAGGGGCTTGTCCCCTCTTTTTTTTGTCCAAAAATTTAGAAATAAGGTTTTATATGCTTGTTCTTTCCGTACTTTTGTCCCATGGATCACGACATCGAATTGAAATTTCAAAAAGTTAAAAAAAGCCTAGAAAAAGACTTTGGTCCAGGATTAGATGTTCCCTCTTTGTTATTTCTTATTGGTGTCAATGAACTAGGTATTGGCTACAAAGATTTCAGCAAACAAGAAAAGACTGAATTAATGCACGTTGCCATTTGTACACTACTCGAACCTTACGGTTATTATGAATTTGAAGGCAGAGATAAAGATCAATGGCCACATTTTAAGCTAAACCAATTGATTCCAGCGCTAGGACATCAAGAGGAACAACATTTGATGAAAGAGGCAATGATTGACTACTTCACTCAAAATGACTACTATACCCCAGAAGAAACAGATTGATCTTCCTCAAGAAAAGACCTTGTAAAAATGTTGTAGAAGAACAAGCTTAATTCGTAATTTTGCACCATGACTCAAGAGACTACTCAAGCTCCATCCACTTTTAAAACCTATTTGGTTTTCACAAAATTTCGATTGTCATTTCTAGTGATTTTATCCGCACTTTCCGGATATTTATTCGCTGGCGGAAAGGATGGGTTAGTCATTTTCTATTTAATGCTTGGAGGGACACTTGTAACCGCAGCATCAAACGGAGCAAATCAAATATGGGAACGCGATTTAGATAAATTCATGAACCGCACCAATCGCCGTCCCTTACCTACCGGACAAATGTCCTTGCGTGAAGCCTACATTATTTGCACATTCTCATTGATCAGTGGAACGATTTTATTAGCATTAATCAATTGGAAAAGTGCCATTCTAGGTGTGCTGGCATTTATCAGTTACGTCTTCATTTATACTCCTCTCAAGCAAAAAACACCTTGGGCCGTTTTCGTTGGTGCCTTTCCGGGTGCCATTCCTCCGCTATTAGGAGCCATTGCACACACAAATGCTTTTGGATTCGAGCCTGGAGTACTGTTTTTTGTCCAATTCACATGGCAATTCCCTCATTTTTGGGCAATTGCATGGGTCTTGTACGACGATTATAAAAAAGCAGGGTTTTCTCTTTTGCCTTCAAGAACTGGGAGATCCAAACATTCCGCCTTTCAAATCATGCTTTACGCTTTAGCACTTATTCCATTTAGTTTAGTTCCATGGCTATTAGGCTGGACAGGTATCTATTCATTAATTATTGCAAGTGTATTGGGAATTGGTTTCTTTCTCTATGCATACAAACTTTACCACAGTCTAGAAGTTTTAGATGCACGTAAACTTATGTTCGCCTCATTTGTTTATTTACCGATCATACAATTTGTTTACGTATTTGATCGCACTTTATAATCGTACATTCATTCCTTAAATCGAACACGCCATGAGCACCGAAAACGAAGAAAAAATGACTAAAAAAAGAGATTTCTCCAACGAAATTAGTCCGGAAGTAAAGGAGAAAATGAAGAAAAACCTTGTTTACGTAGGGATTTTCAGTGTGATCATGTTATTTGCTGGGTTTACATCAGGATACTATGTATCCATGGGTGATTCCTTTTGGTTAAAATACCCAATGCCTACATTCTTTTGGCTAAGTACCGCGAGTATTGCCTTGAGTAGTTTAGCATTTGTGCTTGCTATTCAAAGCGCTAAAAAAAATCAACAAGGAAAAATCAAACTATGGATGGCTGCTACATTGATTTTTGGTGCAGGATTCATCTATTGTCAATTCAAAGGATACGGCGAATTGGTTCGAAATGGATTTCATGCAGTCAATAATTTAGTCGTTACCGACGGACGTTATGGTGATTATTTCGAAGTCAAATACAACAATAAATTCATTGATGTAGATGGGAACAAATTTGTTTACGAAGGAAAAGAGATGAATGACAATGACTTCAAGGCATTTCAAAACTTCATGGGACAATTTATCGCGGTTAAACAAAATGAAGCTCTTCGTTTAACAAAAGCAGATGGGCGTTTTGAACTGTACTTCAATCACCAACCACTAGTGATCAAAAAAGGACTTTTGTTTGCAAATGACTCCACACAACTACAATTCACCGATGAAATTCGCCTGAGTCAATTAGCCGTGAATATCAAAGATAAGCGCGGTGATTTTTTTGCTAGAGGTGAATATGGTAAAGACTTTACGATATTCTACAAAAAGCAAAAACTAGATTACAAAGACAGAAAATTGTGGTACAAAGGGAAAACGATTAAACCACATTTACAAGTGAAAGCCATGGAATCTGCCGACTCAGCTTCACAATATCTTTACCTAATTACCTTTGTTCACTTACTGCACGTTCTCGTTGCGTTAATCTATTTATTAAAGGTATCAACAGCTTCATTTAGAGGCAATTTCAATTCAGAGAACCATTTGTCCTTGCGATTAAGCGCATTATTCTGGCACTTTTTAGGCGTTTTATGGTTAGCTTTACTCTTGTTTTTCATATTTATTCACTAAACTTGCAAAAAATTAGTTAAATGGCTGGACATACAACACAACTAGATGCCAAGACCCTTTGGGGTGGAAAAGAATCGCCTTTTCAAACAAGCTATGGTAAATTAATGATGTGGTTTTTCCTCGTGTCAGATGCACTGACATTTAGTGGATTACTTATTGCTTATGGATTTACGCGTCACGATGCGCAAGATGCATGGCCAATTGGTGAAGAAACCTTCAACTCCATGCCTTTCTTAGGACACGGTTATCCCCTACTCTATGTGGCATTAATGACGTTTATTCTAATCGTTTCTTCTGTTACAATGGTATTAGCTGTTGAGGCAGGACACAGAATGGACAGAAAAGGTGTTACAAACTGGATGATTGCCACTATTATTGGTGGATTCTTCTTTGTTGGTTCTCAAGCATGGGAATGGTCTCACTTTATTCATGGTTCTGAATTTGGAAAAATCGAACTAGCTGATGGCTCACAAGCCATTGTAAAAGGACATTTCGGTGAAATCAAAAACTTCACTGTAATTGAAGCAGGTAAACACCACAAGGTTGGTGAAGTCATGAATGAAGACTTAATGCATGAATTCCAACATGCTGCTGAGAAGGGACATCTTGAAGGTGGAAACATTCATTTTGCAGACGGAACCGTTGCTAAAATCAATAAAGCGAAAGACCATGAGATGAAATTAATCATCAAAAAATCTGGTTCTAAACATGAAATTGGCTCTGCTCCAATTACAGGTGCTGCTGCTGAAAAAATGTACTATGAAGCGCTTTACAGTGGTGAAGCAAACCGTGTAGTTTACGGTGCAAACATGAAACAAAACGAATACGGTCCACAACAATACGCTCAGTTCTTCTTCTTCATTACTGGATTCCACGGTTTCCACGTATTCTCTGGAGTAATGATCAACATCATCATTTTAATTGGTGTTCTTGGTGGAACTTACCACAAACGTGGACACTACGAGATGGTTGAAAAAACTGGACTTTACTGGCACTTTGTCGATTTAGTTTGGGTGTTTGTATTTACATTCTTCTACTTGATCTGATTTAATCACACTAAAATATATTCTCATGGAAAGAGATGATTTAATTGAATATTCATTACACAATCACCACGACGAGGCTCAAGGAAAGTCAATTCGTAAAAAAATTCTTCAAGTAACATTATTACTTACTGCTATTACAACGGTTGAAGTTTTTTTAGGTGCACTCATTAAACAAAGCAGTGATGCTTGGGCATTTGTAAAATGGTCATTCATCATCATGACCCTTGTGAAAGCTGCATATATTGTGATGGTATTTATGCACTTAGGTGACGAGAAAAAAGCGCTTAGAAATGTTGTATTGATTCCATACGCAATTTTTATTTTATACTTGATTTTCATCCTAATTTGGGAAGGAACAATGGTATCTGCAACTTGGAAATCTTTCGGATTCTAATACATGCCACAAACACAGCAACCAAGAAGTCGTGCTAAATCGATTCTAGCTTTGCTGTTGGTCTTTGGTCCAGCACTTTTCCTTATACTCATTTCTACGCGTCGCTGTGAACACAAGTTCAAACAGTTGGATGACTACGGATTGGTAAAAGCACCTTCGTTTGAAATCTTTGAAAACGGAACATACCAAACCAAGAAATTAAGTGATTACAAAGGAGATCTTGTCGTTATTTCTACGATTCAAACGACCTGTCCCAAAGAATGCGGTATTTCTCTTTGGCACTTCAATCAAATCCTGTTTCAACACATCCGTAAAAACAAGCGCAAAAAGCTAAAACAAGTTCGACTTATTTCTTTTGCTACAGATGAGTTCGGACGTCCAGCAAGCGACGAACAAATTCAAACGATTAGAGAGATGCTTGAAGACGATGTGGAGGACTACGATCCATCCCTTTGGATTATCGCGAAAGGTGACCCTGCGAAAGTGTACGACATCAAGCACAACAACCAACGTTTGTACAGAAAAGGGAAAGAATACTTTGGCGGTGTAAGTTATTCCTCACTTATGCTTCTACTCGATAAACAAAATCACCTCAGAATGGTTTTAAAAGGTGATGAAGAGGGAATGATTCGCCGAATGAAAGAACACCTTGCCCTGCTTCAAAAGCAATATGATAAAGAACGGGCAAAAAATGGCTAAACTAACTTTTCTCTTTGTGCTTTTTGCGTTGCTCTATTCTTGCAGTAACGAAACTCCACCGAAACTTCCGATATTGGGTAACGCCGACATTCTCTATAAAACTGTAGATGGAAAAGAAATAACGGACACCATTTATCCAACAATCCCTGCTTTCTACTTTTTAAATCAAGATAGTCTTCCAGTTACCAATGAAAGCTACAAAAACCGGATTTGGGTTGTGGAATTTTTCTTTGCTACGTGTCCGACCATTTGTCCGATTATGAATGTGCAATTCAACAAACTAAATCAGGAAACGAAGAAGTACAAAAAACACATACAATTTCTATCGTTTAGTATTAATCCAAAGAATGATCGTCCATTCGTTTTAACTAAATACAAACGCGACCACGGAATCACTGCGAATAACTGGGATTTTCTAACTGGAAATGAAGCCGAAACACATCGTTTAGGCATCGAAAACTTTTTAACCTTTGCAGGAAGAGATGACGAAGCCGAAGGTGGATACGCACACTCTGGCTCCTTTACTCTTGTTGATAAAACCGGACATGTGCGCGGTGTTTATGCTGTAACCAATATGGACTTGAGCGTAAATGCGAAAGAATACAAACGACTTAAAACCGATTTAATTAACCTTTTGAACTATGAATACGATGTCAAATAACAACCTTCCATCCTCTAAATACAGAAAACTTGTCGTTGCTGTATCCATTATTATTCCAATCGCAGTAGCTGCACTTTTTGGAATTAAAGTAGAAGGCGTCGATTTATCGTGTTTACCGCCCTTTTACGCCACTTTAAATGGTCTGACGGCTGTTCTTTTAATTCTAGCGTTAGTCTTCATTAAACAAGGGAATATGAAGCTCCATCAACGCACGATTCAAGCATGTTTAGCAATTAGTTTGTTATTCTTGCTTTGTTACGTTGCGTACCACATGACTTCAGATAGTACCGCGTACGAAGGATCATACAAAGCTATTTATTACTTCATCTTGATCTCACATATCCTGCTAAGCGTTGCTGTAATTCCAGTCGTGTTATTTACTTACTTATTCGCACTAGAAGGAAATTATACGAAACACAAGAAGTACACGCGATTTGCCTTTCCAATTTGGTTATATGTTGCAGTGACAGGTGTGGTGGTTTATTGGATGATTTCTCCGTACTACGTCTAAGTAAACTCGGTAAAAAAAGTGTAACTTTCAGTTCAAACTTTAAATTTTACAAAATGGACCAAACTCATTTACACCTCATCACCAATCATCTTGCCATCATTGGAACATTATTCGCTGGAATAGTACTTCTCATCGGACTCATCTCAAACACCGTTCAAACGCGTATCGCTGCGTTCATTTTAATGCTCATTTCTAGTATAGGTGGTTACATCACTTTCAAGACTGGACACGAAGCAGAGGAAACCGTTGAACACATGAAAGGAATCAGTGAATACGTTATCGAACAACACGAAGAATTCGCAGAAAAAGCGCTGTGGTTCATTATTTTACTATTCATTGCTTCACTTGTCGGATTGTACGCAGGAAAAAAGAAGCTGTTATCCGAGAAAAAAATCTCCTGGATTATCCTACTCATTAGCCTTATTAGCTTTGCTGTATTTGCATGGACCGGTTATTTAGGCGGGCTAATTATGCATGCAACTGATATTTAATTACCTTCTTTCATGATTTCTTCTGATAAACAAAATCGCTACGACAAAGCATACCTAAGACTTGCCTTAAGTTGGGCGCAGCTTTCTCATTGCGCTCGTAAAAAAGTGGGGGCAATCATCGTAAAAGATTCCATCATTATTTCTGACGGATATAATGGGACTCCTGCAGGTTTCGATAATTGTTGTGAAAACGAAGAAGGAAATACACATTGGTACGTATTACACGCAGAAGCAAATGCCATTTTGAAAGTCGCTAGGTCCTCTAACAACTGTAAAGATGCTACGCTTTATTTAACACATTCACCCTGTAAAGACTGCAGCAAACTCGTTCTGCAATCTGGTATCACACGCCTTGTTTATCAAGAAGCGTACAAAGATACTTCTGGAATAGATTTTCTTAAAAACGCAGGATTAGAAGTGGTACAATTAGAAAACTGTGACGATGTCTGAACAAGTTAAAAGCAACTATATTCTTCCCATTATCTTATCACTCGTTCTTGCGAGTGGACTTCTAGGCGGGATTCTTCTCAAAGATGTAGACAAAACATCTTCTAGAGACATCCAAAAATTGGAAGATGTACTTACCTTACTCGATAAAAACTACGTTGATAAAGTTGACAAAGATGCCATTTTTGAAGCAACAATATCAGACATGCTTCACAAACTGGATCCACACAGCAATTACATTTCTGCCAAGGATATGAAATCCGTTAACGAATCCATCGAAGGAAAATTCGGAGGTGTTGGGATACGCTTTTTGCTGTTACGAGATACCATTTGTGTGACCAATATTATCGATCAGTCTCCTTCCCAACAAGCGGGAATGAAAGCAGGTGATAAAATTGTCAGCGTTAATGGAAAGAGAATCTGTGGCAAGGGAATTACAAATGATAAAGTACTGGCAACGTTAAAAGGAAAACCAGGAACCAACCTTAGCGTAACTTTTGTTCGCGGCAAAAAGAAAATAACCACAAACTTAGTTCGTGGGATTATTCCTATTTCTTCCATTCCATGTGCGTACATGATCGACAAACAAACTGGTTATATCTTGATTAGTGAATTTTCACAAGTAACCTCGGAAGAGTTTTATGTGGAAAGCACGAAATTATTGGGGCAAGGAATGACAAAAATGGTCTTAGATTTACGCAACAATCCAGGTGGAGTTATGGCTTCAGCAATTGATATAGCGGATGCTTTCTTGGCAAAAAACAATATGATTTTAAAGTCAAAAGGTAAAAATGAAGGGGAACGCACCTATTATTCTACATCTGGAGGACACCTTGAAAAAACGAAAGTAGTGGTGCTTATCAATGCACATTCCGCTTCAGCAAGTGAAATCTTAGCCGGTGCCATTCAAGATAACGACAGGGGAATAATTGTTGGACGACGCTCTTACGGAAAAGGATTGATTCAGAAAGACGAAGTATTGAGAGACGGAAGCAACCTTCGTTTAACCATTGCACGTTATTATACGCCTTCTGGACGCTGTATTCAGCGCTCATATAAAGGTGGCTATGATAATTACATGAGAGACGAGGAACGCATCACTAGAAACGAATACTTCAAACCTGATAGTTCCATTTTTGTTGATTCACTGAAATTCAAGACAAAGCATGGGCGAACAGTCTATGGCGGCGGCGGGATTATGCCCGATGTTTTTGTTCCAGGGGATACTTCAGGAAGTTCTTTTTACTTGACGGAACTACAATGGAGTGGCGCGGGAAGAGCTTTTGCCTTCGATTTTATGCAAGCAAACCGAGCAAAATGGTCCACGGCCAAAGACTTTGTTAAAGAGTTTGAAGTAAGTGAGGATTTATTAAAACGCTTCATTTCCTTTGCGCAAAAGGACTTTCACGTTCAAAAAGACCCTCTTGGATTAGCGGTCAGTAAGGAAGTGATTAAACGAATGCTGAAAGCAGAAATTGCCAGTCAAAACTGGACAGAAGAAGGATACTACAGAGTCCTGAATCCATTTGATAAAGAACTCATGAAAGCAATCTCTTGTTTCCGTTAGAATAATTTATTTTTTTCGCTCAGAAAGGAACAAAACAATAAAAATACCCACCATTCCTAAGACGGTAAAAACGGCTACCCAAAAAGTGCTTCCTATTGCTAAAGGTAAAAGTATACTCATGGCATTTTTTATGAAAATTAGTCGTTAATCGCATACAACTCCATGGAAATGAACATTCACGAGAAGACAATTATCAAACATGCCATGTCAACGATAATAGCTTGATTTTTAGAATCAAAAGGCTAATGTAAAGCGGTAATGTTTCCCGTCAATGGTTAAATAATATCCGCCAGAAGGCAAATTGCTAAGATCCAACAATAAGGATGAATCGACATCCATTTCTCCAGAAATTTGACCAATCTCACTCTGAATGAGTACCCTTTTTCCACTCCACGATGAAGGAACATTTATCACGTGAGTAGATGGATTTGGGTAAAGAGCAGGAATTGGCTCCATCGGAAACGCGTTTATCCCAGAATCACCGGAAAAAAAAGAAGTGAAATCCAAAGAAAATAATTTGGGCGGTATGGTAATAACCGAGGTTATTTGTTCCGCGCTCATAAAACCTGATACAGAATCCTTAAGCGCTATCCCCTCCGTTTGTGAAAGTGTAAGCATATTTCCAAGTTCAATCCTTCGTTTATTACCATTAAAAATAGCATCGCCAGGATAATCGAAAAGCAAGTAAACGAAACTTGTATAGAAATTCGACCCGTTATTTTTATAACCTAAAGCGATCACTCTTTTCGAAGCTGAATCAAGACTCACATCGGTAAGTAAACCATCCACAAACATTGAATCTTGTGGGAAAACGGTTAGCGTATCGTTCCATACTGATTCAAATCGGTAACGCTTCGTATAAAAATTAGCCCAACCTTTCGAGAGCAGCACCAAGGAATCGTTGTCAAAATAAAAGGATTCACAGTCAAACGAATGTCCATTGGTCGGATAGCTAAAACTAGTCTGATCACCATATTTAAAGGTGCGTTTCTGTGCAAGAATCTGATTGTTACCGCTTAATAAATCAGATTTATTCACCTCATAAATACAAAGGTTTGTTCTGTTTCCGGAATTGTTTCCGAAATCACCAATATAAAAATGAGTGCTGCTTTGGGTCAGTGCTTCCCAATCTACGTTGGTGGCATTCGTGATGTAAAACGTATCCAATACATTTCCACTTTGATCTAACTTATACATACAGGGGGCAGAACCTCCATCATTGACCATCCAAAGGTGTTGATTCCAAAAAATCATCCCCGAATTCTCCAGTAATGTACTCGGTAAATTTTGAATAAGCACAGGTGTATGATTGGATACTGGATAGACGCATGAACCGTCATTACTGCTCGCAGACGCATCAAAATTGTCCGCTTGAGGGTCAGTGCAACCATTCTGTGCAAATAAGCCCAAGAAAGGACAAAAAAACAAGAGGCTTAAAACAATTTTTCTTCCCAATTTGCTGCTTGATTTTCCGTTAACAATCCCAAATCTACTAATTCGGCAACTACATTGGTGAAATCTTGAGTAGCCAATTCTTGTCCATAATTCCACTCGGTTTGGCCCAACCATTTTTGCACCTCTTCCTGAGGCAAAGCGTACCTCCAAGCAAATTGTTCAGCAGCATTTACTTCATTTTTGAGGCGAGATGCTTCTTTTTGAACGATGGAAAGCATTTCACTTAACAATGCTTTATCCGAATGAACCAACTCACTTCTTACTGCCACCACAAAACATGGCCAAGGGGTTAAGACCTCATCTAATAAGCGACATTTACCTTGATCCACAAATGGGGAGGTGGTGAATTTTTCCCAAAGAAATCCTTGAGCCTCTCCATTATTTAAGGCCCAAATTCCTCCATAAACATCACCCACAACATTAAACTTTAATTCATCTAAGTTCCATTTTTCTTGGCGTGCCTTCACATAAGCCATGAGGTGAGACCCTGATCCTTCTCGTGATATTGCAAAGGTTTTTCCGTCTAAATCACGTACTTCTTTTATTGATTGGTCAACGGGTACGTGAAGTCCCCAACACAATGGACTTGCGACATAAACGTTCAGAATTTTTGCATCGAGTCCTTGTAATATCGCGCGGGTTATTCCTTCGGTCAAAAGAACGGCAATATCTATGGAGCCAGCCTGGAGTCCTTTGATCATTTGTCCTGTTCCACCCGTCATATCAGACCAATGTAATTCAAGACCTAACGATTGAAACGCACCCTCTTCGATGGCATTACGCCAAGGAAGATTAAAATGTTCTGGTACTCCGCCTATTTTAAATCGCTTCATAATTCCTTTTGATTAAAAAATTGCCTGTCGTATAATCGTTTATAATAACCGTTTTCGAGTTGCAGCAATTCCTGATGATTTCCTATTTCAACCAATTCGCCTTTTTCCATCACCACAATTCTGTCCGCTTTTTGAATTGTTGATAGTCGATGTGCTATGACGATTGATGTCCTTCCTGAAGTGATTTTCTCCGTGGCCCGTTGTATCAACTGTTCACTTTCACTATCCACATTCGAAGTTGCTTCATCCAATATTAAAATTTGAGGAGCATAAATGTAGGCACGAATAAATGCGATTAATTGCCTTTGTCCAACTGAAAGCATCCCTCCTCTTTCACCAATTTCATGCTGATAATTACCCGGTAATTTCATGATAAAATCATGCGCGCCAACCGCTTTTGCCGCAGATTCCACATCCGCTTGAGTAAACTGTGGATCGCCAAGAGTAATATTCGAAAAAATTGTTCCTGAAAAAAGGAAGACATCTTGCAATACTATCGCAATGTTTTTTCTTAACTCCGACAATTTTATCTCTTGGATCGGAACACTTCCGATGCTGATGGTTCCCGAATCGTGTTCATAAAAACGACCGAGTAAATTAACGATGGATGTTTTACCTGCACCTGTAGCTCCAACAAAAGCAACGGTTTCACCATGATGAATAGTTAAATTCACATTTTTCAATACCGGACTTCCTTCGACGTAAGAAAAATAAACATTTTCAAAACGAACGGATTGTGCAAAATCAACGTTGGTTAATGTCCCACTCTCTTGTAAATCTGCGTGTTCATCTAGCACATCAAACACCCTTTCCGCACGAACGGTACCGCGTTGAAGGATGTTGAACTTATCCGCAAGTTGTCTAATTGGACGATACAATTGATTAATCCACAAAGTGAATGCAAAGACCTCTCCGTACATAGAACGAATTTCGGCGGATGTTTTTCCGGACACCTGTAGCGCTCCCCAAACCAACAAAAAAGCGACAGACAAAGAGCTCAGTATTTCAACAACCGGGAAAAAAATGGAGTTAGCCCATACAGCTTGAATGTGCGCTTGTTTATGTCCCTCATTAATCTTTTCAAAGCGCTTATACTCTTCTCTTTCTCTATTAAACAATTGAACCACGCTCATTCCGCTTAAACGCTCTTGGACAAACGTGTTCAATTTAGTTACTGCCAGACGTTCTTTTTGAAAAGAATCCTTCATTGACTTTGCGAAAATTCTCGTTGCCAATAATAAAAAGGGAATCGGAATGAGCGTCATCCATGCTAATTCCCAGTTATTCATGAACATGAGTACTAGAATAAATATCAAGGAAAAACAATCCGAAATAATCTCCATAATTCCAGAAGAGAAAACCTCTGTAATTGCCTCCATGTCAGAAACAACACGTGTCACCATTGCACCAACCGGATTTTTATCAAAATAGGACATGCGTAATCGGAGAAAGTGTTCAATGATTTTCTTTCTCAAATCACGAATGACCGATTGTGCTAACAAATTGGAGAAATAAGAAGAAATCAGTTGAAGAAATCCTTCTAACACCATGACGCTTAAAAGAAGAAGTGACCACCAAAGTAACATGGATGGATTCTGTGTTTGGACGATGTATTTGTCCACCATTCGTCCAATTAACAAAGGCCTCAATGGACCCGGAATGGAAAGCAAAAGAACAGAAGTTAATGCAAGCAATAAGTATTTGCGATATGGTTTCGCAAAAAACAATAAGCGTTTAAATAGCTTTTTTTTCTGTGGTTGATTTGAATTCATACTAGGTTCACAAAATTAACGCAATTCACCAATAAACACCTTGTATTTACGCTTGCTTATAACGGTTCAAGCCAGGATTTTGTAGAAACTTTTATTTTAGCTACCTTTGCGTTCAATTTTCGAAAGACGTGGGAGTAAAAATATTTGCCGGTAGATCATCAGAAGCCCTTGCTGCTAAAGTAGCGGAAAGTTTTGGCGTTGAACTTGGAGACGTAAAAGTAAGTGTTTTCAGTGATGGAGAATTTCAACCTTCATTTGAGGAAACCGTTCGTGGACAAGATGTTTTTATTGTTCAATCAACCATGCCTCCAACTGAAAATTTATTCGAGTTGCTACTATTAGTTGATGCTGCACGTCGTGCTTCTGCTCGAAAAATCATTACCGTAATTCCTTATTTTGGATTTGCACGCCAAGACAGAAAAGACAAACCTCGTGTTGCGATTGGAGCAAAATTAGTTGCTAATATGTTGATGGCTGCTGGAGTTGACCGTGTTATGACGATGGATTTACATGCAGATCAAATTCAAGGATTTTTCGAAGTGCCTGTTGATCATTTGTATGCTTCTACTTTGTTTTTATCAGAAATCGAAAAACTTGACACGTCAAATTTAGTTGTTGCAGCACCAGATGCTGGTGGAGCAAAACGAGCGAATTCATACGCAAAGAGTTTAAATTGTGGTTTAGCGTTGTGCCACAAGCACAGAAAAAGACCAAATGAAATTGCTGAAATGACTGTCATCGGAGACGTAAACGGAAAAGATGTAATTATCATTGATGATATGTGTGATACCGCAGGTACATTAACAACAGCAGCAGACCTTTTAATAGAAAAAGGAGCAAAAAGTGTTCGCGCTTTCTGTACACACGCTGTTTTAAGTGGCCCAGCTTATGAACGTATCGAAAATTCTCAATTAACCGAACTAATCGTTACCGACACGATTCCAATGTCGAAACACAGCGACAAAATACGTGTAATCACGGTAGCAGAGTTGTTTGGAGATGTGATTAAACGTCTTGTAAACAACGAGTCAATTAGTTCTCATTTTGTAATCTCTTAATTAATATATACATGAAAACAGCACATTTGAGCGGTTCGCTTAGAACGAACGTAGGGAAAAAGGATGCTGCCAGCCTAAGAAATGCTGGTCTAGTTCCTTGTGTGCTTTACGGCCAAGGTGAGCAAACTCACTTCTCAGTAAAGCGAACTGAAATGGACAAAATTGTTTATTCACCAGAAGTTTACCAAGTTGCCTTGGATATCGATGGTAAAAAAGCAATGGGAATCATTCGTGAATTGCAACAACACCCAACAAAAGACACGATTCAACACGTTGACTTTTTGGAGTTAAGCGATACCAAAGCGGTTCGCGTTAAACTTCCAGTGAGATTAACAGGTTCTTCTCGTGGTGTAATGGCCGGTGGTAAATTAATGACCGTATTCCGTACATTACAATGTATTGGATTAGCGAAAGATCTTCCAGATGCAATTACTTTAGATATTTCTAAATTGCGTATTGGTCAATCTATCCGTGTAAACAGCATTGAAATTCCAGGTGTTACTTTATTAGACCCTGCAAATGCAGTTGTTGTTTCCGTTAAAATGGCTCGTGGTGCTGTTAAAGGTGCTGATGCTGAAGACGAGGAAGAAGAAGAAGCATAAGTTCATTCATCCCAAGACTTTCTAAACCGCCCTTGTGGCGGTTTTTTTTTTGCCCATTTCACAAGATAATCTGTGACATCGTTTTCGAATTGATAATTGTTCCTTAATTTCGTTCCATCCATATGGCAACTAAATCTATTGTTATTATTCCTACCTACAACGAGCTCGACAATGTCGGGCCAATGGTTCGCGCAATAATGGCACTGGAAAGAAGTTTTGATATCCTCTTCATTGATGATCAATCACCAGATGGGACAGCTCAAAAAATCGAAGAATTACAAGCATCGCATCCTGAGCGTATTCACCTAGAAAAACGAAGTGGAAAACTTGGTCTAGGAACAGCGTACATTCACGGTTTTAAATGGGCACTAAAACACCATTACGACTATATTTTCGAGATGGACTGTGATTTTTCTCATAATCCAAATGATTTAATTCGACTGTTAGAAAGTTGTGAATCCGGGGTTGATGTCTCCATTGGATCTCGTTATTGTCGAGGCGGTCATGTGAAAAACTGGCCAATGAAACGCATTTTGATGAGTTACTTTGCCAGTGTGTATGTGCGCATCATTTTACTCATCGGAATAAAAGATACCACCGCTGGATTCAAATGCTATCGAGCGGAAGTACTCCATACAATTAAACTGGACCATGTCACCTTTAAAGGATATGCATTTCAAATTTGCATGAAGTATGCCGCGTTGAAACACGGTTTTAAAGTGAAAGAAATCCCTATAACGTTCATAGATCGTATTGTAGGAGAATCAAAAATGTCCACCGGAATCTTTAAAGAAGCCTTCTTTGGAGTGTGGAAAATGCGAAAAATGGATTTATGAATAATTATTTGATCAAAGCCGGTACCATTGTCAATGAAGGAAAACAATTTGTTGGAGATGTATTGATATTAAACGGACGCATCGAAAAAATTGCCACAAGTATCGACTTGCCTAATGGCGTTACTGAAATCAATGCGGAAGGAAAATATGTCCTGCCCGGATGCATAGATGACCAAGTCCATTTTAGAGAACCAGGGCTCATGCACAAAGGAACTATTTTCACGGAGTCTAGAGCTGCGGTTGCTGGAGGTATTACGTCCTTCATGGAAATGCCCAATACGGTTCCAAATGCCTTGACACAAGAATTACTTGAAGACAAATACCAAATTGCCGCGCAAACATCCCTGGCGAATTACTCCTTTTTTATGGGTGCTTCCAATGATAACCTAGAGGAAGTCCTAAAAACAAACCACCAAAATATTTGCGGTATAAAAATCTTTATGGGGTCTTCAACGGGAAACATGTTGGTGGACAAAGAAGCGGTCTTAGAAAGCCTCTTTTCACGCGTTTCGATGCTAATTGCTACTCATTGTGAAGATGAATTAACCGTCCGAACGAACATGGCGCGTTTTAAAGAGCAATATGGCGAAGAAATCCCCATTGAGGCGCACCCATTAATTCGCAGTGAAGAAGCCTGTTTTCTGTCGTCTTCATTAGCGGTTTCTTTGGCAAAAAAACACCAATCGAGGTTACATATTTTACACATCTCCACGGAAAGAGAAACGCATTTATTTGACAATTCGCTTCCATTGGAGAAAAAGCACATTACTGCGGAAGCATGTATTCACCACCTTTGGTTTTCAGATCAAGATTATGCAGAAAAAGGAAACTTCATCAAATGGAATCCAGCGGTGAAAACAGCAGCCGACCGAGAAGGAATCTGGAAAGCAGTACTCGACAACCGAATTGACGTCATTGCGACAGATCATGCCCCTCATACACTTGAAGAGAAATCGAACACATACATGGGTGCTCCATCCGGTGGACCTCTTGTTCAACACGCTTTAATTGCGATGTTAGAAAAAGTTCAAGAAGGACGCATCAGTATTGAACGAGTAGTGGAAAAAATGGCACATGCCCCGGCAACATTATTCAGAATTCAAGAACGTGGTTACATTCGCGAAGGATACCATGCTGATATTGTCATCGTTGATCCAAACAGACAAACATCGGTTCACAAAGAAAATTGTCTGTCCAAATGTGCATGGTCACCTTTTGAAGGACACACTTTTGCACATGCAATCGACAGTACATTTATCAATGGACGTCTGGCGTATTCAAAAGGAGAGATTTTTGAAGGAAAATCTGGTTCTAGGCTCTTATTTGCTGTTTCATGACGAAATTGGTAGCCACTTTATGTTTCATGTGTTTCGTTGTGGCTTGTCAACAAACAACAACGAAAAAACCCTCCAATCTCATTGATGAGGAAAAGATGAGCCTTGTCTTAGAACAAGTTTTACTCATGGAAAGTCATTACCAAAGTAAAAATGGTGTTCCCGGTATTTACAAAGATGCATTAGACGAATCGCTGAGTCAGATTTTTAAAAAACACCACGTAACAAAGAAACAATTCAGAGATAGTTATGTGTTCTATGCGAGTCAGCCTGAAAAGTTCAAAGCACTGAATACATCTATAATGGATAGGTTAAGTCGTCAAATACCTTAGAAACTGTGGTGTTCAGCACGCACAGGATAGCCTAAAAAACGTTCCGCTTTCTCATTAAATACAGCAGCAGATTCGGAACTAAAAAATTCCCGTTGGCCACTTTTCGATAATTCTTGGTCCATTTCCGGATGAGCAAGCAGGTATTCTGTTAATTTCTGAGCGACAATCGGACCCTGAGACACTACTTTGATGTGTTTTCCTGCGATTTGCTGTATTTTCTCTTCAATTACCGGGTAATGTGTGCACGCAAGAACAATCGTGTCTATGAGGGGGTCATTCTTTAATAACGCTTGAACATCCTCTTCAATAAAATGAATTCCCGCTGGATGTTGGTGTTTTTCATTTTCTATTAATGGCACCCACATCGGACAAGCATGTTGAGAGACCAAAATGTCCGGTGCAAATTTTTTCAATTCGATCAAATAGGATTCACTTTGAACGGTTCCCGTTGTACCAAGGATTCCTACGTGACGTGATTTGCTTAGAAAACCGATTTCCTCCGTACTTGGACGAATGACACCTAGTACGCGTTTGTCTGGAGCAATTTTGGGTAAATCTTGTTGTTGAATGGTTCGAAGTGCTTTTGCGGAAGCTGTATTACATGCAAGCACCACTAAGGGACAGCCTTTATCAAACAAAAACTGAACAGCTTCCAATGTGTATTCATACACGACATCAAAGGATCGGTTGCCATAAGGAGCTCTCGCATTATCGCCAAAATACACATAATCATACTCCGGTAGTGCTTTTTGCACTTCATCGAAAACGGTTAATCCACCGTAGCCAGAGTCAAAAATACCGATGGGAGCTCTTTTGTTCATGATTCAAAACTAAACAAAAAAGGCAATCACATGGATTGCCTTTCGTTTTAATATTTCTTCAAATTACTTTTTAGTTGATGCCGCGTCTAGAATCAACAATTCTGTAATAACTTCATTTGTAATATCCATTCCGCCTTTGTAATACATCGTCATGGAAGATTGATCTAATACGTAATTCAATTTTTTGCGTTCTGAAACGATTTCAATCGCTTTTTGAACACGCTCCAAAATGGGTTGATTTAATTGCTCACTATACGTTTTCAATTCCTGCTCCAATTCACCTTGGCGAGTTTCCAAGTTTTGTTGCATGCGCATTAGTTTGTTTTGCTCATTCTCTTTAATCATTGGAGGCATATCATTTCCTTTTTCCATGAAAATTTTATACGCTGCTTCAAATGCTTTTTGCATTTCTTCTAATTCCGCCACTCCTGATTTTTGAATCTGGTCCAATTGAGAAATTGCCGCTTTGCGAGAAGGCATCGTGTCCAACAATTTTTGTGAATCAACGTGTGCTACTTTCGATTGAGCTGCTGCTCCAAATCCAATAAATAAAACCAATCCTAATAGTAAATTTTTCATTCTTTATGTGTGTTACTTTGTTATACCCATTTCTTCGAGAACAGAATCGCTCATGTCGAATTCCTTCTCTGCGTAAACCAAATTACTTTGATTTGCTTTATCAAAAACAAAGGAGTATCCTTCTCTCTTTGCTACTTTTTTCATTGCTGTGAAGACTCTATCTTGAATAGGTTTCACTAATTCTTGGCGCTTTTGGAAATAATCGCCGTTGGAACCAAAATGCTGTGTTTGCAATTCGATGACGTCTTTCTCCAATTTTTCAATTTCACTCTTGCGCTTTTCCTTTTCCTCTTTTGGAAGAAGTACTTCTTCACGATCAAAACTTGACTTTTTCGTTTTTATGACCTCGTAGCGCTCTTCAATTTCTTTTGTCCATCGATCGGCCATTTTATCGAGTCTTTCTTTTGCCTCAACATATTCTGGTACATTTTTCAAGATGTAATCAGAATCAATAAACGCGTACGATTGTGCATTGGCAAATCGCATGCCAAAAAACAAGATGAAAAGAAAACAATACTTTGACATATAAAAAATTGTTTCTAAAGAACGACGAAGTTAAACATTTATTGTAATATTCTATAATTCCCCAAGGTTCATTCCTATAGTGAAGCTCAATTTGGGGTAAAAGCCTTTGCTCATAATAGAAGCATCAGAACCAGATGTTGAACCTGCTCCAGTCGCCCAACTATCTAATTTATCGAAGCCAAATCCGTAATCTAAGCCCAACATACCAAACATCGGTAAGAATACACGGATACCAACACCGGCAGCGCGTTTCACATTAAAGGGATTGAATTTATCAAAGGTTGGATATGTATTTCCTGCCTCTAAGAACGTCAGTGCATAAAACGTTGCCTGCGGATTTAATGAAATTGGATAGCGTAACTCCAAGGTATATTTCGCAATAATTGGATCTCCACCATTTGCAGAAATACTTTGGTCATCATAGCCTCTAAGCGCAATGATTTCGCGTCCACCTAATTGATTCACACCAGACAAACCACTTCCTCCCATCGAATAGCGATCGAATGGAGTTAATCCTTTTGATTTGTTGTACATACCGATGTAACCAAAACCAAAGCGTGGCATCAAGATAAGTTTTTTATCGGCTGTTAATGGCAAGAACCATTCTCCAGTGAATTTGAAACGGTAATACTCCAAGAGCAAGTAACGTTCACGATCCGTCATTGATGTATAATCTACATCATCTCTGAAATAAGAATACGGCAGCGTAGCTTTCGCAGTCAATGTGAAATTAGATCCACTCTGCGGATAAATTGGGGCACTCACTGAACTTCGTTGAAGCACATATTTTAGTGCAATGTCGTTCGCATAACCCTCATTAAAGAGTGGGAAACGTGTGTCTTTCATGACATCATAATACTGGTAACTTAATTCATAGTACGCAGTAAAATAATCATCCGGCCATCTTTTTCGGCGTCCGAGACCAACACCTGTTCCGGTGATGGACAGCCCTGTATAATTCGGGTCTGATCTTAAGAAACCTGTTGTCGATAAAGCCGTTCTGTTTACCCAAAAGGAAAGGGAGTTTGGTTTCTTTCCGCCTAACCAAGGTTCGGTAAAAGAAAAGTTATATCCTTGGTAATAACGTCCATTGGATTGAGCACGAATGGACAATCGTTGTCCATCACCACCTGGAAGGGGTGACCATGCTTCTTTCTTGAAGAAATTTTTCGTAGAAAAATTATTAAATGACAATCCAACTGTACCAATAATTCGTCCTGGAGTAGAAGGACCTGCCCCACCGTATCCACCGGACAATTCAATTTGATCGCTTGACTTTTCTTCTACGACGTATTCAATATCCACTGTTCCTTTCGCTGGATTAGGCATCGGATTCACTTGGAATCCTTGGTCATTGAAAAAGCCCAATTGAGATAATTCACGCTGAGTTCTCATGATGTCTTCTTTATTAAACACATCCCCAGGCTTCGTTCTTACTTCTCGCAAGATAACGTGGTCATTTGTCTTGGTGTTTCCACGAATGGTAATTGTACCATTTGTGGCGATTTTTCCTTCAATAATGCGTATTTGATGATTGATGTGGTTGTTCGTCACATTCGTTTCAACAGGAATTACTTGGAAGAACAAATATCCTTTGTTCATGTACAACGCAGAAATATCTCTACCATCCGGACCACCAAATAAACGTTGTGTGAAGAGGTCTTTGTTATATAAGTCTCCCTTATTGATTCCCAAAACAGTGTCTAAGAAACTAGAGCGGTACTTTGTGTTTCCAATCCATTCAACATCCCCAAAATAGTACTTTTCACCCTCATTGATCTGAATCTGAATTTTTAAATTCTTTTCATCCAAGAGATAAACGGTATCATGAATAATTTGTGCATCGCGTAATCCAACCTTGTTGAACTTCGCCATTAAGGCTGTTTTGTCAGTTTGATAACTAGATTCTGTAAACTTGGAACGTTTGAACACGCGCAACACACCTTTTTGTTTGGTATCTTTCATGGCCATTTTCAACTTCCATAAAGGAACCTCCGTACTTCCAACGATTTCTATTTCCTTGATTCCGATTTTAGGTCCTTTGTCTATGGTGATGGCAAAAATTTCAGAATCATTAATAAGGGTATCCTTCGTACGTGTGATGTTTACATTCGCATGGTAAAATCCTTTTTCACGGAAATAACCCCTGATTTTACTTTTAGTTTGAAAGATTAAATTCTCCGTAATGGTTTTACCCGCATAGAGGGAAATTTCCTCGCGAACTTTATCCGCTTCTCTTTTGGTGATTCCATCAAACTTAAACTTGGAAAGCTTAGGTCTTGGGACAAGTTCAATGACAAGATAAATTACACCTGCAACTTCTTTTTCTGCATAAATGGATATGTTGGAAAAAAGTCCTTCACTCCACAAATTTTGAATGGCTTTGTTGATTTGTTGACTTGGCAAGGTGATCATTTGTCCCTGACGCAATCCAGCAATCATTTTAATTCCTTGGTGATCGTAATTATCTGCACCAACAACACGAACGGGTCCAATTTCATATTCCTTAGGTGAAGCGTAATCAAAATCCAAACCTCCTAATGTCGTTGGTCCAGTTTGACTATATGTCACAAAAGAAAAGAATATGAATATAACTAAGTATCTCATTTAATATCATTTAATTGCTCGGAAGTTTTTCCAAATCTTCTTTCTCTTTGTTGATAAGCAATAATTGCCTTTAAAAATTCATCCTTTCGAAAATCCGGCCAATGCACGGGAGTAAAGTACAACTCTGTATAAGACAATTGCCAAAGCAAAAAGTTACTAATTCTACATTCTCCACTTGTGCGAATCAATAATTCTGGATCAGGAATTCCCGATGTATTCAATTTTTCACTTATCGAATCCTCCGAAATTTGGTCAACAGAAATATCACCATTTTGAACTTCCTCTGCTAACTTTCGGCAAGCGCTAGTTATTTCTGAACGAGCACTGTAATTCAACGCTAAAACCAAAGTAAGATTCGTGTTTTCACGTGTTTTATGAGTTGCTTCGTTCAAAGACACTACACAAGACTCGGGAAGCGCTGTAATATCACCAATGGTCATCAAACGAACGCCATTTTCATGCATTTCATCCGTCTCATTCGTAATTGCTTGAACAAGTAAATCCATTAGTCCGGCTACTTCCTCTGCAGGTCGGTTCCAGTTTTCCGTAGAAAAAGCATACATTGTTAAATACTGTACGCCTATTTCTCTAGCTGTTTTAATGATTTCTTTAACGGACAAGACACCTTCCGCGTGTCCAAACAAACGGTGTTGTCCTTGACTTTTAGCCCAACGACCATTACCATCCATAATAAAAGCAACGTGCTTTGGGATGTTTGTTTGTTCTAACTGGGTCAATAAATTCGTCATTTCCATGTTCTTAACGAAGGTAATCAAAGAATCTTGTGTTCTGTATGCAAAAACGCATAAACTATTTCTCAAAAAAAAAGGGACTGGTTAACCAAATCCCTTTTTTAATTAGTTTAACGCCAACTATTCAGCTAAAATAATGAGGCGATTATTATTTAATTCTGCTACTCCACCTTTAATTGAAGCGTGAACTTTCGATCCAGAACGCACCAATAAATTACTCATTTGAGCATCGGCTTCGTTTCCACTTAATTCAAAAATCACTTCTCCACTTTTCAATGAAGAGATGATCGGTGCGTGATTATTCAACACTTGAAACAAACCGTCTAAACCTGGAAGGGTAACACTTGTTGCCTCTCCTTTAAAAAGACTTGCTTCTGGAGTGATAATTTCTAATTTCATGTGTAAAAGGTATTAAGCTTCAGCCAACATTTTTTCTCCTGCAGCGATTACATCTTCGATGCCACCTTTCAAGTTAAATGCTGCTTCTGGATATTGGTCAAATTTACCATCTAGGATATCATTAAATGCCTTGATTGTATCTTGAATATCAACCAATACACCTGGGATCCCTGTAAATTGCTCAGCAACGTGGAAAGGTTGAGATAAGAAACGTTGTACACGACGTGCTCTGTGAACGATTAATTTATCTTCCTCAGACAACTCATCCATACCTAAGATCGCAATGATATCTTGTAATTCTTTGTAACGTTGTAAGGTAATTTTTACACGTTCCGCACAATTGTAATGCTCATCACCAACGATTTCTGCTGTCAAAATTCTTGATGTAGAATCTAATGGATCTACCGCTGGATAGATACCTAACTCAGCAATTTTACGTGACAATACCGTTGTAGCATCCAAATGGGCAAATGTGTTTGCTGGCGCTGGATCGGTAAGGTCATCCGCAGGTACGTATACCGCTTGAACAGACGTAATTGATCCATTTTTAGTAGAGGTAATACGCTCTTGCATCGCACCCATCTCAGTTGCCAATGTTGGTTGGTAACCTACTGCTGATGGCATACGTCCAAGTAATGCAGATACTTCAGAACCTGCTTGTGTAAAACGGAAGATGTTATCAACGAAGAAAAGGATATCTTTTCCTTGTCCTTCGCCATCACCGTCTCTAAAATATTCTGCAATGGTCAATCCAGACAATGCAACACGTGCTCTTGCTCCTGGAGGCTCATTCATTTGTCCAAAAACGAAAGTCGCTTTGGATTCTTTCATTTCTTCTAGGTCGATTTTCGTTAAATCCCATCCACCTGCTTCCATGGAATGCATAAAGTCATCACCGTATTTGATGATACCTGACTCTAACATCTCACGAAGTAAGTCGTTCCCTTCACGAGTACGCTCACCAACACCAGCGAATACGGATAAACCTCCGTGTCCTTTCGCGATGTTATTAATTAATTCCTGAATCAATACAGTTTTACCTACTCCGGCTCCACCAAATAATCCGATTTTTCCTCCTTTTGCGTATGGTTCAATCAAGTCGATTACTTTGATTCCTGTAAAGAGAATCTCTGTTGCCGTTGACAATTGGTCAAATTTCGGCGCCTCACGGTGAATTGGTAATCCATCAGAGTTGTCCACTACGTTGATTCCATCGATTGCTTCACCAACAACATTAAACAAACGACCTTTGATTTTATCCCCGGTTGGAACTTTAATTGGAACACCTGTCGCAATTACTTCCATTCCTCGTGTAAAACCATCGGTTGAGTCCATAGAAATCGCGCGAATAGCGTTTTCTCCAACATGTGATTGAACTTCTAAAACAACGCGAGTACCATCTGCCTTGCGAACTTCAAGTGCGTCATAAATGTTTGGTAACACTGTTCCACGCTCAAATCTAACGTCCACTACTGGACCGATAACTTGTGAGATTTTTCCTTTTACTGATGACATTATTAGCCTTTTTGAATTCGGGCGCAAATATACACGATTTTATTTGAATTTACTAGAATAAAATCTAAGATTGTTTTATGCGCTTTTTACAATTAATCGCACCGGGAAGTAAGAAAAGACAAAACTAAGGATGGAAACCGAGCCTAAGATTAGGCCGAAATCTGCCAAAGTGAACACGATAGGAAAAGGAATGTTTGCTCCTGGAATAATTAATATTTCGTTGGTCATCTGGAGAATGCAAACAGCATAACCTAAAATTAATCCAAGAAAAATACCCCAACCAGAGATCAATAATCCCTCGTAAAAAAACACCTTGAACACATCGTTTTTACTCATCCCAATAGCACTTAATAAGTGTACACTCTCCTTTTTCTCCACATAAAGCATGGTTAAGGATGCAATGAGGTTGAATGCTGCTAGAATAAAAACGAACAAAAGGATGATAAAAACAACTAGTCTTTCCGATTTACTCGTTCGAAAAATCAATTCGTTTTTCTCCAAATTCGTTCGAACCTGAAATGACGTATTTTGAATGGTTTTTTCCAGTTGCTCCTTCACTTCTTGCGGATCGTAACCTGGTTTTAGTGAAATGTATAGTTTGCTTATTTCCTGGTCATAACCTAGTAATTCTGAGGCGGATTGAAAATCCCACATCAGCGCACTTGCATTCACTTCTTGATTGAAATTAACAGCTCCGTCAACAGACAGACGGGCTGAGTGAAAAGGCGCTTTTCCTAGACGGATTTTTACGTTTCGTTTTGGGGCGTAAATCAATATTTCATCTGTTTGAACAGAACCAATACTCACTTTTAAATTTTGCATTAATTCTGCACCAACAAAAGCAAATCGACCATCTGAATAAGCGTGCTGTCCTATTCCACCTAATAAATGCTTTTGAATATGGCAATCCGCAAGAAACGATTTCTCAACACCGTAGAGTTTTGCGTTAATCCACTTTTGCTCATTTCTAAGCACAATGATTTCCTCAATTTGTCTGGAGACATTCCTGATTCCGGGTATAGACTTAATTTTATGGAAATCGATTTCGTTTTCGAAAAACGTTTTTCGTTGCGTGTGTTGAATGGTAATTGGTGGATCGAACTCACTATATAGTTGTTCAATCATCTTTTCAATTCCATTAAATGCGGAGAGCAAAACGACTAACGCCGCGGTGATGATCATTACACCAAAAAGGGATATTCGACTGATGAGCGTGACGATGTTTCGCTTTCCCCTCGACCACAAATACCTTTTTGCTATGTATAATGGGGTGTTAATCACTTCTTTTTCAGTAACTCATCAATTTTCATGGCATAATCCAACGAATCATCAATGTGAAAAACCAAATCTGGAATTTTACGAAGGTTTTTCAAGCGGTTTCCAACTTCCCGTCTAATTTTCCCTTGATTGGCACGAATGTTTTCCAGTACCTCGTTTTTATCTGGACCAGCAAAAACACTTAGGAAGCAACGCGCTAAAGATAAGTCTGATGTGACCCTTACCACGGTAACAGTCACCATTGAACCCAAGCAGATTTCACCTGCATTGCGTTGAAAAAAAGTAGATAATTCAGCTTGAATAACAGCTTCAATTTTATTTTGTCGTATTGAACTCATGCGTCAAAGTTATAAAATTAAGCAGGATTTGCATCCTATGAGTTAATTTGAGTCATGTCCAAGATCACTTGTTTCACTTGAAAAACGCTCAACATGCTTTTCCCTTTCGCTTTTTCGTGTCTCTGTTTTCGCTCTTTTTGTAGCTTTTTCAAGTTTTTAAAGACAGAGATAACAGCGTTGAAGTGAAGCGTGTTTCCAATAAGTAGTTGTCCAAGAGAATTGAAAAGAACACTTAAGAGATACAGGGCATTTAATCCGGAAGGAAGATTCAAGAAATGCAAAAAGTGTTTGTTTCGCTTTGCAATCATCCTTACCCCCTTATTGGGTAGTTTTTTTATCGTAGAGGATTGTGCATGGTGACATATCGCTAGTGGTTGAAAATAAAGTTTCCAGCCTCGGCGCCATGCTTGGAGACCTAAATCGACATCTTCTGAATAATACGGATTATACAATTCGCAAAACCCACCCAATTGATTCAAGTATTCTCTTCGAACCAATGCATTGGCCCCTGATAAAAACATCGTTGGCAATAAATCGGTACTTGAAAACGTGTTTTTATTACTCTCGATTCGCAAATATCCAATACGTGGTTTTTTTGCTCCGTCCTGTGGCTCGTTTGTTTCTTGGTCATAAATAGCACCCATCACACCGAAAGTTTGCTCGTTTTCAAACAAGGACAACTGAGAAGTGAAATAGGAACTAGTTAATTGAACATCGGAGTTTAAAAAACAAACCAAATCCTTGCTTGCCCGCTTAATCCCTCTATTCATGTTTCCTGCAAATCCAGTATTTACTTCGCTTCTAACAAGAATAATATCTGGAAAATCATGTAAAATAAGATTCACAGAATCATCCGTTGAAGCATCATCTGAAACAATAATTTCAAAATCACCAATAGCACTTGATTCCAGTGCTACTTGTGCACATTTAATCGTATCCACCAAAAGCTGTTGGCCGTTGTAATTTGGAATAACAATTGAAACACTGAATTTCATGAATGGTATAAATAAAACTGGATAAGCAAAAGTACATAAATAATCACGGTGGAATATTGTGGTAGGTGTGGAGAAAAAGGATTGCGTATCTTTGTTCCATGAGAACCTTTTGGGAAATTTTTCATTTTGCCTTTAAATACCGCATGCTCGCTTTATTGACGATCATTGGAAATTTATTATTTACCCTTTTTAACCTTCTTTCTCTCGTTTTATTTATTCCTTTTCTACAGCTTATTTTTAGCTCGAAAGAATTAAAAACGACCGTTGTTCCCCCACATTATTCTGGGGACCTCGGAAAACTCCCATCTTATTGGGTTGATCTATATAATTACGAAATGCACCACATGGTTGTTTCAGATCCAAAGCGCGCGTTAATTACGGTTTGCTTGATGGTTTTTGGTGCTTTTTTCTTTAAAAATCTATCCCGTTATTTTGCAGTTTGGTTTCAGTCCGAATTACGAGCAAGGGTGGTTAGGGATATACGTAACCTACTTTACGAAAAGGCTATTCGACTTCCACTCGGTTTTCATGCAAATGAACGAAAAGGAGACTTGTTAACCAGAATGGGACATGATGTTGGAGAAGTGGAAAACGCGGTTGTTTGTACCTTGGAACTCGTTTTTAGAGATCCTATTTCGATTCTTATTCATGTTGGAACGTTGCTGTTTATCAGTGCTGAATTGACTGTTGTTTCATTTTTCTTGTTGCCGATATCTGCTTTTGTGATATCCACCGTTGGAAAAAGTTTAAAGCGTACAGCAAAGCAAGGACAGGAACAACTCGGTTTATTAACCTCCTCTTTTGACGAGAGTTTAAGTGGGGTGAGAATTATTAAATCTTTCAACGCACTGAATTTTATGTCTGGGGTATTTCAAGCATTGAATCTTCGTCACCAAAAATTAACGACTAAAACGATCAGAAAAAAAGACGTCTCCTCTCTTTTAAACGAAACAATTGGAGCTGGTGTCATGATGTGTTTGGTGTGGTTTGGAGGGAAACAAATCCTTGATGGAAACCAAGACGGACATGCATTAACAGGAGAACTGTTCATTACATTTATCGTTGTCTTTTCCCAATTATTGCGACCGATTCAAGCTGTTTCAAGTGGGATTGCTGTCATTAACAAAGGAAAGGTTTCCCTAGACCGAATCAATGAAATTTTACATAGTGACGAAAAAATCATCGAGAAAGAAAACGCTCAAGCACTTCAACAGTTTAATTCATCAATTATTTTTGATCAAGTTGGATTCAAATACCAACAGGATCCGGTCTTAAAGAACGTTAACTGGGAAGTTAAAAAGGGTTCTGCCGTGGCTATTGTTGGAGAATCAGGAAGTGGAAAGTCTACACTAATGGACTTACTATCCCGTTTTTACGATGTTTCTGAAGGAAGTATTCAGATTGACGGACACGATATTCGTGACCTCAAAATACATGATTTAAGAGACCTGACGGGAATTGTTTCACAGGAATCAATTTTGTTCAACGTAAGTGTAACAGAGAACATTGCCTTCGGTGATGAACATCCAGATATAGAAAAAGTCTTGCATGCTGCTAAAATTGCAAACGCTCACTCGTTTATCTCAGAATTAGAAAATGGTTATGACACAGTTATTGGTGAACGTGGGAACAAGCTTTCTGGAGGACAAAAACAACGATTAAATATTGCGAGAGCAGTATACAAAGATCCTGCGATACTCATTTTAGATGAAGCCACGTCTGCACTAGATACGGAGTCGGAAAAACTTGTTCAAGATGCCTTGGAAACATTAATGCAGGGAAGAACTTCGTTTGTGATAGCCCATCGCTTAAGCACGATAAAGAACGCGGATGAAATCGTTGTCTTATCCAAAGGTGAAATCGTTGAAAAGGGAAGTCACGAGGAGTTGCTATCAGCAAAATCTCACTATTATAAATTTTGCTCCTTACAAGGTTTAATATAAATAGAATGTGAATTAAATGTAAAGTAGACACTTTATCACTAAATTTGACATCTAAACTAAAAGTATGAATCACCAAACCGTATCTTTTTCTAAAGAAACAAACGTAGAATTCTACAAAACACTAAGATCTAGAGTAAATAATTACTTTAAAGAAAATAACATTACCCGTCACGCAAACGCCACAATGGTTATTAAAACAATTGCGATGTTGGCTATTTACCTCGTTCCATTCGGATTTTTGTTTGTTGCTGGATTGAGTTCATGGGTTTATTTTCTTTGTTGGATTGGAATGGGTATAGGAATGGCAGGATGTGGTCTTTCGATCATGCACGATGCAAATCATGGTGCTTATTCACGAAATGAAACCATAAACAAGGCAATCGGAAACGTATTAATTTTACTTGGCGGAAGCGCGGTGAATTGGAAAATTCAACACAACGTTTTACACCACACGTATACAAACGTTACAAACTTGGACGAAGACATCGATCCACCAGCAAAACTTCTACGATTTACACCACACAAAAAGCGTTACGCTCAACACAAATTTCAACACTTGTACGCTTGGTTTTTCTACGGAATGATGACCATGATGTGGTTCTCAACAAAAGACTTTAAGCAAGCGAAACGATACAAAGAAAAAGACCTAATTAAAACACAAGGAACAACTTACGCACGACACATGTCGTTCATTATTTTATTTAAAATAATTTACGTTGGATTGTTTATCGTTTGTCCTTTCGTGTTTAGCCCTGCCTCTTGGTCACTTACGCTAATCGGCTTTATCGTGATGCACTTTATCGCTGGATTCATTCTTTCGATCATCTTTCAACCGGCACATGTCGTTCCAACATCAAACTACCCAATGCCAGATGAATCTGGAAATATTGAGGCAGATTGGGCAGTTAATCAATTGTACAACACTGCAGATTTCGCTCCGAAAGCAAAGCTTTTCTCTTGGTATGTTGGTGGATTAAATTTCCAAGTTGAACACCATTTATTCCCAAATATCTGTCACGTTCACTACAGTAAATTAGCTGAAATTGTCAAGTCTACGGCAGAGGAATTTAATCTACCTTATCACTCTTACAAAACATTCTACGGTGCATTAGCTGATCACACAAAGATGTTGTACAACTTAGGACATTACGACCAAGCTCCTGCTATTCATTAAGTCATGTTTTTGGATGATTTAAGAAATCATTGCATTGGTAAAATAGGTGTTACTGAAGGATTTCCTTTTGATCAAAAAACACTTGTTTTTAAAGTTTTTGGTAAAATGTTCGCATTGGTGGATGTGGATGATTTTGATGCCATTAACCTCAAATGTGACCCGGAAAAAGCAATCGAATTAAGAGAATCATTTCAAGGTGTTCAACCAGGCTTTCACATGAATAAAACACATTGGAACTCTGTCTACTTGAATGAAGATGTTTCGGATCAGTTATTAGCAGAGTTAATTGACCATTCCTATGAACTCGTTTACGCCAGTTTACCAAAAAAAGTAAGGAATGAAAATCCGATTTGACAAATATGTTTGGTGTGTTCGTCTAGCAAAAACACGTTCTCAAGCTAGTGAACTCATTTCTAAGGGAAAAATAAGGCTTAACGGACAAGACGTAAAGTCATCTAAAGAAATAAAAGTCAATGATATTATTGGTGTGCAAAAACACAGCGCAACTTTCAACTATAAAGTACTTTTATTACTTGATAAAAGGCTCGGAGCGCCACTCATACCGACGTATATTGAAGACCAAACAACGGAGGAGGAAATCCTCAAATTCAAACAATACCAACTAGCTCAAAAGGCCTACCGTGAGACAGATGGAAAGCCTACTAAAAAGGACCGTCGTGAGTTAGATAAATTCATGGATGATTGGGGTGAAGAAAGTTAAGCAGAGAAATAGGAAATGATTTTATCTGCCAATACATTACTCAACTTAAAATAACTTTCTACCGTCCAACCGGCAATATGCGGACTTAATAAGACCTTATCTGATTCCAGTAAATACCGAAAGTCCTCTGAGTGCTCTTGATCGAAAAACGACTCAAAACTGGACTTCTCATACTCCAAAACATCCAAACAAGCGCCCTTTATTTTATTGGATCTTAATCCTTTAACAAGCGTACTTGTATCCACTATTTTTCCCCTAGATAGATTTAACAAGAATGGATTTTTGTGACAGTTTAGGAGAAATTCGTCGTTAAAAAAATGAACCGTCTCCTTATTTTGAGGAATGTGAAAACTAATGACATCCGCTTGTTCTTGTATGGCTTTCAGTGTACATTCTTGAACAAAGTGATCACCGTATCCTGTTTTATACTTATCATATGCCATGACTTTCACATCAAAGCCACGGAGTTTTTTAGCAAAGGCAGCACCATTATTACCATAACCAATAATGCCTATTGTTTTTCCATCTAACTCTTCCCCTCTGTTACCTTCACGATCCCAAATTCCCAATCGAATTTCTTGATTAGACTTCACAATCTTGTTTAGCAAAGAGAGCAACATCCCCAATGCATGCTCAGCAACAGCATTCCTATTTCCTTCAGGAGAATTGAATAGTTGAATGTTGTGTTCTGTACAAAAAGATATGTCTATGTTTTCTAAGCCCGACCCAGATCTCGCAACAAATTGTAAATCAGGACATTGGATCAATATTTCCTTAGAAAGCGTAATTCTAGAACGAATTACCAAGCCTGTTGCGTCTTGGATTTTTGAAGGTAGTTCAAGTGACGGGATTTTCGTTAAATCAATACATTGATAACCGAACAAGGTTAAGCGCTCCTCTAGAATTGGATGGACTGAATCAATAAAATATACTTTTCCCTTCATTCTGACCAGGTGTTTTTTCAAATGTAAACAATATTGTCATCATGGTGGATGGAGTTCAAACAATTAAGAATATTCAAAATGTATAAAAGAAGTGTTTTTTCAAAATAAACCCTTAAAAAACGGCCTACATAATTTAATTCTCACAATACATCTCAATAGCCGGTTATGGATTTCAAATCAAAACACATTCAAACCCCTCAGAACGGCTTAAAATGGATTTTAGCGGCCCAAATGGATTAATAATACAGAAATATCACTTGGTGAAACACCTGAAACGCGCGAAGCTTGTCCAATTGTCCTTGGTTTTATTTTTTTCAACTTTTCTTTTGCTTCAGAAGAAATACTTTTCATTTCATCATAATTCACCGAATCAGGAATAACGACATCTTCTAAACGAGCTAATTTATTGGCTTGTTCTTTTTCTCGTTCAATGTAACCTTCGTACTTCAATTGTATTTCTGTTTGAACCAATACATCCGAATCTTTTTCCGCGGCGATTAATGCAGCATCATTTGCTTCAGGACACACCTTTAATAAATCCGCCAGACTAATATGTGGACGAGTTAACAAACTTGTAATTTTCACCTGCTGATTAATCAGTGTAGATTCCATTTCGGCTAATAACGGGTTTGCTTGTTCTGGCGTAATTCCAATTTTTCTCAATTCTTTCTTCAACCAATTTGTTTGTTGAATTTTTTGATAAACATTTTCTAATCGTTCATCATCCGCTAGTCCCAATGCATGACCCAAAGGTGTTAGGCGTTCATCCGCATTGTCCTGACGTAAAAGTATTCGAAATTCTGCTCGGCTAGTAAACATGCGATAGGGCTCATTCGTTCCTTTTGTAATTAAGTCATCAATCAACACCCCAATATATGCATCACTTCGAGATAGAATAAATGGATCTTTATTGTTCAATTTCAAATGCGCATTTATTCCCGCCATTAATCCTTGGCAAGCAGCTTCTTCATATCCAGTTGTACCGTTTATTTGTCCGGCAAAATACAATCCCTCAATTAATTTTGTTTCCAGTGTATGTTTGAGTTGGGTAGGGGGGAAGTAATCATATTCGATTGCATAACCAGGACGAAACATCTTCACGTTTTCAAATCCAGGAATCGTTTTTAATGCAGCTAATTGTACATCTTCGGGAAGCGAGGTACTGAAACCATTCACATATATTTCAACGGTATCCCAACCTTCCGGCTCCACAAATATTTGATGACGATCTCGGTCGGCAAAACGATTTATTTTATCTTCAATACTTGGACAATACCTTGGACCCGTGCTTTTAATAGACCCATTAAACATTGGGGATCTGTCGAAACCAGTTTTTAGCATCTCGTGAGTTTCCGTATTGGTATATGTTATATAACACGGAACCTGTTTTGTTAAAGCACTATTATTGGAATAACTAAACTTTGAGGGATTTTGGTCCCCATCCTGTATTTCCATTTTAGAATAATCCAAAGATCGACCATCAACTCTCGGTGGTGTTCCGGTCTTCATTCGTCCGGCTTCAAAACCCAACTGAATTAAATTTTCTGTGATTCCAGTTGATGCTTTTTCTGCAGCTCTTCCTCCACCAAACTGTTTCTCTCCAAGGTGAATGAGTCCGTTTAAAAACGTGCCGTTTGTTAACACCACAGCATCAGCAAAAATATCAATATCGAGGGATGTTTTTACTCCGACAATTTTTCCTTCTTCTACTAAAACTCCCACACACATGTCCTGCCAAAAATCTACATTAGGATTCTGTTCAAGTAACATTCTCCATTCCCAAGAAAACATCATGCGGTCGTTTTGAGTGCGTGGAGACCACATTGCTGGGCCTTTTGACAAATTCAGCATTCGAAACTGAATAGCGCTTTTATCACTAACAATACCTGAGCCACCACCCAAAGCATCAATTTCTCGTACAATTTGACCTTTTGCAACTCCTCCCATTGCGGGATTACAGCTCATCTGAGCAATGGTATTCATATTCATGGTTAGTAACAAAACCTTACTTCCCATTTTTGCCGCAGCGTTAGCGGCTTCACATCCAGCGTGACCTGCGCCAACAACTATAACATCATATTTATCTAACATGTCGATTGTTTCACGTGGAACATTAATTTATTAATTCACCCAATGTTTCACGTGGAACATATAGGTTTAAATAATGAGCTTCTTTAAACCTCATCATTTCTATATCCTTCTTAGATTTATCTTTGAAACCACAAAGATGAAGAACACCATGGAAAATAACTCTATATAATTCTTCTTTAAAAATGGTTTTTTCTTTGGTGCTATTATCTAAAACTCTATCTAAAGATATAAGGAGATCACCACTTATTTTACCGTTTTCACAATAATCAAAAGTTATGATGTCTGTGTAGTAATCATGATTTAGAAAATCCTGGTTTACTTTTAAAAGATATTCGTCCGAACAAAAAACAATGGCAATATCACCTGTAGAAAATCCTTCAGCAGAAATTAATGAATTAAGAAAAGTCTTTAATTGTCGAGATTTTACAAACTTTGGTTTAATAACATCGACACTATTTAACGATATCATTTACTGAAATAAATTATTACCTCATTACCTGCTTCATTGAAAGCAACCTCATCAGATAAATTTCTCATTAGAAATATACCTCTACCATTCTCTTTCAATATGTTTTCTGGGGCAGTTGGGTCTGGTAAATTATTATAATCAAATCCATCTCCTTGATCTTTTATTTTAAAACAGAAGGAATCAGTAGCGTCTCCAACGGCTACATCAATACTTAATGTACTATTCTGTTCATTTCCGTGACTAATCGCATTATTTACTGCTTCAGTTACAGCAATCAACACATTTCCGAACGCATCTTCCTGAACACCAACTGTTTGACAAACTTTCTCCACCAAATTCTCCACATCAACCAGTGATTGGAAATCAGCAGGTAACGTTATTTCCTCAATTATATTAAATCCTTCTTTCATATCAAGTATTACAGGAAAAAGTCATTAGTTTAGATTGAAATATTGATTTGCTCTTTCCTTATAATACAATCTAAGGGATGGATCAGCGCTCTTCAATAATTCTATTTCCTTTAATTTGGTTTTGTTATACTCATCAAATCTGATTTTGTTACTAGAATCTATATCTTTTCCTGATTTAGATTCTCTTTTTTCTTCATAACCTCTTTCCATCATCGCTTTTTCACTTTCCAACAACCTCGTTAGTATTTCCTTCTGGCGGTTAATAAGGTCCTTATTGATGTTTCTATTGATGATGCTTTTCTCTTGTTCTTCCAACTCTTTTATTAAAGGATTTAATTGATTACCTAACCCTTTACCCTCCTTATTCATTTCGTTTCTTAACTGTTCCAAACGTTGACGAATAGCAGTTTGTTCTGCTGCCATTTTGGCCATTTCCTTATTACCCAATCCTAGCATATTTTGACCAGAATTACCAGGACTCGATCCAGGTTGACTACCAGGTTTGTTTCCCTGTTTATCACCTGGCTTATCTCCACCCGGATTTGGTCCTTTTTGCATTTGTTCCAATTGCTTTTTCAACATTTCTTTCATGTCACCGGTTGACATGGATTGTCCTGGTTTTGGACGACCTTTGCCAGGATTATTACAACTTCCTGATCCCGACATTTCGCTTTGCATTTGACTTTGCATGCTTTGTAAGGCTTCGTTTAACAGAAGAGCTAAATTGTTGTAAGAAGTCATTACCAATTGTTGGTGTTTATTCAGATCCTTTTTTCTATGGTCATCAATATCTTCTACAGATAGCCGCTGATTGGACTCAATTGCATTTAATTCTCTATCAATAAAAGAAGCTATTTTAGGTTGACGTTTCGCTAATGCCAACAAACTATCCTTTACAATTTTCGTTTCATCGATTATACGTTGTTGACGTCTTCCCAGTTTACGGTAGAGAGGGTCCAACGTGGTTACTTTTGAAAATTTATTCATTAACGCTTCTTGATCGAAACTTAAGGTCATTAAACTTTCTAAAATATTTCGAAGAGATTTCATGTCCTCTTCTTGTTCCTTTTTATTTGCTTGTTGCTGTTTGGCATTTAATTGATTTGCCATTGAATTCATTCCTTCTGATGCAGATTTTTGTTTTTCTCCAGCCTTTTTATCTTTACCCTGTTCTAAAGATTCTTTCGCATCATTTAAATCTTCACTTACTTGTTCTTCCATTTGATCCAGATTACCTAAATCCATGGGTTTATCTAATTCCTTGTTTAGTTCGTCTAATTTTTGAAGGTCCTTTTTAAGTTCATCAAATTTCTTATTCAGTTCCTCTTGTTTTTTAACTAATTCCTCCTTTGTTAATTCCTCTTTATTTTGATCACGAAGTTCATCTTGTTCTTTAGCTAAATCCTTCAATTCCTTCTCTACATCATCAATACGTTCGTTTAGCTGCATTTTCTTTAACATCTCAAGGCTTCGGTCCAATTGCTTTTTCATATCCTCACTGGACTGATTAAGCTCTTCCATTTTTTCCTTTACCTGTTCCTTGTCATTTTGTTGAAGTAATTTTTCTAGATCCTCTAATAATTTCTTTAATTCATCATCCATTAATTCATCCAAAAGCTTTTCAATCATCTCTTGTTTTTCGAGTAATTCTTTATCCATAGGAGAAAGCTGATTTTTTTCCTCAAGGCTTTTATCCATTTCGTTTTGGATTTTTTCTAACGATTCCAAAAGTGTAGATTGTTCTTCTTTAAGTTGCTGAACTTTATTCAATTTATTCCAATCAGAAGACTTTGAATTCATCGTCTCTTTTTTCAATTGAGCGATATTCTTCTGAAACTCCTGAGTCTTTTTTACTAATTGATCTAGATCCTCTTTTGTTCTATTTTGATCCTCTTGTCTAGAATCATTTAACTCCTCCAAGGTGGGTAATTCATATGTAAATAACTGACTTTTAGCAGCTTTACTACCATTCACGCCATCATTATCATATACGACAAAATAATATTCAATTTTATCATTTAATCGAACATCTTCTCTCTTAAAATCAACAGCAAACGTAAAATTCATTTGTGATCCTGCTACCTGTTGAACAGGCATCCTCACTTCTTTATTTTGTCCATTCTCCCTGATGATTTTATACACAAATTGTAAGGACTTCAATCCATAATCATCTGATGTAATTCCTTTAAAATACTTTAATCCTTCGGATATCGTATCTGTTTGTTCAGCAACCTCAATCGATGGAAAAGCATCTTTAATAACATTTACTTTATACTGAATAGTATCATTATCATGATTGAAACGATTCTCTAAAATAAATTTCAATACCTTATCGTCTTTACAGAGTTGTTTATATTTAAAAGATTCCTCTTTAAACACGGATCGAAGTTGATTCCAAAAAACATTCGTTTTGAAAGTATTTTTAGTTCGGATTCGCCACTCCACTTGACTACCTTCTGGTAGTGTTAAATCACCTACATTTTCAATGACTTCATTTTCTTTTCCAAGGTAAGATGGATATGTACACAAAGCTTGAATACTTCCAATTAAGGATTTACCGATAACATTTAGTTTGTATTTATCACTGTCAAATTCATTGGTAGTAAAATAAAAAGTAGCGTTTTTCTTAGGTTTATTTATACTTCCAATAAATTTATTTTTTGTTTTACGAAGTAATAGAAATTTACCTTGGTCACTTACAACAAACACTTGATTAGGTAATTCCTTTTTACCAGATGGTGATTCAATTGGAATAATATCTAACTCAATTGGAAAATCAACACCTTCCTCCACCGTTAAGTTTCTTTTTTTCAATACAAACTGAAAGGGAGCTTGCTCCTTAAAAACCTTATTGTAGTAAACTACATGTTCAGTACCTTGAGTAATTATGGATGGAATAAAAATGGCTATTCCAATGAAACAAACAAACAACGGAATTAAGTACTTAAAATACTTTCTATTTTCCTCTATTCGTACTGCATTTTTAAAGGGAATAACACTTAATTCTGAAGATCGTTGGTTGACGCTAGCTCTCAATAATTCAATATTCCCTTCCTGATGAATTAAATCATTTTGCAATTGAAGAGTATTTTTTAATCGATCCGAGATGGAAGGAAAAAAAGAACCAATTATTTCTGCTGCTTGAATTCTACTAATTTGTTTTCCAAATGAAATTAATTTCGATACTGGAATCAAAATGAATCGAAAACAAACGAAAGCATTTAAACCAATAAAACCGAAAAATAAGATTGCTCGAACGAGTGAATTAAACCTTCCAAAATATTCGAATGTTGTCGCAAATAAAAAAGAAAATAAAAAAATCACAAAAAACAGCAATAGTCCACGAATCATTTGATTCTTATAGTACTTTCGTATAAAAGCATCTATTTGACCAATAAGCGTATCGAAGCTATTTTTCATGAGATAAAAGTATTCAAGATTTTGATACAGGACAAATTTTCGAGTCTGAACTTAGTTATATATAATATATTTCTTTTTTAAAATTATTTAAAGAATTTATTACTCTTATTAAGGATGTTCATATGTGTAAAAGTTTCAACTCAAAATTTTGATTTACCGTTTTTAACAATTTATACTACATAACACACAAGTTATATGAATGTATTTAATAGAAAATCAATAA
This sequence comes from Crocinitomicaceae bacterium, assembly GCA_017983465.1. Lineage (GTDB taxonomy): Bacteria > Bacteroidota > Bacteroidia > Flavobacteriales_D > Crocinitomicaceae > UBA952. Next base: position 296,050 of record JAGOBK010000002.1, read on the forward strand.
GTTACACTGTTATAAACAAAAACACTATTTAAGTCATTGTTTATAATAATAGAAATTTCTCTTACATAAATTCGTTTATAACCATAGTGATATCAAAGGGTAACTTAAGCAAACTTTTAGTGTATAATTCAAAAAAAGGTGCAATTCGATTATTCTTTCAATAAAGCAAGATAAACTTTTGAGTTCTTATACACTGTTATTCACAATTTAATCACTCATATCGTGTATAAGTCGCTTTTTACATTTCAGTAAAACAAGGGCTTTCCATTTATCATCATATCTAAATAGTTAATAACTCGGGCTATTTGTGAATAGTGTTTACCTTTGTAATCTAAAATAAATAGAGATGATTATTCCAATAGGTTGCGATCACGCAGGATTTAAAACGAAAGAACTTATCATTAAACACCTTACAAGTAAAGGATTACAAGTAAAGGATTTCGGTTGTTATTCAGAGGATAGTATTGATTATCCTGATTATGCGCACCCTGTGGCACAAATGGTAGAAGAAAACCCAGGAATGATTGGAATTCTTTTGTGTGGTTCTGGTAACGGAATCAATATGACCGCTAATAAACATGAAGGTATTCGTAGTGCATTGTGTTGGGAAACCGAAATTGCTAAATTAGCTCGTTCACATAATAATGCGAATATTATCGCTATTCCTGCACGTTTTGTATCTGAAGAATTAGCATTGGAAATGGTGGATGCATTTTTAGAAACCGAATTCGAAGGGGGAAGACACCAAAATAGAATTAATAAAATTCCTTGTTAGTTTGTACTAATAAGTATTTCTACGCGTCTATTTGCTTCTTTTTCTTCCTCGGTTTGAGGGTCTTTAAAAATAGGTTTGGTGTTCCCAAATCCTATAGCTTTCAATCTATTTGAATCCACACCGCCGTCCACTAAATAGTCGACTACTTTTTGCGCGCGTTTTTTAGAAAGTTTCATTGATACTAAATCTTTGTCACTGTCCTCGTTTACATGTCCGTGAACTTCAATATTAATCGTTGGATTTAAAATCAGGAAGTCCCTAAGGCGTTTTAATTTAGGATAGGACTCCTCTAGTACAGTGGACAATCCAGCAACAAAGTAAACATCATCCAATTCAGCCATCATACCTTCTTGAATGGGTTTTAACCATATGGTATCTTTAAAACTTGTCTTAATTGGTATCGTTGTGTTTTCTAGGTCTGTTGATAAAAATCCTTCAGCATCGACACGAATGGTTCCTCCTTTAACTTTCTTAAGTAAGTTCATTTCTAAATCACTGGCACGATAAATACCATTAATTTCTGTGGATCCTTGTAATACGATTCTTGCTTCAATAGGTCTTCGAGTAGACTCATCCCTTATTGCTAAAGAATAAACCGGTAATCCGTCATTGTATACCAAGTTTAAAGGCCATGTTTTTGAAGCATCAACTTGTTCTGGCTCGAAGGATAATGTACATCGTATTTCTTGTTTGGACTTCTCTTTTGCTAGAAAAACCAAGTAGTACTGATCGTTTAATTCTATGGGTATTTCTGTTTCCAAAGTCACCAATGAGTCAATGGATTTTTCTAACAATACTTGTAGGTTTTGTTGTTTTAAAGACGCACACAAATTACCTTCCTTTTCTTTTAGTATCATTACGTGAATAGGGGATGAAGCTTGCTTGAATGATAGCTTTAAGTTCCCTTTTTCCGCACAAGTGAAGTGCAACCAAATTTGGTTTTTACTGGGAGCGCTAAGGTGTTGAAAAACCCCCTCGGAAGGAATGACTCCTTTTTTCCCAATGAACGACAAAGTGATGGCTCCTTTTGGATTTACATCGAGTGCATGTTCACAGGTGGAATAGTCCTTTTGTTGTGTAAAGGAAAAAAAAGGAATAAAAAAGAAGAAAACAATACTTCGCACTGTGCGTTTAACGCATCATTTCATCTTTAGTTTCAAGTTGCCAGAAACTTCTGTCGTTAGGAAAAATCCAGTCGAACCCAATTGAATGGACGAAACAGCTAGACGATCTACCGTGCCAGATAGAAAAACACCATCATCCAGTTTTGTGTTTAATTGTTGTGTAATCGTGTTTTTCGTTTCATTCAAGAGGGGATTTAAATCATATTTTGCGGACTTATTTAATTCCTCCAAAACACGTTTATCAAACATCCATTTAGCTGTTTTCAGCAGGACACTCTTTGAATTGAGATCATAAGCCAAGTCTGTTAACACAAAAAATTGATCATCCGTAATGATGGGAGTTCCAACAAGAAAAAACACTCCTTTTTTAGAACCAGAAAAATATACCTGAATAATGAGTTTCTGTTCTTGATTCCCTAAAATATGAAGTGAATCCACCACAATTTCTTTACCATTAAACGGAATTTTATATCCCATTAAATCCTTATTCATCATTTTATTAATGGAGTCGTAAGAGGCTTTAACTAGGATGTTTAATTCATATCCTTGTCCCTTTGTGTATTTCACTTGTTTTGGCAAATCACTATAGACGGCTTGTTCTTTATTGGTGGTGATGAACGGTTCCGCTGTTAATTCTGCCGTCAATTCAGCGCGTTTATTTACAGCATCGAAAGTGACTGGACTCAAGGCCATACTTTTGGGTTTCAAATAAAGAAGGCCATATCCGCTTAAGTCCATGGGTTCTTCTAACTGACGCCAAACATCTTTTATTGAAGAGCGAATATCAACTGATTCTATTTGTCTATCGATGTCTTTTTCTAATGATTTTAATTGACCCTTCACTTGTTTTTCGACTTGAGATGTTGCGTCGTACTTAAAGACGGTGATTTCACACGGGTCCAACACATCAAATAATTGAAGCTTGGTTTCGGTATTAAACATGTATGAATCCGTTATGGAGACACTTGTGTTATATCCAACCTTTACTCTGCGCATCGGCTCTCCCACGCCGCAACTAGCGAATATTCTTGGAACAGTACACGATCCATTCTCATCCCATAAACTGTGGCATTTCGGACAATAATTCAACTTCAATTCAAACTTGCCATCAACCTCATAGTATAAACTCGTTTTCTTTAGTTGAAAATTAATGGGATCACGTAAAAACTTATATGCAAAGCTAACTCCTTCACATTGTTCTTGTTTTCCTTCAAAGCTTTTAGGCAATGATTTTTCTACCTCTTTCAGTTGACTTTGTAAGTCAATTTCAATGGGCACATTTATTTGAGAAACCGAAAGAACAGGCATAGGAGGGTCCATCAGTTCCACAATCGGTTCGGGAATATCGATGGATTTACAAGACCAACTTAAAAGTGGGAGTAAAAATAGGATGTATTTCATGATGGGTGATTTCACGAAACGAAGGTATAAATCTTTTGTTTGTTCAAAACAAAAGACACAAAAAAGGGGACCGAAGTCCCCTAGAAAAGATTAATTCATTTTTGCTTTTAAGCCCTTATCCAAGGCATCCAAAAATTCTTCCGTGTAAACGTAATGATCACCATGAGAAACTTTGTTTCCATGAATACATACAGCAAGGTCTTTTGTCATGATACCAGATTCAACTGTTTCAATACAAACGCGCTCTAATGAAAGACAGAAATCAATTAATTTTTGGTTGTTGTCTAATTTTCCTCTAAATGCCAAGCCTCTTGTCCAAGCAAAAATTGATGCAATTGGATTGGTTGATGTTTGTTTTCCAGCTTGGTAATCTCTGTAATGACGAGTTACTGTACCGTGAGCTGCTTCAGCCTCCATAATTTCACCGTCTGGTGTAATTAAAACAGAAGTCATCAAACCTAAAGATCCAAATCCTTGTGCTACCGTATCAGACTGAACATCACCATCGTAGTTTTTACAAGCCCAAACGAAATTTCCATCCCATTTTAAAGCAGAAGCAACCATATCATCAATTAAACGGTGCTCGTAAACGATTCCGGCAGCTTCGTATTTAGCTTTAAATTCGTTTTGGTAAATTTCTTCGAAGATGTCTTTAAAGCGACCATCGTATTTTTTTAGAATGGTGTTTTTCGTGGACAAATAAAGTGGCCATTTTTTGGAAAGTGCCATATTGAAACAAGAATAGGCAAATCCACGGATAGAATCATCTGTGTTGTACATCGCCAGACCAACACCATCTCCTTTGAAGTTATACACTTCAAAATTTTGAACTTCACCACCATCTTCCGGAGTGAACGTCATGGTTAATTTTCCTTTTCCTTTGAAAACTGCATCCGTAGCACGGTACTGATCACCAAAAGCGTGACGACCAACAATGATAGGAGCGGTCCAGTTTGTCACCAAACGAGGAACATTTTGCATCACGATAGGCTCGCGAAAAACGGTTCCGTCAAGTATGTTACGAATGGTTCCATTTGGAGATTTCCACATGGATTTCAAGTTGAATTCTTTTACACGTGCTTCATCAGGTGTAATGGTAGCACATTTAATTCCTACTTTATATTCTTTAATTGCTTCCGCAGCATCAATGGTGATTTGATCATTGGTTTCATCACGTTTTTCGATTCCTAAATCGTAATATTTGATATCAAGATCTAAATAAGGAAGAATCAATTTGTCTTTGATGAATTTCCAAATAATTCGGGTCATTTCATCCCCATCTAACTCTACTACTGGATTGGCAACTTTAATTTTTGACATAAGTACATTTTTACAGCACAAAATTACGCAATTTTTTATGAATTATCCGACAGAATAAATGGGATGAAACCATGCGTTTAAAAGAAAAGAAACATCCTTAAGAACACAGGCCTAACCTGAACAGGTATTTTCTTAATCAAAGAACCAAGTAACGAAAAGCACTAAAATTGACAAGGTGAATCCTAAGGATAAAATGGTTGGGATGAGCTTACTTTCTTTATGATTACCCTCGAGAAAAAATCGCCACATGACAAAACTGATGATTCCAAATGGATACGCGATAAATAATGCCGCACCATACACCCAAACGATTCCAGCCAAGGAAAACCAAATGGCTAAAAGAAAAGAAATGAGTGCTATCCAATCGTTTTTTGTTCTATGCATCACCGAAATAATTAGTAAATCAAATGTACTGTTTTATCATAAAAAAAGCGGTGAGAGTCCTACCGCTTTCCAATTATTTTGCAGATTATTAATCTAACGAACCAATCATTTTAGAAGGATCAACATACAAGTCGTATTCTTCCGCTGTTACATGACCAAGTCCTACAGCCGCTTCTTTCAACGTTGTACCGTTTTTGTGCGCATATTTTGCGATTTCAGCCGCTTTGTAATAGCCAATTTTCGTGTTAAGTGCAGTGACCAACATGAGTGAATTGTCTAAGTGTTTTTTCACTACAGGTAAATTTGCTTCAATTCCAGCAGCACAATTATCTGTAAAGGAAACGCAGGCATCACCAATTAATCGTGCAGATTGCAGGACATTTGCGGCAATAACAGGTTTGAAAACATTTAATTCAAAGTGACCGTTCGAACCAGCGATCGAAACCGTAACATCGTTACCCATTACCTGTGCACATACCATTGTTAAGGCTTCCGGTTGAGTTGGATTAACTTTTCCAGGCATGATGGATGATCCTGGTTCGTTGTCTGGAATGATGATTTCACCAATTCCACAACGTGGTCCAGATGATAACATGCGAATATCATTGGCAATTTTCATTAAAGAAACAGCTGATCTTTTCAATGCTCCAGATAATTCAACCATTGCATCATGTGCTGCGAGTGCTTCAAATTTATTTTTTGCGGTAACGAATGGAAGTCCAGTAAACTCAGCGATTTTTTTAGCTACAAGCACATCGTATCCTTTCGGTGTATTTAATCCTGTTCCAACAGCTGTTCCGCCAAGGGCTAATTCACCTACCACCACTAGTGCATTGTTAATGGCACGAATGGAATAATCAATTTGGGCAACGTATCCACTGAACTCTTGTCCGAGTGTGAGTGGTGTTGCATCCATGAAGTGTGTTCTTCCGGTTTTCACGATGTCCTTGAATGCCTCTACTTTCGTTTGAAGGGCATTTCTCAAATGGAATAGACCAGGCAAAGTTGTTTCCACGGTCATTTTATATGCCGCAATGTGCATCGCAGTCGGATACGTATCGTTGGATGATTGTGATTTATTCACATCATCATTTGGATTAAGTACTTTTTCCTCGTCTAATAGATTTCCTCCTTGAAGCACATGTCCACGATTTGCAATGACTTCATTACAGTTCATATTGGACTGTGTTCCTGAACCTGTTTGCCAAATTACCAATGGAAATTCTGAGTCGAATTGTCCAGTCAATATTTCGTCGCAAACTTTTGAAATGAGGTCTCTTTTTTCAATAGAAAGGACTCCAAGATCATGATTCGCATGTGCGGCAGCCTTTTTTAAATACGCGAATGCGTGAATTACTTCAGTGGGCATGGAGCCTTCCGGTCCAATTTTGAAGTTGTTTCTTGAACGTTCTGTTTGTGCTCCCCAATAACGATTAGCAGGTACGTTAACCTCGCCCATCGTGTCTTTTTCGATCCTAAATTCCATTTTTTAGTGTATTGTAAATTAAATTGTTTAATTTTGAAGTGTATTCAAACACAAAAATAATAGAAGATGAGCACTTTCGGCATTGTATTGTTTCTTTTAATTGGTGGGATGGCATTTTGGATGCTATTATTCTTATTAGGATTCATCCTTCCTTATTGGTTAACGCTTGGTTTGTTCGAGCAATTACGTCCGAAACGTATCTTCGAAGAGAAAGAAGAAAAATAATTCAATATACATTTAATAAAAAAGCGCCTTTAGGCGCTTTTTTTGTTTTGAAGAAGTTCACTTGTGTTTCGCTGAATTGTTTCACAAAGCGCGTCCGTTGGTAAATCATTTTCATCTTTACCGAAAGGATCCTCAATTTCTTCCGCCAACAATTCCATACTTACTAGCGCATAAAAGACGAATGTCGATATGAAAGCAGAATAATACCCAAACAATTCTACAAATGCCAGCGGCATCGTTATCACATAGATGAAGATGAATTTTTTAATAAATAAGCTATATGAAAACGGAATAGGTGTGTTTCGAATGCGCTCACATGCTCCGAGGCTATCCACTAGGTTATCCAGGTTTTGATTCAGCATACTTAATTCAAGGCTATCCATAATACCTCTTTGTCTCAGTTCCTGAAGTTTTTCACGCAGTGTAAGGATAACCCAAAGCGCTTGATGAGTTGATTTTTCAAAGGATAACATATCCTCTTGACTCAGAAAACGAGGAGTACTGATGCGCTGACCTCTTAAATGCTCTTTTGCACAAACAGAAAAAAGCGGAAAGTGATTTTCAAAATATGCTCTTTCATGTGTCGTCAAATCTAGGACGGATAATTTTGAAATAAAATTCCTAGAATCATTGACCATGCCTCCCCACATTTTTCTACCTTCCCACCAGCGGTCGTAGGCTGTATTCGTTCTGAATACAAGTAAGAGTGAAATGATAAATCCAAGTAACGAATAAACCGTAGTAAGGTTTTTTAAATATGTTGCATTTGGGAAAAAGTGAATTTCTAAAAAAGCAATAAGCGCGGTTAAGAGCCCAATATAGATAAGTTCTTTCCAAAGCATTCGAGCCGTATCACTTTTGTGAAAGGAGAAAATAAAGGAAAGCCAATTTTTTGGATTGTAGTTAATCATAGTTATTCATTAGAGCGCAAAGCTAAAAAGAAAGTGGTTAAAGAAAAAAAATGTAATTTCGAATATCAAATTTATACGCATATGGAAATCACAAAAGAATTATTAGAAAAGCTCAATCAAAAGTATGCGTCGTTAGGTGAAAATGTATCATCTTATCTAGAAGGACTTCTTCACACAGACGTAACAACTTATTGGGATTACATTCAATTAGATACACTTTTAACCTTACAAAAACCGAAAACGAATTTCCCAGATGAAACGATTTTCATCATGTACCATCAAATAACAGAGTTGTATTTTAAATTGGCACTGAGGGAATTTGAACAAATCGGAGAAAAGCAAGAATTGACGAAAGCGTATTTCGTTTCACGCGTCACTCGTATAAATCGGTATTTTGATGCGCTCATTAAGAGTTTTGAAATTATGATTGAAGGTATGGATCGAGAAGAGTTTTTACAATTTCGCATGGCCTTACTTCCCGCAAGTGGTTTTCAATCTGCTCAATACAGACAAATAGAAATTTATAGTACTGATTTCATTCAGTTGGTTGCCAAAGATCGACGCGCAGAATTCGCCATGTCATCTGAAATTGTGGATATGTTTGAGCATATTTATTGGAAAGAGGGAGCAACGGAAGCGGCAACTGGAAAAAAAACATTGACATTAATTCAGTTCGAGGAAAAATACCGTTCCGCATTTATTGCGCAAGGCGAACAATGCAGAAGAAAAAACTTATGGCAATCCTACTTAAGATTAAGTTCGGAGGATCAAGAAGATGAAGAAGTAAAAAATGTTTTGAGAGAAAACGACACCAATGTGAATGTCAATTGGCCTTTAGCTCATTACAAATCAGCAGTGAGGTATTTAGCGCGTGATGCTAGTGATATTGCCGCTACGGGCGGAACGAATTGGCAGAAGTATTTACCTCCACGTTTTCAAAAAAGGATTTTTTACCCAAGTTTATGGACGACAGAACAACACGAAAACTGGGGGAAATCTTGGGTGGAAGCTTCTTTGAATAAGTAAGCCTCAATTTATAACTGTTTTCAAGTAAATTTTAGAGAAGTCGATGATTCCGGAAGGATTCATTTCAAATCCCCGAACGCGTAAATTGATTAAAACAAAGAAGTCTTCGGAAAAGATGGGTAGAATAACATTTTCGTTCGTGATGATTTCTTCACATGCTTGCTGATAGCGGATTTTTTTCGACAAATCAGTTGTTAAAATGGAATTCAAATACAAACGATTATAACGAACGTTGTAGAAGTTGTTTCCAAATGTGTTTTTTCCCGCTCCTTGAAAAAATAAGCGCAGATAGGATTCCGCATCGGGATAATCACCAACCCATCCTGCTTTCCATAATTGTGCTTTTCCGTTTTTAATTTGCTTATCGCGCTCTTTCGTGCCTACGTATTCTATTTGAATTGGAATGCCTAGTCCAGACTTTAATTGTCTACAAACTTCCTTGCACCAAAGGTCTGCATTGCTTCCTTTCTGAGCATTTACCAAAAATGAAATAGGGGGAAAAGGATGATTCTCATCATAGCCAGCTTCTTTCAAAGACGCCCTTGCGAGTTTTAAATCTTGTTCAAACATTCCGAGATGCGGATTGGAATAGTATGCACAAGAAGGAATGAATCCACGGTTAATCGCTTGTCCATCACCACTTAAAATATCGTTGCAAATATGGTTTTTATCTAAGGCAAATTGGAATGCTTTGCGCACTAGTGGATTATCGAACGGCTTGGATTTTAGGTTCCAAGCAAGGTAATGCATTTTTGATGCTTTTTGAATATGTACTCTGTGAAGTAAGTTCTTCCCTTTTTTTGCGTCCGTCAAGGTGCCAAATACTTCTTCTAATTCATTTGCTGGTAAGTCAAAGAGCAGGTCAACTTTTTCTTTAGAAAATAGCGGATATTCTTGTGTTAATTTTGTGTTGGTCAATATGTGAACCTCATCCAAATAAGGCAATTGATTACCAAATTCATCGTGCATCCAATAATCTTTGTTTTTTAAAAGTTCAATTTCAGAGGAAGAGTTTGAGCGAAGATAAAATGGACCAGAACCCACAGGGTGATTACGTAATTCTTTACCATAGTAAATCCAAGAACTTTTTGATAAAATCCCTAAGCTTGGGTGAGTTAAAAGTTGTTTGAAGTTATTGTAAGGTTGCGTCAAGTGTATTTCTAACTCATAATCATTGATAACTCGAATTCCAGTAACGGTGGATTTTTCTGGAAGTAATCCTTTATTGAAAAAAGATTCAGAACCCTGTATCTTTCCCATTAATAGGGAGCCTGATTGATTAAGGGGAATATTTGAACAAGCAAAACTGAACGTGAAAGCAACATCCTCTGCTGTTAATTCGCGAGAGGAACCTTTCGTAAAACAATCATCCTCTTGGAAAAGGACGCCTTGTTTGAGTTTGATCGTAACTAGTTTACCGTTATTACTGATACGGATATCTTTCGCTAAATAATTTTGAATGGTTCCCTTTGAGTCTGATTGTTTTACAAGTGGGTCAAACAATTGACTGATAATTCTTAATTCGGAGAGCGAGTTTGTTTCCAGCGGAAACAAACTAATTAATGACTCTGGAAGCGAATAAGAAAACACCCCACCGTAAAAACGATCTCCTTTTGCTTGGGAGTTCGAATCGTTTCCACGATAAATGAATAACGTTAGGAAGACAATTACAATCGCGGCAAATAGAAGTGGAATTTTAGCGCGTTCAATGGTTCGTTTCATTATCTACGTTTACATCCCAAATAGGATAAACTTACAGCTTATTCAGCAACAAGGTGTAAAAATCCATGTCCTGTAACTTCTTGTCCTGAAATATTATAGCCAGTATACTTATAGAAATAGACCCCTTCGTTTGCAATAACTCCGTTGATTTTTCCATCCCATGTTGGATTATTGTTCACTAAGTCGTCACTGCTTTTTTCAAAGATCACATTTCCCCAACGGTTAATTATGGTAAGTTCTAATTTCACTACATTTTTTGATTTCAAAAAGTACGTGTCGTTGTTACCATCAATTCCCGGAGTAAATACATTTGGTGCTTCCACAACCGGTATGGGATAAAAGCAACTTCCATCATCCACGATTGCAGATGCATCGTAGTTCAACGCATTTGGATCAGTACAACCTGTTTGGAAAATACAAGAGCCGTTATCCACGTTTGCATTTGCATTGTAGTTCAACGCAACCGGATCCATACAACCGCAAACATCCACTTGGATGAGGTAGTATGCTGTGTCTGTACATTGTGCGCTTTGGAAAGCAACGAGTCTAACGGTATACATTCCGAATGGTCCTGTGTAAGTATGTGTCACATTATTTTGATTCGAACTTGTTGCTGTTTGTGTATCTCCGAAATCCCAAGAATAATTATTGGCATTCAAACTGTTGTTTTGGAAAACGACATCGAATGGAGCGCACCCTTGAATCGGTGTTCCGGTAAATTCAGCATCTGGTGCATTTTGAATTCCAACAAAAGCACTATCGGAGACCGAACACACGTTATCTTCTACAGTAATGTAATACCAACCCGATGGAATGTTTTGCCAAACGGATGCATCAATAAATCCATTTGGACCCGGACCTGTCCAAGTATAAGTTGGAACACCATTTAACCCACTCGCCACTACAGAAACAAAGCCCGTTGGCTGACACGTTGCTAATCCGGTAAAAATCGTGTCAATCGCGATGGTTTGATTCAAAATTAAACTGACCGTATCTGTTTGTGAAAAGTTACAGTTGTCAGTTGCAGTCACTAAATATTGAACGGTACCATTTTGACTTATTGAACCGATAATGGTATCATTCGTGCTTATTGGTACACCGGATATATTTGTCCACTCATATTGGTATGGAGCATATCCACCGAAAGCCGATGCACTGAGCGGAACACTATCATTTGCACAGAAAATGGTTAAATCAGTTTCCGTAATATTGATAATAGGACCTTCGCCAATGTAAATTGTTCCGGAAGAAATAATCGTATCTCCACATGGATTAATGATTTCTACGGAAATCACGACAGATTCAAATCCTTCTGAAACGTTATCTTGGATAGGCGTCAAGTTAATGATAACAGTATCTTCTCCAGGTAAAAATGTAATTGGGTTTATTAAGTTATTATAGTCAACACCCTCTTGTGCAACTCCACCAATTGTGTAGTTGATGATTAATGTGTCATTTGTTTGTCCTGCAGGACGCGTAAAAATGAAATCAGCAAAGGTACATCCCTCGATAATCGTTGTATCTCCAGAAACGGTTGCAACGGCTACGTCTACTGCCGCCGAACTGAAACTTCCTGCTTCTAAGAATACACCTGAATCATAAGACTGGTCACCAACATTCGAAATAGCCAGCTTTATGTGATAAAGTTGGTTACATTGTACAGCTGCTGCCGCTGTTAACTTTACCGTTGTTCCATCATATTGAATAGCGTCGCCATATGTTAGTGTGGATGAATTCTCGTTAAACACATAATAATTTGTATTAGAAACATCACCAACATTATTGATGGTTACTGGTGTGCCGCCTGGAATAGTCGCAATGTTAACGCCTCCATTTGGATAACCGGCTTGCACATAAGTACCCGTGATTCCCGGACCCCAAAGAAATAAACCAAAGGCATCATTAAAGGATGACGGAGAAAATTCAGGGTATTCATCTGACCCAAACATGTAATTAAAAATAACAGAATCTCCTTGAGGAATAAAGTCAAATTCTAATACGACTCCATTTGTAACACTTCCCGCAGCAATGTCATTTAAGTGCGGATCCGATGTAACCAGAGATGTTGCGGGAGCATTATTTGTATAATTTGTTTGTGTGTTTGGGCCAATGGCACCAATCGCATTTCCGGTTGTCAAGATCAACCCACTATCAATCGGGAAGGCTGGATTTGTGCTTGTAAAGAATCCTACGTTTCCTTGAGGAACATTTGCTAAAAGAGGATCTCCATTTATAGTTACGTTTAAAGCGGTCACACCAAATCCAAGCAACACGTTATCAACAAGTTGTTGAGGTGATTGAACGGTAGACACAGTGATAGGCTGAGCGAATGAAAGGGTGTTTATTAAGGTAAATACCCCTAAAAAAATTGCGCGTAAAGAGTTCATCATAATCTATTGAATTGACACTAAGACCATTTGTTTATAATAATGGTTGCATCACAAAATTAATATAATGTTTGAATAACTAAAAATCAATGAATTTTCGCAACTTTGAGTCTCAAAAAAATGGTATGAAAAACACACAAGATTACATACAGATAAATAAAGAAAAATTCCTAAAAGAATTAATGGAATTATTGCGTATACCATCGGTTTCTGCCGATCCAGTTTACAAGAATGATGTTGCGCATTGTGCAGATGAATTAGCAAAACACATGAGGGAAATAGGCCTAGATGCGGTTGAAATCTGCCCAACTGCTGGACACCCAATTGTGTACGCTGAAAAAATCATTGATTCCGCATTGCCAACTATTTTGGTTTATGGTCACTACGATGTCCAACCAGCTGATCCAATTGAATTATGGACTTCACCGCCGTTTGAACCTGTTATCAAGGAAACACCGATTCATCCTATGGGAGCCATTTTTGCTCGAGGTGCTTGTGATGACAAAGGACAAATGTTCATGCATGTGAAAGCGTTTGAAGCCATGATGGCCAGCAACGAACTCCCGTGTAACGTGAAATTTATGATTGAAGGCGAGGAAGAAGTGGGTAGTCCGAATTTGGCAATTTATGTCAAAGAAAATAAAGCAAAACTAGCGGCAGACATCATTTTAGTTTCTGATACAGGAATGTTGGCAAATGATGTTCCATCGATTACCACTGGACTTCGCGGATTGAGTTATGTAGAAGTGGAGGTCGTTGGTCCAAATCGAGATTTGCATTCCGGACTATACGGCGGTTGTGTGGCGAATCCCATCAATATTTTAACAGAAATGATTGCTTCTCTGCACGATGAAAATGGAAGAATTACCATTCCTGGTTTTTATGACACCGTGGAAGAATTATCCATAGAGGAACGCAGCGAGATGGCGAAAGCACCATTTTCTAACGAGGCTTATTGCAAAGCGTTGAATATTGAAGAGACACACGGTGAAGCTACCTATTCTACCATGGAACGTGGGTCGATTCGTCCGACATTGGATGTGAACGGAATTTGGGGTGGATACATCGGAGAAGGCGCAAAAACTGTCATTGCATCGAAAGCACAAGCAAAAATTTCCATGCGCTTGGTTCCTCATCAAACATCAGAGGAAATCACAGACTTATTCGTGAAACACTTCGAGTCAATAGCACCAAAAAGTGTACGCGTGAAAGTATACCCACATCATGGTGGAGAGCCAGTTGTGACACCGACTGATTCTATTGCATATAAAGCAGCTAGTTTATCGTATGAAAATACATTTGGTAAAAAACCGATTCCAGTTAGAAGCGGAGGAAGTATTCCAATCATTGCGATGTTTGAACAAGAACTTGGATTGAAAACCATGATGATGGGATTTGGTCTTGATAGCGATGCGATTCACTCTCCAAATGAGCATTTCGGGCTTTTCAATTATTACCGAGGCATAGAAACGATTCCTTATTTCTTTGCCAACTATACTAAATTGATGTTGAATGAAAACGCTTAGTTTTCTTTTCCTTCTTTTCCTTTTTTCTTCCTGTGCTTCATTTGAAGATCCAGTTGAGGTAGTGAGTTACGATATGAAAATGGAAAATATAAATTTGGACGAGGCTACTCTCCGTTTTAACATGACCGTACATAATTATACTTGGACGCCCATCAAAATTAAACCATCGACACTCGAAATATTTGTCGATGGTGAAAAATTAGGGGATGCATACTTGGATGAAAAAATCCGACTACAATCCAAGAAAGACAATGAAGTCAACACTCTTGTGCATGTAAATTTTTCCGATGGAATATTGGGGAAACTTATTCGATATCGTTTTAAAGAAACGGTGCAATTGGAATTACGTGGAAAAGTGAAAACAGGACTTTTATTCGTTCCGGTTAAAATACCGGTAAATTATTCAAAGGTGATTTCTCCGAAAACCCTAAATCTTAATCTAGACAATCAATAATGCTTTCAGCTGACAAACCAAAAAAACTATTCTTACTAGATGCTTATGCATTGATTTATCGTGCTTATTTTGCCTTTTCGAAAAACCCTAGGGTTAATTCTAAAGGTCAAAATACGTCAGCTGCATTTGGATTTACAAATGTGCTTATTGATGTTATCAAAAACGAAAAACCGACACATTTAGCTGTTGTTTTTGATCCACCCGGTGGATCAGCACATCGTCAAGAAGAATTCGCTGCGTATAAAGCACAACGAGAAGAAATGCCCGAGGATATTCGCTCCATGATTCATCCCATAAAACAAATCGTGGAGGCTTTTAACGTACCCATTTTAGAAGTTCCTGGTTTTGAGGCAGACGATGTGGTTGGCACAGTGGCAAAGGTGGCGGAAAAACATGGTTTCACCACGTATATGATGACGCCAGATAAAGATTATGCGCAACTTGTAAGCGAGAATATTTTTATGTTCAAACCTGGCAGAGGCGGAAATCCACCAGAGATTTTAGGTGTGAAAGAAGTGTGTGAAAAGTTTGAAGTGGAACGTCCAGAACAAGTCATTGATATTTTAGGACTTTGGGGAGATGCTTCAGATAACATCCCTGGGATTCCTGGTATCGGTGAAAAAACAGCGAAAACCTTGATTGCAAAATATGGTTCTGTTGAGAATTTGATTGACCATGCACATGAATTAAAGGGAAAACAGCAAGAAAATGTGATCAATTTTGCGGACCAAGGAAGGATTTCAAAAATGTTGGCAACGATTATTTGTGATGTCGATGTGGAGTTTAACGAGTCCGAATTGGAAATGTGTGATGTCGATGCAGAAAAAGTCTTGCAGATATTCACGGAATTAGAGTTTAGAACCTTGGCTAAACGCGTTATCGGTGAAGAAATTGTGATTACAACCGCAGCGAGTGGAGGAAGTCCAAAAGAACCCAAAGATGCTTCACAACTCGATTTATTTGGGGTTCAAAGTATGATTGAACCGCAGGAAGCAACACCGACAGCAAATTACAAAACCATTGCTACTGAACGTCCTAGTTATCATTTGATTTCTACTGCGGAAGAGCGAAAAGAATTATTGGAAATTCTATTAAAACATTCACAGGTTTGTTTTGATACGGAAACAACGGACATTGATGCATTGCATGCCGATCTCGTTGGATTCTCCTTTTCCTACAAAGCAAGGGAAGCATTTTATGTTTCCGTTCCATCAGATTTTGATGCTGCCAAGAAAATTGTTGAAGAGTTTAAACCATTTTTTGAAGATCCCTCGATTGAGAAGATCGCACATAATATAAAGTATGATTTGAAAGTATTGCAACGTTATGGTATCGAGGTAGCAGAGCCTATTTTTGATACGATGATTGCGCATTATTTGATCAATCCAGAGGCAAAACAAAGCATGGATTTCTTGTCCACTTTTTACCTGAATTATCAACCTGTTTCTATTGAAACGTTAATCGGTAAAAAAGGAAAGGGACAAGGAAATATGCGTGATTTAAAGCCGGAAGAAATCTGTGATTATGCGTGTGAAGATGCGGACATAACGCTTCAATTGAAAAACTTGTTCGAGCCTGAAATTCAGAAACCCCACCTTTCTGAGTTGTTTTACAAAATGGAAATGCCTTTAGTAAAAGTATTAAAGGACATGGAGTTTGAAGGAATTTCGATAGATGTTCCTGCTTTAATTGATTATTCGAAGGAATTAGATCATACATTGATTCGTCTGGACCAAGAAATCAAAGCCGCTGCAGGTGAAGATTTCAATATCGACTCGCCGAAACAATTAGGCGAAGTGCTTTTTGAAAAATTAAAAATTTCGAGTAAAGCGAAAAAAACCAAAACAGGTCAATACGCAACGTCGGAGGATATCCTTCAAAAACACGAACATGATCATCCAATTATTCCAATGATTTTGGAGTACCGACAATTGCGAAAATTAAAAAGCACCTATGTTGATCCACTTCCAACGATGTGTGATCCTATGGATGGACGAATCCACACGAATTTTATGCAGACAGTGACTGCAACTGGAAGACTGAGCTCAAACAATCCAAATTTGCAGAACATTCCGATTCGTTCTGCGAAGGGACGTGAAATACGTCGGGCATTTGTTCCTAGAAGTTCAGAATTTAAGTTAATGGCCGTGGATTATTCTCAGATTGAATTGAGAATCATTGCTGCCTTAAGCGAGGACCCTAATATGATTGAGGCCTTTCAAAAAGGGCAAGATATTCACGCGGCTACAGCGGCGAAAGTATTTCATACGCCAATAGAAGAAGTGACACGCGATCAACGAAGTGCAGCAAAAGCAGTCAATTTCGGTATTATTTACGGACAATCAGCATTTGGACTAGCGCAGAACTTGTCCATTTCTCGAACGGAAGCAAAAGGAATTATTGATGCGTATTTTGAAGAGTATAACACCATTAAAAAATACATGGATCAGGTAATTTCTCAAGCGAGAGAGTTGGGCTATGTTGAAACAATAATGAAACGCAGAAGGTATCTACCAGATATTAATTCCGCGAATGCAGTTGTTCGTGGTTATGCGGAAAGAAATGCCGTTAATGCGCCCATTCAAGGTTCTGCAGCAGATATTATTAAAATGGCTATGATAGCAGTAGATCATGCCATGAAACAGGAAAGCGTACAATCAAAAATGATTTTACAAGTGCACGATGAGCTTGTTTTTGATGTTCATGTCTCGGAAGAAGAACGCATGCAAAAATTAGTGAAAGAGGCGATGGAAAACGCCATAAAATTGGTGGTGCCAATGGAGGTTGAATGGAAGATCGCACAAAATTGGCTAGAAGCTCATTAAACTCTACGAATCCTAGTAAAAACTAGGTGTATTATTAAGCGTATATTTGTTATTCATAAAAAAGAAAGATGGATTTTTTGATTAAAGCAGCACAGTTATTTTTGTCACTAGCGATTTTAGTGACTTTACACGAATTCGGTCATTTTATACCTGCAAGACTATTTAAAACACGTATCGAAAAGTTTTACTTGTTTTTTAATCCATTCTTCTCTGTTTTTAGAAGAAAAAAAGTAAATGGAGTAACGAAAACAGCTTGGTTTACAAAGGATTCCCCAAAGGAATGGAAAGAAGATCCAGACTCTACTGAATGGGGATTTGGCTGGCTTCCACTGGGTGGTTATGTGAAAATTGCCGGGATGATTGATGAGTCCATGGACACAGAACAACTAAAGCAACCTGCGCAGGAATGGGAGTTCCGTTCTAAAAAAGCATGGCAACGGCTGATCATCATGGTAGGCGGAGTTGTTGTTAACCTAATCCTTGGATTCATTATTTACATAGGGGTTGTATTTACTTGGGGTCAAATGGAATTGAAGCCAGTGAATTTGGAACATGGATTAAGTGTTCATCCATACTTAGAAAAATACCACTTGAGTTCAGGAGATAAAGTTTTGACCATTGAAGGAAAAGAAGTCTTGAATTTAGATGAATTGAATAAAGGCATCATGTTCCGTGGTGTACGAAATTTGACTGTTCTTCATCCAGATGGAACAAAAGAAGCGATTCGCTTACCCAAAGAAATTGATCGAACATTATTTCAGGTAGGTGCTTTGCCAGCTTTCGGATTAAGATCCAGTGCTCATAGTGTTGGCGAAGTTGTGAAAAATTCCCCAGCTAAAGTAGCAGGACTTAAAAAAAACGACGTCATTCTAAGTGTTGGAAATCAACAAGTGACTTATTTCGATGAACTTTCCAAAGGACTTTATGACGCAAAAGGGAAACGCACCAACCTAACGGTATTGAGAGGAAAAGACACACTTGAACTAAAAACGAAGGTAAAACAAGATGGAACAATAGGATTTCAAACAAGTGGAAAAATCCTCATTGATTCAAATGCTATTCAAACGAAATACTATGGCATAGGTCAAAGTATTGCGATTGGAATGAGCTATGGAAAAAATACGCTCTCTGATTATATTTCTCAATTTAAATTTGTCTTTACGAAAAAAGGAGCCACTTCAATCGGTGGATTTGCATCAATTGGAAATATGTTCCCACCAGTATGGGATTGGGAGTCGTTCTGGTTATCTACAGCGCTATTATCAATCATCTTAGCCTTTATGAATATCCTACCAATTCCTGCACTTGATGGTGGACATGTGGTTTTCTTGTTATATGAAATCATCACAGGGAAAGAAGCACCTCAAAAGGTGTTGGAATATGCACAAATGGTTGGAATCGTCTTATTATTAACCTTAATGGTTTATGCCAATGGTAATGATCTCATCCGTTGGATAACCTCTTTCTAACAATACGTTTATGAGTACCTTTCAAAATTACATCCTGGGAAATTGGATAACGGGTGATGGAGTAGAAACACACCTTTTTCATGCGGTAACGAACGCAGAAATCGGTTCCGTTTCTAGCGCAGGAATTGATTACGAGCAAGTCCTAGATTATGGACGAAGAACGGGCGGAAGAGCTTTACGTAAAATGACCTTTCAAGAAAGAGGCCGAATGTTAAAAGCACTTGCACTTTTTTTAATGGAACGTAAAGACCGTTATTATGAGGTTAGTTCTTGGACAGGAGCAACGAAAGTAGATTCTTGGATCGATATCGAAGGTGGAATCGGAAATCTATTTGCAAATGCATCCTTGAGAAAACAATTCCCAGATTTACCTTATTATGTGGATGGTACGGCTGCACCACTTTCCAAAAACGGAACCTTCATTGGACATCACATTATGGTGCCGAAAGAAGGAGTAGCCATTCATATCAATGCCTTTAATTTCCCAATTTGGGGAATGTTGGAAAAAATAGCAGTGAATTTAATGGCGGGTGTTCCAGCTTTGGTTAAACCCTCAGAATACACCTGTTATTTAACGGAAGTTGTTGTCCGTGATATCATCGCATCGAAGATTCTTCCAGAAGGATCCCTACAATTGATTTGTGGATTAGGACGTGGAATTTTAGACCATGTAGATTCTAGAGACATTGTCACTTTTACCGGTAGTGCTGCTACAGGAAAAATCTTAAAAGGATTACCACGTATTTCTCAAGAAAGTGTTTCTTTTAACTTAGAAGCCGATTCATTAAACGCTACCGTTTTAGGTAAGAAAGCGACACCAGGAACCGTAGAGTTCGATCTATTTATCAAAGAAACAGTAAAGGAAATCACGATAAAAGCTGGACAAAAATGTACTGCTGTCCGAAGAATTTTGGTTCCAGAAGATTTAATCGATGAGGTTCAATCGGCAATTTCTGCGCGCTTAGCCTCTACGAAAATCGGAAATCCATCGGAGGAAGGTGTTCGTATGGGTCCTTTGGCAACAACATTACAAGCGGAGCGTGTTCGAGCATCCGTGGAAGAATTAAGCAAATCGCAACTCATTGTCTTTGGTGATTTAGATCATTTTGATATCATCGGATCAACAGCAAAAAGAGAGGCGTTTTTCTCTCCGATCTTGTTTAGAAATGATGATCCCTTTGGTAAAACAGCATGTCACGATATTGAAGCGTTTGGTCCAGTAGCGACGATTATGCCGTATAAGGATTTGGATGATGCTATCGAATTAGCGAAAATGGGTAAAGGGTCTTTAGTCTCTTCCATCGTCACCCCAGATAATCAAGAAGCTCGAGAGTATGTAGTTGGTGCCGCAAGTATGCACGGACGTATTCTTGTCTTAAACGAACAATGTGCAAAGGAAAGTACCGGACATGGTTCGCCAATGCCGTTGTTAACTCATGGTGGTCCTGGTCGTGCAGGAGGCGGAGAAGAAATGGGTGGAAAACGAGGTGTTCTACATTATCTACAGCGCACAGCCATTCAAGGTCACCCTACAACCATTACAGCAATCACAGAACAATTCCAAGTAGGAGCAGAGATGCCCGAAGCAAATCCACATGTGTTTAGAAAGCACTTTGAGGAATTGGTGATTGGAGAAACAGTATTTACTCATAAGCATACGGTGAGTGATGCGGATATTGTCAATTTTGCCAATGTTTCAGGAGACAATTTCTATGCACACATGGATGCAACATCCCTGGATGGAACGATTTTCGAACGACGAGTGGCTCATGGATATTTCATTCTTTCCAAAGCAGCAGGATTGTTTGTTGATCCGAAAAAAGGACCGGTCTTGTTAAATTATGGATTGGAAGAAGCGCGTTTCACGAAGCCAGTTTATCCAGGCGCTACCATTGGAGTTAGATTCACTGTTAAAGAAAAAATCGATCAAGAAAAGCGCAGTGAGGACGACATTCCGAAGGGAATCGTTAAGTTTTTAGTGGATGTCTACGATGAAACAGGAGAAACGGTAGCATTAGCAACGATTCTAACAATGGTTAAAAAATTAAACGGATAGTTTACCAAGTTTATATAAAACAAAAAAGACAGCTTTAAAGCTGTCTTTTTTTATGGGATTAAGTTTTTTTTATCCCTCAATTTCTTTACGGATGCCTTCGATTTCAACTTCTAATTTATCCGTGTCGTAGTCAGTTTCTTCATCGTAGATATCGAAATATGGCTCTTCAAAGGATTTCACAAAAGACTTACGTTCAAAGGTCAATAAAAGCGAAGGAAGGATGATTAAGTTAGTTACCATTCCAACTAAAATCGTAATGGAAACCAATAAACCAAGTCCTTTTGTTCCACCAAATTGTGAGAAGACAAACATGATAAATCCGAAGAATAAAATCACAGAGGTATAGAAAATACCGAGTCCGGTTTCTCTTAAGGAATGCAAAATGGCATGTTTCACATCCCAAGAATGCGCGCGTAATTCTTGTCGGTATTTGGCCAAGAATAGGATAGCGTTATCTACTGTGATCCCCAAAGCGATCCCAAAGACTAAAATAGTTGATGGTTTCAATGGGATTTTGAAATAACCCATAATTCCAGCGGTAAATAGTAACGGAATGATATTTGGAATCATGGAAACCACAATGATCTTGAACGAACGGAATAAAAACGCCATCAATATAGCGATCGAAATGATGGCAAAAACTAAGCTTTGAAGTAGATTAACAAACAAGTATTTGGTCCCTTCAGAAACAACCACAGCAGTTCCTGTAAACGTTGAAACATAATATTCTTGGTCAATTGCTGTGCGAAGCACCTTTTTAAAGTTTGGTTTACTCAAGTATGGACGAAGGTTTTCAGGGTCTAGATCGAAAGACATCTGAACATTGTTATTTCCTTTAGATAGCAATGCAGTAACATTGTTATAAATACTTGAATAGTTGTATACCAAAGAATCAGCGGCGCTTTTATTTCCTTTGATGTATTTCGTGTACAAACGTTCAAAATCTTTCTTCTCTGGATTCAAGATGCTGTCAACCTTCAGTCTCAACAAATCTACCTTATCCGATACTTTATACGATCCTAGTTCGCGCATCTGCATGCGAATGCGCAAGGTTGTGTTGCTTGTATCGATGAGGTTTTTCAGGGAAATATTTCCACCATTCAAACTACTCACGTCGAATTTATCGAAATAACGTTTCAATCGTAATTTATCTCTGTTGGAAATTAAACGGTAAAATTCCGGGTTGTTTCCATGGTAACTCATGTTGATCGATTTCAAGAAGTCTACGTACGAGAGGCTTTTCGAGAACAATGTATCTTGACTGAACGTTTGTTGTATCTCTTCGACCTTTTCTAAAGTTTTTTGAGAAAATAAACGTGCCTTTTGTTTGTAATCAACCGTAACTTCAAATGGAATGGATCCACCAAAGTTTTTCTCAATGAATTTCAAATCGATGAGAATTTGATCGTCATTTGGAATGTCACCGGTTATGTTTCCAGTCGCAATGATTTTCGTCATTCCATAAAGACCAATCACGACCAATCCTACTGAAGCGACATATACCCACGTTCGGTATTTACTCACAATAATTATGATGTATTCTAAGAATCCTTTTGAATAAACGCGGTATAAGTGTTGTAAATGTCTAGGTTTTGGCGGTTTCGAATAAGAAGCAATAATTGGAATAATACACAAGGATAGAATGAACACTACCATGATGTTGATACTGGAAATAATTCCGAATTGTGCCAACTTCTCTGAACTGGTAAATGTAACGAATCCAACAGCGGTAGTTAAGTTCGTTAGGAATGTAACAGACCCAATGCGACGAATCATAATGTACAACGCTTTGGTTTTCATGTTCGTGCGAACATATTCTTGATGGTATCTTGTGATAAGGAATACACAGTTTGGCACACCAATGACAATCAATAGCGGTGGAATAAGTGCCATCATAATGGATAATTTGAATCCAAATAACGCAATGCTTCCAAGAGCCCATATCACGGAAACAAATACCACGATATTACATTGAATGACCACCCGAACAGAGCGGAAGAACAAATAGAGTAGTAAGGACGATGCAATAACGGACAGCGCAAGGAAAATATACATTTCGCTGACAATTCGTTTACCCATTACCACACGAATATGTGGAAGTCCGGCGAAGTATGTTTTTCCAAAATAAGGCGAGTATGATTCAGCTAACTTTTCAATTTCAAAGACAACTTTTGATTTCTTTGGATTGGAAAGACATTTTTCATTCATACTTATGAGCAACAAAGAAACATTCGTTGAATCATTATAAAGCATCCCTCTGTAAATGGGATTATGTCTAATCTCTTTTTTCAGTGAGTCGATGCTTTTTTCTTGAAACGCTGTTTTTGGATCTCCGAAAATCTGATAAGGATCAAATTTTTGTTCTTTCAAGTTGTTTTTTAGTCCCCAAAGAGTAGCCTCTGAAATGACATTCTCAACGCCGTCGTACTTTAGAATTTTGTAGGACAACTCTCTCCATTTGGTAAAGTTGCGTTTCGTGTAAAGAGAATCAGTTTGAATCGCAACAACAATCGTTGATCCATCTTCACCAAATTCAAGTTTGAATTTTTCGAAGTCCATTTGAACCGGACTATCCTTTGGAAGTGTATTTCCTACTCGGTTATCAACCTTAAGCGAAGTAAAGGCAAAGTAACCAAAGAAAACAGTCAACAAAGCAATAATCGCTAAGATATACAGTCGGTTCCTTAATATGATGCTTGCAAATTTACCCCACATAGATAGTTTCTATAAAAATCAAGGGGTGAAGTTAAGAAATATTTAGGAGAAACGCAGAAAACCATTAGTTGCTTGTGTCTAAATGACACGAAACGGCAAACTAAAGCAGTGCAAAAGTGTTATCCTTGTATATAAATGTGAAAGATAATCAAGTGAGCAAAAACCTATTTAGTCATTTAACGGACAGACCAATGCTTTTTGAAAAGCATTTTATCCAGGATGGTGAATATTGGTTCATGCCAAATTTTTTAAGTGAAGATCAGGCGGTTCAACAAGAGATATTGTTACTGAACACCATTGATTGGAAACAAGAAGAAGTCTACGTGTATGGTAAAAAACACAAGGAGCCAAGAAAAACTGCTTGGTATGGAAACAAAGAGTGCATTTATAGTTATGCCGGTAAAACGAATCACCCAAACCCATGGACAGAAGCTTTACTCCAGTTAAAAACCGATATTGAAGCACTCATTCCTGGCGTTAGTTTTAATAGTGTGCTTTTAAATCAATACCGAGACGGAAATGATAAAATGGGTTGGCATTCGGACAACGAAAAAGAACTTGGAAAGAATCCACTTATCGCGTCACTTAGCCTCGGAGCCACAAGGTTTTTCGATTTAAAACACAAGCGAGTAAAGTCACTTAAAAAACGCTTGGAACTTCCCGCAGGTTCCCTATTAATCATGTGTGGTTCCACGCAAGAAAACTGGCTTCATCAAATCCCCCAACAAAAAACAGTCAAAGAACCACGAATTAATTTGACTTTTCGACAAGTGATTTCGTATTAAAACGAAAAATCCCAAACAACCGAAGTCATCTGGGATTTAACTTTCTCGTGAAAGGTGGAAGCCCATTCACAAGGTTTTAAAAAACAAAAAACCCTGACGTTGAAGTCAGGGTTTTGTACTCGAGGCGGGACTTGAACCCGCACGCCCAAAAGAGCACAGGATTTTAAGTCCGGCGTGTCTACCGATTCCACCACTCGAGCATAGACGAGCGGGAGACGGGATTCGAACCCGCGACCCCGACCTTGGCAAGGTCGTGCTCTACCAACTGAGCTACTCTCGCTTATGTATTCCTAGAAAACCGCTGTTTTCTTCCAACGCTAAAATCATTTCTGAAATCCTGCTTGGGGTGGCAAATTTAAAGATTTTTTTCGTCTTACAAAACACTTCACGAAAAAAAGAACGGATTATAGCTCCTTTCGGCGAAAGATGTTAAATAACCAGGCCAAAGGTAGCAACAGGTCATAATTGTAAAACAAATCTTCAAAGGGAATGGTTCCCATCCGCCAACCAATGATGTGTTGTTCTGAATACCATACGATTGGAGCATCTGTAATGGAACCCGTTAGGATCCCATTGACGATAAAAAATGGAATTAAACAGACTAAATAGGAAAGGACAAAGTCTCCAAACCATGCTTTTTTGTGAGCCAATAGTGTCAATACAAAACTAAAAAATGCAGCCGAAATGGTGTAGTAATTGTAGGTGTCTAACGTTGAAAAAAAGAATTGTCCACCTCCATAAAATAGCACCATCAACAAAGAACTCAATCCAATCATCCATTTGAAAAAATTACGGACAATTTTGGATTTGATCCCAGGAAAATAGGTTTTTAGCACTAAATAAATAAATATGAAATTATAAGGAACAACTAGAAAGAATAACACTTCTTCAAGTGGCAGATGTCCCAGGTAAATTCCAGCAAGGTACTTTGGAGTAAATCCCCAAACGCCAATCTGCGTGAAGAATTCATCCCAAATTAAAAATAAAACACCTACAATAAGGATACTCGGGAAAAGATACTTCCACGAACGGAAAAAGGCTACTTTCTTATCAAAACTGAGAAGAAATGGACCGATAAAAGAACAAAGTATGACCCATCCGTATGCACTCATCAGTTTCCTTTTTTACGGTAAAATGCGGTACGTGCGTCTTGGTAGAATTTTGGAGAAACGAAGAGCATCCCGAAACTTTCACTGTGTTCTTTTCCTAAATGTTTATGGTGGACTTTATGCGCTTTTCGAATGGCATAAAAGTATGGATGATCAATGTCTCTCAACCATTTGAAACGTCGATGAATATATACATCGTGAATTAAAAAATAACTCAATCCGTACGCCGCGATACCGTAACCAATCCAAACAGGTACATAGGCATCATTCATCATCCCCAACATGATACACAACCAAGATGGAATAGCATAAATCAAGAAAAACACATCATTTCTCTCGAAAAAACCAGGTTCTTCTTGGTGATGATCTTTGTGGAAGTACCACATGAATCCATGCATGACAAACTTGTGCGTTGCCCAAGCCATAAACTCCATGCCCATGAAACTAGCAAATAATACAAACGGTCCCCACCAATACATGATTACAACATTAAAAGAGTAAAAAATATGAACATCATTAAGAACAAGGATTCAGCAACTTTGTTCACTTCAGCTAATTTCATCCGTTTGTAAATCAATTGAAGTAAATAGGAAACACCCATCCAACAAATGAAATTGTAAACAGGAATTTGACCTTCTGTCCAATGCCAATAATCAAGTTTGATAGCCACTGGTTCCAATATGTAATCAAATAACACCATTAAAATAGCAGCTAAAATAGCCTCTACGTGTTTATTCAATTGAAAACGATGGATGATTGCTGAGCTAGTTACAGTCAAAATTCCCCAATTCAAACCAATAATAAGTGGTACACCGTACCATTTCCATCCTAAACTGTTTCCGTAAAAATACGATCCAAATAAATAAGAGGTATGCACGCCAATTAATTCTACGCTTATTCCAATGACGAAGGCAATGGATAAAAACACGACGAAAGTTAATGGTTTCGCTTTTCTACTCAGAATTAACGCCCCGAAGGAAATAGCCAAGTTTAAGGCAGATAGTTGAACAAACCAAGTCCTTGTTGATGGCATGAGCATTCCTACTGCGCCTACAACGTAGAGTATTAAGAGAATAATTCTAATCCAGCGTTCACTCATCATATTGTTCGTTTTTTCACGAAATCACTTCCCTTTAAGACATTTTCAATCGTTTCTTCCAATGTATGAAAGTGAATAGAAAGAGCCTTTTCGATTTTTGAACGATCATAAGAGATTGTCTTATATCCAGAATGAACGGATTCAATACTGATTCCACTACTTTTTCCTGTGATGTGTCCAAGAAGTTCATTTATCAAGGCATAAAACAACGCGATGAATTTCGGAGAAGAATAACGAGGTGCTTTTTTACCCAAACGTTCACTTAGTTTGCTAAATAATTCTTTGAAGCTCAAATTTGGACCAACACATAAAAAGCGTTCTTTTGAAATGTTTGAATTCATTAATTGAAACATTGCATTAGCAACATCCCTTGCGTCAACAATGGCATTGGATCCGGGTGGATAAAAGGGCATTCCTTTTTTAGCGGCTTTAAAAATAGCCAATGAACTACTATTCCAATCTCCTGGACCAAAAATCACACACGGATTTATAATGACTGCATTCAATCCTTCTTCTATTCCGCGCCAAACTTCTTTTTCAGCTAAAAATTTAGATACTGAGTAGCCGCTTACTTCTGACCCTGGCTCCCACTTGTTCGCCTCCGTACTTTCCCCCTTTGCATTGACGCCAACCGCTGCGGTTGAACTGACATAACAAAGTTTTTCAACCTTATTTCTCAGAGAGAAGTTTACCACATTTGCCGTTGCAATGCGGTTATGTTGAATACATGCTTCAAAGTCTGCTTTAAAAAATGAGACTAGTGCAGCACAATGGTACACATGGCTTATTTCGGACATCGCTGTTTCCACTAATGAAATGTCTAATAAATCGCAATAAACCCATTCAATGGAACTCCATTTCTCTTCTGCTCTTTCTTGAAAATAATAGTGAAAAAGCCCACGCACGTCTTCGATTTTAGTCTTATTTCGATAAAGGGCTCGACAAGTTTCTCCTTGCTCCGTCATCTGAATTAACAAGTGACTTCCCAACAATCCTGTGGCTCCTGTGACTAAAATCATGCGGTAAAGCTAGGCATTAAACTCTATTATTGGTAAATGGCTTTTAACCCTTCTTTGATTTGTTCTGCTGAAAATGCTAACTGTTCAGTAGTATGTGCGCTTGAAATAAACCCAACCTCATATCCAGATGGACCAAAGTAAACACCTCTATTCAATAAGAAGTGATGTAGTTTGTTAAAAGAAGTCATGTCAGCATCGATTTGATCTGCCGCCGCAATGCGTTTTTTACCGTTGAAGGAGAACCAAAAAATGGACCCGATGCTCACTAATTCAACTGGTAATTCATGCGTATTTGCAAAGTTGTTGATGTCCTCAACAAATGTTGTTGTCTTCTTTTCTAGTTCTTCATAGAAATTTTCTTGCGCACAAAGCGATAATTGTGCGAGTCCAGCGGCCATGGCAACTGGATTTCCTGAAAGTGTCCCAGCTTGATAAACCGGACCATCTGGAGAAACGAAGGACATAATCTCACGTTTTGCTCCATATGCTCCAACAGGAAGTCCTCCACCCATGATTTTACCGTAGGTAACAATGTCCGGAGTAATCTTATAATATTCAGAAGCACCACCAAACGCCACACGGAATCCAGAGATAACTTCATCAAAAATCAACAAAATCCCATATTCAGTGCACAACGCGCGTAACGCGGTTAAAAAACTTAAGTCTTGTAATAGCAATCCGTTGTTTGCAGGAATTGGTTCGATAATCACACACGCAATTTCGTTGGAAAGTGCCTCGAAACACGATTTTAGTGCGTCTAGGTCATTCAACGGAAGAACAATTGTTTCATTGGCAAATGCTTCAGGAACACCTGCGCTGGATGAGGTTCCAAATGTCACAAGCCCACTTCCGGCCTTTACTAAAAGTGCGTCAACGTGTCCATGGTAACAACCATCGAATTTCACAATTTTCGTTTTATTCGTATATCCTCGAGCTAAGCGTATAGCAGACATCACTGCTTCTGTTCCTGAACTGAGGAAGCGCAGTTTATCAATAAATGGAATTCGATCCAAAATGAATTTTGCTAATTCACTTTCTTTTCGTGTTGGCGCCCCAAAACTTGCTCCGTTTTGTAGGGTTTCTACAACAGATTGAAAGATGTGTGGGTGATTATGCCCATTAATTAATGGACCCCAACTTCCACAAAAATCAATAAATTGGTTCCCATCTTCATCCCATATTTCTGCCCCATTTCCTTTGGCAATAAAAAGGGGTGTGCCCCCAACCGACTTAAAAGCACGAACTGGAGAATTTACACCTCCAGGAAAAAATGTTTGAGATTCCTGAAATAGTTTTTCAGATGTGCTTCGGTTAATGGAATGATCGATCTTCATTTCTTGCGTATATTTGTCGTGCTACAAAAGTAACAATAAAGGATGGAAATGGTTTTTAACAACAGCTTGGATTTTGCACGAAAAATGGATCAACAAGATCCATTACGACGTTTTCGAAATGAATTTTTATTTCCCACATTTCATAGTGAGAACCCTATTTACTTCACTGGGAACTCACTTGGACTGCAGCCAAAAAAAGCGGCGGTTTATCTTCAAGAAGAATTGGCTGATTGGGCTAAGTTTGGAGTTGAAGGGCACTTCCTATCAAGAAGACCATGGTTTTCATACCATGAGCAATTAACGGAAATGGCTGCAAAAATTGTTGGTGCATTACCGATTGAAGTGGTTGTTACGCATTCCTTGACAACGAACTTGCATTTGCTGATGGCCAGTTTTTACCGTCCACAAGGCAAAAGAACCAAAATACTTTGTGAAGCAAAAGCGTTTCCTAGTGATCAATATGCTTTAGAATCTCAACTAAAAATGCATGGGCTCAGCATGGATCACCTCGTTGAAATTTTCCCTAGAGAGGGAGAACAACTGATTCATGAAGATGACATCTGCGCTAAAATTTTGGAAGTGGGGGATGAATTAGCGTTGGTGATGATTGGTGGAGTTAACTATTACACTGGACAGTATTTTGATTTAGCGCGCATTACAGATGCTGGACATCAAGTTGGTGCCTATGTTGGATTTGACTTAGCACATGCTGCTGGAAACATTAATCTTCAGTTGCACGACTGGAATGTTGATTTTGCAGCTTGGTGCGGATACAAATACCTGAACTCGTCTCCTGGAGGAGTTTCCGGAATGTTTGTTCACGAAACACATGCTCACAATAAAGATCTTCCACGTTTTGCTGGTTGGTGGGGACATAATAAAGAAGAACGATTTTTAATGAAACCCGGATTTGACCCACTTCCAGGTGCAGAAGGTTGGCAATTAAGCAACGCTCCTGTAATGGGAATGGCTGTTCATTTAGCGTCCTTAGAATTGTTTAACGAAGCAGGAATGGATCAAATTGGCACGAAAAGAGACCTAATGACCGCATACTTGGAATTCGTGATAAAAGAAATATCTGAACGTAATTCAGAAAAATGCACCTTTGAAATCATCACACCAAGTGAAATTCACAGAAGAGGAGCACAATTATCGATTATGGCTCTTGGACAAGGACGCAAACTTTTCGATGCATTATCAGATCTTGGAGTTATCGCTGATTGGCGCGAACCGAATGTGATTCGAATTGCACCAGCACCGTTATATAATTCTTTTGAGGATTGTTATTGGTTTGGTGTGCATTTAGAGAATGCTATCCAGTAGTACTGATTCAATTACAGAGGGAAAGTGGGCGATTTCGAGCTCTCGAACTTGACTTTCGATTTCCAAGGAAGAAGCAGGATTTGCAAGGGCAACCGCGAATTGTGCCAATATTTTTCCTTTGTCAAACTCCTCATTGACTAAATGAATGGTAATTCCTGAAAAACGGCTTGAGCTTTTTGAAACGGCTTCATGAACGTGCTTTCCATACATTCCTTTTCCACCAAAATTCGGGAGTAGTGCAGGATGAATATTTAAAATACGATCTGGAAAAGCGTTGATAAAGTCACTTGGTATCTTTTTTAAAAAACCAGCTAGAATTACCCAATCGATTTCTTGATCCTGACACAATTTTAAATAAGCATCTCCTTCTATTCCCGAAGGCTGAGCAAAGAATATCGATTGCTCAGAACAAAACTTGTCCATGAGCTCATTTTTTGCCGAGGATAGCACAAGTGATACGCCAATTTGTGCGTGATTATCGAAATACTTGATGATATTTCGAGCATTACTCCCGTTTCCAGATATAAATAGTGCGATTCGTTTACGTTTCATTCTAAGCGCAAAGTTAAACATCTGTTGGGATTCACGTGTAATCAAAACTTTTAAGTTGATAAATATTACAGATTTAGTTTTGTTAATTGGATGTTTGTTTTTTTCTTTGCAGGCTGAAACCTTTTAAATTAAGTAATATGTCTGAAATCAAAGCTAAAGTTATCGCGATCATCGTTGATAAACTGAATGTTGAAGAAAGTGAAGTAACTAACGAAGCGAGCTTCACAAATGACTTAGGTGCCGATTCATTGGATACCGTTGAGTTAATCATGGAATTCGAGAAGCAATTCAATATATCCATTCCAGACGATAAAGCTGAGGGAATCCAAACTGTTGGAGACGCTGTTGCTTACATCGAAAGCAATGTGAATTAATTTTTACTGAATCCAATTTAAATAGGCATGCAATTAAAACGAGTTGTCGTAACTGGACTTGGTGCGTTGACACCAATCGGTAATAATTTGCAAGAATATTGGGATGGATTGCTTGCTGGAAAAAGCGGTGCTGCACCCATCCAGCAATTTGATGCATCTTTATTCAAAACTCAGTTTGCCTGTGAGTTGAAGGGATTCAATGTAGAAGATCACATTGATAAAAAAGAAGCCCGTAAACTCGATCAATTTTCGCAGTATGCCATAGTTACCGCTACGGAAGCTATGGCAGACTCTGCTTTGATGGAGTCTAATCCAAATTGTGACCGAATTGGCGTGATTTGGGGTTCGGGAGTCGGTGGACTTAAAACATTTCAAGAAGAAGCCCGCGAATATTTCGCTGGTGATGGAACTCCTCGATTTAATCCGTTTTTCATTCCTAAAATGATTGCAGATATCGCTGCAGGACATATTTCCATCAAATTTGGATTGCGTGGACCGAATTACGTTTGTGTTTCGGCTTGTGCATCTGCAACAAATGCCATTATTGACGCCTTTAACTTAATTCGTTTAGGAAAAGCAGATGCCATCGTAACTGGTGGTTCAGAAGCTGGAGTGAACGAGATGGGTATGGGTGGATTTAATGCATTAAAAGCATTATCAACTAGAAACGATTCTCCAGAAACAGCTTCTCGTCCTTTCGATTTAGATCGTGATGGATTCGTTTTAGGTGAAGGTTCCGGAGCACTTATTTTAGAAGAGTACGAGCATGCAATCAAACGCGGCGCTAAAATCTATGCGGAGGTCATTGGTGGTGGTATGTCTGGTGATGCTTATCACATGACTGCTCCTCATCCAGATGGAATCGGTGCTAGAAATACGATGTTGGCGGCATTAGAAGATGCTGAAATTACACCAGAACAAATTGATTATGTAAACGTTCACGGGACATCTACACCGTTAGGTGACATCGCTGAAGTAAAGGCGATTCAAGCGGTCTTCGGAGAACACGCATACAATATGAACATTAGTTCAACAAAGTCCATGACAGGTCACCTTTTAGGTGCTGCTGGAGCAATTGAGGCTGTTGCTTGTGTGATGTCTGTGATGAATGACATCGTACCTCCGACAATCAATCACTTTACAGATGATCCAGGACTAGATCCAAAATTGAATTTTACGTTCAATACTCCACAAAAACGTACCGTGAATATAGCACTGTCCAATACATTTGGATTCGGTGGACATAACACGAGTATCATTGTCAAAAAATTTAATTCTTAAGAGCTCTGAAACTTCCTTTGTTTTCAACCAAAAGAACAGAGGATGAGTTGAAAGTCATTCGGTTCATTCTCAAACAATTTGGGTATAAACCGGTGAATGTCTCTTTTTTCACTCGTGCATTGACACATAAGTCGTACTTGCCAGAAGAAAAATTAGATTTTGCGAATGAGCGGTTAGAGTTCTTGGGCGATGCTATTTTAGATGCTGTAGTAGCAGAATTTCTATATTCAAAATATCCTGACGACGACGAAGGGTACTTGACCAAATTAAAATCCCGTATTGTCAATAGAAAATCCCTTGCCGCTATCGGTGAAAAAATGGAAATTCGTACAATGCTTATTTACAATCAAGCAAGGAGTATTAATCTCGCAACACTGGAGGGAAATGCGTTTGAAGCCATCATTGGTGCCATTTATTTAGATGGTGGATTTGAAAAAGCAAAAGCGGTTTTAATCAAACATGTCTTCAGAAATCATTTGAATTTCAGTCAATTATTGGCTGAAGAACTCGACTTTAAGTCGAAGTTATTTATTTGGTGTCAGAAGAAAAAATTGACATTAGAGTTTGATTTAATGCAAGAAACTCACGTTAATGGACAATGGAATTATGAGATGGCTGTTTTTGTGAACCGCACGGAATATGGACGAGGAAAAGGCTTCTCCAAGAAGGAAGCGGAGCAAGCAGCGGCAAGAGAAACCTTGCAATTAATGGGAGAAATTTAATCAGACGCTAGCTTTGCGTTGATTTTTATTATACTTTTGTTTCACAAAGTTCAAGATCATGACAACAACAGAAATTATTTATGCAATTGGCGACCTTTTTCAATGGTCATTTGGTTTCTTCGAATTCGTAGGAAATTACTTTAATACAATGGTTATCCTATTAGGATTCTTCGGTTTTGGATATTGGATGAATGCGCAGCGTAAAATGAGCGCTAAAGCAAATGTACCAGTAGACGTGAAGGATAATGTGGGATGGTACAAAAAAGAAAATCAAAAATTGAAATAATAGTTCAATTCAAAATATAAAAATGTCCGCATAACGCGGACATTTTTTTTGCCTTAAAAATACGTTCAAAAAAAAAGCAGACTCAATAAGTCTGCTTTTTTATATGTTATTTAAAAGTTTTCTATGCTTTAGTTAAAGCACCTTTTAAAAATTCTCTATTCATTCGTGCAATGTTTTCAATCGAGATTCCTTTTGGACATTCGATTTCACAAGCTCCAGTATTCGTACAATTCCCGAAACCTTCTTCGTCCATTTGACGCACCATATTCAATACACGATCGGTAGCTTCTACTTTCCCTTGTGGTAATAAAGCATACTGGGAAACCTTTGCCCCAACAAATAACATCGCAGAACCATTTTTACAGGAAGCTACACAAGCTCCACATCCAATACAAGCTGCTGCTTCAAATGCTTTGTCTGCATCAGCCTTTGGAATTGGAATAGCATTCGCATCCATCGTGCGACCAGATGTGTTAACAGAAACAAATCCACCTGCTTGTTGAATACGGTCAAAGGCACTACGATCAACCATCAAATCCTTGATGATTGGGAATGCGCGTGATCTCCATGGTTCTACATAAATGGTATCTCCATCTTTAAACATACGCATGTGCAATTGACATGTTGTGATTCCTGAATCTGGTCCATGTGCGCGACCGTTGATGTACAAGGAACACATTCCACAGATTCCTTCGCGACAATCGTGATCGAAAGCAATCGGTGATTGTTTCTCATTAATCAATTGTTCATTCAACTGATCCAACATCTCCAAGAAAGAGCTATCTGTAGAAACGCTATTCAATGTATACGTTTCTAATGCGCCTTTCGCTTTTGAATTTTTCTGTCTCCAGATTTTCAATGTGATATTAATGAACTTAGAAGCCATAATCTCTTTCTTAATTATTTGTAATTTCTTGCTGCTATCTTAATAAACTCGTAATTCAAATCTTCTTTGTGAAGCGTTGATTGTTTTGAGTCTGAACCGTTGTATTCCCACGCGCCAACATACTTGAATTTTTCATCGTCACGCAATGTTTCACCTTCTGAATCTTGGTGTTCCTCACGGAAGTGTCCACCACATGATTCTTCGCGGTGTAATGCATCCACAGCCATCAATTGACCCAATTCAATAAGATCCGCTACACGCATCACTTTTTCTAATTCAGGATTCATTTCATCGGAGCTACCAGGAACATAAACTTCTTTGTAAAACTCTTCGCGTAATAGTCCGATTTCTTCAATGGCTTGTTTTAAACCTTGTTCACTACGAGCCATTCCAACCTTGTTCCACATGATTAATCCCAATCGTTTGTGGAAGTGGTCAACTGATTTAGAACCGTTGTTATTCAAGAAACGATCAATCGCCTCTTTTACTTCGTTTTCTGCCGCATCAAATTCAGGAGAATCAGTAGCGATTTTTCCAGTACGAATTTCATTTGCTAGGTAATCAGAAACAGTATACGGTAAAACAAAGTAACCATCAGCTAATCCTTGCATCAATGCCGATGCACCAAGTCGATTTGCTCCGTGGTCAGAGAAGTTAGCCTCACCGGTCACAAAACAACCTTCAATGGTACTTTGTAAATTATAATCAACCCAAACACCGCCCATTGTATAGTGAACAGCTGGATAAATTTTCATTGGTGTTTCGTAAGGGTTTTCATCAGTGATCTTTTGATACATCTGGAACAAGTTCCCGTATTTCTCTTCAATCCATTTTTTCCCTAATTCGATCATGCGCTCTTCAGAAGGATTATGATCTCCTAATGCATATGCTGCTTGTTTACCTTTGCTTTTAATTTCAGAAGCGAAATCTAGGTAAACACCTTCATTTGTGTCATTTGCTTCGATTCCATATCCTGCGTCACAACGCTCTTTTGCTGCACGAGAAGCTACGTCGCGAGGAACCAAGTTACCGAAAGCAGGATAACGTCTCTCTAAGTAGTAATCTCTATCTTCTTCAGCGATTTGAGTTGGTTTTAATTTACCCGCTCTAATTGCTTCTGCATCTTCTATTTTCTTTGGAACCCAAATGCGTCCTGAATTTCTTAATGATTCAGACATTAAGGTTAATTTGGATTGATTTGTTCCGTGAACTGGAACACATGTAGGGTGAATTTGAACATAACAAGGGTTAGCAAATAACGCTCCTCTTTTGTGAACTTTCCACGCTGCAGAAACATTACTTCCCATGGCATTCGTTGAAAGGAAGTAAACATTTCCGTATCCTCCTGACGCAATCACCACTGCATGTGCAGAATGACGCTCTAATTCACCAGTAACCAAGTTACGTGCAATAATTCCACGTGCTTTTCCGTCGATTTTCACGAGGTCCATCATTTCATGACGGTGGTACATTTTCACACGACCTAATCCAATTTGACGTGATAACGCCGAATAAGCACCTAACAATAATTGTTGTCCGGTTTGTCCAGCTGCGTAAAATGTACGTTGAACTTGCGTCCCACCAAACGAACGGTTATCAAGTAATCCACCGTATTCACGTGCAAAAGGAACACCTTGAGCAACACATTGATCGATGATGTTACCAGAAACTTCCGCTAAACGATGCACATTTGCTTCTCTTGCGCGGTAATCTCCACCTTTGATGGTATCATAAAACAATCGGTAAACAGAGTCACCATCGTTTTGGTAATTTTTCGCTGCATTGATTCCACCTTGTGCGGCAATGGAATGCGCACGACGTGGAGAATCTTGAAAACAAAATGCTTTTACATTATATCCCATCTCTCCTAGAGATGCAGCAGCCGATGCTCCGGCTAATCCTGTTCCAACAACAATAACGTCAATTTTTGGACGATTGTTAGGAGCAACCAATTTCATGTGATTTTTGTGGTTTGTCCACTTTTCAGCAATCGGTCCTTCTGGAATTCTTGAGTTTAATTTTGACATAATCCTGTTTTTCCTAATGGTTCATGTAAATAATAACGGGAATAATTGCGAATAAGAAAGGCACAACAATGCTGAAAGCCATTCCTATTTTCTTAATGATAGGCATGTACAATGGATGATTCAATCCTAAAGATTGAAACGCAGATGCAAATCCATGCCATAAGTGATATCCCAAAACCAACATGGAAATCACGTAAAAAATAACACCGAACAATGCACTGGAATTTTCTTTACTGAAGAAAGTCATCACAACTGTGTGCAAATCTTTGTACCCATCTCCAATTTTTACATGAGAGGTAAGATCGTAGAATTCATGTTTATTTTTAATCTCGAACAATTTTTGTTCTTGTCCAGTACTTGGATCTTTTACCTTGAATTGTTGGTACGTTCCATTCGTATTAAGGTAATGTGTTACTTCAATCGGTTTCGTGATCATTTCTCCCGTTGCTGGATTTTGCCCAACTGGGTAATCAACTGTTTTTACCAATGAATGCAAAGGAATCTCTTCAGTAATTTTTGCTTTCCACCAGAAATTAGCCATGTGCGTAGCTAGGAAAACCAAAATCAAGGTTCCTAAAATCGCCATGTTTCTTGATGCCGTTCCAGAATTTGCTTTCGGATTATTATACGCATATTTAACCGGACGGGCATTTTTGTTTTGAATCGTCAACATAATACCATCAACTGCATGAACAATCAATGCAATGTACGTAGTATAGGACAAAACTTTAATGAACAGATTATGCCCCATGAAGTAAGCATATTCATTAAAGGCACGTCGTCCTTCTTCGCCGGTTTTGAAAATAAGTTGAAGGTTACCGAGTAGGTGACCAACAAGGAATGTACATAAGAACAGTCCCGTCAAAGCCATGAAGTACTTCTTGGCGATGGATGATTTAAATAATACTGAGTTACTCATAATTGTTAACCATTAATGTGATGCAAATTTACTTTTAACTAACAACAAAACGGAAGTTTTGTTTCTATTTAGAATGAATTTAGATAAGCCAGTTCTACGCGTTTTTCATCAACCCTCAAATGTACCTTTGCCCCAACGATAACGGAACGATTATCGGCAAAGTGTCCAATCGGAAAATCATAACAAATTGGAATTTTTGAGTAGGTGAAATGATGGGACACTATTTCTTCAATTGTTAATCCCGTAGGATTGTCAGTATCCTCTAAATCAGTCATTCCGCCAATAATTAAACCCTTAATTTTTCCTAATGCACCCGTTTTTTTCAAGGCAAAAAACATCCGGTCCAAATGGTATAATTGTTCGGCTAAGTCTTCTAAAAATAAAATACCACCATCGAAATTCAAGGAATCATCGGTACCTAACAGACTAAAGACAATGCTCAAATTTCCTCCGATAAGTGTGCCATCTGCCTCACCCAGTTTATTCGATTGATTTGCCTTACATGTAATCACGGGATATCCACCGCCTAAAATTTCGAGCATCGTGTCCAATGCTTCTGTAGAATTGGACTCAAAATTAAGGGGCATCGAACCATGAATACTTTTTACACCAAGCTTCATCAAACGATGATGGAAAACGGTAATATCACTAAAACCAATGATCCATTTGGGTTCGCGCAACATATTCGCCCAATTAATTTCATCAACGATGCGCACACAACCATAGCCTCCTCGTGCGCACAAAATTGCTTTTACCTCAGGATGGTCGATGCCAAATTGCATGTCCGCTGTTCTTTCCGCATCCGTTCCAGAAAAATAACGATGGGAACCAAGACAATGTTCACTTAATAAGACACGAAAACCTTTTTGTTCCAAAAAGTTTTTGGTGAATAAAACGGAATTTGAATCCGTTGCTTTGGCTGGCGCGGTGATGTAAATTAAATCACCTTCTTTTAATGTGGGTGGTGTGATCATTTCGCTCATGAAAATGGAAGAAGTGCCGTTGCTATGGCAAGGTCACCTGAGGTGGTGATTTTTATATTTTCTTCGTTACTTAAAACTAAAAAGGGTTCTGTTCCTATTAATCCTACTACGCTTGCGTCGTCTGTCATTCCTTCATGAAAACTTGTTTGATAGGCTTTCTTTAGTAACTCCGACTTGAAACATTGAGGTGTGTGTACTAGTTTATAGGCGTTACGATCGACCATTTCAGAACCATCTTTCGTAAGAACGCGCAAGGAATCTTTCACTGAAAGAACAGGAATAACACTGTCTGATTGTGCGAGTCCTTCGATGCAGCGTTGAATGGTTTCATGGCTGACTAATGGACGAACGCCATCGTGGACCATAATGAAATCACCTGAACAATGACTTAAAGCGAATTGTATGGAGTGGAAGCGTTCTTG
This sequence comes from Crocinitomicaceae bacterium, assembly GCA_017983465.1. Lineage (GTDB taxonomy): Bacteria > Bacteroidota > Bacteroidia > Flavobacteriales_D > Crocinitomicaceae > UBA952. The sequence continues at coordinate 334,977 of JAGOBK010000002.1, forward strand.
TCCACCAGCACTCACGCGATGTGGAATTTCACAATCAAAAGTCTTTAGTAACTCTGTCCAGTAGGAAATCCAGTCTTCTGGCAAGGTGATGATGATTTCAAAAGTTGGATCAAATGAATGAAATTTTTCCAAACAATGAAGTAGAATAGGCTTGCCTTGAATTTCTAAAAATTGTTTGGGTAAATCAGTTCCCATTCGCTTTCCTATTCCACCAGCAGTAATGATTACAGATCCTTTCATAACCCTTCAAAAATACGCATTGCCAAGGAATTAATAAGAAAGAATTTTCAATCTTCGGGGAATGATAGAGATTTCGAAGGATTTCCCGTGAATGTATTCACCGTCAGTTTCGGCGTGTAATTCTTCTGAATCACTTGTTAAGGTCAGTGTATTACTTTCAAAGTAATGCGCTTCAGGATGTTTGATGCGCTTGCCTCGTTTCACTTTCACCACATTTAGTAAATAATCCAGCAGTGATACTTTCGCTAAAATGGTCATGTTTAATTTTCCGTCTGAAATGGATGCACCAGGATGTATGTGAAGTCCGTTTCCAAATATGGAACCATTACAAGCAGCAGCTAAAAGTAATTCTCCGTTATAGGTAAAATTACCTGCGCTTAGGGATATATGTGGTCGCTTAAATCCAATGAATGTTTTCAAAATCGCTAAGCCATATGAAAATCGAGGTCCAAATTTTTGACGGAATTCTGTTAACGACAGGACAACTGCTCCACCAAAACCGATATCCGCTATATTCATAAAATAGCGTGTTTCTTTATCAGTGACCATTTTTCCAATATCAGAAAGGACAAAGGTAGGATGGGTCAATGCATCGATGAATAGATCAAAATGAAATTTCTGAAAAAATGTACTCTGGTAAAAATCATTCCCCGTCCCGAAAGGTATGATGGCTAAAATAGGCAGTTCAGGACTTTCGGATTCAAGTAATCCATTTAAAATTTCATTTAGGGTGCCGTCACCACCAATGGCTACAATCATTTGTACTTTAGCGGCATGTATTTTTGCAATATCAACCAATTCTTTTCCTTGATTAGAGGCGATGAAGTGATACTGATCACCTAGAATATGTGAGCAAGTATCTAGAAAATGCTGAAGAGATTTACTCACTTCTTTACTCCCATTCATTAAAAAAAGTGTTTTTCGCATCTTTCAAAGATAATTGAATATCGCTTTAAACTAAATATGTTAAAATCATAATTCACAAACAAATGAATGTAAAAAAGTAAATTTTCAAATGATTATCTTTGTCGCATGATTATTGGTGCAGATTATGAGAAGATGATTTGGAAATTTGGTGAATTCACGTTGATGGAACCAAATACCCTCATTACAGATACCCTTATGTCTGCTATTTGTTTCTACCTGACATATAAACTTTGGAAAGAGCAACATAGAAATCCATTCGTCAATTGGTTTATGGCTTTTTTCTTTATGTTAGGGATGAGCACATTTGTTGGAGGATTAGGTCATGGCTTTTATTTTTATTGGGGAACGATGGGAAAAATCCCTGGTTGGATTACGGCAATTTTAGCTGTTTTTTGCATCGAACAGGCGATGATTTCATTCGTTTACAATAAAACACTTCAAAAAATATATAAAGGATTGTCTATACTCAAAATGCTAGTAGTTTTGGGAGTTTTCCTACGCATTTGTTTAAATAGTCAAGTATTTGAAAAGCCAGAATTAGGATTTTTACCAATTGCAATCAATACCATCCTAGGAACAATATTAAGTGCAGGTATTTTAGGTGTGGTATTTTACAGGAAGCATCAAGCGCCTTTTCATTATTTTTCGTTGGGTGTACTTGCAATGTTACCCGCAGCATTCGTTTTTCTGATGAAAATAAATTTACATCCATGGATGGATAAAAATGATGTTTCCCATATCTTATTATCGATAGGAAACGTATTCTTTTATGTAGGTATTATAAAAGTTACGCCTGAATTAACATCTAAATTTAATACTGAATTCGAAGGGTAGAATACTTCGAGATGGTTTTACCAGAAACTGTTTTCCCCGTTAAGTAGTAGATATAAGTTCCAGCAGGACAAACATCACCATCTACTTTTTTTCCATTCCAATTTTCTTGCGGATTATTGCTCTTAAAAACGAGTTGATTCTTCATGTCTAGTATGACTAAACTAAAATCAGTGAATTCATAGGAGCTTAAGTCAATGCTAAACTCATCGTTTTTACCATCACCGTTAGGAGTAAAGATATTCGGCAATACAATGATTTCTTCTTGAACAATAGAAGCTGTCTCTGGTTCATGTGTCACAGGTAGATTTCCGATTGGAAGTTGTGAAATTGCAGTACTGTTTTGATTGGACACAATCGCTTGGATTGGAAGTGCAGGAATCACTTCAGGATCTTTGTTCGTTAAAGAAATGAAAGGACCGCATGAGGCACTACCATTGCCACTGTGTAAGGTTCCTGGGCCAAAGCTAGGGCCATTGTTATCTTGAGGGATTTCTGGAATCAAGAATACGTGTTCATAGATTTTAGCTGGCTTTGATATTGATTTTATTGCAGCTTTTTGATCATTGGATTTGGTTTGAATCGATGTTTTGTCGATTTCTTTAGAGTTCTCCGTTTTTGTGGATGATGTTGTTTGATGTGTCAACATCCAGACACCACCAATAACCGTAGCAGCACTTAATCCACCTATAATGGATTTTGTTAAAAGAGATAAACCACTACCTACGGCAGTTGTTCCTGAAGTAATGGAAGAAGAAACGGAAGCCCATAATTCTGGACTTACTGGCGACTGATGTTGTGCCAATTTCTCTTGAAACAATTCTTTTATGAAATCTTTTTCTTCCATGTTATCTTTTTTCTATACGGTCTTTCAAGTATGCCCTTGCTCTCAAATACTGTGATTTTGAGGTGCTTTCTGTAATTCCTAGTGTTGTTGCAATTTCTTGATGAGAAAATCCTTCGATGGCAAACATATTAAATACAACGCGGTATCCATCTGGCATTGATTGTACCAATTTCATCAAATCATCCGCCATTAATTTCTCTGCAATGAATTCATGTTGTTCAATGCGGTAAGACACCTCTTCCACTTGAATTTCTTTGAGAAGTTTTTTGTCCTTTCGCAATTGATCCAAGCAGGTGTTCACCACAATGCGTCGAATCCATCCTTCAAATACTCCTTCGAATTTATATTCGGGAAGTTTTGAATAGACTTTTACCAAAGCGTCTTGGAGAACATCCTCTGCGCGCATTTTGTCTTTGACATATCGAAGACAAACGGAATACATTTTAGGGGCAAACATTTCAAACAACGCTTTTTGAGCCTTTGGATTCCCTTCAATACACTGTTTAATTAATGCAATTTCCTCCATGCTCGATTTGTTTGACTGCGTTTCGTTTAAAAAAGTTGCATGCCGCAGCAAAATTCATACGAATTAACGTATTTTCGTTTGCTTAAACAAATGAATATGAAATCCTTTTTATCTATAATTTTCATGCTGTTGTCTCTTGTTTCTTTTGCAAAGGTGAATATGAAAACCGGTATGTGGCAAGGCGAATTAGCAATGAATGATCGACTTTCCATCCCTTTCCAATTAAAAGTAGAAAAGCAAGGAAATAAGATCTTTGTAGTGAATAATCTAGAAGAAATATTGATGATTAGTCACGCTAAAAAGGACAGTACTTATTTACAATTCCCCATTCAAGACGCTGAAGTCATTTTCAAATTGGAACAAAATGGTGAGTCAGCACGAGGATATTGGATTAATTACAATAAAAAGGTGCAACAAAAAATTCCCTTGACCTTGACATGGAATGTTATACAAAGATTCCCTCAAATGCATCCAACCAGACCTGTTCAATCACTTTTCGATGGTACCTGGGAAGTAACTTTCCAACCAGGAACGAAAGATGAGGAGATAGCAATTGGTATTTTCAATGCGGGCAAGGACACGGAAATAGCGGGTACTTTTTTAACCGAAACGGGAGATTATCGTTTTTTAGCGGGAAATCGGTCTGGACAAAGTTTTTCTATGTCCACCTTTAATGGTTCGTGGGCAATGATGTTCGAAGCAGAATTACAATCAGACACCTTAAAAGGAAAATTTTATAGTGGAGTTTCGTATGTTTCAGATTGGATAGCGGTTCGTAATCCAGAAGCAAAGTTGAGAAATGAAGCCTCGTTGACTTACGTCGTAAATGACCAAAAAGTCAAGACTTCTGACATGGTTCAATTAAATGGAAAATCCTTTTCGCTTAAACCAAACGAAGGGAAGGTTATTGTTTTACAAATCATGGGTACGTGGTGTCCGAATTGTTTGGATGAGGTTCAATTCATGAATCAATTGCACAAAGGTTATGAGCAATTTGGACTTGAAATCATCGCCTTGGCTTATGAAGTGGGAACAGATGGAAAACAAACGCGTAAAAAATTAAAGGCGTTCAAGAAAAAAATTGGAATGGAATATGATTTGGTATTGGCTGGAAAGTCTTCGAAAGAGGTGGCTTCTTATCAATTTCCTATGTTAAATGGCATCATGAGTTTTCCAACGACTGTAATAATTGGTAAAGATGGAAAAGTACTGCATGTTCACACAGGTTACAGTGGTCCGGCAACAGGAAGCGCCCACAAAGAACTCACTGATAAAATCCAATTGGAAATCGAAATGGCATTGGATATTTTAAAGTAAATCTGACTGGAAATAAAAAAGGGCTGTGATAACAGCCCTTTTTTATTTCTTAATGTTCTAATTAGTCTCTAATCAAGAACTGGTATTTATCGATGTTTTTCAAAGCGATACTTGTTCCTCTCGCAACAGCGCGAAGTGGATCTTCAGCAATGTGTACTGGCAATTTTGTTTTCGCAGAAATACGTTTGTCTAATCCTCTTAACATGGAACCACCACCGGCTAAATAAATACCTGTTTTGTAGATATCTGCAGAAAGTTCAGGTGGAGTTAACTCCAATGCACTTAAAATCGCTTCTTCTATTTTAGATATTGTTTTGTCTAATGCATGCGCTACTTCCACATAAGAAACCATGATTTCTTTTGGAATACCCGTCATCAAATCTCGTCCGCGAACAGCGAAATCTGCTGGTGGATTATCAAGTTCAGGCAAAGCTGCTCCAACTTCAATTTTAATTTGTTCTGCTGTACGCTCTCCAACAAGAATGTTGTGTTGGCGACGCATGTACTCTTCAATGTCACTTGTAAAGTCATCTCCGGCGATACGGATGGATTTATCACAAACAATTCCACCTAAAGCAATGACAGCAATTTCGGATGTACCACCACCGATATCGATGATCATATTTCCCATTGGTTCTTCTACGTCGATTCCGATTCCAATGGCTGCTGCCATCGGTTCGTGAATGAGGTACACTTCTTTTGCACCAGCATGCTCTGCTGAGTCACGAACAGCGCGTTTTTCAACTTCTGTAATTCCAGATGGAATACAGATAACCATTCGCAATGTTGGATTGAAAAGGCTTTTCCCTGGATTGATCATTTTGATCATACCCCGAATCATTTGTTCGGCACTTTGGAAATCGGCGATTACTCCATCTTTCAATGGACGTACCGTTTCGATTAACTTATGAGTCTTACCGTGCATCTGTTGCGCCTTTCGTCCAATAGCAACTACCTTGCCTGTTTGAATGTCTTTAGCTACAATGGACGGCTCGTCAACCACGACTTTATCATTCCAGATGATAAGTGTGTTTGCTGTCCCTAAGTCAATCGCAATTTCTTGCGTTAAAAAACTAAAAAATGCCATGTTGAATCCAACTAGTGATTAAGTTGTTCCTTTTTCGAGAGATTCGAAGAAAAGGTTACAATTTAATGTAAATATATGTAAAGTTAATGTTTAAAGTGGCGTACTCCTGTAAATACCATGCGCATTCCGTGTTTATTGCAATAATCGATGGAAAGATCATCCTTCACGGATCCTCCAGGTTGAATAACGGCATCGATTCCCTCTAAATGTGCAATTTCTACGCAATCTGGGAATGGGAAAAATGCATCACTCGCCATGGCTGCACCGTTTAAATCAAAGCCAAATGTTTTTGCTTTATGAATCGCTTGATTTAAGGCATCAACTCGCGATGTTTGTCCAGTACCACTCGCTAATAATTGCCCGTTTTTTGCCAAGATAATGGTATTCGATTTCGTATGTTTTACCAGTTTATTGGCAAACAATAAATCAGCGATTTCTTGTTCACTAGGTGCGTTTGTTGTTTTGACAACCAAATCTTCCTTCGTTTCTGATTTCGCATCTCTGTCTTGAACAAGAACACCGTTTAAAATAGATCGAACTTGTTGTTGAGGAAGCGCCGTTTCTTTTTGAACAAGAATGATACGGTTCTTTTTACTTTTTAGTAATTCCAATGCATCCTCGTCATAGCTAGGGGCGATCAGCACCTCACAAAACAACTCATTGATGAGCGTTGCTGTTTCTATGTTAATGGGTTGGTTGGAAATTAAAATTCCACCAAATGCACTAACAGGGTCTGCTGCTAAAGCAACTTCGTATGCTTCTTTTAGTGTAGGACGTGTGGCAATTCCACATGCATTATTATGTTTCAAAATCCCGAAAGTAGGACCATCATTTTTGAATTCTTGAAGTAAATTAACGGCCGCATCAACATCCAACAAATTGTTGTAAGAAAGTTCCTTTCCGTGTAATTTATCAAATAGTGCATCTAAATCTCCGAAGAATTGTCCTTTTTGATGTGGATTTTCTCCGTAGCGTAGTGCTTCACTTTTTTCCACGCTTAATTTCAAGTATGGACCATCATTTTGAACGAAATACTGATGAATCATGGTGTCATAATGCGATGAAACATGAAATGCCTCACCTGCAAAATGCTGTCTTTGTGCGAGACTTGTCGCTCCGTTTTGAGAACGAAGTATGTCTAAAAAGGACGCGTAGTGATTCACAGATGGAATGATCACTACATCTTGGAAATTTTTCGCTGCCGCTCGGATTAATGAAATTCCACCGATGTCAATTTTTTCAATGATGTCTTCTGCACTCGCTCCTGATGCCACTGTTTCCTCGAATGGATATAAGTCTACAATGACTAAATCGATAGAAGGAATGCCATGTTTGGCAATCGCATCTTGATCTTCTTGTAAAGCACGACGATTTAAAATTCCACCAAAAACTGTTGGGTGTAAGGTTTTAACTCTTCCACCAAGGATTTCGGGAAAACCGGTAAGGTCTTCAACTGCAATGACTGGTATGCCTAAATTTTGAATAAAGGCTAATGTCCCTCCCGTTGAGTAAATGGTTACTTGATGTTTGTGTAATTCACGAACAATTTCGTCTAGCCCATCTTTGTAATAGACTGAAATTAAGGCGCTTTGGATGTTTTTTAAATCTGTCATGAGGTGTAAAAGAAAGCGCAAAATTAGTGTATTTTTTTCGATAAATGCTTTTTATCTCTTGTTCATTTCAGCAATCCGTCTAATTTTTTTGAATAAAAAAACCCTCGCAAAGCGAGGGTTGTCAGTAAATATGATAAATCGAAATGATTTCTGTCTATAACCGACTTACGTCGCTTCTACCCAGAACACATTTCACAACTATCTGGGTTGTCAAGTGAGCATGCAATTGCGGCTGCTTGTTCTTCCAAAGATTTAGCTGTAGGCTCTTCAACAACTGTTTTTTCTACTGTAAACTTAATAGCATCTGTAGCTGCTTTCGTTCGAAGGTAGTACATTCCAGTTTTTAATCCTTTCTCCCAACCGTAGAAGTGCATAGATGTTAACTTACCAAAGTTTGCATTTTCCATGAAGATATTCAAGGATTGACTTTGACAAATGTATGCTCCACGATCGGCCGCTTGGTCAATAATTGCTTTCTGAGAAATCTCCCAAGCCGTTTTGTAAAGATCTTTTAAACGTTGTGGAACTTCGTTAATGTTTTGAACGGACCCATTCGCTGTCATGATTTTTTGACGCATGTCTTTATTCCATAATCCTTCACGAACTAAGTCCTTCAATAAGTGCTTATTTACAATGATGAACTCACCAGAAAGAACGCGACGAGTATAAATGTTTGACGTGTATGGCTCGAAACATTCGTTGTTACCAAGTATTTGTGCAGTAGATGCTGTTGGCATAGGTGCTAACAACAAAGAGTTACGCACACCGTGTTTTTTAACTTCTTCCTTCAAGATGTCCCATTCCCAACGATTAGTTGGAGTAACACCCCACATATCAAACTGGAAGATTCCTTTTGATACAGGAGAACCTTTAATCGTTTCGTATGGACCTTCTACCTTCGCAAGGTCTTTTGAAGCCGTCATGGAAGCAAAGTAAATCGTCTCGAATACTTCACGGTTTAATGCGCGAGCTTCTTCGGATTCAAATGGCAATCCCATCATAATGAAGGCATCAGCTAATCCTTGAACACCAAGTCCAATTGGACGATGACGAAGGTTTGAATTTCTCGCCTCTTCTACTGGATAGAAATTTTCATCGATGATACGGTTCAAATTCAATGTAGCTTGATAAGTTACTTCGAATAACTTATCGTGATCAAATTGCCCTTCCTCCGTAACGTATTTAGGAAGCGCCAATGAAGCTAGGTTACATACAGCAATCTCATCTGGTGCTGTATATTCAATAATCTCTGTACAAAGATTAGAAGATTTGATAGTTCCTAAATTTTGTTGATTCGATTTAGCATTTGCCGCATCTTTGTACAACATATATGGAGTTCCTGTTTCTATTTGAGATTCAAGGATTTTGAACCAAAGATCTTGAGCTTTGATTGTTTTTCTTCCTTTACCTTCTTTTTCGTACTTCGTGTACAATGCTTCAAATTCAGCGCTGTGTGTGTCAGAAAGACCAGGACATTCGTGCGGACACATCAATGTCCAATCGCCATTTTCTTTTACGCGTTGCATGAATAAATCCGGAATCCATAATGCGTAGAATAAATCACGTGCACGTTGTTCTTCTTTTCCATGATTCTTTTTCAAATCTAAGAAGTCGAATACATCCGCATGCCAAGGCTCGATATACATGGCAAAAGATCCTTTTCTTTTTCCACCACCTTGATCCACGTAACGTGCTGTATCGTTGAATACGCGTAGCATTGGAACGATACCATTTGATGTTCCGTTTGTTCCTTTAATGTAAGAACCAGTTGCACGAATATCATGTAGAGCTAACCCAATTCCACCTGCAGATTGTGAAATTTGCGCACATGATTTCAATGTGTCGTAAATCCCTTCAATACTATCTGATTTCATCGTAAGCAAGAAGCAAGAGGACATTTGAGGCTTAGGGGTTCCTGCGTTAAACAACGTTGGAGTCGCATGTGTAAACCAACCTTCTGACATCAAGTTATATGTTTTGATTGCAGATGCCACATCTTTCTTGTGAATACCAATGGCAACGCGCATCAACATTTGTTGTGGACGCTCAGCAATTTTACCATTTAAACGCATCAAGTAAGAGCGAGACAATGTTTTAAAACCAAAATAATCGTAGCGGAAGTCACGATCATAAATGATACTAGAGTCAAATACTTCTTTGTTTTCTTGAATAATTGCGTATACATCATCTGCAACCAACGAAGCATTTTGATTCGTTTTTGGATCGATGTAGTGGTGTAAATCGTCGATTACTTCAGAGAACGTTTTTTTCGTCTCTTTATGCAAGTTAGAAACGGCAATACGAGAAGCCAACAACGCGTAATCTGGGTGATCAATTGTTTTTGCAGCTGCAACTTCTGCAGCAAGGTTATCCAAATCTGAAGTGGATACCCCATCATAGATTCCTTCAATCACCTTCATCGCTACTGCTTCTGGTGAAACCAATGGATCTAATCCGTAACACATTTTAATAATTCGCGCTGTGATTTTATCAAACTTCACAGTTTCTTTTCTTCCGTCTCTTTTTACTACGTACATCCTATTACCGCAATTAAATAATTAAAATTCTTCATTCATGCTGAATTCTTTGTTCGCATCTCCTGCCAACACTCCAGCTTTTTGGTATTCACCAACTCGTTTTTCAAAGAAATTTGTTTTTCCTTGAATGGAAATCATTTCCATGAAGTCAAATGGATTCGAAGTGTTGTATACACGTTCGTTACCTAATTCAACTAAAAGACGATCCGCAACAAATTCAATGTATTGTTGCATTAGATCGCTGTTCATTCCAATAAGTTTTACAGGAATAGCATCTGTGACAAATTCTTTTTCAATTTCGACAGCGTCCATGATGATCTCACGAACTTTGTCTTTAGAAAGTTTATTTACCAAGTGGTTGTTGTATAACAAACAAGCGAAGTCACAGTGTAAACCTTCGTCACGTGAAATCAACTCATTGGAAAACGATAATCCAGGCATCAAACCACGTTTTTTCAACCAGAAAATAGAGCAAAACGAACCGGAGAAGAAAATCCCTTCTACCGCTGCAAATGCAACCAATCGTTCTGCAAAGTCTCCTTTGTCGATCCATCGAAGTGCCCATTCTGCTTTTTTCTTCACACAGTCAAGCGTATCGATAGCATTGAACAAATGATTTTTTTCAGCAGAATCCTTGATGTATGTATCAATCAAAAGCGAATACGTTTCTGAGTGAATATTTTCCATCGCTACTTGATTCCCGTAAAAGAATTTTGCCTCAGTGTATTGTACCTCAGACAAAAAGTTTTCTGCAAGGTTCTCGTTTACGATTCCGTCGGAAGCCGCGAAAAAAGCAAGAATATGCTTGATGAAATGACGTTCGTCGTCGTTTAATTTGTTCTCCCAGTCAATTTGATCGGGTGATAAATCGATTTCTTCTGCTGTCCAAAAACTCGCCTCGGCTTTTTTATAAAAACTCCAAATATCATCGTGTTGAATTGGGAATAATACAAAACGGCTTTTGTTTTCTTCAAGAATCGGTTCGCGTAAAGATGTTGTCATAAGCTGCTAAATAATTTTTAAACTAAAATGGACGTAGAAATACACTACTTCTAAACCCCTATTTCGCTAAATTGTTTTTGTATCACTCAATCAACTTGAACGTTCGCTTTTGAAAACAAAACGTTCGTAAAATTTGAGACTACAAAAATTGTCAAAAAACATTCTTAAATCAATTAAAGAAATTAACATTAACGCGATGTTATCAACACCGAAAATCGCAATCCTTTCACCAATAAACCCTTCAGCAATTTTCAACACTAAATGGAAAGATATTCACATCAACAATATGTTGATTTTAATAACTATTCCTTCAAACATACTCCAATAAGTCAAATTAATTTCTTATGTGAATTAGGACATTAAAATTATGGCGGAAATTTATTTTTACCTAAAAACAATCAATGAGTTTTTGAACACGTTATTGTTCATACTAACACAAAGATAGATGGGCTTAAAAAACACCATAATTACTGCGTCTTTTGACCGCTATTTTGAGGGGCTCCAGCACCTTATTTTTCCAAATGTTTGCTTGCAATGTTCCTATGAATTGTCGCGATTTGAAAAACATATTTGTGCCTTTTGTTGGGATAAGTTGCAACGAACGTATTTTGAAGCGTACGAAGTTCCAAGTGGAATGGACCAGCTCTTTTGGGGAAGAATAGCATTAAGTGAAACATTTGCCTTGTACTTTTTTGAAAAGGAAAAACCAATTCAAGATATCCTTCATGCCCTGAAGTATCAATTTAAAGCTCCTTTGGGAAGATATTTCGGCGAGGTAATGGGAAAAACGATTTATAGCAGCAACAGATACAAAACGATTGAAGCATTGATTCCTGTTCCCATTCACCCTCAAAAACGATTCTTGCGAGGATATAATCAAAGTGAGTTATTAGCTGAAGGTATAGCGACGATTTTAGAAATCCCCATCTTAACAGATGTCGTTCTTAAAAAAGCGAATAATTCTAGTCAGACCAGAAAAAATAGGTTTCTACGATGGGACAATGCAAGTGAACAATTTTGTTTAGGAAAAAAGGAGATTCCTTACCGACATATTGCCATCGTTGATGATGTCATTACTACGGGATCTACACTAGAGGCAATGGCTCAATTATTACGTACGCATTATCCGGATCTTCAAATAACTTTGCTTAGTTTCGCCATAGCAAAGTAAGGATGGAATCTCAACATGTATTAATTATTGGAGCTGGACTCGCAGGCACGAGCCTAGCGCATCAACTCTTAGCAAAAGGCCACCGCGTTCAACTGATTGATCGAGGCACAAATCATTCTACTGCTGTTGCCGCCGGAATGGTGAATCCAATGGTTTTTAGAAGAATGAATAAGTCTTGGCGTTTGGATGAGTTCATTTCAGAGGCAAGGAATTTTTACCTTCAACTAGAGCAGACTGTTCAAGATAAATTGTTTCATCCGATTGTTATCCGTCGTATGCTCTCATCTGAACAAGAACGTAATTACTGGTTGGAACGACAAAAATCACCTGAATTTACGGATTATTTGGCGGAAATTAATTCGGAAGATGAAAGCTATTCACTTGCTCAAAATCACTTCGGAAGCGGACGATTAAAATCCTCCTTTTGGGTGGATGCAAAACGCTATTACGACCTAAATATTGGGTATTTTGAACGAAAAGGGAGCTTGTTAAAAGAAGATTTCGATTCTTCAAGTTTTGATGAAAACCCCCTCATTTATAAAGGAATTTCATACGATAAAGTTGTTTTTTCGGTCGGATATCATCAAATAGACACGCCTTTTTTTAAAGAGTTACCTATTCAACAGACAAAAGGACAAACCATCCGCATCCGTTCAGAAGAAGTTCCCGAAAATGAATCCCTAAACCGCAAGTGTTTTGTTCTTCCATTAGGCAATCATGTTTTTCGAATCGGTGCAACCTACGAATGGGATAATCCAGACTTGAACCCAACGGAAGAAGCAAAACAAGAATTAATTGGACACCTCAATGTGTTAGGTGATTTTTCCTATGACATCCTTGATCAACAAGTTGGAGTGCGTCCAACAGTTCTAGATCGCCGCCCAATTCTTGGAGCGCACCGTTCTATAAAAAACGTGTTTTTATTCAATGGACTAGGGACGAAAGGATATTTAATGGCGCCAACTTTGGCCAGGGAATTAGCTGATTTTATGTTCGAAGGAAAACCACTTGACAAGGAAATATCGATCGAACGATTTTACAAGAAATTGAATTTGTGAAAAAAATCCTATTTTTAGGTGAACTAAAACTAAAAACATGGAAACAGAATCAACTAGTACGCAGTCATTAAAATTAACGGATAATAGCCTAATTTTCATGATGGAAATTGTCAAATGGGCTAAATTTTTAGCTATTTGTTCTTTTGTTGGAATTGGAATCATGGCCTTAGTGGGAGTAGGAATGATCATCCTTCAATTTGAAGGCCAAGCGAAAGGATTTTCTCCTGTAATCATGGGTCTTTTATACATGTTAATGTCAGTGATTTATTTTTTTCCTGCGATGTATTTGTATCGGTTTGCAACGGCAAGTGGAGATGCTATTGAAAAATTAAATGATGACATTCTTGAAGAAGGCCTAGAAAATTTAAAATCACTTTTTCGATTTACAGGAATATCGATGATTATAATGCTTTCGTTGTATGCGGTAGGTATTATTGCCGTCATAGCAGCATTTGTTATTAAGATGTAATATAGTCGGGACATTACAACTCAATTCAGCGGGAAAAATCGTATTTTTGTTACCGCTATGAATCACATTCGAAATTTCTGCATTATTGCACACATCGATCACGGTAAAAGTACCCTCGCAGATCGCTTACTACAAACTACTGGAACGATATCCGACCGAAACATGCAGGCTCAGGCCTTGGATGACATGGACTTGGAGCGTGAACGTGGAATCACTATTAAAAGTCATGCCATTCAAATGAGTTATAAGTTTGAAGGGAACGATTATATTTTGAACTTAATTGACACGCCAGGACACGTTGATTTCTCTTACGAAGTTTCGCGTTCAATTGCAGCCTGTGAAGGAGCCTTGTTAATCGTGGATGCATCTCAAGGAATTGAGGCTCAAACGATTTCAAATTTATATTTGGCATTAGAGCACGATTTAGAAATTATTCCGATCCTCAATAAAATGGACTTACCTGGTGCAATGCCGGAGGAAGTATCTGATCAAATTGTGGAGTTAATCGGTTGTGATTATGAAGACATTATTCAAGCGTCCGGAAAAACGGGACTTGGAGTAGAAGCTATTTTATCTGCTGTTGTTAACCGTATTCCTCCGCCAAAAGGAGATGAGTCAGCGCCGTTACAAGCCATGATTTTTGACTCCGTTTTTAATCCTTTTAGAGGAATTATCGCGTATTACAGAATTAAAAATGGAGTATTGAGAAAGGGACAAAAAGTTCGTTTTCTAAATACAGGAAGAGATTATAACGCCGATGAAATCGGAATTTTAAAAATGGATCTTTCGCCACGAAACGAGGTGAGAGCAGGCGATGTAGGTTATATCATTTCAGGAATCAAGCAAGCCAACGAAGTGAAAGTTGGTGATACCATTACGGACACAGAAAACCCATGTGAAGTTCCAATCAAAGGATTTGAAGATGTTAAACCGATGGTCTTTGCTGGAATTTATCCAGTAGACAATGAAGATTATGAGGAGTTGCGTTATTCCATGGAAAAATTGCAACTGAATGACTCATCATTAGTCTTCGAACCGGAATCTTCAGCGGCACTTGGATTCGGTTTCCGTTGTGGATTCCTAGGAATGCTACACATGGAAATCATTCAAGAGCGTTTGGAACGTGAGTTTAACATGACTGTCATTACAACGGTTCCCAATGTTTCGTATAAGGCTTACATGAAAAAAGATCCAGAGGATGCGTTGATTGTTAATAATCCATCTGAACTTCCAGATCCATCTGGAATGGAACGAATAGAAGAACCATACATTAAAGCGCAAGTCATCACGAAAACCGAATATGTTGGTGCGATTATGACTTTGTGTATTGAAAAACGTGGCGAATTGCAGAATCAAGTGTATTTGACACAAGACCGAGTGGAAATTACCTTTGAAATGCCATTGGCAGAGATTGTCTTCGATTTTTATGACCGTTTGAAATCCGTTTCTCGTGGTTACGCTTCGTTTGACTATCATCCAATTGGGTACAAAGAGTCAGATTTGATTAAAATGGACTTACTGCTTAATGGTGAACAAGTGGATGCATTGTCGGCATTGGTTCACAGAAGTAATGCTTTTGATCTAGGAAAACGAATTTGTGTCAAATTGCGCGAATTAATCCCAAGACAACAATTTGAGATTCCGATTCAAGCAGCCATCGGTGCGAAAGTAATTGCGCGCGAAACCATCAAGGCCCTGAGAAAAGATGTAACGGCAAAATGTTACGGTGGAGATATTTCGCGTAAACGTAAATTGTTAGAGAAACAAAAAGCTGGTAAAAAACGTATGCGCCAAGTGGGACGAGTAGAAGTTCCGCAAGAAGCATTTTTAGCGGTATTGAAATTAAACGACTAAACTTAAACATATGAATTCTATTTTAACACACGCTCATTCTGGCTTACGTTGGGTAGCCATAATTCTTTTATTACTTGCGATTATTAATGCGTTCACATCAAAGAAGTTTGAAAAGAAGCACAAAATGATCAACTTATTTACCATGATTACTTTGCATACCCAATTAATTATTGGGTTGGTTCAATATTTTATCACCTCTGGCAAAGTGAAATTTTTTGATGGTTGGATGAAAGAGGCAGCATTTCGTTTTTACGGAATGGAACACTTAATGGGGATGTTGATTGCTATTGTTTTGATCACGGTGGGATACAGCAAATCCAAAAGAGGCACAACTGATTCTGAGAAATTTAAACCGATTAAATTATTCTATCTGATTGGATTCATTTTGATTATGGCTTCAATTCCTTGGCCATTCCGAACAGCACTTGGTGGATCATGGTTCTAACACGCATACTCTTTATTCTGTTTTTGGCAGGACTAACTTCCTGTGGTAGCGATAAAGCTTCAGGTAACAACGAAACTTTACCGATTGAAACGCCTGCTGAAAAAGGCGCCTCATTGTATACAGTAAACTGTACAAGTTGTCATGGTGAAGATGGGAAAATGGGAGCATCGGGAGCGAAAGACTTGTCCGAATCACATTTAAGTGACAAGCAAATTAAAAAAATACTACAAAAGGGTAAAAATGCCATGCCTCCCATGTCCGCGATTTTGGAGAATGAGGAAAATATGGATCTAGTTATCCAGCACATTAAAACGTTGAGAAAGTAATGCAAGAAGGCCACGTAACAGTAGATGCAGTAGAGGAATCTTGTATTTTAGTAGGCGTAATTACATCAGAAATCGATGAGGTAATTGCCAATGAACATTTGGATGAATTGGAGTTTTTAGCAGAAACCGCCGGGGCAATTACACACACAAAATTCTTACAGAAGTTACCTTATCCGAATCCAAGAACCTATGTTGGATCCGGAAAACTGGAAGAGATCAAACAGTACATGAAGGCAATGGATATCGACATGGTCATTTTCGATGATGAGTTGTCCCCTTCACAATTACGAAATATAGAACGCGAGTTGGAATGTAAAGTCCTGGATCGTACCATTCTTATTTTGGATATTTTCGCTAGCCGAGCGCGAACTTTTCATGCAAAAACACAAGTAGAACTCGCTCAACTTCAGTACATGCTTCCGCGCTTAACACGCATGTGGACCCACCTTGAACGTCAAAAAGGAGGAATTGGACTACGTGGTCCGGGAGAATCTCAGATTGAAACAGACCGCCGAATTATTCAAATGCGCATTTCCTTAATGAAGGAAAGATTAAAAGATATTGATAAACAAATGACGATTCAACGCAGTAACCGAGGACAACTTGTCCGTGTTGCTCTTGTTGGATATACGAATGTGGGTAAAAGCACTTTGATGAATTTACTCTCCAAATCTGATGTGTTTGCTGAAAATAAATTGTTTGCAACGCTGGATACCACCGTACGAAAAGTGGTGATTGACAACATGCCCATGCTTTTAACAGATACGGTTGGATTTATTCGAAAACTTCCTCAACAATTGATGGAATCGTTTAAGTCGACATTAGACGAGGTTCGCGAAGCTGATTTACTCATTCACGTGTTGGATATTTCTCATCCAAATTTTGAAGATCAATTTAATGTGGTTAATGAAACATTGAACGAAATTGATAAAACGGAGAAACCAACTATTGTTGTATTCAATAAAATTGATGCGTATCAACCTATTCTGAATGAAATGAATGAAGAGGAGGAGGATGTTACCACCTTGGAATCACTCAAAAAATCATGGATGGCAAAAATGAACAAAACAAAATGTGTGTTTATTTCTGCTCAAAATAAAGAGAATGTAGAAGAATTGAAGGAAGTTCTTTACGAAGAGGTGAAAACCATCTTTCGTGTGCGCTATCCTTACAATAATTTCTTGTATTAATCGACCACCAATTCTAGGTCAATCTGACGTTTTTTAGGATTTACTTTCGCGATTTTTACACGCACCCTATCTCCAAAATTAAAGACTTTTCTGTAGCGTGCTCCTGTAATTTTAAAGTTGTCCTGATCGAAATAATAGCGGTCTCCTGGGATTTCTGACATCGGTACCATTCCTTCACAATGATTTTCGTCCATGCGAACAAACATTCCATGTTCGGCAATTCCCGATATCGTTCCCTCAAAGACTTCTCCCAAGTGATCCATCACGAATAAGGTTTGGAAATATTTCGTGGATTCTCTCTCTGCTTCGGAAGCCTTGCGTTCATTTTTGGAAATACGTGTACAGATGGCTTTTAACTCACCACCATATTTATGCTGCTTGCTCGTTAGTTCTTCTTGTAAAATACGGTGAACCACTAAATCGGCATAGCGTCGAATTGGTGAAGTAAAATGGCTATAATGTTTAAAAGCTAATCCATAATGACCAATGTTCTCTGTTTCATAAGAGGCTTTGGCCATAGAACGAATGGCCATTGATTGAACAAGTGAAAACTCATTTTCCTCACGAATTTCCTCAAATAAGGCATTTAAATTTTTAGCGATGGATTGCGTATCGTGTAAATCAATTTTATGTCCGAATTTCTCAATGAACACAGAGAAAACATCCATTTTTCCTGGGTCAGGAGAATCGTGAACACGATAAATCATCGGGAATGGGTCTCTGCCTTTTTCAGGTTTCGACAAGAACGTAGCTACTTTTCGGTTCGCCAGCAACATAAATTCTTCAATTAATTTATGCGCGTCTTTGGAGGTTTTGATTACCACTTCGGATGGATTCCCAACATCGTTTAAGCGAAAACGCATTTCTTCGGACTCGATGCTTAGCGCTCCATCCTTTAATCGCTGTTTTCTTAAAATATGCGCTACTGAATTCAGTTTACGAATGACAACTTCGTGGTCTCCATCTTTTCCTTCGATGATTTCCTGTGCTTCTTCATATGTAAATCGGCGATCAGAATGAATGACTCCTTTTCCATACCATTCTTTATAGACTTTTCCTTTGTCATCCATTTCAAAGACTGCGGAGAAGGTATACTTGTCTTCGTGCGGTCGCAGGGAGCAAGCAATGTTCGATAATTGTTCGGGTAGCATTGGAATAACGCGATCGACCAGGTAAACGGAGTTCGATCGAAGTAAGGCTTCAGCATCCATTGCCGTACCAGGACGAACATAATGACTAACATCAGCTATGTGAACACCAAGTTCGTAATGTCCATTTTCTAATTCATGGTAAGAAATGGCATCATCAAAATCACGTGCGTCAAAGGGATCAATCGTAAAGGTAAGGGTACTTCTAAAATCACGACGGTTTAAAATTTCTTTATCGTCTAGTTCTACAGAGACACGTTCCGCTTCATCTAATACGGCATCTGGAAAAATGGGGTTTATCCCTTGGTTGTATAGAATGGAAAGCATTTCCGTGTCATTACTTCCGGGCATTCCTAAAATGGCAACAACTTCTCCAAACGGTTTCGCGGCTGATTTTGGCCAAACGGTAATCTTCACCAGTACTTTTTCTCCATCCCTTGCTCCATTCAGATTTTCTTTTGGAACGCGAATTTCTAATCCACTGCGATTATTATCTGGAATGAGCAATGCTGTTTTATCACCGAATTGGATCGTTCCAACAAATTGTACACGTTCCCTTTCCTTGATTTCTACAACTGCACCTTCGTCTCTGTTGGGCCCTGATTTGAATATGCGAACTTTTACTTTGTCCCCATTGAGTGCTTGTCCAATATTTTGAGGCGCAATAAATACATCTTTTTCTTTGCCTTCCACGACAACGAATCCAGCTCCACGTTGTGTCAACTGAATCACGCCTTCTACTAAATTCGACTCATCGCTAAGGCAATACGTAAAATGATTGATTCGTTTGATGGCATTTTTGCTTGCTAAGGCATTTAAGCCTTCGAAAACAACCTGACGACTCATGGGGTCACGAGCCTCAACCAGTGAACAGATTTGTTGGTGTGTTAATTCAACACCCGGGTGTTTCTCGAATAAGCGAATTAATATCGCGTTGATACCCGATTTTTTTTTGCCGGGAGATGGTTTTGAATACCTTTTTTTGGACATAGTACGAAATTAGACAATAATCTTGTCTAAAGTGTTCGAAAAGATTGAAAGTAACAATTTAGTGACGAACCACTAATTTTTTGGTAATGGATTTACCTGTTGACGTCTCAAAAATAAGGAAGTAGATTCCATTACTGAAATCACCTACATTGATTTTCTTACTTCCGTGAATCGTCTCTTTCATGATGACGTTTCCAACAGCATCCATCAATTTAAACGTAGATTGATCCATACCAGCTAGTTGAATGGAAACATACTCAGATGTTGGATTTGGGTAAATACTCACACCAACTTCTTCTTTCACTGGTTTTACTGCAGCTAAGTAATCTACCACCACATCAACAGAGTCTGCGAAAGAAAGTCCATTTGTCGAAATGTAATAACGGTAATGAGCTGTTCCATAAACACCATCTGCAGGATCTACAGAAGCTTTCAATTTACCATATTCTCCGTCGTTTATTGTGAAAAGTACAGATTGAGATCCGGGTGATGTCCATGGGTTTGTGTTCATTTGTCCAGATGAATAACACGTTCCACCAAATGGATCTGTAGCATGACCCCAACACAAAGCATCGGTCCAACCTGCCGGGGCGTCAATGCGTAAACGAGTTACACGCCAAGCATGTGCTGACCCAGTGTTATTTTCTACATCAAGAGCAATATCAAAAGAAGCGTTGGATGGCGCAACAACGGTATGCGTTGCACCTGAAATGTCTGTTGTTTGTCCATCCACATGAATGACAATACCATCTTGAGCGTAAGAGAAAACACTCAAACCAAGTGTGAAAAGGAGAAATAAGGACTTCATCATGGAGTATCAGTTTGTTCAAAAATACAGAAAATTCATTAATTTTCAAAATTGCTGAAAGTTTTTCAGGTCTTGGTTTTTTTATACCTTTGAGTTCGGCAAGGTTTTTGAATTGTCGTGCCAAAAAATGATTAAATTATGAAAACACTTTTTACACTAGCCTTCGTATTTTTTACTGGAATTTCCGCTTTCTCACAGGATGCTCATGTCACAGAAAGTCAACTGAAACAACTTCCTTCTGTTAACCTTAAGGATATGAATGGTAAATCCGTAAACACGGGTGCAATTGGTGTAGAGGGTCCTATCATTATTAGTTTTTGGGCAACATGGTGTGCGCCGTGTAAGAAGGAATTAAACACCATACATGAATTATACGAAGATTGGCAGGCGGAAACCGGTGTTACCTTGGTGGCTGTGTCAATTGATGACGAAAAAACAAAAAGCCAAGTTCCAGTTTATGTGAATGGAAAAGCTTGGGATTACATGGTATTAATGGATCCTAATGGAGACTTTAAACGCGCAATGGGTGTAAACAACGTGCCTCATACATTTTTAGTGGATAAAGATGGTAACATTGTCTATTCACACAATAATTACGCGCCAGGGGATGAAGAAAAATTATACAAAGAATTGCTTCACCTAAGCGGAAAATAAATCAAATGAACAAACTTCTACTCGCTACATCTGGCCTGTTTATTACTTTTTTAAGTTTCGCTCAAGGCTCCTTAACCGGTAATATCGAAAGTACTTTTCAGTACCTAAATGCGGATTCCATTATTGACGCAAAACAGCCAGCAGAAAAAGGCCTTTTAAACTCCTACATGAATGTGTTCTATACACAAGGCAACTTCAAAGCGGGGATGAGGTTGGAATCATATTTGCCTAGAATTCAGGGATACCCAAATCGTTTTGATGGAACGGGAATAGGTATGCGATACATTGGGTATTCAAATGGATTTGTCGATGTTACATTAGGGTCATTTTATGAGCAGTTTGGTTCAGGACTTTCGTTTAGAGCTTATGAAGATCGTGCTTTGGGCTATGACAATATGATGGACGGTGCTCGAATCATTGTGCGTCCAACAAGTGGATTAGTAATCAAAGGAGTTTATGGCTATCAACGCCTTTCTTTTCAAGGAGGAAATATCATCCATGGTGATGGAATCGTTCGTGGAATAGACGGTGAATTTCACCTGAATGAAGGATTGAAAAAAATGAAGGATTTTCCATTGGATGTTGTTCTAGGAGCTTCTTTCGTGAGCAAATACCAAGAGGACAATAATCCAGATTTGATCTTGCCACAAAACGTGGGTACCTATGGCGGACGAATGAAATTGCGTTATAAAAACTTTTACGGCGATGTCGAATATGTTCAAAAAGAACAGGATCCCTCAAGTGACAATAATTACATTTATAACTACGGACATGCTTCGGTTTTCAATGTAAGTTATACCCGAAAAGGATTAGGGATTCTTGTTTCAGGAAAATCTGTGGATAACATGAGCTACCGTTCGGACCGAACAAAGGATTTGCAAGACGTTTTCGTGAACTATTTGCCTTCGTTAAATAAAACGCATACGTACAACCTTGTGGCTACCTTGTATCCATATGCGACACAACCATTAGGAGAAGTTGCTTATCAAACTGATGTTCTTTACACATTTAAAAAGGGAACAAAATTGGGAGGAAAGTACGGAACGACGATTGGTGGTAATTTCTCTACAACGTATCAGCCAACTCATAGTACAAATGGAATTAATCCTTTGGACTCTACTGGAGTGACGTATGTTTGTCGTCCATTCCAAGCAAGCGACAGTATGTACTGGCAAGATATCAACTTCAATATCACGAAGAAATTCAACAAGAAATTCAGTACAATCTTGAGTTTTTATTCCATTAAAATCAATAACGATGTGGTAAAAATATCCAATGACGCATCAGGAATTATCCATGCAAATATTGGAGTGGGAGAGTTTTCTTATAAATTCAACTCAAAACATTCACTTCGTGCCGAAATCCAAGGGTTATTCGTTCAAAAAGAAGCAGGAGAAATCAAGGATAAAGGAAATTGGGCAACGTTATTATTGGAGTATTCCATTTCTCCAGGATGGTTTTTCAGTTTTATGAATCAATACAACTATGGAAATCCCGAAGTGGAGAAACGCGTGAATTATCCAATATTAACCTGCGGATATATCC
This sequence comes from Crocinitomicaceae bacterium, assembly GCA_017983465.1. GTDB lineage: Bacteria > Bacteroidota > Bacteroidia > Flavobacteriales_D > Crocinitomicaceae > UBA952. Next base: position 357,562 of record JAGOBK010000002.1, read on the forward strand.
GTGATGCCACACGATTCACTGTTTCCTATGGTCGTCAACGAGCTGGATTATTTTGTGTAGGTGGAGTTTGTCGATTCGTTCCAGCTTCTAATGGTTTAACACTTAGCTTTACTCAAAGTTTTTAGTATGAAAAAGTTTTCTCTTTTGTTTCTTCTTGCTTGGTCCATGTATCTTTATACATCTTGTGATCGCATAACGAATCCATACCCTCCTCAAGTTGTTTTAGAACTTGACACCACATTATACCCAGGCAATTGGGTTGATTATGTTGCCAATGAATGGCCAACATTTACGGCAAACACGAACATTGACCGAAATATTCTCATCGAAGATTATACGGGACATAAATGTATTTTTTGTCCGGCAGCAGCAGACTTGGCGCATCAATTGGAGTTAACCCACGAAGGAAGAGTATTCGTTTCTTCGATGCATGTTGGACCACTTGGAATTGGAGATTTCCAAACCGTGAGTGCACCAGAATATCCAATAGATTTCACCAATCCACAAGGTGTTGAAATTGGAACTTATTTTGGAACGAATGACGGCGGATTTAGTGGTAATCCACGTGGAACAATCAATCGTTTTCTTTCGGGAGGAAATATTTTCCAGAGTCCAAATGCATGGACCAGCATGGTGAATACAATGCTTGCTGAAAACACGTTAAAGGTGAATATGCAATCTGCTTTGAATTATTATCCACAAACGCATGGTGCTTTCCTTCACGTTGAAGTAGATAAATTGGATGCTACATTGACCAACGAATTAGGAATCGTTGCGTATATTTTGGAGGATTCTTTAGTTGGCGATCAAAAGATGAGTGATAACTCACACAATACGAGTTACATTCACCGCGATATCCACCGTGGAAATTTGAACGCTCAAGCGTTTGGGAGAGTCCTAGAAGCCGCAGATATGCAAAACGGAAAATACTACGTAAACTATAGTTTTGTTGTTCCAGATCAATTAGACGATGCGTTTAATGCGGACAATATGCATGTATTAATTTATGTATACGACCGAAGTACTTGGGAGATTTACCAAGTGATTCGTCAGAATATCATCCCTTAATTCGTATTTTTCGAAATTCCAAATGGCGCTAAGACAACACCTTGCACAAAAACTGGAACAGCGACTTTCACCTCAACAGATCCAGTTGATGAAATTGCTTCAGGTTCCAACCATGGAATTAGATCAGCGTATCAAACAGGAATTGGAGGAAAATCCAGCTTTGGAAGAAGGTGCAGATGACTTCGAAGACGAATTTGAACAAGAAGAAGAATTTGATGATGCAGATGGCGAAGATGAATTCGACCTGTCCGATTATTTAGATGATGACGTTGCCGATTATAAAACCCAAGCGAATAATCATTCAAAGGATGATGAAGAACGGGTGATTCCACTATCGGGAGAACAATCCTTTCAAGAAAAATTAACCGAACAACTTCATTTATTGTATTTGGAGGATGAACAATTTACCATCGCGGATGTCATCATTGGAAACCTTGATGAATCTGGTTATTTGAACCGAAGCATCGATGCAATTGTCGATGATTTGGCCTTTTCGATGAATGTTGACGTGAGCGAAAAGGCGGTGATGGACATTCTACATTTAGTGCAGGAATTAGATCCTGCTGGAGTTGGTGCTCGGAATTTACAAGAATGTCTTTTGATTCAGATAAAAAGAAAACAAGATGGGGATATTTCTAGGTACACCGCTAAAAAAATCCTTGAAAATCACTTTGAAGAATTTACAAAAAAACATTACGATAAGATTGCAAAAAAACTCGAAATCGACGACCATGATCTGAAGGATGCAATCGATGAAATTTTAAAATTAAATCCAAAACCGGGAGGTTCGATGCGTGAATCCGCGAAGAATTACCAGCAAATTATTCCGGATTTTACACTTTTTGAAAGCGAAGGACGCTTAGAACTCGGACTCAACGGCAGAAATGCACCGGAATTAAAAGTGAGTCGAGAATATGAAACAATGCTACGGTCTTATGCAGAAGGAGCAAAGTCCTCGAAATCAGATAAAGATGCTTTGTCATTCGTTCGTCAAAAATTAGATGGTGCAAAATGGTTCATTGATGCGATTAAACAGCGACAACAAACGTTGTTATTGACAATGGGCGCAATAATGGATTATCAAGAAGCGTATTTCTTGTCAGGAGATGAAACCAAACTTCGTCCAATGATTTTAAAAGACATTGCCGATGTTATTGGTTTGGATATTTCAACGATTTCTAGGGTAGCGAATTCTAAATTTGTTCAAACAAATTATGGGATTTTCCCGTTAAAGTACTTCTTCTCCGAATCCTTGTCAACAGATAGCGGCGAGGAAGTATCGACTCGTGAGGTGAAAAAGATATTATCGGATGCCATCGAAGCAGAGGATAAACATAACCCACTTACGGATGAAAAATTGATGGACTTACTGAACGAGAAAGGGTATAATATCGCCCGAAGAACAGTAGCGAAATATAGAGAGCAATTGAATATTCCAGTTGCTAGAATGCGAAAAGAACTATAGAGATGAAAGGAATACTAGCTCATTTATTTTCCTGGGTGTTTTTGCCCCTATTTATGCCAACGTATGGGATACTATTGGCCATGTATATTCCTTCCACACCCAATGACCTAAGCCAAGTTTCTATGTACTTGCTTTTGCCCGAAATGAAGACGAGGTTATTTCTACTTTTCTTCTTGTTTAGCGCAGTGGCTCCTGGATTATCCTTCCTGGCATTGCACCAAAAGAAAGTAATCAGCACCATCGACATTGAAAATCAACGAGAAAGAAATATTCCCTTGTTGGTAATGATGGCTTATTCTTTAGTGCTTTTTTTATTGTTTTTTGTCAAAGCACCTGATGCAGCCCTTCCAATAGCTTTTTATGCACTTCCGCTCTCTGGATTAATCGTGACGGCAGTTTTCATGGGCATTAATAGGTGGATAAAAATCTCTTTGCACGCAGGAGGCGCCGGTATTTTGGTGGGATTCCTTTTTGCCTTTTATTTAGAACAACAAAGTTTCGCGAGTTGGATTTTACCTGTGGCAATTGTTGCTTCCGGATTGACGATTTCTGCTCGCTTATATTTAAATAAACACCGTCCAATAGAGGTTTATACTGGTTGGACACTAGCTGTACTTATTACCTTTTTCACTCATTATTTTTACTTACAATGTGTATAAAGCGCTCCATCACTTTTCTCCTTTCCTTGAGTATTCTTGTTGTATCCTGCTCCGACTTAAAAAAGGATGAACAATTAAAACGCATCTCTAAATTAGAGAAAGGACTTGCTCTGATTGAAAAACAGCGTTTAAAAAATGAGATAGACACACTAACGGCGCTGAAAATTGCCACCAATGCCGTAGAAATACGCATTAAAAACTATCTCGTATTAGACACGATCGATTTGGTTTTAGGAAAAAAAATGGATGCTTATAAAATAATGAGAAGAAGCCTCAAACCATTGGGTAAACAAAATGTACAGTTGAAACAAGCACTTCGTGAGGAGCAAAAATCCTTAAAGAACTTGAAAACGGATATTGAAAATGGATCTGGTAGCCGCGATAAGTATGAGTCTTATATTTTGTTCGAAAAAAATAAAATAAACCAACTTCAAACATTACTCGATGAGTACCTCAGACAGAAGCAAGAAACGTTTGCTACTTATCGAGAATTACATCCTGAATTGAATCAACTTTCCTTAGATTTAGTAAGAAAATACAACTTGACTCATTAATGAAGTTTACAGTCCTTTTCTTGGTTTTATTCTTTACGAACAGTGTGTTTTGTCAAACAGAGACAGATATTCAACTCGCTCAATATTATTATACCAATGGTGAATTCGAAAAGGCAACAACGTATTATGAAAAGATTTATGCCAATGATCAATCTAAAGTTGTCTTCACCCGCTATTACGAGTGTTTATTGGAAATAAAAGATACCAAGACGGCCGAAAAGATTTTAAAAAAACAAGTTAACTTAAATCGAGGAGACCTAGAACTTCGGGTGACATTTGCACAGTTTTACGAAGAAATAAATGAAGAGTCAAAATCGCGGAAGATTTACGATGAATTACTGGAAGAAGTAAATAACAATCCTGGTTTGACTATTCAAATCTATCAGGCTCTTGTCGCAAGAGGAAAATTTGATTTAGCGAAAGCGTGTTTAGATAAAGGAAGGAAACTAGCCCCTAGTTATCCCTTTCATTTTCAGTATGCAGATTATTACGCATTAATTGGAAACAAGACGGAAATGATGCGGGAATACATTGAGTACCTCGAGATTCAACCAAACATGAAGGAGTCGATACAGCTCGCAATTAATAGCCGGGTTGACTTGAGCAATAGCGATGCTCTAGACTTTATGTCACTGAAAGAATTATTAATCACAAAAACTCAAAAACCAAACGCTCCGTTGATTTATTCCGAAATGCTGATTTGGTTGTTTGTCCAGAATCAAAATTTCAATGGCGCATTCATTCAAGCTCAAGCATTGGATAAAAGAGTTCAAGGTGATGGTTCACGTGTTTTTGAACTGGGATTAATTTGCGTTGAAAATAAATCGTACGAAATTGCTCGCAAATGTTTTGATTATGTCATCTCACTTGGATCGAGTCAACCCTTGTATTTTGAGGCACAAAAAACCTTATTGAATACTCGTTTTATTGAAATTACCACAAACCGATCCTATTCAGTTAGCGAGATCGAGGCAACGATTCAAGATTACAATGATGCATTAAACCGCTTAGGTAAATCTAGATTTACATTTCAAATCATCCTAGAATTGGCGCATATTAAAGCGTTTTATGCCGAACAAGTTTTAGAGTCATTGGAACTACTGAATAATTTGTTGGTCACTCCCGGATTAACGGACATGCAAAGAGCACAGGTTAAAATGAAGTTAGCTGACGTGCAAGTTTTGGGAGGCGATATTTGGGAGGCTTCCTTGCTATATATGCAGGTGGATAATGACTTTAAGTTCGAGCAAATCGGGAATGAAGCAAAATATAAAAATGCACGTGTTTTTTATTTTGATGGAGAATTTGATTTTGCGCAAGGACAATTAAATGTATTGAAAGAATCAACTTCAAAAATGATTGCTAATGATGCGCTTCAACTATCTGTTATGATTACGGATAATTATGGTTTAGACAGCAATTATCAAGCGATGTTGTGGTTTGCCACTGCGGAACGTCTTATTGAGCAACATCGTTATGATTCTGCGTTTGTGTTGTTCGATAGCATTCAAATTAATTTCCCTATGCATTCATTGGCCGATGAAATTTTGTTCCGCAAGGGGAAGGCGATGGAGCAACAAGGAAAATGGTCTGCCGCGAAGGATTATTATACTGATTTATTGAAATTCCATTCTGATGATATTCTAGGCGATGACGCCCTTTTTCGTCTAGCCGATATGGAAGAAAACCAATTTCAAAACAAAGAAAAAGCGCTTGAGTATTACAAGCGCTTAATTATTGAGTTTAAAGGAAGCTTATTTTCAACCGAAGCTCGAGCACGTATCCGCTTTTTACGCGGGGATGCAAATATCGAACTTGATTCCGAACAACTTTAATTAATTCAAATCTGGCATTTCACGTGTGAATGCTGGAATTCCAGTTACGTCCATCCCGGTAATTAATAAGTGAATGTCATGTGTTCCTTCGTAAGTAACAACTGACTCTAGATTTGCCATGTGACGCATCATGGAGTATTCACTCGTAATTCCCATTCCGCCGTGAATTTGACGAGCCTCACGTGCAATGTTCAATGCGATTTCAACATTGTTACGTTTAGCCATGGAAATTTGTGCCGACGTTGCACGACCTTCATTGCGCAGTTGTCCTAATCGGAATGTCAGTAATTGAGCTTTCGTGATTTCTGTAATCATTTCAGCTAATTTTTTCTGAATCAATTGGAATGCACCAATAGGAACATTAAATTGTGTACGTTCTTTCGAGTAACGCAAAGCTTGATCATAGCAATCCATAGCTGCTCCAATAGCACCCCATGCAATTCCAAATCGTGCTGAATCCAAACAACTTAAAGGAGCACCAAGTCCAGATCTTCCTGGAAGAATATTTGACTTAGGAACCTTTACGTTATCAAAAATGAGTTCTCCTGTAGCCGAAGCACGAAGAGATAGTTTCCCGTGCATTTCTGGTGTGGAAAATCCTTCCATTCCTCGTTCGACGATAATCCCATGAATTCTACCTGTTTCATCTTTTGCCCAAACAACCGCGATGTCTGCGAAAGGGGCATTGGAAATCCACATTTTTGCACCATTCAAAATAACGTGGTCTCCAGCATCTTTGAAGTTGGTAATCATTCCACCTGGATTTGAACCATGATCCGGCTCAGTTAAGCCGAAACAACCCATCATTTCTCCAGTAGAAAGCTTTGGTAAATATTTTTGTTTGTGTTCTTCTGAACCATATTTCCAGATAGGATACATTACTAAAGACGATTGAACAGATGCTGTTGAACGCAATCCTGAATCACAACGCTCTAATTCTTGCATAATTAAACCATAAGAAATATGATCTAATCCAGGACCACCATATTCCTCAGGGATATATGGACCAAATGCACCGATTTCTCCCAAACCTTTCAAAATATGCATTGGGAAAGTCGCATTTTCGTAATGCTCATCGATAATTGGCGAAACTTCTTTTTTAACCCAAGCTCTTGCAGCATCACGAACTAATTTGTGCTCATCTGAAAGTAGGTCATCCATTCCGTAGTAGTCAGGATGTGTAAATAAATCTGTTTTCATAATTTACCTTTATTTGATTGCAAAAGTAAGTAATAATTAAAATGTCCACCCCATACATTTTTGAATTAATTTTGTCTGCGATGATATATACCTTACTTAGCTCATTCGAACTGATCGAACGCAATACTCAAATGAATAGTTACCTGCTCGTAATTATCTTGCTGTGTTTTGCGTTTGTTGGAGTAGCACGTGTCGCTCAGCCGGATTTAATTGCACAGACTTTCACAGGATTTTTTAAAGTGAAACGGCCGGACAGCAATGGATTCGAAGGATCGAAACTGCAACCTAGCATGACTGCGCTCATCGTTCTTAATTATATTATCTCCTTTTCAACGTGTGTTTTTCTCTTACTGTATGAGCAAACAAATTTGCTAGACACAGTTTGGTTGACCATAAAAATAGTTTTCGCTCTAACTTTTTTGCAGCTAATCAATTTTCGCATAGTGTTTTTATTGACTGGGGAGCGAGCGATACTAGATTCCATGAGCGCTCTGAATAAACAGATTTGGTCTTTCGGAGGATTTATATTAACCTGCCTGGCCCTTCTTTGGATATTAAATCAGGAAATGCAACATGTTTTTGAGCAATTATTTTTCATCGTCTTTTCGTTGTTGATTGTTTGGCGCATTGTAAAAGGCCTAATGCTTGCCGCACAATTAAGATACAAATGGTATTATTTAATTTTGTATCTTTGCACCCTAGAAATTTTACCCTTGCTTATTTTATCCAAATTAGCATTGCACAATTTCTCGGCAGTAATATGATTTTATACCTTTAAAAACAACGAAACTTGGCCATCAAGACAATTTTAGTTTCGCAGCCTAAGCCAGAGGGTGATAAGTCACCTTATTACGACTTGGCTGAAAAGTATAAATTGAAAATAGACTTTCGTCCATTTATCAAAGTAGAAGGCGTGGACCCCAAAGAATTTAGGGCTCAGCGTGTAAATCTTGCTGAACATACAGCCATCATCTTAACTTCTAAAGTTGCGGTTGATCACTTTTTCCGTATTGCGGAAGCCACACGATTCGAAGTTCCGGACACCACTAAATATTTTTGTATTACGGAAGCAGTTGCACTGTATCTTCAAAAATATGTGACTTATAGAAAACGTAAAATCTTCTTTGGTAAACAAACCATCGACGAATTAGCGGAATTAATGAAGAAGCATAAAAATGAGAAGTTCTTACTTCCATGTACAGATATTCTTCGCGATAATATTCCCCTTACCTTAGAACAGCAAAACATTCCATTTACGAAAGTTATTCTATACAGAACAGTCGCTTCTGATTTGTCTGATCTAGAAGATGTTTACTACGATATGTTGGTGTTTTTTAGTCCGGGTGGAATCGAATCTTTGTTTAAAAACTTCCCTGATTTCAAGCAAAACGAAACGGCAATCGCCGCTTTTGGACCAACAACTGCCAACGCGGTAATTAAGAACAATTTGCGATTAGATGTTCATGCACCTCATCCCAAAGCCCCTTCTATGGTAGGAGCGATTGAATTGTTTATCAAGGAACATTCGAAAAAGAAATAATTTTTCTTTAGAATTTTCTTTTCTAGCCCTTTTTTTACTTCGTGGATTCTTATTATATTTACCCAAACTTAAAATTTTAATTCATGAAAAAACTATTATTCTCAGCTTTATTGCTAGTGTCAGGAGTAAGTGCTAATGCACAGTTGGCACCGGGAAGTGTAGCTCCAAACTTCACAGTTTCTGCTTACCAACCATGGTTGGCTGCTGCAGGAATGACGAACAACGGTTCATTTACACTTTATGATTATTTAGATCAAGGTTACACCGTAATTCTTGATGTATCTGCAACTTGGTGTGGTCCATGTTGGAACTACCACCTTACAGGAGCGTTAGAAGATCTTTACACTGCACATGGTCCTGCTGGAGCACCTGGAGTTTCTGCATCGACTACTGATGACGTTATGGTTATTTGGATCGAAGGTGACGGAACAACTGCTGACGCAACTATGTTAGATGGAAATGGAGCAATTGGAAACTGGATCGAGCCTGCTGCAGGAACTCAAATTCAATTCCCTATGGCAAACCCTGCATCTGCATCTGCAACTCAAATCAATAACGATTACAACATCGCTTATTTCCCAACAATCTACAGAATTTGTCCAAACAGAATCATTACTGAGATCGGTCAAGCAACTGCAGCGAACATTTACAGCGCTATCGGTGACTGTCCTGCACCAGCTTCTCAAGCAACAGACGTTGCTGCTTTAGGTTACACTGGAGCTTTGGTACACTGTGAAGGTTCTTACACACCATCTGTTCAAATCCAAAATAACGGTACAACTGCATTAACGAGTGCAACTGTTACAATTACAATGGGTGGAACAACAGTTTCTACAGGTACATACTCTGGAAATTTAGCTACTTACGGTGTTGCTAACGTAACATGTTCTCCAATTGCTTCATTTAATGGTGGTGCAATGGCAGTGACAGTTACAACAAACGGTGATGCTTCTGCAGCAAACAATACTACATCTGCAACAATTGCTCTTGCATCAAATGCAGTTTCTCAATTTGTTGTAGTGAACATTACAACAGATTACTATGCTTCTGAGACATCTTGGAACATCAAAAACAGCACAGGTGCAGTAGTTGCACAAGGTGGTGGTAGCTGGGCAGATATGACTACAGGTGCAGCTGGACAAACAGTTCAAGCACCAGTATTAGTTACGTTAACTCCTTCTCAATGTTACACATTCGAAATCTTGGATGAATACGGTGACGGTATCTGTTGTTCATACGGAAACGGAGCTTATTCTGTAACTGACGCTTTAGGTGCAGTTGTATGTTCAGGTTCTGAATTCGCTGCAAGTGAGCAAAAAGCATTTAAAACAGGTGTTTTAGGATTGAATGAAATGGAAACAATCGCATTGAATGTTTACCCTAATCCAGCTTCAGGTTTATTGAATGTTTCTTTCGAAGCAAACAATGCTGATTTCGTAATCACTTTAACAGACCTTCAAGGACGTGTAATTTCTTCTAAAGAAATGGCTAACTTGAACGGTACGCAATTGGTTACTTTCTCAACTGAAAACGTAGCTTCTGGAAGTTACATCGTTACTGTTGCATCTAACGGTACAAAAACAACTAAAAACGTAGTGGTTAGATAATCACTCTCACGATTTGGAAACGCCCTCATTGAGGGCGTTTTTTTTTGACTATACTTTATGTTTATTCCTTTCCAAGATGGTATTCCTATTGAACTGCCAGACAAATTCACCTTTCCCTTCTATTATTCACCTCATCCCATTGCACTTGAAGCAGTGGAACTCCTACAAGAACGCTTGAAAACCAAAAACTTTCATCATGATTTTGGAATAGGGAATACACAAAGAAATGGAGCTATCGGCAAAATGTTCGGTGTGCTGGTTGTGGAAAATCAAATTGGACAATTAGGATACATTGCCGCGTTCTCGGGAAAATTAGGAAACTCAAACCATCATGAAGGATTCGTTCCTCCCGTTTATGATCTTCTGGATCCATCTGGTTTTTTTAGAAAGGAAGAAATCGAGGTCAATGATTTAACACTGGAACTTCATCGCTTGGAACAAAATCAGGCATACGTGAAATTGAAAAACGAGGTTGAAGCTTTTCGGAATTCATTTTCCAAATGGATTGAAGTTGAAAAAGCACAGTTGAAAAAGCATAAAAAACAACGTCAAGAAAAACGAGACGCCGCCAATCAACAAGATAGTTTAGCTTATCATCGCCTTATTGAGGACTTGAAAGAGGAGAGTATTCGCCAGCAAATTCAATTCAAACAACAGCAATACGCAAAAAAGTTGGCGCTTGATCAATTGGAAGAATCATTGCGTCAATTTGACAATCAATTGGTCGAATTACGCGAAAAAAGAGCAGCTATGTCTGCCGACATACAGCGACGCATCTTTGAATCATATACCTTTTTGAATGCTGCACAGGAAACAAAAAGTTTATTAGCCATTTTTAAGGAAACACCTTTTCAAACTCCGCCAGCCGGCGCGGGAGAATGTGCCGCACCTAAATTGTTGCAATATGCATTTTTACATCAGCTCAAGCCAATTGCTTTAGCCGAATTTTGGTGGGGTATGTCGCCCGAATCTGAAGTGAAAATCCACCAAGAATTTTATCCGGCTTGTCGAGGAAAATGTGAACCCATCCTTTCTCATATGTTAAATGGGATTGAACTAGACGTCAACCCAATGAGCATAAATCCAGCGGAAGGAAAAGAATTGGAAATTTTATTTGAAGACGAATACCTTTTACTTGTCAATAAACCCGCAGAATTTTTATCGGTTCCTGGAAAATCAATTGACGATTCTGTTCAAACAAGAATACAGCATCTCTATCCATACGCCACGGGGCCATTACTCGTTCATCGACTTGATATGTCCACATCCGGAATCATACTCATTGCTAAAAAGAAGGATATTCATGAGTCACTGCAAAAACAATTTCTAAAACGAAGTGTAGAGAAACGTTATGTTGCCTTGTTGCAAGGGTATGTGAAATCATCTCAAGGAGAAATTGAACTTCCACTTCGCGTAGACTTAGAAGACCGTCCTAGACAATTAGTTTGTTATGAACACGGAAAGCATGCATTGACTAAATACGAGGTCTTAGAGCGCACGAAAGGACACACACGCGTCTATTTCTATCCACATACCGGAAGAACACATCAATTACGTGTCCATGCTGCACATGCAAGCGGATTAAACGCTCCAATCATTGGGGATGATTTATATGGACAGAAATCAGATCGCTTGTATCTCCACGCCGAATACTTTAGTTTTTGGCACCCAATCACGAAAGAACGTGTCGAAATCACGTGTCCAGCACCATTCTAACTAGGATCGTTCTACCCAATCGCCGTGCTCTTTGATCAAATCAATCAAGGAATCAACAGCTTCTTCGGCAGCGACATTTTTGCGGACCACAGTTTTCTCTTTGTATAAATTGATTTTACCCGGACCTGTTCCAACGTATCCATAATCAGCATCGGCCATTTCTCCTGGACCGTTGACAATACAACCCATGATGCCAATTTTAATTCCTTTGAGATGTGAAGTGCGTTCACGGATTTTAGCCGTTGTTTCTTGTAAATCAAACAAGGTTCGACCACATGAAGGACAAGAGATATATTCAGTTTTTGAAATACGAGTTCTAGTTGCTTGAAGAATACCAAAGGCTGTAGAATTAATCAAGGTATTCGGTTGATCTCCACTTATCCAAATCCCATCACCGTATCCATCGATGAATAAAGATCCAGCATCACTGGAAACATTTAATTGGAATTTCTCCACATCGCCTTCCTTCGAATCTATTTTGATGATCACCGGAAAGTCGAGTGTTTGTTCAGCTAACTGGCTGAAAAAGTGCCTAAACAACTGTGTTTTATTGTCGTATTTTGTGGAAACAATTAGTGACAAATTTGCATATTCAGCAAGTATCGTTGGAAGTCCTTCTTCTGCTGTCAAGCTTAAAAACGCACGTTGGTCTTTCGGAAGTTCAGTTAGTTGGTCTACGTTAATTAATGGATAGAATCCAATACGTTCAGAATACTGTACTTTCCATGACTTGAAATCACAAATAACACCAAGTGTTCCAGGAACTTCAAAATTCAAGGAATTTGAACCAATATAAACGTAATCGGCGGCGAGATCTTGAAGGTTCCATTTATCTAAAGTAACGGAATAATTGTAGCCAAATCCGTAGAAATTAGCTGGAATAAGTTCTGATTTATCGGACATATCTGCCACCACAACAGGCACGTGTTTTCCGCCTATGTTGTGAATTTCACGACTGATTCTTCGAGAATATTCGAAGGGATTGTGCGAAAGTTTCGAAGCATCTAGTGTGAGTGGATAAACGGATTGATTTTGGTATTTTTCTGCCAATTTTCGTGCTACTGGAATTTCGAATTCTGGTTCTTCGGTTAAGGAAACACGGATGGTATCTCCAATCCCATCTTCCAATAAAGCCCCAATCCCAACCGCAGATTTAATGCGTCCGTCTTCGCCGTCACCCGCTTCTGTAACACCTAAATGTAAGGGATAACAACGTCCATTTTGCAACATACGATGCACCAATAAACGATATGCTTGCACCATTACGAGTGTGTTACTAGCTTTCATGGAAATCACCAGTTCATGGAAATCGTTTTTTTCACAAATTTGGATGAATTCCATCGCAGATTCTACCATTCCTTCTGGTGTATCACCATAACGACTTAAAATGCGGTCTGATAAGGAACCATGATTCGTTCCAATCCGCATAGCTGTTCCATATTCTTTACAGAGGTTCACTAAAGGCGTGAACTTCGTTTCAATGCGAATAAGTTCCGCCTGATAACTTTCGTCGGTGTAATCTATCTCTTCAAACTTCTTTTTATCGGCATAGTTTCCGGGATTTACACGTACTTTTTCAATCAATTTTGCCGCAATTTCTGCTGCATTCGGTGTAAAGTGAATATCGGCAACTAATGGAACATGGTATCCAAGTTCTGCTAGTTTTGTGTGAATGATACCCAAGTTCTCTGCTTCGTTTTTACTTGGCGCGGTTAAACGAACCAATTCACATCCAGCATCGATCATTCGGATACTTTGCGCGACAGAACCTTCTGTATCCATCGTATCTGTTGTTGTCATCGATTGTAGTCGAATGGGATGCTCTCCACCTAAAGTTAATTGACCGATACGCACCTCCATCGTTGGAAGTCGTTTTCGGTTAAATGGATCAATGCAATAAGTTGAATTCATGAACGAGATGTGTAAGTAAGCATAACAAAAGTACGGATAGTTTGTTTTTTAAATTGGGAATTTGGTGTGATATTTGTTTCGTCGAAAATTAAAAAGATCAATGAGTATTTTAAAAGGACTTTTACCCGTATTCATTTTGTTTTTATTCGTGTCCTGTGAACATGATGAAAAGAAATCCTCACCGAAGAAGATTCTAGCGAAAGCGGTGATTCAGCAGACACCTAAAGTGCACAAGTCCCCAAAGACGGAGAAGCAAACGCGACGAATCATACCAGAAAAAATTCCAATGGTGTTCATTGATCCGCACCCACCCGGACCGGAACCCGACCCGCTTCCGTATGATCCGGGAGAACCACCTGTTGTTTATCCAACAGGTGATCCAGTCGTGATAAAAGCGGATACTATTTATGATTTTCCTCCGTACATGCCTGAATTTCCAGGTGGTCAACAAGCATTAATCGATTACCTTCAAAAAAATTTAGTTTATCCCGAAGATGCAAAAGAACAAGGAATTGAAGGCAAAGTATATGTGAGCTTCGTTGTTTTTGAGGATGGAAGTATTCAACAAGTAACTATCCTTCGCGGGATTAAGGGAAATAATTCTTGTGAAAAGGAAGTGCTTCGTTTGATTAAACGTATGCCAAATTGGATTCCAGGTAAAGATAATGTTGGAAACGAGTTAAAGGCACGAGTAAAAATACCCGTAGTTTTCAACTTGGATTAGTCAACGGTTGGCAAGTCTAGACGGAAGGTTGTTCCAATATTTACTTTAGATTCAAAAGAAATCGTTCCCCCATGTTTTTCTACGATTTGTTTCACCAAGGAAAGTCCGATGCCACTGCCTGATGACTTGGTAGTGAAATGTGGGGTGAAAATACGCTCGGACTCTTCGTCTGAAATACCACAGCCATTATCACTGACTTCCATCAAACACTGATGATCAACAACAGAAATGCTGACGCGTATTTTTCCTAGTTCGATACCGATTAAAGCCTGCTGTGAATTTTGCAGTAAATTAACCATCACCTGTGTCCACAAATTACGGTCTACATTGACGAAAATGGCTTGAGTTGGTTTGTCAAACTCAAAGGTGATTTGCCCTTCATTTTCGTATAAATGCACCACCTTTTCAATCATTTCCACCATGTTTTCTCGTTGGAAAATGGGTTCAGGCATTTTAGCGAAATCCGAGAATTCATTTGCAATTCGTGCTAAGCCATCAATCTGTTCGATGATGGAATGAAGGACACGATTCAAGTGTTTTTCGCCTTCTTCATCCTTTGGATCGTAACTTCTCAATAGATGCTGAATACTTAACTTCATCGGTGTCAATGGATTCTTGATTTCATGAGCAATTTGCTGTGCCATTTCACGCCATGCGGATTCTCGTTCGGTTGAAGCTAATTTTTGAGCGGCAATTTTGAGTTCGTCTAATTTGTCGTTGTAAGCTTGAACGATGGTGCCAATTTCATCTTTTTGTTGGTAGTTGATATGCTTGTTTTCTTTTCCAAACTGAATATTGGACATGTGTTTTTTCAAAATGTTCAATGGTTCTATTAACCAATTTGAAACCATGAGTCCGATGATGACAGAAAGAGCAAGTAACAGAATAAACACATTGATAATAGAGGTAACAAAGGTTTCTATTTGATTTTCATATTCTTGCTGCTGTCCAAAATGCTGTAAATTCACATACCCAATTTCTTTTCTGTTTTCGTTATAAATAGGAAGGTAGGAGGAAATAAAAGAAAGTTTGCCGATCTCTTCGGAATGCGAGAAGGAACTCTTGTTTTTTAACTGAAGTTCGGCGAGTGCTAACGGATTCATTTGTTCACTGATTAATCCTAAATCGAAGATTTTAGGTCTCGAGCTTGCTACGAGTAGTCCATGTTTGTCATAGACATTTAAATCGGTATGGAAAATGGATGAGATTTTCCGAAGGGTATTTTGTAAATGTGTTCGATCCTTTAGGACGGTCAACGAAGCGTTTTTTGCCACTTTAGAACGCAACTCTTCTTGGATCGAACTTAACTTATCTTGAATATTCGATCGTGTAAAATCTTCATATTGTTTACCCACAAAAATTCCACTTCCTACGCCGTATAACAACAATGAAAGTACCAATACAAGGATAAACGCAATTTGGATTTTAAACGCAAAGGATAGATCAATTCCACTTATGACAGCCCTTCCATTAATCATGTAAATGATGACCATCAATAACCCCCAAAAACAGAAAATATAAGCGAAAGAGGTAATGTAGTCAAACCAACTTTTAGACATGATGGATATCACGATGGCATTTTGGTTTGACTTTCGATAGTAGTAGTGATGGTAACCTTCCTGCTTAAACGAGCCTTCAATTTTGTTTGTCGGGAGAAAGGAAAAAATGGAAACAGGGTAGTTAAATGAACCTGATTGATGAATTAAATGCCCCTCCGTATATTTCGCAATGGAGTATTCTTCCAAATCACGAATGACATTGGCTTCGTCAGAAATGAGTAACCTTGGAAAGCCAATTTCTTCTGGAATTCTTTTGGACTTTAGTCGAACATATAGAAAAATGAATTTTTCTCCTAGCGTGATTTTCTGCAAAATCACATAGGTTAATCCTTCCTCCTCATGAGGCATGAAATACATCGAAGGATCAATATCTGAGGAACTTCCGTGTCGGTGAATTAGCTCATTGATTTGCTCGAAAGAAGTTGAATCCTTAGAGAAAAACGAGACTCCTTTGTCAGTGAATACATCAAGAGATAAGTCGTAGCCGTCCCAGATTCCATGAAAGTACCTTTTTTCCAGAATAGCGCTTAAGGTCCCAACTTCAATGGACATTGACATGTCTGCGGAAAATTGATGGAATATACGATCAGAAGTTAGTTTTGCTTGTAATTCGGCATATTCAATTTCTAAATTTACATCCCTTTCAGTCGCAATTTTTTTGGCATAAATAGCTCGATTTTCGATGTCTTTTCGCTCATTTTTTTGGATTAATTCATGAATAAATACGAACGAAAAAAGACACAACAATACCAACTGAAAGGAGAATTGTTGCATGGATTCCTTTCGACGAAAAAAGAGCTGATTTACGAAGATGATTAAGAAAGGAAGAATCAAGGTGAAATAGGAAAAATCAGTAGATCCTGCGATGACCCAAAATATAAAAACGAGTATAACCGATCCTATTAGAACAAGGATTCCCTTCAAATTTTGCTCATATAGTCGTTCAACTATCCCAAAAAGAATTTTTTGAAAACAAAGAAAGTTTAAGCCAATAATCCCGAAGAAAACAAAGGAATCTGTGTTTAAATCGAAAAACTGGTTGAAATTGACCGGGATACTCGAATGTAAAACGACCATTTTAATAAGGTAAACAATGGTCATCCAAACGCCATAGATGGATACATACTGAATCCAAATAAAACGAGTGTTTTTCGTTTCTTTGAAGGATTTAAAAATGGTTAAAAACCCAAAAGAAATAAAGACACTATTGATACAAAAGTCTAAAAAACTGGGAAACCATTCGTTATAAGCGAAAAGTTCAGCAGAGTGAAAGGATGCTTGTTCAAAAACATGATCTAGAGGTAACTCAAACAGAATGATCCGGGAAATCAAGATACCTAGGACTAATAACCAGCGTCCAATTCTATTCGTTTCTACTTGTTTGTACAGCCCATAAATAAGACTGATTAATCCAATTAAAAATATTGGAAGTACATACCAAGGAGTTGGTTCAGAAGAATTTTCATTTCCAATAACAGAAAAACAGTATTGCTTCGCTGCATTATAAATTGGAATACCACGATTTGCATCTAGGGAAATACCAAATTTGGTTTTCCCAAATATTGGATTTGGATGGGAAGCGATGAACTCGTTAGCGTATGAATATTCTTGAATAATACAAAAAGAAGCACAACATAGATATTCACCTTCTTTGCAGATGTCTCCATAGTACCAACCGTTTTGGAGTTGAATAAGTCCACGACTTGGAAATTGAATGCTTGAAAAATTAGATACAGGGACTTTATTCGTATTCCATTTGATTAAGCGATCCCGTTTGTAAATGTGTATTTGACATGCTTCATTTCCTCGAATAGAACCATTTCTCTTGAAATAATGCAAGGCGCTCGGTGCAGTGCGCTTGATTTTTTGTTCCTGTTGAAGAAAAAGTTCTTGAATTTTTTTTTCGGGAATCCGTCCCTCTTTTTCAAGTGATGCGTGCTCAAAAAGAAGCCAACTAAATGCACTTATCGCAAGTATGAAATACTTGAATTTCAGGGCTATATCCACCCATTTTTTCATGTTTGCAACTCCATTTTAGTCAAACGGGAAAGAGAAGTAAATAATTGCCCAAAGTCTTCGTCTGCTCGGTGATCATTTCTAAAAATAAAGTGCGCTTGATCTTTGTATGGCTCAATGTAATTTTGATAACACGGAAGTACGTGGTGATCCCATTGATAAATGATTTCTGAACGTTTGTAACCACGTGTCTCTTGATCACGGTAAATGCGTCGATCAAGTTGTGTTTGGTGGTCAACATCCACAAAAATACTGAAGTCAAGTGTCTCAAATACTTTTTTATAATGGAATAAAAATAGTCCTTCAACGATGATGACTTCACTGGGCTGAATGGTTAACAGTACATTTTTGTTTGGCGGAGCATTGAAGAAATATTCCTTCACTTCGATTGGATTTCCACCCACGAGTTGTTCTAAATCTGCTTCCAATTTAGCCTGATCTAAAGCCCCCGGTAAATCAAAATTAACCTTGCCATTTTGGTCCATGGCTTGCATTTCGATAGGATGGTAGTAATTATCCATTGAAAAGACGGACGGAGTAATTCCACCAAACGATTCAGATAATCTTCTTAACAGCGTTGTTTTACCAGCGCCACTTCCGCCGCAAATTCCGACAACAAATGGTTTCTTTTTCATCTCCATACCTATCTACAAATATACAACTTGTCACGTTGGTTTTTATCAGCTCTTCATGTGTATCTGAAAGAAAAATCGTAACTTTCCTCTCACTATTTCAACTCTTATGAAAAAATTACGTTTCTTATTTTTATTCTTGGTTTGCGCTGCTTCCCTGAATGCTCAAATGAAAATTGGTGATAAAGCCTTGATGTTGGACGATCAATTGAAAAGTACAAAGGGTGAAACGACCTCACTAAACGATTCGAAAAAAGAAAATGGTTTACTAGTTATTTTTTCATGTAACACGTGTCCATTTGTCGTTGGAACAGAAGATTTTCCGGGTTGGGAACGTCAATACAACGCACTTTACGATTTGGCAGATAGTTTAAAGATCGGAATGATTCTCATGAATTCTAATGAAGGAAAACGCCAAGGAGTTGATTCATATGACGAAATGTTTAAACATTCGGAAGAACAGCAGTATAAAATGGCATATGTAGTGGATGAGAATTCTACGATGGCTAATATTTTTGGCGCCAAAACAACGCCTCATGTGTTTTTACTAAATTCTGACATGGAATTGGTATACATGGGTTCAATCGATAATATTTGGGACAAAGAACGTAAAGAAGATATTCCCTATTTAAAAATGGCATTGAAAGATTTATCAAGTCACAAAAAAATTAAAACAAACACCACTCCCCCAAAAGGCTGTGGAATTAAACGTATGACCAATAAATAAGTAACCATGAAAAAAACCCTTACCTTACTTTTGGCAATTTTCACGTTTCAAAGTTTCGCTCAACAAGGCGATGGATGGAAAAAAACATATAAATCGAGCATTAATCTGAAGGAAATTACCAAAGTTTCTTTCCCTGAACCAAACATTGAGGCACTGAAAGCTGAAGATGCGTTGGTGGATGGTACGGGTACTGCACCTTGGCGTTTTGGGTGGAATAACTACACCAATTTAAATACAAGTAATGCTGGAACTTGGACCAACTTACCAAATGGGGATCGCATTTGGCATTTGATGGTGGAATGTGAAAATGCTTTGACGGTTAATTTAACCTTCGATCAAACTGTTATTCCAGAAGGGAACGAGTTGTATGTTTTTAATCCCGAGAAGGATTTTATTCTGGGAAGTTTTACGTCAAATCATTTATTTGGTGGTCAATTAGGTACTGAATTAGTACCAGGAAGTCGATCAATTGTAGAATATTATGTACCAAAGAATAATGCTCAAGGTAACATTCAAATTTCTACGGTTACTCACGGATACCGAACGGCAAGTGACTTTCAAGAAAAAGCTTTTGGTAGCTCAGGTTCTTGTAATCGCAATGTAAATTGTTCGGAAGGATTGCCTTGGACATTGGAACGCAATGCTGCAGTCATGCTTGTTTCCGGCAGCAATGGATTTTGCTCAGGATCATTGGTCAATAACACCTTAAATGACAGCAAACCATATGTGTTAACAGCAGATCATTGTTACAGCAATCCAGCTTCGTGGATTTTCCGTTTTAATTGGCAATCACCAGATTGTAATAACCCAGCGTCATCTCCAACTTTTCAATCTTTATCTGGAGCAGTACTTCGTGCGCGTGCAACTGCGTCTGATTTCTGTTTAGTGGAAATCACTGGTGGACTTACAGCGGGAACTGTACCAGCAACGTATACACCGTATTTTTCTGGTTGGGATCATTCAGGAAACACGCCAACTTCGGCGGTTGGAATTCATCATCCATCTGGAGACATCAAAAAAATATCCTTTGAAAATCAACCGTTAATTTCAACAACCTTCGGTTCTTGTCCTGCAAATAGTCATTGGGGAGTAACATATTGGGATAGCGGTGTGACAGAAGGCGGGTCTTCAGGATCTCCTTTGTATGATCAAAATCACCGCATTATCGGACAATTGCATGGAGGTGCATCTGCATGTGGTGCAGCCAACCTATCCGATGAGTATGGTAAATTCAGTGTGTCTTGGGATCCGGCAGGTAGCAATACAACAAATCAATTGAAGTGCTGGTTAGATCCGAATAATTCTGGCGCAGAATTTATCAATGGCTTTGATCCGTCCAATGCTACAGTTGCACTTCTTGACGCAGGATTATCAAGTCCAATCTTGGAATTAGCATCTTTCTGTGGCATAAATTATACACCGAAAGTGACTATTGCCAATTCTGGAACGAACACGCTAACATCAGCAGTGGTAACGTATTCTATAGATGGTGGAGCGAATCAAACGCTCAATTGGAGTGGCACTTTAGCTCAGTGGCAGACTGAAATAATCACTTTGCCGAGTGTTTCTTTATCTGTGGGTAACCACTCGTTGAGTGCTTCAGTTGCTAGTCCAAATGGTGGAATTGATGAAAACAACTTAAATGATGCAACAACTTATTCCTTAACTGTAAATGCAATTGATCAAACGATTGGTTTACTCAAAGTAACCTTGTTAACGGATAATTACCCAGACGAAACGTACATGGAATTAACTTCAAGTAATGGAACAGTTGTTTGGTCCGAAGGAAATGAAAGCTTCGTTGGAAACTATGGGACAGGAAATAGTCCTGCGCCTACAGATCCAACTGCGCCTTTAGCTGGAAATACAACATACAACTATGATATTCCGATTTCTATTTTTGATTGTTACACGTTTACTATTTACGATTATTATGGTGATGGATTAGGTGCAGCACAATGGGGAGGAAACAATGTTGATGGTAACTTGACACTTTTGGATCACACTAGCGCAGTGCTATTTACATTAATCGCCCCAGATTTTGTTGATCAAACATCTGACATTGTAAAAGTCACTGACGACTCAGGATTAGATGAAGTCACTTCCGTGAAATGGAACTTGTTCCCGAATCCTGCGAAAAACGTTTTGAATGTGACTATTCAAGATGGTCAAGCTCAGGAATGGGTGCTTTTAGATGTTTATGGGAAAACAATTTCACGCCAACTCATTCAGGGGAATGAAGTCCAATTGAACACGGAAAACTTATCAATAGGAACGTATTTTATGCACGTCCAATTTGAAAATGGAAGTCGTTCGGTGAAGTCTTTTGTTAAACAATAAACTCAGTTAGGAATGGCCGGAATCTATGTGCACATTCCTTTTTGCAAGAAACGCTGTTCCTACTGCGATTTTCATTTTTCGACGACTTTTTCAAGTTATCGAGAGAAATTAATCGGAGCTATTTGTTCTGAATTGGAAATCAGGAAGTCTGAATTACATGGTGCTCTTATTGAAACGGTTTATTTCGGTGGAGGTACTCCAAGCCTTTTAACAAAAGAAGAGCTAACCTCTATCATGTCCACTATTCGTAATCAATTTCAACTGTCGGACAATCCAGAAATTACGTTTGAAGTGAATCCAGATGACGCGACAGCGGAAAATTTAGCGGATTGGAAAAAGCTAGGCATCAACCGCCTGAGCATTGGATTACAGTCCTTCCAAGAAACAGATTTAGCATGGATGAATCGTTCTCATTCCACGCAGCAAGGAGAAATGGCTGTCCGTTTAGCCCAAGCTAAAGGCTTCAATAATATCAGTATTGATTTGATTTATGGCTTACCTGAACTTTCAAACGAACAGTGGGTCGCGCATTTAAATCAAGCCTTGAAGTTAAATGTTCAACACATATCTTCATACTGCTTAACTATCGAACCTAAAACGGCCTTAAATCATTTTGTTGCAAGTGGAAAATTGAGTCGACCAACAGAAGACCAACAAAGTGAACAATTCGATTTGCTTGTGAGTACTTTAGCTCATGAGGGATTCGAACAATATGAAATTTCGAATTTCGCTAAGGATCAAAAGTATGCAAAACACAATTCAGCTTATTGGAACTTTTCTCCATATTTAGGTGTTGGACCAAGCGCTCATTCGTTTAATGGTCATCAGCGCAGATGGAATGTGGCCAACAACACGAAATATTACCAACAAGTTGGGAAAAATCAAGATTGGTTTGAGCTTGAGAATCTCACAGAATCAGAAAAATGGAATGAGTATTTCCTCACTGGATTACGCACCAAATGGGGGATACTAAAGAATAACATTCAGGAAATGGGTGGATTGAATCCAAGTGAATTAACGCTAATGGACACTTACTTGAAGAATGAATGGATACTTGAAGCAAATGAATATTTTGTGTTAACGGAAAAAGGGAAACTTCAGGCCGACGGAATCGCCTCTTCTTTTTTTCGCTTAGATTAAGCTTCTAATTTCCCGATGAAAATGGTGTTTCCATCTACACGAACTGGACGCTTTAGAAAGGTATATTCATCTAAAATATATTGACGCATATCTGCTTCAGAAAGCTTTTTATCTTTCAATCCTAAAGTCTTGTATTTAATCGCTCGTTTGGAAAACAGGGCCTCGTAAGACCCTGCTAATTCCTTCATGAAATCTAAGTCTTTCGCTTCGATTCCCTGTGTTTTGATATCAATGATTTCATAGTCGGACGTGTCCGAAAATGCTTTTAAAAGTTTGCGACAATTGTCACAGGTATTTAATTGATAAATTCGTTTCATTAACAAAACTCATCATAAGCTGCAGCAAGATTTGCAGCAATCATTTGTGCACTTCCACCTTCGATGTGGTGACGCTCCAAGAAATGAACTAATTTACCATCCTTGAATAATGCAATTGACGGTGAAGATGGAGGATAAGGCAAGAAGTACTTTCTCGCTTGAGCAACTGCATCCGTATCAACACCTGCAAAAACAGTCGTTAATTTGTTTGGGAATTTGTCGTGGTGAAGCGATAACTTTACTCCAGGGCGCATATTTCCGGCAGCACAGCCACAAACAGAATTTACAACGACTAACATTGTTCCGCTTGTTTCAGTAATTGCTTGATCTACTTCTGCACTATTTGTCATTTGTTCAAACCCAACACTTGTTAGGTCGTCTTTCATTGGTTGTACTAATTCTGCTGGATACATTTTTTCCGATTTTAGATTACAAAATTACGGATAAGATTCAATTCTTCTTAAATCCTTTATTAGATTCTTTTGGAAAGTAAGTCAAGAATTTCTTCAGGTGAAATATAGAATCCTTTCCCTTTTTTAATTCGATTCAAGTCGGTCATCCCGAAGTGTTTTAGAAACTTGGAACTATTCGCTTTTTCATTCCAAAACAGTAAAAATAATTTGGTCATTGCATAATTTTTTGCTTGTGGAACAACGGCCATAGCGAAGTAATCAGAATATAGTTGTTTTGGGAAGATGACTTTGCGTTTTTTCGTCTGAACAAGTAGTTTATTCTTCGAATACGTGCTATACGTAAGTAAAAGTAGTTGTGTGCTGGCGGTACTATCTGTTCCTTTTTGATAATTAACCCGATGGTCCTTTAATCCACGTAGCCAATCTTTTAATTCCTGCTTATTATTCCCCTGTTTTTTTTGAAACTGATAACGGACATGTGCTTTCAACACTTCCAAAGAAGCTAAATCGGGACTTGTCCATAAATAATCGGAACTTAATTCTCTATATGAGGAAGGTTTTTCTAAACTATCTTTCAAATAACTAATGACAAATGGGTCCTTTCCTACCAAAAACCAATTGTTTCGAATCTGTTTTAGTTCGGATAATTCACCGTCAGAAAATGCATTTTGTACAGGTTGAAACGCTTGATTCTCCAAGCTCTTTACCCCAAGTAGCGATTTTATAAATACCAAATCGATGTTTGTATTGAAACCATCTTTCTTCAAACGGTATTGAATGGAATCTGCACGCATATGAATGATTTCAATCGCTACTTTTTCTTTTTTGGTTAATTCCGCAAAGAATCTGGCGTCTTTAGGGTAGAGAAAATCAGAGGCAATGACTAATTTTTTATTGGCTAAAGGCTGAGCTTCATCAATCGAACAAGCGAAAAGACTGCTAATCAATAACACGAACAACAAGAAATCTTTGACTTTATCCACCTGTTAATTTTTTGATTTCATTTAACTTCATCAAAGCTTCTACGGGAGTTAATGTGTTGATATCAATTCCGATTAATTCTTCATGAATCTGCTCTAGAACAGGATCGTTTAATTGGAAAAAACTCAATTGCATGTTGGGATCTTTGTCCTTCTTTGTTTTTTTGTTTCCACCGTTCGTTGATCCAACATGTGCGTGAGAAAATTCAAGGTCTTTCAATACTTGCTCTGCTCTTTTCAACACCATAGGCGGCATTCCCGCCATTCTTGCTACATGGATTCCAAATGAGTGTGCGCTGCCACCCGGAGTTAATTTTCTCAGAAATAAAACACGGTCACCTAGTTCTTTCACGGACACATTGTAATTGCGAATGCGCCCAAAACTTTTACTCATTTCATTTAACTCGTGGTAATGCGTTGCAAATAAGGTTTTGCATTTTGCTTTTGCGTTTTCATGGATGAATTCTGCAATTGACCAAGCAATAGAGATTCCATCATACGTGCTTGTTCCTCTTCCAATTTCGTCTAATAAAATCAAACTGCGAGGTGAGATATTATTCAAAATACTCGCCGTTTCATTCATTTCCACCATAAACGTGGATTCTCCTGAAGAAATATTATCTGAAGCGCCTACTCGCGTGAACACTTTGTCGATTAATCCGATTTTTGCTGCATCTGCAGGAACGAAACAACCCATTTGCGCCATTAGAACTATGAGTGCTGTTTGACGAAGAATGGCACTTTTACCACTCATATTTGGACCCGTAATCATGATGATTTGTTGGTCATTGTTATCGAGTAATACGTCGTTAGCGATATAGCTTTCTCCCACTGGAAGTCGACGCTCAATTACCGGATGACGTCCGTTTTTAATGTCTAAAACAAAACTTTCGTTGATTTCTGGACGCACATACTTATTTTCATTGGCTGTTTGCGCAAAGGAGAACAAACAATCCAGTCGAGCAATCAGCAAGGCATTGTGTTGAATCGGTTGAATGTAATCCGCCATACTGAAAACAAGGTCCTGAAACAATTTGGATTCAATTGCATAGATTTTTTCTTCTGCGCCGAGAATTTTTCCTTCGTATTCTTTCAGTTCTTCGGTGATGTATCGTTCCGCATTGACGAGTGTCTGCTTGCGAATCCATTCCTCTGGAACTTTGTCTTTGTGCGTATTTCGTACTTCAATGAAATAACCGAACACATTATTAAATGCGATTTTTAAACTTGGTATTCCGGTGCGCTTCGATTCACGTTCTTGTATTTGTTCTAGGTAATCTTTCCCATTAAAAGAAATTTCACGAAGTTCATCTAAGTCTGTATGGAAACCAGAGCGAATGATCATTCCTTTTCCAACTTGTGCAACCGGTTCGTCGCACAGAGTTTTGTCGATCAAATCGATTAAACTCTGACACGCGTTCATTTGCTCAGTCAGTTTTTTCAAGGAAGCTAAATCACCATCTTTCAGTAGTTCTTTGATCGGATCAATTTGCATCAATGTTCGACGCAAATGCATGACTTCTTTCGGATTGACTTTTCCAACGGCTACTTTGGAAATCAAGCGTTCTAAATCACCAATTTCCTTCAGTCGTTGTCCAATTTCATAGCTTATTTCCGGCTGACTCACCAAATAGTCCACTATGTCCAAGCGCTCTTCAATGGGTTTTTGGTCCTTCAACGGCAATACAATCCAACGCTTCATTTGACGCCCACCCATGGGAGTTAAGGTGTGATCTAAGACATCGGAAAGAGTGACTGCATTTTCATTGGCTGAATAAATTAATTCGAGGTTTCGAACGGTAAATCGATCGAGCCAAACGTATTTTTCTTCTTCGATTCTTGAAATCGTCGAAATGTGTCCTAAACGATGGTGTTGGTTTTCATTCAAATAATGGAATACAGCACCTGCAGCTACAATGGCTGCAGATAATCCTTCAATTCCAAAACCCTTTAGTGATTTTGTCCCGAAATGTTTTGTGAGCATTTCATTCGCATACTCGTTGGTATATACCCAATCCTCCACCCGAAACGTAAAATGATTTTCGCCAAATTGCTGTTCGAAATCCGTTCGCTTGTTTTTTTGGTAGATGATTTCCGTGGGTTCGAAGCCACTGATGAGTTTGTCGATGTATTCTTTATTTCCTTGTGCCACCAAAAATTCCCCAGTAGAAACGTCTAAAAAGGCAACGCCAATCGTTGCTTTTTCAAAATGTATTGCGCAAAGAAAATTATTACGTGATTGTTCAAGTACCTGATCGTTAAAGGAAACACCAGGAGTTACCAATTCTGTCACGCCTCGTTTGACAATGGTTTTTGTCATTTTTGGATCCTCTAATTGATCGCAAATCGCGACACGTTGTCCAGCTCGGACAAGTTTCGGTAAATACGTATCAAGGGAATGGTGAGGAAATCCGGCTAATTCAATTTCCGTTGCCGAACCGCTCCCGCGCTTCGTTAGAATAATTCCCAAAATACGCGATGTTTTTATCGCATCCTCTCCAAATGTTTCGTAAAAATCTCCCACACGAAACAACAACAAAGCTTCCGGATGTCGGGCTTTAATTTGATTGTATTGTTTCATCAAAGGCGTTTCTGCGACGACTTTCTCTGTGTTCGTTTTTGACAAGTTGGGCAATTTAAAATTGGAATTTAAAATTAGGAATTTTTATGTGGTCTTCTACACCTATTTCCAAGAACATTTTAACAATTACTCTTAACTTTGATTCAAGATGAGCACTGAATCAAAAAACAAAAAATTAAAGCTTTGGGAACTGAACCGCGTTTCGGACGAAGCGTATAAAAAACAAGCGAAAAATCCGATCGTTATTGTTCTGGATGACATTCGCTCTTTGAATAATATCGGTTCTTTTTTTCGTACCGCAGATGCGTTTAATGTGGAGAAAATTTACCTCTGTGGCATATGTGCGTGTCCTCCTCATAGAGATATTCACAAAACGGCACTCGGTGCAACGGAAACGGTTGCCTGGGAATACCGTTCTGATATTCTTGAGTTAACAGCCGAATTGAAACAACAAGGATATGCCGTTTGTACGGTTGAACAAACTGAACAAACAACCATGCTTCAGGACATTCATGGGTTACAGGATAATAAGTTTGCCCTCGTTTTTGGAAATGAAGTAAATGGCGTGAATCAAACAGTAATTGATGCATCTAATTATGTCATTGAAATCCCCCAATTTGGAACTAAGCACAGTTTGAACGTCAGTGTGTGCGCTGGAATTGTCATGTGGGAATTTTGCAAACGCTACATTTAAGTACATGAAACAGTTCATCTTTATTTCTTGCCTTTTCCTAATGGGAAGCTTTTCAGCCCAAGAAATAAAAAATGTTCGTTTATTAGATCATTGGTATTCAGATACACTCTTGACTAGCTCAAGTCAAGTTCGATTCAGTAGTTGTTGGGCATTTGTGCAAAATGGAAAGGAATACGCTGTCATTGGCTCAACGGAAGGTGCGCATATTTTTGAATTGACGGAACAAGATAGTTTTCGTTTGGTAGACTTTGTACCTGGACGTTTTCAGTCCGCTCAAGTGATCACGCGCGAGTACAAACACTACCAAAATTACTTGTACGCTACATGCGATGAAGGTCCAAGCAGTCTTCAAATCATGGATTTATCGTACTTGCCCGATTCTGTGCACCTCGTCGCTGACTTACAAGATCAGTATTTCGGTAAATCACACAATCTATTCGTCGATTCCGCAAATGCGCTGCTTTATTTGACCTTAGTCAATCCAATTGTAAATGGAAATGAACTTGGCATCATTCCCTTGCGTGTTTATTCTCTGGCTAATCCGATTCTTCCCGCACTTCTTTGGGAAGGACCAAATGATATTCCTGAGGTACATGATCTATACGTGAGTAACAATCAAGCGATCTTAAATTGTGGATTTGATGGCTTGCGCACTTATGATTTTAGCAATCCAAGTAATCCGGTTTATGTAAATAATTTGACCTACTATCCACAACAAGGATACAATCACCAAGGATGGTTAAGTCCGGATGAAAGCACCTATGTTTTTGCAGATGAAACCGCCGGATTACCGATTAAAAAATGCCGCGTTTTAGCGAATGGACAACTGCAAGTCCAACAATTTTTTGGAACAGAGAACACCCCTTATCCGAAAACACCGCATAATATTCACATAACCAATGAGTTTGCATTTGTCGCATACTATAACGACGGACTTCGGATATTTGATTTACGAAAGAATCCACCCGCGGAAATAGGAATTTACGACACGTATATCGATAATGCTCAAACGAATGGCTTTTCCATGTGGGGAGCTTGGGGGATTCATGCACTTTTACCCAGTGAACGCATCTTGATTTCGGACCGAAACAATGGATTCTTTTTATTCGAATTTGATCGGTCGAAGTTCTTGACGCCAAGCACCGATCAGGTGCAATTGTATCCGAATCCATCTTCTGTTGGAGAGGAAGTATACGTCAGATTACCGAACGATGAGGTTTCAGCGTTCAGCCTGAATTTGGTGGATGCCAATGGAAAAATTGCGTCAGTATTGAACGTTCAGAATCAATCGTACGTGACTTTACCCATGGAACTGGCCGCAGGATGTTACTTTATTCGTGTAACATGGAACAATTACCTTGGAGAGAGTCAGACAGAAATCTTAAAGTGGGTCAAATACGATTAAACCAAGCGAATGTAAAGAATCTCATTTTCTTTACTCACCTTCAATAAGTTGTTTTTCGTCAACGTTTTTACACTGTTGTCCCAAACTTTATTACTCATTTCAGCAAATTGAGCTCTCAACT
The DNA here is from genome assembly GCA_017983465.1 of Crocinitomicaceae bacterium. GTDB lineage: Bacteria > Bacteroidota > Bacteroidia > Flavobacteriales_D > Crocinitomicaceae > UBA952. The sequence goes on from JAGOBK010000002.1 coordinate 386,766, forward strand.
CAGGTAAAACGGATTCACCTTGTTTTTGCATTGCTGCGAGAATGGCTTGTTCGTTCTCGTTGAGTTCGATTTTCACACTTTTTGTTTCGGGTCTCATTTGAGGGAAGAACAAAATCTCTTGGATCGATGCATTGTTGGTTAAGTACATAATCAAACGGTCCATTCCGATACCAAGTCCACTTGTAGGTGGCATTCCATATTCCAATGCGCGCAAGAAATCTTGGTCGATAAACATCGCTTCATCGTCTCCTTTTTCTTGCAAACGAAGTTGTTCTTCGAAACGTTCACGTTGATCAATTGGATCATTCAACTCGGAATAAGCATTGGCAACTTCTTTTCCGCAAACCATTAATTCAAAACGCTCCGTTAATTCTGGATTATCGCGGTGAACTTTACATAATGGAGACATTTCTTTTGGATAGTCAGTGATAAATGTAGGTTGGATGTAATTTCCTTCACATTTTCCACCGAAAATCTCATCGATTAATTTTCCTTTCCCCATTGTTTCATCAACAGCGATACCCATTCCTTTTGCCGCAGCAAATAGTTCCTCCTCCGATTTACCATCGATGTCGAATCCAGTGAAATCAATGATTGATTGACGCATCGTGACACGTTTGTAAGGCGCACGGAAATCAATGTGATGCTCACCAAAAGTAGCTTCTGTTTTTCCATTCACGCTCATCGCGCAATGCTCCAATAGACGCTCGGTAAAGTCCATCATCCAGTTGTAGTCCTTGTAGGAAACATAAATTTCCATCGCGGTAAACTCTGGATTGTGTGTACGGTCCATTCCTTCATTTCTGAAGTTTTTAGAGAACTCATACACGCCATCAAATCCACCGACAATTAAGCGTTTTAAATACAATTCATTGGCAATTCGCATGTATAATGGAATGTCCAAGGCATTGTGATGTGTGATAAATGGTCGTGCAGATGCTCCACCAGGAATCGCTTGAAGAATCGGTGTTTCCACCTCCATATAGCCAGCTTCATTAAAGAAGTGACGCATGGCATTGAATAATTTTGTTCGTTTCACAAACACTTCTTTCACATGTGGATTCACGACTAAATCAACATAACGTTGACGATAGCGCAATTCTGGATCGGTAAATGCATCGTGTACGTTTCCATCCGTATCCGTTTTTGGTAGGGGAAGTGGACGTAGTGACTTACTCAAAACGGTAAATGAATGAACGTGAACAGAAATTTCACCTACTTGTGTTTTGAAAACACGTCCTTTCACACCAATAAAATCGCCTAAATCGAGCAATTTCTTGAAGACTTCGTTGTAAAGTGTTTTGTCTTCATCCGGACAAATTTCATCGCGGTTAAAGTACACTTGGATTCTTCCTGAAGCATCTTGTAATTCAGCGAATGACGCTTTTCCCATAATGCGTTGGGACATCATTCTTCCTGCCAAACAAACTTCCTTTCCCTCTTCAAAATCCTGCTTCAGTTGATTTGCATACGCATCTACGGGGTACAAAGCAGCTGGATAAGGGTCGATGCCCAAATCACGTAATTTTTGAAGGGATTCTCTTCTCAGGATTTCCTGTTCAGAAAGTTCGATATGACTCATTGGATTTGAATTAAGACTACAAAGATAAGTCATCTCATGAAAATTACTAATTCCTGTCCCGGAATTGGCATAAAATTAATGTGACAAACTGACAAATACGCGTTCATAAGTACGCTTCAAAGCAATGAATCGAACGCCATTCTAGTCCTATCTTCGTCATACAACTATGAAAACATTCCTCCGTATTTCTGTAAAATGGATCTTCGCCCCACTTTTAAGCATCTTTTTGCTGATATCGGGACTCGTTTTTTTCTTCAAGGATCGCATTTGTGCACTCGTGTTGACCGAAGTGAATACCCATTTAAACGTCCCGCTTAAAGTTTCGGAAATGGACCTCGTTTTCTGGTCCTCTTTCCCCAATTTATCGGTGGATTTTGAACATTTATTTATTCAAGAATCGCTCCCGAACGCACAGGCTTCGGACACCTTGTTTTACACAGAACAATTACGTTTAACGTTTAATCCGTGGGATATTTACCAAGGAAAATACCACGTAAAACAGGTGAAAGTGAGTCCAGGAAAACTTTCCATTCGATACGATGCACTCGGAAAGGAAAACTTCGACATCTTTAAACCCAGTCCGAGTAAGACGAAAACAGACTTTAACCTAACGTTGAAGGAAGTTAAAATCGACGGACTCCGATTTATTTATAATAACGTTTCTTCCAAACAATACCTTTCTTCAACGTTTGATAATGCACGCATTAAAGGTGATTTTTCCTCGGAAAATTTCTTAGCAAAAGCCATCGGTAAAATGAACTTAGGCAGATTGAAAAGTGGGGATATCACCTTATTACGCAATAAAAGTACAGTATTTAATTTCGCATTGGCTGTCAATCAAAAAACGGGATTGTTTGCGCTCAAAAACGCTGAATTAAGCGTCGAACACTTGCCTTTCTCCGTGAACGGAATGGTGAGTCCCGATAGCCTTGAATTTACGGTTCAATCGAAAAACATTCAACTAACTCAATTAGTGAATGAATTCTCATTAGATGCAGAGAAGGATTTAAAAGCATTTAAAGGAAGCGGAAAAGTTGATTTTCACCTGGCTTTGGCTGGTGCCTTATCAGCAGTGGATCCCATTGGTGTGAATGCTGATTTTAGTATTCACAATGGAAAATTAACGGAACCCGAACATGGACTAAACATACAGGACATTCAATTGAGCGGAAAGTATAGCAACACAGGAGCGGAAGGAGAATATATTTCGATGAAAAATGTGCGCTTTCGAACAGCTGGCGGACCCTTTTCCGGTGAGCTTGAACTTCGAGAATTTGATCAACCAAAAGTGGATGGGAACGCAAAAGGAAATGTAGATCTGGGATTGATTCATGCGATTTTTCACTTGCCATCGATCGATGATATTCAAGGTAATTTGGGCATTCAAACCGACTTTAAGTTAACGACCAATTCAGCGGGTGAGTTAGAAGTAGATCAATGCAGTGGACAACTTGCTCTTAAGAATATCTTCCTAAAATTAACCGACGATAAACGACAGTTTAGCCACGTAAATGGACGCTTATTTCTTCGGGGAAATGAGGCAGGCATCGAAAACACAGCACTAAGGTTGGGTGCGAGCGATGTGAAACTCAATGGGATTTTCGGAAATATTTTTCCGTACATCAATGGAAAGGGCGCTTTGAAAACCAGCATTTTACTAGAAAGCAACTACTTAAACTTGGAAGATCTAGGTTCAACAAGTAAAGAAATGAAAATTGAGTCGGGACAAGTATATTCACTGCCGGATAACATTCAAGGTGAAATCAATTTGCAAATTGAAAAACTGCGATATGGAAAACATACCTTTGAACACCTCATCAGTAAGATGAATATTGAGCACCGTCGCTTGCATTTCCCACAAATGAGCTTGGTGAACGCAGAAGCATTACTCAGTGGAGCTTTGATTATCGAAGAAAGGGAACCTGAAAATTTTATGCTCACCACGCAGATAGCTGGAAAAAACTTGAAATTCAAGCCACTTTTTAAAGAATGGGAAAACTTTGATCAAACGGTCATTCGCGAGCAAAACATATCCGGACGGGCCGAAGCCAATTTGTTCTTTCGAGCTCCGTTTACCTTGGCAAAAGGAATTTCCTACGCGGGCATCGAAGCTAAACTGGACTTAAAAGTGTACAACGGACATCTAAAAAATGTGGAATCATTTAAAGACATTACGGAAAGTCTAAAGACGAAGTCCGGAAAACTGGTACTTGGAAAAGAGAATATTGCGTTGCTCGAAGAAAAATTAAAAGATGTGGACTTTCAAACGATGGAAAATAGCATCTACATAAAAAATGGACAAGTGGAAATTCCAAAAATGACGATTCGATCTACCGCATTAGACATGGATGTTTCTGGTCGACATTCGTTTAATGATGAAATTGATTATCGTTTTGCTTTCCGATTGAGAGACCTTAAAGCAGCAAAGAATCAAACGGAATTTGGTGAAATCATCGATGATGGAACAGGAGTACGATTGTTCTTACGTATGCATGGGACACTCGAAAAACCCATCTATGATTGGGATTCCGAAGGACGAAAAGTTCAGGCGAAAGAATACCGACAAGAAGAAAAAAGTCAAGCTAAATCCATGTTAAAAGCTGAATTCGGCTTTTTCCAGAAGGATTCCACCGTGAAAGCCTATATACCGAAAGATGTTCCAAAAGAGGACCTTAAAATCAAATTTGGTCCAGCGAGCAAACAAGAATTTATGGAAGAAAAAAAGCAGACAAAAGACTCAAAATTGAAAAAGACCCTGAATTCTTGGAAGGAACAACAAGAAAAGGAACAACAGTCCGGAGTTAAACTTGGATCGGGAGGCGGATAAATTAGTTGGCTCCTTTTTTTAAAATCTCAGTAGTCGAATATCCTTGTACCAAATCAATGGTTTCCACGATTCCTCCGTTTTTTCGAACAACATCTGAACCAACGATATACGTAGATTTAGATGAGTCTAACTCGTTTTTATCGTAATCAGCACCTTTGACTAAAACATCTGGATTTAGAGCGTGAATAACTTCTAATGGAGTATCGTTATCGAAAAAAACGACTAAATCTACGAAACCTAGGGCAGCAATCAATGTTGCGCGTGCGTCATTCGGATTGATGGGACGATTTGGCGCTTTTCCGAGTCTTCGAACGGAATCATCTGTGTTAATAGCAACGATGAGGTGCTTTCCTAAATCAGCCGCTGCCGCTAAATAGCGCACGTGTCCTAGATGCAATACGTCGAAACATCCATTCGTGAAAACAAGTGATTCGTTTTTGAGTTTGTACAAGGCAATGCGTTTTTGAGCTTCTTCGATGGAAACTATTTTATCTTGGATATACGCCAATCTTGCCATGTGATTTTTTTGGAAAGGTAGTGGTTTCAAGAAACGAAACCAAGAAAATTAACCCAACAAATTGGTCTTTTCATTTGGAAACACCAGGGATGGTTTGAATGTTTTCGCCTCTTCAAAGTCCATGTAACCATAACCAATAATGATGATGATGTCGTCAACTGCAACTCTGCGCGCTGCAGGGCCATTGAGACAAATCATTCCGGATTCACGATCACCTTTGATCACGTAAGTCTCGAAACGCTCACCGTTATTGATGTTGACAATTTGAACGCGCTCACCTTCAATCAAATTTGCAGCTTCCATTAATGCCTCATCAATGGTAATGCTACCGATGTAGTTCAAGTCAGCCTGTGTGACACGAACGCGGTGAATTTTAGATTTTAGAGCTTGAATTAACATAATATTTTCCGCGGCAAAAATAAATGAAATAAACGGATTAGAATAATAAATTGTCAATCAGACGCACACTTCCACAATGAGCAGCGATGCAGCATATTTGATTTTCTTGCCAATCCTTTAACTCATGGAGTGTTTCTGGATCGACAATCGCAAGGTATTCAAGGGATAAGGAACCCTGTTCAAATAAGCTTCGAGCAGCGACTAATGTTTCCTGAATGGAATGCTTACTATTTGATGCTTCGACAAAACGCAAGGTTTCAATAATAATCAAGGCATCTTGGCGCTCTTCTTTACTTAAGCGCATATTTCGACTGCTCATCGCTAATCCGTTGGATTCTCGTACCGTTGGACAAGCAATTATGCGTGTTTGAAAACCGAAATGTTTGGTTAAAAGTCTGATAATCGCCAATTGTTGGAAGTCTTTTTGTCCAAAATAGGCCTGATTTGCCTCCACCAAGCGAAAAAGATTGTGCACAACATGCACCACCCCTTCAAAATGTCCGGGACGAAAAGCACCTTCCAAAACACGTCCAATAGAACCGAGTTCCATGGGAACGAATCCATCGTTTTTAGGGTACAATTCTGCTTCATCTGGTGCGAAAACAACACAATTAGTCAAGCCTTCCAACAATGTCAAATCAGCCTCCAGCGTTCTTGGATATTGCTTCAAGTCCTCGCTGTTGTTGAATTGTTTAGGATTAACGAAAATACTGATAAGGGTATAATCGTTCTCATCTGCCGACTTTTTAATCAGACTTAGATGTCCATCGTGTAACGCACCCATCGTTGGAACAAATCCAAGCGTTTGGGAGTTTTCGTTCAGCTTTTGACGAAACTGATGCAGCTCTTTTGCAGTATGAATGACCTTAACTTTAGACATAGGATTGAGAGAATCGTCGACAAAGCTATTGCTTTTTATGAAAGTTCATTTAAATTTCTTAATTTTGTACTCCTATCACTACTGAATGGAAAAGAAAAAAATCCTTTTTATTTCGCAAGAAATCTTCCCTTTTTTACCGAAATCCGATATTTCATCGACAGCGCGCAGATTACCGCCACTTGTACAAGATCTTGGAAAAGAAATTCGTGTGTTTACACCTCGTTTTGGTGCAATCAACGAAAGAAGACACCAATTGCATGAAGTTATTCGTCTATCCGGATTGAATATTTGTATTGACGATCACGACCACCCACTGATTATTAAAGTGGCTTCTGTTGCGGCGGCAAGAATGCAGGTATATTTCATTGATAACGATGACTATTTCAAACGCAAAACAACCTTGCAAGACGACAAAGGCAACTGTTTTCCTGATAATGATGAACGTTCCATGTTCTTCTCCCGAGGAGTTTTGGAAACGGTTAAGAAATTAGGTTGGCAACCAGACGTGATTCATTGTCACGGTTGGATGACTGGAATCATGGCATTGTACATCAAACACGTATACAACAAAGATCCTCATTTCAAGGATACGAAAGTGGTGATTAGTTTGTACAACGATGACTTTGCATCTCCATGGGATAAACGTTTTCATGAAAAATTAGCCTTCGAAGGATTTCCTCAAGAAATCAGCAATAAGTTGTTAGATCCAACGCACGAAAACATCATGCGTGTGTTTGCTGAAAATGCGGACGGAATTAACATCGCTTGTGAAAATTTAGCGCCAAATTTGAAAGCTATTTTTGATGAATCTACAAACCTCAAATTAGCGTACGTTGCTGAAGAAAACCAAGGAAAAGAACTTTCTGCTTTCTTCGACAAAGTAATGGAAGAATCTGTTTTAGCTTAATTCATCATACGCGCATTCAACATGAGAGGACTTTCATCTATTCTACTAGGATTGCTCATTTTCTTCGTTTCTTGTCAAAAGAACAAGCATGAAATTGGAAAGCCAGCGATTGACCAAGATCAATTGTTAAATGGAATTACTACGGATACATTCGATTTAATCACCTACACCATTAATGAGGATTCTGCCATAACTGATAATATGGCGAATGTCCTGTTGGGTAGTTACGTGGATCCAAAATTTGGAAAAGTTTCAGCTGAATTCTACACAGAATTTCGCCTAAAATCTTTGAATCCGGTTTTTGGTGACATTGGAACCATTGTCTATGATTCATGTGTATTGGCTTTGCAATACGTTGGTTACTACGGAGATCTAAGCGCTCAAAACTTTGAGGTGTATGAGTTAAACGATAGCTTGTCAATGGACACCGTCTATTATGATTTTTCAACGAAACCAGTAAAACCTGGTAATCTAGTGGTGAACGGAATGGGAACGATTACCCCAAAACCCTTATCTAACACAGTTGTGAATGGCGATACGCTTGCACCACAGTTGCGTATTCCATTGGACACAAATTTTGCGAAAAGTATCTTGGAAGAATCAACAAGTGGAAACGGAACCTTTGCATCGAATGTGAATTTTCAAACCTTCTTCAAAGGATTCAAAGTGAAAGTAAACAATCCTTCTCAAGTGATTGGTAAAGGTGGAATCTTCTATTTTAACATCAACAATAACGCTGCATCGAAGCTAAGCATCTATTACACCCAAAATGGCGTGAAGAAAAGCTACGATATCGTGATGAATAGTCTTGCAGCGGATTTTGTGCACATCGATACTGATCAATCGGGAACACCTTTGCAGATGGTACTTCAGGATAGCACGAAAGGACAATCAACTTTTTATGCGCAAGCATTTCGTCAAAGAGCGGTTATTAAAATACCTGGATTAGACAACTTACCTAAGAACGTTGTGGTTCACCGGGCTGACTTAACACTTCCCGTGCAATTTCAAAATGGATACCGTTACAAACCAGGCTCAGCTGTTTCTGTCGCGGCACGTCTAAAGGCAAGTGACACGAGACTTTCAAACTTAAATGTTGTTGGTGCTTTCGTTGATAGTAAAAAACATTTTGCGATCGATTTAAGAACCTATACACAAGCGTTAATCGCTGATAATATTGATAATACTGGTGTTGTTGTTTCTCCCGTTTTCTTTAGAAATTCGGCAGAACGCATCGTTTTTAATGGTCCTAACACGATCAATAAAATGAAACCTAAATTAATTTTGACTTATACAACGTATTGATTTATGTGTGGAATTGTAGCATATATTGGCAAAAAGGAGGCATTTCCGATTGTCGTTAAAGGATTAAAAAGATTAGAGTACCGTGGATACGATAGCGCTGGAGTAGCTTTATTACACGATGGCGACTTAAATGTTTATAAGAAGGCCGGAAAAGTAAGCGTGATGGAAGAGTTTGCCCTCGGACATGACGTCGCTGGACATGCAGGAATTGGACACACACGTTGGGCTACGCACGGCGAACCATCTGATGTCAATGCACATCCACATACCTCTATGGATGGTAAAATTGCCTTGATTCACAACGGAATTATTGAAAATTACGATGTTCTCAAACGCGAACTTCAAAACCAAGGATACATTTTTAAAAGTGAAACAGATACCGAAGTGATTGTTCACTTGGTGGATTACATCAGCAAAAAAGAAAATGTATGGTATGGTGAAGCATTGCGCTTAGCCTTATCACAAGTTCATGGCGCATATGCCATCGTTGCTTTATCAAAAGATTATCCAAATCGATTAGTAGCAGCAAGAAAAAGTAGTCCGTTAGTAATTGGAATCGGAGCAGAAGGAGATTTTTATTTAGCCTCTGATGCTACACCAATTGTGGAGTACACGAAGAAAGTTGTTTACTTAGATGACGAAGAAATTGCTGTCATCGACCTTGAAGAAGGATTAAAACTATACAATATTGCCGATCAAGAACGCACACCTTTTTTCCAGCAATTGGAAATGGAATTGGAAGCGTTAGAGAAAGGTGGATATGAGCATTTTATGCTCAAAGAAATTCATGAGCAACCACGTTCTATTCACGATTGTTTCCGTGGACGATTGAACGCTGAGGAAGCATGGGTTAACCTTGGTGGATTGCGTGAATATGAGCAAAAAATGATTACTGCAAATCGCTTAATCATTGTCGCATGTGGTACATCTTGGCACGCTGGACTAGTAGGTGAATACCTCATCGAAGACTTAGCTCGAATCAATGTAGAAGTTGAATACGCGAGTGAATTCCGCTACCGTAATCCCATTTTGAATGAGAATGATGTGGTAATCGCCATTTCACAATCAGGAGAAACGGCCGATACTTTGGCTGCCTTAGAATTAGCAAAGTCTAAAGGGGCAACCATCCTTGGAATTTGTAATGTTGTCGGTTCATCTATTTCACGTTTGACGGATGGTGGATCTTACACCCACGCTGGACCAGAAATCGGTGTAGCATCGACAAAAGCATTTACAGCACAAGTAACGGTTTTAACCTTAATGGCACTGTCATTAGCGCACAAAAAGGGAACGATCAGCGAAACACATTTTAGAACCTTGTTAGCGGAATTAGAAGCAATTCCAGAGAAAGTAAAACAAGTGCTTGAAACGGATTCCTTAATTGAACAAATCGCAGCTGAATACAAGGATGCATCTAACGCTTTGTACTTAGGACGAGGAAGTTCTTTCCCTGTTGCCTTAGAAGGCGCATTGAAATTAAAAGAGATTTCATATATCCATGCCGAAGGATATCCTGCTGCTGAAATGAAACATGGTCCGATTGCCTTAATCGACGAAAACATGCCGATTTTTGTAATTGCGACACAAGGAAATTCATACGAGAAAGTTGTTTCAAACATTCAAGAAGTGAAGGCACGAAAAGGAAAAGTCATCGCGGTAGTAACAGAAGGAGATATCCAAGTACGTGAAATGGCTGACCATGTGATCGAAATTCCTGAAACGAATGAGTTCCTAGTTCCATTATTGGCAACGATTCCGTTCCAATTACTTTCCTACCATATCGCAGTAATGCGTGGCTGTAATGTTGACCAACCAAGAAACTTGGCGAAGTCGGTTACGGTGGAATAGGCAGAGCCGTTACAAACGTAGAACGATTCGTTCATCACAATTGTATCTTATGCTGGATAGCTCTCTATAATTTTTTGAAGAGGTAATTTTATCGTGCCCCCTATTTGGTTAAACAAAACGTAAGTTGAATAATTCAGCGTTCATCATGGGGATGATTCAAATCCGTCAACAAAGATTTTCTCTGTAAATCATCTGCATAATGTGCACCGATAATTGACATAAGTTAGTTGGGGTATTCATGTATTAATGTTAAATTTAGTCTGATATTCCAAATAATTCAAGAATGGTTAAAACTGTTTTAAAGAAGCATATAGTCCTCCTCATTTTGCCGATTATTTATGCATTCTTCTGCATTCACAATACAAATAAATCGCAAAATTCATTTATAAAAACGGTTGATCCAGAGTACATCCATCTAATGAGCTCCATTAATCTGGCAGATGGACATGTACACATACAAAGTATCGAAAGTCCGGCTACTCCCTTGTATGTTTTGGGAGCTATTACATCTAAAATCACCTGTTTCGTTTCATCCAGCGATTCTTTAAAAGAAGATTTCATCTCAAATCCCGAGAAATACATCTATGTATTAAGATGGGTTTTATTAATATTAACGACACTTTCCCTTTTTATTCTTGGGTACGTTGTACACAAAGTTAGCCATAGTCCCTTGACTGCGATTATGTTTCAATTAGCTCCCTTTCTGTCCCTCGACATCATGTTTACATCTACGATATTTACACCGGATCATTTCCTCGTAATTGTGATGTTGTTGTATATGGCTGTACTATTTAACTACATGCATCAGGAAAAAAATACAGATGATATGAAAAGCGCTATTTACTTTTCGCTTTTCACAGCAATGGGATGTGCTACGAAAATCACCTTTTTACCGATAGTCATTTTTCCATTTTTCATTTTATCAAATACAAAACAAAAGATTGTATATATTCTTTCCACTGGACTACTTATCCCATTGTTTGCGTTCACAGCGACAGTTCAATATGAAAGATTCATTAGTTGGGTGCAAGGCTTGATCTTCCATTCTGGAAATTATGGTACCGGTGAGGAAAAGATTATTTCGAGCTCATCTTTTATAAACAATCTAGGAAAAATTGTGGGAACCGAAATACCGTTTATCATCATATGCCTTCTACTGCTTATTTGTGTATTCTTTTTACTCATAAGTAAAAAGAAAAATCATCAGAACAGGATCATCATTGGCCTATTATGCACTCTTATTTCCCATATTATTTTAGTGTCAAAACATTTTGCCATTCGCTACTTAACTCCATCCATACTATTAGGTGTTCTAGGAATCTATCTACTCATCATGGTTTTTTCACACACGAAGAAAACGCAAAAAATACTCATGGTGTGTTTTATTGTCATGTTTCCTTTACTGGCATTTAAGAAGATCTACACGATAAATGACCACCATTTGAATTATACGAACTCTAGAAATAGTGCACACGCATATTTAGAGAAGAACTTGAAGGGCTTGCCAATTTTAATTATTCCTAATTATTTCGGATCAGCTACAAAAGAGTATTCCTTATGGTTTGCCTCTAAATGGGTGGGAAGAAATGCCGGTGAATACATTGATGACATGAATAAAGAATGTCCGGACTCCTATTTTTTTATTCCCGAAGAGCAAAAATATTACAATTGGAGAAATGAAATAAGTTTATTCGATATACTTAAAAGCCATCATGTTTTAAATCTGTACATATCACTGGACGCAACGAAACGCAAGGAAGAGGCTTTCGGAAAAGAGATCCTTAAAAAGATAAACGCGTATAATAGTCCAAACGATTCGATCATAAAAATTAATTACCTATTTCATCAAAAGTATGACATGATATGTCAACTTATCATTGATACAGCAAGATTAGTGAAGACCTATCATTTTAATGATGCCTTTTGTGATATGGAAAGAATATCAACGGATGAAAAGTATTACCTAACGTATACTAGTTCAACGTTATTCAAAAACCATCATTTGCGTTCCTCTGAGAAATCCTTCTCAGGTAAGTTTTCTGAAAAACTCACACAAGAAAAGATGTATGGAACTGGTTGTACCATTGATAATGTTCAAGTCGGCGACTATTTTGAAGCAACAATTTGGAAACACTCAAGTGACGATGATTATTTATTACTCTGCACTGCAAAAAATCCAGATGATTTATATGTGGCCAGTAATACGGTCCTTGAAGAAAAAGATGGATGGAAAAAAATTAAATTAAGTATATCAGTTGTTCAACCGATCGTTGGAAATAAGTTGAATTTTTATTCGTGGTATACCGGAAATGGCACCTGTTATTGCGATGATTTTAACCTAATCATGGGTAGAATTAAAAAAGGGTCCAAATAACACCTAAATCTTTATCGTTTACAGAAACGTCACCACAACACATTCGCTGCCTTATCTAGTAAAACAGGAAGCACCTAGAACGAAGAACTGTTCACTTCAATGGTGTCCAATGCATGTGCGAGTTCTTTATCCTTTTGCGTGATGGTATTCCCTTCGTCATGTGTTGTTAAACATACATGGACCTTGTTGTATTCATTTGTCCACTTTGGATGATGGTTTTGTTTCTCTATTTCAACACTCGCTTTCACCATCCAATCGATGGCATCTTTAAAAGAAGAAAAAACAAAGGTTTTCTTGAGTTCGTTGTTTGATTCGGTCCAGTTGTTCATGTAGTAAATGTATGATAATTCTATCACCTAAAATTAAAAATGTTTTAAAATAGTATAAAACAACTAAAAGTAGAGTAAAAACAACTGAAAACAACAATAAAGTGAATTATATGTTTTAAATTTGTCATCAAGCCTTTTATAAAAGAATAATGATCACAGCGAAATCCATTGGAATTAAATTAACGACAGCTCGCAAAGGAAAAAACTTCTCTCAGGCCACATTTGCGCAGGAACTAGCGGTGAGTCCACAGGCGGTTGGAAAATGGGAGCGAGGAGAATCGCTTCCAGACATCATTGTACTCAGTCGCATCGCAGCATTGTTGTCTGTTGATTTGAATTTTTTTTCGGAACAAGGGTCATCACCTGTAGCTATTCAGGAGAAGGAACTGCCGCAAGAGTGGAATACGTCTGAATTGGATTCCATCGATAAAAAGAAAAAGCACAACTGGAACATGTCCGAAAGTAATTGGATAAACGTCGATTTCTCGGGAATTAAAAACATCCAAGAAAGGTTTTATTCTGCCAATGTCAAAAAGTGCCAGTTTATCGCTGCCGATTTATCCAGCGTGGAAATGAAATCCAACAACCTTGATCTCTGCGACTTTAGCCAGGCTAAGTTGACGAACATGCTGATTCAAAAGTCCAATTTTGCGCAGTGTTCCTTGAAAAGTGCGAACCTAAAGGAAACGGAATTCCTCAGTTCTTATCTTTCATCTTGCGATGTTACCAAGTCAGATTTGACCAAAGTACTTTTTGCCTACGCGGGAATCGACAAACTTAATTTTGACCAAGTCGAATTGAACCGAACCGCTTTTGTGAATACGCGCCTATCGAATGTGCAATTCAGTGGCACGATGGATCGTTGTTCTTTCGAGAAATGTTCCTTCAGCAAGGTAACGTTTCACAAGGTAAAGTTTATACAGACCTTTTTTAAGTACAATGATTTGAAACGAGTGAAATTCATCGACTGTGAAGCGGACCGACTCACCTATGAGTTATTGAAACACGGTAAAGCGGATTTGACTGGGATAAGCCTTGTTTAATCAAAAAACAATTGCTCTATTCCTATTCTAAGAAAGCATGAATGGACAATTCCTGTGTATTATTGAGGTTTTTTAATCATTCCAACCTTATTAATGTAGATGACGGTACGTCTTCTTTTCACACTTTTATCTTTCGTGTTTTTAATGCGTTGTGCTCCATAAGAGATGAAGTATTGGTCAAACCAATAATCAAGATCAGCGTAACTGAGTTTCACTTGATCATCGGATAATAATCCATTAATTTTTCCAACTACTTGATTAGATAGAATCTCTCCGTTAAAGTCAATTTTGATTTCGTATATTTTCTCAACATCCGCGTAAAATAAGTGAACAAGCTCCTCATTTTGCTCAAGGATGTTCAAAAATTGTTTCTTATAATAAGGTTTGGTTTCAGGGTTCATTTCAATACATTGACTCCAAATCATCTCACCTTGTTTAGTTATTTTAGCTACAAGTGCATGGGTGTATAGATTCCCTTTAAATACGCGTCTGAGGGTCGTTTCCCGTTTTCCATTTTCAACGCGAACGGTAGGAGCCATACCATAGGTTGGAACGAAAAATTCTGTGATGTAAATGTAATTATCCCCACATGGAATGATTTGTGGTTCGGTCATCTGATAATAATAGGTCACGTCATGTCCGAATTTACTGAAGATCCATTGGATTAAAGTTACTCTTCGCTTGGTCCCTCCTGGACGGTTATCATAGAAATTAGGCAAATCAGCATAATTGTAATACTGGATATTTTGTACGGTTTCATCAACGGTTGTCGTGATGTACATGGCTGTTGAACCAAATCGTGCATCCCTGCCTGTAATCCCGCTCATGAGGATGTCTTTGTTTGGAAGCGGTGAGACCATTGTATTAAAGTAACGTTTATTGACTTTTTTGTCTAATGGAGTTGTCGTTAACAATTCTCCTTTCACATCAAATTCAAGCAAGTAAGAATTTGGTTTTTTTCTTGGTTTGAAATGCATGAGTGGGACATACAACATCGAGGTATCCAAGGTAGGAGATTCAACGATTAGCTTCTTTGTTTTCACTCCTTTTACGGCGATTCGAGTTGATTTAACCGTTTTCGTCTTTAAATCAAAGGTAAACAAGTATTTTCGGCGCCATGCGTTTAGAATAAAATACGCGTAGTCTTTCGTTGTCGCAAAGTAGCTGATGGCATTTAACCCAAAAGGACCGGATAATTTTTTATCTGCCTTCCCTGAAATCTGCACTAATTTTCTGCTTTTTGTATCGTAATTCAGAATGAAAAATAGTCCTTTCACCGAACTGTACAATTGACTATAGTGGGTGCCTTTTCTAAATTCGGCGTTTTGAATATACCCTTTGGGAATGTCAAAATGTTGTTCATCAAGTAATTCAAGGTCATTTGAATAATATTGAAAGCGGAGGGTATTTGTCGTTTTATTTGGTTTTCCTTCCGCACTCGTGATCAAAAACCCAGCGGAATCTAGTTCATGAATTTTCTCATTGAAATACCCGTCTTTTAAATCAATTTCAATGCGTTTTTCGGAAGTGTTGATTTGGGCTTGTGTAAAAAACGAACTTAATACTAACAGAATGAACAATGGAAACTTCATGTGGAACAAATAAATTAAACGAAAAAGCAATTTATATTTATTGCATGCAACCAAGTTTTGTGCAAGAGAAGCTTTCCCTTTAAGATACCTTGGTATTAGTATAAAATTATTTAATTTTTTTTAATTTTTAAAACTTTGACATAAATCCATTTCCATGTCTAAATGTCTTAATACAACGATCCACCGAACTTCTTCATCGTGAAAATGTTATTTTTGTTATATGAATTCGAAAAAAGGCATCGCCATCTTAGGATCCACAGGATCTATCGGAACCCAAGCGCTTGAAGTACTGGAAACGTATCCGGAATATTTTGACCTGCAAGTGTTAACAGCTGGTAAAAATGCTGACTTGTTAATCGAACAAGCACTCAAATACCATCCGAATTCTGTGGTGATTAGCGATGAATCACTCTACCAAAAGGTAAAGGACGCACTTTGGAACCAGGATATCCATGTATACGCTGGTGAACAAGCACTTTGTCAAGTAGTGGAATCGAACGAAGTTCACACCGTATTGACGGCTCTTGTTGGTTACGCCGGACTCAAACCAACGATTCACGCGATTGAAGCTGGAAAAACGATTGCCCTTGCAAACAAGGAAACCTTGGTCGTTGCTGGTGAACTCATCACGAAATTAGCGAAGGAAAAAGGAGTGAATATCTATCCGGTAGACTCCGAACACTCGGCGATTTTTCAATGTTTGGTCGGAGAATATCAGAATCCAATTGAAAAAATATACTTAACGGCTTCTGGTGGACCTTTCCGTGGATTCTCTTATGAGCAATTGCAAACGGTGAGTTTGGCGCAGGCGTTAAAACATCCAAATTGGTCCATGGGGGCGAAAATCACCATCGACTCTGCGAGTTTGATGAACAAAGGATTGGAAGTGATTGAAGCGAAATGGTTATTTGGCTTGCAAACAGATCAAATTGACGTCATTGTGCATCCGCAATCCATCGTGCACAGTTTGGTGCAATTTGAAGACGGAAGTATGAAGGCGCAAATGGGACTTCCAGATATGAAGCTTCCGATTCAGTATGCACTCACGTTCCCACAGCGACTCCCGACTAATTTCCCGCGTTTCAATTTCATGGATTACCCACAATTAACGTTTGAAGCTCCGGATAGAAAGGTGTTTAAAAACCTAGACCTTGCTTTTAAAGTCATGGACATGCAAGGAACTGCAGCGTGTTCTTTAAATGCAGCGAATGAAATTGCCGTGGATGCTTTCTTAAATGAAAAAATTAGTTTTCTGGAAATTGCTGAAATCAATCAAGCAGTGGTCGAATCGGCAAGCAACGTCTTGACTCCAAGTTACGAACAGTACGTTCAAGCGGATGAAGTAGCGCGTGAAGCAGCCCGTGAATTCATCCGTAAAATGTCTTAAAAGAAGGCCCTTAATTCCATCGATCCATTGTGAATGGTTCTGGATGTTCCCGTGTCTCTTCCGCTATATTGAAGTGTCATTTGTATGTTTTTGGACAAGGTGCGCTGGTAGCCAATGGTCCAAGTGTAGTTCGTTCCAGGTTTGAGCGATTCCAACAATTCATAGCCGATGGCGGATTGCGCGGATCCGGTATAATCCAATTGAATCCATTTAAATTCTCCCTGAAACCCACCTTTTTCCGTTTGATTTTGCTTCCAAGTAAGTCCAAGTTCTTTGAGCATACACGTTTCTCCACCGTAAATTGCTTCATTTTGTTTGTTGGAAATCCTTCCCGTTAAAGCGTAGCGTGAATTCGTGGATCCTTGGTAAATCAAACTTTGCTGAACTTGTCGGTAGCCATAAACGTAGTTCCTTCCGCTGGTGTAATCTGCTAAACTTGACTTTGTACCCATTTTCGCGCTCGACTCAATGGAAAAAGTGGGATGAACATTCCAACGAAGAAGCATTTCCTGACTCTTCTGGCTGCGAGCATCTTGTCCGTTGGCCAATAAATTCTTTGTATCGTTTTGCTGCACCTGATATTCTGCCGTAAATATTTTCCCCATCCGATTGAAGAAAAGGGAATTATTCATGGTAATGGATGAACTCACTAAACTGCTGTTTGCAATGTCGTTGAAAAAGGGATTAAACGCACTTTCTAGGTTAAATTCATTGATTTTCCGCTGCATGCGCAGTCGTGCTTGATCGGAAAATTTTCCCAGTACTTTTTTCCACGTATTTTGATCATTCCAAATGCGTTCTGGTCGCCAAAAAATACTCTGATTGTATTCGTTTGAAAAAGTGTTGGCGTATTCATTACTTGGAATAAACACGCGGATATAACTTGCTTGGTCAATGTACTGAGCGATTTCAAATTCATTTAAATCTTTGATCCCGTCGTTGTTGTAGTCAATCCACGTGTAAAGTCCTTGTCCATCATTGACTTTCAAATACTGAAACTGTCGTTTCTGTTCCAATCCGGATCCAACTTCATAAAAGGTATTGATGGTCAACGCGTTTTTGAAAAATCGTCCTTCGTAATCGATGCGCCCCACCAAGGAATTCTCTGGTGTTTGCGGGAGCAAAACACTATCGAGTATTTGCAGCGAACGGTAGGCACTTAAGATGGTCAATCGTTGATTTTTGAGTTGATTCCAACTGAGTTCTGCTCCAGCTGTTTTCGCTTTTGCGGCATTTCTCAATTGACTGGAATCACTGCGCTGGTCGATGCGTTCGCGGTAATACAGTTTATATTGATAGGAACTGGTGTCCGCATTGGACAAGTAAAATTGGTAATCGAAAAACTGGTAGCTGCTTGGATTCATAAACGATTTATCGCGATAAACATTTCGTTCATGGTCATCTTTATATCCGAGCTTCAGTCTGCCGAAATTTTTACTGAGGTCCACCCGATGTCGTATAAATGAATTGGTGTCTTCATTTAGCGCTGTGACGGCAGTCAGTGCACTCGCATCCCAAGTTGCTTGCCAATTGCGTTCTTTCCACTTTCCTTCTGTGAACATTCGTGAACCAGTAAAGTCTTTTCCGATTGCGTAGTTTTGTGCAGCTAAGGACATAGCACCTTTCTTTTTATCTGACAGATTGACTCCTGCATTTACGCTCCGTTGAAAGCCACTTAGTTGTTTATTTCGGGTGTTCCAGTCACGGTCGAATTCTACTTTTCGGTATTGTTCAATGGGACTGAAATGAGAGCTTAAATATTCAAATTCCAAGTAGCTTTCCACGGCTAAATCTTGCCATTGGTCGTTTTTCATAGGAATTTTCTGCACGAGTTTGGATCGATTCGAGAATCCTTGGTCATCTTGTGAGCCAATGCGTGAAAAGGTATTTAGGTCATTGGTTGTCAAGGCCAATTCTGACTCGATGCGCATCGTTGACTTCACGTTGAGGGAAAATCCACTCGAAATCATTTGTTTTCGTTTCGGAGTGATTACACTACGATTGGGAGAAAAGTCACCTTGTGGAATTCCGGAAACGGGTGCAATCCATTTGTATACTTTTCCCAGGGCGTTATAGGAATCTAATACGTAATCTCCTTTGTTTTGTCCAACGTATTGAAAGGATGCTCGGTAATGTGCAAGTGCTGGGTCTACGCTAAAAACCAGTACCGAGTCAAAGGTGAGTGAATCGACCAATTGATACAATAATTGATTCTCACTGAAGCCCACTGAATCGATGCTATTCACAATCGCTTGGGATAAATCATCGCCAATTTGTGACAGACTATACTTTTGAGAACTGCTTAAATCCTGTTGTAAGGATTGATTCTTTGCATCTTGTTCACGGTAGGCATTGAACCAAATTTGACCTTTTTTAAGTTCAAGTCTCGTTGCACTTTGGAGCAAGGAACGCGCATAATTTTGATCTGAATACTGAAATTCGGCTACAATCCGCGAATCTTTGGTAATCAAATGACGAGAGGTGAAAATAAGTTCGGATGTATTGTAGTCAATCGTGTAATCAAATTCTTGTCCGCGCATGAGCAATTTCCCATCGATGTAAATGCGTTCCGTTCCCGAAAGAATGGTGATAAACGGTTCGTTTTCTGCTCCTCTCAAGCGATATGGACCTTGATTGGCTTCAATTCCCTGAATAATTTGTCGGTTGAATTTCCCTTTGGAAAGAGCGACACTGTTTTGGGTAAACCAACTGTCTCCGTTCTTTGTTTTCCCTTGAAATTCTGAGCTGATTCCTTGTCCTCGTTTTTTGTAATTCAAGAAATATCCAGTCGGTTTCGACAACCAAAAATCCCCTGTAATTAATTTGAATTGATCGTTCGATAATTGTATATAGACTTGATCGAATTCTTGCAGTTTATTCGTGTTTCCATCCGCTTGTATCGGAATATTCGCATCAGAAATGGAGGCGCTTAACTTCAAGTTATCGCTAATCATTCCATTAAGTTCTAAGTTTAATGCAGAGTTGATTCCCAAACTTTGCTTGTTACCAAAACTCAACCCTCTGGAAATACTGCCGTTTTTCGCGATTTCATTTCCTCCGAAGAGTGTTGGCGGAGTGGAATTAGCTTCAATTTTGAAAAGGTCACGCTCGCTTTGTGGTCGTCCTTGAAAGATGACGCTGGTGTCGCGTTTCATATATTGTTTGGTGAAATCAAAGGGCCAAACTTGGAAACGAAGGATCAAGCTGTCTGTTGATTCATGGGTTAAGCGAAATTTTGCCGAAAGAAAATCAATTTCGTATTCACTCGCTTTTAAGGTATCTTTTCCCTTCAATACGAAAAAGGAACTCGGATAAATACTGAGGGTGTCAATGCGTTTCCACTCCGTGCTAAATTTTTCATGAATGGTGCGTTGATTCCCATGTTGGGCTTGTGCTCCAATGGAAATAAAACAAAACAGGAAGAAAGTCCAAAAATAGTTCGGCATCATGCCTTACGAAGATAAGGTTGTTGGCTTGATAAACGTTCGAAATCCCAATAGATTGTTCAAGAAACGATTATTTTGTTCGTCCATCAACGATTTGATCATATGCTTCGTCATTTGGTTCCCAAAGTTCAATTTTATTCCCTTCTAGATCTAAAATGTGAACGAATTTACCATACTCCTCTATTTGGATTTCATCTAGGATGTGCACGCCTTCTTGTATCAAAATCGGCACGAGAGCGGATAAATTTTCCACTCTGTAATTCATCATAAACGAATGATTCGATGGCTTGAGGTAAGCCGTATCTTTAGGCATCGGACTCCATTGTGTAAATCCTTTTTGATTTGGATTATTTGCATTCCGCCATTCAAAATTGGTTCCGTATGCATCGGTTTGCAATCCGAGGTGTTTCTGATACCACGATTTCATTTCATCCGGATTCTCGCATTCGAAAAGAATTCCCCCGATACCTGTTACCCGTTTCATGTATTAATCGATGCGGTCAAATCTGGTATACGGACGAAGTGCTTCTGGAATGACGATGCCATTTTCATCTTGGTGGTTTTCCAATAAGGCAGCAACGATTCTTGGCAGAGCAAGCGCAGATCCATTCAAGGTGTGACAAAGTTGAGATTTTTTATCCGCATCTTTAAATCGCAATTTCAAACGGTTTGCTTGGAACGTATCGAAACGAGAAACGGAACTTACTTCCAACCATTTTTCTTGCGCAGCAGAATAGACTTCAAAGTCATAGGTCATCGCAGAGGCAAAGCCCATATCGCCACCACATAGGCGCAAAATACGGAACTGAAGTCCAAGTTTGTCTAGAAGTCCTTTCACGTGTTCCATCATATCTTCCAATGCCTGTGCAGTGTTCGAGGGATGTTCAACGCGGACAATTTCTACCTTATCAAACTGATGTAGGCGGTTTAATCCACGAACATCTTTACCGTAAGATCCCGCTTCTCTTCTAAAACATGGCGTGTAACCGCACATTTTTATCGAGAAATCAGGACCAGGTAAAATGACATCTCTGTATATATTTGTCAAGGGAACTTCCGCCGTTGGAATCATGTAAAAGTCATCCTCTTTCATGTAGTACATTTGTCCTTCCTTGTCCGGAAGTTGCCCTGTACCAATACCACTTGCTTCGTTCACCATTAATGGTGCTTGAATTTCTTCATATCCTGCTTGACTCGCTTCTTCCAAGAAGAACTGAATCAAGGCACGTTGTAATTTCGCTCCTTTTCCACGGTAAAACGGGAATCCAGCACCGGTCACTTTTACCCCTAATTCAAAATCGATGAGGTCATATTTTTTCGCTAAATCCCAATGAGGCAATGCGTCAAAACCAAAAGTTGGTGTCGCTCCTTGCTCGTAAACAGTTTCGTTATCATTTGCATCACGTCCACTTGGAACAAGTTCGTTTGGAACGTTAGGCAAAGTATATAATAATTTAGTGATTTCATCTTCTAATTTGTCCACGGTAGATTTCAACGCAGCTTCTTGCACTTTTAGTCCTGCTGTACGTTCTTTCATTGACGCAGCTTCTGCTTGTTTCCCGGATTTAAATAATTCGCCAATGGAACGAGCCAATTGGTTCATTTCCGCAGCGATGTTATCCATGTCGGTCTTTGCGGCACGCCATTCGACATCTTTAGCTAGAATCTCATCCAAGGTAGATTCTGCTTGAATATTGCGTTTTAACAATCCTTCGACTAAAGCGTCTTTTTCTGCACGAATGCGTTGAATTTCTAACATAACAATTTATTTGCGAAAACAAAAGTAATGAATTGAGGCGAAAATTCCGCTCAAATCCAAATGGGATAAAGAAAATAAGTCTGTAGGTTGTTAATAGTACCCTGTTGATTTCTCCTAATTCAAAGCCGTTTTCAGGACATGTATTTTACTAATTTTGACTACAATTAGATAAAATGCAGGTAAAAATCACCAATAAGTCTAAACACGACTTGCCGAAATACGAAACAGCTGGTTCTTCCGGGATGGATATTCGTGCGAATATGGATGCAGAAGTTTCATTAAAACCTTTGCAACGTGCGTTGATCAAGACGGGTTTGTTTTTAGAAATGGACCCATCCATCGAGTGTCAAATTCGTCCACGTAGTGGATTGGCACTGAAAAAAGGATTAACCGTTTTGAATACACCGGGCACTGTAGATGCAGATTACCGTGGAGAAGTGGGGGTGATTTTAATCAATTTATCGGAGGAAGAAGTTGTCATTGAAGATGGAGAACGCATTGCTCAGATGGTATTTTGTCCGGTTCAAAAAGTAACATTAACAGAAGTCACGGAACTCACTGACTCAGCGCGTGGAGCGGGAGGATTTGGTAGTACGGGAGTAAAATAAGAAGAGATGAATGTAATTGTGCCAATGGCTGGAAGAGGCAGCCGACTTAGACCACACACCTTAACCGTTCCAAAACCACTAGTTCCGGTTGGAGGAAAACCGATTGTTCACCGACTCGTTGAGGACATCGCACGCGTTTGTGCAGAGAAAATTGATGAAATCGCTTTTGTGGTTGGAGAGTTTGGTTCAGAGGTAGAACAAGAATTATTAGCGGTTGCAGAAAAATTGGGAGCGAAAGGATCGATTCATTACCAACATCAACCTTTGGGAACTGCTCACGCAGTGTTGTGTGCGGCTGATAAATTAACTGGACCTGTTGTCGTAGCTTTTGCAGATACGTTATTCAAAGCAGATTTTAAAATCAGCTCGGAAGATGAAGGAATTTTGTGGGTGAAACAAATTGAAGATCCAAGTGCTTTCGGCGTAATCAAGATGAATGAACGTGGAGAAATCATCGATTTCGTCGAAAAACCGAAAGAATTTGTGTCGGATTTAGCGATGATCGGGATTTATTATTTCCGTGATGGCGAACGATTACATAAGGAATTACAATACTTAATTGATAACGCTGTGATTAAAAGCGGAGAATACCAATTGCCGGATGCTCTTCGTCGTTTAACTGAATCAGGAGTTATTTTTAAACCAGGAACAGTTTCAGAATGGCTTGACTGTGGGAACAAAGAAGTCACCGTTCATACCAATCAACGAGTATTAGAATTTGATCATGCCGCTGGACTTCCCATGCAGGATGAAACTGCAACATGTGTTAATTCGGTCATTATTCAACCATGTTTCGTCGGTAAAAATGTGAAGATTCATGCATCTGTTATTGGACCACATGTTTCTATTGGGGCGAATTCTGTCGTAGAGAATTCCATCATACGCAATACAAATATTCAACAAAACACACACATTTCGAATGCCGTCTTGGCTGATTCCATGCTTGGCTCGAATGTTGTTTATAACGGACGATCAAAAGACCTAAGTTTGGGTGATTTTAGTACGACACATGAATAAATTCCTTTTTCTTATTTGTTGGACACTTGTTTTTACTTCCTGTGCGAATCTGAAGAAAAAGAAGCCAGTCGAGCATGATGCGGCATACATCCATACTTTTCACGAAGGGGTGCGCTTCAAACTCAATGGTCAAAATCAAGAAGCGATCGATAAGTTCAATGCCTGCCTCGTGATTGATGAAATGGACGATGCAGCACATTTTGCCTTAGCTCAAATTTATTTGAACCAAGAGAACTTAGATCAAGCGGCACTTCATACCTTGAAAGCTTCGGCCATTGATCCAAAAAATGAACATTACCAAAGTGAGTTGGCATTCATGTATGTCGAGTCGAAAAAATTCCAAGAGGCAATTGCAGTATTCGAGAAGTTACTCAAAAAAACACCGAATAATCCTACGTACTATGCAGGAGCGGCAGAGTGTTATACGCAAATCGGAGATGCAAAAAAAGGCTTGGATTTACTGAATCGAATGGAAAATAACCTTGGCGCGAATCCGGGAATAGCTATCGAGAAATTTAAACTCCTTGTTTCTGCTAAACGAGAAGAAGAAGCGATTACCGTTCTCAAAAATGCAAAAAAGAAATTTTCGGGAGAACCAATGATCATTGCGAATTTAGTTGATTACTATTTGCAACATAAACGTTTTCAAGAAGGGTTTGATTTATTGAAAGAATTGGTTGCCGTGGATCCAAACAATGGCATGGCTTTGCTGATGCTTGGAGACATGCAAATGCAAGCTGGTGACAGCAAAAACGGACTACAGAACTTAAAAGCGGCGATAAAGTCTGATGGACCAAGCATAGACCAGAAGATGAATATTTTAATTGCTCTTCAAGGACAAGCGGTCATGGATCCAGATATGGAATCGTTGGTACTGTACATGTGTAAGAAATATCCGAAGGAGGCAAAAGCACATTCTATTTCAGGTGACTATTACTTCAAGGTAAATCAATTTGTTCAGGCAATTGAGTCGTACAAATCTGCCGTAGCTTGCGATCCGAATGTTTATCCTATTTGGAATCAAATATTATTATTGGAATATCAATTTCAACAGTTTGATAGTTTGGCTATTGATGCAGAGAAATGCATCGGTTTTTTTCCAACGCAAGCACTCCCTTATTTTGTACTTGGAACCGCATTGAATCAACAGCGTAACTTTCTAAAGGCCCTAACGACTTTGCAAACGGGAATTGAGTATGTGTTAAAAGATGCAGATTTAAAAGCAGAATTTCAGGGACAAATCGGTGAGGCGGAATTTGGTTTAAATCACACAAAAGAAGCCATGTCTGCCTATGAAAAGGCGCTCAGTTTGTCCATAAAGAACAGCTTTGTGCGAAATCAATATGCCTATCAGTTAGCCTTGCATGAAATAGAATTGGTGAAAGCTACGGAAATCATCGATGAGGTATTGGCACTATTTCCGGATGAGCCGCGTTACCTCGACACAAAAGGATTGATTCTTTTCCAACAAGGAAAATACCCAGAGTCTAAAACCTTCTTCGAACGAGCAAGTGGAGGCATAGAAGCAACGGACAAGTTATGCGCTGAACATATGGGCGATGTATTATTTATGTTAGGAAAAAAGGACGAAGCAATGTCCTATTGGCTTAGAGCGAAAGAACTTGGTTCGGCAAATAAAGTGCTGAATGAAAAAATTACACAAAAGAAGTATGCAAAACCTGTTTTTTAAAATAACTGTCGGACTTAGTTTTATTTGGACTTTGTTTGCTTGTTCTCCTAAAGTAGGGAACGAATTAATGAACGGGGATAAACTGCCTAAAATTAAGGACAAAGAGTTGGTTGATCGATTAGATAGTTTATCGAAAATCGAACCAAGAACGTTTTATTCTAAGTTGGACATCAACTATAAAGATTCCACTACGGATATTTCGTTTAAAACGTCTCTGAAGATTGTCGCTGATAGTGCTGTTAGTGCGATTATTACCTATGCACGCATTCCAATTGTAACGGCAATGGTAACCAAAGACACCATTACCGTTGTAAACAAACGGGAAAAATGTTACACCGTACAATCCTTAGATTATTTAAAAACAACGTTTGGCGTTGATTTTACTTATGAAAACATGGAAGAGTTGTTTTTGGGTAAACCCTTGGATTACAATATTGAACAGAAATATTTCGTAGACCACGATCCGTATCATTACAGTATTTCGACTCACAAAAAGCGCGATAAAAAACGAATGGATCGCCGTCCAAAAGAGGATATTGTTTTGAATTATATCCTAAGTAATGATGGTAAATCCCTTCAGCAAACAACCATAAAAAGTCCAAGTGATTCAACGGAAATCACCGTGATTTATGAGCAGCGTCAGGAAGTAAATGGAATGAATGTCCCGAAAGTCGTCCATATGCACATCAAAGCGAAAGAAAAAGGGATTTACATCAAAATGGATTATGAAAAAGTGGAAATTAATGAACCACAAGAATTAATAATTGTCATACCAGAGAAATATGAAAAATGTAAGTAGCTTATTGTTCTTCTTATTCCTAGCGAGCCTGTCCTTTGGTCAGTCAAGTCAAGAAAAACTGAAAAAAGAACAACAAAAATTAGAAAAACGTATTTCTAATACAAGAGCACTTTTATCAAAGGTGAAGTCAAACTCGCAAGCTTCTTTGAATGAAATTCGATTAATTGAAAATCAAATCAAAAGCAGAGAAGCGTTGGTGCGAATTTTTGATAATCAAGTGCGCATGGCAGAGATCAAGATGGTCGAGAAAAAACAGGAAGTGAAACGCCTCAAGAAAAGACTTAGTGACTTAAAAAGACAATATAAGAAGATGGTGTTGTACGCTTACAAACACCGAAGTAGCTATGGACGCGTAATGTATTTATTGTCTGCGGACAATTACAACGAAGCAATGAAGCGAAACCGTTACTTGAAAAAAGTAGCTGGGGTACAGCAAAAACAAGCGGCACTGATTAAACAACATCAAGCGTTAATTGCAGAGGAAATCACGAATATTTCTCAAGAAAAGGATTCGAAAATACTTGCACTCGAAGAGAAGAAGCAAGAACGAGAACTGATTTCCAAGGATAAGACGAAGAAAGAAAAGTCCTACGAAAAGTTTAAAAAAGAGGAGCAAAATTTACTGACTCAATTGAAAGCAGACGAACGCAAAAAGGCAGAAATAAAACAGCGAATCGACGCGGAACTCCGTCAGGAGATTGCACGCGAGCAAGCACGTCAACGCGAACGTGAAAAAGCGAGAAAAGAAGAAGAAAAACGCCAAGCAAATTTAGCTGCTGCGACACCTAAAACAACAACGAGTAGCGGAACATCAGGAAAGACACAGGAAACGCCTAAAACAACTCCAAAAGCGACACCTGCAGAACCCGCAAAACCCAAACAAGTAACTTATACAGAGTCAACAGAAGGATCGGCAGTAGGTAAAAGTTTTGAGGTTAATCGTGGCCGATTACCATGGCCTGTAGAAAAAGGCAGCATCACAGAGCGCTACGGAACGAATCCGCATCCAACATTGGCGGGTGTGGTCACAAATAATAACGGAATCGATATTACCTGTCCAAAGTATGCTCGTGTTCGATCTGTTTTTGAGGGAGAAGTAACGAGTGTATTCTCGATTAATGGAGCGGGTAAGTTTGTGGTTATCAAACACGGGGCGTACCGTACGGTTTACGGAAATATGCAAGAAACGTATGTGAGTGTTGGTTCAAAAGTGTCATCAAAACAAGCAATTGGAAGTTTATTGGCTGATGACAGTGGAGTATCTATCTGCCATTTTGAAATTCACTCCGTTGCTGGTGGAATGACAAAAAGCTTGAATCCATCACTTTGGATCGGACGCTAATTTCTGTTGTTGAAGTCCTAGTGCAATGATCATTGCGCACATACCAAAAACAGGAACCGCAGCTTTGTCCGTATCAAGGAAATTATTCAAGAAGGCATGGATAAAATAGGTTGACAAGGCCATTATCATACTCAAAATCAGAATTCTCGTTCCGGTATCTGAAACAGGAATTCGATTGTAAACCATGATACTCGTGTAAAAAATAGTCGCTACGATTCCTAAGAAGGAAAGTAATCCGATGATGCCCATTTCCGCTAAAGCACCAAGGTATTCACTATGAGCATTTCCCATATCTCCGAAATTGGTGGAAATAATCGTAAGATTCTCAGGTTCTTGAAACGGAGCGTATTCAAAAGCATATGTACCAGGACCATAACCAAAAACAGGTCTTTCCTCAAACATGGCGAGGGCACAACTCCAACGATTAATGCGTTCTAAGTTCGATGCATCTGTCGAGATGTTTGCCGCACTTTGCAAGCGTTCATCAAATGACTCGGTGGTGTGGTCTTGTTTATTACGTGCCAATTCCATTTCAATGGAATCCCATTTGAATAAAACGACGAGTAACGCAATAGCGGCAATTCCCGCAAGTGGTTTCCAATTGACTTTGTAATAAATGAGTCCACCAATGATTAAACAGCCAAAAACACTTAACCAAGCAGCTCGTGTATAGGAGAAGTAAAGTCCGGCAAGAATAAGTACAATCATCGCAATGATCACAGCTTGTATGAGCGGAGCATGTTTTTTATACAAATACAATCCAAAAACGAGTGGGACATTCAAAGCGATGATGGCGCCATAAATCGTGTGATCCTTAAAAAAAGGCGACATGACCCAATGACTTTCCTTTTCTCCAAATGCAAATAGTGCATGACGCGTAATCGTGTAAATCACCACAATGCACGAAGAGATAAGGAATAGCCAAATGAAGGCTACTCTATTTTTTTCCTTTTGAAAGAAATGGATTCCAAAAAACAATACGGGCACAATAAACCAGAGTTTTGCCAAAAGAAATTTAAAGGAAACAATCGGATGAGAACTCGTAATAGAGCTAATGAAAATCCAGGTGAGAAATATTCCAACAGAAAACAGGATGGGCTCGCGCCATAGGTTTTTCGGCATGAAGGGACGATAAAGCTGTAATGCAGATAGCCAGATCATCAAACCAAAAAGTAATGGTTCACTGGGTAAAAATAGACCGAAACTTGAATTGAACTCCTCAATATTAATAGAAAGCGGAGTAAAAAACGCAATAGAAATGAAGAGTTTTTCCGTTTGAAAAATGGCAAAATAGATAGCTAAAAGTCCAGCAGGGAAAAGACTCAAGTATTCTTGGCCGTCCCAAATCAATAATGCAAAAACGATGGATAATAGTAATCCAACTACGCTATAAATGACCGTTTTCTTCAAGATCTTAAGCTTCGTTCAATTTTAGCTCTTTGATGCGTTGTTGAATAAGCAAAAAGAAAAGACCAAAAATAAATCCACCAATCGTTGAAACAAGCACAATAATCATGCGTTTTGGTTTTTCTTTTCTGTCAGCGACAACTGCCTTTTCCACAACAAATTTATGGTTGAATTTCGCGTTTGCATCCGACTCTGCTTGTTCGTATGATACGCGGAAGTCTTCAATTTTTACGATTTTCTCATTACGTTGGTACTCAAGTCCGTCGTATACTGAACCATATTTTGTATTAATGTCAATTTTTCGTTGGATTTCTGTTTTTTCAGCAGCATTCTTCGAATCTACGAGCGCTTGGTATAAGGTAGCGCGCACATCGTTTGGTAGGACACCTAGTTGTGCTAATTCCTCTAAACGCGTCAGTAAAGAGTCGCGTTCATGTTCCATTTGCTTTTTCTTGCGCAAATTAATTTCAAAAGCGGGCATGGTGCGCTCTCGAATCATTTCATTCTTTACCGTATCGATTAAATCAACAATGTCATTTGCCATTGCCGCAGCTTTCTTGGGGTCTTTGTTTAATACATCAATTTGAATGGACCCAAAACGCGTACGGTTAAAGGTGAAGTCACCGTAATAAGCTTTGTTTAATTTGTAGTATTTATTCGGATCGTTTTCCGAAATCTCGTAGTCTGCCAATAATTTGTATTTACTTACGATTCGGTCTTTAATGCGAGAGGACTGAAGGATTTGCACCAATTGTTCGGCTTGTTCTTCTTCACCGAAGTCCATTGCAGCTGCTTTTGCATTACGCTGATCCGAGAAGGAAACGTTGCTTGTTGCTGCTGGGAATACAATTGCCGATGACAAGTATAGCGGTGTAATGAGAAAAGATACAACGATGGAAGCAATGGCTGCAATCGATGTAATAATTAAAATTGGCTTTTTACTTTTCCAAATGAACTGGATTAAGCCCATGCGTTCTTCTTGTAAGTTTATCTGTGTCATATCAATTTATCCCCGCGAAGTTATGATTTTTGCTGCAAGCTATCACAATAACTCCGAAATTCAAAAAATATTTGATTTAGGACTTGATTAAAAAAAGATTTTTCAAGGGTTTAAGTTCGATGAATTTGAAAACGAACATGAGAATCAATCCTAGTAATAATTCGATACTGAAAATCAGCCCAAATAACATAGGTGAATCATTCAGTAAATTTTGGTCCTCTAAATTCATGAGGGAAAAATGGAAAAGTAAAATGGCACTTATGAAACTCACAGTAAAGAGTAGCCATTTCCCAATGTTAACTATTCCAATCTTTAATTGAAAATACCTGGTGCACAAAATGAATTGGGTGATGGCCATGGTTATTTGTGTAATAAATGCTGTAAATCCTGCACCAGCGGCGCCATATTTAGGAATCAGAAAGATATTTAGACTGATATTGATGATCACTCCGATGGCAGAAATGATGTTTAATTCTTTTAAATTGCCATTCGCAGTAAGAAGTGTCCCAAAGACGAAATTCATGGAAATTCCAATGAAACTTAACATTAACCAACAAAAAGGAATGACGGCCCCAGTGTCAGAGGTATAGATAAATTGAAGGATATTTTCGGAGTGAAAAATCAAAATAAAAACGACCACAATAACTCCACTCATGAGGAAATTTGCCGAAATAAGAACTAATTCCCGAACCTTTTTTGCGGATTCATGTAATACATTCGAAAACATAGGAAATAATAATCCTGCGAAGATCATTCCAAACATATATAGTGCATCTAGCAGTCTAAATCCTTTTGCGTAGATTCCAGCTTCTTTATTGCCATTCGATCCTAACTCGTGTAATAGTATTCCGTCAATCCGCGTGTATATGGACATCAAAATAATCAGTAAGGCAAACGGTAAACTTTTTTTTAGAACGGATTTAAAATGGAGCAAATCAACTTGCCAGTGAATAGTTCCAACGATGCGTTTAAAGAAAATAAACGCCAAAATAAAAGTCAGGAAATACCCGAAGGTCTGTAATTGAATGTACAAGGGGATGTTCATTCGAAAACCCAGGTTGAACAATAAAACAGATCCTGCTGTGATAATTAATACAATTCGATCAAAAACGGAGAAAAATGAATCGAGTTTGTAGTGTTGCAAACCGGAAAAAAATCCCCTGAAATACGCAATGAAAACAATGAATAATTGATTTAAACCCAAAAAGAACAAGAGTTTCATTGCCATGGAGTCGTATCCTAATAAAAATGCGGATGAAAAGAGAATTCCGATGTAAAATAGAAACAGGATAAGTCGAAGTAGAAGAATACTGCTAATTTGGGATTTAGCTTCTTCTTGGTTATTGGCGACTGTCTTAATAACGTAATTATTAATCCCTAAATCCATAAGGATATTCAAAATTAACGATAAACTCAACAATGAAAAATATAAGCCATATTCATCAAGACCAACAACATTTTGAACTTGAGCATCGATGCCAAATATGGCAAGAGGCTTAATCAATAAATTGAGCAGAAGTGAAAACAGTAAGTTTGAAAAAAAAATACGATGCATATCGTTGCTCCTGTTTTCCTAAAGACAGCTTCTTATCTAATTAGGTTTACGGTACCTGTAACTACAACACGCTCATCCAAATCTGGATTCTTGAAAATGATGCGGTAGGTATAAACTCCTTCTTGTGCATCCAGTCCTTCTTCACCTACTGATCCATCCCAACCATACAATACGTTTTGTGTTTCAAATAGAACCTCACCCCAACGATTATAAATCTGCATATTAAAGTTTAGCGGATCGTATCCTGAATAGAAGATTGGCAAGAACACCTGATTGTTTTGGTCTCCATCTGGAGTGAAACTATTTGGGATGTAATATAGTTCGTTGTATTGGTATCCAATTGAAACGGACATACTATCCAAACAGTTGAGGTCTGTTAAAGCGATTAAGTTGATGGTATACCCATTCATTGTATTCTGGAAAATATGTGATGGCTCTACGTCGGTAGACATTTGACCATCACCGAAATTCCATACATAATTTGTCGCTCCCGTAGAGAAATTACTGAATTGAACATATTGTGCTTCGTTAGTGAAAATACTAATTGGAGACTCGAAATCGGCAATCGGTAAATTTTCAACATAGATGTAATTGGCCATTGAATTGGAAGCGAAACAACCATTGACAGTAGTTGCTGCTAAGGTAACATCGTATGTTCCTCCAGTTGGAAAAAGTATTGTAGTAGACGAACCAGTTCCAGTTAATGCATTGCTTGTCGACCAATTATAACTTGCATTAGTTTGATCGGTCGCTGTGAATGTCACTCCAAGTGGCGCACAACCTTCTACGATGTTTGAACTAAATGTCACGATCGGCAACGGATTCACCGTAACAGTTCCACTTGCTGTTAAACTTGGACAGTTCAACAAAGTGTAAATTACAGTTAATGTTGTATCTACTGATGGACTCAATGTTTGGCTTGCTCCTCCTGGAGTATTTAATGCTCCCCATGTGTAACTTCCTCCTGTTAAGTTTGGTGTAGCCGTAAGTGTAACGTTATCTCCATCGCAAATGGTTGCATTTGACAATGTAACGACTGGAATTGGATTCACGGTTACAATGGCATTCGCACTCGGACTTGTACAATTGTTCAAAGTGTATGTTACAGAATACGTTGTCGTTGTTCCTGGACTCACTTGAATGGAGTTAGTCGTTTCATTCGTTGACCATAAATAGGTGCCATTTGGCAAATTCGCACTAGCATTTAAGGTTGCAACATCCCCAAAACAAATGGTTGTATTCGATGTGGAAGCAACTGGAATTGGATTCACCAAAACCGTCGCACTTGCGGTATCTGTACAACCTTGTAAGTTGTAAATTACGGTATAGGTTGAGGTAATATTTGGTGTGACTGTGATGGAGTTACTTGCGGATGGAAGAGGTGACCATGTATAACTTCCTCCTGTTAAATCTACTGTACTTGAAATCGTTGTACTTGAACCAATACATATCGTATCATTGACTACACTTACAATCGGATTTGGTTTAACAATGATATCTGCCGATACACTCGGAGCCAGACACCCATTGGAACTTGTAAATACAACTGAATATGTGGTGTTCGTTGTTGGAGCGGCACTTAGGGAAGCGGATGTAGCTCCTGTAGACCATAAGTATGTTCCTCCAGCAGAAACATTGGAAACAAACAACGTTCCTGTTTGACCAAGACAAATACTGTCATTTACAATTTGTGGCTGTGGTGTTGATTCAACAGTAACTAAAACGGTACTTGTACTTGTACAACCATTTGCACTGTATTCAACAGTATAGGTAGTACTTGTTGTCGGACTGACAGATAAGGTTGATCCATTTCCTAAAACATTTCCGTTTAAGGACCAAGTCCATGTTCCACCTGTGGTTGAGGAACTTGCCGTTAACGTTCCTGTTCCTCCTTGACAAATGGTAATTGGCGGTGCCGTAATAGTTGGACCGGGATTGACTACAACAGCCATTGTTCCATTAGCTGTTCCACAGTTGGGCACAGTCACAACAACGGTGTAGTTACCAGCCGCAGCAATAGTAGGTGAGGCAATGGTTGGATTTTGTACTGCAGACGTAAAGCCGTTCGGACCCGTCCAAGCATATGTATATGTTCCTGCTGGATTTGCGGTGGTTGATAAATTCAACGGTTGTCCAGAACAAATTGGACTATTTGAACTTGCAGTAATCGTTGGTGTTTGACAGCAGTTAATGTACATCGTTATTCGACCGATGTTGTAGTTAACTTCCGACCATATGTTAGCCATAGCTGCACCAGTACCGGCAGGACATGACTGCATCCCGCTACGCTGTAAGGTTGTATTGAATCCGTTTATACTTGTCACAAAATTAGCAGGACCATAACTATTTACACAGTTCGCACCGCGAGC
The DNA here is from genome assembly GCA_017983465.1 of Crocinitomicaceae bacterium. Classification (GTDB taxonomy): domain Bacteria; phylum Bacteroidota; class Bacteroidia; order Flavobacteriales_D; family Crocinitomicaceae; genus UBA952. The sequence continues at coordinate 420,748 of JAGOBK010000002.1, forward strand.
ACCATAAACTCCAATAATATCACCTGTTGCAACTGGAATATTACATGGAACAACTCCGGTTGCTGGAGCATTGGTAACCGTAAATAATTGAACAAAGCTATTTGTTGTTCCTGCAAATGCAGGCGGCGGACCAGCGGTAAATCTAACCACACGAATGGTTTGTGCTCCTGCAGCATTTGCATCGGGCGGAACATTTAATCCACAAATGGTGAAGTTTGTAGGAGCGGTAAAGTGATAACCTCGAATCATACTACTAAATGTGGTCACTTGAGTTCCAACACTAATAGGTGTTCCTTGAGAAAAAACAAGAGTTAGATTCCAAAGAAGGGTGCTTAGTAATAAGATTTGTTTTATTTTCACTTTTATCTAATTAAATTAACGTGACCGAGGATCATTTTTCGCTCGTCAAATGTAGGTATTTTAATGAAAAGCTGGTAGGTGTAAACTCCCACCTCGGCATCTTTTCCCTCAACACCGTATGAACCGTCCCATCCGATGTTTGGATCATTGCTTTCAAAAATGATTTCACCCCAGCGATTATAAATGTACATCGTGTAGTGGTAAATATCAATTCCACTTGTGAATACAGGGTTAAAAACTTGATTATTCATGTCGCCATCAGGTGTAAATGAATTAGGAATGTAATAAACCAATCCAGGATCGTAACCAATGAAGTACTGAGCAGTGTCAATACATCCTAAATTTGAAATCGCGGTTAAAACAATTGTGAATCCAAGTTCGTTTCCTGCAAATGTATGGTTTGGACCTTCCTCTGAAGAGGTTCCACCATCCCCAAATTCCCATGCATACGTTGAAGCACCCAAACTATTGTTCATGAAATTCAATGTTTGATTTGGTTCGCTGAACATGGTTGATGAAGGTTCAAATGCAGCAATTGGATAATTATCCACTTGAATGTAATTAGTAAGAGTCTCGGTAACCGTACATCCATTTAACGTTGTGGTTAAGGATACGTCGAAACCACCATTCATTTGGAACTGCAAATTTGTTTGTGAACCGGAACCTGATAATGAGTTACTTGTCGTCCAATTATATGTTGCGTTACTAGCATTGTCTGCCGTTAAGGTTACTGATAATGGCGCACATCCTTGTGTAACTGATGCACTAAATGTGGAAATCGGAAGTGGATTAACAGTTATTGAACTTATGGTCACAGGACTTGCACAGCCATTTAAAGTGTAGTAAACGGAAAGTGTAGTATCGTTCAAAGGAGAAATCGTTTGACTAGCTGCGCCAATTATACCTGGAGTTCCCCAATAGAATGTACCACCCAATAAATTAGGAATGGCGGTGATAGTTGTATTATCTCCTGCACAAATTGTGCTGTTGTTTACTCCTAATGTTGGAACGGGATTCACAGTAACAATTGAATTTATTAATGGACTAATACATCCGTTTAAATTATATGCAACTGAATAAGTTGTGCTTGTGGACGGACTCACTTGAATAGTATCATTTGGCACACCATTAGACCAAATGAATGTTCCTCCTGCAAGAGGAGTTGTTGCAATCAATTCGGCTGTTTGCCCGTTACAAATGGTCTGATTTGATGTAACCGGTGTGGAAACTGGCTTCACGTAAATTTCTACCGAATTTGCAGTTGCGCAACCATTTAGCGAATAAATTAATTGATAATTCGTTGTCGTAAGTGGAGATACAGAAATACTAGGTGTATTTGCATTCGTTGGGGACCATAAATAGGTTCCACCGGCAAGATTAACGGTTGTATTTATTGTTGTACTCTGTCCTATACAAATCGTATCATTTTGTGTAGTTACAACTGGATACGGATGAACAGTTATTGTCATACTAGCCGTATTTGCACACAATCCAACAGTTGGCTGGAAAGTGTAAGTCGTAGTGGTTGTATAATTCGGAGCTGGACTCCATGTACCGGCCACATTATTAGTAGATGTTGTTGGCAAAGTGAACGAGCCATTTGTACAAATCGCGGCAATTTGTGTGAATGTTGGATTCGTATTAGGAGTAAATGTGATCGTAATTGTTTCTGTATCAAAACAACCATTGGCATTTGTTCCAGTGTAAGTATAGGTACCGGCTGTGGTTACCATTAGCGCTGTTGTATTAGAAACGTTTGTTGTCCCATTACTCCATGAAGCACTTGTTCCACCAACTCCTAATAGGGAAATCTGTGTTGTATTACAATCAAGCACTGATGAATTGGTGTTATTTGTGATACTTGCCACAGGTGCAACAACATCCTGGGTGATCACAATATTGGTTAGTGCATTACAACCATTAGGAGAGGTAACGACGACAGTATAGAATCCTGGATTAGTGACCGATAATGTAGAATTATTTCCAATATTTACTGTTCCACTATACCAAGAATAGGATCCACCTCCAGTAGCAGTCACTGGAATACTGGTCGTTGTACAGGTTAATATTGTTGTATTAGGAATATTAATCCCTGCAGTTGGAGTAGAAGTGTTTTGAGTAATAGTTGTTGCTGCAGTTGCCGTACATCCATTAGTACCAGTTACTGTTACAGTATATGTTCCAGGAGATGTTACTACGAGTGTAGCATTCGTTCCAACAACTGCCGTTCCATTAGACCAAGAATAAGCCCCGCCTCCAGTAGCTGTCAAGGAGATACTTGTGGTTGTACAAGTTATTTCCGTCGTTGAAGGAGTAGTAATTGCAGCCGCAGGCGCAGTGGTATTTTGTGTAATTGTCTGACTAAGAGTAGCCGTACAGCCATTTGCAGCTGTTAAAGTAACCGTATAGACACCGGGTGTTGTTACGGAAATAGTTGGGTTGATACTAATGATGGATGGATTTGTCCAAGAGATGGTTCCAACTCCATTTGCCGTTAAAGAAATACTTGTTGTCGAACATGTTAGCTCAGTGGATATTGGCGCTGTTATTGTCAATGGCGGTGCCGTATTGTTTTGTGTGATTGTTTGTGTTGCTGTTGCAGTACAACCATTTGCAGCAGTAACTGTTACGGTGTAGGTTCCAGGAGTAGTCACGTTTAATGTGGAATTAGTCCCAACTACGGATGTTCCATTAGACCAAGAATAAGTACCACCACCAGTAGCGGTTAGGGAAATGGAAGGTGTAGTACAAGTTAACACTGTTGTGGCAGGTGAATTAATACCTGCAACAGGTGCAGTAATATTTTGTGTGATTGTTTGATTCGCAGTACCTGTACATCCATTTCCACCAGTGACAGTTACGGTGTAGGTTCCGGGTACTGAAACCGCTAGGATGGCCGATGTACCAACAACAGATGTCCCGTTTGACCATGAATATGATCCACCAGAAGCGATTAAATTAATATTTGTCGCTGTGCAGGTGAGTATGGTAGTTGTCGGTGGTGTAATTGTAACATTTGGAGCACTGATATTTTGAGTAATGTTTTGAACAGCGGAAGCAGTACAACCATTGGCTCCTGTTACCGACACAGTGTAAATCCCAGGAGTATTCACAGTTATCGAGGAAGTTGTTCCTATGATTGCTGTTCCATTTGACCACGAATATGAGCCCCCTCCTGTTGCCGTCAAACTTATCGATGTAGTGGCACAAGTCAATACTGTAGTCGTAGGAGCTGAGATACCTACAACTGGTAAACTGATATTTTGTGTGATTACTTGTGATGCTGTGGCAGTACATCCACTTGACGAGGTGACAGTTACAGAATAAGTACCTGGACTTGTGACATTTATTGTAGAAGTGGTTCCAATGATTGCTGTTCCATTCGACCATGAATAAGTTCCACCTCCGGTTGCTGATAATGTTATCGACTGTGTCGTACAGGTTAAAATACTTGTTGTAGGTATGGAAATGGCCGCAATAGGCAATGGATTGACCGAAACCGTCAATGTTGAGCTTGTTGCACAAACTCCGGCTGAAGGTGTAAAGGTATATGTAGTCGTTGTTTGATTATTCACTGCAGGAGACCAACTACCAACAATTGAATTTAACGAAGTTGTCGGTAATGCATTCAAGGTGGTTCCAGCACAAATTGCAGCAATTGGATTAAATGTAGGAGTCACATTAGAATTGACGATCAATGTTCCATTTACGTTTGTCGTTCCATCCCAAAATCCACCTCCGGAAGCACTGTATCCTCCATATGAAGTACAGCCATTCATTGTGTAACTAAATGCATAATAGTATGTGCCAGGACTCAATGCAGGGATGATTCCAGTGTATTCGTCATTGTTTATGCTTGTTCCAGAAGGATTATAGTTAGCCGTTATCCAACTTGCACTTGGCCAAGTCGATGGATTCGTATTACTCGTATTGTATGCAAATTGAACGGTTATTCCTGCGCCTTGTCCCGATGGAGGTGTTACTCCTGTCTCGAAAACTTGACCGTAAATTGTCAAAGTTTGACCTTGACAAATTGTTGATGTCCCAGGTGTTTGAATATTTGCCCAATCGATAACATTCGAAACGTTTACAGTGCCATTTGCCGAAGAGGAACTACAACCGTTAAAGTCATATGTGACGGAATATGTGGTTGTCGTTGTTGGTGAAATCGTTAATGATTGTGTTGTTGCCCCACCTGGTGTCCAGAGGTAGGTCCCGCCACTTGGACTCGCCGTTGCTGTTAACGTTGCCGAAGTTCCTTGACAAATTGTAGTTGAGTTTACACTTAAAGTTGGAGAAGTAGATACCGTCACAACACCAGTTGCTGGTGCACTAGAACAATTTCCATTCGAGTAAGTTACAGTATATGATGTTGTTGTTGCAGGACTAACATCGATAGTTTGCGTTGTTGCCCCACCAGGTGACCACAAATAGGTTCCGCCGGTAGCAGTTGTTGTTGCCGTAAGTGTTGCCGTTTGACCACCACAAATTGTTGCGTTGTTTACTGTAACAGTAGGACCTGGAACCACATTGACTACTACATCGTCGTTAGAAGTACATCCATTAGCTGTTGCTGTAAGTGTATAAGTTGTAGTAGAAGTCGGACTTGCGGTTGGATTTGCAACAGTGGTGCTACTTAAAGTTGCTCCAGGAGACCAAGAAAGTGTAGTAGGAATTGACCCTGGACAACCTGAAATTGGCACAGCAATTGTTTGTCCGCCAGTAAGGATTGCCAAGCCCCCACTAATTGAGGTGCTTCCACAGAAAATGTTATATCCTGCCACATTTGAATTAAATGCACCTTGTGTTTCTAAGTTGAAAGTATAAGGCGGATTTGAAGGTGCGTTGATGGTAATTGTTTGGTTTGATCCAGAGGCATATGGTCCACCAGACGCTATCACTGCACCTAGGGCATTGGTTATATTCCAAGTTGTTTCATCTAAATTACTTCCTGAGAAAATGTTGACGTCAATTGGACCGCCAAATCCTCCAACCGCACTTGCAGACCCATTCAATGTCGTTGTTTGTCCTGAGCAAATGGTAATGTCAGGACCAGCATTAATGGTAGGTGCTGGACTGACAAAAACTGTCATTTCATCAGTTGAAGTACAAGTTCCAGATGTGGCTGTTAAGGTGTAAGTTGTAGTAACCGTTGGTGTTGCTGTAGGATTTAAAATTGTGGTAGAACTTAAAGTAGCTCCAGGCGACCAGACATATGTAATGGGTAGTGTTCCACCACCAGTTGTTCCTCCACATCCTGTAACACTTGCTGTGGTTGTTTGTCCACCAGTAATAGATCCAGTATTTACCGTACTTCCGTTGCAGGAAATCGTGTAGGTTGCATTATTATCATTGAAGGTCCCTTGAGTTTCTAGAGAAAAACTATAAGGACCTGTTCCAACATTTGTTAATGTCACGGTGTTGGTGGAAGCGGTTGTATATGGCCCCCCGGATCCAACTGATGTGCCCGATGCATTAGTTAAATTCCACGAAGTCTCATCTAGAAAACTTGTTCCCGATATGGAAATCGTGATGCTTGAAGCACTTCCACCTGAACCCGTTCCTGTCCCAGCTGTAACGGTTCCGTTTAAAGTTGTGGATTGTCCAGCACAAATAACGACATCAGGTCCAGCATTGACAACTGGATTATTACATGGCGGTGTTGGACATGAAACGACATAGCTCATTGTAGTCGCAGCAGTTAACGGTGTACATACAAATTTTGATAAATGCACATAGTATTGACCTGAAGTAGGACATGTCCAAGAAAAATTTGATTGCAAGCCACATTGGTCATCCCATTGTCCAAGAATGGTATATGCAGAATTGTGTAATCGCAAATAGGTATCAATGCTACTCTGACCACATGTTGAGAATGTATATGTACACCCTGCAGTTGCTGTAAATGGAAACAAAATAACTCCGGATGAATACGAAGGCGTATATTGAAGTGTAGAAGTTGGTGTAATGGGAAATGTAACCGTTTGAGGAGTACATAACTGGGCGTTTAACCCCACTGTAAAAAACAGCGAAATAACAATAAGGGCAAGAAACCTCATTTAGTTGTAATTGTGTTTCGTATTAATTCGTTTTAGCAGGCTAAATTTAGCAAATATTAAACGAAGTAACAATAAAACAGTTGCCTAAATGAGTTCAAGAATGAGCAAAAAATTAATAAATAATAGTATTTATTAAAATTCGAAGCTCTCCATAAATTTAGTGGTGAAATTTCCTTTACAGAAATCTTCGTTTTGCATCAATTTTTGATGAAAAGGAATGGTTGTTTTCACACCACCGATAACATATTCTCCAAGTGCGCGTTTCATTTTAGCAATCGCTTCTTCACGTGTTTGTGCAACAACGATTAATTTGGAAATCATGGAGTCGTAATTTGGCGGAATTGTATATCCTGCATATACATGGGCATCAATTCGAATTCCATGTCCACCCGGACAATGGTAATCAGTGATTTTCCCTGGACAAGGTCTAAAGTCCTTATATGGATCTTCTGCATTGATACGACATTGAATCGCATGCATTTGAGGATAATAATTTTTACCAGAAATTTTATGTCCAGCAGCAATCAATATTTGCTCTTTAATCAAGTCAAAATTGATTACTTCTTCTGTAATCGTATGCTCAACTTGAATACGCGTGTTCATTTCCATGAAGTAGAAATCACGGTTTTTATCAACTAAAAACTCAACCGTTCCAACACCTTCGTATTTCACTGCTTTAGCTGCCTTAATTGCTGCTTCACCCATACGCTCACGAAGTTCATCCGTCATGAATGGTGAAGGTGTTTCTTCCACTAATTTTTGATGACGACGTTGAATGGAACAATCTCTTTCAGACAAGTGACAAGCATTTCCGAATTGGTCACCTGCAATTTGAATTTCAATGTGACGTGGTTCTTCAATGTACTTTTCCATGTAGATTCCATCGTTTCCGAAAGCAGCTCCTGCTTCTTGACGTGCGGAATCCCAAGCTCCTTGAAGTTCACTTTCCTCCCAAACGATGCGCATTCCTTTACCGCCACCTCCAGCTGTTGCTTTCAAGATGACAGGATATTTGATCGCTTTGGCTTCCACCATCGCTTGCGCAACATCTTTTAATAATCCAACAGACCCTGGAATACATGGTACACCAGCAGCAATCATGGTTGCTTTTGCTGTTGCTTTATCTCCCATCCCTGCAATTTGTTCTGGAAGAGCACCAATAAATTTAATCCCATGTTCTTGACAAACACGTGAAAACTTCTCGTTTTCAGACAAGAATCCGTATCCTGGGTGAATGGCATCTGCATTCGTAATTTCTGCAGCTGCAATAATATTAGGAATGGACAAATATGATTTCGCCGATACGGGTGGGCCTATACATACTGCTTCGTCAGCAAAGCGAACAGGTAAACTATCCTTATCAGCAGTAGAGTAAACAGCGACTGTTTTAATACCCATTTCTTTACAGGTACGAATCACACGCAAAGCGATTTCACCGCGATTGGCGATTAGAATTTTCTTAAACATAAAGGAAGATTTTTTGCAGCAATTAAGCTGGATCTACTAAAAATAGTGGTTGATCGTAATCTACAGGACTTGCATTGTCTACAAGAACTTTAACAATTTTACCAGAAATTTCTGATTCAATTTCGTTAAATGTTTTCATTGCTTCAATGATGCAAAGTTTATCTCCTGGTTGAATCGTGCTTCCAACGTTTACAAAAGCATCTTTGTCTGGTCCAGGAGTACGGTAAAATGTTCCAATCATTGGAGATTTCACAGTAATGTAACGTGATTCATCCGAACTTTCTGCAGCAGCTACAGGTGCAGCAGCAACCGGCGCTGGAGCAGCAGCTTGTGGAGCCATTGCTACTGGAGCAGCAGCTTGTACATAAACTGGTTGTTCACTGAAAGACGTTCCATTTTCAATGGCAATTTTAAATCCTTCGTTTTCAATTTCAATTTTACCAATTCCTGACTTAGAAACAAGTTTAATTAGGTCTTTGATTTCTTCTAAATTCATAACAATGATTTGTTTTGCAAAATTACTAATATTATGAGTTATAAGCCCATTTCAAATAAATAGCTCCCCATGTAAATCCACCACCAAAAGCGGATAAAATAAGTGTATCTCCTTTTTTCAATTGTTTTTCATAGTCCCACAAACATAAAGGCAATGTACCGGCAGTTGTGTTACCGTATTTTTCGATGTTGATCATCACTTTTTCTTTGGAAAGTCCCATGCGATTTGCTGTAGCATCAATGATGCGCAAATTGGCTTGATGTGGCACTAACCATTGAACATCATCGGATGTCAAATTATTTTTTTCCATGATTTTCGCTGAAACATCTGCCATATTAGTTACGGCAAATTTGAAGACGCTTTGTCCTTCTTGTTTAACGTAATGCATTCTGTTTTCAACGGTTTCAATACTTGCAGGATGTAAAGATCCACCTGCAGGTTGAACTAAGAATTCGCGACCAGATCCATCTGAATGCAAAATAAAGTCTTGTAGTCCAAGTCCTTCTGTATTTGGTTCCAGTAAAACTGCACCTGCACCATCACCGAAAATCACACATGTCGTACGATCTTGGTAATCCACAATGGAGGTCATCTTATCGACACCAACCACAATTACTTTTTTGTATTTACCAGTTTCAATGAATTGCGATCCTGTTGCAAGCGCAAAAAGAAATCCTGAACAAGCAGCATTTACATCGAAAGACCACGCGTTTTTCATTCCTGTTTTGTCACTCAAAATATTCGCCGTACTTGGGAAAGGGTGATCTGGTGTAACAGTTCCACAAATAACTAAATCGATATCCATTGGATCGATTCCTTTTTTCTCTAAAAGTTGCTTAACCGCTGCAGCTGCCATATCAGAAGAGGCACCGTTACGCATGATGCGACGCTCTTTGATTCCCGTGCGTGAAGTAATCCACTCATCAGAAGTATCCACAAATTTGGATAAATCCTCGTTACTTAAAATGTCCTCGGGAACGTATCCTTGTACCGCCGTAATTGCTGCTGTAAGTTTATTCATCTCTTAGTTAAATGCATCGTTTATTTTCGTTGCTAATCCTGAAGCGGCCACTTCGTAGGAATGTAACAACATATTTTTGATGGCAATATCATTGGAAATACCATGACCAATAACGGCATTTCCTTTCACACCTAAAATCGGTGTCCCGCCGTAATTCTCGTAATTAAAACGATCAAAATATTCATCGCGTATTCCGCGTTTACGCATGAGCGTATAAATTCCTTCTGCTTCTTTCAGAACAATATTACCTGTAAATCCGTCACAAACGATTACATCTGCAACACCAGTAAACAAATCTCTACCTTCAATATTTCCGGTAAAGTTGAGTTCATCTGATTCGGAAAGTAATTTGTAAGCAGCAATGGTTAAAAGGTTTCCTTTTGAATCTTCCTCACCAATGTTTAATAATGCTACTCTTGGGTTTTCAACTCCGTGAACGTGTTGAGAATATAGTGCCCCCAAAACGGCAAATTGATACAGAACATCTGCTTTACAATCTGCATTTGACCCAACATCTAGTAAAATGGCTTGAGAACCATCTAAACATGGAAGTGTTGAAGTGATGCATGGACGTATAATTCCTGGAACTGTATTCAATTTATACATGGCTCCCACCAACATTGCGCCGGTGTTACCTGTACTAGCAAAAACATCTAAATCTGTTTTGGCAAGTAAATCGAAACCAACAGCAATAGAACTGTTCGGTTTTTTTGGAATCGCCCGAGTAGGGTGATCGTGATAAGTAATTACCTCGGGTGCATGTACCACCTCAAAACCATTCAGGTCTTTTCCGCGGTTAGCAAATTCACTCCGAATAATTTCCTCATCACCAAGCAATACAATGGTGACATCATTGGACAGAACTTCTCTCGCCAATAATGCACCATCAATAGTTGCTTTGGGAGCGAAATCGCCCCCTGAGATATCTAGACCAATCCTCATTTAGAAAACGAGATGGTTCCTTACTCTACTGTTGATTCTTTTTCTGCAACTACTTTACCTCTGTAGTATAATTTCCCTTCATGCCAGTGTGCATGGTGAAATAAATGAGGCTGACCTGTTGTAGGGCATGTTGCCACTTGATGAGCAGTCGCTTTCTTGTGCGTTCTACGTTTGTCACGTCTTGTTGTGGAAATTCTGCGTTTAGGATGCGCCATAACTATGTATTTATATCAATTTAAATTCTTTAATGCTGCCCATCGTGGGTCAATATTGTCTTTATCATCTTTGGAATCTGGTTTCGACGTGTATTGTTCAATTAGTCTAACCATTTCCTCGTTGCACTCATTTTTTTTGTGAGCCGATCGTGCTGGCAGAGCCAACATAATCATTTCATATATCGATTGTTGAACTTCGATTTCATAGCTTTCTTTTGGAATGACAATCAAGTTTTCATCTTCAGATTCCTCGTCACCAAACACGTAGTAAACAGTCAAATCACCTTTGATTTTTTGACTCATTTCCTCATTACATCTAGCACAAGCAACTGAAACAACCCCTTTCACTTCGAAACTAGCTACAAGCATCGTTTCTTTTTTCTCCAGGTTTAATTTCACTACTAATTTCCCGTCATCAACCAATGAATACGGCAAAGATTCAAAGAACGTTTTGTCTAAAGCAAAATCGAAAAGATGTTGTCCTAGCTTTAATCCAACAAATGGTATCGTGTAAGGACTTATCATATCGTTTTTACAATGAACAAAAATGAATCCGCGAAATTATAAAATTTATTTCGAATTTTAAAATTATATCGGACGATCAGACTCTTTTTTCCCTCGTTCTTCCTTTGAGAAGGGTAGGGGATTTGAATGAATCTGCTTATTAAACTTTCTATTTTTAAAAATCTCAACGGCTAAATACATGGCACTTCGCATGGATAATTCGTTTGCCAAATTTTTACCTGCGATGTCAAATGCTGTCCCATGATCTGGTGATGTTCGAACAATTGGAAGGTCAGCAGTGAAGTTCACGCCATCATCAAATGCCAAGGCTTTAAATGCCGTAAGTCCTTGATCGTGATACATTGCAAGGATTCCATCGAACTGATTTTTTAAATCTGAACCAAAGAATCCATCAGCAGGAAAAGGTCCAAATGCTAAAACTCCTTTGTTTTTTGCTTGCTGAATTGCTGGTGAAATAATCTCTTGTTCCTCAGCTCCCAATTTGCCATTTTCTCCGGCATGTGGGTTTAATCCAAACACGGCGATTCTAGGCTTAACAATTCCGAAATCTTTTTTCAAGGATTGTTCGAATTTCTCAATTTTAGAGAGAATTCCTTCTTTATTTAGAGCCGAACTAACGTCCTTAATGGGAATATGTGTTGTTACCAAGGCAACTTTCAGTCTTTCTGAAACTAAAATCATCAATGCCTCTGGAACGCCTGACATATCCGCCAAGTACTCTGTGTGTCCTGGAAATTGGAATCCAGCTTTTTGAATGGCATCTTTGCTAAATGGACTTGTTACCAATACATCAATTTTTCCTTCGGATAAATCTTGAGTGGCAGCTTCCAATGATTTGAAGGCGTATGACCCACCCGTTGCAGTAGCTTCTCCAACTTGCAATTCAACATCTTCATTCCAAATATTGATGACATTGATTTTTTTTGCTTGGATTTCACTCGCGTCCTTACAGGAAGTATATTGAAAATCTTGAAGATCCAACAACTTTTTGTAGTGTGAAATGATTTTGGTTGACCCGTAAATCACCGGGGTAAAATCACCCAAGATACGATTGTCCTTCAATGCTTTCAATGTGACTTCTGGACCAATTCCATTCAAGTCACCAAGTGTGATACCGACTTTGTACAATTCCTTTGTTGAAACTGGCTCTTTCGTTGTTCCTTGTTCTTTATCCATTATTTATAACGATTTTTCAAGAATTGATACAGCAAACGAACACCCGCTCCTGTTCCTCCATCTCCTTTATAATTTTCTTTTGAATCCAACCAAGCTGGACCCGCAATATCCATGTGAATATAGGGAGCTTTCACAAAATGCTCTAAAAATTTTCCCGCAGAGATCATTCCAGCATTTGGGCCTCCAATATTTTTCATGTCTGCGATTTTTGATTTCATGTGTGCCTTGTAGTCGTCCCAGAATGGAAAACGAACAACGCGCTCATGAACGTCAAATCCAATTTTTTCTAAATCATGAAAGTACGTGTCATCTGCATTTCCCATGATAATTGTTGCTTCCGTGCCAATTGCTCTTAAGGCTGCTCCTGTTAATGTTGCGGCGTCAATAACAATTTCCGGATCATATTTGGCCGAGTATGCTAACGCATCTGCTAAGATCATTCTACCTTCTGCATCTGTGTTTAGCACCTCGATTGTTGTTCCATCAAACATGGTGATAACATCACCAGGAGTGTAAGCATTTCCACCAGGACGATTATCAGTTGCTGGGATGAGTCCAACGATGTGCACAGGAAGTTTTTGCAATGCAGCGTAGTAAATCACTGCGGCCATTGTTGCTCCTCCGGCCATGTCGCCTTTCATCGTGTCCATAGAACCAGCAGTTGGTTTCAAACTGAGTCCACCGGTGTCGTAAACGACTCCTTTCCCAACTAAAACGACTGGTTTTTTATTCACTGCGTTGTCCGGTTTGTATTCGGCAATGGTAAACGTTGGGGGATCAATTGAACCCTTATTTACTGCTAGGAGACCTCCCATTTTTAGTGATTCAATTTGCGTTTTCCCAAGTACATTCACTTGAAATCCAGCTTCTTCACCAAGTTTCGAAATCGATTCAGCTAATTGTTCTGCGTTCAAATGTGAAACGGGTGTATTAACCATATCACGTGTCCAGAAAACTGCTTTAGACATCGACATCAATTCGGAAACTTGCTCACTAGTTAAGGAAGCAGTTACGAAAATCTGTTTGAATTTGTAGTCTTTTGGTTTTGAGAAGTGTTGTGTAAATCGGTAGCTCGATAAAAGCAGTCCTTCGCACAAAGCGAATAAAGCAGCATTGTTTGAACCGAAGAGTTGTATTCCTTCTTCTGATTCGCAAATCAGGCCTTCAATCGTATTTCCTAAAACGCGAATTTCTTCTGCTTTTTGATCTGTTTTTACTAAAAAAGTAAAGCCTTCGGAGCTTTTGAAATAATCAAATTTCTTATCGCTCGATTGAAAACCTGAAATGGTTTCCGCAGCTAATCCAGAGATTTCCGTTGCGCTTGTTTCAAGTAAATAGATTTTTGAAGCGCATCCGTTGGCTTCAGTGGAATGTATGAGTTGAATCATGATTCGAATTTTTACAAAGGTAGTAAGTTATCTTGCTTGGGAATGAAAAATATCAAGTCCATAATCTTCTAAAAAACGGTCGATTGCTCTAGGGATTGGATATTGGTGCAAATCCTCTATGCGCACAAGCTCTCCGTCTTCTTGTTTCGTGGCAGTTCGAACAATGAAATGACAAAATAAATGTTGATGCGAAAGAACATGGCGGTATTCTTTCGACTGAAAGTTTGATTGAATGGATGCCAAATACTGCTCTTTTTCTACTGAACTTTGAAATTCTTTCAGCGGAAATTGATATAAATGCTGCCAGATATCTTTTTCATTTCTTTTTTGAAGGAGCATCCATCCTTGTTTTGGCTGCATCAACTCAAAAACAAAAAACCGTTGTCGTACCGACTGTTTTTTCAACTTCACAGGAAGATGTCCAATCGTCTTTTCAGCATATCCCAAGCAGTAAACGGTTAGTGGACATTCGCCACACAATGGTTGGGTAGGCTTGCAATGCAATGCGCCGAATTCCATCATGGCTTGGTTGAACAGGCCAGGATTCTGTTGGTCTAAAAGCTCGTTCGCGAATTTTTCGAAATCTTTTTTTCCTTGTGTGGAGTTTATGGGAGTGTCCCAATTGTGTAAGCGGCTCAATACACGAAAAACGTTTCCATCGAGAACGGCATGCGGTAAGTCATATGAAAAAGAGGCAATCGCTGCGGCGGTATAAGGTCCGACACCTTTCAATTTCAACAATCCATCGTAGGAATCGGGAAATACACCATCAAATTCTTCCACAATCTGTTTTGCTGTGCGGTGCAAATTCCGCGCACGACTGTAATACCCAAGTCCCTGCCATAAATTCAGCACCACTTGTTCATCTGCTTTTGCCAAGTCAAATACAGTGGGGAATGCGTTTGTGAACTTAAAATAATACGCCATTCCTTGCTCTACACGTGTTTGTTGAAGAATGATTTCACTGAGCCAAATGAAATACGGATTCGTTGTTTCACGCCAAGGAAGCGGTCGCTTGTGGAGGCGATACCAGTTGCTTAACTCACGTTGAATTTGCTCCATTTGAAAATTTTTGAGAAAAAAAACAGGAAAATTAACAATATAAAGTTTCTGTGATATACTTTTGCACCGCATTAAAAATCAATTAACATCAAGAAAATATGACTAAAGCGGATATCGTAGCAGACATTGCAGAAGAAACAGGATTAGAAAGAAACGAAGCTCTTAGAGCAGTTGAGGCATTTATGAACTCAATTAAAGCATCGTTAGCGAAAGGGAATAATGTCTATTTAAGAGGATTTGGTAGTTTCATAGTGAAAGAACGCGCACAGAAAACTGGCCGTAACATCTCTAAAAATACGACAATCATCATCCCTGCTCACAACATTCCGTCTTTCAAACCATCAAAAGTATTTATTGATGAAGTAAAGAATAAGGTTAGCGTGAAATAAGATTTCGATATTTCAAAATTTTATTTATCTTTGCACTCCCTTTTCTGAGGGGGTGCATTTTTTTTAGATTCAAGTAACACTAAAATATATATTATGCCAAGCGGTAAAAAAAGAAAAAGACATAAAATGGCTACGCACAAGCGTAAAAAACGTCTTAGAAAAAATCGTCACAAGAAGAAGAAGTAAGAACTTCTTAATTTGAGAAGAAAAGGAGGCTCATTGATTCTTTCAGTGAGCTTTCATTGTTTCATCCTGTAAACTTCTAATTGTGAACCTAGAACTCGTTGTCGATACCAGGTCGAATGGAATTTGGATCGCTTTGTTGCGGGACGGCAAATTAATTGAATTACATGAGGATCGTGGAAATTCAGATTTTGCTGTTGGCGACATCTATTTAGGAAGAGTACGTCGTGTGGTTCCTAGTTTGAACGCTGCATTTGTTGATGTTGGGTACGAAAAAGATGCTTTCTTGCATTATTTGGACCTTGGTCCACAGTACCATTCGCTTGCCCGATTTGTGAAAGAATCGATGCAAGGGAAACAAAATGTCGCAGATTTGCAATATTTCAAGTTGGAGAAAGACATTCAAAAAGACGGTAAAATTAGCAATGTACTCTCTTCGTCCCAGCCCATTTTGGTGCAGGTGGCGAAAGAGCCTATATCCATGAAAGGACCTCGTTTGAGTTCTGAAGTGACGCTAGCCGGACGCTACCTAGTACTTGTACCTTTTTCAGATAAGATATCTGTTAGTCAAAAAATTAAAGATTCGAACGAAAAGGACCGTTTAAAGGACCTTATGAATCGAATCAAACCAAAAAACTTTGGTGTCATTATTCGAACAGTGGCTGAAAATAAGTCAACTACAGACTTAGAAACAGACCTTGAAAATTTGTTGGAAAAATGGCGCGGAATGCATGCGAACTTAAAAGGAATTCAACCTCCTCGTCGTGTGTTAGGTGAATTAAATACGACCACTTCTATTCTTCGTGATTTGTTGAATGGAAACTTTACAAATATACATGTCAACGATCCAGCCTTGGCCTTGGAGATGAAGGAATACGTTTCATCGATCGCTCCAGGAAGAGAGAAAATCGTTAAAAATTACGAAGGTAAAATTGACATCTTTGAACGTTTTGCGATCAATAAGCAGATAAAAGCATTGTTTGGTAAGAAAGTTCCTTTACCTAGTGGAGGATACTTGATTATTGAGCATACCGAAGCGATGCACGTGATTGATGTCAATAGTGGAAACCGTAAAGGTGCTGACGGTCAAGAATCGAATGCGCTTGCAACGAATGTGGAAGCAGCGGAAGAAATTGCGCGTGTTTTACAACTGCGCGACATGGGTGGAATTGTTTGTGTTGATTTTATCGACATGCATGAAAAAGAAAACAACAAAATTCTCTTCGAAAAAATGAAGGAATTTATGAAATCTGACCGTGCAAAACACAACATGATTCCTCCGTCTAAGTTCGGCATTATTGAAATCACACGTCAACGTGTCCGACCAGAAACAGACATCGAAACTTCGGAAACGTGTCCAACATGTAACGGAAGTGGAGAAGTAACTGCCAGCATTCTTTTCTCGGAAGAAATCGAAAATAACCTAAGTTATTTATTGAACGACCGAAAAGAAAAAGGAGTGACCTTGTTGGTTCACCCGTACTTGGAAGCATTCTTCAAAAAAGGCATCATCAGCAAACAGTTGCGTTGGTTCTTTAAATACAAACAATGGATTCCGGTTCGCGGTTTGACTGCTCATCATTTATTACAATATTCCTTCGTGAATAAATCAAACGAGGAAATTACCTTGTAATGAATCCGCCTGCTTTTTCACGGGAGCAAATCATCTTTAAATTAGAAGCCTTTTGTGCTTATCAGGAACGCTGCGTCTCAGAGGTTCGAACGAAAGTCGAACGTTTGGGCGCAGATGAATCCTTGTCTCTCGAAGTCATCAAACACCTAAAGGAAAATCGTTTTCTAGACGAAAAACGCTTTGTTGAAGCATACGTTCAAGGAAAACTACGCATCAAAAAATGGGGACGCCAGAAAATCAAGGCGGGACTCTTTCAAAAACGAATCGATGCTAAATTGATTCAAGAAGGTATTTATGCGTTTATTTCTGATGAAGAATACCAAGAAGTAATGGAGTCTTTAATTGAACGAAAAAACCGGGAGCTTTCTTCAGAAAAAAATCCACAAATAAAAAAGCAGAAACTGATGAGGTTTCTGCTTTCAAGAGGTTTTCAATACGACGAATTTTCTTCGCTGAAGTTGGATTAGTTCGGTTTGATAAGTGCAGTTGCGCTATTGATCCAGTTCACGGGGCCTCCCGCAATATATCCTTGTTGTCCAAATTGTGTATAGGTTATTTTTCCATCTTTTAATTTTTCTGCTTTAACGAAAAAGCATGTAGGATAACCACGAACAACAAATTGCTGTTGTAACATGCGGTTTTGTACTTTTAATTCTTCCGCTTGTTGTACGCTCGCACTTGGGAAATCTACCTCCACTAAAATGACATTGTCCTGTGCCCACTTTTTAAACTCAGCTTGCGTAAACACTTCTTTTTGAAGTTTTTTACACCATCCACACCAGTCTGATCCTGTAAAGAACAACATCAAAGGTTTGTTTTCCTTTTTAGAAAGTTCAATAGCTTTGTTTAAATCGGTATGCCAAACGACATCTTCTTTTGATGCCTTTTGGGCAAACAATTGCAGACTTGTTAAAAATATGATCGATAATAATGCAATGGATTTCATAGAATTTTTTTTTAAAATTAACAATAATTGCCTCGCTATCCAAAAACCGTGCAAAAGTTTCAAACGAATTATTTTGGTGCTATTTTCAATAAAAACAATATATTCGTTCCCTAAAACCTAAGCTTATGAGATTAATAATTCTACTACTTTGTTTTATTCCAACCCTGCGATTTTATGCGCAAACCCCCACGCAAACAGTGCGAGGTAAAGTTTTCGATAGCGAAACGAACTTCCCCCTTAATGCTGTAAAAATTTCCATAGATGCGAATGATGGTAAATTGTATCGTGCGCTTTCCACTACTGATGGGACATGGGAAATCGCGAAAGTTCCAGTCGGAAAACATGAATTGAGTGCAAATTATTCGTTCTATGATAGTAAGTCCATGACCATCGAAGTGAGTTCTGGACGAGAATTGATTCTTCAAATTCCTTTGCAAGAAAAAATATCTGAGCAAAATGAAGTAAAAGTCTTGACGAAAAAACACGGTGAAGTCATCAACGAAATGGCACTGCTTTCTGCACAACAATTTAGTGTGGAGGAAACAAACCGTTATCCTGGTTCTCGCATGGATCCTGCTCGTATGGCTTCGAACTTTGCCGGTGTGAATGGAGCAGATGATTCTCGAAACGACATCGTAGTTCGTGGAAATTCGCCACTTGGTGTGATTTACCGTGTGGAAGGAATTGACATCCCAAATCCAAATCACTTTGCAATTGCCGGAAGTTCAGGTGGACCTGTTTCCATCATTAATAATAAAATGCTCGGAAACTCCGATTTCTTTATGAGTGCCTTTCCAGCAGAATATGGAAATAGTACTTCGGGAGTGTTCGATTTAAAATTGCGCAACGGAAACAATAAACAACATGAGTTTACAGGTCAGTTTGGTTTCCTAGGAACAGAATTCCTAGCTGAAGGACCACTATCGAAAAACGGAAAATCGTCGTTCCTAGCAATGGGTCGCTATTCAACCTTGTCCATGTTTCAGTCTTTAGGTATTCAAATTGGAACTTCTGCCATTCCAATTTATGGAGATGGCGCGTTTAAATTTAACTGGCAATTGAAAAATGGTGGACAACTTTCCTTTTTTGGATTAGGTGGAGCGAGTGATATTTCGATTATGATTTCTGATAAAAAAGAATACTCACAAGAATTTTATGGCGAAGGTGATCGTGACCAGTATTTTGGTACATCCATGTATACAACCGGACTTAACTACAAGAAAACACTGAGTGAGAAAACATACATTTCCTCAACCTTGGCTTTCTCCCAAGAAGAACAACACACGAATCATGATTACCTGAGAGGACGACAAGTAGACACTTTGACGCAAACCATTCAATTCGACACGCTTTATGCGATGATGGCTTACAAGTATACTATTCGTAAATTATCAAGCTACACGGCTGTTAATCACAAAATAAACAAACAACACCTGTTGAAAGCTGGAATCATCTTGGATGTCATGAACATGAATTTCTTGGATTCTTGTTTAAGTGATTTGGATGATCAAAACACATGGAAAGTTCGTTGGGATTACCAAGGAACAGCAGCCTTAATTCAACCATTCGTCCAATGGAAATGGCGTATCAATGAAAACATGGATTTCTCCGCTGGACTTCACGCGCAGTATTTTACCTTATCGAATAGCATTAGTCCATTAGAGCCTCGTATTGGATGGAAATACCGCATGAAAGGCAATCAGTCCATCTTTGCTGGCGGAGGCTTACACAGTCAGACACAGCCGTATTACACGTATGCGTACAAGATTCTTCCAGGACAAGCAACAAATGCTGCAAGTAACATGAACATGGATTTCACAAAAAGCATCCATTCAGGTATTGGTTACGAAAAATCCTTCAACAAAGGATTCAACATCAAAACAGAAGCCTATTACCAACATTTGTACAATGTGCCAGTGACACTCGCTCCATCTTCATTCTCCATGATCAACGTTGGATCAGGATTCTCGCGTTTGTTCCAAGATTCATTGCAAAATACGGGAACGGGATACAACTACGGATTAGAATTAACAGTTCAGAAGTATTTCGATAAAACCTTCTTCTTCTTGTTTACAGGATCAATTTTCGATTCGAAATACAAAGGAAGTGACAACATCGTTCGCAATACTTCATACAACGGAAACTATGTGGTGAATTTATTGGCTGGAAAAGAATTTAACATCAATTCGAAAAACACCATTGGAATTGGATTCAAGGTGACAAGAGCTGGTGGAAAACGCTATGGACTTGTGGATGTTGCTGCCTCAAATGCTGCGAAAGAAATCTTGTTCTTAGACAGTGCTTTCAACGATTACAAATTCCAAGATTACTTCCGTTTGGACTTAAAAATCAGTTGGAGAAAAAATGCGGATAAAGTAACGCATGAGATTGGTTTGGACTTAGTAAACTTGTTGAACACGAAAAACCTACTGAGTTTAA
The DNA here is from genome assembly GCA_017983465.1 of Crocinitomicaceae bacterium. Classification (GTDB taxonomy): domain Bacteria; phylum Bacteroidota; class Bacteroidia; order Flavobacteriales_D; family Crocinitomicaceae; genus UBA952. The sequence continues at coordinate 441,049 of JAGOBK010000002.1, forward strand.
CGTACAATCCAGCAATTTTACCGCAGGACATCGCAAATCCAAATTACCAACCATATAGCCAAAATACCCAACTAGGATTCTTGCCTATTTTCTACTATAAAATTGATTTTAAAGTGGCGAGAAGATAGTGAAATCGAAGGAACTTGGCATTTTAATTGACAAACACCATTATTCAGAAAGCAGTAGCATCCTGAATTTTTATACACTTGAAAAGGGATACGCTAGTTTCATTTTCAAAGGAGTCAAAAAGAAAGGCAAGTCCTTGAATCAATTGGGCTTATACGAAATAAGCTATTTTAAAAGACCGGAAAGTGAGCTGGGCATTATTCAAACCATGGATTATGCCTGGACTCCTTCCAACCTTTATACGCAGCCTCAAAAAGTCATGTTGGTGTTTTTCATGGCGGATGTACTCAAGCAAACCATCAAGCAACAAGGTCCAGATCCACACTTGTTCGAATACGTACAAGCGCAGCTCATCGACTTGGAAACCCGTACGGATGACTTTATTTTTCCTACGCAATTCTTGGCTCAATACATGCAATTCTTGGGTTATGCGCCACTTTTTGATGAAGAGGACGCCAGTGCTTTTGATATCGAGCGCGGAATGTTTACCAATACCCCCAGTGGGAGTAAATACGTTCAGGATCCGGAGGTTTTGTCCTTCTTGAAAGCACAGTTTTTAAAAGAAACGACGGAAAACTATCCGAAGGATGTCGTTCGAAAAGGCCTAGAAGTTTTGGTCAATTACGCTGAACTTCACCTGCCAAATTTCAGTTTGAAAGTAACGATGGAAGTGATTCGTGATACGCTTTATGCGTGATTAACGCTTACGAGCGAAAAAATCTTTCAGCAATTGCTGACATTCAGCTTCCATGATGCCATTTGTGACCAAAGTCGCCGGATGATACAAAGATTTTTCTTGGAGTCCTGCACCACGACGATCATCTCGTGCGCCAAAAACCACTTTGTCGATTTGAGACCAATACAAGGCCCCAGCACACATACAGCAAGGCTCTAACGTCACGAACAAGGTACATTCCTTCAAGTACTTTGCACCCAAATATTGTGAGGCAGCGGTGATTGCTTGAATTTCTGCATGTGCCGTAACATCCGTCAGCTTCTCCGTTAGGTTGTGACCACGTGCAATGATTTGATTTTTGCAAACAATGACTGCTCCTACGGGAACTTCGTCTTGATCGAAGGCTTTTTGAGCTTCCAAATAAGCCTGCTTCATGAAATATTGGTCGTTGAACGGATCTAGCATAGCACAAGATTAGTAACAATCTCCTTAACCCACAAGTGAATGTTTAGAAGAATTTTAGGCTTTCTGTTGTTTCAAGCGCCCTTCTATTTACATTCGGAGATGAAAATGTTGGACCTCATTATTTTACTTCCGCTCATCTACGGCGCATACAAAGGCTACAAACGTGGATTCATCATGTCATTGTTCATGTTGTTGGCTGTTATTGTCGGATTATATGCAGCGTTTCATTTTACGGATGTAATTGTTTCCTACGGACAAGAACACTTTGAATGGAAAAGCAAGTATATTTCTCCGATTACCTTCCTCAGTTTGTTTTTAGTCGTGGGCGCAGGAATTTATTTTGGCGGAAAAGTATTGGAAAGCGTCATCAAGTTAGCAAAATTATCGGTGTTGAATAGTTTGGCGGGGGCATTGTTGGGTTTACTACAATGGACTTACTTTGTTGGAAGTTTATTGTTGATGCTCATTTCTTTCGATCAAAAAGAATCAATCATTTCCAAGGAGACAAAACAGCATTCCATCATCTTACCAGTTATAACAACTGTTCTACACGGATCCATTCCAGGGGTAAGTTCCAGTGCACTTTTTGAATATTACGAAACTCAAATCAATCCTCCGAAACATGAAAAACCTTAAGTTCATTCTTTTTCTTTTTTTCGTGCAACAGTTCAGTGCACAAGGTATTTTAGACCGAAAAGAGCCGAAGAAAGTGATGAAATCCGGACCCTACATTGGCATTCAAAGTGGACGATTTTATGCTGGAGAAATTGGTTTAGAAAAACAATGGAAACGTTCGGATAAGTTCCTTGAATCAACGACCAATGCACTGCATATGGGAGTGAATTATTCCTATGACTTTTCTCACTTCAATCCAGTTTTAGGTTACGATCTTGGCTTTTGGCATAAGGAAAACACCATCGGACTCACCTACGGAATGAACGTCTGTATGCGTACAAATTTTGAGCAGTACCGCGTTGGAATTTGTCCAACAATTGGCATTAAAATTCTCCAATTCCACATACAAACTGGCTACCATTTGCTATATCCCTTCAACCGAAATTATACTTCGTTCGATACAAATACCATTTTCTTGAGTGCACGGTTTTTAATCGTGAATGAGCGAGAGAGGAAATAAGAGTTAACAAAAAAGCCCCAACGTTTCCGTCAGGGCTTTGTTATTTCTAGAAGTTAAACTTCTTACAAATCAAATTTAATTCCTTGTGCTAATGGCAAGCTGTCAGAATAGTTGATGGTATTTGTCTGGCGACGCATGTACACTTTCCATGCATCAGATCCGGACTCGCGTCCACCACCTGTTTCTTTCTCTCCACCGAAAGCTCCACCGATTTCCGCACCAGATGTTCCGATGTTGACATTCGCGATTCCACAGTCAGATCCTGCTGCTGCTAAGAATGCTTCTGATTCTTTTAATTCATTCGTCATGATGGCAGATGAAAGTCCTTGTGGAACGCCATTTTGTAAAGCGATTGCCTCGTAAACGTCCCCGCTGTATTTCATTACGTAAAGAATCGGCGCGAATGTTTCGTGTTGTACAATCGCAAAATGATTCTCTGCTTCAATGATACATGGTTTCACGTAGCAACCAGATTCATAACCTGGACCACTTAAAACACCACCTTCTACCAATACTTTTCCACCTTCTTTTTGAGCTGCCTCAATCGCATGCAGGTAATTGTTTACCGCATCTTGGTCGATTAACGGTCCCACGTGGTTGTTTTGATCCAATGGATTTCCAATGCTCAATTGCTTGTATGCCGATGTCAATGCTTCTGTTACTTTATCGTAGATGGATGCGTGAACAATCAAACGACGTGTTGACGTACAACGTTGTCCAGCTGTACCAACCGCACCAAATACTGCACCTGGAACAACCATTTTCAAATCTGCACTTGGCGTGATGATAATGGCATTGTTTCCTCCTAATTCTAATAAAGAACGACCTAAACGCTCGCCAACTGCTGCTCCAACAGATTTACCCATACGTGTAGATCCTGTTGCAGAGATTAACGGAACACGTCCGTCGCTTGCCATTAATTTTCCGATTTCAGCATCGCCGATGATCACGTTAGACACTCCTTCTGGAACGCCATTCGCTTCAAATACTTCTTGTGTGATGCGTTGACAAGCAATGGCTGTCAAAGGTGTTTTTTCAGATGGTTTCCAGATACATACGTCTCCACAAACCCACGCAAGTGCCGTGTTCCAATTCCATACAGCAACTGGGAAGTTAAACGCGGAGATGATTCCAACGATTCCAAGTGGGTGGTATTGTTCGTACATGCGGTGTCCAGGACGCTCCGAATGCATGGTTAATCCGTACAACTGACGAGAAAGTCCAACAGCAAAGTCACAGATGTCAATCATCTCTTGAACTTCACCAAGTCCTTCTTGAAGTGATTTCCCCATTTCGTAAGAAACCAATTTCCCAAGTGGCTCTTTGTAAAAACGAATGCGCTCTGCTAATTGACGCACAACCTCACCTCTTTTTGGTGCAGGAATTTTGCGCCATTCAACGAATGCTCCTTGTGCTTTTTCAATTAATGCGTTGTAATCTGCTGCTGTAGCAGATTTAACGGAAGCAATTAATTTTCCATCTACAGGTGAGATAGAGTCAATAGTTGCTCCTGTTGTATTCATCCAGTTACTTCCCGTGGAAGCTCCAGAATTTGTAGATTGAATTCCTAGTTGTGCTAGAATACCTTTCATTTCTTCAGATCCGATTGTTGACATAGTTGATTGTTTTGTAGGACAAATTTACACATTTCTCCTGCTTTGAACAGTAACTTAAGTAGAAGTACGATAGAAATTCCCTTCGTCACTCGCTTTCTGTCCGCCTGTCCTTCCATTTAGGGATATCTTTTGTATTTTTGCCATTCAAAATCAATGTTATGTATCGCTCGCACACTTGTGGTGAATTAAGAATGGAAAATGTAGGGAACACCGTAACCTTAGCAGGTTGGGTACAACGTTCCCGCGATTTAGGTGGAATGACTTTTGTGGATTTACGCGATCGTTACGGAATCACGCAGTTGGCATTCAATATGGAAGTAAACGCTGAATTGTGTGAACAAGCGCGAAAGTTGGGACGTGAATTTGTGATTCAAGTAACTGGTTCTGTGATTGAACGCAGCAGCAAAAACCGCAACATGCCTACTGGAGAGATTGAAATCAACGTCAACGAAATCAAGATCTTAAACGCAGCTAAATTGCCACCATTTACCATTGAGGACGATACGGATGGAGGAGATGAAATCCGCATGCAATACCGTTACTTAGACTTACGCCGTAATCCAGTTTTGGAGAAATTGCGCTTGCGTAACCGTGTGGCGTTGGAAACAAGAAAATACTTAGACTCTAAAGATTTCTTAGATGTCGAAACACCGGTCCTAATTAAGTCGACACCGGAAGGCGCACGTGATTTCGTCGTACCAAGTCGCATGAACGAGGGACAATTCTACGCATTGCCACAATCGCCACAAACCTTCAAACAATTGTTGATGGTAAGTGGATTCGATCGCTACTACCAAATCGTGAAATGTTTCCGCGATGAGGATTTACGTGCCGATCGTCAGCCAGAGTTTACACAAATTGATTGTGAAATGGCCTTTGTGGAACAAAATGATATTCTAGACATGTTTGAAGGATTGATCAAACATTTGTTCGCAGAAGTACGTGGCGTAAATTTCGAAGGAGCTTTCCCAAGAATGAGCTACGCGGAAGCAATGGAACGCTATGGTTCCGATAAACCAGACATCCGTTTTGGAATGGAATTCGTTGACCTAACGGAAATCACACAACAAAAGGAATTCGTTGTCTTCAATAGCTCAGAGATGGTCTTAGGAATCAATGCAGTTGGATGTTCAGAATATACACGCAAACAACTAGACGAATTAACCGAATGGGTGAAACGCCCGCAAATCGGCGCCAAAGGATTGGTGTATGTGAAATACAACTTAGACGGTTCTTTTAAATCAAGCGTGGACAAATTTTACGATGAGTCCGACTTGAAAGCAATGGCAGAAAAAGCTGGAGCGAAACCAGGTGATTTGTTGTTGTTGTTAAGTGGTGAAACGGCGAAAACTAGAAAGCAAATGAATGAACTTCGTTTGTTTATGGGGACGCAACTTGGATTGAGAAATCCAAATGAGTTCGCACCATTATGGGTATTTGACTTCCCTTTATTAGAGTGGGATGAGGACAGCGAGCGCTACCATGCGATGCACCATCCATTTACTTCTCCGAAACCGGAAGACATGCATTTAATCAATACAGATCCAGGAAAAGTACGTGCGAATGCCTATGACCTTGCCATGAATGGTGTGGAATTAGGTGGTGGTTCAATTCGTATTCACGACCGTGATTTGCAATCTCGTATGTTCGACTTACTTGGTTTCACGAAGGAAGAAGCGCAAGCACAATTCGGATTCTTAATGAGTGCCTTTGAATACGGTGCACCTCCACACGGTGGATTAGCTTTCGGATTAGATCGATTGGTGGCAACCATGGGTGGATCAGAGTCCATTCGTGATTACATCGCGTTCCCGAAAAACAACAGCGGTAGAGATACCATGATTGATGCACCTTCTCCATTGAATGATGCACAATTAAAAGAGTTGGGAATTAAATTGTCCTAATTCGAAAAATTGTTCATTTTTCGCTCAACTTTTGTGCAAAACGTTTGTTAGAAGAGGTAGGAAGTAAGCAGTTCAACAATTAATTTTACTGCACTTTTAGAACCCCTATTCTCATTGCTAACAATTTCAGTATGAACGCGCACATCGAAAAATTACAAGCAGAAATCTCCGTATTAAGACAGCAATTGGTGGATCACCCACTATATGCTCAAATTCAAACGTTGGAAGATTTTCAATCCTTTATGGAACAGCACATTTTTGCTGTTTGGGACTTCATGAGTTTATTGAAAGCATTGCAGCGAGGTTTAACTTGCGTAGAACTTCCTTGGTCACCGAAAGGCAATCCAGAAACCCGCAGATTCATCAATGAGATTGTTCTTGGTGAAGAATCGGATACCGATGCCGATGGAAAAGTTTCCAGTCACTTCGAAATGTATTTGGAAGCGATGCAGCAAATAGGGGCAAACACCCTTCCTATTCACCAGTTAACGGAGTGGATTTCCTACGGAAAAACAGTGGAAGAGTCGCTTTATCAATTGGAAATCAACGAAGAAACGAAAGAATTTGTGCGCTTTACCTTTTCCATTATCGAAACGGAGGAAATGCATAAAATTGCTTCTGTGTTTACCTTTGGACGTGAAGACTTAATTCCAGATATGTTCATTGAGATCTTGCGCGAAATGAAAGCACAGGGACAAGAAAATATTTCGAAATTATTGTACTACTTAGAGCGTCACATCGAAATTGATGGCGGTGATCACGGGCCAATCTCCTTGCGAATGATCGATGAAATCTGTGGCGATGATGAACAAAAATGGGAGGAAGCAATAGAATGTGCGAAGCAAGCCCTTGAAATGCGCATCAAATTGTGGAATGGATTACTAAACCCAAGTCAAACAAATCCAACGGAAGATTAACTCCAACTCGTTCCCTCTTTTCCGTCTTTAACGACAATTCCTGCAGCGGCTAATCCATCGCGGATTTTATCGGAAGTTGTCCAATCTTTGTTCGTACGCGCTTGTTGACGTAAGTCTAGCACTAAGTCCATTACTGGTGACAATTTTCCACTATCCGATTCCTGTTCGGAAACGAGTCCAAGCACATCAAAAATAAAGGAGTTCATCGCGGAAATTAGTTTTACCTTATCGTTCTCGGAGATACTCGCATTTCCATCGTTGATGAGGTTGATGTATTTCACCGCTTCAAATAAATTAGCGACTAAAATCGGTGCATTGAAGTCATCGTTCATGGCTGTATAGAACGATGCAATCAAGGCATCCACATCAAAAGAGGAAGTGCTAGTCGGAAGTTTTTCAATCGTTTTTAGTCCTTCCATTAAACGGGCAAAGCCTTTTTCGGAAGCGTTTAAGGCCTCTTGTGTAAAGTCTAGGTTGCTGCGGTAATGCGCTTGCATCATAAAGAAACGAAGCACATTCGCGCTGTATGGTTTATCGAATAATTCGGTTGTTCCTTCAATGATTTCTTTTGGCAAAAAGTAATTTCCAAAGGATTTACTCATTTTTTGTCCATTGACATTCAGCATATTTGCGTGCATCCAGTAATTCGCTGGATTACATCCAACAGAAGCACAACTTTGGGCAATTTCATCTTCGTGATGCGGGAATTTTAAGTCCATACCTCCACCGTGAATATCAAATTGTTTACCTAAGTATTTTGTACTCATTGCGGTACATTCAATGTGCCATCCTGGATTTCCGTCCCCCCAAGGAGAACGCCAAATCTGCATGTCATCTGGATTCGCTTTTTTCCAAAGGGCAAAATCCGCAAAGAAACGTTTTTCGTCCTGCGCATTTAACTGACGCGTATCATTTTCGAGTTCATCCACTTTACGTCCGCTCAATATGCCATAATTGTAATCTTGCATATAGCGTTTGGTATCGAAATAAACCGATCCATTCACGACATATCCATAACCATTTGCTAAAATTTGCTCAATGACTTCGATTTGTTCTTGAATGTGACCAGTTGCAGTAGGTTCTATACTTGGCGGGAGTAAATTGTAGATGCGCTGTAATTCTTGGAAACGCACATTGTATTTGTACACGATTTCCAAGGATTGCAATTGCTCGGCGCGCGCAGCTTTTCCAATGGAATCTTCATCGTTACCAGCGCTGTTAGTAATGTGTCCAGCGTCTGTGATGTTGCGCACATATTTCACTTGGAATCCAAGATGCAACAAGTAGCGGTAGATGAGGTCAAAGTTGATGAAAGTGCGCATATTACCCATGTGTGGCTCACTGTAAAGTGTCGGTCCACAGACATACATTCCAACAAAGTTTTCATGAATAGGTACGAAGGCTTGTTTCTCACCTTTCATACTATTGTATATCACTAAATTTTTCTGTAGGTCTATCATTGATAATTGCATAGGAACAAAGTTAGCGAAAAGTTCGAAGTCTGAAAAAGTGAATCAGCACCAAATAATGTTCGGCTCAATGCTGACGTTGGAATATATCCAAAATAAAAACTCCTGTAATGAGAATTTACGGCATTATTTTTGCTAAAATTGTGGCATGAATACGATGTTATCTTTCATTACCGGCTTATTTATTTTCCTTTCAATCCCCACGGATATTCCTTATGGGACAATCGAGCGTGCGATGGAGATGAATGACGCCAAAACCATTGTTCACCTCGGAAAGGATAAAATCTCCTTGAACATCAGTGGGAAAGAAGCAGTGTATCCCATTTCACAAGCTGAACTTGTGTTGCATGGATTCTTCACGAAATACCCAAAAGGTACGTTTGCGTTCAAGTTCAAAGGCAAGGATTCCGGTGAGGATAATTATTGCATTGGAACATATGTCTCTAAAGGAGAAAACATCCGAAGCACCTTTCATTTTCGCAGCGGGAAACTCGAAAGTTTGTCACTGACAAATGAGTAATTATCCTTGTGGAGAGCGGTTTTCTTTCAGTGTATTAAAGAAGATTACTGCGTAACCAATCGTTAACATCAAGTGGAAAGGAACCATTCCTAAATCCCCATAAATCGCACGATTCACTGCGGTAAAACCAAACACAACCATCAAGATTCCTTCAGCGATGTTGATAATCGATAAACTTTTCTTGTCGTATTTATTTCCAGTAAACTCATCTTTTTTCGCCACGTTGAATTTCGGTGTGCGCACAAAAGAACTTTTGATTCCTAAGTAACCTTCGATAACCGCTACAGCGTTACTCAAGGAAAGTGCCATAGAAACGGTAAGGAATTGCACGAAACGCACTACGAAGCTCACCAAGTCTTTGAAGAAATGTCCAGTTTTATCTCTGAAGGCATTCCAGTAGTAAAAGGCAAGGAATACCGTACTTGATAAAAAGAATGCTCCAACTTGGATAAAGAAATTCAAATCAGAGAATGAATCCTTAATGTGAAGAACTGGCAAGCTCAACAAAGAAAGAATCAAGATAAAGACAAATACAGATGAATTGAATAAATGCGCCAATCCATGTAAACGATCAGAGAATTTCAATCCTTTTGTACTCACAATTCGTTTCCACATTTTGATGAATACCTCAGCACCACCTTTCATCCAACGGTGTTGTTGACTTTTCAAAGCCGACATCGTAATTGGTAATTCTGCTGGCGATTCTACTTCTTCCAAATAGTTGAATTTCCATCCACGCATTTGTGCACGGTAGCTCAAGTCCAAGTCTTCAGTAATGGTATCATGTTCCCATCCACCTGCATCTTCGATACACGCTTTTCTCCATACTCCCGCGGTACCGTTGAAGTTAATGTAGTGTCCTTGTGCGTTGCGTCCACCTTGCTCAATCGCAAAGTGTCCATTTAATCCAAACGCTTGTAATTCTGTTAAAAGAGAATATGTTTTATTCAAGTGACCCCAACGTGTTTGAACAACACCAATTTTATCGGTGTTAAAGTAAGGCATGGTGCGCAATAAGAAATCTTTGTCTGGAACGAAATCGGCATCGAAAATCGCGATGAATTCTCCTTCTACTTGATCCATTGCGGAATCCAAGGCTCCAGCTTTGTATCCAGTGCGATCCACACGGTGAATGTGTTGTATATTGATTCCACGTGCCGCAACCTCTGCTACTTTTTTCGCAATAATATCTTTGGTTTCATCCGTAGAGTCATCCAACACTTGAATTTGGAATTTATCTCTAGGGTATTCAAATTCAGCAATGGTATCGATAATACGATCCGCTACGTACATTTCATTGAACATCGGCAATTGAACGGTTACTTTTGGAGCGTTTGCTAAATCAAACGCTGGTTCAACTCTACTTTGCTGTGCTTTGCGTTGCTTACGGTAAGCAAAGGCAAGTGACAATTGCACCATACTGTAATAAAAGATCAACAGTAAACATAGTCCATAGATGACAAGAATGACTTTCGCCATGACATGTGACCAATAATGTTCTTTTACGAATGTTTTTCCATTTTCTGTGACTTTACGATCACCCCAGTTGAACATCCAACTAACTTTTAAATTTGCCGTAAATGGTTGTGTTTTGCTAAAAGTGTAATGTACAAGGTGTTCTTTGGCATTGGTTTCGAACACTTTTAAGGTGTCTGGACGATAATCTTCATCGATGAGCATCAACAAACTTTTTCCAATCGGAACATGTTTGAAGGTAAACACCCCATTTTCATCCGTTTCGGTAGTGAAGACTTTACCAGTGACAGTGGATGTTAAGCTCACTTTCACTTTTTCTACTTCATTACGTGTTTTGTAATCTACCAGATATCCTTCAATTTTCTTTGAATACTGAATACGATCCTTTGTGGCATGTGCACTGATTGTTGAAACAAAAAGCGCTAAAATCAAGAAAAAGTTCCTCATTTGTGAGTGAAAAAAGATGTAAAAAAAAGCAAATATAAATTTATTCTTTCATTAATGTCATTTCATCTACCAAGTGTTTGGCATCAGAGTAAATATCCATGACCCAAAGTACGTAGCGAATGTCCACAACGATGTTTCGACAACGGTTTGGATCGAACAAATAATCACTCATAGTACTTTCCCATGAACGGTCAAAATTCAAGCCCATTAAGTAGCCATTTTTATCTAAAACGGGCGACCCAGAATTTCCACCTGTTGTGTGATTGGAACCGGTAAAACACACCCAAAGATCGTCGCCTTGTGCATACGGACCATAGTTTTTAGCGGCATGTAATTCAACCATTCTGGGCAATAAATCAAAGTCCGGATTGCCGGTATTGTATTTGGCAATAATTCCATCCAAGGTCGTATGCTCTGTATAACGCATTCCATCAGTTGGGGCTGACCCTTCTAATTGTCCGTAGGTGATGCGAAGGGTTGAATTCGCATCCGGCCAATGTTTTTTATCCGGAAACATCGTGTATTTTCCTTCTACGTATACTTGCATCAAGTTGTTGACGCTAGTTTGAAAGCTACGATATGCAGGAACGGTTTCATTTCTAAAGGACTGAAAATACTGATAGAAATGTGTGTAACCAAGATCCTTGTTCAATTTTTTAATGGATTTATCCGAGAACGAACTTAAAAATGCCATGTATCTTTCCTGATTGGTGAAAATGGATTGCGAATAGATATCTGTGGCGATTCCTTTTACATAATTGACAAACCATTCACTCGCTACAGAATTCTTGAGATCCTTCGTAATTTCCTTCCATTGTTCGGTATAGTCAAAGTACGCTTTTGTTTGATCCATGAAAATATGCAAATCAACATCGCTATTGAAATTTTTGAAGAATCCTTCTGCTGACGTTTTCATTTTCTCAATGACTTTCGCCAATTCTCCATTCTCGGCATATTTCGCGTAATTGGTCACTAAATCCTCCATTCCACGCACGAGTTTAAAGTATTCTGGTCCGTAAGAGAAATATTCTGCGCCCATTGCATACTTGAATTCAATTTGCTGGTCTTTTTCTACCAAAGCGTTCAACTGATTGACCACCTCTGCGTATTTCGTCCATTCGGGCTTACTCAAAGCCATTGCTTTGTAGGCTTTTTCTTCTTCCAACTTTAATTGAACGGCTTGCAGATTTTTTAATCCTTCAATTTGACCAATCCATTTTTTCCATGCATTCGCAATATTGGCTTGTTTCGCGGAGTATTGGATACGAGTTAAATCTGATTTTTTCATTCCTTCATCGATCACCGCTAAAGAAAGGTCGCGCATGTGAATACGTGCCGGACGCTCCTTTTCAATGATGAATTTCAAATAGGAAGCAACAACGTGCTGTTCGGTCTGACCAGGGAAGCCATAGACCATCGTAAAGTCTCCTTCTTGGCGGTTTTGAAAAGAAATCGGTAAGTAATGCAAAGGAGTGTAAGGAATATTATCTGGAGAATATGCTGCCGGTTTATTGTCTTTTCCTACATAAATGCGAAAAACAGAGAAATCTCCGGTATGACGAGGCCAAACCCAATTGTCGGTATCTCCTCCAAATTTTCCAATGGAATTCGGTGGTGTTCCAACAAAACGCACATCCAAGAAAACTTCTTTTAGCATCAAATAGTAATCGTTCCCGTAATTGAAGGCTTTAATTTCTGCTTCGTAATGCGTTCCAACGATTGCTGCAGCACATAATTTTTTGATGTTTGCTTGAATTATTGCTTGATCACTTTTGGAACTCGCTCCCATCAACACATCTTTCGTCACATCATCAATGCGCACAATACGCATAGCAGTTAAACCTGGATTCGTTAATTCGTCTGATTTGTTTTTTGCCCAAAATCCATTTTTCAGGTAATCGTGTTCGAGTGAAGAATGTGACTGAATTTGTCCGTAACCACAATGGTGATTTGTCAATAAAAGTCCCTGACTCGAAACCAACTCTGCTGTACATCCGCCACCAAATTGCAAAATGGCATCTTTCATACTTGTCGAATTAACACTGTAAATATCCGATGCTGAAAGCTTCATTCCTTTCGCCTTCATATCCGACTCAAATGCTGCAATCAACGATGGAATAAGCATTCCTTCTTCGGCGAAGGAGAAAAGGGATTTTGCTACAAAGACAAGCAAGAATGCGTAGCGCAAAAAGTTTGATTTCATAAGTTCATTTTAGTGTGGCTAAGATACGACGATTTCAGCAAGCGACAATAGGCGGATAATTGCGTATCTTTGCGCCTCAATTGAAGTATGCGAATTTTTGAAGGACTTACGGAAAAAATGCCCATTAAGAACGCCGTCGTGACGATCGGAACCTTTGATGGCGTGCATCTTGGTCATCAGGAAATTTTGAAAACCCTCATTTCTGAAGCAGAAAAATGCGAAGGAGAAAGTGTTTTATTGACTTTTTACCCACATCCTCGGATGGTCCTTTTTCCGGAACAAGCAGATTTACTTTTATTACAGACTCAAACAGAAAAATTAGATAAACTAGCATCCGTTGGCTTGCAAAATGTGGTGATTTATCCCTTTTCTAAGGAATTCGCGGATCTCTCCGCAGAGCGTTTTGTAGAGGATATTTTAATTAAAGGATTGCAGGCGAAAATGGTGATTATTGGCTACGATCACCAATTTGGACATAACCGAGAAGGGAATCTAGCCTTTTTGAAGAAATATGCAGAGAAAGGATTTTTCGAATTACTGGAGATTCCTGCGGAGCAAATCGATGAAGCAAATATTTCCTCTTCTAAAATTAGAACGGCTATTTTAGGCGGAGAAATCTCCACAGCAAATGCCTTCCTTGGTGCGCCATTTGAATTGAGAGGCACCATCATCAAAGGATTACAAAACGGAAGAAAAATCGGATTTCCCACAGCAAATATTCACGTGGACGACGTGCAGAAAATCATTCCTGCAACAGGTGTTTATGCGGTTGAAATGGATGTCGCTGGCACAGCATGTCGAGGAATGATGAATGTCGGATGGCGTCCAACTATTGAGGAAGAGAAGCTCGAACGTAAAATCGAAGTTCATTTATTTGATTTTCAGAAGGAAATTTATGACGAAGCCTGTCAAATACGTGTCTTACAATTTGTCCGTGCTGAACATAAATTCCCTAACTTAGAAGCACTAAAAGTCCAAATACAACGAGATGAAGAAACTGTTCGCGCTTATTTTTCTACTGCTCAGCTTTCTTAACTATGCCCAACTGAACCACGGTAAAATTTACATGTGGAACGAAGTAAGTGGCGCTAATCCAGATACCATTCACGCGATTTCATTCGAGAAATATAAATTAGATTCCCTGCCAAAGGAATTATGGCACTTTTCTAATTTGACCTATCTGAATTTGGAAAAAAATCAATTATCTCACTTACCGAATGAGTTGGCGTCTTTAGTTCAACTAACTGAACTGAACATCAGTAAAAACAAGTTCACCTTTTTGCCGCTGATTATTTGCCAATTACCCAACTTACAGAAGTTAAACGCTTCACGAAATCGAATTGGGTCTATTCCAAATCAAATTTCCAATTGTCAGCATCTTCAAGTAATCGATTTTTACGACAACATCATTGAGGATTTTGGTACGGGAATTTTTAGCTTAGTTGAACTGAAAACGCTCAACATTGAAGGAGTCATGTATGGAACAAATTTCGCAGATGACTTGAAACGAAAACTCCCAAACGTGAATATTTTACTGGATCCACCCTGTAAATGTTTGAACTAAAATAATTTTTTCTGCATCTGTTTTGTGGTCGAGCACTTCAAACTATTTCCTACCTTCGTGTAAAACATCAAATTTGGAACTCATCAACCTTATTTTCCGATTAGGAGTCCTCTTCGCTATCTACGGCTTCCTTTGGTTTTTTATCGAAATGGCATGGCAATTACTCATTGGTACCCGCAAACGTACCTTGGGTGAAATCTACTTGGTAAAAACGGTGAAATACTTATTTCTCGTGAATGTGACCTTCTTGTTTTGCCTAGAACAAATGGACGAGCCTATTTTTCAAATAAACTACCAACACATCGTCCCAAGTTTTATCATACTCATGGTTTATTTCCTTGGCAAGCTACAAAAGAAAGAACAGCGTATTCAAATGATGTCTAATTTCACGCAAGGAATGAAGGACATCCCTTTTAACCGTCAATGGGAATTGGCTTTAATTGTATTAAGTGGATTCACTTTCGCTGGACTCGTATTTTTCCCTCAGTTTTCAGAAAATGTTATTTCCATTTGGTTTAAGGAGCGCATTTTGGATATTGAAAAAGCCGTATTTATTGGATTTATCTTTAAGGTTATTGGCTTTTTCTTTTTAATTGGAATGTTTTCTAAGATGTTAAATGCACTGAATTACATCATTTCAGGAAAACCGTTGGTTCAAGTAAACAGTAGTTTTAGCGCTAAAAAGGATCCTTCTGATGACTCATTTGATGATTTCGAAGAAATTGATGATACTAAACTTTCAGAATAATGGCGCACTTTGACGAAAAAGAATTGATCGAACTTTCGAATGAAATCATTCATTCATTGACTAAGTTAGTCCTTGGCGAAAAACCAGGATTCTTAGCTGGAAGTGTCTATAAAAAAATGGAAATACATCCACGTTTAAGTACGATGAAGTCGCTCTATGCAAGCTTCGTGATGGATTTTAAAGGATCATATGAGGATGCATCGAGCTTAAAAAAGCTCACTGATTTTCGCTACGAAATCGTGGAATTGTTTGATTCTGAATCTCCTATCGAACACTAATTCATTACAATGGACTATTCTTTAGGAAAGGCGTATAAATTATGCAGCGTCAAACGTATAGACCGTTTGTTTTCCGAGGGGAAGAGGCTAAAAGCGTATCCGATTACCGTGATGTTCCAAGAAACACAAGAAGAGATGGACCATTCTTTTCAAGTCGTCTTTTCGGTTCCGAAAAAACGATTGAAACGTGCTCATGACCGAAATTATGTCAAACGGTGTTTTCGGGAAATTCTACGTTTGAATAAAGCGACATTGGAAAATCACTTGACAAAGTGCAATAAAAAAATCAATTTTGCGCTGATCTATCAATTGAATGAACGAATTCCCTATTTGGAATTGGAACAAAAATTGCTAGTCGCAATCAACAAACTAATAAGTGAAATCAAAGATGAAAATTAAACATTACGCGGTCCTATGGATCACCCTTGCGTTTTTCTCAGTTCAAACAGCTTGGACTCAATCCAGTGGATTTGAGACCTTGAAAAGTTTGGAAATCATGGATCAAATTTACGAGAACCTTGATTTATACTTCGTTGATGAACCCCAAAATGGAAAGCTATCAAAGACGGCTATTGATGCGATGCTCAAAGAATTGGATCCATACACCGTTTATTATCATGAATCCAATATCGAGGATTACCGCTTATTAACCACTGGTCAATACGGTGGAATCGGTGCCTTAATTCGTCAAATGGGAGATTACACATTTATTGCTGAACCTTATGAGGATTGCCCAGCAGCAAAAAGTGGCATTAAAGCAGGAGACAAAATCTTGACCATCGATGGAAAAAACATGGCAAAGAAAACGACCGATGAGGTTTCCGATGCCTTGAAAGGACCTAAAGGAACAAGTATCGAAGTGGAGATTGAACGAAAAGGCGAAGGAAAAAAGAAAATTACCATAGCACGCGATGAAATCAAGATTCCAGATGTGCCTTATTTTGGCATGCTGAAAGGCGATGTAGGCTATGTAAAATTGAATAGTTTCACTCAAACGGCTTCTGCTGATGTCAAAAATGCTATTCAGAAATTGCAGGCTGATGGAGCGAAACAGCTCGTTTTAGATTTAAGAGGAAATGGTGGTGGACTGCTTATCGAAGCAGTGAAGATTGTTAATTTCTTCGTTCCAAAAAATCAAGTAGTGGTGACCACAAAAGGACGTGTTAAAGAAGAAAATCGTGTCTACACAACTTTAGAAGAACCGTTTGTTCAAGAAATGCCATTAGCTGTTCTTGTTGATGGAGGTTCCGCTTCTGCAAGTGAAATCGTTTCTGGGTCACTACAAGATTTAGACCGCGCGGTCATTATCGGTGAAACCAGTTTTGGAAAAGGATTGGTTCAAAGAACCTATGATTTAAAATACGGATCCAAAATTAAAATCACCATTGCTAAATATTACACGCCTTCTGGACGCTGTGTGCAAAGATTGGAGTATTATGACAAGGAAAACAATGCAAAAGCCAAGGAAATTCCAGATTCATTGTTAAAGTCTTTTCAAACAAAAAATGGAAGAAAAGTGATCGATGGACGTGGGATTGAACCAGATTTAAAAGTGGAAAGTCCAGATTTGAGTCGTTTAACAGCGGTGCTGATCACTAGTAACTGTGTCTTTAATTATGCTACGGACTACGTTTTAGCACACCCAACAATTGCCAAAGCTGAGGATTTTAAATTGTCAGAACAAGAATACATGGATTTTAAAAAATACGCGTTAGCGCAAGAATTCAAATACACAACCGCTTCGGAAGAATCCTTGAAAAAAATGAAAGAAACAGCTGAAAAGGAAGGTTATTTCGAGGAAATTAAAGCAGATTACGAGGACATGATTTCGAAAGTAACCCCTTCAAAAGAAAGAGACTTACAGAAATTCAAGGCTGAAATTTCGGAAATGTTGGAAAACGAAATAATCTCTAGGTATTACTTTCAGAAAGGAAGAACTGTTGCTTCACTCAAAAATGACATCGTTGTTCAACGGGCGGTGCAAGTTTTGACGAATCAAACAGAGTACAACACTATTTTGAAAAAATAAGCGTTAGACTCTTATGTTGAAACGCTATTTCGGACCTCAAATACATCATCGAGTACATTTTTTTGTGCTTTCGCTCTTTATCATTGGAGTCGTATGCAGCAAATTTTTAATGTCCATGGGACTCCTATTGGGTGTATTAAATCTCTTGCTGGAGGGAAATTTCAAATCCTATTATCAGCGACTTCGAGAGAATCCTCTCATTCTGTTCATTCTAGCTTTTTATGTCCTACACCTTTTCGGTTTGTTATGGACGAGTAACCTTGATTATGGCTTAGATGATATCCGAAAGAAAACATCTTTATTGTTGATTCCAATCATCGTTGGCGCATATCCAATCCCGAGTCCAAAACGTTGGACCAAACTCATTCACTTTTTTGTTTTGACCTTGGTGATTACCGCCAGTATCAATTTAATTGGGTATCACTTTTTTGCCGAAAAACTGAACTTAATCGATATTCGCGACATGTCCTTATTTGGTTCCCACATCCGTTTTGGAATCCTCATGGGAATTGGGTTAGCGTTTTGCTTAGAACGATTGTATCAAGGGGCAAAATACCGCAATGGATTCATTGTTAGCGCCCTTTTCTTTTTGATCTATACATTTTACAGTCAAGTTTTATCGGGAGTTATTGCTGTAGGAATAGTACTTGCTGGACTCATCATTTTTGTGCTTTGGCAACGACGACAATTCATTTTCCTTATTTCCGGCCTCGTCGTTTTCATTCTGGGTTCCTCAGCTTTGATTTATTATTTGTCCCAACCAGTGAATTACCCAATTCCATGTGTGGAGCAATACGACGAAATGGAGTCTGCTTGGAATCTACGTTCATCCTTGAATTACGATAGTTTAGACAAACGCAAACAACCTGTTGCCTCTACCTTAGAACGGTATTTATCCTCCAAAGGACTATGTGCAAACACCAAAGGCGTTCAAACACTAACAAAGGAGGACATCCAATTCATCGAAACAGGATTTGCAGATGTTCATGAAACATACGGTGGGATTCAAGCGCGTTTACTAGACATTCGTTACCAGCTTCATCACGCTTCAAATCCATCTGGACATTCCATTTTGGAGCGCATCGAATATTGGAAAAACGCATGGGCCATCATTGAAAACCATTGGATCATAGGTGTTGGAACCGGTGATGTCGACGATGCAATGCAAGAAATGTACAACAAGCGTCAGTCACCATTGACTCCTGAACGTCGTCTTCGCGCGCACAATTCTTATTTAACGTACTACCTAACATTTGGAATTTTTGGCTTTTTATTTTTCTTGTATTTTCAATTGAAGTTTATCATCCAACAATGGAAATGGCAGCAATGGGTTGGATTTCTATTTGGCTTGATCGCTTTGGTCACCTTTCTCTTTGAAGATACACTTGAGTCCCAAATGGGAATCACGATGTTTGCGTTTTTCTATGCTGTATTTTCAAGGAAAATCACAAGTAAGTAGATACGTCCTTGATTTTTATTAACTTCGCTTTGCGATGTCAATAGAAGTAAAAAACCTGTTTAAATATTACGGAGAACAAGCCGCAGTGCGGGATGTAAGTTTCTCTGTAAACAAAGGTGAGATTGTAGCTTTTTTAGGTCCAAATGGAGCTGGAAAATCTACCACCATGAAAATCATGACAGGATACATTCCTGCAAGTTCCGGTGAAGTATACATTGGTGGAATTAAAGTCGATGTAGATGAACTGAAAACCCGTCAAATGATTGGGTATTTACCGGAAAACAATCCGCTTTATGTGGACATGTACGTCCGAGAATACCTCGAATTTGTTGGACGCATTTACAAAGTGAAAAACTTGAAAGCACGCGTGGCTGAAATGGTACATGCAGTCGGACTTGATGTCGAGCAAAACAAAAAAATCGGCGCTTTATCCAAAGGATACCGTCAACGTGTTGGTTTGGCACAAGCCATCATTCACGATCCAGAGGTACTGATTCTCGATGAGCCAACTACTGGATTAGACCCGAATCAGTTGGTCGAAATCCGTGAGTTGATTCGACAAATCGGAAAACAAAAAACGGTGTTACTTTCGACGCACATAATGCAGGAAGTAGAGGCTATTTGTGACCGTGTGATCATCTTATCAAAAGGTCAAATAGTGGCCAATGATAAAGCGAAAACGTTGCAGCAGGAATTAGAACATCAAACGGTATATGTAGAGTTTGATTCAGCGGTAACGAAAGCACAGTTATCGAAAATCCCGAATGTAAGTAAGGTCGAAGCCTTAGAAAAAGGTTGGTTGATTGAATCAATCGCACCGGAGGATTTAAGGAAATCCGTTGCTCAACATGCACAAGCTCAAAACTGGTTAATCCTTACTTTGAACATTGAGCAGAAATCCCTAGAAGAAGTATTTAAAGAATTAACAAAATAAGATGCCAACGAATTTTATCGAAGAATTACAGTGGAGGGGGATGATACACGATATCATGCCAGGTACAGAAGAAGCGTTATTGAAGAAAAGTTCGTCTGGATATATTGGATTTGATCCAACAGCAGATTCGTTACACATCGGAAGCTTGGTGCAAATCATGACCTTGGTCCATTTTCAAAAAGCTGGACACAAACCATTCGCATTGGTAGGTGGAGCAACTGGAATGGTTGGAGATCCATCTGGAAAGTCTCAAGAAAGAAATTTATTGGATGATGCGACATTACAACATAATGTAGCATGCGTGAAAGCTCAATTGGAAAAATTCTTGTCCTTTGAAGGTGAAAATGGAGCGGAGATGGTCAATAACATAGATTGGTTCCGAAACATGAGCTTTTTGGAGTTTATCCGCGATGTTGGAAAACACATTTCCGTAAATTATATGTTGGCAAAGGACTCTGTAAAATCTCGCTTGGAAACAGGAATGTCTTTCACAGAATTTTCATACCAACTTGTACAAGGATTCGATTTCTACTACCTGAACCAACATAAAGGATGCATCGTTCAACTTGGTGGTTCCGATCAATGGGGAAATATTGTGACGGGAACAGAATTAATTCGCCGCAAAGGTGGAGGAGAGGCATATGCCGTGACCACACCACTGATTAAAAAAGCGGACGGAACGAAATTCGGAAAAACGGAAGGTGGAAACGTTTGGTTAGATCCAGCGAAAACTTCACCTTACCAGTTCTACCAATATTGGTTAAATGCGGCAGATGAAGATGCTGCGAATTTCATTCGCATTTTTACGCTGAAAACGAGAGAGGAAATCGAAGCATTAGAAAAAGAACATGCAGAAGCACCGCATTTGCGTGCGCTTCAAAAAGCCCTAGCTGAAGACATTACGGTTCGTGTTCATAGTGCAGAAGCATTGCAAACTGCGATTAGTGCAAGTAATATTCTATTTGGAAAATCAACTTCAGAGGATCTGAAATCCTTGTCTGAACAAGATTTCTTCAGTATTTTCGATGGTGTTCCACAAGCGACTATTTCACGTGCTGAATTTGGTGACGGAATCAGTATTATTGATGCGTTGGCAGCAAAAACAGGATTCTTATCTTCGAATGGAGATGCGCGTCGCGAACTGAAAGCAAACGCGATTTCGGTCAATAAAGAAAAGGTTGACGAACAGTTTATTGTTGGTACAGCTCAACTGATTAACAACAAATATGTCTTATTAGGAAAAGGAAAAAAGAACAATTACATTTTAGTTCTCGCTGATTAATCCTGAAAATATAGTGCATAAAAAAAGAGAAGGTTAATCCTTCTCTTTTTTTGTTTATGCTCATTTGTTCGATTTTACAAAATCAACATGGCATCGCCATAAGAGTAAAATCGGTATTTTTCTTTGATTGCTTCTTGGTACGCTTTCATCATTAAATCATGTCCTGCGAACGCAGAAATCATCATTAACAAGGTAGAAAGCGGAGTGTGGAAGTTTGTAATTAAGCTATCTGCGATACTAAAATCGTAAGGAGGGAAAATGAACTTGTTTGTCCATCCGTCGAATGGTTTTAAGTACCCCTCGGTAGAAACCGATGATTCAATGGAGCGCATCGCGGTTGTACCAATAGCACATACACGTTTTTTCGTGCGTTTTGCGTTATTGACCATGTCAGATGCTTCTTGAGAAATAATTACTTGCTCAGAATCCATTTTATGTTTGGTTAAGTCTTCTACCTCTACAGATCGGAAAGTACCTAATCCAACGTGAAGTGTTACTTCAGCAAAGTCGATTCCCTTCAATTCAAGTCTTTTCAATAATTGACGAGAAAAGTGAAGTCCAGCAGTTGGTGCTGCAACAGCTCCTTCTACTTTCGCGAAAATTGTTTGGTAACGTTCTTCATCCTCAGGTTCCACATCACGCTTGATGTATTTTGGAAGTGGTGTCTCACCTAACTCAGTGATTTTCGCCTTAAAGTCTTCGTAAGGACCATCAAACAAAAAGCGAAGGGTGCGTCCACGTGAAGTAGTGTTATCAATAACCTCTGCAACTAATGAATCATCTTCTCCGAAGTACAACTTATTTCCAATTCGGATTTTACGGGCAGGATCCACAAGTACATCCCACAATAAACTTTCACGGTTTAACTCACGCAACAAGAAAACTTCGATTTTAGCACCTGTTTTTTCTTTATTTCCGTACATTCTAGCTGGAAAAACGCGCGTGTTGTTCATAATCATCACATCACCTTCTGAAAAATAATCCAACACATCTTTAAATAATTTGTGTTCTATTTCTCCAGTTTCGCGGTGAATGACCATCAAACGAGCTTCGTCACGGTTTTCACTTGGATAGTTTGCAATTAAATCTTCTGGAAGGTCGAAGTCAAACTCCGATAATTTCATTTTGCTCATAAGCTCAATATTTACCTACTTCTTCAATGTAGGGGGCAAAGATACGACATCGAGACCCCGTTTGTCAAGTAATTGACCAACTAAATTCAATTCGATTGATTTTATTGACGAAAATCAGCTTTTTAAAGAAGAAATCTCATGAATTGAAAACGGTACAACATCGAAATTTGTAAAAAAGAAAAAGATGTTTGATAAATTAGTTAAAGAAGTGGAATTCAACCGTTTTGGATGGATTGCCATCGTTTTGTTAGTGGTAGGTTGCCTCGGAGGACTAACAGTTGGAATGGGTGCATTAGGAAGTACTTTTGCCTTAATTGTAATCTTAATCCCAACCATGTTGACCTTAAGTTTCTTGCTCTCTGTGGCACCAATGAAATGGATTGCCCTTGCAACAATAGTTACCGTAAGTATAGATTTACTGTTCTTCGGCTATTATCTTGCTGCTTAAAATTGGAAGTAAACAAATGGTTTGAAAGTGTCTGAGATAGCTTGATACATCAAGAAAACACTGAAGGCAATGAAGACTGCTTGAATAAGGAATGGAATACGTGCAAACAAATGTATCCCCTTATCTTTCCATGATTGTGGTAACCAATGCAAGACGAATCCGATTAAAATCAACCAGAATACGGCTTGATAGGTTTCGAGCACTTTCACAAATACAGTCCAAGTGAAATCAAAATGTGTCCAGATGTGATTCAACATCTGAATGGGTTCACTTGCTTCGTCTAAGCGGAACCAAATTCGTGTGAACGTGATGAAGTTAAACGTAAGAAAAATACGCCAAGCTCGAATTCCCCATGCAGAACTGTTTTCATAGGGACTAATTTTCTTCCAATACTGAAAAAAGATGAGCGCCAGTCCGTTCATGCTTCCCCAGATGACAAAGTTCTCACTCGCACCATGCCATAGTCCACCAACGACCATTGTTATCAATAAGTTCAAATCGCGGTTCAGGTAATTTTTGACTTTCGGAAATAGATGCCAACATAAGAAATACAGGATCATGAGTCCGAGGTAGACGTAAATCAATTCATACCATTGGGTAATAAAGATCAAAAACACAAAAATAATGGTCGAGGCGATGTAAGTCCCGATTCCTCCAGAACGATTTCCTCCTAACGGAATGTACAAGTAATCGCGTAACCATGATCCAAGTGATTTATGCCATCTGCGCCAGAAGTCGGCTACTGAAACGGCTTTGTAAGGCGAATTAAAATTTTCCAACAAGGTGAATCCCATCAAGCGAGAAATTCCAATAGCGATATCTGTGTAACCGGAAAAATCACCGTAAATCTGTAGGGAATAGGCCCACATCGCCAATACACTCACAAAACCAGGATAAGCTTCAGGAGAATCAGCAATTTTATCAATGAAATGAACAGCTATGTAATCAGCCAATACGATTTTCTTGAATAATCCTTTTGTTATCTGCACCAAAGACCAGCTGAAATCTTGTTTGTTTAAGGTAAAGGGTTGATTAATCTGTGGAATAAAATCGCGAGCACGAACGATAGGTCCAGCCACTAAATGGGGAAAGTAAGTAACGTAAAAAGTATAGTCGAAAAAACTGCTGACTTTGATTTCTTTACGGTAAATATCGACTACATAACTGATGTTGTGAAATGTGAAAAAGGATACTCCAACGGGAATCAATATTTTGTCCACGAAGGTTCCTTCCCCAAAAAATCCATTCCCCCACAAAGCGAATTGATTGACAATTTCATACTTCGTTTGAAATAATAGATTGAAGGAATCAGTAAAGAAATAGGCGTATTTAAAGTAACCTAGTAAGAGCAAATTGAACATTACGGACCCAGCGATCAACCATTTTTTAGATCGGTCTTTCTCCCTTGATTCAACAAGAATAGCAAACACGTAATTGACGACAAGTGTCAGGCCTAAGAGTAAAACAAATAAGCCCGACGTCTTAAAGTAAAAGAATAAGCTGATGACCGTTAGGAAGATACTTCTGACCAAAAAATGCTTGTGAATCGCTGAAAAGACCACCATCACCAAAATGAAAAACAGCCAAAAATCTAGCTGCGTGAAAATGAGTGGTTCCTCAACGTTGAATGAAAAAAGCTGGTATATTCTCTCCATAGTTAGTGGCTACTAAGTTCGTCAAATGCTGCTAAGTATTTCAAAAAAGCATCAATTAATAATTTTCCTTTTAAATGGTATCCATCTGAAGTGAAGTGCACATAGTCTCCTTGCATTAATGCGTTTCTCTTCCAAGTAAGTGACGAACCGAGTTCTCCCATAATCCCATAAAAATCCCAAACAGCCATTTGGTATTCTTGTGCCAATTGAACAATCACTTCGCGTTGTCGTTCTGTGTTTTTATTGGGTGCTCCGTGAAATTGATTGTCGTTTGGAACGGTCAACAACAAAGCACATTTTGGATTCACAGAAAGAATGATGTTCATCAATGATTCTAAATTGTTCTTATAGACTTCCGGACGAAAATTCCCGTAGGATGTATATGCATCGTTTGTCCCAACGGAAAAGACAAATAAATCTGGTGGGTGAATTTTTAAATCCCTCAGGAAATGCTCATTACCTAAATACGTGTATAGTCCGGCACCATTGATGCCAATAGCGTTATACGTAATTCCAGGTAATTCGTTTAACAACTCAAAGCCATAAATTTCTAAGGTATTTGGCCCCTCAGAATTTTTCACAAATTGTAAATCCAAGGAATCAATGTAATCAGTAAAGGTGATTTCGGAGTAGCCGAATTCCACATGATGGTAGGTTTCACTCACTAATAACTCTTGTCCGCCAAAGTTCAAATCGTAAGGAAATTCACCGGTGTTGTGGTAAATGCGCAATTTATTAAATGGTGGTTTCACCATCGTGCGCATATGCTTGAAGTTGATGGTAATAACCGAATCAGCGCAACGAATCGTCGCTCCTGTAAGTCCATAGTCCAAATCATCTGGATGGTCATTAACACTTCGATACGATTTCCATACATTGGGAGAGGAGAAATGATAATTAGATGGATTGTTTGTCTTTGCTAATCCAAAGGGAAAAACTAGTCCTCGTTCACCATTGAGTCCAGGCCAATTCGATTGTAAAAAAGTGCGGAAATCATGCGTATATATATCTGCTTGAATATGAGATCCGCCAATGTGGTAAAAATTCAATTTACGGTCTTTATTGGCAATCATTTGACTCATTTGCTCATGCAAATAGGTCCAATTTGGACTTTCTTCAGAAAAAAACTGGAAGCTATTGCAATCACTGTTGATGAACGCATACTTTTTGGAAAGGAGTGAATCATCGCTCGGAATGAGCGCATAATCGATTGTTCTCAGATCCCCGGTTTGTGAGAAAAGCGAATTTGCACAAAGAAATAGGAACATCAAGCAGCGTATCATTCTGCCGTTTCTTTCTTGGTTCCACTTTGTCCTTCTAGCCACTTGGCATATTCCGCAATGAATGCATCATAGAATAACTGAGAAGCATAACTCGCTCCTCTTGGAGTAAAGTGTATGTAATCTCTTCCGGCTAAACCTTGACTGACCCATGAAGGCATCGAATTC
>JAGOBK010000013.1 GCA_017983465.1 Crocinitomicaceae bacterium
ACAGCTTGCACATCTTTGTCTTTTGGATCGATGCGTTGTAACAAAGGCACTCCATAAGCTACTGTTTTTCCAGATCCCGTATGCGCTTGCCCAACATAATCTTGGTGTTTTTCAATTAAAAACTTCCATGCATGTAATTGAATCGGAGTTGGAACAAGAAATCCCAATTCTTCCATTCGTTTGACTAATGCGGGGGCAATTTTAAAAGGAGTTTTCATGCTACAAAGGTAATGAAGTTTCTTGGTGAAAGTTATTCCACCCCAAAAACATGATATAAATCAGCTTTTTTACTAGATCATGTCATATTTTTTGGTTTTCAAAGTCTGTTTCTTTGCATTATGGGAATGATCTACATTATGTTAATCGTGAGTTTGGTGCTAGCACTCTTCTTTTTAGGCTTTTTTCTTTGGTCAGCAAAGTCAGGTCAATACGAAGATGATTACGCGCCATCAGTGCGCATTTTGTACGAAGATGAACCATCAACACACAACAAAAATCAATTACATGATGGAAGTTCAAACAATTAAGTACGACAACACGATTGTCAAGAATTTTGCCTTTGCAACACTTTTGTGGGCAATTGTAGGTATGTCTGTGGGATTAATTGCTGCTTTGCAATTAGCTTTCCCCGATTTTTTCAACGATTACCTTGGATTTAGATACATCTCGTTTGGACGTATCCGACCATTGCACACCAACGCAGTGATTTTCGCATTCGTTGGAAACGGGATTTTTACCGGAGTTTATTATTCCATGCAACGCTTATTGAAAGCGCGTATGTGGAGTGATAAATTGAGTAAAATCAATTTCTGGGGTTGGCAATTCATCATCGTTTGTGCAGCAATCACCTTACCATTAGGAATGAATACTAGTAAGGAATATGCTGAATTGGAATGGTGGATCGATATTTTAATTGCAATCATTTGGGTTGTTTTCGGCTGGAACATGTTTGCAACTATCTTAGCTCGACGCGTAAAACATATTTACGTAGCAATTTGGTTCTACATTGCAACGTTTGTAACTGTTGCTATGCTTCATATTTTTAATTCATTCGAACTACCTATTAGTTTCTTTAAAAGTTATTCGTGGTATGCAGGTGTACAAGATGCGTTGGTGCAGTGGTGGTATGGTCACAATGCAGTAGCATTTTTCTTAACAACACCTTATTTAGGTTTGATGTACTATTTTGTGCCGAAAGCTGCAAATCGACCTGTATATTCTTACCGTTTATCTATTATTCACTTTTGGGCATTGATCTTCATCTACATTTGGGCAGGACCTCACCATTTATTATATTCTTCTCTTCCAGATTGGGCACAAAGTTTAGGTGTCGTTTTCTCTGTCATGTTAATTGCGCCATCTTGGGGTGGAATGTTAAACGGATTGTTGACCATGCGCGGTGCTTGGGACAGAGTTCGTGATGATGTAATGTTGAAATTTATGGTTGTTGCATTAACCGCTTATGGTATGGCAACATTTGAAGGACCAATGTTATCCTTAAAATCTGTCAACATCATTTCTCACTTTACCGATTGGACAATTGCTCACGTTCACGTAGGTGGATTGGGTTGGAATGGTATGTTAACATTTGGTATGATTTACTGGTTAATACCTCGATTATTCCGAACTGAATTGTATTCTAAAAAGATGGCCAATCAACATTTCTGGATTGCTACTTTAGGAATTTTACTCTATGCTATTCCAATGTATATTGCTGGTTTCATGCAAGGTTTAGACTGGCAACACTTTAACCCAGATGGAACTTTGGTACACAAAGATTTCTTAGAAACTGTTACGAATATTCGTCCTTACTATATTTTACGTTCATTGGGTGGTGCATTATATATTAGTGGTGCCTTGTTAATGGTCTATAACATTATCAAAACAGTGAAACAAGGATCTTTCCAAGCGGATGAAGAAGTTGAAGTTCCAGCGAAAATTGAAAGTTCACACAAAGAAAAAGAATACTGGCACCGTAAAATTGAAGGAAAACCAGTTCGTTTCATGATATTCTCTATTATCGTTGTTGCAATTGGTGGTTTGGCTGAGATTATTCCTACAATTGCCGTTCGATCGAATGTACCAACTATTGCAAGTGTGAAACCATATACGCCGCTTGAATTAGAAGGTCGTGATTTATATATCCGTGAAGGTTGTAATAATTGTCACTCACAAATGATTCGTCCTGTTCGATTTGAAACAGCTCGCTATGCTCCTACTCCAGAAAGCGGTGGCTATTCAAAAGCTGGTGAAAATGTATACGACCACCCGTTCTTATGGGGATCAAAAAGAACGGGTCCCGATTTAGCACGTGAAGGTAGTTTACGCGGAAATATGTGGCATTACGAACACATGGATCGTCCAAAAGAAATTTCTAAAGGTTCGATTATGCCGGCATACACTTGGTTACGCACAGATGATTTAGACATCGCGTTAACAGCGAAAAAAATTGCTGCTATGCGCAAAATGGGTGTTCCTTATGCTGCTGGTTACGAAAACAAAGCAGTTGGCGATTTAAAGAAACAAGCACATATCATTGCTGTGGACATTGTGAATTCAATGTTACCAATTGCATTGAAGGGCACATCGAAAGAAGCGAAAGTACGTGAAATCGAAAACAAAGAAATCATTGCGATGATTGCCTATTTGCAACGCTTAGGAATGGACGTAAAAGTAAAACCTTCTAATAAATAAGCCATGTTGAGATATATCAAACATCATTTAGCATCCGAACAAGGCGTTGAGTTTTACGGAATGTTCTCCCTACTGATTTTCGTGCTGTTTTTCATCTTCGTTTTGATTCGTATCACGAAAATGAAAAAATCGACAATCGAAGAATTGGGTCAATTACCATTCAGTTCAGAAGATATTAATAATCAAAAAGAAAACCTATGAAAACGAGACATATTCTTTCGATTCTAATAGTAAGCTTGGGATTTATTCAATCAGGATTTAGCCAAGGCGAAGCACTTTTCAAAGCAAAATGTAATACGTGTCACGCAGTTGATAAAAATTCAACTGGACCTTTATTGAAAGGTGTGAAACAAAAATGGAACGATGCTGGTGAAGGAGAATTGTTGTACAAATGGGTGCAGAATTCCAAAGGATTAATTGCTTCAGGTGCTAGTAAATTAGCGAATGAAATTCAAAATTTCTCCCCTTCTGAAATGCCTCCTCAACAAGCTACGAATGCAGAAGT
>JAGOBK010000009.1 GCA_017983465.1 Crocinitomicaceae bacterium
CCACTTGGCATATTCCGCAATGAATGCATCATAGAATAACTGAGAAGCATAACTCGCTCCTCTTGGAGTAAAGTGTATGTAATCTCTTCCGGCTAAACCTTGACTGACCCATGAAGGCATCGAATTCCTTCCGCCCATTGCCGCGTATAAATCCCAAAAGACAGCACCCGTTTCATCACAGGTTTTTTTCATTTGGTTGACGCAATATGGAAGGTATGGATAGGTTTCAAAAATCCCGTTGACCATGTGTGACATGTCACTTGGACCAATCACTAAAATTGCTGCACTCGGACGAATTTTTTGAATGTAATGTACTTGACTTTTGAAACTACGCATGTAGTAACGCACGGAACTACTATCCCTGAACGCATGAACTGAATTTCCACCAAATTGAAGGATGACTAATTCGGTATTTAATTCGTTGTGCATTTTTCGAAACAATGCGGCATCTCCTGCACTTATTGCATGTCCAGAGGAACCACGCATCGCGACATTCACAACTTGCACACCGATATCTCCTTCCAAAGCAAAGCCATTAAAAACAGGACTTTTTGTGGTGCTAAAAACAAACTTCAACTTCCCTGGAGTTTTAGGGAAACTCAAATCAAGCGAATGTCCAAGCCCATCTTTAATCAATGAATCTTCATGAATTAACTTATTGTTTTCATATACTTTAACCGCACAAGGTTTAAAACAGGCTGTGTAGAAACAGCGTACTTGATTAAAGTCACGAGCACGTGTAAAAGCTGCTTTGGAAGCTTCAATTTCTATCCAGCCTTCGCTTATTTCTCCACGATTTGTTTTAGCTGTATCGATTAACATTATCGATGCGGAACCCATCGCTCCGTATTTTCGCGTGCTTAACTTTTTACCCCAAAACGAGGTCAAACGTTCGAAATTGCTAGAAAAGGTTTGTTTAAAGGTCTGCGTATTGTATACGTTTGTTGCTGGAATCATTCCTGGCCCATTTCCCCCAAATTGATTTTGAATGCGCTGACGAATATATCCGGTCATGCGATCCCCCTCAATCTGTGAATCCCCATAATGGAAAATCGAGATTTTGCGCCCCTCTTCAGAAACTGTTTTTAGTTGGGTGAAAAAGCGGAATAAATTTTGTTTGGCAACTTCGTTAAGGTGTAGGGATGTCGCACTTTCGGTACTTAAATCACCTCCAGCTGCCAATCCTAATTTTCCGGAAGTTTTCCCCAGGTGTTTGACCAAACTCTCATTGATATCGCTGGTGTCAACCTTTTGAATGATTTTTGCAATGTCCTTTTTCTCCTGTTTTTTCGGATGCAACACTTCTTCAAAACCTAAAAATTGCCATTTAACGCCTAAGAATTTAGCTCCGCCATTGGGCAATAAAAAAGAGGGAATGAATAAAAGTGAAAGTACTAAAATGACAAAAAATAGTACTTGGTATGGACGAAAATTTTGCACGGATTGATTCTATTCAACAAATATAAGTTTTCTTTGTTTTTAATACATCATGATGACACATTCCAATTCACTTATAAACGAATCTTCGCCGTATTTACTTCAACACGCACATCATCCAATCCATTGGTTGCCTTGGTCTGACGAAGCGTTTGAACAAGCAAGAAAACTGAACAAACTAGTGCTGATCAGCATTGGTTATTCCGCATGCCATTGGTGTCACGTTATGGCGCACGAATGTTTCGAAGATCAGGAAGTGGCAGATTTAATGAATGCACACTTCATCAATATTAAAGTGGACCGTGAAGAACGACCAGACGTGGACCAAGTCTATATGTCAGCAGTTCAGCTCATGACTCAAAAAGGCGGTTGGCCATTGAATTGCATCACTTTGCCTGATGGACGTCCAATTTATGGTGGAACGTATTTTCCAAAGGAACAATGGATCCATGTGTTGAAGTCTTTGGTTTATACTTTTCAAAATGATAAGGACAAAGTTGAAGAGTATGCCGCCAAACTTCACGAAGGACTCAGCGTCAATGAATTAATTGCGATTCCTCAAGATGAACCAAATCTTCAAAGCGAAAAATTAGTGGAGTTGGTCGCACGATGGAAAAAACAATTTGATTGGATGGAAGGAGGAATGAGTCGAGCTCCGAAATTCCCGATGCCTAACAACTATGGCTACTTATTAGCGCATGGCCAATTTTTCAAAGATGAAAAGCTGCAAGAATATGTTCGCTTAACCTTAGACAAAATGGCTTTTGGTGGTATCTACGATCAAATTGGGGGTGGATTTACACGTTATTCTGTCGACATGATCTGGAAAGTTCCGCATTTTGAGAAAATGCTCTATGACAATGCCCAGTTGATGGAATTATATGCCATGGGATATGAATCGTTCCGAGATGATCACTACAAGCAAATCGTTCAGGAGATTTTTACTTGGTTGCAACGTGAAATGAAGGATGAATCTGGAGCATATTATAGTGCTTTAGATGCAGATAGTGAAGGAGAAGAAGGAAAATTCTATTGTTGGAATGAAGGTGAATTGAAATCCATCATTCAGTCAGATTACTCCCTTTTTGCTGATTACTACGCTGTTTCGAATCGCGGATTTTGGGAAGACGATAAATACATTCTCCTAAAAACCCAAAGTGACGCTGCATTCGCTAAGAAATGGAATATCCATTTAGAAGCCCTCGAACAAAAAGTTTCCGAATGGAAATCGTTGCTTTTGTCAGAACGTCAAAAACGCATCGCTCCCGGACTAGACCATAAATGTTTAACTTCTTGGAATGCTCAGTTAATCAAAGGAATGTGTCGAGCATATAATGCATTGCACCAAGAAGAATTTTTGATAGAGGCGCGAAAAATTGCAAAGTGGATTCTTTCGAGTCAACTAAAGGACAAGGAACATTTATACCATGTTAACACAAATGGTGTCGCGAGTATTGATGGATTTTTAGAAGATTATGCACATGCCATCGATGCATTTATTCAGTTGTATCAGCGAACAGGTGAACTCATTTGGTTAGAACATGCCAAGATGTGGGCATCATTAGTTGAGAAAGAATTTATGCATCCAGAAAGCAAAATGTGCTATTTCACCTCAATCGACACACAACTCGTTGTACGAAAAATGGAAATACATGACAACGTCATTCCATCTAGCAATTCAGTGATGGCAAGGAATTTCTTCAGACTTGGAACATATTTTCGAGAAGACAGATGGATCGAATATGCGCGTCAAATGTTAGCCAATATGTATGATGGAATGGAGACATATGGCTCTGGATATTCCAATTGGGCACATTTATTATTGGAAATAAATCAAGGATTGGCAGAGGTACACCTCATAGAAGTTGAAACGAATGAAATCGTTAGCTGGCCAGAAAACGTACTACTTTCGTATCACAAGGAAATCCCCATGTCTGCAAGTTATTCTCCGGGAATTTTTGTTTGTGCAAAAGGCACATGCTACCCAGCACTTTCAACATTGAAAGCAGCCACGGAACTCATCCAAGAAGAAATCAATTAAGATTTAATCTTACACGTATTCCAGCCCAAAAGGGCGTACAGACCACAAAAAGACACGAAAGATGTCAAGATTAAAATGACCGCAACTACAAGTGCAATTGTGTTAAGTGTGAATGGGAGTATTCCCAATAACGACACAATTAAAAGTACTGCGGAGATCGCGATACGAATCAAACGATCAGTGTTTCCCATGTTTTTTTTCATAAACCAAATGTACGTATGTTATTGGTTATGAAAGCAACCTAAGTTACCTGACTAGTTTATCCTTTTCGAGCAATAGCTTTCATGGCAGCGTTGACAACATCTTGTGTATCGATGCCGTATTTCGTCATCAATTCCATTGGAGTTCCACTTTCACCAAATGAATCGTTCACTGCTACATATTCCTGAGGACAAGGCAATTCTCTGCTCAATACTTGAGAAACAGCTTCTCCTAATCCACCGTTCATCATATGCTCTTCTGCCGTTACAACGCATCCAGTTTTACCTGCTGATTTTAAAATCGCCTGAACATCTAATGGCTTAATGGTGTGCATGTTAATCAATTCAGCAGAAATTCCTTTCTCCTTCAAAATAGCTAAAGCTTCAATGGATTTCCAAACTAAGTGTCCGCAAGCGATGATGGTTACATCAGTTCCTTCTGCCAATACATCCGCTTTTCCAATCACAAATTTTGCGTCTGGTTTCACAAAGATCGGCATCACTGGACGTCCAAATCTCAAGTAAACAGGACCATTGTGTTCAGCAATCGCTATCGTTGCTTGTTTTGTTTGATTAAAGTCAGCAGGAACGATTACCGTCATATTAGGCAACATGCGCATCATTCCGATATCCTCTAAAATTTGATGCGTCGCACCATCTTCACCTAGGGTAAGTCCGGCATGGGAAGCACAAATCTTCACGTTTTTCTGAGAATAAGCCACCGATTGACGAATTTGATCGTATACGCGTCCAGTTGAGAAATTTGCGAATGTTCCTGTGTATGGAATTTTTCCACCAATGGTCATTCCTGCAGCTAATCCAATCATGTTTGCTTCAGCGATTCCCGCTTGGAAAAAACGATCTGGATTTTCTTTTTGGAAGGCATCCATCTTTAATGAACCAGTTAAGTCAGCACACAATGCGACTACATCTGGATTCGTGCGTCCTAATTCCGCTAATCCTTCACCAAATCCTGATCGCGTGTCTTTGTTTCCTAGTATTTCAAATTCCATAACTATAAATTTAATAAGAGTGTTTTATTTGAATCAATTCTAAACTTTTTTTCTTTAGTATATGCGCTAGACTTTTGGTCTTTTTCGCGGTAAACAATTTTATAATTCCCTGGTTGTAAGGACCATTTTCCTTCCAATGGACCTTCATCCATATTGCAAACCCATTCCCACTGATTGGCTTGACGTTCATAAAAAATTTGTCCGACGCTTGCCTTCACAACAGTGTATTGAAATATTCCCGCTGGAACGACGTCAACAAACGTTGTTTTACTTTGAGTAATTTCCACGCGTTGATAGGTTCTCGGCAAGGTGAAAATCTCTAGGTCATATGTCCCCACAAGGTATTTTTGGGTGGAATTTAAATTTTGTGCATGCAGTGTTTTACTGTCGTCTTTCAAGGAAACACGAAGTTGAAAACTTGGATTTTGTGTGTTTTTTGTCGCTGTGAACTTCAAGTATCCTTGAGGTGCATCCAGAACGATTGTATTATGTGTATGTTTTTGCAGGACAATCCCTTTTTTCTCCAATTTAGGAAGCGTGTTCACCACTAAATCATATTTTACTTCTGGATCCAAGACCAAGGTATCTGGAAGGTTTTTGCGATTTAGTGTATGTGTAAACGTGTATTTTAAGTTGGATGTTCCACTTTCGTAAAAGAACAACGTGACATTAGTTTCAAGTGGTTTTTTCGCGATGTCATTTAAGTTCACTTGAACCGTGGTATTCACCAGTGTCTTTGAGACGATTGCTGATAAAACATTTCTGAACGACTCCTTGCTTTCAGCATCAGAATAAGCACCAATACAATCAAACTTATCTAAGTAGGATAAATCCATCCCTAAACCAATGACAAATGGAGTGACTTTGACACCTTTATCCTTTAGCTTACGGGCAATGATACACGGATCATTATCACACGATTCGAGTCCGTCAGTGATTAAAATGATGTAGTTTCTGGCAAGTGTATCGGGAAAATCACCAGCTGCCGCTTCGAGTGAACGCGCGATGGGAGTAGATCCTTTTGCTTGTATAGACTTTACCTTCGTTTTGATTGCATCCACAGTATTGATGCCAAAGGGAACCTCTAATTTGGTATCGTTACAGTCTTGATAGGTATTCGTAACTGGAGTTTGATGACCGTAAACGCGCAAAGCAATTTCCAAATTTGGAATCCCTCTCAACTTCTCCACTTCTTGAATCAACACTTCTTTCGCTGCTTCCATGCGCGTTTGGTTATTATTCCAATCGACATTCATGCTATTTGAAGCATCCAGAATAAACAATATACGCGTGTTTTTTTGCGTCCAGCCGAAGCTAGAAAGAAAAACAAACAATACGCATATCCACTGTTTCATTAATAGTCGCCTAACGATTCTTCAAGTTGTGCTAACGCTGCGGTAAGTTGTTCTGCATTTGGAGCAACTCCATGCCATTTGTGAGACCCCATCATGTAGTCAACACCTTGACCCATTTCTGTTTTCATAATAATCACTACTGGCTTTCCTTTTCCGCACAACGCTTTTGCTGCAGTCATTTTCGCACGGATATCTTCGAACTGATGTCCGTCCATCTCCAATACTTCCCAACCGAATGCCAACCATTTTTGTGCCAAGTTTCCTAAAGACATTACATCTTCTACATCTCCGTCAATTTGACGTCCGTTATAATCAATTGTTGCGATGAGGTTGTCTACCTTGTTTGCTGCAGCATACATAGCCGCTTCCCAAATTTGACCTTCTTGTAATTCTCCGTCGCCATGCAATGTGTAAACGATTCCTTTGTCACCTGTTAACTTTTTCACCTGAGCAGCTCCTGCCGCTACAGAAAGACCTTGTCCTAATGAACCAGAGGCCATACGGATTCCAGGTAGTTTTTTATCTGTGGAAGGGTGTCCTTGTAAACGACTAGATAACTTTCTAAACGTCCCTAATTCTGCTACTGGGAAATAACCAGCTCTTGCTAAAACACTATACCAAACTGGTGAAATGTGTCCATTCGACAAGAAAAACAAATCTTCACCAATACCATCCATGTCAAAAGACTCGGCATTGAAGTTCATTTGCTCAAAATACAAAAAGCTTAAAAAATCGGCACAGCCAAGTGATCCTCCAGGGTGGCCTGAATTAACTGCTGAAACCATACGAACGATGTCTCTTCTTACTTGAGAAGCTACTTTTTCTAATGCTGAATTCTCCATGAATTTTAACTAAGGAATTATGTTTTGACAAAATTAAGTTTTATTAACTTAGCATGAAATTGAAATATTTGAACATTAGGTACAACTTTTCAACGATAATAAACGTCTTGTCGACACAAAACTGAATTCATGAAAAAAGGTTTACTCGTTATCTTACTTGCATTTGCCCAGCAATTTGTTGCTCAGAAGGCAAGTCCAGCTTTAGCAAAAAGTTATTCAAAAACGGAATTACAAGCATTTGAACAAGACGGACAAGGGACGATAAACGTCCTCAACTATGCGATAGACCATGCTTGTTACACAGTTGTGATTCCAGAAGGTAAAGATGTAAGTCAATTCCCATCTATTTCCGTGAAATCAAAAAAAGACCTTCGTTTTACGGACTATCAATTGCAAATTAAAGACCGCACACAATATTTCAAAATAGAAGGCAGCAATGAACTTTTGGTCGTAAAGTCCATCAACATCCTTAAGTTAGAAATGCAAAACAAGAACTAATGACAAAAAAAATACTCTTCATTTTATTCGTTGCTCTTGCTCATTTGGGTTTCTCGCAAGTAACATTAACGATTGCGGATCCCGATTATAGCCAGACAAATCCTTTAAACTGTGCAGGTATTGTTCCAACAGGTGGAACAAACTTCATTGACGGTGTCGGGAATTATTTACCGAATACGGATCAGACATTGGTACTTTGTCCAGATTTAACACAAGGATCAAAAGTTTCGATTTCTTTTGCGACGAATATTGGTTTCGAGTTTGACATTCATCCAACGGATACCTTGTACGTGTACGATGGTCCGTCCACAAGCTCACCATTATTAGGAGCCTATAATTCGGGGACTAATCCGGTTGGATTCTTTGTTCAAGCATCTTTCCAAAATAATCCATCTGGATGTTTAACCCTGCGCTTCCGATCCAATGGTGTAAGTGAAGGAACTGGATGGGTAGCAAATGTTGCATGTGGCAATCCACCTCAACCAATTGTACCACATATTGAAGCCTTTAAAAATGGAGTTGGAACGAATATTTTAAATCCGCTAGATACAGGATACGTTGATTTATGTTTGGGAGATTCCGTTTTATTTACTGCAACGCCTTTGTTCCCATATTCATTTGAAAACACGAATACTGGATACTCACAAACAGTTGCAAACTGTAACTATACTTGGACAATCGGTGGCGTAGGACAGTTTACCGGAAGTTCTGTTTGGTTCACCCCACCAGCTCAATCTGGTTATTATGTGGATTTAAAAGTTCAAGATGCTTTCCCGCATCAAGCAAATATTTTCTGCAAAGTAAGGGTTTCCCAAACACCATTTTTTACTGGTACGGGCCCACTAGCTGACACAGTTTGTCTCGGAGTCAGCACAAACTTGATTGGAGGGGTGACGGCAACGGATACAGTTGGAATCGATATCCCAGGCGGAGAATTTCAAATTGGAGGTGTTTTCGCAGGTTTAACCTTCTTGCCAGATGGAGCAGGACAAACCTATTCATCTGTTGTACCTATGTCTGGATTTGATTCAACTGCTGTGATTACTTCCGCAAATGATTTTGATGAATTGTGTATCGATATCGAACACTCGTATATCGGAGATATTGAAATTGCGTTGACTTGTCCGAATGGAACAACCGTCTCCTTGATGAATGCATACAATCAAACGCCTTTCGGTTGGAATGAATTGGTCCCAGGTGGTTGCGGAAACGGAATCGGAACCTTCCTTGGAAATGATACAAATATTGATGGCGGTAATCCAGGGACACCTGTTTGGACCTACTGTTTCTCGCCTACCAACGCTACTCTCGGAACCATTTGTGCGGAAGAAGCGTTGAATAATACAGTGATCAATTCATATGGATTTGCTTCCATGAACCCAAATGGAGTGTATTTACCAGATGGTGACTTCAATCAATTTGCTGGATGTCCGATTAATGGTCCATGGACCGTTTCTGTTCAAGATAACCAAGGAGTTGATGATGGATACATTTTCCAATGGGCGATTTATTTCAATGCGTCATTGTATCCTGAATCTGAGGGATATCAGAACATTGTCATGGGAGATTTTTGGTCTCCGGACCCATCAATTATTTCTGGTCAAACGGATACTTTGATTGTAATTCAGCCTAGTGTAACGGGTAATACGAACTACACTTATAATGTAACTGATAATTTTGGCTGTCAGTATGACACGACAGTTACGCTTTACGTGTTACCAACTCCTGCGATTTTTGACGATACAATTGCCTGCAACTACGCTTACCAAGTGCAAAATACCTTTTCTTACAGCGGTGGCGTTTGGGCATGTGCAGATACGTCTGTTCATTTTTTACCAAGTAACTTGGTCGAGAACCCTGAGATTAGTACCATGCAAGTCGGTGGAATATTTGACGTGATGTACATCGATAACTCGTGTAATGACACCATCATTTCACAAATTGAATTCCCACCATATATTTACACAGAATT
Organism: Crocinitomicaceae bacterium; assembly: GCA_017983465.1. Taxonomy (GTDB): domain Bacteria; phylum Bacteroidota; class Bacteroidia; order Flavobacteriales_D; family Crocinitomicaceae; genus UBA952. The sequence goes on from JAGOBK010000009.1 coordinate 9,359, forward strand.
ACTAGATACTGCGATTTGTAAAAATGCCAATTTTGAATTAAGTCCTTTAATGGTGAATTCTCAACCGTTACAACCTGGATACAATCCATTGCAGACCTTCGTTTGGGGTGACGCTTACAACGCTGTTCCACGTATTGTGAATGAACCGGGAGATTATACATTCTTCTTATCAAATGTATGTTATACTGTTTCAGATATCGCTACAATTACCGTTAAACCGTGTGACATTACTGCACCGAATATCATTTCTCTTTCTTCGCAAGTGGGCAATGAAACATTCTTTGTGGAGTATGATGGCATTGCAGAATTTCAGTGTTACATTCTCAATCGTTGGGGAAATGTAATTTATGAATATACTGATCCTGCTGGACATTGGGATGGAAAAACAAGTTCTGGAGACATCGTAGAAGAAGGAACTTACTTCTACCGTATTGATGCCGTTTTCGAAGGTGGAGAAAAGATACAAAAACACGGATTTGTCGTTGTGAAATACTAGGATTGACTACTTTTGTTCAAAATTGAACAACTATGTCAAATTTGTCTTTTGCACAAGAAATCCAAGAAGGAATTCCAACGAACATTCCCACAGAAAAATCTTGGGATTCGAACGTCAATCATGCGCCAAAACGCAAGGATATTCTATCAAAGGAAGAAAAGAAATTAGCCATTGCGAATGCGCTGCGCTATTTTCCAAAAGAACAACACGCTGAATTATCGAAAGATTTTGTTGCTGAATTAAACACTTACGGCCGTATTTATATGCACCGTTATCGTCCTAATCACGCCATCTTTGCTCGTCCCATTTCGGAATACCCCGGAAAATCACTTCAAGCTCGCGCAATCATGTTGATGATTCAAAATAACTTGGATCATGCGGTAGCTCAACATCCTCATGAACTCATTACATATGGTGGAAATGGTGCAGTCTTCCAAAACTGGATTCAGTACCGTTTAACCATGAAATATTTGTCTGAAATGACGGACGAACAAACGTTAGTCATGTATTCTGGGCATCCAATGGGATTATTCCCATCACATAAGAATGCACCTCGCGTCGTAGTGACGAATGGAATGATGATTCCGAATTATTCTAAACCAGATGATTGGGAAAAATTCAATGCGCTTGGAGTAACACAATACGGACAAATGACCGCTGGTTCGTACATGTACATAGGACCACAAGGAATTGTTCACGGTACTACAATCACCGTTCTAAATGCCGTTCGACGTTTAGCAAAAAACCGCGATGATATCAGAGGAAAATTGTTCCTAACAGCCGGACTTGGTGGAATGTCAGGTGCTCAACCGAAGGCAGGAAATATTGCTGGTGTTATTTCAGTGACCGCAGAGGTGAATCCAAAAGCAGCGAAAACGCGACATGAACAAGGTTGGGTTGACGAAATAATCTCCGATTTAGATGAATTGTCAGTACGTGTAAAAAAGGCACAAGAAGCCAAAGAAGTTGTTTCGATTGCCTACCTCGGAAACGTTGTGGATGTTTGGGAGAAATTTGATGAAACAGGGGTTCATGTGGATTTAGGTTCGGATCAAACGTCTCTACATAATCCATGGGCTGGAGGATATTATCCTGCAGGTCTTACTTTTGAAGAGTCCAATGAAATGATGGCAAATGACCCTGACAAATTCAAGGAATATGTTCAAGAAAGCTTGAGACGCCACGCGGCTTCTGTCAATAAGCACACGGAAAGAGGAACATATTTCTTCGATTATGGCAATGCCTTTTTATTAGAGTCTTCACGTGCTGGAGGAGATGTGATGGCTAAAAACCACATTGATTTTAAGTATCCTTCTTACGTTCAAGATATTTTAGGACCAATGTGTTTTGATTACGGATTTGGTCCGTTTAGATGGGTCTGCGCTTCAGGCGATACAAGTGACTTAGAAAAAACAGATGCTATCGCATGCAGAGTTTTGGAAGAAATGATGGTGCATAGTCCAGTTGAAATCCAACAACAAATGGCGGATAATATTCAGTGGATTAAAGGAGCACAAGAAAATAAAATGGTTGTCGGATCACAAGCCAGAATCCTGTATGCAGATGCAGAAGGAAGAATGCGCATTGCGGAAGCCTTTAATCAAGCAATTTCTCGCGGTGAAATTGGACCGGTTATTTTAGGCCGTGATCACCATGATGTTTCTGGAACGGATTCACCATACCGTGAGACGTCCAATATTTACGATGGTTCTCGATTTACCGCAGATATGGCCATTCAAAATGTCATTGGTGATAGTTTCCGCGGTGCAACGTGGGTTTCCATTCACAATGGCGGCGGAGTTGGCTGGGGAGAAGTCATCAACGGTGGATTTGGAATGCTATTGGATGGTAGCTCTGACGCAGATCGCAATTTAAAAATGATGTTGCATTGGGACGTTAACAATGGTATCGCGCGACGCAATTGGGCTCGAAACGAAAATGCTATTTTTGCCATCAAACGTGCGATGGAAATCGAACCAAATCTGAAAGTAACCTTGCCAAATTTGGTCGATGATCAATTATTGGAGGATATTTTTTAAGGTCTAAAAGCTTCTTCTAGAAAACGCCCTTTACTGGTAGGCATGTCAAAGTGAAGGAGTGTGGAAATTGTTTTCGAAATGTCGATTAATTCGCCTTCTTTTTGAATGGACAATCCCTTTGGTGTATCTGGACCAAGTACTAATAGTGAAATGTGTCTACATCCTTCACAACGGTCACCATGGTTCACAAATCCTGACTTTACACCATCTAGATGTCTTCCGTGGTCGTTGGTGATAAACAATGTTGTTTGATTTTTCATCAAAGGATTGGATTGAATCATCGCCCATAAATTGGCAGCATAAGCGTCACATGCCGTGATTGATTCCTTGTATTTTTCCCAGTTGTTTGCATGTCCATAAACGTCTACTGCTAATAAATTGATTAACATTACGTGGGGTGCATCAGGACTCGATACCAACTCTGTCACTTTTGCAAATGTTTTTTCATCCTTCCCGTAACCTAGTCCATTTCCGTTAGGACCACAATACGTAGAGGCCAAAAATTGATCGTGCCATTTCTTATTTTCGGTATTAGCTAGCACATCTAGCTTTCCCTTACTCGCAACGATGTAGGCATCTTTTTTTGCAGCGCCAGTTGACTTCAGGTAATACTGAAACAAAGATGGATTTTTCGGTAAACTTGTCCCGGAGTTCGAAATTCGCTGATAAACGCCAGTAGCAATAGCGGTGTGTCCCGGAACGGTGTATGTGACACCGTTGTTTTTGAAATCCTCATAAAATGCACCTTCATAGCGAAGTGAGTCGCACAACACAGGACTTAAACGACAGGAAGTATCGCCATAGGTTTCACTGTAACGAGGTCCATCAATTACTAAAATGACGACATACTTTGTTTGATAGGAACTAGTTCTTTGTTGAGCGAAAAGCGTTGGGCCGAAAAGTAATAAAACGAATGCTGCAATGTGAATTTTCATAATTCAAAAATACACATTATCCTAAGTCCATTAGTCTTTTAGGATTTTTACTGTCTGGATGTGTTTTCCATCACGTGTAATGCGAAGCAAATAAACACCGTTTTCAAGAGTGGAAATATCCAAAGAATGAGCCTGTTGTTTTCCACTTAAAACCAATTTGCCTTGCAGGTCTAACAGTTGAATTTTGTCTGTAGCTTCCAAGCCATCTAGATTCAAAATGGAAGAAGTAGGATTTGGATAAACACGTATCATTTCTTCTTTTAACGGAGATAAGCCACTTAAATTAGCATCGTATATAACACGAATCTTAATGGATTTGTGAACAGTTTGCGCAGGAACACCGTTGTCCGTCATGTCCATATCGATGGAATATATTCCAGGTTGAACATTCGTTGCATCAAACGTTAAATTATACTCTGTGAATTCCCCGTTTGGAATCGCAACATACGTCAATGCGCTTGGATGTGAACAAGATAAAGTGGAGCTTGTTAATTGTCCAATTTCAGGTGTACTTACTCCGAGCGTAAAGTCAATAGCGTTTAAACTTTTGTGCAGCGTATCACCAGTGTATACATCAATCGTATCACAAATTAGGCTACTCATGACAAGCGGCGGAATATTTGTTGTTGAACTGGACAAATTAAAGTAGATTTCTTGATCATCTAGAAAATCAACACCGTCAAATGTGTTGTATGGACCATCAAAAGAGGTTCCAAGTGTATCAAACTGTCCAACTTGAAAATAATCAAGTCCGTTGCCGATGTTCACTCCAACAGTTGCGGGAGTTCCACCAATTCCGTTTACGCCTAATGACGCTGATCCGGTTGTCCATTGCATGTCTCCAAAACAAAAGGATACGTTGTTGCCAGCAGGAACCAAGGTGTCTTGTCCGTCTGAAATAATCAATTGAAAGGTATTTAATTTGTCTTCCATCATATTCCAATATCCAACATGATCCCAAACAACGACAAGCGAATGAGGATTTAACTTAAACCAAACACTTCCTCCGTTAGTGGAACGTGTATCAACATCAGCCCAAAAAGGGGCAATCATGTTATAGGTAGGATCTGGAAAGGGATTTGCCGTAAACGTACTATAAGGAAGATCAAATGAGATGTTTCCATTATTGTTGATGTACAAACTATCATACGTTGTCCCGTAAAAACTAAAATTAAACGGAAGTACAATGACATTGGAAAATTCATCATCGTTTGGCGGCATCGCTAAAGTGAAGGTTGTATCCAAAGGGATTAAGCAATCGCACACGCCTGATTTTGTTGAATTCCCCGTGTAATGTATCAATGGATTACTGGAGGGAACGATATCAATCAAACTTTGATTAGTGATCATTCCTTGAGATTTCAAACTTTGGTATTCTTTTGAATTAACTTTAATGGACTGACTATTTAAAGTAAATGTGAAAAGCCCGATAATTCCTAGTAATAGTGCTCTCATAGCGTTAAAATTTGAGTAAATCGAAACGAAAATTACCATTTTTTTTCAAGAATCGAAAACATTCATTTGATGGGGGTGTTTTCTAGATTAAATAATCAAATAAACGTTTGTTCAAATACCATAAAAGTGGTAATTTTGTGGACGATTAACAGTTTATTTATAATTAATCTAAATAAAAACTGATTATGATTACAGTTACAGACAATGCAAAGAAGCAAGCCTTAAGGTTGATGGAAGATGAGGGTAAAGAAGGTCTTTTTATCCGCGTTGGAGTGCAAGGTGGTGGTTGTTCAGGATTAATGTATCAATTGACATTTGACAATCAGGATTTAGAAGGAGATAAATCCTTTGAAGACAACGGAATTAAAGTGGTCGTTGACAAGAAAAGTTATCTGTATTTAATTGGAACAACCTTAGATTTTTCCGGAGGATTAAATGGAAAGGGATTTGTGTTTCAAAACCCGAATGCAGATCGAACATGTGGATGTGGAGAGTCTTTCTCTGTTTAAGAAAAAGCTATGGCAGGATATACTGAAAATGAGTTAGCTCAAGATCTCGAAAACCAAGAGTATAAATTTGGATTCGTCACGGATATTGAAGCAGATACGGTTCCAATTGGATTAAATGAGGACATCATCCGCTTAATTTCTGAAAAGAAGGAAGAGCCAGAATGGTTACTTGAATACCGACTAAAGGCCTTCGCTATCTGGAAGGAAATGACAGAACCAGAATGGGCGCATGTCCACTATAAAAAACCAGATTTTCAAGCAATCGCTTATTACTCTGCTCCAAAACAAACGAAAAAATACGAATCCTGGGATGACGTTGATCCAGAAATGAAAGAAACCATGAAAAAATTGGGGATTTCAATGGAAGAGCAACAACGTTTAACGGGGGTTGCGGTGGATTTTGTCATGGATTCTGTTTCTGTAGCAACATCGTTCAAAGAAAAACTCGGAGAACTTGGTGTGATTTTCTGCTCTTTTTCAGACGCAGTACAAAATCATCCTGATCTCGTTAAAAAATACATGGGATCCGTTGTTCCAATGACCGATAATTTTTATGCGGCATTGAACGCAGCGGTATTCACAGATGGATCCTTCTGTTACATACCAAAAGGTGTTCGTTGTCCAATGGAATTGTCGACTTACTTCAGAATCAATGCCGGTGGTACTGGCCAATTTGAGCGAACATTAGTCGTAGCAGATGAAGGATCATACGTTTCTTACCTTGAAGGTTGTACAGCTCCTCAACGTGATGAAAATCAATTGCATGCTGCTGTGGTAGAATTAATTGCCATGGATCATGCGGAAATTAAATATTCCACCGTTCAAAACTGGTATCCAGGCGATAAAGAAGGGAAAGGTGGTGTTTTTAATTTTGTTACCAAGCGAGGAATGTGCAATACACATGCAAAAATATCATGGACACAAGTCGAAACAGGCTCTGCGGTTACTTGGAAATATCCTTCGTGCGTACTCAAAGGAGACCATTCTATTGGAGAATTTTACTCTGTTGCTGTAACGAATAATTACCAACAAGCAGATACAGGAACCAAAATGATTCACCTTGGCAAAAACACCAAGAGTACGATTATTTCTAAAGGGATCTCCGCAGGAAAATCACAGAATTCTTACCGTGGACTCGTTCAAATAAATAAAGGTGCCCAAAATGCCCGTAATTTTTCGCAATGTGATTCACTGTTGATGACTGACGAATGCGGTGCACATACATTTCCTTACATCGAATGTAAAAATCCAACAGCGAAAATTGAACATGAAGCGACAACATCTAAAATTGGAGAAGACCAATTGTTTTATTGTATGCAACGTGGAATCAGCGAGGAAAAAGCGATCAGCTTGATTGTGAATGGATATTGTAAGGAAGTATTAAACCAATTACCCATGGAATTTGCCGTGGAAGCACAAAAATTGCTGGCAATTAGTTTAGAGGGTAGTGTAGGATAAGAAAGTAGATAAAAGGAATTAGTTCTGATTAAGAAAAGATAAGAGATGATTAAAATTGAAAATTTACACGCAAGTATCGATGGAAAAGAAATCCTAAAAGGATTAAACTTGGAAGTGAAAGCGGGAGAAGTTCATGCGATAATGGGTCCGAATGGCGCTGGAAAAAGTACACTTGCTAGTGTCTTAGCTGGGCGTGAAGATTATGAAGTAACTGCTGGTTCAGTCGATTTCGACGGAACAGATTTATTGGAATTATCTACAGAGGATCGTGCGAGAGAAGGATTATTCTTAGCTTTTCAATATCCCGTTGAAATCCCAGGTGTATCGAATATAAACTTCCTTCGAACTGCTTTGAATGAAATCAGAGCATACAAAGGTGAAGATCAAATTTCAGCGAAGGATTTCATGGCAATGGTTCGTGAAAAATCTGCCATTGTTGAATTGGACAGCAAATTAGCTTCCCGCGCAGTGAATGAAGGATTTTCTGGAGGTGAGAAAAAACGAAATGAAATCTTCCAAATGGCGATGTTAGAACCGAAATTAGCGGTACTAGATGAAACGGATTCTGGTTTGGACATCGATGCTTTGCGCATTGTGGCAAATGGAGTCAATACATTGAAATCTGACAAGAATGCGACGATTGTGATTACGCATTACCAACGTTTGTTGGACTACATCGTCCCTGATTTCGTACACGTTTTGTATAACGGACGAATCGTGATGACAGGAACGAAAGATTTGGCATTGGAATTAGAGGAAAAAGGATACGACTGGATCAAAGATTCAATTGACGCGTAAGAAAAAGCAATGGAAAACTCGAATAAATTAAGTCAATTTACAAGTCGATTTGCCTCTACCGAAATCAACGCGCTTCTGCCCATGGCAGCTACAGCTCGTGAGTTTTTGGCGGGAAACGACTTTCCAACAACGAGAGTTGAACGATTTAAATACACGCGCTTGACAAAACTGGCAAATGCTCAGTTTGATTTGAACAAAGCAGAAACTGTTTCTGATTTCCGTAAACATCAGATTTGTTCAGACGCCATCGCTATTTTTATCGTCAATGGAAGGGCATACCTTCCGGAAACGAGCTTGCCAGTAGGACTCACAATCGATTATATTGAATCAGCTAAGTCATTGCCAACATCAAGTGTAAAAGATGTCTTTGCCGGAATGAACGTATTATATGCGCAATCTGGTGTCTGTGTCCATGTTGCTAAAAACACGGTCATTGATTCAGTGATTGAAATTGTACATGTGTGTAAAGGTTCTTATGCTGGATTTACCCGTCACCATGTATCAATCGGAGAGCACGCACAAGCGAAGGTAGTGTTGACCTATGCTTCTGAGGCGACAAATGAATGCTTCTCTCATGTGCATACGTCTATTGAAGTTGGAAAGCAAGCACATGTGAATGTGGAGAAGGTTCAACTGGAATCAAGTGAAATGTATTCCTTTTCAGATGAAGAGATTTGGCAAGATGCAGACTCTGTATTCCAAATTAATACCTTGACCTTGGATGGAAATTTAGTACGTAATGATTTGCATATTCAAGTTCAAGGAGAGCATGCAGAAACACACTTGAATGGTATGTACATGTTGAACGGACAACAACACGTTGCAAACTACTCAACCGTTGATCACCAAGTAGCGAATTGCGAAAGCCACGAGCTTTATAAAGGCATTATGGATGATAAATCAATGTCCGTATTCAATGGGAAAGTATTTGTCCGTAAAGACGCTCAAAAAACCAATGCATATCAGTCCAATGCAAATGTTTTGATAAGTGATGATTCAAGTGTGAATTCGAAACCAGAATTAGAGATTTATGCGGATGATGTAAAATGTTCTCACGGTTCTACCACAGGACAATTGGACGATGACGCAATTTTCTATTTACGTGCGAGAGGACTCTCGGAAAAAAGTGCCAAGCAATTAATGCTGACTGCATTCATGTCGGATGTGTTGGATAAAATAACCATTCCGGAAGTGAAAGCGAAAGTTTTTAAAACAATCAATAAACGCTTTAATTGGGAATTAGAACTATAAGTTCAACTGAAAAATATAACAAAAGAAAAAGCCCCTTACAAAATCGTTAGGGGCTTTTTTAGTTCTAAAAAATGAAGCTTATCCGTTCAATGCTTCAGCACCACCAACGATCTCAAGGATCTCGTTCGTAATCGCAGCTTGACGTGCTTTGTTATAGCTTAATTTAAGGCTTTTTTGAAGTTCATTCGCATTATCCGTTGCTTTATGCATAGCGGTCATACGAGCGCCGTGCTCTGCTGCAAATGAATCGCGAATAGCTTTGTACAATTGAAGTTTTAACGATTTAGGGATTAAATCCTCTACAATTTCAATTTTAGATGGCTCGAATAAATAGTCACCAGTATTCTCACCTTCCGTTGCAGTTGGAACGATTGGTAAGAACTGTTCCGTTTCCACAAATTGCGTTGCAGCATTGATGAAACGGTTGTAAACTAAAACGATTTTATCAAACGATTTGTTATTGAACTGTTGAATGATTTCTTCCGCTAATTGAGCAACAACTTCGAAACGTAAGTCAGCATATACATCTTCCATGTTATCGATGCGCTCGTTTGCGTAGTTATATTCAGTACGCTTGTAGACGTCTCTAATTTTCTTTCCAACGCTTAAAACGTGAACATTTGCGTCTTTAAAGTCTTCATTGATAAGTACGCCAGCGCGTTTGATAATGTTATTATTGAATCCACCACACAAACCACGGTTTGATGTAATACCAACAACTAAAACATTTTTTACTTCGCGTTGCTCTGAAAAAGCATTCTCAGAAAGATCTAGGGTCGCACTTAAGTTCTCTAGGATTTCTTTCAATTTTCCAGCGTATGGACGCATTTGCGTAACAGCATCTTGTGCACGTTTCAACTTAGCTGCAGAAACCATCTTCATTGCTGAAGTGATCTGCATCGTTGAGCCGACAGAGGCGATTCGGTTACGTATTTCTTTTAAATTAGCCATTCTTGATGTTTATCTTCAATCAAATGATGGGGAACAATTAGAATTTCTCAGCGACTTCTTTCGCAACTTTCGTTAAAACAGCTTCGATTTCATCTGTGTATTTTCCAGCTTTCAATGCCACTAATGTGTCAGCATGTTTCGCTTCTAATACAGTCAAATAATCTTTCTCGAAGTTTTTAACTTGGTTGATTGGAACATTTTGGATCAGTCCTTTCACTCCAACGTAAATGATCGCAATTTGTTTTTCAACTGGGTATGGATCACCTTCTTTTTGTTTCAAGATTTCTACGTTACGAGCTCCTTTATCCAATACGTTTTTAGTAGCTGAATCCAAATCAGAACCAAATTTCGCAAACGCTTCTAATTCGCGGTATTGCGCTTGGTCTAATTTCAATGTACCAGCAACTTTTTTCATTGATTTAATCTGAGCAGATCCTCCTACACGAGAAACGGAGATACCTACGTTGATCGCTGGACGAATACCAGAGTTAAATAAGTCACCTTCCAAGAAGATTTGTCCGTCAGTAATGGAAATTACGTTTGTTGGAATGTATGCCGAAACGTCACCTGCTTGTGTTTCAATGATCGGAAGGGCTGTTAATGAACCACCACCTTTTACTTTATCTTTCAATGAAGCTGGAAGGTCGTTCATTTGTTTCGCGATATTGTCATCAGAGATTACTTTCGCTGCACGCTCTAATAAGCGGGAGTGAAGGTAGAATACATCACCAGGGTATGCCTCGCGTCCCGGTGGACGACGTAACAACAATGATACCTCACGGTAAGCAACTGCTTGTTTAGATAAATCATCATAAACAATTAAAGCTGGTTTACCTAAATCTCTAAAGTATTCTCCTACAGCTGCTCCAGTCATTGGTGCGTAAAACTGCATTGGAGCTGGATCTGATGCGTTGGAAGCTACAACGGTTGTATATGCCATTGCACCAGCATCTTCTAGTTTTTTAACGATTCCTGCAACAGTTGAACCTTTTTGTCCAATCGCAACATAAATACAGTAAACAGGCTCACCACGATCGTAAAACTCACGTTGGTTAATGATCGTATCGATCGCAACCGTTGTTTTTCCTGTTTGACGGTCACCAATGATTAACTCACGTTGTCCACGTCCAATTGGAATCATCGCATCTACCGCTTTGATACCTGTTTGAAGAGGTTCAGTTACTGGTTGACGGAAGATAACTCCCGGTGCTTTACGTTCGATAGGCATTTCGAATAACTCTCCAGCGATTGGTCCTTTGCCATCGATTGGTTGTCCTAATGTATCAATTACACGTCCAACTACGCCATCACCAACTTTTACAGAAGCGATTTTCCCAAGACGGCGAACAGTATCACCTTCTTTTACACTTGAAGATCTTCCTAAAAGTACAGCTCCTACATTGTCTTCTTCCAAGTTCAATGCAATTCCTTGCATTCCACCTGCGAATTCAATTAATTCACCGTATTGAACACCATTCATTCCATAGATGCGTGCAATACCATCTCCTACTTGAAGAACGGTACCTACTTCCTGTAATTCTGCTTCAGAGCGAAATCCAGAAAGTTGCTCTCTTAAAATTGCGGAAACTTCTGCTGGTTTGATATCTGCCATTTTTACTTTATTTATTGTGTCGTTTGACTATTTTACTAATTCTTGTTTTAATCGATTCAATTGGTTTGAAACGGATGCATCAATTTGGTGATCACCCATACGGACAATAAATCCACCAATTAAAGATTCATCTACATTTTCAGTGATTTCTATTGTTCCTTTGATGGATGCGCTAATTTTGGATGTGATTTCATTCTTCGTTTGTGCATCTAAAGTTTTTGCACTGATAATTGTTACGGGAACAATACCTCTGTGTTCTTTTAATTGAGTTAAAAAAGAACTTGCGATTTCAGTGATTAACACTTCTCTTCTATTCGTAGCGATCATTTCTAAAAAAGAAATGGACAATGCATCAAAATTTCCAAAAATTGATTTAATGATTTCAAGTTTTTTGTCCACCTTAATTAATGGAGAACTTAAAAACACTTGGAAATCATGAGCCTCGTTTGCAACCGTTATAATTTGTTGCATGTTATTTTCAATAACCTCGATTTTTTGTTGATCTAAGGCTAATTCCAATAATGCTTTCGCGTAACGTCCTGCTGCTTTCGTTGATTTCATTTGATTAATTCATTTGAATATCACCAGCAAGTTTTTCTGCTAATGCTTTTTGTTTTTCATCTGATGCCAATTCTCCACGAACAACTTTTTCCGCGATTTCAACTGCCAATGTTGCCACGTGCGTTTTGATTTCAGCGATTGCTGCTGCTTTTTCACTGTTTATGTTCAAACGAGCTGCTTCAACAATTCTTTGTGCTTCGACTTTAGATTTCGTTTTCGCATCTTCAATCATATTATTAGCAGCTTCTTTCGCTTCTTTTAAAATATTATCACGTTCTGCACGCGCTTCTTTTAAAATTAGATCGTTTTCAGCTTTCAAAGCTTTCATTTCAGCTTGTGTTTTCACAGCTAATTCTAAAGCTTCAGAAATTTTTTGTTCACGTGCATTGACTGCGTTTAAAATAGGCTTCCAAGCAAATTTTGCTAGTAAGAACAAGAGAAGGCAAAAAACAATTCCTGTCCAGAACAATAAACCTAAGTCGGGTAATATTAAATCCATTTTCTTTTAATTAATGTGTTAAATATAAAGGTAGTTGAAACCAACCGTTCCAACTACCTTTAAAGATTTATGCTTTCGCGCCTAGTAGACCAACTACTACACCGAATAACGCAACACCTTCAATAAGTGCTGCTGCAATAATCATCGCTGTTTGAATTTTTCCAGATGCTTCTGGGTTTCTAGCGATACCTTCTACTGCAGTTCCACCGATTCTACCAATTCCTAGACCTGCGCCTAAAACTGCTATACCAGCACCGATTGCTGCAATACTACCGAACATTCCTGTCATTATATTTGAATTAAAAGGTTACTAATTAATGATGCGCTTCCTCTACCGCAGCTCCAATAAACAATGCTGAAAGCATCGCAAAAAGGAATCCTTGTAAAAACGCAACTAAAACTTCCAAAATGGAAATAAACAAAGCCATCGGCACAGACAATCCTGCCCAAGCCATATTTTTATTCACGAAGATGATGGAAATCAATGCTAAAACAATAATGTGTCCCGCAGTAATGTTTGCGAATAAACGAATCATTAATGCAAATGGTTTTGTGAAAATACTAATGATCTCAATAGGCATCATAAAGAATTTCATTGGAACTGATACTCCTGGCATCCAGAAAATGTGTCCCCAATAGTTTTTGTTGCCTGAAAACAAGGTAACAACTAGGGTACATACAGCTAAAAATAAAGTGACAGTTATGTTTCCTGTTAAGTTTGCCCCACCTGGCAAGAAAGGAATCAATCCCAACATGTTATTGAACCAAATAAAGAAGAAAATCGTTAATAGATAAGGAACGTATTTCTCGTACTTGTGTTCATCTATATTAGCCTTCGCGATGTCATCACGTACCATGACAATAATTGGCTCGAAGAATTTGGCAATTCCTTTTGGAGCAACGGCACCATTTTTACGGTAGAATTTAGCTACACTGAACATTACGATTAACACCAAAAAAGCACCCATTAAGAGAGACATCACATTTTTAGTAATCGAAAAATCTAAAGGTTGAGCGTTGTGGGGGTGTTCACCTTCGAAATGCAATTCGCCTTCAGAATTTAACTTATAAATTTCTTCATGATACATGGCATATCCTGTTGCAGGACCAACTCCTTTAACATAATGTAAACTTGCACCTTGTTCATTACCCTTTACTTCAACTGCCTTACCGTGGTAAAAATGATTTGAACTAAACGTTTTTAATCCATTATCTAATAAAATAATTGGTAAATAGATGCTAGTTCCACCATGTTCCGGTCCAAAAAGGTGCCATTCATGCGCATCCTTGATGTGGTGCATAATCATTTCACTTACATTGAATTCTTTATCTTCATTCGCGAATGAAAAACCTGAAACCCCAACGAAGGCAAGTAAAATTGCGACTTTTCGCATCAAAAATGAAAGTTTGCTGAATTGTTGCATTAGCGAATCTTTAAGCGAGTTTTAAAATTTTTTGCAAAGTTAGGTAAACTTTCTAAAGAAACAACTTAAATTTTTGAACAAATCAACCACGAGTTTTCCTCAATTTCTTATAAAACTGGATTCCGATCATCAATAGAATAGCTACTCCAAAGAATCCAAGAGTTCCATAAATCCAATTCAATGAATTTTTCATGCTGACTAGAAAGACAATTGCCACCAAAAAGAGTGTAGCTACTTCATTCCATAATCGGAGTTTACCGGATGTCCAACGAATCGTTCTTCGCTGACATTGCTTCATCATTTTTTGACTGTAAAAATGGTAAAGGAGTAGCAAACCAACGAATCCTAATTTCATGTGCATCCATGGTTGAGATAAATAATATGCTGGTTGATCAACAATCATAATTGTTCCGAATACAACCGTTAAAATCATTGCCGGCGTGGTTATTATCCACCACAGTCGTTTTTGCATGATGTCAAATTGCTCTTGAAGAATGCTTTTCTTAGGCTCTTCCTGTTCACTGGCCTCTACGAAATAGATGAATAAGCGAACCATATAAAAGAGCCCGGCAAACCAACTGACCATAAAAATGATGTGTAGTGCTTTGATGTATAACATACCTACAAAAGTAATGGAATCAACTTGTATTCAGGGTATATTTGTATTTTCGTTGACGATTTATTTTGAAGCGTAATTCCATTTATAGATGAAACAGGTTGTATTAACTTCATTTTTCTTGTTATCCGTTTTCCTATGTCTAGCACAGGAAAAACTCTTGTCCTTGGACGGAACGTTTCAAAACAATAATTTAGTCGTATACAATCCACCCCAATCTGATGGCTTTGGATTTTGTGTCACTAAAGTGCTTGTCAATGGGGAAATCTTACCTGCAGCGATTCAATCAGCTCATTTTGAAATAAATTTTCAGTTGTTTCAATTAAAAGTAGGCGAAAATGTGTTCGTTGTTTTAGAACATGCAATTGGTTGTCAGCCTCGATTTATGAATCCAGAAATTCTGTTACCAAAGAGCACCTTTCGCTGTACTTCTATCAATGTTGACAAAACTGGGGCGATTAATTGGACAACAGCGGACGAGGCAGGTTCTTTAGATTTTATCATTGAGCAATACCGCTGGAATAGATGGGTGGAAGCCGGACAAGTAAAAGGTAAAGGGACTAAACAATCCAATTCTTATTATTTTCAAATCACCCCGCATTCGGGCAAAAATCAAGTCCGTGTTTCGCAAATTGATAATACGGGAGAAAAACGAAGTTCTCAAGTTGTTTTTTTCAATTCGGGACTTTCCTCAATGAAGATTAGTCCGACAAAGGTGCGAGACAATTTGTACTTTAAGACCGGATCGAAAGAAATGAAAACGAAATTTGAAGTTTACGATGCTTATGGAAACCTACTCAAAGTGGGATTCGCCAGCATGGTAGATTGCACCAACTTGGTTAGTGGGGTTTACTTTATAAATTTCGACAATCAAACCGAAAAATTCATCAAAATCGCCGAATAATGAAACGCATTGAACACCTTGGAATTGCAGTGAAAAACTTAGAGGAAGCTATTCCGATGTATGAAGCGCTCCTAAATACTCCGTGCTACAAACGAGAAGGTGTGGCTTCAGAAGGTGTGATGACGGCCTTTTTTCAAATTGGCGAATCAAAAATAGAATTATTGGAAGCGACAAATGAGGAATCGCCAATTGCGAAGTTTCTTAGTAAAAATGGACCCGGATTTCACCATGTCGCTTTTGAAGTGGAAAACATTGAAGTAGAAATATCACGCCTTCAAACTGCTGGATTCCAACTCATACATGAAGTGGCGAAGGATGGTGCCGACAATAAACGAATTGCTTTTTTACATCCTAAATCTACTGGTTCATTGTTGGTGGAAATTTGTCAAGAGAAAAGCGCATAAAATCCTGCGTCTTTCTGATAATAAAAGGTTTGCAACCCTGCTTCTTGAGCACCGGAAATGTGCTGTGGACTATCATCAATAAAAAGCACTGTACTCGGTGTCACCTGCAGCTGCTCACAGACCCAAACAAATGTCTCTGGATGCGGCTTGCGCTGTTTGATTTCATGTGAAAGGAATACCTTTTCGAACAAGGACTCAAAAGGTACTTGACTCATTTTCGCCCATTCTCTTTTTACCTCCACCATGTGTAATTCATTGGTATTACTAAGTAGTGCAATGCGTTGTTTCTTTGCGAGTTCAAGGATTAATTGCACCTTCTTCTCTGAAAAACTTAAAATCATTGCATTCCACGCATGGACAACTTCATTCGGACTTGTTCCCTTGCGGGTAGCATCAAGTAGTTTATTGATGAAATGTTGCGCTGAAATTTGACCTGTTTCAAATAAGTCAAAAAGTTGATTTTGTTGAAATTGGGTGTATTTCTCTTGAAAATCAACAGTCCCTAGTTGTATGAAAGCATTTTCAGTCGCTTGATAATCAATGTCAATGAGTACTCCGCCAAGGTCAAATAAAATCAGTTCGATGTCTTTCATGTCACGAAGATACAGCCTTCGCGCGTTATTTGAATGTATTCTAAATAATCGAACGTGACATTTCCATGACATTACAACTTTAGTAGGCTTGTACTTTTGCAGTCAAAGATACTGATTGTGTTGAAGGACCTACATATTATCGCATTTACGCATCGAAATTTAGACGTCAATAAAATTGGTTTATTACACATTGAGAAAGAAGACCAATTAGGGCATTTAGATCGATTAAAGCAAGCGCTGCAACTGGATGAACTTCAGTTTCTGTCAACGTGTAATCGTGTCGAAATTACGTTTGTCAAACAGCACAAACTCGATGAGGATTATGTCCACCAAATACTTTCTTTGATTTATCCCAAATTGGTTCCGATTCAATTAGAGGAATTTGTTCACCGTGCGGAAATGTATTCTGGAAAAACAGCTGTGAAACATGCACTATCTGTGGCCTCCTCTATAGATTCCATGATTGTTGGTGAACGAGAGATCATCACACAGGTTCGACTAGCATATGAACATTGCAGAGATTTAGGATTAACGGGTGATTTTATTCGTTTATTGATTAAACAAGTCATTCAGTGCGCCAAACAAGTCTACACGGAAACTTCGATTTCCACTAAACCAGTGTCGGTTGTTTCATTGGCATATCACCATATGAAACAAATGAACATTCCATTGGATGCTCGAATTCTCATCATTGGTGCGGGAGTTACCAACACAACTATGTGTCGCTTTTTAAAGAAGCATGGTTTCAGAAATTTCCATGTATTTAACCGAACTCACGAACGCGCGGAGAAATTAGCCAATGAAATCAAAGGATCAGCGTATTCTCTTTCTGAGCTTGGAAAATTTGATAAAGGATTTGATGTCATCATTACCTGTACTGCAGCGAAACATCATGTGTTGACTCCTGAACTTTACGAATTTATTTTACAAAACGAAGCACATGAACGTGTGATTATCGACTTGGCTATTCCTCAAGATTTGGATGCGTCCATTTTGAACGCACATCCAATCAATTACTTGTCCATCGAATATTTACAGAAGATTTCTAACGAAAACCTGAAGGAGCGTTCGAAAGAAATTCTTCATGTAGAGCAAATCATCGCTGAGGCAATGGAAGCTTTCGAAAACTTGTTCAAGGAACGAAAAGTGGAAATTGCCATGAAAGATGTTCCGCAACAAGTCAAGGAAATTAAAAATATGGCATACGAGACGGTATTCCGTGAAGACTTAGACCAACTCGATCCCCAAGCAAAAGAATTATTAGATAAAATCATTGGATACATGGAGAAAAAATACATCTCTGGACCGATGAAATTAGCCAAAGAAATTATACTTAAAAATGCAAACTAATCCTAAGATCCGCATTGGTACACGTGGCAGTGACCTCGCTTTGTGGCAAGCTCATTTCGTACGTCGTCAATTGGAAGAGATTGGATGTGAAGTAAGTATTCAAATCATTGTTACCCAAGGTGACCGTATTCAAGACCTCAGTTTTGATAAATTGGAAGGAAAAGGATTTTTCACCAAAGAAATTGAACAAGCGCTATTGAATGGCGAAGTAGATTTGGCGGTTCACTCCCACAAGGATCTTGAAACGACGCAACCAGCAGGATTGCACATTGCCGCCGTTTCCTACCGAGAAGATGCTTCCGAATTATTACTGATGAAACGCGAAGCATTTGATGCAAGTCAAGCATGGAATTTGAAAGCTAATGCTGTGATTGGAACCTCTTCCGCCCGAAGAAAAGCACAAATCATCGCTCAGCGGCCGGATTTAGAAATCAAAGAACTACGTGGAAATGTTCCCACAAGAATTGATAAACTGCGTCAAGGTCAATACGATGCTATTTTATTAGCGCGTGCAGGTGTTTTGCGTTTGGAATTGGATTTATCGGACCTAGAAACAATCGTTTTAGATCCAACTTCGTTTATTCCAGCACCGGCTCAAGGTGTACTTGGATTACAAACACGTGTGGATGATGCCGCGACAACAGAAATTCTACAAAAATTGCATCATACTGATGTGGCAACCCGCATCGGATTAGAGCGCTCCGTTCTTCGTCAAATGGACGGTGGCTGTCAATTGCCATTAGGCGTTTATTGTGTCGGAGACCAAGTTTACGTTTCCTATGCTCCTTCGGCGAAGGAAGCGGCAGAAAATCAGGTGTACACGTATGTCGTTGGACAAGAAGCGGCATTGGCACAAGAAATTGTACAGGAATTAAAAAAGTGATACCGCACCGTATTTTTATCTCGCGTCCAATTCAAGAGGTTGGAAAAACACTACAAGAATTTGTTTCTAACGGAGGAGAATTAATCTCGGAATCATTGGTAAACTTTGAACCAGTCTCGTTTGATCAAAACCTTTACTTTGAAGTTATCTTTTTCTCAAGTATACGCGCCGCAGCATTCTATTTTAAGCAAGAACCAACCATTCCTTTAGCACTTCAATACGCTTGTGCGGGACAAGAAACAGCAGAGAAACTTGAGAATCAATTTCAGATTTCATGTGATTTTATTGCCGCAAATGCGGGTAATCCAAACGAAAGTGCCCAGATTTTTAAATCATGGTTAGGACAGCGCCATGTACTATTTCCAAAGAGCGAACAAAGTTTAAATACATATTCGAGTGTCCTTCCTATTGATCAGAGAACAGAAATCATTGTTTATAGAACTAATTCGATGTTCAAGCCTATTCCACCTTGTGACCTCTATATTTTTTCGAGTCCAAGTAATGCAAAGGCATTTTTGGAACATAACGAACTTCCGAACGAAGCGAATTGTTTGGCTTGGGGCTCTTCAACGTCGGCGTTTTTGACGTCTCGAGGAATTCCCGTTTCTTATCAGTTGCAGACAGGAACGTTGAAGGAATTAGATCAATTTTTAACTGATTTCTTAAGCTAAAAACGGATTCAGATGAAATTTGAATTTTCGGAGCACATTACAACAGAATTGGTTCAGTTACTGGAGGAAACAACCCTTGGTACGAACGGCGCCATGTACAGACATCTGGACGTCAAGGACCGCATTTATCAAACAGATTCCCCTCTTTGTTTTTCCTTAAAACGCAATGATCATTTATTAGCAAACATTACTTTTTGTAAGCGATCTTTCGGTTTGTATTTACGTTATTTTGCTTTTGACAAACGTTTCCAATCGAAGGGAAAGGCGCGTCAAAACATGCAGAAATCGGTCTTAAAGCAAGAAATCGAAGGAGTATTTCAACGCGTAGCGCAGGAACATCCTGGTCGGCTTAACATGTGTTACGCTTACATTGATGCGCGCAATGCACGAAGCAAATGGATGAGTGAGCAATTCGGATTTCAGACGAAAGCAAAATTAGCCACACAAACCTTTAGTCGTGTTTACCCCAAACAATTGAAAGGCTTAAGTAAAGAAGCGATGCAAACCGAACACCTCGAATTCATTCGCTCCAAATACCAAAATCACACGGCATATTTTGAGGAATACCTGAAGGATGGATTCATCCATTGTTGGCGCTCCCCAGACGGAAAACTTTTGGCATTGGCCAAGTTCACGGATGTGAGTTGGGAAATTAGTCGGCTTCCTGGAAAATTAGGCGGAGTGTTTGTCAAAGCGCTTCCTTATCTTCCGATTTTACGTAAGATAGTGAATGTGAAACACCACCAATTTTTAGTTCCGGAGGCAGTTTGCTTATTGGAAGAAAGTCCCACAAAACTTGCGGCTTTTTTATCAGGTGTTTTAGCTATGGAAAAACGGCATACCATGCTTTGGTGGAACGATGAACGAGATCCACTCTATGTGAAATTAAAAGATCAGATGAACTGGGGAATCATGCACCGTATTTTAGGCGTCTCCCCGGTGGATGTAGTCATTCGTGGTGATTTCCATCCTGAAAGCCCTATGTATATTGCGGCTTTCGATATGATTTAAGTTCTTATCGTCTCGAATCAATCAAACGTTCAATCACCATGGCTGTGATGCGTTTATCGAAATCGGATTTGTTTAATTGGTATTGTTGAAATTCTTCCGTTGTCATAAGACCGGTAACCATACCAATAAATTGATACTTGATTCCAGTATTCTTTGCGAAAACGTTTTTCACCTCAGCACGCTGTTCTTCTTGAATGATTCGTTTAAAACAATGATCGAGAATGACATTGGATTTTGATTCAATGACAAATAGGTCATGTTGAAATTTCAGAATTGGACGCAAAACTTCGTTTTGGAAACGTTCAATTGGCGTTGCATGTTCATTTTCAGTAAATACGTCTGGACGTAAGTTTTGAAGGTGTTCAGTTTCTCTAGACATATTATTCAGACAATTCTACTGTGGAATAGTTCACAAGGAATTCTTCCATGTAAGAACTCATGCGTTCATCGTCGCTATTTCGAGCGAACAATACCTGCTTACACTTAGGCAAGCTCTCCGCGAGACGTGCCACAAATCCTTTTTGTCCGGCACGCATTTGATCATCCATGCTTAATACAATAAATAATTTTAATTTTTTGATATTAAATCCGTTTTGAAAGTACATCTCACACACGCGACGTGTGGTTCCAACGATGATTTCTGTACCATCGAACAAATCGTTGCGTTGTTTTAATTTATTTCCTTTTTCCACGACTAAATCGACAGTCAGGTCCTTTGCTTTCGCTGCCTTTTGAAAGTATTCTTCAATATGACGTGCATCTTCATTGTTTGCACAAACGATAATGGCGCGCGGTGAACCTTCTTCCGGATGAGGAATAATGTCGTCAACGATGGGCCAAAGATAATCCAAGTATTGTGCTGGTTCGGCATGTGCCACAACCGCAGATCTAGATTTTAATTGTTTGATGACTTGGTCGATTAACTCGCTCATGGATTGATTTTTTTATTTGAAAGATGTCTGTCGGCATCTCGGATTGTTTTCTTTTTTAAATTTTCTTTGAGCGCCTGTTCCAAATCAATATTTGTTTGGTTCGCAAGGCACATGACAACAAAAAGCACGTCGGCTAATTCATCGCCTAAGTCCTTGTTTTTGTCGCTTTCTTTTTCACTTTGTTCTCCGTAGCGTCTTGCCATAATTCTAGCAACTTCTCCTACTTCCTCCATGAGAATCGCGGTGTTCGTCAATTCATCAAAATAACGGACGCCAACCGTTTTGATCCATTCATCGATGGTTTTTTGTGCTTCTTGGATAGTCATAATCGGGAATAAAATTAGTCAAAAGGAATCGAACACGAATATTCCCTTTATTTTCCGTTTCTTTTTTCCAACTTTGTAGCTCAAATTAAGTCAAATGGAAAAGCTGCAAAATTTCATCAATGGGACCTATGTTCCACCGAAAAATGGACAATACATCGACAATTATGAACCGGCAACGGGACAAGTTTACGCTTTAATTCCGGATTCGGATGAAGAAGATGTGTTGGATGCAGTGGCAGCCGCTGAAAAAGCATTTCCTATTTGGTCTAAAATGTCGATTGAAGAACGCAGTAAAATACTCGTTCGACTCTCTGAAGGCATTGAAAAAAACATGGATGAATTTGTTCAAGCGGAAAGTCGGGACAATGGGAAACCTGTTTCGTTAGCCGCACATGTGGACATTCCTAGAGCGGTTTCGAATTTCCATTTCTTCGCTACAGCCATCACACATTTCGCTTCTGAATCACACCTCATGGAGGGAGTTGGCATCAACTTCACGACGCGCAAACCAATAGGCATCGTTGGATGTATTTCGCCATGGAACTTACCATTGTATTTGTTTTCATGGAAAATCGCTCCAGCTTTAGCAGCAGGAAACTGCGTCATTGCCAAACCATCAGAAATCACTCCGTACACAGCTTACTTATTGGGAAGAATTGCACATGAAGCAGGAATGCCAGCAGGTGTACTAAACATTCTACATGGAACCGGACCCAAGGTTGGTGATGCGATTGTGAAACATCCTAAAATCAAAGCGATTTCATTTACAGGTGGAACAAAAACGGGGGAGTACATTGCTCGTACCGCAGGACCGATGTTCAAGAAATTGTCCTTGGAGTTAGGTGGAAAAAATCCAAACATCATTTTTGCAGATTGTGATTTCGATGACATGTTAAGCACAACCATTCGTTCTTCTTTTGCCAATCAAGGTCAAATTTGTTTGTGCGGATCACGCATTTTTGTTGAACGTCCGATTTATGAGAAATTCAAAGAAGCATTTGTAGCCAAAGTTTCGAAATCAAAAGTTTCATTCCCGAGTGATCCGGAAGCGAAATTAGGGGCGGTTGTTTCTGAATCCCACATGGAAAAAGTCCTATCCTATATCGAATTAGCGAAGCAAGAAGGAGGAACCGTACTAACTGGCGGAAAACGCGTTCATCTAGCGGCGCCTTATGATCAAGGATATTACATCGAACCGACCATCATCGAGGGACTTTCTTACGATTGCCGTACGAACCAAGAAGAAATTTTCGGACCAGTGGTTACGATTACACCCTTTGATACAGAAGAAGAAGCGTTGATGATGGCTAATTCAACGGAATATGGATTAGCAGGTACCATTTGGACCTCCAATTTGAACCGTGCTCACCGTGTGGCGGATGAACTTCAATCCGGAATCGTTTGGGTAAATGCATGGCTCGTTCGCGATTTAAGAACACCATTCGGAGGGGTAAAAGCTTCGGGTGTAGGACGCGAAGGTGGATGGGAAGCACTGCGTTTCTTTACAGAAGCAAAAAATATTTTCATTAAGTATTGATGAGAAAATTGCTCATTCTTTTTTTGTTCGCTGGGCAATTAAACGCTCAGTTAGAGCCCCGCATGTTTCAACTCAAGACGGATGAAATTGTGACTTGGAATTATCATTTTGGTGATGATTTTGAAGGTGGACAAGTAGATGAATCGAAATGGCATAAACGCTACCCTTGGGGTGGACTATTAGCAGATCAGAAACAATACGCTTCACCAGAAATGCTGAGTCAGCAAGAAGGTGTTTTACATCTGAAAGTCAATGCTAACAATGGATTTTATCCGGTAGAAGATTGGATGATCAACCACGAAGAAGCGAAAAAGTATGGATTGGAAATCCAAGGTAATTCCGTGAAATTGGATTACATCACTTCCTGTATTTGGAGTAAACAGTCGTTTCGCTATGGCTATTTTGAAATTCGTGCAAAAGCACCATCTAGACAAGGACTTTGGCCCGCATTTTGGCTTTATGGTCAAAATTCCAAAGACGAAATAGACTTCATGGAAATGAAAGGGGAGCGTCCCAAAGAAGTACACATCGATGTGCATTGTCCGGATTCCTGTGAAAAGGTCTTCACAAAACCCTTCGGAATCCCAAAAAATTGGGGAGGATGGATAAAAATGAATCAACAACTGACGGATGAATTCGTGACGTATTCAGGTGTTTGGCTTCCAAATTCCTTAACCTATTATGTCAATGGCATCCCAGTTTCACATTATACGGGTGATTTCGATACGCCGATGAATGTCATTGCGAATATGGCTGTGGCTCGCGACGGATTTGCGTTCAATCCTGGTCCAAATGCAGAAACGAAATTCCCAGCTGATTACCAGGTCGATTACATTCGTGTTTGGAAATTAACTTCTGATAATGAATATAAAGCAAGTAAATTCCTGGGTGCCAAGAAAACTGCCCCGTTAAAATATGCCGGGAATTTATGGAATGAAGATGAAACTACTTCAGCACTCCAAATCAAGAAAAAAGTGCGCTATGTTTTTAATAAAAAACACGCTGAAAAAGAACTAGGGTTTCTTTCTTTGGTGCCAATTCAACCCACCAAAGATCAAGCGGGTACGTATCAATTGTTGTACAATGGTGTGAATCCAGCGGATGTGAAAATAACGGTTCAAGATGCAAACCGAAACTTTTTCTCCCCAACACCCTTGAATGGTGGATTCATTATAAATTTTCCTAAAAAAGGGGATTATCAAATGGTCATTGAATCAGGAAAAAATAAAACCATTTTTAATTTTACAATTTAATGCGCTCTAAAAATTCGCTGTGTTTGTTTTCCTTAATTGGAAATCGATAACCTCCCACGAGTTTTATGGTGTAAAAAGATTGACGGTAGATCAAATCATTGAAACGTATCGATTTATTATCAAAATCTGTCACGAGGAATAGAAAATGTTTGGGAGTTGTGTAGCCTCCCATAATACGAATATCGTAACGAGGTGCGAGTCCTAAAAAGCCGCGAAAATCACCGTTTACTTGATAGTATTTCGCTTGAATGACCGGGCCGAATCCAGCCCAACCTGCGATTTGCCAATTCTTGAAACGATTCACGTAAGCGTAACCTGGAACAAAGCCAACGTCGAAAGCTGAAAAGGTACTACTCATTGTTTTGGAGTTTTGTTCGTCTTGTAAAATCGTAGGAATAAGTCCACCATTTTTCGTGTCGACCCCAAAGAAGTTCATCGTTCCTTTCACGTACCAGGTATGCACTAGTTTTGTGTAATAGGAGCGTTTTCCAAGTAAAGCGCCCATTTTAAAATCTTTATGGTGGAAGTACCACGCATTCGCAGAAATATTTAAGGATTGGATTTTCGGTTGAATGGAATTACGATGTACATCATCTAATGTACTATCCCATCGATTGGCGTCTTGAATGGAAAAACCATGAATGTACTTGAACTCAAAATCGTAATAGACTTTTTTGAAGCTGAAGTCCATTCCCAAGTTATATTGTTTTGTCGTCCCATAATTGCTTGCATCTCGAATGTTTCCAATGTTTGGAATGCTAAAGCGAACCACGAACCATTTGTAATTGAATCCCAAACGCAAGAAGGGCGCTAGGTTATTTTTAAACGTGATTTTATCGATTTCGCTTGTCAAAGGATAATGTAATGTAAACGGAGCCGAAGTGTATCCCGTTTCGGCAGAAATGATTTTCGCGTCGCTAAAATCCAAGATATTAGGATTCGTTTGCGCAGGCAAATTCAGTGTCCATAATAGACAAAGGCTACTGATGAATATCCTCAAGATCCAATATAAACGCATATACCTTTGCAATTTCTAATCGTTCGCTACTTCGTCCAGATCCTCCACCGTGACCTGCATCCATGTTACATTCAAAAACAAGTGGATTTTTATTCGTTCTCAAGGCACGTAATTTTGCCACGTATTTCATCGGTTCCCAATATTGCACTTGCGAGTCGTGGTATCCCGTCGTAATAAACATGGCGGGATAATGCATGGAACGCACGTTATCGTAAGGAGAATATTTCAACATATATTCGTAAAATTCTTCCTCTTGTGGATTTCCCCATTCTTCCCATTCTCCTGTTGTCAATGGAATGCTCACATCTAACATCGTGGTTACCACATCGACAAATGGAACTTGGGAAATAATGCCTTTCCACAGATAAGGAGCCATGTTTGTGACAGCACCCATCAATAATCCACCGGCTGATCCACCTTGTGCATAAAACTTTGACGCATCGCCATAGCCTTTCATGCTTAAGTATTCCGCCGCATTGATAAAGTCGGTAAACGTGTTTATTTTTTTGGTGAATTTTCCGTCTTCGTACCAGTGTTCTCCCATGTACTTGCTTCCGCGAATGTGCGCAACGGCATAGATGAATCCACGGTTGAGTAAACTGACGCGTGTCGCGCTGAATACATCTGGAAGCGTATAACCGTAGGAACCGTATCCATAAAGTAGACAGGGCGCTTTCGCTAAATCAATTCCTTTTTTATACACGAGGGAAACTGGAATGCGCGTTCCGTCATTGGCCAAGGCCCAAATGCGTTCGGATTGATAATCATTTGAATTGAAACCGGCATCGAGTAATTTTTTCTCGAACCAAATAGACTGTTCGCCTGTTTTCACTGAATAACGAAACACGCTAGACGGAGTGGTCATCGAATTATAGGTGTAGAAAATGTCCGATGTTTCATAGGAATCATTAACCCCTAATCCAAGAAAATAGCATTCTTCCTCGAAGGAAATATAGCGCTCTTCATTTTCGGTTTTGATTCTTAATTTGCGCAATCCATTTTGACGTTCTTCGATCAAAATGAAGTCCTTGAAAACAGAAATATCCTCTAAAAGGATCTGAGGATTGTGCGCAACAATTTCTTGACATTCACTTAGTTCCTTTGGAATCGTTGCGGTAAAAAGTATTTTTTTATTTGGAGCTTGATCATTACTCAAAACGTAAAATCCAGTTTCGTGGTGACTCACTTCGTAGATGTGTCCGGCAATTCGCGGTAAAAACACTTGTGCTTTTCCCCTTGGATTATTCGCGTCCACCAATGAAATTTCAGAAGTTGTTGAACTGTGACAAGCAATCAGAACAAATGCATTGTCAATCGTTTTGCTAATGCTCACATAATAGCGTTCATCATCTTCCTGAAAAACAAGTACATCTTCCGATTCTTTGCTTCCGAGTTGATGTCTGAAAACTTGGTATTCACGCAATGTCTCTGGATCTTTTTTAATGTAAAAAATCGTTTGATGGTCGTTCGCCCAAACGATGCTGCCATCTGTATCGTGGATGAGGTCTTCGTAGAAAGTTCCATCCGCATTCTTGCGAAATCGAATTTCATATTTTCTGCGTCCCACAAAATCTTCGGAAATGGCCAAGGTCTGATCATCCAATGATGGACTCCATTCGGCTAATTCATAAAACGAATGTCCCTCAGCACGTTCGTTTTCATCCAAAAAAACTTTTTCTTCATCTTCCTCCCAGCGGACAAGAATCGCATAGTCTTTCCCTTCTTGCTGTCTGATTTGATACGTATGCTCTTGTAAAATAAAGGGAGAACTAACATCGTTTGGATCAATGCGCGCATCAAATTCATCCACAAGTCCTTGCACAAGTCCATTGATGGGTTCAAAATATTCCTCGCAATAGGAATTTTCTTCTTGCAAGTTGTCCAATACTTCTTTGGAATCGCGTTGATTCATCCAAAAATAAGGATCGTTTCGTTGGTGTCCGTGTTCCATTAAAACATGAGGAACTTGCGTTGCAATAGGTTCAGTAAGAGGAGTTCTTTTGGACATAAAAAGTACATTCGAACGATAAAAATTTGGTCGTTCTGTGGATGAGATTGCACAAATTTAGTCAATATCTGCCTTTTATATTTTACCTTTGAATAGTGAAGAAGTTGTACAAGTTATTATTGAATCGTTTACCGCGTCCATTACTCATCCGATTGAGTTATGTTTTCCGTCTTTTTGCTCCTACCTTGTACCGAGGAAACAAAGTGGAATGTCCCGTATGTGAACGATCCTTTTCGAAGTTTTTATCCTACGGTTCCGACGTGGCACACAGAGAAAATGTGCTTTGTCCGTATGACCTAACCTTGGAGCGTCACCGTTTGATGTGGCTATATCTACAACAAGAAAGTAATTTCTTTACAGCAGAAAATTTATCCGTTCTTCACGTTGCTCCAGAGCAATGTTTTATTGATCGTTTTCGTGCGCAAAAGAACCTAAATTATTTAACAGGTGATTTGGTTTCTCCATTGGCGGATATCCATTTCGACCTGCATCACATTCCATTAGAGGATAATCGTTTTGATGTGGTTTTTTGCAATCACGTGATGGAGCATGTTGATGATCCTTTGCAATGCATGCGTGAACTTTTCCGTGTCATGAAATCCGGTGGATGGGCGATCATGCAAGTTCCACAAGATTTTACTCGCGAAACGACCTACGAAGACCCGAGTATTACGAGTCCAGCAGAGCGCGAAAAACATTTTTGGCAAAAGGATCACGTCCGTTTATTCGGTAAAGATTACCCACAATGGTTGGAAAAAGCAGGATTCACCGTGACAGAATTCGATTTGAACAAGCATTTTACAACCGAACAAATCGAGCGATTCCGTTTGATGAAAAATGAGGTATTGTACATCTTCCATAAATCATAAGCCATGAAAAAGCTGATTTTTCTGTTGTTTTTGCCCTTTTTGGGACTTTCACAAAAAAACATTTTTCTGAGATTGAAGCCGGTGTTTGATACACAGTCCTTTCAAAATCAAACGGTTTATACAGGCAACAATGGACAAGAAATTACGCTGGATTATTTCAAGTATTACTTAGCTGACATCACGATTATTCACGATGGAGGACAAGTATTAACCTTGGGAGAAACCGTTTATTTGATTGACGACGCGAATTATACGGTCTATTTAGGCGCACATCCGGTGACAACTGTTGAACAGGTAAATTTCTTAATTGGTGTACCGAAACGTTTCAATACACAGGCAGGGGCATTGGCACAAGACATTTCTAGTTACAACGCTTCGAATGCACTGAGTTTTCAATCTCCTTCCATGTATTGGGGATGGTCTTCGGGCTACATGCACATGATAACAGGTGGTAAAGCCGACGGAAACAATGACAACGTTCCAGAATCCTATTTTGAATTACATAGTCTTGGAAACAATAACCAGCAAATGGTGACGAATAACAATGTGATTCAAGCCAATACCAGTGCGAATCAAGTAGAATTAAATTTTGACTGTCACATCGATCGTTGGTTGAATGAAATTAACCTCGCTACGCTTGGTATTTTGCATGACGAAACAGGATTGAATATTACAGCGATGCAAAACGTGAATACGCAAGTTGTTTTTGATCAACCTGCCAATGCTGATATTTCAATTGTTAGTGAATCTGCTATTCAGTTTTCTTCACAGCAAGGAGCGATACAATGCACGTGGACAGGTAAACTTTCTGAAACGGAAATCGTGCTTTTTGATTCCTTTGGACGTGAAATGCGCAAGCAAAGTTTGGGAAATACTGCAGGACAATTTACATGGATTGGTCTAACACCAGGGATGTACTTTGTTCAATACGCTGATGAAAAAGGCCAAGCGCAAAGTCGACAAGTACTGGTATTCTAATGAAAATCATCCGTTTTTCCGGTCCATTTTTACTGTTGCTCCTATTGGGACTTTCCCTCACGAAGTGTAAGAGTCCATTAGATTTAAATGCTGGAATTGTTGTTCCAACACCCATTGATAATCCACAATCGGATGCGAAGATCGAACTCGGAAGAAAATTGTTTTTTGACACGCGTCTTTCCGTCGATGGAACCGTTTCCTGTGCCACATGTCACAAACCAGGTAGAGCATTTACAGACAACTTAACAGTCAGTGAAGGAATTAAAGGACAACATACCGAACGTAATTCACCGAGTATACTGAATGCAGCATTTCTGAAAACAGCGATGTTTGATGCGCACTTGGAAACATTGGAATTGCAAGTCATCGTTCCCATTCAAGAGAAAACGGAAATGGGTCACAACATGAAGGACTTGATGAAAGTATTGAGAGCCGATCCGGAATACCAAAAAGCCGCACAGGAGATTTACCACAGAGACTTTGATGCATGGGTATTGACTCGTAGTATTTCAGCTTACGAACGTAGCTTGATTTCCATGAATTCACGTTTCGACCAATACCAAAAAGGAAACCAACATGCCATCAATGCAACGGAAAAAGCTGGATGGAAACTGTTTTCTGAAACCTTGTATTGCACGAAATGTCATCCCGCTCCGAATTTCACGACCTATGTTGCAGAGAACAACGGACTCTATTCAAGCTACGAAGGAAAAAGCGACCAAGGACGATTCCGCATTCACCATGATTCTTTAGATATCGGAAAATTCAAAGTTCCTTCCTTGCGAAATTTACCCTTGACTTTCCCCTACATGCACGATGGCAGTTTAGCTACGATGGATGAGGTACTCGATCATTACATGAAAGGCGGAAAAGGACATCCCTTACAAAACAAAGCGATTGTTCCGTTTACATTGAGTCCACAGGAAAGAAAGCAGTTGAAAGCCTTTTTCAATAGCTTGGTCGATGTGAGTTATTTAAACCGATAAGTCGAGAATCCTCCGTATTTTTGTGCCATGAAACTTGCTGCTCAGGATCCAATTTGTGCACTTGCCACCGCGAATGGCATTGGTGCGATTGCACTCATTCGAACATCTGGACCACACTCAAAATCACTGGTCTCGAAGCTATTCTCCAAAGACCTAAGCATCCAAAAAACACATACCGTTCATTTGGGTTGGCTTTCGAATCTGGAAGGAGTCCGTATTGATGAAGTTTTAGTCACATTATTCGATGACGGAAAAAGTTTCACGGGTGAAGAAAGCGTAGAAATCGCTTGTCACGGTTCGATTTACATCCAACAGCAAATTTTGCAAGCACTTGGAAGCGTAGGCTTTCGCATGGCGGAACCGGGTGAATTCACCCAACGTGCATTCTTAAACGGACGCATGGACTTGTCCCAAGCAGAGGCAGTAGCTGATTTAATTGCCTCACAATCGAAAAACGCGCATGAAATTGCCTTGAAACAATTGCGTGGAACCTTTTCGAGCGAACTACAAGAATTACGCGAGAAGCTGATTCACTTTGCTTCTTTGATTGAATTGGAGCTCGATTTCGCGGAAGAAGATGTAGAATTTGCCGATCGTAGCGCTCTAAATAACATGGTCGCAGAGGTTTTGCACATGGTCCGACGTTTAGCTTCTTCCTTTCAACTTGGAAATGCGATTAAAAACGGAGTTCCAGTAGCCATTGTCGGCGCGCCAAATACCGGAAAGAGTACCTTGTTGAATCAATTACTCGGCGAAGAGCGTGCGATTGTCTCCAACATTGCTGGAACGACACGCGATGTCATTGAAGAAACCTTGAACATCGACGGAATCTTATTTCGTTTAATCGACACCGCCGGAATCCGTGAAACCACAGAGACCATCGAAGCCATGGGAATTGAACGTTCCCAGCAGAAAATCCAACAAGCGAAAATTGTTTTGTGCTTAGCTGATGCTTCCGATTCCGAAAACCTAGACGAAACCGAAGCGTGGGTAAAAGATTTGCGTGAAAAACACCCCGAAAAGCATGTTTTACTGTTGACGAACAAAGTCGATTTAGACGCATCACGATTGACAGAGAGCTTACAAATCAGCGCTTTAACCGGAACTGGAATCAACGAATTAAAAGAACAGTTAGTGAGTTGTGTTTTGGGTGATTTCAACATCCAAGAAGAGACGATTGTATCCAACGCACGTCATTTCGAGTCACTACAGAACACTGACGAAGCTTTAAGCAAAGCCCAAGAAGGATTGCACATCGGCACAACCGGAGATTTCATCGCGATGGACATCCGCACGGCGATGCGTCACCTCGGAAACATCACGGGTCACATCGACGTGGATACAGATATCCTTGGATCCATCTTTAGTAAATTTTGTATCGGTAAATAGCACCTACACAAAAAACCAAATCTTTAGTACTGCATTTTTTTCATCCAAAGGATCATCACGTAAACCAGTGATACGGCGAACAATCCAAGAATGAAACCTTTGTAGGATAGAAAAAATTCGGAAAAAGTAGATCCGATGTACAAATAAGCTGCAGCAATACATACTTTCAGTGGAATGAACTCTGCATTCGTCCAAGTCATTTTTTTGTTAAGGAAACTCATAAGATGGAATTTTAATGGTTAGACTAAAGATAGACTAATTCCATTTTCCTAAAAATGACTTTTCTCAGGTTTTAGTTAAGTAACAGATATTCAGTATATTTGATTGTCTAACCTTTTAATTTGTAAATCATGACAAAACGAACATTGAGTTTTTTCGCCTTATTACTATTGGTTTTTTCAACCTTCAGTTGCAACAAGGATAAAAAATTAGAAATTACCTATCCCACTGCTGGAATGTACGGAACAAATTTACTGGCATTCACAGGTGATTCGGTATTAACGAGTCCAGAAACCTATTCTTTCCATGCGGATCTAGGAACCAAAGCGACCTTGAAAGTTGTTATTACAAAAATTGAGACGCCAGGAACAACACCCAATGCAGTTTGGTTTTTTGATAGTGAAGATGGTTGGAATGTCGGTGAATTCAATGGAACAAGCCAACAATTCGAAGCCACCAAAACCGGCGCGATCGATTTAAACATGGTTTTTATGAATACGGGAACATGCCGCATCGATTTCTATGAAAATTCTTCTTTAGTTACGAAATCGAAATTGATAAGTTGGTAGGAATTTGAAAACCAAATTCAATAAATAGAAAGAAATGAATTTCTCGACATTGTTTCGAACTATTAATTATTCAAATAATCTTTAGCAATTTCAGTAATTTGTTTGCTCATTGCAACGATATTGTCAATGTCATCTGCAGGAATTTTAGTGCCGCTGCCTCCAATTTCGAGAAAGTGTTTTTCTTTAGATGATGTGATCTTAGCAATAATTTTTCGTTGATTGTCATCAACTAAAATATTGAAACTGTTTTTTTGATCTCTGTAGGAAATTCTGGTTGAATCAATCTTTTTAACTGAATTAAGAATAATAGTTTTGATGGAATGATAAATTTTTAATTCCATTCCAGTGGTTATCACAAAGTTCCCACTTTTTGATTCTTCCTCAATTAATTTTGGTAAAACTTGTTGTATTGAATTGGAATTAATTAATCCTCTCAACTTATCTTTTATTGTATCATTCATCCTTTTTCCCGGCATTCTGGCAAAAATGGCTTTAATTAAATCATCCGAAGGATTTAACAATTCTTCACTTAGCGCTCCATTAAATCCTTCTAGGAAAAAGGTATCTTGTGCTTCATCTAAAATTTTGGTTATAAAATTATCGGGAGTACTTTTATGAAACTGCGCGAAAAGTCCAATTTTGTTATTATCTATTTCAGTGAAATCAATAACCATAAATGGATTAGAATGTAGTTTATTCTTTTCTAAATATTCTGCATAAAAACGCCATTCCATTCCATTGGTAAGTATCCCAATTTTTGAACCCTCTGTATGACTAAAGTAACCATTCAGTTGATCCCCTTCTTTATCGGTTAATTTTTTCCCGTATTTTTTGCACTCAATAATTATTTCAGGTTTTTTACCCCTAACAATTAGACCAATGTCAGCTTTATCATTCTTTTGACCCCATCCTGCATTAATTTCTGTTAACATATCTTTTGGGTCTCTACTATAACCAATTATTTCTAGTAATGGTTCAATTAGATACATTCTAGTTTTAGCTTCATCAGTACATTTCAAATCCATACCTAAGAAATCAAACTTCGCAAAGCTTTTTTTTACTGCACTTAAAATTCTTTTATCTACGTTCATGATTTACGAAATTTATTATTTGATGATTTTTCTTTCTGATTCTAACAAATCTACAATAAAAGTAAAATAAAACAACCGAAAGTGTGTAATAAAACAACCTATTTTATGGGTGTGTGTTTCACAGCATTGCGGAATTTTGCTTCATGGAAGAATTCAATATTGGTGCACAAATTAAAGCTGTTTTGGAGTCCAAAGGGATGTCTGTGACAGAGTTTGCGAAGCGCATCAATAAATCCAGAGAGAATTGTTATTCCATTTTTGCAAGAAAGACCATCGATACGGGATTGTTGCAAACGATTAGTACCGTTCTAGCGCATGATTTCTTCATGCAATTCAGTTCTTCTTACCATCAGATGTCCGAGGAAACGCAAAAACTGCGCGACGAAAATACCATCCTCAAAGAATACTATTCCCTACTGAAAGGGAAGGAATAACCCACTAAAAATTAAAGCTCAAACTTAACTTCGCTCCAGCTTGTGAGTAGTTGAAATTTGGCAAACCTGCACCAAGAGAAACCGGCGTAATGGCTTGACGTAGCACCATGTTCTTAAAGAAACAAAATTCGAGGTTCCAAGAATGCTTACTGTTGCCAATGAAGGAAAAACCATGTCCGAATTCGAGTCCGATGGAACTCATGGTGACATCGAATTCCTTTTGAATGTTGTTCGTATTTGGAGGCATAGTGAGATCCTGAATATCGACCCAATCTTTGGAATTGCGCACGCCGTAATTCAAACGAATCGGAATGTATTTAGCAACATTGGATTTCATGCCATCATACTGAAATTGGTAGTTCCCACCAATGGAATAGAATTGATCTAAGCCAGATAGTAACTTCACATCTGCTCGGAGTCCTACGAAATGCTGACGGCTCAGGTATTTTCCAGCTCCGATAGTCATGCATAACGGCAAGTCGAAAAAGTATCCATTCCCTGATGACCAAATGTAATAATCGTCGGGAACGAATCCATTATCTGTTCCTGCAGCAAATTGTGTGAGTCCAAGAGTGAAGGAAAACTCATCGCTTTTGCGTGGACGCACTAAGGTATCGCGGATACGTTTGCTATACGTTACATTCTCTTCGAAATAATCGTACATTTCTCGGGAAAGTGAATAGTTTCGGTTGTAATTGTCGCGAAAAGTCAAATCTCCATCCTTTTGATTGAATTCGATGATTTCACCATAGAGTACTTTTCCTGTTTTCAAATGAACAATGTCATATACGACCACTTGTTTTGGTTTCGTTTGTGCAAATACGTTTGTTTGCTGTAAACAAATGAAGAAGGTCAAAAGGAGGATGTTTCGTAACATATGGACTGATAATTTGCCTTAAAAATAAGTCAAATCTGTGAATTTTCAATTGCTAGCGGAATCCATATCTTTGCAGCGTGTCAAAATACTTAAGCATAGCGAAGATAAGTGAAGGATTCTACAAGGAAAAAGGATCCAAGTTTTTTGCATTTGCAGTGCCCTGTAAAACGGAAGAGGAAGTCAAGGCGTTTATTCAAGCCAAACGAAAGGAACACCATCAGGCTGTTCATGTTTGCTCTGCTTTTCGCTTAGGAAGTGACAAGAAATTGTACCGTTCGAGTGACGATGGGGAGCCATCGAATTCCGCCGGACCTCCCATTTTGGGACAAATTCAATCCTTTGATTTGAGCAATGTGCTCATTGCTGTCGTGCGTTATTACGGCGGAACCAATTTAGGTGTCGGTGGACTGATCACAGCGTATCGCTCCGCAGCAAAAGATGCCTTGGAACAAGCGGAAATCATCGAATGTGAAGAGGAAGTGGTGTGGAAACTTCAGTTTTCCTATGCAGATTTACCAAAAGTGATGAAGTCGCTTAAAGCATTTCCATGCACCGTTTTAAGTCAAGAATTAGCCGAAAAAGGACACATTACGGTGAGTATTCCACTGTCTCAAGAACGACTGATGTCAGAACTGACAGAATTTAGAATCAATCCTTAAATTTTTCCTTTTTATACGGGAAGATGTTGGACATTTCCCCAGAGTAATAGAATTCGTAGGCAACGGATCCAAACGTATAATCCTGTTCACGAATTTTGAAGTTTGAACCTCCAACCGCTGGATTCTTTTTCGGTATGGATTTATGGTAACCCAAATTGAAAAGCGAAGCCAAAATTTCTGGACGATTATCAATAGGGAATCCTGCTTTTTCCCATTGCGTTTTGATCTGTTTGATGTAAATCGCCGCATACAAATAGGAATAATAGTGATCCTTGTATTGCACCAAGCGTTTCACCCGTACACTCATTGT
This sequence comes from Crocinitomicaceae bacterium, assembly GCA_017983465.1. Taxonomy (GTDB): domain Bacteria; phylum Bacteroidota; class Bacteroidia; order Flavobacteriales_D; family Crocinitomicaceae; genus UBA952. The sequence continues at coordinate 45,234 of JAGOBK010000009.1, forward strand.
ATCGTTGTGTTGGTTGTTGTAATTGATGGTAGAATCATAGTCCAACAGATGTGCGTATTTGTCCCCCAAATAATACATCGATGTGGAATCTTTCAAATAGTGTTCGATTCGTTGCGCGGTATTTTCTTTGATACCGGTTACACCATAGGACATATTCGTCTCCAAGGCCAACGATTTCAAGGGTGCCACGAAATTTTTAAATCGTTCACGTCTTGAGTTGAAAAGTCGAACTTGTTCTCCTACCAGACAGGCAACAATCATACGCGATTCCACTCCAGCTGCTTTGGCTGCGGAATCAATATACCGTTTGTCTTTGGCTACTGCTTCTTTGAAGTATTTCCACTCCATGATGTTCATCCAATCGAAAGCGTTGAGTCCACTTGCTTTGGCATCTAACTTACGATTGGAAATGATACGTTGCAAAGCTTTTTGGTAGGACTTTTTGTCCTTCAGTTTCAAATCGATGGCCGATAACATTTGCAAGGCCAATTTCTCATCCTTTGAACTCACCCAAGCATCCATAATGTCACTGGCATTCTTTGGATAGTATTCGTTCAATAAGTTGATGCGTCCTAAGATTTCACTGCGGTATTGAACGATATTCGAACTATCTATTTTAAACGATTGGTTGTATTTGTCGTGTATTTGTTGATAGTAGCGGTTGTTGACATCCACTAGTCCGGCGTCATTAGTCAACTTGAATTTCATGGCTAAAAAGGTTCCCACCAAGAAAAATCCATAAAGAGCAAAACTGTATAGGGTAATTTGGTAAGGGATTTTAATCCATTTTTTCTGAAAAAAGTCGCGCATATTCGATGATTAACAGGGCTTTATACTGATAAGTAAGAAACAAGTTACATTGAGCGATATTTCCAGTTAAAAAAGAAGTCGATTTTCTAGGAATGATTAATTTTAACTATGGCTTTAGTGAAAGAATGTCGTGGATTTGTTCCACAATTTGGGGAGGACTGTTACCTCGCAGAAAACGCAACAGTTGTTGGCGATGTAATCATGGGAAATGAATGTTCCGTTTGGTTTAATGCGGTGGTTCGAGGAGATGTCAATTCCATCCGTATGGGAAATCGTGTCAATGTTCAAGATGGTGCCGTGATTCATTGTACCTATGAAAAGACCAAAGTAAATTTAGGTAATCACGTTTCCATTGGACACAATGCTTTGGTACATGGTTGTACGGTTGAAGACAGTGTACTGATCGGTATGGGTTCCATCGTGATGGATGATTGTTACATTGAAGCGAATAGCATCATTGCTGCTGGCGCAGTACTATTGGAAGGAACACGTGTCGAGTCCTGGAGTATTTACGCTGGAGTTCCGGCGAAAAAAGTCAAAACCTTGAGTCCAGAGTTATTTGCTGGCGAGGTGCAACGCATTTCCAATAATTACGTCATGTATTCCGGTTGGTTTAAAGAGAAAAAAGACTAACTTAAACGTTCAAACGATTGATTATGAAAACCAAACTAACAACCATCATCTGTGCACTTGGTGCATTCCTTGTATTAAACGCATGTAAAGGCTCAAAGAAAGTTCAGTGTGAGTCCTATAGTCTTACTCAAACTGTTCAACAGCAAGATCTCGCTTCCAAATAAGCAGTTTCGTCGATAATTCCTTTGTTTTTCTTTCTTTCTGAAGGAGAAATCGTAATTTTACTCAACTAATTTGAGTACTATGAAATACGATCGAATCGACTCCAATCTATACATTGCGAATAGAAAGAAATTCACCGAACGAATGACAGCTAATACTTTAGCGGTCTTTAATTCCAACGATATTTTCCCAATCAGTGCAGATAGTACGATGCCGTTTCAACAGCACCGGGATATTTTGTATTTGTCGGGAGTGGATCAAGAAGAATCCATTTTAGTTCTTTTTCCCAATGCGAGTAATCCAGCGCACCGAGAAGTCTTGTTCTTGAAAGAAACGAGCGACTTAATTGCTGTTTGGGAAGGAGAGAAATTGACGAAGGAAACAGCTTTTTTAACTTCTGGTATTAAAACCGTTTATTGGTTGCAGCAATTCCCGACCATTTTCAAACAAATGATGGCGGAAGCGCATGGAATGTATTTAAACACGAACGAACATTTGCGTTCGAATACAGAAGTGGAAACACGTGAAGATCGATTCATCAAACAAGTCAAACAAGATTATCCAGCACATCAAATGCATAAGTCAGCACCGATCATGCATAAAATTCGTTCCATCAAAGAAGCGGTGGAATTGGAATTAATGCAGCGTGCATGTAAAATTACCGAAGCAGGTGTTCGACGTCTATTGGCATTCATCAAACCAGGTGTTTGGGAATACGAAATCGAAGCGGAATTGGCTCATGAATTTTTGCGTAATCGTTCCAAAGGATTTGCTTATACACCGATCGTTGCCTCTGGAAAAAATGCATGTGTATTGCACTATATTGAAAATAATCAACAATGTCTGGACGGAGATGTCATCCTTCTCGATGTTGGTGCGGAATACGCTAATTATTCATCGGATCTTACTCGTTGTTTACCTGTAAACGGACGCTTCACTGCTCGACAAAAAGCGGTGTACAATGCGGTTTTGCATGTGAAAAACGAAGCGCAAAAATTATTGGTTCCAGGAACAATCATGGCGGAGTACCACAAACAAGTGGGATCCTTGATGGAAGAACAATTAGTTGGACTTGGATTAATTTCCATGGATGATATCAAAACTCAAAATCCAGATTGGCCAGCATATAAAAAATACTTCATGCATGGAACTTCCCATTTCTTGGGACTTGATACACATGATGTTGGAATTTGGCATGAACCTATTTCCGCAGGAATGGTCTTTACGTGTGAGCCAGGAATTTACATTCCAGAAGAAGGTCTCGGAATCCGTTTGGAAGACGACTTAGTTGTTCAAGCAAGTGGCGCTCCATTTAATTTGATGGGTGATATTCCAATTGAAGCAGAAGCGATTGAAGACTTGATGAACGCATAGTTCATGTTGCATTATCGTTCTTTTGGTGCAGGAAAAACAATCATTTTTCTGCATGGATTTTTGGAATCGAGCACGATGTGGTCGTATTTGCCTTTGAATGAACTGAATGCTCACTACGTACTCATCGACCTGCCTGGACACGGACAATCACCTTTAACGGATTCCGGAGAAATTCCTAGTATTCGCTTTATGGCATTGCAAGTTCTTGAAGTTTTAAATGAGTTAAATATTTCAGAATTCAGCATCGTTGGACACTCGTTGGGTGCATATGTCGGACTGGAATTATGTCAGTTGGCACCTTGTCAAAAACTCATTTTTTTGAACTCCAATTGCTGGAGTGATGACGAACAAAAGCGTCGCGATCGTTTACGTGTAGCAGATTTGGTGTATTCAGCAAAACAACATTTTATTCGCGAAGCCATTCCTGGTTTATTTGGCCGAAAGAACGAATTTCAAATAGAGATCAAACAATTAATTTCAGAAGCGAATCACATGAGTGCGGATGCCATTGCCTATGCTGCATTGGCCATGCGTGAACGAATCGATTATACGGGAGAAGTATTAGCGAATCCATTGAAATATGTGTTTATCCACGGAGAATTAGACATGCTCGTCTCAATCGAGCAGTTGAATACGCGCCTTCCAGGAATTCGTATTCACTTCCTTCCAAATGCAGGACATATGTCACATGTGGAGTCGGGTAATGAAGTAATTGTGATTTTGAAGGAAGAAAGGTAGGAAAATATTTTTTAGGCCGGAATAAAATGACTAAATTAGTCATGACAAAAACAGTCATGAAAGCAGCCATTCAACAAAAACTTCAAGAAAAAGGGATAAAAATCCATGAATTAGCTAAGCATTTGAGCATAGATGCAAGTTTAATGAGTCGCATTTTAGCGAACAAGCGTAAACCTAGTGACATTCAAATCCAAAAGATTTCGGAGGTATTAGAACTTCCATACAGTGATTTACTGACTTATTATTTGTCTAGTGAGGTTGTTAAAATTGTGAAAGATTATCCGCAATTGGCACAAAGTATTTTAGTCATGGCAGAAGCGCGCGTGAGCTATTTACTCAGTGATGATCGATTTGAAAACATTGGCATTGGCGCTGAACTTCAAGAAAAATTGAATGAATTAAGTGTTTTGTCCAAACGTTGGTGTACAATCAAACCACTTGATGCTGTACAATTAGAAAAGCTTCAAGAGTATTTTCACACTGCGTATACGTATGAGTCGAATCGCATTGAGGGCAATACCCTAAGTTTGCAAGAAACACATTTAGTTGTGAATGAAGGAATCACCATCGGGGGTAAAAGTGTTCGCGAGCATTTAGAAGCAATTAATCATGGCGAAGCTGTAGCCTTGTTGCACGATTTAGTGCGTAATGATGTCCCCTTCAATGCGCATCGTCTAAAGCAAATTCATCACCTTGTTTTAAAAGGTATAGACGAGCGAAATGCCGGAAAATACAGAAACATACAAGTCATGATTTCTGGGAGTGAGCACATTCCTCCAGCGCCCTATATGCTTGATAAACTCATGGAAGATTATTTCATCTACTACGAGCAAAATCGCGAGCGTTTGCATCCCGTTTTATTGGCCGCAGAAATGCATGAGCGCTTAGTAACAATTCATCCATTCATTGATGGAAATGGTCGCACTTCGCGTTTGGTCATGAATTTTATCTTATTGCAAAATGGCTATACCATTGCCAACTTAAAAGGAAACCTAGAAAATCGCTTGGCCTATTACGCTGCTTTACAAAAAGTTCAATTGAACCACGATAGCACTGATTTCTATTCTTTGATCATCAATCATGCGCTAGCTTCTTTGAAAGAGCATTTGTTGTTGGCGGGGAATTAAACTATCGCTCCTTCGAATCCATGATAATCGTCACTGGTCCATCATTGATGAGGGAGACTTTCATGTCTGCACCGAATTTCCCACTAGCGATTTTGCCTGGTAACATCGTTCGAAGTTGATGTAGAAAGTATTCGTAAAGTGGAATTGCTTGTTCAGGTCTGGCTGCTCGAATGAAGCTTGGACGATTTCCTTTTTTAGTGGAGGCGTGTAGCGTAAACTGACTCACCAAGAGTATGGATCCATTGACTTCTTGAATGTTTAAGTTCATTTTTCCTTCGGCGTCTGAAAACACGCGCATTTGACTGACCTTTTGGATGAGGTAATCGGCTTCTGCTGTACCGTCTTCGGTTTCAATGCCTAATAAAATGAGGAATCCATGTGGAATTTCACCTACGCATTCATCGGAAATATGCACTGCTGCTTCGCTGACACGTTGAAGTACGACTCTCATTAGTAATCACTTCTACGGTGTGGGTCACTTGCGTCTTCGTGCATCAACTGCAAATAGGTGTTATAGCGATGCGGGGCAATTTCTTCGTTCTCTACGGCGTCTTTCACCGCACAATGCGGTTCGTTGATGTGTTGGCAATTGTTGAAACGACATTCCCCCAATAATTCCCGCATTTCGGGGAAATAGTGTGCGTAATGTGCTTTTTCAAGGTCGACAATTCCGAAAGCTCGAATTCCTGGGGTGTCAATGATGAATCCACCAGTTGCGAGGGGATGCATTTCTGCAAAGGTTGTTGTGTGTTTTCCTTGTTCATGTGCTGTGGAAATTTCTCCCGTGCGTAAGTCAAGACTGTCATCTAACGCATTAACCAAGGTAGTTTTTCCAACACCAGAATTCCCGGAGATCATGACTTGATGGTCTTTGATTTCATCGCGTAAGAATGCCACGGAGGACTCATCTCTCGCTGAAATCGGATAACACGGATAACCTACGTTTTCATACACTTCTTTCAAGTAATGAAATTGAACGTTTTCCTCATCGGTGTATAGATCCACTTTGTTAAACAGAAGCGTTGTTGGAATGCGAAAGGATTCAGCCGCGACCAAAAAACGATCGATGAACGCAATTTGAGTGACAGGTGATTTTAAGGTCACAACGAGGTAGGCGCGATCAATATTCGCCGCCAAAATTTGCATTTGTTTACTCAGGTTGGTGGACTTTCGCACGATGTAATTGTGTCGGTCTTCAATCGAGCGAATCGTGTAGTATTCTTCACGTCCTTCAATGAAGTCCGATTTTTCGTCCAAAATTACTCGGTCACCAGCCGCAATTGGATTCGTTGTTTTGAGTCCTTCAATGCGTAGTTTCCCGCGGATACTGGCTTGCACGACTTGTTGGTCCTCCAACAAGACTTGATACCATTTACCCGTTGATTTTAAAACGATTCCGTGCATGGATGCAAAGTTAATCAAACAGCGAGAAGCACCACGCAAGAAAAAAAATTAATAAATTTGAAGTATGCAAAAAAACACACTCTTCCTTTTTTTATCCTTGATTCTTAGTTCATTGTCGTATGCACAAGTGACAGAATCAACTAGTGATACGGCGATTGTAACCGCTCCTAGCATCGACGCCGAGTTTAAAGGTGGATATGACGGTTTAGTGAGTTACCTTTCAGCAAATCTATCATATATTGGAAACCCGAAAAATAAAAGATCAGTTCCGAAAGAAGATTTATTAGAAGGAGGAAGGCTCATTGTTCGTTTTATCATTGAAAAGGATGGTAGTATTACACATGTGAAATTGGAAACAAAATTACCGAAGTGTGAACCATGTAATCAAGACGCGATCCGAGTGGTAAAAAACATGCCGAAGTGGAAACCTGCTTCAGATGATGGAAAAGCAGTTCGAACCTATGTTCGATTGCCAATTGTTTTCGATGTGGATTAACTGATTTAGCTCATCCATAAGAAAATTAAATTTCCCTACCTTTGAGACATGGAACAATTTGGACTCATCGGGAAGCACCTTTCGTATTCTTTTTCACCGTCGTTTTTTGCGGATTTTTTTCAAAAACAAGGAATTGATGCACATTACGCGTCGTATGAGCTCCAAGAAATTTCAGACTTTCCTCAATTGTTATTGGATCATGATTTTAGCGGATTGAATGTCACGATTCCGTACAAAACAGCGATTATTCCATTTCTAGATGAATTGGATCCACTTGCGGAAGAAATTCAAGCAGTGAATGTCATTTCCTTCGAAAACGGCAAAACGAAAGGCTACAATACAGATGTTTTTGGATTCCAGCAAAGCATCAAACCCTTCTTAACCTTTCACCATGAGCGCGCCTTGATTTTCGGAACTGGTGGTGCATCAAAAGCCGTCGCTTATGTGTTTAAGTCCCTCGGAATTGATGTGATTTTTGTTTCTCAAACGGAATCAAGCTTGAGCAATCACTTCACGTATGCAGATGTCAACGAGCACATGATCGCCGCGTGTAAGGTAATTGTCAACTGTACGCCACTTGGAATGTCTCCCAATGTAGATGCTGCACCTGAGATGCCATACGAAGCACTCAGTGAAGAACATTTACTGATTGATTTGATCTACAATCCAGAGGAAACCTCATTCATGAAACAGGGAAGAGCGAATGGAGCAACGTCCATGAATGGACTTTCCATGTTACAACATCAGGCCCTGAAAAGCTGGGAAATTTGGAATGCCCCGCGTTAAGCCGCAGGGTTATTTCCATTATTTCCAATGCTGTACCAGTCAATTTTTCTGGAGAAGTACATGATCAATGCCAAGATGATGAATACGCCGATACTTCCAATCAATAATGCGAAGTCTTCCAATTGAATGATCACGAAAATGAAGATGTAAAGGATGCTCAATAATCCAGAAATGAAGGCGGTCAATTTCGTAGATTTTAAAATGGCTTTGACGTAACCGGAGATCAGGATCAACGTGGCTAAGGCAGAGATAAAGAAGGACAAGTTGAACTTCAAGTATTCTGAAATAGACAGGAGTAAGGTATAGAAAATCACCAAGGCAATTCCGACTAAAATGTATTGAATTGGGTGAATAAATGCCGATTGGAACACTTCAATGAAGAAGAACACCAAGAATGTTAATCCGATGAAAAGGATGGCGTATTTAATCGAACGATGCGATTTTTGGTAGTTGTCAACAGGTAAGATTAAATCCACACCAAAAGCTGAATAATTGATGTTGTAACGACTTCCAACCCATGATTGCGGATAATTTCTGTTCAAATTCAATACGTTCCAATGTGCGGTAAATCCATCTTTTGTCACCTTATTTTCATCTGGCAAGAACGAACCATTGAAGCTTGGAGTGGTCCAAGTGGAGGAAACATTGATGTCTGTTTCTTTTCCAACCGGCGTGAAGTACAATTGTTGACTTCCTTTTAATTTCAATTCAAACGAAAAGGTGTAAATGTGATTATCAGTTGGACTCAAGGCAATTTGCGCGTTGATACCAGAAGTAAAATTATCCGAAGTGGAAACACCTGGACTAAAAGGAAAACTTAAATTATTCCAAGATAATTCGATTTGTTTTTCGATGCCGCGTAGATCATCGATTCCAACATTTAAACGTGCTTTTGAGAAATCGAAGTTACTTGCAGGAATATCTAATTCTTCGAAATTCAATTTATTAAATTCACCACTAACCTTGATAATGGAATTGTATACAACGATTTCATACACGCCACGGTAGCGACGTTCTGGTTTCATTTCAGTAACAATTTTCAATTTACTTGGAAGAATATGCAGTTTCTCATGAACCGTCACCAATTTCTCTTTTCCAGTTTCCTTATCCGTTTCTTTTGCGTAGCGCATGAACGGTAAACTCATGATTGGGCCTTTAATGGTTTGAGCTTCGCCCCATTTCGAGCTAACTTCCTGTATCGCTTGTTCTTGCGTAGATTCTCTTTCGTAGATAATGCCGCGAATCATAGAGGTTGGAATTAACAACAGCAACGCAATGATTACGATGGTTCCAATTTTGAAGTAGAGGTTTGATTTTAGCTTATTCATGAGCAAGTAGTTTTTATCTACAACGAAGGTGCACTTTTTTTATTGTGTTTCAAAATATTAATAATGCTTTTAATAGCATGGACTTAACGCGATTCTGTCGTTTACAAGCAACTAACAATCGAAACCAAGTGACAAACGACCGAATAAAAAATGGATGTGTAAGAAACTTTGCAGAGTCGAATTCAAACAACGAATGGAAGAGCGACAAAACAATTTTTTCAACCTTTTTTAAAACCATCACAATGAATGCATTAAAAAACAAAGTGAATTTGATTGGACGACTAGGCGTTCAGCCAGAAATCGTCAACATGGAATCTGGACGTAAACTCGCTCGATTTACGCTAGCAACCAACGAAAATTACAAGAACAAAAATGGTGAATGGCAATCGATCACACAGTGGCACACGATCAATGCTTGGGGAAAACTCGCTGAACTCGTACAGAAATTATTAACGAAGGGACAAGAGATTGTTGTGGAGGGTAAGTTAGTGAATCTTTCTTATGAAAATAAAAATGGTGAAAAGCGCTTTTCGACCGTTGTAGAAGCATCTGAGTTTTTAGTATTAACGCCAAAAACTGAAAAACAATCATGATGTCAAACGATTTAAACCACGTGAATTTAATTGGAAAAGTTAGTTCTGTCCCAAAGATCATGGAATTAGAGAATGGAAAACGCATAGCAAAATTTACGATGTCCACGAAAGAAAATTACCTCGATGCTGATGGAAATACAAAAACGAGACGCAACTGGCACATGTTAAGTGCTTGGGGACGATGGGTGAAAGTTCTAGAGGAGTTAGCTCAAGTTGGCTCTGAGTTAGCCATCGAAGGGAAATTGGTTACGCGTTTTTATCAAACCAAAGGTCAGCGTAAAATGGTCTCAGAAGTTGAGGTGAACGACATTGTCATAATGTAATTAAAAAATATCTACGATGAATCCTATACGTAATTATGTGACCCTCATTGGAAATATTGGGAGTCAAACAGAAATCACAGAATTTGACAATGGTCAACGGGTAGCGCGTTTTCAGCTTGCCACACCCAAAAGTCTGCGAAAGAATAATGGAAGGTACACTGCGACGGTGGAATGGCATCGACTTTTTGCATGGGGAAATATGGCTCAGTTTATCGAGAAATATGGAGAGAAGGGAAAAAAAGTCGCCATCCATGGTCGCATGGTACAACGCACCTACCTCACCCACGACGGCAAACAGCGCAGTTTAAAAGAAGTGGAGGTTCGACAAATTATAGGCTTGTAAGCTCAACCAAACGTGTGCAAGAAAAGAAGCGGCTTTCGGGTCGCTTTTTTTAACATTTATGATTTAAAGTAATAACTTTGTAATTACATAAATGTACGTAATGGAAGTGTCAATCATTCAAATAGGAAATTCTAAAGGTTTACGATTATCGAAAACCGTATTAGACAAATATCAAATCAAGGAAAAATTAGAAATGATTTTAGAAAATGACCATATTGTTTTGCGTCCATTCAAGGAACCTCGAAAAGGTTGGAATAAGGCATTTGCGGAAATGCATGTCGCTGGTGACGATCAACTGTTAATAGATGACGTATTTGACGATGAAAATTTTGACGAATGGAATTGAATCAATACCAAGTAGTTTTGGTGCAGTTGGATCCAACCGTTGGTAGTGAGATTCAAAAAACGAGACCATGCGTCATCATTTCACCAAACGAAATGAATCATCATTTACGCACGATTACCATAGCACCGTTATCCACCACAAGTAAGAGTTATCCCACTAGAATACAGATTCAACATAACAATCAAATTGGATGGGTAGTCTTGGATCAAATCCGGACGATTGACAAGGCTCGAATCATTAAGAAATTTGGATTTTTATCAGACAAAGAAATCAAATCGTGTAAACAAGTGATTCGGGAAATTTTTGTGGATTGATTCCAAAATAATTGAAAACGCTAACTTTAATTTCATGAAAACCACACCAGAACACAACGAGAAATTTGTCAAGATGACCTTCGCCTCTGTTTATCCGCATTACATCAATAAAGTGGAACGAAAAGGCAAAACAAAAGCGGAGTTGTTGAAAGTTATTGAATGGCTAACTGGATTTGATGAGCTTCAACTGAATGAACTGGCAGCGGAAAATGTGACCTTTGAAACTTTTTTCGAACGTGCAACGCTTCATCCAAATGCACACCTAATTACCGGTACAATTTGTGGCTATCGTGTGGAGGAATTATTAAATCCCTTAACGCGTAAAGTTCGTTATTTGGATAAATTGGTAGATGAGTTGGCGAATGGGAAGGCGATGGATAAGATTTTGAGATGAGGAATTAATACTAAATCCGCTTACAACTCAGAAATTGGACCATTTAAACAATTTGCAGGTATAATTTGTTGTTAATCAATAAAATATATTTTTCGATTGGAAAAAAATGGCTTTTTCGACTACATTTTCATTGGAGCGGGTGCATCAGCAACCCTGTTGCTACGTAGTTTAGAGTCCCGTGGCCTGTTGACCAATAAAAAGATTGCGTTGATCGATGCAGATGATAAACGTAAAAACGATAAAACCTATTGTTTCTGGACATCTTTGGATGACAACATTGCACAGAATTGCCAACATCTTTTCTCCCAAACGTGGTCCAAAATCAGTGTCAATCGACAAGAACCTGAAACACTCGAAAATTCTCGTTACGTACACATTTCAAGTATTGCCTTATATGACGAATGCCGAAGAATCGTTGATCAACATCAATTGGTGCGCGTACATAGTGCGGTTTCAAGCATTGTAAGGACAGAAATTGGTGTTCACGTAATTACCGAAAACGGTGATTTTCATGCCGAAACAATTTTTGACAGTCGTCCACCAGCATTCGCCTTGCCGGAAAAAAACGAAGCGTTGTTATGGCAAACATTTATTGGATACGTCATTTCTCCGAGTGAATCCTATGAACAGTCAGATTGTGTCGACTTAATGGATTTTGATATTCCGCAGGATGGCTACACACAGTTTATGTATGTCCTCCCTTTGCCTAACAATCGAATTCTTGTAGAAGTCACACGTTTTGGCATTGAACCAATCACCTCGGAACAAGCAGAGCCTATATTAGACGCCTACATTCACAGACGCTTTGGCACATATACAGTGGTTGAAACAGAAAAAGGAACAATTCCGATGTCCACTTCTAAAATTGTGCGTGAACACATGAAGGGGGTCATTCCAATTGGAGGAAGATCTGGAGCCATTAAGCCAAGTACTGGTTACGCATTCAAAAAAATGTTTGAAGGAGCTGAACACTTGGCAGATCAGTTGCTGAACAAAAAGGAAATGAATTCTTTGAAGGTGGAACCGAAACGATTTCAGTTCTACGATCGCTTGTTGCTTTTGATTCTCTTACATCGCCCGATGTTAGGCAAACAAATTTTCACGGTTCTCTTTAAAAAGAATAACGGATTCTCTGTATTTCGATTTCTCGAAGGTAAAACAAGTATTTTTCAGGACATTCGAATTTTGTTGACTCTTCCTTTTCGTCCGTTTTTGCGTGTACTTAGAACAGAAGTAAGTGTTTCGGGCAAAGGACTAATTGCTCCATTGAGTATTTTATGCCTAGCCGTCACATTGTTATTGATCCAGATATATGCCTCATCTTTTTCTTTTTACATACAACTCGTTCTTTTTTCTCTTGGATTTCTAGCCGTCGGACTTCCTCATGGAGCAGTGGATCATTTATTGGAGAGCGGAGTGCATGTAAACGGAGTGAAAATTAGTTTCATTTTGAAGTATCTCGGGGCGTCATTCATCTTTCTCCTTCTTTGGTTTCTTTCTGCGGATACCGCATTGCTCTTCTTCTTAGCTTACTCTATATGGCATTTTGGACAATGTGATTTTAAGGAATGGAGACCAAACAAACAAAACACATGGAAAAACATTCTTTGGGGAACCCTATTATTTGGGATACTATTAATTGGACATCAAACTGAAACCAATACGATACTTGAGAGTCTTCAGACCTATGAATTACCTTTTACGGATAAACAAGCTGTCCTTATTACTCAAATGTTATTAGTGTTTTCGTTCATTTGGAGCATTGTTCAACGCAACGGAGCTTTTTTCTTGACTGTGTGCATGTTGTTTGTTGGGATGTATCTACCCTTGTTAAGTGCTTTTAGTTTATACTTTATTGGACAACATAGTTTAAACGGATGGCGACACTTAAAAAATGGACTTCAGACAAATAGTAAAACGTTGTATCTGAAATCTTTGCCGTTTAATATTGGTGCCATCGGAATTTTGGTCATTTCATATGGGTTGAATGAAAAATATTTTCTGTTAAAAAATAATATTGAAATGGCCTCGGTATTTTTTGTTTTCCTTTCCTGCATTAGCTTTCCACACATTATTTGGATGCATAAATTTTACCAAAAATCAGATTGTTGAACTTTTTTTATTTTAGTTTAAACAAAAATCATATTATATTGTTAATCAATATGTTGGAGTTCCAACCAACAATTGATAAATGGAGAAACCGAAAATCCTTAAGAGTAGGGCTAACTTAAACTATTTACTATGGAACATTTAAAGATTGCAAGTGATAATTACGTAGCGTTTACGTTTTTTATCGGAACAATGGCCATGATGGCCGCTTCAGTATTCTTCTTTTTTGAGTTGAACAACACGCCTCAAAAATGGAGAACATCCGTATTAGTTTCTGGACTAATTACCTTCATTGCAGCAGTACATTACTACTACATGAGAGGTTATAATCTAGAGACTGGAGATTCACCAACATTCTTCCGTTATGTTGACTGGATCTTAACAGTGCCATTAATGTGTGTTGAGTTTTATTTAATTACCAAAAAAGCAGGTGCTAAAATCGGCTTACTTTGGAAATTGATTTTCGCTTCATTAGTGATGCTTGTTACCGGATATTTCGGAGAAACAATCGACAGAGGAAACAGCGTAATGTGGGGTGTTCTTTCAGGAGCAGCTTACTTCTATATCGCTTACCTAGTTTGGTTCGGAGAAGTATCTAAATTAGCACAGTCAGCTGGACCACAAGTTGCAAAAGCAACTAAAATCCTTGCTTGGTTTGTACTAGTTGGATGGGCAATCTATCCATTGGGATACATTCTTGGAACTCCAGGTGGATTGTTCGGAATCAAATTAGTTTCTGATCCAGAAGCTGCAGTTAAAGCAATGGATATCGTTTACAATATCGCTGATGCGATTAACAAAATTGGATTCGGTTTGGTTATTTATGCATTAAGCAGAAAAGAAGACTAAATAAATCTACTCGATTAAGGAAAGGGCAAAAACGAACGTGTTTTTGCCCTTTTTCTTTTTACAAAAAGTTAGTATTGCCGCTTGGATGGTCCGTTAACGTTGCTCTCAACACATAAAATACTACCTTTGTTGCAAATACAACAACTATGTCAGAAGAATTAAAAGAATGTCCATCGTGTGAATCACCATACGGATACGCAACCGGAGATAATCAATATACATGTCCTGAATGTTCATTTGAATGGACCGCTGAACAAGCACCAAGTTCTTCCGATGAATTGATTGTGATGGATTGCAATGGCGTTCAATTACAAACAGGGGATTCAGTTGTTGTCATCAAAGACTTACCGGTGAAAGGAATGCCAAAATCCATAAAGTCAGGAACCAAAGTGAAGAACATTCGACTGACGTTTGGAGATCATAACATTGACTGCAAAATCGATGGGTTCGGAGCAATGGGATTGAAATCAGAGTTTGTCAAAAAAGCGTAATTCTCGTTTACATTCGTTAGCTTTTCCAAAATAAGCCTAAACAAAATAGGCTCATTCGTGTTTTAAAACTACAGTTTTAGCTCACGAATAAATGGAACAAGTCGACATCGATCGTATTATTGAAATGGCCTGGGAAGACCGGACGCCATTTGAAGCAATATTTGTGCAATTTGGACAAACGGAAACACAGGTTATTGCATTGATGCGCAAGGAATTAAAGCGAAGTAGCTTTATTCTTTGGCGTGACCGTGTGAATAGTGGTGTAAGTTTGAAACATGCTAAAAAACGCAATCCTGAAATTCAACGCTTCAAATGTTCTCGTCAAACGGGAATCTCAATGAACAAAATCAGTAAGCGCTGATGAATTTTCCGACAGCATATTCCGAAATTCTTCAACGAATTCAGCACCTTGATCCCATTCGCTATGGCGAGACAAGAAATTACCTTTCAGGAGATGTCAGTTATTTGTCGCCCTATATTTCTCGTGGAGTCATCAGTACAAAGATGGTATTGGAAGCCATGTTGGCAAAAGGCTTTCAACTCGAAGAAATAGAAAGTTTAGCGAAGGAATTGTGCTGGAGGGATTACTTCCAACGTGTGGCACAAGTAAAGGACGTACAGGAGGACCTAAAATTTCCACAGCGTGATGTACTTCACGATGAAATTCCAAGTAACATTGTCTCTGCTGAAACAGGAATTCACGGAATTGATCAGGCAATTCGAGATTTGTATACACACGGATACATGCACAATCATGCGCGAATGTATACGGCATCCGTCGTTTGTAATGTGGCTAAATCTCGATGGAAACTTCCGTCGAAATGGATGTATTACCATTTACTTGATGGAGATTTTGCGAGTAACGCGTGCAGTTGGCAGTGGGTCGCTGGATCGAATAGCAGTAAGAAATATTACGCTAATCAAGAAAACATCAATCGGTATATGTCCACCCAACAACACGGGACCTTCATGGATCGAAGTTACGAGTCATTTGAGTCGATGTCTGTACCGAAAGAATTGTCAACGACACAAGGCACATCTTTCCCAGTGAAACTTCCATCTCAGCGTACTTTGAACGTGAACAACAATGTTCCTACCTACGTGTATACTTATTACAACATGGATCCGACGTGGTATCAAGGGATTGACGGCAACCGTATTTTATTGCTTGAACCTTCGTTTTTCGAACAGTATCCAGTTAGCGATAACTGCCTTGATTTTTTACTGAAGTTGGGCGCGAATATTCCTGGAATTCAAGTTTATGTCGGTTCTTTTGATGAATTAGTGACTGATTACGGACTCTCCAACTGTGTGTTCAAAGAACATCCATTAACTAAACATTTTCAAGGAATTTCCGAATCGAGAGATTGGATTTGTCCGGAAGTCACTGGATATTATCCTTCCTTTTTTGCCTATTGGAAACAAGTTAAAAAACAATTAACCAGTAAACTACCTACTGTATGATCCTAGATAGTGAAATCCTACAAGCTCAAGATAGTCGTTATCGTGCAACGTTAATTAATTCCTTGGCTGGTGTGAAACAGGCTTTTTTGATTGGCAGTAAATCTTCAAGTGGACACTCGAACTTAGCTATTTTTAATTCCCTCATTCACATTGGTGCGAATCCACCATTATGGGGATTTTTGTGTCGTCCAGATACGGTGAAACGGGACACGCTTGCAAATATTTTGGAAACAGGTGAGTACTCCTTCAATTTTGTCAAGCATTCAGATTCTGAGAAAGCACATCAAACATCAGCAAAATATGCATTAGAAGAATCTGAGTTTGCTGCAGTTGGATTCAATGAACAATACTACGAAGGATTTTCTGCTCCATTTGTTGCCGAGGCTCCAATTAAGATTGGAATGAAGTTCGTGGAGAAGGTAGACATAGCTATTAACGGAACGATACTCGTAATTGGAAGTATTTCCTTTATCGATATCGATGAAAAACTCATTGCTCTGGATGGATTTGTTCAGTTAGACCAAGCAGAGCTTCTCAATTGTTCGGGATTAGATGCTTATTTTGAAACACGACTCATTCATCGTTTATCTTATGCTAAAACAGATAAATGGCCGAGCAAATTATAGAAAAACAAGAAATTGTTGTTGTTTGGTTTAAACGTGATTTGCGATTTACGGATCACGAAGCTTTGTATCATGCACAAAAACAGGCACTTCCGATTTTATTGTTGTATTGTTTTGAACCTTCTGTCATGGAGTACCACGATAGTGATGTTCGTCATTGGCGCTTTGTCTATCAGTCTTTACGCGAAATGAATGAGAAACTATCGGAACTTGATTCACAGCTGTATCTTTTTCACTCTGAAGCGCTTCCACTGTTTGATGCTTTACAAGAATCGTACACCATTAAAACGATTTATTCTCATCAGGAGGTAGGAAATAACCTGACTTTTCAGCGGGATAAATCCATACAGAAGTTTTGTGACGAGCATGAGATAACTTGGAACGAGTACACCCACAATGCTGTACAACGTGGTGGGAATTCTCGTTTGGATTGGGAAAAAAGATGGAAGTCAATCATGGAAAAAGAACCATTTTTAGTATCTGAAACCAATTGGAACATCCTTTCCCTTCCCGAATCGAAGTATGCGCAATTGATTGGAACTCCTTTGTCAAAAGACATCACCACAGATCATTCGAGTTTTCAACCAGGAGGAGAGTCCTTTGCATGGAAATATTTGGATAGTTTTTTGAAGAAACGAAGTGTGAATTATGCCAATCACATCTCAAAACCTGCATTGAGCCGTAAAAGTTGCAGCCGGATTTCTCCGTATTTGAGTTATGGAAATATCAGCATGCGCATGGTTTACCAATATACGATGCAGCATTACAAGACATCGTCGCACAAACGTGCATTGTCTCAGTTTATTTCTCGTTTGCATTGGCACTGTCATTTTATTCAAAAGTTCGAGGATGAATGCCGCATCGAATTTGAACCTTTCAATAAGGCCTATCTGGGAGTAGTGAAACAGAAGAATGACGTTTATTTGGATGCTTGGCATTCGGCGAAAACAGGTATTCCCTTGATCGATGCTTGTTTGCGTTGTTTAATGGAAACAGGATACATCAATTTCCGCATGCGTGCGATGTTGGTCTCGTTTTATGTCTTCAATTTAAAACAAGATTGGCGCGAACTTCATTTCCTTGCTCGACTCTTTTTGGATTACGAACCAGGAATTCATTACCCGCAGATTCAAATGCAAGCCGGACTCACTGGAATCAACATCATTCGTATTTACAATCCAATTAAGAATTCAAAAAAGCATGATCCCGAAGGGGAATTCATCCGAAAATGGGTGCCAGAATTATCGGAAATCCCGGTCGAATTTATTCATGAGCCTTGGTTGTTAAGTGAGATGGAACAGACACTTTATTCATTCAGAATTGGAATCAATTATCCTGCACCAATCGTTGACTTGGAAGAAACCCATCGAAGTTCGAGTGAAGAGGTTTGGTCCTTCCGGAAGGAATTAGCTGTAAAAACGGACGCCAAACGCATTGTAAAAAAACACGTCAATCCGCGCAAATGAAACAACGAAAAAAGAGCGACTTACCGGAGAAAATCTGCCTAACTTGTCAGCGTCCATTTACTTGGAGAAAGAAATGGGAGAAGGTATGGGATGATGTAAAATACTGCAGTGATAAATGTCGAATGAATAAAGCGAAGTGATGAAAAGTATTGGCTTAATTTTCCCGCATCAATTAATGGAAGACACAACTGTTTTTGCTGCTTGTGATGAATTGATTTTAGTAGAAGAATATTTATTTTTTCGTCAATTTTCATTTCACAAACGAAAGTTAGCTTACCACCGAGCAACGATGAAACAGTATGAGTTTTATCTGCAAGCGAAGGGATTTACGGTACTTTATATTGATGCGAATGATGAACGATCAGATATTCGCACATTGATTCAGTCTTTATCGATGAGCAATCCTCCGATCATTCACTATATCGATCCGACGGATAATTGGCTGGAGAAAAGAATGCAAAGTACTGCCGCTACGTTCAATGTTTTCTTGGAAAAGCATCCTTCTCCATTGTTTTTGAACGACACTGATGATTTCACTGCTTTTGCCACGCGAAAAAAATTGTTTCAGACGGAATTTTACAAAGCACAGCGAATCAAGCGCAATTTGATGATGGATACGGATGGTGGACCCCAAGGAGGAAAATGGTCCTTCGATGAGGATAACCGCAAACGGTATCCAAAAGGACTCAAGCCCCCTGAAGTAGACGCGCCAATGAAATCATCTTTCGATGAAGAAGCCTTCGCGTACGTGGAGAAACACTTCTCTTCGAATCCAGGTTCTTTGAATGATTCTTGGAACTATCCGAGTTCATTTGATGAAAGCAAACGATTCCTGAATGCTTTTTTCGAAACGCGTTTTGCGCAATTTGGAACGTATGAGGACGCCATTCTGAAAAAGGAGTTGGTGCTCAATCACAGTGTGATAAGTCCGATGTTAAACATTGGCTTATTGACTCCACAACTCGTAGTTGACGAAGCCATTCGATACGCCGCTGAACATGATGTTCCGATGAATTCCCTCGAGGGATTTATTCGTCAAATCGTCGGTTGGCGTGAGTTTATTCGCATGGTCTATGAACTGAAAGGAAGTGAGGAACGAACGCGAAACTATTGGGGATTTACCCGAAAGATTCCAGCTTCATTTTGGCAAGGAAACACGGGGATTCCGCCCATTGATGAAACCATTAAAAAAGTTTTAGAAACTGGATATTGTCACCACATCGAACGATTGATGGTACTCGGTAATTTCATGCTATTGTGCGAGTTTGATCCAGATGAGGTATACAGATGGTTCATGGAACTGTTTATCGATGCGTATGATTGGGTCATGGTTCCAAATATTTATGGGATGAGTCAATTTGCTGATGGTGGACTCATGTCGACAAAACCGTACATTAGTGGAAGTAATTATTTGATGAAAATGAGTGATTACGAAAAAGGGGATTGGCAAACTACTTGGGATGGACTTTTCTGGCGCTTTATGGATAAACAGCGAACTTTTTTTCTGTCAAATCCACGCATAGGAATGTTGGTTCATAGCTTCGACAAGATGACCGAAGATAAGAAAATGGCGCACTTGAACGCCGCGAAATCCTTTCTACAAAAAATAGATTTGGATTTACTAAATGAGCAGAACTATTGATTTTAATTTGACTGAAATGAAACATACTCAACGTATAAACGAACTGATTCAATCACTTGGATTACTTGCACATCCGGAAGGTGGTTACTATAAAGAAACGTATCGAAGTGTGGAAACGTTGGATGGAGAACAAGCCATGATGACGTCTATATTGTTTTTACTTACCTCGGAAAACGCTTCGAATTTTCACCGAATTCAAAGCGATGAACATTGGTATTTTCATGAAGGAAGTCCACTTACTGTTCATGTGATTGGTGAAAGCGTTCATGAGCAAAAACGACTAGGGCTCGATTTATCTGCCGGACAAAGTCCATATCATTTGGTGAAAAAACAAGACATATTTGGCAGTGAAGTACAAGAAGAAGGAGGCTATGCACTTGTTTCCTGTGCGGTTGCTCCGGGATTTATGTTCCGGGATTTTGAATTGTTTTCAAGACAAGAATTATTGGATCAATATCCACAGCATGAGGAGATTATTTGTCGCTTGACGGCATAATATTGCGACAAGAAATATTCTTTATAATATCTTTATTTGATTTGTTCTAACTTGGTCTTATCGCAATTTAGATAAATATGTATCATCTCTTTTCAAGAAAAGCCAAAATCTCAAATCAATTCATAATTAGTATTGGGTTGGTTTTATTGACTTCCCTTTTATGCTTTATTAGCACACCAATCGTTGGTTATAAAACTGTTGCACTGATTCTATTAATGACAGTTTCCTTGGTTGCGACTTTTTTTGACATACTTCCGGTACTTACAGCAGCATTATTAAGTGCGTTAATTTGGAATTTTTTTTTCATACCTCCAATCCTAACATTTCATATTGATAACACGGAAGACTTATTGATGTTCTTAATGTATTTTTTCATTGCATTTGTGAATGCTGTATTAACATTCAAAATTCGAAAGGAGGAATTAAAGGCAAGAGAAAAAGAAGAAAGTGAAAAATCGATTAAATTATATAATACACTATTGAATTCGCTTTCTCATGAGTTAAGGACGCCTATTTCTACTATTATTAGCGCAGTTGACACGTTAAATTCCCATTCTTCTACAATTCAAATCAATGAACGGAAGGAACTATATACTGAAATTGAAATAGCATCCGTCCGATTAAATCGACAAGTAGAAAATTTATTAAGCATGAGTAGACTTGAGTCCGGAATGCTGAAATTAAAATTAGATTGGTGTGATATGAATGATTTGATTCATTCGGTGATTCAGAAAACAACTTGTTCTCAAATCATTACTTTTAATGAAATAGATTCACTACCTCTTTTTCGTATTGACAGGGTATTAATTGAACAGTCTATTCACAATATTCTTCATAACGCCATTTGCTATACAAAACTGGATTCGATTATTCGTGTAATGTTAACACAACGTAATGGAATATTAGTCATTTCTATTTCCGATAATGGTAATGGCTTGCCTAATATCGAATTGAATAATATTTTTGAAAAGTTTTATAGAGCGCCACAATCGACACCAGGTGGAAGTGGCTTGGGGTTGTCAATTGTTAAAGGATTTATTGAAGCGCATAGTGGAAAAATTGATGTTGAAAAAAATGAATTCGGAGGTCTTACATTCAACATTGAATTACCCGTAGAAAAATCCTATATCAATAATTTGAAACATGAATAAATCCGAAATACTTGTGATTGATGATGAACCTCAAATTAGGAGATTGCTTAAAATCACTTTAGAAAGTAATGACTATAAGGTAAGTCTTGCTGAAACTGGTCGTGAAGGGCTAATCTTAGCCGCCAATCATCCGCCGGATTTAATCATTCTTGATCTTGGATTACCAGATAAAAATGGGCATGAAATTCTTAAGGAACTGAATGAATGGTATTCAAAGGCAATCATCATTTTATCGGTTCAAAGTAGTGAGGAAGATATTGTTTTAGCCTTGGATAATGGCGCGACTGATTATCTAACGAAACCGTTCAGAAATGCAGAACTTTTAGCTAGAATTAGATCTGCTATTCGAAGAAATCAAATGGAGTCAAATTCACATTTAATTTCATCAGGGGAACTTCTTATCGATGTTTCGGCAAGGCACGTTTCAAAGAATGGTATCACCTTGAAGCTGACAGCCACAGAATATAAATTGCTTTTATTATTTATGAAAAACGAGGGAAGAGTTCTAACCCATCAATTTATACTGAAAGAAATTTGGGGTGTTGGTGCTCAGTTAGAAACGCAATATTTAAGAGTATTTGTTGGTACCCTCCGTAAAAAAATTGAAAGTAATCCAAACAGACCTGAACACATCTTAACGGAGAGCGGAGTAGGGTATAGATTCTTTTAGGCGATTTTTATATTTTCTTTATCTTTTTGCTTCAATCTTTTATATTTTTCAGATGACTAATTGACAAACTTTGTTTTTCAATTAAATCAGGATGGATAAAGTCAATAAAGGAATCAATGGAAAAATTACAGCGGCATCCTTATTAGTCGCGCTTGGTATAATATATGGAGATATCGGGACAAGTCCGCTTTATGCATTAAGGGCTGTAATTGGAACGCGCGAAATAACCAAGGAGTTAGTTTATGGAGGTGTTTCATGTATTTTTTGGACCTTAGTTTTTCAGACAAGTATAAAGTACATTTGGCTCACACTAAAGGCGGATAATCAAGGTGAAGGAGGAGTCTTTTCACTTTATTCTTTAGTTCACCGTTATGGAAAAAAACTTGTGATTCCAACAATTTTAGGTGCTACAACTTTACTTGCTGACGGAATCATTACTCCACCAATTTCTGTGGCTTCTGCTATTGAAGGGCTTAACTTGGTAGATGGTTTAGAAAAAATCATCATTCCAGGTAATTCATTGACGATTGGAATTGTAGTAGCAATATTAACGGTACTTTTTTTCTTTCAAAGATTCGGGACGCAAGTAATTGGTAAGGCCTTTGGACCTATAATGGCTATTTGGTTTTTAATGCTTTTTATTGTTGGACTCGGTAATATTTTGAAAAACACAGAAATATTACATGCATTAAATCCAAGTTATGCATTTGATTTATTGACGAAATATCCACATGGATTTTGGTTATTAGGTGCCGTTTTTTTGTGCACAACAGGCGCAGAAGCATTATATTCAGATTTGGGCCATTGCGGAATAAAAAACATTCGAATCACTTGGGGTTTTGTTAAAGTAAGTCTTGTCGCCAGTTATTTGGGTCAAGCATCTTGGATCATTCATCAAGGGGACACCTTTTTAAATGGACGTAATCCTTTCTTTGAAATTGTACCAAATTGGTTTCTTTTGCCGAGTATTATCATTGCTACCTTTGCCACTATCATTGCTTCTCAAGCATTAATTAGCGGAAGTTTCACTTTAATCAATGAGGCAATTAACTTGAATTTTTGGCCAAGAGTATCTGTTAGACAACCTTCTGAAACAAAAGGTCAAATTTATATTCCAAGTGTTAACACCATACTATGGTTTGGTTGTGTATTGATGATTCTTTATTTCAAAGAAAGTGGACACATGGAAGCTGCTTATGGATTTTCGATAACGGTAACAATGTTAATGACAACCCTACTAATGACTTATTTTCTTCGTTATCGCTTACATTGGAGTAAGGTCTATGTATTTCTCTTTGCCTTTATTTTCGGCGCTATAGAATTCTCCTTTTTCATAGCAAATGTTGCAAAAATTAAAGAAAGATGGATGTTCTTGTTTTTCGAATTATTCATATTCTTGATTATGTATGTTTGGTATTATTCGCGTAAAATCCATAATCGTTATACGAAATACGAAGAATTAGGTAAACATAGTTTACAACTGCAAAGTTTAAGTGCTGATGTTAATATTCCAAAATTTGCTACGCATCTAATTTATTTAACCAAGGCAGATCATCGGCATGAAATTGAGGAAAAGATTATTAAATCCATCTTTTCTAAAAAACCTAAACGCGCTGATGTTTATTGGTTTCTTCACCTGAATCGAAGTAATGAACCCTACACTTTGACATATAATGTCACGGAACTAGTGGATGATAAAGTCATTAAAGTGAACATTAATGTTGGTTTTAGAATTCAGCCAAAAACAGAATTATACTTTAAGAGAATTGTAAAAGAATTGGTTGAAAACAAGGAATTGAATCTACATATAAGGCCTGATGGTTCAACGAAATATAATGCAGATCCAGACTTTAAATTTGTTGTTATTGAAAAATTCCTTTCTGTTGAAAATGAATTTTCGCTTAGAGAAGGATTATTGTTAAATGCGTATTTCAAATTAAAACAACTAGGCTTAAGCGATGAGAAGGCGTTTGGCTTAGATAAATGTGATGTTATTATTGAAGATATCCCATTGTTATATCACCCAATTAATCATATTGAATTAATCAGAGAGAAATGAAAAAATTAGTGATTTTTCAGGTATTTATTTGTTTGGTTTGTACCAACCTAATGATTGGACAAAATGCCATATTAAATGAGGATACCATAGTTGTACATAAGCAAAAGGGCGTATCCTTTGAAGGAATTGACATGAGCTGGCATAATGGAAATGATCGTCGAACACAAAACATTTGGTCAAATACAAGCATTTTCACCCCAAATGTATTAATTGATATTAACTACACCCATTCTTTTAATAATCCAATTGATAATACGGTTGTTGGCTCAACTGCACTTGCACGAAACAATGAAATTCAACTTTCTGCATTGCATTTCGGTGGAGATTTAAATTATAAAAATGCAAGAGCAAGATTCATGACTCAATTCGGAACACGATCACTGGTTGTACCGCGCAATGACTTAAGTCCATACAAAGGACAATACAATCTTGCAAATGTTTACCGCTATTTAAGTGAAGCATATGCGGGTTATCATTTTGATAAGTTACATGGAATAAATATCGATGCGGGTATGTTCATGTCCTATATTGGATTAAATTCATATTATCAAAGTGAAAATTGGGAATATCAAGCATCTTTCACTTCAGATAACACTCCTTGGTTCTTTAATGGGGTTAGAATTCAACTTCATTTAACGAAACATTTGAAAATTGAACCTTGGATTGTAAATGGTTGGCAAAGTTACGGCCGGTTTAATAAAATGCCTGGAATTGGTGGAAATATCACATATATTCCATCAAGTAATTTTAAAATCCTCACGAATAATTATTTTGGTACAGATGCAGGTGGATTACCAGAAAGAAAAAGATTTCATTCTGATAATAGTATGTTAATTAGGTATTTAAATCGACCTCATTCGGAGAAAATTAGTAAGGCTGCATTGTCATTAACTGCGGATTTTGGATTTGAGAAGGGTGGTGGTGTTAACGGATTTTCGGATGGTGATAGTTTAAAAGGTCCTGCACAATATTTTGCTAGTATGATGTTTTATCATCGAATTTGGTTTGCTAAAAATTTGTTTGCTTGGACCTTTGGCGGTGGATTAATGACAAATCCTGGAAGATACCTTGTTTTATATCCAACCGGACAGGCTAGTCCATTACCTAATCCAAATAATCCAACTCAAACAGAAGGACAATTTCCGTTTAGCGCCAATCCCGGGGATCCATTTAAAGGATGGGATATTTCAACAAATTTCGATTGGATGCCAAATCAATCATTTACGTTTAGAATTGAGTATGTTCACAGACGTTCAAGTGTTCCTTACTTTGCCGGTTCAGGTGGTGTGACCTCTCAAACTGGTTATTCGACCTCAATTCTTGATCCGAACTGGAAACCTGATTTAGTAAAAAGCGAGAGTCGAATTATTTTGGCTCTTTTGTTTAGGATTTAATCGCTTGCTTCATAGCAGCCGTTCTCGCAACAAAAAACGGATTCAAGAGGTTCGCTTTATTGTATGTAAGGGCTTCACCTGTTTCTGCATGCACAACAGATCCTCCAAGCGCTTCTAAAATGGCTTGTCCAGCTGCGATGTCCCATTCCATGGTTGGTGCAAAACGGGGATAAATATCAGCGGTTCCCAGGGCTAAATCGAAAAACTTAAGGGCAGATCCTTTTTGTATGAATTCGATTCCCGAAGAAATGGATTTTAGTGATTCGATGATTTGAATCATAGAACCAGAATGGTGACTTCTGGATCCAATTAAAACAATGGGATTGTTGTGTTTTTCAGGTATGGAAAGTTTCTTCCAAGCGGAAAAATCATGTGCATCGTCGAATGAAAAAATGTAGACACCGGTTTCTTTTGATCCAACAATAATTTCACGTCGAACTGGTGAAGCAATGAGTCCAAAATGTGCTTTGCTATCCTTGATTAATGCGATATTTACGGCGAATTCCCCGTTTTTTTTGATGAATTCCTTTGTTCCATCTAATGGATCCACACACCAGCATTCTGTCCAAGTTGCCCGTTCTTCAAATTGCATCTTCTCGGTTTCTTCTCCGGTAATTGGTATGCCAAAGGGACGTAAAAAGGTATCAATGATATCCGATGAAGCAAGATCTGCTTGTGTTAATGGAGAGCCATCAGATTTGATGATTTCTTCAAAATCGTTTTGATAAATCTGCATAATCGCTTCTGAAGCAGCGATGCTCGCATGAATGGCGGCGATGTATTTTTCGTGAAAAGGATTCAATCAAAGTGCATTTCAGGAACAACATCAGGAACAACTAGGTCACCTTCCGTTTTTGAAATGATTTCCTCGACACTTACTCCTGGCGCACGTTCAATTAAGTGAAATTTACCATCCTTGATTTCCAAAACAGCTAATTCAGTCACGACTTTCTTCACACATCCAACACCAGTTAATGGTAAAGTACATTCTTTAAGGATTTTAGATTCTCCTGCTTTGTTACTGTGCATCATGGCAACAATAATGTTTTCTGCAGACGCAACAAGGTCCATTGCACCACCCATACCTTTCACCATTTTCCCAGGAATTTTCCAATTGGCGATGTCTCCGTTTTGAGAAACTTCCATGGCTCCTAGAACCGTTAACTGAACGTGTTGTCCACGAATCATGGCAAACGAAGTTGCGGAGTCAAAGAAAGAAGCGCCAGGAACAGTCGTAATCGTTTGTTTTCCTGCATTGATGAGGTCTGCATCTTCTTCTCCATCAAAAGGAAAAGGACCCATGCCTAAAATGCCATTTTCAGATTGAAATTCAACTTCAATACCTTGAGGAATATAGTTCGCAACCAGCGTAGGAATTCCAATGCCTAAGTTGACGTACCATCCGTTTTTTAATTCTTGTGCAATGCGTTGCGCAATGCCATTTTTGTCGAGTGCCATATCGTCTGTGCTTAATCGTTCTTTCTAACTGTTCGTTGCTCGATTCTTTTCTCGAATTTTTCTCCTTGGAAAATGCGTTGAACGAAAATCCCAGGTGTATGTATGTGATTGGGGTCTAAGGTTCCTGCTGGAACAAGTTCCTCTACTTCTGCTACGGTGATTTTACCAGCCATAGCCATCATTGGATTAAAGTTGCGAGCCGCCGCTTTAAAAATGAGGTTTCCTTCTGTGTCTCCTTTCCATGCTTTCACGATGGCAAAGTCTGCGGTTAATGCGCTTTCTAGAATGTGTGGTTTGCCGTTAAATACGCGCACTTCTTTTCCTTCAGCTACTTCGGTTCCGTATCCAGCGGGCGTGAAAAATGCTGGAATGCCAGCGCCACCAGCGCGACATCTTTCGGCTAAACTTCCTTGTGGAATTAAGTCAACTTCAAGTTCTCCACTCAGCATTTGACGTTCAAATTCATCGTTTTCTCCGACATATGAACTGATCATTTTCTTTACTTGCTTCGCTTGTAACATAAGTCCGATTCCAAAATCATCAACCCCTGCGTTATTGCTAATACAAGTCAAGTTTTTAGTTCCCAATTTGACTAATTGTCCAATGGAATTTTCTGGAATGCCACAAAGGCCAAATCCACCTAACATGAGAGTCATCCCATCTTGAATACCAACTAACGCTTCTTCTACGTTCTTTACAACTTTGTTCATGTGCTAAAATTCAAATGGTACTTCTGATTCGTCCACTGTTTCTGGCTGTGGAGCGTCCGTGCAATCATACGCTTCTTGATCGTAATCATCCGGTGGAAGGAAATCTCTTGTGGACAAAGCAATAACTGGATCTTTGTATACACGCTGCATATAGTAACCATAAATCGGCAAGGCCATGCGTGCCCCTTGTCCCCATGTCATGCTTTGGAATCGAACAGCGCGATCTTCCGCACCTACCCAAACACCAGTAACAAGTTCTGGAGTGATTCCAATAAACCATCCATCAGAGTTATTTTGAGTTGTCCCCGTTTTACCAGCCGTTGGTGCAGTAACACCTCCCCAACTTCTTCCACTTCGAAGACTTCCGGCAGTTCCATATTGAACAACACCTTTCATCATTTTCAAAATTTCGTAAGCAACTGTAGAGTTTAAGGCTTGCTCGCGGTGTTCTGTAGCACTGTAAATTACTTTACCATTGCGATCTGTAATACGCTCGATTGTAGTAGGACGAACGTAAATTCCGTTATTCGGGAAGATACATTGTGCAGCCACCAATTGATACAGCGAAAGATCCATACTTCCTAAACACATGGAAGGAACGACATCGTTTTTATTTAATTCGATTTCTGTTTTTCTCAACAATTTTTCGATTTGGAACGGTCCCCCAATTTTTTGAACTGGATTGAATGCACCCATACGTGCCATAACGGCAACAGTAGTTGGGTTCGATGATTGGGCTAATCCATCTTTTACTGAACCGGCTGGCGTACCTTGGGGACAATATTGACCGACTACCTTATTCTGATCATCGACTAAATCCACACAATATTCACCTGCAGAAAAAGTGGTACATGGATTCACAACTTTCATGGAAAGCGCAGCTGCGTATACAAACGGTTTAATCGTTGATCCAACTTGTCGTTTACCTTGACGCACGTGATCATATCCGAAATGCTTGAAATTCACACCACCAACCCAAGCGCGTACGAATCCTGAAGAAGGATCCATCGATAAAAGTCCGGCGTGTAAAAACGCTTTGTAATAACGGATGGAGTCATTTGGGGTCATGGTAGTATCACGTTCACCGCTCCATGAAAAAACGGTCATTGCAGTAGGAGTATCGAAACTTTTTCTGATGTCACTGTCTGTGTAGCCCGCTAATGTCATATTTTGAAAGCGTCCAGAAGAAGTTCGTGCGGATTCCATAATCTGATTCACCATTTTGGTTTCAATGGCATTCGAGAAAGGATAATTTTTTACCCGACGGTTGTTCAGATCAAATTGTGGTTGCAATTCCTCCTTGATGTGACGTTCAACGGCATATTCCGCATATCGCTGAAGAGAAGGGTTTAAGGTCGTATAGATTTTAAGTCCGTCACTATAAATATCGAATGGCTCACCCTCTTCGTTCACATATTTATAGGATCCATCTTCGTTTTTCGTTTGAAGAATTTCAGTGACTTCTTTTCGCAAGGACTCACGGAAATACGGTGCCATTCCTTCCTTGTGATCTAAAGATTTATAATTAATCACGATAGGAGCGGTTTTTAAACGGTCGTATTCTGCTTGAGTTAATTTGTTTTTAATTCCCTCGTTATCCGCTTTACTATTCTTTAACCATTGAAACAACACTTGGTTTCTTCGGGAAAGGGCACGTAAAGAGTCCTCTACACGAATATCTGCCATTTGAGCTGCGGTTACTTTTTCCGGTGCAATTCCCGCACGCTCCGCTGCTTTGTTTCGGTAGTTTTTGATTTTGTATTTGTATGGGTTGAACAAATCCGGATTTTTACACATTCCAACAAGTACAGCTGCTTCAATTTTGGAGAGTTCTCTTGGTCTTTTATTAAAGTAGACACGGGAAGCATTTTCAATACCAACCGCATTGTACAAGAAATCAAATTGGTTTAAGTACATCGTAATGATTTCCTCTTTAGTAAAGCGTTCCTCCAAACGTTTCGCAATGATATTTTCACGTGCTTTTTCATTCAAACGACGGAATTTCCCAAGGAATCCACCCAAAGGAAGGTCAAAACTTTCTCCATTTGCGCGGGCTAATTCAGCTAATTGGCGTTGTCTTAGTGTATAAATCAATTTTGCCAATTGTTGTGTAATTGTGGAAGCACCGCCTTTTCGCCCTAAACTAGCAAAGGATCGAACGAGTCCTTTGAAATCCACCCCAGAATGACTGTAAAAACGTTCATCCTCTGTGGAAATCAACGCATCAAATACGTAAGGAGAGATTTCGCGGTATTTTACACTCGTGCGATTAACAGCCCAAAAGCGACCAATAACGGTATCTTCTTTCACGCTTTTTTTCGCTATAATCAGTGATGCTTGTAATTCAGGGGGATTATCCAAACTTGCAACAGATGGCAATACACTTTCTGATTGCAAAAGCAATAGTGCTGCAACCAAGATGAAAGGGATTAATGAAATACCCCAAAATAGTTTCGTGTATTTTTTTGTTTCTTCTTCGGTCATTTTCACTTCCTTATTTTTCATAATTCAAAATTAAAGACAATTATCTTAACACATCTTTTCGTTGACTGTCCAATTTCAGTAGGATAAACATCATCATACAAAAGGACATCATAGAAGATCCACCGTAACTAAAAAACGGCAACGGAATTCCAATTACTGGCGCAAATCCGATGTTCATTCCAATATTTATGGCAAAGTGATAAAATAAAATCATCCCAACACAATAGGCGTAGACTCGGTTAAATATGGAACGTTGTCGTTCCGCAATGAGGATGATACGGATTAACATAAACAAGTACAGTCCGAATAGAAATATGATACCAACAAATCCCCATTCTTCGGCAAATGGACAGAAAATAAAATCTGTTTCACTCTCCGGCACGTGATTACTTTCTACACTCGAAACAGATGCTTTGTTGTATCCTTTTCCAAGAAGTCCACCAGATCCAACTGCTGCCATTGCTCGATTTCTATTGTAATCTTTTCCATTTGGATCTTCACGGAGTCCTAAAAACAATTCAATTCTATCCTTTTGATGCGTTGCCAAACTGTTGAATCCATTGTCAACAATAAAAGACAAGCTACTTGTTAAAATGAATCCAAGAACGATGATGACCGTCCCTCTTGTTCGTTCTCTTTTTGCGGAAAATCGTTGAAGAAATAAGATGGCTAAAAGCGAGAAAATCAACAGGGTAGAAATGACTCCAATCGAACCTGAAACAGGAAACGGAAGGAAGAAAAAGTCCAATTGCACTGAGTTCAATAATAGTGTGATCACGCTTATGAAAATCATCACAAACAAAATGGGAATGAAGTGACTGCCTACCCAAGTTTCCTTAAAACGAACACCTGGAATACTATTCACAAAGCTTAAAATAATGGGGTCGAATGTAAGTCCTTCACGGTACATCACAAACAAAAAGGAGGTAAAAACGACAAATGTTCCAGCATCTGGTTGTAATAAAATAAGCGCCATCGGCACCAATAAAATGGCACTTGCGGTCATGACACTACTGATGTTTTGTTGTTTCACGCTAATTCCACTGATGTATTTAGCCAAAAGAAGTGCGGTCGATATTTTGGCAAATTCCGCTGGCTGTATCCCCATGCTTCCGATACCAATCCATGCACGAGCCCCATGTACGGCTGGCATGAAAAGCACGATGACTAATAGTAAAAGCGTAAATCCATAAATTGGAAAAGCAAAGCGTCGGTAAATATCCGAATCAATTAAAAACACAATTAAACCAAGAAATAAGGACACTACAATCCATATTAATTGTTTTCCATACATCATGGAAACATCATAAATGGCAGGATGCAAATCATCATAAGCAACTGAGTAAAGCGTCGCCATTCCCGTCACCAACATCACCATAAAAGTGATAAACAGTGGCCAATCTAAGTGCTCAACTAAACTTTCTTCCTTTCTCATTGTCCGGGAGTTGATATGTAGGCCAATTTAGCTTCCAAGATGCGTTTTTCTTTTTCTTTGTCAGTAATTTTTCGTTTGATGTATTTCTCAATCATCAAGCTCGCAATAGGTGCCGCCCAAGTTCCACCGAATCCAGCATTTTCTACGAATACAGCGATCGCGATTTTTGGCTTATTCATTGGCGCAAAGGCAATAAATACAGAGTGGTCTTCCCCGTGTGGATTTTGTACGGTACCTGTTTTTCCGCAAATCATGATGTTCTCCAGTCGTGCCATGCGTGCAGTTCCACCATTCTCGTTTACAACGCGTCTCATCCCTTCAATCACCGGCCAGAAGTGTCTCGCATTGACCATTGTTCGTTTTTTCGTGCGATACTCGACTAAGGGACCTTTGCGCCCGATGGACTTGACAAAATGGGGAACATAGTACCAGCCTTTGTTGGCAATGATGGCAGCAATATTCGCCATATGCAATGGAGTCAATTTAACTTCTCCTTGTCCAATGGATATGGAGCGTATAGTCGAGAATGCCCATTGGTGATGTCCATACCATTTGTCATAGTATTTTGCATCCGGAATTAATCCTGGACGTTGTCCAGAAACATCAGCGTCCAATGTTTTACCTAGTCCAAAACTTGTCATGTATCTGTGCCACTTATTGAGTCCGTATTCGGCATCAGCAAATAGTCTTTTTTTCTTTCCTTGTTGAATAATGCGTCGGACAACCGCGTAGTAATATGGATTACAGGAATATTGAACTGCCTCTGCCACATTGCGTGCGGAAGGGTGGTTGTGACAACCAACCATGCTTTTATCGCAGGGAAATCCAGAGTCCTCCGTGATGACTCCTTCTTGCATGCCAATTAAGGATTGCACCAATTTAAAAATAGAACCGGGAGGATATTCCGCCTGAAGTGGGCGAGGAAACAATGGCATGTTTTTATCCAAGGCAAGTTTCGGATAGTTTTCACTAATGTTTCGTTTGCCGACCAACATATTGGGATCGTAAGATGGAGCAGACACCATCGCTAGAATCTCTCCAGTGGATGGCTCAATCGCTACGATACATCCCTTTTTGTTTTTCATTAATTTCTCCCCATAGGACTGAATAATCATATCCATCCCAAGTTTCAACGGATCTGCTTGACGAGCTGTGGTATCGTATTTTCCATCAGCGAAAGGTTCAATGGCATTGTTCAATGCAGACGTAACAATGTATTTAATTCCCTTTCTTCCGCGTAATTCACGCTCATAGAATTTTTCGATTCCAGATCTTCCAATGTTATCTCCTGGTCTGTAAAAGCGATCGCTTTCTACTTCTTCGCGGTTTACTTCGGACAAGTAACCCATAATATTCGCACCACTTTTAAACGGATAATTTCGCATGCTGGTCACTTTCTCATAGAAACCAGGGAAATTTTCAAGGTGAGGAGCGATACTAGAAATCTCTTCTAAGGTTAACTCCTTTAAAAATGGATATTTACGTATTTTCTGGTAGTTAGAAGTGCGTTTCCCTGTGATTTTATTGTAATAAGTTCCTTCACCCTTGACAATTTCTTTAAATCGATTTCGCACATCTTTAACCGTCCACCCAATTAGCTTAGCGAAGGCTGCTGTATCGAGGTGCTTGATTTCATCTTCGACCATCATCAAGTTGAAATAGGTGCGATTGGAAACGATTTTCATTCCATTTCGATCGAAAACAACACCTCTTGGTGGAGTAATTTCAATACGCTTTTCCGCAACTTCATGCGCGCGTAGTGTCCAAGTGTCGTCTACAACTTGCATGTAAAACAACCGAAATGTATACAAGAAACCCACCAAAATGATGAACGCCAAGATTACATAACGTCGGATGTCAAAATTCATTTCGTTTTGGATTTTTTAATCAAAAAGCTTTGCAACAACAAACAAATCAAAAAGGATGGAATAGCACTAAAGATTGTTTTTTGGAGAATAAAAAAGAATTGGTTGAATTGAAAAATCTCCACTAAGAAATACCATAAATGGTGAATTAAGAGTAGAATTCCGAATACATAGGTAAACCAGCGATTCCCCATGTCGAAGACATTCGGTTCTTTGAGGGGGTCATAACCTTCACGCGGACCGTAGAATTTAAATACAATTGGACGAAAATACGCCATCATGACAAGTGATGAAGCATGTAGCCCGTAGGTATTGGAAAAAATATCGATGATAATCCCCATTAAAAACGCCAACCCCATTAACGAGATGACACCCAATTCAAAGGGAAGCAACATGATGAAAAGTGGATGAATCATCAAATGGAATCCATAACCAATTTCTAATTGATTGAAAATCAAGGTTTGCAACACGACAAACACAATGAAGCGTATGATATTTTTCGTTAAGTTATTCATCTCAATACATCTTCTTCTTCATCCGGCGGAATTTGTCCCTCCAATGCTTGTTGTTCTTCAATCATTAAATTTTTCACCACGTAAACGCGTTGTAATGTTCGGTAATCTTCTGAGTAACGAACCACAACATTCCAAAGTGGTTCTCCTTCGATGGATTCAATGCGCTCCACTTTTCCAACTGGAATACCTTTAGGGAAAATCCCGGATCCACCGCGCGTAATCACACGCGACCATTTTTTAATGCGCAAATCATTCGATATTCCATCGATGGAACCGCGTCTCGGATCGTGTCCGTCCCATTTCAAGATTCCGGCCAAATGAATAGGTTCAATAATTACATCAATATTGATGTCTTTCGTCAAAACTGACTTCACCACACAGTAATGTTCACTGGTATTATGTACGATGCCAACAACGCCTTTATCTGAAAAAACGCCCATATTCGGCTTGACGCCTTGCTTGCTACCAATATTGAGTGTGAAATAGTTATTTCTTCTTGTGACAGATGAGTTGATCACCATTCCAGGGATATACGTGTATTGCTGTTTAAAAATCGTGTCCTCAACTTTAATTTTTCCTGCACTCAATGTATACATGAACTCTGGAAGTCGCTCGCGCAAACGAATGTTTTCACGTTGCAAGGCATAATTGTTTTTACTTAAATCAAAATGCTTCGTCACATCGTTTTCCCAAGTAAGAACTTTCGCTGTCACGTTAGAGGCTGTGGTTAGGTATTGACTCCTCGGAAAACTTAAAAATTGCACATAAATCACCAAGGAAATGATCTGCAAGGAAGCAAAGACCAAAAAGATTTGAAATCGACGTAAAAAGGCGATGAGATTGCGCATAAAAACAAAGGTAGTGAATGGCTTTTAGAACCGATATATCTGCCTGCGAATGATATTAACAAAATGAGGGAATTTATTAATAGTTGATAAGTGCTCGGAGCTCAGTTTTGATTTCGCTTAGCTCAACACACGACGCTAATTAGCAAATTAGCACATTGAATAATTAGCACATTAAAACATTAGCACATTAAAACACGAGCACAATCTTTCTAAAACTCGAGTTAACAAAGCATTACAATGATTTCTTACGTGGATTCGCTTAACTCATCCAGTAATCTCACGAGTGATTTAGCACATTGTCACATTAGATCATTAGCAAATTAGTCCACTAGCACATTAAAAGTGACTAGGATTATTCGCTATCGCTCATGTTCCCTGTTGGACGTCGCTTCAAAGAATCTAAAAGCTAAGTTGCTGCGCAACTTTGGCTTTTTTTTGTTTCACTTCACTTACAAAAGCGAGCTTTTGGCGCGAGTTGAAACAAAAAAAGCCAGCCTAAAGGCTAGCTTTTTGATTCTTTGGCGGAGAGAGCGGGATTCGAACCCGCGATAAGCTTTAGGCCTATACACACTTTCCAGGCGTGCTCCTTCAACCACTCGGACACCTCTCCAGGTATTTAATGGAGTGCAAAAGTAATGAAAAGTTCTGATTACTCAAGAACCATAGATCAGAAGTCCTATGGAGAAGTAAATAAATAATCCAATGATGTCATTTAGCGTAGTCACAAATGGACCAATTGCCAAGGCTGGATCTACCTTGTAACGATTTAGAACTAACGGGAATAATGTTCCGAAAATAGCCGCAAATAAGATAACAGTGAACAAGGAAATACTTACAACAATTCCCAATTCTGAGTTTTCAAAAACGGATGCAACACCAAAAATTAATGTGGCTAAAAAGAGTCCATTTAACAAGCCAACTTTCGCTTCTCGCCATAATTTTGGTAGAATTCTTCCTAAATCTTTATCCCCACGAGCTAATGATTGAACAACAATCGCGGAAGATTGAACGCCAACATTACCTCCCATCGCGGTAATTAAGGGAATGAAAAAGGCCATTGCCGGAATCTTTGTAATGCTTCCTTCAAAATTTGAAATGACTTTTGCTCCGATAGTTCCACCAACCATAGCGATGACTAACCAGGGTAATCTTGAACGACTTATTCGCCAGGTACTTGCGTTTGAGTCCACGCTATCAGTAATACCAGTTGCCATCTGGAAATCTTTATCTGCTTCTTCCTTGATGTAATCGACAACGTCATCTAAGGTAATGCGTCCAACTAATTTGTTTTGATAATCAACAACAGGCACCGATACTAAATCGTATTTCTCCATCACCATTGCTACGACCTCTGCAGAGTCGCTTGCTTTGACGGAAATGATTTTCTTCGACTGGTAAATGTCCGCGATTTTCGTTTTGGCGTTTGCAAATAACAGACGTTTTAGAGACAAAACCCCTAACAAACGATCCTGTTCATCCACCACAAAAATATTATATACTTTTTCTACGTCTTCGGCTTGTTTGCGCAATTCAATGATTGCACGGTTCACTGGCCAAGATACATGTGCTTGAAAAAACTCTTTTTGCATGAGTCCCCCTGCTGTATCATCGTCGTAATTTAATAAGTCAACGATGTCTTCTGCCGCTTCGTCATCCTCCATTTGCGAGATGACTTCACGTATCTTTTCTTCGGTTAAATCACCGAGGATATCGGCGGCATCATCGGAATCTAGATTTTCGAGCTGGTCGGCAATTTCTTTGGATGATAAAGAGGCTAAGAATCGATCTCGAATTTCTTCGTCCAACTCCATGAGGATGTCGGCTTGGGTTTCTTCGTCAACTAAAAAGTAAAGGTATCTAGCTTCATCATTAGTCAGGGTATCGATGATCTCAGCAACCTCTGCATGGTGAAGTTCAAGGACGTTTTCTTGAATCCAAGATAAATCTTGTTCTGCGATTTTTGTTCGCAGCAATTGAATAAATTCCTTGGTCAGTTCGAAACGCACGTTCAACTTTTTTCCAAAGATACGGATTTGCCTTTGAAAGGTTTAGATTATGACATGATGAAATCGTTAAGGAACGAAATCAAAGCAATTAATCGTGACAAAGTTCCTCTACTTGATGGAAAAGATCGTGTGCTTTGGTCATTTCTTTCAGCAAAACTTCATCTTTGGCATTTTTTCCAACCAATTCGTGAATTTTCTCACATTGTTCTTCCAAATCAGCCAATGCTTTATGAACGTTTGGTTTATTTTTAGAAACCGGCGGCTTTGAAGCACTGAATAAAATTGACTTTGCTAAAAGTTCTCCGGAACGTGTTCTTACGGGAACGAAATTTCCATCCTCGCATGGATGAAAGGTTTGAGCCATTACTTTATGGAAATCTTTTAAGGCCATCCAATTGTCCTTTTCTAGTTCACCTAACAAAGGATCAATTAATGCATTCGTGTATTTATCTGAAACAATCCCCCAATCGATGAGGTTGAATATCCCACTTAAATAATCTCCTCGTTTGTTTTGATACTTTAAGTAATACGCGTGTTCCCACACATCGATTCCCAAAATTGGAATACCACGGTCTTTCGTCACATCCATGATCGGATTGTCTTGATTACCAGTGCTTGTCACCATCAATTTTTTATCCGGAGTGACAATTAACCATGCCCATCCGGAACCGAAACGTGTACTTGCCGCTTGAGTTAACGCTTTTTTTAAGGAATCCAAGCTTCCGTATTGCGCTTTAATGGCTGCTTCAAAGGCCGCTTGAATGACTGTGGTTTGTTTTTCCTTTGGCGCTAAAATCTCCCAAAATAAACTATGATTGTAGTGTCCGCCAGCATTGTTGCGAATGGCATCCGAACGAAAACTTGCATCCATCAATAATTGATTCATGCTAAACGTTGCCAACTTTGTTCCAGCTAGAGCTTTGTTCAAATTCGTCACATACGCTTGATGGTGCTTACTGTGGTGGATTTCCATCGTCTGTGCATCGATGGAAGGTTCGTAACTCGTATAACCATAAGGTAATGCAGGCAGTTTGAATTCTTGCGCGAAGAATAAAGTACTCATGGAAATGAACAGAATGGAAAATAGTGTTTTCATGCCTTGTTTTTTAACAAAGTTACAGTAAAACAAAGGCCAAAAAACGCGAAGGAGTGTTAATGACTCGTTAAATATTCTGAAGGTCAACCATTCGCATCGCGATGAAGGCTTTTAATACACGTTCACCAACATTTGGCACTTCGATGTGAATCAGGTACATTCCTCCCGAGACTGGAATATCAGCGTGATTCGTAAGTGTCCAGTCTTGATAGGTTAATGGATTATCCTTTTTAATTGTCTTCACTAATTTCCCATTGGAAGTATAAATTCTAATCGTACATCGTTCCGGCAAATTGGTAATTTTCACGCGATTATCTAGTTTATTTCGTTCATATTCCGAGAACGCCAAATAAGGATTCGGAACGACATTAATCATCGCTAACGCTTCTTTCAATTGGTCTTGTGAGCCAACTTTCGTTGCGATGTCATCCATTGACCATCCGTACATTGGTTTTCCGCCGTTTTCTCCTGATCCAA
>JAGOBK010000003.1 GCA_017983465.1 Crocinitomicaceae bacterium
ACGAATGATACAGATGTAGATGGAACGATTAGCGTCAACACCGTTGATTTAGATCCAACGACAACGGGAATTCAAACAACGTTTACCAATGCACAAGGAACTTGGACCGTAACCAACGGAATCGTGAGCTTCACTCCTGCTGCCAACTTTAATGGTACAGCAAGTATCAACTACACGGTGAACGACAATAGCAGCGCGACATCAAACACAGCAACGATCACTATCAACGTGACAGCTTTAAACGATGCTCCAGTTGCGAATAACGATTCTGCTACAACAAATGAGGATACGCCAGTAACATTGAATGTTTGCACAAACGATACAGATGTAGATGGAACGATTAACGTCAACACAGTTGATTTAGATCCAACGACAACGGGAATTCAAACAACGTTTACCAATGCACAAGGAACTTGGACCGTAACCAACGGAATCGTGACCTTCACTCCTGCTGCCAACTTTAATGGTACAGCGAGCATCAACTACACGGTAAATGACAATAGCAGCGCGACATCTAATACAGCAACAATCACTATCAACGTGACAGCTATAAACGATGCTCCAGTTGCGAATAACGATTCTGCTACGACAAATGAGGATACTCCGGTAACATTGAATGTTTGCACGAATGATACAGATGTAGATGGAACGATTAACGTCAACACAGTTGATTTAGATCCAACGACAACGGGAATTCAAACAACGTTTACCAATGTACAAGGAACTTGGACCGTAACAAACGGAATCGTGACCTTCACTCCTGCTGCCAACTTTAATGGTATAGCAAGTATCAACTACACGGTGAACGACAATAGCAGCGCGACATCAAACACAGCAACGATCACTATCAACGTGACAGCTGTAAACGATGCTCCAGTTGCGAATAACGACTCTGCTACGACAAATGAGGATACTCCGGTAACATTGAATGTTTGCACGAACGATACAGATGTAGATGGAACGATTAACGTCAACACAGTTGATTTAGATCCAACGACAACTGGAATTCAAACAACGTTTACCAATGCACAAGGTACTTGGACCGTAACCAACGGAATCGTGACCTTCACTCCTGCTGCCAACTTTAATGGTACAGCAATTGCTAACTATCAAGTGAATGATAACGATGGAGGAACATCCAATTCAGCGTTCATTCAAATAAATGTAACAGCAATAAATGATGCACCAATAGTTGATGATGAAAACGTAAGTTGCTCTTATAATGGAACAATCACGGGTGATTTAACAGACATCGGTGATTACGATGTGGATGGAACTTCATTATGGGCCAATACAACGGTAGTTTCTGGTCCGACTAATGGAACGATTGTAGTCCTTCAAGATGGAACATACACGTATACACCAGCAACAAACTTTGTTGGTTCAGACATCATTGTTGTTCAAATTTGTGATCAAGGAAGTCCATTACCTGCACTTTGTGCATACGACACCATTTTTGTAACCGTGAATCCATGTTCGATCAATGATGTCAATCAAGATTGTGATAATGATGGATTGACAAATGCAGAAGAAGCGAATTCAGGAACGGATCCATTTAATCAAGATTCAGATGGAGATGGAGTAATTGATGGAACTGAGGTGAGTAATGGAACGAATCCTACCAATCCTTGTTCATTGATTTTTGCTAATCAAACGGTTACACCAACCAATGCTTGGAACAATTTAGATTGTGACAATGATGGACTGTCAAATGGTTCAGAAGTTCCAATTGGTACCGATCCAACCAATCCAGATTCAGACGGAGATGGTGTATTAGACGGAACTGAAGTTGCAGACAATACAAATCCTGTTGATCCATGTTCATTCATTTTTGCAAGTCAAACAGTTACTCCTATTCTTACTTGGAATAACCTAGATTGTGATAATGACGGTTTATCAAATGGTGTGGAATTAAACATTGGTACAGATCCAACGAATCCAGATACAGATGGAGATGGCGTTACGGATGGCACAGAGCTTTCGAACAACACGAATCCAACGGATCCATGTTCATTGATTTTTGCTAATCAAACCGTTGTTCCATCCATTACTTGGAATAACTTAGATTGTGACAATGATGGATTGTTAAATGGATTGGAAAATCCTGCTGGAACGGATCCAACTAATCCAGATACGGATGGTGACGGTGTGTTAGACGGTACGGAAGTAACAGACAATACGAATCCAGTTGATCCATGTTCATTGATTTTTGCGAGTCAAACGGTAACAACAACTAATTCATGGAACAATCTTGACTGTGATAATGACGGATTAACAAATGGAAATGAAGTTCAACTCGGAACGGACCCAACAAATCCAGATTCAGATGGAGACGGCGTATTAGATGGCACCGAGGTGAACGATGGTACGAATCCAATCAACCCTTGTGATTTGATTTTCTCAAATCAAACTGTTGCTCCGGGAACAGATTGGTTAACGACGGATTGCGATGGCGATGGTCTGACAAACGGAGAGGAAATCGAAAATGGAAATAATCCAAATGACCCGTGTGACCCATTCACTGAAAGTAGTTTATGTAACATTGAATTTAATATTCCAGAAGCATTCTCTCCTGACGGCGATGGTGTAAATGAGTACTTTGTCATTGAAGGTATCGAACGATTACAAGACAATGACATCCTTATTTTCAATCGATGGGGTTCAGAAGTATTCAGAATGAATAAGTATGATAATTCATGGAATGGCAAATCTCAAAATTCACTTAACGTCGGTGGAGATGAATTGCCATCTGGAACATATTTCTACTTACTTGATACAAAAACAGTCAAATACGGTGTCCTTAAAGGATACATCTATCTTAAAAATTAATTTATAACACAAGATGAAAATTAATCTAATCATAATCCTTACACTTTTCTCTGCTTGGAAAAGTTTTGGGCAACAGGAAGGGCATTTTACACAATTTACGGATAATCAATTATCTGTAAATCCAGCTTATGCGGGTAGTAATGGACTTCTAAACGCAACGGCCATTCATCGTGAACAATGGGTTGGC
Organism: Crocinitomicaceae bacterium; assembly: GCA_017983465.1. GTDB lineage: Bacteria > Bacteroidota > Bacteroidia > Flavobacteriales_D > Crocinitomicaceae > UBA952. The sequence continues at coordinate 3,017 of JAGOBK010000003.1, forward strand.
TTTAAAGGCGCTCCAAGAACGTCTACTTTTAGCTTTCACTCCCCTTTGAACTATGAATCCGTAGGTCTAGGTATGTCAGTTGTTAGCGATCAAATTGGACCCTTAACTCAAAACATGATTTATAGTGACTTTTCCTATTCGTTGAAGTTCTCAAATCAGTCAAGGTTATCGTTTGGTATCAAAGCGGGCATTAATGTCATCAGTTTGAATACATCAACATTGAATACGACAGAAGAAAATGACCCGAACTTAGCTAAAGACATACGAAATCAAGTAAATCCAAACATCGGATTTGGTATGTACTATAGATCAAAGAACTGGTTTATTGGGGCGAGTTCACCTAAATTATTTGAAAACAGTTATGATGGCACCAGCTTAAATTTAGAAAAAAGACACTTTTTCATGAATACTGGAGCTGTTTTCACATTGAATCCAACATGGAAACTTAGACCAGTGGCACAAGTAAAAATGACAGAAGGCGCTCCATTAAGTCTTGATATTTCACTTACAGGAATTTACAACGAGTCAATTTACATTGGTTCCATGTATCGATTAAATGCCGCAACAGGAATTTTCCTACAATTTCAAGTCGCTCCCGCTTTGCGCATTGGTATTGCGACAGAATTAGGTCTTACCGCCTTGAGAAAATACAACGATGGCACATATGAGGTCATGTTAAGTTATGATATCGCGCGCAAGAAGAGCGGAATCAAATCACCACGTTATTTCTAAACATACAATGAAAAGTATCCTATTTATTTTAATAATTGGCGTTCAGCCATTCTTTGCACAAAACAGTAATTTATTGAAAGGGAATGATTTTTTCAACAAATTAGGTTATGCTGCTGCCATTCCATATTTCGAAAAAGTTCAAGGAACTGAATTGGAATCAACAGAGTTGAACGAAAAATTAGCTTATTGCTACTTATTTACGAGTGATTTGGAAAAAGCAGAATCGTTGTATAAAAAATTGATTTCCAAAGCACCTAAAGCGGACTTTTATTACCACCTTGGATTTACACAATTGAAACAAGGAAAGTCTAAGGAGGCTTTAGATAATTTACAGCTTTTTTCAAGTCTGAATCCAACCGATAGTAGGGCCATATTATTGGCGACGAATCCTTCTTACTTGGAGGAATTACTTACAGAAAAACCAAACTTCAACTTAGTTGAGACAAATATCAATACCAAATACGATGATTTTGGTGTTTACCCTTATCCAAAAGGCAATGGTGCGGTGATGGTTTCAGGTAGAAATAAATCAGGATTTGGTGGGAAAGTATGGGCAGGTGATGACCAGAATTTCCTTGAATTGTTTTACACACAAACAGGTTCTTTTGGTATGCTAACAGAACCAATCCGCTTGGAACGTCCTATTAATTCCACGGTGCATGACGGACCGATCTGTTTTAGTGCAAACGGGAATGTTGTTTACTTTACGAGTAACAACCGAGAAAAATCGAATAAAGATGCCAAAGGAATTCAGCAATTGAAAATTTACATTGCAGATGTCATTCGAAGTGAATGGGTAAACATTCGTGAATTCAACTACAACTCGTCGAATTACGCTTGTGGACACCCCACTTTAAGCTTGGATGGCAAAACCTTGTATTTCGTATCCGACATGCCCGGTGGATTCGGTGGTGCGGATATTTACCGTTGTTCAGTGGATGCAAATGGTCAATTTGGAAAACCTGAAAATATGGGGAGCCAAGTCAATACTTCGGGACAAGAATTATTTCCCTGGATTGGAAACGACAATCATTTATATTTCTCGTCAGATGGTCGACCGGGACTTGGTGGAATGGACATTTTTGTGATTCCAACCAATGCTAGCGTTGCGGCAAAAAATGTTGGTCAACCTGTAAACAGTATGTCTGATGACTTTGCATTGACCTTCTTACTAGACAGTAAATTTGGATATGTTTCTTCGGATAGAAATGGATCAGATGACATTTTCTCCATCGAACAAATCAATCCGTTTACTTTTAAAGTACGAGTGAAGGGCAAGTTGATGGACACACAATCCAATACTTCCATAGCAAATTGTCAAATTGAGTTAAAGGACAAAACAGGAAAAGTAATCGCGACAACGACTTCTAATTCAAATGGAGAATATAGTTTCGAGGTGGAACCAGAATCTTCCTTTGTGATTGTTGCAAGTCAAGCCAACTACAAAGAAAGCGCATTCAGCTTCAAATCTTCTGGAAACTTAGAGCAGTTGCTTCATACTGATATTGCTTTAACAAAGAAACCTACTTTCGGAATTGGTCTTTTGATGGTAGACAAAGCAACAAATAAAGCAATTGAAGGAGTACAAGTTAAAGTGACTGATCTAAATAAAAAGACAATATTATTGAACGGAAAAACAGGCGCAGATGGACAATTAGAAGCCGAATTGAACTCCTATAAAATTGGAGAGTCTTTTCCAATTTCTATTGAAATCAATTCACCTGGTTACCTTTCTAAAAGCATCACCTATACAGCAAAATTTGATACAGAAGGAATTATTCAATTGCACGAAAAAAATGATTTGAAATTACAAGCAATCAATGTTGGAGGAGATCTTGCAAAGATGCTGAACATCAAACCAATTTACTTTGATTTGAATAAATTCAACATCCGTAAGGACGCTGCGATCGAATTGGATAAAATCATTAAAGTGATGAACGAAAATCCAAACATGATCATTGAATTAGGCTCTCACACAGATTGTCGTGGGACATTGGCAGCGAACGAAACATTATCGCAAAACAGAGCTACTTCCTCTGCTAACTACATTAAACAACGAATTAGCAATCCTTCTCGCATATCTGGCAAAGGATATGGAGAAACGAAGTTAATCAACGATTGTGGATGTGAAGGAACAAAAAAATCAACGTGTTCAGAGAAACAACACCAAGCGAATCGAAGAACGGAATTCATCATCGTTAAGATGTAAGACAAAAAAAAATCCTTGATTAGTCAAGGATTTTTTTTTGTCTTATTCTTTGGTGTTATTCTATGCGAATAGCATTTGATTACCAGCAACTCTTTTCTGTTAACTAGGTTCTAAACACTGATGCTGGCTCTAACTTCGTAATGCGACGTATCGCGAATAAGGTTCCCGAAATAGAGATGACCGCTGTGATTACGAAGAATCCAACTTTGATCATTGGTGAGAAGGTAAATAAAGTTCCTGCGTTGGCAATACCATTTCTGAATCCTTCAATCAACGCATAGCCAATAATAAATCCAATGATAGAGTATATAATCGCTTGCATGAGAATGAGCTTGCGGATGTATCCGTTTGTTGCTCCAATCGCCTTTAAGGTACCGTAATCTTTGATTCGATCAATGGCTGCGGAATAAAGTGTCAAACCGATGATCACGAAACCGGACAATAAAGCAAAGATGATCAATGTTCCAAACGAAAAAGCAATTCCACTCGATTTCAAGACTGTTAAAATAGTTTGATTTTTAAATTCCGTCGGCATCCACGCTTTGACACCTGGAATGTTCGTATTAATGTAGTTGACCACATCTTCCATGTGTTTGTCATCGTCCACTTTTACTAGAAATGCTGAAGTTCTACTTACCGGGACATTTCCTAAAAATCTAGCACGAGCAATTGTCGTGTAAGAAATAAGTCCACCACCGAAGGACCTTGCTCCTTTCGTAAGCGCAGCGATGTACACTTGTTTTCCATTGATTTCAAAGTAATTTCCCTTCTCCGGATTCCCAAGTGCCTTCGCATCAAAAAAGTCAACAGAGACAGCGCCATCTGGAATAAGGTCTGCATGTTTCCCATCAAAGATGATTCCTTCCTGAATACCATTGAACTCTGGCAACTCCACTCCTACTACACTCATTCCCGCTGACGTACCGTCCGTAAAACGAGCTGCTCCATTCGAAATAACCAATTGGTGGGCTTTTTCGACATATGGTAAACTTTCAATTTCAAATCCCAAACGGACATCAATTGGTGCTAGCGCATTCACGTTTTCCGTTTTGTTATCTGTAACCCAAACATAGCCATCGTTTACTCGAACGTAATAGCACATGGCATTCGTTAAAAAAGTAAAGATTCCAGTTTGTTGTCCCACTAAAAAAATGGAAATAATGACACCAAAGAGCGCTCCAACGCTTTTCGGTTTATCAAACTTCATGAATTTTAGGGCGGTGAAAAAGAGCTGCATCCTATAAAGATATAATGCATTCAACACGACTTCCAATCAACACAGCATTTGGATTGTCCACGCGCACATGAACTTCTCTGACACGTCGATCTTCCAGATTGTCTGCTCTATCGCTAAATATTGATTTTTTGGATAAATAAGGCGCACAGTAGATAACAGTACCACTTGACAATTTATCATTCGTTCCTTGCAAGTTTATCGATACTTTTTGTCCCGTTTTCACTTTCAGAGCATACAATTCATCGATTTCTGTGATCGCCATTAAATTTCCAGCCGGAGCGAAATCACCTAACTTTGTTCCAGCAGCAATTGCCTGTCCTAGTTTCACATCCCAGTTTAGCATCATACCATCTTCTGGCGCATAAACACGTTTTTTATCCTTCAGTTGAGTCAAGTAGTTCGACTCTGCATTCACTTCCTTCACGCTCGCAATAGCTTCGTCCAAGTCAGCTTTCGCAATCATCAAATCAGCTTCTAGGTTTTTAAAGATTGTTTCCGAATCTGTGGCTGCTTTCTCCGTTCCTGCTTTGGAATCCGCTAGTGAACGATCGCGCTTGCGATCTACATCCGCTGCTTTCAATTTAATACCTAAAGCAGCAATTTTAGCTTCTAAACTTTTCACGCGTTGTTGACGAGTTGTTATTTTCGAAGAGCTTTGTTGCACTTGAGCAGCTTCCGAACTTTCGTCCAACAACATGATGAGTTGGCCTTTCTTTACCGCTTGACCTTCGGTAACCAAAATCGAAACGACACGACCAGGAATTTCCGAGCCAATTGGACAAATTTTACTTTCTGGTTCGATGCGTGCGATTCCCACTAATTGGTTAATCTCACTCAATTTATAATCTGTTTTCTTCTTTTTTGTCTCCTCTGGTTTTCCACCACAAGCAGAAACGACAGTAAGGAGCAATAAAAATAGTGCTGAATTTTTCATAATTAATGTACTGAAAACGTATTCGTTAAACCTTCTTTAGAAATTTCAGTGGCCTGACCACCATCGACCTTTATAACACGGTCAGCATAGGCAATTAATCTTGGATCATGCGTTACCACGCACACACCTTTTCCACTTCTAGCCAATGAAACAAGTTCGTTCATGACGGTTGAAATGGATGATGCATCCAATGACGCTGTTGGTTCATCACACAAAATTAATTTTGGATCAGTCACCAATGCACGAGCAATGGCCACGCGCTGTTGTTGTCCACCGGACAGTTGTTTCGGTAAACTTTTTTTGCGATCGAGCATTCCTACTAAATCCAGAGCGTCTTCTGCTTTTTTCTTTGCAAGAGCACTTGGAATCCCTTTCAATTGCAAGGGCATAAGCACATTGTCAAATGCGTTCAGAGGTGCTATTAAATTGAAACTTTGAAAGACAAAACCAATGGAATTCAAACGTAGTGCCGCTAATTGTTTTTGAGACATGTCATTGACCAATAGATCATTCACGAATAATTCGCCATAACTTGGATAGATAACACATCCTATCAATGAGAGCAAGGTCGTTTTACCAGATCCTGACGGTCCGATGATAAGCACCAATTCACCTTCGTTGATTTCTAAGTCCACAGGTTTCAAAGCAACAATGGTTTGATCACCCACTTGATACTCTTTTCCAACACCTGTTAATCTTGCTATCATAGTCATAGAAACAAAGGTAGGTAGAATTTGTTTGCCCTACTCGAGCTATTTAACTCATCCCCACTTTAAATTATTTCATGTCACTAATGAATCAACTCAAACTTGGTTCAAAAAATCAGTATGACGATGTTTTCATGTTGAAATTAAAAATGAACAAAAAAAGTAATATTCAATTTATTTAATCAGCGTAACGTGCCCATTGAAATGAATTGCCTTCTCATTTTCTTTCATTTTTAATTCAATCATCCATTGATAGACCCCATCTTGAGCTGGGAAATTCAGGTTTGCACCATATGTACCGTCCCAACCTACGTTATCATTGTAAGATTCAAATACCATTTCCCCCCATCGATTATAAATAACGAATCGATAGCTTGATTCAACGTAACGATCATTAATATATGGTCCAAACGTATCATTGGTGCCATCTTGGTTTGGCGTAAAGGTATTTGGAACATAAATCAAGAATTCATCTCTAACTACAATCGTAAGATTGGCTGTATCGATACATCCTAATTCATTCGATGCGGTCAAGGTCACCAAATATTCCCCTACTGCATCATATAAGTGAATTGGATTATTGGCAACACTTGTGTCTCCATCTCCAAACGACCAATCATAATACAACGCATTCTGTGATTGATTGTCAAAGAAGAAAGTGGCATCATCCAATAAATGAACAGGATTGTCAACAGTGAAGCTTGCAATTGGAGCAGGAATAACACAAACTTGACTAAACGCAGTGTCAGCTACGGTACAACCGTTCGTGCCTGTAACATACAGTGTTATGTCGTAGCAACCAGGTTGAGCAAATTGGTGATCAACTTGTCCATATTGATTTGAAATCTCTCCATCTCCAAATGTCCAATAAACCGTTGTTAAAGGATCTTGAATGGTATCGGTAAAAATCACATTAACAAATTCACATGCTTCCGTGATCGATGCGGTAAATCCAACTTCTGGAGATTCTAGTACTTCTACATCCATTGACATGCTATCTTGACAAAGGGTTGATGCATCTGTGGCTGTAAGTGTCACTTGATACAAACCAAAATTCTCATAAACATTATTTCCATTATAAGTAGTGGCTGTGTTCCCGTCTCCAAAAACCCATTCATATGAACTATTTCCTACTGAATTATTATCGAATAAAATCGGCACATCAGAACAGTTTAATGCATTGATGACATCGAAATCAGCACTCACCGGTGGTTGAACGCTGACCAAAATAGAATAAGGTCCGGAGTTACATCCATAAGGTTGAGAAATTAAGTTAACATCATAAACAACAACTTGCTGTACATTCGATGTATTAATCAACGCATCATTTATGACAGATGAATTCTGAATTGTTTGTGTTTCTCCAAGAATATTCGGATTACTCTGCGCTGACCATGTACTCACTGCACCAATCGTTGTTTCAATTGTATCCTGTGTATATTGACCTGAACAAATCGTAAATGGTAAATTTTGCAAATATGCCCAAGGATTTACTGTTATTGTAAATGAATCTGGATTTCCTATACAGGTAAGACCCGCATTTGTGTAGGAAGGAATTACATCGACAGCCGCAACGACAGGACTAGATCCCGGGTTGTTGCCAACAAATCCAGCAATGTTTCCAACTCCATTTATTGCCAAACCGATACTTGTTTCTGAATTTGACCATGAATAAACTGTCCCTAGAACATTTCCGCTAAACTGAATTGGATTGACATTATCATTATGACATACAATCTGATCTACAACAGGTTCGACATTTGGTCTTGGATTAACTGTGATGAACATTTGTTCCGTATTCCCTAAACACGTTGTATTCATATTCGTATACGAGGCTTGAACAACTACCGTTGAAACAAGCGGAGCATTCGTGGAATTAAGTGCAACAAATGGTGCTATGTCACCAGTTCCAACAGATGGAAGCCCAATGGATGATGTATTATTGATCCAATTAAAATCCGTACCTGGAACAGAACCTGTAAAATCTATTAATTGTGAGAAGTCACTTGCACATATCACTTGATCAAGTGGATCAAGTACGTTCGGAATTGGGTTCACCACATAAATAAATGTATCTATGTTCCCTTGACATGTCACACCAGCATTTGTATACGTTGCATCAACAATGATTTGAGCAATGTTCGGTGTATTGGTATTCGTATTTCCAATAAACGAGTTGATCACATTCAATCCATTTGATTGATTCAATCCAATTGTCAAATTATTATTCGACCATGCATAATTTGTTCCTGGCACAGGTCCCGTGAAAACAACACTAGGTATTGCTTCGTTATCACAAACGACAACATCTACTTGTGGCAATACAGCAGGAATTGGATTAATTGTAACCGTGAAATCTTGGGTTACACCTTGACATGTCACACCATTATTCGTATAATTTGGAGTGTAATTAATTTGAGCAACAACTGGTGAATTAGCCAGGTTTAACCCAGTGAAACTTGGAATATTCCCGGTGCCATTTGCAGCTAATCCAATAGATGGTATACTGTTCGTCCAAGTGTAATAAGCATTTGGCAATGTCCCTTGCATTTGAACACCATTAACGATGGACCCACTACAGATCACTTGATCCGGTGATCCTGCAACTTGAGGGGTTGGATTAACAGTTATCGTAAATGTTTGAATTGTTCCATAACATACCACTTGATTATTCGTGAAGCTTGGTGCCATCTCGATTGTCGCCGTAATTGGATTTAATCCATTATTTATCGCAACGTATGAAGGAAGGTTTCCTGTGCCGAAATTTGGCAATCCAATCGTAGCGTTATTATTGGTCCAATTATATGTCGCATTAATTACATTTCCAGTAATAAACGTTGAAGGTACTGTCCCTCCAGCACATACAGTAGAACTTGGAATCGCATTAAAGTTCGGTATTGGATTTACAGTAATATAGAAAGTATCTGCTGGACTTAAACATGTGTGATTATTGTATGTGTCGAATGCATTTACTTGAATCATGGAGGTAACCGGAATGGTCGTTGAAATCACCGGAGTGAATGGTAAAATATTCCCATTTCCATTAGCTGCTAGACCAATTAATGGTTGATTATTAGACCAAACAAACCCTGCTGGTGGTGTTATACTTGAAAAAGTAACACCATTTATCAATGCCCCACTACAAGCTGTGACATCCTGAGTTGGAATCATGACTGGTGTTGGATTCACGATAATCGTAAATGTTTCGGAGTTACCCGTACACAACTGACTGCCATTCACATATTGTGCAGTAACTGTCACTGTTGCGGTAATTGGAGCATTTCCTGTATTCACAGCGGTAAACAATCCGATATTTCCGGTGCCACTTGTCGGAAGTCCAATCGTGGAGTTATTATTACTCCAAACGTACGTTGTTCCTGTTAATGGACCCGTGAAGTTGATTGCTGCTACTTGCGCGCCATTACACACCACTTGATTTTGTGGATCGATTACCTGCGGTTGAGGATTCACGGTTATCGTGAATGTCTCTGTATTTCCTAAACACAACTGTCCAGCATTCGTGTATTGTGCTTGAACACTAAATGTTGCCACCAGGGATGTCTGTGTACTGTTCTGCGCCGTAATACTTGCGATATTTCCGGTACCACCTGCCGCAATTCCTAGGGATGGTGCGTTGTTTGTCCATGCGAATACCGTTCCACTCACGTTCCCTGTAAACAAGACTGGCAAGGACTGATTTCCTACACACAAGTTCTGGTTTGCTGGATCCACCACATTTGGTGCTGGATTCACCGTAATATTCGTTGAACTCATGGTTTGACAACTAAGTCCAGCATTGGTGTATGTTGATGTGATCACTAAATTTCCTACCTGTGCGGAATTACTGGTATTCTGCGCCGAGAATGCTGGAATACTACCCGTTCCATTCGATGATAATCCGATGGTACTATTGGAGTTCGTCCAGGTGTAGTTTGTATTTATCGTATTCGAATTGAAATTTAATGCATTCACCAAACTTCCAACACATAACACCTGTGATGGAACAGCTACAAGTTGTGGCAATGGATTAACCGTTACACTGAAGGTAACAGGACTAATTGTACAAGTACTAACCCCATTGACAAATCCTGGTGTAACCGTGATTATGGCTACCTGTGCAGAGGATCCTGGATTGGTTGCGACAAACGATGGAATAGCTCCCGTTCCATTTGCTGCAATTCCGATACTTGGATTCGAGTTCGTCCAGTTAAATACTCCTGGTTGAGCATTTCCTGAGAAGCTAATCGCTGAAACTTGATCTCCAGAACAAGCAACTACTGGTGAAACTGCCTGCATCGTGATCAGTGGATTCACAGTGATCGTAAATGTCTCGGAGTTTCCTGTACACAACTGACTGCCATTCACATATTGTGCAGTAACTGTCACTGTTGCGATTATTGGAGTATTGCCATTATTCACTGCTGTAAACAATCCGATATTTCCGGTACCACTTGCCGCTAATCCGATGGAAGTATTGTTGTTACTCCATACGTACGTTGTTCCTGTTGATGGACCCGTGAAGTTGATTCCTGAAACCTGCGCGCCATTACACACCACTTGGTTTTGTGGATCGATTACCTGCGGTTGAGGATTCACCGTTATCGTGAATGTCTCTGTATTTCCTAAACACAACTGTCCGGCATTCGTGTATTGTGCTTGAACACTAAATGTTGCCACCAGGGATGTCTGTGTGCTGTTCTGCGCTGTAATACTTGCGATATTTCCGGTACCACCTGCCGCAATTCCTAGGGATGGTGCGTTGTTTGTCCATGCGAATACCGTTCCACTCACGTTCCCTGTAAACAAGACTGGCAAGGACTGATTTCCTACACACAAGTTCTGGTTTGCTGGATCCACCACATTTGGTGCTGGATTCACCGTAATATTCGTTGAACTCATGGTTTGACAACTAAGTCCAGCATTGGTGTATGTTGATGTGATCACTAAATTTCCTACCTGTGCGGAATTACTGGTATTCTGCGCCGAGAATGCTGGAATACTACCCGTTCCATTCGATGATAATCCGATGGTACTATTGGAGTTCGTCCAGGTGTAGTTTGTATTTATCGTATTCGAATTGAAATTTAATGCATTCACCAAACTTCCAACACATAACACCTGTGATGGAACAGCTACAAGTTGTGGCAATGGATTAACCGTTACACTGAAGGTAACAGGACTAATTGTACAAGTACTAACCCCATTGACAAATCCTGGTGTAACCGTGATTATGGCTACCTGTGCAGAGGATCCTGGATTGGTTGCGACAAACGATGGAATAGCTCCCGTTCCATTTGCTGCAATTCCGATACTTGGATTCGAATTCGTCCAGTTAAATACTCCTGGTTGAGCATTTCCTGAGAAGCTAATCGCTGAAACTTGATCTCCTGAACAAGCAACTACTGGTGAAACTGCCTGCATCGTGATCAGTGGATTCACAGTGATCGTAAATGTCTCCGAGTTACCTGTGCACAACTGACTGCCATTCACATATTGTGCAGTAACTGTCACTGTTGCGATTATTGGAGTATTGCCATTATTCACTGCTGTAAACAATCCGATATTTCCAGTACCACTTGCTGCTAATCCGATGGAAGTATTGTTGTTACTCCATACGTACGTTGTTCCTGTTAATGGACCTGTGAAGTTGATTCCTGACACCTGCGCGCCATTACACACCACTTGATTTTGTGGATCGATTACCTGCGGTTGAGGATTCACCGTTATCGTGAACGTCTCTGTATTTCCTAAACACAACTGTCCGGCATTCGTGTACTGTGCTTGAACGCTAAACGTTCCAACCAAGGATGATTGCGTGCTGTTTTGTGCCGTAATACTTGCGATATTTCCGGTACCACCTGCTGCAATTCCTAAGGATGGTGCGCTGTTTGTCCATGCGTATACCGTTCCACTCACGTTCCCTGTAAACAAGACTGGCAAGGACTGGTTTCCTACACACAAGTTCTGGTTTGCAAGGCCTACCACATTTGGTGTTGGATTCACGATAATCGTAAATGTTTCGGAGTTACCCGTACACAACTGACTGCCATTCACATATTGTGCAGTAACCGTCACTGTTGCGGTAATTGGAGCATTTCCTGTATTCACAGCGGTAAACAATCCGATATTTCCGGTGCCACTTGCCGCTAATCCGATGGAAGTATTGTTGTTACTCCATACGTACGTTGTTCCTGTTGATGGACCCGTGAAGTTGATTCCTGAAACCTGCGCGCCATTACACACCACTTGGTTTTGTGGATCGATTACCTGCGGTTGAGGATTCACCGTTATCGTGAACGTCTCTGTATTTCCTAAACACAACTGTCCGGCATTCGTGTACTGTGCTTGAACGCTAAACGTTCCAACCAAGGATGATTGCGTGCTGTTTTGTGCCGTAATACTTGCGATATTTCCGGTACCACCTGCTGCAATTCCTAAGGATGGTGCGCTGTTTGTCCATGCGTATACCGTTCCACTCACGTTCCCTGTAAACAAGACTGGCAAGGACTGGTTTCCTACACACAAGTTCTGGTTTGCAAGGCCTACCACATTTGGTGTTGGATTCACGATAATCGTAAATGTTTCGGAGTTACCCGTACACAACTGACTGCCATTCACATATTGTGCAGTAACTGTCACTGTTGCGGTGATTGGAGTATTGCCATTATTCACAGCTGTAAACAATCCGATATTTCCGGTACCACTTGCTGCTAATCCGATGGAAGTATTGTTGTTACTCCATACGTACGTTGTTCCTGTTGATGGACCCGTGAAGTTGATTGCTGAAACCTGTGCGCCATTACAAACCACCTGACTAATTGGTGCGTTAACTATTGGCTGAGGATTCACAGTTATAGAGAACTCCATTGGATTTCCGTAACAATTTAAATTGCCAAATTGCATATTTGGTACCACATTCAGATTAGCCAAACTAGGCACAACACCGTTATTTACACTTAAAAACGGATTTATTGTATTTAACCCGGAGTTTACTAAACCAATTGAAGTATTGTCATTATACCAATTATATTGCGTTCCACTAAATTGACCATTAAATGTCAACTGTGGTGAATAGAACCCTTCACATAGGTATATGTCTTGCACTTGATTCACCGTCGGTGAAGGATTCACCATAAAGTCAAAGTTTAACGGTTGTCCAAAACATTGGACATTATTCATGGTAATTGACGGAGTATAGGTAACCGTTGAGGATTGGGCAACTCCCGTAGGATTTAGCGCTGTAAATGAACCGATATTACCGTTACCTGTTGCAGCTAAACCAATGGTTTGATTTGTATTTGACCACGCATAAGTGTTATTTACCATATTGCCATCAAATATGACCGCACTAGTGGAAGTATTCGCACATAAGTCTTGATCAATAACTGCTGTCGCTACAGGTAATGGATTCACCTGAATAGTAAATAACTGATTAAGTCCATAACATGTTAGTCCATTGCTGGTATGTAAAATGGAAACATTCATAAGCGCATTTTGCTGAACGGTATCATTATTTGTTGCAACAAAACTTGGAATAGATCCAACACCACTTGAAGGAAGACCAATTAAGGTATTATTATTTGTCCAGTTAAATTGAGCATTTTGAACATTGCTTGTAAAAGCAATTGGAGAAGTATTTGAATTCGCACATAATACCTGGTCATTAACAGCATTAATGACAGGTACTGGATTCACTGTTATTTCAAAGGTTTCTGAAACACCATTACATGTAACACCTGCGTTTGTATAGGTCGGGTTGACGGTAATCACTGCATATTGTGCATTTGGCGATGTATTTACACTTGTAAATGACATCCCAGAACCGATACCACTTGCTCCCATACCCAAGTTGATATTACTTGAAGTCCAATTGTAATTGGTTTGAGGAACATTAAATGCACTCATGAAATCGACATTCACATTTTGATTGGAACAAACCAAAACGTTACTAATTGTATCAACCGTAGGAGTCGGATTTATCGTGATATTCACATCTTCAGGAATACCAGTACACGTAACACCATTATTGATGTAAATTGGTGATACGGTAACTGTTCCTTGAATTAGACCATTTGTATTATTAGATGCTAAAAAGTTAATGTCATCATTTCCATTCGTTTGAATCCCAATTGACGCGTTGCTATTTGTCCAATTGTAGAATACATTCGCACTATTGTTCATAAACGTTGAACTAAAATCAACTTGCGAAACTGAATTATTACAAAAAGTTAAAGGTAGAATTGGATCTACAGTTGGAATTGGATTGACCGTTATAGAAAAATTAGCTGATTGACCAATACAAGTTAAATTCCCTACAACTATTTGAGGAACAACAGTAATTGTTGAACTTAAAGGTGCATTTGTATTGTTATTCGCTTGAAAGGAGACAATATTTCCGCCACCTGTCGATGACATTCCAATCGATGGTAACGTTGAACTCCATGTGAAACTTGTATTTACGGGATTCCCGATAAATTGAACTGTTTGGGTGTTTGTACCATCACAAATAGTTTGGTTCACTATCGGATTGACAACCGGAGTTGGTTGAACAGTAATCGTGTAAGATGAAACCGAACCAAAACAACTTTGACCTCCATTGGTATAAATTGGCTGAATCGATATGTTCGATTGAACTGGTAAATTACTAATATTCGTTACCGTAAATGGAGAAATGGAACCTGAACCAGATACAGCTGCACCAATAGATGGTGTCGAACTAGACCAGTTATAAACCGTACCATTTACAGGTCCAGCAAGGTTTACTCCAACAGTGTTTGCACCATTACAATAGGATTGATTATTTATTGGATAGACACTAGGAGTTGGGTTAACAACAATATTAAATGCTGTTGAATTACCCGTACATGTTAAACCTAAGTTAGTGTAACTTGCATTTACTTGTATATTAGAAGTAACTGGAGCATAATTCACATTCGTTGCTGTAAATGTCGAAATATTCCCTGTTCCGTTTAATCCTAATCCAATGGTTGGATTGGAATTAGTCCAATGATACGTTGCTCCCGTTACGGTTGAGTTGAAATTCGAGGTCGTTACCGGAGTTGTATTACATGCCGTTATATTCGCTATTGGACTCATGATCGGAATTGGATTCACAATCACCCAAACAGCAATGATTGGACTTGAGCATCCTGTCGCTCCGGAAGTACCAACAACATTATAAAAGACTGTTTGAGGAGTTGCTGTGTTATTTACCAATACATCGTTAATGGTATTGGATGATACCACCGACATTGATTCACCACTTACACCAACAGATTGATTTGCATACCAATTGAATGTAACATTTGTATTGGCTGCTAAATTAAGATTAACGGAACTGTTACTACAAATCACGACCGTATCTGTATTGAGCAATGCTAATTCAGGTTTCACCGTAACAGCAATCGTTTGGGTTGTCCCAAAACAAGATCCGTTTTGTGAAATTGGCGTGACAGAATAAATCACTAACTGATTACTTGAGCTTGTATTAACCAACACATCATTGATCACCGATCCGGTATTTTGTGTTAATGATTCACCGGTAATATTTGGATTATTGAAGGTGGTAAACCAAGTGAAATTAGAGGGAACATTTGCGGATAAATAAGCACTTACAGGAGCACCACTACAAATTTCAATGGTACTCGGGATATTTAAGGTTACATCCGGCATTACCGTTACCGTAAACAAACTATCCGGTCCAACACAACCATAAGGCACAGATATCGCATTTACAGCATACTGTACTTGCTGAATTACCGATGTTGAATTGGAAAGAGTATTGGAGATAACAGGACTAGTTTGCGTCAAGAAAACTTCTCCATTTACCGATGGATTAGAAATCGCTGCCCATTCAAATGTGGCTGGCACTGATGATGTTAAATTTTGGACAAAACTTGTCTGATTACAAACTGTCATGTCATTAATTGTGCCGATAAGTGGTGTTGGATGCACAACAATATCAAATAGTTGAATAATACCCGGACAAGTTACTCCTCCCGAAATATATTGCGGTGTAACACCGATGGTGGATGTTATTTCTTGAGAAGTATTATTGATTGCCGAAAAACTTGGAACATTTCCTGAACCATTAGCCGGTAAACCAATCCCTGTATTGGCATTAGACCATACAAATGAGTTAGCTGTTCCTGCAAATGATATGGCATTCGTTAGACCACCGCCACATACACTTACATTGCTTAAATTGGTAACAGTTGGTACATGACTCACCGTTATTGTGAAGTTTTGTGTAGGGCCGGAACATACGTTTGATCCAAATGTGTAATAGGGTGTTACCGTAACCGTTGCGACTACTGGTCCATTGGAATTATTGATGGTTTGAAAACTTGGAATCAATCCTTGTCCATTCGTTCCAAGTCCAATAGCAGGATTGTTATTTGACCAGGTATAATTTGTTGCCGTTCCAACCAAGTTAATCGGAACGGTGGTTTGATTATGACAATAGATGACATCATTCGGGTCATTGGCAACTGGTGTTGGATTCACAGTAATCGTAAACGACTCCGGTATTCCAGAACATGATATCCCTCCATTTAAGAATATTGGAGTGATATTAACATTTGAAATCAATGGGGTTGAACCATTATTCTGAGCATTAAATGCAGCAATATTATTTATTCCTGCTGAACTTAGTCCAATCGACGCAATGGTGTTAGTCCAATTGTATTGAGTTCCACTTCCAGTAAAGTTGATCGCTGGCGTTAATGCACCATTACATATGGAAAGGTTTCCTGGATCATTGACAACTGGCGTTGGATTCACGGTAATCGTAAAGTTTACCGGTGTTCCTAAACACTCTACTCCATTATTCTGATAGCGAGGTGTGATGGTGATGGTTGACGTAATTGGTGCAAATCCACTATTCGTTGCAGTGAAAGATGGGATGTTTCCTGTTCCTGAGGACGCTAAGCCAATGGCTGGATTTGAGTTCGTCCAGCTATAGTTGGTTCCGGTACCGATGATACTTGTCCCTGGCGTTACATCATTGTTACAGTATACCTGATTCCCTGGTGCCGTTGCACTTGGTGTTGGATTCACTGTCAAGACAATTGTTTCTTGAGACCCACTACAAGTAACTCCGGAATTTAAATATTGTGGTGTGACTGTTACTGTACTCACCAATGGATTACTGCTTCCATTGACTACCGTGAAACTTGAAATATTTCCGGTGCCTGCAGATGACAATCCGATGCTTGGTACGCTATTGGTCCAAGTATAGCTCGTTCCACTTCCCGTGAAATTGAGTGGATTGGTGGATGATCCATTACAAATTGTTTGATTCGGTAAATCGTTCACCATTGGTGTTGGATTTACGGTGATCGTATAACTCTGGGTTGGACCTGTACAACTTACTTGTCCGCCCGTGAAGACTGGTGTCATTGTCACAGTAGAAGTCACTGGTATACTTGTGCTATTTAGGGCTGAGAAGCTAGAAATATTTCCGGATCCTGTTCCGACTAATCCAATAGATGGTAAACTATTGGTCCAAGTATAACTTGTTCCTGTTCCTGAAAAATTCACCGCGGATGTCATCCCAGTGTTACATACAACCTGTGCTACTGGAGCGGTCATACTCGGGGTTGGATTCACCGTGAAGGTCATGCTTTGGGTGGTTCCCGGACACGTCAATCCTCCTCCTTCGTACAATGGTGTAAACACCACTTGAGCGATCACTGGAGAATTGGTATTGTTAACTGCCGTAAATGACGGGATATTTCCCGTACCTGTTGCGCTTAAGCCAATCGATGCCGTATTGTTCGTCCATGTGTAACTTGTTCCTGTTCCAACTAAGTTTACTAAAGTCGTACTTGCGCCATTACAGATGGTCTGGTTTGCCGGATCGACTAAACTTGGGGTTGGATTCACCGTAATGGCGAAACTTTGAGGTGAACCTTCACAAACAGCTCCTGAACCTGAATAAACAGGGACAACACTCAAGGTCGCGGTAACTGGTGAACTTCCGTTATTGACAGCTGTAAATGGCAAGATATTCCCTGTACCATTTGTTGGGAGCCCTATGGATTGATTCGTATTTGTCCACGTATATCCTGTTCCCGTACCAGTGAAATTCACTGCTGCTGTTTGTGTTTGATTACATCTTACTTGGTCTGTAGGATCAACGACAGTCGGAGTTGGATTCACAATGATTAAGAATTGATCCTGACTTCCTGTACATGTAACTCCACCACCTGTGAAAATCGGTGTGACATTCAAGGTTGCGCTTGCTGGAACACCCGTGGCATTTGTCGCTGTAAACGATGGCAAGCCATTTGGTCCAGATGCACCTAATCCAATTGTTGTATTACTGTTAGTCCAGTTATAACTTGTCGCTGTACCTGAAAAACTCAATGGTGAAGTGACAGAACCATTACACAACGGAACATCATTGGTTGCCGTTACAGTCGGTGTTGGATTCACCGTAATCGTGAAGTTTGATACCGATCCATTACACGATACTCCACTTCCCAAATACACCGGTGTTACTGAAATATTTGCGATTTGAACAGTCGAAGTAGCATTCACGGCAGTAAATGCAGATATCGTATTTGTTCCTGATGAAGATAATCCAATGGATGGTAAACTATTGGTCCAAGTATAACTTGTACCTGTTCCCGTAAAACTAAGATTACTTACTTGTCCTCCATTACATACAACAAATGGATTCGTTGTTGTTACCGTTGGCGACGGATTAACCGTTATCGTATACGTAGAACTTATTCCCGGACAACTTCCAACGCTCGTAGATGCATTCACGACAAAGTTGATTGTAATCGGAACACTTGTGGTATTCACTAAGGTATAGGACGGAATTGTGTTGGTTCCACTGGTACTCGTTAATCCGCTAATTCCGGATGGAGGATTCAAAATACTCCAAGAAATATTCGCATTTGGTGTCGTCGAACTTATAGATACTGAGTTTGAAACAGCTCCTGAACATATCACTTGATTTTGGTAAGCAAATCCGACAACCGGACTCGGATTAACCGTTATGCTAAAACTCTCAGTTGAACCATAACAAGACAATCCTGCAGATTGATATTCTGGTGTAATGGTAATTGTTCCAACCAATGGACTTGTACCTGAATTTTGACCAGTAAATGCTGTGATATCACCCGTTCCACTAGATGCCAAACCAATACCAGCCATATTGTTTGTCCAGTTATAAATTGTACCTGTATATCCTTGGAAAGAAACAGCCGAAGTAAGAGATCCGTTACAAACAGTTTGGTTTGATGGATCATTGACAACTGGCGTTGGATTCACGGTAATCGTAAAGTTTACCGGTGTTCCTAAACACTCTACTCCATTATTCTGATAGCGAGGTGTGATGGTGATGGTTGACGTAATTGGTGCAAATCCACTATTCGTTGCAGTGAAAGATGGGATGTTTCCTGTTCCTGAGGACGCTAAGCCAATGGCTGGATTTGAGTTCGTCCAGCTATAGTTGGTTCCGGTACCGATGATACTTGTCCCTGGCGTTACATCATTGTTACAGTATACCTGATTCCCTGGTGCCGTTGCACTTGGTGTTGGATTCACTGTCAAGACAATTGTTTCTTGAGACCCACTACAAGTAACTCCGGAATTTAAATATTGTGGTGTGACTGTTACTGTACTCACCAATGGATTACTGCTTCCATTGACTACCGTGAAACTTGAAATATTTCCGGTGCCTGCAGATGACAATCCGATGCTTGGTACGCTATTGGTCCAAGTATAGCTCGTTCCACTTCCCGTGAAATTGAGTGGATTGGTGGATGATCCATTACAAATTGTTTGATTCGGTAAATCGTTCACCATTGGTGTTGGATTTACGGTGATCGTATAACTCTGGGTTGGACCTGTACAACTTACTTGTCCGCCCGTGAAGACTGGTGTCATTGTCACAGTAGAAGTCACTGGTATACTTGTGCTATTTAGGGCTGAGAAGCTAGAAATATTTCCGGATCCTGTTCCGACTAATCCAATAGATGGTAAACTATTGGTCCAAGTATAACTTGTTCCTGTTCCTGAAAAATTCACCGCGGATGTCATCCCAGTGTTACATACAACCTGTGCTACTGGAGCGGTCATACTCGGGGTTGGATTCACCGTGAAGGTCATGCTTTGGGTGGTTCCCGGACACGTCAATCCTCCTCCTTCGTACAATGGTGTAAACACCACTTGAGCGATCACTGGAGAATTGGTATTGTTAACTGCCGTAAATGACGGGATATTTCCCGTACCTGTTGCGCTTAAGCCAATCGATGCCGTATTGTTCGTCCATGTGTAACTTGTTCCTGTTCCAACTAAGTTTACTAAAGTCGTACTTGCGCCATTACAGATGGTCTGGTTTGCCGGATCGACTAAACTTGGGGTTGGATTCACCGTAATGGCGAAACTTTGAGGTGAACCTTCACAAACAGCTCCTGAACCTGAATAAACAGGGACAACACTCAAGGTCGCGGTAACTGGTGAACTTCCGTTATTGACAGCTGTAAATGGCAAGATATTCCCTGTACCATTTGTTGGGAGCCCTATGGATTGATTCGTATTTGTCCACGTATATCCTGTTCCCGTACCAGTGAAATTCACTGCTGCTGTTTGTGTTTGATTACATCTTACTTGGTCTGTAGGATCAACGACAGTCGGAGTTGGATTCACAATGATTAAGAATTGATCCTGACTTCCTGTACATGTAACTCCACCACCTGTGAAAATCGGTGTGACATTCAAGGTTGCGCTTGCTGGAACACCCGTGGCATTTGTCGCTGTAAACGATGGCAAGCCATTTGGTCCAGATGCACCTAATCCAATTGTTGTATTACTGTTAGTCCAGTTATAACTTGTCGCTGTACCTGAAAAACTCAATGGTGAAGTGACAGAACCATTACACAACGGAACATCATTGGTTGCCGTTACAGTCGGTGTTGGATTCACCGTAATCGTGAAGTTTGATACCGATCCATTACACGATACTCCACTTCCCAAATACACCGGTGTTACTGAAATATTTGCGATTTGAACAGTCGAAGTAGCATTCACGGCAGTAAATGCAGATATCGTATTTGTTCCTGATGAAGATAATCCAATGGATGGTAAACTATTGGTCCAACTATAACTTGTTCCTGTTCCTGTAAAACTAAGATTACTTACTTGTCCTCCATTACATACAACAAATGGATTCGTTGTTGTTACCGTTGGCGACGGATTAACCGTTATCGTATACGTAGAGCTTATTCCCGGACAACTTCCAACGCTCGTAGATGCATTCACGACAAAGTTGATTGTAATCGGAACACTTGTAGTATTCACTAAAGTATAGGACGGAATTGTATTGGTTCCACTGGTCACGTTTAATCCTGTTATTCCTGTCGGAATTGTAGGTATTGACCAATTGAAAGATGTATTCGGTGTTGGAGAACTTATCGTTACCGAGCTGGTTGTGCTATTGGAACAAACCGGCTGTGGACTAGACTGATCATAATTAATAATTGGTGACGGATTTACAGATATACTGAAACTTTGGGAACCACCCGTACATGTTAATCCACCGTATGCGAATATTGGACTAACAATAATATTTCCCGTTTGAGGTACATTAGTGCTATTCACTCCAGAAAAAGTAATGATATATCCTGATCCAGAAGCTGCAAGTCCAATAGAGGTATTTGAATTAGACCAATTATATTGAGTTGCCGTTCCTAAAAACCCAACAGTGCTGGTGTTTTGCCCTGCACAAATGACTTGATTTGTAGGTGCTTGTACACTTGGAATTGGATTAACCGTGAAAACCATGTTTTGTGGTACTCCCTGACAGGTTGCGGAACCATTGGTGAAAGAAGGTGTGATGGTCACTGTAGATGTTTGCACGGACGATCCTGTATTGACAGCTCCAAAAACACCAATATTTCCGGTGCCACTTGCGGCAATTCCGATGGTTGTATTGCTTGATGACCAATCGTAGGTTGTTCCAGTTATATTACTTGTAAGGGTTACGACGTTGGTTTGGCTACCATGACACCAAATTTGATCTGCCGGATTCGACATAACAGGAATTGGATTCACGGCAAAGTTAAATGTCATTGGTGTCCCTGCACAAGAAAGTCCTCCATTACTCATACTTGGAGTTACAGTGATGGAAGAACTGATTACCGTATTCGTTGAATTCAAGGCATTAAATGCATAGAAAGTTCCACTTCCTGAGCCTAGTATTCCCGTCGACGTATTATTATTTGACCAATTGTATGTTGTGTTTGTTACGCCAAATGAACTCGAAAAAGGAATGATGCTACTACTACTCCCAACACAAATCGCTTGATTGGCAATCTGATTAACCGTTGGTGTTGGATTCACGGTAATGGTAAAGGTGATAGGATTACCAGTACAGGTTGTTCCTGCAAATGGGTAATTTGGTGTAACTGTTATTGTCGCAACAATGGGTGTGTTGGTCGCATTCGAAACAGTAAAAGATGGGATATTCCCAGTGCCTGAAGATCCTAAATTAATGGCCGGATTATTATTTGTCCAATTGAAAGTTGTTCCTCCAACAAGTCCTGTAAATGAAATAGCATCACTTAATGTACCATTACATTTCACTTGATTTGCAACGGAATTGACAGTAGGGATGGGATTTACAGTTAAATTGAAATTCGTTGGATTACCAGAACAAGCATTTGCTGTCGGAGTCACAGTAATGTTTCCTGAAATAGATTGATTACTGTTATTTGTTGTGTTAAAAGAAGAAATATTTCCATTTCCTGTTGCAGCTAATCCAATTGCTGTATTGCTATTTGCCCAAGAATAGGTAGTTCCCGCAACACCAAAACTGCTTGCAAATACAACTGTGTTCGATGCAGAACCAACGCAATAGGCACTAGAGGAAACGGTATTTACCGTTGGAGTAGGATTGACAGTGATGTTAAATGACTCACTATTCCCAGAACAAGTTGTACTTCCAAGAGTATAACCTGGTGTTACTTGAATTACCGCTGTAACAGGTGAATTCGTTGCATTGACGGCATTAAATGTGGCAATATTACCCACAGAACCCGAAGAAAGGTTGATACTAGTCAGGTTATTTGTCCAAGTATAATTAGCACCCGTTACGTTCCCCGTAAAAGTAAGGGCTGGAACAGCTGCATTATTACAAACAACTATGTTTTGTGGATCAACCACAACTGGTGTTGGCAGGACATTCAAGGTGAAGGAAATAGGTGTTCCCACACACAAGTGGTTTAAATTCGTGTATTTTGGAGTAACACTAAATACGCCATTTTGAACCGTTGTTGTATTATTCACCCCGTTAAATGCGGAAATGTTACCTACTCCACTCGCTGCTATTGATCCAATAGAAGTATTGGTGTTCGTCCAATGGTATTGTGTTCCAACAACGGCAGGTGTTGAAGTAAAATTGATTGCTTGAGTCAATTGTCCAACACAAATCGTTTGATTCGCTACTGCATTAACCGTCGGAATTGGATTGACCGTAATTGTAAATGTTTCACTTGTACCTGTACACACGGAGCCAGTTGGCCCAAAGCTAGGAGTAATCGTAATCGTAGCATTTACCGGAGAACTAGAAGTATTGGAAGCAACGAATGAACTGATATTCCCTGTACCGCTTGCACCTAAATTAATGGAGGTTGTATTGTTACTCCAGGTGTAAGTGGTATTTGCAACAGAACCGGAGAGGTTTATGATACCACTATTTTCATTATGACACAAAACCAAATCTGTCGGATTCGTGATCGATGGTATAGGATTAACCGTAATGTTAAAGTTTTTTGGAGATCCAAAACAGGTTGTTCCTCCTAAAGTAATTTGTGGAGTAACGGTAATTAATCCAACAATAGGAGCTACCCCACTATTCGTGGTCGCAAATGACGGAATATTGCCTGAGCCAGATGCGGCTAAACCGATTGCAGTATTTGAATTTGTCCAACTGTAGGACGTACCCGCCACATTAAATGATGAACCAAAGTTTACGGCATTTGTAGAGGAACCAACACAAATCGTTTGATTCGAGATATTATTTACAGTCGGTGTTGGATTTACGGTTATGCTGAAGGTCGAAGTTGATCCAGTACATATTCCTGTTGCATTTGTATAACTCGGTGTTACCGTAAAATTACCTGTTATTGGGGCGTTGCTTGTATTTGTTGCCGTAAAGGCTGAAATGTTACTTAACCCTTGAACACCTAAATTGATTGCGGAATTTGAATTAGTCCAAGAATATACCGTTCCGGTCACTGAGCCAGTGAAGGTAATTGCTGTTGTATTTGAATTATTACATACAACCTGAGAAGCAACCAAACCAACCGTTGGTATTGGATTTACCGTTATGGTAAAATTCATTGGGGTACCTTGACAAGTTAATCCTGCATTTGCCGCACTTGGAGTAACGGATATGACACTTGATATTGGAGCACTCGATGCGTTGGTAGCCGAAAAAGAAGGAATATTTCCAGTTGAGCCGCTTCCTATTCCAATTCCTGTGTTTGCATTTGACCACGTATAAATGGTATTAGGAACGCCAAATGAACTCGCGAAATTGATCGCGGTGGATGTTGCACCGTGACATAGAGCGAATGAATTAACCGTGTTGATTGTTGGAATCGGATTAACGGTGATGGTAAACGTTTGTGGCGTACCGGTACATAGAATCCCATTAAAGGTAAATTTAGGTGTTACCGTTATGGTTGAAACAATGGCATTCGGTGTATTATTCGTTGTGGTGAATGATGGAATATCCCCACTATTTGAAGCGACTAAATTGATTGCTGTATTTGAATTACTCCATTCGTAAATTGTTCCTGGAACCGAACCACTAAAGTTAATCGCCCCAGTTGCTGTACCTGCACATCGAACAATGGACGTAATCGGATTGACCGTTGGAATTGGATTAACCGTAATCGTAACTACATCGGTAGCTTGACAGTTATTAGTGGAGTTCGTACCCGTTACAGTATAGGTTGTTGTTGTAGTTGGAACAAATGCTTGATTATTTGTGATGCCATTACTCCACGAGTATGTGTTTGCTCCTGTTCCGAATAAGGTAACTGAACTTCCAGCACAAATAGTGGTTTGATTTCCTACAACATTCGCAAGAACCGTAGGTGCCGTATTGTTCACGGTTACAAGTACCTGGTCTGTTGCCGTACACCCATTATTTACATCAGTTACAGTAAGGTTATAAGTTGTCGTTGCACTTGGATTTGCTGTCGGATTGGCAATGTTGTTTGCACTTAAACTTGTTGATGGCGTCCATAAATACCCATAACCTGTCGTGGAGGCAGCGCCTAATTGAACTGGTTGCGTTTGAATACAGGTGATACTTCCGTCAAGTCCAGCATTCGCAATCGGATTAACTTTATTAACTGTCACAGTCACTTGACCTGTCGAAGTACATCCATTCGTTGGATTGGTCACTAATAAATTATAGGTAGTCGTAGCAGTCGGATTTGCCACCGGTTGACCAATAGTTGTCGAACCTAAACCAGTTGCAGGCGACCATAAATAAGTGAGTCCTGAAATTCCCGGACTACCAATAGAAGATCCATTTTGGAACTGCACACATGTCATGGTAAATGGATTTCCAGCATTTACTGGTGGAGTCGTTGTATTCACCGTGATGGTAACGTTATCCGTAGACGTACATCCCGTACTCGGATTGGTTACCGTAAGAACGTAATTCGTTGAATTGCTCGGACTTGCTGTCGGTTGAGCAATGGTATAATCATTTAATCCCGTAGTTGGTGACCATGCATAAGTTAAACCACTCACACCTGTTGTACCCAACACCACAGGAGTAGCGATATTTGTACAATTAATGGTATACGGATTTCCTGCCTCTACAATAGGTGGAGTTGTTAATACAGTTACCGTTACAGTAGATGTTTCCGTACATTGACTAGAAATATCTGTCGCCGTAAGTGTATACGTTGTCGTCGAGGTTGGATTCGCTGTTGGATTAGCAATATTGGAAGCTGATAATCCGGCTGTTGGAGACCAAGAATAGGTTACACCTCCTACTGGAGTCATACCAATTTGCATTCCGGTTGTATTCGAAACACACGTTTTGGTAAAGGAATTACCCGCATTAGCTACCGGTATTTCAATATCAACAGTAACCGTAACATTATCCGAAGCTGTACAACCACTTATCGGATGCGTAGCTGTCAAGGTATAGGTTGTGGTTTGAGTCGGATTCGCAATCGTTGAAGCCGCATTCGGGTTGTTTAATCCGGTAATAGGCGTCCAAGCATAACTGATTGTTGGTACAGCAGAAAAACCAACAACGGTCCCATTCGGGAACGTTGAACAGGACTTATTGAAATTGTTTCCTGCCTCTACAGAAGGTACCGTAAAGTTATAAGTAAACACCATTGGAGAAGTCGCTGTACAACCACTCGATTGATCAGTTGCAGTTAGTATATATGTCGTAGTTGCAGTGGGAGTTGCGATCGGATTCGAAATATTGGCAGCACTTAATCCTGTTGTGGGAGTCCAACTATACGCCACACCAGCAACTGGTGTCATTCCAATCTGCGCACCACTTGTATTCGATGAACAAGATCTAAGTAATCCAGGACCTGCATTCGCGACTGGCACCTCAACATCAACGGTAACATCTACGATGTCAGTTGCTTGACAACCATTCTGAGTATTCGTTAATGTGAGTGTGTAAGATGTTGAAGTTAGAGGGTTTGCTAATGGATTGTAGATACTTGCAGATGAAAGACCTAAGGACGGTGACCAAGAATACGTATGATTACTTAGGTTTGTTGAACCGATATTCATCCCATTGGGATGAACGGTACATGTCTTGTTAAAATCTGTCCCGGCGTTAGGAATCGGTAAAACCTGATTGACCACCACTTGAATGGTATCAGTAGCGTCACAACCATTCACAGGATTATATGCCGTGAGTGTATAGATTGTTGAAGTTGTAGCATTTAATGTTGGATTTGAAGCGGTAGCATCATTTAAACCTAAACTAGGCGTCCAACTATATTGAATACCGCTTACTGCGTTCATTCCCACTTGAATGGCACCCAAATTGCTGACACAAGTCTTCGTAAATCCTGTACCTGCATTCGCTATCGGATCGGTATTGTTCACTGTCACGACAACTTGATCTGTATGTGTACATCCAGAAGAACTGTTCGTAACTGTTAGCGTGTAGGTGGTTGTTACAAAAGGTAATGCTATTGGCTGTGCAATATTCGCTGCACTCAGTCCTGTAACCGGTGACCAACTATAAGTAAGACCTGCGCCTGCTGCTGTACCAATCTGATATCCAGTAGCATTTGTTGCACAGGTAATGGTGGCATCTGCACCGGCATTTGCAATTGGAGTAATATAGTTCACATTCACCAATACCTCATCCGTACTAGTACATCCATTGGATGGATCTTGAGCGGTTAATGTATAGATTTGACTAGCAGTCGGTGTTGCATTTGGATTTGAAATTGCCGCGCTCGATAAAAATGTACTTGGACTCCAGCTATAATCGATACCTGAAACCGAAATCATCCCTATTGGAGCTCCATTTAGCGAATTGTTTGAAGTACAAGAAATTAATTGATCTTGTCCAGCATTTGCTGTCGGCGCTTGAGTATCTACCACCACTAAAACGCTCGTGGAAGTTGAACAACCATTATTCGGATTCAAGGCATTGACCGTGTAAGTAGTTGTACTTGTTGGATTAGCCAATGGATTCGAAATCGTAGCGGAACTTAAGCCTGTTGTTGGTAACCAAGCATATGAAATCCCAGCTTGTCCTTGTCCACCAATGGTTGCACCTGAAGCATTTTGAATACAATTTTTTGTAAATCCGGCAGAAGAAAGTGCCACTGGATAGGTGTTATTCACCGTTAAACTGATCACATCATTGCTCGTACATCCATTTATCGTGTTTGTAGCAACCAAAGTGTATTGCTGGTTCGCCGTTGGATTGGCAACAGGATTAGAAATGGCATTATTTGAAAGTCCCGCGGAAGGAGTCCATTGATAAGTGACAGAAGGTTCTGCGGACATTCCAATTTGTACCCCAGTTGCATTTTGAGTACAACTAATAGTAGCATCTACTCCTGCATTCACAATTGGCGCTGTGTTATTCACATTGATAATCACAGCATCGGAAGCCGTACATCCATTTTGTGGATCCACAGCAGTCAACGTATAGGTTGTTGTAACCGTTGGATTTGCTGTCGTATTCGATGTCACACTTGATGCCAGCGCAGTAGTTGGCGTCCATGAATAGGTGATACCATTTGCTGCAGACATACCAATCGCAGCTCCACTCGTGTTTTGCAAACAAGTAATGGTGGCATCTGCTCCTGCATTTACTACGGGAGGATTATTATTGACCGTCACCAATACCTGTGCCGTGCTACTACAACCATTCCCGGTGTTTGTTGTGGTAAGTGTATATGTGGTGGTACTAATTGGATTTGCCGTTGGATTGGCAATGATCGTACTATTCAAGCCGCTTGATGGCGTCCAAGAATAACTCAATCCGCTTGTCGTTGCAGCACCAATACTGACACCCGTTAAGTTGGAAGTACAGGTAATTGTTGACGAACTAGCAACTTGTGACGTGGGAGGCGTATTATTTACGGTTACTACTACCTGATCCGTTGATGAACAACCGGTAGCCACATTTGTAACCGTCAGTGTATAAGTGGTTGTGGTTGACGGAAAGGCATTTGGATTTGCAATGTTTGGATCACTTAATCCCAATGCTGGAGACCAAGAATATGTATGGCCAGTCAAGGCCGTTGCTCCAATGAGATGTCCCGCTGGATTTAAATTACATTTTATCGTAAAATCAGCACCTGCATTTGCTATTGGAAGTGCATTGTTTACCGTAACAGTAATAAAGTCCGTACTCGAACATCCGTTTACTGGATTGGTTGCAGTGAAGGTATATGGAGTAGTGACACTTGGACTCGCTAAAGGTGCAGAAATATTATTCGCTGATAAACCAGTTGCCGGAGTCCAGGTATAATTGATTCCAGTTACTGGATTCATTCCAATATTGATTCCATTCGTATTTTGAAGACAGTTTATCTCTACGTCTGGACCTCCATTCGCTAAAGGCGCTTGGGTATTTACCGTTACAACTGTGTTCGATGTCGATGAACAACCATTCCCTTGATTTACCGCTGTCAGTGTGTAGGTTGTGGTAACCAATGGATTGGCAGTTGGATTGGATACAGTAGCTGAATTTAATCCCGTACTCGGACTCCAAGAGTAGTTCACACCACTCACCGAAGCCATTCCAATTTGAGAACCGGAAGTATTTGTAATACAATTTTTGATAAATCCACTTCCAGCTGTAGCTGTTGGAGCTGTAGTGTTAACCGTCACCAAAACCTGATCCGTTGCAGTACAACCATTCAGTGAATTCGTAGCTGTTAAGGTATAAGATTGGGTACTTGCAGGTGCTGCAGTTGGATTCGAAATACTTCCATTGGTTAATCCCGTTGTTGGATTCCAACTATACGTAACACCATTAACGGAATTCATTCCAATTGTCGAACCAGTCGTATTCTGATTACAATCAATAGTGAAATTGTTTCCAGCTTCCACAGCCGGAGGGGTAATGTTGACATTCACTACGACCTGATCGGTGGCTTGACATCCACTACTTGCATCCGTAGCTGTAAGTGTATATGTTTGATTACTTGTTGGATTGGCAACTGGGTTTGAAGAATTGGAAGGGGACAATCCTGTAATCGGACTCCAAACATAGGAAACTCCCGTCACAGAAGTCATCCCGATTTGTAAACCAGTAGGGTTTTGCGTACAAGTTTTATTGAAATCAGATCCAGCATCTACAGAAGGAACCTCTGTATCAACACTAACCAATACCGAAGAACTAGCCGTACAACCACTTAATGTGTTTGTAGCGGTTAAGGTATAATTGGTCGTAATGATTGGATTCGCATTCGTTAATGATGCCGTTGCACTAGCCAATCCCGTAGTAGGTGACCAAACATAAGTAGCATTGGTTTGTCCAGCAAATCCAATATTGGCTCCGTTTTGATTTTGGGTACACGTCTTTAAAAATGGAGTTCCCGCTAACGCAGTGGGAACAGTAAGGATAACCGTAACTAATACTTGATCAGTCAAAGCACAACCGCTTGACGTTTGCGTTGCAGTCAGGGTATAATTTTGAGTTGAAGATGGATTTGCTAAAGGATTTGCAATATTTGGATCGTTTAATCCACTTACCGGTGACCACGAATATGTCACTCCTGACACTGGAGACATTCCGATGTTCAAGCCACTCGCATTTTGTGTACACGTTTTAGTGAAATCAACTCCTGCATTTACAGTTGGAATGGACAAATCAACAAAAACAGTGACTTGATCTTGACTCGTACATCCACTTTGGGTGTTTGTTGCAGTCAATGTATAGGTCGTTGTTGTTCCTGGGTTCGCTGTCACAATAGCCCCACTTGTTGCGGTTAAATTTGTGTTTGGTGTCCACGCATAACTTGTATTGGCAATCGCTGCTGTTCCTATCGAAGCACCACTAACATTTTGAACACATGATTTATTTTTATCAGGTCCTGCGTTTGCAACTGGATACGTTAAATTAACCGTTACAGTGACAGATGATGTACTAGTACATCCCGTAATCGGATTCGTTGCTGTTAAGGTATATGTAGTCGTGACACTTGGGTCAGCATAAGGATTTGAGGAATTGGCAAGTGTCAAATCATTTGTTGGACTCCATGAGTAATTGATTCCTGAGACAGGAGACATTCCTATGGAACCACCATTTTGATTTGAAATACAATTTTTTGTGAAATTCGTTCCCGCATTTGCAGCTGGATTTGGATTAACCAAATACTCAATAACATTACTTTGTACAGAACATGAAACCTGATTAGCTGTTGACGTAATGATGACACGGTAATAAGTCGTTACTCCTATAGAGGCTCCCGGATCAAAACTGGAAGATGTTTCATTGGCAATGTTTACGAATGTTCCATTTGCACTGCTTGAAGACTGCCACTGATAACTTAACGTTCCGGTAGCTGTAGCCGACGTTGTAAAGACCAATGGAACTGGATTATTACCAGCACAATATACTTGATTACTACCAATAACTCCTGGATTTATCGCATTGATATTTACCGTTAAATCAAATTGATCATTAGGACACGTTCCACCTGAATTTGCAGTCACAGTGTACACGACACTTTGTGCAGTAGTATAGACTGTGGTTGAAAGTTGTCCTGAAATATTTGAACTAGATGCACTAACACTTTGCTCACCAGTCACATTTGAATTATCCGCATAAGTCCAAGTGTAACTTGTTCCTGACGGAATCGAATTCCCAACACTCGATGGCGTAAATGTAAATGCAGATCCGTTACAAACCGTAATACTGGCATTGCTAATCGAAATGGATGGATAAACCGGCACGCTGACCGTAAACGTCGGTCCAATACAACTACCCGCCTGCGGAGTAACCGTGTAAACTTGCGTTTGTACGGAACCAGTCGTATTTGTTAATGTACCCGTGATTGAGCCACCGGAACCAGAAACTTCTCCTCCAATATTGGCATTGGCATCCGGAACCCACGAATAGGTCGTTCCACTCGGCACAATAACGGATGGCGGAGCATTCGTCGGAGATAAATTAAAGGTCCCACCAGTACAAATAGCATTGACTGTTTGATTGGTAATATTGGGATACGGATTGACCGTTATCGTTTGGGAATAGGTATTATTCCCACAAACAACATTACTCGCCGTCATGGAAACGGTATATGTACCAGGAGTGTTAAACAATGCCGTTATCGATGGAGTACCACCTGTGCTAATATTTCCTAATGCACCACTTGTTAAAGTGAATCCTGATGCCTGTGAACTGGAATTTAAAATAGACCACGCAAAAGAATAATCGTCATCACAAGTACCATTTATTTGATATAAACCGGCAACAGAATTATTTGTAAACGTTATGCTTTGATCTTTACAAATGGTTGGAGGTGAAGGATTACTTGTAAAAGATGCAGTTGGAGGAGCACTTACGTAAAATGAAGCTGGACTCGTCGTTGTTGGAATACTTCCAGAAACGGTCGGACACTGATTCGTGGCTGTAATTTGAATTTGATATGCTTGAGCAGAACCTGCCTGAGTACAAGATGGTAAATATTGATGAGGAATGGTGTTTGGCGAAGTGCTTAATCCCGGAAAACCAATAACTTGTGGTGCAGTTCCATCCCCCCAATTGATAGAATAGGTATTGCCTGGGGATTGGTTAATGAATTCCAAATTCAATCCTTCAGGAAGACAAACGCTTTGTCCAACCGTATTATAAGAAATG
Source organism: Crocinitomicaceae bacterium (assembly GCA_017983465.1). GTDB lineage: Bacteria > Bacteroidota > Bacteroidia > Flavobacteriales_D > Crocinitomicaceae > UBA952. The sequence continues at coordinate 35,189 of JAGOBK010000003.1, forward strand.
TTACCCGCACCCCAATTTACGATGTAGTATTTACTAAAAATACACCCATTTATGTTCACCATAAAAACCAAGTTATAGCTCCCAGGATTTGAATAATGTGTATAAGTACCTAAATTATTCGATTGACCAGTGAAACTTGTCAAGGTAGTACTCGCCGCTGATGAACCCAAAGTTATTGGGCCAGTTGTTTGCCCCCCCTCTCCACTTCCTCCCCAATAAATGGATGCAGTTGATCCCTGCGGATATATAGATGCGTTAGGAATAGCTACGGTTGGTCCTTGAATACAAGAACAGGTGTTTTGCGTTCCAACAGTCTGAAATACAGTTACCGGAAATGAATAGGGTTGACCTTGATACATCGTATATGTTGACGCAACTGTACAACCAATGTTATGAACCGATGTACCTGACACCAAAGCCGGTGTAAAAGAAAGCGATGGACCAGCACTTACATTGACAGTGTAAGTGATTGGCTGAGTATAGTTTAGGTTATTTGATTGAGCTGTTAAGGTTACATTATAGGTTCCTGGCGTGTTGTAAGTGACCACATGTGGACCCTGAATGGTGGAGGAAGACGGTGATGCACCGGTTCCAAAACTCCAATTGTATGTTGTGGGATTCTGAAGAGCATTAACTCCATTCGATGTATTATCTGGTAAAGTGTGCGTATTGCTGATAAACAGTACTTGTGATCCAGCACAGATGTTTAACGTGTGATTATTTCCAGAAATAGTGGCTGCAGGAACTGACGTAAACGAAGTAACCTGAGCATTCGAAATGAACGAAAATATTAAGGAAAGTAAGGTAAAAAGTGATCTGTAATATTTCTGAATCATAGAGATTTGGGCTAATTTATCAAATTTAGGGAGGTCTTACGGATAAAAAAAATAATTGTTTACAAACAAAAGGATAACCCTATTTTACCCTATTTTTAATAACATGTTTTAATAAAACAATAAAGTCCATCTGATTTCTCTTAATAACGACCTTTATTCGACCATTGGTTCTTGAATGCTTTGTTTCATTCATTTTGTTTTTGATTTTACTTTATTATTACCTTTATCCTCACACTTTTTATTCATGATCGAGAACACACCTGTACCCCAGCCCAACAATCCGTTGCACGGAGTTAAACTAGCAACAATTTTGGAAGAATTAGTGGAGAACTATGGGTGGGAACACTTAGCGTTCAAGGTGAATATCAACTGCTTCAAACACGATCCATCAGTTAAATCGAGTTTGGTCTTTCTGCGCAGAACTCCATGGGCACGTGAAAAAGTAGAACAACTCTATGTTCATCATTTGAAAAAAAGAAAGTAATTCTTGGCTGCTCGATTTTCTCTATGAGAAAGCCATAAAATTTTGAACTTTTTTGGTTTCTTCGTGTTAGTTAATAAACATCCATTCCATGCGAAAATCAGGTTATGTATTTACTCCATTTGAAGCACCAAATCAAACTCCGTTCGAGAAACTGTTTGATGTTTTTAGTGAATTAATTACGCACACTTCGGGTGATGTGGATGAAGCGCTAGATTGGTTAAACATCCTCGATAAAGAATACAAGCTCACCACGGAAGATTACACCATGGAGGATTTCATCGAAGACCTGAAGAAAAAAGGATACCTGCGCGAGGAAATTCAGCCAGATGGAAATGGACAACTTTCCATCACAGCAAAAACAGAACGTGTCCTTCGTAAAAATGCCATGGACCAAATTTTTGGGAATATCCGAAAAAATGGTGCTGGAAACCATAAATCGAAAAAAAGTGGACAAGGGGACGAATCCACCGGAGAGTTTCGAGATTTTCAGTTTGGGGATTCATTAGAGAATATTAGCATTACCGAAAGTTTAAAAAATGCACAAATCAATCACGGTGCAGGAGAATTTAGATTGACGGAGCAAGATTTGGTCGTTGAAGACACCCACCATAAATCACAAATGAGTACGGTTTTGATGATTGACATCAGTCACAGTATGATTTTATACGGTGAAGATCGCATTACTCCCGCGAAAAAAGTGGCGATGGCCCTTGCTGAATTGATTACTACATCCTATCCAAAAGACACCTTGGATGTCATCGTTTTTGGTAACGACGCTTGGCCGATCAAAATCAAGGACCTCCCCTATTTGAATGTTGGTCCGTATCATACAAACACGGTGGCCGGACTTGAATTAGCAATGGACATCCTACGCAGAAAACGAAATACAAACAAGCAAATTTTCATGATTACGGATGGAAAACCAAGTTGCTTGCGCATGCCTGATGGACAATACTACAAAAACAGCAATGGACTCGATCAAATGATCGTCGAGAAATGCTACACGATGGCTGCTCAAGCCAGAAAGATGCACATTCCCATCACGACCTTCATGATTGCGCAAGATCCGTATCTACAATCCTTTGTCGAACAATTTACTGCATCCAATAAAGGAAAAGCATTTTTCACCGGTTTGAAAGGACTTGGTGAAATGATTTTTCACGATTACGAGACCAATAGAAAAAAACGAATTAACTAAACAAAAAATGAACACATCCATCTCCACATTTGGCGCTCTGAAAGCAGCTGGATACCAATCGAAAAGTATCAAAACAGAATTAAGAGACAACTTAATTGCTGCACTGAAGGAAGGGAAAGAGACTTTTCCAGGTATGCACGGATATGAAAATACGGTGATTCCGCAGTTGGAGCGAGCGATTTTATCCAAGCACAATATCAATTTATTGGGATTGCGTGGACAAGGAAAAACACGAATTGCTCGCCTGATGGTGAATTTATTGGATGAATACATTCCATACGTGACGGGAAGTGAGATGAACGACGATCCGTTTCAACCAATCAGTCGTTTTGCGAGAGACTTGGTTGCTGAGCACGGAGATAACACTCCTATCTCTTGGTTGCACCGATCGGAACGATTTTTTGAGAAACTCGCGACACCAGACGTAACGATTGCCGATTTAATTGGGGACATTGATCCAATTAAAGCTGCGAACCTAAAATTAAGTTACGCAGATGAACGAGTGATTCATTTCGGAATGATTCCAAGAGCGAATCGTTGTTTATTTGTCATCAATGAGTTGCCGGATTTACAAGCGCGTATTCAAGTTGCTTTGTTTAACATCCTAGAAGAAGGCGATGTCCAAATTCGAGGATTCAAATTGCGTTTACCTTTGGATTTACAATTCGTTTTTACAGCCAATCCAGAAGATTACACCAATCGCGGAAGCATTGTTACACCGCTGAAAGACCGAATCGGTTCTCAAATTCTTACACATTATTCCGCGGACATTCAAACAGCGAAGAAGATCACACAACAAGAATCAGAAAAACTGGACAACCGCACGTGTCATGTACATGTGCCTGAATTGGCAAAAGACATTTTGGAACAAATTGCCTTTGAAGCACGTGAAAGTGAATACATCGATCATAAAAGTGGCGTGAGTGCGCGTATGAGCATCACTGCTTACGAGAATTTAATCAGTACCGCCGAACGTCGCGCATTGATGAACAACGAAAAAGAAACGACCATTCGATATAGTGATCTCATCGGGATGATTCCATCCATTACAGGAAAAATGGAACTTGTCTATGAAGGCGAACAAGAAGGTACAAATTTCGTAGCACAACACTTAATCAGCGAAGCGACAAAAACCTTGTTTCTCCAATATTTCCCTAAAGTGGAAAAACTAAAAAAACAAGATCAAGAAACTCCGTACGACGAAGTTCTTAAATGGTTCTTTGAAGCGGATGCGTTTGAATTATCCGATGAAGCAAACGAAGAAACCTACGAATCGGCACTTTTGTCCATTCAACCCTTGGACATGCTCTTACATAAGTATCAACCGAAAGTCGCTTCGATTGACGTTCCTTTTTTAATGGAATTTATTTTGTGGGCTTTGGTTGAATTCAAACAGTTATCGAAAAAAAGAACTGCTGGTGGACTTTCATTCAATGATGCGTATGATAGTTTATTGAGCGGGTTTTAAGTAGGTTCTTTCTACATCGACTCCTGCAATCGATGAACATTTAATGGACTTGCGAAATTCACAAATCAACCTGTGATCATTGCAAGATTCAATTTCACGTACACTTTTTTCCATCTTATTTTTGTTTCATTCAAAAGCAAATCAAGTGATGAAAAAAGCAATTCTTTTTAGTTTTTTAGTTTTAAACCTTGTTCTAAACGCTCAGTCCAATCCACGATCGATTTACAAGAATGGTTTTGGAGTTCAGTTAGGTGGCCCAACTACTCTTTTATCCGTCAGTTACAATCATTTTTGGACAGCAAACATCAACGGAGAGGTCGGACTTGGAATTCTTGGGGCCTATACTGGGGCGAAATACTATTTTGGCAAGGAATATAAAAAACAACTTGCTGCACCATATGTTGGTGCAACCATTGCCATCATCCCGCCCTTTTTCTCAAAAGGATTTCAACGGGTTATTTACATTCCGTTAGGAGTCCAATTAATGTCTGGAACTGGTTTTCATTTTTCATTCGAAATTGCCCCATTATTCCTAAAGGATTACGGTGAAATGCCAGGATTGATGAACGATGTTATACTATTCGGCGGATTGAAAATTGGCAAGAATTTTAGATGATTTTTAGGTTAGTAGGGATTGGGATGACACGTTTTCTTATTGATTTGTTCATAGCAAGCTAAAACCCAAACTGCTTCGCTGTTTTCGGGTGTTTTTTTTGTTTTTTTACGCTTATCAAAATGAATTTTGAACTGCAGGATTACGCTGACGCGTTTTCCCATGGATTTGTTCATCGCAAGCTAAAACCCAAACTGCTTCGCTGTTTCCGGGTGTTTTTTTTGTTTTTTTACGCTTATCAAAATGAATTTTGAACGGCAGGATTACGCTTACGCGTTTTCCCATGGATTTGTTCATAACAAGCTAAAACCCAAAACTGCTGCGCAGTTTGCGGGTATTTTTGTTTTTATGCGCTTATCAAAATGAATTTTGAACGCTTTAAAAACAAAAAACCCGGCACTTTCGTGCTGGGTTTTTACTTGTGACCCCGGAGGGATTCTAACCCACAACCGCTGGAGCCGAAATCCAGTGCGCTATACAGTTGCGCCACGGAGCCTTGTTACTCGTATTGTTGCCTGTCCGCCGAAACGGAGTGAAGGCGAACGCCACGGAGCCTGATGTGATTGTATTTAAGAAATACCATCAACTTTCGACAAAGATACACTCGATTTTTTGTATTGTCAATGGTAAATGTAATTTCGCTGACATCACGAAATCAACGCTCCTTCCTTCAAGGAATATGGCGAAATAAACACATGTGTTATTGCTAACTGACGAAGAACCCAACGTGTTTTGATGGCTGCAATTGGGGCCATGCGTTTGCGAATGGCAATGATGTGTGGATTTTTATCACGCTCTGCCTGACTAGACGCAATGATTTGCTCCAACATGTCTAAGAAATGAGGGAAATCAACCTCCACTGCCCTACCCTTGGCGTGGAATGGCTTTTCGTGCATCAACTCAAAAAACGTTTCGAAACTTCCAGATGCACCAATGAGTTTAGTCGTATTCAATTGACGTAAATACTTCCCGCAGGCGTCTTCTAAATAGGATTCGAGCTCATAAATGTCCGCTGGACTCATTGGATCCGAAAAGGTAAATTGTTGGTAAATGCGGGAAACACCAATGTTAAATGACTCCATGGCCAAAAGTCCTTGGTCGTTTGCGAGAATGAACTCGGTACTTCCTCCACCGATATCCATTATTAAAGCTGAATCTCCAAAAGACATCGTCTGATGAACGCCTCTGTAAATCAATTGTGCTTCTTCTAAGCCACTGATCACTTCGATGTGAATTCCCGTTTCTCGTTTAACGCGATCAATCAGTTCCGAACGATTATGTGCGTCACGAATGGCGGAAGTCCCGATGGCACGAATGTCCGAAACACCATGAAGTTCGCATTGTTTTTTATAGCGCAGCAAACATGCCACTGCGCGATCAATCGCATCATCGGTTAGACGCTTTTCGTGAATGCCTCCCATTCCCAAAGCAACGCCTTCCTTTTCACTGTGAATGACATGAATCAATCCGGCTGCGTCGATATCAGCAATCATCAAATTGAAGGTATTCGTTCCTAAATCGATCAATGCTTTCATCGTGTTTGGAATTAAGATTTGAATAAGCGCCAGAATTGTGAAAGTCGCAAACGATGTCCAAATTGTAGAATGCCATTTTTGTACAATTTTCCTGCAACTTGCAACATCAATACAGCTGAAAGTACAATGATCAACCAATGGATCCAAATCAAATAATAGGACTCAATCGGAACGCCTTGTGCGAGCTGTATCATCACCACCATCGGTGCGGTAAATGGAAGATAACTAATCCATACGGCAAAAGTCGAATCAGGATAATGAATGTACATGTATCCGGATAAAATGGAGAATCCTAGCAACAGTAAAATCGGCATGACAAATTGTTGTCCGTCGCTTTCTGTTCCGGTCATCGCCCCAATCATGCTGAAAAAGGCCCCATAAAAATAGTACGCTGCAATGAAGAAGAAAACAAAGTGCACGCTCATCCAAACGTAGTCGATGCGCGCATACACCAAGTCTAACAATGGATTATTGCTCAATCCTTCCTGCGCCATGACGACTTGATTCTGTACATCAGCAGCCATTTGAATGCCCTGCCAGTTCGCTGGATTCATCATGTCTGGAAATATGGTTTGTCTCAAAATCCACAATCCGCAACCGATCAACACGGACCAAATCGCTAATTGGAATAAAGCCGCCAATGCAATTCCGGTCATTTTACCCAACATCAATTGACGTGGTTTGACTGCTGAAAGCAAGACCTCCACAATGCGGTTGCTTTTTTCTTTCGCTGTACTGCGTAGAATCGTCATTCCGAAAATCCCAATGAACAAGAAAATCAATCCACCGAATACGAATCCAACCCAACTTTCTAGGTCGCTCGATTCATTCTTGGGATCATAGACATTGCGAAAATCCATGATTAAGGGTTGTTTAATGCGTCGGAAATGCTCCAAGGATAAATTCGTAAAAGACTCCACCACCAACTCTTCAATGCGTCGTTCCATTTGGAATTTCAACTGCATTTTGACATCCATCGAAGGGGAAGAGCGGTAAAAGACAAAGGCTTTTTTGTTGATGAGGATTTTCTCGTTGATTTCGACCATGGCATCGAACTTCTGGTATTGTGAGCCATCGCGAAATTCTTCAATCTCTACGTAATCATCGATAAAGAAATAATGGACTTCATGTTCCGCTTGAGCCATCACACGGTGATCCATCAATTCTGCCGGATCGACAATCAATACATTGATGCTGTTTTTTCCTTCGTCGCCTGCTTTGAACAAAAAGGACAACATCAGCAAACACACCAATGGACCAATGAACAACATCCATAGGAAGGTGCGGTTCATCACGCGCTCCGACCATTCTCTTTTCGTAAGTAACCAGAAATTACGCATGTGCTTCCTCCTTTCCTCGAATAATATCTATAAACACTTCTTGCATGGATGGTAGTTTTTTCTCGATCAATTCGATTTCAATTTTACCAACCAAGGCATTAATTAAATCGTTCATCTGACTTGCTCCTCGCATTTTCAATTTTGCTAAAAATCGATTTACACCAATTTCCTCGTGTCCTAGTAATTCAAAGTCGGTCCATAACGCATTCACGAAACCAATCATATTCCCTTTGAATCGCACCATGTACTCACCTTGGTTGTGTTGCTCTCGTAAATTCCAAACGGTATCCTCAGCTAGTTTTTTCGATTCATGAATCAAACTGGCACGGTCACAGATTTCATCTACGCTTTGCATATTATGTGTCGAGAGGATAATGGTTTTTCCACTTTCCTTCAATTCTTTCATTTCATTTAAAATCAATTCCACGTTTACTGGATCGAATCCACTCAAGGGTTCATCTAGTACCAGCAACTGTGGATCGTGGACCAAGGCCGCAATGAATTGTACTTTTTGGGCCATTCCTTTGGATAAGGATTCCACGCGCTTCGAACGCCAATCCAAGATTCCGAATTTACCCAACCAATGACTCACGTTTCGTTGTGCTTCCTTTTTTGTCAAACCACGCAGTTGCGCTAGGAAAATCAATTGTTCCTCGACCTGCATATTTTTGTACAAGCCTCGTTCCTCTGGTAAATAACCGATGTTAGCCAACTGACTCTGTGTCATCAATTGTCCGTTCATGCGAATCGTTCCTCGGTCAGCTTCCAAAATCTGATTGATGATTCGAATCAAAGTGGTCTTCCCTGCTCCATTCGGACCAAGCAAGCCATAAATTTCTCCTTTTCCAACGGTCAAACTCACCTCATCGATGGCGATTTTCCGCTGAAAGGACTTACAAAGATTGTTGATTTCTAGCATAACAAGGTAAAGCTAAAAAAAAGCAGAGAATTCCTACATGCTTTGCATGATTTCTTTCCAACTCGGCCACTTGTAAATGCGTTTAAAAATCACAAACAGTGATGGAAGAAGAATTAACAGAAAGATGAGGGATGTCCAGCCACTATCGGGCTCTTGGTGATTCAAAAAGAGTGCATCCGTTCGAAATACTTGCCAATCAGTTGTTACGAAAATAGCCGCAATCAAATTATTAGCAAAGTGATAGCCAATCGCCAATTCGAGTCCGTCGTCGACCGTTGTGATTAGCGCTAAAAACAATCCAGACAAGACGTAATACACCAACATGTGGTAACCCAACTCCTGTACTTCTGGATTTCCGATATGCATGAGTCCGAACATCAGTGAACTTATCAAGATGGATGTCCCCGTGCGTTTGATGCGGAATTTCAATCCTTTCAACAAATACGAACGAAACAACAATTCTTCGCACGCTGTCTGAATAGACAACATCAGCAAACTAACCACTAACAATGGGAAAAACTTCGCTGAATCGAATTGAAATTCAAAGGCTTGTCCGTGACCGAAGGAATCCGCATAAATCTGAATGGACATCAGTCCAACCATGACGACGATAATGAAAAAGAAGGCAAAGAACAAGCGTTTCCAACGGAAGTTCTCCATCGAGGTGAAAGCCTGAATGATTGGACGCTGATGCATCCATCGATGATGAAGCAAGACGCCGATAAAAACCAGTAAATAAGGAAAAAGCACCCAGAATAAAAAACGGGTATGCCCCATCATTTGATAGAACTGTGCGTCCATAGATTCAATGGATAAACTCGGGAAATTAAAGTGGATGTCCACCAAAATTCCCAAGCTTCCTACAAAATATAAAATGAAAATGAGTAGAATTCCACTGACATAAGTTAGTGGTGAATTGTTTCCGTTTTCAGCTAAATCAATAAATTTCATCAATGGAACATGTCGCGCATGCGCTTGAAGAATCCTTTCTCTTTTTGTGCTGCGCTTGGACTAAAGTTCTCACTTTCTTTTAACTTTTCCAAGATTTCTTTTTCTTCTTTGGAAACGTTGACCGGTGTGTAAATATGAATGTGAACAAATTGATCTCCTGTTGCATATCCTTGCACACTAGGTAATCCTTTCCCACGTAAGCGAAGTACTTTTCCACTTTGCGTTCCTGGTTCAACTTTAATCTTGGCTTTTCCACCAATAGTTGGAACTTCAATGGACTCACCTAACACTGCATCTACGAAATTGATGTACGCATCGAAATGTACATTTTCTCCTTCGCGACGTAATTCTTCGTGTTCTACTTCTTCAATCACGACGATTAAATCTCCTGCCACGCCGTTGAATGGACCTGCATTCCCACGTCCTTGAACGCTTAATTGCATGCCTTCCTCTACTCCAGCTGGAATTTCGATCTCAATGACTTCTTCTTGACGTTTTAATCCTTGTGCATCCGCATCTGCCGGTTTTTTGTCAATGGACTTTCCAGCACCTTGACACACATGACATGCGGATTGTGTTTGCATTGCACCTAAGAAGGTTTGAGCAACACGCGTAATTCTTCCCGTCCCGTTACAGGTTGGACAATTTTTATAGGTCACTCCTTCGGCATTCACCAATTTGTTAACCTTGATTTTCTTTTTAACCCCATTGGCAATTTCCTCCAAGGTCAATTTCATTTTTACGCGTAAATTGGTTCCACGAACGGTTCTTGATCCACCGCCGCTTCTACTTCCACCGAAACTTCCACCAAAAGCACCGCCAAAAATATCTCCAAATTGCGAGAAGATATCATCCATGTTCATACCTCCGCCACCGAAGCCTCCTTGTCCACCCATTCCTGCGTGACCAAATCGATCGTATTGCGCACGTTTTTCCCCGTTGCTTAATACTTCGTATGCTTCCGCTGCTTCCTTAAACTTATCTTCCGCAGTTGCATCATCTGGATTTTTATCCGGGTGAAACTTGATGGCCATTTTACGGTAAGCTTTTTTGATTTCAGCCTCATCCGCATTTTTGGAAACACCTAATACTTCGTAATAATCTCTTTTTTGACTCATAATGTGGGTCTCGTTATTGTCCTACGACTACTTTCGCAAAACGAATCACTTTATCGTTTAAATAATATCCTTTCTCAACATCTTCGATTACTTTCCCAACCATCTTTTTATCTGGCGCAGGAATGTTCGCAATCGCTTCATGTAAATCACTGTCAAAGGGAGCACCTTTCGCTTCCATTGGTTTCAATCCTTTGGAATCCAAAATGCCCTTAAACATACTATAAATCAAATGGAATCCTTCTTTCATTGCAGCAACGTCCTCTGATTTTTCATTGGTAACAATCGCGCGCTCGAAGTTGTCCATCACTGGCAATAAACTTAACAATACGTCTTTGTTCGCTGTTGCTGTTTGCTCGATGCGCTCCTTGTAAGTTCTCTTTCTGAAATTATCAAATTCAGCATGTAAACGCAGGTAACGATCATTTAACTCAGCGTACTTTTCTTCTGCTGTCAACTCTTTTAGAGCTTCCTCTTTATTTTCTTCCATCGTAGAATCTACTGCATCCGTTGTTGCCTCTTGTGGCTCTTGATGTTGGTCATTTTTCAATTCTTCCTTCTCTTCTGACATATTCTGAAATTTTAATTCGCTTTTGGGTTCGCAAAGATAAGACCATTGTCAAAATTAAGTCAAGGTGTCAGCAAGTTTATCCGATTCCTTGAAAAGTTGTCAGTAAAAATCGATGCTAATCAATATTCCACGTAAATTTGTCGCACTAAATCATGAACATGAAATTAATTCATCGCTTTTCGATTCTTGTTGGATTTTTAATCCTCTTTACGAATGCAAATACACAGTTACTTTATCGGATTTCCGGAAATGGTCTAACGCAGGACTCCTATCTTTTCGGTACGATTCACACCATGCCAAAAGAGGATTTTGAAATGCCGAAAAAAGTTTTGGACGCCATCAAATCATGCGCGACGATCGCCTTGGAAATTGAGCTTGACATGAACATGTCCCAGAAAATCGAATTAGCAAAAATGACCTTGCTTCCGAATGGTCAAACCTTGAAAGATTATATGTCTGACTCGTCCTACACGAAATTGAAAAAATACTGCATGGACTCCCTTTCTTGGAAGGAATCCAAATTTGAGCAATATGCCCACATGAAACCATTTTTCTTCAGCTCTGTGGTTCTCCAAGAGAAAATTGGCAAGCAAAAATCCTTTGAAATGGAGTTCGATAAATTGGCGAAAAAGTACAAAAAACCACTCATTGGACTCGAAACAGTAATGTATCAAATGGAAACGATTGATCGTGTCAGTATCAAAGATCAACTTCAATTCATGGATGACTTTTCGAACATGTCAGAATTTGATGTGATGTTTAAACTGTATGAAAAAGAAGACATCAACGGACTGTACCAAATGATTTCTGAAGAAACAGACATGCTTCCAGAATTCAACCATTGGTTCTTAGATGTACGAAACGCCAACTGGATCCCTGTCATCGAAAAACAAATCAGCAAAGAAGCAACGTTCATCGCCGTCGGCGCCGGACACCTCGGTGGAACAAATGGCGTTCTTGAATTGTTAAAAAAACAAGGCTACACCGTAACCGGAATCAACAATTAGCACATTAATTCATTAGCAAACTAGCACATTAAAACATTAGCACATTAAACAACTAGCACATTAACCCATTAGCAAATTAGCACATTAGAAAACTAGCACATTAGCACATTAATCCATTAGCAAATTAGCACATTAGAAAACTAGCACATTAGCACATTAACCCCATGAACACAGAATTCCAACGCATCATCGAATTTAGACGCTCAAACCGCAAATTTGACGCAAACACTCCCGTTCCAAACGAAGTCATTCAAACAAGCATCGAACGAGCAATCCTTTCACCGAATAGTAGCAACATGCAACTTTGGGAATTCCATTGGATACAGTCTAAGGAAATGATCGAAACATTCGTTCCCTTGTGTCTCGGACAAAGTGCAGCAAAAACGGCGCAGCACATGGTGGTTTTCGTTACCCGCAAGGACAAATGGAAGAGTCGTGCGAAATGGAACTTGGACATGGTGAAAGCGAGTATTGTAGGTGAACCAGATAAAGCGCAAACCATGGGCTTGAATTACTATGGCAAAGTAATGCCGCTACTTTATACAAATGATCCATTTGGATTCATGAGTTTGCTTCGTCGCAGCATTAGTTTCTTCGCTGGACTCAACAAACCATTTTTCCGCACCGGAGGAAGTTCCAATCAACGTGTAGGCGTACACAAGTCATGCGCGCTTGCTGCTCAAACATTTATGCTTTCGATTGCCGCAGAAGGATTCCACACCTGTCCGATGGAAGGATTCGATGAGAAACGCGTTAAAAAAGCCTTAAAACTACCAAGAGGAGCAGAAATCAACATGATCATCTCCGTTGGACTTGGAACCGAACCAGGAATTTGGGGTCCAAGAATGCGTGTTCCACAAGAAGAAGTAATTTTTACGCACTAATCTAGGCGAACTTCCGACACATTTTTTCAAAATTGCGAATACCCACTTTCATCGCGGGTGACATGGGATGCTCTTGAATGAGTTCAATGACCGCATCAATTTCCACTTTTATTTCAGGATAGCGACGCACAAATTCCGTGAGTTTGTACAAGGAATAAACGCGCAATGCTACTTTGTTTTCTTCGTTTTTCACATGAGTGATCAAGGCATCTAGAAAATCACTTTCACGGTAATCCGTCAAAGGGAATTCCAAGAGCGTCACCAATAAATTGCGCAAGATGGATTGATGTGTTGAAACGAGAAAATGATCGATAAACGCATGTTCATAGGATGCTAGCAAGGTCCAATCTGCTTTAGCAAGGTGAATCAATAACCACGAAGCATGTGCAGGCAATGGTGCTTTTTTCGAACCGAGCGCTAATTCCACCAAATCAGGAATTTGTTCAGGATGGGCAATAAAGTTCCGATGCCATTCGGTAAACTTCGGTTCTTTAAAACGATTAATTAAAGCTTCTTCTACAGTCATAACTAGAAAAAGAAAAAGCGAGTTTTCACTCGCTTTTCTGGTATTTATGATTCTTTTTTATCCGCGCTTTTCTTCGGTGCTTTCGGTTTTTTGATGGTCACTTTCAATTCCTCTTTCCCATCTTCGTGGTCCAGTAAAATCGTATCACCTTCCACCAAATTCGCATTGATGATTTCTTCAGCCAACGGATCTTCGATGAATTTCTGAATCGCTCGTTTCATTGGACGCGCACCGAATTTTTCATCGTATCCTTTCTCCAAAATAAAGTCTTTCGCTTTCTCTGTACTTTCAACGAAATACCCCATTCCTTTGATTCGGTCGTGTAATTTTTCTAGTTCGATGTCAATGATTTTATGAATATCCTCACGACTAAGTGATTTAAACATGATCATGTCATCTACACGGTTCAAGAATTCCGGAGAGAATGCTTTTCTCAAGGCGTTTTGAATCACCAATTTAGAATTGGTTTCCTTCGCTTCTTCTTGAGATTTCGTTCCAAATCCAACACCTGTTCCAAAATCCGCTAGTTGACGTGCACCGATATTCGATGTCATAATCAAAATCGTATTCTTGAAATCAATTTTACGTCCAAGACCATCAGTCATGTGTCCGTCATCTAACACTTGCAACAACAAGTTAAATACGTCCGGATGCGCTTTCTCGATTTCATCCAACAAGATAATCGCATAAGGCTTGCGGCGCACTTTTTCCGTTAATTGTCCACCTTCTTCGTATCCAACGTATCCCGGAGGCGCTCCAACTAAACGAGAAATAGAGAATTTCTCCATGTATTCGGACATATCGATGCGGATTAGGGCATCATCAGAATCGAATAAATTTCTCGCCAGTACTTTCGCTAATTGTGTTTTTCCAACCCCTGTTGGACCTAGGAAAAAGAATGATCCGATTGGTTTGTTTGGATCTTTTAACCCAGCACGGTTTCGTTGAATGGCTTTCACCACTTTATCGACAGCCTCGTCTTGTCCAATGACTTTCCCACGAATGGTTTCTGCCATTTTCACCAACTTGCCCATTTCGGACTCAGATACTTTCGTTACTGGAATTCCACACATCATGGAAACAACTTCCGCTACATCTTCTTCTGTAACAACAACACGGTTATTTTTGGAATCTTCTTCCCACTTCGTTTTTGCTGTTTCTAGTTGCTCCTGTAACTTGCGTTCATTATCGCGCAATTCAGCCGCTTTCTCATATTGTTGAGAGCGAATCACATCCGCTTTTTGCTCTTTTAATCCTTCAATTTGACCTTCGATGTCCACAATTTCTTGAGGGACATTGATGTTGGTGATGTGTACGCGGGAACCAACCTCATCCAAAGCATCAATGGCCTTATCTGGAAGGTGACGATCCGTAATGTAGCGCTCCGTTAACTTCACGCAAGAAGCAATCGCCTCCGGTGTATACGTCACTGAGTGATGTTCTTCGTATCGTTCTTTAATGTTATTCAAGATTTGAACCGTTTCATCTACCGATGTTGGCTCGATGATGACTTTCTGAAAACGACGTTCCAAAGCACCATCTTTCTCGATGTACTGACGGTATTCATCCAAGGTTGTCGCTCCGATCGCTTGCATTTCTCCACGTGCCAAAGCAGGTTTGAACATATTCGAAGCATCTAAAGATCCACTCGCTCCACCCGCACCAATGATGGTATGGATTTCATCGATAAATAGAATGATGTCCGGATTTTTCTCGATTTCCTGCATCACTGCTTTCATTCGCTCCTCGAATTGTCCACGGTATTTCGTACCCGCTACCAAAGAAGCTAAGTCTAGAGAGACAATACGCTTGTTAAATAGGATACGGGAAACTTTACGTTGAACAATACGCAGGGCAAGTCCTTCCGCAATCGCACTTTTCCCAACTCCTGGCTCACCAATTAAAATCGGATTATTCTTCTTGCGTCGAGAAAGAATTTGACTAACTCGTTCAATTTCTTTTTCACGTCCAACAATCGGATCAAGCTTTCCAGCTTCCGCCATTTTTGTCAAATCGCGACCGAAATTATCTAAAACGGGCGTTTTTGACTTCGGATCA
Source organism: Crocinitomicaceae bacterium (assembly GCA_017983465.1). GTDB lineage: Bacteria > Bacteroidota > Bacteroidia > Flavobacteriales_D > Crocinitomicaceae > UBA952. The sequence continues at coordinate 50,694 of JAGOBK010000003.1, forward strand.
GCAGGTTTGCGAGGTGTACCGTAGTTTTCTTCTTCTTCATTCCCACCACTATTGCTAGGAAATTCTGCTTTTGGTTGTTTGCGTTCTTCTAACATAACTTCGTATTCGTCTCGTGCGTTTTCATACATTACACCATACTTATTTAGTACTTGGCAAGCAACACTGTCCTCATTCCTCAGAATAGTTAATAACAAGTGCTCTGTTCCAATGATGGGCGACTTAAATTCCTTCGCTTCCAAATAAGACTGCTTGATAATGTTTTCGGTTTGTTTTAATAAAGGTAAATTGAGATTGGCAATGTATGTCACGGAGGATTTAGATAAAATCTTCTCGACTTCCGCCTTCACTTTGGTCAGGTCCAAATTAAATTCTTGTAAAATATGAACCCCTGTCCCCTCGTTTAAGCGAATCAATCCCAACAATAAATGTTCTGCGCCAACGAATTCATTCATCAGTCGTACAGCCTCATCGCGACTGTGACTAATTAAATCCTTGACACGAGGTGAAAATTTCGCTTCCATGTGTTCACTTTTTAAGCATTACAAATATAACTTTTATATTTCGCATGCATCGATAATTATTCACAATTTATGCAGTGATTTTGTTAGTAAATTTAGATTTTGGACCGAGGATGGCGTTCATATTTCATTAATTTTGAATGCTTAAATTGACAAGCAGAATTTAATTATCAATAAACATGGCTGAAGGAGAAAGAATTATTCAGATAAACATTGAAGATGAAATGAAATCAGCGTACATCGATTATTCGATGTCCGTAATCGTTTCACGTGCCCTACCTGATGTACGAGATGGATTTAAACCAGTACACAGAAGAGTTTTGTATGGAATGCAAGACTTGGGTGTTTATTCGAATCGACCTTATAAAAAATCCGCAAGAATTGTCGGGGAAGTTTTAGGTAAGTATCACCCACACGGTGATAGTTCCGTATATGATACGATGGTGCGTATGGCGCAACCATGGTCCTTGCGTTACCCACTTGTGGACGGACAAGGAAACTTTGGTTCTGTCGATGGTGATAGTCCTGCAGCAATGCGTTACACGGAAGCACGTTTTCGTAAAATCGCAGAGGAAATGCTGGCTGATTTAGAAAAGGAAACCGTAGACTTCAAGGCGAACTTTGATGATAGCTTACTAGAACCAACTGTTTTACCAACAAAAATTCCTAACCTACTTATTAACGGTGCTGCCGGTATCGCTGTAGGTATGGCCACAAACATGGCTCCACATAACCTAACGGAAGTGATTGATGGAGTGATTGCTTATGTGGACAATAAAGACATTACAGGAGAAGAATTGTTGCAATATGTGAAAGCTCCAGATTTCCCAACTGGTGGTATCATCTATGGATATGAAGGTGTTCGCGATGCATTGTTAACTGGACGTGGAAGAATCGTTATCCGTGGTAAAGCGGAAATCGAGGAGGAAAATGGACGTGAGCAAATCATCGTTACAGAGATTCCTTACCAAGTGAACAAAGCGGAGATGATCAAAAAGATTGCCGACCTTGTTAATGATAAGAAAATCGAAGGTATTTCGGATTTACGTGATGAGTCCGACAGAAGCGGTATGCGTGTCGTGTTTGAAATCAAACGTGACGCAATTGCAAACGTTGTTTTAAACAAACTATACAAATTTACATCGCTTCAAACATCGTTCTCTGTAAACAATATCTGTTTGGTAGCTGGACGTCCACGCATGATGGCACTTCGTGATTTGATTCAAGAATTCGTTGAATTCCGTCATGAAGTAGTGATTCGTCGTACACGTTTCGACTTGCGTAAAGCAGAGGAACGCGCACACATCCTAGAAGGATTAATCATTGCTTCAGACAACATCGATGAAGTGATTGAAATCATTAAAACGTCTTCTAGTCCAGATGCAGCGAGAGATCGTTTGTCTGAACGTTTTGGACTTTCAGAGATTCAAACACGAGCAATTGTAGACATGCGTCTACGTCAATTAACAGGACTAGAGCAAGACAAACTTCGTTCAGAATACGATGACTTAATGAAGCTAATCGCTGACTTAAAAGACATCTTAGAAAATGAAGATCGTCGCATGCAAATCATCAAAGATGAATTGAACGAAATGCGCGATAAATACGGGGACGAACGTCGCTCTAGAATTGAATACTCTGCAAGCGAAATGCGCATGGAGGATTTAATTGCCGATGAGGAAGTTGTCGTAACGATTTCACATGCTGGTTACATCAAACGTACAAACCTAGCCGAATACAAAGTTCAAAACAGAGGTGGAATGGGATCGAAAGGTTCTGCGACACGTGACCAAGATTTCTTGGAGCACTTATTTGTTGCAACCAACCACAATTACTTATTGATCTTTACCGAGAAAGGAAGATGTTTCTGGATGCGCGTTTACGAAATTCCAGAAGGAAACAAAACATCGAAAGGAAGAGCGATTCAAAACTTGATCAATATCCCACAAGATGACAAAGTAAAAGCATACGTAAAAGTACTTGACCTTACGGATAAAGATTACGTAGAAAACAACTTCATCGTGATGTGTACGAAACAAGGTGTCATTAAGAAAACATCCTTGGAAGCATACTCTCGTCCACGTTCAAATGGTATTAATGCCATCGGAATCCGTGAGAATGATGAATTGTTAGAAGCAAAATTGACGAACGGTACAAACGAGATTGTTTTAGCAACTAGTTCAGGACGCGCGATTCGATTCAACGAGTCAACTGTTCGTCCAATGGGTAGAAATGCCTCTGGGGTTCGCGGAGTAACGTTAACAAGTGACGAGGACTACGTAATCGGAATGATTTGTGTCGAAGATATCTTCTCAACAATTTTAGTTGTTTCTGAAAAAGGATACGGAAAACGTACCTTCTTAAACGACCCAGAAGACAAGGAGCCAGTTTACCGTATTACAAACCGCGGTGGTAAAGGTGTGAAAACATTGAATATCACTGACAAAACAGGCAAGTTACTTTCGATTCAAAATGTATTCGATGAGGATGATTTAATGATCATCACGAAATCAGGTGTAACGATTCGCATGCACGTGGACACCATCCGCACGATGGGAAGAGCTGCTCAAGGTGTTCGTTTGATCAACTTGAAATCAAACGCAGCGATTGCAGCAATTGCTCGTGTTCCAAGAACGGAGGATGAAGATGAAGACATCGAAGTGATCGAAGGTGCAGAGATTCCATTAGCGGATGAAACAGAAGATCTTGGCACAGAAATTGAAACAAGCGACGAAGATTAATTTTAGACCGAATTAATAAAACGAATATGAAAAGAAACATCATCAAACTCACCGCTGTCATTGCATTTTCAGCAGTGTCTTTCGGATCATTTGCACAAAAGAAAAACGTGACCGATGCGATTATGACTTACAAAAAGTATAATCCAATGACTAACGGTATCGAACCATCGAAAAAAACGGTGGAAGAAGCACGTAAATTCATCGACTTGGCTGCTGTGAATCCGGAAACAGCGGAGGACTTCAAAATGCACCTTTACCGTGCGGAGATCTACTACAGTTTAATCGAAGTAGCAACCATGGACGCGGCAACGAATCCATTGGATGAAGCGAAAATGAATGAATACGAAGCGATTTCTAAAGCATCTTTCAAGAAAGTGTTGGATGACCCTAAAAAAACGTGGACTTCTGATGCACAATCCTTCATGGGTTTCCGTTCTGACATGATGTTCAATCAAGGAATTGAAGCTTACAACAATAAGAAGTATGAAGAATCGTTAAACGCATTCTTGGTTTCTTATTACTTACGTTCGTTCCTTGGTGAAGAATACAAGGATGCTGAAATCAATACAACCTTAAGCTTGAACAATCACGTAGACAAATTATTGGATGCAAAGGAATTTGACAAAGCAGTTGTTTCTGTAAATAGCGTTTTAGATGTTTTCCCTAAGAATATTGACGCCTTGATTTCTATGGTGAACATCTACTTACAAAAAGGCGATGTAGCGAATACAGAGATCTTCATTAACAGAGCTCTTGCAATCGATGCCAACAACAAGCAACTATACTACATTTTAGGTACTTCTTACATCGAATTAAAGCAAAACGATAAAGCGGCAGAAGCTTTGTCCAAAGCAATCGAAATCGACCCTGAATACAACGAGGCTTTATACCAATTAGGAGCACATTACTACAACTGGGCAGCTGAAACGAGAACAGCAGCGATGAATTTGGACATGAAAGATCCAAAGGTGAAGGAATTGGAGAAAAGAGCAAATGAATTGTTTACACTTGCTTTAATTCCATTGGAAAAATACATCGAGAAAAATCCAAACGAAAAATCCATTTTGGATATTTTGTACAAAACAAATACGAAACTTGGCCGAATCGAAAAAGGTCAAGAGTACAAAAAACGCTTGGAAGCGCTAAAACAACAATAGTATTTTGTAATAAATAAAAGAAGGCTGCCCGATTTCGGGCAGTTTTTTTATGCCTAAAAAAATCGCAGTCATCGGTGGTGGGTTCTCAGGAACTATGGTAATCCGTCAGTTAATCGACCAAGGATTCCAGGGAGAAATTACGCGCTTTCATCATGCGGATTCAGAAACACTGGGACCAGCATATCGTGCAGATTCAGGGGAATTATTGCTCAATGTCCGGAGTCAAAACATGAGTGCTTTTCCCGAAGACCCAGAACATTTTGTTCGATTTTTACAAACTGAACATCCGGAAATATCCCAGCCACACGCGTTTGTCCCTCGATCGGTTTATGGAAACTATTTGCAGTCCATTTGGACAGAGACAAAATCCAAAGCGAAGCAAAACCTTGTTCGTTTCGACTTAAAACAAGAGGACTTCAATGACTACGAGGATTTCGATATTCTTGTATTAGCGACGGGTAACGAACGACCACGCATTCCAAAAGAACTAACAAAAGACGTCTTTCAATCACCCTATTATCATGGAAATCCATGGAATATTGAATTCAGTCATATCCATAAAGAACAAGCGATTTTCATCCTTGGAAATGGACTAACCATGGTGGACACTGTTCTCCGTTTACGAAAGGCTGGATTTCATCAAAAGATTGTGGCGCTGTCCACACATGGATTCAACATGCTTGCTCATCCAGAGGAGGAATTATCGTTTATTCCAGCCCAACCTAAACAAACAGACTTAATTTCTTTGGTTCATTTTTTTAATCAAGAGCGGAAAAAACGTTCCCAAGCGCAATTCTTACTGAATATTGACGTTCTTCGTCCACAATTTTCACTTTGGTGGCAAGGATTCACTCAAAAAGAAAAGAGGACCTTTCTAAAACGCTTACGTCACATGTGGGGAACTGTTCGACACCGAATTCCTAGCTCAATCGCGAAACAGATGGACATTGAACGCACAACCGGAAAACTAGAGGTATGTGCAGGTAAACTTTTATCCGCAGAACTTCTCGAAGATCAATTAAGCATTCAATTTCAGTCCAGTGAAAAGGTTATTTCAGGTTATTTCACCAGCTTGATCAATTGTACTGGACCAGAAACTTCGATTGAAAAAATGTCGAATCCCATCATTCAAGAATTAATCAAACGAACGTGGATCACTTCGGATGAAAGCTCGCAAGGAATAGAAATTCATCCAGAAAAATTACGCGTTTTAGGAGAAGCTCCAATTCGCATCTATGCCATAGGCAATCTATGCAAAGGAACGCTGTGGGAAAGCACCGCTGTTGGTGAACTCAGAACTCAAGCAAAATTGATAGCAAAAGGCATTTTAAGCGAGAAATAATGGATTTAATTTCTTACATTTGACTCATGGAATTTATACATCCAGAACGTCTTTGGCTTCTTTCTTTATTGCTGATTCCAATCATCATTCACCTTTTTCATTTTCGTCGACAAAAGGTACTTTATTTTTCTTCGTTGAAATTTATTCGTTTCATTGAGCAAGAAAACAAATCCACACAAAAACTCCGTCATTTACTCGTCTTAATTAGCCGATGTTTAGCTTTGATATTCATTGTCTTAGCCTTTGCTATGCCCATTATCCCCTTAAATGAAAATGGACAAAATGGCGGCAAAAATGTACTAGCCATATACTTGGATAACTCCTTTTCCATGACTGCTATTGGCGAAGAAGGAGAACTTCTTTCCGAAGCACGCGAAATGGCAAAACGAATGCTCGCGAAAACTCCATTGGAAACACGCATTTTGTTATTCACGAATAAGATGGACGGAGTCGAGCAGCGCTTATTGACAAAAATGGAAGCCCTCTCCTATTTGGATAAAATTGAACCAACATCTATTCGTCGAAATATTGGAGATGTCCTATCGTGGCAAAAGGACTTTTTGGACAAAGAAGATGCGGAAGTTGAACGAATTAAAACACGCCAAATCGTTCTTTTATCTGACTTTCAATCAAGTACCTTTAGCACAGAGAACATCAAGGAGGACAAAGAATCGAACTATTACGCATTTCAGCTAATTCCTCAAGATCCAGGAAACTTATTCATTGATTCTGTTTGGTTTGCTACGCCGGTCCATAAAAAAGGAGAGCCGAATGAACTTTTTGTACGGATTCAAAATGATGCGAAATCCGAACGAGTGAACTTGGAGCTATCGGCGAAAATAGGGTCTCAACGCCGAACAATGTTCCTCGACCTTGCTCCAAATGAAAAACGGACAACAAGTTTTCCTTTTTCAGAGAAAGAAGTTGGATTTAAAACAGGAATGGTAAGCATCAACGACAAGCAACTTTACTGGGATGATGATTTCCATTTTGCCTATGAAGTAGCAAAAAGTGCTGAGGTTTTAATTTTAACAGGCGAAAATGCCAGTGAGAAAGTTTCGCAAGTATTTTCGGTTGAACCGTTTTATCACACCACTTCCATTTCAAGCAATAATTACACAAAGGATCAACTTAATCAAAAAAACCTTGTTGTCTTCAACGGTTTAAATGACATCCCCTCCGGACTAAGTACAGACCTGAAAGAATTTCATGAAAAAGGCGGAACCGTTTTCGTTATTCCTGGAAATCAAATCAACCGATCTGATTACACTGAATTTCTTTCAGGAATCGAGCTTCCCGGACTTGGAGATCTGATGGCTGACGGACTAAAACTCGATGACATCCGCTATAAAGATCCATTCTTTATCGGGGTTTTTGAAAAAGAAAATCAAGCGCTGAATTTACCGAATGTACGCAAAGCATATCGTGTCAATGCATCAAATGGATTTCCACTGCTCAATTTCAGAAACGATGCACCTTTATTCTTACGGTCTGGAACAAAATCCTTTCTACTAACAACAGCATTACAAGAAGATTTTGGAAATTTCACAGCCAATGCCTTATTTCCAACATTGTTGCTGCGTGTAGGTGAATTCGCCTCACAGAACTTTCCGCTATTCGCCACAATTGGTGTCGATGCCAACATTCCCATTCAACGCGAAATAAGTAGTGAACAACCATTAAAACTGGTGAATGGAAAAAACTCATTCATACCAAGTACTCGGAAATCAAACGGACAAACAAAAATTTCCATTGCGGGTATGGAAGCGGTTGAACGATTAAAAGCGGGCACCTATTTCATTCAGAATGAGGACACACTTGGACTTATTGCGGTGAATTATGACCGTAAAGAATCTGCCATGAAGCAACAATCATCTGACGAAATTATCAGTGAATTGGAAGCCAAGGGCATAAAAAACATTAAATTTAACACCGTCAAAGACGGACAAAGTCTATCTGAAATTCAAATCGACAAGCCAATTGAATATTGGCGAAGCTTTTTGATCCTAGGACTCTTGTTTGTTTTGACAGAAATGGCATTAATTAAATTTTGGAAATGAAAATCCTCATTAAAAACGCAAAAATCATCGATCCAACTTCTTCCCATCATGGAAAAAGAATGGACCTACTCGTTATCGACGGGACTATCTCTAAAATTGCAACTGAATTAAGCGATTCAGATGCCATTGAAGTGACTTCTAACGATTTGCATGTCTCCATGGGATGGGTAGATTTGAAAGCTGACTTTTGTGACCCAGGAATGGAGCACAAAGAAACCATTCAAAGTGGATTAGATGCAGCATCAATGGGTGGATACACACATGTTCACGTTGTTCCAGGGACACAGCCAAGTATTGACGGAAAAACGCAAATTGCTTATTTGTACCAAAAAGCAGAAGGACACAGCACGAGCATACATGCCCTAGGAGCATTGACAAAAGGATTGAAAGGCGAAGAATTAGCCGAATTGTATGACATGTATCAAATTGGAGCAAAACTTTTCACAGACGATACACACAGTGTATCCGCTGGAATTATGTACCGCGCTTTGTTATACACGAAAAATTTCGGTGGAAAAGTTTTAGCTTTTAGCAGAAATGAATCCTTAGCAGGAAAAGGACAAGTAAACGAAGGAGAAGCGTCCACTCGCACCGGACTGAAAGCTGATCCAGCAATTGCAGAGGTCATTGAAATCGAACGAAATTTACGTTTACTCGAATATACGGATGGTAGCATACATTTAAGTGGACTTTCTACAGCTGAAAGTGTTCGTTTGGTGAAAGAAGCTAAAAAACGCGGTTTAAATGTGACAGCAGATGTCCACGTGATGAACCTATGTTTTACTGAACAAGCCATGTTGGATTTCGATTCTCACATGAAGGTGCTTCCTGTATTGCGTAAAGAAACAGATCGCTTAGCGTTGTGGGAAGGATTAAACGATGGAACGATTGACACGGTTGTTACCGACCATCGTCCAGCAGATACAGAAGAAAAAGAACTTGAATTTGACCTAGCTAATTTCGGTGCTCCACAGTTAGAAACGTGCTTCGCAGCACTCAACAGCAGTAACGAAGCTGATTTAACGAAATTCATTACTGCTATCAGTCAACGTAGTAGAGAAATCGCTGGAATTCAACACATCAATATCGAAGAAGGTAATTTGGCGGACATCAGCATCTTTGATCCAAGTGTCGCATTTGAATGGTCACCAGAATCAACACATCACCGATTTAGTCCGTTTAAACACCATTCCTTAAATGGAAAAGTACTCGGAATTATTCATGGCGCACAAGCAAGCCTCCAATTAGCATAAGGTGTCTAAGAAGTCATTCATCAATCAGTTTTTTAAAGAAAACAAAATGGTCGGCTCCATGATACCGAGCTCACGTTTTCTTGCTACAAAAATGTTGAAGAACATTCCATTTGACAACGCAAAAGTCATTGTTGAACTTGGACCCGGCACTGGTATCTTTACCGAGAAAATCATGAAGCGCTTGAATCCAGACACACATTTGGTGGTCATTGAATTAAACGATGTTTTTTATCAAAACCTCGCAGCGAAAACGAAACAAGAAAATTGCCACATCGTTCATGGATCAGCAAGCGATCTAGAAAAAATCCTTTCCGATCTTGGATTGGGAAAAGCAGATTGCGTTGTTTCATCCCTCCCACTATCGAATTTCCCAAAAGAATTACGTGTGAGTATTATGGATGCTGTTCTGAGATGCTTGGTTCCAAAAGGCACGTTTATTCAGTTTCAATATACCCTTCAATCCAAAAAACACTTCAAAAGTTTATTTAATCAAGTATCTATTGATTACGCTGCTTTCAACTTTCCACCGGCCTTCGTTTACTGCTGTTCGAATAGCTGATTTCTTTTGCGTATCTTTGCGCAAAATTTGAAGCATGTTAAGTGTAAATAACCTATCCCTCCAGTTCGGAAAACGCGTTCTTTTCGACGAAGTAAATGTAAAATTTGTCAATGGCAACTGTTATGGTATCATTGGCGCGAACGGAGCTGGTAAATCAACTTTCCTTAAGATTTTAACGGGAGATCAAGATCCAACAACAGGTCGCGTGGAACTCGAACCAGGAAAACGCATGGCGTTCTTGAAACAAAATCACTTTGAGTTTGATAAAGTTCAAGTGCTTCAAACCGTGATTATGGGACATAAACGTCTGTATGAGATCATGGTGGAAAAAGATGCCTTGTATGCGAAAGAAGATTTTTCCGATGCAGATGGAATGAAAACCGCTGAATTGGAAGGTGAATTTGCCGATCTAGAAGGATGGAATGCAGAAACGGATGCAGCAACACTTCTAAGTAACCTTGGAATCGATGAATCTAAACATTACTTGTTAATGGAAGATCTGTCAAACGATTTAAAAGTACGTATCCTCTTAGCTCAAGCACTTTTCGGAAATCCAGATGTACTGATTCTCGATGAGCCGACGAATGACTTGGACTTGAAAACCATTTCATGGTTGGAGGATTTCTTGTTAGACTTTAGAAATACCGTGATCGTTGTATCGCATGACCGTCACTTCTTGGATACGGTGTGTACACACATCTGTGACATCGATTACAGCAAAATCAACATGTTTACTGGAAACTATTCGTTCTGGTACCAATCTTCTCAGTTGGCAACGAGACAACGTTCCGACAAAAACAAAAAAGCAGAAGAAAAGAAAAAAGAACTTTTGGACTTCATTGCGCGCTTCTCTGCGAATGCATCGAAATCCAAACAAGCAACGAGTCGTCGTAAGATGCTCGATAACCTCGATTTAGAAGAAATCCAACCATCATCTAGAAGGTATCCTGGAATTACCTTCCACCAAGAACGCGATGCCGGAAATCAGATTTTGAACATTGAACATTTATCGAAAACAGTTGATGGCAAAACCTTATTTAAGGAAATCAATTTAACGGTAAACAAGGGAGATAAAATTGCTTTCATTTCCAAAGAATCTGTTGCGTTAACGGCATTCTTTGAAGCCTTGACAGAAAACATCAAAGCTGATTCAGGTGAGTTTACTTTTGGAACAACGATTACGACAGCGTACTTGCCAAATGACAACCACCATTATTTTGACTCAAAAGTTCCTTTGATTGATTGGTTACGTCAATATGCTCAAACGGATGAAGAACGCGAAGAAGTGTATTTACGCACCTTCCTTGGTCGCATGTTATTTACGGGTGAGGAGGCAATGAAACACGCATCAGTCCTTTCTGGAGGAGAAAAAGTTCGTTGTATGTTATCCAAAATGATGTTAGCTAAAGCTAATTTATTATTGATGGATGAACCAACGAATCACTTGGACTTGGAATCGATTACAGCATTGAACAACGCAATGAAAGAGTTCCAAGGAACACTTCTGTTCACTTCTCATGACCACGAATTGGTCAATACAGTAGCGAATCGCATCATCGAAATTACACCAAACGGAATCATCGATAAAATGATGACGTTTGATGAATATTTAGCAGACGATAAAATCACTCAATTACAGCACGAATTATACGCGTAATGCCTGCAACGATTCAATACCGCATTTCTTGTGTCAACGCGCAACAGCGTTACATTCAATTTTCGGCAACGTTTCCTTGTCCTGAAGACCACCTAAGTATTCACTTAGCATCTTGGCGTCCAGGGAGATATGAATTAGGAAACTTTGCTAAAAACATCAAAGGATTTCGCGTATTTGATGAACAAAACAAAGTTCTGTCGTTTGAGAAATCGAACAAAGACACGTGGCAAATTCAAACAACAAACACTCAGTTTATTCGTGTGGAATACGCTTACTACGCGAGTGAATTGAATGCCGGGTCTAGCTTTTTGGATGATCAGCAGTTGTACATTAATCCGGTGAATTGTTTTCTATTTACCGATCAACAACATGCGTACGAATTAACACTCGATATTCCAGCAACTTGGAAAATCGCTTCCTCATTGAACTTTCAAGACAATCGCTGTGAAGTAGCGAATTTCGATAAACTTGCCGATAGTCCTTTCATTTGTTCAGCGAAGCTTCAGAAAGAATCTTACGAAGTCAATGGACACCATTTTCACATTTGGTTTAATAACCAAAAGTTTATTCAATGGGAGAAGGTCTTGGTTGATTTTGAGAAATTTACCCGTACTCAAATCCAAGACTTCACTGAATTCCCTGTAAATGATTTTCATTTCTTGATTCAAACGCTTCCAAACGCAGCCTATCATGGTGTGGAGCATTTAGAGAGCACAGTGATTACACTTGGACCCAATTACGATGTTTTTGGATCCTTGTACAAAGAATTACTTGGCGTTTCCTCTCATGAGTTATACCATGTTTGGAATGTAAAAAGCATACGTCCGGCAGAAATGCACCCGTACAATTTCAAGGAAGAAAATTATTCCGTATCGGGATTTGTCTACGAAGGCATCACCACGTATTTGGGGGATTTATACTTACTTCGAAGTGGCGTTTTTAGCTTGGAGCAATATTTAGTAGAACTTTCAAAACAACTTCAAAAACACTTTGATAATCCAGCTCGCTTTAACTATTCTGTTGGCGACTCTTCCTTTGACACCTGGTTAGACGGATACACACCGGGAGCACCGGGAAGAAAGGTTTCTATTTACACGGAAGGCTGTTTACTTGCGTTTGTGACCGATATGAAAATACGCCAAGCAACGAAAGACCAATACGGTATTCAAGAGGTCATGAAACAACTTTATTTTAATTTCGCTGAAAAAGGAATGGGTTATACTTGGCAGGACTACCAACAGACATTAGAAAATGTGAGTGGGATTTCTTTCAAGGACTTTTTTGATCGGTTCATTTTCGGAACGGAACCTTACGAATCGATTTTAGTAGAAGCCTGTACCTATTTTGGATTGGAAATACACCAAGTTCCTTCCGCAAGTTATGCAGAAGCAAGATTAGGGATGAAAGTGCTGCCAAAAGGTCCTGATGCACAAGTTATTGCGATTTACCCTGGAGCACCAGCTGACAACGGAGGACTAGCACTCAACGATGAAATTATCGCTGTCAACAACATGCGTTTACAAGGCAATTTGGATCAATGGCTAACTTACGAGGAAGAAGGTATGAAAACCGTTTTAGTGAATCGTGGCGGACGTCTGATTGAAAAATCATTGCCTGAAGTCAATCGCTTCTTTTACCAAACACATTCGGTTAAAAAACTAGATTTCCTAGACCAACACCAACGTAAAGCATTCAAGTATTGGGCAAATTTGTCAATCGACTAATTGACGAAACGCATCCTTCGGGAAGTTTAAAAAACTCAATTTTTCCGTTGCACGGGTTACCGAGGTATACAACCAACGCAAATAATTCTTTGTCTTCATCTCCTCTGGAATAAATCCATAATCTATGTACACATGCTTCCATTGTCCACCTTGAGCTTTATGTACGGTTACAGCATGGGCATATTTCACTTGCAACGCATTGAAATATGGCGACTTCATGATTTTCTGGTACCGTTTTGATTTCACTTTCTCATCTGAAAAATCTTTCTCAATCGCATAAAACAATTGACTCAATTTATCCCTCTTCAAATTCGGGGACTCCTCGGTTAGACTAGCCGTATGAACGATGACCGTAACACTTGGCACTTCCGGATAATCTACGAAGGACAAATCGACATGAACAAATTCAAATCCATACTGCTGCTCTACTTTTCGCACGCGTTCAACCTTCGCCAATTCGCCGTTTGCAATAAATCCCATGACAGAAATTGGATCCAACCAAAAATAATTATTCTTGACAATCATCAGAAGATCACCTCTTTCCAAGACATCTTCCCGGTAGAATAAGCGTTGACGTATTTCCTGATTCCATTGGTTCGCTCGTTTATTGGAAAGCGTAAGAACGATGGTATCCTCTGCCCCTACTTGGTCGTAGGACTGTTCAATCCATTCTTGAAATTCTGCACCTTCACAACGGAACGTACTTTGCTCATCAATTTCTGAAATAAAAGGCAATTCGTAATCTTCCTTTTCTCGAATAAACGTCGCGTTCTTGAGTATCGCAGAATTTTCCTGTACCCGAACAACTTCGCGTAATTGACTAGAAAACACCATGACTGTTGGAAAATATGACTCAAAAGCCTCTTTGTTCAATGCGATCGATTCCTCCTGTCCAACCGGAGGTAATTGTCCAAGGTCACCAATGAAAATCAAATGGCAATTCACGCCTTGAAAAACGTAATTCATCAAATCCGTTAACACGTTCGGCCCTTCGAACTCAGACTCATTGCTAATCATCGAGGACTCATCGACAAAGAACAAGGTGTTTTTAAACAAATTCTTGGCCGGAGTAATTTTGGAATTCGTTAGTTCGTTTCCTGAAAAATAGATTTGCTTATGAATGGTACTCGCCGGATGTCCAGCAAAATTTGAAAGAACCTTTGCTGCGCGCCCAGTTGGAGCAAGCAACTTGAAGCCAATTTTCTCCTGTTTCAAGGTCTTTACAAGAGCAGAAACCAAACTCGACTTTCCTGTCCCAGCAAAACCGGACAATTGCCAAACTTTTCTACCATGTTCTTGCATGACGAAATCAAAAAAAGTATGAATCGCATCCGATTGATCCGAGGTAAACTCGAAACCAAAATTGGCCTGTACTGACTTCAAATATATTTCTCTGCGTTGATCCATTCTAACTTAAACGTTCACTGGGATTTTTCCCTAATGAAGGTGTGGGTATAAAGTTAAATATTGTAGCTTTGTAAAGCATGATTTATCTTTCTTCATTCTAAAAAAGAAGAGAGTAAGGACGAAAAGAGTGTAAAAAGCAAGTTGAACATGAGTAAAAAACTATTTCTTGATTTCCAGTCAGATGTTCTTCAGTTAATTACTGAGGATCCCATGGGAGATTTTAGTCATGAGCACATTCCGTTTGATACAAGTCGTCCCTTCTCTATGGAAGAACTAAAAGATCGCATCAGACAGCAGCTAACGGATGCTCGTTTGCAACATGTGACCTGGTTCGATCCTCATTTCACCTTGATTCCCATGTCCATATTCATGGAAAGTGAATTAGAGACTTACTATCAACTGAATTTCGGCAAACCAGCAAATGGGTTTCAGATTCAATTCGAAGCCATACATGCCTTACAACTTGTCGTTGTTTTTGTGGTACCAACATGGATCTTAGAACTCGCGCAAGGGACCTTGCTACAAACATCTGTATATAGTCACATTTCCTTCTTGTTAAACAAACAATTCAATGAAAACGCTCCAGACAGTACCTTCTTGGTCTTGTTTGATCGCGTGTTTGTGCTTTCGGTAAAACAACAAGGAAAATTACAACTTTGCCTTCCAACGGAATATCAATCAGCAACTGATGTTCTTTATTTTATTTTGTCAAACCATCAGAAGATGAATTTGTCAAAAACAAACACACTCTCAGCGTATGTGCTAAATACACATTTCGATCAAGAAACTTTTGAATCCCTTTGGTCTCAATTCAAAGATTTCAACGATTTCAGCACCCACTTTTATTCTCAAGCAGCTTACCAAAAAACAATTTTGTGCGCATCATCCGTGGTTTCTTAAAAGGAAAGCGTTTCGCAACGCCTCCGAACTTCCCTTCACGTCCGACAACCGATTTCGCGAAAGAAGGACTTTTCAACGTTCTTGAAAATCGTGTAGATTTGGACGAAATGGAAATCCTTGATTTATGCGCTGGGACAGGAAATATTTCCTTTGAATTCGTTTCTAGAGGTGCAAAGCATGTACTATCAATTGATAGCCATCCTCGTTGTGTACAATACCTTAAAGGGAACATCCGAGATTTAGAAATTGAAGAACAAATGCAAGTATACAAATCCGACTGCGTGGTATATTGTCGAAATGCACAAAATGTTCAATACGATTTAATCTTCACAGATCCTCCATTCCATTTGCAATTTCACGAGGAATTGATACAAACCATTTTCGACAAAAAACTATTAAAACCTGGTGGTTTGCTCATCGTAGAACATGGAAAACAAACAGATTTATCTTCTTTACCATTTTTCAGCTTTTCTCGTAACTTTGGGAATGTTCACTTTAGTTTTTTAAGCGATGAAGCGTAGCGGTTTATTTCCAGGATCATTCGATCCATTTACCAAGGGCCACGAAGCAGTGGTTCTAAAAGCACTAGCTGTTTTCGATGAAATCATCATTGGTGTTGGTATCAATAGTAAAAAACAAAGTTATTTCACCTTGGAAAGTCGCATGGAACACATTGCTTCCCTGTTTGTTGATTACCCGGCCGTTAAGGTGTGTAAATACCAAAAACTAACCGTGGAATTCTGCAAAGAAATTGGGGCAACTCATATCGTACGTGGACTTCGTGACTCAAAAGACTTTGAGTATGAAAAAACGATTGGACATATGAATCACGCCATTTCTGGAATCGAAACGGTATTCTTTCTCACAAGACAAGAACACAGCGCGATAAATTCATCCATCATTCGAGAAATGCACCAAAATCACGCAGATATTTCGCCGTTTGTAACTTCACAGTGGATTCTCGTTAACTAAATCTAATGAACCTCCATCGGATAATTTACCTTTTCGTACTTTCCTGTTTCCTTTGGAATCCTGTTGAAAGTCAAACCTTGTTACGTGGAATTTCCAATTGGAAGACCACTGAAATTCGTGCATATAGCGTCACCGATTTCATGACGGAAACCGAAGTCGAAATTGGACGTGCAAGAGTGGATTCAAATGCTATTTTTGAATTTAAATTCCTCAACAAGGATATCGAAAAAGTAATTTTACGAGGTGCGAATTTCTACGCTTGGCTTTACATCCAACCAAAAGCAACGTACTTCATCGAACTTCCGGAACCAACACAGTACGTGAGTTCAATGGAACGTGACAAAGAAATCGAAATGTTGTTTTTTCGCTTGGACAGCACTGATATAAATTATAAAATTCTCGGTTTTGAAGCATGGATGGACGAGAGTATTTCAGAGATCTATCAACTAAAAGATATTCATCCAGAACAGTTTATTGCCAAGGTTCGCTCCTTCAAACAAGAAACTGCCTCTGTCTACAACAAATTTGAGTCCCCCTTCTTTTTTAATTACGTTAAATACAGCGTTGGATTATCTGTAGACAACTTCAATATTATAGGTGGTCCCTCCAAACTAGATAAATTTGAGTTTTATTTGAACGAGGATAGCATTCATTATAAAAACCCAAAGTTCATCGAATATGCGGAACTTTTCTACGAAAAATACCTGTATCAGCTAGACAAAGAGACCAAAACATTAGCAGAGGCAGCTTTGAGAAAAGGATCACTTTCGGAGTTGACAAGTGCCTTGAAAGACGATGCATACATTCAAACACAACAGCGAGCGGAATTTGTCACCTTGTTGATTTGTAAAGAAGCATTTTATCAGGGATACTTAGATCGTGCGCTCATTTACGAGCTCCTCACACGCATGAAGAAAGAAAGTACGCATATTGAACATCAACAGATTGCGAATGAGCTACTGTCGCTTTTCAAGCAGATGCAAATCGGTATGCAAGCTCCGGATTACATCCTTTCTTCGAACAAACATTTCTATCAATACAAAGGAAAATGGGTGTATCTACACATTTTTGACCCAGCGAATGAGCGTTGTATTACTGAAATTTCAGCTTTGAAGAAATTACAACTGAAGTACGGAGGTACTTTTCAATTTGTAACCATCTATCCGAGTAAAGAAGTTTACACCAAATCAGAGCAACGTAATTTAGATGCATTAACTTGGGATAAATTCCAACTGGACCAAAATCATGAAATCTGGAAAAGCCTTCAGTTAACAAGTTATCCAATGTACGTCTTGTTTGATTCCAATCTTGTGCTACATTCTTCACCGGCACTCAGTCCGACGCCAAATGGCCGCTACGAAACAATAGAGAAAGTTTTTAGAACGCTTGAACGTCCCTAATTATTTTCGGTAGAATCCCCAAAACGCACCCATTGCCCCACCGAACAAATGTGCAAAATGGGAAATCTGCGTTTCTTTCAAGGATGATAAAATCTCCATTCCAAAATACAATACGACCACGAGAATAAAGGTAAAAGGTATTTCCCGGTTTCGAATATTTAACAAAGTGGATAAAACGATGTACATAAACACCAATCCACTGAATCCAAGAAGGTGATTGTCCCAAAGTAAGGTATGCAGCACTCCTGTAACAATGGCTGTAATGATACTCATCCACACAAACCGCTGCGTGCCAAATTTCAATTCAATGATAGGTCCCAAAATGAGCAGCAAGGACATGTTTCCCAATAAATGCTCAATCGAGGAATGACCAAAAACGTAGGTTAGCAAACTTACATACCACATCCAATTATCGAATTGTGCATCACCGTTCAGCATGAAAATTTGACTCATCGAAGTCTTGGACATCGTCATCACAACGAATCCTCCTAGGACACAAAATAAGGATAGGTAGAGCGTACCCTTTGATTGAAAGGTGATTTTCATCTTAATCGACTTTAGCACTTAAACCTTGATTCACCAACTTCAAACACATTGTTTGCACCTCATCTAAGGATCCTGTTTTCACTAAACATTTTCCGTTTGTATGAACAATCCAAGCACATTGTTCCGCCTGAACCATCTCGTGCTCACATATTTTCATCAAACAAGTAATGACGTGATCAAAAGAATTGACATCGTCATTGAATAAAATCAATCCGCGTTTTTCAACGATGTGTTCTTTTCGTTTTATACGTTCTTTCGGGGCAACAACACTCATTTTATTTTTGTTTTAAAGTCCATTTAAATTGTTTGGATGCAGCATCAATCCACTCTTTTTGCTCTACATTTTCAGGGTAGAATCTAAAAATATACACCTCATTTTCTTGACGAACATCATACGTAACCGTTTGATGTAACAACCAATCATAAAAATCGCTTTTAGTTGGATTCAATACATATTCTTGAGGCTGGATTTTAGTGCCTTTTTCACGAATGCGTTTCATATCCGCCAAATACAATTGCTGGTTGATGTTGATGTTATCCAAAACAAACTTTTCGGATACAATGCGGTTTTTCTCTGCTTGATAAGTGAATGTTCCGATGCGATTTAATCGGGTTAATTGAGAAAGGTAATTGTCCTCATCTACTTTCAATTCGTATTGTACAATCGTATCTCTTTTGACAAGTGGTTTCAATATTGGAATTTCTACGTTCTTAGCAAGCTGAACTTCGCTATTTATAGTAGAAGGAAGTACTTCGCCTCGTTTTTTAGGGACAATACCAGAGGCCAACAATTGATTTGCCTCACCGATGGAAATTCGTTTACCACGGTAATACGCCACAACATACGCATCCGGAATTCCTTTCGTCACAACTTCATTTTTACGCTGACGTGCCTCTGCGAAACTTGTAAATTCACCCGATGAATAGCGGAATTGCCCTTTTTCAGTTTTCGTAACCAAAAGCTCCTTGATTCCATTAATATTATCGGTATTCAATGCTCGATTATACACAGCCACTTGAACGGTATAGTACAAATCTAAATTTGCTTCCGTGCTATTTGGATCAACAACTGCTGCTTTCGGAACAACTTGTGACGTTGTTTCATTAGTCGATTGGTTTTGTTGCATCAATTGATTTAAGGCTAGTTGCAATTCAGCAGCCGTTTGTTTGCGGCAGGTTCCATTTGCTTCCATGATCTTACCCTCGTTAAAGGACATCCTTTTTCCATCACAATAAGCGACGATGAAGGCATCCGCATAACCAAGTCGACGAATCATTGTTCGTGCCTCGATAGCATCAACAGTTCCATTGAAGTATCCTGCTAAATAGCACGTTAATCCATTCGTTAACACTTCTCCAGAAACAGGTCCAAATTCTCGGAATAACTGATTTGGAACAGGTTTTCTAAATGCTCCAACTTGCACACGGAAAATGAGTCCATTTGGTAAGGAAACATTGATCGGATGATCAGGAAAACGTTGATTCATCGTTGTGACCGTTGTCATGGCAAATGGAACGGGTGCACTTGACGCAGGAATATTTGACGAAATATTCGTAGCAGCAATCATGGATGTTGCTTGAATGCCATTTTGCATCATCCATTCGTAACTCGCTTGATCAGTGAAATCCACTAATTGTTTGTGTTGATTTTGTAGAATAAGTCTTGTTTTCGCTATATTTTGAGTGATTTCTGAATGTCTTTCAGCGTATTTTTGAAGTTCCCGAATCGGAATCTCGTTTGCCTGAGTCAGCAAGATGCGCATGCTATCTTCAACCTGACTTTTCGCTTGGATGAACGAATCTAAATAGATCTCATTTTGTTGATAGGTAACCCGTTGACGAGCATATTGAACATACGTACTTTGCCCTTGCAATTCCGATAAGTTTTCTGGATCTCCGGATGATAAAGGCAGCGTTAACTCAGAAGAAGGATTTGGAGAAATTGCTTGAATAGATGAACGAGTATTCGTTGAATTCGCCTGAATGGACTTTAGTGCTTCGATTTGGAGTTGAAGCACCTTCGCTTTTTCAGGATTATTTTCCGATTGAAGCGCTTGTTCTAACGATTGAATCATCAAGATGTTTACTTGTCTAATTTCTTGTTCATAGGAGTTTTGCAGCTCTTGAACGATCGGATAGTTTGTCCCAATAAGCTCCAATGATTCTTCAATTGCTGTTCGACGTTTCTCCAATACTAATGTCTCTTCCAGTTCTGCTTTTAGCACAGCTTTTTCATTCGGACTGATGCTTGTGGATGAAATTTGCTCTACTTCACGGATTGCTTGTTCAATGGACGTCATTCGGGGTGTATCTTTCACCTGATCTACTAAAACTGTTTGTGCAACGACAGTATTCGCTCCTTGCTGAATACTCGCATTCGTCTCAGTTAAATTCGTTCCTTGTTCTCTTTCTGTGCTCTGCTGAGTTGTATTCGCTCCCGCTCCTTGCTCTGTTTCTGTGATCTGCTGAGTTGAATTCGTCGCAGCAGTATTCGCTCCTGCCCCTTGCTCTCTTTCTCCGCTCTGTTGTGCAGTTGTATTCGCACCCGCTGCTTGCTCTGTTTCTGTGATCTGTTGAGTTGAATTCGTCGGAGCAATATTCGCTCCCGCCCCTTGCTCTCTTTCTGTGCTCTGCTGAGTTGTATTCGCACCCGCTGCTTGCTCTGTTTCTGTGCTCTGCTGAGCAATATTCGCTCCCGCCCCTTGCTCTCTTTCTGTGCTCTGCTGAGTTGAATTCGTCGCAGCAGTATTCGCTCCCGCCCCTTGCTCTCTTTCTCCGCTCTGTTGTGCAGTTGTAATGGCTCCCGCTCCTTGCTCTGTTTCTGTGCTCTGCTGAGTTGTATTCGCTCCCGCTCCCTGCTCTCTTTCTCCATTCTGCTGTGCAGTTGTATTGGTTCCCGCTCCTTGCTCTGTTTCTGTGCTCTGCTGAGTTGTATTCGCTCCCGCTCCCTGCTCTCTTTCCGTGCTCTGTTGAGCCGTTATATTCGTCGCAGCAATATTCGCCCCATGCTCGGTTTCTGTGCTCTGCTGAGTTGTATTCGCTCCCGATCCCTGTTCTCTTTCTCCACTCTGCTGAGTTGTTCCCGCTCCCTGCTCTGTTTCTGTTCTCTGCTGAGTTGTATTCGCACCCGCTCCTTGCTCTGTTTCTCCGCTCTGCTGAGTTGTATTCGCTCCCGCCCCTTGCTCTCTTTCTCCGCTCTGTTGTGCAGTTGCTCCCGCTTCTCGCTCTCTTTCTCCACTCTGTTGTGCTGTTGTATTCGCTCCCTGCTCTCTTTCTGTGCTCTGTTGTGCAGTTGTATTCGTTCCTTGCTCTCTTTCTCCGCTCCGTTGTGCAGTTGTACTCGTAGCATTTGCTCCCGCTCCTTGCTCTGTTCCAGTTCCTTGTTGAGCCGTTGTATTCGTCGCAGCAGTATTCGCTCCCGCTCCCCGCTCTCTTTCTCCACTCTGTTGTGCTGTTGTATTCGTTCCCGCTCCTTGCTCTGTTTCTCCGCTCTGTTGTGCAGTTGTATTCGCTCCCTGCTCTCTTTCTGTGCTCTGTTGTGCAGTTGTATTCGCTCCCGCTCCTTGCTCTCTTTCTCCGCTCTCGGTCTCTCCACCTCGGCTCGCTGATTCTGTTAACGCCAATAAATCCACCTGCGTTTTCACTCGGTTTTCCGTCAACTGAATTTGCTCAGTAAGTAACTCCTGGTCGACTTCTTTAACCGAAGCAGCCTTGGTTTTCAATGCTTGAAGATGTTGTTCTTCTCGCGCTTTCAATAGCCTAGCTTTCGTTTGAACATCGGATTCTAGATTGATGCGTGCAATGTCCTGTGAATAGGTTGGATCAACCGCATTCCATTCCTTTACTGATTCTACTTGCTTAATAAGTAACTTTTGTTGTTCAGATCGTTTTTGAGCGATTTCTTCTTGACGTTTTTGTTCCACCGCAAGATTAAATGGAATTGCCGATGTTGGCAAGGACATTTTTTCGGAAGCGATAATCTTTTCTTGTACTTCTTGTTCCACTTGCGCATAAGAACGTATTCCTTTCTCCTGCATTTTCAAGTTTTCAGACCATTCGGATAATTCTCCGCTGATTTTGGTATTCAATGCTTCCTTTTGCTGAATTTGAACATCAATAGCTGTTCGGTCTTTTGGTTTGACCAACGTTGCCTGCTCTTTCAAATTCGCGATCTCTTTTTGTAAGGCAATTTGATTATCCAACTGCTCTTGGTACTGCTTCTGTTCAAGCGAAACTGCCGCGACTTGCTCTTCTGTGTAATTTCTAATGACCGAGGCTAAATCCTCTCCAGCAACGGATAATTGTTGTTTGATAATCGTTCTGTTTTCTGACAGCAAATCCATGATTCCCGCAGAATTCTGCTGGTATTGCAATAGAGCTATTTGCTTATTGATTTCCTCTAGGTTTTTAAGTACATCTACATTTGGAATTCCTCTTTGTTGATTGGCCATCATCCAAGATTCAAGAAAGCGAACTTGCTCTTCGAGTTTCGCAACCTTAGATTCAAGCTGCTTTGTGTCTTCTATCCACCGTTGATTTTCTGTTGGATCAATGGTTCCACTTCCTCGCTCCAATCGCGCATCAAGAACCTGCATCTCCTTTGTTAACTGGGCCAGTGTTTGCTCTAACTCATTCGCAAGGTAATTGGTCAAGCGAACTTGATTTTCCAAGTTGACTTCTGCCGCTAACAAGGAATCAGATAGGATTGCGATAAGTGAGCTACTATCCTTAGCAGAAACTCCCCAATCCTGCTGCATTTTTTGAACTGGAGTCAATTCCACCTTTCTGGTAAATGATGCTAAATTGACATCTAAATTTGCTGCTAAGTTCATTTTTTGACTCAGCAATTGCATCGACTCCACTTGTTTTGGTTTCACGCGATTCAGCACCTTCAATTGTTCCTTTGAATCAACCATGGAATAAATCAATTCCTGTTGAAGTTCCATATCTTCATCGACTAAAGGAATCATTATTTGTTCCTTAAATAATTGATTCGAACCAGTGACACTCATCTCCATTTGATAGGTTCCTGGACCTGGAAGTCCGACCAGATAAGTACCATCACCTTGACTTATAAATGGACCAAAGCGCTCATTGGTTTCAGGAACAATAAATTCCACCTTCACGGTTGAATTGGATTGATCGATTTTATCCGATAGGATTCCTGTAAAAAAATAAAGTTCTTTTGGGGTTTCTGCGGCGTTCACTAAATAGGTTTGAATGGCCGATAATTTCCCGTTACGATTCGAGGCGAAATTGGCATTTCCATTCGACAAATCAGGAATGTAAAAATAGTCATCGTTTGGCGACGAGAATGGAAAATGCAAATTCTCAACACCCGAACTGACATTCGTTTCCAAGGAATAGATGGCCCTATACAGGTCAAATCCACCCATGGACTGATGTCCTTTAGAACTAACGTATAAATAACCATTCTCTGCATCGAAAAATGGATAAACTTCGTCTTCTACCGTATTAACACTTCCTTGAATTTTAATGGGTTTACCCCATTCATTGTCTGTATTCTTTCGTTGTATATAGACATCCAAATTCGGGGATTCGGGACCGTAACTGGCAAAAACACGGAATTTCATCCCCCTTTTAAACGCATAAATGGGCTCGTATTGATGTTTAGCATTTTCTTTCGAAAATACTTCACTCGCTTTGTAGAAACTATAACTATCGTCCAGAAAAGTGTAATGATCATAGAATGCCTCTCCATACGGCTGGGATTTCTTGATGACTTGTAAGGTGCGCATGTCCTTCATTCCAGCTAATGCAGACTGACAAGCGTTGATTTCAGCTTGCACATCCAACGATAAAGCTAATTTCGGGTCCTTTTCTTTTAAACGATTAAATTGTTGAATGGCCGTTTCAAAATAATATTGATGTTGGTATATTTTACCGATGTAATAATAGGTTTCCAAAGGGAAAACGGCATCTTTTTTTGCTAAGATAAAATCAAAATACTTCCGCGCATTTTTAATATCCTCTGTAAAATAGATACAGGTGGCGTATTTATAATTTAATTCGAGGTTCTTCTGATTTTGAGCAAGCAATTGTCGATAGTCCACTTTTGCGCTTTCGTATTCCTTTTTCTCAAATGCGGCATCTGCTCTTTTCTTAATGGCAGTAACGGATTGCGCATATCCTTTCTGAACTGTTAGGAACAGCAGAAAACAAACAAAAAGGTACGAAATGGACTTTTGTTTCAACTAAGCATTGTATTTACTTGTCTACTTACGCTTTCTTAGCAAAAAGGTTCATTTTGTTTTCTTCTCCCTTCCATAATCGATCGATGTTTTTTCGATGCGCTAGGATGACCATGACCCCAAGAACCACCGTAAAGATGATCATTATGCGAGCATCCTCTTGAATCATGAAATAACTAACAAATGGAAAACAAAGGGCCGATATAATCGCTCCCAAGGATACATAACGTGAACTAAGGAAAACAACGAGAAAAATCGCTAAACAAACAAGTGCCGCATATGGATTGATTCCAATGACAATACCTAAAGATGTCGCCACTCCTTTGCCCCCTCGAAAATGAGCAAAAATTGGAAAAACATGTCCAAATACTGCGCTAAACGACCCACAAAGTTGTAAGATTAAAAACTCATCCTTATATCCCTCTAACATGTAGGTAAAGAAGTGCGGTAGACACGCTGCCAAAACTCCTTTGGATACATCCACAATTAGAACGATCCAACCGAAACGTTTTCCTAAAACACGAAACGTATTCGTTGCTCCAGCATTTTTACTTCCATGTTCGCGAATATCGATACCTCGAAAAGATTTTCCAACCCAAACTGCGGTTGGAATAGATCCAATGATGTATCCTAGTAGTATAATGGTTAATAGTAGCATCTGTTATTTGTAAAGGAAATAACCGCGGAATTTAGCAAGTAAACTCTTGGCAGTTACCTCATCCATGACATCAAATTTAAAATTTTTCGTTTTACGTTTCTCCGGTTTGATCGCTAAAATCGCATCCGTTACCGTTTTATCGCTCGTAAAGATAGTCAAATCACCATCCCTCTTCACCATCGAATAATTCATAAAATACTTTGTGTCATCCATTAAACTGATATCCCAAGTAAATCCTGGAGCTGTTTCATCCGAAAAAGATTGGAGGTAAAACTGATGCCATTCCACGTGTTTTAAAACAGGAATACCATTGATACTGACCAATCCAACTTGATTGTTAACCGAGATCAATCCTTTGTCTACTTTTTTCGCACTTGCCTTCAAGGTTCCGTAAGATTCTAAAACGATATCCGTAAGAATAAAAGTCTGTTCCATTGTCGACGGCATTTTTCTCAACTTATCTTCATCGAAATCCTTGAACACTTCTTGAGCATCCTTCGCATTGGACCAATGAACAAATGTATTTTTCAAACCGTAACTCGATTTCTTCATGTCCACTTCTTTTGCTCCTTCCTGCAATTTTATTCTAGAGGCGATATTCTCCATCACATTTGCAGCTATCGGCATCGTCACGCGGGCATTTGCAGCAATGCGTGTTTTCTTGGTTTCTTGATCAAATTCAATTTTACCATACATGTCCATTTTAACATCTCCGGTGTTTATGCCTAATTCAATGTCACCAAACCCAATGACTTTACACGAATTCACATCCAACGTCAACATACTGCTAAGCGTATCTGACTTATTCAAGCGGCTTTTAGAAGCGATTTGATATTCACTCAGTGCTTGATTGTACTGTAAATATCCAAATGAACTGAAAACACTTGGATCGCTTGCTCCTTCCGTTTTAGACAAGAAACTTGGGTAAATCCGTACACTGTCCACTCGTTCTGTTTGACGCCATAAGAATCCAGCAGCCAAACGTTCTCCTTTCGCATTCTTTGGCGTTGCGTTGATCGGAATTTGAATATTCGTCGACAGAACAGTATCTTCAAAAGTCATCCATGATTTATCGTATTGACACGTATGATTTAAGCGAGTAGATCCATTCAGAAATAATCCTTGATTAGAAGCTCTGACAATTACGCTTCCGTAATAATCAAATTCCTTACTCAATTTAAATCGATCTTTTTCTTTAATTTCTCCTTCGGCAGTGGTAGTAAGGTTTTCGAACTTAATTGAACTCATGGGTAAAACTGTCAAGTTACTATCTCGATCATAATACGGGTATTTCGCTGTGCCTTCATAATATTTACGAGATGATATTTTCACTTGCGCCTCTTTGAACGTATGATATTTGGTGATGTAATTCGCTACAATCAATGCGTTTTTCAAAGAATCCATTGCTGCTGCTTTGCGGATTCTGACACGCGAACTATCCGGATAAATTCGAGCATCACCTACTTGAATGTAATCCACTGCATTACATAATATCAGTTGTGTTTTTAAGTCGTATTTCGCGTTTAAGGATTTAAATTGAAGAGTATCTTGTTTTTCATCTGTTGAGAAGAAGTTGTTTCGCGCTAAATCTGCGCCACTCTCGAAACTGGTCTCCCCTCCTTTGTTCTTTTGAAAATCTAAACTTTCACCATCCATTAACCAAGTGAATTTATCCATTTGACAATAGTAATGGTTTGCAGGGAACATAATTCGCTTTGTTCCATTTGAATTGAATTCACCGATTCGAGTTTTGAAACTGATATTCGTTTTCATTTCATCAGACTGAATAGCCAATGGATTCTCACCATATTCACTAAAACGGTTTCGCAAACTAAACGAGGAATTTTCTGATAAAATGTCTTCGTTTGTAAAGGTGTATTCCTTGGAGTTTAAACTCGCTTCTTTGAATTCGAGGATTCCATTCCCAGTCATTCCTTTTTTGTCTAACAACAACGTTCCGTTCATCACCACATTGTCCTTAAACATGATCAATGGATTCTCCCCGTAACTCGAAACTTTCATCAGGGCTTTTCTAGGTTGATAGGAAATCAATGCCTGTTCGGAATGTACCACTGGATACCTTACACCGGCTCCAACTTCTTTATTGTCGAAAATAGCCAAGCCAATTGTTGAATCTGGCAAGAATGTTAACTTTTTAGAAATGGAAATTGATTGTAAGAAATTGATCGTCCCGGTTCCTTGGAGTCCGTTATTTGAAAGCACGATTTTATTTTGATACTTCGTATCCGTTTCATAAAATGGATACCCATCCTCAGGTGCTTGCGCTACGAAACCAAAAGAATAATCATTCATGATTTTTAAAGGCTCTGGGATACTTGGAAAAATTCCGGCAGAGTTCAAACTACCTTCAAAACGTAAACTTGCTTCTGAAAAGTCATCCAAACTATCTAAATCGAAGGGATTAACAGCGTAGTAAAAACGAGTGCTATCGTATGCTCCCTTCAGAATTTCTTTGGAACTGTAATACACTTTTGCCTCTCCTATTGACTTCAAAATAGGATATTGCGCGTTGTTTCCTTTTCTTCCTGATTTCGATTCCACGTCATCGATTAACAACTCACCTTTGATGTTTTTAAACGAACTAAACATCAGTATCCGTTCGTTTCCGTCCTCTTTTTTCAAGGGTTTGACTCTCAACGTTGCTTCCTCCGTAGATAATAAGTTAATTTTAAACGCTTCGTAATCGAATTTGGAAAATTTGGTAAAAAATTCCATTTTTCCAGCCACTACATATCCATGAAAACTCATATCTCTGTTTTTGTACATGGTTACATACATGGAATCAGGATAGACAAAGGTCTGCTGTGCATCTGATAAAGCAACTTGCTCCACTTGGTTCAATCGCATTTCATTTTTATCCAATTGAATCGATGCATAGGCAATTGTCGCTCTTTTCATTTTATTCTGAGCATTCATCCTCGCTGCGACTTCTTTCAAATACGGATCTGCTGCAATTTGCTCCTTGGACTCTTGCATCGTTTGCGGTCGCAAATCAGCTTGAATTTTGATGTTATCGTAGTCACTCTCTCCCGTACTTGCCTCAGCATACGCGATTAATTTTGGTGAAATTTTTACTTTTTTTACATCTGAATCGATCATCAAAAAACCATAAGATGCCATGTCAACCAATAGCGGTTTTACTTGATCGATGGTCTTCTTCATAGCAGAAGCAACTTCGCCTTCCGTAAACTCCATTTTAGACGTTTTTTTCACCAAAGCCGCAATTTGAGCGAATGGATGAGCGGTCCCAATGCTTTGAAACTTTTGAAAGATGGAAGGATCAAAGTAATTCATGGACTGGAAGCTTGCCATTTTTTGTTCTTGAGCCGTTCCAACTTCGAAGGTGTAATAAGGATCTGCCGAACCAAATTTCCAATTCAAAACAGGCGCATACACATACAATTTGAAGTATGAATCGATAAAAGGCAAGTATTCATAGCCTTTTTTAACCGAGTTGATGCTAATTTCTTTGTTCTGTTCATTCAAGGTAAAGAAACACGATTGAATAATCAGTGAATCACCTGATTTATAGTTCATCTTCGCCTTCGCATTACGCGCAATAACTTGCTGTGGATTCATCTCGAAATAAATCGAACTGATTTCAAACAAGGGTGCATTTTGACGCTTGAAAATGATTTTAGCCGGTTTTTCTGCCGTACCGCGACCGATGAAGTCGGGACCTTCCAAAGTAAATCCACCGTCGTAGTCCATTTGATCTCTCAAGTTGGGGATTTTCAAACGCTTTTCATAGGAGTTAAACTGTGGTGATTTCTCTCCTTCACCTAAATCTAAGGTGGTTATATCTTGTAATTTTCCTAGAATCGGAGTGGTAAAGTATGGAGTAGTCAATTCTACTGTGTCCACTTTTAACTTAGCCGTAGCGAAATCACATTTGTAACCACGCAGCTTTGCAAAAGTCTCGTTTTTAGAAAATTGTACTTTTTCCCAAGTAACGATACCTTTCGATCCCTGCCATTTGTTTAGAAGAATATCGAAGTATCCACTTGTACCATATACGACCACGGAATCCTCTAATTTTCGGTCATCATCATATTTCAAACACTTCAAGTCAATTCCTGTTGCCTTAATCTTTAAGGTTTTCCCTTCCTCCCATGCAATTTGACCTTTTGCATACGTCCAGCGATATGATGGCTCGCGGTAAAATGATTGATATCGGAAAAAGTTTGCAGAGAATTTTAAAAATTTCGTAAGCTCCTCACCCGGTTCCTTTGCATAGTCGTTTACGTAATTAAACCATGGATTGACTAATTCCCCTGGAAATTTATTTTCAACTTGATAAATACTAGCAATCATGTACTGATAAATCTCCGGATAAAGTGGGATTTCTTTTTGAGCAAATTTGTTGCAATTATCAACGAGGCGATGAAACTGTGTTTCGTTCAATAAACTTCCTTTAATTTTTTGCGGAAGTTCATCCTTTAAAAAGGGAACAGCTCCCTCATCTAGCACCAACTTCTGCCATTCTTTGACAAATTTATCCCGTTCCTTTGGAAAGGTTTGAGCCGTAAATTGTTCGATAAATAGAATAGAAATAAAAAGAGAAAGAAGAATTCTCATAGCTTATTTTTTAAAAAGTAAAACTGCCCAACCTTCGCGCTCATGCTGCGCTTGAAACTGTAACTTCAAACGAGATGCCAACATTTTCAATTCATCAGTGTCAGAGACAAAAAATCCACTTAAAAACAAATGTCCACCTATTTTCATTCGCTCCACATACGTAGACATCTGAGCAGTCAGCACATTCTTGTTGATATTCGCCAACACGTAATCAAATGGTTCCGTTGGAATTACTTCCATTCCGCCATGTAGCGATTGAATGTGTTCACAGCTATTTTTCTTAGCGTTATCTGCACAATTCTCTGCAGACCATTCTTCAATATCAATAGCCACGATGTCATTTGCACCGCGCTTTTCAGCTAAAATCGCTAATACTCCTGTTCCACTCCCCATGTCTAAGACACGTTTGGACTTAAAGTCCATTCCCATCATAGATTCACACATTAAATGCGTCGTTTGATGGTGTCCTGTTCCAAAAGACATTTTAGGTTCAATGAGGATTTCAATCCCGGTGAAAGGATCCAATTGATGAAAGGGTGCAACAACACGAATTTCATCTCCAATAAATACGGGTTCAAATTGTGATTCCCACTGAGCATTCCAGTTTTGTTGCGGAATCAGTTTGACTTCAAATGATTGAATGACATCCTCTTCGGTTTGAAGCTCGTTAAATAAGGTTTGAAGCGCCTCACCATTGTAGGAGGATTCTTGTATATATGCTTTTATTGCCGGAGATTCTTCTTGAAAACTTTCGTAATCTAGTTCGGCTAAGTAAGCAATTAGGATATCGTTCCAACGATCAAAATCCGATAATTGAACAGTTAATTCGTAATAATTCATTTTAAAAAGAGCTTGCTAATTCAAGAAAATTGGATGCATTCAAGGATGCTCCACCTATGAGTCCACCGTCCACATCTGGACAAGCGAAAATACTTTTTGCATTGGAAGGATTTACACTTCCTCCGTATAGAATAGAAACATTTGCGCCATTTTCACCGAACGATTCACGCAATACTTGTCGAATAAATGCATGAACTTCGTTAATCTGATCTGTAGTAGCTGTTTGACCGGTACCAATGGCCCATATTGGCTCGTAAGCAATCGTCAACAAGGATAAATCAGTTTTTTTCAGGTGTAAAATAGCTGCGGATAATTGTGCATTGATGAAATTCAAATGCTTGCCTTTTTCTCGGATTTCCAAGGATTCTCCGCAGCAAAAGACAAATGGCAGTTCATATTTGCAGCACGCATCTACTTTCTCCTTCAAGATTGCATCCGATTCATGAAAATACGTTCTTCGTTCACTATGTCCAATGAGAACCGATTGTACGCCAATACTTATTAATTGAGGAATAGAAACTTCTCCGGTAAACGCTCCAAAATCGGAGGAATGAACATTTTGAGCACCAATATGCATCGTTTGAGACTTCACTAGGTCCGAAAGGAAAATATTCGGTGCATAAAGTCGAAATTCAGCTTTGTTCTTATCGGAGTCCAGTTCATTGAATTCAACAAGCCAATCGTGAGCCTCAGAAGCAGTCAAATTCATTTTCCAATTTGCCGCAAGAATTTTGTTTCTCATGGTCGAAAATAGGTATAATTCCCGGAATCTGACTCGAAAATCTGTAAAGAATGTAATCCTATTTCTTGATTTTCTGCAATTGAAGTTTCAGGTCTGACTTACTAAACTGATTTGGCCCTTCCGTTCCCTCATAGAATTTCATCACGTTACCATTCCACAAATAGCACACGCCGGGAACATTTTTCTCATTGCCAATGGCATTCCAAAACTCGATGATTTCGATGACCTTATGTGGATAGGTTGCACCAGCAAACTTGAAGAAATTAGGAATCTCTTCTGGCGCTTCATCCATGAATAGTATCTGCATTTCAGGGAAATCCGGATTTGCTTTTCGCATTTCAGTTAATTCCTTCGCGGTTGCTTGACAATGTTCGCAAGATGGTGCGAAAAAACATAAGATTTTCTTTCCTTGATCAATATTCGCATAATACTTCGCGAATCCAGATTTCTTTTGTTTTGGACCAATTGGTTTTTCCGGCGTTTTAACGGTGTCTTTTGGATTGACAATGGCTATTGGTCCGTCAGCCACAGTTGGCGTTGGATTATTTGTTATTGCAGTAGTATCTGAAACAACTGGTGGTGTTTCTACGATATCCGTTGGTTTTTTGAAAATCGGAATCAACATAAACATTGCTAGAATACATGCAGTTACAATATTTGTCATGGCTAAGTAGTTTGATTTTTTAGGAAGAACTTCATCGTGTTTCCATAGGAGTAAAACAAGTAAACCGATGGATAATACATTTTTCATGATTGCTTGCACGGGAGTCATAGGAAGTAAACTTCCGAAACAACCGCAATTTCCAACATTGCCTTTTGTAGCTACCTCGATGGATAAATGCACACAAAAAACAGCCAGCATCAAAATTATGGAAGGAATCACCCATTTTTTCAAGTTAAATGGAAAAAGGAGTAAAAATCCCAGTGCAAATTCGACACCAATTAAGGTACGTGAAAAGTATTTCGCCAACAATTCAGAAAATCCCATTGGATATAATTGTTGGACTTCAAATGTTGAAATGGTTCCATACATCGATGGATCCGGAAATATCTTTCCTAAGGCTGAAATGAGGAATAGTCCGGCAACGATTACGCGAATGGACCAAGAACTGATGTTAAGTGTTTCTTTCATAGCAAAGGTTTTGGTAAATGTAAAAGAAGATTTTATCCAATGAATGGAATTAACAGCCTCTTAACAAAATTACTTCAGGTGAATTAATGCGAAAACACTGTAATTTAACATGTCGAAATAATTTCCTTCAATCCCCTCAGAAACAAGCGTTAATCCTGCATTATCTTCTATTTGTTTAATTCGCAAAACTTTGCTGAGGATTAAATCCGTAAGGGAACTCACGCGCATGTCTCTCCAAGCTTCACCATAATCGTGGTTTTTTTTCTGCATCAATTCAAATGCTTCTTTTTCTACTTGGCGATAAGCCACGACTGCCTGTTCAACGGTCATGTCATCATTTATTTTTGCTTCGTGTCGAACCTGAATAATAGCCATGATGCAATAATTGACAATTGCCATGAACGCATCCTCAAAGGATTCACCTACCTTATTTTCACCTGTTTCTTGAATGGTGCGAATACGTTGTGCTTTGATGAAAATTTGATCCGTAAGGGAACTAGGTCTTAAAATTCGCCAAGACGGTCCATAGTCGAGTGATTTTTTTTCAAAGATCTCTCGGCAAACATTCATTACATTTGTGTATTCAAGTGTAGTTTTTTCCATGTATTCAGTATGATATCAAACACTTCTTTTCGCATCAGTCGCTTTATACAATGTAAAGGACAACTGCACGATTTCAGCGTTCCAAAGATAATGGGAATTCTGAATATGACACCAGATTCATTCTATGAAAAAAGCCGAAAGACGCTGAGCGAGGACTTCCTTTCCGAAGTATCCAAGATGATTCAGGCAGGAGCAGAAATCATCGATATCGGAGCGAGCAGCACACGCCCTGGAGCAGAAACACCAAGTGCAAGCGAAGAAATTTCAAGATTAAAACATGTGTTTCCATTGTTGCGTAAAGAATTTCCACATATTTTACTTTCCATTGATACGTTTTACGCTGAGGTGGCTGATTATGCATTAACTCAAGGTGCTGATATCGTAAATGATATTTCGGGCGGTCAATTTGACCCTGAACTATGGGGTATTGTTGCAAAACATCAAGCTCCATATGTTCTAACGTACCACCGAGGTGAAAAGTCAAATGTTGGGGCATCTTATGTGGAAAATCATTTTATGATGGATGTTTTGCGGTATTTTTCTCAAAAAATCTCCGAGTTAGAAAAACTTGGCGTCTATAACATCATTCTAGATCCTGGATTTGGTTTTGGGAAATCTCTTGAGGAAAACTATCAATTAATTCGTTCTTTTGAAATGCTTCACCTTTTTGAGAAACCAATTTTAGTTGGCATTTCAAGGAAATCAATGATTCGAGAAGTACTAAAGGTTGGTGTTGAAAATTCCCTAAATGGGACAAGTGCACTGCATGCTCTATTGATGACGAAAAACGCGCATGTTTTTCGTGTTCATGATGTCCCTGAAATGAATGAAGTTCGTACTTTGATAAGGGCAACTCAGTAAATCTTTATGCAATTGAAACTTTTTTGCTTACTTTCGTATTATTGAATTAACTTTTCAAGCTATATGAAATCAATTTTCCTCTTTGCTGCATTGTGTTTTACGCAACTTGTTTTTGCTCAAGCACCAAGTGCAAACTTCACTATTTCAGATGAAGATTTAATCCTTTGTGAAGGTGACTGTATCTATGTTACCAACAACTCAACCGGTGGTGACTTAACGTACGGCTGGTCATTCCAAGGAGCAACTCCATCAACTTACATTGGACAAAATCCGGGTCCGATTTGTTTCCCTGTTTCTAGCGGTTCTACCCCATTCGCAATTACACTAGTTGCTACGAATGCTTCGGGAGTAACCAGCACACTGACACAATTCGTGATTGTGAATACAACACCAACGATGAACTTAACACTTTCTGATACAACAGCAGGTGCGTATGTGGAAATTAACGACACAACGATCAATATGTATCAAAACGCATATTTGTTCGCGGAAGGTACGCCAGCTGGAGGAAACTTATACTGGTATCCAAGCGGAGTTGTTTCCGATAGTCTTTTAGGATGTGCTTCTTGCGTTGCAGGTGACTCATTAACTGTCAATCCATTCTTCACAACAAACTACGTTGCAACTTACACCTTGAATGGTTGTTCAGTTTCAGACACAGTATTGGTTACGGTAAACTTTGCTTCTCAAGTACTTGTTGAACTTCCTAACTCCTTCTCTCCAAATGGTGATGGTGAAAATGATTTCTTCCGTGTACTTACTAACGTTGATAAAGATCAAAACTTTACCAATAATTCAAATAATGGATTCCAAGAAGGTGGTGCAATTGCAGAAATCGACCTAAGAGTATTCAACCGTTATGGTCAAATGGTTTTCAGAACAACGAACCCACATGAAGGATGGGATGGGACTTTTAAAGGAAAACCATTGAATCCAGCTACTTACACATACATTTTGAACTTCAGAACCATTGACGGTCGCTCAGATGATCGTTCTGGAAATGTTACTTTATTTAGATAATACCTATGAAAAGAATGATCCTTTTTTCGGCAACTGCTTTGTGTATTTTACAAGCAAGTGCTCAACAAGATAAAAACATCAGTGCTTGGTATCAATCACAGGTATTGTATAATCCAGCGGCAGTAGCAACCGGAGCGGAAGACTACAGTATCTTTACCAATTACCGTTCACAATGGTTAACAGTTCCTGAAGCTGGAATGAGAACCAATACCTTAAACGCGGAATTTAAAATTCGTGATGGAGTTATGGGAAGAAATAGCTTTGGAGTAGGAATCGCAGCAGTGAATGACCAAACAGGAGATGCGAGTTTAATGACTACGAGTGTGTCTATTCCGTTTAACTATACCATTGCATTAGACCGTAACAATAAATTCTCTGTTGGATTATCTCCTGGATTCTACCAACAAAGTGTTAATCGTGGAAACCAAACATGGGAAAACGAATGGAATGGAATTGGATTCTTTTCTTCTCCGAACACGGAATTAAGTTTAAATAGTTCATATGCAACCATTGACTTAGGTACAGGTTTATATTACCAACATACTACTAGAAACAAATCTACGTTTTATGCTGGTTATGCATTAAACCACTTAACTCGTCAAAAAATTGCATTTTCATTTGGAGGCGACAAAATGTACATGAACATGGTTGTTCAAGCTGGAGCTGACATCACAACGAAAAGAAGAGATTTCCACGTTCAACCAAGTATGATTTACTTCCGAACAGGACCTACATACAATTTTACAGCGGGTGTTTCTTTTGAACACACAATTAAAGAAGGTTCAGAAATCACAAACATTAACAAATCCAACAACGTGACTTACGGTGTTTACTACCGTCACAACGATGCAGTAGTTGCAACAGTTGGAATGAAAATCAAAGCCATTAAATTTGGATTAGCTTTCGATGCGAACTACTCGAGATTGAGTCAAGCAACAAGCAGTGTAGGTGCCGTTGAAATTTACTTCAAGTCCCTACTCTACTACAAGAAAATGAATCACAGAGGAAAATTAAAATAAAAAAAAGCCCCGACAGATCGTCGGGGCTTTTTTTTGATTTAAAATGAACACTGTGCATTTCCTGTTTCCCTGTGCTCCTTCATTAATAGTTAGCAATGACTATTTTCTTTCGGAATCCATAGATAAACTTTTACATCATTTTGTTACATCGACCTTATCAAAGTAGAATGGGAAAAACAAGGTGCTTCCATATTGAATAAGAAACGTTCAGCGAGTAAATTACTCTTCGAATTAAAACGAAGTATTCAATAAAAAACGATAATTTTGGGCCATGAATCAGATTATTTCAGATATTGTACAGAATAAAAATAAATTCATCAGTAGAAATACTGGCGGTGAATTATTGTTAATTCCCTTAAAGGATAACGTAGTAGATTTCAATCAATATCTTACCTTAAACGATGTTGCTGCATTCATTTGGGAAAATCTTGATTCAACGGATGATATGATGTCATTATCTTCAAAAGTTTGTATGGAATTTGACGCTAATGAAGCAGACATTCAGGAGGACATAAAATCCTATCTAAATGAATTACATCATTTTATGCTGATAAAATGAATTTCATTGGCCGAATAAAACTTGCAGACTTCAATTTTGGTTTGTTTTCAAAAAGTGCATTACCAATTTTACTTGAAGAAGGTTTCGAACATTTCTTTCACGAAAATCTAACGACAAATGATCGTTTCATAAACATCCATGATTTCCTGATTGATTTACCAAGCCTTGCTAAGTTAATTTACGAAGCAAAGCAGGAAAACAATGTGTTATGGAAAGTCTATGAAGTAGATGACGCAATTATTATGGAGGTTTTTAATCCCATTACATTTGAAATACAACAAAGAGCCACATATTCTTCTAAGAAAAAAACTTGGGATATTTATTGTTTGCCATTTACAACAGGTGAAAACGAAACCGTAATAAATCCATTAGCTTATCCGATGGCACCACTTGTTTGGTATTACTTAAGTACTGAGGAAGATATCATCATGATTCACGCCTCAGGTATTGACGACCATGGAATCGGTCGTATTTTTTCTGGATTCAGTGGTGTTGGAAAAAGTACCTTGGCTACCATTTGGAATAAACAAGGATCTCAAATCATAAATGATGACCGTCTTATTTTAAGGGTGATGGGAAATGGTGATGTTATGATGTATAATACACCAATGCCTTATTCGGATAGCTCTAAAGCAACTTCTTTAAACTATATTTATTTACCATTTCACTCCAAAGAAAATTCCTTTAAAGCTCTTTCTGGCGCTCAACGCTTAGCAAAGACACTTGCTTTCTGTATACAACACGGATATAATGAAAAAGCAATTTTACACCATATTAATGTGATGGAAAGAATAATTAATAAATGTCCTGTTGCTTCTTTGGGTGTTTACCCAGACCCTGAAATTTGTGGATTTATAAGAAGTCATGAAATTCAATAACAATCTTTCACATACGGATCGTTTTCTACTAAAATGGAGTTCCTCCTTTTTTAATCCAACAATTCATTACCCGGAATTTCTTGAACACAAAGACAAAATCGACTGGAATACCTTTGCAGAAAAAGCACAATTAAGTCATCTATCAGGCTTTGCATACTGGTTTTTTTTAAACAATAAACTCAGTGGCTTTAATGAAAGTCTTTGGAAATCTCTTCAAATCAAGTATGTTCAAATACTGCAAAGCAATACCCATTTTTTGACTTTACATCAAGAAATGAGTACGATGTTGGAAGATCATCAGATTCCATTCAGTGTGTTAAAGGGAATGGATCTTATTTTTCGAACGTACAGGGAACTTGGAGTTCGACACATATCAGACATCGATTTATTGATCCTCCCAGAACACTTAGAAAAGGTTAAATTACTTTTTGAAGAAAAAGGGTTTTCATGTTCGCAAAGCGTGGATAAATCACACTTCCACGAAAAACATTTTCAATTACATGCGCCTTTACAAGCGAGTAAAAATGGAATGAATATCGATGTCCACATCATGCTTTATGACACGTTATTAGGATTTCATTTTCCAACTGAACAACTGATTTCCCGCCGAGAAAAAATAAGTTGGCAAGAACAAGAAACGTGGGTGTTACAAAAATCTGATTCAGCTCTTTTCAACATCTTACATTTATACGTTCACTTGGATAAGGGCAATCACTTTAAAATGAGTTCCTTTTTAGATGTATTACTTACCTTGCCTGCCTTGGATTATCCGAAAAACAAACATCATTTTGAGGTAAATGTTCAGACTAAAATCGAACACGTAATCGATTGCATGATTTGGATGGGCTTGTTGAATGAGGACTATCTGCCTAGTAGAAAAAAAGCCCCGAAAAGGTATTATTTCTACATTCAATTCTTTTTAAAGGAACAAAAACCAACACTGTCTCAACTCATCCGTTTCAAATTTTTACCCAGATTTGTACCATCTTCCTTTTCTTGGAAAATATTTCCCCTGATATTTTTTGAAGCATTTCCGTCAAAAAAATACCTTAACAAAGGCAATCCAAACAGTCATTATGCGATTGCATGGATTAAAAGACTTAGATATTTCGCAAGATCCAACGATTGATTTGTTGATTGTTCGAAATGAACTCATTCAAATGTGTTATTATGGCATTTTCAGAATGAAATTCAATGGCGCTTTTTGCCGGATAACAAACGCAATAATCTTTTTATCAAGGCATTAGAATAGGTAAAAATGAAAGCAATTCCCGAATAAATACTTCTCTTGATTAGAATAGGTTGACCGCTATGTCCAGAGGAATTGTTTTTTACTTTAACCTTTCCAATAAAGTTCGCGTTGTTTATGACTTCATCTACCTTTAAATTGGAATCTCCCATAGTCGTAATGAATGTTTCGTCATGAAGGTTCTGAATCATCACAACGCGATGTACCACCATGTGTTGAATTCGTTGAAATGCAATAATGTCTCCTATTTTAACATTTTCAATGACCACCGGTTGAATTTCAATTAATTCACCTGGCCAAACTGTTGGAATCATACTATAGCCAGATGCAACGATGCGAACAGTTCTGCCAAAGTTTAATTCCTCTCTGCACCATGACAACCAAAACTCGTCCTTTTCCAAAATCTTCATTGTTAATTGTGCTAATATATTCAATATCTCTAAAAGAAATTAATTGTTTTTGATGATTCCTCCTGTGTGTAAAGCCAAAACCTTCTTCCCTACAAGGAAATCAATTTCTTTGGAAAGGAAATCATTCAACGCATAAAACAATTTACCCGTATATACCGGTTCAATTTGAAAGTCATTCATGCTGTGAAATGCATCGATAAAAGTCAAAAGCTCCTCGCTTGTTTTAGCATAACCGCCATGATGATAATTGTCCCAAATAATGAGTTTCGAAGAAAGAGAATCGAATAAAACATCGTCGTTTAGTAGGTTCCGCATTTCGTTTAGGACATCGAAGCCTTTCAAAACTGGGACCACAATCAACTTCGCATTTTCCGGAATGGATACCAGTAATCCCAAACTTGTCGTGGTTGTTCCTTGCGCCACCAGATAAAAATCAAAGTCTTGATCTATTTCCGAGACGATTTCAGCACAGCCTTGAATTCCCTCTGAATTCGCACCACCTTCAGGAATGACCCAATAAGTAGATCCATTTATCTGAAGTGCGCCGCTTTGGTGTTTTTGCGCTGTAAATTCGGAACGGGTTAAAAATTCTAATTTCATTCCCATTTCATGACATTGCTGTAAAATAGAATTCGAATGAATTGTTAATTCCTCTCCCCTTACCTTTCCTATTACCTCGATACCTAGTTCTTTTCCGGCTGCAGCGCTCGCAATGAGGTGATTCGAATAGGCACCACCAAATGTGATAATTGCTTTACTATTCATCTGCAAGGCTTCCTTCAAATTGAACATTAACTTCCGTATTTTATTACCTGAAATGAACGGATGAATTAAATCATCTCGTTTCACGAACAATTTAACTTGACCTGTGTTACATGGTAAGTTTACCGATTGAACAAAACTATTTTGTGTCAAGTTTGTGAACCAACTATCTAATTTAGGAACGAATGAGTTTGGATTTTTCTGGTTTTTCAAAACGGTCTCATTTAGATGATGAAGACTATTATGTCTCCCCGGAAGGTTATATTGTTTTTACAGAAAAGTACCACTTGAAACGTGGGCATTGTTGCAAAAGTGGTTGTAAACATTGTCCTTATGGTTATGATTTTAAAACAGGTACGATAAAGGGTAAAACGAAGGAGGAAGAGGGTTAGTTTTCTAATTTGCTAGTTATTTTAATGTGCTAATGTGCTAGTTTTCTAATTTGCTAGTTTTTCAATGTGCTAATGTGCTCGTATTTCGAGAATAAACCTTGAGCGCAGCTCACAATCCATTAGCTCATTAACCCAATAGCACATTAACCCATTAGCAAATTAGTTCATTAGCAAATTAACCCATTAGCAAATTAGTTCATTAGCAAATTAGCACATTAATACATCAATCAGGTTTTCGAATCCCTTTCTCCGGGAAACGTCCTTCATACTTGCTCAATACCGTTTTAATATACTTAATGTCATTTTCTACATCTCCTGTTGGATAAAACAAACTGTCGAATCCACCCGTTTTTGTTTTAAAATCGATATAACAAATATAAATGGGAACACTAGCTTTCTGAGCGACATGGTAAAATCCTTTTTTCCAATTTGGATTGTAACTTCTTGTCCCTTCGGGTGAAAATACGATAAACATGGACTCGTTTTCTTCAAAGTACTTCAATGCCGTGTCCGTAAGGTTGTTTTTCTTTTTTCGATCAACTGGTATGCATCCAATCGATTTCAGAAACCAACCCAAAGGTGGGAAAAACAATTCTTTTTTAACGAGGTAACGTCCCTGAACTCCGTAGAGTATAAAAGCCATCCTACCCAATACAAAATCCCAATTGGAGGTATGTGGACCTACTGCTATAACACACTTCTTGATGTCGCTTGGGACGTTTTGGTCAATCTTCCATCCGGTCAACCAAAAAATAAATCGTACGATAATCTTCATGTTCAAAGGTAATCAATTCATCTTTCATTTATCTTTACAGCAGAAATGAATCGCTTTAAAGAAATAGTGTTTGTCCTAACTTTAGGATTTCTGTTCATCGCAACAGTGCAAATTTCCTTTTACATCTCGAAAAAACCGAGTTTGCAACAGCGAATTCCAATTATTCATGAAGCCAGTTTCGAACTCACTGCACACCCATTAAGTTTAATCAAGGAGCTGATTTCTACCGAATTGTTTGAAGTTAAAAATCAATTGTTTTTAAATGAACTTCATCAACTCAGCTCGCCGAAAGGAACATCGAAGAAATTAGACGGCGTACATATGGATCTCCAACAAGCCATGAGCGCATTCTTTATTCAATCAACATTTTTTCAAGGCTTGCTCATTCACTTCCATTCGACACCAGAAAGCGCTAAGAAAAGCCTGGGTGCATACTATGTACAACAAGGAGAAGATG
Organism: Crocinitomicaceae bacterium; assembly: GCA_017983465.1. Lineage (GTDB taxonomy): Bacteria > Bacteroidota > Bacteroidia > Flavobacteriales_D > Crocinitomicaceae > UBA952. Next base: position 92,098 of record JAGOBK010000003.1, read on the forward strand.
TATTTTATTCTCCCTTAACTCCTTTAACAAGAAAACAGTCCACCTGGATTTTGAATAATGTCAAGTGGAAGAACAGAACTGTAACTCCAGGTCAGATCATTGTTCACCAACGACTTAATGGACAATTATCAGAGGGAACACTTCAATGGACCCAACACAAACTTACATTCGTTACGCAAAGGCAAAAAACCAATCAAACACTGATTTTAAGTCCTCGTTCCTTTCATTACAGCAATCAATTCCCAAACAAAATTCTTTCTTCTATTCCTAAAGAGTTTTCGCTACGATGCATGCTGAATTCATTGGAACGTATTTCCTTAAATTACGATGGAGGAAAATTAACTGAAGACCAACAATTTCCCTTTGCTCCTTCTTTTGAAGTATTATTGGAGTACAGAAATCCAAGTTCGATGGAAAGTGCTTTAAAAACAGTTCAGTCCATCTTTGACACCTTGGAATGGAAAGAACAAGAAGTGAGAATGGGAAGTCAAGAAATATTCTTTAAACGAACAAGTCCCAATACGCTTTACATCTGTTCTGACAAGCAAGTATTTTGTCCAAATGGTACACCAAATATCACCCGTTGTCAAACAGGATTCTTATGCAAAGGAGATTTGGGTCGATTAACAAGCATAAAAAACACAGGTTGGGCAGGACTTGTTTTGGACATGATTCCGGCGTTTCGTGCAAGTAAGGAATTATTTGACGGCACAAAAGAAGTGAAAAGTTCCAATGTTGGCATAGAGATCACTTTTAAGCCAGAAAAAAACGTGCTCCACGAATTACTAAAAACACTGGTTCTTTTCGGACAAGAATAGTCCTAGCCTTCCTCAAAACGATTAAAATCGTTTAAGTCTATTTTCTCAAAAATAAAAAAAGAGCTTTCGTCGTAATTAATGAAACTTTAAATCACTAATTATGAAAACGTACCTTTTTTCATTTGAAAAGCTGGATGTTTGGAAGGAAGCACATGCATTGGTCCTTCTAACGTACACAGCGACAAAAAAATTCCCAACCTCAGAGCGATTCGGACTCTCTAACTGGATGAAGCAATCCAGCATTGACATCGTGAGTAACATTTCATTGGGGAGCGGTCCAGTTCCACGGAAGGAACAGGTCGTATTTTATCAACGGGCATATTCAGCTGGAATGGAATTATTAAACCATGCATTGATTGCTCGAGACTTAGGATACTTAACACCTGAGCATTGTTTAGAGTACCGTATTCACCTAGAGATGGTCACTGGAAAAATCAATGCCCTTAAAAAGAGTGTCGTGGCAAAAACACTAGAAGTAGCTGCCTAGGTTTAACGACCATTTTTTTAACCAAAAAAAAAGTCCCGACGTTCTGTCGGGACTTTTCTATTTTTATCGAGTAAATAACATTTCTCTGAATTTAGGCAACGGCCACAATTCATCTTCTACTAACAATTCTAATTTATCTGCATGGTAGCGAATTTCATCAAAATGAGATTTCACGTTATCACAATAAGCAAGTGCTTTGTCCTCTGCGTGCTCCAATTTGTTAGCGATTTTACGCTGCTCTAGCATGGCATCAGACGCTGCTTTCATTTTATTCATGTGCATGCTGATTTTCTCAATGATTTCAATTTGCGCTTTGGATGCTGCTTTTCCAGATTTATCACCAAGAATACTCATGAGTCCTTGCACATTTGCAATCAATTTGTTTTGATATTCAACCGCTGCAGGTATGAAGTTGTTTTGAATCAAATCACCCATTAAACGAGATTCAATTTGAATTTTCAAAACGTAGTTTTCAAATTCAATTTCGCGACGTGCATCTAATTCACGACCAGAAAGAACGCCCATTTCCTCAAATAATTTCGCGACATTTTTATCATGCCAGATTTGTAAGGCGCGAGGTGTATCTTTCAAGTTTGCTAATCCGCGTTTTTCTGCTTCGATTACCCACTCGTCACCATATCCATTTCCTTCGAAACGAATTTTCTTCGAGTTTTTAATCATCGATTGCAATTCTTTCAAAATTGCTTCGTCTTTGCTTTCACCTTTAGCGATGCGTGCATCAACTGCAATTTTAAATACACGTAATTGTTTCGCCATAATCGTATTAAGTACAATCATTGCAGAACCACAGTTCGCCGCTGATCCAACTGCACGGAATTCAAATTTGTTTCCGGTAAATGCAAACGGTGATGTACGGTTACGATCGGTGTTATCCAACAAGATTTGAGGGATTTTTCCAATGTTCAATTTCAATTCCGTTTTATCCTGCGGTGTCATTTTACCCGCTTTAATGTTTTTCTCTAAATCATCTAATAATTGAGAAAGCTGACTTCCGATGAAAACAGAAATAATCGCTGGTGGCGCTTCGTTTGCTCCAAGGCGATGGTCATTTCCTGCTGATGCAATCGCAGCACGTAACAATCCTGCATTTTCATGAATCGCCATGATTGTATTCACAAAGAACGTTAAGAATTGTAGATTCGATTTTGGATTTTTGCCAGGAGCTAATAAATTCACTCCGGTATTCGTACTTAATGACCAGTTATTGTGTTTTCCAGATCCATTAACACCTGCGAATGGTTTCTCATGTAATAACACACGGAAGTTATGCTTGCGTGCTGTTTTCTCCATGATGTCCATTAACAATAAGTTATGGTCATTCGCTAAGTTACACTCTTCGAAAATCGGCGCACACTCAAATTGATTTGGTGCCACTTCGTTGTGACGTGTTGTTACTGGAATCCCTAATTTCAAAGACTCCACTTCAAATTCACGCATGAATGCGTTCACTCTCTCTGGAATCGAACCAAAGTAATGATCTTCTAACTGTTGTCCTTTTGCAGGGGCATGTCCAAATAATGCTCTACCTGTCAACATGATGTCGGGACGTGCATTAAACAAAGCGGAATCAATTAAGAAATATTCCTGTTCCCAACCAAGCGTTGCATTTACTTTGTTTACGTTTTTATCAAAGTACTGACAAACTTCCACTGCAGCTCCATCGATGGCATTCAAGGCTTTTAACAATGGCATTTTGTAATCCAATGATTCGCCTGTGTAGGAGATAAAGATGGTTGGAATACATAATGTTTTTCCAATCACAAATGCCGGTGAACTTGGATCCCAAGCGGTATATCCACGTGCCTCAAATGTGTTGCGAATTCCTCCGTTAGGGAAAGAAGATGCATCTGGTTCTTGTTGAACTAATAAATCACCGTCAAAACGCTCAATTGCTTTCCCTGGACCAATTGGTTTAAAAAACGCATCATGTTTTTCTGCCGTTGTTCCAGTTAAAGGTTGAAACCAGTGTGTATAGTGTGTTGCTCCTTTAGAAATAGCCCAGTCTTTCATTGCTGAAGCGACTTGATCAGCATTCTTGCGATCTAAACGTGTTCCGTTTTGTGCGGATTCCAACATTGACTTGTAAGTCTCAGACGGAAGGTATTCACGCATTACATCAATGTGAAATACATTTTGACCAAACAATTCTGATAGTTTCCCATCAAATTCAATGTGTTTAGGTTCTCTACTTAACACATCTTGATACGCATTCAATCTTTTCGTTGCCATTTTTGGTGTTTTTTTTGACAAAGTTATTTCTTTTTACGCCATTAAATTCATTTTAGTGTATTTTTTTTCATGACACCCCCTATTTTTTAGGGGTAGTTTAAATAATTATTAATTTTTAAAGAATATAAACGATGTTTTTTAGGACATTCACTAAAAAAATGCATTTTTGTACAGTATGACAAAAAGCGAATTGATTCATCGACTTCAACAAACCTTACCTGGTGCAAGCGCTCACGAAGCTTTTGCACCCTACAGGAAACACTTTGAAAATCAAGCTAGAGCGATTCGAAAAAAAGCTGCAGTTGGCATTCACTTATACTTATATCAGGAAGAATGGCACTTTTTGTTAATTGAACGTTCTTCCTATGATGGAAAACACAGTGCCCAAATGGCTTTCCCCGGTGGAAAACCAGAATCAACCGATTTACATTTAGAACATACGGCTCGAAGAGAATCTGAGGAAGAAATGGCCATTCCAACAAATAACGGAGATAAAATCACGGAACTTTCTATGGTCTGGATACCCGTTTCAAGTTTCGAAGTCAGTCCTTTTGTCTTTTTACATGATGAACGTCCGATTATTGAAATCAACAAACGAGAAGTTGCCCAATTCTACGAAGTAAAAATTCAGGATTTAATCGATGAGCGTTCTGTATCGACAACAAGTATTCAAGTCAAGGATCAAGTTCATTTGAAAGACGTTCCGTGTTTTGTGTTGAATGAGAAAATCGTTTGGGGAGCGACGGCACTTATTTTAGCCGAGTTAAAGATGCTTCTCAAAATGGACTAAAAACAAAAAGAGGAACAACTCTTGTTTGTTCCTCTTCCTGCTAAACCATGCTAAAACTATAAAACTAAAACTACAACTATGAACTGTAATTTGACACAAAGTTAAAGGCTTTTTTTTGATTGACAATCATTCAATGTAAATTTTATATTAAATTTTTATCGCTCTTGTCATTTCTCGTTTTCCCGGAGGTCCAGGTAAGGACTCTAAAGAAAATCCAAGTGATTTCAAATTTCGCTTCATTTGTCCTTGAGCACAATAGGTTACAAATACTCCACCTGGGTTTAATCGTTCGTACATTTTAGTTAGAACGGGCAGATCCCACATTTCGGATTGAGCACGAGGTCCAAAGGCGTCAAAGTATATTAAATCAACTTGCTCAACAAGCTGAAGTCCAAGAATATCCTCTTCAACTTTTTTTAATTGGAAATTTGGTTCTATCACTTGATACTCTCCCCACTCTGCTGCCATGATTTTGGAATACCTTTCTCTTTCCAATACTTCCTGAACATAGTCCATTTGTTGCCAAATATCTTTTGGAATGGGATGAAGCTCTATCCCAATGTAACGGATCGAACAGGAATGTTGTTCCGCCCATTGTGCCGTTAATAAGGCATTAAGTCCTGTTCCAAATCCCATTTCAAATACCGAAATCGATTTTTTCTCTTGTCCAATAAAAGCTAAGCCATGTTGAATAAATACATGCATTGCTTCCTGCATGGCGCCGTGACTAGAATGATACGTTTCATCCAATTCAGGAAGATAAAGTGTTTTGGATCCGTCAGCTGTTTGTCGTATTTCGATATTTTTCATCCTATTTTTTACATGCAATCATGAGACCATCCCGAATCGGAAGTAGCACTTCTTCGACACGTTCATCTGTATGAATTATTGCATTTAACTTTCGCAACAAAACAGTGTCTTTGTCATTTTTATCAGGTTCAGCAACCTTTCCAGACCAAAGTACATTGTCCAAAATAACATATCCTCCAGGACGAACCAATGGCAGAATGAGCTCGTAATATTCAATGTAGTTTTGCTTATCCGCATCAATAAATACTAAGTCCCATGTTTCATTCAAGGTAGGAATAACGTTCAAAGCTGGAGAAATAATATATTGAATTTGCTCAGCGAATGTGGAAGCATTGAAATATGCTTGAACGCGATGAGCTAATTCCTCGTTTACATCAATCGTTACCAATTTACCATCAGAGGCAAGTCCTTCCGCTAAACACAAAGCAGAGTATCCCGTATAGGTTCCAATTTCAAGAATGCGTTTTGGCTGCATCATTTTTGATAACATGCTCAACACACGTCCTTGAAAGTGTCCACTTAACATGCGCGGTTGCAACACTTCCACATGCGTTTCACGATTGATACGTTTGAGCAGTTCGTTTTCTTCCGCTGTATGCGAACAACAATATTGATCTAATTCTTGAGAAATGAATTCCATGTATGCTATTTAAGGATACAAAAGTATGGAAATTACTTCTTCCGTTTAATCGTGTGCTTAAGCTTCATCACAGCGAAATTAATTTCAAAAGAGGTTTCAGTTTCATCCGTTTTTAAATCAGGAACAATCAGTTCCTTCAAAAGTCCAGAACTTTTTTCTAATATTTCATTCGTTAGCTCTCCCGAATGATCATCAACACTCGATTGTATGAGTTGCGTGAACTCCTTTAGCTTCGCATATGTTTCAATAATAGCTATAGTGGTTTCTGTCGCTCGTTCGCTTTTTAAAATTGTTGCTAACATATATAATCCTTTCTCAGTGAAAGCTTTCACTTGATATTTGGTATGCTTTCCTCTTGTTGAATTGTTTAAGGTCGAAAATTTCGACCTTAAAGATTTTGATTCATCCTCCTCTAAAAATAAAACATACCCTTCTGGAAATTTCTCCGGATTATTGCGATAGGCTTCATTAACACGTTTTGTCTCAATACCATAAAGTGCAGCAACGTCACGATCCAACAACACTTTTTGTTCTCTGACAACAATTAGCTTGGACTCAATTTGACTCAGTTCATTCATGATTTTAGGTATTTCTGGCAAAATGGAATGTGAAACGGAATAATTATTTCTCAAATAGAACGCGATATGGCCAATTTCATTGTCTTTAGTTCTTTCAATTTCCTAAATTTGCAAGCAAATAAAACGATACAATGACGGTTTCTGAAATACGCCAGCAATTTTTTGACTTTTTCGAAAGTAAAGGACATCAAATTGTTCCTTCCGCGCCAATGGTGGTGAAAAATGACCCTACACTCATGTTTACCAATGCTGGGATGAATCAATTCAAAGATTTTTTCCTTGGACATCAACAAGCAGTACAAAAGCGAGTTGCTAATTCACAAAAGTGTTTACGCGTTTCAGGAAAACACAACGACTTAGAGGAAGTTGGTGTGGATACTTACCATCATACCATGTTCGAAATGCTAGGAAACTGGTCATTCGGAGATTATTTCAAAGAGGAAGCGATTACCTGGGCATGGGAATTACTGACCTCCGAATATAAAATTCCAGTAGACCGTCTATATGTAACTGTATTCGAAGGTGATGAAAAAGACGGTGTACCTCGAGATGATGAAAGTTTTGCGATTTGGAAAAAATTCATTGCGGAAGACCGAATCATTTTAGCATCTAAAAAGGATAATTTCTGGGAGATGGGAGATACGGGTCCTTGTGGACCATGCTCTGAGATACACGTTGACCTTAGAAATGAGTCAGATCGTTTGGCTATAAACGGATTAACATTGGTAAACAACGACCATCCACAGGTGATTGAAATATGGAACAACGTTTTCATGCAGTTCAACCGTAAAGCGGATGGAAGTTTAGAACCGCTTCCTTCGACACATGTCGATACTGGAATGGGACTTGAGCGATTGGCTATGGCCCTCCAAGGGAAACAAAGTAATTACGATACGGATTTATTCCAAACACTTATTCAATTTGTATCCAAAGAAAGTGGAATTCCTTATGGAAAAGCAGAAGAGACAGATATCGCATTACGCGTCATTGCTGATCATATTCGTGCGATCAGTTTTTCTATTTCTGATGGACAATTACCTTCTAACACGGGTGCTGGATATGTAATTCGTCGCATATTGCGTAGAGCAGTACGTTATGGATATCAAACCTTAGGATTAAAAGAACCTTTTCTTTGCAAACTTTCTGGTGTACTCGTTCAACAAATGGGACATCCTTACGAGGAATTGATTCATCAAAAAGAATTAATCGAAAAAGTCATCCGAGAGGAAGAACAAAGCTTTTTCCGTACGCTAGAGCAAGGAATTAAACGCATGGATGATTTGATGGCTTCAAGCAAGAAATCATCTCAAACGATCATTTCAGGAGAGAATGTTTTCGAACTATACGATACTTATGGATTCCCGGTCGATTTAACATCACTCATCGCCCGAGAAAATGGCTTTAGTATTGATGAAGATGGATTCCAAGCACAATTGCAAATTCAAAAAGACCGTTCGAGAGCTGCTTCGGTAATTGAAACTGACGATTGGGTTCAAATTGGCACAGATGTCCCGACGGTTTTTGTTGGATACGATCAGAAGCAAGCTCCTGTCCACATTACGAAATACAGAAAAGTTAGCCAAAAAGGAAAGTCGTTTTTTCAACTCGTTTTGAACCAGACTCCATTCTACCCTGAAGGTGGTGGACAAGTTGGAGACAAAGGAACCTTGAAAAACGCTAGTGAAACCATTCGCATATTCGATACGAAAAAAGAAAATAACCTCATCATTCATTTAAGTGAGCAATTGCCAACCAAGTTGAATGAGGAATTCACAGCAGCCATTGATGTAAATACGCAAGAACAAACCGCAAAAAATCACAGTGCCACACACCTACTCCATCACGCGTTAAGAACTGTTTTAGGGACTCATGTGGAACAAAAAGGATCTTTGGTGAATTCATCTAATCTTCGATTTGACTTTTCTCATTTCTCAAAAGTAACTGAAGAAGAAATCGAACAAATTGAATCGCTAGTTAGCGCTGCGATTGTCGCAAACCTTCCTCTAGATGAGCGACGTGCTATGGCCATCGATGATGCAAAAGCACTTGGTGCAATGGCATTATTTGGTGAGAAATATGGCGATCATGTTCGCGTGATAAAATTTGGTGAATCAGTTGAGCTTTGTGGAGGAATCCACGTTCCGGACACAGCGAAAATCGGACTATTTAAAATAGTTTCTGAATCAGCTGTGGCAGCAGGTGTTCGACGAATTGAAGCCATTACTGGTCAGGCAGCAGAGGATTACTACAAAGAAAAAGCAACAACACTTTCTCACATTCAACAAGCACTTAAAAATCCAAAAGACATTGTGAAATCGGTGGAGGATTTACTTTCTAAAAACCAACAATTACAGAAAGAAATCGAACAACTTATCCGTGAAAAAGCGAGCCAATTAAAATTACAATTGAAATCACAGATTGTTAAAATTGGTGCTGTTTCTTTTTTAGGTGGAATCGTTGAGCTTGATGCCAATTCTGTTAAGGACATTCTTTTCCAATTGAAACAAGAAAATGAGAATTTCCTAGCAATAATCGGGAATAAAGAAGCAGACAAATGCGGCCTAAGCTTGATGATTGATGAAAACCTTGTTGAATCGAACGCATGGAACGCTTCACAGTGGATTCGTGAAGTTTCTACTCATATTCAAGGCGGTGGAGGTGGACAAGCATTCTTTGCAACTGCCGGAGGAAAACGCAGTGAAGGTTTGCAAACAGCTATTGACGAAATAAAAGCAAAAATTGCCTAACGCTAAAAAAGTACTAATTATTACGTACTACTGGCCACCAAGTGGAGGCAGTGGTGTTCAGCGTTGGCTACATTTTAGTCGTTATTTAGCGCAAATGGGATGGGAACCAATCATCTATACACCTGAAAATGCAGAAGCTCCTATCGAGGACAAAAGTCTAATTGATTCATTTACTGAATCCGTACATGTCATTAAATACCCGATATGGGAACCCTTCGAAGCATACAAAGCACTCACGGGTAAAAAAGGAAAGAAATTACAAACCGGTTTTCTGAATGAGGGTGGGAAACAAGATAAAAAATGGATTCAAAAGTGTGCACTTTGGCTTCGTGCTAATTTATTTATCCCTGATGCAAAAAAGTTTTGGATACGTCCATCCGTTAAGCATTTACGTGATTTCCTGAAGGACCATCCGGTAGACATCATCGTTTCCACAGGTCCACCTCACACAACTCACCTTATTGCACTAGGATTAAAACGTGCAACAGGTATTCCTTGGTTAGCTGATTTCAGGGATCCTTGGACAAACATTGATTGGTTTGACAAGCTACCAATGACGAAATGGGCTATTCGAAAACAGAAAAGACTCGAGCAGTCCGTATTAGCAGAAGCTACTGGAATCACTTGTGTCAGTCGAACGTGGACAACAGAATTTGAAGAGCTAGCAAAGCGCTCCGTAAAACTGATCACAAATGGATTTGCACCTAATGACTTCCAACACTTTCAGAAAAAAGAGGATCAAAACTTCACGATATTACACACAGGATCTTTAAATGCTGATAGGAACCCGATGGTTTTTTGGTCGTTTTTAGCAGAAGAAATTAATCGAAACGAAGCACTTAAAAGCAAACTGAAAATACAATTAGTTGGAGCTGTCGATGTGAGCGTTATTCAATCTATTGAATCATGTGGACTGAGTATCTATTTAGATCAGAGACCTTTTATTCCTCACGAAGAAGTCATTGAATTAATGTCCTCTTGTTCTCTCTTACTTTTACCATTGAACGATGTAAAAAATCAACAAGGTATTATTCCGGGTAAATTATTTGAATATTTGGCAAGTAATCAAGCAATCTTAGCCATTGGCCCAAAAACCGGTGATTCTGCACAAATTTTGCAAGAACAGTCAAATACACTTGTCATAGATTTTGATGAAAAACCAACTTGGGAAGCCATTCAAACATTGACAAGCGGTGTAATTGATCGCACAGATACCTTATCAAAATATAGCCGACAAGAACTAGCCAAAGAAATGAGTGCGTTTTTAAACGAACTTATGCTAAAATCTTCGAAATAGCAGCTAGAATTCGCTCTGTTGCCTTACCATCCCAAAGTGGTGGGATTTCACCTTTTTTATAAGTTCCCTGATGGATTTCGTCAATCAATCCTAAAATCACGGATTCATCGAATGGAACTAAAGTATTTGTACCCAATTCAACGGTGATGGGTCTTTCCGTATTTTCACGCAAAGTTAAACATGGAACTTGTCGATAGGTACTTTCTTCTTGGATCCCTCCGCTATCAGTGAGTATCAAATCAGCATGTTTAACTAACGATTGAAAATCAAAGTATCCAAGTGGATCTAACAGATGTAAATTTCCGTTTTCCAACCATTGAGCTACATTATCGGCAGCCTCGAAGTTTTTTCTTGTTCTAGGATGAATTGGGAAGACAATCGTATATTTTTCACTTAACTCTGAAAATAAACGAACGATTTTGGTTTGACCCTCCAATGAATCTACATTTGAAGGACGATGTAGGGTAACCAATATAAAAGGTTTATCCTGAATTCCTAAGCGTTCACGAATGGTGCTTTTCTGAATTTGTGGTTCAAAATGCACCAGTGTGTCAATCATGGTATTTCCGACGAAGAATATTTCTCCATGCTTTTTTTCTTCAGAAAGGTGATCTAATCCACTTTGTTCCGTTACGAAAAAGAAATCTGAAATTTCATCCGTAAGTAGCCGATTGATTTCCTCCGGCATATTGCGGTCATTTGAACGTAATCCACTTTCCAAATGTGCTAATGGAATGCCTATTTTGTTCGCCACCAAAGCGGATGCTAGTGTTGAGTTTACATCTCCAGGGACAATCATTAAATCTGGCTTGCCAATTTTCAAAATGAGCTCACTGAGCTTACTCATCATACTGGAGAATTGATCTACAACGGAATTTGACGAAGCAGAAAGCATGTAATCAGGTTTCAAACCAAACTCTTCAAAGAAGACCTCTGACATGTTGCGATCCCAATGTTGTCCGGTATGTACAATTTCAACTTGAAATTGAGGGTAAGTACTAATCAGTTCTTTGAACCGTGTAACTTTAATGAAATTCGGACGAGTTCCAACGATGATGAGTATTTTCTTTACCAAGACTTTCTAATTTTAACCAAAAATAACAATTGTCCTTCATTTAATGTCATGAATGGATCAGGTAAAATGAAACTAACCAAGTGACAGAAGCATGTTAAAATAAAAATAGTGTGAATTGTGAAAATTGGATTTGAAATATTTTGTAATTTAGGTCAAATAAATCAAACTTAAAACGACATAAAATGAAAAAAACATTGATTTTTGGAGCATTCGCATCATTGATGATGGTTTCTTGTGCGAAAGATTACTCATGTAAATGTGTAACAACAGAAACGATTTCAGGTGTAAATAACTTTCAAACAACGGTAATAAACGGTAAGAAAAAGGATGCAGCGGCTGAATGTGCAGCACTATCTCAAACGGTCAATACGATTGTAAAAACATGTGCAATAGAATAAATTCTTGCAAACCATATCTCTAGGGGGCAATTGCCCCCTTTTTTATTTAAAATCTTCTGAATGAATTTCTTCGAATCAATTTTTCTTGACCTTGGCTTTTCTTGGACTGCTTCAAAACTCATTCCATACATATTAATGTCCATTCTGGGTTTTGTGATCGTATACACCTTTCAAAGTCGTATTCAACAGAAATGGAAGAAATGGACGATCATGACGATTTTAGCTGTTTTACCTTTCAGTATATATTTCTCGATTTTTCCAATTTATACTGGGGACTTTGTCAATAATCACTTTTCACCAGAACGACTAGCTACTTTTCCTAAAAAACCACTTGTAACCGTTGTTGTCCTTCCTGGTTGTCCATATTGTCATGAAACCATTCGTTTTATGAATGAATTGCTCCGAAGAGAACCTAAACTTAATATTCGCTACATGGTCGTTGCGGAAACGAACAACCCATTGTTCGCATTCCGAAAAAACTTGAGCAAAGGAATTGATGTCGAAAAATCAACCAAACCAAAAGATTGGATCGTAATGGCGAGAGGTGGATTTCCAACCATAATTTTGAGTGAAAATCATCAAATCGTTCACGCTTGGGAAAATGATCAATTCGGCGTTAGAGCTATTGATGAAATCTTAGAACGGTCTAAATAAATTAAGCCTCTTCGCTTACTTCAATTTTACGGTTCATCCAGAAAACTCCAATGCACGCAAGGATCAACAAACTTGAACCAGCAAATGACAAGTTACTTCCCGTTTGAAATGCTTTTGGTTCGAACTTCCATTCAATTTGGTGTTCTCCTTTTTTGATTTTTGCAGCACGAAGAACGTAATTGGCTCTAAACGTTTCGATTTGTTTACCATCTACATAACAATTCCATCCTTCTGGATAATATATCTCACTGAAAACAGCAATTTGATCTGCTTTACTCGCACTTTTATAACGCAATTCAGTTGTTCCATACTTCACCATGCGAATAGACGCAGTAGTATCCATCTTCGTTCCTGAGGCAATCGTTTTAAATTCCTGATGAACAATTGCTTGCTTTTTAGTATTGCAATTTGTTAAAGAGCTTAATTCCTCGTTCGCACTTGAAACCCATTTTACGGATTGAACAAACCAAGCAGGACCATTTGCATTTGTATTTCGAATTGCCTTCGTCCCAGGATTAACAATGATGTATTTCGTGTTTAACATGTTAATCGCCGGATTTTTGTCAGAAACAGACAATGATTCGATGGAAATCGTATCAAAAATCTGCTGTGCCATTTCTTGAGTCATTTCCATTTGACTAGCATATTTGCGCAAAATGGTGTTTTTTTCAGCGCTAATCTCTTGATTCAACTGCTGCATTTCGTTTAAAGTATTGAAATCAACAAGTTCTTGGTAGCGTTTCAACTTTGCTCCATGATAACCACCAATACTTTTATGGAAGAAACTCGTAGACGTTTCGGCCATTGGATTAGAAAAATTCAACACACGGTAATCCGTATTTAAATTTAACGCACCAAATTTTGCGTAAACAGCATTCATATCTTGATCCAATGCATCTTTGTAATAAACATAATCTGACATTTTAGAAAGTATCGTCTGTTCATCTTTTGAATAAGACTTCTCCCTTGCTAGTATGCTCATGTCCGCTGTACTTGGAACGTATGGCATTGATGCATCAGATGCCACCACATAACTGGATGTTTGATCACCAGGTAATTCATTGTTCACATAGCGTTTGTTCACTGAAATGTTGTCAATCATAACGATCAGCATCAAACCACCAATAACAATCGCTTTCGGTAAAATTGAACGAGAAACCAAAACAACGATTCCTGCCCCTAATAAAATGAAAAGAATGGAACGTCCAATATCTGATTTGTAAAGATCAATACGTACATCTTCTATGGCGTTTTTAATACCAGTTAAATACGTTAATTGACTAGGATCCTTCACGTTTTTCTCTTGATCAGCAAACATGGATATTTCATTTTTTGTCAAAAACTCTCCTGACAGTGAAGGCGAAACGTACAAAATAAGCGCAACAAAAACTAATGAAGCACTTCCAATCAACCAAGCTTTTTTATGTCCAATTAATCCTTCCTTACGAAATAATTTATCTAAGAAAAGTACAGCTAAGGCTGGAATCATCACTTGTAAGAGCGTCATGATCATTTTTGAATCACGGAACTTATTGTACATCGGGAATTTGTTGATGAAAAAGTCATTGATTCCACCTGGATCATTGGATGAAAGGAGAATCGCTAATAAGCCAATTACAAGGAAAGGCCACTTCAATGAATCCTTCAAAAAGATCAATCCCATTAGGAAGAAAAACAACATAACCACACCGAAGTAGAACGCTCCACCACTGAAACTTTGTCCACCCCAATAACTTGGAAAAGCAGGTTTTGATTGATCTGTATTCAATAAAATATCTGCGTATTCGTAATAATTCGGATTGGCATTAATCAATTCTACCGCTTTTTCGTTGTTCCCAAGCAAATCTGTTTTCCCACCTTTTGCATTGGGAGCAACAAGAGATAACCATTCTCCTGCGCCGAAATTGTATTCTAATATGTAATTTTTATTGAGTCCTTCTTTCGCTGACATTTTCGAGGCCTGACCTTTTGGTTTGATGGTCAAATCAGAAGTTCCTCTCGTTGTATACTTGCTATATTCGAAAGTCGTCATCAAATTACTTGCAGATGACATCAACGTAAGAATAGACACAACAGCCAATGCACCAATCGATTTCCCTAAGTAAATCCATTCCTTTTTCAATGCCAATCGAATCACTTCGGAAACGGCTACGGCCACTAATAAAAAGGACAAATAATAAGTCATCTGCAGGTGATTCGCGGTTAAATTCAAACCGAAAAATAGTCCGAAAACCGCTGCTCCAAGTAGCCATTTACCGCGAAATGCCAGAATCAATCCACCTAAAGCGGGCGCCATATATGCAATTGCATTTACTTTGGACATATGTCCAGCTCCGATATATAGGATATTAATGGTTGAAAAACCAAAAGCAATCGCACCAATCATCCCCAACCAGGGATTCACACGCATGCAAAGTGTCAGAATATAAAAGCCCAACATACTGATGAACAATATGCCAACAGGTCTCGGTAATCCAAGTTTGATTGCTTGATCAATGTACGTCAACCAATTCGCATTGTGTTCTGTCGCAATCTGATAACTTGGCATTCCACCAAACATGGAGTTTGTCCATAAAGGCTTTACCCCATTCACGAATTCATGATCCACTATTTCTTTCGACATTCCTTGAAATTGTCGAATATCACTTTGTTTTAAGCTATATCCATCAAACAAGGGTGAGAAATACACACTTGAAAGAATCAGAAAAGCGGCAATAGCAACAAGGTGAGGTAAAATGGATTTAAACTTTGGATTCATAATCAACTATTTTATTTGGTGAAAGTAGCGAATTCTCTTAAATGTTACGCTTTTACATTAGCATATTTCTGGACATCCTTCGCATCAATTTCTTGATCACAAAGAATGACTAATCGTTCAATAATATTTCTTAATTCACGGATATTTCCAGTCCAATCAAGAGATTTAAGCGCATTTAACGCTTCCTTATTTAAGGACTTACAAGGTATACCATGATCTTGACAAACCAGTTGTAAAAAATGATTCGCCAATAACGGAATATCCGCTCTTCGGTCATTGAGTGAAGGAACATGAATTAATATCACCGCTAAACGATGAAATAAATCCTCACGAAATCTACCCTCTGCTATTTCTTTTCGCAAGTCTTTGTTGGTTGCCGCTACGATTCGACAATCAACTTTAACATCTTTTTCTCCACCAACGCGCTGAATGACATTTTCTTGAAGAGCTCTCAGAACTTTTGCTTGAGCACTGAGCGACATATCTCCAATTTCATCCAAGAACAAAGTCCCGCCAGATGCCAATTCGAATTTTCCTTTTTTATCTTTAATAGCTGAGGTGAATGCGCCTTTTTCATGTCCAAAAAGCTCACTTTCGATCAATTCCGATGGGATTGCAGCACAGTTAACTTCGATATATGGCATTTTGGAGCGATTGGATAATTCATGTAGTGATCGCGCCACCAATTCCTTACCGGTTCCATTGCCACCTGTAACGAGTACACGCGCATCAGAAGGTGCTACTTTTTCAATCATGGCTTTGATGTCCAAAATCTCCGGAGTTTCACCGATAATCGCACTTCCCTTTATTTTTTTAACGGTTGTCTTTAGAATTTTAGTTTCTTGAACCAATAGATTTCGGTCCTTAACATTTCTCAAAATCACTAATATGCGATTTAAATCCAATGGTTTTTCAATGAAATCAAAGGCGCCAATTTTGATCGCCTGAACGGCTGTCTCCAAGGTTCCATGACCACTAATCATGACAATCGGGACCTCATTCCCTTCACCTTGAACTTGTTCCAATAATTCCATTCCATCTACTAAAGGCATTTTGATGTCACAGAAAATGACATCCAAGGAATTCGAACGAATCATTTCTAATCCTTCCTTGCCATTTTCAGCTTCCAAAACTTGGCAATTTTCGTACTCCAAAATTTCTTTCAATGCCCTGCGTATCGCACGTTCATCGTCAATAATGAGAACTTTCATAGTTTATTTTTTATTGTTCACCGTTCGCTCCAACATTGGGACAAACTTAAACGTACCAAATTCTTCTTTTGTAAACGACGTTTCGCTTTGCTTGATGATTTTAAGCATTTTCTGTTCCTTTCCCTCGCCAACAGGAATAACCATGATTCCATTCACTTTCAATTGCTTTAATAATTCTTGTGGGATTTCAGGCGCTCCACAAGTAACTAGTATTTTATCAAAAGGCGCATTGAGTGGACTCCCTTTGTAACCATCACCGAAAAACAGTTTTGGTGAATAATTGAGGTGGTGAATAACATGTTTCGAGGAAAGTAATTCACTTTGTCGTTCAATTGAATACACTTTTGCACCCATCTCACATAAAATGGACGTTTGGAATCCGGAACCAGTTCCAATTTCTAGAACTTTATCTCCTTTTTGGATATCCAATAATTCTGTTTGGAAGGCAACTGTATATGGATGAGAAATTGTTTGTCCTGCACCAATTTGGAAAGCCATATTCGAATATGCCTGGTCTTCAAAAGCAGTATCTAGAAAATAGTGACGAGGAACAGCATCGAAAGCATCTAAAATTCGCTGATCCTTTACTCCCATGCTCGCTAGTTCAAGAATTAGTTGCTTGCGCTTCCCTTTGTGTTTGAATGTATCTTTTAAGTGTTGCATTCTTGAATTTATAGTTGAATTCCCACTGGACAATGGTCAGAGCCAAAAACATCCGTCAAAATGAAGGACTCTTTTACTTGTGGTAAAAAGGATTGCGAAACGAGGAAGTAATCAATCCGCCAGCCAACATTTTTTTCACGCGCTCCCGCTCTGTAACTCCACCAAGAATAGGTAACTAAGTCTGGATTCAAGGAACGAAATGTGTCAATCAATCCATTTTGGACAAATTGATTCATCCCATCAATTTCTTCTTGCATGTATCCCGCTGCTTTGTTGAAGTTTTCTTTTGGACGAGCCAAGTCAATTGCTTGATGAGCAACGTTAAAGTCGCCACATACAACAACTGGTTTTATCGCTTCTAATTTTTTCAAGTAAGTTAGGAAATCGGCATCCCAAGATTGTCGGTATCCTAATCGCAATAATTCACTTCCGGAATTCGGAACATAAACGGAAACAACAAAATATGTAGAGTACTCAGCACAAACGACACGACCTTCCGTATCATGTTCAGCAATCCCGATTCCATAAGTAACATTCAAGGGCTGAACTTTGCTTAAAATTGCTGTACCTGAATAACCTTTTCTTTCTGCAGAATTCGCGAAAACATGATATCCTTCTAACGAGGCGCACGCATCTTGTACTTGTTCAGGTGTAGCTTTTGTTTCTTGCAAACAAATGACATCTGCATCTACTCGTTGCATGTCTTGAATGAATGTTTTTCCGACTATTGCTCGGATTCCATTAACATTAAAGGAAATAATTTTCATGGGTCTTCTCATTAAATATAGATCGCAAAGCGAAGTTTCAAATTTAATCAGAATTTAAGCTGGAAAAACAGAAACTGATAAGGTTCGAACGCTTTTTTTTCAGAATGGAAACAGCGAAATTCTGTTCCAATGTTCATCACATCATTTATAGCATATAAAACTCCCAAACTTTCTGAGGCAAGTTGTTTTCGTGCTATTTGAATATTACTAGGATCCATAAAATATTCTACTCGACCATACAACCTTATTCTATCTGATAATGAATAAGCGAATTGACCATTTAACTGCCCCCAATTTCGGGAGAAATTGATGCCTTGCGTACCGACAAAGAAACAACTTTGAAACATCCATTTACGGTAAGCATATTGAACGTTCCATTCACTGAAAATGCGCGTTTGAGGCTCCTTTGCTTGAATGGTTGTTTCACGTCCCAAGTACGTTGACCAGTTAAATTTCCATCGATCGCGTTTAAACTCTAACAAGGATCCAAAAGATGGTGTAAAGTTCGCATAATCCATCTTTTGCCAGCCATTCATAGCGAAAAGGGACAAACTCCACTTCGAATTGATGGTCCGATTGTATTTCAATCCACTGATGTAATACGGAACATATTCTGGCGCCAAACTTCTTGAATAACTGATTTGATCAATGCTTTTTGGGGTTTCCTGTGTGTAAGGAGAACTAAAGACACCAGCCGCAAGACTTGATTTATTGAATTTACGTTGAACATATACTTCATAAATCCACCGTTTGTATTTCTTTTCAGCAGCATAATTTTGACTCATGTATGTTCCTAACGCAGGAGAAAGTGCATATTTCCATTTGGAATTCTCCCAGGTAAACTCCATAAGATTCAAGTTGATTTGGAAAGAATTCAAATTCGAAGACGAAACCAAGTATGGAATCTTGCCTATGGAATTAGATTTACCCACAACGGAATAGCCATCAATTAATCCATGAAGCTGGAATCGCAAAGAATCTTCAGTAGACGCAAATCCAAACGTAGACACAAAGAATAGAAAAATGAAGGCAGATTGTCGCATGTTATTTTTGAATTAGATCACCGCTTGAATAGCGTATTTTTTCGATGACCGATGGTTGACCATAATACCAAATATCTCCCGTACTCGAAAGTTCTGCTTTTAACTTTACTTGGTTTGCTGATAAATAAGAAATACCATTCGATGCGTACATAAGCGATATAGAATCCGTTACCTGCATTTGACGGGCATCGAAACGACCATATCCATCAATGTCCAATCGAAGAAAACCACACGTTCCGCCCAATGAAATATTGGAGAATCCATGTGGATTAACCACATTGATTGAATTTGCAAGGACCGTTAAATCCAAGTCTCCGGCTCCATCATTCATCAAAACATCCAAGTGATTCGTTTGAATCGTGTCTTTACTCGTCAACAGTTCAGAACCCCAATAAATTAACTTCGATAAGGCTGAAAAGTGAATTTTCAATGTAAGCTCATCATTTTTATATCGCAAGAACGGACATTTATTTCGGTTCCAAATTTCCAGTTTCCCATCGACCACTTTCCAATCAATGAAATTCACCAAATTCTCTCCAGCGATTACTTCCATGTAAGAAACAGAGTCCTGAATCAACTCAATTTTCAATCGTTGGTGAATTTCCATCTGTTGAAAATCCGGTAAAACGATGATTTTACTGATCGAGCTCCCCGCCCCTTTCCAACAGGAACGATTCTCGGGCTTTTTACACGATGTCACTTGTAAAAACAACAACAGTAGGAGTGCGACTTTTAACACCTTCATTTCGCTCGTTTTTTAAAGTGATATGTAAGTCCAAATTCTAAATAATCTGCTTTCGCGTAATGCGTTTTAAGTCCAAAGAACGCACTGATGGACTTTGACACATAATAACGACACCCCAAACGAATGTAAAGTGGTCCTTCCGCTCGATAACGATCACGCACATAAACGCCAAGTCCATACACGAAATTGAAACGGTTCAACGGAAGCAAATATGCCGCAGAGATCCCTACCTGAAGGATATCCATCTGAGATTTTGCCACCATTGGCTCATAATTGAGCAAGGCTTGTTTGGAAATAATGTCAAGATTCAACTCAAATCCAGATTTCGGACTGAAATAATTTCGAATAGATAGGGATCCAGCATAGACTGGGTATTTTTTTCCACCGATGGGCATAGTTTCCTTGCAAGAAAGCATTCCACTCACACTCGGCTGCCAATGTTTATAATCTAAGAACATTTCCTTGGATTTAACCTTTATTATTTTTTCTGGAAGAAAGTATTGATATCCAATGGAAACAAAGGGTAAATTGATTCCAAGATTCGGTACTTTGAACGCACCATTGCTAAAATGCGTCATGTCCATCGCTAACGTAATTGCGGATTGTTCAAAAGCAAATGTCTGCTTCAAGGCAAAACACATCATCGCATTCACATGAGAACCTATTGCGACATTTTTTGGATTTAAAACTGGATCGTATGGACGATTGGTGTAACCCAGTCCTGTACCAAATTTCCAGTCCATGCGGTAGTTCTTGTATTTAACCAAGGGCATTTCAGCGAATCCATACAAACCAACAAAGCGACCAAGAATTTCATTGTTTCCAACGGAACCAACAAACAAGGTGCCTCCAACTACTGGTTCCCGATAGTACGAATGCCAAATTTGTTCTCCATTAAGTTTCTTCAGGTATGATATTTCTGTTGCGAAAGCCACATGTTGAGCTAAATGTGCCATTCCCGCATGATGAGCTGCCAAGAATCCAACTTTCTCTCGGATTTCAAATCCCGATTGAGCAAAGTTGAAGTTGCTGAAAACAATGTAAATGTAAAAAAGTAGGCCGCTTTTTTTCATAATCCAAAATTAATGAAATAATGGATGGCAGAATAACTTTAACTTTGCTTTATGGATTCTAGACTAGTAGCGTTTGAACGCTTATTGAACATCATGGATGACTTAAGGGAAAAATGTCCTTGGGATCAGAAACAAACCTTCGAAACATTAAGAAATTTAACCATCGAAGAAACCTATGAATTGACCGATGCTATCACGAAAAATGACATGCAAGAAATCAAAGGTGAAATCGGGGATTTATTCTTACACCTTGTTTTCTATTGTAAATTGGGCAATGAACAAGGTCAATTTGATGTGACGAGTGTCTTGAATGCCATTTGCGAAAAGTTGATTTATCGTCATCCACACATATACGGGGATGTAACAGTTTCTGGCGAGGAAGAAGTTAAAGCAAATTGGGAGAAATTAAAACTCAAAGAAGGAAAGAAATCGGTACTAGAAGGAGTTCCATCTTCTCTTCCTGCTTTGGTAAAAGCTACTCGTATTCAAGAAAAAGCAAAAGGCATCGGTTTCGAATGGGAACACCGCCAAGATGTTTGGAAAAAAGTCGAAGAAGAAATACAAGAACTTCAAGTGGAAGTGGAAGCAAACTCTGAACACGTGGAAGAAGAATTTGGTGATGTGTTGTTTTCCTTGGTCAATTATGCTCGATTTATTGGGATTTCGCCTGAAAATGCTTTAGCACAAACCAATCAGAAATTCATTAATCGTTTTCAATTAATGGAAGATCTGATCAAAGAAAAGGAAATCGACATCCGAAACATGACCTTGAATGAATTAGATGTTTTTTGGGATGAAGCAAAACTTAAATTAAAGAAATCATGACTCAATTAGAATTTCAACTTTTAGAAACAGTCATCTTAGTTGCATTATCGCTGTTAATTAAACTTTTAGCGACAAAATCGGTCAATCGTTTTCTAGCTCATTTCGACTTCGACTTGAAACGAAAACGAATTACCGTGCGCATCATCAATTTGTTCTTGTGGATTTTCATTGCGATCGTTCTAGCTGGAATTTGGAACATCAACAAAGAAGGATTAGTGGTTTTCATTACGTCGATTATTACCGTAATGGGTGTCGCATTTTTTGCTCAGTGGTCTATTTTATCCAATATCACAGCCAGTTTGATTTTGTTTTTCAATCACCCGATGAAAATCGGCGAGACGATACACATTTTAGATAAAGAATATGACATTGAAGGTGAATTGGTGGACATCAGTTTCTTTTTTATGTACATCAAAACAAAGGAAAATCACCTGGTAACAATTCCTACGTCCGTTGTTTTGGCTAAAACAATCGTGCGCAAATAGTTAAAGACGAATGGATAACTCAAGTTGTCCGCCTAAACCAAGCTCCACTATTTTCTTTAACGTTGAAAAACGCACCTCTTTCATGTCGTTTTCCAATTTTGAAATATAGGATTTTGTGGTACCCACTTTGGTGGCTAATTGTTCTTGAGTCATCCCTTTCTCTAATCTCGCACTTTGAATCATTGCTCCCAAACGAAATTCTTGATAACCTTTTTCTAAGACATCGCGTGCTTCTGAACCCTTGGGACCATAATGCTTGTCTTTGAACTGATCTAATGTCAGTAATTTACTTGTTGTTTTCATACTCCTTTTTTAATTGAATGGCACGTTTGATTTCTCTTCGTGGAAGCTTTTGTGTTTTCTTTTGAAATGCATTGATTAATACAACCAATTGACCACCATCGAAAAAACAAAAAACCCGAAAAATATCACTACCGTTTTGGATGCGTATTTCATACAAACCATCTGTTCCGTGAATATGCTTTAGGTATTGGGTTGGTATCACTGGTAACTCTTGCAGCAACTCGAGTGTCCAAATGATTTTCTCCTTTACCTTAGGCTTCTGTTGAACAAAAAAATCTTCAAAATACGATTCAAAAAAGAGGATTTCTCTTAGCTTCTCTTCCACTTTCTCCATACAAAAATACAATTAGTTTCACTTTAGTACAACTTTAAAGGTATTTTTTTTACATTCATTTTTTTTAGGAACAAAATGAATAACGCAGTAAAAGGAATTTATTGTGTGGAAAGACCCAAACTTATGCCGGGAAACAGAGAAAATATTTTTCCACTGGTTGGGCCAATGCAGAAATATTCAAATTATCAGAAGCTTTCGTTAAATCGATAATATCACCATTTTTCATTAACAGATTAATGTTCTGCTTATCTTGGTTATAGGCCTTATTCGTCAAGATATCTGAATAAACAAAATAGTCAACTTCGTCTGAAGTCAATTTATAGGTGTCTTGAACTCGTTTACGTTCTGCTGCAATTCGCTCATCACTAAATGGTTCCTTCGAAATGACGATTTTAAACAATTTTCGATTCACCAACGATTTCGCTAATTGAGCTAAGATCGGATCGGAATGTGTTTGCCATACTTTAATCGCAGACCAAATGTCGTAATCGTCCAATTGGGCAAAATTCTCCAACACTTCTTTACGTTGATGAAAGTCGTTTTCTGTGATGTCCTGTTTCATGAAAAATGACAAAGCTGGACTTGCAAAAACGTCCTCTCCACGTTTCGCTAGAAATTTGGCTCGACGTAATGCATGAATCAACATAAACTCAGCAGCAACAACAGTTTTGTGCAAGTATACTTGCCAATACATCAAACGACGAGCAACGATGAACTTTTCAATTGAATAGATTCCTTTTTCTTCCAATACTAATTGTCCATCACGAACGTTCAGCATTTCAATCAATCGATCTGTTCCGATAATTCCTTCGCTTACTCCAGAATAAAAACTATCTCGATTCAAATAATCAAGTCGGTCCATATCCAATTGACTAGAAACCAGCTGATGTAAAAACGGTTTGTCGTATTTATTTTGGAAGATCAATAAAGCCATGTCCAGCTGACCATCGAATTCCTTAGATAATTCTTCAATAAAAAAGGAAGATATTTCTTCATGACTCACACCACAAACGATGTCGTATTCCAAGGCATGACTAAACGGACCATGTCCAATATCGTGCAGTAAAATAGCTAGACACACCGCTCGCTCTTCTTCCACGGTTATTTCATGTCCTTTGCGACGTATCGTTGCCACCGCCTCACTCATCAAGTGCATCGCACCCAAAACGTGATGAAAACGCGTGTGATTTGCTCCCGGATAAACAAGGTGACTTAATCCCAACTGCATGATGCGACGAAGTCGTTGCATATGAGGATGTTCTAAAATATCGAAAATTATTTCGTCCGGAATTGTAATAAAACCATAGACTGGGTCGTTAATAATTTTCTTCTTGTTGTTTCGATGTTGATTCGGTTGCAATTGAGTACCTTTAATTAAATTCATTCAAAACTATTAAAAATAAGGCATATGCAGGGTAAAATTCTTTGGGCTGACGATGAAATTGAATTATTGAAACCACACATTTTGTTTCTGGAAGCAAAAGGATACAGTGTCGACCCGGTAACGAATGGACAAGATGCGATTGAAAAAGCGCTCCAAAATTCCTACGACATTATCTTCTTGGATGAAAATATGCCTGGATTAACAGGACTTGAAACCTTGTTCCAAATAAAAGAACAAAAACCCCTTGTTCCAATTGTTATGATTACGAAAAGCGAAGAGGAACATATCATGGAGGAAGCTATTGGGAGTAAAATCGCCGATTATTTGATTAAACCGGTAAATCCCAATCAAATCCTTCTCAGCATTAAAAAAAACCTGGACTTATCGAAATTAGTGAGTCAAAAAACCAATTCAAATTACCAACAAGAATTCCGTCAACTCGGCATGCAATTGATGGGAAGAATGGATGCAGAAGAATGGAAAGAGTTCTACGCGAAGCTCGTTTATTGGGAATTGGAGCTAGATAATATTGAAGATTCAGGAATGCGTGAAATTTTCGACATGCAAAAGAAGGAAGCTAATAAACTTTTTTGCGACTTTATCGAGGATAACTACTTGGATTGGGTGAATGGAACAGAAGATGCTCCACAGATGATTCACACCCTCGTTAAAGATAAAATCGCCCCATTTATTGGGAAAGAAAAAACCGCTGTTCTAGTGATCGATAATTTGCGATTCGACCAATGGAAAATGATTGAACCAATTTTATCGCGTTATTTTTCCAAAGAGGAAGAAGAGATTGTTTTCTCGATTCTACCAACAGCGACACATTATGCACGTAATGCATTCTTTGCAGGACTTTTACCATCTGAAATAGAAAAACGATTCCCAACCTTGTGGAAAAATGAAGACGACGAAGGAGGAAAAAACATGCACGAAAAAGAATTCCTTGATGCGCAATTAAAGCGATTGGGCAAAAACGTGAAATGGAGTTACAATAAAATCACCAACGTTGAGGCCGGAAAAAAACTTGGCGATTCTTTTCATACTTGGAAAGATAACGATGTGAACTTCATCGTTTACAATTTTGTCGATATGTTGTCTCACGCACGCACGGAGATGGAAGTCATTCGAGAGCTAGCGGATAATGAGTCTGCATATCGATCCATCACCGTTTCTTGGCTCGAGCACTCTCCCCTACTCGAAATCATCAAGAAAATAGCCGATGCTGGAATCCGCCTCATTGTAACAACAGACCACGGAACGATTAAGGTCAACAAACCGGTTCGTATTGTTGGTGAACGAAACACAAATTCCAATTTACGCTACAAGGCTGGACGCGGATTAACATATGAAGCAAAAGAAGTATTTTCGGTAAAGAATCCAAGTGAAGCTTTCTTACCAAAGCTAAAACTATCTGCAGAATTTGTTTTTGCTAGAGAACAAGATTTCTTCGTCTATCCAAACAACTACAATCATTTCGTAAATTATTACGGCAATACTTTTCAGCATGGGGGAATTTCCCTCGAAGAAGTATTGATTCCTTACATTTCATTGAAAGCAAAATAATCTTGCAATTTATCCTTCTTTAGAACAATTCAAAATAAGGGAATTCGTACCTTTGTACGAATATGAGCAACTTGGAACAAAAACCATTTAATGTAAGAGAAATTCGCGAAGAATTTCCGGCACTTCGTCAACAAGTTTATGGGAAGAATCTCATTTACTTTGACAATGGTGCAACATCTCAGAAACCTAAATTGGTACTAGATGCCATTAATCTTTTCTATTCCAAGGAAAATGCAAATATTCATAGAGGCGTTCACTATTTAAGTCAACGTGCAACTACAGATTATGAAGCTGCAAGACAGCGCATACAACGTTACCTCGGAGCAAGAAAATCGGAGGAAATCATCTTTACCAAAGGAACAACCGACAGCATTAACCTTGTTGCTTTTTCTTTTGGATCAACATTGTCAGCTGGAGATGAAATCTTGATTTCAGCGATGGAACACCATTCAAATATTGTTCCATGGCAAATGTTGTGTGAACGTCAAGGTTGTGTATTGAAAGTTGCTCCAATTAACCAACGTGGTGAACTGATCATGGATGAGTTTGACAAACTTCTTTCGAAAAAAACAAAACTTGTTGCCATCACCCATATTTCCAACACACTTGGAACAGTGAATCCGGTGAAGGAAATCATTCAAAAAGCACATGCTGTTGGAGCAAAAGTCCTCATCGATGGCGCACAAAGTATTCAGCACATGCGCATCAATGTGAAAGAGTTGGATTGTGATTTCTACGTCTTTTCAAGCCACAAAGTATTTGGTCCAACTGGAATCGGGGTGCTTTATGGAAAAGAAGAAATTCTAGACCGTATGCCGCCATATCAAGGTGGAGGAGACATGATTGCTCGTGTAACTTTTGAACGAACTACCTATAACGAACTACCTTTTAAATTTGAAGCTGGAACACCACACATTGCGGGTGGAATCTGTTTAGGGAAAGCATTTGAATTTTTGGAATCAGTTGATATGGAAGCCGCTGAAAGACATGAACGCGAGTTAGCCAAATACGCTGAAGACATGTTAGACACTTTCGAGGGATTACAAATTATCGGTGAAGCCAAAAACAAAACGTCAGTCGTTTCTTTTTCATTGAAAGGAATTCACCCGTTTGACATAGGAACGCTGCTTGATAAACAAGGAATTGCCGTTCGAACAGGACATCATTGTACCCAACCATTGATGGATTTTTATGGAATTCCCGGAACAGTTCGCGCCTCTTTTGCGTTTTACAATACCAAACAAGAGATCGACACATTTGTCGAAGCAGTTGAACGCAGTTTAAGCATGTTGAAATAAAATGAACTTAACAGAAAAGCAAGAAGAAATCATACAAGAATTCGAAGTTTTCGATGATTGGATGGAAAAATACGAATACATCATTGACCTTGGTAAGGACCTTCCTAAAATTGATGATGTCAATAAAACAGAAGACCGCCTCATTGAAGGATGTCAATCACGCGTATGGCTTGATTCCCATTTTAATGATGGAAAAATGCATTTTACTGCAGACTCAGACGCCATTATCACCAAAGGAATTATTGGACTTTTAATCCGAGTTCTGGATGGAGAAGAGCCAAAGGATATCGCCACAGCAGATTTATTTTTCATCTCCAAAATCGGTTTGCAAGAACACCTTTCTCCTACACGTGCGAACGGACTACTTGGCATGGTAAAACGATTAAAACTAGAAGCAATTAAACATATTTCAGCATCATGAGTGACTTAGAAGACCGAATCGTTCAAATTATGAAAACAATTTATGATCCAGAAATTCCTGTGGATATTTTTGAACTTGGACTGATCTATGAAGTAAAAGTCGAAGAAGACAACCATGTCTTCATCGATATGACCCTAACATCTCCGAATTGCCCAGTTGCAGAGAGCTTACCAAAAGAAGTGGAAGATAAAGTAGCGTCAGTTGATGGAGTTACTTCTGCGAAAGTGAACATTGTTTTTGATCCACCATGGGACAAAGACATGATGAGCGAAGAAGCGAAATTAGAACTCGGATTCCTTTAAAGTTTGCGCAAAGCGAAACGACGTAATCGATATTGCTTTTTATCGTAGTATTCAAACTCCAAGTCCTTCTTAGAACTAAGTAAAATGCGCACATCAATCGTATCCGTTAAACGCTTCACATACAAATGATCACCTGATTCATTTATGTCGAAATTTGCACTGTTGACAACAAATGAATCTTGAACTTGATTCAAACCGAAATAACTATAGTCTAATTCAATTCTTCCGTCCATTTTTTTCAAATCCGACGAAATGACTATTTCCCCTGCTGGAACACTATCATAAAAGGTAAATCCTTCACCGTCGAGAACACGAACAAGCTCCACTTTCCACCTTCCGTCAATTCGTTTTAATTGCGCTTTTTGTTTTTGGCAGGCGGTTAAAAACACAATCAATCCGAATATGTAGTAACGATTTCTCATCCTTCAAATGCAATACTACAAATAGCGATCATTCCCATTTTCAAGGCATCTGAATCAATATTGAAACGTGGATGATGAACCGCGTAAGTGATTCCTTTTTCCTTGTTCCCCACTCCTAATCGAAAGAAGCAAACTGGTATTTCCTGACTGTAAAAAGCAAAGTCCTCCGCGGTCATGCGCAAAGCTAATTCGTGAACATGATCAGAACCAAAAACCTCACTAAAAAGGACTTTAACATCCTCCGTAAGCTTTTCATCATTCTTCAAAAAAGGATAACCTTTTGAAATCGTTAAGTCGATATGTCCTCCAAACAGCGTGGAAACTTCTTCCGCTTCATTTTCTAAAATCGTGTAGGCTTTTGCTCTCCAAATTTCATCCATCGTTCGGAAAGTTCCTTTGATCTGCGCTTCCGAAGGAATGACATTTG
The DNA here is from genome assembly GCA_017983465.1 of Crocinitomicaceae bacterium. Taxonomy (GTDB): domain Bacteria; phylum Bacteroidota; class Bacteroidia; order Flavobacteriales_D; family Crocinitomicaceae; genus UBA952. Next base: position 120,672 of record JAGOBK010000003.1, read on the forward strand.
TTGAACCAAGGGCTTCAAAGCGACCAAACGTTAAAACATGGGGAACTGCATCCGGACATTCTTCTTGAAAACGTGCTTTCACACGACTCATCCAAAGCGCACCCATTTCGATTGGATTTATACACTTCTCAGGCAATGCACCGTGTCCGCCAACACCTTTTATACTCACATGCAACTCATCGCTGGATGCCATGTACAATCCTGCACGCAATCCAACATTTCCAACTTCCATTTCTGGAAATACATGCAATGCGTACATTTTTTCCACCGTTGGATGATTCAGCACTCCGGCTTTCATCATCAAACTTGCTCCTCCCGGATTCATTTCTTCACCAGGTTGGAAAATCAATTTCAAGGGTTGCTTCAATTCGTTGCGATTCGCATGCAAAATCACAGCTGAACCTAACAAAATGGAGGTGTGAACATCGTGTCCACAGGCATGCATCCATCCATCCACCTCGGACTTATATGGAACGTCGTTTTCCTCCTGAATTGGCAAAGCATCTAAGTCCGCACGCAATCCTATACACGCTTGTTCCTTCGTATGATGATCCGCACCAATCCAAGCAACAACTCCCGTATCCGCGACATTTGTTTCATGCGCTATCCCATAGCTAGAAAGAATTTCAGAAACAAATAGCATGGTGTTTTTCTCTTGAAAAGAAGGCTCTGGATGACGATGCATGTGCTCGCGCCAAGAACGAACTTCTTCAAAAAGTTCTGCAACTAAGGACTTCAGTTTCTCAGGATTCATTGGATGAAATAGATGAATAACCGGACAAAATCAGGCGAAAGGATACATACGCTAGAAAAATACCAAAAATCAATTTCACCATTCCTGGCGAAAGTTTCAAGGACAATTTGGATCCAATATAAGCACCAATTAGAAAGGTTGCTGCGATAACAAGACCGTATTTCCATTCAATATTCCCGGACTTCCAGTAATTGATCACTGCAAAAAGTACGACAGGCATGGAAAGCACAAAAAGACTTGTCCCTTGGGCTGTGTGCTGGGAAATACCTAAGAAAAAAACCAATGCTGGAACAATGATGACCCCACCTCCTACTCCAACGAATCCACTGAGAACTCCAGCGAAGATTCCAATGATGGCGAGTATAAGGATTGTTTGTGGTGTCATTTCCATTCAAAGATATCAAAAATAGCTTATTGATCAACGAGAAGATTACATCCACGAACATCTGCTTCGTCAAAGCGTCCCTCTAAATAAAACCCATCACCTTCTATCCTTCCTAAATCTTGCGTTTGGATAAAGGCACAACTATGTTGATTAGCTAAATCGATGACATTGATTCCACCGGAACGTTCTTTTGGAAAAAGTGTAAATGGATCATAAGGGTCACGAATGAGAATTTTCATCCACGGAACAACTTGAAATTTACCGTCCTTCATCGAATAGCCTTGGGATAGTAATTCGGTCATGCCATATTCAGATCGCACGTGATCAACACCAAGTCCTTGTATGAGTGCGGCATGTAATTCCGCTTTGGTCAATTCCTTTCGACGGCCTTTCATTCCGCCAGTTTCAATAATAATCGCTTGGGATAAATCAATTTTCAATTCAGCCAAATCCAGCAAAGCATAGGAAACACCAAAAATGATGACTTTTTTACCTTGAGAAACAGCTGCTTGATATCGCTCAATAAGGGAAGATGGTTCATGCATCAAGAATCCTGAAAGTGCTTGTCCGGATTGTTGTATGAGTGCATTGACCATATATACAAGCGATGAATCACCTTGATCCACATAATTTGGTAACAAAGCAAGTACTACATATTCCTCAATAGGCCCAAAGAAATGGATGAATCCAGATGAGAATGAATCATTGTACCACTGTTTATTTTTCACGAAATGTTGACTTCTTCCAGAATTACCTGTTCCACTACTTTGAAAATGAAGATCAACATTCATGGACAACTCATCAATAATACGTGCCGTTTTGAAAAAAGAAATCGGTAGAAAAGGAATTTCACTCAAGGTTTTTGGATTATTCCGATGAACAAGGTCCACATACGAACGATAAACGGCAACGTTTTTATATTGGTGTTGAAATAATGCCAAAGCACGTTCCTCGAAGTTATCTGAATGCGTACTCAGTAAATATTCCTTTGGATTCATTCAACAAAGTTAAGATGAAATGTCTATTCCACATCGTCAAGCCAGGAAATGTGTGTAATTTTGAACAAGCGTTGAAAAACGTTGTTAAAATAGAAATTCACAATCGGTATATGAAAAAAACGGGAGTCTTATTGCTTCAATTGGGAACACCAGACAGTCCAAAAACGAGTGACGTTCGACGTTACTTAACAGAATTTTTAAACGATCCACGCGTAATCGACATCCCTTGGATTGCTCGTAAAATACTTGTAAACGGTATCATCGTTCCATTTAGAGCACCCAAATCTGCAAAAATTTACAAGGAACTTTGGAAACTAGGTGACGGTGTTTCACCTCTGCTCACTCACACGAAGAAAGTGCAGTCCATGCTAGCCGAAGCATTCAAGAATGACCATGTGACGATCGAAATGGCGATGCGTTATCAAAATCCATCCATGGATAGTGTGCTAGAACGTATGCATCAAGCGAATTACGACGAAATCATCATCCTTCCTTTATTCCCACAATACGCCAGTGCCTCAACGGGTTCAGCTGTTGAAAAAGCCATGAACATCATTCGTAAATGGTGGGTTATACCAGAAATTAAGATCATTAGTCAATTTTGGGACAATGAAGGATACATTGATTCCATTGTAGAAAATACTAAACAGTTCAACTTTAAGGACTATGATCACGTCCTCTTTTCCTATCACGGACTACCAGAAAGACAAGTTGATAAAGTTTACGAAGGAACTGACTTGTGTGCGGATGAACCATGTGAAACGGAACTGAACGACCGTAATAAGTTTTGTTACAAAGCAACTGCATTTGCAACAACTAGACTCATCGCTCAAAAAATTGGGTTAACAAGCGATCAATATACGGTTTGTTTTCAATCCAGACTGGACAAAAAATGGCTCACTCCTTTCTCCGATAAAGTCGTGGAAGAATGGGGCAAAAAGGGAGCGAAAAAATTATTAGTTTTTAGTCCTGCTTTCGTTGCTGATTGCCTAGAGACATTAATTGAAATCGGTGAAGAATACCAAGAGATTTTCGAAGAACATAGTGGAGAAAAAGTACAATTAGTTCCAAGCTCGAACAGTCACCCATTATTTGTCAATGGATTAGAAAAACTGATTCGACAAAAAATGAACTAGGATTCTTTTTGTATCCTTTATGATTACACATTTAAGTAGTAAATTTGCATTCGATTACATAAATAAATAGATAAAATAAGTATGGCTTATAAAGTAAAAGACATCAGCTTGGCTGAATGGGGTAGAAAAGAAATTAAATTAGCCGAGGCAGAAATGCCCGGACTTATGTCGCTTCGTGAAGAATACGGAACTACAAAACCATTAGCTGGAGCAAGAGTTGCTGGATGTCTTCACATGACAATCCAAACAGCTGTTCTTATCGAAACTTTGGTTGAATTAGGAGCAGAAGTTACTTGGTCTTCATGTAACATTTTCTCTACACAAGATCACGCAGCTGCGGCAATTGCTGCTGCTGGAATTCCAGTTTTCGCATGGAAAGGAATGAACGAAGAAGAATTCGATTGGTGTATTGAACAAACCTTGTTTGCTTTCGAAGGTGGAAAACCATTGAACATGATTTTGGATGACGGTGGAGATTTAACGAATATGGTATTTGATCGTTTCCCTGAATTAACAAAAGACATTAAAGGATTATCAGAAGAAACAACAACTGGTGTTCACCGTTTATACGAGCGTGTGAAAAATGGTACGTTAGTAATGCCTGCAATCAACGTAAATGACTCTGTTACAAAATCTAAATTTGATAACAAATACGGATGTAAAGAATCATTAGTAGATTCAATTCGTCGTGCTACAGATACAATGATGGCTGGAAAAGTTGCTGTTGTATGTGGATACGGAGATGTTGGAAAAGGATCTGCTGCATCGTTAAAAGGTGCTGGTGCTCGTGTTATCGTTACCGAAATCGATCCAATTTGTGCGCTTCAAGCAGCAATGGACGGATTCGAAGTGAAACGTTTAGATACAGTGGTTCATTTAGGTGACATCATCGTAACTACAACAGGAAACAAAAACATCGTTGTAGGTCGTCATTTCGAAAACATGAAGGACAAAGCGATTGTTTGTAACATCGGACACTTCGACAATGAGATCGATATGGCTTGGTTGAACAACAATCATGGTGCTTCGAAAATCGAAATCAAACCACAAGTAGATTTATACAACATCAATGGTAAGGACATTATTATTCTTGCTGAAGGACGTTTGGTAAATCTTGGTTGTGCAACAGGTCACCCATCATTTGTTATGTCTAATTCATTTACGAATCAAACATTGGCACAATTGGAGATCTGGTTACATTCAGATAAATATGAAAACGATGTATACATGCTTCCAAAACATTTAGATGAAAAAGTAGCTCGTTTACACCTTGCAAAAATCGGTGTAGAACTTGAAACATTAAGTACTGATCAAGCTGACTACATTGGTGTAGCGGTGGAAGGTCCATTTAAAGCGGAACATTACCGTTACTAAAATTTAATACTCATAAAAAAAGCCCTGACAAATATGTCAGGGCTTTTTTTATGTCTTTACTTTCTCTTAAAACTTATATGTGTACTGAGCGGAAAAAAGAGGTCCACCCACACCTACTTCTGCACCAAACGCAGAATTGTAATTGAAGAAATAGCGAAATCCATAACACAAACGAGCGGAAACCGGAATCACCACAAGATCTGTTGAATTATAATCTTTTGTTTGAATATCATTGACCCATTGTTTTTCCCAACGATTGTTCGTTCCAACTGCTAACCCAATATAGCTATCTACATTTGGACTCGAACTTGGTAATAAAAAATTAAAACGCGCCTGAACTCTTAATCGAGATCTATAGTCTAAATACTTAGAACTTACGTAAGTCCATTCGTTATTGACAAAAACGGTATCCGTTGATAGATATGACTCTCGATATGAATTATACATGACATCGATACCAATACTTACATCATTCGAAATCATATAAGAATAGCGAAGTCCACTTGGCGGTATGCTCGTTGTGCCAGAAATACTCGTTGCGTTTGCTGAGGATCCCAAAAAATTAAATTTCATAAAATTTGGACCGCCTGCATAAAGTTCAAACGAATGATTCCCTTGAAAAGAAGCTTGTCCATGAACAAAACCAATTGCACCAATAAACAAAAGAGCCAATAGTTTTTTCATTTCTTATGCTTCCATTAGTTTGATAAGGTTCAAAGCCGAACCAGCTTTAAACCACTCAATTTGAGAGTCATTGTAAGTATGATTCAACATAATTTCCTCACTTGAACCATTTGAATGATTCAATTTCAAGGTAATTTGTTTACCTGGAGCAAAAGACGATAAATCAGTAAAGTCAAATGTATCGTCCTCCATGATTTTATCGTAATCTGCTTCGTTCGAGAATGTCAAACCTAACATTCCTTGTTTTTTCAAGTTTGTTTCATGAATACGAGCAAATGATTTCACGATGACCGCACAAACACCTAAGTGACGCGGTTCCATCGCAGCATGCTCACGTGATGAACCTTCACCGTAGTTATGATCTCCAACGACAATTGTTGGAACTCCTGCAGCTTTGTACGCGCGTTGAACAGCAGGAACTTCACCGTGCTCACCAGTCAATTGATTTTTCACTGAATTCGCTTGACCGTTGAATGCGTTCTCTGCACCAATCAATAAGTTATTCGAAATGTTATCTAAGTGTCCACGGTAACGCAACCATGGTCCAGCCATAGAAATATGATCCGTTGTACATTTTCCTTTTGCTTTGATCAACAAACGAGCTGACTCAATATTTTTCCCGTCCCAGATTGGGAAGTTTTCTAATAATTGCAAACGAGAAGAATCTGGAGCGACTAAAATTTCAACTCCACTTCCATCTTCCGCTGGAGCTTGGTATCCATTGTCGTCAACTGCAAATCCACGAGTTGGCAACTCATCACCATGTGGAGGATTCAATTTCACTTGTTCTCCTTTGTCGTTTGTCAAGGTATCCGTTAATGGATTAAATCCTAGATCACCAGCAATTGCCAATGCAGCCACCATTTCAGGTGAAGTTACAAACGCATGCGTGTTTGGATTACCATCTGCACGTTTTGAGAAGTTACGGTTAAATGAGTGCACAATTGTATTTTTCTCTTGTTTCTCTGCTCCCTCTCTTGACCATTGTCCGATACATGGTCCACATGCATTCGTAAATACTTTCGTTCCCATTTTCTCAAAATCAGCAAGGATACCATCGCGATCCGCTGTAAAACGAACTTGCTCAGATCCTGGGTTGATTCCAAATTCAGCTTTTGGCGTAATTCCTTGCGCTACTGCTTGTTGAACAATGGATGCCGCACGAGCTAAATCCTCGTAAGAAGAGTTTGTACAAGAACCGATTAGTCCCCACTCCACTTTCATTGGCCAATTGTTTGCTGTCGCTTCTGCACGCATTTTAGAAACTGGCGTTCCTCTATCTGGTGTAAATGGACCATTAATTTGTGGTTCCAATTCACTTAAATTAATTTCAATGATTTGATCAAAGTAAGCAGAAGGATTGTCATATACTTCTTGATCTCCTGTTAAATGCTCAGCAATTTGATCTGCTGCTATTACAACTTCCTCACGTCCCGTTGCTTTTAAATAACGACGCATAGACTCATCATAACCAAATGTAGAAGTCGTTGCACCAATTTCAGCACCCATGTTACAAATGGTTCCTTTTCCAGTACAAGAAAGTGAGATCGCTCCTTCGCCAAAATATTCAACGATTGCGCCAGTTCCACCTTTTACGGTAAGAATGTCTGCCACTTTTAAGATCACATCTTTTGCAGAAGTCCAGCCGTTTAATTTACCTGTTAACTTCACACCGATTAACTTTGGAAATTTCAGTTCCCAAGCCATTCCGGCCATAACATCTACTGCATCAGCTCCACCAACACCAATTGCGATCATTCCAAGTCCACCAGCATTTACGGTATGTGAATCGGTACCAATCATCATTCCACCAGGGAATGCGTAGTTTTCCAAAACAACTTGGTGAATGATTCCAGCTCCTGGTTTCCAGAAACCAATTCCGTATTTATTCGAAATCGAAGACAAGAAGTTAAAAACTTCGTTGTTTTGATTCAATGATTCTTGTAAATCCTTACTTGCACCTAATTTCGCTTGAATCAAGTGATCCGCATGAACGGTAGAAGGTACCGCAACACGTTTTTTTCCAGCTTGCATAAACTGCAACAAGGCCATTTGAGCCGTAGCATCCTGCATCGCAACACGATCTGGAGCAAAATCAACATAAGAGTTACCTCTTTCATATGCTGCTTGTGCGTTTCCATCCCAAAGGTGAGCGTAAAGAATTTTCTCAGATAAAGTCAATGGTCTACCAACGACTTTTCTAGCTGCTGCAATGCGCTCAGGATATTGCGCATATACCTTTTGAATCATGTCAAGATCGAATACTTTCATAGTGCTATTGTAATTATTATTGTGCGCGCAAATTTAATGAATTTGACGCATTAAAGAAATTGAAAAGGACTGAAATATTTTTTAAAACAAAAGATTGATGGTAACTTACTCCTTCAAACAAGAGATTATGCGCTATTTTACAGCACTATTTTGCATTTTATCACTCCTTTCTTTTTCATTTTCTGATCTAGAAAAAGGCAGTGCATCCTATTACAGTAGCTCTATGAATGGACGCAAAACCTCATCCGGAGAGATTTTTAATAATAACTTACTGACAGCCGCACACAAATCAATGACACTTGGCACCATGGTAAAGGTGACGAACTTAAAAAACGATTCTACTGTTATTTTAAAAGTCAACGATCGACTCTCAAAAAGTTCAAGTCATGTGATTGATGTGACCTTGGCTGCGGCAAAAAAACTTAATTTTGTACGAAATGGCATCGCAACAGTAAGCGTTGAGATCCTGACGACTAATGAAGACACTAAACAGCATTAAAAATTTAAAGGTACTTGAACTTTCGACAGTTCTAGCAGGACCTTCCGTTGGAATGTTCTTTGCAGAACTTGGAGCCTCCGTTATAAAGATTGAACATCCAAGCATACCGGATGTCACCAGATCATGGAAATTAACTTCAGAAGAAAAAGACAGTCCTGTTTCGGCCTATTTCTCTTCTGTCAACTATGGTAAAACATACCTTTCATTGAATTTATCCATTGAAGAAGACCATTCGAAATTCCTCGAATTAGTCAAAGATGCTGATATACTCTTAAGTAATTTTAAATTTGGGGACGATCGAAAATTAGGACTTGAATCAAACACCTTATTGGAAATCAATCCAAGGTTAATCATTGGGAAAATTAGTGGTTTCGGCGACCAAAGTGACCGAGTGGCGTATGACCTAATCCTTCAAGCCGAAACTGGATTTATGTCCATGAACGGAACCAAAGACTCCGGTCCCGTCAAAATGCCCGTTGCACTTATCGATGTCCTCGCCGGACACCAACTGAAAGAAGGGATTTTATTGGCGTTGATGGAAAGACAACTGACTGGAAAAGGTATGGAAGTCAGTGTTTCTTTATATGATGCTGCTGTTTGTAGTTTAGCTAATCAAGCATCGAATTACCTCATGACTGGACACGTCGCCCAACGAATGGGAAGCTTGCATCCAAATATTGCTCCATATGGAGAACTTTTCAAAACCAAGGATGGAGCGACCTTAACCTTTGCGATTGGTTCCGATAGTCATTTTCAAAAATTCGTCACTGAACTTGGTGTCCCGGAAATAGCTACCGACGCACGTTTTGTTCACAATCAACAGCGTTTAGAAAACCGAGAAACTTTATTCGAATTGCTCGAAACCTTGATTGGGCAAGTGGATAGTGAACAATTATTATCGAAACTTCACCTCAAACATGTTCCTTGTGCCAAAGTGAAGTCATTGGATGAAGTATTCCAAGCAGACGAAGCTAAAACGTTGGTATTAACCGAAGAAATTGCAGGGATAATGACGAAACGTGTGCGCACAACAGCCTTTAAACTAAACAATGATTAGAAGACCAAATTCACAAGAAGAGTGGGATTTGTATTTCAATCTTCGCTACGAAGTATTGAGAGCTCCGTGGAATCAACCTAGAGGGTCCGAGCGGAATGAAGGAGATGCGACAGCCGAACATTTTGCATTTTTTGAAAATGAACAAATCATCGGTGTTGGACGCCTAGACTTCACTGAAAATCTGGGTAGTCAAATTCGATTTATGGCCGTAGACAGTCGTTTCCAAGGAAGAGGTATTGGTCGTCAACTCATGCAGCACATGGAAGAAATCGCCCGAAACAAAGGTTGCAAGGAAACCATTCTGCACGCACGAGAAATCGCCCTGCCGTTTTATGAAAAATTAGGATACAGAAGCATCGAAGAGTCACATTTACTCTTTGGTGAAATTCAACATTTTTTAATGATCAAACATTATGAGTAACTCAGCTGAAAATTCATTCGTCCTAGACGAGTTTTATGATATCATTACCCCAAACAAAATCACATTATTTGATCGCATAGCTGCGGAGCGCACGCGTTATTTAACCATTGCTCTTGAGAATATTTACCAGGAGCATAATGCTTCTGCTGTTTTGAGAACGTGTGATTGCTTTGGAATTCAGGACTTAAATGTTATTGAAAAAGATAATCAATATCAAATTCAGCGTGACATTGCACTGGGATCCGGACGTTGGGTGGACATTCATAATTTCAGCGACGAAATTGGTCCGACAACAAATTGCATAAGCGCATTAAAAGAACAGGGATATCAAATTGTAGCAACAACACCTCATACAGATGCCTATACCGTGCATGACTTACCGATTGACAAACCACTTGCCTTCTTTTTCGGAACGGAGCGAAATGGATTGAGTGACGAAGTTTTGGAGGCTGCAGATTTGCATGTACGCATCCCGATGTATGGATTTACGGAAAGTTTTAATATTTCCGTATCCGTTGCGGTTTTGCTCCAAACAATTCGTCAACGACTTGAAATTAGTCAACACGCATGGAAACTGACAGATACGGAACAAATTGCACTAAAAATTCAGTGGTGTGAGAAAATACTTAACGGCGGAGAAGCACTTAGCAAAGAATTCCGAGCTAGATATCAAAAAGATTGATAAATTTGTGTAGTTATTTATCATGATAAACAATTACTTATGGGAAAAGGAGATAAAAAAACAGCAAAAGGTAAACGATCCATGGGTTCGTATGGAATTACCAGAAAACGCAAAGAGGAAAAGGTAGTCATCGTTCCGAAAGCGAAAAAAGAAAAAAAGGCTGCAACTGAAACTGCTAAACCAGCAGCGAAAAAACCGGCAGCGAAGAAAACCGCAACCGCAAAATCTGAATAAAAAAAAGCTGTCAATTGACAGCTTTTTTTTTAACAAAATCTTACATTAATTCACATTCTACACGCTATGTGAAAAGTAATCATGAATTTTGACTCAAATTAATCAACAATGAAACATAATTTCGGAGCAGGACCCTGCATTTTACCACAAGAAGTATTTCAGCAAGCAGCAAATGCTGTGTTGGATTTTAATGGACTTTCCATCCTAGAAGTATCTCATCGCCACAAGGATTTCGTTGCGGTGATGGATGAAGCCATTGATCTAGTGAAAAAAGCATTGAATGTTCCTGCGGGATATTCTGTTGCATTCCTTCAAGGTGGTGCAACACTTGGATTTACGATCGTCGCATTGAACATGATGCGCGACACCAAGAAAGCAGGATACATCAATACAGGCACTTGGGCATCTGGAGCAATTAAAGAAGCGAAAAAAGTTGGTGTTGACGTAAACGTATTTGCATCTTCTGAAGATAAAAACTTTACCTATATCCCCAAAGGCTACACCGTTCCGACGGATGTTGATTACATTCACTTTACCTCTAATAACACCATTTACGGTACACAATTCAAAGAAATCCCTAAAACGGATTTACCATTGGTGTGCGACATGTCTTCTGATATTTTCTCCAAAGAAATCAATGTAGCTGATTATGACATCATCTATGCTGGCGCTCAAAAAAATCTTGGTCCAGCTGGTGCAACGTTGTACATTGTGAAAGATGAAATCTTAGGAAAATCTACTTCGTCATTTATGCCGACTTACTTGGACTTAAAACAACAAGTGGAAAAAGAGTCTATGTTGAATACTCCACCTGTATTTTCCGTTTATGTAGCTATGTTGAACTTACGTAATTTGTTAGCAAATGGCGGAGTGAAGGCAATGGAACAACGAAACAACGCAAAAGCGGCTTTACTTTACAGAGAAATTGATGAGAATCCAGCCTTTAGAGGCGCGGTTGAAGTAGAAGACCGATCAAATATGAACGTGACATTCTTATTAAACGACGAAAGTCGAACAGAAGAGTTTGACGCCATGTGGAAAGCAGCTGGTATCGTTGGACTACCTGGTCACCGCTCAGTAGGTGGATATCGTGCTTCCATTTACAATGCATTACCTATCGAAAGCATTCAAGTTTTGGTAGACGTCATGCGCGCATTTAATCAACATTAATCTAGATAAAACTCATCACATGAAAATACTTGCTAACGACGGAATTTCAGATTTAGGAAAACAGCTCATTGAAGCAGCTGGACACATGGTGATTACAGAAAAAGTAGCACAAGACCAATTAGCCGCGGCAGTAAATGAGCAAGGAATTGAAGCCATTTTAGTGCGCAGTGCAACAACGGTTCGCAAAGAAGTCATCGATGCTTGTCCAAATGTTAAAATCATTGGTCGTGGAGGTGTTGGAATGGATAACATTGATGTTGATTATGCACGAAGCAAAGGAATTCACGTCATCAACACACCGGCTTCCTCTTCTCAATCCGTTGCAGAACTAGTGATGGGACAATTATTTTCTCTTTCTCGTTTTCTTCATGATTCCTTTAAAAACATGGAGTCGGGAGATTTCTCTACGTTGAAAAAGAACTATGCGAAAGGCGTGGAACTTCGTGGGAAAACATTGGGAATCATTGGCTTCGGAAGAATTGGCCAAAGTTTGGCATCCTATGCATTGGGCGTTGGAATGAAGGTAATTGCCATCGATAATAAAAGCCAATCAGTGGAAATTAAAGTCACTGTTGGTAATCAAGATGTTTACGTTCCAATAACAACTCAAACAGATTTGCACGGACTATTAAGAGAAATGGATTATATCTCGATTCACGTTCCAAAACAAAGCGACGGAAGTGCTGTTCTTGGAGCTTCAGAGTTTGCTCGCATGAAAAAAGGAGTCTTCATCGCTAATGCCGCTCGTGGTGGGGTTGTCAATGAAACAGACTTAATCGAAGCACTAAACAATGGAACTATTGCCGGAGTCGCTTTGGATGTTTTTGAAAACGAACCGAATCCATCTAAAGAATTATTAAGTCATCCAAAAATAGCTTGTACACCGCATATTGGAGCAGCGACGCTTGAAGCGCAAGACCGCATTGGTGAAGAACTTGCTCAATTGATTATCGGATTGGCATAAATCCAAACTTAAGACATAAAAAAAGGGACACATTTTCATGAGTCCCTTTTTTTATGATTTTATGAGCGATTGATTAATCTCTAATAATTTCAATGGAGTCGATGCTGTCACCTTCGCGAATATCATCAATGACATCTAATCCTTCTGTTACTTTTCCGAAACACGTATGTGCACGATCCAAGTGAGAAGTATTTCTTCTTGAATGACATACAAAGAACTGAGATCCACCTGTGTTTTTTCCAGCGTGAGCCATAGAAAGTACACCACGATCGTGATATTGATTGTCTCCAGTGAGTTCACAATCAATTTGATAACCTGGTCCACCTGTTCCCGGCATCCCTCTTTCACCTTCACGTGTGTTTGGACAACCACCTTGAATAACGAAATCCGGAAGCACACGGTGCCACTTTAATCCATTGTAATAACCTGATTCAGCTAACTTTACAAAGTTCTCTACTGTTTTTGGCGCATCGTTTTCGTAAAATGTCACATGCATTTCACCTTTGTTCGTTTTAATGATTCCTTTCATAAGCTAAATTTGATGACACGAAATTACGGGTTGAAGTTGGATTGCTAAAATGGAGTTTTGAACAATCAACTATGGGAATACTTGTTGAAAACTTGGTTGATAACGTATCAGCAGGTAGTTTCATGTGACTTTAAGGTAATGTTAAATTTGTAAATAAGGAACCAACAAACGAATTTCTATGTTCAGTACACTTACCAAAAGAAAACTCACCGACAATCAAGTTGCCAATGTTTTCATCAATGCTATTTTTGATAGTGTGGATAATGGCTTTTCTGAAGTGTCATCGATGATCAACGAAGATTCAGCTTTTGTCAAATCACCGGCTATCGACGCAAGCAATAATGGTGAATTTGGAATGATTGTTCTTGTCGGGAATTTATCTTTCTTAGAAAGTACTTTCGAAGCAGATCAAGCGGAGCGCGTTGAAAACATCATTTTCGACAAAGTTTCTAAAATGTATGAAATGGACATGAATTCTTTCAGAAATTTGGTTCGCGAATACCAATCCTTCATCATGCGCGTAAACCATCCTTCAAAAAACTGGATTTACGGAATGTCTAAAGCGTTGTTTCATAAATACAACCTTAACGAATGCCAAGACGAATATTTCCGTCGCATGCAAGCACCAAATCCATTATTCTTGAAAAGAATGGATGAAGTGATGTCCAATTTCATTTGGAATTGGGATGCGTTTTTCAAAAAATACCGAATCTAATTTTAAGAAATAAAAAAAAGGAGCGAATTCGCTCCTTTTTTTATGTCCAAACTTCTTAGACTTCCTCTACCTCCGTAATAGGCTTGCGAAAGACAATTTTGCCATCAAAGACATCCATCACGATGTTTTTTGCACGGTCAATGGTACCGCTTAATAGAGCCTTTGACAACTCATTTAACACTTGTTTTTGAATCACTCGTTTGATTGGACGCGCACCAAAGAACGGGTCATAACCAATTTCTGCAATGTGATCAAAGGCTTCTTTCGTAACGTATAGTGTCAAATCCATCGTTTTCATTTTGTCTTTTAAAACATCCAATTGTATTTGAACAATCTGGCGAACATTCCCCATCGTTAATGGAGTAAACATGATGATTTCATCCACACGGTTCAGAAACTCTGGACGGATGGTTTGACGCAATAACTCCATCACCTCAACCTTCGCTTTCTCAGCAGTAACTTCAAACTCACTTTCTTTTACCTTTTCAAAGCGATCATGAATAATCGAAGAACCAAGATTGGACGTCATGATAACAATCGTATTCTTAAAGTTCACCAAACGTCCCTTATTATCGGTTAAACGTCCATCGTCTAATACTTGTAGCAGGACATTAAACACATCCGGATGTGCTTTCTCGATTTCATCCAAGAGAATAATCGAATACGGTTTACGTCTAACTGCTTCTGTTAATTGCCCACCTTCGTCGTAACCCACGTATCCCGGAGGCGCACCAACCAAGCGACTAACTGTATGTTTTTCTTGGTATTCACTCATATCAATGCGCGTCATTGCATTTTCATCGTTAAACAAATATTCAGCAAGTGCTTTGGCAAGCTCGGTTTTTCCGACACCCGTTGTTCCTAGAAAGATAAATGAACCAATTGGTCGTTTCGCATCCTGCAATCCAGCCCGACTTCTGCGAACGGCATCTGACAAGGCTGTAATTGCCTCTTCTTGTCCAACCACGCGTTTATGCAACTCATCCTCTAACTTCAACAGTTTAGAAACTTCGCTTTCCAACATTTTATTTACCGGGATTCCTGTCCATTTGGAAACCACATCTGCGATTTCTTCCACGTCGACTTCTTCCTTAATCATTTTCGAATTTGCCTGAAGAAGTATCAATTGTTCCTTTGATTGTTCTAATTTTTCTTCTGCCTGCTTGATTTTTCCATAACGAATTTCAGCTACCTTTCCATAGTCACCATTTCGTTCAGCTAAATCCGCTTCATATTTCAAGCTTTCAATTTCTTCTTTTACCCGTTGGACAGCATCAATCACATCGCGTTCTGTTTGCCATTTTGATTGCAAAGAATTTCGCTGTTCATTGAAATTCGCCAACTCACGTTCCACATTTTCCAATTTCTTGGTGTCATTTTCACGTTTTAGAGCAGCACGTTCAATTTCCAATTGCATGATTTTACGTTCAATCTCATCCAATTCTTCCGGTTTGGAATTAATTTCCATTCGAAGTTTCGAAGCTGCTTCATCGATTAAATCAATTGCTTTATCGGGAAGATGTCGATCCGTAATATACAGTTGTGACAACTCAACCGCAGCAATAATCGCTGCATCCTTGATGATCACTTTGTGGTGATTCTCGTATTTTTCTTTTATACCACGCAGGATTGAAATCGCATCTTCCGTTGTTGGCTCATCTACTAAAACCGTTTGAAAACGTCGAACGAGCGCCTTGTCTTTTTCGAAGTATTTTTGGTATTCATTCAAGGTTGTTGCACCAACCGCTCTTAATTCTCCTCTCGCAAGTGCCGGCTTCAAGATATTTGCTGCATCCATTGCTCCTTCTCCTCCTCCAGCGCCAACTAGTGTGTGAATCTCATCGATAAACAAGATGATTTCACCTTCTGCTGCAATGACTTCTTTCACTACTGCCTTTAAGCGCTCTTCAAACTCACCTTTATACTTTGCTCCAGCAATTAAGGCTCCCATGTCTAGCGAATAGACAATTTTGGACTTTAGATTTTCCGGTACATCTCCTGTTACAATGCGATGTGCGAGTCCTTCAGCAATGGCGGTCTTTCCTACTCCCGGCTCTCCAATTAAAATGGGATTATTTTTAGTTCTTCTTGTTAAAATTTGAAGCACGCGTCGAATTTCATCGTCGCGTCCAATCACCGGATCTAACTTACCAGTTTCTGCAAGTTCATTTAAATTCTTCGCGAATTTCTCCAATGATTGATAGGTATTTTCTTGATGTTGAGAGTTTACTTTCTCTCCTTTTCTCACATCCATAATAGCGTCTTTTAATACTGATTTAGTTATTTTATTGTCTTTTAGCAATCTGCCAATCGTATCCGTTGAATCCAACAAGGAATAGAACAGCAATTCGATGGAAACAAATTCATCACCGAAATTTTTTAATTCACTTAAGGCATATTTCAGGATGCGATTCGCCCCTTGTCCAAGGTATACCTGTCCCCCACTTACTTTTGGATACGTATCAACGATGCGCTCCAATGCTGCAAGAAACATGGCCTGATTAACAGAAAGCTTTTTAAAAATAAATGGAATGACCTCTTGATCGACCGCAAATATTCCTTGAAGTAAATGTCCGGTTTCGATTGACTGATGTCCTTTTGATTCTGCAATTTGCTGTGCTTGCTGAATCGCCTCTTGGGTTTTGATGGTGAATTTCTGTAAGTCCATTTGTTCTTTATTTGAATACGCCGCAACTTCGTCAAAAGCCAATCCAAGTCGAAATATTCAGCCATTTTTTCCGGATTCGTATCAAAAAGATGTCGTTTTTTCCGGATTTATCAAAATTCACAGCTTATTGACCAGACAATGTAACCATTTTCGGTGTAGCTCCGTTAAGGACAATCATGATTACGAAAAGGATGATTGGTTTACTTGTTGCCGCGCTTGCTTCTTCCAGTTTGGATGCTGCAACGGGAAATAACAATCCGATTATCCCTAGAAAAGCAGTTGCTTCTGTTCAAGTTAAAGAAGGTCAAACCTTGTACTTAATCAGTAAATCCAATCAACTTACCCTTCGTCAATTATATAAGTTTAACGATTTCGGTCCTCAAGCTGATGTCCTTGAGCCCGGAACAAAAGTGTACCTAGCACAGAAAAAAAGAAAATCAACTCAAAAAGAGTTTGTTATAGTGGATCGCTCCACCACACTTCGTCAAATTTCCAATCAAGAAGGAATTAGACTTAAATCACTGATGAGAATGAATCAAGGTTCTTCTCCGGACGAACAACTACCGAAAGGAGAAAAGGTATTCCTTCGCTAACTTGCATGGCAAGTGAAGGAATTTGTTTGTTGTTTGTTATAAAGTCCCGCTCGTCGGGACTTTTTAGTTTACATCAAAGGACATTTTGAACAAATCAATTCATTTGCTGTTTTACTTTGATTGATGAAATCAAACGATTTCGATTTAAATTCTTTATTTTTAAAGTAAAATTTCAATATATGAAGTCACTTATATTCTCCTTATTTACATTTAGTTGCACTTTTTCTTTTTCCCAATTGGGTAACACGATGTATGGACTAGCTCGCACAACGAATCCAGCAGCGGTTTATATTGCGACGATGGATCCAGTGACGGGAATAGCGACAAATATTGGACAAACATCCGTTTCATCTTCTATTAACCTCACGGGAGCAGCCTTGAATCCATATAACAATCGTTTTTGTTTTTTTGGCGACAACGGACTGAAATCCGTGGATTTATCGACTGGACAAGTCACGAACACGGCAACGATTAACAATCCAAATGGAACAGGGTACTTTGATTTATTTCGTTTCAACACTTCCGATTCCTTGATGTATGGGTTATCGAGAAGAAACATCACCAATCCACAAACTGGACAAGTGTCTGGAGCAATGTACTTAGCCACAATAAATGAAATAACTGGTACGATTACCGAAATTTCACCAAGTTCCATTGGACAAAGTTTCGCTTATTCTGGAAGTGCAATAGATCCGCATCAAATGGTATTTTACTATTCGAATGGATCGCAGTTAGTTGGGTTGGATATGTATACGGGTGGAATTTTCTCCAATCCAACCTTAACCTTTCCAAACGGCGGACAGAACTTTGACAATTTCACATATAGCTGTTCGGACACAACGATGTACGGATTGGTGCGTTCAAACTATTATACTCCAGTATACAATCCTGTGACAGGAATCACAACACAAGTTTTTGATTCAGCGGCGGTGCACCTTGGAAAAGTGAATGCGATGACGGGTGAAGTAACGAAAATTGGCACACAATCAATAGGTGTTAGTTCATTTTCAGTAAATGGTAGCTCAACGATAGACCCAGTCAATCTAATTTACTATTTCATCAGTGGATCAGGAACTGGACTGACCATTTACGGCGTTTCGCTTCAAACTGGACTCGTTGTGAGTCAAGGAACCATTAGTAATACAGGCGCACTGTATTTCGACATGATGCGCATTCAAAGTGATTGTTACGAATCTTACCCAACCAGATTTAATCCATCAGTGAACATTGAAGAAACAGTAACAAATACACAAAATGTAAATGTTTACCCGAATCCATTTAGTAATCAAATCACCGTTTCTAGTGAAACTGGATTACAAAAAATCGAACTTTTCCATGCGAATGGACAAGTAATCGAAAATACTTCTGTTTCCGGCAAAGAATTCACCCTTGAAACAAGTCAGTTGATGAACGGCGTCTATTTTCTACAAGTAACCAATCTAGAGGGAATGGAAATCATCAAAATCATCAAATAGAAAACCTGATAAACGTCGGTATGAAAAAACTAAAATACCTCAGTGTACTTTCCTTACCAATCTGTGTTTGGATCAGTTTTCATGAAACAGGAATACTTACATTTCTCCCTGCTATCATTTATTTCGGCGCCATTCCATTTTTTGAGTTGATCATTCCTTCATCCGCGGAGAATTTATCGGAGCAAGAAAAAGAATTGGCTAGTAAGGACTCCTTCTATACCTTGCTATTGTGTTTGATGCTGCCGATTCAACTTGGATTTCTTTGGTTTTTCTTGACACACATCACAGAAACGAAAAACACGACAGACTTGGTTGGACAAATTCTTTCCATGGGCATCATGTGTGGAGTAATCGGGATCAATATTGGTCATGAACTTGGACATCGTTCGAATCGACTAGAACAATTCATTGGAGAATTGCTTTTATTGACCTCTTTAGAAAATCACTTTGTTCCATATCACAACCGTGGACATCACACCAATGTTGGAACGAAGAAAGATCCAGCAACCGCGCGAAGAAACGAATGGGTGTACCTGTTTTGGTTTCGATCCCAAATCGGAAGTTACCTTCAAGCATGGGAAATTGAAAATACACGCATGAGCATCATGGGAAAATCACGATTCAGTTTTCAGCACAAGATGATTCAGTACACTTTGCTTCACTTCCTTTTCCTTTCAGCAATATTTGGTGTATTTGGTGGAATGGTGCTTGTATACTTCCTTTATGCAGCAACAATTGGGATCTTATTATTGGAAACCGTGAATTACATTGAACATTATGGGCTATACCGCCATCAACGCGAAAATGGCACCTTCGAAACGGTAAAAAGAAAACATTCTTGGAATTCCAACCATTTGATTGGACGCGTAGTTTTATTTGAGTTAAGTCGTCATTCTGATCATCACTTCAAAGCGGACAGACCGTATCAACTCTTAGAAACTTCCGATGATTCCCCGGTTATGCCTACTGGATATCCTGGAATGATGTTATTAACGTTCATCCCACCCCTGTTTTTCAAAGTCATGAACAAACGTGTGGACGTGGCCTTAAAATAACTTCTGACGCTTCAACAAGTATTGCAAAAGAACTTGATTGTATCCTTCATGGATATCCGCAGTCATGAAATCCACTCGGTGATTGACACAACGCATTTTTACTTCATTGAAATAAGCTTCTATTCCTTTCACATAATGCGCGCGCACTTCTGCTGGCTGTAAGTTCATTTTCTCCCCTGATTCCATGTCTATTAATTGATATGGACGATTTTCCAATTCAAAATTTCGTTCCAATTTAGAATCAAGCACATGAAAAAGAATTACTTCATGTTTGTTGTGTTTTAAATGTTGAATGGCGCGAAACAATTCATCGATGCGATTAGGGTCATCCAATAAATCTGTAAAAACCACCACCATACTTCGTTGATGTGTCAACTCTGAAATATCATGCAATGCTTGAATAGCATCTGTTCCTGAACGACTCTTTTCTTCGTAGTCCTTCATGCGTTTCTCTAACTCACTATACAGAAAACGATGGTGCGTCAGGGATGATTTCGCTGCTGTATGGATGTCCAATTTATCTGAAAAGACCGACAATCCAACCGCATCGCGTTGACGTTTCAACAATTCAATCAAACTTGCCGCAGCGTAAACAGAAAACTCAAATTTCGTTAGTCCGCCTTTCGGAAAGAACATCGAACTTGAACCGTCGATGACAATTTGACAACGAAGATTTGTCTCCTCCTCAAACTTTTTGGTGAACATTTTTTCCGTGCGTCCAAAAAGTCTCCAGTCGATGTTTCGCGTCGACTCACCAGGATTGTACAAACGATGTTCAGCAAATTCAACGGAAAAGCCATGAAAGGGACTTTTGTGCAGTCCCGTGATAAATCCTTCAACGACTTGCTTGGCAAGAACCTCAAGGTTCCCAAATTGCGCAAGTCTAAGTCTGTCTATCGTTGAATTCATGGAAAATGTATGGAACAAAAATAAACAATAATCAACGTTTCCGAGCAACCTAATTAGAATCAACACGTCAAAGGACTATAAATCATTCGATATGAAAAAATTATACATCAAAAGTTTCGGGATTATCGCCTTGTTTTTGGCCAATGTATTGTCCATCCAAGCGCAAGTAAGTGGATTTGCCATTACTGGTTTAACAACTCCAACATCGATGCCAACAACGATTTGTGGATTGACTGCAAATGTCACGTATTCGGCTTTAACACCAAGTACTAGTTCTGCAGGAACAGCAACGATTCCTTATGTGATTACCGGAAATAACTTCAGTGGATTTCAATTTGTATCCCAAGTAAATTGGGGTGATGGAGTTACCACAACATCAAACGGTGGAACTTCCACAAGCGGGACAAACATCGCGATGGCGCCTGCAATTACGCATACGTATGCAACACCTGGGACATATAGCATACATACGACTGTTTACAATCAATCCAATCAAACGTATGCATTGGATTCTGTGATGTTAACGGTTGGATCTTGTACAGCTTACTTTTATTGCATGATTCAAGTAGATTGTAATAACGACGGAACAATTGATTCTCAAATCAATGCCCCTGTTCCTGTTACTCTTTCAAACGGCACGACCACTTATACCGATACATTACAAAATAACATGTTCATGATGAATAATGTTTGGGCAGGTAATTATTCGTTATCCATTGATCCCTCTTGGTTAGCTGCGAACAACTATGTCATTGGAAATATTATTCCAAGTCCGACTGTAACTGTTGGCAGCGGAACCACAACGACACTAATTACTTTAAATTGCGCCGCACAAACAACCCTGCTTTGTGCAACTGGTCAAGTTTATTGTGATTCGAATGACAATGGAATGATGGATAGCGGTGAAACACCTATTGCAAATGCACCGATTTCCGTCAACGGAACAGTTGTTTATTCGAACGCAAATGGTATTTACAACATTAGCTATCCTGGAATCATCAATGACACCGTTTTACTCAGCATGAATGCGAATTGGTTGACTCAACATGGTTATGCTATTTTAAACAACAATGGAAGTAATTTAAATTACATTACTGGAACACCTTGCAACAGCGGTTTGCCCATTAATACCATCAACTTCCCACTTCTATGTGGAGGAACAGTCACACCCACCATGTGTTATTCCGGATTTGTTTTCTGTGATTCCAACGGAAACGGTGTCATGAATCCAAATGAAGCGCCATTGGCTGGAGCACCTGTTATTCTATATAATAACTCCTCTACTAACAGTTCCGTTACTGTTTACACCGACTCAACAGGATATTTTACCTATTGTGGACAATATAGCACGAGCACTTATGTGTTTGCCACAATCAGCCAGTCTTGGTTAACTTACAACGGATACAATCCAACCGTTGGTGTGATAACGTTGGTTGGAAGTCCCGCAGGAACATCAAACATTGGTTACATCGCGATAAACTGCGGTGGAACAACGACAACCTGTGTTGACTTGTGGACAACAGTTACACCATGGATTGGTTATTACCAAAACACTACTGCTTACGTGAAGATTAATTGGGGAAATTATGGTCCAGGAGCAGCAGGAAATTATACAATGACAATGAGTTTCCCTGCCGGAGTAACTGTCAATGCAGCCTCTATTGCGAATGGAGGAACAGTTAGTGGAAATACCATTTCCTGGAATTTGAATTCGGCATCAAGCTTCTTCAGCAATTACGATGTCATTACCTTCAATGTGCCTGGTGGACTCCTTTCTGGAACGGCACATTATTTTACTTCTACGATTACACCGACAAGCGGAACAGATTGTTCTACTGTAAACAACGCTGGAAGCTTACTTCAATTGGTTGGAAATAGCTATGATCCAAATGACAAAGTTGTTGCACGTCCAGATGCAGCCATTCAGTTCTTTGGAGATGAAACCCAATTCATAGATGCCATGACGCAAGAAGCCTTAACGTATACCATTCGATTCCAAAATACGGGTACGGCTCCAGCTCAGAACATTTACATCATTGACACCTTGGATGCGGATTTGGATTGGTCCAGTTTTACCATGATTCAAGCTTCGCATAACATGCAAGTTGTCAATCTTGGAAATGGCATTATGCGTTTTGAATTCCCCAATATTTGGTTGGCAGATAGTACAACGAATGAACCAGCAAGTCACGGGCATTTAGTATATCGCATCATGGAAAATGCAGCAAACCATTACGGGACAGAAATTGAAAATACGGCTTACATCTATTTTGATTGGAATGATCCGATTATCACAAATACCACGTATAATTTCAACAATTGGATAGAAGGACTTTCGGAAGGAAGCGCTCAAAACATCCATGTTTATCCAAATCCAGCAAGCGAATCCCTAACGATTTCTTGCGAGGGTGACTTTGACTATCAACTCGTTGATTTGTCCGGAAGAATCGTTTCAAGCGGATCAGCAACGGATTCAGAAAGCATTACTATTTCCAATGCTGCAGTTGGAATTTACCAATTGAACGTTCAATCTAACCAAGGAAATTCAAGCTTGAAGGTGGTCAAACAATAAGATAAACATCACATTTTCATAAAAAACGCCCAAGAAATTGGGCGTTTTTTTTTTGTACCTTGCATCCGTGAACGAAATCAAAAAAACAGCAAAAAAAACAGCCATTCTGAGCATTATGACAAACTCAGTCATGGCCGGAGTAAAAGGTACTGCTGGAGTTTTTGGACATTCCGATGCATTGATTGCCGATGCCATTGAATCCACGGCGGATATCTTCTCCAGTTTCCTTGTTTTATTTGGGTTAAACTACTCGACAAAACCTGCTGATGAAGACCATCCATACGGACATGGAAAAGCGGAAGCCCTTGTGACCTTTGCGGTTGTTGGATTCCTGTTAATTTCTGCAACAATCATTGCTGTTGAAAGCATTCGAAACTTAGGTGAACCTCAAGAAAAACCTGCCTTTTTCACCTTGTATGTTTTGGGTGGAATCATCTTAATCAAAGAGCTTTCTTATCAATATGTGAATCGTAAAGCGAAAGAAACGAATTCATCTTCTTTGAAAGCAGATGCCTGGCATCACCGAAGCGATGCGATATCTTCTGGAATTGCGTTTATTGGGATTTCATTGACGTTTATCTTCGGAAAAGGATTCGAAAAAGCCGATGATTGGGCTGCATTAATCGCTTCTGTATTCATCGTATACAATGCCTTTTTAATCTTTCGTCCAGCGTTGGGCGAAATCATGGACGAGCACATTCACCATGACCTGATTGACGAAATTCGTTTGCATTCACTTGAAGTTTCAGGAGTGATCGACACAGAGAAATGTTGGGTGCGTAAAACGGGAATGGTGTATATTGTGGATTTACACGTAGAAGTAGCAGGAGACATCAGTGTGTTTGACGGACATGAAATCTCACATCGATTAAAGGATCATTTAATGGAATCTATTCCAACCATTGCTGATGTATTGATTCACATTGAACCAGCGAGAAAGTCAAATTAACCTACCCTTTTTTCTTCGTTTGCGTGTAGCCTTCTTTTACGAGTAAATCGTAAATCTTATCCTTGAAATTACCTTGAATCAAAATCTCGTTGTCCTTTACGGTACCTCCTACCCCACATTTACTTTTCAATAATTTACCGAGATCTTTCAAATCGTCCTCTGTTCCAGTAAACCCTTCAATTAAGGTTACTTCTTTCCCAGCGCGTTGTTTGCGGTCAATGGAAACATATAAACGTTGTTGGTTATTGGCAAGTGTATCTTGTTCCTCGTCCTCATCATGTTGAAATTGAAAATCTGGATTCGTTGAATAAACAACATTTACACGGCTCTTTTCTTTCTTTGACATAAACAAATGTACAAACAACTCCGAAATTCAGTTCATTCCAACAATAATTTCAATGAATTAAAGTTATGGTATAAGCTAAACTTTAATCCATTGAAGAATTCACCTTACCACATTGCGAAGCCATCCATAAAAATGTGGGCGGAAGACGACCGTCCGAGAGAAAAACTGTTATTAAAAGGCAAGGCAAGCCTGTCCGATGCGGAGTTATTAGCGATTCTCATCGGTACAGGTTATCGACATAAAAGCGCATTGGATTTAGCACAAGATGTGTTGGAACATGGACAAAACGACTGGCATAAAATCAGTAAAATGTCTGCCATCGAATTGATGAAAATCAAAGGATTAGGTCCCGCCAAGGCCATCAATATCATTTCCGCTTTAGAAATCGGGAATAGAAAGGCGGCCACCGTTATTCCAGCCAAAACGAAGGTAAGGAACTCAAAAATGATTTATGATCATTTGAAACCTCATTTTTCTGGACTTCCACACGAAGAATTCTACGTCGTTTACCTCAATTTTGCCAACGAAAT
Organism: Crocinitomicaceae bacterium; assembly: GCA_017983465.1. GTDB lineage: Bacteria > Bacteroidota > Bacteroidia > Flavobacteriales_D > Crocinitomicaceae > UBA952. The sequence continues at coordinate 145,642 of JAGOBK010000003.1, forward strand.
CATTGAAACGAAACAGCTTTCCATTGGCGGAATGACCAGCACGGTTGTCGACGGGAAACTGCTTTTTCATTATGCATTAACGTGTCAAGCAACTGGATTTATCTTAAGCCACAATCATCCGAGCGGACATGTTGGTCCTAGTGAAGCCGACCGAAAACTGACCAATAAAATGCGAGATTTCGCTAAACTCATCGACATGCAATTAATTGACCACCTGATTTTCACAGATAATGGTTATTTTAGCTTCGCCGATGAAGGCCTTCTTTGAATATGTCAATAAAAAAAATCATTACCGTTATTGGGGCTCGTCCCCAAATCATTAAAGCTGCAGCGATAAGCCGCGCTATATCAAGTCATTACTCTGATCAATTGGAGGAGTTTATTGTCCATACAGGACAACATTACGACGAAAACATGTCCGAAGTTTTTTTCAACGAACTAGGAATACCGAAACCTGCATATAATTTAAATGTTGGAAGTGGTGCACATGGTGCCATGACCGCAAAAATGATGGAAGGACTTGAATCCTTGTTTCAAAGAGAAAAACCAGATGCTGTTTTAGTTTACGGGGATACAAATTCCACGCTAGCAGCAGCATTAGCAGCGGCAAAAATTCACATCCCCGTGATTCACGTTGAAGCCGGACTCCGAAGTTTTAACAAGTCCATGCCAGAAGAATTGAATCGAATTACTTGTGACCACATGAGTTCTTTGCTTTTTGCACCAACGAAAGCAGGAATGGACAATTTAAGGAACGAGGGATTTGATTTGAATCCCCACAAAAAAGCCAACATCGACCATCCGAATATTTATCATTGTGGCGATGTCATGTACGATAATAGCTTATTTTTCTCCGAACTTTCCGAGGAAAAATCCACCATTTTGGTGGAAAACAACTTGACGAAAAATCAATTTGTTCTTTGTACCATCCACCGGGATACGAATACGGACGATGCGGAAAACCTTCAGTCCATTTTCAGTGCCTTACTTCAGATTCAGAAAGAATCCAATTTAGATATTATTTTGCCCCTACATCCGCGGACAAAAAAGAAAATGGAAGAATTGTTAGGCGATGAACTACTGGCTCAGATGTTGGATTCAAATGGATTCAAAATCATTCCACCGGCAGGATTTCTAGACATCATCGCCTTAGAAAAAAATGCTCGAATCATTGTTACCGACAGTGGTGGACTTCAAAAAGAAGCGTTTTTCTTCAAAAAACCTTGCGTCATCTTGAGAGAACAAACCGAGTGGATTGAAATCGTTGAGAACGGAAATGCACGTTTGGCAGGATCCAACAAAGAATTAATTGTTCGCAGTAGCAAAGAAATGCTTGAAAAAACAGATTTTACATACCCGGATTTATTCGGAGACGGAGCAGCAGCGTCATTCATTTGTCAAAAAATTATGGAGGAGTTATTATGCTAACTATTTACGTTGATCAAATATCGACTCGCCTACAGTATACCCTAAATTTTGTGTTCGAACATAGAGGTCTAGACTTTCAGCTAACGAATGACTTCAAGCAATTCGAACAGCTTGAAGGATGGAAACTCAATTATTCAGGACGTCACTTTGACAATGTTGCACAGTTGATTCCTAGTACTTTGTTATTCGAGGAAACGATTGAACCGTATGAAATCACGAAGGAATTATTCTATAAAGAGGAATGTTTCTGTCTGAATGGGATTACGGATCCCTTAGCCAGTATCTTTTTTACGCTCGCGCGCATGGAAGAATACCTTTCCGACGATAAAGACAACCTTGGACGATTTACTGGAAAAAATAGTTTACTGTATCAATACAATTGGCATGAAAAGGCCATGTGTGACCGTTGGAGTGTTGATTTCTTGTACTTTCTGAAGGATCGTTGCCAGTTGAAATGGCATCCTAAATTATCTCTTGTTGAATCGATTGCTACGTTTGACATCGACAATGCCTTTGCGTATTTGCATAAAAACATGCTTCGAACGCAGCTTGCAACAGCGAAGGACTTACTTTTCAACCGAAAAGACCGTATTTCAGATCGAAAAAGAGTCCTTGCAGGTGAAGTAAAAGATCCATACGACACTTTTGATTTCATTCAAACCTTGGCACTTTCCGGTGCAAACGTATTAGTCTTTTGGTTGCTTGGCGATTATGGAACCTTCGATAAGAACATTCCACATACACAAGAAGATCAACGTGCTTTAATCTCTAAAATGTCAGAATTCAACGAAATTGGCATTCATGCAAGTTTTGGTTCAAATGATTCCGAATATCAATTGGGCGTAGAAATGGAGCGTTTATACCAAATCACGAACCAACCCGTCACGAAAAACAGGCAACACTTCTTGATGTTGAATCTTCCCTACACGTATCAAGCATTGATTCGTCAAAACATTACGGACGATTATACCATGGGATACGCAGATATTGCGGGATTCAGAGCTGGAACTGCTCGAGTGTTTAATTGGTTTGATTTACATAGTAACGACACCACATCTTTACGTGTTCATCCGTTTACGTACATGGATGGAACCCTGCGTGAATATTTGAAACTTAGTCCAACGGAAGCTAAGTTGAAAATCAAGTCCTTGTACCAAGAAGTTTGTCAAAACGGTGGACAATTCTCCTACATTTGGCACAACGAAACCATTGGTGATTATGCACACTGGAAAGGTTGGAAAGATGTTTTCACGTATACCGTCAATTTGAATCAAACGGACTTTATTTAAACCAAAGAGATGAAACGTTATTTAATCATAGCTATTTTACTGATTACTTTCAGTTCTTGCAAACGTGAATGTTTGAAGAATCAAGAAGCTGCATGTTTAGAGCAAGCTCCTGATGGAACCACGTGTCAGGCATATTGGGAAAGCTGGGTGTATAATCCAGAAACAGATAATTGCGAGTTTAAAGGCTACAGTGGTTGTAGTCCGATTGGATTTGAAACAGAGGCCGCATGTGAAGAATGCGAATGCCACAACTAACATAAAACACGATGAAAAGAATCATACTATTACCCCTTTTTCTTTGCTACTTATTGACTGCCTGTGAAAAGCCAGATTTGGCCATAGCTGTACCAAATTGCATTGAAAACAAAATCCAGGACATTCAAAATGCTCCCGTTGAAAATCCGCCTAAAGAAGTATGGCTATGGGAATATAACGGCGAAAGTTACTATTACTTTACGGCGGCGTGTTGTGATCAATTTAGTGAACTGTACGATGCTGACTGTAATTTAGTCTGTGCACCAGATGGAGGATTCTCCGGAATGGGTGATGGGAATTGTGTGCCAGGAATTTTAAATGCGACGAAAACGTTGATTTGGAAAGATCCTCGTTGATTAGTAAAAACAGATTTTCTCTCGACCAAGTCGCAGGGCGATGGTCATTCCAGAATAAACGTACCAATCTTTTGTCGAAGGATTTCCTCGTACACCGTATTTAGATCCATCTAAGCTGCGATTCGACAAATCAGCGGCCATTTGTGACACTTCTTTATCAATAACCTTAGAATTGGCATAGGTAGCTGAGCCAACATCATCCAAATAATCAGTGAATGTTTTACGGATGGCCAAATCGAAATTGACGGTTAATTTATTTCCGATGGCAAATTTCACGCCCATTCCAAGCGGAACACAAAGTTGATAGAGACTATAAGATTTTCGTGTAGCGATGGAAGTCCCTTGTCCTTCGGTGGACATCGGCTGTAACGCCACTAAGGAATCCTTGTACATTGCCATTGGATTCATGTAAAATCCTCCAAGTTGAGCTATTAGGTAAACGGTTCCAGCATTTTTATTTCCTTTTCCAAAAGTAAATGGGACATAATGAAATTCAAGTCCACCAGCTACTTCGTGAATAACGGAGCGAAACTCTAAGTTTCTATTGATAAAAAGTGAATTGGAACTTTCTTTGTCGTACGCTTCCACCTTTCCGTAGAGGTAGTTAAAACGCAGCGTGATTCTTGGTTGCAAATTGTAGCGGTACATGAGTCCACCTGACCAATTGCTTTGATAAAAAGGCTTGAATTGATTGAGTTCACCGATGTAATACATCTGTCCCACATTCAAACCAAATTCTGACTTAGAAAAAAAAGTCTTGCGCTGGGCTGATAAGCTTCCAACGCAAGACAATATAAGGAACATAAAAATCAGTTTTCGCATCGTAGTTGATAACGTATAAACTTACGATTTATTACGCTTTTCCGTTACGTTTACGATCACCTTCCTTTAAAAAGATTTTACGGATACGTAAGTTCTTAGGTGTAACCTCTACGTATTCATCGGATTGAATGTATTCTAAACACTCTTCCAAGCTAAATACTTTTGGTGGAGCCAAACGAACTTTGTCATCAGATCCTGAAGCACGCATGTTCGTCAGTTTCTTCGTTTTCGTTACATTCACACACAAGTCACCTGCACGAGAGTTCTCACCAATTACTTGACCTTCGTAAATATTCTCATTTGGAGCGATAAAGAATTTACCACGTTCTTGAAGATTATTTAAAGAGAAAGGAATGGAAGTACCTTGTTCCAAAGAAATCAATGATCCATTTTGACGACCTGGAATCTCACCTTTGTACGGTTGGTATTCCAAGAAGCGGTGATTCATGATTGCTTCACCAGCAGTTTGTGTCAACAAGTAATTACGTAAACCGATGATTCCACGAGAAGGGATTTCAAAAGTCACAATCATTCGCTCTCCTTTCGGAACCATATTTTTCATTTCACCTTTACGACGTGTCACTGCTTCAACAGCTGTACCACTATGTATTTCAGGTAAATCGATTGTCAATTCTTCAATTGGCTCACATTTTACGCCATCCACTTCTTTAATGATTACTTGTGGTTGACCAACTTGCATTTCATAACCTTCACGACGCATCGTTTCAATTAATACAGATAAATGCAATACACCACGACCGAATACCATCCACTTATCAGCTTTGTCCGTGTCTTGAACACGCATTGCCAAGTTTTTCTCTAATTCTTTTGTTAGACGGTCAGAAATATGACGTGAAGTCACAAACTTACCTTCTTTACCGAAGAACGGTGAATCATTGATGGAGAACAACATACTCATCGTAGGCTCATCCATTTTAATGGTTGGAAGTGGCTCAGGATTTTCAGCATCACAAATAGAATCTCCAATCTCGAATCCTTCGATACCTGTTACAGCACAAAGGTCACCAGCTTGAACTTCCGCAACTTTCATGCGCTCAATTCCTTCAAAAACAAACACTTCTTTGATTCTGTGTTTTTCCAAACGTCCGTCAGATTTCGACAAGATGATGGGTTGATTTTCTTTCAACACACCTCTTGACAAACGTCCAATCGCGATACGACCAACATATGAAGAGAAGTCCAAAGAAGTCACCAACATTTGCGTATTTCCTTCTTCGATTTTACGTGGTGGGAAATAAGCAAGAATACGATCTAACAAAGGAGTAATGCTGTTGGTTGGTGTTTTCCAATCCTCAGACATCCAACCATTTTTCGCCGAACCATAAATAGTTGGGAAATCTAATTGTTCTTCGTTTGCGTCCAATTCGAACATCAAGTCAAATACTTTTTCGTGTACTTCTTCTGGTGTACAGTTTTCTTTGTCCACTTTATTAATCACCAACAATGGTTTTAATCCCAAAGCAAGTGCTTTTTGCAAAACGAAACGTGTTTGTGGCATCGGTCCTTCAAAGGCATCCACCAAAATACACACTCCATCCGCCATGTTCAATACACGTTCAACCTCTCCTCCAAAGTCGGCGTGACCTGGGGTATCAATGATGTTGATTTTCGTACCTTGATACGTTACAGAAACGTTTTTAGAGACAATTGTGATACCACGCTCGCGCTCTAAGTCATTGTTATCCATGATCAAGTCACCTGTTGGACGATCACGTTCGTTGATCATTGTTCCTGCTTCAATAATTTTATCCACCAATGTCGTTTTACCGTGGTCAACGTGGGCAATGATGGCGATATTTCTAATTTCCATAATACTATTATGATTTTTTGTATCTACTTATTTGAGTTTCTTATTATGAACGTTTGCGGTCTCCACCGAACGATTTTCTTTCTCCGCGTGGACGATCTCCGCCCTCACTTTTACCGAATCCACCGCTGCGGCTAGATCCACCTGTGCTTCCTCCTTCAGAGCGACCAGCGTAACCACCGCCACCTGATCCACCAGAGCGACCAGCGTAACCGCCACCGCCTGATCCACCAGAACGACCTGCATAGCCTCCGCCACCAGAACCGCCTGAACGACCTGCGTAACCTCCGCCACCTGATCCACCTGATCCACCAGAACGACCTGCGTAACCGCCGCCACCTGATCCACCAGAACGACCTGAGAATCCACCGCCACCTGAGCGAGAATCACCTCCAAAACGTCCGCGTCCACGTCCGCCTTCGCTGCGACCTGATCCACCTTCTTTTTGTGCGGTTACTTCAATGTTTACTTGGTGACCTTCAAAGTCAGTTCCGTTTACATTTTTCAAGATTTTCTCTGTATGCTCTTGATCTGCCTCAAAGAATGAGTAAGAAGTCAATAAGTCAATGCGTCCAACTGCTTGAGAATTCAAACCTGTTGCATCACAAACAACTCTTAACAACGCTCCTGGATTCAATCCATCGCGTTTTCCAAGGTTTACGAAGAAACGTGTTTTTCCTTCCTCACGTGTACGATCAGATTTACCACCTTTTCCACGTTCTCCACCACGATCATCTCTTGCTGCAGCATTTAAATCTCCGGCGCGATCATAATAGTTAATGAAACGATTGAATTCTGTAGAAACGAAACGTTTGATGATGTCTTCTTTCGACAAACTTTCGAATGCTTCCAAAATTTGCGGCATAAACTTCGCGATGTCGTCTTCTTTCACTTCCGTTGCAATGGTTTTGTTAATCAATTTCATCAACTGAATTTCACAAATTTCCTCTGCGTTTGGAATTTCACCAACGGTAAACGTTGTGCGCATTTGACGTTCGATGGCTTTAATCTTTCCAATCTCACGACCATTGATCAACACCAACGATTCACCTTTTTTACCAGCGCGAGCTGTACGACCACTTCGGTGCGTATAGTTCTCGATATCATCTGGTAAATTGTAATTGATGACATGTGTAATGTTATCAATATCAAGTCCACGTGCAGCAACATCTGTCGCTACTAGGATTTGTAATTCTTTTGAACGGAAACGATCCATCACACGATCACGCATTGCTTGCGTTAAATCTCCGTGTAAAGGTTCTGCGTTATATCCCTCGCGACCTAATTTCTCAGCAACTGTTGCTGTTTCATTTTTGGTACGACAGAAAATCAATCCATAAATAGTTGGATTAAAATCGATCAAGCGTTTTACTGCTTCATAACGATCACGTTCCTTCACCATATAATAGATGTGGTCGATGTTTTCGTTACTTTGATTTTTGTGTCCAATAGAAACCTCTAATGGATCGTGCATGTATGTTTTAGCAATACGCGCAACTTCCGTTGGCATTGTCGCTGAAAACAACCATACATTTTTATCGACTGGTGTTGTTTCCAAAACCGCATCAATATCTTCTTTGAATCCCATGTTCAACATTTCATCTGCCTCATCTAGCACGACATAACGCACTTGAGATAGTTGAATGACTTTACGATTCATTAAATCAACAAGACGTCCAGGAGTAGCCACAATAATGGATGTTCCTTTCTTAATGTCCGTGATTTGTTTTCTGATATCCGTTCCTCCATATACCGCTGTAATGTTACAGTCAAGGTATTTAGCAAATACATTTAAGTCCTTCGCGATTTGCAAACAGAGTTCGCGAGTTGGACAAATGATCAAACCTTGTGGAAGTCTGGCTTTTGTATCGATGTTATTAATTAACGGCAAGCCGAACGCTGCCGTTTTTCCTGTTCCTGTCTGCGCTAGGCCGACAAAGTCGCAATCCTCCTGCATCAGGTACGGAATTGCTTTTTCTTGGATGGGGGTCGGTGCTTCAAAACCCAATTCTGTTAACGACTTCAGCACCTCACTCCTCAATCCGAGCTCTTCAAATGTCATCTTGTTATTTTAAATTTGGGTGCAAAGATACACATAATAAAAGGATTAGTTGTTAATAAGTTGATTCTTAATGTTAAAAAACCATTAAACCTCTTAAATTGGAGCCATTTAGGTGGACGAAACACTCACATAGAACGACTAAGAACGAAAATACCTGTAAACAAAATTCATCTTGCTTTGTGTCGATATTCATCGTATCTTGTCTTCATGTTTTACATCCTACGATTTTTTTGTCTGTGCCTTTTGGTCCAAACATGTCTTCCTACCGTATTTGGACAACGAGTCACCTCGCTAAGACCTGATATTTCGGTAGATTCCATCTTGAAAGCCAAGCCCGGCGCTTCCAAATTAGCTCTTGATCCCATCACAAAGCACCTTTTCTATACGAGTTCCAACGGAAATATCTACGAAGTTTTTGAGGCGAGTCAAAGTGACTCGTTACGTTTTACTGCGAATGACCATGGATTATCTCGTTTGCAAGGACTTTGCTTTTTGGACAGCACGATGTACCTCGCTGGAAACATTTGGTACAGTACAACAGGAATCGGGATGATAATGAAAGGAACGTTGCAAGCCAATGGATCAAGAGTTTGGACAAGCATGCTTGTGACAGAAGCGTATCCGACAAGTAGTTCCACAGGTGACCATGGATTTACGGGAATCAATATCGATCCAAGCAAACAATTCCTCTATTTTTCAGGTGGATCACGGACATCCTTCGGTGAAGTGGAGAGCGCCAATGGGAATTACCCTGGAATGCGCGAGCAAGCCTTGACCAGTAAAATTTACCGAATTCCCATTCATGCAGAAAATCTTTATTGGCCGAATGACTCCACTTTTTTGACGAATAGTGGATTCGTCTTTGCAGAAGGAACACGAAATGCCTACGACATGGCGTGGAATGCAGAGAATCATTTGTTTGCGGTGGATAATGCCGGGGAGCGAGATGATCCCGAAGAATTAAATTGGATTCAAGAAGGACAACATTATGGTTTTCCATGGAGAATCGGTGGAAATGCGAATCCACTGACGAATCCAAGTTATGATGCAAGTCAAGATCCATTGGTTAATCCGAACAACAGCGCATTTTTGGCTGGACATTTTAACGCGGACTCCAACTTCCCTCCTATTCCAGCGGGAATTCAATTTACGGAACCATTGAGAAACTTCGGGAATGCGGCGGATTTTTACAAGGACGAAAATACTGGTCAAATTAAACGCGCCAGTGAAGAAGGAACGAGCGTTCGGACTTTTACGCCACATCGTTCACCCCTCGGACTCGTAATTGACCGAGAGGAAGAACTTGGTTCCATCTATCAAGGAAAATCCTTTGTGATGAGTTTCATGCCTGGAGGCGACAGCACAGGTTACACTCCACTTTCTCCCTGGGGCACTCCTTGTCCATTTGTCGATTCCTCCCGCGAATTGGTCATGATGGACCTTCAATATGATTCCTTGATAGCAGATTACACGGTTCACAGTGCGAACATTGTGACTGGATTTTACCTTCCCGTAGATGCGGAACAAGTGGGGAATTCCATGTATGTGATCGAAAATAATGGAGTCTTATGGAAACTGAACTTTCCGAACAAATTGAATCCACCCATTTGTTATCAAGCTGGGCTCATTACTTATCCAAATCCTTTTTCAGCGACGTGTCAAGTTTATTTCCCGAATCCATCAAAACTGTTAATACGGATTAAACTTTACCAATCCAATGGACAACTAGCCTACGAATCTGCTACATATGACCTCGATATTTACCAGCTTTCCGTAACCAATATCGCTGCAGGCGAATACACCCTTATTCTTGAACAAGGAACGGAAATACTCGCGCGTCAGAAGGTCATTATTTACGATTGACCCTCACTTATCATCAACTTATTTCGTTCATTATACAACATGAAATAAAAAAGCAACGTTTACATAGACTAAATTTCCTATTTTTGACCCAAATTAAAACGAACACATGAATCTGACAGGTATCATTTCCATCTCTGGTAGACCAGGACTATTTAAAGTTATCGCTCAAGGAAAAAACAGCGTGATTGTTGAATCCATGATTGACAAAAAACGTTTTCCAGCATACGCTACGGAGAAAATTTCAACATTGGAGGACATTAGCATTTTCACGTATGAGGAAGATGTGAAATTGACCGAAGTGTTGGCAAAAATGAATGAATCGTTTACAGATAATTGTCCATCTCACAAGGAGGACATGAAAACATTAGAGTCTGCATTAGCAACATTCTTACCAAATTGGGACAAAGAACGCGTATATCCATCTGATGTGCGTAAAATTTTCCAATGGTATCACTTAATCAAACAAGCTGGATTATTTGAAGCAACAGCAGAAGGTGCCGAAGGTACGGAAGCGCCAGCGAAAGAAGCGAAAGTAAAAGCAGAACCTGCAAAGAAAAAAGCAGCAGCAACAGCAGGTCCAGCAAAAGCAGCGAAACCAGCAAACATCAAAAAGGCAGCTCCTGTTAAAACAGGAAGTTCTCGCGGAAAATAATATCATCTTTCATTTTAAAAATTCACCTGTCCAATCGTCAGGTGAATTTTTTTGTCCTAACATTACGTTCACATGATCATCGAGAAAAACAAACGTCAATTCCTAAACGAAGACTTAAACATTCAATCTTGGGAAGATTTAAAACCATACTTCGACGATTTACTCGCACGAGAAATCGATAGCAAGCAGAAATTTGAGCGTTGGTTGAATGACCGCAGCGAATTAGATGCCGTGCTCGAGGAAGACCTCGCTTGGCGCTACATTCGCATGTCCATTGAGACAAGCAACGAAGAACTGGCATCTGCCTACACGTTTTTTGTGACGAAAATTCAACCGGAGTTAGCTCCATTAGACGATGCCTTGAATCGAAAATTCATGGACTCCCCTTTCCGCAACGACTACACGGATTCCGCCCATCAAATTTACTTTAGAAGCATTGAAACACAGGTAAATTTATTCCAGGAGAAAAACGTTCCCATTGAGGCAGAACTGAACGAATTGGCTCAAAAGTATGGAGCCATCAGTGCGGCGCAGTCGATTGACTACCTCGGCGAAACGATGACTATGCAGAAGGCGAGTCAATTGTTGAAAGAGCAGGATGAGGCGGTACGTCAAACTGTATTCGATAAAATGGTGGAGCGACGTCGCGTCGACACAGACTCCTTAGACGAATTGTATACGCAGTTAGTCACGAAACGACATGCATTAGCATTAAACGCTGGATTTGACAATTTCCGAGATTACAAATTTCAAGCACTCGGACGCTTTGATTACTCCAAAGAAGATTGTTTTGCGTTCCATCACGCCATTAAAACGCACATTGTTCCGCTTGTGAAAGACATTCAAGCGAAAAAATTAGCGATTACCGGTGAGACGAAATTCAAACCGTGGAATACCGAAGTAGATCCAGAAGGAAAAGCGCCATTAAAACCGTTTGAAACGGGCAAAGAGATGTTAGATGGTTGCATTCAGATGTTAGGAAACTTGAATTCTTATTTTGCTGACTGTTTGAAAACCATGGAAGAAATGGGTCACTTGGACCTAGACTCCAAAGCAGGAAAAGCGCCGGGCGGATACAATTATCCACTGTATGAAATTGGCGTTCCCTTTATTTTCATGAATGCCGTTGGAGCGCAGCGTGATTTAGTGACAATGGTTCACGAAGCGGGACATGCCGTTCATTCGTTTTTAAGTCGAGACTTGTCCCTCACTGGATTCAAGAATCTACCATCCGAAGTTGCAGAATTAGCATCGATGTCCATGGAGTTACTTTCCATGAAGGAATGGGGACATTTCTATGCCAACGCAGACGATTTGAACCGCGCGAAACGTGAGCAGTTAGAAGGTGTGTTGAAAGTACTGCCATGGATTGCCCAAATCGACGCTTTCCAGCATTGGGTATATGAAAATCCAACGCATACAATTTCAGAACGACATGCACATTGGTCGAGTTTATCCAAAGACTTTGGAACAGGATTAACTGATTGGACCGGATACGAAGATCAAATCGCCACATCCTGGCAGCGACAATTGCACTTATTCGAAGTTCCTTTTTACTACATTGAGTATGGCATAGCGCAATTGGGTGCTTTGGGCGTGTGGATGAACAGTTTAACAGACTTCGAGTCCGGATTAACAGCCTACCAAGAAGCCTTGAAACTTGGTTACACGAAGTCCATACCAGAAATTTATGAAACGTCTAACGTTCCGTTTGACTTCTCTTCCGAGCGACTAAAATCCTTAGCAGCATTCATTCAGGAAGAATTAAAAAAATTGAACTAGAAATAAATTCTGTGTGAATTTGCGCAGATTTTAAATTTCTCTTTATATTTGCACCCTCCGGCGAGATAGCTCATCCGCCGCTTCGCCGCGGCGAAGGAGGTTAGAGCGTAGAAATATTAGATGGCGAGATAGCTCATCCGCCGCGGCGGAGGTTAGAGCGTAGAAATATTAGATGGCGAGATAGCTCATCCGCCGCGGCGGAGGTTAGAGCGTAGAAATATTAGATGGCGAGATAGCTCAGTTGGTTAGAGCGTAGGATTCATAACCCTAAGGTCCCGAGTTCAACTCTCGGTCTCGCTACATTGAAAACCCTGACAGGAATGTTGGGGTTTTTTTATGGAATTAACTCTCGGTCTCCCTGATTAGTCTGCGACTATCAGGATAAACGCTACAAAAGCCCAGACAATTTGTCTGGGCTTTTTTTATGCCCATTTTTTCTATCCAAACAAATCTTCGTACTTTCACTCTCATTGAAAATTCCCCTATGATGAGAACATTGCTCTTAACTTGCCTGAGTTTGTTGATTTCTTTCCACTTTTTTGGACAAGCACCCACCTACAATCTCACCGACAAAGTTTCTGGAATTGCGGTGAAAAAAGGAATGGTTGAGTTTGGACTCTTTCGGGATGCGGAAAAGTTCACGAAAATTGGGGGCACGTATCGCATGTTGCGCGTGAAAGTCGATGCTGCTGAGGAAACGGTCACTTTCCATAACCTACCAAAAGGAAAATACGCGGTTTGCATCTACCTCGATGAAAACAACAACAATCAATGTGACAAAAATTTCTTTGGGATTCCAACGGAACGATTTGCGTTCTCCAACAATTTAAGACCGATGTTAAGCGCTCCTTCGTTTGAAGCTTGTTCCGTTTATTTAAACGAGAATAAGTCCATTGTGATTCGAGCGGACTATTAATTTTGATACATGAAATCAGTTCTTCTTATTTGCACACTTTTAACCGGAATTTTTGAACTTTCAGCCCAAGATTACCGCATTCATTTTCTTCAAGATGGAAAAGAGATTCCTGTCCTCGATGAAAAAGTTCTGTTAGCGAAAAAACCGTTTCAAATTCAAGTCGAACTATTGAAGGTGGAAGGTGTGTATGGTTCCTGCTCCCTGAGCGATTCGCTTTTTCGCATTCCACTGAATCAATCCTTACCGGAAACGGACCTCATCCAATGGAAAATTGCGGTTGAACCGGAGTTCAATAAGGATCAGGACATCATCGTTTCCAAAGATGGATACTTCTACTGGTTTTACAATCCAAAGGTAGATAAATGGCATCGCTTTGACCCGAATCCAAAAGTGGAAAAAGGACGTGTGATAGGAACAAAAACGATTTCAAACCTCTTCATTTCGGAGGATTTCAACAGCGACACGAAAACACTAGCGTTGTCCGAAGTCAACGAACCACTCTACCTGCTTTTCTTTTTGATGGATGATAAAAACAAAAAGGAATCCAAGCGGATTCGCGTTCAAATTGAGTGGACAAACTAAACGCCACTCATTTTCTTTCTCGATTTACGAAAACGTTTGGATGACAAAAAAGTAAATAGGCATGCCAATGATGATGTTCATCGGAAAGGTTACCCCTAATGCCATCGGGACATAAAGTCCAGGGTCTGCCTGAGGTGCTGCCAACTTCATGGCTGCCGGAACAGCAATATACGAGGCGCTACTCGCCAAAATGGAGAAGATAAAACGATCTCCAAGATCAGGCGTAACGAAACCACTGATCATTGCCACCAGAATTCCATTGAACAAGGGCATCAGCAAGGCGAAGAGAAAGGAAAAACGTCCATGACTCAAGAAGGCATTGAAGCGACTCGCAGTAGTCATTCCCATTTTCAGCAAGAAAATCGCTAGGAATCCTTTGAAAATATCCGTCGTAAAGTGCTGAATATCGACTGCTTGTTTTCCATCTGATAAGAATCCTATAAACAAACTTCCTACAAGCATTAAGACACTTCCGTTTGTCAATGAGTGTTTGATGATTCCAGCTAAACTAGAGGATTCTTTTGTTTTCGTTTCGAACCTCATCATCAGTAAAACGCCAACAATAATCGCTGGGACTTCCATAATCGCCATGACCGCGACCATGTGACCGCTGAAGGTTAATTTAACGGTTTCTAAAAAACTGGAAGCAGCAACGAAGGTCACAGCGCTCACCGATCCGTAGGACGCCGCAATCGCACCGGCATTTGCGACACTTAACTTGCGTTTCAGAATGAAAAATGAATAAATTGGAATCACCGCAGCGATTGCGATACCGAATAAGATGGCGTAAAGGACACCCGCATTAAAATCGTGATGCGCCAATTCTTGCCCTCCCTTAAATCCTATGGAAAAAAGTAGGTACAGTGAAATGAACTTAAAGGACGACTCTGGAATATCCAAGTCACTTTTAACCATGACCGCAATAATTCCCAGAATGAAAAAAAGCAAGGTTGGATTAGTGAAATTTGTTAGAAGTAAATCTATGTTCATATTATCTATTTTTTTCAAATGTTAATCGACTTCCAGCGCTAAATTCATGCGCTTTGTCGTGTGAATGCACTAAATTCCCATTGACAAACGTATGTTCAATGCGAGACCGAAAGGTTCTTCCTTCAAAGGGCGACCATCCGCATGTATAGTGTAGGTTCGCTGCAGTGACTGTGGTTTCGTGTTGTAAATCCACCAAAACCAAATCCGCAAAATATCCTTCTCGGATGTATCCCCGGTCTGGAATTCGGTAAATTTCTGCTACGTGATGACTGGTTTTTTGAACAATTTTCTCCAACGTCATTTGTCCTCGGTGATAAAACTCGAATAACGCCAACAAGGCTTCTTGCACCAAAGGTCCACCCGATTTGGCTTGATCGTAGTTCCCGGTCTTTTCTTCCCATGTGTGCGGTGCATGATCTGTTGCAATGATGTCAAGGACGTCCTCGTTGAGCGCTTTCAATAATCCGTGATTATCATCCGCAGATTTAATTGAAGGATTCCACTTTATACGGTTTCCAAGCTGCGCATAGTCTTCTTCGTTAAAAAACAAGTGATGGACACAAGCCTCCGCTGTGATGCGTTTGGAACGAATATCACCAGCATACTTCGTTAATAAGTCCGCCTCTTCTTTTGTGGAAATATGGAAAAGATGCAATCTGTTCTGATGTTTTTCGGCTAATTCCAAGACACGTTTGGTCGCTTGGACACACGCTTCCGTTGGACGGATTTTGGAATGGTATTCGCAGGGAATATCAGAACCGAATTGTTTTGTGTAAAATGCTTTGTTCGCGTTTATGATGGCATCATCCTCTGAATGCAAGGCAATGAGGGATTCTGATCGAGAAAATAAGGATTCAAGGAACTCCGGATAGTTTGCGAGAATTCCTTCATCGTTGTGAAAATAGAGTCCATCGTCGGTAATGCCACACACGCGTTCATTATCGATGCGCAACGCTACTTCTAAATTGTCCTTGGAAATCCCCATGAAGAAAGAGTAATTCGCCCAAGAGGTCTGACTGGCCAGTTGGTATTTCTCTTCAAGCAGCTCATTCGTCAATACATTCGGCAAGGTATTTGGCATTTCCATGAACGAGGTGATTCCACCAGCAACAGCGGCCTTGGATTCTGAATGAATGGTTGCTTTGTGTGTCAATCCCGGTTCTCTAAAGTGGACTTGATCATCAATCATTCCTGGAATCAACAACAGTCCGTCTGCGTGAATTTCACGAACCTTTTCGTTTTCCGGCAAGGTAATGTGCTGAGCTATTTTCTCTATTCGTTGACGATGGATGAGCACATCAGCCACCGTTTGTGTGTTTTCGTTAATGATGCGTGCTTGACGTATGATTGTTTTCAAATTCTGATAAGTTTAAGGATTACAGGCTGGACAAAACGTTGGTTCTTCCGTTTGTCGTCCATTTGGAAAATGCACTTCCTCTTGATGCTGGCAAGCAGCACACGTCAATACGTGTTTTAAGACCGAGGACGTCGGCGTTTCACAAATCCAACATGGTAGTCCAGGTAAAACGGAAGTCACCCCGTAACAAGGCATTTCACACGATGGACAAAGAACCTTTAGTTGGGTTATTAATTTGAGGGTAAGTTGTTCAATGTGTTTCATCCGAAGTGGATTGTGCATGGCACGCATGTCCGTTTCGACGAATACGTTGTCATGCCTGCGCATGCACACGCGGAAGGCAGTTAACAGTTCATCCCAATCGTTGATTCCCTTTTTTAGGTACAACATGGACTGCTCTTCATTTCGAAGAATAATCGCTTGATTCGGGAAGTCGATGGATTCACCAAAGGCGATAAGCTCCTCTTCGCTCTTAATTTTCTTTCCTTGGAAATTTGTTTCCGTCGTCAGGATTCGGGCGGAGAAAGAAACGTTGTTCTTAAAGTCCATGAGTAAGATGAGCTCATCATGCGCTGCGCAAAAAGGCAAGTCCGGATGTGCACCGAAGGATCCTTCTGTCGCAATCACCAAATCACAGCCTGTGACTTCAAATCCTAGTTGGCACTTCGCTTTTAAGGTATCTACAGGACTTTGACTCCGTTCGATTTCCCCAGAGAACGTTCCAAACTGATCCGTATTGAACATGGGTATGGAAAAGCTATTCACGTTTAGTTCACGCTCCAAAATGGGTTGAATGGCCGATTCCTTTCGGTGATTCGTCGCAATAAATAAAGATCTTCCTTCGAACATTTTTTAGTCTAACACTTCGATTTCGATGGTAGAATGAATTTTGATTCTTTTGGCTTGCGTTGCAGGACTAGTAATGAGTTGCAGGATTTCATTCCTTGCATTTTGTAGCTCCAAGAGACGTTTTTTAGACCCTGAATCTAGGGTCGCATTTTTCTCCCAAAGACTCAGTGAATCTACCGAGTGAAATTGTATTTTTTTGGAGATGACATTCAGTAATAATTCCTTCGCATCCTCCGGAGAAAATTCACCTGTAATAAACTTTATTTCTAATTTTTTCTCGTTTTCCATGAGCTCTGATTTTTCGTTTTTTTACATCAGCTTCGTCCTACAAAGGAACAAGCGTGCAAAATTCCCTTTTTTAATTCATAGTTTTTTATTTATATTTATCCATTATTCATTAAATATATTTATGAACTTTACCTTAAATCAACTACGTATCTTTTTAAAGGTTGTTGAAACGAGAAGCATCACCAAGGCTTCACAGGAATTGGCGCTTTCTCAACCTGCGGTATCGATTCAATTGAAAAATTTTCAAGCTCAATTTGACGTTCCACTAACCCAATTGATCAATCGTAGACTTTTTATTACCGATTTCGGACATGAAATAGCGGCTTTGGCGGAAAAGATTGTGAGTGAGGTCAATGAAATCAATTATCAAACAGCATTGTACAACGGACAACTCGCTGGAAAACTTCACATCTCAGTGGTGTCCACCGGAAAGTATGTCATCCCCTATTTCCTGAGTGATTTCCTTGCAGCAAACCCGAATATTGATTTGAAACTTGATGTGAGTAACAAGGCACAAGTTATCGCCGATTTGACGGAAAATTCCGTCGATTTTTCCTTGGTTTCTACCTTGCCAAGCGACCTAAACTTGGAGAAAATCACCTTAATGAAAAACGAGCTATACCTGGTGTGTCATGCTAAATTTGATACGGAAGGAATAAAGAGCATGAATGACCTCCCGAAAAACATTCCCTTTATCTACCGTGAACTTGGATCAGCGACGCGCTCAGCGATGGAGCAATACATCGAAAAGCAAGGAATTTCCGTACAGAAGAAATTAGAACTAACGTCCAACGAAGCAGTAAAGCAGGCGGTTATCGCCAACATGGGACTTTCGATTATGCCCATAATTGGTATTCGACAAGAACTTCAAACGAAGCAACTGAAAATCATTCAAATGGATAGTTTACCACTAGAAACGAATTGGCACATTGTATGGAATCGTGGCACACGTCTTACGCCTAGTGCCAAAGCATTCGTTGAACACTTGGAGCAGAATAAAAGCAGCATCATCCAAACGTATTTTTCCTGATTGAACTTACATGAAGTTCGCAAGCGCAAAACGCAAGGACAACAGTGCTTGCTGGTATTTGCAGAGGACTTCGATATACTTTAAGTTCGCTTGAATGTACGTGAGCTCTCGGGCATTCACCAAAAACAAGGAACTCTCCCCTTGTTCAAACATTGTTTTCTCCGCCTCGAATAATTGTCGAGAGTCCAGCACCGTTTGACTGTAAATATCCAATTGATTTTGTGCGTTTAGCACATCATTTTGAGCCTGTTTGATTTTGGCTTTTAAGTACATTTTGTTGTTCACGTAGGACAACTGTTCATCTTGCACCTTCAGCTTAGCTAATTCCAAATCGCCGCGTTCTTTTCTGAAGAGCAAAGGCATTTCAAATTGGACACCGATTTTATTGTTGTTGGGACTTAGATTTGTCATCGGATTATAATTGATCGGTTCGTTGATGAAGTTGTAACTCAGATTTACCGTAGGTTTCACTTGTTCTCTTTTCAATTTCTGATCGATTTCCAGGGTCTTAATTTTCAAACCATTCATCGTTAAATAGGGATGATTTTCTGCGAGCGAATCGATGTCCTTTTCAGATAACAATGGAACAACACCAAAAGAGACTGAATCCATTGCTACAGGCAGCGTAGTTTCGTCCAGTTCTAATGGCTCTTGGAGTTCTGTCCACAAGTATGTCGAAAGTTTCACTTTGGAGTTCAATAAATCCGTTTGATAATTGTTCAGGAGCGACTGTCTGTACTGAACCTGGATCCGAGCTTCAACCGTATCAATGATTGGACGATCACCAAGTTCGGCTGTTAATTTTACACCTTTAAGACGAATCTGAGCCAATTCATAAGAGTTTTGCAGGACATCCTTGGAGTATTGTGCCAAAAACCAGTTCCAATAAGCATAGCCAGATTCGTAGATGAGTTCGTTCAATAGCAATCGTTGTTCCTGCAAGGTACTTTCTTGGTAAATGCGTGCCTTGAACAATTCTGCTCGACGTTGGTCAATCATCATTCCTTGTCCCAAATTCACCGAAACTCCTCCGTACCAAAGTCCACCAGCGGGTGTTTTATCCTCCGATGACAAATATGGACCACTGTTGGATTCAAAGCCAGATTTCACCTGAATACCGTACCAAGTTGGAATCGATAATCCGGCATTTACTTTTTGATAATTTGTTACTCCATCGTAGTTTTTACGGTCAAATTGAGAAAACATCTTTGGATCAAATCCACCTTTCGCTTTCAATAATTGACTCTCCCCCATTTGCGGTTTGATTCCAGCTTGCTTCACCAATGGATGATTTAACAAGATGAGTTCGTAATACTCTTTTTCGCTGAGTACCGCTTGCGACCAGCTAAAAGAGAGCGAGGAACAGAGCGAGAAACAGAATGAAATTACTAGAAGGAACTGTTTCATTTCTTAGGTTTTTGAGTTTTTTTCGCTTCATAAAAATTGGGTGGGAAGCCATTAATTTTTCGCCACAATTCATAGCCAATGAGTACATCATTTAAGAGAATCATTGATTTCGCTCCACCTCCAACTCTCAAGGCAGTCGGCCATTCTTTGTCCCTTTTATCAGGCGCAATGAGCACGCGGAAATTACCTTCCTCATTCGCAAATTGATCAATCGCAAAAATCGATCCTCCAAAGGTTCCAAAACTAGTCGTCGGCCAACCTGAGAAGACAATTGCCGGCCAACCATCAAATTGAACACGTACTTTTTGTCCTTTCTGAAGTAATGGCAGATCCATTGGACGAACGAACATTTCAATCGCTAAATCATAGTTTCGAGGCATAATGGTGGCTATCGACTCACCTTGTTTGATGGTTTCACCAATTCCGCTTGACAGTACCTTTGTGACAATACCATCCTGTGGTGCAAGCACATAGTACATTCCATTTCGAATAGAATAATTTGCCGCTTGATTTTGCAATTTAATCACATCCACTTCAGTGTCGTACAAGGTCGAGAGTGTCGAAAACTTATCGGACTCCGCTTTCGCGATTTCATCCTTGAATTTCGCCTCGATGGATTGATACTCCACCCGTGCATCGATGATGTCATTTGCACTTTGCAAGTACTTCTGTTGTGCAGCAATTTGGGATGCTTGCGCACGTTGGTACACCAATTTGCGCGATTCTACTTCCGTCAAAGATTTCAAGTTGTCTTTGTATAATTTCTCAAAGCGTTCATACTGTTGTTCGGCAATGCGAGCATTGATTTGCGTTGTATGAAATTCAATGCTATCCGTTTTTAATTTTAAATAGGATTGATTCAACTTGATTTTTGCTTGCTGCAATTTAAACTTCCCCGTTTCAATCAAGGCATCAATTCGGTTATCCAACGAGGAGATTTTATCTCCATACGAAACGACTGACAATTCTTTGTTTTTCAATTGCTTATTCGTTCGACCCACTAAATCTGGATCCAAATAGCTTTCCTTAATTTCGGATAGAAATAAGATGGTATCCCCTTTTTTTACTTGATCACCGTCCTTTACGAACCATTTTTCAATACGTCCGGCAATAATTGACTGAATCATTTGCGGACGTTGTTCTGGACGCAAGGTAACAATCTTGCCATTTGCACGAATGTTTTGAGTCCAAGGAAGTAGCATCAGCAACAAGAGCATGCCCATACCATAGAGAATGGATCGTTTCAAACGTTTGGATGAATGCTTACCTTCCACTCGATTCATCGCTTTCAATTCAGTTGCATTCAACTGATTTTTGTTTTGTGGAGAGAGATTTAACATGATTGAGTCAACTTAAAGGATTCATAACTACCATCAAAGCGAATTTTACCTTGGTGAATTTCTATTATTCTAGAGCAATATGTGAATACCGCTGGATCCGATGTTGCGACCATCACTGTTTTTTGCTCATCCTTGAAAATATAGGATAAAAGCACCTCTTTTTGGATGGAGGTGAGTCCGGCAGTTGGATCTTCAAAAATCAAGAGATTCGGCTGTCCGATCATCGCACGTGCCACCAACAATTTGCGTTCCACATCAATTGGAATCATGTGGGATTCAGGATTCAGGATTCCTTGGTATTTTTCCGGCATGGAATGAATGAAGGATGTTAAATTCAAGTTGCTGATTTCATTCTCAATCTCAGAAAGGGAAATTTCATCTCGACCATAACGAATGTTGTCTGAAACACTTCCAAACACCAATTGATCTCGGTAAAGAACCGAACCGATTTTCTCCCTCAAGGACTGCTTATTCAGATTTTCAAGCGGAATTCTATTGATGGAAATCGTTCCTTTGGAACAGTCCATTAGTCCAACAAGGGAACAGAAAAGCATACTACTCGACAAAGAGGAATCGCTGACGATGGCGATTTTCTCCTGTGGATGAATCTGCAACTGAATCTCCGTTAATGGACTCAACTCGTAAGACTCCAAATGACAAGAAACCTGATCAAACTGAATGGAAAGACCTTTTGTAGCATCAACACGTTCTTGGTTTTGATTTGAAAGTTCAATCGGTAAATCCGTCACTTGTCCAATTTTTTCTATGGCTGTGAATACATCATACACGACTTCAATACTCAGAATCAATTTTTCAACGGCACTTAAGATGAGCAAAATGAGGATTTCTGATGCCACGAATTGGCCGATGTTCATTTGTTGATTGATCACCAAAATTCCACCAATAATCAAGAACGAAAGCGCAATTAAGACCTTGAAAATGATCAAATACGCATATTGCTTCACCAAAACCTTAAAATGTTGATCGCGTGCTGACAAATATCCTTGCACATAGTCGTCCGTTCGGTAAATGTGAAATTTTCGGTTCCCGGAGAGATTAAAACTGAAACGTGCCTGAGCAATTTCCTTTAACCAATGAGCAATTTTATACTTGTAACTTGACTCTTCCAAACTTGCCAACATTCCTTGACGCGCGGTTAAACGAACAATGAGCCCAAGGGTGAAGACAAGAAACACACCTAGAAAAATGAAAAAACTATGGTAGAAAGACAATAAGACAAGGCAAAATACCAATTGAAGTATCGCCGCTGTAAAATCAATTAAAAGCTTCGATAATCCTTTTTGAATGGTCAATGTATCAAAAAAGCGATGCGTTAAATCCGTACCATATTTCTTCATCAATTCTGTTAAGCGAATCAATGGAATTCGTTCGGCAAACTCAAAGGCGGAACGTGTAAAAATTCGCTGCTGTAAATTCTCGGTAATCCGCAATTGAAAAATGTTCAATAGTCCAGAGAATCCTATAGACAAAACCACTAAAATCACCAGGACAAACCACGAGGTACTCATTTGTCCCAATTCAATGAAATTAATGATCATCTGAATTCCTAAGGGCAATCCTAATGACAAGATTCCACTAAAAATGGAGAATAGATAAATGTTTCGGATTTCTTTTTGGTCCGGACGAAGCATCGACCAAAACCGTGCAACGATTGAAGGAATGTGGTTATCCATGTTTGATTACTTTTAATAAGGTTTCGGTAAAGAACGACTCTACAAGGTCATCGTGTTGGTTCATGTTTGTCAAACGAGGCAAATGAGCTGCAAAAAAGCGCTGTTGATTACTTCCCTCAATCATCGTAGAGATGAGCATGTTCGGGAATTCATACGTTGGATTGATTTCGAGAATAATGGATGATACAAATTCCACCACCTTTTTGTATTCTCCGAATGCACCATTTTTATTCTCGTCATCGACATTCTTCGTTAAGAGCACCTTTGAGGACTCATTGATAACAATTTGCTTTAATTCTAATTCGTTGTCTAGTACGATTTCCTGAGTCGGATCTGGAATTGCCGTGAGGATATGAATGCAATTTTTCAACCTGACTTCTGCATCGAGTATGTTTTGAGTTCCCATGTGAATACGAAACCACATGCAGGACCAATACCAATTAATCAAGTACAGAAGAATTTTCTGCTTGCTCTCAAAATATCGGTAAATGGAAGCTTCCGTTGTATCAATTTCAATCGCTAGTTTCTTGAAGGTGAATTTCTCGAATCCCAACGATGAAATCAAGGAAATACTTCCAATGAGGATTTTCTGTCCTAAATCCGAAGAAGTTGGATCCTTCAAGTACAAATGTTCATTCATCGGAATGGACATTTTTGAAAACAGTTGATTCATGTGTTTTAATTTACGTGCAAATATAATAGTATTACTATTAATAAAATAATGTTTGCTATTTTATTTGTGATACATACTTAACACATTTACTCAAGAAATGTTTGAATAACGAAAAATAATGATGAGAAAATAGTTGCTTATTTATAATCCTCGCGGACACAACGCTCCACAATTTTCGCGCTATTCAAGGCAAGTGGAATTCCCCCTCCCGGATGAACGGTTACCCCAGCGAAGTACAATCCTTTTAAGGTTTTGGAGAAATTTGGATGTCGGTAAAAAGCAGAGAATGCACTGTTGGATGAATTTCCATAAATGGATCCTTGCTTACCAAAATACACGGCTTCAATTTTTCTAGGTTCGTTTTGTTCCTCCACTTCAATGAGCGCTTCTATGTCTCTATTTAAGGCCTTCGATAATTTTTCAATGCACGTTCGACGCGTTTCTGCAACAAAGACATCCCAATCTTGTCCAACGTTAATTGGCGCATTTACCATCACAAACCAATTTTCTGATCCTTCTGGCGCATCGCTTTTTTCTACCTTGGATGTAATGTGAATGTAAATCGTCGGATCATCAAAGCGTGTTTTTGTGGAAAATATAGCTTCGAATTCTGCTCGATAGTCGTCCGCAAAGAAAATATTGTGGACCCCTAACTCTTGGAAGGACCCCTTCATTCCCCAATAAAAGACAATAGCACTGCTCGACTTCTCTTGACGTAATATCTTTTTCGGTTCGTGTAATCCTTTTAACAGACGTTCATACGTAAAATGGACATCCATGTTTGATACAACAATGTCACATTCTACGGATTTTTGGCTTGTGCGAATTCCTGTTACTTTATTTTGCGTGTGAAGAATTTCCTCCACCTTTTCATTTAGGTGAAATTGGACACCCAATTCTAAACACAGCTGGTGCAAGGTTTTCGAGATTTGAACCATTCCACCGATTGGCATTGCTGGACCTTCATTGAATTCCAAGTGACTGATGATGTTTAATAATCCTGGGGTGCGGTACGGACTACTTCCATTATACGTCGCCATTCGATTGAGCAGTTGAGCCGTTTTCGGATTTTTAAATCGGGATTGATTGACCGCATTCATTGTTCGAGCCATTCCATAAAAAGGAATGCGCAGGACGGCACGAAAAATTCCTTTGTTACACCACTGATTCATCCGATGTAAGGAGGCCTGAATGAAAACAGGTGACAATGATTGATAGTTCAATGAAAGTCGTTTTAAAAAGCGCTTTGTCCGTTGGCGATTTTCACCAAAGGCTGTTTCAAAGGTTTGCGCCGTTTGATTCAGTCCTGCTGGAATGTTTACTTGTTGTCCATCCGAAAAGAAATAACGACACGACTCTTCTAATTGACGGTAGGAAAACTCCGAAGAATCCTTACCGCATAAAGTCATCAATTCTTCGATGAGCGCCGGCTCGGTAAAAACGGATGGACCCATATCAAAGCGATAGGAACCGATCCATTTTTCGTTTACTTTTCCACCCACGAAATCATTCGCTTCAAAAATAGAAACGTCATAGCCAAGTTTTGCTAAGCGGATAGCGCTCGCCATTCCGCCGGTTCCGGCACCGATAATTGCAACTTTCATCATATCGGCAACAAAGATGCTACTAAATTGTTAGTTAAAGGATAATCACAAAGGAGAAATTAATGATCAAAAGATTGTGCTAGACCTAGTAAAACCAACGATTTTAGCCTGCTTTATTAACAAAAACACCGTTTTTTCAACATTTTATGCATTTTTTTTGACTGAAACCGTTACTCGCATTGATATTCCGATATATTTGTTTCAATAAAATTTATTACTAACTAATTAAAACCAAGTTATTATGAACAAGGCGGAATTAATCGACGCAATGGCTGCAGCAGCAGGATTGTCAAAAGCAGATGCTAAAAAAGCATTAGACGGATTTGTAGGAGCTACTACAGATGCATTGAAAAAAGGTGAAAGAATTTCTTTAGTAGGTTTCGGTTCTTTCGACATTTCTAAAAGAAATGCTCGTAACGGACGTAACCCTAAAACTGGTGCAGTTATCCAAATTGCAGCAAAAAACACAGTACGTTTCAAAGCAGGTTCTGAACTTTCTACAAGCGTAAACTAAGAAGAAATTTCTACTTAACTAAATAGGCTTCCACTTGGAAGCCTATTTTTTTTGTCTGTATTTTTCTAAAATCCTATGTGGCGGATTGTTTTGGAATGATTTTCCAAAATAAACGAGGAAGAAAACGTTTCAATTTCACCGCAATGAGTTCTTTATTTCCAATCAATACTTCGTGTTTGTTTTTCACCAACGCATTCAACAATTGCTGTACACATACATCCACGGGCATTCCCGTTGCTTGATTGTGGTCCATTTGACCATGTGCTTTTCCTTCAGCAGTCACAGCATTCGTCGAAATAGGCGTATTGATTTTCCCCGGACAAGCAACTGTCACCTTTAGGTGATAAGCACTTTCCTCCATCACCAAACTTTCATAATAGCCGAAAAGGGCATGTTTGGATGCACTATATGCCGAACGCAAATGGAAACCGAATTTTCCTGCAATGCTACTGATGACTAATATTTGTCCGGATTTCTGCTGACGAAAAATAGGCAGTACCGCTTTCGTCATCGCGATGTTACCAAAGAAATTGACCTCCATGATTTGACGATTTACCTCCATCGTAGTATCGTAGGCTGTCGCTCTTTGACTGATACCGCCGTTGTTGATTAATACGTCGATTCGTCCATAATGCGAAACGATTTGCTTTGCAAAATCTCCAACCTTGGACGTATCCGCGAGATCCACTTGAACGACTAAATGTTGCTCCTTGTGCTGTAGACTTTCCTTAAGTTCATTGAGTTTTTGTACGTTGCGAGCGGACAAAATCAATTGTGCTCCAGCGCGGTCTAATTGTCGGGCCAACTCCTCGCCGATTCCCGAAGATGCTCCGGTAATCCACACGACTTTTTGATGAAAATAGCTTGAATTCATGATGTATCAAAGATACGAAACTCCCGCTTCATGTCGCGCTCTACCGGAATTTAGTTTAAATTTGAGGACAAATAACAGACATGGAACTACGCAACTTGATTCAACAGCAATTCGAAGAAGCTCAGCAAACATTGGTGAATTTCCAAACGGAAGCGAACTTTTCACTGATTTTACAAGCAGTTGAAGCGATGAGTCAAGCCATTCAAAATGGTGGAAAAATCATTAGCTGTGGAAACGGCGGATCGATGTGTGATGCCATGCACTTCGCCGAAGAACTAAGCGGACGTTTTCGCGATAACCGTCGTGCACTTGCGGCCATCAGTATTTCTGATCCTTCGCATTTGTCCTGCGTGAGCAACGATTACGGTTACGACTTCGTTTTTTCGCGTTTCATTGAAGGACTCGGACAAGAAAACGATGTGCTATTAGGCATTTCGACTTCCGGAAATTCAAAAAATGTCATTCTCGCAGTGGAAGTAGCAAAAGCGAAAGGAATGAAAACGATTGTCCTCACAGGAAAAGATGGCGGCAAACTAGCTGGACTAGCAGATATCGAAATCCGCGCGCCACATTCCAACTTCGCAGACCGCGCACAAGAAATTCACATCAAAGTCATTCATTCCTTAATTTTAGGAATCGAACAGTCGCTTGGACTTTAATCGTTCTAAACACGTACCAACTAGACTATTAGCAAATTAGTCCATTAGCACATTAGTCCTCCGCCACGGCGGAAGCAAATTAGCACATTAAACCATTAGCATATTAGCACATTAGCACATTAAACCATTAGCACATTAAACCATTAGCACATTAAACAGTAGCTAACTTCGAGTGCTTACGTCCATAAAGGAAGTAAATCACCAAGCCCAACAACAACCAAATCGTAAAGTAAATCCAGTTCGCAAGCGCTAGCTGACTCATCATGTACAAGCAACTCAATAATCCGAGAATTGGAATGAGAGATAGTTTGTGTCGAACAGCCATGATGGTAATGAAAATGGTAAAGAGAATGAAGATCCAACTTGGAATTTTATTCGCAAAATGCGACCATCCTTCGTTTTTCAATGAGATATTGTTCCATCCTTTTTGCTCAATTACTTCAGCCAATTTCTCTGCTCCTGCCTCTTCTGCATAAATCACATCCAATTCAACAACATTCTTTTTGGCATCCAAAGTTTGATTTACCGACAAAGCATCTTTTTTCAAGTTTTGAATTTGAGGCTCACTCAGTTGAAGCAACATTTCTTCACTCGTTTTAAACGTTGGTTCGTTTTGAACAAAAGCCATTGTTTCCGTGCGATACGTTGTAAACAAAAGTAACATAGCTCCAGCTAACAGAATCGGCATAACCAACCCACCATTGATAAACGGCGTTTTGAACTTTCCACGAGGAATGTCCGTTTTGTTTTGAAGTACCAAGACTCCACCGCAGACGAGTACGAATGCAAACAAGGTTCCAATGGAACACAAATCGGTCACCATTGTCAAATTCATGAATAAGGCAGGAACCGCAACAACGAATCCAACGACAATTGTCGCAAAGGAAGGCGTTTTGTATTTCGGATGAACTTTCGAAAATCGTTTCGGCAACAAACCATCGCGACTCATACTCATCCAAATACGTGGTTGTCCCATTTGGAAAACTAATAAGACAGAAGCCATCGCCACGACCGCACTAATGGAAATAATTCCAGCCATTTTCGGTAAGTGAATTTCATCAAAGACAAACGCCAATGGATCACCCACTGCCAATTTTTCATAGGAAACAATTCCAGTTAAAATAAGCGCTATGATGATGTATAAAACGGTACAGATGATAATCGCCCACATCATTCCGCGTGGTAAGTCACGTTGTGGATTTTCACATTCTTCCGCAGTGGTTGAAATCGCATCGAATCCAATGTACGCAAAGAACACAGCGGAAACTCCTTTCAAGATTCCGGTAACACCATTTGGTGCAAAAGGACTCCAGTTGTTGGTGTCCACGTAAAACATTCCCACGCCAATGACCAGAAGGATAATCGCCAATTTAATGACTACCATGATGTTTGACGCGTTGCGACTTTCCTTCATTCCACGGTAAACCAACCAGGTAATCAAAACAATGATGAATAAAGCAGGTAAATCAAAAATAAGGTGAAAGCCAAAAATTTGCGGAGCACTCATCCACGCTTCTCGTGCTAGAATCAAAGATCCATCTAAATCCACCAGTTCTTTTCCTGCTGCCATCAATGTTTTTGCTTCATGAAATCCATTGGATGCGGACAAATAATCCATTTGAATCCAACTAGGAAGATGAATGCCATTCGGAATACCAAGTGCTTTAATATGAATTCCTTCGAGCATGTTAGTAAAATAATCACTCCAAGATATGGCGACCGTAATGTTTCCGATGGCGTACTCCATAATCAGTGCCCAACCAATGATCCACGCAATGATTTCTCCGAAGGCTACATACGAATACGTGTAGGCAGAACCGGAGACAGGCACCATGGATGCGAACTCCGCGTAGGCAAAAGCGGCGAATCCACAAGCAATCGCTGTAAACAAGAATAAAAAGATAACTGCCGGACCACCTTGAGAACTTGCTTCACCGATTGTACTGAAAATTCCAGCTCCAATAATCGCTGCAATTCCAAAAGCAGCTAAATCTCTCACTTTCAAATGTTTTCCTAACGAATGCGTATCACTGTTTTGATCAGCCACTCGGACTTGCTCCAAAATGTCGTGAACAGATTTTTTGCGAAAAAGAGAATTCCAGGTCATAATTACGTTGTTTAGCGGTACTAAAAGTAGGAAATTATTTAAGATTTCGGCCGAATGCGAACAGCTTTCCTTTTCATCTGTTACTTTTGTATGGTGGAAAAATGCATAGAAATAAAAGGAGCAAGGGTTCATAATCTGAAATCCATTGACGTGAAAATCCCTCACGGAAAGTTAACCGTCATCACAGGTGTTTCTGGATCAGGTAAATCGAGCTTAGCGTTTGATACCATATTTGCAGAAGGACAACGTCGCTTCATCGAAAGCATGTCTTCCTACGCACGACAGTTTTTAGGCAAACTGAACAAACCGGAAACGGAATACATCAAAGGAATCGCTCCGTCAATTGCCATTCAGCAAAAAGTTATTTCGAGCAATCCGCGATCGACTGTTGGAACGACAACTGAGATCTACGATTACCTCAAGTTGTTTTACGCCCGAGTGGGAAAAACCTATTCACCCGTTTCAGGAAAAGAAGTACAAAAACATCAGATCAAGGATGTGATCGATTTCCTCAGTAAGCACTGGCTAAACGAAGCCATCGCGATTCTTTGCCCAGTCACACTTTTTGAAACAGAAACCTATTTAAATAAATTAGAATCACTTTATAGACAAGGATTTACAAGAGTATACTTAAATGACTCATTTAAATTAATTGAAGACTTATTGAGCTCTGAATTCGATGAAGAATTCCTTTTGGCAATCGATCGTTTTAACAATGATTTCGCCGACGAAAGCAACTTGAATCGCTGCACGGACTCACTCGGACTTGCCTTCACTGAAGGGAAAGGCATATGCGCAATTCTCTATCACAAAGAACAGAAATTGCAATGGTTCAGCAATCGTTTTGAATTGGACGACATGAGCTTTCAGGAGCCGAGCGTCAACCTGTTCGCATTTAATAATCCTTATGGCGCATGTAAAACATGTGAGGGATACGGAATGGTACTTGGAATCGATGAAGAATTGGTTTTTCCAAACCGAAACCTCAGCGTGTACGAAGGGGCAATCGCACCATGGAAAGGTGACTCAATGAGCGAATACTTGAACCAATTAACTTACAACGCAAAGAAATTCGACTTCCCAATCCACCGCCCAGTAAAGGAACTAAGTCCAGAACAATACGACTTACTTTGGAAGGGAAATAGTTATTTCGATGGTTTAAGTAAGTTCTTTAAATTTATTGAAAGTCAAACATATAAGATTCAATATCGCGTCATGCTTTCGCGTTACCGAGGAAAGACAAGCTGCCCGGAATGCAAGGGAACAAGACTCCGCGGAGACGCCTCTTACGTAAAGATCAATGGTTGTTCAATCCAGGATCTTGTCCTAAAGTCTATCAACGATGCCGCTGCATTCTTTCAAGATCTTTCCTTAAACGATTACGACCGACAAGTGTCGAAACACATTCTTCCTGAAATTCAACAACGGCTCGGATTCCTGCAAGACGTTGGACTCGGCTACCTAAGTTTAAATCGTGGAGCAAACACCTTATCCGGTGGAGAATCTCAGCGCATTCACTTGGCAACTTCCTTGGGAAGTAGTCTCGTTGGCTCCATTTACATTTTGGACGAACCTTCGATTGGCTTGCACCCAAAAGACACTGCGCGACTGATTAAGGTTCTTAAAAACCTGAAAGCGCTTGGAAACACGGTGATTGTCGTGGAACACGAAGAAGAAATCATGATGGCAGCTGACGAGATTTTGGACATCGGTCCATTAGCGGGATCACACGGCGGAGAAGTCGTTTTTCAAGGAGATTACAAAGCACTCATCAACGCAAAGGATAGTTTAACAGCTAAATATTTACTAGGAATCAAAGAAATTCCTGTCCCACAGAAGAGACGCAGTGGAAAAAACCGCATCACGCTTGCAGGCGCAAGACAAAACAACTTAAAAAACCTCACACTTGACTTCCCACTTAATAAACTCGTCTGCATCACTGGAGTTTCTGGATCAGGAAAGTCGACACTCATCAAATCTTTACTGTATCCGTCCATTCGGAAAGAACTTGGATTAAGTGGTGATTTAATCGGGAAATGCGACGGGATTTCTGGAGATTTAAAATCCATCAAACACGTGGAATTCGTGGATCAGAATCCCATTGGAAAGTCCTCTCGAAGCAATCCAATTACTTATGTTAAAGCTTTCGATGATATACGTGAACTATTTGCTAGACAACAACTTGCAAAAATGCGCGGATACAAACCTGGTTTCTTCAGTTTCAATGTAGAAGGTGGACGCTGCGAGATGTGTGAAGGTGAAGGAAGCATCACCGTTGCGATGCAATTTATGGCGGATGTCCATTTGAATTGTGAAGCATGTAAAGGAACGCGCTACAAGTCTGAAACCTTAGAAATCGAATACCGCGAAAAGTCCATTTATGACATTCTCGAGATGACACTTGATGAATCTTTGGCGTTCTTTAAAGAAGGTCAAGACCGTTTAGACGCCAAAATCGTTGAGAAGATTCAGCCATTGGTCGATGTCGGTTTAGGCTATTTAAAAGTCGGACAATCCTCCAGTACCATGAGTGGCGGAGAAGCGCAACGCATCAAACTTGGGTCATTCTTAGCTAAAGGAACACAGGCACCTCCCACCCTATTTATCTTCGATGAACCAACGACAGGCTTGCATTTTTACGACATTGACAAATTAGTCATTGCATTTAACGCCCTAATTGACCGCGGACATTCCATTTTCGTCATTGAGCACAACATGGAAGTGATCAAATGCGCCGATCACATTATCGAATTGGGTCCAACAGGCGGTGAACAAGGCGGACACTTGCTTTTCGAAGGAACACCCGAAGAGATGGTGACGGCAAAAAACACAGAAACTGCGCAATTTTTAGCAGAAAAACTTCATCCAAAGCGCTAACAACCGGAGAATTGTGCATTTATCTGTTGATAAAATACAAAGCGTCCAGAATACACATAGCTATAATCCTTTAACTTTGCATAAAAATACATAACATGTCAGCAGATATTTTCGAAAAAATTCAGGCGAATCGCGGACCTATTGGACAACACGCGAAAGAATCTCATGGATATTTTACCTTTCCTAAGTTAGAAGGTCCTATCGGTCCTCACATGATTTTCCGTGGTAAAACACGTTTGAACTGGTCTTTGAACAATTATTTGGGATTGGCTGATCATCCAGAAGTGAGAAAAGTAGACGGCGAGGCAGCAGCTGAGTTCGGACTTGGTTCACCAATGGGCGCACGCATGATGAGTGGAAACTCTGATTACCACGAACAATTAGAGCGTGAATTATCTGCATTTGTCAATAAAGAAAGTACGATCCTTTGTAACTTCGGTTATCAAGCGGTTGTTTCTGCAATTGACTGTTTGGTAGATCGTCACGATGTGATTGTTTATGACGCTGAATCTCACGCATGTATCCTTGATGGTGTGCGTTTGCACATGGGGAAACGTTTCGTTTTCAAACACAATGATTTAGAAGATTGTGAAAAACAATTGCAACGTGCAACGAAATTAGCAGCTGAAACAGGTGGTGCGATTTTGGTGATCACGGAAGGTGTTTTCGGAATGCGTGGAGACCAAGGAATCATTAAAGAAATCGTTGATTTAAAACAAAAATATAACTTCCGTTTGTTTGTAGATGATGCGCATGGTATCGGTACACTTGGAGCAACTGGAGGTGGTACAGGTGAAGAGCAAGGATGTCAAGACGGAATCGATATTTACTTCGGTACTTTCGCGAAATCATTTGCGTTGATCGGTGGATTCATTTCATCAGATGAGCAAGTAGTAGAATACTTACGTTACAACATGCGTTCACAAATCTTCGCGAAAGCAATGCCAATGCCATTAGTAGTTGGATTGTTGAAGCGTTTGGAGTTGATGAGAAATCATCCTGAATACAAAGCGAAATTGTGGGAAATCACTGAAGCTTTACAAAAAGGATTAACAGATGCTGGATTCGAAATTGGTCCAACAAACACATGTGTGACTCCTGTTTACTTGAATGGATCCATTCCAGAGTCAACAAACTTGATTTACGACTTACGTGAGAACTACAATGTGTTCTGTTCGATGGTTGTATACCCAGTTGTACCGAAAGGAATGATTATTCTACGTTTGATTCCAACTGCAACACATACTTTAGAAGATGTACGATACACCATCGAGTGTTTCTCTAAAATCGTTGGGAAGTTGAAAGCTGGAGAATACGTTTCAGATAAAATTGCAGCGGTTTAATTCAAACCGAAAATAACAACATAAAAAAAAAGGAGCTTGAAAAGGCTCCTTTTTTGCTTAATGGAAATGATCAAATACTTATTTACCAAGTTTTTCGAACAAATATCACACACAAAAAAAGCCCTTCCGAGGAAGAGCTTTTTCTAATTGAATGAAGTGACTATAGTTTGAAACTGATACCCGCATTTAAGAGTCCTCCTTGTCCTATACCAAGTTGTAAGTTAGCGCCAATGTTGTCCGTAAAGAAATAACGCATTCCTAAACCAGCTTTGAATCCAACAGGAACTATGCTTGAAACCGACATGGGAACATAATCAGGATCAGTACTTGTAAAATCAAAATTTCGATTGCTATAACCAATTCCAACTGTTGAGTATAAGTCAAATTCATCGTTATCTAAAAAATGATAATTGAAACACACCAAAGCTCCAACTTTACGAGTTGAAAAATCGTAGTTATAAAGGACTTCTGTATACTGACCAGTGTTTGAGTTATAAACGGATCCTAAATCATTGAAACTAATAGATGAGCTTGTAATTCCAATATCAAGTCCTAAACCAACTTTGTCTGTCACGAGGTACTCAAATTTTAATCCGAATGGACCAGCTCCACCTACCTTAAGGTCTAATTCTGTTCCTTCACTAGCGTAAGCTGCTTTAAATACAGAAGTGTAAAGATTCGGGAATCCATAGTAACCTTCAAAGACAAGGTTTCCTTCTTCTACGGCTTGCGCATACGTTTTTTGGTTTAAACCAGTGGAAATCATCACCATCGCGATGAAAACTTTTAAAAAATTTTTAGTCATAAATATTAGTTTTAGTTTATCAAATATATTAAAAAGATTGTAAATCAATTATTTCCGAGATATGTTTTTAAAAAAAGCAGGGTTTTTCCATATAGGATAAAATGCGGCATGCGACGAAATTGACCCAAACGGAAACAAATTACTTTAGAAAAGTAAAAAACTTCGATTGTTTCACTAAAAACGTTGGTAAGTTGAAAGCTGGAGAATACGTTTCAGATAAAGTTGCAGCGGTTTCATTCAAACCAAAAATGATCACATAAAAAAAGGAGCTTGAAAAAGCTCCTTTTTTGTTTTCTATAACGTTCTCCTTAGCGACTCGCAAAAGGGTGGTTGTTCACCACTGGAATCTC
Source organism: Crocinitomicaceae bacterium (assembly GCA_017983465.1). Lineage (GTDB taxonomy): Bacteria > Bacteroidota > Bacteroidia > Flavobacteriales_D > Crocinitomicaceae > UBA952. The sequence continues at coordinate 180,238 of JAGOBK010000003.1, forward strand.
TAAAGAAATCAATTTTTGAATGTCGCGAATGTACTTGCGTTCTTCTTTGTCACAGAAGGAAACAGCAATTCCAGACGCTCCTGCGCGTCCCGTACGACCAATGCGGTGTACATACGTTTCTGGAATGTTTGGAATGTCGTAGTTGATTACAAATGATAACTCATCGATGTCAATTCCACGTGCAGCAATGTCCGTAGCAACTAACACACGAGATGTTTTGTCCTTGAAATTAGATAAGGCACGTTGACGCGCATTCTGAGATTTGTTCCCGTGAATGGCTTCCGCTGTCACTTTGTTTTTTGCTAATAACTTCACGATTTTGTCCGCTCCGTGTTTCGTTCGTGAGAAAACCAATACACTTGGTGCTTTCGTTTCTTTTAATACATGTACCAACAAATCTTTTTTCGCTGGTGTATCCACGTAATACAAGGCTTGCTCGATCATTTCGGCAGTCGATGAAACTGGATTTACTTCCACTTTCACAGGATCTGTCAAAATTGAATTCGCTAAAGAGGTAATCTCTTTCGGCATCGTCGCGGAGAAAAACAAGGTTTGACGTTTCGCTGGAATCATTTTGATGATTTTCTTCACGTCGTGGATGAATCCCATGTCTAACATACGATCGGCTTCATCCAAAACAAAAATCTCCAAGTTTCCTAACTTGATGAATCCTTGTTGCTGCAAGTCCAATAAGCGTCCAGGTGTAGCAATCAATACGTCCACTCCATTTTTCAAACGGTTGACTTGTTGTGACTGATTTACACCACCAAAAATAACGGTGTATCGCAATTTCAATTCGCTTCCGTAATTCTTGAAACTTTCTTCAATTTGTATCGCTAATTCGCGCGTCGGAGTAACAATTAAGGCTCTGATTTTATTCGAGTTATCCGTTTGTTTGGATGCGTGAATGCGTTGAATGATTGGAATAGCAAATGCCGCTGTTTTTCCTGTTCCAGTTTGTGCACAGCCCATGACATCTCGTCCTTCGAGTACGTATGGTATTGCTTGTTGTTGGATTGGAGTTGGTTCGGTATAACCTTGTTTGGTAAGAGCGTTTAAAATCGGCTCTAAAAGATTTAATTCATTAAATTTCATATAATTATTCAATCCTACGGTTGAACAAATAAAGTAATGATTGACCCAGGATTTGTACAAAGGTACAGCAAATAAACCGGATAATCTATTTGAGTGCCCCGCGCACTGCATCCAGGATGCGTTGGACACGCTGCTCTTCTACTTTAAGGATGGTTTCTGAAAAGGCGGAATCTTCGTCCAACAAAACTTTTGTGGTTCCTGAAAAGTGAATCGCATCCGGCTGTGCTCCTTTTGCGATTTTGGTAATGTTTCCAGCGTTTACACCGCCACCAGCCATGATTTCGATGCGACCGTTTGCATAGCCCTTCATCTCTTTTAAAATCGGCATGCCAATGTCCACATGACTAGCAAATCCGGAAGTTAAAATCCGGTGGAATCCCAATTTGATTAAGTGATCCATCGAGCGTTTCCAATCAATACTTTCATCAAATGCACGGTGGAATGTCCATACAAAATCAGGAAATTGCTGCTTCAAGTTCGCTAATGCTTCGACGTCCAAGTCGAAATTGGATTTCAAAATTCCGACTACAACGCCTTGTACACCTGCCTGCTGACAAAATGCCAAGTCGCGCTCGATTACCGCTATTTCTTCTGGACTATAGCAAAATCCACCAGCTCTTGGACGTATCAATACATGCGTATCGATCCCATGATCCAAAGCATAAGTGATCATCCCCGCGGAGGGCGTGAGTCCACCCTGCTCCAAATTCTGACACAATTCAATGCGATCAAAATCAAGTGATTTCGCTAATGTTATTGCCTCGATAGAAGCTGCACACAATTCTAATTTCATAGTTCCAAAATAGCCCTACAAAAATGCTAAAAAATTCCATACAAAAACGCCGTTGCTTTTCCTTATATTTGCATACGTTTACAATCAACAATGGCAAAAGAAAAAGCACCTAATACGCAAGACCAAATGAATTTTGAAGCATTCAAAAAACAGGTACTTGCTGACTATCAATTGGCTTGTGAATCCCGCGAAGCATCCCTTCTTGGAAGAAAGGAAGTGCTTACTGGTAAAGCGAAATTTGGAATTTTCGGAGATGGAAAAGAGCTTGCGCAAATTGCGTTAGCGAAACAGTTTCAGAATGGTGATTTCCGTTCTGGATACTACCGCGATCAAACCATCATGATGGCCATTGGTGAGTTAACAGTGGAACAATATTTTGCTGGATTGTATGCGCACACAGATGTGGACATCGAACCACAATCTGCTGGACGTCAAATGGGTGGACATTACTCCACACGTAACTTGGATGCCAACGGAGAATGGAAAAATTTGATGATGCAGAAAAACAGCTCTGCGGATATTTCTCCAACTGCCGGACAAATGCCACGTTTGGTTGGATTAGCGCAAGCATCGAAAGTATACCGTCAACAAGAAGCATTGAAATCGAATCCTGACTTTGAGAAATTTACCAACGGCGGAAACGAAGTCGCATTTGGAACAATTGGCGATGCCTCTACGAGTGAAGGTCCTTTCTGGGAATCGATCAACGCAGCAGGTGTATTGCAAGTTCCGATGGTGATGTCCGTTTGGGACGATGGCTACGGGATTTCAGTACCAAGAGAATTACAAACAACGAAAGGAAGTATTTCCGACGCTTTATCAGGAATGCAACGCACAGCGGACAAACCTGGATACGAGATCTTCATCACCAAAGGATGGGACTACGCACATTTGTGTGAGACCTATGAAAAAGCGGTGAAACTAGCACGCGAAGAACACATTCCGGTTTTAGTTCATGTGAAAGAAGTGAATCAACCGCAAGGACACTCTACTTCTGGATCGCATGAGCGTTACAAATCAGCGGAACGTTTGGAATGGGAAACGACCTTTGATTGCATCCATAAATTCAAAGAATGGATTCTTTCATTCGAAGCAAAAGGAATGGCGATTGCTTCAGAGGAAGATTTAAATACCATACAAGCAGCAGCGAAAGAGATGGTTCGCAGCTCCAAAAATACGGCATGGTCGCGTTTCACGGATAGCATGAAACAAGATCAAGCGGATTTAGTTTCTGTATTGAAAACAGTGGCTGCGGAAAGTTCGCAGTCTGTGTTTATTCAAAAGGACATTGAAGCGCTTGAAAAAGAAAAAGAACCGATTCGTCGTGACCTATTGACTTTGGCGCGCAAAGTATTGCGTCAAGTTCGCGAGGAGCAAATTTCCTCGAAAAAAACGTTAGGAAACTGGATTCAAAGCATGATTTCTGGGAACTTCGATCGTTACAGTTCGCATTTGCATTCACAATCTGCACATTCAGCGATGAATGTTCCTGCAGTGGCTCCAAAATATGCGGATGATGTTCAAATGGAAGACGGTCGTATCATTCTCCGTGAAAACTACCGCACGATTCTAGAGAGTCGTCCAGAAGTTCTTGTCTTCGGAGAAGATGCTGGAAGAATTGGTGGCGTTAATCAATCTTTGGAAGGATTACAAGAGCAGTTTGGCGAAATACGCGTTTCGGACACTGGTATTCGCGAGTGCACGATTATCGGACAAGGAATTGGTATGGCGATGCGTGGACTTCGTCCAATTGCAGAGATTCAGTACTTGGATTACTTGTTGTACGCGATTCAAATCATGTCTGATGATTTAGCAACGGTTCAGTACCGCACGAAAGGTGGACAAAAAGCACCGTTGATTGTTTCCACACGCGGACACCGCCTCGAAGGAATCTGGCACAGTGGTTCTCCAATGGGAATGATTGTCAATTCGATTCGTGGTATTCACGTTTGTGTTCCAAGAAACATGACGAAAGCCGCTGGATTCTACAATACATTATTACAAGCAGACGAACCAGCATTGGTCATTGAACCATTGAACGGTTACCGCACGAAAGAGCGCATGCCGATTAACTTCGGAACGTTCACTGAAGCATTAGGAATGCCAGAAATCGTCAAAGAAGGAAAAGATTTAACGTTGGTTTCTTACGGATCAACCTTCAATCTTTGTGAGGTAGCTGCGCAACAATTGGAGCACATGGGTATATCTGTGGAACTGATTGACGTTCAAACCTTGTTGCCATTCGACATCGAACACATGATCAGTGATTCATTGGCGAAAACGAATCGTTTACTCATCGTGGACGAAGACGTCAGCAGTGGCGCAACCGGATTCATGTTGGATAAAATCTTGGTCGAGCAAAAAGGTTACTACCATCTTGACTCCGCGCCTGAAACCCTAAGTTCGAAAGACCATCGTCCGGCTTACGGTTCCGACGGTGATTACTTCTCCAAACCAAGTATCGATGACATCATTGAAAAAGTGTACGCGATGATGCATGAGGCGGAACCGGTGAAGTATCCGAGTTTGTATTGATAGTCGTAAGTACATAGTTAGCGCACACCCCATACCGCCAAGAATGAAAAATAGAATTGGCATCTTCTTATTAGTTTGTTTAAATGGTTCAGCAATATTCCTAAATATATTTATTGCCATGTTCTCCTTTGGCATAATTGTTAATGGCTCCTTTAGTTTAGAACTTTCAGCCCAAGTAGTGAAAGAGATTTTAACTTGGTTTTCATTTTTTGGAATATTGTCCGGGATTATTAATTATTTCATCTTAAAATATTTGAATCAAGTAACGAAACCATTGTTGTTAGGTTTGTTAATATCACTCACTTGTTTTCTTGTCTCGTTCCCATTTGTTTATATTGAAAGAGATAAATTTTTAGAAAATGGAAGAGGGAATGCTATCGAAATTGATGTTAATCTTGTCCAAGATATATATGTGAAAAACTTAAACACTGGGAAAAATACTTTTTTACAAAAAGAAGAACGAGAAATAATCTGGGAAACAGAACGACTGTTAAATTATCCGGACAATACCAAAGGGAAAAACTTATACGAGGTTCATGTTAAATTTATGAATGGAGAATTGATTTTTAAAACAAACGAGATGCCCAATAATTAATAAGGCGGGGGCTAACAGCCGTCTAGCTCCAACCTTGCTTCGGAACAAAGATATATTTGAAAGAAAATAATTTCAACTTCGAAGTAACGTTTTTTTTAAAAAGTCGGGCCGTGCGCCAGGCCGCCAAACGTTAACGACAATAAATAGATTACGGAAATGAGAACAAAACAATTATTACAAATTTTACTTTGTGGATATTTATTATCATGCAATAGTGATGATAATCAGTCCACCTTAAGTATTGGAATAGGAAAAGATGTAACAGTTTCATTAAATATTCTTGACCCAAAAGGAATTACTAAAATTGAATTCATATCTAATGGTGATAATCATTCAGTAACAGCAAACGAACTGGCAAAGTACAGGACAATTGATTATGGATTAAATGGAAAAGGTGAAGGAACATTCAAAGTATTTGTTCATACAAATATTGATACTTTTCAATCTGAATATTATGTTGAAGGGGGGTATCATGTTAAACTAGAATGTGACTCATCACATATTAAAACAATTGATCCTACTGGTTATTAATTATAGTGTGGCTAAAAGTTGCCTGTTGCAAATCCTCCAATCTCACTTCGAAACAGCCCTAAATTTGAAAGGGAATAATTTTAACTTAGGTGTAACGATTTATTAAAGAGTCGGTACGATAGACAGCCAGCGAACCATTATCGGTAAACGATATAATCGGAAACCGGCAAACGAACATCGACAAACGACTAAGGAAACTACATTACTCCATCACATACTCAAACGGCATGCGCATCTGAATTCCAGCCATGCTTTCAATTTTCTTGATGCGTGCATAGATGGCTTTTAATTCAGTTGGAATCGCAACATCCATTTTGACAGAGATTTCCTCCTCTTCTTGTTGTTGCTCGATCATTTCGGCAATTTCAGAAAGCGTATTTTTATTCACGATTGGATAGTATATGACTTTCGGAGCTGACTGCGTTTTACATGCATAAGCGATGGCTTTGGACAATCCACCTAATTCATCCACCAATCCGATGCGGAGTGCATCTTCCCCACTCCACACTCTTCCGCGAGCTAAAACAGCCACTTTTTCCATTTTCATGTGGCGCCCTTCCGAAACGCGGGTTAAAAATTGCGTGTAGATTTTATCCACTTGTCCTTGAATGATGGACAGTTCCAATGGTGTTAATTTTTTATTCAAAGTGGTCAATGAATGTTGATTGGTACGAACCTCATCGAAAGTGATGCCTAATTTATTTTCCATGAATTTTCCTGTATACGGAATCATCCCGAATACACCAATAGAACCAGTAATCGTTGTTGGTTCAGCGAAAATACGGTTAGCCGGCGTCGCAATGTAATAACCACCGGAAGCTGCAACATCCCCCATAGAGACAATGACCTTCTTCTTCTTTTGTGTTTGTGACACTTCGCGCCAAATCTCTTCACTTGCCAAGGCACTTCCACCCGGACTATTGATTCTGAAAACGACAGCTGTAATGTTCTTATCGTTTCTCACTTTTTGAAACAAACGACAAATACTCGCTGATGAAAGTCCATCGCCACTTGTTGCCACATCTCCTTCAGCTAAAATGACTGCGATGTTCGGTTTTTGACGTTTAACTATCAATTGTCGATCAGAAAAGGCTTTCAAGGCGTATTTTTCCATGGATTGAATCTCCAATTCTTCGTCCTGTGCTATGTTCATCTTTTTCTTTAAAAGCCCCATGAATTCATCTCGGTATCGCAAACCAGTAATTAATTTTGCATTGTACGCAGATTCACAGTCCAAGATGTGTAACGAATCGACATGGTTGTCCAAGATTAAGGTGTCGATTCCTTTATTCTCTGAAATGTCGTTTCGCATCGTTCTCCACATCGTACGTAAGAAAGCTTGTGTTTGCAAGCGACTTGAATCGCTCATGTTCGTGCGAAAGAACGGTTCTACGGCACTTTTGAAGTCATTATTGGTTCCACGAACGATATCCACTTCAATGTTTAAATTATCCAATAAATTTTTAAAGAACATCAACTGAACACCAACACCAGTAAATTCCATGGTTGTCGATGGGAATCCGTACACCTCTTTGGCAGCCGAACTGATGTAGTAGGCTGTTTGAGAAACGTATTCTCCGGACAAATAAGCCACAGCAAACTTTCCGCTTTTTTGAAAGTCCTTAATGGCATCGTGTAATTCCTTAGCGCTTGCTAATCCACATTTGAAGGAACCAAGTTCCAAGAAAATCCCTTTGATTTTTGGATCCGTTTTCGCCTTCTCGATTCCATAAAGTAAATCTGGAAGTCCAACCGTACGATCTATTTGAAAATCTGGCAAGGCAACAGATTCGTCACTTTTGTCCTTCAATTCACCTGTCAATTTCAATTGTAGGATGGTAGAATTTCGAATCGCTAATGGTTCCGGACCAAAGTTCCCGAAGGAACCAATGACACCACCAAGCACTAAGAAAAAGAGCAAGAGCGAAACGAGTCCGGCAATCATTACCGCAACAAAACTCGGCCAAAATAATTTACCGAAAGAGACTTTTTGATCTGACATAATTTATTAATTAAAGCGTGAACGAATGTTATTAGCGTTCACAAGATTAAGTTTAATACTGAAGCGAATTTCATTCGAATAATTGGTCCAAAGTGACCCCATATTTGTACTACGTACCAATGGGAAATACACGCTTAGAATATTTGAAATACGTAGTCCAAGTCCTGCATTGTATGCTGTTTCAATAGAAGTTCCATTAGAGAAAGCTCCATAATCAGCAAAAACGCCAAATAGATTTGGTTTTATTGGCAAGTGGAAATAAAGGTTCAAACTCCCTAACCATTTGGATGTCACACCAAAATTGCTAGTACTTTTGAAGTTTCCGTAGTTTTCCATGCGCTGTTGTGACCAGAATCCAGAGACATCGTTACGAGCAAAATTATATTCTTCGTAGAATAAATCCTGGTTCCCTCGTGCACCGCTCATGCTTAAGCTATAACGATCGGAATAAATTTGAATGGGAGATAACGTTTGTTTATAAAGAAAATTACTTCCGAAAAACGCACGCAATTCTAGCTTTCGTTCCATTTTATTTTTCAGGTAGCGCCAATCGTATTTTGCGGTCATGGAGAATCTTCCAATTTGAACTTGCTCACCGTTGACATATTCCGCTCTCAGCTTCATGCCAAATTGGTGATCTTGATTTGAATATTGAATCGCATATTGTGCCATCCCTCCGGCCTCATTGTAACCGAATTCAGACGTTTTTACTCCGTAAAGTCCTTTCACTAGAACTTCTTGACTGATGTTACTTCGGTTTTTACGGTTTCCAATGGTAGCAGACCAATAAGGCGTCAATGCTACGAAATTCTCCCCGGCATAACTATTGCGGGAAAAGGATTTAATGGATAAACCTAAGTTTGAGAATTTAAGTCCTTTTTTTGGTAGCATGGTGTATGAAAACTCCGCCATTCCAACTGGTTTTTTACTGTAGAAACCAAACATTGGCGTTAACACATAACTAAACTTTTGAAAAGGAAGTCCTAGGTTGTGAAACGTTGCTCCCAACATAAATCCATCGTAAACATTTCCACCCAACATTGGTAACCAACGCAAACTATTGTGGTCTGCTTCGTTATCACTGAAAAGGAACTCTTGTTTGATCGGTTCGATTTTATGAAGTAGCGTATTTGCTCTCCAAGTATTGTTATTTCGGTTCAATTCCGGAATGTCCTTGGACTCATCGATGATCACTTTTTGAATGTCCTTGAACGGAGTTTTTAAAGTCACAGCTGTTTGTCCGGGCTCTAACCAATGTGTCTCCACCAATTGATCCTTCGTATAAACGTTGATTTCGATTGGTCCGTTTACTTGTCCAACGTTTTTCACACGAACCACCGCTCCTTGTTTTCCCATTCCCACATTTTTCAACTTGTAGTCCACGTGATTGGTCGTTTGAATTAAATCTTCGAACAACCAAGAAAGGTCTTTACCTGAAGTAGTTTCTAACACCTTACGCATGTCTTCAGGTTGTGGATGTTTAAATTTCCACGCTTCAAAATATGCCGACATGGCTGCATTGAATTTCTCTTCTCCCAAATAATCTTTCAAGTAGAAAAATACGAGTCCCGTCTTCTGGTACATAATTCCACCGTAGTTAATGCTTGTAAACTGATCCGAATGCGTTTCTATCGGCTGATCTACACCAAGGGAAGCCAATGATGCATAGGTGATGTCGCCTGAGTCATGGTGATCCAAATCTTCCAAGTGGAAACGACCATTGAGGATCATGTCCGAGAAACGTGTGTTATTCGGATATTTCGTTTGAATGTAGCGCATCTCGTTCAAGGTATTCATTCCTTCGTCCATCCATCCGTGAACACGTTCATTTGAACCTAAAATTCCATAGAACCAGTTGTGTCCAACTTCGTGAACGATTACGACTTCCAACTCTTCTTTTGAACTTGAGTTACCTATCACGGTTACGTTTGGATATTCCATTCCACCACCCGCGCTGATTGTTCCATCAACTGCGGTTACTTGGTTGTATGGATAATCTCCATTCCAAAGGGAATAGTAATAGGTTCCATCGTTGATGTATTCAATGGCGTGTTTCCAGAATTTCGTGTTTTGTGGGGTATATAAGGCCCAAGTTGTTACTTTACGTTTAGAATGAGGAAGAACCACTTCTCCCCTCAATACGCGGTATCGTTTATCTGCGAACCATGCAAAATCATGCACCTTACTTTGAGTGTAACGAATGGTTTTCATTTCTGATGAAGATTCAGGGAACTTCTCGCTTCCGACTAGGTTTTCCTCTTCTGCTAATTTCTGCATGGTCATTTCTGCCTGCTCTTCCATGAAAGTCTCTTCAGTTTTTGTTTGCAAGTCACCCGTTGCACCAACGATGTAATTTTTAGGAAGGGTGATGCTCACGTCATAAGAGCCGTATTCAGAATAAAATTCACCTTGATTTAAATAGGGAATCGCATTCCAACCATTTTTGTCATATACAGCTGGTTTAGGGTACCACTGAGTAATTTGGTAAGATTGCCCGATGTGTCCCATTCTTGAAATTTCACCCGAAGGGATTTTCACTTTGAATGGCGTGGTGATGCGAACGCGATCTCCATTTTTCAAAGGTGTATTTAAGTAAATGATGCAAATATCCTGGTTTTCCGCATCGTATTCCCATTTCAGTTTTACACCTTCGGATTTAAAATCTAAGGAATCGATGAATCCTTTGTCCTCTTCCTTAGCGAATGTTAATTTGCCATCACCTTGACGATAGAGTTGTTTTGCTAGTGCTGAATTCCCATCGCGGTATGCATTTGGCCACAAGTGCATGTAAATACGATCTAGGGTATTCGGAGAATTGTTCACATATTCTAGAACTTCATAGCCACTTAACTCATGACTTTTATCGTTTAAGCGAACTTGAATGGTGTAATTCACCTCTTGTTGCCAGTATTCCTGCGTGAATGCGGAACCAGTAATCAGTACAATGCAACTAGCTAATATGGATTTAAACATAGGGAAACGTTTCAAATATTTCTGTAAAGTTAGACGTAAAATCGAAACAACAAGTTACAAAAAAAGGCCTTTCGGCCTTTTTCTATTTCTATGTAAATCGTTTAGCGCTTATTGAATCACCAAGCGAAGAATTTCACGTTGTTGGTTCAATTGAACATTCACTAAATATGTTCCTGCTTGCAATTGCGTTTGAGTCAATTCAAGGATTGAACCACTCATGACAGATTGGAATAATACTTTTCCGCTCATGTCGGTGATTTGAATGTTCACATCGGACATTTCTACATCCAATTGGATGGCAAATGTTCCGTTTGAAGGATTCGGTACAAGACTTACGTTTGTGAAGGACACATCTGTTAATCCAAGGTATCCATCTACCCCATCACAATTTTCATCGATGTCATTCTCTAAAACTTCTGTTGCACCCGGATAAACATTTGGATTCATGTCGTCACAGTCTCCATCAACAAGAACATAACCCGGAAGTGGAATTGCCTGACAAGAAACCAATCCGATACCTGCACCAAATTGATCGTTATCTGAATCTAAATAATACGTATTGAAAATTAATCCTTCGTCGTTTGTTCCGTTACAGTTGTTGTCGAATCCGTCACAGATTTCTGTTGCACCTGGATAAATGGTATTGTTATTATCGTTACAATCACCACCGACAGCTACCATATTTGGCGGAGCTAAACAGAAATCAGCTGCTGTTGCATCGTCTCCGAATCCATCTTGATCGACATCTGAATAATACGTTGTAGGAGTAGTAACTGAAGCATTTGAATCGTCACAGTCATCTGAGTTCAATACGTAACCAGTTGGAGGCGTACATCCCGTGAACGTACTCATTAGATCTCCTAGTAAATCTCCGTCCATGTCCATATACCAAACAGTGTTTGGATTAATCGCGGCATCGGCATCGTTACAATCTTGACTGTTTGTTACGAATCCTGCAGGCATCGTACACACCAATGTATCATTTACAAGGTCACCAAATCCATCTTGATCGACATCCGCGTAGTACGTTTGAGGTGCTACAGAGAATGAATTCCCCCAAAGTGAAACATTGTCCATTCTTAACGTTGATGTATTCGTTGCCATCGAAGTCACATATAAACGGAAAGTCACCGCGTGAACATTCGCAAATGCTGCTGGCAAAGTAATAGTATCGTCCAACATGACATTTCCATTCCACGCTGAAGCAATCGTGTCGATGTCCGTTGCGTAGTTATCCAAACTTGAACGTAAATAAAGTACCGGTGTCCCACCTGTAGAGGATGTTCTGTGATTGAAAGCAATTTTCGCTAAGTTCAAATTGAAACACTCATTTCCAGATATGGAGAATTGGTTGTATTGGTTTAAATCCACAGCTGATGTTGTATTCCAAGCGGTATTGTTAAATACATTCGCAGTAGGAGAACAGGTTGAACCCGCATTAATGAAAGAGCCAAAAGTTGCGTTTGTCGGTTGTGTAGTCACGTTGTTGGCTAAAACCGGACAATTCGCTACATCCGTAAATTCATACATTCCCATGTTCACTGGAGACAATGGCGCATCTACACCGTTACAGTCTTCATCGATTCCATTTGCTTCGATTTCCGTTGCTCCTGGATGAATCGTGTTATCATTGTCGTTACAATCCGTACTATTCGTTACGTATCCGGCAATTGGCGCACAACCAACTTGAGAAACGGCTAGGTTACCATAGCCGTCATTATCCAAATCTTGGTAATACGTAATATTCGAAACCACTGTTAAATTCACATGTAGCATACTATCACATCCAACGGCATTTGTTAGAGATTGCATGTATAATCCAGTTGCGGAGTAGGTTTGACCGTTAATGGTATAAGGTCCACAATTGGTCACATTGATTGTTGCCATAGAAGGTTGATTGATCGTCAAATTCAAATTGATGATACTATCACATCCCGCTGCATTCGCATTCGCTAATGTTTGAATATAAGTTCCAGAAGTACTGTAGTTTTGACTATTCAAAGAATACGTCGAACATGCAGTTGTAGTAATCGTGTTGTAGGTAATACAGCTACTTGCGGCTGCTGGAGTAACAGAAGCCCAGGTTGTCCCTGCACGGATTTCATCTATTTCTAAATTTCCAGTTCCAGCTGCTTGACGTAAGAATACCGATTGAACACCATTGGCAGGCCAAGTACTTGTTCCACCCGCATTCGTTACCGCTGCTGCTGTTTCTGCACCTCCTGGAATAGGATTCACCCATAAAGATGAAGTAATCACTCCCGCAACAGCTGGAGAAGATACTTTTGCAACAATAAACAAGGTTGTTCCGGGCGCGTATTCTGTTGAAACGTATGTTGCAACTGCTCCAACACCACCAGAAGTATTTAGCACACCCACTTGAAATGTTCCAGGCGTTGTTCCCGATTTAATGAAAATTCTAGGAAAATAGATGCTCACTGTTGCTCCGGATGTTCCACCAAAACCTATGAAATACGCACCTGCTGTTGTTAAACCAGTTGTATTCTGAACATTCAACAAAAAGGACATATAGGCGGTCGTACCAGTCGGAACGTATGCTTTATTAATATCCTCTGTACCTGTAGAAGTTAAATTAATGCGATTTCCCGCAGATGCTTGGAGTCCAGTATATGACAAACTATTTCCTGAATTGGAAGGCGTCGTTATTGCCACCAATTCACCAGCTGTTCCACTGTGCGTAGCCCATCCATTTGCATTGGTTGCTCCTGTAAAATTAAAAGCTTCAAAAGCTTGACTAAAGCCTTGAAAACCAATAAATACGATTAAAACAAGTAAAAATCTTTTCATAAAAATTATTTTTTTTGTAAAAGTAAGGATTCAATGTGTATTTAAGATGTTCTTAACATTAAAAAAGGCGACCGAGGCCGCCTTTTCATTCAATTATTCATCTTCATTGATTACGCTTGAGGCGCATCAACTGTTTCTGTTGGACGTTCTGGTTTCGGCAAAAGAACTTTGCGAGACAATTTCCATTTTTTCGTTTTTGGATCGCGACCCATTACTTTAAATGTCAATACATCTCCTTCTTTCACTACATCTTCCATTTTCGCTACTTTTTCCCAGCTAAATTCAGAGATGTGGATTAATCCGTCTGTACCAGTAAGGATCTCAACGAAACAACCAAAGTCTTTCACTGATTTCACTTTACCTTCGTAAGTCGCTCCGTCTTCCACTTGTGGTGGGAAAGCGATTAAACGAATCAGGCGAATTGCTTCATTCATATCGTCACCGTTAGTAGAAAGGATTTGAACACGACCTTCACCTGTAGCTAATTCTTCAATAGTGATGGTAGTTTTGGTTTCTTTCTGTAAACCTTGGATGATTTTTCCTCCAGGTCCGATAATCGCTCCAATCATTTCGTTTGGCACGTTGAATGCCTCGATGCGTGGAGTTTGTGGTTTCAATGTCGTACGTGGCGCTGCCATTGTCTCAGTGATTTTCCCAAGAATGTGGATACGTCCAGCTTTCGCTTGTTCCAATGCTTGAATCAATACTTCGTATGGAAGTCCGTCTACTTTGATGTCCATTTGACAAGCAGTGATTCCTTTTGCGGTACCAGTCACTTTAAAGTCCATGTCACCCAAGTGATCTTCATCACCTAAGATATCAGACAATACAGCGAATTTACCTTCGTCAGCTACAAGTCCCATTGCGATTCCAGATACTGGCGCTTTGATTTGCACACCACCATCCATCAATGCTAATGTTCCTGCACATACTGTTGCCATAGAAGACGAACCGTTTGACTCAAGAATATCAGAAACGATACGGATTGTGTAAGGATTATCGTCTGGTAAAACTGGTTTCAAGGCACGAAGCGCCAAGTTACCGTGTCCGATTTCACGACGAGAAGTTCCACGTAATGGTTTCGCTTCACCTGTTGAGAATGGAGGGAAATTATAGTGTAACAAGAATTTCTCTGTTCCTTTAAATGTAGCACCGTCGATTAACTGCTCATCCATTTTACCACCCAATGTAAGTGTTGTCAATGATTGTGTTTCTCCACGTGTAAATACTGCTGATCCGTGAACCATTGGTAAGTAATCAACTTCTGCCCAGATAGGACGAATTTCGTCGAATGCACGACCGTCCAAACGTTTGCGTTCGTTCAACATCACCCAACGAACTGCTTTTTTCTTCACTTCAGAGAAGTAAGGAGAAATGAATTTTGCTGCTTCAGCTAATTCTTCTTCAGAGAAAGAAGCTTTCACTTCGTCTTTAATTGCATCGAATAACTCTGTACGTTTTGACTTATTCGCCAAGCCCATACGAGCAACATCTTTACATTTTTCCATTGCCACTTCGTACACTTTCGCACGAACTTCTTCGTTGTGTGACTCATGACTATATACTCTTTTTGGATTTGCTGCAGGAACCTCTGCTGCAAGGTCCAATTGGAATTGACATTGTTCTTTAATAGCAACGTGAGCAATTTTGAAAACTTCCACTAATTCAGCTTCAGAAATCTCTTGCATTTCACCTTCTAACATGTTGATGTCTTTCATCGTACCAGCGATAACGATATCGATATCCGATAACTCCATTTGAGCCATTGTTGGATTCAATACGTATTCACCATCGATGCGTCCAACACGTACTTCCGACATTGGACCGTTGAAAGGAATGTTTGATACAGCGATTGCTGCTGATGCTGCGAATCCACACAAAGCATCTGGATTGTTCACACCATCATAAGAAATCAATTGAATCATCAACTGAACTTCTGCGTGGTAATCGTCTGGGAAAAGTGGACGAAGTGCACGATCCACCAAACGCATTACTAAAATTTCTGTTTCAGAAGGACGTGCTTCACGACGGAAGAATCCACCTGGAAAACGTCCAGCAGCAGAATACTTCTCACGGTAATCTACCGTTAAAGGAAGGAAATCTACGCCATCTTTAGCTTCTTGTGCTGCAACAACTGTTGCCAACAACATGGTGTCGCCCATGCGCACCACAACGGAACCATCCGCTTGCTTTGCCAACTTACCTGTCTCGACGCTTATCTCCTTGCCGCCGGTAACAATTGACCTTTTTAAACCTATATTCATCTTTATTTATTTACTAATTAATGTACAAAAAAGGGACTTGCGACATAAAGCCGAAGTCCCCTCTTCCAATAAAATGTGATCGATGATCGGATTAACGACGAAGTCCTAATTCCTTAATCAACGCTCTGTATTTCTCGATATCTTTTCTTTTCAAATAATCCAAAAGACTACGACGTTTACCAACTAAAAGTTGAAGTGAACGTTGTGTTCCGAAGTCTTTACGATTCTTTTTCAAATGCTCTGTTAAGTGACTGATACGGTAAGTAAATAATGCTACTTGTCCTTCTGTAGAACCAGTGTTTACTTCAGATCCACCATGTTGAGCGAAGATCTCTTTTTTCTTTTCTGTATTTAAATACATGCTAATATTTATGTAAATGATTATTATGTAGACTGACACCCTTGGTCAATACGGGTGCAAAGATAGCTATAGTTTTCAGAATCGCCAAATAATTTTCAAACGCGTATTCTTTCCTTAAGCAATTGAATCCCTTAATTTGAAGCGTTCCTTATAATAAATGCTATCTTTGCACTGTCCATAGGTTCTCGTTTTCGAGATTAATAAGGAATCCGGTTAGAATCCGGAGCTGTATCTGCAGCTGTAAATGTCCAAAATGCAATTCACGGAGTCACTGAGCAATTGGGAAGACGAATTGAAAAGGACATGAGCCAGAAGACTTGCCCATGAACAGAGAGAAGACTTCAGATAAAGGTCGGACTCGCCAAGGGTGTTTTGCATCCTAGCTTTTCCTACTTTTTTCTTCTTCTAGTTTTTTATTGTTTCACATTCAAAAAAACAGAACGAATGAAAAAGGCATTGATTACTTTAAGTTTATTTGCAAGCTCTTGGAGCTTTGCACAAAATCAATTACACCAAGTGTTGGTGGTAAATGAAGGGTATTTTGATTACCAAACAGGTGCAATCTTAGAACCTGTGACCATTGGTAGTTATAATCCAACAACGCAACTATACCAAGTAGTGGATACTTTGGAAAACATGCGTTTCGCATCCGATTTAGTGATTGACGGAAACTTCTACTACGTTGCTGCGGATTCAAAAATCTATAAAATGGACCTTAACACGCACCAAGAAATTGCGAGCGTTTCTTGTCCTGGTGTTCGTAACCTAGCAGTATACCAAAATAAATTGGTTGCAACTCGCGGGGAGTACCTGACGACATATGACTCTTATTTACATGTATACAACACCGCTGATTTGCAATTGATTCAAGCATTTGATACTTTAACAGGTCCAAAATGGGCAACTCAAAACATCGTGATTGACGGAACAACAGCTTACTTAGTGGTAAACAACGCATACGAATGGGGAAATGAAAAAGGAATCATTGGACAATTGAATTTATCCAACTTGAGCTACGGAAACGAAGTGGATTTGGGTCCAGATGGAAAAAATCCAGACAACCTCATCAAATTTGGTTCAGCACTTTACACGGTAAATAACAAAGATTGGACAGGAACGTCGATTTCTAAATTTGAATTAGCGACCTCAACACCATCAACGGTGAACATCGCAAATGCCATCGCTGGTTGTGGAACTTCCGCTTTGAGAGACGATAAAATCACCTACCAAATCTCTTCTGAAATCACCTTAAATAACTTTGACCTCATCGGCATGAATAATGTTGGTCCAGTGAGTGGCGCAAATTTAAACTTCTACGAGTTGGCACAAGAACCACTTAGTGGACAATTATACGCATCCACAACAGATTTCTTCTCGACTGGAACAGTGTACATTTACGATGCTACAAATACTGAAATCCACCAATTTACAGCTGGAATTTCTCCTGGAACGATCGTTTTTGATATTCGCTCAGCAGCAGGAGTAACCACTGAAAACACAGCTGATTTTACCGTTTCACCGAATCCAAGCAACGGAATGATCAACATTCACGGTAAAACCGCAAATGCAATCGTTACCTTGACAAACACGAACGGCATGATGCTTCAAACGACATCCAATGACACCTTGAACATCGAAATGCTTCCAGCAGGAATCTATTTTGTCAATATGAATGGAACAAGTCAAAAAGTGATCAAACTTTAATCACTTTTCCAAACTTCTTTAAATCCCGGCTTTGTCGGGATTTTTTTTTGCCTGATACTTCGAACAAGTCGTTTGTTTATTAACTTTGATTCATAATTCAAATTCACTATGCAAATCATCCTGAATCACCAGCAAATCGAACAAAAAATCATTCGAATCGGACACCAATTAATGGAGAATTGTTTTGAAGAAGAACGGATTTTCATTGGTGGAATTGCTGGAAACGGAAGCATTATCGCTCATAAATTAGCTCAGATCATTCGTGAAAACAGCAAGATTGAAGTGATTTGCTTTGACATCATCGTTAACAAAGATGAACCATGGAGCGAAGCGATTCAATTGTCGATTGATGAAAAGGAATTAAAGAAAGGATTTATCATTTTGGTAGATGATGTCATCAACTCCGGAAAAACCATGCAGTATGCACTCATGAAGTTTTTAGAGCAAGCGACAAAAGCCATTAAAACAGTTGCCTTAGTAGATCGCCAACACCGTCGTTATCCAATCAAAACAGATTTCGCTGGACTAGGACTATCCACAACGTTAAAAAATCATGTCGAAGTAGACTTGAACGATAACGATTCAAAAGCTTATTTGCACTAAAATGAAGAAAGTAACCGAATCAAGTTCGAATTACCAGAATCTGGATAAAATGTCCACATTGGACTTACTACAAAACATGAACCGGGAAGATCAAACAGTTGCACTTTCCGTAGAAAAAGAAATTCCAGCCATTGAAGCATTTGTTAACGCTTGTAGCGAACGCATGGCGCAAGGTGGAAGATTATTCTACATTGGGGCTGGAACAAGTGGACGCTTAGGAATCGTTGATGCAAGTGAGTGTCCTCCAACCTTTGGCATCGATCATGGAATTGTCGTTGGACTCATTGCTGGAGGAGATGCCGCAATTCGAAAGGCAGTTGAATTTGCCGAAGATGACAGAAATCAAGCATGGATTGATTTAGAACAATACTCCATGACAGAACTTGACACAGTTGTAGGAATCGCCGCAAGCGGAAGTACACCGTATGTACTTGGTGGCATCGAAAAGGCGAAGGAACACGGACTGTTAACCGCTGGAATTTCCTGTAATCCAGACTCACCACTTGCCGAAGCAGTAGCATTTCCGATTGCACCCGTTGTTGGCCCAGAATTCGTGACGGGAAGTACACGCATGAAATCCGGAACCGCTCAGAAATTGGTTTTAAACATGATTTCTACCAGTTTAATGATCAAACTTGGAAGAGTCAAAGGAAATAAAATGGTGGACATGCAATTAAGCAACCACAAATTGGTTGATCGCGGCGCACGCATGGTCGCAGAAGAAACAGGAGTTTCCATGCCGGAAGCACAAGCACTTTTATTGGAACATGGTTCTGTTCGTAAAGCAGTTGATTTTTTTAAGCAAATAAAATGAGTGAATTTGATCCAAATGGCGTAGGAATCGCCAACGGTAATATTTTTGGATTTCCTTACACGGAAACAGAAGCTAACATTGTGATTGTCCCTATTCCTTGGGATGCAACCGCTTCCTACGGCAAAGGAACGAGTGATGGCCCAGAAGCGATTTTGGAAGCCTCTACACAACTTGATTTTTTCCATCCAGATTTGGACCGTGCCTACGATACAAAAGTGTTCATGTCACCCATTTCGCAAGAATGGAAAGAAATCAATGCGCACTGTTGTGAGCAGGGACTAGAATACATTCAGTACTTGGAATCAAACGGTGAAGAAAAAGCCTTGTTGAAATACCAATCTGTTCTAGATGAAATCAATAGTGCACATCAGGCATTAAGAAGCAATTTGAAAGAACGTTGTTTGGACATCTTGGCTCAAGGGAAAATACCTGCTGTATTAGGAGGAGAACACTCCACTCCACTTGGGTTAATGGAAGCGTTAAACGAAACATACGAAGAGTTTGGGGTTCTTCAAATTGATGCACACGCAGATTTACGTGATGCCTATGAAGGATTTTCGCAGTCACACGCAAGCATTATGTTTAATGTCCTTCAACACGCGGAACACATGTCTAAACTTGTACAAGTTGGCATTCGCGACGTCTCCGAACGAGAAGTGTTTTTAAGTCGTGATTCCAATCGCGTTCAAACCTATTACGATTGGAACATAAAAAACGAGCAATACGCTGGTAAAACTTGGGCAAGTCAAGTGGAAGAAATGATTCAACACCTTCCGATGAACGTTTATGTTTCTTTTGACATTGATGGATTAAAACCAGAATTATGTCCACACACAGGAACACCTGTTGCGGGAGGATTCGAATTACAAGAAGTCAGCTATTTGTTATTTGCCTTGGTCAATTCAGGAAGAAAAATCATTGGATTTGACTTAAACGAAGTCGCACCAGGTTCTGAAGGAGATTGGGATGCGAATGTAGGTGCTAGAGCACTTTGGCAATTAGTCTGTGCTTGCGAAAAATCAAGAAGAAATCATTTAGGATAATGAATCAATTCAAACAATACGGAATCATTACTTTGCTCGGAATTGCCTTGTTTGGAGGAATGTACAGCTCTATTCAATTAATGGAATGGCAATTTTTTCCGTACCTGCAAATCGCGATTCTGAGTGCGCTGACCTTATTGATTGGACTCATTCACTACGTTCACAAAGATAAATCCTCCACTACGTTCCTCTTTTCCACTTGGGCGTTTGTTGGCTTTGAATGGTTGGTTTGTTTGATTCTTTTCAATCAACCAGCTTTATTAATGGACTATGTTCAGTTGATTTTTTTACCGCTTGTTTATTTTATTTATGTGGCATTATGGCAATTAACCTTGACTCGAAGCCTACAGGTTCAGAAAAGAGCGAGAATACTTTTTTACTTATTGATTCCAAGTACCCTAACCTTCTTCATTTCTCCAAATGTCTGGAGCGCCGGTGGAATGGAAGTATTGTTTCTAATATTTATTGGACAAATCCTCTTTAGCAAAGCTATTTCTTCGGAGCAATAAAGGTTCCGTATCCCACAATTCGCGGCTTCCAATAAGTAGAATTTTCTATTTCGACAATGGAAATACCTTTGGAACTACTGGCATGAATCATCGTTTTCGCTTGTCCTTTTTCGTTAATGAGAATTCCTACATGATTCACCTCTCCCCCATTCGAGAAGAAGACCAAATCCCCAATTTGAGCTTCGTCCTCGCTTAATTTGACACTAGAATCAAATTGATCGGCCGCGCGTCTAGGAATATTTTCGCCATACTGTTGTAGCACAAAACTCGTAAATCCACTACAATCGAATCCACTTGGGTCCATTCCCGCTGATACATATGGAACACCTAATTGTTTTTTAGCGATGTCAATCAGTTCATTTCGTTCTTTCAATTCTGGTCGATTCGAAACAAAAACATTGCCTTTGTTTCCATCGACTTCAATCAAGGGTAAATCAGCGAAAAACTGATTAACAAACTTTTGGAATTTTGCTTTATCGAAAGAGGAGCTTTGCTTTCCAATAGCTAACCATGAGTCCAAGTCCTTTTTTAAAAAACTTAACTCAGAAATGTGAGCTTTAATGATGATTTGTCCTTTCGCTGATGTTCTCAACTCTGCTAACAGCGTCAAGGCCTCCTCAATGTTCGACTGATGTCGTTTGTACCAATGTTCATCTTGCGCTAGTTGCAGCGTTGAAATGGATCGATAATAACCTGGGAGTTTTGAAAAATCGTATTCCGGTTTATCTAATAGTCGTGCAGCTTTGCGATGGACCAATTTGTAATACCCTTGGTCATACAACATTTCCAGGTGATCAATTGCTGGATTCTGAGCAAAAAGATGCGTACTCAAAAAGAGTAAAACAATGCCGAAAATACGTTTCATGACTAGTTTGTATAGATTTTCCCTTCAGAAAATACAATCGATGTTTTATTGAATAATTTCACCAGAACTTTATTTCCGTAAATTTCAAATTCAGCATCGCGCATGTTCGTAATTTCCTGGATTTTCCCGTTGACAAGGGCACTTACCCCACCTAGGATATTGCGAAAAACAAAGGTGTTGTTCTTCAATAGGTATTCTCCCGGAAAGTAAGTTGCCACTTCTATTTTCTCATTGTTTGTATAAGCAAAAAGGTAACTATTTTCACTCCATACAGTCATGTCATCTTTTACATCCCAAAACGTAGTTGAGAAATTTGACAAGGCAATTTTCTCTCCGTTTTTATACATCCACAAATTTCCATTCAAATCCTCGTACACAATAAATCCTCTTCCCGACTTATACTTTTTGATAGGCGAAGATTCAATTTCCAAAAACTCCCCTTTATCGAACATCATGAAAGACTGCGTATATGGATCTTTAAAACAAAAAACATCCGTTCCAATGTTAAACTCTACAAGTTCTTCGTTGTACGTAGCAATTTCATAGGTTTTTCCTTGCCAAAAGCAAAAATACGTATCGCTGTTATCCTTGTACACGGCAATATTTTCTCCGACCGCAGCAGGCATACTCAGTCCATTTGTCATGGTGACCAACGGCAGCATTTGTTTATTCCAATATACATTCAAGGATTGGTAACGCGTATCCTCGTAAACGATGATGCTATCTTTCACGATGAAACCTCTTCCGAAATTTGTTAACGGAGTGTATTTACCCGCATCCCACATTCGGAGTCCGTTAGCGATTTTATATCCCACCAAGTGATCTGAAACTTGATATTCCACATTCAATGCTGTCACATCCTTGCGTTCGATTCCATCATAAATACGCATATTCCCACGTGTATCGATATATGCAACCACATCATCACCAGCTTTGTAACTTAAAATGGGTTGAATTTCAATTGGACGAAAAAATCCTTCTTGAAAATTGACGAAAAAATTATTGAAGTCCATCGTTGGTACAATCAGTTGTCCATGAACAATTGACGCAATGAGAAAAGTAAATCCCAAGAAAATTTTTGTAGGTAAAAATCGCATGAGTCAAATTTAACCAATTTTTAGGCCATTTCGACTCCTTTTTTCAAAAGAGAAAAATTCCAAGCGTATTTTTAGCATACATCAAATTTCTGAACTACATTCGTATTCCAAATTTTGAAAATGAAAAAGTTAGTATTAATCGGATGTTTTTCTGCGTTCAGCTTCCTAAGTGTTGGACAAAAGAAAATTGACTACATCTCCTATGATTTACCGAATGGTTTACATGTAATCATTCACGAAGAGCACGCCACACCAATCATTGCGGTTTCCGTTTTGTATCATGTTGGCTCCAAAAACGAAAACAACGATCGAACGGGATTTGCGCATTTCTTTGAACATTTATTGTTTGAAGGATCTGCAAATATTGGACGAGGGGAATACAGTGAATTGGTTGAGAAAAATGGTGGGACATTGAACGCCAATACATCTCAAGACCGTACGTATTACTACGAAATCCTCCCTTCCAACCAATTAGAACTTGGATTATGGCTAGAAAGTGAGCGCATGCTTCACGCAAAAGTTGACATCAAAGGAATCGAAACACAAAGAAGTGTTGTAAAAGAAGAAAAAAGACAACGTGTGGACAATCAACCTTATGGTTCGTTTTTCACTGAAATGTTTAAACGTGTTTTCACTACACATCCATACAACTGGGCACCGATTGGAAGCATGGATCACCTTGATGCTGCACAAGAAGAAGATTACGTGAATTTTTACAAAAATTACTACGTTCCTTCCAATGCTACGTTATCCATTGCAGGTGATTTAGATGTCGCACAAACCAAAGCATGGATTGACAAGTATTTTGCCTCGATTCCAAAAGGACAAGCGATTAACTTGTACCGTGACTTCATCAATCAAACGGATGCTGATTTCGAAAAGCGCTATGGTATTTCAAAAAGTAAATTCGATTCAAAAAACTTCATGACTTCCACAAGTCCAGAAGCAAAGAAAATGATTGCGAGTTACTTGGCGAAACCAATTGTTATCAACCGAACGACGAAAGACAAAACAGTCTTGACCGGAGTGACAAAAGAAGTGATTTACGACAACATTCAACTTCCTGCGATTTTTATGGGATATAAATTCCCTGAACAAACCAATCCAGATACCTACGCGCTGGAAATGTTGAACGAGGTACTTTCTGGTGGAAGTTCTTCCCGCATCAATAAAGTCATCGTAGAGAAAAAAGAAATGGCACAGTATGCGTTTTCTTTCAACTACGGATTAGAAGATGCTGGAATTGGTATCATGGCTGCCATCGCGGCGAAAGATGTCAACTTGGATGATATTCAAAAAGAATTCGATGAGCAAATTCGTTTAATGCAAACGGAATTAATCTCCGAAGAGGAATTTCAAAAAGCACGAAATAAATTCGAAAACGATTTAGTTTCTGCGAATTCGTCGATTGCTGGTATTGCTGAAAACCTAGCGGATAATTTTGTTTACTACGGTGACGCAAATCGTGTCAACACGCTATTAGATAATTACATGAAAGTAACCCGTGAAGATATTCAACGTGTTGCCTTAAAATACTTAACGCAAGATGCACGTGTCATCTTACATTACTTACCAAAAGAAAAATAATCGACTGAAACATGAAAAAGATATTCACACTTTGCTTTCTAGCGTTAGGTACTTGGGCAACAGCTCAGGTAGACCGCTCGGTTATGCCTGCTCCAACGCAAGCAAAAAAAATCAACATCAAAGACTCTGAAGTTTTCACGACAGCAAATGGCATTACGGTCATCCTTTCTGAAAACCACAAATTACCAAGAGTTTCATTTGACCTAAACATGGGTTCTGATCCACGTTTAGAAGGATCCAAAGCTGGACTTGCGGACATGGCAGGTTCTTTAATTATGTCTGGAACGAAAAACAGAACGAAAGATCAATTAGATCAAGAAATCGATTTTATTGGCGCTTCTTTAGGTGCGGATAAATCATCTATTTCGTTGTCTTGTTTAACAAAGCACATGGACAAAGGATTGAACCTAATGTCCGATGTTTTGCTCAACGCAAATTTCCCTCAGTCGGAATTCGACCGAATTAAAAAACAAAATGTTTCCAGTTTATTGTCTGCAAAATCTGATGCAGGTACCATGGCTCAAAACGCTACGGTAAAAATCAACTTCCCAAATCATCCATTTAGCGATGTGATGTCCGAGGAAACATTGAACAATATTTCACGCGAGGATGTGGTTTCTTTTTACGCTGCAAACTTCACACCGACGGGAAGTTACCTAGTTGTTGTTGGTGACATCACACGTCAACAAACGGAAGCAATGGTAAACGCTTATTTTGGTAAGTGGACCGGTGGACCTGTATTTACAGAGCAACCGAATGCAGGAAGCTATACAAAAGGTAATCGTGTTGTTTTTGTGAAAAAACCAGGTGCAGTTCAGTCTGTGGTTTACGTGACCTTTCCAATTGACATGAAAACAGGTGACAAAAATCAATTGCCATTAACCGTTCTCAACGGTATTCTTGGTGGTGGTGGATTTGGAACGCGATTGATGCAAAATCTACGCGAGGACAAAGCTTACACATATGGATGTTACTCTAGCCTAAACATTACGGAAGATGGTTCATGGATGTCAGCTGGAGGAAATTTCCAAAATGCCGTGACAGATTCTGCGATTGAGCAAATTTTATTGGAGTTCCAAAAAATCACGAATGAGTATGTGAAAGACGAGGAATTGAACCTAACAAAAACAAACATGGCAGGTGGATTCGCTCGTTCATTGGAGCGTCCACAAACCATTGCTCGTTTTGCCTTGAACATCATCAAAAACAACCTTCCGAAGGATTACTACCAAACGTACTTACAGCGTTTAGAAAGTGTTTCTAAAGAGGATGTCCTTCAAATGGCTCAACAATATTTCACTTCTAAAAACTGCAACATTATTGTTGTTGGAAACGAAGAAGTATTTGAGAAATTGAAACGATTCGATGCAGATGGTAAAATTGAAGTACTAGATCCATTTGGTAATGTAATGAAGGATTCAAAACCGGCTGACATTACCTCAGCTCAATTAATTGACAATTACGTTTTTGCCTTGACAGGAACAACATCTCTAAAAGCAGCTGCGAAAAAGTTGAAAGCGATTAAAAACTTCGAACGTGTCTATGAATTAAAAGGAGATCAGATTCCATTTGCCTTGAAATCGACAGAGATTTTTGTTGCTCCAACTACGGAGGGTCAAAAACTAGAAGGACAAGGTATGGTTTTCCAAAAATCATTCTACGATGGGAAAGCAGGATTTACCTTCAATATGCAAACTGGAAAAACCGAATTAACTGCCGAAGAATTATCTTCTAAAGCGAAGTCAAACGGAATCATACCAGAAATGAACTATGTGAAAAACGGTTTGACTCACGAATTAGTGGGCATCGAAAACATGAATGGAGTTGAATACTACGTATTGAAAACAGTTGATGGGAAAAATGAATCTTACGATTATTTCAATAAAACCACGTTCATGAAAGAAAAGACCATCAACGTGATGACACGCGATGGAGAAACGATGGAATCCACGATTACTTTTGGTGATTTCAAAGAAGTGAACGGAATGAAATTTGCACATTCTATTACCCAATCTGTTGGACCAATGGTATTATCCGGAACGGTAACATCCATTACGGTTAATGGAAAAATCGATATGAAAGTGTTCGAATAACACGAAACCAAAACACGAAATTAAACGCCATTCTTTACGAGGATGGCGTTTTTTTTTACCTTCGTACCATGAAGAAATTTCTATTCATTTGCCTGCTATTCAACTACATTGGATTCCAAATCAATGCACAAAACCAGCTCGTTTCCGAAGGAAACTACTTTGAAGGTGAGCCATACTTAGTGATGCACCCAACGAATTCACAGCGTTTGGTAGCCGCTTGGATGGGACTTCAGTTCAATAACAAGGTCGTCATTAAAACTTCTGTATCGAACAATGGGGGAAATACCTGGTCGGCTCCAATCTGGCAAGCTCATCTCTCTCCGAATTTTTCGAGCGCGGATGTTTCACTCGCCTTTGATCACTTGGGGAACTTGTTCATGTGTTACATCGATTACGATAACGTCAACTTCAGTGAAGGAAAAGTACTTGTGCGTAAGTCAATCGACGGAGGTATTTCTTGGGGGAATCCGAGCATCGTTCTAGACATCAGTTCATGTCCTAATCAAGTGTGCATCGATCGTCCGTGGATGGTGATTGATCAAACCACAGGTCCAAATGCCGGGACCATTTACGTCACGAACATGAACGCCAATCAGCCAGCGATGATTACACCACCCTATCATCCGTATATTTCCATAAGTACCGATGGCGGACAATCCTTTCAATCAGAACCATTAGATGGTAGCGGATTTCTTTCCGGCTCCATCATTCCGCAGCCGATGGCTTCACCGGTTGTCACGGCAGACGGACGATTTACCGCCCTTTATCCCAGTTATGTAGCCAGTCAAAGTTTATTGCCAAGATTGATTCGAGTTCAGTCAAACAATCAAGGTCAAACGTACACGTACGATGTTGCCTATCAAGGACAGGGATTCGGTACGAGCAATACATTGGTAAAAGCAGGACCATTGCTAAAAGCACATCCGAACAATGCCAATCAAATGAGTTATTTCTTTCTTAGTGACGACTTTGGAGAAGCTGATATTGTATTCATTGAGACAAGCAATAACGGAGTTTCTTGGAGTGCTCCATCACGAATCAATCAAGATCCCATCGGAAATGGAAAGATTCAAGATTTAATTTGGGCTGATTATGCATCCAATGGAGATTTAGCCGTTTGCTGGAGAGACCGAAGAAATGCGAATGGATCGGGGTATTCTGTTTCAAGCGAAATCTACTGTACTGTTCGAAATTCCACCTCCTCTATTTGGATGAACGATTTCTCGGTAAGTGACCAACTTGTGGATCACCTTCCCATTTTAGAAGATTCTGGAAACGATTTTATGAACGTGATTCTCGAAAACGATACGTTGAATGTCATTTGGGGCGATGTCCGATCGGGAAGTTTGAAAATCTATTTTAGCAAACGAGGAATTTATGATTCGACAAATCAGATTGTCAGTTTGCCAGAGCCAGATCGCATGGTCTTTCCTAATCCCGTAAGCACGGAACTTTCCATTCCCAACGAGTTCATCGGTTCTGATTTTTATTTGATGACGACGGAAGGAAAGTCCATTCAAAATGGGAAAATTGAATCGTCACTGCTCCATTTTGAATCAATCCCAACCGGAACTTATCAATTACTGATCATTTCAGCAGAAAAACGGTATCAATATCATCTCATCAAGCATTGACATTTAGAATTTAAACGGTATATTTGTTCCATGAGTGATTTTGTCGTTTCCGCCCGCAAATATCGTCCGCAAACCTTTGATACGGTTGTTGGACAGCATTCGATTACGAATACACTCAAGAATGCCATCAAAAGTGGACATTTAGCCCAAGCATTTTTATTTTGTGGATCGAGAGGAGTTGGTAAGACAACTACTGCCAGAATTCTTGCGAAGACAATCAATTGTTTTCAGCCAACAGAACAAATGGAAGCATGTGATCAATGTGATTCGTGTTTATCCTTCCACACTGGAAATTCTTTAAACATCTACGAACTAGATGCGGCATCAAACAACTCCGTTGATGACATCCGTAGTTTAATCGATCAAGTACGCATTGCACCACAAATTGGTACGCACAAAATATACATTATCGATGAGGTTCACATGTTATCGAATAGTGCCTTCAACGCATTTTTAAAGACACTAGAAGAACCACCAAAGCATGCCATTTTTATTTTGGCTACAACGGAAAAACACAAAATCATCCCAACGATTCTTTCTCGTTGTCAAATTTTTGATTTCAGTCGCATCCGTGTAAAGGACATCGCTGATCACTTGGCTCAAATCGCTACAAAAGAAGGCGTTTCTGCTGACCCAGAAGCACTTCATCAAATTGCCATGAAAGCAGATGGAGCGTTAAGAGATGCCCTATCTATTTTTGATCAAATCGTCACCTTTGCTGGAACAACGTTAACTTATAAAGATGTACTCGACAATCTAAATATCTTGGATTATGAGTATTACTTCAAAGTTATGGACGCAGCGGAGAAAGAAGACATTTCTACGACCTTATTGATTTTGAATGATATTTTTGAAAAAGGTTTTGATGGACATCATTTCGTTGTTGGGTTGGCAGAGCATTTACGCAATTTATTGGTCTGTAAAGATGTTCGAACATCCAATTTATTAGAAGTTCCAGAAACGGTACGCCAACGATTTGTTGAACAGTCGAAAGAAATTGAAGCACAGCGCATCATGAAAGGCTTGAGTATTTTGAGTAAAACAGATGTCGACTATAAATCATCGAAAAATCAACGCTTGTTGATCGAAGTAGCTCTCATGCAACTCTGTTCATTAAAACAAGAGTCTGAAAAAAAAAAGGACTGACGGATAGAATAGACATCCTTCCATCTCCTAAACAAACACTTCGAAAATCAAGCACTTCCACTCCTGTAAACAAAACCGTTAGCGTTTCTAGTGTTCCCGCAGAAAAAGTAGTGGAAAACAAAATTTTAACGAGTCCACAAGGTGTCATTCCGACGAAGCATATTTCCATAAAGGAGTCCATTGAAAAGATCAAAGAATCACAACAACAAGGGAATTTAGAAGATTTACCTAGAGAAGGATTTAGCATTGAGCACGTCAAAATGTTTTGGAAACAGTACGCGTATGTCGTGAAGGAAAATGGACTAGAGACCTTTTACAATGCCTTAATCAAAAGAGATCCTGTTTTAATCAGCGAAGAAGTCCTTGGGATTGTGGTGGATAATCAAGTTCAGATGGATTACATTCAAGCCGAACTCATGGGATTCATCGAATTCATGCGTAAAAGTTTACAGAATTACCATGTGGAAATTCAACTTTCGATGAGCAACGAACCGGAAAAAGAAACAAAATTCTTGACCGGAAAAGATAAATTTTCTGCACTTGCACGGAAGAATCCCAATTTACATACCTTGAAAAACTTGTTCAACTTGGACATCGAATACTAGCCATGCATCCCCTTTTTCAATCGATTCAACTCAAAGAGGAACTACAGGCAAAAGTCGAAACATTTTGCCGTCAATGGGAGAATGGACAAGCAATGAGTATTCATACATCGGGATCGACAGGAAAACCAAAAGAAATTACCTTCACCAAGGAACAGTTTATTGTTTCCGCTCAAAAAACCATAGCTTTTTTCAAGCTTAACAAAGAAACGAAAGCGTTATTATGCTTGTCTCCAGATACGATTGGCGGAAAAATGATGCTTGTTCGAGCACTCGAAGGGAATTATTCCCTCTTCATCACAAATCCAAGCCTTGATCCGTTTGAAAACGTGCATGAGCAGATTGACTTTGTGGCATTAGTCCCAGCACAATTGGCTCATATACTACAGAATCCCTCTTCACTTTCTAAGTTGAAGAAGGTTCAACACATCTTGATTGGTGGGGCTGAAATCCCAGAGGAAATGAGCGAACAACTTCGTTTACATGAAATAACTGCCTACCAAAGTTACGGAATGACTGAAACGATTTCACATGTTGCACTGCGTAAAATCGGTCAAGAAAGCGATTACCACGCCTTACCTGGAGTTCATTTCACTGTTGACAATAATTGTTTAACGATTCACTATCCAGAAATACAGTTAAAAGCCATCCAGACAACGGATGTCGTAGAATTGCTCGATGAACGGACATTTCAATGGAAGGGACGCGCAGATTTTGTCATTAATTCTGGCGGTAAAAAAATTCATCCAGAGGAACTGGAAAAGCGACTTTCATCCGTTATTGCTGGACGTTTTATCCTCAGTTCTATACCTCATTCCATATGGGGAGAAGCACTTGTTTTGCTTTCAGAACAAGCCATTACATTAAAGAAATCAGAGCTGCTTTCGACATTTTCAACTTCGGAAATACCGAAATTCGCTCAGACCGTTCCAATGATCATGACAGAAAACGGTAAAATTCAGCGAAAACTCACCCTAGAACAAGCCAAAGCGCATGCGTGGATCAGCCTTTAAACTATTCGGTTTAAGTCCTGGAGCGAGTGAGGAAGAAATCCGCAAGCGTTACCGGGAATTAGTGAAGAAGTTTCATCCCGATGTGAACAAGGATGCACATGCAGAAAAGAAATTCATCGAGATCCAAGCCGCTTACGAAGAATTAATGCAAGAACCCGAGGTGCAAATGGACATCGAACATCCATCTGAACCCACTTTTCAAGAAGAGTATACGGCATATCGTGAACACGCGCGTCAACAATTCCAAGCACGAAAGAAAAGAGAAGCGGAAGACCTTGAAAAACTGTATGTTCGTTTACAAACAGGACCCATTCATTTGTTACACCGTTGCATCGCATTCGTGAGTCTCATTGTATTGTTAGCGTTGTGCATGGACCTCATTTTACCGAATCAACGTGTATCTGCAGTCATTACCTCCTACTCCACAGACGTTTACCATAGTATGAATGGTAATCTCGTTAGTTTGGCAAAAACAAATCAAGGGGAGAGTTTTTTTCTAAACGCTTTTTCCAATCGCTTTTTCGATATCAATCCGTTTATTGAAATCAATAAAACGGCCATTTTTCATCAATCCGTTTCGGTCCTTTCCCGAAGCAACGAATTTTTACAAGAAATCCCCATTCATTTCAGCTTTTATTGGGCACAATTCCTGATGTTCCCCATTTTCCTTGTCCCCTTTGCCTTTCTCATCTATCGAAAAAAAGACGCCTTTTTCATCATGGGGTCTTACTTCACCCGCTACGCAAGCGGCATCTTGCTACTGTACTTTCTTATCAGTCAAGACCGCTGGTATCATTTACTCACCCTAGGATTCTATTAACATGACAAAAAAAGAAAAAGCGCATTATGTGTTGACAGAATTAGACAGCATTTATCCAGAAACACCGATTCCATTAGATCATACAGATGCCTACACCCTATTGATTGCCGTTTTACTTTCTGCGCAATGCACCGACGAACGAGTGAATAAAATCACTCCAATACTCTTTGCGAAAGCGTCGAATCCAACGGACATGATTAAACTCAGTATCGAGGAGATACAGGCAATCATTCGTCCGTGTGGACTCTCCCCGAAAAAAGCATATGCAATTTGGACTTTGTCCAACATGATTTTGGACGAACATGGTGGAGAAGTCCCAAATTCCTTTGAGCAATTAGAAGCACTCCCTGGAGTTGGTCACAAAACAGCATCTGTGGTAATGTCCCAAGCATTTGGACACCCTGCTTTTCCTGTGGACACGCACATTCATCGCCTCCTCACCCGTTGGGGATTGACATCCGGAAAAAATGTTGTGCAAACAGAAAAAGATGCAAAGAAGTTGTTCCCAAGAGAATCATGGAACAAACTTCATTTGCAAATCATCTTTTATGGTCGCTCACATTCTCCGGCAAGAAGTCCAAAAAAAGAGATCGATTACATCACGGTACACATTGGAACAAAGAAAGCTTTATTGGAACTAAAGTGATATTAACAATTGTTAATAAGTACCTTTCACATCTTTTTCATAAGAAATTGAATCCGACAATGGAAGGATGATTTTCGAATCCGTATATTTGTTACATGGACAATCCAGATAACATTCGAAAACCAATCACACGCTTAAAAACACAAGGTCAATTGATCAATGAACTTGGGAGAATACCACCTCAAGCTGTTGACATTGAACAAGTTGTTCTTGGAGCAATGATGTTGGAGAAGAACGCGGTGAATGATACGATTGATATCTTGAATCAAAATAGTTTTTACGATCCAAAGCATCAATTTATTTACAAAGCGATTCATGAATTATTTGCTTCAACGAATCCAATTGACCTCGTTACGGTTACCTCAAGACTTCAAAAAAATGGCGAATTAGAGGCCGCAGGTGGAGCAGCGTACATTGCTGGCTTAACCAATCGCGTTGCTTCTTCTGCACATATACAGCATCATGCTCGAATCATTTCGGAGAAATTCATCAAGCGTGAATTAATCCGAGTGAGTAGTGAAATCATCAGAGATGCTTACGATGATACACGCGATGTATTTGATTTATTGAATGCTGCAGAAACGGACTTATTCCAGATCGCTGAGAACAACATGAGTAAGCAAGTAAGTTCCATGCAATCTGTTGTTCGCGAAGCCATTCAAGAAATTGAAAAAGCTGCTCAAAATACTGATGGTGTATCTGGTGTTCCAACTGGATTCCATGCACTAGATAAAATTACCTCCGGATGGCAACGATCGGATATGATTGTCCTTGCTGCTCGTCCCGGAATGGGGAAAACGGCATTTGTCCTTTCCATGGCTAGAAATTCAGCAGTGGATTACAACATGGGAGTGGCCGTATTCTCTCTTGAGATGTCCTCTGTTCAGTTAGTGAAACGTTTGATCGCAAGTGAATCGAGACTTTCTGCAGAGAAATTACGAAAAGGTGATTTGAAGGAACATGAATTCCAACAATTGCATTCACGCATTACGAAATTAGCAACAGCACCGATTTTTATTGATGATACTCCCGGAATCAGCATCTTCGATTTTAGAGCGAAATGTCGTCGTTTGAAGGCTCAGCATAACATCGATATGATCATCATCGATTACTTGCAATTGATGTCCGCTAAGGACGGAAAAGGTGGCGGAAACAGAGAGCAAGAGATTTCTACTATTTCTCGTTCCATCAAGGAAATTGCCAAAGAATTGAACGTTCCGATCATTGCCTTATCGCAGTTGAGTCGTTCCGTAGAAACACGTGGTGGCGATAAAAAACCGATGCTGTCCGACTTACGTGAGTCTGGAGCAATTGAGCAGGATGCGGATATTGTTTCCTTTATTTACCGTCCAGAATACTACAATATCACCCAAGACGACGATGGAAATTCATTGCATGGAATTGGTGAAATCATCATCGCTAAACACCGAAATGGAGCATTAGACTCTGTTCAATTACGTTTTGTTCCTGAATACGCTCGTTTCGAGAATTTACATGAAGTTCCTGAATTGGACATCGCTGGGGGATCGAATAATGCGAGCATGAACTCCTTTAACCAGGACTTCAATACTTACACCATTAAAAGTAAAATGGATGAGGGAGAAGATTCAGATATTTTTGACAACAATGGTGCTGACGACAATCCATTCTAACATGCGTTTACTACTCCTCTCCTTTTGTTTCCTTCTTTCTTTCTCCGGGCGCAGTACGCAGTTGCTTATCCCGATGGATGAATCGCAAACCGATCACTTGAAGGCTTATGGAATTGCTTTCTATTGCCTGAAAAATAATGTCACGGTGGAATGGCTACTAAATTACCGAGGAGGATCCTTTCTTGTTCCACATTTGAAAACACTCGAAGAAGAATTAATTATTCGGAATGTACGCTATCAAGTATTAGCTGATGGACAAGTGAATCAAATTCGAATGGAAATTTCGAATCCCGAAGTAAATATGGAGATTGTCCAATTAGAAAAAGCTCCCAAAATAGCCGTCTATACACCACCGAATAAGCAACCATGGGATGATGCCGTAACCTTGGTTTTGGAATATGCCGAAATTCCTTACGACAAGATTTATGACTCAGCGATTGTGATGGGACTCCTTCCAAAATATGATTGGTTGCACCTGCACCACGAAGATTTCACAGGACAATACGGTAAATTTTATGCAAATGCCCGTTACCAAGCTTGGTATCAAGATCAAGTTGCGGTAGCAGAGAGAAATGCAAAAATGCTCGGATTTAGCAAAGTTTCTGAATTGAAATTAGCAGTAGCACAAAACCTAAAGAATTTCGTGATTGGAGGTGGGTTCTTGTTTACGATGTGTAGCGGAACTGATAGTTTTGATATTGCATTAGCTGCACAAGGTGTAGACATGTGTGCTTCTGTTTTTGATGGTGATGCCGCGGATCCACGTGCGCAAGAAAAATTAAACTTCAATCAAACCTTTGCTTTTCAAGACTTTCATTTGATCCAGGATCCGATGGTTTATGAATACAGCGACATTGACGCAAGTGACATGCGAATTAAGGGACAGATTTCACAGAAAATGGATCAATTCACCCTGTTTGATTTTTCAGCGAAATGGGATGTGGTTCCAACCATGTTGACGCAGTGTCATGTGGATGTAGTGAATGGATTTATGGGTCAGACAACTGATTTTAGAAAAGAACTGATCAAATCAAATGTGCTTATTCTCGGAGAAAATAAGGCTGCAAATACTGCGCGCTATATTCATGGAGAAATGGGACAAGGAACCTGGACATTTTACGGTGGACACGACCCGGAGGATTACCAACATTACGTGGGAGATCCATTTACGGACTTGAGTTTACACCCAAACTCACCTGGATACCGACTGATCTTAAACAACATACTCTTTCCAGCAGCGAAAAAGAAGAAAAGAAAAACATAGTTTTTTCATAAAATAGTGTGGGACTAAACATTTTTTAGTAAACTTGCGGTGAATTCTTTCGAACCGTCGGTTCAAGCATCTCCTAATCACACGTTATTTACATAGACAATCATTAATGGATCGTAAAACATTAGAGACAAAAAAAATCTCGGAACTTCGTACTATTGCACAAACCCTGGGAATAGAAAATAGTGAATCATTGAAAAAGCCAGAACTCATCAACAGTATCGCTGGTCCTGAATCAACTCCAACAAAAGAAACGAACATTACAGCAGCTACCGAAGTGAAGGAAGAGAAAATCGCTCGTCCTGTGAAAACTGCGAAACGTGAAGATTCAGAGGGAACGGTCAAAAATGAACACAAACCTAGAATTCGTCAAACTGTTGAAGCGCCTGTAACTGCGGAAGCGAGCGTTGAGAACAATACCACAGAATCTACGCCTGAAACAAAAACAGAAGCTCCAAAAATGGAAGCTAAAAAACCTGTTCACCGTCATGAACGTGTAGAAAGAACGAACACACCGAATGAAGGTCCGTCTAATCAACAAAACAGACGTGACAATAACCGTCAGCAAAACCCGAATCAGAATCAGAATCAGAATCAGAATCCAAACCAGAATCCAAATCACCAGCGTCAACAACATCAACGCAATACGCCGGTTGAGTCCACAGACAAACCAGATGAATCAAACTACGATTTAGTTGGAATCGTTTCTGCGGAGGGTGTTTTAGAAGTGATTCAAGAAGGATTTGGTTTCTTGCGTTCTTCGGATTACAACTACTTACCATCTCCAGATGATATTTATGTTTCTCAGAATCAAATTAAATTATTTGGTTTGAAAACAGGAGACACTGTTAAAGGAAGCATTCGTCCACCAAAAGAAGGAGAGAAATTCTTCCCGTTGGTAAAAGTTGAATCCATCAACGGACGTCACCCATCATACATTCGCGATAGAGTACCATTCCAGTACTTGACGCCATTATTTCCATCGGAGAAATTCAAATTAACTGGACACGCGCAAGAAACACTTTCAACACGTGTCATGGATCTTTTTGCTCCAATCGGTAAAGGTCAGCGTGGAATGATTGTTGCCCAGCCTAAAACGGGTAAAACGATGTTATTGAAGGATGTAGCCAATGCGATTGCAGCAAATCATCCAGAAACATACCTTATTGTCCTTTTAATTGACGAACGTCCAGAAGAGGTAACAGATATGGCAAGAAGCGTAAAAGCGGAAGTCATTGCCTCCACGTTCGATGAACCAGCTGAACGTCACGTAAAAGTAGCGAACATGGTTCTTGAAAAAGCAAAACGTTTGGTTGAATGTGGTCACGATGTTTGTATCCTGTTGGATTCCATCACACGTTTGGCTCGCGCATACAACACCGTTTCTCCAGCATCTGGAAAAGTCCTTTCTGGTGGTGTAGATGCAAACGCATTACACAAACCTAAACGTTTCTTTGGATCTGCTCGTAAAATCGAAAATGGTGGATCTTTATCCATCCTTGCAACAGCATTGACAGAAACAGGTTCTAAAATGGACGAAGTCATCTTCGAAGAGTTCAAAGGAACAGGTAACATGGAATTACAATTGGATCGCAAGATTTCAAATCGCCGTATTTATCCAGCAATCGATATTACCGCATCAGGTACACGTCGTGAGGATTTATTAGTGAAGAAAGACATACTTCAACGCGTTTGGTTAATCCGCAAGTTTATCGCTGATATGAATCCAGTGGAAGCGATGGAATTCTTGAAATCTCACATGGAAAACACCATGTCGAATGAAGAATTTTTGATTTCAATGAATAAATAATGAACAAAGCAGTAAAATACGGACTCATCGCCAGTCTTGTTTGGATTTGTGTTAAAATGGGCGCATTAGCCCTTAGCATTTCGTTATACGACATCAAATACTTTGGGCTACTGAATATGTTCCTGCTCACCTTTGTGATCACTTGGAGCATTTATAAGCACAAACGAACGCAAACAGAAAGTAATTTGTTGGTGGACATCAAAAACGGCATGCTTGCAGGAGTTCCTTACACCGCCGTAGTGAGCGTGTTTTTGTTTTTTTACTACGGACAAATATTCCCGGAATTTCGCGAAAAGAAAATGAACGAAGTCTATGTTCGTATTGATACGAAGAAGGAATTGGATGCCATTCGTAAGAACCAACCTGAATTGGAAAATAAAAGTGATGTAGAAATTAAGCAACTAGCCATCAAAGACTGGAAAAACAAATTGGATCCTCAGTTCACCATGATGATTTCTTTACTTGCTTTGCTATTCTATACAACGATGAATTCCTTATTGATTTCGCTCGTTTTCAGAAGAATCGTTTTTAGGAATTAGCGATTAATGAGTTGCTGAAAAGCAGCATTTGTTAGTGAAATACGTTTCGTTCCAAAGTCAAATTTACCATACGCCTCTTCCGGAGAAGTCATCACCGTAGCAAAAAGATAGCGGTCTGAATAATTTTTCGCGAATCCAACGAACCACCCGATGTCTTGTCCATCTTGGACTCCCCAGCCAGTTTTCCCATAAATCTTAAGAGAACCTTCGCGGCGCTCTTGAAAAATACCCATCAACGTTTCATAGGATTCTGAACGAAGTCCCAATTGCCGCTTTTCGATTTTATTCAAAAATTCGATTTGTTCCATCGCACTAATGCGTAAGTCACCGGTCAACCAAAAAGTCGTCAACTCAGGTGTTGACAAGGTATTCCCATAGTGAAATCGTTTCAAATATGCGTGCATGTTCTGATCCCCTATTCGTTTAGCGAGTTCTTGATAATATGGAACAATGGAGTTCTGAAAAGCAAATTTCAATGTTGGGTCATCCAAAGCTCCCAAATTCAACTTCGTGGTAGAATCTTTTAAAATACTGGTTTCCATCCCTATGAGTGTATTCGGAATTTTAAAGGTCGAAGCGGGAGAAAATGGAACATGCGCCAAGGAATCATTGTAGTAAAAATACTGCTTGGTTTTCAAATCGTAAATGACCACCGAAAAGGAATAAAATTGACTTTCTTCCTTTTTCAAGTCCAATGAAACCGCTTTTTCAACTTGGAATTTTGGTAAGCCACAACTTACCAAGACAAGCAATAAAATAGAAATACTTACAATGTAGCGCATAATTCTTCTCCTAATTGATCGTAATCGATGCCATCAAAGTTTCCGGAGGACATCATTAAAAGCACAGCATTGTTCCAACTCTGTGAACGAATAAACGATAAAACATCCGCTGTTTTATCTTTGACGTCAACAGATCCACCGAATCCATTGGACACTTGTTGAATGGAAATTGGTTCCAATTTTTTATGGTGGACAACCTCTGGATTGAAATACACTAACGCCTCATCCGCAGCAATCATTGCGCCTTCATAATGAGGTAAGAATTCCTTCTTCAAAGAGGAAAAAGTATGTAATTCCATGCAAGCAACAACTTTACGATTCGGATACTGGTGTTTCACAGCAGCCGTTGTTGCTTTTAATTTAGATGGAGAATGAGCAAAATCTTTAAACATCACAAAGTTTGGACGTTCAATTACTTTTTGCAAACGCTTTCCGGCACCTGTGAAATCCGACATAACTTGTAAGAAGGCAGCATGATCAATTCCGATGGACTTCGCCAAATTCATCGCGCCCATTAAATTTTGAAGGTTATGTGGTCCAAAAACCAATAAGGGGTAAGACTGTCCTTCAAAATGCAGAAGTGTACCAGTTTCAGTCGGTTCAAATGTTGGCGTTTTATAAGCAATCGAAGTGATTCCTTCTCGTGTTTGTTCGCCAAGTTTACGTACTTCGGGATCCTCCGTATTGTAAATCAAGGTTCCGTTTGGCTCAATTAAATCGCAGAAGATTTCGAATTGATTGGTGTAATTTTCAAAAGTCGGGAATACATTGATGTGGTCCCAAGCAATACCACTAATAAGCGCCACATTTGGGTGATACAGATGAAATTTCGGACGACGATCAATTGGTGAGCTCAAATACTCATCACCTTCTAAAATCATGAATTTGGCGTCATTTGTCAATTTCACCATACAATCGTATCCTTCCAATTGTGCTCCGACCATATAATCGACATTCAATCCAAGTTTATTGATGGCATGCAAGAGCATCGAGGTAATGGTCGTTTTGCCATGACTTCCACCAATGACAATGCGCATTTTATCTTTGCTTTGCTCGTACAAATACTCCGGATATGAGAAAATGGGGATTTGAAGTTCTTTTGCTTTCAACAATTCAGGATTATCCTCGCGTGCATGCATTCCCAAAATCACTGCATCTAATTCAGCATGGATATTAGTAACATCCCAACCAATGTTCGTTGGTAAAATACCTTCTTTCTCTAACCGTGTTCGAGATGGCTCAAAAATCTCATCATCCGATCCGCTAACTTGAATTCCCTTGCGATGAAGGGCGATGGCTAGATTGTGCATAGCACTTCCACCAATGGCAATAAAATGTACTCTCATGAAATGAATTTTAACGAAAGTACAAGAAAGGAAAACTTAAATAGAAAGGATTCGGAATAGTTACTGACAACGAACTATGAATTTACTTTTCAATGACATTGGCACCAGTAGACTCATTGAACCAAATGTAGTCGGTTATAATCTGACCATTACGAGTGAAATTATTCACTCCGTCTTCTTTCGTTGTTTGTTCAAAGACAACACCGTATCCATTTTTATCCACTACTACACGACGAACGATAACCGTCGTTACAAATCCCTGTGAATTCTTCACCGTATAGGTACGTTCAGTCATCGCATTTTTCGGAAACAAGACTCCATCTTCATCCTTCAAGTTATTCGGTGCATTCGTCAATTCGACTTTCGAAGCAGCAATTTTTTCAATTTGCTCGTATTGCTGATCTTGATTCACTGCGTTTTCATTCTCTCTTTTCGAAACAGAAACCTCGTAATTTGTTTTCATTTTTTCCTGAGCGGACAAATCTTTTTCTTCTTGTTTTTTCAGTTTTTCAGCTCGGACAGCTTCCTCGTTCGACAAACGATTGGATCGAGACAATTCAGACTCTTGTAATTTATCGGAAGCCTTTTGCTCATTTGCATTGGAAACATCTTTTGCATCCTTCCATGTGCTAATGTTTTCCGCATTTTGACTTTGTTTTTCCTCCTGCGTTTTGTTTCTTGTCGTTACAGCCACTTCATTTTTCTGAAGTTCATTCTGTAA
Source organism: Crocinitomicaceae bacterium (assembly GCA_017983465.1). GTDB lineage: Bacteria > Bacteroidota > Bacteroidia > Flavobacteriales_D > Crocinitomicaceae > UBA952. The sequence continues at coordinate 220,491 of JAGOBK010000003.1, forward strand.
ATCTCCTTGTCTTTGATCAGCAGCAACTTGATTTTTACGTTCGATTATTGTCTGCTCCGATTTAAAGGACTCCATGTTTTGATCGGTAGATTCCTGTTGAACAGCACTCATCGTCTCGTTGAAGTGATTTTGGTAATCGAAGACATTCTTAATTTCCTGAAGTTGTTCTTGCGGACGTTCAGCCTTCTGTTGAGACGTTTTATTCAAGTCATTAAACGCTTGTTCAGGAGTTCCATTTGTACGTTCCCCTGGAGCTTTCAATTGTGTTCCAACAAAAACATCTTCCTTCACGCTAGGCGCCGTTTTTACCACTGCTGGAGCAGTAATCGTTGTCAAGGAATCAATGCTTTTTTGCAATTGAGCTAATTCCGTTGCCGGTAAAGAACGAGTATTCGTTGTGGCAACAACTTGAACGGCTTTCAACTCCTTCAAGCCTTGAGCATTATTTTTAGCTTTCACGGTAGCATAAGCGGCCTTGCGTTGTGCATAATATGCTTCCATTTTACTGATTTTGTCCTTGAGTTCGATAACAGATGGCTCGTTTTGACGACTTTTCATTGGATCTGAATTCAAAATATTCTTCGCAACCGCATAAAATTGTGGTCCTTTCAAAAAGTTCTCATTCGCTTTCGCTAATTGATCCTTGTAAATCTGATCCTGTGAGTTTTTCCAATCCGTCACTTTCTTCATGCCGTTTTGTAATTCCTTCGAATACTGATCAATAAGTGTTTGTTTTTTGAATTTAGCAATGTTTAATTCTGCTTTTTTGTACATGTCAATCGACTGGTCATATTTTTTTTGCGCATACAAATCGCTTGCCGACTTCAATTGTTTCTTTACCTCTAATTCATTGGCATTGTCCTCCTTGATCGCTTGGATCTTTGAAATCTCTTTTAATACGACATCCTTTTGATTCGACTGTAATTTGATTGCTTCATTGTATTTCGCAATCGCTTCATCGTATTTTTTGCCTATAAAAAGCGTATTTGCCGAAGCCATAGTCTTATCGTATTGCGCTTTATTCGCTGCATTTTGTTTATCCGCATTGACATTCTCTGTGATTTTAGCAAGGCGCGCCACGATGTAGGCATCCTTTGGGATTTGTTGGTCAGCCAACTTGTATTTTTGCTCTGCGAGCGTCCAATTGCTTGCCGTAAACGCAGCATCTCCCTCGCCTTTCAATTTGTCGAATTCTTTTTTACGTTTCGCCTCGTTTTCGTTGATTTCAATAATCGTTTGAACGGACTTTCTTTTTTGAGTAATCGCAGCATCTGCCGGAGCAACCACCAAAGCTGAATCGTAATACAACACTGCCTTTTCGTATTCTTTTCTGCTAACGGCTAAATCCGCAGCAGCGACACAAGAAATTGTTCGTTCTTTATCTTTCGCGATTTTGTACAATTCCCTCACTTTTTTGTCCATGTCTGCCTTCACTTGCGCATCTGGAATCGCTTTGTAAATTACTTGGTCCCACACAAATTTCTCGGCATACGTTTCTTTGGTAAAGGCCAAATCGACATTTGGACGAACAACATACAGTTGCAAAGGCAATTGATCGATCAACTTCACCCCATTCGTTGCATTTGCTTTAGGAACGATGGTTTTTAGATCAAATGAAAGCTTTTTGGTCATGTAACCAGGATTAGCAACCACCACCGCGACAATTTGAGCGGGATTAACTTTTGCTGAGACGTAATAATATCCTTTGTTATCCGAAACAACACGGGAAACAGAAACTCCATTCTGAATGACATTCACCGTTGCCCCAAATAATTTTTGTCCGCTAACGAAATCTTGTACTGTTCCTTCAAGCGCAACGAGAACGGGAGTTTGTCCAATCGCCATTGATTGAAAACCGAAAAACAAAAGAAAAATAACGAGTCTACTCATAGCTGTAACTTAGAAAACAAAGCATAGAATCAACGTAAAATCCTACTTTTGTTTCAAAGACAAATTTGCTAAAAATTAACGACTTAAAAAAATGCTTCCTTTTTCCAAGTTAAGTTTCTGGGAACGTTCCATTTACACCGATGGAATTGATTTCACAATCATTGGTGCAGGAATCGTTGGAATGAGTACTGCATTGCACCTCAGAAGAGCAAATCCAAGCGCGAAAATCGTCCTCATTGAACGCGGATATTTACCTACTGGAGCAAGCACAAAAAATGCTGGATTCACGTGTTTTGGGAGTCCAACAGAACTGAACGACGATTTAAGCAAAATGGACGAAGGGACTGTTTGGGACACCGTTTCCATGCGGATGGAAGGCTTGCGCGAATTGTTTTCACTCGTTGATCCAGAACGCATACAATACGAAGCCTGTGGTTCCTGGGACATCATCCATGAGGAAGAAGAATCATTGACTCCCGATTTTCTAGCTTATTTAAACGAAAAACTCTTCGGTATTTCGGGCGAAAATAACGTTTACACAGAAGACAAGACTAAACTCATTGATTCTGGATTTAGCGGCGTAAAAACAGCCTACTACAATCGTTTGGAAGGAGCCATTCACACGGGGAAGTTAATCGAAGAATTACATCGATCTTGTACGAATGAGGGAATTCAGTTTCTATTTGGGGTAAATGTTCTTTCCTTTGAATCCTATGACTCCAGTGTCGAAATTCATACTTCCATGGGACAGCTTCAAACCGCTAAACTGTTGGTTTGCACCAATGCCTTTGCGAAGGATTACCTTAGTGATATCCAAGCGGCTCGCGCACAAGTTTTGGTGACCAAACCCATCTCCAATCTTGCGGTACATGGAACCTTTCATATGGAAGCTGGATACTATTATTTCCGTAATGTTGGGAATCGACTATTGTTTGGAGGAGGAAGAAACCTAGATTTTACAGGAGAAACAAGTACAGAATTTGAGACGACCCTATTGATTCAAGAAAAATTAAAACAATATCTACATGAATTAATCCTGCCAAATACGCCGGTAGAAATTGATTATTCTTGGTCTGGCATCATGGCTGTTGGAAGCGAAAAAAAACCAATCATCCAAAAAACGAACAAAAACATTGCTTTTGGTGTTCGTATGGGAGGAATGGGTGTTGCTATTGGCGCATCTGTTGGTAAGCAACTGTCAAAAATATTTTCGTGAGTCAAACAGAAGGAAAAAAAGCATTCATCAATCCAATTGATCCAGATAAGATCACGGAGAATCCACATTCGTTGGAATACGCGCATCATGCCGGATCAGCAATCATCAAACCGGAGGACCAAGGAAAAATCAAAGGTCGTGCGGTAAGTGCGATGGAGCATCAAACGGATATGCAACTTTCTCAATTGTATGAGCAGATGCAATTGTTAGCTTCTCAAGCAAAAAAGTTAAATGAACGTAAAGAAATTTCTCATTTCATTTACCAAGCGGAGATGCGTTTCGAACCATTCATCAATCATACCTATCATCTGTACCAAAGAAGCAATGGGAAATTTTCTTTGTCCCTTGTTGGACCCACGCAATGGGGTAAATCGGGACAGGAATTAACCTTTATTGCAACGGTTAAATTACTGGCAGATCACACGTGGGATATCTTAGACAGAAATCCGGATTTTAGTTTCAGCGCGTAAAAATCCATTCGTCATTCGATGACAGCAAATCGTTGTATTGATAGCCATCTACGTCGTAAAGTTTTAGTTGTTCAATTTCGCTAATATTCTGCTCAATTAAGTAACGTGCCATTGCTCCTCGAGCGTGCTTTGCGTACATCATCACAACGGAATATTGACCATTTTTAAATTCTTTAAAAACGGGCGTGATGATCCGGTTTTTTAGGAGCTGCGTTTTGATGACTTTAAAATACTCTGTGGAAGCCAAGTTAATAATGACTTCGTCCTTTTGAAGCTCTTTCTTCAATGCTTTTGTCACTTTATCACCCCAAAATTCATACAGATTTTTCTGATCCGCTTTACTTGAAAACCGTGTACCCATTTCCAATCGGTATGGATAAATTAAGTCCAGCGGTTTCAATATGCCATAGAGTCCAGACAAAATGCGTAAATCCGCATTTAATTTAGGCAAAAGCTTATCGGACAGGGTATCTACATCCAATGCACGATAAACCTCTCCGTTAAACACATGAACTGCTGAAAGGGCTTGATCTACTTGAACTGATGCCTTTTTCCAATTTTTATAACGCAGCAAATTTTGCTCTGCTAGATCTAAGGAAATCCCCATTAATTCTTGTAATCCAACCTTTTTAAACTTTTTAAGGTCTTTTATTAATTGATTGGCCTCTTTTTCAAAAATAGGAATGGAAGAATCATGATTTTCACGCACTTGTTCATTTAAGTTTTTGGCTGGTGACAAGATGATTTTCATGAGGATGACTTTTTGATTTGCGAAGATAGTTAATTGAAAAGAATGTCTTACTTTTAGTGCTCAAAACTATAAACTATGCAAAAACGATTACTCCAACTTGGATTATTTACCCTATTGTCATACCTAGGCTATGCACAGGAATCTGAATTTTTGGGGAATTTTACTCCGACTATTTCACATTTGGTTCCAGCTAGTCCGAGTCAAGTTGCACCGCATGAAGCCATTATTAAACCGAACTTCAAAGGTAGAGAGATCATTGATGTTGATCAAAGCAATACTCACAATCCAGACTGGGTTTGGCAACAACATGCGACAACAGAAAAAATCGCTTCAGCTAGTGTTCTTTGGGCATTTCAAGGCCTTGGAACGAACTTATCCCCACCAGATCCAACAGTAGATGCGGATAGTAATGTTGTAATTGAAGCAACAAACTCCAATGGAGGAGCTGTGTATCGCATCTTCAACAAAAATACGGGAGCAACGATTGTTAGTTCGTTGACGATGCAGTCTTTGGGTGGATCAGCAGGACTTGGTGACCCCATCGTATTATACTACAAGCCAGCAAGACGTTGGTTTTTAACAGAATTTTCGAGCTCAGGTAATAAATTACTGATTCACGTTTCCCAGACAAGTAATCCACAAGGTGCTTACTACACGTATTCCTTCACTTGCACTTCTTTTCCAGATTATCCAAAATATGGATTTTGCGAAGCATCTGATGCATTTATTGCCAGTACAAATCAAGGTGGACCGCCAACGATATATGCAATGAAAATTAGCACGATGCTTACAGGCGCGACCTCACCATTTATTAAAACAACCATTGGTTATTCTTTGAATGGATTTGGATTTCAATCCATTACTCCGGTAGATTTAGAGGGTGACAACGCTGCTCCAGCTGGAATGAAACCATTATTTATTCGTCACCGAGATGATGAGTCGCATTCAAACGGATCACCTGATAGTGGAACAAACGATTGGATTGAGCTTTGGGAGATGACCGTAAACTGGACAGCTAATACAGCAACTGTAGCAAAAATCCAAGACATTGTGATTAGTGAAATCGACTCGAAATTGTGTGGACTAACCAGTTTTGCATGTATTAAACAACCGGGAACAACGAACACCCTGGATCCACTTCGAGAAACAGTCATGTATAAAGCTCCAATGCGCGTTTTCGACGATCATCAAACCATATTGGCAGCATTGGCAACGGATGTAGATGGTGCAGACCGTGCTGGAGTTCGTTGGGTAGAATTACGTCGCGCAGCTAACGTTACCACACCGACATGGGTGAACTACCAAGAAGGAACCTATGCTCCTGGAACAGGAACAAGTCGATGGATGCCCGCAATTAATATCGATAAGTTTGGAAACATCATCATGGCCTATTCGACATCGAGCAACACAGCGGGAGATTTTCCATCTATTAAAATGACGGGAAGAAAACCATGTGATCCACTCGGACAAATGACAATGCCTGAAACCACTATTATCGCTGGTATTTCCTCAAAAACAGGAGATACACGTTGGGGTGACTATCACCATATGTCGATTGATGATTTCGATCAAAAAACATTCTACTTCACTGGAGTTTACCACAATTCACAAACAAAAACAAATGTCAGTGCAATTCGAATGAACCCAGATGTTTTAGATGCCTCTATCGCAAATGCATTTGTACCAGGTACTGGAACAGCATGTGGCACTTCCACGCAAATTGGGGTTATCGTTGAACAAACAGGTAGCACAAACATTAGCTCGGGAGTTATTAGTTGGCAAGTTGGAAGTGGAGCAGTTTCGTCGGTAAACTACACATCAACACAATTAACTGGCGTTGGAACAACAGATACTATTTTTGTAACGGTAAACGGACTAGTAAGCGGAGCAAACACGATCACTTTTTCCACTACGACTGTGAACGGTATTTCACCTGACGACAACACGTGTAACGATTCAAAATCAGTCAGTATAAATGTTATTGGAGGATCATCCATCACTGCAAGCATGGCGATAAATTTCTTTCCAACATGTACTTCCAACAACGGTCAAATTACTTTATCGGCAACGGGAGGAACAGCACCTTACTCCTATTCACTGAATAACGGACCTGCACAATCATCACCAGTATTTGCAAACCTAGCGCCTGGATCGTATACATACACAATCACTGAGAATGGCGGATGTTCTGGATTCGGCACGGTTAACATTCCACCAGCAGCTATCATTACAACAACCTTAAATCAAACGGCGACGATTATTTGCAGTGGTAATACAAATGCTTCTATTTCAGTAAGCGCAACAGGTGGACAAGCAAACTATAGTTATTCAATCAATGGAACAAGTTACCAAGCAGCGAATACGTTTAGCAACTTAGGTGCAGGAACCTATACGATTTACGCGCAAGATGCGAATGGTTGTATAGGCTCTAATACCTTAACCATTACACAACCTGCTGCGATCGGTATCAACGCTGTTCCAACAATGATTTCATGTGCAGGATTAAACAATGGTCAAATTTTCGTGAGTGCTTCCGGTGGATCGGCTCCATTAACTTATAGCATTAACGGAACAACATTCGTTACCAGCAATACATTTAATGGACTTTCAGCAGGGACCTATACGGTAACTGTAAAAGATGTGAATGGTTGTCAACAAACGTTTAACACGACAATCACCGAGCCAGCGCCGTTAAGTTTAACATGTGTGCCAACCGTATCCAATGGAACAAATGGAACAATTACAGTAACAGGTACTGGTGGTAACTTACCTTACTCCTATAGCCTGAACGGAACCAATTATTATTCTGGTTCATTATTCTCTGGATTGGCGATCGGTATTTATACCGTCTATATCAAGGATGCAAACGGTTGTGTCACTAGTGTGGAGGTAAATATTAACTCCAATGGAATTGAAGAATTAGGATTCACTTTTGTTAACATCTACCCAAATCCAAATAAAGGAGTGTTTGAACTTGAAATTGATGGTTTATCCGATTCCAAAGTTTCAGGTAAACTGTTCAATGTTGCCGGACAACTGGTGAGTTCCTTTGAACTAACTGCTCAAAATGGAAAAATTAAAGAAACCATTGAAATGAGCAAAAAGTTAGCAGCAGGAACTTATTACCTTGGTTTATATCAAGATAAGAAAGCTGTTGTAAAGCAATTTGTGAAAGAGTAATTTGTATTTTGAAGATATGGAAAGGCTGGTTATTGACCGGCCTTTTTTTTTTACATATCGTAAAAACTAAAAAAATATAATTAATTTCACCTATTAAATTAAATTAGTATGACCCATTTTTTACGCTTCACAAGCATTGCTTTGTTGCTATTAGCAAGTTCTTGCACCGCAATTTTCATTCCGAAAAAACAAAATGTACATTTCAATACAGACAACGACTCAAGTGTGGTTGTGATAGATGGCGATGAAATTGGTAAAGGAAAATCATTTGAATACAAGATTCAAAAAAGAGGTTTGCAACAGGTTGTCGTTACAACACCAGGCTACAAAGATGAGCACGTGATGTTGCGTCCTTACCGTCGTTCTCCAGCTTTTTATCCATTAGCTATTTTGGATTTGCCTTTTATGATCTTGGGTTATGGACAGATTTTAATTCATTTAGAAACATCCTTGGATTATCCGAAAGAAATCAATTTGGGCAATCAAATTTTCTATGACAAACGAGATAGTACAGAACGATACATCAAAGTGAACGCCATCAAAGTGGATATCAAAGACCAAACGAAAGACATTAAGGTGTTTTATGTTAATGATCAAGAGGATATTGATAAAAAACTATATGAAGAAATAGATCTTCGCAAGAAAAATGACGAAGAAGCAAAAATCAAGGAACAAGAGCGCTTAGACAAATTGAACAAGAAGAAGAAAAGTCAAGTTTCATCTTCATCATTAAATCAGAAAAAAGACGGAAAAAGTATCTTAACAGATGACACGAGATTTTCCGAGGATTTATTTAATATCCTATTAGAAACCGGTTATGTTGATACGATCAATCGTATTTTTCAAGACGATAACAACACGATGGTTGTTCAAGCTAAAATCAAAAAAGTGGACGAGTTCATCATATATGGTGGAACAAACAATTACCGAAAATTAGGCTTAGGGATTTCATGGTACCTTTTGAACATGTACGACGAAATCATTGATTCTACAGAAGTCTATAATTTTTCGGATCCATTTGTAACAAGAGGTTATTCGGCGCCTGACTACGTTGAAATGGTAGGTGACGCTATCGCACGAAGTTTCCATGAATTACGCAAAACAGACTTGTTTAACAATAACATTGGGATTCAAACTGACTTTAGTTCAAAGGAAGCTCCATTGGTGCTTGTTAAACCAAAATCACTTGTTAAAGAATTATCTGACGCAAGTTTGGCAAGTGTCATCATCAAACGTAAAGATGGTGGACATGGTTCTGGATTCGCTATATCGCAAGACGGCTATATTTTAACTAATTACCATGTAATTTCAGGTGAATTAGAAAGTAAACAAGCAGAGTTCAAAGTACTATTAGCGAACGGACTATCATTAGATGCTAAAATTGTTCGATTTAACAGGGCTCGTGATATTGCTTTATTGAAAGTAGAATACAACTTCGAAAAAGCTTTCCTTTTAACATCAGAGAAAACCTTCAAGAATCTATCAGAAGTTTATACGATTGGAGCACCTAAATCAGTGGAATTAGGTCAATCTGTAAGTATTGGTTTGATTTCAAATGAACGAAACACAAACAACAACAATGTGCTTCAACTAAGCATGAGTTTGAACGGTGGAAATAGTGGTGGGCCTTTATTCGACAAAACAGGAGTCCTACACGGTGTCATTCAAGCCAAATTGGTCGGGAAAGATACCGAGGGAGTTGGCTTTGCAATTCCTGGATACTTGATTCCAGAATATTTGAAAATTTCTTACTCAAAATAGGCAGTATGAACATCTTTAAATTGAAGATTTCCATACTCACACTATGGATGTCAACTTCACTTGTTTCCTTTGGACAAGATTATGGCAAATTTGGAATTCGCACAGGATTAACAATGCCAACTGGTGTATTGAATACCCTTATAAAGGGAGGGGTTGGCCTTGGTATCCAAGCTAATTCAAACTATTTCTACCAAGTTCGTGGAAGATTTACCGCTGATGTGGTTAAATACAACACGACGAATCAATCAACCATAACCAACATTTACAATTATAATACTAACCAAGTTGAAAATGTAGACTTTACTTGTAGAACTTTTAGCACATTAGATGGTTCGATTGGATTGGATTACAAAATCCTTCCTGATAAATTACCATGGTTATACTGTGGACCAGAGGTTTTATTAGGAGCGGATTTTGCGAGTTTCACCTATTCTAATCCAAATTTTTTAGAAAATACAAGCGGTGATCTTTTTCTTCATACAGCTTTCAAACTGAACTTAGGATTTGAAAAGTCATTTGGAGCCCTAAATGTATTCGGTGAGTATTCGCTTATGCGCATGTCATCTGAAATTTACGATACGGAAAATGCCAATAATTACACAGGGCAAAACGAAGATTACATGTTTAACTACATGAATCACAAATTAACCCTTGGTATCAAATTCTAAGATTCCCATTTCTCAAAATGAAATAACACACATAACTTATTGTACATTAACCAAATGAATATGCAATTATCCATAAAAATTATAGGAAATATCTTTCTTTTTTGCTTACTGAGTACCCAAGCCTTCGGACAGGAGGTAGGAACGGTGGGGATTAAAGCAGGAATGTCCGTTCCAAATAAGCTCGTAGGTAATTTAGTAAATCCAGGAAAAGGACTGGTTTTGCAGTTTAACTCAAAGTATTTTTACCAAGTTCGAGGACGGTTTTCCATCGAATATTACAAATATGCACCTAGTGATTCCATTTTTAGTACATTTTCAGAATCGTATTATTACGATCCCTTTTCAAACATGTATCACGATGTCATTGTGCCTGCAACACTTAGTTTTAGCAAGTTTAATTCCATAGACGTTGCAATGGGTCTTGATTACAACCCCTTCAAAAAAATTCCCGAATTGTATTTTGGACCTGAAGTATTTGCTGGATTAGACAAGACCACCTTCACAAGTAAAGTATATGAAAATACTTTTGATCCAATTATTACCGGTGATGCGCGATCTTTCGCACATGGAGGAATTCGATTTCACCTTGGTTTTGAAAAAGCGTTTGGCAAAATTGCTTTTTACACGGAATATTCAATTGCGAAAAATTATTCTGAAAATTACAATGTAACCTATTCTAGCTCATTGTTAAATTTGATATCGACAACTTATCATCAATTTGGATTAGGCATCCGTTTTTAAACCTGAAACTATGAAATTTCTATTATTTGCACTTCCATTATTGCTGCTATTTTCTTGTGCCAAGCAAGAGGACCCAATCATTAATTTAACGGTGACGCAAAATTCATCTGAACAATTTGTTTTAACTGCCAACTTGGAAAAAATCAACCCGTCAAAGTTGAGTATTGTCGGTTTTTCATCCGGAATGAGTCCCAATCACTACATTCAAGAAAATCAGATAAAAACCGAGGATATCAAGAGTAAGACTGTTCAATTAACAATGAGTAGTTCCAATTTTGTGGCTGGACAAACGTATTATTTCCGCTGTTTCATTTGTACGAAAACTGGAAAGTTAATTCGAAGTGCAGCTGTCACCTTTATCAAAGAGATCTCTGCTCCGTGTAACCTGGTAAACAATTCCTTCACCGTAGAAGGATCAGGGGGTTCAGGAATACTCGAAAATGGACCAACAAATAACGCTACTCTAACTTCAACTTCAGGAGGAGGCTTGTACAAGCATTATTCTGTTCAGTTCGGATCAGCTATGTATAAATTCATTTTTAAAGGCAATCCAACAAGTCAAATTTATACAACTTCTAGTTCGACCTCAAGCATTGGATTAGGACAAGTTTGCATTCAAAACACAAGCTCTGGTGCCATTGTTTATTCTGGTCAAGATGTATATGTTACTGACAATAACAACGGAACCTTCACGATCGCTAAGTGCCCGTACCAAACCTATGATTGGTTTTACTTCCCTACCGACATTTTGCTTTCCTTTAAAGTTACGGGTAATTATTAGTCCCGATAAATGAATCATTTAAAAGCCAAGTTCACACTTGGCTTTTTTTATGCTTACTGCGCCGATCGAACAAACGCATCTGTCACGGTCAGACGCATGATCCAAATCTTCGATTCATTGGGATTGAATCCAATTCCTTGAAGAATTCGTCCACATCGAATAAAGGATTTTTCTTTAAATGGAAGAGGCGCTTGCTTCAATGAGAAATTTTCAAATCAAAGAATATTTGTGCCACTCTCATTGGCTGTCGCAGAAAATGCTTTCCATTGTTGTCCTTCTTTACTAAAACTGGTCGTATTCAACGCCCCCTCTTTTTTAATCAATGGATGTGCTGCCATCAGAATGTTTTGTCCTACAAGCGGCATTACTTCTTCTTTCAGTTTTTTGTAACTCATCTTTCCTTGACTAACAAGTCCCGCTCCTGAAAATAAGCGGATTTAAACCATCATTGCATGCATTTCTGAGGAATCCGTTGGATTCAACTCTAAAAGCGCTCCTGAACGCTTAAATACTAATTTCCAGCCTTCCTTTTCGATTGATGGAATGAGCGATTTAAAATCTGAACGTGTCACTTGGGTTTGAGCGAGAAAAGAAATACACGAAAGACAGAGGACAATTAATCCTTTTTTCATCAGCAATGTTTTTGCATAAAAAAAGCCGTCCAATTTGGACGACTTTTCAACTATTGACTAAAAGGCTTACGCTTTCAATTTCTTAGAGAAGTCAATCAAGATTGGCGTTGCTACACAAAGTGAAGAGTATGTACCAATGACAACTCCTACAAGCATCGCAAACAAGAATCCTTTGATTGCAGGTCCACCGAAGATGAACATGATCAAAACAACCACAAACAAGATCATAGATGTATTGAAAGTACGACTCAACGTTTTGTTCAATGAACGATTGATGATATCGTGTTGACTTTCTGAATCTGAGCTCTTACGCAAGTTCTCACGGATTCGGTCAAATACAATCACTGTATCATTCATCGAGTAACCGATAACCGTTAAGATCGCAGCTATGAAGGCCTGATTCACATCTAAACTAAATGGCAAGTAACCGTGTAATAAAGAGAAGATCGAAATGACGAAGAATGCATCATGCGCTAATCCTACGATTGCACCGATGGAATACTGCCAGTGACCGAAACGTAACAAGATGTATGCGAAGATCGCCAACATCGCCAATGATAAGGCAATTGCTGATGAAGACCACAACTCACTTGAAACCGAAGCAGAAATAAAGCGTTGACCTGTAATTTTGTGACTGCCTAATTTTGCATCACACGCATTCAATCCTTCTGTCAATTTAGTTTTCACTTCTTCCATTGCACCTTCTTTTTTCAAAAGGTAGTTTGTTACGATGTCTACGTTATAGTCGTTAGATTTCGTTTTCAAGTCAATCGATGCGATTTCGTTGTTTTCAATAAGTACTTTCTCCAAGTTGGTTCGGATGTATTCGATATCCGCTTTTTCTTGGAATTTCACTGAGAACGTATATCCACCTGTAAACTCAACACTTTGTTTTAATCCACGACTGAACAATCCAATCATACCGATAATCGTTACCGAAATAGAGAAGATGTAGAAGTACTTACGATTTCCAACCCAGTTGAAGTTGAAGTTTTGGAAAAGTCCTTTCGAGTAATTTGTGTTGAAAGAAACTGATTTACCTTTCGCTAACCATGTATTGATGATCAACTCACCAATAACAATCGCAGAGAATAAAGAAGTAAAGATACCGATGATCAATGTTGTTGCGAAAGATTCAATCTCACCTGTTCCAAAGATTTTCAAAATCAAGGCAACTAAGAAGTGAGTCACGTTCGCATCGATGATAGATGGTAAGGCTTTTCTAAATCCAACACCAATTGCTGATGTTAAATCTAATCCAGCTGCTTGCTCTTCACGAACACGTTCGAAGATCAAGATATTCGCATCGACCGCTGTACCAATCGTTAAAACGATACCTGCGATACCCGCCAATGTCAATACAGCTCCAAATGAAGCCAAACATCCGAAAATCAATACAACGTTCACCGTTAACGCGATGTTTGCCGCTAATCCTGCTTTTCCGTAGTAGAAATACATGTAAATCAATACTGCTAAAAACGCTACTGCGAAGGAGATTAATCCAGCTTGAGAGTTTTCAGCACCAATTGTTGGACCTACTTTTTGTAATTCTTTGATGACACATGGCGCAGGTAAAGCTCCACCATTCAATAATCCAGCTAAGTCTTCTGCTTCTTGGAAGGTAAAGCTTCCAGAAATTTGTGTTCTACCTGTAGTAATCGGATTGATTACACGTGGTGCACTGTAAACAACACTATCCATGGAAATCGCGATGATACGATCTTTGTTTTCCGTTGTCATTCTACCCCACTCGTCTGATCCTTCAGCTGTCATTTCCAAATCAACAGTGATTTTTCCATCTTGTGAATCATAACCAGTTGATGCTTTCGAGATATGAGATCCGTTTACACGAGCTTTTCCACCTTCAGGTACACGACAAGCGTATAAGAAGTATGCAGTTTTTTTCGATTTATCATCTACATTCTCTGGCTCAGCTGACCACATGAATTGAACGTCTTCAGGGAATGCACGTTGTACATCACGACGACGTAAAATCTGATCAACTTTCGCTTTATCAGCTAATTCAGCATATCCCATTGCGAATCCACCAACAGGTTTTACCAACTCTGCCAATGATTTCGTTTTGTTATTCATGTTTTTCAAAGAAAGTCCAGCATCTGGTTTCGTCTCTGCGATTGTCGTGTCTTTCACCAAGGTATCATTCACAACCTCTGCTACTTCTTCTACTTCTTTCTGCGTTGACAAACGACTTGCGTCCTGCCATTGAATTTGAAGTTGGTCCGGCATGTACGTTTCGAAAAACTCCAAGTTTGCCGTTGATTGAATTTTCTTAGCTACCGTGTTTTCATCTTGTACTCCTGGAAGTTCGATGTACAATCTATTCGTAGATAAGTCACGTTGAATGTTTGGTTGCGCTACACCGAATTGGTTGATACGACGACTGATGATTTGCTCAACACCGTCCATAGACGAAGCAATCAACTTACGGAAGTAAGATTCGATATCGCTATCCGAAGACTTAATTCCAAGTCCATCCGCTTTGATGATGTAGTTTAACGGAAGTCCTTTGTTGATTTTTTGGTATGAAGCGATAAAAATATCCAAGAAATCCCCACCATTGCGGTTGTAGGATGCCATAGCAGCATCAAATGGCTTTCTGAACTTTAAGTCTTTTTGATTTTTAACATGAGAACGGATCAAATCTGGGTAAGAAATCTCCATTGTTACGCTCATCCCTCCTACAAGGTCCAAACCAAAAGCCAAAGACAATTTTTTCACTTCAGAGAACGTTGCTCCTAAAACTGGATACACTGGCTTCTCTGCTTTTGAACGAAGAATCTCATTGATGTATGCAGATTTTGCTAACTCAGCTCCTTCTGGCGAGAAGATATCTACTTTTGTATTGTTCGGAAGAAGTACAGAATCACCCGTAACTTTTGCTTCTCTTTTTAATTGCTCAACTTTGAGCACGGCTTCTTTTTCCGCTTTGCGTTCCACGCCACTTGCTACACTAGTAAAGGAAAGCTGGTAGACACACACAGCCGTCAATAAAATTGTCAGAAACCAAAAAAATCCTTTTAAACGCATGTTAATTCGTATTTGAAATTTAATTAAGGTTGCAAATATAGAATTTAGTATCCTGAAAGTCAAATAAAAGTTCGCCTTTCCTGAACAATCGACGAGATAATCAGTTTGATTTTTTCGATTGTTGAATCATGTCCGCAAATTCGAGCACGGATTCTGCAAATTCATCCCATTCATTTTCTTGCTTTTCACTTTGAAATAGCAGGTTTTTTGCAACGTTTTCCAATTGGTCCTCAGCGAAGAGCAAGTTGATTTGTGCAGCCAGTGCGTCGGGACTCATGTCCTCAATGATGAAGCCGTTTTCATTCAGAGCAATGTCTTCTGCTAATCCACCTACTTGACTCACTAAAACGGGAAGTTGAAAGACATCACACATGGCCTTTATTCCTGATTGTGTGGCCGTTCGATACGGAAGGACGCAAAGATCAGAAGCACTGAAATAGAAAGCAACTTTATCGGAGGGGATGAACTGATCAACGAAATAAACCTGCTTGTTTTTGGATTGTTCAATCAAGTCATCATATACTTTTCGTTCTCCATAAACTTCCCCGGCAATCAGCAATTGAAAGGCATCATCCATCTTTGAAAAAGCCTCTAATAAAATGTCTAAACCCTTGTAATCTCTGATTAATCCAAAAAACAAGATTGTTTTTTTAGTGGCATCGATTCCAATTTCTTGACGTGCATGCTGCTTGTCCATTTTTTTTCCAAATTGCTGGTAACTTGGATGTTTCAGGACACGGGTTAATGCTCCAGGTTTTTGCACTAAAACAGCTTGCTTAACGGATTCGGAAAGGACGATAAATCCATCATAATGACTCAGGAAAAAACGATTAAACGCATCGTCGAAAAAACGTTTTTCATGCGGGACTAAATTATGAATCAAGGCAATTTTTACTGTTTTCTTCGGTAAAAACCTAGCCCAAAAACCCATCATTGGACCAAAAAAGCTCATCCAATAACTTGTAATAAAGACGTTTCCTTTTGATTTTCTTAGGCTAACAAGTGCTGTTAAATAAGTCCATGGACGAAATGTTGATACAATTCTAGGGAAATGAAAAACGGGGTGATTCTCTTCGAATTGGGATTGTCCCGGAAAAAGAAAATTGGGGTATTGATGACGAAAAGTAAAGGACTCAACGTCACGGACCTTTGCGATTGCTTTTCGAAATTGTTCGCTAAATTGAGCTATTCCACCACGAAAAGGTGGCAATGCAGAGAAAAAAGTAAGTTTTTCTTTATTTCTCACCGTTTTTATTGATTTGGATCGAGGTTTTTATCTTTACAACGCTTCAAAAAGGACTCGAGGTCCTTTCCTTCTAATTTAAATCCATCTCTCCACATGGTTTTGGACAATTGGGTTCCGTTTTTATCGTAATAGTAAGCCCAACCATGAAGCACGTCTCTTTTGTACCTCACTCGTGTCATCACCTGACCAGTATTGTAATATTCAACCCACTCGCCAATTCGCTCTCCGGCCGTATAATTCCCAGCCATTTTCACCTTACCTGTTGGATAGAATTCCTTGTAGGCTCCATCTTTGAGGTCGTTCACATAATTCGTCATGGACAGGACATTCATTTTACCCGCCTCAAGTTGATCATTCAAGTAATAAATGATTTTTTTACCGTTGAGCTTGTCATCAATGTAACTTTCCGCACTAACCAATTCACCGCGTTCATTGTAATTGACCCAAATAGAGTCTTTTTTTTGATCCCAATAACATCCTTCTGACATCAATGCTTCGTTTTCGAAGTACATTTTCACCATAGAAAGTTTGGAGTTCGGTTTGTTCTCGACAATCGCTTTTATCGTTCCGGATTCGTAGCGGTATTTAAAAACACCAACGGGCTTATCATCTTTAAAAACCCCTTCGTACATGTGAATTTTTGTCCCAGGAAAATCTTTATACCACAATCCTTGTTTGAGTCCTTTCGAATCCACTTGATTGACTTGCGCAATTGCAGAGCCGATCATAAACACCCATAAAAACAAACTATATTTCATATAAAATCTATTAGTTCACCTAAACGATTTAGTTCCAAATCTGGTACAACACTGGTCTTTTCTTCACTGCGAATAAGTACCGTCTTCATTCCTAAATTTTTTCCAAAGCGAACATCACCATCGGTATCTCCAACCATGATGGACTTCGTAAAATCAATTTCAGGAAATTCTTGTTGTGCCATTTCAGCCATCTTGGAATGTGGTTTTCGCATAAATGGTGCCGAATCTTTCAACTCCAAAGCAGCATAAACTCGATCAATTGTCGATCCTGCTTTTCGAAAATCACCGAGCATTTTTTCATGGAGATCTGCCAACTCTACCTCAGAGATAAGTCCTTTGGCCACACATTGTTGATTGGTCACCACGATTACTCGAGCGAATTTTTCAAACAACTCCTTGGAGGATTCTAGCACTCCATCTTTAAAGCGAAAATCAGCGTAATCTAAAATGTATCCACCAAAAATCCGCTCATTAATGACTCCATCTCGATCGAGAAAGAGGGTCCAACTGACATCTACATGAGCCAATTTTTCCATTAGAATAATTCGTTTTCGACTAAATAATGGTTTCGTGTAGAAGAATTTCGGCCAATTAACTCAGCGATAAATCCTGTGAGGAAAAATTGAATCCCAATGATCATTGCAACTAAAGCCACAAAAAACTCAGATCGTTCAGAAAGGCGAAGGGCTAATGTATTGAAGAACAATTTATCGATTCCCATGTAGAGGAATAATCCGAATCCAAGTACAAACATGAGCATTCCCCAAGCACCAAAGAAATGCATAGGTTTCTTCCCGAATTTCCCCATAAATGCGACCGTCATTAAATCTAAAGGTCCATTTAAAAATCGATTCAACCCGAATTTGGTTACGCCGTATTTGCGCGCTTGATGTTGAACAACTTTCTCTCCGATTTTCGTGAAGCCGGCGTATTTAGCCAACGCTGGAATATAGCGATGCATGTCTCCGTACAACTCAATGCTTTTAATCACTGCATTTTTGTAGGCTTTTAGTCCACAGTTGAAGTCATGTAAATAAATACCTGTTATTCTTCGAGCAGCCCAATTGTATAATTTTGTTGGAATTGTTTTCGAAATTGGATCATGGCGTTTCTTTTTCCATCCGGAAACTACGTCAAAATCTTGCTGTACAATCATCTCGTACAATGCGGGGATTTCATCTGGTGAATCTTGTAGATCCGCATCCATGGTGATGACAACTTTCCCAACAGCTTTTTCAAATCCGACATGTAACGCCGCTGATTTACCATAGTTGCGTTGGAATTTAATTCCCTTCACCTGCGTATCAATTCGTCTTAAATCCTCAATGATTTTCCAAGAACCATCTTTACTTCCATCGTCAATAAAAATCACTTCGTAACTCAAAGAGTGATCATTCATCACACCTTGAATCCAACGATGTAACTCTGGTAAAGATTCAGACTCGTTTAAGAGTGGAATCACAATGGAGACGTTTATTTCTTCTGTCATAAGAGATTCAAAGTTACCAATAATTCATTTATTGTTTTACCCAAGTATGAACTTCGTTTTGAAAACGAAGGAAATACATTCCGGATTTCAAGTTTTCAACTGAAACCTCCAAACTCGAATCTTGTGTGGATCCTTCTACAAGCACTTGTCCATTTGTTCCGAAGATGGTCCAGTCGCCGATGGATTTAGATCCGTTCATGAACAAAGTTTCAGACGTTGGATTTGGATAAATTGTCCACTTCTCGCTTGGACTATCATTCACAGAAACTGTTGGTTGATTCGTCACGGTAAAATGATCGAAACCAGCTTCCGTAATGTTATTATTCGGAGCGTAATCCGAGATACTCAGTTTCACCTGCATCGTATTCGTAAAAGGAAGCAATCCAGAAACAGGTATACTCACATATTCGAATGTCATTGGTGCACTAACAGGTGCGCCAACTTGATAAATCACCACACTTGTTGTTCCATTCGACAAGTAAACTTTTAGGGTATCATCAAATAAACCTGGTCCATGATAACAAAAGAAAGATCGCGCGAAATTGATGAATGGCGTGGATAAATTACTGAAATCCATTTGTGGAGAAAGTAATTGGGTAAAACCGCTATCTAAATCATCATGATCTGGATTCATTCCAAAATCATTTCCAGTCAGAAAAGCCATTTTTCCGCAATCCCATTCTGCGTCTACTGCTTGAACAGTATTCATAGTTGGATTCGGCACACCTCTTTCCCACATCCCTGCTGTTGCATCACCGGAAACACTCCAACCAAAGTCAAACTCAAAGTCATCGTAATATCCTGGAATCAAATAAACAGTCAAATTATTGGTAAACGCCGTCACAAGTGTATCCACACAAAAAGTTTGATACCCCCATTTCCCGACAGTTAAACGGTAATTTTCTTGATAATACAACGTAAAATCCTCTACCCCTAATCCATTTGTTATTCCAGTATGATCAATCAAAGGATGAGTCAAACGGATTTGTGCGTCCGAAATTGGATTATTTGTTCCGAATTCAAGAACATTCACTTCTAGGCTGTACGGCGTTATTGGAATTAAAGGAACGTTTATGGTGGTCAACGCGCCATTTATCAAGGAAGTTGAAAGTGTCATTGGATAATATCCAGGCTTTGAAAAACTCACCGTATAAATTCCGGATGAAGCTGTTCCCGTTGCGTAGAATCCAACTTGATTCGTTTTCTCCAACATCACAGCACTCGAAAGTTGGACACTTACGTTTGAAAGCGTTTGTCCACTCACAGCATCTGTTACAACACCTTCCAAATAACAGGCTTTTTGGTAATGCACATCCAAAATATACAATCCTTTCGTAATATCTGCTGCCACAGCTTTTCCAGATGGAAAAAATGGATATACACCCCAACATCCATCAAATCCGGGCGTTTGACCAATATAGGTGTCATAATTTCCCACTTGAACCAAGTTGTACGGATATGTAGCATCGTGAACGATCACTCCATCGCTGTAATAACTGGTAACCAAGTATTCACCTCGCACATGGACATTGTGGGGAATAACAAAAGAGTTTGCTGTACTTTGAACGCGGTCAAGCTCAGTGATATTTTGTCCATCTGTTATGTCATATGCAGCGATGTACGCACCCGAAATTTCATCAGTCGTGTAGACAACTTGTCCATTCGCAGATGGCCAAACATTGTGCGTAAAGGAATTTGGCGTTGTTTTCGTACCCAACAATTGTGGATTTGCCTTATCCGAAACATCTAGAATGCTAAAAAACCCATCATAAATGTGTCCGACATACAACGTATCGTTTCGTTCGAAACCATCGTGAACATAATAAGGATCATAAGTCCCAACTTCTACCGGACTCATTGGATTGGCCTGAAGATCAAGCATAATCACTCCACCGTTTCCTCGATTCGCTCCAAAAATATATCCGTAACCATTTGGAGAAGTGAAACACGTATGAGCAGACTGCCAAGGATTGTTGGCTGGTCCAGTATACAACGTTGTCGTTAGATTGGTAGATTGCGGAAGAGGACTTAAATCAATGATCAAGAGTCCATCCTCTGCTTCTGTTGTTACATAGGCATAGTTCCCATAAACACAAGGGTCACGCCAGATCGATTCGGTTCCTGCTAACCAAAATACTTCTTGTGGATTTGCGCCATCGGTAATGTTCACGATGGACGTTCCTTTGGACGTTCCCACGATGGCATATTCATTTCCAAGCTCATCCACATAACCCCAAACATCATTTAGGTTAGCTTGATGAAGCTGTTGGTAATCAATATGTGATAAGGAGTCGATGTTCAATTGCGCATCGGCCTTGAAACCAATAAACAATAGAACAACACACAAAAAGATGTAGCGGAATACCAGCATAATTAGGTTCTCAAAGAATAAAAATGGCTGCAATTATAAAAATGACTATTATGATTAAATACTGCCACACATCAGGGAAATATTTAATGATTGTTTCTTTCCAATTCATAGAGTAAAAATAAGTAAAATTCCGGAACATTTGAATTTGTACAAAAACGAGGAAGCATGACTGGGATCAATTAAATGACGTGATTTTCACAACATTTAGTTTCATTTATCCGCTTGCAAAACGACTAACTTAGAAAAAAATAATTCCTATGAAAAAAAGTTCGTCCCTTGGAAGAGAATTTATCAGCGATTTAAGTCATCAATCCTTTTCAACATCTCAAAAAGTAGTATCACAATCAATTTCGGATAATTTTCTAAAATTCATACAAATCAACAATCCAGATTTCAACGAAAACAGTTGCTTATCGATAAGCGAATTAAGTGCCCTTCGTGTTCAATTTATCTCATCAAAACTGAAAGGACAATTGGGGGAATTATCTTCCATGGAGAAGATTGTCATTGATACCATATCGAACGGAGATGAAATAAGCAATATTGCCTTAAGTCAGGACAGTATTCCTTTATCGCGCGGACAAAGAATGGCGGATCACGTTGCATCCTTCGGAGGTAGCTGGACCTTTATCATTTCCTTTGGATTTTTCCTGTTTGTTTGGATTTTGTTGAATACTGCATTTTTGCTCAACAAAGGATATGACCCTTATCCATTCATCTTGCTAAACCTCATCCTCTCATGTATCGCAGCGCTTCAAGCCCCCATCATTATGATGAGTCAAAACCGACAAGAAGAAAAAGATAGAGAACGTTCCAAACTCGATTACATGATCAACCTTAAATCCGAATTAGAAATCCGCACCTTACATGAAAAGTTGGATCATTTAATCATTCACCAACAACGGGATCTATTTGAAATTCAAGAAATTCAAATAGAAATGATGAAGGACATAACCCTCAGCATTAACTCCATGAACAAACGCTAATTAGTTTTTAACTAATTCCTTGGTATACACACGTTGATTGGTAATAATTCGGACTAAGTACGTGCCAGAATTCATCGATGAGAGATCCAAAAAGGATTCCGCAAAAAACTGGGTGGCATTCATTTTTTCCTGCATCAATTTTCTACCTGATAAATCGTAGAGTTCGATGGTAGCATCGTTGTATACCGAACCACTGACCTCAACAGTTGTGATACCGTTTGTTGGGTTTGGATAAATAGCGATTTCATGAGCCAATTCCTCTTCTTTCACACCTAATGTGAATCCAACGGAGAAATCATATCGATGGTAACTACCAAAATCAGCTGGGAAAAATTCAATGTACGATCCACCAACTTGACGCAAACGCATTTGACCAGTCGTCTCCCCTTCCACTTGATTCGAATACCAGAAACCAAGTCCATCGTCATCGGAATCTTCGATGATAATTGAATAGCAACCTGGAGCCAAGTTAAACGTGTCTTTGTATTGTGTTTGATTCGTCAAAACATCACGTTGAAACAAAATATTTCCGGCATGATCAACCATGCGGTATTTATTCTCACTCGCTTTGTTGTTCGTTGTTAGCCAGATGAAGAAGGCGCCATCAATACGTTCCGGAGCATCAAACTTAACACTCTTCAAACTATTTTGATTGTATTCATCTTCGCCAATAATGCCATTGACATCAGCAACCCATGCTGTAAACGTTTGATTACTATTGTAATCCATCCACCAATCAACATCATTTACGGGCAATTCAATCACGACCTCTTCTAAAAACCCTAAGTTTCCTGTCCAATCATAAACGATGTTAACGCCATAGGTAATCCAAGCAAAAATTCGACAAGACGTCAGTGGTAATGCACCGGTATTCTTTAAAACTACGCGGGGATTCTGACACGTTGGATTCCATTTGCTGTAGTACTCCCAATTATTTGGATTCAAGACATCCGAAATGGATGCATCATTTTGAAAATTTGGTGCAGAATAAGAAATCAAATCATAGGCAGCGATGTAATTTCCACCAGCTTGCCCTGGATCATTTCCAGGCACGGCATTAATGGCATAATCTAATTCAACGGTGTCTCCTGAGGTCACATACGGCGTTAATTCGAATTCGTGTTCTTTCACACGGTCTCCCGGACACCAGCCCTCACGTGCATATGGCCATGTTCCACCTTGACCAATATTTGGATTGTCTCCACACTCTGTAGATTGCCAAATGTTCCAATTAAATCTTGGAATGCCATCTACCTTGATTTGGTGATCATTGGCTACCCATTCACAGCAAGCCAAATCTCCTACCTGACCATGTCCGGACATTCTCGTTTTAATTTTGAATGTTTCTGAGGTATCCGATAAAATGATTGGCTTCTCTTGAAGAACCACATCATTGGCCATTTGTGCAAAATTATACGATTTAAAGTCACTCCAAATTGGCTGACGCGAATGCACGTCACGCGGAGGAATTCCTTCGATAAACGCAAATTTTAAATCGATTAATTCTTGGGTATTGTGCGCCGCTAGATCCACTAATCCTTTCAAATACATTTGATAATCTGTGACATCATACTTCCAAGTAAATCCATTAGGCCCTAAATCGAATTGAATTCCATAAGGGGTGATGTATCGTGCAATTTCCACGTCATTGATCAACTCGAATGGTGGATTATAACATACAATCGGTGTATTAACAAATTGAGTTGTGGTCGTGTAAGGAGTTTGACTTATAATGTTGTCATTTTGATCAAATACATTCGTACTCCCAAGTGGTACACCAACAAAACTTCCCACGATGTCGAAATGCCTAAACAAAGGCAGCTGCGAAAAAATAATGATAGGTTCAACGATTTTCTTTTGATTCAAAACAGCTGTTTGAACAACTGCAGTACTTGTACCTTGACCGAAAGATAGCAAAGGCATAAAGGATTCCTGTTTGATTCCAGCTAATGGCAATTCGTCAAATTTAATCATACCAAATTCAGACGGCATGAGCTTAAATTGATTTGGTGATTTATCCACAGCATAGTTGACATCATCAAAATCATAATACACTTTTAAATTCGACCAATTCGGATGACTTGCATCAATTTTTTTCTGATAGTTAGCTAAAATCGTTGCTTGTGGAAGAGCCGCGTTATACACTCTGAATTCATCGATACTGCCTTTCCATTTGATGGATTGATCTTTGCTCGCACCAAGAATAAACCGGTGAATGTATCCCATAGATCGATTCAAATTGGTTCCAGAATGCCACAATTGTCCATTTTTGTAAATGAACATCTCACCTGTACTTTGTTTTTTCACAAAGGCCCAATGATTCCAAGCATTATCGATTTCATTGGCTGTCATTGCTTTGTTAATGCGATCATAGCCTGATTGATTCCCAGCATCCCAGTATAAATTGTTATTACTCCACGGCATGTGAATGTTCAATACGCGATTCCCAAGTGTGTCATAGGCTTCCAAGAAACTTGTATTTGTTCCTGCGACTCCATTTCCTTTGACCCAACACTCGATCGTTACTTCATTCCCCATGTTTTCATCGGAATATTCGAGCAAGGTATAATTGTTTCCATTCAGGGATAAATACCCATTTTTACCTGTGTAAGACAAGGCTTGATTTGTTGAAATAGAACTTGTTTCGAAGCTTAATGAATTTGCTGAAGGAACATCATTTTCGAAGTAAAATTCTATGATAATACCAGCGTTTCCATCCCAAGAAAATGCTTGGTAAAAAGCTAATTCGTTGACACCAACAACAAGCGGACTAAGTCCACCAGGCAAACCCGTAGATGCATTATACACCTCAACAAAACCAGTTGAATGCAGATTCAGAAGTTCCAAGTCATTTGTCGCCTTCATGCGAATGCTCGGATAAAATAATTTCCCGTCTACGGCGATGTCATTTAAATAAAGACGTAAAGATTGTATATCACCTGGTTGAACTCCTGCTTGGATCAATTGTGCTTGCGTGAGTAATAACTGAAAGCGTCCACCTTTTTCATCCGTTTTAAACGGCCAATTTTGAACACTTGACGTGGTATTTGGAGTCGAATAACTCAAGCCATTCAATGACCTTGACGATTCGTTTCGCAAGTGCGTATTCATTTGGGTGTAAGGAACCGGGGTGAAATCAATGAGATTCGGTGTAGCCCAGTTCGAAAGAAAACGACTAGAATTTTTTGCTACTGAATCAAACGAGCCTGTATGATCAAAGACACGCGTATACGTCAAGTAGTCCCATTCCCCACAATCATATTGATCCCAAGTAGTTAATGGACTACATTTCAACTTGTAGTACATCATTACCTTTTCAAAACGCATGGTATCCAACTCTTGCGGAAACTGAAACCAAGATCGACGTGATGTAATCGAATCGAAGGTAAAAGTCTGAACCCAAGTCGTGTCTTGAGCGCTGAGCTGAAAACCGAAAATTAAAAAAGAAAGGTAAAGTAGAATTTTTCGCATGATCTTCATTTAGAGTGCTCTAAAATACGGATTTGTGCGGAAGTAAAAAAATATTAAAACTCGAAAGATTGACCTTGAGTCAAGGTGAGAAACCCGTTTGATAGCGTATATTTTCGTTTGGACAAACGCGCCACAAGTCCAGCTTGTCTTTTTTGCTCATCATGTGTTGAGATAAGCGTATTAACTTTCAGTTTTTCAGCTAATTGAATGGCTTTATTCAAACCGAGATTAACCGTTCCGCCAAGGTAAAACGGAAGTTCGTAAGTCGTGACTGTAGTGAGTAAAATTGTGGCTTGCTTACCCTCTTTAATCGCTCTCGTTCCATGAGGTGCGTAACACATCGTTGACATACCGTCTGAAATTAAATAAGCGTGATGTACGAGGTCTAAAAAACCAGTTTTGGAGATTTTTTCCAGCATAAAAGGAGCAGCATCAATAGAAATAAATTGATTGAAATGTTTCCATTTTTGCATTTTTCGCTGAATGCTAGGCAAACAAATCACAGAAATTTCCGAGGAGAATTTCACTAACGTTTCCCGATCACAATGGTCTGTAAAAGGGTGAGAGATAAAAATAAAGTCCGGACGAGGTATTTCATAAACTTCCGGTTGTTTATCCAAATGGTATTGCGTGGAAAAGCGTGGGTGAAAATCCACTTGACTTTCGGAAAACCATGGATCTACTAAAACCTTAAGTCCATTTATTTCCCAAAGCCATGAACTATCCGCATTTAATTTGGTGATTTTCATCGAGAACTAGCTCATGAACATCTTGACAGCCAAGCTTAATTTTTGTTTGATTTCTGTTCGATCAACGATAAAATCAAGGAAGCCATGTTCCAATAAAAACTCGGAAGTTTGGAATCCATCTGGTAAATCGCGTCCAATTGTTTCTTTCACTACACGTGGACCAGCAAACGCAATCAATGCTCCAGGTTCAGCGATATTGATATCACCTAACATCGCAAATGAAGCAGTTACACCACCTGTAGTTGGATCTGTCAAATAAGAGATATACGGTAATTTTGCTTCTGACAATTGTCCAAGTTTACCTGAGACCTTTGCCATTTGCATCAACGAATATCCTGCTTCCATCATGCGTGCACCACCTGATTTAGAAATAATCATGAACGCCGCTTTGGATTTAATTGCCTCATCGATTCCACGTGCAATCTTCTCTCCCATAACGGAACCCATTGATCCACCAATGAACTGAAAGTCCATCGCTGAAATAACCAATTTTTGTCCATCTATGGTACCTTTTGCTGTTCGAACAGCATCTTTCAATCCAGTTGCTTTTTGCGTTGCAGAAACACGGTCTACATATTTTTTTGTATCCGTAAATTCAAGTGGATCACCTGAAGTTAAATCTGCCGCAATTTCAGTGTATTTTCCATCGTCGAATATCAATTGGAAATACTCTTCCGATCCAATTCTCTCATGATGGGAACAACGATCACACACATAATTGTTTTGCGCGAGGTCGTCACTGGTAAATAATGTTTTACAGTTTGAACAGCGCACCCAAAGTCCTTCAGGGACTTCTTTCTTATCACTTGTTGCCGTTGTAATTCCTTCCTTACTTCGTTTAAACCAAGACATTTCCTTCAATTTAAAGTGTATTAATATTGTTTAAATCCTCAAAAGATTGAGTCAGACGTTTGATGAATGTCAGTTCGCCTTCTCTCATCCATTTTCTTGGATCATAGTATTTTTTATTGGGTAATTCTTCCCCTTCAGGATTCCCAATTTGCGTACGAAGATACTCCAATTTTTCTTCAACGTAATCACGAACACCTTCGGTAAATGCAAATTGTAAGTCTGTATCGATATTCATTTTCACTACACCGTAACCTATCGCTTCGCGAATTTCCTCTACAGTTGAACCTGATCCGCCATGAAAAACAAAATCAATTGGATTTGGTTCTGTTTGGTATTTTTCTTGAATATATTCTTGTGAATTTTTCAAAATAACTGGAGTCAATTGGACATTTCCTGGTTTATAAACACCGTGAACATTTCCAAAGGCTGCCGCAATCGTAAATCTTGGACTGACCTTCATGAGCTCTTCATATGCGTAAGCAACCTCTTCTGGTTGGGTATATAATTTAGCGTTGTCCACATCCGAGTTATCTACTCCATCTTCCTCTCCACCGGTAATTCCAAGTTCGATTTCCAGCGTCATCCCCATTTTGGACATGCGTTCCAAATAACTTTTACAGATGTCAAGATTCTCGATTAAGGATTCTTCACTTAAGTCGATCATGTGTGAACTGTAGAGCGGTTTACCTGTTTCTTTAAAAAACTGATCGCCAGCGTCTAAAAGTCCATCAATCCAAGGAAGTAATTTTTTCGCACAATGATCGGTATGTAATATCACAGTTGCTCCGTATGCTTCTGCCAAAGCATGTACGTGCTTTGCTCCTGCGATTCCACCTAGAATTGCTGCTTTTTCATGCTCGTTAGAGAGTGCTTTCCCAGCAAAATACATACATCCCCCGTTCGAAAACTGAATGATAGCAGGTGCATTTAACTTTGCTGCTGCTTCCATGACACCATTTACGGTGCTTGAACTGGTAACATTTACCGCCGGAAGGGCAAATCCTTTCTCTTTGGCAAGTTTGAAGATCGCTTGAACCTGATCTCCTGTTGCTACTCCTGATTTAATTAAATTACTCATTGCGTTGTTGATTGATGTCGCAAAAGTAGTAAAATTAGGTCAAAACGCATATGATATTTTCACATGAAACGAACCGTTCACAAGCCTCGGATTTGATACCTGTTCAAGCAATCCAAAAAATCCAAAGAAATTACAAGTGTCAAACAATAATCTGCAAATCCAAGCGTTAAAGAATAAACATTAAACAAGCCTATGGTTCAAAAATTTTACTCCGAAACGTTAGTGGAAAATGAAGCGAAGTTAAGACCTTCGAAAGCAGCTTTAGACTTTATACTAAGTTACAGCAAGGCCTTGGAAGTGAAAAAACTAAAAAAACAAAAAGTCTTCATTTGCAAAAACTAAAAAAAAGCCCTGACATTTCTGTTAGGGCTTTTTTTATGCATCCAAATGATTTCCACTTCTTTTATTAGAATAAATTCCAAATTAGTATATACTTTTGATATATACTTGAATAATCGAATCAAATGAAAACCTTATCCTTAAAACTTGACAACAGCGTTTTTGAAGAAACGGAACAACTTTTAGATAAAATCCAAAAGACGAGGAATCGATATATCAACGAAGCGCTTCAATATTACAATCAAATCCAAAAAAAGAAATTAATTGAGCAAATGCTGGTTCAAGATTCAAAACTTGTCAGTAATGAATCCATGAAGGTTTTACATGAATTTGAAAATCTTGAGGATTATGACAGCTAGAAAATTTGAAGTTTGGCTGGCGAACCTTGACCCGAGAATTGGAACAGAAACAGGGAAAACTCGTCCGGTATTGATTGTGCAAACCGATATCTTAAATAAAATTCATCCTTCTACGCTCATCTGCCCAATTACCACCAATATTAAATTAGAGAGCCAAATCTTGAGAGTACATATTAAAAAGGGCACGGCAAAAGTGAAGGAATCGTGCGATGTAATGATTGACCAACTTCGAGCAATCGACAATAAAAGATTAATCAAGAAAATAGGAGATCTTCCGATGGAACTTGCAGAAAAGGTGAAAGAAAATATTAAAATTGTTTTGGACCTAGGTTACTAAAATGGCGATACAGAAAGAATAACTTAAAGTCGCTTTTTTTATCCCTTCAATTTTAAATCAATGATTTTTTGAATTAACTCAAAAGGTAATTCTCTATTCAATGGAAACTGAATAGATCCTTTTGCAAACTTATAGCCCTTCAATTCTTCAATTAGTGCTTTGATGGGTCCTGCACCTGGGTAGAGTCCAATGTGCTTTGCATATCCAGCATAATGAATAAAATTCTTTCCCTTCCATTTAAACGTAGGGATCCCATAATTCTTCGTTTCTTCCAATCCATCTACGGCATTCATAAGAAAGGAACGGAGTGCTAAAAGTTTTTCCTGTGTTTCTTTGGGGAAGGAGTTGATGTGTTCGGCTACTTCTGGATGCATTGGACTATTCTTCGCAATAGGATTTGAATTGATTTAAAATCGCTTGCCATCCTCCTTGTTGTAATTCATGGCTGTTTTCCGATTCTGGATGAAAACGTTCCGTCACGTGAGTGGATAATCCCAAGTCGGAAAATTCAACTTCCCATTTTCTTCCGTCAGCTATAGTGATTGCTAAAAACTCCTGATCTTCAATCGCATCATAAGTGCCTTGAAAATCAAATCCAGCTGAACCATCTACTGCTTCCATTCGAAAAGAAAAGGTACCACCTTTGCGTAAATCGATTGTTGCTTTAGGACAGCACCAAGACTCATGAGCGAAATTCCACTTCGTAACGTGGTCTTCAGTTGTCCATTTCTCCCAAACTTCGTTGATGGGCGCTTCAATCATTGCTTCTACTTCAATCCATTCTTGTTCCATAAAACAAAGATAGGAAAAGTGTGAATTCATTCAACCCATCACCTGATATTCCTTACATTTGTGAACATGGACTTTCAACTTG
The DNA here is from genome assembly GCA_017983465.1 of Crocinitomicaceae bacterium. GTDB lineage: Bacteria > Bacteroidota > Bacteroidia > Flavobacteriales_D > Crocinitomicaceae > UBA952. The sequence continues at coordinate 250,538 of JAGOBK010000003.1, forward strand.
TTTCCGACTTTCAGCCAACTGGTGATCAACCCGAAGCAATTCGTCAATTAGTGGCAGGATTAGCGGCTGGTGTTACGGACCAAACTTTGCTCGGAGTGACAGGAAGTGGGAAAACGTTTACAATTGCGAACGTTGTTCAACAAATTCAACGTCCAACCTTAATTCTATCACACAATAAAACGCTAGCAGCTCAATTGTACGGAGAATTCAAGCAGTTTTTTCCAGAGAATTCCATTGAGTATTTTGTATCCTACTACGATTATTATCAACCGGAGGCATACTTACCAACTACGGGGGTTTACATTGAAAAGGACTTGCAAATCAACGATGAGATTGAAAAATTGCGTTTATCAGCAACCTCTGCCCTACTTTCCGGCCGCAAGGATGTTCTCGTCGTCGCTTCCGTATCCTGTATTTATGGCATTGGAAATCCACAAGAATTCCGAGAAAGCATTTTGCATTTGACCGTCGGACAATCCGTCGCAAGAAATAAATTTCTGTTTAGACTAGTAGAAAACTTGTATCAGCGCGCTGGTGATAAATTTGAACGAGGCATGTTTCGTGCCATCGGAGAAACAGTAGACATTTTCCTCGCCTATGCTGATTATGCGATTCGCATTGGATTTTGGGGTGATGAAATTGAAACGATCTCTTCGATCGATCCAGAAACAAGTGAACGCATCGAAACGTTTAAGGAAATTGATATTTTCCCAGCTAATTTATTTGTTTCGAGTCCAGACAATACGCGACAAGCAATTGAACAAATCCAAGATGATCTTGTCGTTCAGGTACAGAACTTCAAAGAGGATGGAAAATTGGAGGAATCCAAACGTTTGGATGAACGTGTGAACTACGACCTAGAAATGATCCGAGAACTCGGCTATTGCTCGGGAATCGAAAATTACTCGCGTTATTTCGATCGACGTCAACCGGGGGAACGTCCATTCTGTTTACTTGATTATTTTCCAGACGATTTTCTACTTGTCATTGATGAAAGTCACGTAACACTGCCACAAGTACGCGGAATGTATGCAGGAGATCGCGCACGAAAAACCAATTTGATTGACTATGGATTTCGACTGCAAGCAGCAATCGACAATCGTCCACTGAAATTTGAGGAATTCGAAGGATTCTTGAACAATACGATTTATGTTTCCGCTACACCAGCAGACTATGAAATGCAGCGTTCAGAAGGAGTCATGGTGCAGCAGTTAATTCGTCCAACAGGACTTTTAGACCCAATCATAGAAGTACATCCATCCAAGCATCAAATTGACCATTTATTGTCAGCCATTCAAGAGCGTATCGCTGTAAAAGAACGTATTCTTGTCACCACCTTAACCAAAAGAATGGCGGAGGAATTACAGAAATATCTCGATAAACTTGGAATCCTCTGTCGCTATATTCACAGTGAAATCGATACCATCGAACGCGTAGAAATCCTTCGTCAATTAAGGCTTGGGGATTTTGATGTGCTGATTGGAGTTAATTTACTGCGTGAAGGACTTGACCTTCCCGAAGTTTCTTTGGTTGCAATTTTGGATGCCGATAAAGAAGGTTTTCTTCGTAATGAACGTTCATTGGTACAAACAGTTGGACGTGCCGCGAGAAATGTGAATGGAAAAGTACTGATGTACGCCGACAAAATGACGGAGTCCATGCGACGAACAATATCCGAAACGGAGCGACGAAGAGCAATGCAAATCGCCTACAATTTGGAACACGGATTGGTGCCGACTGCTTTGAATAAATCCAAAGAAAAAATCATGGAATCGACAAAGGTTGCAGATGGAGATACCGCAAGTCGACAATTAAAATACACCCAAGAAGCACAAGCACAATTAGCTGCAGAACCGGTACAAACGTATGTGAATCCAAAGGAATTGGAGGCGCGAATGAAAGCAACCAAAAAAGCCATGGAAAAGGCAGCAAAAGAACTTGATTTCATTGAAGCAGCACGTTTTCGTGACCAATTAAAAGAACTTGAAACACAATTAAAAAAATAAGTATGACACGTTTACAACAATTTCAAAAAATTGCCATTGCAGAAGGATTTTCTTGGATTGGACTTATCATCACAATGGTGCTGAAGTACCAATTCGAGATGATTTGGCCTAATAAAATTGTGGGATGGATTCACGGAATTTTATTCATTGCTTTTTGCATCTACTTGGCGGTATTTTTCTTTTCAAAACAATTCTCATTTGGGAAGGCGTTGATCTTGTTTATTGCCGCATTCGTTCCCTTCGGCACATTTTGGGCAGAGAAAAGATATTTAAGAAGTGACAAAATAACTTTTTCCGAAAAACAACGTAAAGCAGTTCAAAACGAACTAATTATGAAATGGATTAAACGTATATTTTTCTTGATTTTAATGATAATCGCAGCAGTGTTAGTCATTGGTGTTTTCGCTCCGAAAAAATTCAAATTAGAACGAAGCGTGGAGATCTCACTACCAAAGGATAGCGTATACAACTACCTCAAATTCTTAAAAAACCAAGATCAATTCAGTGTTTGGGCAAGACAAGATCCCAAAATGAAAAAAACATATACTGGTACAGATGGTACCATTGGATTTGTATCCGCTTGGGAAAGTAAGGATGAAAATGTTGGGACAGGCTCCATGGAAATCGTTAAGTTAACACCCGGAGAGCGAATTGATATGCACTTACGCTTTAAGGTTCCCTTTGAAAATGAAGACGACGCCTACTTTGAAACAAGTAGCATCAATGATAAAAACACACGTGTTATTTGGGGATTTGAAGGAAACTCTCCTTACCCATGGAACGCACTTACTTACCTTTTGAATTTTGATGAAATGATAGGCAAAGACCTAGATGGTGGACTCAAAAAATTAAAATCGGTGTTGGAAAAATAAGATTGATTACTTTTGTTTAAAATTGAAGATACATGGCAAATAACTTACTAAAAGGAAAACGAGGAATTATTTTTGGTGCATTGAACGACCAATCCATCGCATGGAAAGTCGCTCAAAGAGCACACGAAGAAGGTGCAACATTCGTGTTGACTAACGCTCCAATCGCAATGCGAATGGGTGAAATCAATGCGCTAGCAGCTGAAACAGGAAGTCAAGTGATTCCCGCAGATGCAACAAGTATTGAGGATTTAACAAACCTTGTAACACAAGCTCAAGAAATTCTTGGTGGTAAAATTGACTTCGTTTTACATTCAATTGGAATGTCTCCAAACGTTCGTAAAGGAAAACACTACACGGAAAATGATTACAACTACTATAATCAATCCATGGATGTTTCTGCAATCTCTTTACACAAGACTTTAGCAACACTTTACAAACATGACGCTATGAATGAATGGGGATCGGTGATTGCTCTTTCTTACATCGCTGCACAACGTATTTTCCCTGACTATAACGATATGGCGGATGCGAAATCTTTGTTGGAGTCGATCGCTCGTTCTTTCGGATACCACTACGGAATTGCGAAAAAAGTACGTGTAAATACGATTTCTCAATCTCCAACGGTAACAACAGCTGGACAGGGAATCAAAGGATTCAAAGAATTCATTAACTTCTCTGAACAAATGTCACCACTAGGAAATGCATCTGCCGTAGCATGTGCTGACTACTGTGTAACGATGTTCTCAGACTTAACAAGATATGTTACCATGCAGAATTTATTCCATGATGGAGGATTCTCAAATACGGGTGTAACGCAGCAAGTGATTGAAAAATTTGGTGAATAATCAAATTCGAAAAATAAAAAAAGCCCTGACGATTCTGTCCGGGCTTTTTTATGCGCTAAACTTTTAGAGAATTAATCCTCTTTCCAGTTTTCTTTTGATTTTGTGTACGGAATCGCGACAGCGTCCAACTTCACTTGAAGTGCTTTCACACGTTTGATGACCTCATCCAACTTAACACGAAGTTCAGCATATTCAGCCTCAACAATCGCTTTATTTGCTTTATGTGTATTGCTTACTCCAGCAGTGTTATCGTATAGTTGGTATTCCACCATTCCTAAACGAGACTGAATACTTGGTGCAACTTCAAATTCATGTGCAGCACGAACACCGTCTCCATTCATTAAAATGTTGCAATCGTACATAATTGTTTTCAATTCTTTAATTTCTTTCAAAAGCGTCATATCTGTATTTGGATACATCAATAAAGCTTTTTCGATTAATTCGATTTCATCCGTTGTTTCATCCATTAACCTACCTACACCAGAAACCTTGCGATTTAATTCTGCTACTTCTGATCTGAAAGCCGCCAATTCTTGTGGATTTTTCGCCACCAGCGTTTGATTGTTCAAGGCTTTGACTTCGAATGCGGTTTTTGAGATCAATTCTTCCACCTCACCGTTTTTCACTAATGAAACACTAACGTAATAGGTTCCAGGAGCAACCAAGAATCCATTACCGCCTGATCCAATTGGATTCGTTGCATTCGAACGAAGATTCCAAACGGTACGTGAAATTCCTTTCGATGGACTACCCGACATGCGGCGAACCTCTTTTCCTGAAACATCTGAAATAATCCAAATAAGCTTCGCTGCATCTTCTAATTGTTCTTTACGCAATTCATCGAAGGTTGGATAAACAACATCTTTTTTGTCTTTCTCCAACGCCTGTTCTTTTTCCTGACGAGCATCCTTCAATGTTTTGTATTCTTCTTTTAAATGTAACGTAAACACTGCACCAAAAGATGGATTCTCAGATGCCCACATATTGTGTCCTTGGAATCCTGTTCCATCTAGTCCGAGTGGATCTGCTGGCACGTAAGAAAGTGCATCTTTCACAGGGAACAAATGTGCTTTCTTGTCCAAGTTGACTTTCGACAATGAACGCAAAGGAGTGTAGTTATCCAGGACATAGAACCCACGTCCAAATGTTGCTGCCACTAAATCGTTTTCGCGTTTTTGGATATCCAAGTCATATACTGCAACCGTTGGTAATCCAGCTAATTTCGTCCAGTTTAGGCCTGCATCATTCGTAAAAAACGCACCGAATTCCGTTCCAACGAACAATAAATTTGGATCAACATGATCTTGTTTCAAACAGTAGGTATTTCCACGTACCGGTAAATTAGAGGTAATGTTTACCCACGTTTTACCTTTATCAGATGAACGCAAAACATACGGTTTGAAATCTCCAGATCGTTGTGGATTAAATACGGCAAAAACGGTATTTTCGTCGTGCATTGAAGCACTTAGCATGTTGACACGTGCATTTACAGGGACTCCAGGAAATGCTGCGTATTTGCTCCAGGTTTGACCATCATTTTCAGAAACTTGAATTAAACCATCATCTGTTCCAACGTACAACAATCCTTTTTTCTTCGGTGATTCATCCAAGGCAACAATGTTACCATAAATGGTTGTAGATGCATTTTTCATCACCGCATCGATGGTCCAAACTTGGTCCATCACTTCGATTTCATTGCGGTCAATTTGCTGCGTTAAATCGGGAGAAATCGTTTGCCAGTCGTCACCACGATTACTAGACTTGAATAATATATTTGCTGCGAAATACAAAGTTGATGCATCGTGTGAAGAAACAATCAAGGGTGCATCCCAGTTCCAACGATATGCTGGCTCTCCTTTTCCGGACATTGGCTGAATCGGAACTTTTTCACCTGAAGCACGATCGTAACGAACAATCCACCCATATTGCGCTTGCGCATAAGTAATATTAGGATTGGACCAATCTGTCGCCGATTCGAATCCATCACCACCATTCGTAATGAACCAATCTGAATTTAAAATTCCTGCCGCGTTATTTGTTGCTGCGGGACCTCCCATGGAATTATTATCTTGCGTTCCTCCATAGATATTGTAGAACGGAGTCGCGTTGTCCGTAACCGCTTTGTAGAATTGAATAATCGGCAAATTCGCGTAGTATTTCCATTCTCTTGCATGAGTGTACGTTTCGTATAATCCACCATCGCAACCAACAAGCCAGTGGTCTGTGTTACTTGGATCAATCCAAATCGCATGATTATCGACGTGCTTGTTCGTTTCTCCAGTTGGTTTAAACGTTTTTCCACCATCCTCTGTATGATGCATGTACGTATCCATAGCGAACACCTTATTTTTATTGGAAGGATCACACATGATTTCTTGGTAGTAATTACCACTTGTATTGAAATCACTTTGTTTGCTCCAATTTTCACCTTTATTCGTTGAACGGTAAACCCCCGCTTTTCCATAACGCGCTTCCACAATAGCGTAAACATAGTTGGGATCAACCGGTGAAACGGCAAGTCCAACGCGTCCCATATCACCTTTCGGTAATCCGGCGTTGATTGGTCTCCAAGTTAATCCACCATCGGTAGATTTGTATACCATAGATTCTGGACCACCGCCGATGTATGTCCATTCGTGACGTCTGCGTTGGTGAGCCGAAGCATATAGAATATTTGGATTTGAGGGATCAATCGCTATTTCTGAAATTCCCGTATTATCGGAGACAAATAAGGTTCTTGTCCATGTTTTCCCTCCATCAGTTGTTTTGTACACACCACGTTCGCCGCCGCTACTCCAAAGTGGACCATAAGCGGAAACCCAAACCGTATTTTCATCGGTTGGATGAATGACAATATTTCCAATGTGTTCTGAGGTCTTTAATCCCATGTTGGTAAATGATTTACCGCCGTCCATGGACTTATAAACACCATCTCCATATGCAACAGAGCGTTGATTATTATTTTCACCCGTCCCAACCCAAACGGTATTTGGATTTGAAGGTGCTAACTCCACACACGCAATGGAATATGATCCGTATCCATCAAAAATGGGAGAAAAAGTAATACCATGATTATTGGTTGTCCAAACACCTCCACATGCAGCAGCTACGTACCACATGTCTTTATTTGTTGGATTAACAGCAATGTCTATTACACGTCCAGATGTTAAAGCTGGTCCGACCATGCGAAAAGACAAAGCGCCTACTGTTCCAGCATCGAACGGAGGCTTAACAACTTCCGTAGTTGTTGATTTTTTTTGAGCAAAAATGCCAATGGTGGAAAGTAATCCAAAGAATAGAATCGTTTTTTTCATAGGGAACTTAAATCAAATTTGAGGCTTAAAATTACAACAATTCCGACAAATGCACACGATGGATTTCCTGCCAAATTCGGTCCGGATTTTAGTTTTCCTGAAATTTCTTAACTTAGCATTCTAATAGACTCAGAATTGTCCATGCAACTTTTTTGGACACTTTTCCGTCAAGACACTGCCAAATTGAGCTACACAACGCATATGAAAAACCTATTATTTATCTTCAGTTTATTAATCAGTCAAACTTTTTTCGCACAAGTCATTACTGATTCACCCTTATACCAGAAACTGAAAGCTTCTGGACAACTTGGACAAGTTGTTACCGCACCAAACCATACAATTGGCAACCCTACGGGAAAACCAAATGTGAAGCCAAATTCGAATAGCAAAGCGAATGCCTGTGATTGTTACGTGGAACCGGATTCAAGTTATATTTTAGCGATGCAGCCAAATGATGATGGATCAACCGGTTTAATTCCAATCCCCTTCAATTTCAATTTATACGGTCAAACATTTAACTCTATTTACATCAATAATAACGGAAACATTACCTTCAATGGTCCACTTTCTACCTTTAGTGCAACAGCCTTTCCTTCCACAGGAAATGCCATTGTTGCTCCTTTTTGGGCGGATGTCGATACACGTAACGGAAACGGTCAAGTTGTTTATAAAATCACCCCAACTGCTGTTTACATTAACTGGGAAGATGTTGGATATTACTCCATGATGGGAGACAAATTGAATACTTTTCAGCTGATCATTACAAATGGTTCCGACCCAGTGATTGATCAAGGAAATGTGGCGTTTTGTTACCAAGATATGCAATGGACAACCGGCGCTGCGTCCTCAGGTGTGAATGGATTTTTCGGTATTCCAGCAACTTGCGGGGCCAACAAAGGAGATGGTGTCGCCTACTTCTTGATTTCGCGTTTTGACCACCCAGGAGTAGATTTCGATGGAGCATTAGGAAATCCAGATGGAATCAGTTGGTTGGATTACAAAAGTTTTGCCTTTGATGCATCCAATAGCGGAAACATCCCTCCTATCCCAGAAGGAATCGCTTCTTGTGATACTTTTAAAATTTGTGCCGCTGGAGATACAGCCCAATTTGCGATTAACTTTCTTTCTCCAGAAGCCAATCAGACAACCACCATGACGTATACCAATGGTGGACTACCTTCCTTAACACAGATTGCGAATATTCCCGGGAATACTGGATCCATCATTCTTCAAGCAGTTGGAACATTAGCAACAATTGGAACCTATACCGTGACTGTTACAGCAACAGATGATGCGATTCCTACGCCAGGTGTTACCGCATTAACCTTTGTGATTGTGATTGACACTATTGTAAACAACTTAGACTCTGCCGCACTTTTGGGTGTTGGCGCGTGTGGGAACGTTGACTTAAGCGTTTCGAATGGTCCATACGACACATATTTATGGGATGACTTCACGACAGCCCAAACAAGCTCCGTTTCATCCACACAGATTTACGGTGTAACCGTGAGTAAAGATGGCTGTTACAAACATGTAAGTGATTCGATTATCGTGATGAATCCAGTGCCAGTAAATTTACAAGGAGTCTTGACGTATTGTCCACCTGATACCTCAACGAGCATCACTATCCCGAACGAACTCTATTATTCTTCCATTACGTGGGGCTTACCAAATCCAGCGGTTGATAGTGTTTTTACCGTTGAATTGCCTTTAGGCACATACACTGTGACCCTCGTTGATTCTGCCGGATTCTGTACAACGGATACGACATTTACCATTTTCGGTTCAACAGCTGCTTCCATTATGAGTGACACGCTGATATGTTCCCCTACACTTCAAGTGGCGAATACACAGTCCCAAGGTGGAACATGGACCGCAAGTTCGAATCAAGTGACTTTCGATGATCCGACGAATTTAAACCCGTTGGTGACCGTAAACACACCAGGAACCTATACCCTTACGTTCACGGATAATACGTGTAACCAAATACATACAGCAGAAGTTACCTTACCGGTTAATCCAAGTATTTTCTCTAATGTCAATCAATGTAATCTGACATACAACGTCAGTGGAACAGTGACAGATGTTGCTGGTGGAACTTGGACCTACACGACACCGAGTACTGGGACACTTAACTTCAGTCCTTCCAACACGAGTGCCAATCCAAGCATTACAGCAACGACATCTGGAACGTATCAATTAACATACACTGACAACGTATGTAATCATACAGCAAGTACAACCATTCAGCTGTATACACTTCCTAGTATTGACGTTGATACCTTAGCTTGTTTTTACAATTATTACATCACGGGGACAAATTCTTCTTTGGGTGGTGTTTGGACTGTTTCTGATACCTGTTTACATCTTTCTGATCCAACAGCGGACAATCCACATTTAACGACAAACTATGCCGGAATTTACACACTGACATATACGGACGTTGCGTGTAATCAAACATTGAGTGCTGTGATTGAATTCCCACCTTATTTGTACACACAAGTACTTGACACAAACATTTGTAAAGGAACTAGTTTCCCATTGGCACCATTGCAAGTGAATTCAGCAAAAGATAGCACCTTAAATAATGTGTGGACCTTACAAGCGAATTACATTCCAACTCAATTTGGTTTATGGAACATTCCGAATGCTACAACGCCATTAATTATTTCTCAACCTGGAAATTACATTTACACCTTATCGAATGAATGTTACACTGTTTCAGATACAGCAACTATTGGATTCAAACCTTGCGACATTATTGCTCCGAATGTGATTTCCCTTTCCTCTACAGTTGGTAACAACATCTTCTATGTGCAATATTCTGGCCTAGAAACTTTCCAATGTACCATTTTAAATCGCTGGGGAAATGTCATTTACGAATATGACGATCCAGCAGGTGGATGGGACGGAAAAACGAAAGGGGGAGATATCGTTTCGGAAGGAACTTATTTCTATCGAATTGATGCGAAATTTGAAGGATCTGAACCAATTGTGAAGCACGGATTTATAGAAGTAAAACACTAACTAGTGTTTTACGGAAAAGAAATAAGCTCAATCATTAGACCTTGATTCTTTTCTAATAATATCCGTACCTTTGCGCCATGGCAACAGCACGCGTTTCGTACTTAGGAAATCTTCGCACTTCATGTGAACACCTTGCATCTGGCACAAAGATATTAACCGATGCACCAGTTGATAATCAAGGAAAAGGAGAAGCTTTTTCTCCCACTGATTTAGTTGCTACTTCCCTAGCCTCTTGTATGATGACCATCATGGGGATTTATTGTCAAACACATGATATTACGTTTGAATCGTGCGAAGCAACGGTTGAAAAACACATGGGTTCTGGTCCACGCCGAATTGAAAAAGTCGTAGTGAACATGGACTTGAATGGCAATAATTGGGATGAGCTTACCCGTAAAAAAGTCATCATGGCTGGACGTGCTTGTCCGGTTGCAATCACACTCGAAGGCAATGTTGAACTCGAGTTTAATTTTATCTAATGGAACAACAACGTACAGAAAGAAAATACCGCAAAGAACGTGAGGATATCATTTTTGGTATTCGTGCCGTAATCGAAGCAGTGAATGCGGATAAAGAATTGAATAAAATCCTTATTCAAAAAGGACTACATAAAGAATTATTCGAAGAATTAAAATCCGCACTTCAAGGGAAAAATTACTTCCTACAGTTTGTACCTGTTCAAAAGTTAGATACCTTAACAGAAGGAAACCACCAAGGTGTAATCGCCATGATTCCACCGATTTCCTATCAAGAAATTGAACCATTAGTCGATGCACTTTTGGAGAAGGACGAGAAACCATTCATTGTCGTATTAGATAGAATTACGGACGTTCGTAATTTCGGTGCGATTGCCCGAACGGCTGAATGTCAAGGAGCACATGCGATTTTGATTCCTTCTAAAGGATCAGCATTAGCGACTTCGGATGCCATGAAAGCTTCTGCTGGAGCCTTGAACCGTATTCCAATTTGTAAAACAAACGATTTAAAAAACACCTTGTTTTACTTACAACAATCTGGACTTCGTATCGTTGCTTGTACGGAAAAAGGAAATGTCCCTCTTTACGAAACGAATCTTCGCGGTTCAGTTGCTGTGATTATGGGTTCTGAAGAAAGTGGAATCACTTCCGATTTACTGAACATGGCTGACATCAAAGCGCGCATTCCAATGAAAGGTGAAATTGCTTCCTTGAATGTTGGTGTTGCCGCTGGAATGGTTTTCTACGAGCGTACGAGACAAGAAATTCGCGGGTAATTAACGCATTAAGCGAATGATCATTTCTGGTAAATGAGCTAAGTCGCTAATCATCCAATCATAATTGTATTTGTTCTTTCCGACCGGATCGAAGTGAATCGCGTGCATGCCCACTTGGAGCGCACCTGCAACATCAATTCGGTAATCGTCGCCAATCATCAGTGAGTCTGCAGCTTTGGTACCTGCTTCTTTCATCGCGTAGTGAAAAATGGCTGGATCAGGTTTGTTTTTACCGATGATCTCAGAGCATACAATCACATCAAAAAAGGAATGCATTCCGCAGTTTTCTAACTTAATGAACTGAACCTCTTGGAATCCGTTGGTGATAATATGAAGAGTGAATCCCATCGACTTCAGTTCCTTTAAGGTCTCAATGGCATTTGGGAAAAGTCCGGTTTGACGTGGGGAAATTTCCACATAGGCATCCCCTACTCGACGAACCAAAGACTCGTCACGAATCTTGAATTTCTGAAAAGTTGAACGAAAGCGCTCATAACGAAGCTCCTCCTTCTTTATTTTACCACGTCCATACAATTTCCACAAATGTGCATTTTGACGTTCGTATGCTTTATGGAAACGTTCGAAGGATTCTACCTGTGGAATAAGGTTTTCGGAGTGGATGATTTGACGAAGAGCCGCCTCAGAATTTCGATCAAAATCCCAAAGTGTGCGGTCTAAATCAAAAAATATGTGTTTGTTAGAATACAAAATAAACGATTATGGATGTGAGGCTTGCATTGACAGCTAAACCAAGAACGATCAAAGGGAAAGTCTCCCAGCGTTTTCCGTAAAACTTTGCCACCACCATGCTTCCTAAAGGCACAGAAAGGAAAAAGGGAGCGAAAAAACAAATTCCTACTTGTCCGAACTTCATTTTAACGCGAATCAACAGCTTATTCATGCGTGTGAATTTTCTTTTCACTTTTGGCTCAATCCCTTTTGACTCCAACAACTCTTGTTTTTTCAAGGTTCTTTTCTTCATGAAAACCAAAATAGCATCGCTGGCAAAATAACAAACCAATGCACACGTTGCTCCACCAGCAAAAGAGGCAAGTGCTGTTTCAAAAAAAGTCATTCCTAATCGTGGTCCAGGGACCGTTGAAACGGAAAACTTTACGGTTGCCAAAAAGAAAATACTCCAAAATCCTGTCCAGTTCATTCTTATAATTTTATTCCGTAAGCTAAATCACCGGCATCTCCTAGTCCAGGAACAATGTATGACTGCGCTGTTAATTCTTGGTCGATTGCACCGACCCAAATTTCCGTGTTCGTAGGCAAATGAGCTTTAATCAGCGCCAATGCATCGGGAGTCGCAATTGCCGAAACAATATGAATTTGACTTGGATTTCCCATTTTTCGCAAAGCTTTGTAAACAGCCAACATCGAACTTCCGGTTGCCAACATGGGGTCGCTGATGATCCAAATACGTTTATCCAAATCTGGCGCTGCTAAATATTCAACATGGATGTCAAAGTCCTCTGCTGTTGTGTGTTTTCTGTATGCTGAAATAAATGCGCTGTCCGCACGATCAAAAATGCGCAACAATCCACTATGCATGGAAAGTCCAGCGCGCAAAATTGTTGCTAAAACAGGCGTTTCCGCTGGAACCTCAGTGTGTGAAATTCCCAGAGGTGTTTGTGTTTCTAGGGTCCGGGCTTCTAATTTTTTGGAAAGCTCATAGCCCAAAATCTCCGCAATTCGTTCCATATTCAAACGAAAACGAACAGGATCTTTTTGAATGTCCACATCTCGAATTTCACTCATAAAGCGATTGAAAATGGAGGACTGTAATGAGTTATTGTGAATCATAAGGATGATTTTTTGAACCGTGTTCGGTGACTGAAAATTAAAACGTACGTTGACTAATTATTGTTCATTCATGCATTCCATACTGGCATTATACCAGTTTATCTGTTCCGAATCCGGTAAAGATTCAACATGTTTTTCACAAGCATTTGCCAAATCTGCATCTTGATTCTCGGCACTCTTCATTAAATTTTTACCACATTCACACGCACTCGGTTCTTTTGCACAAGCAACCAATACAAGAAACGCAATGCCAAAACTTAGTATTCTTTTCATGCCATGAAAGTACTAAAACCAAAGTGATTTAGCCTTATTAAAACTTCATTAATTTTTGTATTTTCGCACTGCATGAAAAGCATCGTCAAACTTCTGTTTATATCCAGTTGTCTTCTAGTATCTTCTGTTAGTTGGGGACACCAGTACTTTTTCGCATTCGCTGAAATTGAATACAACGAACTGGCGCAAAAATTTGAAGGATCAGTCGTGGCAACAGCGCATGACTTGGAGTTTGCTTTGATGAACTCCTATGGACTCCAAACAAAGCTTGAAAAAATAGCGCCGAATTCTTCCGAGGTGAAAATCATGGAAGCTTACTTGAACAAATTTTTGACCCTTCACTACGGCTGTGCTTTAGATTCGAATGCCGTTGATGCCTATTGTTCTGCTAATTGGAGCATTGAATCCTTTCAAATCATGAAAAACGGAACCATTGAACTCTATTTTTCAGCTCCGGCAAAACAAGTCTACACCTTGATTCAAGTGGACTTTCGTCTTTTAATGGATGCCTTTCCAGATCAACAAAACAAACTTACCTTTATATACCGTGAAGATCGCGAAACACAGAGTTTTACGAAAACACAAGCCACACATTATTTTGCTTTAAAACCATGAAAACTATACTCATTTCTTCCCTTCTGTTGTTGTTAAGCTTCCAAGTTTCTGCACAGAAAAAGTTCGCTCAATTGGACCAGGAATTACCAACTCCGAATGAATATCATACGGCATCTGGAGCTCCGGGACATAATTATTATCAGCAAAAAGCTGATTACAAAATGAATTTAGTCATTGACGATGCAACGCAAAAATTAAGTGGCTTTGAAACGATTACATACACCAATAACTCGCCTGATCGATTGGATTATTTGTGGTTGCAATTAGACCAAAACATCTACGATGAAAACTCGGATACAAAACTCATCGAGGTGGAAAAAATGGAGGACTTTAAGTCTATGGGAGATATTCGTAAACGAGATTTCAAATACGATGGTGGATTCAAGATTGAACAAATCACGAATACTTCTGGACAGAAACTTTCCTATTTCATCAATAAAACGATGTTGCGCATTGACTTAGAAAAACCGTTGATGCCGCATACGAGCATTACCTTTCAAGTGAAATGGTGGTACAACATCAACGACCGCATGCAAGTGGGTGGACGTTCAGGATATGAGTATTTCGAAAAGGACCAAAATTACTTGTACACCATCGCTCAGTTCTTCCCAAGAATGTGTGTGTACAACGACGTGACTGGGTGGCAAAACAAACAATTTTTGGGTCGTGGTGAATTCACATTGCCTTTTGGAGATTATGAAGTCAACATTACCGTTCCTGCAGACCATGTTGTGGCAGCCACAGGAGAATGTCAAAACTATTCCAGTATTTTGACCGCAGATCAAAAGAAACGATTGGAGCAAGCGAGAAAATCAGATGTTCCGGTAATCATAGTTACACAAGCGGAAGCGGAAAAAGCGGAGGCTGATAAAGCGAAGAAAACAAAAACATGGACCTACAAAGCGACAAACGTTCGTGACTTTGCCTTTGCTACCTCTCGCAAGTTTATTTGGGATGCTCAAAACATGCCGGTGAATGGAAAAAATGTTTTGTGTATGTCCTATTATCCGAAAGAAGGAAATCCACTTTGGGAACGTTATTCGACAAAATTAGTGGCTCATACCATCAAAACCTATTCGAAATACACGGTTGATTATCCTTATCCAGTAGCGATTTCTGTGCACAGCAAATGGATTGGCATGGAGTATCCAATGATCTGTTTCAATGGTGGACGTCCAGAAGCGGATGGAACATATACGGAAGGAGAAAAATACGGAATGTGGGGAGTCATCATTCACGAAGTTGGACACAATTTCTTCCCGATGATTATCAATTCAGATGAACGTCAGTGGACTTGGATGGATGAAGGTCTAAACACCTTTGTTCAATACTTAACAGAACAAGAATGGGAACGCGGATATCCTTCACGTCGTGGTCCGGCTTACATGATGGCAGATTACATGCGCGGTGATAAAAGTACGATTTCACCAATCATGACGAATTCAGAGTCCATCATGCAGTTCGGAAACAACGCCTACGGAAAACCTGCAACTGCCTTGAATATTCTTCGTGAAACCATCATGGGACGCGAATTATTCGATTACGCCTTCAAAACATATTGTGAACGATGGAAATTCAAACATCCAACCCCAGCTGATTTCTTCCGAACGATGGAAGATGCATCCGCGGTGGATTTGGATTGGTTTTGGCGAGGATGGTTCTACGGAACAGACAATGTAGATATCACGATCGACGATGTGAAGTGGTTTCAATTGAATACCATGAATCCAAGCATTGAGAAAGGAATAAAAGAAGAGCAAAATGCACAAAAGGATCCATTCATTGGCGACACACGCAACAAGACAAGCATCGCGGAAACCGTGAATGAAAAAGATCCGAACATTGATGACTTTTATGGCAACAGAAACATCTATTTCGTAGATGCCTTGGACAAAAAAGAATACGAAGAGTTTTGTGCAAAATTAGATGCAAAGGATTTGGCGTATTTAAATTCCAACAAGCAATTCTACGAAATCAGCTTTAAAAATGTTGGTGGACTCGTTATGCCGTTGATCATTGAATTTACATTCGTTGATGGAACGACTGAAGTTCGTCGCATTCCAGCAGAAATTTGGAGAATTTACGAGGAGAAAGTAAGCAAAGTCTTTATTTTCGACAAAGAAGTGAAATCGTTCCGTTTGGACCCATTTTTGGAAACAGCGGATACTGATTTAAACAACAATACGTGGCCTCGTGAAATGCAAGCGACTCGTTACCAATTGTACAAACAAGAACAAACGAGAAAAGAAAATCCTATGCAGCGTCAGTTGCGTGTGGATGAGCTTCAGAAGAAAAATTAAATCTTTTGAAACGCGACTAATTCGCGCATGTTCGTTGATGTAATCAAGAAATAATAGTGTCCTGATGGAAGTTTCGACGTTTCCATCGCTAACTCTTGTTTCCCGGAAGATAAATGTCCATCAAAGGTTTGTGCAATTGCTTTTCCTTGCTGATCCACAATGAAAATCTGATACTGTTCACCCTTCGCTTGAAAACGCAAGGTCGTGTTTGATGGAGTTGGATTTGGATAAGCCAACGGTTTTTGCTTTTGTGCTTCTTGCTCCGCTAATCCAACACTACATCCAGACAAGATATCTAGATAAGTGATGTTTTGCTCAAACAAAGCTTGAATACTTGCTTCCGGCGCTTCGAACCAATCGCGAAGTATGGATGCATACACATTTCGGAAATCGATTTGCATCGGTACACCAGCTTGCTCGTCTATTTGATTATCAATTGTTGGATTTGGTCCAATAATTCCGGTATTTACACAATTTCCAAACAACATGATTGGCGCTGCATCACCATGGTCTGTTCCGTAGGAACCATTGCTGGCAATTTGACGTCCAAATTCAGAGAACGTCATTCCTGCTACGCGATCATCCAATCCTAATAATTGAAGGTCATTTTGGAAAGCTACAACGGCCTCCGAAATCATTTCTAAAAGGATTGCGTGACTTCCTTCAGCTAAATTAACTTGATCTACCTGCGAATCATGTGTGTCAAATCCTCCAACGTTGACAATATAAACCTTCGTTTTAAGTCCACCAGAAATCATTTGTGCAATGTACTTCAACTGAACAGCTAAAGGATTTGAGGGGTCATACAGGGTGGACAATGAATTTCCTGCGGTTGCAGATGAACTGATGGCCGCACCGTATTCATTGGTTTGATTAATTAAGGTGGAAATGTATTCAATATGGGAACCATAATACGTTCCATCATTCGTTACACTCGTTAACAGTAAATTGGAGGTATTGAACGGATCATTGACCGCATGAGAAAAGTTTCCCATCAAACCTTGACAGGTAGAAGAAACCTCAGAGCCCATGGAAATAGCAAATGGATCCGGGAAATTTGCATTTGGATAATCCTCCGGAAAATTTGGATGAGTGCTATCGAAATAACGTCCCAACCAACCACTGGTTTGATTAATATCCAAAGCTCCTGTCGTCCAAATATCCATCGAGCGAAAATGAGAACGATTTGCTTCTGGATACCCAACATTTTGAATGATGGAAAGTTTTCCATTGTTGAACATGTCCTGCATTCCTGTCATCTTTGGATGGAGTGCCAGATCTAAAGACAAGTTTAACAATTGATTTTGCGGAATAAGGATGTTTGGACGCTGAATCATCAAATTCGCATATTGATCAATTGGAAAAACCATGTTCAATCCATCATTTCCACCATTCATACGAATGAGCACAAGGACACGATCCTCTGCATTCTTTGAATAATCAAACAAATCTTTTGAAATCGCTTGCATGGAAAATCCATTCGAAACAAACGGTAGGGATAAAGATGCTAAGGAAGCATTTTTCAGGAAGTCTCTTCTTTTCATCGTTAGATTGTTTGGAATTGAGGCATTTTTAAAATCACGTTCATCAATGCTTGCATGCGCTGCATCACCGGATTGGAAACGACCGTATTTGTTGGGTCATTCGAATAATCTGTATACTGAATTGTCCATTCAAAATCTGGAAGTCCACCGGTAAGAATCAATTTTAAGGTCAATTTATCCGCAACGGAAATCGCTTTCGGAAAGAATACATCACAGATATCGTCGATGACTTGTGGTGCATTTGATGGATCGGATAATCCATTTAAAAAGCCAAGCAAGTTCATTTTGAGCACATTCGTTCCAATGGGGACACCGGTGTAGACAAGTGCTGAAACGATGTCAAAGCGCTTTTTGATGTACGTAGAATTAATCCACAATTTGGAATAAGCCGGCTCTTGATAATATGCCGTCCATCCTGCCACACTTGGTGGAACGATGTACGATTGTCCCATGGTATCCGCCACATAATAAATGGAAATGTAGGTTTGATAGTCACCCACCAACCCAAAATTTGGAATCGTTTGCGTTGGATTCAAGGCACCCATAATCATTTCCAATGGATTACGAATGATGGCACCGCGAACAGTCATGTCGTAAAAATGATCACTTGTCAGCAATTGCTGCATGACAGGTAAGATTTCGTAATTATTTGTGATTAAGGTTTGTGCAAGTACATCAATCACATCCGTTTGAATCGTTGGCGTGATGTCGTAATTCACAAAATAGCGGTAAAGCTTCGCGCAAATGTATTTCGCCACTTGAGCTTGTGCAAAAATCACATCGATGTAATTCGCGTATTCCGTTGCTCCGGCAGCAGATACAACCTGATTATTGAAATGGTAAGAAAGTGTTTTACTGTTATTATCGTGTAAAATTGGATTAAAACTTGCCGTTGCTTGTGTCAAGGTACTACTTCTAATCCCTGTTACCGTGTATCCAGTTAGAATTTTTGCTCCGGCTGCCACATCAGTTTCTGTATAAGTTGAATAGTCACCGGCAGCTAGTTGGTTACCTTTTCCAATGGAAAACAATTCTAATAATTCTCTGGAATAATTTTCATTTGGAGAAAATACGTTGTTTGTCGATCCATTTAAAAAATGCAACATGGCCGGATGAATAGTCACATCTTTGATCAATTGTTTGAAGTTTCCCAAGGAATTTTGACGCAATAAATTTAAAAAGTGATACATCGCACGGGATTCTGCGGATGCTGTTACACCGAAATGATTTTGCCAAAAGAAAGCCATTTTTTCAGCAATGCACAATTGTTCTTGGTTCATGTTTTTGGCAATCCAAGCACCCAAGGACTTAAATCGGGCATTTTCCGTTTGTTGACTCTGTGTTTGATTGGCTGGATATACCGCATTCACCCAGGTACTTCCCTGTGGGACAATGGTTTCTCCTGCGTCGTATGCGAGTGGTTGATCCCCAGCAGGAATTTGTAAAATGGAATTTACCGTTGCATTCATCCCATTTGAAACCGCTGCTAAAAGCTGCTGATTCGTCGCACCAAAAGTTGTTCTTCTCAATAAATGAGCAGCTTCGGCTTTTGTCCAAGGTCCTGTGTAAACTTGCATATCTTCTGTTAGGTAGTTAAAACTACATGAAAACAACGAGGAAAACAACATATATTTTTTAAAACGTTGGATATTCCTTAACTTCATCTGCTAATTAATTGCAGCTTGAAAACCGTACGATTTATAGTCCTTTTACTTCTTTTTATGAGCCCTGCTTATGGACAAGGAGACGACTGTCTTTCTGCGACTTACCTGCCAAATGTGAGTAATTATTGCTCCACAAATTTAAATTTCACGAATGTCGGTGCGACAACTGGGTTAAGCTCTTTACCTACATGTTGGCCTACAACAGCTACCCAAGACGTCTGGTTTCAATTTATTGCGACGGGAACCGACATTTTGATTTCCGCGAATGGAAACGGAAGTGGCGGAAGCATGATTGCCCCAAATATTGCTTTGTACAACGGAAATTGCTCCTTGCTTTTTGAACTTGGATGTTCAACCGGTACGACTGGAATTAGTTCCACGCAGTTATATGAGGGTGCATTGGCACCTGGAACGTCTTATTTTATTCGCGTCAGTTCCTTGCCGAGTAATCAGGGATCTTTTATTCTTTGTGCGAATTGTTATACACCAAATCTTAATCCCGGAGCTGATTGTGGCGGAGCAGCTTATTTGTGTAATCAAAACTCCGTGAGTGTGGCGTCTTTAAGTGGCGGTGGACTCGATAACGATGAGCCAGAAGCAGGAACCTGCTTGGATGTTTGGGGTCCAGATGAAGGAAATTCTTCGTGGTTTAAGTGGACTTGTCAAACGAGTGGCTCGTTAACATTTGACATCACGCCAATTAATTCAAATGACGACATTGATTTTATATTGTACCAATTATCCGGAACGGATGCTTGTGGTCCACGGACACCCATTCGATGTAATTCCTCTTCTTGCTTAAATTCAACGGGCTCAACGGGTTTAAATCTAATTGATTTAGACATTGCCGAATGGCCAAACTGTGATCCAGGGGAGAATGCCTATTGTCAGTACATCAACATGGTCGCTGGAGTTTCGTATGCCATTCTGATCAACAACTTCAGTGCGAGTACTGGATTTACGATTAGTTTCAACACAGGGAACACGAACAATCCTGGGACATTTTTGGGTCCACATCCGGTGTTGAATCATACGAATACAACTATTTGCCAAGGCAGTACGGTGACATACAATGCAACAGGATCCACCAATATTGCAGGTGGATTAAATTGGATTTTCTCAAACGGTTCGATTCCAACAACTGCTTCAGGCACAGGACCAATAACCCTTACCTACGCTACACCTGGAAATTTTATTGGAATCCTCAATGGATTGGATCAGTATGGATGTCAAGCAACCGAGTTCGTTAATATTCAGGTCACGGAACCTCCCATTTTAATCAATCCCGCTACTCAAACGATTTGCAGTAACAATAGTACAAATATCACCTTGATGAATGTCATTCCGAATGGAACAACCGTGCAATGGACCGTAAGTCAAAATCCATTTGTCAGTGGAGCATCTAATGGAAGTGGTTCTTCGATTAATCAAAGTTTAACGAACAATTCCACACAAGTACAGACCATAACGTACACCATTACCGCCATCAAAGGACCTTGTACAGTTGTGAGTACGACGATTGTTACAATAAATCCCACGATTGTTCCCACATTCAATTCGGTGAGTCCGATTTGTCAAGGAGGGAATTTAACTACACTTCCGACAAGTTCCCTAAACGGAATCACGGGAACGTGGAGTCCAGCTTTGAATAACCAGGCGACAACGACGTATACTTTCACACCATCCGCGGGACAATGTGCAAACACAACTACTTTAAATATCACAGTCAATCCAACGATTGTTCCGACATTCAATTCGGTGAGTGTGGTTTGTCAAGGCGGGAATTTAGCTACGCTACCGACAAGTTCCCTAAACGGAATCACGGGAACGTGGAGTCCAGCTATTAATAACCAAGCGACAACGACATACACCTTCACGCCTACCGCGGGACAATGTGCGAATACTGAGAATTTATCGATAACTGTTAATCCCATAATTGTTCCCACATTTAATTCAGAAAATCCGATTTGTCAAGGCGGGAATTTAACTGCGCTTCCGACAAGTTCATTGAACGGAATCACGGGAACGTGGAGTCCAGCATTGAATAATCAGGCGACAACGACATACACCTTCACGCCTACCGCGGGACAATGTTCAAACACAACAACTTTAAGTATCACGGTCAACCCTACGATTGCTCCCACATTCAATTCGGTGAATCCGATTTGTCAAGGTGGGAATTTAACTGCGCTACCGACAAGTTCACTCAATGGCATCACGGGAACGTGGAGTCCAGCTATGAATAATCAAGTAACAACGACATACACTTTCACACCATCCACGGGACAATGTGCAAACACAGCAACTATAAGTATCACAGTCAACCCTACGATTGTTCCCACATTCAATTCGGTGAATCCGATTTGTCAAGGCGGGAATTTAACTGCGCTTCCGACAAGTTCCCTAAACGGAATCACGGGAACGTGGAGTCCAGCTTTGAATAATCAGGCGACAACGACATACACTTTCACACCATCCTCAGGACAATGTGCAAACACAGCAACTTTATCGATCACAGTCAATCCCACGATTGTTTCCACATTCAATTCGGTGAGTCCGGTTTGTCAGGGTGGGAATTTAACTGCGCTACCAACAAGTTCTTTGAACGGAATCACGGGAACGTGGAGTCCAGCATTGAATAATCAGGCGACAACGACATACACCTTCACGCCTACCGCGGGACAATGTTCAAACACAACAACTTTAAGTATCACGGTCAACCCCACGATTGCTCCCACATTCAATTCGGTGAGTCCGGTTTGTCAAAGCGGGAATTTAGCTACGCTACCGACAAGTTCGTTGAACGGAATCACGGGAACGTGGAGTCCAGCATTGAATAACCAGGCAACAACGACATACACTTTCACGCCATCCGCGGGACAATGCGCGAATACTGAGGATTTATCGATAACTGTCAATCCAACGATTGTTCCGACATTCAATTCAGTGAGTCCGATTTGTCAGGGTGGGAATTTAACTGCGCTACCGACAAGTTCACTAAACGGAATCACGGGAACTTGGAGTCCAGCTATGAATAACCAGGTGACAACGACATACACCTTCACGCCTACCGCGGGACAATGCGCAAACACAGCAACTTTAAGTATCACGGTCAACCCTACGATTGTTCCCACATTTAATCCGGTGAGTCCGGTATGTCAAGGCGGGAATTTAGCTACGCTACCGACAAGTTCGTTGAACGGAATCACAGGAACGTGGAGTCCAGCATTGAATAATCAGGCGACGACGACATACACCTTCACGCCTACTGCGGGACAATGTGCGAATACTGAGGATTTATCGATAACTGTCAATCCAACGATTGTTCCCACATTTGATCCGGTGAGTCCGGTATGTCAAGGTGGGAATTTAACTTCGCTTCCGACAAGTTCATTGAACGGAATCACGGGAACGTGGAGTCCAGCTTTGAATAATCAGGCGACAACGACATACACCTTCACGCCAACTGCGGGACAATGTTCAAACACAACTACTTTATCGATCACAGTCATTCCCACAATTGTTCCCACATTTGATCCGGTGAGTCCGGTATGTCAAGGCGGGAATTTAGCTACGCTACCGACAAGTTCGTTGAACGGAATCACGGGAACGTGGAGTCCAGCATTGAATAATCAAGTAACCACGACGTATGTTTTCACGCCTACATCGGGAATTTGTGTATCCACATCAAGTCTTACTATTTCAATTATTGAGCAACCTGTAGCACATTTCAGCATCACTCCAAATGACAGCATTCTCATTGGAGCCACCTTGTATTTTCAAAATAGCAGTGTAAACGCCACAGCATACATTTGGTCAGTCAATAACCAGGAATTTTCTAACGATGTGAATCCATCCTACCTCACGAATGACGAAGAATTTCTCGTTTTCACCTTAATTGCTTTGAATCAAACATGCGCAGACACATTTGAAATGCACGTTCCCTTGCTGGAAACAAGTTTTGTATTTGCTGCCAATTGTTTCACACCAGATGCAGACGAATATAATGCAACTTGGAAACCGATCATTAGTGACAATTATGATCAGACAAATTACCATCTCATGATCTATAATCGATGGGGAGAAGTCATTTGGGAAAGTTTTGACTACTCTTTAGCTTGGGATGGAACGTATGGTGTTGGTGGTCAACCCGTTCAGGACGGCGTATACACTTGGGTTTTACAACTCAAACAGAAGAAAAATGATCGGATTTCTCGTTTTTCAGGAACCCTGATTCGCATCCGCTGATTTTTTTAAACAGATGTGGAAAAACAAAGCAACCTTTTTCCTCAAATGTCGTTTTGAAAAAGAATTTTAGCATTAAATTTGTTACAAACCACTACTTAATTACATATGAAGAATATTTACACCATTATTCTCCTTCTTTTTATCTCTCTTTTTAATAACGGATTCTCTCAGCCCCAAACAGTTACCTTTAACTATACAGGTGCTGCTCAAACATGGACTGTTCCCCCTTGTGTTTACAACATTTCTGTATCTGTCAAAGGTGCGCAAGGTGGTGGCCCTGGAGGATTAGGAGCGACAGTATTAAATCCAACAATCGCGGTTACTCCGGGACAAGTTCTTCAAATCAATGTTGGACAATGTCCTACAGGACCTACTGGAGGTTGGAATGGTGGAGGAAACGGACATGCAGCCGTTCCTGTAAATTACCAATCTTTCGGAGGCGGTGGTGCTTCTGATATTCGTGTTACCCCATATGCTTTAACAAATAGAATTGTTGTTGCCGGTGGTGGTGGTGGAAAAAATGGCTGCTCACCACAATACAACGCACTTGGCGGTGCTGGTGGTTGCGTAACTGGAATGTCCGGTGCCGGATCTCCATTTGTTGGAATCGGTGGCGGTGGAGGAACTGCAACAGCAGGTGGAAATGGCGGTCCTCCTTGGGGAGGTGGTCAACCAGGTATTGCTGGAACTTTAGGAAACGGTGGTAACGGTGGATTCTACACAACTGCTTCAGGCGGTGGTGGCGGCGGCGGTCGTTATGGCGGTGGCGGCGGTGGCGCTGACAACTGTTGTACAGGCGCTAACGGCGGCGGTGGCGGCGGTGGCGGATCTAGTTTGAATCCAGCTGGAGGAACATGTACACAAGGAAACAATACAGGAAATGGTGTTGTTGCGATAACGTTTACTGCAGGTTCTGTATCCATTACAACATCGAATACTGGTCCTTATTGTGAAGGACAAACCATCCAATTAAACGCGACAACTGGCGCAAGTAGCTACTCATGGGCAGGTCCAAATGGATTTACGTCTACGCTACAAAACCCAATTATTCCGAACTGTACTGCTGTAAATGCAGGTGTTTACACACTTACCTATGATGCAGGAGGATGTATTTCTACAAGTACGACTACCGTAGTGGTTAACGTACCAGTGAATCCAACATTCACTCAAATTGCAGCAATTTGTCAAAACGCAACGGTTCCGAATTTATCGACGATTTCAACAAACGTTCCAGCCATTCAAGGTACTTGGAATCCATCGTTGATTTCATCAGCAGTAGTTGGAACACAAACGTATACCTTTACTCCAAACGCTGGAATTTGTGCGAATGCCACAACGATGAACATTCAGATCTTGCCTAATGAGCAAGTAACATTTAATCAAATTAGTCCATTCTGTATTGGCGATACTCCAACTGCATTGCCAGCGACCTCTACAAATAATATTGCATACACAGGAACTTGGAGTCCGGCAACTATTTCTACCGCAGTGGCAGGAACAGCTACATATGTCTTCACTCCTACTGTTGGACAATGTGCTCTAGCGAATTCTATGGATATCGTAACATACGCATTGACTACTCCTAACTTTAATCCAATGGGTCAGATTTGTGAGTTTGAATCGAATGTAGTCATTCCTACGACGGCATTGAACACGACACCATTCATTAATGGTCCATTAATCACAGGTTCTTGGAATAGTCCAACCGTAATTACAGCTTGGGCGGCTACAACGAATTATATCTTTACTCCAGATCCAGGACAATGTGCTTCAACGTACCAGATGCCAATCACCGTTGATCCATTAATCATCCCTGCGTTAACGCAAGTTCCTCAGTTGTGTCAGAATGATGCGAATCCAGTTCTTCCTTTGGTAACGAACAACGTACCAGCAATTACAGGGACATGGAATCCGCCATTAATTGACACATCGATTCCTGGAATCTTTACGTATACGTTTAGTTCAGACGCTGGTCAATGTGGAGACACAATCGATATGACAATCACGATTGTTCCAGCTGTACCACCGCAATTTGTGGCAGATACGTTAACAGGCTGTAATCCATTGAATGTTACGTTGTCAACGCCACCAGTTCTTGGAGCAATTTATACATGGTATTGGGGCGGAACACAAATCGGACAAGGAAGTACTTTCAGCTACCAGTTTGATCAAAGTGGTTACCATGACATTACTTTAGAGTACGATTTACTTGGTTGTATTGAATCAACAACTTACAACGACTACATCTACATGGAAAGTTATCCTCTGGCTTCGTTCTCTTCTGTTCCAAGCAGTTTAACAGAAACAACACAGGCAATTCAATTCATGAATTCGAGCGTTGGAGGAACAACCTATACTTGGGACTTTGATGATTCGTACACTTCTACAGAGTCGGATCCAAACCACATGTATGTTGGTGTAACTGAAAACCTTTTGGTGACATTAACCGCTTACACACCACTTGGCTGTTCAGATGAATACACGATTTCGATCCCGGTAATTGCAGATCCAATTTACTACGTGGCAAATACCTTCACTCCAGATGAAGATGAGCACAATCAAACGTGGCAAGCGATCTTTACCACAGGATTCGATCCATTTGCTTTCAGCTTAACGGTTTACGATCGTTGGGGAGAAATCATCTGGGAGACACACAACGCTGCTGAATCATGGGATGGAACTTATGGTCCACTTGGGACGAAAGTCCCAGCTGGTATCTACACTTGGAGAATGCAATACGAACCAAAAGAAAATGACGACCGTAAAGTGGTAACTGGTCATTTGAATTTGATTCGATAAGATCAAAGATATTCGAAAACAAAAAAGGCGCTAGTGATAGCGCCTTTTTTTATGAGTTTAATTTTTTGAATACACTTTAGGATTCATAAATAGCTATTTTTGAATCGTTTAATGACTTAATGAGGATTGGATTCTTCAAAGACTTCTCCGAAATCAAATCAACATTCGTTTGAAAGAGTTCCTTTAACTTCAAAAGTAAATCCAAATAATTATCAAAATAATCTAGGACTTGAATTTTACTCGTAAATCGAACGAGAAAATCAATATCGCTATTTGATTGCATTTCATCTCTCGCAGCTGAACCAACCAGATAAAACGATTCCACGTTATGCACTTTACATAACTCTTGAAGTTCAGGCAAGCGTCTTTTAATCAGTGGTATCATCGTTGAATAATTAAAACAAATGTAGAACATTTAAATGAAATGCTCCATTTATCCTCCGCTTCAACAAAGATATTTAATCAGAAAATGAAATTATTTCTTTCTAAAGAAGATCTTCACGGGAACACCTTCAAAGTCAAATTTCTCACGTAGACGATTCTCAAAGAAACGTTTGTAGGAATCTGGAACGTACTGTGGTAGATTACAGAAGACCGCAAACGCTGGTGCGTGTGTCGGTAACATTTGAATAAACTTAATCTTAATGTACTTCCCTTTTACCGCTGGAGGAGGAGTTTGAGCCACCACTTCGAGCATCACTTCATTCAATTCGTGGGTAGCAATTTTGCGCGTACGGTTTTCGTTCACACGCATCGCTGTTTCCAAGGCTTTGTGAATGCGTTGCTTTGTCAGTGTCGAGGTGAAAATAATTGGAACGTCATTAAACGGTGCCAATTGCTCGCGTAAATTCGCTTCGTATTCCAACATGGTATTGTGGTCTTTCTCCACTAAATCCCATTTATTCACCAAAACAACTACTCCTTTTGAATTCTTTTCAATCATGTAGAAAATACTTAAATCTTGCTTTTGAAGTCCTTCTGAGGCATCCATCATAAACAAACATACATCGGAGTTTTCTATGGTACGAACAGAGCGCAAAACAGAATAGTACTCGATGTCCTCGGTTACTTTTGCTTTCTTACGGATTCCCGCAGTGTCAATCAAAAGGAAATCGAATCCAAATGCTTTGTAACGCGTGTGGATCGAATCACGTGTTGTACCTGAAATATCTGTTACAATATTTCGTTCTTGACCTGTAAACGCATTAATCATGGATGATTTCCCAACGTTTGGACGACCAACAATCGCAATTCTAGGCAAACTGTCTTCCTCGCGGATTGATTCGTCCTCTTTATTGAAATACGTTACTAATTTGTCCAAGATCTCTCCTGTTCCACCACCATTTGTTGCACTTAGGTCGAATACCTCGCCAAGTCCAAAGGAATAGAATTCAGAAGAAAGTCCAACGCGGTCTGTGTTATCCACTTTGTTGGCTGCAATCATACACGGTTTCTTGCTTTTACGAAGCAAATTCGCGACAATTTCATCCATTTCAACGATTCCTGTCATGACATCCACCATGAAAATAATCACGGTTGCCTCTTGAATCGCTAATTCCACTTGTTTGCGGATTTCTCCTTCGAAGATATCTTCTTTTACGGTTGCGTATCCACCGGTATCGATCACCGAAAACTGGTAGCCATTCCATTCCGACTTTCCGTAGATTCGGTCTCTCGTTACGCCACTTACTTCTTTTACAATGGCATCACGGGATTCCGTTAAACGATTGAAAAGCGTTGACTTTCCGACATTTGGACGTCCAACTATTGCTACGATATTACTCATGTTTTTTTCTTAATTAAAGGATATTAATATCCGTACTTTTTTAGCTTGTCTGCTGATGTGCGCCAATCTTTGTCCACCTTCACGAAGTTTTCCAAGAATACTTTCTTATCGAGAAACTTCTCCATGTCCTGACGTGCTGCACGACCAATTCGCTGTAACATTTCACCACCTTTACCGATAATGATTCCTTTTTGCGAATCGCGTTCGACGATGATGTGCGCGCGAATACGGGTGATTCCGGCCTCCTCTTTGAATTCTTCAATTTCAATTTGTGTGCTGTACGGAATCTCCTTTTGACAATGCATGAAAATTTTCTCTCGGATGATTTCCGAAATGAAGAAACGCATCGGACGATCGGAAATTTCATCTTTCTCGTAGTAAGCTGGATTTTCAGGCATTAATTCGAGAATTTCAGCCCAAACATTGTCAATATTAAAATTGTGCAAGGCAGAAATTGGGAATACTTTCGCATTTGGAAGTTGTTCCTTCCAGTAGCTCACGCGTTCTTCTAATTTCTCTTGATACGATTTATCGATTTTATTAATCAAACACAAAACGGGCACCTCTAAACGTTTGATACGCTCCAAGGTTTCTTTGTGATTCATTTCATTTTCAATCGTATCGGTAATGAATAACAATACATCCGCATCACGAATGGAAGAGTTGACATAGTCCATCATGTTTTCGTGCAACTTATACGCTGCATTTACCACACCTGGAGTATCCGAGAACACGATTTGGTAATCTTCATCGTTCACAATTCCTAAAATACGGTGACGTGTCGTTTGTGCTTTAGAGGTAACGATGGATACTTTCTCTCCAACTAATTGATTCATCAACGTTGATTTCCCGACATTTGGGCTTCCTACGATGTTAACAAATCCTGATTTATGTGCCATTCTGCTTTAATTGAGTGCAAAGATACACGTTTTAAACGGGATACGGTAAAGGAAGATGGCATAAGCAAGGTCAGCAGGACATGAATCTTTCGAAAAATAAATTAAATTCGTTGCATGAATACAGCAGCAAAACCCATCGATCGAAAAATTATCTTCCTGATTATCGTTGCCGCACTTGGCTATTTCGTAGATATCTACGACTTGGTTTTGTTCGGGGTGGTCAAAGCGGAAAGCCTAGGGGACATCATGGTGAATGCCAGCGAACAATCCATTGCCGCTACGGGGAAATTTCTGTTTAACATGCAGATGCTGGGGATGTTACTCGGTGGAATCCTCTGGGGGATTTTAGGCGATAAACGCGGACGACTGAAAGTACTTTTTGGGTCCATCCTACTCTACTCGACAGCCAATTTACTGAATGCATTTGTGACGGATGTGACCACGTATGCTATCATTCGCGTGATAGCGGGAATCGGACTCGCGGGAGAATTAGGAGCAGGAATTACCTTGGTTTCTGAAATGATGTCCAAAGAAAAACGCGGATACGGAACGATGATCATTGTGACGTTCGGTGCCTTAGGTGCAGTTGTGGCTTCATTAGTGGGATCTGAAGGTGCGTGGATTGCTGCAGGAATTGAACGCGTATTCGGACTTGCCCTGCACAATTGGCAGGTAGCATATGTTGTGGGCGGTTCCATGGGGATTTTGCTCTTGTTTTTGCGTATCGGAACCTTGGAATCCACCTATTTTCAGTCCATGCATCAGGACAAAGCCATTCAAAAAGGAAATTTAAAATTGATTTTCTTTCAACGTCAAAACCTCATCAAATACCTTCATTGTGTGGTGATTGGCATTCCGATTTGGTATGTCATTGGACTATTAATCATGAATTCCAAAGACAATTTTGGACCATGGCTAGGTGTGTATGACATTTCAAATGGAAAAGCAGTGATGTACGCATACATTGGACTTTCAGTCGGGGATTTGATTTCTGGAATTTTGAGTCAGGTGTTAAAGAGCAGAAAGAAAGTCGTTCAATTGTACTTGGGATTCTCGCTGGTTTGCGTCTTGATTTTCTTACTGATGCACGACTACAACATCACCGATAACACTTACTATTTCATGTGTTTCTTATTGGGTGCAGGAACAGGTTACTGGGCAATTTTCGTCACCATAGCCACCGAACAATTTGGAACCAACATTCGCTCAACCGCAGCCAACACGATTCCGAATCTCGTTCGTGGATCTGTAAACATTGTGGTGCTGTTCTTTGGATTGCTCGTCAGTACAGGAATCAACGATGGATGGTCCGCCTTGATTGTAGGAATTCTTTTTATCTCGCTGGCGTTTTACAGCATTTCGCGGTTAACAGAAACGTTCGGTAAGGACTTGAATTACTTCGACGAAACCTTGTAGATTTTCTGTGAGTAATTTTCAAAGTCTTCCGTCATATCTTGGTCCACTTGTTTCGTCACAGAAATCGGAATGAAGTCTACGTAAACGTTCGTTTTATCCAAGCCAAAGTCCTCTGCTGGTTTTAATCCCGTAGACTTCACAAAACGATACGCCTTCACGCATAGACGTTGGAAAGCAGTCAAATGATTGTCTGTGGATACACGAGAGTTCAATACGATGAATTTAAAATCTACTTCCTCGATTTTCCCACGAATGGATGCGAACACACTTTCACCCGTGAACTCACCTTTTTCGATCATCTTACAATAGATTTTACGCATCATGTATTCGATGCGGTGTTCTTCCTTGAATCCCAATTGCAAGCTTACGTAGTAACATTTTTTATCCACGATTTCATTCACTGAATAATGTACTCCCCATGGTTCATTCAGGATGTCCAAGTGTAGGAACCAAATGATTCCGGCTTTACGTGGTTTCTTTTTAAACAAGGAATGGAATACCGTTAAGTCTAATTTATTCGGCGAATTACTGCGTGTTGGGAAGACCAAGTTCGTTGCTTCATAAACGATTCCTGGATCTTCGTTCACCGCTTCCAATAATGGAATCACATTGCGCATTGGCACGTATTCTGTAATGTTCGAACGCAATTGTTTCGCTTTGTAATAAAGGTACAGTAGGATAAAGAAGGTAATCGAAAGGACCAACGTAAACCATCCACCGGAAATAATTTTCCCCAGATTTGAAAGCAAGAAGATAAACTCAATTGCTAAGAAAACGGAAAAGATGATTCCAGTTGCCACGCGCCATCTTGGGTAGCGAATGAACAACAACATCGCCATCAAGATGGACGTCATTACCATGTTTACTGTAATGGCCAATCCGTAAGAATGTTCCATTTCGCTCGATTTTTTGAAGATCGCGATCACCAATAAACAACCGACCATTAGGAACCAGTTAATAAATGGAATATAGATTTGACCTTGGTGATCCGAAGGATATTTCACACGTAAATTCGTCCACAATTTCAATTTTATGGCTTCATTCATCAAGGTAAATACACCAGTAATCAAAGCCTGTGAAGCAATAATCGTGGACATCGTTGCAATCACAACTGCGAACGGCATCATGTAACTAGGAACCATCGAATAGAATACGGTATTGGAACCTGTTAAGTGGAATCCAGGTTTAAGACACAAAGCCGCTTGACCCAAGTAATTCAGCACTAAAAGTCCAGAAACGAAGGACCAGCTCAGACGAATGTTTCCTTTTCCACAGTGTCCTAAGTCAGAGTATAATGCTTCCGCTCCAGTTGTACACAAGAAAACGGAACCAAGAACAGCGAATCCTCCATCTACATTCGCAACTAGGTTGTATGCCCAATAAGGATTAAACGCTTTTAGCACTTCCCAGTTGTCAGCAACGTTGATGAATCCGAGGTAACCTAAAAAGGCAAACCAAACAAGCATGACTGGACCGAACATTTTTCCAATGGCAGCTGTCCCGAACTGTTGAATCACAAAGAGCATCACAATGATTCCAATGACAATCGGAATGACTGGCATATCTGGGAAAATGTTGTTCACCCCTTCCACCGCAGAAGAAATCGAGATGGCTGGCGTAATGAATCCATCCGCCATCAAGGTTGCACAACCAATTAACGCTGGAATGATGATCCATTTGACATTTTTCTCTTTCAATAAGGCAAACAAGGCAAAAATTCCACCTTCACCTTTGTTATCGGCATTCAACGCAAAGTGAATATACTTTACCGTTGCCAATAAAATCAAGGTCCAGATGACACTGGATAAAGCCCCTAAAATGAATGGCTCTGAAATGTGTTTTCCACCACCAGTAATCGCTTGAAACACATATAAAGGCGAGGTTCCGATGTCCCCAAAGACGATTCCAAGGGTAATTAATAAACCGGCAAAACTAATTTTCTGAGTAGTAGCGTGTGTCATTCGGGCAAATTTTCGGTGAAGTTAAGTGAAAAATATTCACGTTAACATAACATTACCATAGGATTTTTACTTTTTTTAAGAAAGTTTTTTTTGAAGAATATCATTTAATAAAAAATGTATCTTTGCGACTGCTAATTTAGCAGTTCATACACA
The DNA here is from genome assembly GCA_017983465.1 of Crocinitomicaceae bacterium. Taxonomy (GTDB): domain Bacteria; phylum Bacteroidota; class Bacteroidia; order Flavobacteriales_D; family Crocinitomicaceae; genus UBA952. The sequence continues at coordinate 283,321 of JAGOBK010000003.1, forward strand.
TGCCCACGTGGTGAAATTGGTAGACATGCCATCTTGAGGGGGTGGTGCCATTAGGTGTGCTGGTTCGAATCCAGTCGTGGGCACTCTGATCAAAAGCACTTGTTCGTTAGAACCGGTGCTTTTTTATTTTTCAACGAGTCCATCCGCTCGCGGATGAGCGAGTTTAAAAATAAAAAAGTACCGTCCGAGCGTAGCGAGGAAGTGCTTTTGATCCACTGCACGTCGCCCACGACTGGTTCACCGACCGGTAGGGAGGTAATCCTTTCTCACGCCGCGGCGATGAGAAAGGAAGAGCGGAGAATGAGAGCAAAGAACGAAGGTGAGCAAAGCGAATGAGTGAACAGTGAAGAGTGAACAGTGCCTTACCCGTGAGTAAAACGAACGCTTCATTCTTTTCGAAACATTCATGAGCAAAGCGAATAAGTGAACAGTCCGCCGCGGCGGAAGAGTGAACAGTGCCTTACCCGTGAGTAAAACGAACGCTTCATTTTTTTCGAAACATTCATGAGCAAAGCGAATGAGTGATCAGTCCGCCGCGGCGGAACAGTGCCTAACCCGTGAGTAAAACGAACGCTTCATTCTTCTCGAAACATTCATGAGCAAAGCGAATGAGTGCTCAGTCCGCCGCGGCGGAACAGTGCCTCACCCGTAAGTAAAACGAACGCATTTGTGTGAGTAAAACGAACGCCATTATTCCAAAACGTTATTCATGAGCAAGGCGAATGAAATGAGCTCGTGAGCAAAGCGAACGATGCGCAAAACAAAGTGCATTCCCAAAAACAATCTAAACAAGTAATTCCCCCCTGAATCCAAAATCTCCTTACTTTTGAAAAAAAATAATTCACCATGAAATACCGCTTTATTTTTATTTCATCCGTACTTGTATTTTCTGCTTGCGGCAATCAAGAAAAACCAACGAACACAGAGGAACCCAAAAGCATCGTAGCAACAGAGGAATCTGTTCGTGAATTGCGTCAATCGTTATCTGAAGTAGAGAAAGAAGAGCAGCGTCAATTGGCAGAAGAACTGGCAAATATGACAACGATGACCTTTGATAAAACGAGTCACGATTACGGGAAAGTTCCTGCAGATACCGACAATATGACCACGTTTCGGGTGACAAATACCGGAAAAAAGCCTTTGGTGATTGAAAAAGTATCGGCAAGTTGTGGTTGTACAACACCTTCGAAGCCAGAGAAACCAATTTTACCAGGAAAAAGTGATGATATCACGGTTGTCTTCCATCCGAAGGAAACGCAGCTTGGACAGCAGAATAAAACCGTTACCGTTATTGCGAATACCGATCCAAAAATGGAAGTATTGAGCATTTCAGCGATGGTAGAGAAAAAGAAAAATTAACGAGCGAAAAAGGACACATGAAATTACACGTATTAAACACTGGATTTTTCAAACTCGATGGTGGCGCCATGTTTGGTGTCGTTCCGAAAACGCTCTGGCAAAAAACGAATCCAGCGGATGAAAACAACATGTGCTCTTGGGCCATGCGCTCGTTGCTCATTGAAGATGGAAATCGCTTAATTTTAGTCGATACCGGAATTGGGGACAAGCAAAGTGAAAAGTTCTTCTCTCACTATTATATGTATGGAAACGATTCCTTACACGGAAACTTAGCCAAATTGGGCTTCCATGCCAATGACATTACCGATGTTTTCTTGACGCACTTGCACTTCGATCATTGTGGGGGCGCGGTGGCGTGGAACGATTCCAAAACTGGATACCGTACCGTTTTCCCGAATGCGAAGTATTGGAGTACGGAGAATCATTGGAATTGGGCCATTGAACCGAATGCACGTGAAAAAGCATCTTTTTTGGCAGAGAACATCCTTCCCATCCAAGAGAGTGGACAATTACACTTCATTGATCGTGTGGGAGACTTCACCACGAATGCCCTTCCAGGAATGGATGTTTTGTTTGTCGATGGTCACACAGAAAGTATGATGATTCCGCACATTCAGTATAAGGGAAAAACGATTGTTTTCATGGCGGACTTACTTCCGAGTACGGGACACATTCCCCTACCCTATGTGATGGGTTACGACACGCGTCCATTATTGACCTTGGATGAAAAAGCGAAGTTCCTTCAACATGCCGCAGCGAATGAATACGTGTTGTTCTTGGAACACGATTCCGTGAACGAATGTTGCACCTTGATTGAAACCGAAAAAGGCATTCGATTGGGCGAATCTTTTTCCTTCAGCGAATTGTAGGATGAAAACACCCAGAGAAATTGTTGAAACGATGATCGCGCAGGATGCGTTCAGTCAATTATTAGGAATGGAGCTCGTTTCCATCGAAAAAGGATCCTGTGTCCTGCGTTGCGAAGTGAGCAAGTCCATGACCAACGGCTTCGGAATAGCTCATGGCGGCATCACGTATTCCCTGGCTGATTCCGCGTTGGCATTTGCCTCTAATGCGCATGGCGTACATTGTTTTAGTGTGGACACGAACATTGCGCACTTGAAAAAAGTAAAATTAGGCGATGTTTTAACGGCGCGTTGTACTGAGTCCCACCGTGGAAAACGCACGGGTGTTTACGTGGTAGAGATTCAAAATCAGGATGGTATGCGTGTAGCTTATTTTCGAGGCACGGTATTTATCAGCACTGAACTTTGGTAAATTCGAAATAATTTGATTTTTTTTACAAGGAACATTTGTATTTCTGTAAAAATGTCGTACTTTTGTATCCGCTTTAACGAAAGCATTACACAATTCTGAAGCAACTGTTGTTGCTCACGTAAGTGAAAGAAATTGGTTTGGTAGTTCAGTTGGTTAGAATACCTGCCTGTCACGCAGGGGGTCGCGGGTTCGAGTCCCGTCCAGACCGCTTATTTTATCGTTAAAGACACGTCCTATATGGCTGTAGGAAATAGAGACCCTCGAGATGTATCAACTATCTTGAGGGTTTTGTTTTTTATGGGGTTTTTATTTCCAATTACGAAGGGGACAACAAAGGGGACAACAAATCATCATTAGATCACACGGAAAATTAAAAAAATACGATACTACCTATATCAATAGGGAAATCCTCGAGATGTTTGCAATCCAGAAAAGCTCCGCTTCGTCTGGGTATCAACTATCTTGAGGGTTTTGTTTTTTATGGGGTTTTGTAATTCTGTAAAACAAAGTGCAAAACACTCAATAGTCCATTTCCAGATTCATTAAAACAAAATTAAACGAACTTCCTCTCACATAAAAAACCCCAGTAACACATGTGTCCTGGGGTTTTTACTTATATGGAATATTTGATTTACTTCACTACTTTCACGATTTCCGTACCATTTGCTGTGTGCAGTTCAAGAAAATAAATGCCGCTCGCTAAAGATGCTGTTTCGACCTGTAATTCAAGTGCAGCTGGATTGAATTGCTGGTGGATTTTCCCTTGGGCGTCACGTATGATGAACGTTTGAATTGGGCTATTTGACACGATGTTCAGTTGCTGATCAAAAGGATTCGGAGTCACCTTCAATTTGGACTTGTTGACATTATTCAAACCAACTGAACCACTGTTCGGATTCAAACGTTCCGGTTCTGCTTGATAACAATCTGAAGGATGACGCAGCAAGTCAAAATATAAAGAATTACTTGCAGCACCTTGTGGCGTTATTAATTGCTCAAATACGACTAAACCAGTTGTTACCGAAATACCCGCAACCGCATAACCGCCTTGCGGTAAGAGTGCCGAACAGTAATAAACACCATTGATCGGATCTACAGTAGAACTACCATTGATGGTGTATGAATTATAAGGCAAAGGCTGCTGAGAAACGCGTGTTGCCACGCCTGTTTGCGGATTGATTTTTCCTAAATAACACACATTTGGAATAGTGGTAGTGGTTCGAATAATGCCGTAAATAGTTGTATCAGCACAATTGTAGGTGTAGTTGTCAAAGTACAAGCCCCCTTCAGGAAAAGTGATGGTTTGGTTCGAATAAACTTGGCCATTGTACAGATCTAGGCCGATAATTTTGCCTTGGTTGGAATAGTAATAAACCATCTCATGCGGATTAATAGCACAACCTTGCACAGTATACATTTGGCCTACCGATTGTGGAGAAATTTGGGTAATGACACCTGTATTCGGATCAATAGTAGCCAAATACAACTCACCATTAACCTGCCCAATACCTGTAGAAGTAGAGCGGCGTGCCAAACCGTAAATAGTGGAGTCACTGGTATTGAAGCGGTAATTATCAAAATAACTCGGCGCAATTGGGTTGGTCATGGCATTTTGTGCAGAAGGCAAACCATCTAGCATATTGACCGACACAAAATCGGTTTGCGTCTGAAAAAAGTAAGTCTGGGTAATTGGATCAAGCGCCGCACCCGTTGCACTTATAATGGATGCCAAGCTATTGGGGCTCACCGGCGCAAGCACCCCACTACCCAAATCTAGTTTACCCAAACGAATGGTTCCGGCAGCCGTGTTGGTACCGACACCCGGCGTACGCATGACACCATATAAATTGTTGTTGTTTTGCGCCAAAACGGTGAGCTGCATACCACTCAACAGAAGCAATAAAAAGGTTTTAAAAGATTTCATCTCGTTGTAGTTTAGGGGTTTAACTTATACTAACAACGAAATTAAGTTATTGTTTAGAGAGAGTGAGAAACAGTCCGCCGCCGCGGAGAGAGCGGAGAGCGGAGAAGAGAAATTGAGTTTATGAAAATCAACGCAAACGTTTATTGAATCTCAAATTATTTATGCATTATCGCAATACGCAATATATAGTGATGAAGACACAAAATCATCAGCTCAAACCACAGGACATTGTTTTTCTTTTAAAACTAATTGTGGACAACAATCCGTCTTGGAATCAAAAACCGGTTTCAGAAGCACTTTGTATGAGCCAATCTGAAATAAGTCAAGCAGTTTCACGTTGTAAGTTTGCAGGACTTTTAGCACCTGACGGAAAAACGGTTGTGAAAAACAGCTTATTCGAATTACTTCAGTACGGACTACGGTTCATCTTTGCCCAACAACCCGGACCAGTTGTTCGCGGAATTCCTACGGCACATTCGGCAGAACCTTTGCACCAAGAAATACAAAGTGATGAACCGTTTGTTTGGCCATATGCACATGGTACCATGAGAGGACATAGTATTGCACCACTTTATCCCTCGGTACCAGCAGCCGCATTGAAAGATCCTTCCCTCTATGAAATACTTGCATTAGTGGATGCACTGCGCGTTGGACGAAGCAGAGAAAGGGAGCTGGCATTGATCCACATAAAACAACGCTTCGATAGGCAATAATTAACTGCATGAAATGATTATAAACCAATTAAATAAGTACTTTTGTAAACATTTTTGTTTACTTTATTGAAAATAAGTACATTTGATCTCAAAATTATCATGATGCTTCCAGAACTTGCTAGAATAAAAGGTATACATCCAGGTGCAATTCTCAAAAGGGAACTGATTCAGCGTGGCATGAAACCGATTCAATTAGCCGTAACGTTAAATGAGCACAAACAAACAATCAGTGCGATTTTAAATGAGAGACGAGGAGTCAATACCAAATTATCTATTCAACTAGGAAAGCTTTTCGAAATTGACTTGGATTACTTTCTACAGATTCAAGCAAGCTATGATGTGATGAATGAAATGCAAAAGCTAAACAATCAACAGGAAAAACCGGATTTCAATCGGATTAGAAAGGTATTATTTTGGGATACTGACATAGATAATATTGATTGGGAACAACATAAAATAGCCGTTATCAAACGTATTTTCGAACGAGGAAATACGGACGAAATAAATGAAATAGTTCGATTTTATGGACCTACAACCATACAAAATGTATTGGTTAAATTTCCTGGCTCTTTTTTACCATCCTTTGAAATTAATCGTACGCTTTTCTTGAATTCTAATACATCAGTACATGACGATGCTCTATAAAAACACGGTATCAAACTCACTTTGGAATGCTCTTCAAGTCCTTATGTCATTGGAGGAAATGAAATGTTTTCGATTGGTCGGAGGAACTTCGTTAAGTCTTCAATTAGGTCACAGGATTTCTGTTGATATTGATCTTTTTACAGATTTACCCTACGACTCAATTGACTTTAACGAAGTGGACAATTTAATGCTTCAACATTTTCCTTTTGTTCAAATGGGATACGGGGGAAATAATAGCATGGGAAAAACGTATTTCGTTGGATCAGATGAGTCGGACCTTGTGAAAATTGATCTATTTTACACAGAGACATTTATTTTTCCGATAAAATACTTCGATACCATTAGAATGCTCCCATTCAAGAAATTGCCGCAATGAAAATGGAAGTAATTGGAAACGGTGGGCGTAAAAAAGACTTTTGGGATGTACATGAACTATTGAACCATTTTACGATAGAACAAATGATTGAACATTACGAAATCAGATATCCCTACGGACGTACTAAAACGCAGTTATTAAATGCTTTAATTCATTTCGATGTGGCTGATAAAGACTTTAATCCTATTTGCATTAAACAAAAAAAATGGGAACTGATCAAATTAGACTTTGAAGAACAGATTGCGAAAATGAACAATTGAAAACGAACTAATTATTCGAAGTAAGCACTGTGCACTTAAGAGCGGAGAACGGAGAACGAGAACGTTGCTGAACGTGATTACAAACTAAAACTGGGGTCCCGCGATTTCTCAAACAAGACAATGACCGCATCTTGAAAAATATCCAAAAATTGCACCTCCCCGTTTCCCAAGTTTCTCAAATACTGGTAAGCCACTACTCGATGCTGGCGATAAATCACCTCATAATCATGCGCGACCTGCCGTAAGTGCTCCAGTTCTGACATGAGATAAAGGTAAGAAAGATTGCTGGGAAGACACCGAGGAATCTTTAACAAAAATCAAAAGTCAATGCCGCATTGTCAGCATGCGTAAGCAACTCTTGTAGTTCAACTACAGATAACTTTACTGCATTTCTAAAGGTAAATTTCCATCCAATTAATCCGGAGATTTTTGCCAAATCCAACAATTCTGGGAAGGTGTAGTCTTCCACGTTTAACATTAAGTGAAAGGACTTACCAGCTAGGCTTAAGTCTTTGATGTCTTGAAGTGATTTTTTCATGGGGTATGAAAGTTTAAATTGAACGTTCTCTAGGATAAATTTTAAATCATTAACTCATTGCATAAATAACGCCACCACCTAATAAACTTCCGATGGTTAATAATACAGCCACCATGCAACCTTTTTTCTCAGGTGTACTAATTTTCTTTGTTTCTAGTTCCTTTTTTTCCGTTTCCGTTAATACAATGCATTTAGAAATCAGCTCGAACAATGCGGCTATGTGATCATTGGCTTTTGAAACTTCGTGGGCTTGATCAAATGCGCCAATCTTTCTTCTTATTTCAATAGTAATTTCTGTTCTAGATTCATCCTGTCTTGAAAAAGAAATGTCCGCAAAAACTCCTAAACTCAAAAATTCGAGTGCTTCAAATGTGTAAGAATTAAACACTTCATTTTTTGAATTGAACTTGTATTTTGAATTCAATAAGGGAATGAATTCAACAGTGGATTTTAATTTCTCAATGGAGAAATCGATCACTAAGGATTTTTTTGGGTTTGAAATGGCTCCAAGCATAATAAAAATTTAAAGGTTAAAATGGATTGTTTGTAAAGGATGAAATGAAGAAACATACCATTGGGAATCAATATCAGTAAAGAATTTAACTCCAGAATTAAATGGGCCATTTGCTTTTCTCAAACTTTATATTGGCAAATCTGCACTGTTATTCCGACAACTCAGGTCAATCCAACTTTCAAACATAAATTCCCCTGACAACTCAAGTCAATAATATCTTAAGACCACCAATAAAACTAAATTTTAAATCTTTTTTCGCACCTTTATTCTTTCAAAGAATATGAGCGACATAAATACCTTAATGCAAGCCTTGGTTAAATTTCGAGACGAACGCGATTGGAAACAATTTCACGATACTAAAAACCTCGCCCTTGCTTTATCCATCGAAGTAGCAGAATTAAATGAATTGTTCTTGTGGAAAGATGACAAGGAATCGGAAGAAGTGGATATTCAGCGCATCAAAGAAGAACTAGCGGATGTTTTTGCGTATGCCCTTTTGCTCGCTGAGAAACATCAATTAAATGTGAGCGAAATTGTATTGGATAAAATCCAACGTAATGCCGAAAAATATCCAGTGGAAAAATCCAAAGGAAACGCTCAGAAGTATACTGAATTATGATTGTTTATCAAGAGAACAAGGACACCTTCATGTCGCAAGTACGTGAAAGCAAAATAGAATACATCATTCATGATAATTTCATTAAAAACCTTGGTCGCGACACTTCCAAAAGCGAGGTGAATTCTTGGAAAAACTCAATGATGTACATGCGAAATGTATTGGATGACGCTGCGATTCCAGGTGACGCCAAAATCAGTATCGAATGTCAAGTTCCGAACACCAGTAAACGCATCGATTTTATCATTACTGGTCAAACCGAGGACAGACGTGATTGCGCAGTCATTATTGAACTCAAACAATGGGAAACAGCTCTTTCTACTGACCTTGACGGTGTGGTCAAAACATATGTTGGCGGTGCGGTGCGCGATGTGAGTCATCCCAGTTATCAAGCGTGGAGTTACGCCGCTTTGCTAGAAGGATTCAATTCGGCTGTTGAAGATGAAAATATTCAATTGCAAGCTTGTGCATTTTTACATAATTGCGAGGATCCTAGTCCGATGACTGGAAGCTTTTATCAAAACTACCTCGACAAAGCACCTTTATTCGCGAAAAACGATGTGTTAAAACTTTCCGATTTCATCAAACTTCACGTGAAATTTGGAGATTATCGAAATGTCATGTACCAAATTGAACATGGTAAAATTCGACCATCGAAAGGAATTGCAGATGCGATTGCTAAAATGATTGAAGGGAATGAGGAATTCGTAATGATTGATGACCAAAAAGTTGTTTTCGAACGCATTTCACAAGTAATTCAATCTGCAAGTCCGAGTTCAAAACACGTGGTTATCGTAGAAGGTGGACCAGGAACTGGAAAATCGGTTGTTGCCATTCAATTGACTGCCAATTTAACAAGCCAACAAAAATTAGTTCAATACGTCAGTAAAAACAGTGCTCCAAGAGATGTTTATGCGAGTAAATTAACGGGAATTCGAACAAAATCGTGGGTCAACAACTTATTTAAAGGTTCCGGATCTTACATACAAGCTGAAAAGAATCAATTCGACGCACTGATTGTCGATGAAGCACACCGACTGAATGAGAAAAGCGGCATGTTTTCCAATCTGGGTCAAAATCAAGTCATGGAAATCATCGAAGCAGCGAGATGTTCCGTATTCTTTATCGACGAAGATCAACGTGTCACCATGAAAGACATCGGCACCAAAGCTGAAATCGAAAAGTGGGCAAACTATGCAGGCGCAACTGTTCACAAACTCCAACTTTCGAGTCAGTTTCGATGTAACGGAAGTGATGGTTACATGGCATACTTGGACCAATTACTCGGCATCCGTGAAACCGCAAACACAGATTTCAAAGACCTTGGATACGAATTTCATGTTTGTGCAAGTCCAAATGAACTTCACGAGAAAATACTATTTCACAACAAGGAACGAAACCGTGCACGCATGGTGGCTGGCTATTGTTGGCCTTGGAACTCTAAGAAAGATCCAAAGGCAATGGACATCGTTATTCCAGAACATAACTTTGCAAAGCAATGGAATTTAACACAGGATGGCATGCTCTGGATTGTCAGTCCAGCATCCGTTGATCAAATTGGTTGCATACACACCTGTCAAGGACTAGAAGTTGATTACATCGGCGTTTTCATGGGGCCAGATTTGGTCATTCGAAATGGAACTTGGGTTTGTCAACCTGAAAAACGAGCTTCCAGTGACAAAAGCATCCATGGAATTAAATCACTTCTAAAAGTGAATCCGAAAAAAGGAAAAGAAATGGCAGATGCCATCATCAAAAACACCTACCGAACACTCATGACACGCGGAATGAAAGGTTGTTTCCTTTGGAGCAGCGATGAGGAAACGCAGGCTTGGTTGAGGGAGAACACAACTAGAACAAATTAGATTTTAAGCTTATATCTCGACATGGAAGAAGAATCGATACAAAAATACCTTCATCAAGTATTAAGATTAAAAAGATCTGCTTCGAATGGTGGTGCGCCTCATAAACCTATTTTATTATTATCGATTTTCGAATTAATTCGAAAAGGAGACATTTCTTCAAATCAAATTGAGATTACTCCAGAATTAGTACTTGAATTTAAGTCAAATTGGTCAAAACTCGTTGTTACGCAACATTCACCTAATTTTTCACTTCCTTTTTTCCACATGAGAAGCGAACCGTTTTGGCGATTGATCACGAATATTGGAATGAATATTCCATTAACAAGTTCTCACTCAATAAAAAGTTTAAACGCATTAAAAGAATCAATCGCATTTGCAGAATTGGACAAAGAATTCTTCCGATTACTTATTGATCCGATTCAAAACGGATTATTTGTTGATCAACTACTAGAAAAGTATTTTCATGAAACGAGAACAAATTTCAATTCGAAAGATTACAACGTTTATGATCAACTCGAAACCCAAATGTTGAATGATAACCGCGCCGTTTATTCAAGCCGCATCAAGGAATTAAAAGAATCTTTGCCACAGGAACAATTTGAGGAGGAGATTTTCGTGAGAGGGGGAATCTTTAAAAAAGAAATCCCAAAAATCTATAATTATCATTGTGCAATTTCAGGAATGCGCATTGAGTCTTCGACGAATGCTCAACTTGTTGATGCCTGTCACATCGTTCCTTTCGCCATTTCAAAGGATGATACGATAACAAATGGGATCTCATTATCTCCAAATATTCATCGTGCCTTTGATCGAGGTTTGATTACCATCAATTCAGAATACATCATTCGCGTTTCACCGGCAATTAAAGAGAATGACTCGCCTTTTTCGTTAAAACAATTTGACGGGAAACAAATTATTTTACCAACAAACATTCATTTTTATCCATCAATTGAAAATCTTGATTGGCATAGAAAGGAATGTTTCGTGTTGTAAATCTTCAATTTAATTCTTCTAATCCGAATTCACCAAATAGTCATACAGTGACTTTTCGACTGGATTTTCTAGAATTAAATTCATTTCTACCAAAGGAATTGACTTCCCAGAATCATTATAGATTGAAATTTCAACGGCCGTTTCCTTTAGCACCTTTGAATTCCCTAAATAGTAAAACTCTTCACCTTCAGCGTTGTTTTTCTTGACAAATAGAGGCATACGCATTCCATGTTCTTTTTGAGATAAAATTGAAATAACATCAGCTGAGCTAAAATAACGTTTATTCTTTGTCATCCATATTAATTCATTCCTTGAAATAAATCGATCATGGTATTTTGTGGATGCTGAAATGCCCTCGTCTTTATGATAATTGACGAAAATAGCACAGTCAGCTTTGTTTTTCCGAACCATATATCCTCCTACATTTAGAGCAACTGGATTAACTTCCCATTGAAGAATTCTAAACACATCTTTTCGAGAATAGCGGCTGTTTAAAATAAAATCATTGTTGGCAAAACCTGGCTCATTGATTTTCATGGTTCTAAAAGAATATTCACAAAGATCCAATAAGTAGGATTTGATGTCCGCTTTTTCGATTAAATCAGATAATGTTCGGCCAATTTTAAGAACATCGTTTTCCTTAAATACGATGTCGTAATTCCGATGACTACCTATTTTCACCAATTCCTTATTGACTGAAATCGTATGAAACAGACCATTCATCACATGTAATGCGTGATTCAAGGTTTCTTTTTCAAGAGAAATAGACGTCTCCTTTAAATAAAGCTCTTGAAATTCCACTAATGAAATCTGTCCTCTATTCAAAATGGTTTTCATCAAATGAATTTCCAAAAATCGAACTGGATTTAATATTTCTTTGGATAGGAATGTTATAAGCTGATCCTCAAACTCACTAATTGGAGAAATCGATTCTTTCATTCCCAACAAATATGCATAGTAAGAATTATAATGGACTATGTATTGAAATGGATCACGTTCTCCATGTTCTAAAAAGTCAATCATTGTTGGAACGCGACCAATTTTTCCTTTAAGAATTTTGTAGTCCTCAACAAGTCTCCTTTTTTCTTGAAGTTTTCCAGTATCAATCGAGTGAAATATTTTCTCTTTTACAATTCGATCGAAATAAATGGTGGATGCACCAATAATCGATTTTTCTGGCCTGTGAACTAGTTTTCTAAGATTATCCTTTATATAGGTTTTATCTCCAAATAGTGCAATAGGAACTAAAAAGTTATTTTGATAATTTCCTATAAAATCAATTACCGTAACATATGATTTACCTTCCCTTTTTCGCAAACCTCTTCCTAATTGCTGCACAAAAACAATAGCTGATTGCGTAGGTCTTAACATTACAATTTGATTTACTCGAGGTATATCAATCCCTTCATTGAAAATATCAACTGTAAAAATGTAGTCTAACTTAATTTCTAAATCATCTGTTTCCAATAGATCAATTGCTCTAGAGCGTTCATCCTCCGAAGAATTACCCGTTAAAGCGATAGTACGAAGACCTCTCATATTGAACTCATGTGAAAGAAAAATACATTCTTCTTGCCTTGAACAAAATATTAATCCTCTTTTTACACCATCATCCGTCCCAAACAAGTTGATGTTTTGTATAATATGATTGACCCTATCTATTCGGTTCAATTCATTTACCGTTGCACTTTCGTCTAAGGATTTCCCATCTACAACGATGTCTGAAATCCCATAATAATGAAAGGGTACTAGCATGTCGTTCGCTAAGGCATCATGCAATCGTATTTCAGATGCAATGTTGTAATCGAATAATGCAAAAATATCCAAGCCATCCGTTCTCTCTGGTGTTGCGGTCATTCCCAACAGAAATTTGGGTTTGAAATGATTCATTATTTTTTGGTAACTATTCGCACTAGCCCTGTGTGTTTCATCAATGACGATGTAATCAAAATAATCAGGATTGAATTTATCTAAATGCTCATCTCTGCTGAATGTTTGAACCGTTGAAAAAATATAATCTGCATTCATACTTTTTGTTGAGCCCGAGTAAAGTCCAAGATCCTTTTTATTCGAAAGAATTGTTGCATAACTCTCCATTGCCTTTTGAGCAATATTTTTTCTGTGAACCAAAAAGAGCATACGTTTTGGATTTACTTGAGCTATGTCAAATGCAGACAAATAGGTCTTACCTGTTCCTGTTGCAGAAACTAACAACGCCTTATCCTTTCCAGCTTTTCTAAGTTTATTTAAGTTTTCAATCGCCTGAATTTGCATTTCATTTGGTTGAATCATTTTATCATTGACCGGAAGAATTGCATTTCGTAGACCTTGCCTTAACTTTCGTTCAGAATTATATACAAACGAATATTTTTCCAAATATTCTGATGTAACATCCTGTGCTTGATGAAATACATTTTCGAACTCAATAATTGTATTCTTAAAAAGTTCACTATCCTTATGGGCCGTAACTTTTAAATTCCATTCTTTGTTTTTAGTCAGTGCTCCATGAGTAATATTACTACTTCCAATTATAATGGTGTAATACGACTTGTGCGTGAAAAGGAAACCTTTCGAATGAAAGTCTGAATTTGTGGCAATTTTCAATTCTACATTCGTTAACTGCATCAATTTCCTAAGCGCCTCAGGTTCCGTAAAATTCAAATACTCGGAGACTAAAATTTTCCCTTTAATAGGTTTTTCTTTTGCTTCCAAATCCAAAAGTGCTCCAAATAAAGAAGCAACACCTCCTGAAGTAATAAAGGCAACTGATAAGAAAAAGGATTCACACGTTCGAAGTTCATCCAACAAGGTTGAAAGTACCTTCTCATTCAGAATGGGTTCATTTGTAAGTATACTGGGACGATAATCCGAAAAGGATTCAAATTGATCATCGACAAATCCAGTTGTAACCGCATTTTGTATGGCAAGTTTTAGTGCTTCCATCAGATTATTTTGACAATAAGTAATCTACAATCGGAATATCCGCAGCAGCCCAATCCAATGATCGTAATTCTTCTTTTGTAAGCCAAGAAAATGAAATGTGTTCTGTAAGTTCTAACAATCTAGATTCGCAAGAACAGCGAAAAACATGCATCGTAAGGTGAAAATCTGGATAAGTATGTTCAACAGTTGGCAGTTGTTCGATTGGTACAATTTTCATGTTTAGTTCTTCTTGTATTTCTCGAATAATGGTCATTTCATGGGTTTCCCCCTCTTCAATTTTACCTCCAGGAAATTCGAATTTCTCTGATATGTATTCCAATTTATTAGAACCTCTTTGAACACAAAGAATTTCTCCATTATCCTCAATTACCGCTGCAACTACGTTTACTTTTTTCATTGGAGTGAAGATAAAGATTTAAATATTTAGAAAATGTTCAAACTGTCCAGAATTTTCAACTAAATTTATTTCTTTCTAAACTGAGAACGGAAATTTGTTAACTAACTTCAAACAATGATCGTTGATATCCTTGTCCGTTTACTTTATTAATGAGGCTCCGAATAAATTCATAATGCTGGACATATTGATTCGGTATTAGAAAAAGCTGGATGTTTTTAGATTGTAAAAATCGCATTTTTATTTTGTCTGATTCCATTGCCTTTTTACATGTAGAATGTTCTGTTCCATTTATTTCAAAAACAACCTTTGGTTGATTATTTTCAAAAATGACACCATCAAATTCCTTTGCACTAATAGAATAGTCACCTTTTAATTCCGGGAAAAGATCAACAATTTTTATGTTTCTTCTATAAATAGTAGCTGTAGTCGAACAAAAATGCTGCATCGTTTTATAAAATTCATCTTCAAACTTGGAGTCATTTGAAAATCCAATAGTAAATTTATTCGCATTACTTCCTTTAACTTCTGTTGTTCCATTTTTCTGAACGTATTCAATCAACGCATATAAATCATCCTTTTTATTTGATAGAATATCAATTGCCTTTTTATCAGTGACAACGATTAAATTCTCTTTTGCACGTGTGACCCCAACATTGATTAATTGACTGTTGTTTTTAATCCAATTGTATGTTTTAGGGTTTGTACTTTTAGAAATTGCCGTTGAGATGATAATGGTTTTATTCTCACGGCCTTGAATTTTATGTATTGTACCACATTCAACCGAATCATTTATTTCACCTTTTTCCTTTGCTTGTTTTATTAAACTATTTAAAATTACTTCTTGATTTCTAAATGGAGTAATTATAAACACGTCGGATAAATCGTTGTTTTTAATGTAATTTAGAATTTCAAGAGCTTCCTCAATTTGAGCATTTTTTTTTGATTGATTTACATTGTTCACATCTAACAGCATGACTGCGCCATCTTGAACGGTAGAAGATAATTTGAGTTTATTTTCATAAAACCTCATATTTGAATAATTAATTATCTTCCTTCCACATCTGTAATGCTGACTAAGTAAAATACTTCTTGAAATGTTATCAATATTTTTATATACCGATAAAATTGAGTTTTTATAATAATCATAGACCTCTTTAACACCGTGTTTATTCATTAATTCTTTGTTCCTTACTTCTTCAAAAACCACGATGGGTTTTAATTGATTGGAATCACCAATTAATACCATGTTTTTACATTTTGAAATTGGAATTAGACTTGTTGCAATATCACACTGACCCGCTTCATCCACCACCAACAAATCGAATTTATAAGATTTGCCTAATTTTCTACTAGATAAGTTTGTTGAAAGAATTATAGGGAAAACTTTGGTGAATCTGTCCAAATTTTCATCATCTGAAATCCATTTGTTGAATGATTTTATTTTTTCTTCATCATTTTCAAGATGTAAAATATCAATTAATGATCTGAACTCTTTGTTTTTTAGTCTTTTTATACATTTTAATGATTCGAAATAAAAGAACTGTAGAAGTTGATTATTCCCTTTTATTTGTTCGAAAATCCCAGTTAAATCCTCGTTTGAATTCTCTGGTATTTTGGCTAGTTTTTCCTCAAAAACGTGTTTCTCCTTTTCAAGTAAAAAATTGTTCCCTTTCTTTAATAAACCATCAATGAATTCAATGTTCTGTTTTAGATCTATTCTATTTTCAAACTCCTTTAATCTTTCAACGAGTTGTTTATTTTTCTCTCTTGAATTTTCCTTGATTTTTGCTAATAAATTATCTTTGGGGACATCATTATTTTCGTAAAGATAAAGCTCCTTTATTTTTTTTAGAGCCGAAAGCACAAAATTGTTATTTCCCAATCTTATAATTGGAAAAACTATTTCTTTGTTTTTATATTTCCCCAGGACCAACTTATCTTTTATACTGTCTATTGGAATATTATTATTTGAAGAAATTAAAAGTGTTTTGTTATTCGTAAAACAGTTTACAACGATATTAAGAATCGTTTGTGTTTTTCCAGTCCCTGGTGGTCCTTGTACGTATGTTACAGGAAATTTTAATGAATTATAAATTGTGCGCAGTTGATCTACATCAACAAGATTATCGTAAATTACTATATTTGGTTCTTTTCTATTCTTTCTGTTTGTAGAAGATAAATCACCAAAAAGTACTTTTAAAGGTATTTCAGCTTTTTTAGATTCAAATTCAATGTTTATTTCCTCATATATTTTTGAAATATTAATTTGAGAAAATCCTAAAACGATTATTTCTGGTCTTGTATTGGGACTTTCACCTTGATTAAAATTACTTTTCAATAAATCAATTGCAGAATTTTTATCATTTACAAATAATTCTTCAAATTCTTCCGCTAATAAATCAGTATAATGGGGTAAAGAAAACCTGATGTTATTTATGTAGAAATTAGCATTAAAATAAGTGTTATCAGATAAATGAAGGTTTTTTTTAACTGGGTCAAAAGTGAGTTTTTTATACGCTACCACAAATTTCCCTTTAGATTCAATATCTATCGAAAATTCACTTATCGCAAGTTCATAATGTACATTTTTATTATAGTCATTGTGATAAATTTCTTTTAAGATGGTTTTAAGCTGGTCATCATTCAGTTTATATGGATTTTCTTTAAGAAAGGTGCTCAAATCTACCTTAGGAATCAAATGGGTCCGGTATAAAAAAGGATCTCTATTTGCCTCATAACACTCTAAGTAATAATTCAAAACGTTTTTATCAAATCTATTGATTCTGAATTTTTTAAAGTTTTCGTCAGATTCGATTTTCAACTTTAAAAATTCAGGAACCTTGTAGCTGGTAAAATTCAACAATTCTAATGTTTGAATACCAGAGATTGAAATTTTTGAATTTAATATTGGATTATCCTTTGTAACATTAAAAATATGAACAGATAATTCATCATTATTCATAATATCTAAAATACAAATCCAGAATGGTGTTATTCCTCCTTTTTGATTTTTGTATGTAACGCTTAGATACTTCCCGTCATTTATAGCTAATCCGATTAACTCTATAATTTTAGATTCATCCATCTCAATCTGTTCAAACCATTTATTTCTTTTAGGATTTTTAAACCAACTAAATTAGGCTAATAAAATTGCAAGATAAGAAAATCTTAAAGATTTTATCCCAGGCGAAATAATACAAGTTTGACTATTGAATAATTAAAAAATTAAATTTAACTCTCCTCAATCCTCCCCACCGGTTCCATGCTATTCACTTCCATGCGTAATTCGTAGCGGTCTTTCTTGGCGTGGTATTTCACGTAAGGAATGATGAGTGGGTATTGGTTTTTCAGGAGTAAGTATTGCTTGAGGGTGAGATCGAGTGCGAGGGGGTATTTGACACCGGCATAACTAAAGCCAAAGGCATCAGGGATCTGTTGTTCGTGTTGCGCTTCGAAAGCGAAGCTTAAGTTGGTGAATTCAACAGTGGTGATGCGGTCGAGGTGGTAGGTTTTGTTCTTGCCAGAGCTGGGTTCGAAGGCCATGACGGTGTGGTAATTGTCCGTGAATCCAAAGGGTTCTACCAAGCGGTCGGAGATGCTTTCCGAGTTGATGGAATGGTAACGCTTGAGGATCACTTGTTCTTTGTTGGCCATCGCTTGTGCGAGTCGTTCTACGATGAGTCCGTTTTTCGCATTCACCAAATGAGCAGCCGAAATCTGGAGGTCCGAAGCCAAGTATATTTTACTGAGCACGGCATCCTTCAGTTTGTTTTGTTTTCCAGCAGTGAGCACCAATTGCTTCAAAAATGCTGCTTCTTCGGAAGTAAAACGCACGCCCGCATGTTGATCCGTTTGCAGGAAAAAGCGGTTGAACTTATCTTTTTGCAGGTCGAATCCACATTCCCGAATGAGGTCCAAATAACGGTACACCGTTCGGTCGGTCGTTTCCAAGAGTTCCGCCAAATGCTGAACAGCCTTCGGAGGTTTCTGCTCTAAATAGGAGATGAATTGCAATACGCGAAGGATCTTTCGTTGGTTAGACATGTAGCCGTTTTGAAGCAAATTACCTCATTTTCTATGTCTTGTACAAGTTATTGACCTTAGTTGTCAGGGAAATTTAAGTATTCCTTAAGTTTTGACTTGGGTTGTCGGAGGAAAGGGGGAGGTTTGTTCAAATTAAAAAACAAATTAATATGGAAAAATCGAAAATTGACATGTTCATTGGCTTAAATGCAGAGAACTTTCACACACATGATCTCATGATGATCAAAGAGAAACTTGAAAAAATGGAAGATGAAAAATTTATCTTAATTCAAGCGACTCAATTTCAAAAACCCACGACCATTTTTTTGATTTCCTTTTTCCTTGGCATTGAACGCTTTTGGTTGGATGATGTCTTATTAGGTATAATTAAACTACTTACCTTTTATGGTTTCTTCATTTGGTGGCTAGTGGATCTCATCTCGGCAAAGGATAGAACAAAAAAATATAACTATAAGAAATTCTTAACTGCATGTTCCTATAATTGATGATTTGAATTTCGCCCAACTTACCGTGAATTGTTGTATATTTAACTACTTTTTCACGGTAAGTTAAGCAAGGAGAATGATCAACCAAACGACAAAAGACAAAATTGAGACTTTGTTCCAGCAGTATCAAGTGTTGGCCAAGGAGCATGAAGCTACCCTGAAGGAAATCACTCTGGCTGAAATTCCCGAGTTGGTTTACAACTCGAACGCGATTGAAAACTCCACACTTTCCTTGGAGGACACTGAAAAGATTCTTTCCGGAGGTCAATTAGCTGGTAAAGTCAATGTGCGGGAAGTGTTCGAAGCACAAAACCTGGCAAAACTGACTGAGAACCTACTTGAGAAACCAGCTTCAACTTTGAACATCAAAGGCATGTTAGCCTTACATAAAAGCTTACTGCGCAACATCGACGATTCCATCGCTGGACGCTTTAGAACAGGAAAAGAATGGGTGCGCGTCGGCAATCACCTCGGAGCAAATCCGCAGTTTGTCCCGGCACTCATGCAAACCTTAGTCGATGCCTACTCCCAACAAAAAGTCAGCTACTTTCTAGATGCCATCGCGTATTTTCATGCCGAGTTTGAAACCATCCATCCCTTCGTCGACGGCAATGGACGTTTGGGCAGGGTATTGATCAACCTTCAGCTCATGAATCTGGGCTTCCCTCCTATCATCATTCAAAACAAAAGCAAACACAGCGAATACTATCCCCTGTTCACACGGTATCAGTCCACCTTGAAATTTGATGGATTCACCGAACTTTTTGCCCTGCTTTTACTTGAATCGCTCCACAAACGAATCACCATTCTCACCGCTGAGAAAATCATTCCCCTATCCCAATGGGCATCCCAACGATCGATCAAAGCGAACGTGGCAGCGAATAAGGCGAAACGTCAGACAATTCCGGCGTTCCGCATGCGCGAAAAATGGATGATTGCAGAGGAGTTTGGGGGGTGAGGGTTTTTATTGAATTAAAAATGAAAATTTATACAATGAAAACTTGAACAGATTCTCAAAGTTTCATTTTCTTTTCGAGACCAAGTATTTTAACAGTTGTATCTTTTAGTTCGTAACTTATATAAGGAAGCGAATAAGAGAATATATTTCCCCCTATTGGGTTAATTTGCTGTGCATCACCACCATAAAAATAGGTGTATAAATAACAAATATTTGAAGGATCAAAGCTAGTTTCATAACTTTTGAAACCCTTGTGAAAATCAATTGTTAAATATTCATTTTGCCATGTTACAATTTCACATTTAGAAGGGGTTCCTTCATATTTTTTAACTTGGTTACCTTCTATCTGATAAACAGGATAGTAATTAAGTTTAACTCTTGAAGGTTTCCCATATTTTTTCGTGTACATGTTTTCAATTTCACTTAATAATTGCTCATTTACTTCTTGTTTAATCGTTAGATTATTTAAATATTCCGAGTTTTGAAGATTTGATTCATGTGTACTTGCTAATAATACTTTCAAACCTATTAATCTATTTGTTCCCGTTAACTTAATTGGATAAAACAATCCCACATGATTTAAATGAATATTTGAATTTCGATAGCTACTCAAATCAAATACATCCGTTACATAGAAACTAATATTTTCTCCATCTTTATTGAATGTTTGAGTATTTACTCCACTTTTTTTAAAGAATTTATATAAACTATCAATATCAATACCTAAAACGACGTCCTCAGCTACTGTGATTTGATCAACGGGAACTGTAGGATTAGAATCTTGACAAGAACTATTGATTAAAGATAACACCAGACAACAATATAAAATGACTCTCATTACACTTAATTTTTGATAAAATTAATGAAGGTTGAGCAAATAAAAAAACACCCTAATAATTAGCTCTAACTCCACCGACACTTGATGTTCCTATTCCAAGAATGAATTCGAACTAATAAATGAACCCAACAAAATTATGCACACAAAAATACTCATGTCGAAACCAACTATTTTTCCAATAATTGAAACAACAATTAATATGTACTGATTTTTCAACGAAATATACTATGTCAATTTCTTCGACCACTATACCCAAACAATCCCAGCGCCACAATCACATCTACAATATTCCAAAGCGTTCGACCTAGTGAGATTTTCATGAATGGCTGAAACAATATGGCAAGAACAAGAAAAACAATTGCCAATTCTTTGCTTCCCTTTTCGTTTTCATAATAGGCCGCATAGGAAAAGAAAGCAGCTGAAGCAAAACGAACAAATTGAAAGTAACCGTAAGGCATGTCGACAAGACAACCCAGGAGTAAAAGGGCGATTCCTATGGATAGAATTTTCATGGGAGTAATTTATATTGAAGACTTTATTTATACTAATATTATCCAAAAATAACAGAAACTAGCTACTTGTGATTTAAACGATTATTATATTCGTAATTCCAGATTTCTTTTTAAAAGTTTAAGTTTCATTAATAAACTTTAATCATCTATTAAATGAAAGTAGCACTCAAATTATTTTTCTTAGTTATATCAGTTCTACTTCTTGTTCTTTTTTACTACATGCCATATGAAAAAATGAATGTTCCTCTGGAAGAAAACGATTGTTTATACTTTAATTTGATCCATAAACCTTGTCCTGGTTGCGGAATGACTCGCGGCTCTTATTTTTTACTTCATTTTGATATTAAAAAAGCAATTAACTATAATCCAAACGTGCTTTTCATCCCATTAATTCTTTTATCCGAATTAATCTGTTTTTTGCACAAAATAAATCGAAATAAATTATTTCCAATTTACCTCATTTTTACAGTTTCGCTTTTTTTAATATATTTATATCGTTCATTCTAAACTAAAACTAAAACTAATGACTATTATAACTAAAATACTACTTACAATAGTAATCATCTGTGGTGGAGCCATGCTGACACAATTAGTTGTTCAATCTATGGGTAATCGAGTTTCATCAGGAGGTGTTGGCCCTTTAATTATTTTCCCTGCTATGATTGCAGGTGTGGTAGCTGTTTGGAAGTACAAACCAAACAAGGAAGGAAATAATGATTTAGACAAAAGTTAATGTTTGTAGATTATTACGCCGTTCTTGAGATAAGTCCTAATGCAACTGCACAAGAATTAAAGGCGGCGTTTAAAAGATGTGCTTTAAAATATCATCCTGACAGAAATCTTGGGGTTGATACTACGGAAATGATGCAATTGATCAATGAAGCTTATTTGATTCTTAAGGATTCAGAAGCAAGGTTAAAGTATGATCGAGAATATAAACGATTTAAGGAATTTACCGAAAAACAAGCAAGAGACAAAGAAGCCTCAAACTCTTCTCATCAAAGAGATGAAGAATATCAAAAAAGCCATTCGCAGGATTCAAAAAAATCTAATTACTACCAAAGTGAATCCTTCGAAGTGGAAGATGATATACTTTCTAAGTGGATGGAAAATGCACGTAGACAGGCTGTTAATCTAGCAAAAGAAACCATTGAAAATTTTAAAGGAATGTCAATTGAAGGCGGCAAAGCAATAGGTGAAGCTGTCATTGGAGGGATTTTTAGATATATTGGATTTGGTATTCTTATGCTGATTATTTTCAAAGCATGCAAACACTAAAATAGTGTGCATTGCTATCGTTTTTTCTCTATTTTTATAATCTTTCCTTCATTCGTATATCAATTTCTGACACATGAAAACGCTTATCTCTTGGATTGCCTATACGAATGACTTTGAAGCCGGACAAGTGCTGGAAACGGGGCCGACGGCGAATTACCATAAGTTCTTTTATAAGTCGGACCGACATATTTTGTTGTCGGCGGCAAGTGGGGACGATACGCGTTCGGAGTTGTTGGTGAATTTTCTGCGTAGAAGCTATCCGGAACGAAGTTTTGAGTTGCGCTACATGGGTATTCAGGATCCGATTGATCACCGGGAGATTCAGGGAAAGGTGAATCCTTTTTTGATTGAATTACGGGAGGACAAACTCGATATTTTCGTGTCACCAGGGAGTCCGGCCATGCAAGTGGTTTGGTACTTGAGCCATTTATCCCTGAACTTGGATACGACCTTGTTCCAGATGCGGGAGGCGAAACACACTAAGACGAAAGACAAGCCCGAATTGGTCAAAATTGCCTTTGAGAAGTCCTCGCTTCCGGTTACAGCGATGTACCATCAGGAGGAGATTCAGAAGAATACTGGGGATGACTACTTCATTACGCCGACCATTAAGAAGATTTACGAGAACGCCGCGAAGGTAGCCCAAGTAGATGGCGTCACCGTGCTCATCCTTGGAGAAAGTGGAACAGGAAAAGAGAACCTCGCGAAGTACATCCACAAGAATTCCATACGGAACGAACAAGCGTACGTGACAGTCAATTGTTCGGCGTTTAGCGATACCTTGTTGGAATCCCGCTTATTTGGCTATAAGAAAGGTGCCTTCACGGGAGCAGACAAAGACACCCCTGGATTATTCGAACTCGCGGACAAAGGGACCATTTTCCTCGATGAGATCGGCGACATTTCCTCCTACATGCAACAGGTGCTTTTGCGCGCCTTACAGGAGAAGGAAATCATGCCGCTGGGTGGAAAAGCGAAGAAAGTGAATGTCCGGGTGATTGCAGCCACCAACCAAAACTTGCAGAAATTGTGTGAAGAAGGAAAATTCCGTTGGGACCTCTACTACCGACTATCCGTGGTGGAACTCGACCTCCCTACCCTATCCGAACGTGGAAAAGCCGACATCAAAGGAATGATTGAACATTTCCTCACGCAGAAAAAGAAGGAATTACACCGTCCGAAGAAACTCCAACTAGAGAAAGAAGCCTTGGAAATCCTCTTGAATTATTCGTATCCGGGGAATGTCCGCCAGTTAGAAAACATCATCTCACGACTCTACGTATTCAACGAAGAAAGCGTGACAGCGGAAGTTCTACCGAAACGTCTCAAGCAGGCACCTTCCGACCAACCGATGAACATGGAGCACATCGAAAAGGAACACATCATCCGCGTCTTGAAACACTTCAAGGGAAATAAGCGTCAAACCTCACTCGCGATTGGCTGGGCGATTAATACCTTGGTAGCGAAGATGGAGAAGTATGGTGTGAAAGCGGAGAAGTTCTAGGTTATTCTTCGTCCGATTTCTCGTATCCTTCGTAGTAGTAGGATTGTTCGATTCCTTTGAAGATCAATTCACGGTTAGAAACATCGGCGCTTAGATTGGCTTTGAGGAGCGTCTTCAATTCTAAATCATTTATTGGACTTCGTTCCATGGCTTGCAAGTACTGGAATTTATCGATGTGTTGCCAATCGATGACCAATTTCATGCGTGATTTCAGCATTAAATCCAACCAAATGCGCATGGTTCGACCATTCCCTTCCATGAACGGATGCGCAATGTTCATCTCCACGTATTTCTCGATGATTTGATCGGTATTTTCCTCGGGCATTTCATCAATTTTCGCCAAGATTTCGCGTAAGTATAGGACCGTTGCAAAGCGAAATCCACCTTTAGAAATATTGACCTTTCGTAGTTTCCCAGCAAAGTCGTAGAGTCCGTCGAATAAGTATGCATGAATGTCGGTAAGACCCTTCGTCGTTCCTATTTCGATGGCATCAATAGCACCGGAATCGAACAATTGAAAAGCCTTTAAAATATGAGATTTGAGGTTTTTATTTGCGTCCTGCATAACTTAACTAAGATACGAATTAATGCTGAGATCACCTTAAAGCTTCAAAAATCCATTTTACATCTCTTTTTGATATCCTTTTCAGATTTTGATATCCTTTCGGGATAATTTCATCGTTTTTACTACCGAATATTTCTTGGCATATGCTTTGCCTAAGGAGATGAAACAACAAAAACACCCTGAAACATGCTGCAACAATTGTCGAAAATCACCCTTGATGAACAGAAGAAGAATGAACACGCCTTGAATCAATTTCGCTATTCGTTTTTAGCCGGAAATTTTGAGCAGATGGAGGAGCTGATGGATGCAAAAGGCGTCTTTTTTAAAGGGATGAACAAGACACGTGCCTTGGCACATTTCCACAAGTTTTTATTCTCGGAACACGGCATTGATAAGCGACTTTGGCCAGAGTTTAAAGATGGGTACAGCATGGATGAATTTCCCGGAGAGCATGTCATCGAATTTCGCCTGATGGAAGCGGATCCCTTCACGTTCCCAGACATAGACAAGTTCGAATTTGGGGAAGCACCGCGAAAGGAATTCAAAGAACTCGTAATTCGACTCGCCTTTCGTTTTCAAAACGGGAAAATCATTGGACTGCGCTTCCCGAAAAAGGTGGTCAAAAGCATCGAAACCTTCATGAATCAAAACTAAATCGGATGAAATTTAAAGCCCAACTTGTTCATATTGTCAATCCGGAAGCAGATACTTGCTTTTTTAAAAATGAGTCAATCGATTTGATTTTTAGTACCATTTCACGTTCACCCGAATTACTGTGCATTTCACTTGATAGGTCACGTTTGAAAAATGTAGGCTATGGACTGGGGGAAATCCATGTATTCACCAATAATTCAGTACAAGAAAAGACAAAGTTTCATGCTACTCAAAAACGAAAAGAGTGGAAAATCTCCATTTGTCGAACGGATGCATTCCAAGGGATTTACGGCAGAATTGTCTCTCTGAATTCGTCAAAAATAAGGTCTTTCATTCAACGAAAATCTACCTACTAAACTATATCACATGAACGAACACAAAACAATTCCCCAGGAACAACAGTCCTACCCACCCCTGCGTAACATTGCAGATGCCGTCCGTTATTTCATCCAAAGCATGGATGTCGATATGCTCTACAACCTGTTGGACGATAAGATCACCTACCAAGAATTTCACCGCAACGAATTCCTGCTAAAACTGGAACGCGTGATGGAGGATTTTAAGTCCAACGGTGACACTTTTCTCAACGCCGTCGAAGGACGCTGTGGCGATTGCTACAAGGAAAAAACCGGATATATGTTTATCGGTAACAACAGCAAGCGCTACATGAATTTACTCTTCGACCTCGACAAAGGGGAAATCACCGATTTGTTTGAATGTTCCAATTTCAAAACGCAATTCAAATTTCGACACTTGACAAAACGCGTGTATGTGGATCCAAAAAACTACAATCCCTTCAACCGAAATAACTTATGAAAATTCTAAGCGACCACTTATTTTACGACTTACTCCACGCTCCGCTGGCCGATTTGCAAAAACAGTTTGGAAGTCA
Source organism: Crocinitomicaceae bacterium (assembly GCA_017983465.1). Lineage (GTDB taxonomy): Bacteria > Bacteroidota > Bacteroidia > Flavobacteriales_D > Crocinitomicaceae > UBA952. The sequence goes on from JAGOBK010000003.1 coordinate 309,472, forward strand.
ACTTAGACGACTTGAACATTACCGTATTGACGGAAACGACGAGCCCTACACGTATTTTTCACGTTACAGTCCCTCGTTCATGAAAATCGACCGCTGGACCCTTTCACTGAGGGAAGGAACCTATGAAATCCACGTGGCATCAGAGAATGTAAAGAAACGTTTTCTTCGCTTCAAAGCCAAAGAAACAATGGACATCAAATCGGTGTTGGAAAGAGAACATTACCGTCCAACAAAGCACTACCTCAAAGGACTTTCCGCCTGCGTCTACCAAAGTGAAGCAGCCTGCTTGATTGTCAGTCGTTCGAGCATGATTGCCATGAGCTATTAATCATTTTATTCAACTATAAATCTACACTCTATGATTCCAGGACCAACCTACGTTTACGCTTGTCCCGATTGCCAATACCGCGTCAGCAAAAGCAGCTTAGCAAGTGGCAATACTTTCGGCGCTACCCACTATTCAGATATGCGCGTCGATGCACCGATGATGCCGTCGTATCCACGCATCACCAAATGTGAACGTTGTGATTGTACCTTTTGGCTTGACGAAGAAACGAAAGTAGAAGGGGCGATTTTGCCTCAGTTTGCTCATTTTTACGACGACGATTTCACGCCAAACGAATCCAAAAATCCAGCTTTTGGAGATCAACAGGAACTGCATCCTGCCAAGGAACTAGAACGCGATGACATCAAAGATGCGCTTTTTATGAATGTCCAAAGGGATGACGATGACGAACTGTACTTGCGCTATCGATTGATGTGGGGATACCACAAACAGCTGGAAGATGGCTCCTTGACGCGCAAGGCATTAAACGAGGACGGAGATTACCTAGATAACATTGATGCCATTTTAAACTTAATCGAAGAGGAAGAAAACGGTCAATTATTTCGTGCCGAACTGAATCGCTTCGCTGGAAGATTTGATCGCTCATTTGAACTACTCGAACCAAGCTTAAACGATCCTTTATGGGGTGTGATTTCCAAGAAAATGAAGGAGCTCGGCGAATCAGGAAATCGCGATGTGTTTATTTTTGATATTCCTTAAATTTAATCCATGAAAATCTACCTTGACGCCATGCAACAATGGCTTTGTGTTAGATTGAATAAATCTCAATAAAATGGAAAATGGATTTTACGCCCTCTTACCCTTACTTGGAATTTTAGCCTTGATCAAGCGCGTAAGAGATAATCGCTATCAAAAATCAACTGAAATTAAAGTAGAAGAACCAAGGACTCCATCTTTTCCCTTACCCGATAAAATAGGAGCCATGTTTCGTGACGAAGCACAACATCAAGCATGTGTTTGGGAAGAATTAACGCGTCTTCACAGAAATCGAAGTTGGAGGTTTGGCGTATTTGAAAGTGAGAACTACGTGGAATCTATTTTTCACATTACTGAAGATACGGATGAATTTTACCGTTACCTCTTGTATGCTCAACAGCTGCATTTCGATGTGAGAGTCCTGAACTCATTTCCACCAGAAATCACGACAGATCTCTTTGTTTTAGCGGCACACTTCAATAACTTATTGACTTTCGGAAAAGTGGTCGTGGATGTGAATCGCAACAATGTAATCTTCAGCCACCAAAATGAACTCACACTTTATTCCGTCTTTCCAGAAAAAATTGAAATGGACTTGAGTCGACACTTTTATATTTCGAAGGATGTTTATTGGGCATTTCAGAAGTACGTATCCGAAAGAGAGGAACCGGTCATTATCATAGGCGAATTAATAAATCTTCAGAAAATGCGAAATGAAAACACGGAACAAAATTGAGGTTTATCCGACCAACTCTGTTACCAAAACATCCCTTTTACATTTTACTAAAAAGACGCCTATGAAAATCCACCTTGTTTTATTGCTGCTTCTGCTGTCGATTGTAGCAAACGCAACGAGCATTCAAACCGAACGTTCCCCTTTCAATGTGATTGATGCGTACATGCGTCATTGTCCGGCGGCTTCGGAAAAATCAATAGCAGATATAGCCTATTACATCAATCGCTCTGCTCGAACAGACTTGGAAAAAGCACGCGCTGTGTACATATGGATGACAGACAATATTTCCTACAACGATGCCGGATACAACTCAGGTAATTTGGGAGATAATTCCGCCGAGAACGTACTAAAAACACGTGTAGCAGTCTGCGCTGGATTCGCGGATTTGTTTACCGCAATTGCCGTCAAAACTGGAATTGAAGCCATCACGATTACAGGTTATGCGAAAGGGTACGGCTATTCCGAAGGTGATACCTTCGACGATACCGACCACGCCTGGAATGCCGTTAAAATCGATGGTGCGTGGAAAATCTACGATGCCACTTGGGGTCAAGGCGGTGGATCAGAAGACAGCCGCGGACGCCTGAAGTCCACCAAAAAGTTCGACGAACAATGGTTTAATGTCGACCCGAAACATTCCGTTTTTACGCACTTAGCGCAGTTTCCTTACGAAAACTTCCTTCCGCAAAACATCAGCTTGACTGAATTTGAACGCCTTCCCGATCTCCAACCGAAAATCTTTCAATACGGAATTGTCACTGCGGAAGAACTGTTAGCACAAGTGAAAACGAAAAAACCCTTCAATCTTCCACGCATGCATGCGGTTCCTCCCACATTTCATATTGTCAGTGCACCCAAAACGCGCACACTCAAACAAAAGGAACGCATCTCGATCGAAATTAAATCCAACGAGGACCTACATTTTCACTTGGTTAATGAACTCGACGAATGGATTCCTTTCGAGAAAAAAGACAGCACGTATGTATTGAATTTCATTCCCTACAACTCCGGTGAAATCCACATCAACGTCGAAACCCCAGAAGGACATTATCCATTTATTGAATATCAAGTGAAGTGATTTTTCGAGGATATCCCACGATTGAATCCCTTAAAACTAGTTCAGCTCAAAATGTATCCCTATCTTCGCGCCTTAATTGAAAACAGTACTGATTCGTTCCATGTTTCAGTTCGATACTTTTGACCTATGAAGCGCATCAACGAATACAAGAAATTATTTCAAATTGAAAGTCAAATCGATTTAGCGGAGTTGAAACAAACTTACCGTAAATTGGTGAAGCAATGGCATCCAGACAAATTTCAAGATGGAGATCCTTTGAAGGAAGAAGCTGCGATTATGGGCCGACAAGTAACCGATGGCTATCATTTCTTAGTGAGCATCGCTCCAGAAACGAAAGAAGCGAATTTGGCTGAATACACTGCAACCATCAACGAATGTATGATTGCCGACTTCAAACACAAAGGACTTCTATTGGAAATTACGTTTACAGATGGATCCACATACGAGTATTTCGGGGTGAATGCCAATGTCTACAAAAAACTGATCAATTCAGACAAACAAGTACGCTTCGCGAAACGCTTTATCTACGAAAGTTATACCTACCGTAAGTCGAAGAAAGCAACAGAGGAGTAGGATTGAGTGAACAGTGCTCGGTGAACAGTGCTCAGTGAACAGTGCTAAGTGAATAGTACTCGGTGCTCAGTGAACAGTGATCAGTGATCAGTCCACTTCGACAGAAACCAACTAGCTCATTACCCAATTAGCACTCCGCCGCGGCGGAAGCACATTAGCCAATTAGCACACTAACCAACTAGCACATTAGCCAATTAGCACACTAGCACACTATCACATTAGCACATTAGCACATTAGCACACTAACACCTGACTACAAACCACCGTTCCCGACTCCACACATTCCAACTCAAAAGAGTCCCATTCACAGTCTTCGATATCCAAAACAGAACCAGTTTCTAACAAGTGTTCTCCCAATTTGAATTGACCCGTATGAACAAAGAGTATGATTCTCTTCTGCGCAATCTTTACCGTTTGTGATTCCGTCGCTTGCAGTTGAAACGCCTGAAGTTCTCCCCTAGCCTGCTCGTTGAACATCACATTGAAATCACGTACTTTTCCAATACTGCGTGTGGACCATCCACCATCGAAGGTATCTTGATCGTAGGGAACTAAGTGTTTTTGGTAACGTCCGTCGTGGATCAAGGTCAAGGATCCTTCTAAAATCATGAGGATCCGTGTCAAACCGCTAAAATCAGAAAAAGTACTCTCTTCCGCTTCCACTGTTGCGGTACTGATGCGAAAAATAAAATCGCGTTTGAGAAAATCACTATCCAGTGGAAATTTTACGAGTTCCGTGGTAGTTCCATTCGCCCAAGCCTTCGCTTGAAAGTGTTGAGCTGGAAAATAGGTTTGTTTCATGACGATAAATTCTGCTCAAAAGTACCTTTTTGAAATGAATCTACCCGTTTTAGTACTCCGTGGCGGATGAAGGAGCAGTCTCAGGTTGTAGAGTGTCCTTCGGGATAAAGCGTAAGCCTTTCGCTTCGAGAATCATTTTAGTTTGACGTTTCCGCTGAATGTAATTGTAGATGGCTATCGTCGATGGTACAATCAAAGCCACACCAAAAATTAATCCGCCTGGAGAGTAATATTGAAGGAACATATTTTTTGAATAATAAAGATAAGTCTGGTAATTAGAATAAATAGCCGCGATTCCACCAGCAATTGAAGCTACACTTACATACGTTCCCGTTGCAATCGACCTGGACAAACGATTTTTCTCCAATGGCGTGATCCTGTCGTAGAAACAACGCTTGCTGATGTAATCCACCTTGTAAGATGGAAAGGTCTTTACGACTCCTTCTTGTGTACGAATGTACAACACGGAGTCCATGATAAACACCGGAAGTTTCAGGTTTTCATAAATGGTGTCATTCACCACCACATAAGGTTTGAACTTCCAATCCGATTGAGCAAAGCTTGTTTGAATGATGGAAAAGAAAAGGATCGTTAAAAGTAATTTGAATCTATTCATGGTTTCAATATTTTTATGTTAACGGCGGATGCTGTGTCTGTATAAATTTCGAATGTGTCGTCGTTTCGTGATATCAGAGAAGATAAAAATCCCAAGTCCTGCTGGATAAATCATAAGCACACCAAAGAAATATCCCTTCACAGGTTTCCTTCCAATTCGTTTAAATTCTTGCTTTGTCATGTAGCGCACATCACTTCTTTCACCAAATCCCTCCACGCTATCCAAAGGAATGGAATGGGAATTCCTGCTGAAACGATCCATGTAATAACAGGTATTTTCACAAACAACCATCGGTCTCAATACCTCGTATTGCCTGCCATTTTTCAATTGAACATAAGGACCATTTGGCGTTTTATCCGCATTTAACTCCTGACTATGAGACGCAAAGCTTGTAGCAAGAAACAAAAAGAATAGTATTTTTTTCATCTTAAACGTTTTTTCCGATATGTAATGAACCCCATGGAAATGCTCAGTTTCCTCCAAATTCTCCAACAAAGTCATTTTTAATCGTGGCTCAAAAATACCTGCGATTCACACCAAAACAAAACTGAATTTCACCACCACCCCTAATGTCAGTTGCGATTTCCGCAAATACCGTGATGCTTCGCTGCAATGGACTGAGCACCGTTCACCGTTCACTGTTGAATAAAAAACATTTCTTATTTTCGTAAAAATAACTATCATGAAACAATTCATACTTTACATTGCCGTTGTATTCAGTTTTGGACTCGTTGCGCAAGTTCCTAGTTATGTTCCTCAATATGGTTTATTGGGATATTATCCCTTCAATGGGAATTCGAACGATGTTAGTGCAAATGCTGCCAATTTAACAAACAACAGTGCGGTGCTTACTGCCGATCGATTTGGAACAGCTAATTCAGCCTATTCCTTTAACGGTGTTAATCAATATTTAATCAATAGCACACCGAACTTTACGTTTAATCCAGCATCAAGTTTTACCGTTTCTTTCTGGTACAATCGAAATGTGACTTCGGTCAATGGTGTTCTCATCATGAATGCAACCAACGCAGCTGGTAACTTCATTTGGATTTTTCAAGCAGGAGCGACAAATTCCCAATTCGGAACGAATAAGCAACAATTCGCATGGATTTGGGCGCCAACTCCTTCGACAACAAGTGTTTGGACGCACATCGTTTGTGTTTACAATGCCGGAGCAATGACCTTATATAAAAACAATGTCCAAGTAGCAACTGCAACTTTTACCCATACAAACGTGACGAGTGCTGTTATGCCTTTGTACGTTGGTCGTGGCGTTGGAGGAGATTACTACAATGGCAAAATGGATGACATTGGAATCTGGAATCGTGCCTTAACGACGTGTGAAATCAATGATTTATACAACAGTTCTAATTCCTTAACGGGAGTCAGTGCTGGACCAGACATCAGTAGCTGTAACAATCAAGCAATCACCTTGAGTGGAACGGGTGCCGTAAATTATTTCTGGAACCAAAATGTATCGAACGGTGTTCCCTTCACTCCTACTGCCAACACAACCTACCTAGTGACTGGATTCAACGCTAACGGCTGTTCTCAATGGGATGAAACGAATGTTACTTTAGGACAATTAAGTATCAACGCCGGACAAGATGTATCTGTTTGTCCAGGGGACACTGTCACGCTTTCTGCATCTGGTGCGCAATCCTACACTTGGAATAATTCTGTAAATAACAATCAAGCATTTGTAGTCAACCAAAGTGGAACCTACATCGCGACGGGTGTGAACGGCTCTTGTACGGATACCGACACCTTGCAGATTACTGTATTGCCCTTGCCGCAAATCAATGCAGGGAACGACACAGTACTTTGCGCCGGTGGACTTGTCACTTTGAACGCAACTGGCGGACAAAACTACCAATGGACAAATGGCGTTTCAAATGCTGTTCCATTCACTGCCTTCAATAGCGCTTCCTACATCGTGACTGGATTTAGTCCGGCTGGATGTGCGAACCAAGACACACTAGAAGTAATTGCGAATCCCGTACCGAACATCAATGCAGGAAACGATGTTTCAACCTGTTCAGGTCAAGCTGTGGTTTTAACTGGAATCGGTGGCTTCAATTTACAATGGAATAATGGCGTTCAAGACGGCGTTCCCTTTTATCCAACTGGAAACGGAACGTTTGTCGTAACAGGAATGAGTAACGATGGTTGTTATGGAACAGATACCTTGAATGTGAGTGTTGGAAACTTGCCGGATATTTCTGCAGGTAACGACCAAGTGATTTGTCAAGGGGATTCAGTGGTCTTGGCTGCTAACGGTGGAGCAACATATCAATGGAGCAATGGCGAACAAAATGGCGGTACAATTTTCCCAACTCAAAGCATCACACTCAGCGTCACTGGTTTCAGTGGTGAAGGATGTAGCAATACTGATTCGCTGTCCATCACGGTGAATAACCCGAGTCAAAGTACCATCACAACTACGGCACTAGACACCTACACATTGAATGGCAATACCTACACAACATCAGGGACTTACACACAAGTTTTGACGAATGCTCAAGGTTGTGACAGTACGATCACGCTCATTTTGACAATGGAATACACGGGACTCGCTGATGGATACCGTCCGACCATGAACGTTTACCCAAATCCAACGAACGGTGAACTTTTTATCCTTGTGACATATGAATGGATTGATCAAACTGCTAAACTTACGGACATCTCAGGGAAAGTAATTGCTCGTATTTCATTGAACGATGCGCTAACAAAACTGTCTCTTGTTGATCTTGCTAGTGGAACATACTTTATTGCTGTTGAAGCTGAAGGATGCGGAGTGATTCGCGTGGTGAAGGAGTGATAATGTGCTAATGTGCTAGTTATCTTCCGCCGCGGCGGAGTGCTAATTGGCTAATGTGCTAGTTATCTAATATGCTAATTGGCTAATGATCTTCCGCCGCGGCGGAGTGCTAGTTGGCTAATTGTTTTCCGCTACGGCGGACAGAGCACTGTTCACTTTTCACTGTTCACTGTTCACTGACCACTGTTCACTGAGCACTGATCACTGTTGACTGATCACTCGTAAACGGACGTAATTTCTCCGTTGGGAATTTAATTACTAATATTGATGCTTCAAAATAGCTAACCCGACATTTTGTGCAAGAAATCATTGCCTACATACACCTGCATCCGCTGCGCATTATTGCGGGAATTGTTGCGGTATTCGCTCTACTAATTACCTTGTTTTTCCTACAAAAAAAGGGACTGAAGAAATGGTTGACACTTTTGGCTATCATCGGATTTATTCCTTTGGCATTTCGCATTGTAAAAATCACTCCGGTTCGAAAAATTCGTTTATTTGAAAGCGTAAGTACCTACGAGAATACTGAAAAATCTTCCTTTAAAGAAAATGGCATTCGTACCTTCGGCCTGGATATCTCCCATCACCAAGGATACATCGAATGGGATTCTGTAGCGACTTCCGAACACCCGATTCAATTCATTTTTATTCGCGCGACGAATGGAACCCGAATTTTGGACCGTGAATTCCACCGGAATTGGGAAGAAAGCCGCGGGAAGTCATTCCTGAGAGGTGTTTACCACTATTACCGTCCGAGTCAAAATTCGACCAATCAGTTTAACTTTTTCAAGAGTCACGTCTATTTGCGCAAAGGAGATCTACCTCCCGTATTGGACATGGAAGAAAACAGTTGGTTTGGACGTGAGAATTTGCTTCGTGGGGTAAAAAATTGGCTGGCATTAGCAGAGAAACATTACGGTGTTAAACCAATCATTTACACCAACCGAGATTTTTTCCTGCGGTATTTCAATACCAAGGATTTCAAACCTTATCACTTTTGGATTGCCGCTTATTCTGGTCGTCACCGTGTGGCGGATGTTCCATGGACTTTTCATCAATTTACAGAGGAAATATATGTGAAAGGAATCGAAGGGAAAGTGGACGGTGATGACTTCAATGGCGACCGCAAAGCATTAGAGAAATTAACGATCCGCTAGGCGTTTTTTCTTCCAAACAGGAATTCCCTATCTTTGAATCACATGAAATTACGTTTAATTCTCCTTTTCCTTAGTTACACTTGGACATTCTCCGCTCAAATCTATAAGGATCCAAGCCAAGGAACAGCGCTTCGCGTGCAAGACTTATTGTCCCGCATGACCTGGGAGGAAAAATGCTATCAATTATTCATGGTTCCCGGCGATACCAATTTATTGCGCGGACAACTTTCCAAAGGAATTTTCGGGCTTCAAGTGAGCGCACAGGCGGCTGGAGATGCTGCCGGACAAGGACTACATTACCAAACAACACATCCCGCGACGGTTCAATTGGAACGACTGAATACCATCCAAAAGTATTGCATCGAACAAACAAGATTGGGAATACCTATGCTGCCCTTTGACGAAGCACTGCACGGACTTGTCCGCAATGGAGCAACAGCTTTTCCTCAGGCGATTGCATTAGCTGCCACTTGGGATACCGAACTCGTTCATCAAGCAGCATTGCACATTGCATTCGAAACCAAACAACGCGGCATTCGCCAAATATTGTCTCCTGTCATCAATTTAGCAAGCGATGTACGTTGGGGTCGAACGGAAGAAACGTATGGTGAAGATCCCTTTCTCAGTGCCAAAATGGGGCTTGCTTTCATGGGGGCTTTCGAAGAAAATGGCATCATTACCACACCGAAGCACTTTATTGCAAATGTTGGTGACGGGGGACGTGACAGTTATCCGATTCACCTCAGTAATTGGTACTTGGAACGGACACATCTTATTCCATTTGAACGCGCCATCAAAGAAGCTGGAAGTCGATCCATTATGACTTCGTATAATTCACTTAACGGTCAAGCTTGTTCCTCTAATCAATGGCTTTTGACCGAAAAACTAAAAAAGGAATGGGGCTTCAAGGGATTTGTCATATCGGATGCTAATGCTGTTGGAGGAGAATTGGTGCTTCACCGCACAGCAAACAGTTATGTCGAAAGTGGCGTTCACGCAATCAATTCCGGATTGGATGTGATTTTTCAAACAGATATCGCTCATTTCCCACTGTTCTTTCCTGAATATCCTCCAAAGGGAATGGATACCAATCGCATCAATGATGCCGTTTCCAGAGTATTGACCGCCAAATTTGACCTCGGATTATTCGAGCATCCATATGCGCAACAGCAACTGAATCTAGATTCACTATTGACTGCCGGACATCAACTGGCACAAAAAGTAGCAGAAGAATCGATCGTCTTATTGAAAAATCAACAATCCGTTTTACCCTTAAATCAAGAGATGGAGTCCATTGCTGTTTTCGGTGAAGATGCCGTTTTGGGTCGATTGGGTGGCTACAGTGGACCAGGTTTTCACGTAACTTCTATTTTGGATGGAATACGCGCAGCCTTTCCCAATTCCGCAATTTCTTACGAACAAGGAAGCACATTGAAGGATACCAGTATTCAAATCGTTCCAGCAAATAACATTCATCACAATGGCAACATTGGCTTCTTCGCATCGTATTTCGACAATCCAAATTTGGAGGGAGAAGCGTTTTTCCAACGCAGGGATGAGCGCATTGACTTTCATTGGACGCTTTATGGACCTCACGTGGATTTGAGTCCAAACTTTTACAGTGTACGCTGGAACGGAGCGTATACGCCAACACGTTCCGAGAAAATCACCCTTGGACTCGAAGGCAACGACGGGTATCGACTTTTCATCAACGAAGTTTTAGTTATTGATCGTTGGGAGAAGCAATCTTATCACCAAGATTTGACCGATTATTCCTTCAAGAAAGGTAAATCGTATGACCTACGCATCGAATTCAAAGAAACGCAAGGCAATGGATTGATTAAATTCATTTGGAAACGCGAAGATGAAAACGCGAAAAAAGCACAGTTGCAGCGTATTGTCAAACAGTCAAAAAACGCAAGTGCAAACATCGTTGTTGTCGGTATCGAAGAAGGAGAATTCAACGACCGAGCTTCCTTGCGTTTGTCCGAGGCACAAGAACAGTTGATTCACACCGTTGCGAAAAACGGAAAGAAAACCATCGTTTTATTGGTTGGAGGAAGTGCTGTTAACATGGAATCGTGGATCGATGAAGTCGATGGCATTCTCGTTGTTTGGTATCCAGGTGAAGCTGGCGGAACTGCGGTCGCGAAGGTTCTCAATGGTGCCGTGAATCCATCGGGAAAACTTCCGATTACATATCCAATGAACGAAGCACAATTACCCTTGGTCTATAATCATTTACCAACTGGACGCGGCGACGATTACCGCAACCAAAGTGGCGAACCTCTTTTTCCCTTCGGCTTTGGACTGAGCTACACAACTTTTGAATACCGTGAAATTTCAGTTGAACAAAACCGAGTTTATCAACTAGGTGACACCATAAACATACGTATGAAACTTTCCAATACAGGAGAGAAACAAGGCTGTGAAATCGTTCAGTGTTATTTGAAACCCCTGTATTCAAACGAAAGTCGTCCCGTTCAAGAATTGATTCAATTTCAACGCGTTACCCTGAATCCCAAAGAAGAAAAAGAACTTGATTTACGCTTCCTATTGAACGAACAGTTTTCCACTTTTGGCATTGCTCCAGGTAAATACGCGCTACAAATCGGTCGTTCATCTAAGGATATTCAACTCATGATTCCGATTCAAATTCATTGATTAAACTTGCAGGATTCCTTTATTCACTAGGAAAGCCAAGGATTTTTTTTCTACATTTACTATAAGATGTTACGATTGTGTTACTTCATATGTTTAATGACGTTGGTTCCTCTGTTATCGTGGGCTCAACCAATGGCGTCCGGTAAAAAAACCTTGGGTGTATTTACGAGCGTTGGTGTCGCAACGGGCATGTCAGAAATCGCATCGGACTTTCAATTCGGATTGTCAAAATCGCTCGGACCATGGGATATTTTTTCAGACCTTCATGTAAGTTCTTACTCGGAATCACGTGTATCTAGTCTGACTTTGGTTCTAGGACGTGATTTGCTGCGTTTGAACGCTAAACATTTAAAACGTCATCCCTATTACCTTTACCCATATGCAGGAATCGGAATAAGTCACTTGAGCAATCCATTAATCTCGGACTCCTTCTTACTCCGTGGCGACGACATGATTCATGTTTCTGCCGGTCTACAAGCGCGTATGATGTTCACCAGGAATTTTGGACTGATGTCCGACTTTCGCTTCAACCAAAACCTGCTTGTTGACTACCAACTCAAAAGCGCATTGTACTTCAATTTAGGGTTCATCCTGAAAGTTCGTTAATCCGAAGAAATCCATCACTTATTTCCGATGGAAATAGTTTTCAAAATAGGCATCTGTAAATATCGGATAGGCAATTTTTGAACGATATAGCTGAAATTGCTCCTGTAATTCTTCTAGCGGCTCTCCAAGTCTTTCGGCGATTGTTAATTTAAAAAACGACACAAACAGTTCAATAAACTCCCGATACCCGTGTCGAATATGTCCAAATGGAATGCCATCAATAATGCCTTTTGCTTTCATATATTGCTCGGAATCAATCAAATGGGAAACTTGAAAAACGCGATGAATAGATACTTGTGAAAAATGGTACCAAAATTTGATGTCATTCACCAAATGTGTATGATCAAGTACAACCTTCATCAAATCAGGGTCACGCGAAACCAAACATTGGACGCAAGGCTCATATAAAAGTTCCGTTGCAAATTGAGGCTGCTCATTTACGCGCTGCCTTAATTTATCGATGAAAGAACGTTTGGAACTTTTAGTTTTCGTTAAAAGCATGTGAAGTCCAAAGATTCGACCAAACAATATTGGATGCTGGCTCATTTCCAGCTTAGGAAGAAGACGTGCTACTTTTATATCTGTTATTTCTTGCATCAAAAAACAGCGCCAATGTTCCAAGCAGACAATAAATTCTTTTGTTTCAGCATCAATCCCATCTTGCGTCAATAAAAACTGAATCCATTTTCCATATTTTTTATTTAGGCGCGCGTAATCCACAAAAATCTTAAACACAAGGTCTCGGAAATTTGGTTCAAGAAGCAACTTTTCTTCCAAGGCCTGATCATGAAAATTCCTAAAATGAAGTCCAACCAAGACGCCAATCTGTGCTACCTCATCGTAGGGTAAAACGGCAAACTGAAAATCCGGCTCACGAAATACCCGAAGGATTCCATCTAAATCACGACGATTAATCAATTCTCTTACACCAATCGTAAAGGATACCGTAAAGTGGTCGTTATGACTTTTACGGTAACGCAGAAGTTCGATAAAATCACTTGATTCCTCTGCAGATAAATCCACAAATAAGCGTTCCCACGTTGGCCAAGCGTCTACCTCAGTAAACCGTTGACTAAAGTCTTTAAACGAACGAAAACCACAATAAACAGAAAGTTGATTCAAGGTATGTTCCCTTGGCTTTCGGTATTCCGCTAGTCCGAACAAGCGACGTAAGGTATTATAAGACAACAATGCACCTGTCTTTTCATAAATATCCTGTACAAGTGCCTCACAATGACCGCGATCGGATATTTTCCGATTGAAGGTCTTTTCAAGTTCGTGTCTTAATTCATCAATCATAACACAAATGTATCATTTATGTATCATTTTTCAGATATGATAAGATTATGTTTGTTATAATTGACCGCGACGATACAAAACAGGTAATATTTATGATAACGAAACACTTTATTCTGTCACTATTTGTTTCGTTTATAAACGTATTAACCTATTCCCAATCTACAGATAGAAAAGTTTATGCTAGTGCGGGAAGATTCGTTCGAAATGTCAATACAAATTCAACGATTCAAAACACGATTACCTATACCTTGGGCGAGCCATTCATATACGGATCTTCCGTTGGGAATTTCCGCATAAACAATGGGTTCATTCAGCCGGATGGAATAGTTTCGGTGAGTCCTAATGTTGTTTCATTCATGAAACCAACGGATTCTTTTAAATTATTCCCAAATCCAGCTTCATCCTTTTCCACGATTGAAAGCTCATTCGACACGTTAGATCCAATTAAAATACAGTTAATCGACTTGAATGGGAAACTAATAAAAGAGGAAACGATGACTGAAAAAAAACATATTGTTGATTTAGAGTCTCTATTCATCGCTCCTGGAACATATTACATCAACTTTTATAATGACGAAGGAACATTTCTACAACAAAGCAAATTGATAAAATCCAACAAACCATGATAAAATCAATATTCACACTTCTTTTCTTGGCTCTGCTTTCGTTTAGCACGTCTGCACAAGCGCCGGAAGGAATTAATTACCAGGCAGTTATTCGAAATAATAGTGGTGCCCTTATTATCAATACAAACATTGGGATTCGTATTCAAATCAGACAAAACTCACCTCAAGGAACCATTATTTATCAAGAACGACACGCGGTCACTAGTTCCCCACAAGGTCTCGTAAATACGGTAATCGGACAAGGAATTCCAATTACGGGAACATTTAACACAATTATCTGGGGTAATGGCCCATATTACATTTGTTTGGGTGTAGATTTCACTAATGGAACAAATTACCAAGATTACGGCGCACAACAAATGATGAGTGTACCTTATGCGCTTTATGCGAAATCAGCAGGCGCTACACTGAATCAATGGCGTTATGGCAATATTGCACCGGCAATTCCTTTAGGAACATTTGGAGATTTTTATTTGAACGTAACCAATGGAAATGTTTATTACAAATCAAATGCGACCACTTGGATGCTGACCGGAAATATTACTGGTCCGCAAGGAATTGCAGGTGTGGCTGGTCCAACTGGATTAACCGGTGCAGTCGGTGCAACAGGACCGCAAGGTCCGATAGGATTGACCGGTGCAACTGGATTAACAGGCGCAACTGGAGCAGTTGGAGCAACTGGAGCGCAAGGTCCGATTGGTCTAACAGGTGCTACTGGATTAACAGGCGCAACTGGAGCAGTTGGAGCAACTGGACCGCAAGGTCCGATTGGTTTAACAGGCGCAACGGGATTGACTGGAACAGTCGGTGCAACTGGACCGCAAGGTCCGATTGGTTTAACAGGCGCAACTGGACCACAAGGTCCGATAGGTTTAACAGGAGCTACTGGTTTAACGGGAGCGACAGGAGCAGCTGGAGCAACTGGAGCGCAAGGTCCGATTGGTCTAACAGGTGCTACTGGATTAACAGGCGCAACTGGAGCAGTTGGAGCAACTGGACCACAAGGTCCGATTGGTTTAACAGGCGCAACTGGAGCAGTGGGAGCAACAGGACCGCAAGGTCCAATTGGTTTAACAGGCGCAACTGGATTAACAGGCGCAACTGGAGCAGTGGGCGCTACCGGACCACAAGGACCGATTGGTTTAACAGGTGCAACAGGATTAACCGGAGCCACAGGTGCAGTTGGAGCAACTGGACCGCAAGGTCCGATTGGTTTAACAGGAGCTACTGGATTAACAGGTGCAACTGGAGCAGTTGGGGCAACTGGACCGCAAGGTCCGATTGGATTAACCGGTGCAACCGGATTAACTGGCGCAACTGGAGCAGTGGGAGCAACTGGACCGCAAGGTCCAATTGGTTTAACAGGCGCAACTGGACCACAAGGACCGATTGGTTTAACAGGAGCTACTGGAGCAGTGGGAGCAACTGGACCACAAGGATTACCGGGTACAAACGGAACAAGTGGACTTTTTGCATACACGCTTATGGAAATAAACAATTCAAACGCTCCACTTTGGACTTCTTATTTTTGTATAAATGATAAGAGGACATACACCAAAACTCCTAGCTTTCAAGGGAACTTCGCTTTGGTATCCTCCTCAGCGAATCCTTCAAGTTACACTATGGCACTTGACATGGATGAATATATTATTTCATTTGAGGTATTAGATACAATTAATGTTTCTTACTCTTTCAATAGTGGCAGTAGTTCTTGGGGTGGTGGTCTGTATAATCTTTCACATTTTTATATCGACAACAACAATATTAACGATGGTCTTGGTTATAAAATATCCGCAACGGGTAATTATGGAAGTATTATAACTGTAACTCCGGGAAATACATATAGATTTCGTTATGATCCAGATAATTCAAATTCCTCAATACCCCTAACTAATACTTCAACTTGGACATGTGGTAATTCAAATGTATTTAACATTCAATTTCATAGTAGAGCTGTAGGCCAAACGAACTATTCTGCTAGCACGTTTATGGCTGATGGAGGTGGATCAAATAGATGGAGTATAGTATTTCATAATGGAACTATTAATTCTGCATGGGTTATTACTAACTAGGTTAAAAAAATAGTATCTGAAAAGATTCTAAATTAATGCAAACCAATGACCTAAAATTGCATCACAATGGAATCTTGACCACCCTCAATAATACATTGCAAAAACCCCAGCGAGTGGTATTAATTATTTCTGTTTAAAAGAGAGTTGTATCACACAAAAAAATGATTGTTACTGTCGGGAATCAAAAAAAGAGACAATTAAACTGTTCAGTAAAATATTTACTAAAAGATTATTTAAAAATCATCAACCACACAACATATGTATCATTTATGTATCTTTTTTAGAGAATTAAGAGTTCATATTTGTATACAACAATTACTTCAGCATGAAGCGTAAATAAACTTTATCATTTCAATCAATCAAAAAAATGCCCTCTAGTTTTTTCAATAGTTTTATTCGCGAATTTGGCAAAAACTCGGGGAAATTTATCAGTAATAAGATTTTTGGAAGGAGTTGGTCAACCCCTTATTCTCATGAAATTTCCATGCAAAAAAACGAGGATTCAACTACTCCTGAAGACAGCTCAACAATAAATGAGCAACTGAATGAAAATTCAGAGTCAACGGATTCCTACGCGCAAGCGAACGATGGAAACACGGATCATCAAAACCAGCAGGGAATCAATACCGAAACAAATCATGAGTCCGACAACAATTTAGAAACGCTGATTCAATCGACCAGAACACCTATTTGAAAAAACACACTCATCCTTGTGTTTTCAGTATTAATCGTTTGTGTCATTTCCCTTTTACTCATTTCCCGTAATTCGGAACTCGCTAAAAAAAGGGACTTTGACAAGCACAATCAACTCGAATATATCGAAGGACTGATTCGTCTAAAAATAAAAGTTGGCAACAAATCGAAAGCCTTGTTTTTCATAAATAAACTGAACCATCCCAGTGATGCCATCATGCCAAATGACGGTTCACTTAAAAAGATTTTTAGCATGAATCCATCCTATAAATATTACTGGATGCAAAAAAAGAAATTGTACATGAATCGAATTCTTGATTGATGTAAGAAGGCCAACGAACCTACCTTTTTATTAATTGTATCACTTATGTATCAATTAACTAAAAATATGACAATAATTTAACGTCAAGAAATTGATTTGGAAGAACCTAAAACAAGTTAACGATGAATAGTAATGACCTGCAACGAAATCAAGCTGAGATTGATTTGGATTTTGTAAAGAAAATGATTCAAAAAACGGACCCCGTTTTTTTCAATAAAATGTTAATCAGCGCGAGTGAAAAAGTAAAACGTACTGATTTCTATTTTTTAAATTATACGAGTGAATATTTGAACCGTGAAATTCACGAAGTTACCTTTCCAATGTACGGAATGATTAAAGATAACTTTGCTGATTTTCTAGGTGGAGTTGCGAAACATGGAGAAAAGAAAGACATCGTTTCGGAATCAGTCATCAGTAGCTTGTCTGTTCAATATGGTATCGACCCAAAAAAGGACACAAATGCCATTCCTGAGGATTATAATTGGCCGCTCAAAGTAGAGAGCGACATGGTTAAAACGAATCAACCTTTATACTTCATTCCAAGTCGTACCATTTCTTATAAATGTGAGTCTTGCGCTGGAAACAAATATGTTGTTTGTGAAGACAATACGTGTCGTGGACGTCACGAGTGGGATTGTCCTACATGTAATAAAAAAGGAATTGTTACTTGTCACACATGTCATGGTAATAAAAAGCTGAATTGCAACAAATGTAATGGCAACAATAAAGTAAAATGTACCAAATGTGGTGGTGACGGTCGTGTGAATGATGGTGTCGGTTCAAAACTTGCACGTGGCGCACAAGACGGAAGACAAAAGGATAAGTTTTTCCAAGAACAACGATGTGGAAGATGTTCTGGAAAAGGACACGTAGCTTGCGACAATTGTAACAACGGGAATGTAACGTGTCACACATGTACAGGACAAGGAAACATTGTTTGTGGAACGTGTTCAGGTGACAAAACGATCATTTGTTCGCATTGTTATGGCGACAAGGAAAGATACGGTAAAATTGACTGTCCAACATGTAAAGCCATGGGTGAAATGGGTAAGCTTACTTTTGGAAAAACCACCATTTCTGAACAGTCTATTTCAAGAATATTCTACGATAAATCGGATATTGAAGACCTAGATCCAAACAGCTTAATGAAATTCGCCAATTTAAGCAATAGCCAACTCATCATTTCAAAAATGTTTAACGAAGTGAACGAGGTGGCATATCCTGAGTTGACAACTAGTTATATTCGTTCAATACACAATGAATTAGAGTTAAAAACAGGTGGATACACGAAAAAAATCACGAAAGAGGAACTTTATTATCAATTAATCCCTTGTGTACAGATTGAATTCCGTCACATGATTACCAATAAATTACACTACGCAACGATACTTAATGCATTTGACAATCCTGAATTAGTCCTTGATAAATCATCTGAAGAAATTAAATCAGATGCTAAAGACAAATTCAAATCTATCGGAAACACCTTCTCTAAATTGTTTAAAACGAAGGCGTTTAAGGCGAAAGAAGATTTGAAAAGGGACATTAAATTAATGATCATGCTTGCAAAAGTGGATGGGAAAATTGAAGACGAAGAGAAGATTTTTCTTTCTTCGGAAATCTCCAATCTAAGTGTTTTCACCGTTGTAGAAAAAATGGAGTTTTTCAACTTGATGGATGCCGATGTCATCCCTGAATTAACTAAGCAAGATGTTGTTTTCTACGATCAAACAAAATTTGATGAAACGTTACGCAAATTAAAATCTTTGGCTGGTAAAGATGGACAAGTTGAAGAAAAAGAGCAGGCTTTTATCGATAACTTGATTCAAAAAAACACAGAATTCAGACTTAAGAAATAAATCCCTTTCCTGTCAAGGGAAGATCATTCATCCAGCGCCTAAGTTAAACTCGTTTTAACTTGGGCGTTTTGGATTTATATGGCTTTTGCTTCTCTAAAATCGTCTTGATAATTCAACCATTTCTTGCATTAAAGTCGATTAAAATACCCCCTAAAATATTCCTCCGTAAAAATTGGGTAATTCAAATACGACGCATGACTTAACAGTTGTAGCCAACGTTCGTCTTTCTCTGTTGGGTCCATACAAAGCTCGTGTTCAAACAAGTAAACGAATAACAGCAAGAATTCATCGTATCCATAACGTAGGTAACTAAGGTCGATCTGTTGAAGTATGTTTTTTGCTTTTTTGGTTTGTCCAGCAAAAATAGCATGCTGCAGAAGGGACAAATAGTACACGTTTAATTGTGATCGATTGTACCAAAAGTGAACATTCGACGCATGTTTTTCACAGCTATATAAAAAGTTAGAAAATTCCATGGTTGGAAAAACCAAACATTGAACATTGGAAACGAAAATATACTCTAACGTTCGTTCCGGATGCTGTTTAATGCGTTCAGACCAATCAATATATATTTGCTTTCGTTCATCCGCAGACAATTCTGTCATGAGGTATAATGCAGCAATACGTCCATACAATATGGGATGTAAATCAACGCTTAAGGGTGGAATGCGCTGTAGGTGTTCATTGGTGATTTGATGTCCATTTAATAAGTCTTTCCAAATCAATACACCGTTCGTAAAAATCAAGGATTCTTCATCTAAGTCTGGAAGTTCATTTACATATGAAAGCCACCTTCCATATTTTTTATTTAAACCGGAATAATCGACAAACATTTTAAGAACCAAATCCCGAAACAAAGGAAGTTTAAGTAACTCTTTTTCAAACGTATCATCGTCCACAAATCGAAATAAACGCCCAATAACAACTCCAATTTTCAAGGCGTTTTCGTACGGTATTTGACGAAAAGACCAAGCTTCATTGGACAAGATTACTTGCAGGCTTGCTAGATCTCTGCGGTAGATCAACTCACGCAACAACACGGTAAAGGAATACGTAAAATCATCCTTCTGTGACATGCGATAAGTGAACATGTTGACTAACTCGTTGACCTCATTCTGATCGATGTTAAAAAACAAATTTTCCCATTTGGGCCATTCGTCCACTGATAGAAATCGATTTGTAAAATCGTAGTAGGAAGAAAAACCAACATACTTCGACAAGGCATCTAAGGTCGATAACCTAGGCTCCCGAAATTCAATGATCCCAAACAAGCGGCGCAAGGTATTGTATGAAATGACCACGCCGGTTTTCGTATACAAATCAATAGCTAAACCTTCGCATTCACGTCGTTTTTTTACCTTTTGACCAAATACTTTTTCAATCTCCTGCTTTAATTGTTCAATCATTTATAAATGTACCAACTATGTACCACACAAACATTATTTCTTGACTAATTTTACAATATCTAATTAACTTTTTAGAAAATGTTTCAATATTTCAAAGCAGGTACATACCTTTTCATATCAGTTGCTCTCCTAACTGGATGTTCAAAAAAGGCCAGTGATTATTCCCATCTCGTTTCATCCTACAAAAAAATTCATTGTACGACATTAAGTTCTACACGAGCTTCTATCATCGAACGTAAAAGGGGAATTCAAAAAATCGCCAAATTACAAAATGAGTTCAAAGAGGCTCTTAAATTTTTGAAGCAAGAGGAAAAGGAAAAATTAAATGAATTGATGACCACGGCAATCTTGGACATTCAACAAGGAAAATGTGATTGAAGTTTACTTCAAGCGATGATTACTCGTTCATAGCCGTCTCCATCGTCTTCAGAAAAGTCTCTGGTTCCTGCGCTCCACTCACCGCATATTTTCGATCAAACACAAAAAAGGGAACTCCTCTGACACCAAACTGTTGGGCAAGTTCAATATCCGCTTCTAACTCTGACGTATATTGACCAGTCAGTATTTTTACATCAAGTGCTGTCGTGTTCAAACCAACTTGTGATGCCAGATCAATGAGGATGTTCACATCGTCAATGTTCTTTCCTTCGACAAAATGTGCTTCGAACAAGCGCTCCTCCATTTCGTGTTGAAATCCCTGGATACGCGCTTCATGCAACAATTGATGAGCCTTCATGGTATTTGCCAAAACTACTTGATCAAAATGATAATCGAGTCCAATTGCGCTGCCCGATGAGGTAATTTGGGACATCATTTGACGTGCTTGTTCTTCTGGAAATCCTTTTATTTCAGCTAAATACTGAAAGATAGAAACGGATGGATCTGTTTTGATCGTTGGATTCAATAGAAAGGACTTCCACTCAATTTCCACGTCTGCTCTTCCCTCGAATTGCGCCAAAGCCATGTCAAATTTTCGTTTGCCCATGTAGCAAAAAGGACAAGCAATATCACTCCAGATTTCTATTTTCATTGCGTTTTCGTTCCGTGTTCAAACCTATTTCAGCTGAATTACTAAAATCACTACGAATTTACATAAAAGAACAGCGTTCATTCAACAAATATGCGCTATTCTTGTTCTAAAAAAAAAGAAACGACATGGGACTCGTGCGCATAGACAGACCGCAAATTGAACAGATGGATAATATCCAACGCTTAAACCTGATCAATAGCTGTACGGGATATAAATCTGCCAATTTAATCGGAACGATTTCCAATTCAGGAAAAAGCAATGTAGCGGTATTCTCCACGGTGACACACCTGGGTAGCGATCCTGCTTTAATTGGATTTATCATTCGTCCCAGTTTTACGCCGAGAAATACCTATTCGAACATCAAAGAATACGGATATTTCTCCGTCAACCACATTTACAGCGACATCATTGAGGAAGCGCATCAGTCCTCCGCAAACTACACTGCGGACGAAAGTGAATTTGAACACACCAAGCTAGAAGCTGTTTACCACGGAGGCTGTCCGGTACCCTTCGTTAAGGGGAGTCCTGTTAAATTGCTGTGTAAATTCGTGAACGAATACTTAATCAAAGAAAATGGCTGTATGCATATCATCGCCTCGATTGAAGCAATTTTCTACGAAGAGGAACTCTTGGATCAAGAGCATCATTTACAACTTGAAAAAGGAAATGTGGTGACGATCTCTGGACTGAAAGCCTATTCCCTGCCGCACCTTCTGAAGGAACTGCCAAGAGCTACGGTTCCGAAAAAGAAATAATCTTACTTCACTTCTACCCCGAATTCCCTAAATCGCGCCAACAACATATCTAATTCGTAAGTTCGATAAATATATAATTCTGCAACCATGTAATTGGGATGATCAACAACAATTCGTTGACTTCTGTGCAATAAGCGCTCCCGGACATAGGACATCGCCCAATCGGTAAATTTTATACGGATGTATTCTGGTTCACTGTCCTTGAAGCGTGCCACCCCCAAACAATGTTTGAAATAATCCTTTAATCCAACTTTGTGCGCTAAATCCGCATGGTGAAAATGAATGGTGCGAATGCTTGTTGATGTTCCTTCTTCACTTTCTAATTGAGCTGGCGCGATGACATAGTCTTCAATCATATCAAAGGCAAATATCTTAATGGTCCGCTTGAATTGATCCTCGGAATTATCTTTGTAATCGACCGCAACTAAGTAAAATCGTCCGTCATAAAACTTCACCTGAAGCGGAGCAACAATCTGTAATTTGGAACGATACGTTGTATGAATCGGCTTATACCAAAATTGAATCGCTTCCTGTTCAAATATACTTTGAACAATGTCCTTCGCTAAAGTCATCGCCTTTCCTCCATCATCCAGGGCAGAAAAAGAAAAGGACAGCACAGACTCCAAGGTAGAAGCCGCTGAAGAATTATTTGGGTAATGTTCGAGTCCGAGGTTTTTTGCCAACTGATGCAGCATGAGGGACTCCACATCTTGTTTTAATTCCGCCTGAATTCCGTCGATTTCCATTAACTGATAGGAATGCCTTCTGGAAATATTTACATGCTTTAAATTCAAGCCTAAGTCCTCACGGATAAACTGCAAATCTCCTTCCAAGGTGCGACGACTGATTTTCTTTTGCTCCAACAAGGGCAATTGCTCATTCAAATGAGTCAAGATTTCCAAAAACGTCGCACGTTTATTCGCTTGTCCTCGCAAGAATTGCAGAAGTACTTGAACACGACGGCTTTGAGCGGTGAATTGAAACATACATCGAAAGTACGTTTTTATTCCGTAATAATATTGCGGTGTACTTTTTTTTTGTCCTTTTGAATCTCGAATGGAAAAAAACAATATTTTTAAAATCGAAATAGAACATCATGGAACAAAACGTACAATTACAAGCTGAAATCGACCAATTGAAAACTCAATTAACGGGAGATTTATTCTCGGATATGGATTTGAAGGATCAAATTCACAACCTTGAAATGAAATTGAATGGCGTTCGCCCAATGGACAGTCACATTGACTGTGTTGGTTGCGGTTCCTAGTCTTTTATCCTAGAAAAACGTAAGAACTTTAACATGAAGTCCGGCAAGGGTTTCATTGGATCTCTTTTCTCTACATTCAAGAACAAGCCCCATTTCTCGACAATCGGAACTTTGAATACTTCGATCATTTCAATCAATGTTCCATCTGGATCATCGATGTAAACACAATGAACTTTCGTATTACCCATGCTCAATGCGGATTGACTATCGCAAGTAAACGGGAATCCTTTTGCGGACATATCTTTTTCTAATTCACGCATTCCTTTCACATCTAGGCCTAAATGGACAAATCCATAATCGCCCCAAATGCGTCCCTTGAAGATTTTTTGAGGAACACGATCTATTGCCTGAACCAATTCGATGTAATTTTTACCGGTTACTTTCCCGAATCCACCACCAGTTGGCTTGGACTTTGTCAATAAGACTCTACGGAAATGTTCTGTACCATTTGGCAATTCACTCCAATCAGAAAAGACTGCTGTTTGATCAAAAACAACCTCATCAAAACCCAAAATATCACGGTACAATTTCATGGATTCATCGGCATTCTTCACACCAATACTGAGTCCTAATACACCACCAGAATGATGTCCTGTATTTGAATAATATTCATCATTCTCTACAAATTGGAACAAATTTCCATCGGGATCATTGATGAAAAATCCTTTGCGTTGATCTGGTCCGGACTGAATGGATTTAGCAGGGGCCACATTTTTGACAACTTCATGACTTTCTTGAATATTACGCGATTTCATTTGAACCGCATTGATTCCTAAATCACCCCATGCAAAGGTATTTAGGTTTCCTTTTCCTTTAAACGATGTTGCTTCAATGACTTCCATCGCACAACCTCCTTGAAGGTTCATGATCATACTCGCACGCTTGGTCATGGTTACACCGTGCGTATACACGTCCATCAGTGGAGCGGCCTGAACTGAATCGAAAAAGGGAATATCCATCCCAAACAATTTTCGGTAAAGTGGTAGAATTTTATTCATGTCACTCACAGCTACCCCAATGTGCTGCATTCCATTAACGTTTACGTATGTTGACTTCATGTTTTTTGCTTACTAATTATTTGACAAAGGTAATGTCTTATTCTTTTCTAGCAATCAGCACACTAAAAATACCAAGCCTGGCACCTTTATTGTAGAAAAGAAAATAACTTTGTAAAAAAATGATATGTTCAAATCCATCCTTCCTATCGCCCTATTTATTGTAACACTTACATCTTGCAATAAATCGAAAACTCAAAACAACATTCAAGATGACATTCAACAAGGTACATGGGTAGTTTCTTCCTATATCGATAATGGCAATGACGAAACTATGGATTTCACCGCGTTTAGATTCACCTTTAATCAAGATGGTTCTCTTCAAGTAATGGATTTATTAAGCAGTAGTACGAATCAGTTCGCTGGACAATGGTCAATTACCGACTCCAATAGCAACGATGACTCGATAGATGACTTAGATTTCAATGTAACTTTTAATGTTGGGAACAAGTTGGACGACCTGACCGATGATTGGGATATCGTTAGTCAATCAGAAACAGAAATAAAATTAGTAGATGTAAGCGGTGGAAACGGCGGTACAGATTATGTAACTTTCACTAAGATCTAAACTACAAATTCATGCGTTTGTTTCAAGAACGCAAGTGTTTCAGCCTCTTCTGATCCTTCTACTAGCTCAAGGTTATATTCCCAATTTGCGCGTGGTGGCATGCTCATAAGTATGGACTCTGTTCGTCCACCCGAATAAATGCCGAATTTTGTTCCACGGTCGTGCAGCAAGTTGAATTCAACGTACCTTCCTCTGCGCATTGCCTGCCAGTTCAATTCTTCCTCTTTCGCCTCTTTCAATTCAATCGAATCAACTTGATGTTTGTATGCAACTGGAAACAACCTTCCAAGGGAAAGGCAATACTCAAAAATATCTTTTTTAGACAAACCACAGGTTTCATCCAAATGATCGAAGAAAATTCCACCAATTCCACGGGACTCCTCACGATGCGGCAAGTAGAAATAACGATCCGCCCATTCTTTAAATTTCGGGTAAAATTCATTGGAAAACTGGTCGGATGTATCTTTTAACTGTTGGTGAAAATCGACCGCTAATTGTCGATCTACGTAATGTGGCGTCAAATCAATTCCTCCCCCAAACCAATACGTTGCACCATTATCCAATTCAAAATAACGGACATTCATATGAATAATCGGATGTCTCGGGTGTTTTGGATGCAAGACAATCGAAACACCAGTCGCAAAAAAGTGTTCTCCTTCCAGATTCAATTGCTTCTTCATCGCTTGAGAAACAGGACCATGCACAGCGGAAAAAGCTACTCCACCTTTTTCAAAAACACGTCCATTACTGATTGTTCGCGTAAATCCACCACCACCTTCTTCACGTGTCCATGGATCTTCCATAAACTCCGCTTCTCCATCAATTTGCTCTAAGGCTTGACAAATATGCAATTGCAAGTCTCTATATGATTCCTCTATTTCTTTACGCGTCATGTTTATTCAGGCTTCGATTCAAATCCTTTGTAATCTAAAATATATCCAGCAGTATTTTGAAAACCATTCCCTACACCTTGTTGAAGGAGTTGGTAATTACTGATGATTCCTGTTTGCTTATTCGTTTGATTAAGTAACTGACGACAAACCATTAAGGTGACATCATAACCCAAACAAGCCATTTTTGTCAAATCAGATGTATAGACCTTGCGGTATTTCTTGTGTAACGTCATGACACTCGGAGAATGGTAGGAAAAATAACTCGGGCTAGCGTATGTAAATGAATAGGAATTTTCAATGGTTCCACTCACTTCTTTCCACTCTAACCATTCTTTAAGTCCATAAATGTGGACATGTTCATTTGATTTATATTTTTCCAACAAGGACAATACTTTTACCTTATCTGTACTTAAAACGACGTAAATAATGTCCTCATTCATGAACTCATATTGCTTGTAGTTTTTCCAATTCGCTTCAATAATCTTGGCTTTGGAAACAGACGATGGAACATTTCTGAATGCCGTTAAAAACAATTGATCCATTTTCATATCAGCCTCAGACTCTCCTTTAATGAGAACAACGGTCTGATTAACGAAATGGTGATGTACACTCAAAGCCAATTGATCCATAAGGTTTGATGACGAAGGAGAAAGACAAATAGCATTCGGATTCCCCATTAACTCACTTTCCTTCATGGAAACAGGGAAAGCAACTGCCAACTCATTCTTTCGTGCAAAAGAACTCACCACCTCCGCTTCTCGCTGTTGTAACGGTGCGAAAATAACATCCATATTCAACAATTCTGGTTTTGCCAAAATCGCTGTTAGATTTTCACTCGCGGATTCATAATCGTACACATGAAAAACGGCATTTAATCCAAGGTGAGTCAATGAATCCATGGCTAATTTTGCTCCCATGTAGTATTCCAAAGCGGCGCTAGAAACAAAGCGATTGTACGTCGCAGTGGAATCTAAATTTAAAGGTAAAAAAAGTGCAATTTCAAATGATTTGCGTGCAGGAAATTGCAACACATCCTTGATTTCCTCCACTTTTTTTGGTGGAACCGGTCGAATCTGAACACGTTCAACCTTTTCTTTTTTGATAGGAATTCGAACGGTTTGACCCGGACTTACGCGACTAGAAGTTAAGTGATTCAAGGATTGAAGTTCCGGAACAGGAACCATAAAACGTTTGGATAAGGTATACAGAGATTCCTGTGGCAATACCACATGTGAAATCACTGCATCGCTAAATGAAATTTTAAATTTGGCTTGGGCTACCTCACTTGGCTTTGGGATTTCCTGCTGCATTACCTCGACAGAAGTAGATGCTTCGTCCGTCTGAATAGGTGCGATAGCGTTTGGAATACTCAAGCGCTGATTTATTTTTAGTCCATTTTTCGTGTTAGGATTGTATTTCATGATTGAATCCATCGAGACATCGTACAACTTGGAAACGGAATACAAGGTTTCCTTCTGGACCACTGTATGTTTCACTGTTCTGCGTTGAACGGGAATGAACACAATTTCACCAGTGGTTAATCCACGTTCAATTCCGGGATTCAGGTTTAAAATATCCTCAGCCGGACAAGCATACATTTGTTGGAGTCCGTACAAATTGTTTCCGTCCGCAACCGTATGGATGTAACACTTCTTTCCCTCTCGTTCTGTAATCTGAGCAAATTGTTGTCCATGGACTAACAAGGTACTTAGTAACAAAAAGAACAATAAGGATTTTTTCATGAAACGAAGCTTATTCCCATTCAATAGTTGCAGGTGGCTTGGAACTGATGTCGTAAGTAACACGGTTAATTCCTTTAACCTGATTGATGATTCTATTCGATATTTTCGCTAAGAACTCATACGGTAAATGACACCAATCGGCAGTCATACCATCGGTAGAAGTCACTGCTCTCAATGCTACAGCATTTTCGTAAGTACGTTCATCTCCCATCACCCCTACGGATTGAATCGGTAAGAAGATCGCTCCTGCTTGCCAAACATCATCGTATAATCCGTCTTCTTTCAATCCATCGATAAAAATCGCATCGACATCTTGCAAGATGCGCACTTTTTCAGCGCTTACTTCTCCTAAAATGCGGATTCCAAGTCCTGGACCTGGGAATGGATGACGACCAAGAATGCGCTCATCGATTTCAAGTGAACGTCCAATTCGTCTCACTTCATCTTTAAATAACAAACGCAATGGCTCAACCACTTGAAGTTTCATGTAATCTGGTAATCCACCCACATTGTGGTGAGATTTAATCGTTTGTGACGGTCCACCTGTCGCAGAAACTGACTCAATAACATCTGGATAAATAGTTCCTTGTCCGAGCCATTTCGCCCCTTCTACTTTCTTTGATTCTTCGTCGAATACATCGATGAATACTTTACCAATGGCTTTGCGCTTTAATTCTGGATCAGTCAATCCTTTCAATGCTGCGTAGAACAATTCAGATGCATCAACACCTTTCACGTTCAATCCCATTCCTTTGTACGATTCAAGTACAGATTGGTATTCGTTTTTGCGAAGAAGTCCATTATCAACGAAAATACAATGTAGATTTTCGCCAATTGCTTTGTGCAAAAGGACAGCCGCTACCGATGAATCTACACCGCCTGAAAGTCCAAGGATGACTTTATCGTCTCCCAATTGCTCACGTAAACGCGAAGTTGTCTCCTCCACAAATGAGTCTGGTGTCCAATCACATGCGCAATGACAAATGTCCACGATGTAATTTTGCAAAAGAATCTTTCCTTCCGTAGAGTGATACACTTCCGGATGAAATTGTATTCCGTAGGTTTCTTCACCTTCGATATGGTATCCAGCAATCTCGACATCAGATGTACTAGCAATGATTTTGTAGTTACTTGGAATTTTTTTGATGGTATCTCCATGTGACATCCAAACTTGTGAACCGTTGGTCATTCCTTTCGTTAAGACATGACTTTCATCCACGTAGGATAAATGAGCACGTCCATATTCACGGATACTTGAAGGCAATACTTCTCCACCAAAATGATGTGACAAATACTGTGCACCAAAACACACACCTAAAAGCGGCATTTTACCCTTAATTGCATCTAGATTTGGACGCGGTGAAGCTTCATCTCGAACAGAAAAAGGACTTCCAGAAAGAATCACTCCTTTCACATTTGAACCAATTTCCGGGATTTTATTCCACGGATGGATTTCACAATAAACATTTAACTCACGGATTCTACGCGCAATGAGCTGCGTATATTGAGATCCAAAATCTAAAATTAATATCATTTCATACATGGCGCAAAGATAAGCATTATTGCTAATTAGCGATGCTCGAAGCAATGTTGATTTTAATGGTTGAAACCAATGGAAACCGCATGGAAATATTTTCTTGTGAATAGTTGCAATTCAAGCGACTGAATGTCCTTAAGATTAAGTAGAATTGATTAACTTTGGTGCTTGCATTAAAGAGAAAAACAATGATTGGAGATATCTTAAAATCCATTTTTGGAGATAAGAACGCGAAAGACAAGAAATTATACTGGCCTTA
This sequence comes from Crocinitomicaceae bacterium, assembly GCA_017983465.1. Taxonomy (GTDB): domain Bacteria; phylum Bacteroidota; class Bacteroidia; order Flavobacteriales_D; family Crocinitomicaceae; genus UBA952. Next base: position 338,946 of record JAGOBK010000003.1, read on the forward strand.
CGTAGAGTTAGCAAATGCTGCTCATGAACACATAAAAACTTTATCAGACGAGCAATTACGTCAAAAATCGCGTGAATTTCAACACCTCATTCGCGAGGAAAAAGAACGCCTTGAACATCAATTGGCAGATTTGCGCACCAAAGCAGAAAGTCTTGAGACAAGTATCAACGAAAAAGAAGATTTATTCGATCGAATCGATAAATTAGAAAAAGAAGTCGATGCACAAATCGAAGAAACACTGATTAAAATCCTCCCAGAAGCATTTGCCGTTGTCAAAGAAACAGCCTATCGCTGGTCAACAAACGGACAATTAGTCGTAACTGCTGAAGAATTCGATCGTGACTTAGCGAAGAAAAAAGATGGAATCACTATTGAAGGTGATAGAGCCATTTGGCATAACGAATGGACTGCCGCTGGTGGACACATCAAATGGAACATGGTGCATTACGATGTTCAGTTGATGGGTGGAGCCGTATTGCACAAAGGAAATATTTCTGAGATGCAAACAGGAGAAGGTAAAACGTTGGTAGCAACACTTCCTGTTTACTTGAATGCACTTGCTGGAAAAGGAGTACACATTGTAACTGTCAATGATTACTTGGCAAAACGTGACTCCGAATGGATGGGTCCATTGTACCAATTCCACGGATTAAGCGTGGATTGTATTGATAAACACCGTCCAAACTCCAAAGAAAGAAGACAAGCTTACCTTGCCGATATTACCTTTGGAACAAACAATGAATTTGGATTCGATTACTTGCGTGACAACATGGCTGGACACGTAGATGATCTTGTTCAACGCAAGCATCATTTTGCGATTGTCGATGAGGTCGATTCCGTATTGATTGACGACGCTCGTACACCATTAATCATCTCTGGCCCAACGCCAAAAGGAGACGAACATGAATTCCATGAATTGAAACCACGCATCGAACGCGTAGTGGATGCTCAAAAACAATATGTTCAACAATGTTTAGCTGATGCGAAAAAATTGTTGACAGTGATCAACGAAGCTCCCGAGGACAAAAACGAAGCAAAACGCATGTTGGAAGACGGTGGAATTGCTTTACTCAGAGCGCACCGTGGATTACCGAAAAACCGCACACTTATCAAATTCCTGTCCGAGCCAGGAATCAAAGTTCACCTTCAAAAAACGGAGAACTTCTACATGGCGGAGCAAGGTAAAAACATGAAGAAAATCGATGCGGAATTATTCTTCGTGATCGATGAGAAAAACAATACCATTGAATTAACGGACAAAGGAATCGATTTGGTTTCTGGAAAAGATGACCGTAATTTCTTTGTGATGCCTGATATCGGTGATGAAATCGCTAAACTTCAGAAACAAAACCTAGAAAAAGAAACATACCTCGAACAAAAGGACGGATTGGTACGTGAATATTCGATTAAATCAGAACGTATTCACTCCATCAACCAATTATTGAAAGCATACACACTTTTTGAAAAAGAAGTGGAATATGTGATCCTTGATGGTAAGGTGAAAATCGTTGATGAGTCTACTGGACGTATCCTTGAAGGACGCCGTTACTCAGATGGATTACATCAAGCGATTGAAGCAAAAGAAAACGTAGAGGTAGAAGCTGCAACGCAAACCTACGCTACAGTGACTTTGCAAAATTACTTCCGTATGTACCACAAACTTGCTGGTATGACCGGAACGGCGGAAACGGAAGCGAAAGAATTCTGGGATATCTACAAACTAGATGTTGTCATCGTTCCAACGAACAGAGCCGTGTCGCGTAAAGATCAAGACGATTTCGTTTACAAATCCGCACGTGAGAAATACAATGCGGTGATTTTGGAAGTGGAGGAATTAGTGGCTGCTGGACGCCCAGTTCTTGTCGGAACTACGACGGTAGAGATTTCTGAATTAGTTTCCAGAATGCTCCAAATGAAAAAGATTCCGCACCAAGTATTGAATGCGAAATACCACCAAAAAGAGGCGGAAATTGTTGCCAATGCTGGATTAGCCGGTGCTGTAACAATTGCAACGAACATGGCTGGACGTGGAACCGACATCAAATTAGGTGAAGGCGTGAAAGAAGCTGGTGGACTAGCGATTATTGGTACTGAGCGTCACGATTCGCGTCGTGTTGACCGTCAGTTAAGAGGTCGTGCCGGACGTCAAGGAGATCCAGGTTCATCTCGTTTCTTTGTCTCTTTGGAAGATGACTTAATGCGTAAGTTCGGTTCGGAACGTATTGCAAAACTCATGGATCGAATGGGACTGAAAGAAGGAGAAGTGATTTCTGCAGGAATGGTTTCTAAGTCGATTGAACGCGCACAGAAAAAAGTAGAAGAAAACAACTTTGGTGTACGTAAAAACTTATTGGAATACGATGATGTGATGAACGCACAACGTAAAGCCATTTACAAGAAACGTAAGAATGCTTTGTTTGGCGATCGCTTGGATATTGACATCGATAACATGTTCTTTGAGTTATGTGAAACAACTGTGAAGCAACACAGTGCATCCAGTTTCCATGACTTTGAATTAGAATTATTGCGCATCATTGGAATTGAATCACCGATTTCAGCCGATGAATTCGAGAAAATTAGCAAAGAGGATTTGACGGATAAGATTTATGCATCCATGAAGGAGTCATACGAGCGTAAATGTGATAAAATTGCTCAAAGAGCCTTGCCACAAATTCAACATGTTCACGAAAACCTATCTGATAAATACAAGGACATGGTCTTCCCGTTAACCGACGGACGTCGTGAGTTGCAACTGATTGTGAATATCGAGGAAGCCTACAAATCTGAAGGGAAAAACATTTCAAAAGCTTTCGAGAAAAATGTCATTTTATCCAAAATCGACGATGAATGGAAAGAACATTTACGTGAGATGGATGAATTGCGCTCAGCTGTACGAAATGCTTCTTACGAGCAAAAAGATCCACTTGTTGTGTACAAACTGGAATCATATGAATTATTCCGCTCCATGTTGAATCGCTTAAACGAGGAAGCTGTCGAGTTGTTAATGAAATTGGATGTTCCCGTAGAACAATCAGTTCAAGGAACAAACCAAGAAGCACGTCAAAACAACTACCAACAAGCTCAAACCAATCAATCGGTTTCATCTACACCTACTCCATCTTTCGAAGGTAGACAAGGATACGATCAAGCGATTGCGAACTCTATGCCTCAACCGGAAAAACGTCAACCGATTATCGCTGAACCGAAAGTGAATCGAAATGATGCGTGTCCATGTGGTAGCGGTAAGAAATTTAAGCAGTGTCACGGTAAATAATGGCAAACGAAAGAAAGATGCGGGTTGCGTTCATTGGCTCTGGAAAAGTTGCCACCGAACTTGCACTTATCTTTCGCTTCAAAGGAATTGACATCTCTGGAATTTCGAGTAGAAATCACGAGAGTGGGAATTCCCTTGCTGAACGTTTGAATTGTCCGTTTATGGAAGATCCAAGTCAGCTAAAAGCTGATTTGATCATTATTGCCACAAATGATGCTTCCGTAAAAGCGCTGAACTCAACCTTAAAAACAGAATCGTTTGTAGTCTATACAGCAGGTGCGGTAAACTTAGCAGATGTTAACCATGATCATTGGGGTGTTTTTTATCCGCTTCAAACATTCACCGAAAACCGCCACTTGACCGTAGACGAAGTTCCAATTCTACTTGAATCAAAGAACGAAGCATTGCAAAGCAAATTGGAATCGCTATGCAAAAAAATTGGTTTCCAATACGAGTATTGTAATTCCGTAGACAGACAAAAATACCACTTGGCAGCAGTTTTCGTGAATAATTTTGTCAATCACCTCTTTCATAAAGCACAAGTTCAATTACAGGAAAACCGCTTAAACTGGGACATGTTAAAACCATTGATCGAAGAAACGGTTGCCAAACTTGATGATTTTTCTGCCTATGATGCGCAAACGGGTCCAGCAAGAAGAAATGATCAAAGTACCATTCTGACGCATGAATCTCTGTTAAAAAAAGAGGAATTAAATCTGTATCGAGTCCTAACAAACAGTATTCAAAAGACCTATAACCATGAATAGTTACAAACATGCGCTGAATCACATCAGCACCTTTATTTTCGATGTTGATGGAGTTTTTACAGATGGAAAGGTATACTTGCTGAAAGATGAAATTGTTCGGACATTGAACTCCAAGGATGGATATGCGGTGCAGTACGCTGCAAAAATGGGCTATAAAATCTTTGCGATTACCGGTGGGAATTCGACAGAAGTTCGCGACCGACTGCTCGGACTCGGTATGAATCGTGTATACCTCAGTGCGCACAGCAAAATGATTTGTTACGAGGAAATTAAAGCAGAATTTAATTTGACAAACCAAGAAATCGCTTACATGGGTGATGACATTCCAGATATTCCTGTGTTAAAGGTTGCTGGACTTTCTGCTTGTCCACAAGATGCGGTCAGTGACGTGAAAAGTATTGTTCATTACCAAAGTCCTTTTGATGGCGGAAAAACATGTGTCCGTGACATCATTGAACAAACACTTCGCGTTCAAGGAAAATGGATGAGTGAGCTTGCTTTTCAATGGTAAGCCTAATCTAACTGACTGATTTCATCTAATAATTGAAACTGATTCCTTGCTCTGCGCAAGTTGTGATTTTCGTCCTCCACCCAATAATATTGATCTCCGATTAAGTAATCACTTAGAAAACGAAGGCCCTGAATGTAAATCACTGCCTTTGCTCCCAAAAGAAAATGTTCCCGTTCTAAATCGGTAAGATGATCATTCATTGGACCTTGAACATATCCATTAATTAATTCCTTTAATATGAGTGGATTAAATGCATTTTTCTGCTGAGTATCCTCTGTTCCAACTTGACAAAAAGAACGAACCATATCCCCAAAATCATATAAAATACTTCCCACCATGATGGTGTCCCAGTCAATAAGTGCGCGCACCTCCACCCCATTTGAATCAAATAAAAAATTACTCAATTTGGGATCTGCATGTATGATTCGCTTCGGAATCTTCGGTAATAATGCAAGGTATCGTGTCAAGACCTCCTCATGCTCCACCATTTTCTTGATCAAATAACTAGCTTGAGTTCGACGGTATGGAATCGCGACTTTTAAAGAATGTTGATAATCTTTCCTTCTCTTATTGAAATCTAGAAACCCCGGAATGCTTTCTTGGATTTGATTTTTTGGGAAGTCCAACAAGTAGGAGTGAAATTCACTCAGCGCCTTCGCTGCCTCAAACGCCTGTACATGCTTCGTGAGGACATCTAAACTTTTACTTGGATGAATGGCATAAAACATGCGCCAAGTTTGTCCTTTATTGTCTTGAAGTAAATAATTTTGATCGGCATTTTTTATAAGCGTTAAACACGATTTTGGATAGCCCTTTTTTTCTAAAAACTGTGCAATACGCAGTTGGTTCATCACCACCAAGTTTGGATTGCTGAACACATGAGTGTTCACTCCTTGAAGAACATAAAACGCATTGTTCATTGCCTCCACTAAAAATGTTTTATGGATGAGACCACCCTTCAATAGACTGATCCGCTGGACTTTTGTCTCTAGGGACTTTAAAAAGTCGTTCGCTACCGATCGTTCCAATTGCCGATTCATAATGAGAAGGATTTTGGATAAGCATTGCGTTCCGTTAATTCACTTAAGTACTGCATCACTGAATTTTTATCCTCCGGAAAGGTAAGTCCAACCCACTTTTCCTGACTGGATAATAACTTTACCCTCAAGGTATGTTGTTGAATACCTGACTGAACCATCGAAGGTAGATAACACTCGGTACTTAATTCACTGTGATTGGCAGTAAAAAAACCTTGGAAATAAGTTCCTAAAAACTCAAAAATATGTACTTGAAAAAACCATAAATTCATGGAAACTCGGTCAGATTCAGACAAATCAATATCCGCTTGACTTTCGAGTCCAGTATCAGTTCTGGAAATATCATGACATTCGAAGATGTTTTCTAAAAATCCTTGTGAATCGCACGAGCACAACCCCCTTGAAACACCACCATAATCACTTAAGGTATCCGACAAGGCGTATGACATCAATCCGTGATCTTGTTGTTCATTTTGAAAAAATGACACCGCTCGTTTCATTACCGTTTTACCGTAATAGTCATCCGCATTCATGACCACAAATGGACCTTTTACATAGGATTGTGCGCAGAGTAACGCATGTGCAGTTCCCCATGGCTTGTTGCGATTGGGATGAACCAATTGCAGTTGTTCTGAAGTCAATTCCTGCAAAACAAAATGCAACGTTATGCGTGACTCCCAATGTGACAATTTGGATTTCATGTCCGCGTAAACATGCTTATTGAGAATGAGTACAATGCTTCCAAATCCAGCTTCTACGGCATCATAGATTGCAAATTCAAGCAGAAAAGCGTGCTGCTCTCCGAATACATCGATTTGCTTGGAACTCTTATATCGAGATCCTAATCCACCAGCTAATATGACCAAACTTGGACTAGAATTCATCCGTCAGTCCAAAAATAGGTTTACGTGTTTTCCATGCTCCTTTCGTGAAATCTGGAATATCTTGTGGTTGTCCATTTTCTTTGATGGACTTTTCGCTCAACGGGGTAATCGAGTACCAAGCCGCCAAGTCATAGACATCTAAAGGGAATTCTTTGTTTTGTTTGATGCATTCAATAAAGGCATTGTCAACGAAGAAGTCCATTCCACCATGCCCGGAGTTCTCTGCCTCTTTTGCAAAGCGTTTCCAAAGTGGATGGTCGTGTTGTTCTAACCACGTTTTTGTATTATCCCATTTATGTGAATGGCTCATTTGCTTCTCAAAATAAATGAGTCCTTGTTCGGCGTCACCCCAACCGAAATCTTGCCAGATTCCTTCTGTACCTTGTACACGGAATCCTAAATTGTAGGGACGCTGTAAACTCGTGTCGTGCGTTAAGAGAATCGTTTCTCCGTTTGCACATTGAATTTGTGTGGTCACAACATCGCCAAGTTTAAAATCAATCTTTGCATTTGGATGATCTTTTCCACCTTTTGGATGTTCCTCGATGTATTTTTTCAATCCCCGTGCTTTACTCGCCATCGACGTTAAACGCAGCATGCGATTTCCACGGTTTAAATCAAACATGGTGGCAATTGGACCAAGTCCATGGGTTGGATACAATTCTCCGTTTCGATTCACATAATGATTCGTTCGCCATTTGGCTTCACTGAATCCTTTTTCACCGAAATCAACACCGGAATTGTATGCTGACTGACCATCGTTGAACAATACTCCGCGCAAATCGTGTTCGTATCCACCTTGTCCGTGAACCAACTCACCAAAAAGTCCTTGCTTCACCATGTTCAAAACGGCCATAACATCTCGACGGTAGCAGACATTTTCCAGCATCATGATCGGTGTTTTTGTTTCTTCGTAAGTTTTCACAAACTCCCAACAATCGCTTAATTTCATGGCGCCACAAACTTCCATTCCAACAATTTTTCCTGCTTTCATGGCATCTATCCCATGTTTCAGGTGCCATTCCCAAGGAGAAGAAACGAAAACAGCATCAATGTCATCACGTTGAAGTAGGTTTTTGTAGTCTTCATCCCCATCGCCATAAACTGCCGGTTCTTTTCTTCCAGCTCGGAGCACTAAACTCAATGCATCCTTCATCATTCTTGGTTCTGGATCAGCGAGCGCGATGATTTCCACATCGTCTCTTTTCATCATTTCTTCCAAATGGGATTGTCCACGATAACCAACAGCGATGAAACCTAATCGAACCTTTCGATCCGTTGGTAATTGACCAGCAAACAAGGAATTTGGCAGCACCAATGTACCAATTCCCGCTAAGGTCGAAGCCTTTACAAAATCTCTTCTTTCCATGTGTAGAATAAAAAAGGAAAGATACTAAAAAAGTTCAGCCGATACGTTGATCGTACCGGCTGAAATTTGCTTGAAGAGTGATCGATTTATTTTTTAGTGAAATCCAAATTGTAGGTAGTGGAAATCCACAAGGTATGATTTCGTTCCATTTTTAATCCATCCGTTTTTACAACAAATTGATTCAGATAACCCACCTGAACATTGAAATTCTTGTCGAAACGCCATCCCAACGCCGCAATGAAACGATTTTGGTCCATGATGTTTTTTCCAATTCCTGATCCGAATCCTAAAAAAACCTCATCATTCACATTCATAAACAAAGTATGATCAGTCAGTTCTTTTCGCGACAAAGGAATTACCGCCATGGCTCTGTAGCGCAAGCGTTGACGAAAAACGGGGTCCACTTGAACGATATAATTCGATGCATCTTTTGCATATTGCTCCATGAATCGTTGTTCCAAACGGTAGCGGTGTTGAACTTCCACATTTCCAATTTTACTTTTCAAGTTTACTTGTTCGAAGATGCGGTTTTCATCAAATTCGTGAAGAATAGGCTGTTCTCCGTATGGATAGGTTTTTACCCATGCAAATCCTGCCATCACCGAAACATTCGGATTCACGTTGTATTCCAATCCGAAACGCAATAAGGATTGCTGCCATGACTTGAATCCATCAGCTCGACGCAATTGGTATTCAGTCATCAAACTGAATTTATCCGTTAGTTTGTGTGTACCGACATATACGCCCCATCCGTGTGATTGCGGACTAATTACTTTTTGGGCAATAATCTTGGTTGGGTAATTGATTCCAATCAAAATCGCGAGGGTCATTCCAATTTTTCTCATTTCTTTTTACGTGTGGCGGAATAATGTACTGATCCATGAACATTTTTAAAATGTTGCAGGCCGATTACATCTAACATCCCATCATTGACTTTAAATTCTGCTTGTAACTGTTGAATGGACTCAATAGCATTATGATCGATAAAATGGCACTTTGTCACGTCTAAATGTATTTGTTCGGATAAATCAAACGATTGAAGTTCTGTTTGAATTTTCAAATAATTTGTAAACACAATTGCTCCTTCAACATGAATAACATTTTCAACCACTTTATACCTTACTTTAAATAGATTTATGAATCCAACACCACGAAATAAATGTAGGATTATTTCGGTAAAAATCCCCAAGCCTATTCCAATTAATAAATCGCTCATCAAAGTTACGATAATGGTCACCAAGAAAACCACCAATTGATCGGCACCGATTTTAAACATGTGCCCAAATTCTTTCGGATGAGCCAATTTCCATCCTACTCCGATTAACATGGCTGCTAAAGCCGTCATTGGAATCAAATTACTGAAGGACACCGCAAAAATCAAAAAGACAAAAATGAAAATACCGTGGAAGAAATTCGCCCATCGAGTTCGTCCGCCACCAGTTACATTCGCTGATGACCGAGCAACTTCGGAAATCATGGGTAATCCACCAAAAATTCCCGCAAGAATATTTCCGAATCCAACAGCCATCAGATCCTTGTTGTAATTTGACTTTCGCTTATACGGATCCATCATATCGATGGCTTTGACTGTTAATAGCGCTTCCAAGGAACCTACAAGGGCAAACATGATGACATACTTGATAAAAGTCCCCATATGTTGGAAGCCGTCAAAACTAACATTGACACCAAGGATATCAAAAAATCCTTTATCGAAGGTCAATAAGGGCTTGAAGTTTCCTGTGTTCTCCATTCCGAATGCCATGGCCATCAAAATGGAAACTACTAAAACTACTAATGGTGCTGGAATTCTTTTCAAAAAATTCACTTTCAACATTGGCCAACCGAAAACAATAGCAAGTGATGTTAACCCAATCACCGCAACTTGTGTATGCTCAAAGAAATTAGGAATGGTAGTTTTGAGTAAGATTAATAAATCCATTGGTTCCACCATCGCTTTGCCGTCTAAATTCAGTGGCGTTACTCCTGCCAGAATATGAATTTGCTTACTCATAATGATGATTCCTATGGCTGCTAACATTCCGTGGACTGCTGAAAGCGGGAAAATATCACTGAATTTTCCAAATTTCAATACACCAAAAAGTACTTGAACGATTCCAGCAATTACGACCGCACCGAGTGCCAAGTGCCATCCCAACTCTGCGTTACCATGTCCTAATTCATGAACGGAACCTGCAACGATGACAATGAGTCCAGCCGCTGGACCTTTAATTGTCAGTGGTGAACCAGCGATAAAACTAACGATAATTCCACCAATCATCGCTGTTAGCAAACCGTAAATGGGTGGGAATTCACTTGCTTTGGCAATTCCCAAGCTTAAGGGAAGCGCAAGTAAAAAAACGAGGAAACCGGAAAGCGCATCGGCAGAGAAATTCTCTTTCAAACCTTGCCATCCGTCTTTTGGGATAAATGATTTTTGATTCATAGTTATAATTTTATAAAATGTGTTAAGAAGAGCGTTTTGCTACTTCGTGATATGTTTTAATGTGTGGACCTAGAAACACGCGGGCGTATATTCGAACGGTTGCGAGTCCATTAATCACAAGACTTAATGCGGTAAAAAATGCTAAACCGATTTGATCTTCATGAATGTGTGAAAAGATTAAATCCTCCCCAACAAAAGATGGTGTAATTGGGAATCCAGCCAATCCGAGGCAACAAATAAAGAATATGATGGCGATCTTTGGATGCTCATATACGTGACCATAAAATTGATCTAAACTGATCCACTCCTCTCGGTTTCGCAAGTAGTTGATGACCAATAATCCAACGAACCAACTGACAACAATTCCACTTAAATACCAGAAAGTATGCATGAAATCGTAATGCTCATTGAAGGAAATCGCAATGGCAATCGCCACATGGTTCAACATGATCAAGGTCAAACTTTTTCGCACACTGTCTTTTTCCGTAAAGGCTTTCACTACAATTAAAAATCCAGAAAAGGCGAAGAAAAAAGGCAACTGATGACGAAGAAGTGCGGGCATTTGATCTCGGAATTGAATCGCGATTAATCCAGAAAGTATGACAAAACCAATAAAATAGAAGACATACTTAAAATTTAATAGCTGCCAGTTTCGTCCAATTTTCTTCAATGGATTCCATAGAATGGTGTACATCAAATTGTCTAGATTCCACTCCTTCAAATTCAAGATGTAAAACGCATATTCAAAGCGTTTCGGCCAAGAATCTTCCAAAGTTGCTGGTTTGCGTTTGAAGTGGTAAAACTGCTCGCGAATCTTGTAACTCACAACCGAAGGAGAAATCAACAACTGATACGTGCGTAAAAACGCATTTCCCGTAATGTGAACCAGTGCAAACACTTCCCAACCTAATGCAATCTCCATAAAAATCAGACCGATTTGCGCAATAGAAGCATAGGCAATTTGAGACTTAATCGAACTTTGAACACGGCTAATAAAGGTGGCAATGATTGCAGTTAAGAGTCCAGAAAAGATTAAGAAAACCTTGAAAATGATTTGATTTTCCCAAAAATGAATGGTTCTCAACATCAAAAAAGCACCGATATGCACGGACAAGGAACCATAGAAAATGGCACTGGATGGCGTTGGTCCTTCCATCGCTCTTGGCAACCAAGATGAAAATGGCAATTGTGCAGATTTCGCCGCAGCGGAAATGTAAAACATAAACGCGATTGCTAATCCAACCAAGGAATTCTGCATAATGTGAGCGTGAACTAGTTCGGCATTGTGCAATTTCGCAAAGGAAATATTTTCATGCCACAGATGGTGCGACAACCACATCGCCAAAATGATTCCAACATCTCCAATTCGATACACCGAAAATACCTTAAGGGCATTTTTCACCGGTAAATAACGATCGCGGTAAAAGGCGATGAGCAAGAAAGAAGAAATCCCCAACACTTCCCATCCGATGAACATGGTTTCCAAGTTCCCCGCGAAAATGATGATGATAAATCCAAGGAAAAAGAACAAAATCGTATTAAAGAATCGCTTGTATCCTTCTTCCCTGTGCAAGTAATACCTAGAATAAATCGTGATTAAAAACGTCAATGAAGATCCCAATAACAGGTAAACCATGGTTAACTTGTCAAAATAAAAATCTAGATAGAAGTCATAATTTCCATTTTGATAAACCGAGAATTCTTTCAAGTTTATTTCATGAAAACCATGACTTGCCCACTGATAGGTAAAGAAAATACTGACCAAGAGTTGCAATCCAACGGACGTGTACGCCAATACGGATAGTGCATTCTCCTTCTTTTTTGGAATAAATAAGCTCAACAAAAAGCTTACAAATGGAAGAAGAATGAAAAAATGAATGAAGAATTTAAAAGTAAGTTCCATCGTTTCTTAATGTGTTAATTCAACAACAGGTAAATTCTCGGATTCATTCGTCACAAACTTCATGGCATCATCGATGTGCATCAGTTGTTCCTGCGGGAAATCGTAGCGGACAAAAACTCCGTTAGCGAATTGATAAAACTGTTTTTCCTCCGGATGGAATGCCACCAAATTCACCCAACTATTCAAGAACCATTCGTAGGTGGCCGGATTCGTTTGAATGGTTTTCAAAACGACTTCAGGAAAATGTTCCACAATGACTAACAACCTCATCGGACTATGAACCTCGATCATCTGACTTGGTAATCCTGTGCGCAAATCTCCATCGATTCCATTCGCAACGCCAATAAGTCCCATCACATTATGTGGCAACTTTGTACCTGCTCCCAACTTTTGATTGTCCACCCGTGAGAAATAATACTCTAAGTTGATTCCCCCACAAACGGGCGCTACCGCATTGAGAATTCCCAACAAGTAATTTCCATCTGGATCAACTTCATAATCAAAGGAATTTAAAAAGGAGCGGCGATCTAGAAACAATCCTCTTGAGAAGGAACGTCTACCCACAATGCACAAGGAATTTGTCGCATGATTCAATTCAGGTCGTGGTTCAAATAGCGACACGGAACGCAATTTCACGTTTTCATGAACCTTTTTCACTGCTTTTCTAGAATTCATCACCACAAATCTTCTCGATCTTTCCGTTGCATTGAAATCCAAAGCCTGATCAAATAAACGGGTGTTCACTTGATGTCTCTCTAGATTTCGTTTTGACAAAACGGCAAGATCGTAGTAGGTGAACTCATCGCGACTGGTATCGTGTAACACCGGAACAAATTGTGTGCTTTCTGGAACTTCAATTCCACGTTCTTTGAGCTTTTGTCGAACAATTGGATGATTTCCAATGTGACAAATAACGCGGGCATTCACCGATCCCGGACGTCCCGAACACGCACCGCAGTCGTATCCAGCGTAGTGTGTATTGTTCGAACTGCTCGAACCGTGTCCTACCACATAAATAAGTGGTGCAAAATCTTGATTTAAGCCAATGCTCATGAGCAAGGCATGAATGCGATTTGTCATTTCGTCCACTGAAAATCCAATGCTCAATCCGTCTTCCGTTAACTCTCCATCTGTATTTTCAATGATCAGAGTCGAATCTGCACGCATGTGTCCACCAGAGGAAACAGCTACCGTATTCATGGATGGTTTAAAAATGGCTAAAGCCAATTTCAACGCAGACCAGAATCCCATCGTGTGGGTAAGAATCCAACCAAAGACCAGTCCGTATGACCTTGTATCAAAGTGATATTCTTTATCGGATTTCGCTTCGTTCGCTTGTTCTTTAATTAAGAACTTCGGCGTAACAGGCGCCGGACAAACCTTGGTTCTAAACTTAGATCCGTACGGTTGGAAATAAAATTCCACACCAAAGAATCCAGCTGTACCGAAAGTCTGAACACCTGGATGTCCTTCTTCGATGTAACGGCGAATGGAGCATTCTCGGTCATCAATGCAGAATATGCCTTGTAACTCGGGATTTTTTTCCTCCACAATAGACTTTTCTTTTAATCCATTGAGCACTTCGTTGTAATAGGTCCACTCATAGGCTTCTTGCCAAATGCGTTTGACTTCATCTAACTCTGTTCCTTCAATCGGAGCAAACAAATCGCGAATGGAACTTGCATGTTGACCAATTGGCATCCAAATCTCGCCAAACTGTGCATCGAGGGCATCTATTTCCAATAAACATTCGAAAATCATCCAATCGACAAAGTCTATTTGTCGTTCATCGATTAAAGCATGTGCATCCGCCGACAGGACAGAAACCATACCCGAGTAACCGGGATGAGCAAATTGTTGATCGAATAAATAACGCTCATAAAGTTCTTCCTTGCCGACTAAAATAGCGAGGCAATCTTCCATGTGCAACGTTGTATTCTTTAACAGTTCTTTGGCACGACGCTTTTTGAAAAAGCTCACCGTACCATTGGACTCTAGATGTCTCATTGCAGCTAGAAATCCCAAATCTTTGACTGGGAAATTCCAAATGGAAATCCCTTGATCTAAGTAGCTGCTTGTAATTCTAAAAAGAGAAGAATGCGTATAGTTATCTAAATCAATTTTATACTGTGACTTCCATTGCACACGTAACTCCCCTATGCGTGGATTGGTTTGTTCGCTGTACTCTTTGTCCAGTAAACAAGATGTCCAATACGATTTATCCTCCGAAGGTATAAAACGGTTAAGAAGTAGTTTGTTGATTTTACCTTCCTGGAATAATTGACGGTATTCACTCAATTGCAAATACGTTTTATAACCAAACAGTTCACTTGATTTTTTCAATCCCTCATGGAACGAATCATGCTGAAAGGCATGAAGCGTATTGTGGTGAATAAAATCTTTCAGTGGTGACTGAGATGGGAGATAATGGCTTAACTTTTCTACAACTTTTTCAAGTTGAAAGGTGTTTTTCATTCAAATAATTATTTGTTAAACAATTGATTTTAGGATCAATGCGTAACAAATACTATATTCTGAAATTCTGAAATTGTATAAAAAGTGGTAGCTTCTCCCATCGGTGGTGATGAGTGAAATAGGAATATTTTGAACTCGTTAAAGTGTTGAATGTGAGTATTGGACTTTCACAACTTAAAAGAAGCAAGTCTAGGTCTTGATCAAAGTCTCCCCCATCTTCGTCTAATTCGACATCTTCCTCAAATTCAAAGGCATTGAAATTCACCTCACCCGCAACTTTGCGTAGGGCGATTTGCTTACTTCCTGAAGGAGATGAGGATGCATTTGTGACAGCTCCGAAAACGATATTGCCTAAAGTAACATTGAGGAAAACACCCAATGCACAGAAAAACAAACAGAAGCGACGAATCATATTCACGGAGCAAAGATAATTCATAATAGCACTGGAGTCTTATTATCCTTGTTAATTTAAATTCACATTTCTAATTCCTATCTTTGTCTACAAATCATCAACGTTTATTCGCAATTATGAGTCAAGCAAACCAACACATCGCATTAGAAGACCAATACGGAGCACATAACTACCATCCACTACCTGTTGTATTAGCAAAAGGTGAAGGTGTTTTTGTTTGGGATGTGGACGGAAAAAAATATTTTGATTTCCTTTCTGCTTACTCTGCTGTGAACCAAGGACATTGTCATCCGAAAATCACCAAAGCATTGATTGACCAAGCGCAAACCTTGGCCTTGACTTCGCGTGCTTTTTACAACGACACACTTGGACATTACGAAAAGTTTGTGACGGAAACCTTTGGATTCGATAAGGTATTACCAATGAACACAGGTGCTGAAGCAGTCGAAACAGCGATTAAATTATGCCGCAAATGGGCATACGAGAAAAAAGGAATTGAAGAAAATCAGGCGGTAATTGTTGTGTGTGATGGGAATTTCCACGGACGTACAACAACCATCGTTTCTTTCTCGAGTGATCCAGATTCATTTCAGAATTTTGGACCTTTCCCTGCTGGATTCGTATCCATTCCCTACGATGATATTCCTGCGCTTGAAGCAGCGCTAAAAGGAAAAAATGTGGCTGGATTCCTCGTAGAACCGATTCAAGGAGAAGCAGGAGTTTACACACCAGCGGAAAATTATTTATCCGAAGCAAAAAGACTGTGCCTTGAAAATGGCGTGTTATTTATTGCTGATGAAGTACAAACAGGAATTGCTCGTACTGGAAGTTTATTGGCGACTTGTGGAAACTGTACCTGCGAACACAAATGTGAACGTCAAACAGCAACATACAATCGTCCAGATATCCTCATTTTAGGAAAAGCACTTTCTGGCGGTGTTTATCCCGTTTCTGCCGTACTTGCGGATGACGAAATCATGATGGTCATCAAACCTGGACAACACGGTTCAACTTTTGGTGGAAATCCAATCGCAGCGAAAGTTGCAGTTGCAGCGTTAGAAGTCGTTTACGAAGAACAGTTGATTCAAAACGCCCGACGTTTAGGTGAACTTTTCAGAAAAGAAATGAACCGCATCATTGAAAGCAATGAATTGATTTTAAAAGTTCGCGGAAAAGGATTGTTGAATGCCATCGTGGTAAACGATTCTCCAGATAGTCAAACCGCATGGAACCTTTGTGTTGCGCTGAAAGAAAATGGATTACTCGCAAAACCAACCCACGGAAACATCATTCGCTTTGCTCCACCATTGGTGATTACCGAAGAACAGTTGATGGATTGTGTTCAAATCATCGAAAAAACGATTCAAAACTTCCAAAAATAGGAGAACACTCAATTATCCTTTTGAGAACGCTCCCGTTTAGCACCAAATCCACTATATTTGGCCAAAAAATAGTAGACTTTGGTACAGAAAATAAAATTTGGAACAGACGGATGGAGAGCAATCATTGCTGATGACTTTACCGTTGAGAATGTTGCGCGCGTAACGGAAGCAACAGGGATTTGGTTGAAGAAAACCTATGCAAATCCAAGTGTCATCGTTGGTCACGATTGTCGTTTCGCAGGTGAATTATTCATGGAAACAGCCGTAAAAGTACTTGTAGCACAAGGAATTCCTGTGCGCATGTCACGTGGATTCGTTTCTACTCCCATGATTTCCTTGGCAGCATTTCAATTTGAATGCGAAGTAGGAATCATCTTGACAGCAAGTCATAATCCACCATCATACAACGGATTCAAGTTGAAAGCATTCTTTGGTGGACCATTGGAACCAGAAAAAGTTCAAGAAGTAGAAGACATCATTCCAGATGTATGTACCATCGATTACAAAGCCGTAAACATTGATGCAGCGATTGAAGCTGGAAAAATAGAAATCGTAGACATCGAAACGCGCTACGTGGATCACGTGAAAAAGAACTTTGACCTCAATGCGATTTCAAATTCTGGATTAAACCTCGTGTACGATGCCATGTATGGCGCTGGTCAACGCGTGATGCCCTTGATTTTACCAAAAACACAGTTGTTGCATTGTGACCACAATCCATCTTTCCGTGGACAAGCACCAGAACCCATTGCGAAAAACCTTCAGGAACTGGAAGCATTCATCAAAGCAGATGGAAACGTTTCTTGCGCATTGGCAACAGACGGTGATGCCGATCGTATTGGACTCTACAATGGAAAAGGTGAATTCATCGATTCTCACCACATTATCCTCTTGTTGATTCACTACATGGTGAAATACAAACAAATGACTGGAAAAGTAGTCATCGCTTTCAGTGTGACTCCTCGCGTAGAGAAATTGTGCGCGCATTACGGACTCGAAATTCAAACCACAAAAATTGGATTTAAGGAAATTGCATCGATCATGATCAAGGACGATGTCCTTCTTGGTGGTGAAGAATCCGGAGGAATTGCCGTAAAAGGACACATTCCAGAACGCGATGGAATTTGGATGGGATTAATCATCTGGGAATTCATGGCGAAATCCGGTAAATCACTCGATGAGTTGATTGATGAAGTGTATGAAATCGTTGGTCCATTTAAATTTGAACGCAACGACCTTCATATCACTGAGGACTTAAAACAAAAAATCATTGCAAATTGCAAAGCAAATAATTACACATCCTTCGGGAAATACCAAGTAGCCGACTTGAAAACCATCGACGGTTTCAAGTATTTCTTCGATGACAAACGTTGGGTCATGATTCGTCCCTCAGGAACGGAACCTGTTCTTCGTACATATGCAGAAGCACCAACATTGGAGGAAGTACGTGAAATCTTGAAAGCAACGGAAGAAACGATTTGTCAATAAAAGAACAATCGTTCACTGAATTAAAGCCTTGACAGAATCGTCAGGGCTTTTTTTTAAAAAAATCATTATATTTATGTTTTATAAATATATAATGACAACATTCACCAGCTCACTTCCAGAAAGTCTCTTGCAACAATTGCAGGATAAATCGAAGGAATTCGGAATTCCTAAAAATAAACTCATCGAAAAGGCACTCACCCTGTACTTGGAAGAATTGAACAAAGCGGCCTATGTTCGTTCATATAAAGAAATGAGCGAGGATAGCAATCTTTTTCAAATCGCCGAGGAAGGAATGGCTGAATACCACAAGCAACTGAAAGATCCTGAATCACTATGAAGCAGGGAGAACTTTGGTTTGCCAATTTGAATCCGGTCAAAGGAAGGGAACAGGCTGGAATGCGTCCGGTCGTGATTGTGAGTGGAAACTTACTAAATACCTATTTGAACACCGTTATTTGTTGTCCACTGACGACGAAAATTAAACATTACAAAGGTGATGTGGTACTTCAGCCAACGGAGCAAAATGGACTCACAACCGAATCAGAAATTCTGACGCATCACATTCGATCCATATCGAAAGACCGACTGACAAAACGCATAGGCAAAATCGAAGAAAAGGAAGTTCAGTTGATCAAAAAGTACTTGAATGAAATCATGACATATTAAGATTTAGCCCAAGGCCACATCTAAAATCATCATCACGAGGAATCCACCGATGAAACCAAGAACGGCAACATCTGTGTATTTGTCCCGCTGGGTTTCCGGAATCACTTCCTCCACCACCACGAAAATCATCGCTCCAGCAGCAAACGACAGCGCGAAAGGTAAAATGGGCTCCATGTAGATCACGGCAACAGCTCCAATAACACCCGCTATTGGCTCAACGATCGCAGACAGTTGTCCATACATGAAACTTTTAAAACGACTCGCTCCTGCCCTTCTTAATGGCATCGCAACGGCAAATCCTTCTGGGAAATTCTGAATACCAATTCCGATCGCTAGTGCGATTGCTCCGGCAATTGTTGCCCCTTCCATTCCATGTGCTGCAGCGCCAAAAAGTACTCCGACTGCAAGTCCTTCGGGAATATTGTGCAAGGTAATCGCTAATACTAGCAAGGTTGTTTTATGCAATTGCGTTTTCACGCCTTCACTTTCTTCTTCTTTGAAATTGATGTGTAAGTGCGGAAGTTTTTTGTCCAAAAAGAACAAAAACAATGCTCCGACAAGGAATCCAACGGCCGCAGGCATCCACGACATTGTTGGATACAGTCGTTCAGAAAGTTCGATGGAGGGCAATAACAAGGACCAAAAACTCGCAGCTACCATGACCCCACCGGTAAATCCTAACATGCCATCGAGGAGTCCACGGTGCATGTTTTTAAAGAAGAAAACCAAGGAAGCGCCGGCTGCAGTGACAAGCCAGGTAAAGGTTGTTGCGAGAAATGCCGCAAAAACTGGATCAATGTGTTGGAAGTAATGTTCGAGTTCTTTCATAGCTGATTCTTACACAAATGTAAGCATCAAACGCATTGAAAAATCAATTAAATCCGTTCAAAACAGCTTTTTCCTTTAAACTTTTTGAAATCGCCGTCCCGAAATCATCCTTCGCATTTGGTGTTTGTCCTGTTTGAGTAGTCTTTACTTGTTGGATAAACGCATCGCGTTGTTTTCCTAATTGACCGATTTCACTTTGGATTTTCGCACGTTCTTCACTTTTCTGTTTGATGTACGCTTCTTTTTCCTCCGTGGATTTTCCCTTGAGTTCCTCTGGCAATTCTTCGTCCTTCAATTTTCCAACAATCGTTGAATCCATTTTCGCTGCGTCTACCATGTCCCAACTTCCATTGGAGTACACCGATTTCGATTTCACCAAGGCGCGCTCGGAAGAAACAGCGACACCTTGCAACAAGGCATTATCATCTTCGCGTTTTTGTTTCATGCGGTTTTCCTTTCCTAAACTACCATAGGAAATGTAGGTTTGATTCAATTGGATGTTCAATTGGTTGATTTGTTCATCGTACGGCGTTTGAATGCTCACCACTCGGTCGTTTGAATTGATGTTGAAATAATCACCTTTCGAACACGTTGCACCGTCTTTCCAATTTTCGCGCACACCTTGCTCATACGATCCACAATAAATCGTGTTGATGAACACGTGTTTCGATTCTGCCAAACGACAAGCATCCTTGTAGGAAACAGGACCCTGATTAAAGGGTTCGTTTCCTGCGACGTAAATCATTTTTAAATCCGCAGGATCCGCAGACCAGCTCAATTGATTCAAGGAAGTCGAAATCACGGCACCACAATATTCTGAGCCACCATTTGTGCGAAGACCAAATAATTTCTCCGAAACCAAATCTAAATCACTTGTAAACGGCAACTGTTGACGGATAAAATTACTTTCAACGCTTAATCCAGCATTTCCGTAATCGTACATCGCAATTTCTAAGGTTGGCGTTTGTCCTTGGTATGTTAATCCACTGGCCTCATTGACAATTGCCCAAATACGCGATTTCGCCTGTTCGATGAGTCCATCCATGCTATTGGAAGTATCAAACAGAATCACCAATTGGATTCTTCGTGGACTAATTTGCGTGTAACTCACTTGACTTACCGCGAGTACTAAAAAGGAAAAAAGGAACTGTTTCATCATTGTTGGACTTTTGTTTTTTGTCCGGTACAACGATAAAGAAAAAAGGTTCAGGGGAAAAGTTAATTTTATTCTAGAGGCACAAAATACCCCAATGCCAACTCGTATCCCTTCATACCAAATCCAAAGATGCATCCGGCGCAGACTGGACTCAACAAGGATTCGTGACGGAAGGATTCACGTGCGGTGATGTTGGAAATGTGTACTTCGACAACTGGTGTGGAAATCGCGGCAATGCAATCGCGCAAAGCGACACTCGTGTGCGTGTATCCACCGGCATTTAGGATGATTCCGTCGGCGTCAGTGTCCTGCAGGACATTGATCAGTTCTCCCTCCACATTGGACTGAAAATAGGAGATTTCAGCACTCGATTTCGATTTCAATTCCGTTATAAAGTCTGCAAACGAAACATTCCCATATATTTGTGTTTCACGGGAACCGAGTAAATTTAAATTTGGACCGTTTACAATCAGAATTTTCATAGATGTCGAATTGGGAACGCTATATTAAGGATTTTGT
>JAGOBK010000004.1 GCA_017983465.1 Crocinitomicaceae bacterium
TTCCCATTTCGAACAGAGAAGTTAAGCCTGCTTGCGCTGATGGTACTGTCCTTTTGAGGATGGGAGAGTAAGTCGACGCCGATTTTAAAACCCTGGTTCGAAAGAATCAGGGTTTTTTTATGCCCAATAACTTGAATGAAGAAGGATTGTTATCCCGAATACTCGGGAGACGCCGATTTTAAAACCCTGGTTCGAAAGAATCAGGTTTTTTTTATGCCCAAAAACTTGAAACTTTCGCAAGGACATCACTCATTTGCATACGAGCGGTCACGTAGAAAGCATCATTCACCTGAAATTACCCCAAAAGTTCCCCTCATGGTTCGCCTATACGCTTTCTAACTGAACATTGTATCGAAATACGTGATTCTGTTAACGTCCTTACCACGCTAATTTGTTCTTTGTAATATAGAAAGTGAAGTTATATTCTGTAATGGAAAAGTATAACGCATAAAAAAACCACCCGAAGGTGGTTTAGAATGTTATTGAGCGGTTCCTATTAAAAAGATAGTAGGAATTTTACCGATGTCATAGGCCTTTTCTCGCCAATCCTTGACACTCATTGTTCTGATCTGTTCAGTGAGTAGAGTTACATTCGATGCAATGCAAAGTTGACAACTGTCCCCCAAATCATTCAACATGTCTTCTAATACATGCATGTTTCTAAAGGGTGTGTCCATAAAAATATGTGTTTTTCCACTTCGTTTGGTGTCCATTTCAAAGTCTTTCAACTTCTTAATACGTTCTTTACGCTCTCTTGGCAGGTAACCGTGAAAGGAAAACTCTTGTCCAGAAAAACCACTAGCCATTAATGCAAGTAGAATAGATGAAGGACCAACTAATGGTACAATTTTGATGTTTTGTGTGTGCGCAAGTGCCACTAACTCTGCTCCTGGGTCAGCTACTCCCGGACATCCAGCTTCAGAAATAATCCCGATATTTTCTCCTTTTATTAAAATCAAAAGGATTTTCATTAATTCGGATTCTTTCATGTGTTTGTTGATGATGAAAAATTGAGAATCATCAATGGGGAAAGTTCGATCCATTTTGCGAAGTAATCTCCTAGCGGATTTTATTTCTTCAACGGCAAAATAGCGTAAACTAGTAGCAATTTTTTGTGCGTCTGCAGGCAATATGTCTGAAACTGATTCTCCGCCTAAAGTATTGGGGATTAAATAGAGGTTACCTAATTGTGCCATTTTTTATTTTGCTTATCACCACATCCGTGGCATGATCTAATAATGTAAATACTTTTTGAAAATCTGAGCTGGTTCCGTAATAAGGATCAGGAACTCCTGTGTTTTCTCCAGGATTGAGTTCGTTTAATAGTAATTCAACCTTTCCTATGTCGTTTTCATTTCTTGCAAGTCGAAGGATATTCATTTTATTGTCCTCGTCCATTGCATAGATTTTATCAAATAAATCGAAGTCCTGAACCACGAATTGACGTGCACGTAAATCATCGATATTTGTCTGGTTGACTTTTGCTGTTTGACACATACGTGAGTCAGGTTGTTTACCTATATGGTAATTAGCAGTCCCGGCAGAATCAACGAATACATCGAGTTTTTCCTCTTTCACTTTGCGACGCAGTAATCCATCAGCCATTGGTGACCTACAGATATTACCTAAACATACCATGAGTATGCGTGTCATGAAAAGAGTTTGATAAGTAAACGTTTCTTATTGAATCGTAAGTTTTTTCTCCAATTCTTCTAAATAATGACGGAATTGTTTATCCGTTTCAGATAGGTTCACAACCGTTCTACATGCATGTAAAACAGTAGCGTGATCTTTTCCTCCACAATGCGCTCCGATATTTGCTAAAGAAGACTTTGTCATTTTTTTAGAGAAATACATGGAAATCTGACGCGCTTGAACAACTTCTCGTTTACGTGTTTTTGATTTGAGCATTTCAATGGGTAAATCGAAATAATCACACACTACTTTTTGAATGTATTCAATGGAAACTTCACGTGCAGTACTTCTTACGAACTTATCTACCATTTGTTTAGCCAATTCCAATGTAATGGCTTTTTTATTCAATGATGCTTGTGCAAGTAAGGTATTTAAAGCACCTTCAATTTCTCTTACATTCGTATTAATCGAATAGGCTAAATATTCTACTACTTCACGTGGTAATTCAATGCCACTTCCGTACATTTTCTTTTCTAGAATGGCAATGCGTGTTTCTAAATCTGGAGTTCCTAAATCTGCTGAAAGTCCCCATTTGAATCGAGACAATAAACGTTGCTCCATACCCTGCATTTCCACTGGAGCTTTGTCTGATGTTAAGACAATTTGTTTTCCGTTTTGGTGCAAGTGATTGAAGATAGAAAAGAAAACATCTTGTGTTCGTTCTTTTCCTGCAAAGAATTGTACATCGTCAATGATAAGGACATCAATCATTTGATAGAAATGTACAAAGTCATTCGTTGTTTGATTTTTAATGGCATCAATAAATTGATGAGCAAACTTTTCCGATTGAACATATAAAACTGTTTTATTCGGAAAGTTATCTTTTATGGAAATACCTATTGCATGCGCAAGGTGTGTCTTACCAAGTCCAACGCCACCATATAATAAAAGTGGATTGAATGCGGTGCCGCCTGGTTTGTTCGATACTGCGTATCCCGAAGCGCGAGCCAAACGATTACATTCTCCCTCCACAAAGTTTTCGAATGTGAAGTTTGGAATTAAGTTTGATTCGATGTTTACTTTTTTCAATCCGGGAATGATAAACGGATTGCGTATTTGTTTCTCGTTTACGTTAATTGGAAGATTAACAGGTGCATTTTTTAAATTACTGGAATTATTCGCAGGTATCTTCACCGTATATGGATTGGATGTACGCGAATTGTTCTCCATGACAATGCTGTACTCTAAACTTCCCTCTGATCCAAGTTCTTTTTTCACAACCTTTCTCAGTAACACAATGTAGTGTTGCTCCAACCATTCGTAAAAGAAATGCGAAGGCACTTGAATCGTCAATACATTATTCTCTAATTTCGTAGGAATGATTGGTTCGAACCAAGTTTTAAACGCTTGCAATGAAATATTATCTTTAATAACTTTCAAACAGGCATCCCATGCCGCTTCGTGACTTATACTCATAGTTTTTAACATAATCTTATTTACACTTGCTTTCAATTCGAGCGAAAATTCTCGTATTGTGTCTTGAAATAAAGAGAGGACAAATATTTACATAAAAAAGTTAAAAAAAAAATCAAAACCCCCTTGATTATTTAATTTATTTTACATGTAAGGATATATTTTAGTTAATCTAAAAATATACTTGAAGCCCTAGCTAAATTACGATTCTTCCCTTCATTTTACAAAAGATTCGGTGGAATTTTTAATTTCGTTCTATGAATGAAGAAATCGCAAAAAGAAGGTTTTCAACAAAACTGCGTGTTCGTTACAGCGAAACGGATAAAATGGGCTTTTGTTATTATGGAAATTACGCGCAATATTTTGAGGTTGCACGTGTGGAAGCGCTGCGAGAATTGGGAATTGTTTATAAACTTTTGGAGGAAAGTGGAATTTTATTGCCAGTTACAGAATTCCATATCCGTTATCTTCAAGCGGCCAAATACGATGATCTATTGGAAATCAGAACAATCATCACCAAATTTCAGGGTACACGAATTTATTTTCAATATGAAGTTTGGAACGAAGACGGCGTTTTATTAAACGATGCTGAAACGACGCTTGTTTTTGTCGATGCAAACTCCATGAAACCGATTCCAATCCCTACATTTGTTTTAAACATTCTCCAAAATGAACAGTCATAATTCAAACTTTACCTTTCAATCATGGGATTCCTCCCTTATTCAAAAAAGCTATGCTCCTCGAGCAGGTGAAGTACGAATGGGTGACTACCTACTTAAGCAGTCTCTTTCTGAAGCGAAATATGTGATCATTGGCATACGTGAATGTTGCGGCCCATTAGCGAACAACGGTAGAATTGGCGCTCAATTTGCCTTCCCAGCCTTTGTAGCCGCGTTCTTGAATACACAAGTTCACGAAGAGTATCCGAATGAGTCACTTTTTATTTTGGGTGAAGTTGTCGAGTTGGAACAAAGTATGTCCGGACAGACTAATAAAGTCTCTGAATTAGATTCCTTTTTACAACTGATTTTAGCTACTTATGTTAATGCTAATCAGATCCCAATTTTTGTTGGGGGTGGACATAATAATGCCTTAGCCTTGATGCGCTGGGCTTCAAAGCACAAAAAATTGGCAGTTATGAATCTCGATGCGCATGCGGATTTGCGTTCAACGGAAGTTCGTCACAGTGGAAATTCTTTTTCAACGGCCATGGAAGAAGGTGTATTACTGCATTATTCTGTGCTTGGATTGCATGAAGCGTATAACAACGAGTTCATTCGTGATGCCTTGAAAAATGATCAGATCTTCCATTCATTTTACGAGTCTTACCTGTTTCAACAGAGAAATTTGTTAGACGACCAGGCTAATATTCTTCGTCATTTTCATTCGGATACGCAGGTTGGACTCGAAATCGATATGGATTCCATTGCTTACATGCCGAGTAGCGCGCTGTCTCCAAGTGGCTGGACATTGGATCAAGTACGTCAATTCACACACCACTTTGTGAAAATGCAAAAGCAAGTAGCGTATTTGAATTTGACGGAAGCAGCTCCCATTTCCGAAACGGATTCTTTAATCGTAGGGAAAGCGTTAAGTTATCTCGTACGCGATTTTACTGGAATTTAGTTCCTTCCTTTTCGTTCGATTTTTCTACATTTTCAAGACTTACAACGCCATCCGTCACGCATCCCTCAGGACTCATTGCTCGACTTGTGGTATAGTTAAATCGGATGTAGATACCATCCTTCTTGAATGCACTTTCTAGATTGATCGGATAGATTGTGTGAAAATCTACAATGGTTGATTTGCTAAAAACGCCTTCAATGGTTATGTAAACAGGACAAGCTTCCTTCTTGGAGAGATGAACTTTCCCTAAATAAGATCCTTTTACTGAAAATTCCTCCGCAGTCATTTTGCACGGATTAGTCTGACAGGAAATACCTGTGAGAAAAATAACGAGTAAAAATAAGGTGATTTTCATGTGTGACTTTTAACAAATATAAAAAAAGAGGCCCATTAAGAGCCTCTTTAAAATCAACCTGTAGCAAAGTTAATTCAGTAATTGTGTAGTTCTAACGGGCATTTTTTGAATTGGTTTCATAAAAATTAACATTTATACTTTGATAAAGATCTTGATTGGTGAATTTCGACAAGCAACTACGGAATATATTTGCCAACGTATGCATGTCACTTCGTCAATTCAAGCTTTAGTACAACTCATCGATGATCCGGATGAGTCGGTATTTGAACATGTGCGTGACCAATTAGTAAAAATTGGTTGCGAAGCCATTCCTTATTTGGAGAATTCTTGGGAGACGGATTATTACGGTTTGCTTTTTCAGAATAGAATAGAATCAATCATTCACGATATTCAATTTGAAGAAGTGAAATCCAAATTGATGGCTTGGGTTCAATCGACAGAAAAGGACTTGCTACAAGGTGCCATTATCGTTGCGAAGTATCAATATCCAGGATTGGATGAGCCTAAAATTCATGAGGCCCTGCAAATGATACGTCGGGACATCTGGTTGGAATTAAATGACAATCAAACAGCGTTTGAACAAGTAAAAATATTCAATAGAGTCTTTTTTGGATTGCATCATTTTCATGGTGACAATAAGAATTTCCATTCATCTGTCAATTCATACATTAATACCGTACTCGAATCCAAAAAAGGAAATCCCTTGAGCCTTTGTCTAATTTATAGCATCATTGCACAATCGTTGGATTTACCCATTTACGGAGTCAACTTGCCGAATCACTTCGTATTAGCCTATATGGATGCCAAATATTCTAGTTTTGCGATTAATCAACAAAATGAATTCGGGGTCCTTTTTTACATCAACGCATTTTCCAAAGGAAGTATTTTTGATACAAATGAAATCAAGGATTTTCTAAATGGATTAAATTTAAATCATCACCGAGAATATTTTGAGCCATGCTCGAATACGTCTGTCATTAAGCGAATGCTCACTAATTTGATCTCATCCTTTCAGCAAGTTGGCAATATTGAAAAGGTAGAAGAGTTGAAAACATTGAGAGAATTAGTTTCTTAAGCTATCCTATATTTTGGCGATTCTTGCTATTTTTGGATAAAAGAAAATATGTCCTATACATACTCCGTTGAACAGCGTTTTTTACGCTATGTTCAAATTGATACCACTGCCGATCCAAACTCAACAAGTTTCCCCTCATCTGAAAAACAAAAAGATTTGGGTAGAATTCTTGTCGATGAATTACAGAAGTTAGGGGTGGTTGATGCGGAAATGGATGAATGGGGGTATGTTTTTGCTACACTTCCATCAAATTCAGATCGAACGGACTTGCCTACCATTTGTTTTTGTTCACACATGGATACTGCACCTGATTGCAGTGGGACAAACGTCAAGCCGATTGTGCATAGAAAGTACACTGGAGATCCCATTGTCCTTCCAGATGATACAACACAAGTTATTACCACAGAGAAACACCGTTACCTCGCCTCAAAAATTGGAGATGATCTTATTACAGCAAGTGGATTAACGCTCTTGGGCGCCGACGACAAAGCTGGAATTGCGATAATTATGGACTTCGCTCAATTCATCCAACAAAATCCGCATGTAAAACATGGTCCAATTCGTATTCTTTTCACACCTGATGAAGAAGTGGGGAGAGGAGTGGAGCACTTAGATATGAATAAACTAAATGCGGACTATGGTTATACGTTGGATGGCGGTCCTTTGGGAGATATTGAAGACGAAACATTTTCTGCCGACGCGGTGAAAATCACCTTCCACGGTGTCAGTGCGCATCCTGGATACGCAAAAAATAAAATGGTTCACTCCATGAAATTGGCATCGTCGTTAATTGATGCTTTACCGAAGGATTCTTGGTCGCCAGAAACAACATCTGGTCGCGAAGGATTTGTTCATCCGGTTTCCATTGAAGGTGGACTAGAATCTACAACTGTTCAATTCATCATTCGTGATCACGATACATCAAAATTGGCGATCTATGAACAACGATTGAAAGAGATGGCAGATTCGGTTGTGGCAGCACATCAAGGTTCTTACATCGATTTTGAGGTATTTGAACAGTATCGAAATATGAAGGAAATCCTTCAAGACTTACCTTTTGTTACTGATTATGCAGTGGAAGCAATGAAAAAAGCAGGAATTGAGCCAAATCGGGCCATCATTCGTGGTGGAACAGATGGTTCGAGGTTGTCTTTTATGGGCTTGCCTTGTCCAAACATCTTTACTGGAGAAATGGCGATTCATTCCCGCCATGAGTACGTAAGCGTTCAAGACATGCAGAAAGCCGTTGACACGCTTGTCGAATTGAGTCAAATCTGGGAAAAACATCAGTAATGGATCATAAACTCCTCCTTAAGGATATCAAAAATAAAAAGTTTGAGAAAATGTACTTCCTACATGGCGAAGAGGCATACTTTATAGATTTGCTTTCCGACGCCATCATGGAACATGCCATGGAGGAACATGAAAGAGATTTTAATCAAACGATACTCTACGGAAAAGACGCTGAACTTTTATCCTTAATCAGTGAATTGAAAGCGTATCCAATGATGTCTGATAAACGTCTTGTGGTACTGAAGGAAGCTCAGGATTTCAAAAGCATGGATGGATTAGAGCAATACGCTGAACATCCTTCTGACACAACAATTTTTGTGGTTTGCTATAAGTATAAGACCTTCGATGCACGTAAAAAAGTATTGAAGTCTTTTGCGAAAAACGGAACTGTTTTCAAATCTGATAAAGTCAGAGAATATCAATTAGCCGACTGGATACAACAGTACGTGAAGTCTACTGGATTTGGAATCAATTCCAAGGCGAGTATGTTGTTAGCCGAGTTTTTAGGAACAGATTTAGGTCGAATTGTCAAGGAGTTAGAAAAATTAGCAATTCTTCTACCCGTTGGAACCACGATTGATGAAACACACATCGAATTAAACATCGGTATTTCAAAGGATTACAATGTTTTTGAATTTGTGAATGCAATTTCAGCACGGAATACAGAAAAAGCGTTTAAAATCATTCAGTATTTTGAGTACAATCCAAAAGCAGCTGATTTAACCGTGATCATTTCAAATTTGTTTAAGTTTTTCTCTCAAATCATGCGCATACATTTCTTGCCGAATAAATCGAGGGAAGCTGTGGCTCAGTCAATTGGAGTCCATCCGTTTGTAGCAGGGGAATTAATTCAGGCAAAAAATCAGTATGACCCAAGGAAAATTGCGGCAGCGATTGAAATATTACACCGCTTCGACTTAAAAGCGAAAGGTGTCGGTAATTCGAGTATGAGTCAAGGCGAATTATTAAAAGAATTGACCTATCAAATCCTTCACTGATGCATTTATTCTACGCTCCAGAAATCACGAATAGTTGCCATGAGTACACACTCACGGAGGAAGAATCCAAACATTGTGTACGTGTTCTTCGCTTGAAGCAAGGTTCAAAAGTTGAATTGCTAAATGGCAAAGGACTTTCTGCGATTGCTGAAATCGATGACGACCATCCTAAAAAATGCAGATTACGGATTCTCAGTTCTGAATTTTATTTACCCACTGGTCAGGAGATTCATTTAGCATTGGCGCCTACCAAAAACATGGATCGCATGGAATGGCTTGTGGAGAAAGCAACCGAAATAGGATTGAATAAATTGTCCTTTCTGAAATGTGATCATAACGAACGAGGACAATTGAAGTTAGATCGTTTAGAGAAAATTGCCATCTCCGCGATGAAACAATCCAAACGCTATTACTTGCCTGAAATCTCAGAAATCATTCCATTTAAGTCGTTTGTAGAGGAACATCCGAATGGATACATCGGTCATTGCTATCCAGCAACGAAGCTTGCGTTAGCGGCTATTTCGGAATCAAAGGTATTTTTAATAGGACCAGAAGGAGATTTTTCAGAAAACGAAGTGAGCATCGCTTTGCAAAATGGATATCAAGCAGTAAGTCTGAGTGATTTTAGACTGAGAACGGAAACGGCTGCGCTAATTTCGGTGATGAAATTAAGTTTGATTTAAGCTTTACGCGTGTATTTCTTTACGGTAAATGCAGCTTCATGTTGAGCGTCTTTTTCTTGCTCAAAAAGAACCTGATTTCCCCATTCTACTTCTTCAAAGTTTGGAAAAAACGTTTCTGCGTCGTATCGTTCATGAACATGCGTTATATACATTTCATCTAGAATTCCGGAATCTAATGCCATGCGGTATATTTCCCCACCACCAATGATGAAAACAACTCGTTCCGTTTCTCTTTCAAAGTGTGCAAGACATTCCTCCAACGAATGAAACACTAAACAGTTCGGTGCGTGAAAGTTTTCGTTACGTGTTAAAACAACATTCAAACGGTTTGGGAGTGGGCGATACTTCTCGGGAATACTATCGTAATTCTTTCTACCCATCACAACAATTTGTCCTTGCGTGGTATCCTTAAAGAACTTCATGTCTTTTGGTAAGTGCCACATGAGGTCGTTGTTCTTCCCAATTCCTCTATCGGAGTCCATGGCAACTATGAGTGCAGTTTTCATTAGATTGCTACAGCTGCTTTAATATGTGGATGCGGATCGTAATTACACAATTCGAAATCATCGTAGGTGAAGTCAAATAAGCTTTTTACTTCCGGATTTATTTTCATGGTTGGCAAAGTTCTGAATTCACGTGACAATTGTAAGTGTGCCTGCTCAATGTGATTTGAGTACAAATGCGCGTCACCTAAGGTGTGAACGAAGTCACCAGCCTCTAAACCGCAAACCTGTGCCATCATCATAGTCAACAAGGCGTAGGAAGCAATGTTAAAAGGAACACCTAAAAATGTATCCGCACTTCGTTGATACAATTGGCAACTTAATTTTCCGTCAGCCACATAGAACTGAAAAAAGGCATGACACGGAGGCAAAGCCATTTTATCCACTTCCCCTACATTCCAAGCGGAAACAATGATTCTTCTTGAATCCGGATTGTTTTTTATTTGATCAATAACTTGGGTGATTTGATCGATATGGCGTCCATCAGCTGCAGGCCAACTTCTCCATTGAGAACCATAAACTGGACCTAAATTCCCGTCTTCATCAGCCCATTCATCCCAAATAGAAACATTGTTTTCTTTTAGGTATTGAATATTCGTGTCGCCTTTTAGAAACCACAATAATTCATGAATAATAGAGCGTAAGTGCAACTTTTTTGTCGTCAAACAAGGGAATCCCTCTTGTAAGTTATAGCGCATCTGGTAGCCAAATACAGAGATCGTTCCAGTCCCTGTTCGGTCCTCTTTTTTAACGCCGTGATCAAGAATGTGCTGAAGTAAATCGTGGTATTGTTTCATGTGAGCTGAAGATTAGCGCTAAAATAGCCAAAATTTTACTTTTGACGTCACTTCATTGCTCATTTCCAACGTATTTTTGAAATCATAACAATCCAAAGGAAATGTTTATTTTCGTGTATGAAATGGGTATTCGCTTTTGTTTTTATTAGTCTATTTGTAAATAGCGCCGCTACACAAACCGTTCGTGTGAAACGCAAATATTGCAAGACGTATCAAGGAGAGATTCCAAAATATAGTGCAATGCTTGGACAAGAAATCGTAGAAATCTCGTCCATGCAAATTGACATAAATCTAAAGAAGGATAGTCTGTATATTACGATTGGAAGCAGTCGAATTTCTGGGCTTTATACGGCGCAAAGATCAGCTAATCCGGATGAAATTGTACTGATTATTCCTCGTGAAAATTCAGGAATCGAAGAACGTATTATTTTAAATACGGCAAAAAAAATGGTTATAAGAAAAGGGATATTCCCTCAGCCTGATGTTCGTTTAATGCGAGTTAAAAAATCAAAAGGGTAACCATATGGTAAAAGTGGTTCCTTTTCCAGGGGTGCTTTTTACATCGATTTTCCCTTGATGTGCTTCGATAATCAGTTTTACATAAAACAATCCCAAGCCAAATCCTTTAACATCATGTACGTTTCCAGTTGGAACACGGTAGAATTTATCGAAGATCATTTTTAAATTCTCTTTTTTAATCCCGATTCCGTTATCCGAAATTTCAATGATAAGTCCATTTTTATCATTCCGTGTTTGAATGTGAATCGTGGCTTTCCCTTCGCAATATTTGATGGCATTGTCGAGCAAGTTGTAAATGACATTCGTGATATGAACAGAATCGGCTTGTATTTCAAAGTTTTGTGCGTCACAATCAATGGTGAGTAATCCACCAATTTCGGTTTGATTAAACTCGAAATTTTCTTTTACTTCTGTGAGTAATTCGTTTACATTGAATAATTCTTTATCCAAAACAACCTGGTCTTTGTCCAATTTGGCAACATTCAATACCCGTTCAACTTGATTTTCAAGTCGCTTATTTTCCTTGAAAATAATGCTCGCATATTTTTGAATTTTCTCTTGATTTTCTTCAGATAAATCCATTCGCATGAGCATTTCACTGGAGAGACTTATCGTAGAAATGGGTGTTTTTAATTCGTGTGTCATGTTGTTAATGAAGTCTGTTTTCACTTCAGAAAGTTTCTTCTGACGAATAATAATTCCAAGACTAAATGCGAAGAAAACAATAACGAAAAGAATGATGATCACTAGATAAACCCACGGAGAAACAAAGGAAGCCGCCTCGATTGGTTTTGGTTTTACATTTGGAAAATAAACCGTGAAATAATGTCCGTCTTTGGTGAGGTTCAAAGATTCCGGAGTTAGGCCTGGAAGTCCATGTTTGGAATCGGCGTACAACGAATCCTTTGTGAATTTGATGAGATTTCCTAGAACGATAGAATCGGTAAAGCAATCATAAATACCATAGACAAAATCTTGATGAATGTTTTGATGGTACAATTCCTTTTTTAGTAACGTTTCTAGGTAAAAAGGCTGTAATTCTTCATTGAAATCAACAGTGAAGTGATTGCTTTTGATTTGCTTGATTGCTCCGTATAAATCGGTGTGATCGGGATGATTAGTGGAGATTTGTTCCAGAACTTCTCTTAGTGCGCTGTGTGCTTCCTGTGAAAAATCACGTAAATTTAAACTGTCTTCTTTTTCTTGAATGGCGATGTTTTTCGCCTGCATTTCCACCGTACTGCGCATCCATACAAATTGTACGAGCAGGATACTAAAAATGGAAACGAGTCCAAGTATGACTACAGAATTAACGGTCCAGCGATTCATCTGAACAAAGTTACTCCTTTCAATCGAAAATCAAAAGTCAATTAAAACCCTTGAACACCGTTAACGGTTGTATATTTCAAGACGTTCTTTTTCTCTGGATGAATGCGTGCAAAAGCAGATTGAACAGCTAGTGTTCCTTCATGGAATCCGCAAAGAATCAATTTTAATTTGTTCTCATACGTATTCACATCGCCAATCGCATATATTCCTGGGATATTTGTAGAATAGTCAAGTGTATTCACTTTAATCGCGCTTTTCTCGATTTCCAATCCCCAATCTGCAATTGGACCTAAACTAGGTTTTAATCCAAAAAGTGGAATGAAATGATCCGCGTTGATTACGATTTCTCCATCTTTCTGATGTGTCACATGAACTTTCTCTAGTTTATCTGTTCCTGATAAACCGGTAACTTCTGCTTCCGTAATTAAATTGATTTCACCTGTACCAGCCATGTCAATGACTTTTTGAACTGAATCTAAATGTCCACGGAACGAGCTGCTTCGATGCACTAAATGTACTTTTTTGGCAATTTTTCGCTCAGTTAAGTAAATGGACCAATCCAAAGCAGAGTCACCACCACCGGCAATGACACATTCTTTATCTTGATAAATGCTTGGATCTTTGATGATGTATTCAACTCCCTTGTCTTCGTAGTCCGCGATGTTGTCAATAGGTGGTTTTCTCGGTTCGAAAACACCAAGTCCACCAGCAATCATAACAATTGGAGCAATGTGTTTGGTTCCTTTAATGGTTGTGACAATGAATTTGTCATCTTCAGTTTTTTCAATCGAAAGTGCAGCTTCTCCGAGGGTGAATCCCGGTTTGAAGGGCGCTGCTTGCTCCATTAAATTGTCAATTAATTCTCCAGCAAGTACCGAAGGAAATCCAGGGATATCGTAAATCGGTTTCTTTGGATAAATTTCTGAACATTGTCCACCTGCTTGTGGTAATGAATCAATTAAATGACAACGTAACTTTAAAAGTCCGGCCTCAAATACGGTAAAAAGTCCGACTGGACCTGCGCCAATAATAATAATATCTGTTTCGATCATGCTTCTGAAATAATGCTGGGCAAAATTAGTGATTAAAAGGACTAACAGCCAATTTTAAAAATTGTTTATTAATGATCCGGATGAACGGGTTTATTTGATAGGATCAACTCAATTTCTTCCATCACTTCTGCCGTGAGTTTTTCTTTGGCATCAATTGATTTTAAATTCTCGATTAATTGGTACTCTTTACTTGCTCCCAAAATAACGGTACTCACATTTGGATTTTTCAAACACCAAGCAAGTCCAAGAACCGGCAAGGTCATATCTAAATCTGTTGCCAATGCACTTAGTTTTTTGACAACGTCAATGCGTTCCGCTGTCAGGTTTTTTTCTTTCAACCAATCCATTCCTTCCATTCCAAGTCTCGTATCACTAGGAAAGTCTTTATTGTATTTTCCGCTTAATATTCCACTTGCTAACGGAGACCAAATAGTTGTCCCGAGTCCTACCGTCTTGTAAACCTGAGAAAATTCAACCTCGACTTTTTGACGCGTAAACATGTTGTATTCTGGCTGTTCGACAATTGGACCGATAAGGTGGTTTTGTTTCGCGAACATGTGTGCCTCCATGATTTCTTGCGCACTCCATTCGGAAGTTCCCCAATACAAGATTTTTCCTTGCATGATGAGCTGGTGCATGGACCAAACTGTTTCTTCAATGGGCGTCTGTTTATCTGGACGATGACATAAAAACAAATCTAAATAGTCTAATTGAAAACGATTTAATGCTTGTTCGCACGCTTCCACAATGTGTTTGCGGCTTAAACCTTTTTGGGTAGGAAGTTGTCCACCATTTCCAAAAAACACTTTACTGCTGACAATGTAACTGTCTCTCGTCCAATTTTTCTTTTTAAGAATTGCGCCCATCACTTCTTCACTTTTTCCACGCGCATAAATCTCTGCATTATCAAAGAAATTAATACCGTTTTCATAAGCGATGTCCATGAGTCTTTCGGCCACATCATCGCCTATTTGTTTCCCAAAGGTTAACCATGAACCCAATGAAAGTCGGCTAATTTGTAAGCCGGATTTTCCAAGATTAGTATATTCCATTTTCTGTCATTTTTGTTTTTTGTTCGGAGTTGTTTAGCCAATTTTTATAAAGGCCATTCGCAATTACTACTAATATGATGATCAACGATCCTAGGTAAAAGTTTATGTTTAATAATTTATGTTCTTTCAAAATGAAAATCGCCAAGATGATGGTGTAAACAGGTTCTAAGTTTATACTCAAGGAAACAG
This sequence comes from Crocinitomicaceae bacterium, assembly GCA_017983465.1. Lineage (GTDB taxonomy): Bacteria > Bacteroidota > Bacteroidia > Flavobacteriales_D > Crocinitomicaceae > UBA952. Next base: position 14,580 of record JAGOBK010000004.1, read on the forward strand.
TAAACGCACCAAGTCTTTTAACGATTTCTATGGTCATCAAAAAGGCAAAGGATGTACACACAATACCGAGAAACAATAACCACAATCCATCTGACAAGGTAAAGCTTAAGTGTGAAGCGTTTAACTTTCCACTGAATCCGAGTACAAAGCTAATAAAGACAATCCCCGTGATGAGTTCATACAAAGTAATATGAGCTGATTCTACATCTTGCGCCAATCGCCCATTAAAAACGGAAAAACACGCAGCTAGTAATGCGGATATAAGTCCAAAGTACAAGGCAGTTTTTTCCGTCTCATTGAAATCGTGCGCCACGAAATAAATCCCAAAAATTACGAGAAGTCCAAAGAGGAACTCCATCCAAGAAAATTTTCGTTTCATGACAATCGGTTCAATCCATGTGACGTGTAAAGTCGTAGTTGACAAGCATAATATCCCAAGAGATGCTGTGGATAATTGAATGCTGTAATAAAAGGTCATCCAATGTCCGGCGACGATCATTCCTACCAGAATAATTTTCCATGCATGCTTCAATGGAAATGAAAAGGATTTTTTCATCCAAATAAAGTAAAATGCAAGGAACAATGCGGCAATAATTACTCTGTACCATACGATGATAACGGCATCTAAGTGAATCAGTTTACCAAGTATTCCGGTAAATCCCCACATGAAAATAATCACATGTAACCAAATGTGATAGCGGTACTTTTGGAACAATGTTATTTCTTTTTACTCCATTCTTCAATGGATAATTGATTCATTCTAACATAGTTCTGATCACCGTCCTTCTCTGCTTCTGCCAAGGAAATTTTTGCTGTTTCAATCGCTCCTTTGAGATCACCATTTGCCGCTTGTATTTGGGATTTTAATCTAGTCATCCAATAAGCACTCACTCCTTTCATCTCCACCGCTTTCGTTGACCATTCAAGGGCTTTTTTCATGTCAATTTGTTCTGTGAAGTAATAACTAGCGGCTTGATTGTAATCGTTTGCAGTGACAACACTTGCGGATAGCACTTTTTCAATACTGGCTAAAACTTTTTCTTTCGTGTTTAACGTAAATGGTAGAGAAATTTGTGTTTTATCCCAAGTGATGGATAAAACAGCACTGTTAAATTCCATGTTGTCTATCGAAATACTTAGGTTTTCAGTGACCATTGGCATTTTCTTAACTTTCGCAATTACAGTTAATGCTACTTTCGAAGTCTCCCATTTTTCTGGCAAGCCCCAATTTGTTGTTTCCGTGTAAAAATCGATTGCCCAACTATCTTGATTCGGTGTAGCGAATAGCGCATATGTTCCAGCTTGCAAAGTATCCGAACCAAAGATCAATACATCACTTGTAGTGATCTTAGTGTTTTCATTTGCCCCCAATCTCCAACGTACTCCAAATGGAATCAACTCGCCAAAAATTTTACGTCCATTTACTGCCGGACGTGAGTAACTAATTGTAATATCGGTAAGACCAGCGCGTTGTTCAATTTTTGCAACAGGACTTGCCTTAGGTGTTTGTACTTGTGCCTGTGTAAACAAGGAGATACACACGAAACTACTCAGAATTAATTTTTTCATATTTTTCGTTTATTTTATGTTAAGGTTGATTAGCGTCGAGGTCAAAGTTGACTTCCACCTCCCAATTTGCTCTTATTTTTACTGGTGTCTTGAATAACAAAACTTCCTCCGCTAATGTTTTGGAATTCGGAGAAATTGGATCCCATTTTCCATTCTTATTGCGGTCGAAGATCACTTTAAATGTATATTCACCTGGCAATAAATCCGGAAGGCTTATTTTAGCGGTCTCATTAAATACTACTGTACGAATCACTTGATTTTTTTGAAGGATATGGATGATTCCTGCAGAAACCGTATCAGATAATTGAATAGTTAAATCACCAAAGTCTCGATCTTGCTTCCAATCAATTTCCTTTTGAAATTTACTGGAGACATTAGTGGTCCTTCCAAGTATTGCACTTTCGGCAATGGACAATTGATAGTTTTTTGCGTATTTCTTAGGTCGGATTTCGAATTCATTAGCCAAGAATTCTACATCAAATGCTACAAGACTACTATCCGACATATCCCTCAATTTGATTTTACTCGTGTCTAACCATTGAATGAAATCGGAACAGGAAAGGAAAAATCGATCTTGCTTTCCTTCTTTATCGATCAATTGAATGGTGACTTTCGCAGCTTGTTGTTTCGGTGTATTTCGAAGTAGAATAGTATCCTCGGCGATAATAAGTTTCAAATCAATTTCTTTCACTTCGCCAATTGAAACCAATAAACTGTCCTCACCTCTGCCAATATATTGATTGATGTTACGTGTTTGTCCGTTCAACTGTATGTTCGATCGATCAACATTTGCGGGAACATGAACGCCAATGATTCCAGGGGGTATCAATCGCGCGTTTTTTACCTTGTCTTCTTGAACGGGAAGTGATATAGGTAGAAGGAGTGTGTCTGTAAACTGAGAATCAAGGGTAATTGCATCCCAATTATAACCCTGGATTTCGGATTGTTGAATGTGTAAATCTTGGTTTTTGTCGGTAAAGGCTTTGACAAAATATCTTCCTGGACGCAAGGCTTCAAAGTGTGCGACGCCATTGGACTGACTTTGTGTAAAATAACGTGGACTCTCATCCTCAAAATTTGGATAAAGTCCGACAGTGACTTTCGGATTCCACTCTTTCGAAAACGCATCAAAAATTCGAACATGTAGTGAAAGGGAATCAATTACTTTACCCGTAGAGAAAGTGAATTTCATGAGGGAATCGTTACCCTCAGTAACATCTTTCACGGCAGCATTTAGATAAAGAGTATACGTCGTGTTCTTCTGCAGTGAATCCTCGAACGAAATGGACAGTGTTTTTTTAGTTAACTTGCTTTGAAGTTTTGAATCAGCAGGTACAAGAACGATTTGTTCTGTTGCTTTATTCAAATCGATGTATTCATCAAAGGTAAATTCAATGACTTTTTGAGAAAAGTTTAATTGTTTATCCGTTAAATTGGAAGAGGTAATTTGTGGTGCAATTTCATCCTTTGGTCCACCTGAAATGGTTCCAATCTGACCACAGGAAGCAACAAGGAAAAGGAGACAAATTAATGCAAGGAAACGAGCCATGTACAAAGTTCCGTTAAAAATTTGACATCTACCTCATCAAAAGCATTGAGCTGGTCACTATCTACATCTAAAACACCAATCACTTCACCATTTTTCATTAACGGAAGTACGACCTCACTTCTCGATAATGAACTGCATGCAATGTGGCCTGGAAACGCTTCGACATCTGGAACAAGAATCGCTGTTTTTTGCTCCCATGAAGCTCCACAAACCCCCTTGCCAAAGGCGATGCGCGTGCAAGCAATTGGGCCCTGAAACGGACCTAAAACCAGTTGTTCGCCATCAACCAAATAAAATCCAACCCAAAAGAATTCAAATGTTTCCTTTAATGCGGCAGATGTATTCGCCAAATTGGCAATCCAAGAGGTCTCGGATTCCGTCAATGCGAAAATCTGCGGCAATAATGCTTCGTATTTTGCTTGTTTGGTTTGGCCTGAAATAATTATTTGCTCGGACATATATCAATTTTAGCAAATTTGACGTTTTTACTCCGATAAATCAAGATTTTCAACTATATTCATCCTATAAATCAACAACTATGCTTTCACGAATTCAGTTTGACAAAGTTCTCTTTTTGGACATTGAAACAGTACCTCAAATTTATCAATACCAAGACTTAGATGAAAAAGGACAAGAGCTTTTTTATGCGAAGAATCGATTTCAAGTAAATCCAGAGAAGAATATTGAAATGATTTACAACGAAAAGGGAGGAATACTTGCTGAGTTTGGTAAAATCGTCTGTATTTCCGTCGGAATGGTGCGAGAAACCTCAACTGGAAAAACGATTCGTTTGAAATCCTATGCCCACGAGGATGAAGAAACCTTACTTCGTCAGTTTAAAAAATTGTTGGAAGAACATTACAACACAACTTATCATGTGATTTGTGGACACAATTCAAAGGAATTTGACATTCCTTACATCTGTCGACGCATGCTCATTAACGGGATCTCCCTTCCCGGTATTTTGGATATAGCGGGCAAAAAACCTTGGGAAATCAATCATTTAGACACATTAGAACTTTGGAAGTTTGGAGATTACAAGGCTTTTACTTCTTTGGCTTTATTGTGTCACGTTTTTAAAATCCCCACTCCGAAAGATGATATTTCTGGTGCGGATGTCGCTCGAGTATATTACGAGGAAAACGACCTAGATCGAATTCGAATTTATTGTGAAAAGGATGTCATTGCGCTGATTCAGTTGTTGTTGCGTATGCGAGGTGATGCGCTCGTGGAAGAGGATGATATTTCTTCAGCCAATTAATCCGATTAAAAGGATTTTCACACGGAGTTCACTTCTTTTCTAAACATTGACTAGCTTTAAACCCGAATTGAATAAAATGACGGAAGACAAGATTATTCTTGGTATTGACCCTGGAACTACGGTCATGGGATATGGACTCATTCATGTGAAAAAGAACCAACTTCACATGCTGAATTTTGGCGTCATCCAATTGAATAAGTTATCGAATCATCCGGATAAATTAAAACGAATACTAGATCGCTTAAACGGACTCATCGCTGAGTATAAACCGGATGAAATGGCGATTGAAGCGCCTTTTTTTGGGAAGAATGTGCAATCGATGTTAAAGCTTGGACGCGCACAAGGAGTGGCGATTGCTGCCTGTTTGAACCACAATATCCCTTTCGAGGAGTATACACCAAGAAGAATTAAACAATCCATCACAGGAAGTGGTGCCGCTTCAAAAGAACAAGTGGCTTCCATGCTTCAAAAGCTTTTGAACTTTCAGGACATGCCGAAATATTTGGATGCAACGGATGGACTAGCCGCAGCAGTCTGTCACCATTTTTCCAAAGGAATCGGAGAACACAACAAGGCAAAAGGCGATTCATGGACCGCTTTTTTGAGTGAAAACCCGAAGCGATTGAAATCTAAATAAGCCATGATTCAAGATCCTCGTGTCGATGTATTCATAGAGAAATCAGCGGATTTTGCTCGTCCCATTTTAGTGGAATTAAGATCCATCATTCAGGAAGCACATCCGGAACTACAGGAAACATGGAAGTGGAGTTTTCCAAATTACACCATGAATGGAAAAATAATTTGTTCCTTCAGTGCGTTTAAAAACCATTGTTCTTTTGGATTTTGGTTAGGAGCTCAAATGCCAGACCCTCATCATATTTTAGAGAAGGTTGGAAAAACGGCTATGGGGAGTTTGGGTAAGATTACGGATATTTCACAAGTACCGAAACGCGAACTGTTAATAACGTATATTCAACAAGCGATTGAATTGTCGAAAAAAGGTGTCACTGCTCAGAAAAAATCGATTGTTCCGGATAAATCCGAACAATCGAGCATAGATTTTCCGTCACTCTTTTTAACTGCGCAAATGGAAGGGGCCAGTTTTGACCGACTCACTCCATCACAGCGAAAAGAATATATTGCTTGGATTTTTGATGCTAAAACGTCAGAAACAAAAAATAAACGAACCAAAATGATGCTGGAAAACCTACAAGAGGGAAAATCACTTCATTGGAAATACAACAAAAAATAATGTCAGAAATCAAAGTATACACAGACGGTTCATCACGTGGAAATCCAGGTCCAGGTGGGTATGGTGCCATTCTCATTTTTGGTCATCAACGCAAAGAACTATCCGAAGGATTTCGAAAAACAACCAATAACCGCATGGAATTAATGGCGGTTTGTGCGGCATTGGAGAAAATCAAATCGGATAAATTTCCAGTAACGGTTTATTCTGATTCCAAGTATGTCATCGATTCCATTACCAAAGGCTGGGTTTTTGGCTGGGTAAAAAAAGATTTCAAAGACAAAAAGAACAAAGACCTTTGGTTGCGTTATTTAAAGTCGCACAGTCGCTTCAAATTAAAGTTTGTTTGGGTAAAGGGACACGCGGGACACGCAGAAAATGAACGCTGTGATGAACTTGCTGTTCAAGCCGCACTACAAGGGCCACATTCTATCGATGCTTTTTTCGAAAGCGAAGCCAATTAAACCAAAACGGACGAATACCACCGTGCAATCGATTCGTAGGATTCGCCTTTACGCGTGGCCATGTTTTGTACTTGTTCCTCTGTAATTTTACCGAGTCCAAAATATTTCGCATCTGGATGTGCGAAGTACCAACCACTCACGGATGATGCTGGTGTCATCGCTAAACTTTCCGTTAAGGAAACGCCAATAGACTCAGTTGCATTCAACAAATCGAAAATTGTATTTTTTTCCAAGTGATCGGGACAAGCAGGATATCCTGGAGCTGGACGAATACCGCGGTATTTTTCTTGAATTAATTCTTCGTTCGAAAAATCATCCGCGTTTTCGTAACCCCAATAATCGGTGCGAACAAGGTGATGTAAATACTCTGCCAATGCTTCCGCTAATCGATCAGCTAATGCTTTCACCATGATGGAGCTGTAGTCGTCGTGATCTTTTTCGAAACGCTCCACATGTTCATCCAATCCAATTCCAGTTGTCACGACAAACGCACCAATGTAATCCTGTTTCCCACTTTCTTTCGGTGCAATAAAATCAGACAAAGCACTGTTTGCTTGTCCAACTGCCTTTTTCGTTTGTTGTCTTAGGGTACGTTGAATAAAAATGACTTCATCGTCTTTCGTTGAACCGTGAATTTCAATGTCATCACCGAGACTATTTGCCGGATAAAGTCCAAAAATAGCTTTCGCTGTTACCCACGATTCACGCACCATGGATTCCAACATCTTTTGTGCGTCCTCGAACAGATTTTTCGCCTCAACGCCAACTATGTCATCCTTTAATATGGTAGGAAATTTCCCGTGTAGTTCCCATGTCTGGAAAAAAGGAGTCCAGTCAATATAGGGTACTAATTGATCTAGAGAAACCTCCAATTCATGTGTTCCTAGTTTCTTTGGAACGGCAATGTTAACATCTGAAAAATCGAGCGTTGATTTATTCGCTCTCGCATCTGAAAGCGATAATAGATCCTTGGCAGCACGATGTTTTTCATGGTGTTCACGCAAACGACTGTATTCCTCTTTCAAATTTGCAATAAACGCCTCTTTTTTGGGTCCAAGTAAACTTTCGACAACCGTAACCGAGCGTGATGCATCGAGAACATGAACCGCTTGACCTAATTGATAATACTGATCGATTTTCACGGCTGTATGAACCTTGGAAGTTGTCGCTCCACCGATAAGAAGTGGGATGCTTAATCCTGCGCGTTCCATTTCCTTTGCCATGTGAACCATCTCATCCAAACTAGGGGTGATGAGTCCACTTAATCCAATGATATCTACATTTTCTTCAATCGCCGTTTGAATGATTTTTTCCGCAGGAACCATGACACCAATATCAATCACCTCATAGTTGTTACAAGCAAGAACGACACCCACAATATTTTTTCCAATATCATGAACGTCTCCTTTAACGGTTGCCATCAGTATTTTTCCTGCATAGGAACTTTTTCCGTCCTTTTCTGCTTCAATAAATGGAAGTAGGTAAGCCACGGCTTTTTTCATGACACGGGCCGACTTCACTACTTGCGGAAGAAACATTTTACCACTTCCAAATAAATCACCGACGGTGTTCATTCCATCCATTAACGGACCTTCGATTACTTCAATTGGTCGATCAAATAAATGTCGACATTCTTCTACATCCTCATCGATAAATTCCACGAGTCCTTTCACCAAAGCATAAGACAAGCGCTCTTTCACTGGTGCATTTCTCCAACTTAAATCGATTTCTTTTTTCTTCCCATCGCCTTTAACGGTTTCAGCTAATTCCAATAAACGCTCTGTAGCATCTGGACGACGATTTAATAATACGTCTTCAACAAATTCCAATAGTTGTGGCTCAATGTCGCTATATACTTCCAACATGCTTGGATTGACAATCCCCATATCCATTCCATGTGCAATCGCATGGTAAAGAAAAGCAGAATGCATAGCTTCGCGAACTTTATTGTTTCCTCGGAAGGAAAAAGACACATTCGAAACTCCTCCACTGACATGTGCTCCAGGAAGATTCGTGCGAATCCATTTTGTTGCCTTGAAAAAATCTAGAGCATTGTTGTTATGTTCTTCCATTCCCGTTGCAACAGGAAAGATATTTGGATCAAAAATGATGTCTTCTTTAGCGAAAAGTACTTCTTTGGTAAGGATATCATAAGAGCGTTGGCAAATTTCAATCCGTCTTTCATAACTATCCGCTTGACCATTTTCGTCAAAAGCCATGACAATAACTGCAGCGCCATAACGCTTTATTTTTTTTGCTTGATCAATGAATTTTTCTTCACCTTCCTTCAGTGAAATTGAATTAACTATCCCTTTACCTTGAACACATTTTAATCCAGCCTCAATGATTTCCCACTTAGAGCTATCAATCATAATTGGAACACGTGCAATATCCGGTTCGGCAGCGATGAGGTTTAAGAAACGAATCATGGCTTCTTTTCCATCGATCATTCCTTCATCCATGTTGATGTCGATAATCTGCGCGCCACCTTCTACTTGCTCGCGTGCAACAGCAACGGCTGCTTCAAAATCTCCTTCTTGAATCATGCGTAAAAACGCTCGGGAACCAGTTACATTGGTGCGTTCACCAATATTGATGAAGTTGCTTTCCGCATTTACAATGAGGGGTTCGAGTCCGGATAATTTCAATGAATTTGACATTTTTTTCGAGGTAAAGTGAGTTATGCTAGGTTTATTTGACGTGGTGCGTAATTTTTCGCGATTTCGGCGATTGCTTTGATGTGTTCCGGAGTTGTACCACAACAACCACCAATAATATTGACTAATCCCTCATCGAGGAAGGTCTTGATTTGATTCGCCATCATTTGTGGACTTTCTTCGTATTGTCCGAATTCATTTGGGAGTCCGGCGTTTGGATGTGCACTGACAGCAAACGTTGATTTTTCATTCAAAATCTGTAAATATGGCCGCATCATGGAAGCTCCTAATGCACAATTTAAGCCAATGGATAGCAAAGGCATATGGGAAAGCGAAATTAAAAACGCTTCGGTTGTTTGTCCGGTTAAGGTACGACCACTTTGATCCGTGATTGTTCCTGAAACCATGATGGGAAGTTTTATTTTTCGTTCTTCGAATACTTCGTCAATCGCAAAAAGTGCAGCCTTTGCATTGAGTGTGTCAAAGATGGTTTCTACGAGGAGAAGATCAACGCCTCCATCCATTAAAGCATTGACTTGATGTTTGTAAGCAAGGACAAGATCATCAAAATTGACTGCTCTAAATCCAGGGTCATTGACATCTGGAGAAATCGATGCAGTTCGATTCGTAGGACCAATGGATCCAGCGACGAATCTCGTTCGATCTGTAAATTCAGCACAAACTTCTTTGGCAATTTTTGCGCTTTCAAAGTTGATGGCATACACAGCGTTCTCTAGTCCGTAATCTGCTTGCGCGATAGTTGTTCCAGAAAAGGTATTTGTTTCAATAATGTCCGCTCCAGCTTGCAAGTACTGACGATGAATATCCTTAATGATTTCAGGTCTCGTAATCGACAATAAGTCATTATTGCCTTTCAAGGGTTTGTCATGTTGTTCAAATGCACCTTCACGGAAGTCAAATTCTTCCAAATGGTGACGTTGAATCATGGTTCCCATGGCTCCGTCTAAAACTAAAATACGTGTGGCTAATGCTGTTTCTAATGCGCTTTTCATGTGCGTGTAATAACAAAGAAATGTGTCGGAAACAACGGATGTCTCAACTTATCTTTTCCCTTTATCAGGAATCGGATTTGGCACCTTTTCCATGAAGGCAGGTTGCCAAGGTTTCGTAGGGCCAGTCCCTCCACCTTTCTTTATAAGTTTATTTAAATGAACGTGTCTGCAAAATTACGTCATTTTTATTTTTTTAACTAATTTCAAAACGATGAAACACACAAACTTTTTTTCGGCGCTGAAAATTGCCATTATTGGGATTCAAGGACTATTTAGTGAAAGCCGTAATGCTCGAATTCAATTCGTCGTTTTTTCCATGGTTTTAGTTGCAGGATTCATGGTTGATTTGAATCGATTCGAATGGCTTTGGATTTTAGGGGCAAGTGCTGCCGTTTTCACACTGGAGGCTATAAACACGAGCATCGAATTATTGGCTGATGTCTACACTATGGAATACCATGCGAAAATTAAACAAGTGAAAGACATTGCAGCAGGTGCGGTGTTGATGATGAGTATTTCTGCTGTTCTAGTCGGAATTCTGATCTTCTTGCCTCATTTACGCGCAATGTTTCCATTGTAAGGCATAGCGATTTCCAGAGCTCGAATGCACGACATTTTTCATTTCTAATTGAAATAAAAGGACATTTAATTGCGAGGTACTTAATCCTGACTTCATAGCAATTACATCAATATGGGCTTCCTTCAACTCAACCAAAGTTTGGTATACCTTTAATTCGAATTCTTCTAGTTCAGGGAATAATTCAAGTTGTTTTTGTGGCATCTCTAAATGCCAATTCATGAACGTTAAAAAGTCCGTTCCATTTTGAATCAAATGAGCCTTCTGTCTTTGAATCAACCAATTACAGCCCTCTGATTGTTCTTGGTGAACGCTACCAGGAAAAGCGAAAACATCTCTATTGTAATCATTTCCGAGTTCTGCGGTGATGATCGAACCACCCTTTGTTTTGCTTTCAACAACGATGATGGCGTCGGACATTCCTGCGATAATGCGGTTCCTCATCGGGAAGTTCATTCGATCAGGTTTTGTCCCAACAATAAATTCGCTAATCCAACCGCCATTATCTAACATTTTCTCTGCAACCTTTCGATGTTGATATGGATAAATCCGATCTAAACTATGTCCGAAAACTCCGATATTAAAGATTCCTTTTTGCACACAAGTCTCGTGAACATGGATATCCACTCCATATGCTAATCCGCTGATAATCGTTAAGTCCTTGGACTGAATTGTATCCAATAATTCTTCCACCAATTTCCGCCCATATTCCGTCTGATTTCTTGTACCAACAACCGAAACAACATTTGAATGATTTAAATCAGCCAGGCCCTTAGAAAAGAGAACGATGGGTGCATCTGGACATTGGCGCAACCTTCTAGGGTAATCTTCATCCATGAAAAAATGCGACGTAATCTGGTTTCGCTCATTATAGGTCTGTTGTTTTTCGGCGGTAAGTAGCGCTTCACCCCGATTCATTTCCTTTAATATGGAGAGTGAAACGCCTGTTTGAAGGTGTAATTCCCGGTCTGTTTGTGTGAATAAATCAGAGAGCGAGGATAGTTTTCCTAAGATTCTCGTGGCTCTTGAAGGGCCAATACCTTTCAGTTGTCCAAAGGCAATTTTGTAAAGTTCAAGTGACATAAAATTCAAAAAAATGATTAGATTCGTTATATTAAGTTAATAAAAAACATCAGGCTTTTCCGAATGAAAAAATACTTATTTGCATTTTTTTGCATTCTTCAAGGACACATTTTCGCACAATTATCTGGTGTTGTTATAGACAAAGAATCAAAAGTTGTCATCTCTCAAGTCTCTGTGAAATCCTCTGAAAACGAAAAGGTGGAGACGAATTCATATGGGACCTTTATCATTCCTGTAAAAAAATTACCTGTTACCCTGTATTTTCAGAAAAAAGGATTTGAAGTGGATTCCATTCGAATTCAACAATTGGGATATGTGAATATGTCCTTAGCAGTACTTTCGCAAGATGTGAAAACCGTTGTTGTTACGTCGGGAAAACGGAACCAAAACATTGAAGAGATTCCTATTTCCATTGAAATCTTAAAACCGGCACTCATCGCAAACAAAGGATTTACGAATCTGGAACAAGCGGTGAATCAAAGTCCGGGTGTATTTACCATGGATGGGCAAGTCAGTATTCGAGGAGGTGGAGGATATGCCTACGGAGCAGGTAGTCGTGTCATGTTGTTATGGAATGGAATTCCTATGCTCTCTCCGGATGTTGGAGATGTAAAATGGAATGCTGTACCCATGGAACAAGCTTCGCAAATTGAAATTTTGAAAGGGGCTTCGTCGGTACTTTATGGCAGTGGAGCGTTGAACGGAATTATTGCACTAACGGAAAAGGAAGCAAAACCTGAAGGTCAATTAACCATGAAATACCAGTCGGGAGTTTACGGTGATCCAAAACGAAGTTCCATGACTTGGTGGAATAGAAATCCTACAAGTCATTTGCTCGATGTCTATTATGGAAAATCAAAAGGAAGATTGGGTTATACCATCGGCGTGAACGGACTCATCGATGAAGGTTACCGCGAAGGAAACGACGAAAAACGTGCGCGCATCAATGGTTCCCTTTACTATTTCCCTAAGAAATATCCGAAAATGAAGTTGGGAATGAGTTATCAATTTCAATGGCAGGACAAAGGAGTTTTTATCCTTTGGAAAAACGATTCAATGGGATACCAAGCGCTTGAAAACACCTTGAGTCGTCAACGAGCTATTCGCTTAAATGTGGATCCGTATCTAAAGTTTATCGATAAACACGATAATAAACATTATTTGCGAACACGTTATTACTTGGTCACAACGGGAAATTCGGACAAAGTTTACGATGCCTCCTTTGCTGAGATGTATTACGCCGATTATAACATCCAGAAAAAAATCGGCAACACGAACCTCATTTCTGGATTCATGAATATGACCAATAAGGTTACAAGTTACGTTTTTGACAATCACCTAAGTAACAATTTAGCCTTGTATGAGCAGGTGGAAATGAAACTTAAAAAACTCGATTTAACCGCCGGACTCAGATTGGAATTTTGTCAGTTGGATAAATCGAAACCTGAGACCCAATTCGTCATTTCAGATAAATTTACTTCTCCGGTTTACCCTATTTTTCGCTTGGGAACACATTATGCGATCAATAAGGCATCGCATTTGAGAGCATCCTTTGGACAAGGAATCCGTTTTCCCTCGGTTGCGGAACGTTACATTTCGGCTTCCGTAGGTAGTGTGCGTATTTTTAGAAATCCCGATTTGCGACCAGAAACAGGATGGAATAGTGAAATTGGTTGGAAGCAAATTCTCAAGTTTGGAAAATGGATGGGCATGATCGATGTCGCTGGATTTGTCAATCAATATAGTAATATGACCGAATTCTCATTCGGTGTTTATAAGCCTGATACCATGGCTTTTTTACAAACAAGTAATCCGAATGCCATTAATTACCTTTACAATTGGGTTGGTTTTCAAGCTCAGAATGCCGAAAAAGCACGAATTACAGGATTGGAGTTTTCGTTTAATAGCTCTGGGAAAATCGGAAATGTAGAAGTGGTTTCCTTGCTTGGGTATACGTACATGAATCCAATTAGTCTAAATAACGACCCCATTTATAGAGCATCATTCTCCGATACTTCAACGAATATGTTAAAATACCGTTTTAATCATTTGGCGAAGGCGGATGTTCAAGCGAGCTATAAAAAGTGGAGTATTGGTGGATCAATGCGCTACAATAGTTTCATGAAAAACATTGACCGAGCTTTTGAAGTGGGTGTTTTGGGAACAGAATTGCTCGTAGGAATGCAGCATTATCGCCAACAATACAATAAAGGTGTTTTTGTCTTCGATGCCCGCCTAAGTTACGAGTTGAAAAAAGGAATAAAGTTGAATTTTATTGCGAACAACTTTTTAAATGCAGAATATGCCTCGCGCCCAGGGGACCTTCAGGCACCAAGGAATTTCACGCTTCAGTTACAGTACGATTTATAATTTCGAGCCGAACACACGAAATTCTCTTTGAATTCGTTATTTTCACATCCTACTACGTTATTATGAATAAATTATTTTTCGCTTCGCTTTTCACCTTGTTCACGTTTTTGGTTCAAGGTCAAATCACCGGAACTGTTTTCAGTTCAGAAGATAATCAAGCGCTTCAAAATGTAAAAGTCATTTCCTCTGATGGACAAAAAACCCTAACGAATTACGCAGGAGAATTTACATTGACTCCGGCAAAGTATCCAGTTAAAGTCATTGTCTCGATGATTCAGTTTGTCAATGATACAATTGACATTAAATCCGCTGGACCAATCACCATTTTGTTAAAAACAAGAACCAAGGACGAGTCAACTGTCGTTGTCAGTGCGGGAAAACGCAAGCAAGCGATTGAAGAAATTCCTGTCTCCATGGAAATCATCAAGCCCCAACTCATCGATAACAAAGGAATCACGGACTTAGAACAAGCGGTGGATCAAACACCAGGAGTTTACACCATGGATGGTCAAGTTAGTATTCGCGGTGGATCAGGGTTTGCTTACGGAACTGGAAGCCGAGTCTTGCTTTTGTGGAACGGAATGCCTTTGCTTTCCGGTTATGCTGGAGATACTCAGTGGAATGCCATTCCAATGGAACAAGCATCTCAAATTGAGGTAATGAAAGGCGCATCTTCCGTGCTTTACGGCAGTGGGGCCTTAAACGGAGTCATTGCTTTGGCGGAAAAAGAACCAAAATCAACGCCAGAGACGAAAATTAAAATCCAAAATGGAATCTATGGAGATCCAGCTAGAGCAAGTCTAAAATGGTGGGATAAGTCACCCATGTTTCAGCAAGTGGAGGCATATCATTCCAAAATGAATCGCTACATGGGGTATACAATTTCCACGACGCTGTTTAAAAATGATGGGTACCGTCAAGGCGAGATTGAAAACCGTGCTCGTGTAAGTGGAACCATTTATTTTCGTCCAAAAACGGCTACTCGTTTGAAAGCCGGAATTGGCTACAATTATCAAGCACAAAAGACAGGGAGTTTTTTAATCTGGCAAAGTGACTCGCTGGGATATGTCCCAAGTGGCGGTGCAGATACGAGCAATGCTGCTTCCACGCTTACATACAACTTTGGCCAACGTTTATTTGTGGATCCGTACGTGAAATTCATTGATAAAAAGAATAATTTACACCATTTGAAAACGCGTGTTTATTATGCGCGAAATACCAACATCAACAATCCAAGTCAAAGCAATGGAGCGGTGATCTATTTTTCTGATTACTCTATTCAAAAGCAATTTAAAAATGGTGGAACGCTCACCTCAGGAGCATCGAACATTTACAATGTTGTAACGTCAAATTTATTTGGTGATCACAATTCTGAAAACCTTGCACTCTATTCACAACTTGAATTGCATAAAGGCAAATGGGACTTTAGCGCAGGTGCACGTTTGGAATATTTCCAAATGGATGGAAAAAGTGGCGATACGGATTTTATGATTTCTGAAAAGAAGAACATTAAAATTCCTTTTTACCCGATTCTTCGCACAGGGATTCATTATCAAGCAGCGAAGTTTACGCATTTACGGGCGTCCTTTGGTCAAGGGATTCGCTATCCTTCCGTAGCTGAACGATACACTCAAACATCCGTTGGCGCCTTGAATATTTTCCCGAATCCATTTTTGACGCCGGAAATTGGTTGGGCAGGAGAAATTGGCATCAAACAGGGAGTAAAAATTGGATCATGGAAAGGATTTATTGACCTTGCAGCATTTGTGAATCAATATAGCAATATGATGGAATTTTCTTTTGTGTATTTTAATCCAATTTCACAAAAACCATTAAATCCCATTAATCCAAGTCCGGAGGATATTACTTTCTTAACTAGTGGTAATTACAATGTAGGTGACTGGGTTGGATTCCAGGCCCAAAATGTAGAGAAAGCCAGAATTTCAGGCTTGGACTTTTCCTTCAATTCCATGGGTAAATTAGGTGATGTGGAATTAATTTCTCTTCTTGGATATACCTACATGAATCCGATTAGTTTAAATAGCAATAATCTCTATACAGCTACCTATTCTGATACAACGACGAATATGTTGAAATACCGATTTAAGCATTTAGCAAAAGCAGATATTGAAGCCAATTACAAAAATTGGAGTTTTGGCGTTTCCTCCCGCTACAATAGTTTCATGAGAAACATCGATCGTGTTTTTGAATCGGACTTGGATCCGGCGGTGAACAGCACCGTTTACATCCTTCCTGGACTGAAAGAATATAGACAACAGCACAATAAAGGGAATGTCGTTTTTGATGCGCGCATCGCTTATAAAATCAACGAGAATTTTCGCGTGAGCTTCATTGCAAACAATTTATTGAATGCAGAATATTCAAGTCGACCTGGTGATATTCAGCCACCGAGAAACTTTATCGCACAACTACAAATGAAATTTTAATGAAAGTACTTGGAATCATCCCGGCTCGATTTGCATCCTCACGTTTTCCGGGAAAACCATTGATTGACCTAAAGGGAAAGTCCATGATACAAAGGGTTTATGAAGGCGCGTCAAAGTCGAACTCATTAACTAAAATCGTTGTCGCGACTGATGATCAGCGGATTGTTGATGAGGTTCTTCGCTTTGGCGGAAATGTATGCCTAACAAACGAGTCACACCAAAGTGGAACAGATCGCTGCGCGGAAGTAGCGGCATTAAATCCTGGTTTCGATGTGGTCATTAACATTCAAGGAGATGAGCCATTAGTGAATCCGCTGCAACTAGATCAACTCCTCAGCGCATTCAATCATCCCAATGTCAACATTGCCACCTTGGGAATTCCTACAAGCGATGAAGCAGATTTGTTGAATCCCAACAGAATAAAAATTGTTCTTGATCATCAGGAAAACGCCCTTTATTTTAGTCGAAGTTGTGTGCCAAATACACATCACTTCAAAGGAGAATATGTATCGAATTATCCATTCCTCCGACACATTGGCTTGTACGCATATAGGGCAAGTACTTTGGCGCAAATTTGCCAATTGACACCAACAGCATTAGAGAAAATGGAATCTTTGGAGCAATTGCGTTGGATGTACCATGGATATCCAATTAAAGTTGTTCAAACGAGCATAGAAACACCCAACATCGACACTCCTGAAGATGTGGAGAATGTACTTCGGTTTTTGTAATTCCATCTTTCTTTTGTAAATTTGGTAAATGATCCCATTTGAAGAAGTCATTTGTCAACTAATTTTGCGCCATAATTGCGTGGTGCTGCCAAATTTTGGTGGATTTGTATCGAAAACTATTTCGGCTCAAATCGACTTTGAAAAAGGAATTCTTCAAGCCCCATACAAACAACTTTTATTCAACCGTAATCTGATCAACGATGATGGATTGGTATTGGCAGAATATGCACGTTTGAATGGACTTTATTACCAAGAAGGTGTCAGTCAATTGACCGATTTCACCGGTAAATTAAATGCGGATTTAGCACAAGGAAAGCAAGTGAGTATTCCGAAGCTAGGGGTGTTCTCTAAAGATGCGGATGGAATCGTACGATTCGAACAAGACAGACATTTTAATTTGCTCTTGAGTTCATATGGTTTATCGAACGTGACTTTTGTTCCAAATCCGGTTCAAGAGGAAACACCGATTATTCAATTCGTTCCTGAAGCTACAGAAATTCAAACACTTAAAAATCCAACGAAATTCTGGAAGTATGCTGCAGCGGCTTGTTTGTTGCCCTTTGCTTTCTATTCGTTTTGGATTCCAATGAAAACAGATGTTTTACATTCTGGACTCATTTCCTACAAGGACTTTAATCCTTTGCGAGGTAAAATAGCGGTACAATACGCAGAAAAACAATTAACTCCGTTTGACAAAGTTGTCCTGAGTGAATCTAAAATTGACGCGCAACTTTCCGCTGTACAACCAGGTGAAATCGGACTTTATCAATACGATGAATCGACCGTTTTTGCAGTGAAAGTTCCAAAAGTTGAATTGAAGCCAGTGCTCATCGAGCAAGAAATTATTTCATCAAACTTCGAATACGTTGTTGGGTGTTTTTCTGATGAGCGAAATGCAAACAACTTTGTACAAAAACTTCAAGCAGATGGATTTAACGCGCACATTTTACCAGGAGGGACACTCATTCGTGTAAGTGCGGGTTCAGCTGCTAATCAAAGTGAAATTCAAGCCATCCAATCGAAAGTAAGTTCCAAAGGAATTGAAGGTTGGATTTGTAAACAATAAACCAACACATGAAAAGAACAATTAAATTTTTGTTGCCAATCTTTTTTGGCGCGACGATGTCATTGGCACAAGTTACCAATGCTGAAGGGAGTAAATACCAATTTCAAAAAGTTGTCCATTTAGATGCGACACCTGTTCAAAGCCAAGGGAAAACAGGAACATGTTGGTCCTTTTCAGGGATGTCCTTTTTTGAATCAGAATTAATGCGCTTAGGTGTAGGTAAAAACATTGTGCTTTCCGAAATGTATACCGTTCGAAAAGCCTATGAAATGAAAGCGGAAAAGTACATTCGCATGGATGGAAAAACGAATTTTGGTGAAGGTGGAGCATTCCATGACATCCCATTAGTGATTCGTAAATATGGAATCGTTCCTTATGATTTTTATACAGGATTGGAAAAAACAGAAACATACAATCATGGGGAGATGTTTACTGAGTTGAATAAAATCATGCAGGACATCCTACCGAAATTAGGTGCACCTGAAGGAATTTCGGATTCTTGGAAGAAAGACTACAATTACATTCTTGACAAAAACATCGGAAAAGATGTGAAAGAGTTTGAATGGGAAGGTAAAAAGTATACACCGAAATCGTTTGCTGAACACTTGCAGTTGAACATGGATAATTACATTTCACTTACATCGTTTACAAATCACGAAATGTACAAAAAATGCCTACTAGAAATTCCAGATAACTGGGCATGGGGCGAAAGTTACAATGTGGGCATGAATGATTTAGTGGAAGTCACAATTGACGCTTTGAAAAATGGATATACAATTGCCTGGGGCGCTGATGTTTCCGAGAAAGGATTTAGCTTCCGAAATGGAATCGCGATTGTTCCAGCAGATCCAAAAAGCGTTGAAGTAGTAGGGAAAGATGAGAAAAACTTCAATACTGCCGGTGCTGAACGTAAATCAAATGCTTTTTCAGAGCCAACAAAAGAATTGAAAATCACAGAGGAATTGCGTCAAGAGGCTTACGATAATAAAACAACCACAGACGATCACGGAATGCACATTGTTGGATTGTATACAGATCAAAATGGCGTGAATTATTTCCTAGTTAAAAATTCATGGGGAACATCCAACTATCCGAAAGGTTACTTGTACGTTTCTGAAAACTACTTCAAATACAAAACGATTAACATCTACTTACACAAAGATGGTGTTAAAAAAGATGTTCGTTCAAAATTGAATTTGTAACTATTATTGGCAAGAAATTTGCGTTAAATACGTGTCTTTAAATTACTTGTTATGAAAAAAATTGTTTTTTTTAGTTTGGGCATTTCTCTTTTACTAGGTGCCTGTGGTAAGTTTCGCTACGATAAAGATCAATCGTCTGAAGTGAACTATAAAGTGGAATCCGCTTTTGATGAAATGACCAATATTTCTGATCAAGCTATTACCGGAAACATGGTTTATTACAAAAACGGAGATGTAATTGTGCGTCATCCTGGAGATAAACCGTTAACTCAAAAAACAGCTTGCAATGTGATCATCACGATTGATACGATAGGATCACTAAAAACGGTTACGGTTGATTATGGTTCGAGTAACTGCGATTGCAATGATGGAAAAACACGCCGAGGTAAAATCATTACCACATTTACCGGTTTCTATCATGCTCAAGGGACAATCATCACGCATACTCCGGTAGACTACTATGTAAATGACATTAAAATTGAAGGAACCAAGACCGTTGAAAATATGGGCTTAAATACATCAGGTCAACCTTATTTTAATGTGCAAATTGATGGAATTGCAACCTTGACTTCAGGCGAAACAGTTAACTATTCATCGACACGTGTTCGAACTTGGACAGCGGGAAACAACACTTTTTTCAATCGTTTCGATGATGAATACGACATTACAGGCACAGCAACTGGTACATTTTCATCCGGTGGTGGCTATACTTCTTTAACGACAAATCCGGTGCACATAAAAGTTGGATGTGGTTTCCCCGTAAGTGGAACCATTGAAATCACTCCTCAAAACCACCCACTTCGCGTAGTTGATTACGGTAGCGGAATGTGTGATGCCACATTTACGGTTACGGTTAATGGTCAAACATATACTTTCAACTAGTTAACTATTTGATATTCAATAAAAAAAGTGTTCAAAGTGTCATTTGAACACTTTTTCTTTTTAATTGTTATTTATTTCGTGACGGTTGTGTAATTTTGTATGTATAAATACTTCGAAAAATGAAAAAGGTTGGTGTAAATGGTTTTGGTCGAATTGGACGTTGTTTTACGCGTATTGCTTTACTTGATCCTCAAGTAGATGTCGCTTTAGTCAATGATTTAGCTGATGTCAAGACACTTGCCCATTTATTGAAATATGACTCGATTCATGGAAATCTTTCTTTGTCCTTTGAAATCAAAGGGAATGAATTGCATTTTTCCAATGGAAAGAAAATCACGTTTATTAGTGAACGAAACCCTGAACTCATTCCATGGGCTGAACATGGAGTAGAAACCGTTTTGGAATCTACCGGACTTTTCTTAACCCGTGAAGCTGCATCTAAACACCTCGTTGGTGGTGCAAAAAATGTCATTATCTCAGCACCTGCGAACGATGAAGATATTCCTTCTGTTGTAATGGGTGTAAATGATGATGAAGTTGATTTTTGCGATGAAGTGATTTCCAATGCATCATGTACGACAAATAACGCAGCTCCAATGGTCAAAGTTCTGAAATCCTTAATGGATATTGAAGTTGCATATATTTCTACAGTTCACAGTTATACATCCGACCAACGCTTGCATGATGCGCCTCACAAAGACTTACGTCGTGCTCGTGCTGCAGCCAATAGCATCATTCCGACCTCAACTGGAGCAGCAAAAGCGATCACACGTATTTTCCCAGATTTGAAGGGTAAAATTACGGGTGGAAGTTTCCGTGTTCCTGTTTGTGATGGATCAGTAACCGAATTAACCTTGGTGACAAAGTCCAATGTAACTGTTGAACAAATCAACGCCGCGATGAAATTAGCGAGCGAAACAGACATGAAAGGAATCCTTGGTTATACGGAAGATCCAATTGTTTCCTGTGATGTCATCGGAAGTTCATACAGCTGTCTTTTCGATGCCGAATTAACAACGGTATTCAACGGATTAGTGAAAGTGGTGGGTTGGTACGATAACGAAGCGGGATATTCCAACCGCCTCGTAGATGTCGTGAAAGCCAATTAAGCTTCAATCGCCTGAACTCCAGGTAAAACTTTTCCTTCAAAATACTCAAGCAATGCGCCCCCACCTGTGCTCACATAGCTCACTTGGTCGCTCATGCCAAATTTCTGAACGGCTGCCGCACTGTCGCCACCACCAATTAGACTGAAAGCCCCGTTTGATGTCGCTTCGACTACGGCTTCTGCCACGGATTTCGTTCCATTTTCGAATGCTTTCATTTCAAAGACACCCATGGGACCATTCCATAAAATGGTTTTGCTTGCTAACAACACTTGACGGAATTGAGCAATCGCTTCTGTACCGATATCCAACCCCATCCAACCATCTGGAATTTGATTGCTTGGTGCTACCTTCGTTTCCGCATCTGCTGCAAATCTGTTTGCAATAGTAGAGTCTTGTGGTAAATGAATGTGAACACCTTTTTCTTTCGCTTTTGCTAATATTTCACGGCAAGTTTCCAGTCGCTCGTCCTCGCACAAAGATTGACCAATGTGTCCACCTTGCGCTTTGTAAAACGTATAGGACATTCCGCCTCCGATGATAATGTGATCAGCGATGTTTAATAAATTCTCAACGATTAATACTTTGTCGGATACTTTTGCTCCACCAACAATTGCCGTGAATGGACGCTCAGCGTGATTCAACACTTTTCGCGCACTTTCCAGTTCCGATTTCATTAAGAATCCGACCATTTTATCGTTTGGAAAAAATTGGGCAATTTGCGTGGTACTTGCATGCGCACGGTGTGCTGCACCAAAGGCATCATTCACATAACAATCACCTAAAGCAGCTAGTTTTTTAGCAAAAGCATCATCACCTTTTGTTTCTTCGGTATAAAAACGAACGTTTTCCAATAAAAGAACTTCTCCAGGTTGAAGATTGGCACTTTGATCTATGGCATCTTGACCGATGCAATCTGTTGCAAACTTCACAGGTTTACCAATGTTTTTTTCAATTGTTTTGATGATGTGTTTCAAGGAAAACTTTTCCTCTGGTCCTTCTTTTGGTCGTCCAAAATGAGACAATAATATGACACTTCCACCTGTGCGTAATATGTGTTGAATGGTCGGTAATGCTGCACGAATACGCTTGTCATCCGTTACTTCCATCGTTTCCTTGTCAAGGGGCACATTAAAATCAACGCGAACTAATGCACGTTTACCTTCGAAGTTGTAAGTGTCAATTGAAATCATCTTTTTTTTCTACAAAAGTAACGAAAGCGAATTTCTTGCGTTTGTTTCCGAGCAAGATTCTCGGTAAATTCATTTATTTTCTGCAGTTTTGTCTAAAATATATTCCTATGTTAAAATACGCTTATTTTGTTTCAACATTTTTAATTCTTACGGCTTGTCATCAATCCAAAGAATCTGTTCAAGAAATTGAATCTTGGTTAGCACCTGAGATGGTAGAAGAAATGCCGGAGGGTGATTTCACAGAAGCGGAATGGGAAGAAATGATGTTTACCGAAACGGAGGAAGAAAATCCTTACGTTCGTGGTATTTACAATTCATCACGCACCTTGCAAACGGACATCGTTCACACACGTTTAGAAGTAAGTTTCGATTGGGAGCATTCGCGTTTAAACGGGAAAGAAATCCTAACCGCAAAACAACATTTCCACACATCTGATAGTTTGATTTTAGATGCGAAAGGCATGGACATTCTTTCTGTAGAGATGAACAACAAAAAGTTAGCCTATACCTATAATGACTCTTTGCATTTACGCATTCAGTTGGATCGAAAATACACACGTGACGAGAAATTTAACGTGAGCATTCAATATGTCGCTAAACCGAACGAACGCACAGTCGGAGGTAGCGCGGCGATAACATCTGATAAAGGTTTGTATTTCATCAATCCAAAAGGAGAAGACAAAACGAAAATGCCTCAAATTTGGACACAAGGAGAAACGGAAGCAAATAGTGTTTGGTTCCCAACTGTGGATGCGCCAAATGCAAAATCAACCGAAGAAATCTTAATGACGGTTCAAGACAAATACATGACATTGGCGAATGGAAAATTAATTTCTTCTAAGAAAAATGCCGATGGAACAAGAACCGATCATTGGAAACAAGAGTTGCCACACGCACCTTATCTATTTATGATGGCAGTTGGTGAATTCAAAACGGTGAAAGATACCTACACACGTAAAGATGGTTCCAAAATGGAAGTGAATTACATCGTTGAACCGGCATATGAAAAGGATGCGAAAGCTATTTTTGGTGAAACACCAGAAATGATTCGTTTCTTCTCAGAGAAGTTAGGTGTTGAATATCCATGGGATAAATACTCACAAATTGTTGTGAGAGACTACGTTTCTGGAGCAATGGAAAATACCGGTGCGGTAGTGTTTGGTGATTACGTTTACAAAAACGAACGTGAATTGTTAGATGCCAATGATCAATCGACAATTGCACATGAGTTATTCCACCATTGGTTTGGAGATTTAGTAACCTGCGAATCTTGGTCAAATTTACCATTGAATGAGTCGTTTGCGAATTACTCACAATACCTATGGGACGAACACCGTTTTGGTTTGGATGAAGCAGATTTTCAAGCAGAAAGCGAAGCAGACGGATACTATAGTTCCGCAGAGAATGGTGGTTACTTTAATTTGATCCGTTTTGATTACAACGATAAAGAAGACATGTTTGACGGCCACTCCTACAATAAAGGTGGGCGTATTTTACACATGTTGCGCAATTATTTAGGCGATGATGCATTCTTCAAAGGATTAAATCTTTATTTGACGTCTAACAAATTCAAAGCGGCGGAAGTTCACAACTTGCGTATGGCATTTGAAGAAGTTTCTGGTGAGGATTTAAACTGGTTCTTCGATCAGTGGTTCTTGAATAATGGTCACCCTGTTATCGAGGTAACGCACAAAGTCGATGCAACATCGAATACGCTCGTATTGACGGTAAAACAACTTCAAAATTTCAACGAGTTCCCAATTTATAAACTTCCGGTGGATGTTGCGATTTGGGATGAAGCTGGAAAAACAACGAAACGTATTGTTGTTGATTCAGTAGAACAAAATTTCTATTTCCCGATTAAAGGAACAGTGAAAAACGTCTTGTTCGATGAGCCTCAAATGTTATTGGGTAAAGTTTTCGAAAACAAATCAACGGATGAATTTATCCATCAGTACTATAATGCGAAACGTTGGAAGGCACGAAATACGGCATTTGCTCGTGTAGCAAATATCCCTGGAGATAAATCAGCTCGTTTGTTGATGGATGCATTGAAAGATCCATTCTGGAGTATTCGTTTAGCAGCAATCAACGTCATCGAGAAAATGGAAAAAGAGAAGGGTAAAACATATTTGACTCAACTGAAAGAAATGGCCTTGAACGATGCGAAATCTGATGTCCGTGCTGCGGCAATCGGTTGCATGCAATTGATGGAAGCAGATGAAGCAAGTACCTTCTTTAAGTCGTTTATGGCAAAAGAGAAATCGTACAACGCGATTGCCTCTGGATTAGGTTCTTACATTAAGGTAGATGAGAAAGATGCGTTAAATGTTGCTCGTGGAATGAAAAATGAGCCAGCAAAAGCGTTGAAAGTAACCATCGCTGAAGTAATTGCACAAATTGGTGACTCCTCTGATTACGATTACCTAGATCAACTTGTCTACCACAGTGATTTTAAAGGCTACGACGAATTGAGAACAATGATTTCATACGCTGTGTACATCATGCGCATGGACATTGATTTACAAGAGAAATCTCATGCAGTATATATTCATTACAACGAAGTTGGTGGAGATTTAACGAAATACTGGGTGAAACAAGCTGTTCAGTTCAATCTTCAAAATTACATTCAATTGGTGAACGCCCTTGAAATGGAAATTGCTGAGCTCGAAGAAGGAAAATCATTTGCTAAAGCAGATGAGAAAAAACGCATCAAACAACGCTACGAGGATTTGATTCAAAACTTACTTCCACTTGGTCAATCGGATGAAGCACCAGAAGACGCCGAAGGAAACTAAGCTTCTTTGTGTAAAATCGTTGCACTCGCTTGAGCAGTTGGCATAATCGTTATGTCGCTGATGTTTACATGTGCAGGTCGCGTCACAGCAAATAAAACACTGTCAGCGATGTCTTGCGCTTGCAATGCATCAAATCCTTCATACACCGAATCAGCAGTGCTTTGATCTCCCTTGAATCGAACAATGGAGAACTCTGTTTCTGCTGCTCCTGGAGCAATGTTTGTTACTTTGATTCCGTAGGAAACCAAATCGATGCGCATGGAACGTGAAAGAGCGTCCACCGCATGTTTGCTCGCACAATATACGTTTCCACCCGGATAAACTTCTTTTCCAGCGATACTCGCCATATTGATGATGTGTCCGTGTTTTTGCATTTTCAAAAATGGAACAACGGCTTTCGTTACGTATAATAATCCTTTGACGTTCGTATCAATCATGCGTTCCCAGTCATCGGAAATACCTTGGTCAATTGGACCACGTCCAACTGCTAATCCCGCATTATTAACGAGAATTTCGATTTGTTTCTGTATGTTTTCCGGTAAAGAGGCAACGGCATCAATTACTTCTGATTCGTTGCGTACATCCATGGTTATTATTTGGACATCAATGTTCAAATGACCTAAGCGTGACTTTAATGCCTCCAAGCGCTCTGTGCGTCGAGCGGCAATGATCAAATTGTATCCTTCGTTCGCTAATGTTTCCGCAATGGCTTCTCCAAATCCAGAGCTTGCGCCGGTAATAAATGCATATCCTTTCATGCTACAAAAGTGACAAATTATTTCAAAAGACCGAGGATTTCTGACGCAAGAGAAGTAAAACTTGTCAAAATGTCACAATTTAGTCCTTGGCATATTCCTTGACCGGTGAGAGAATCAAATTGTATATCATGAAAACAGGACAAATAAACGTACAAACGGAAAACATTTTTCCAATTATCAAGAAATTCTTGTACTCCGATCACGAAATATTTCTTCGTGAATTGGTTTCAAACGCCGTAGATGCTTCACAAAAATTAAATGTTCTTGCGAAAAGCGGAGAATTTAAAGGTGACATAGGCGAATTGAAAGTCGAAGTGATTTTAAACAAAGAAGAAAAGACCTTGACCATTCGCGATCGCGGAATCGGAATGACGGCTGATGAAATTGATAAGTACATCAACCAAATCGCCTTTTCAGGAGCAGAGGAATTCGTTCAACAATACAAAGGAGAAGAAGGAGCAGAGCAAATCATTGGTCACTTCGGACTTGGATTCTATTCAGCATTCATGGTAGCGGAACGTGTTCAAATTAAAACGCTTTCTCGTCACGAAGGATCTCAAGCAGTTCAATGGGAAAGTAATGGATCACCAGAGTATACGCTGACTGAAATTGAGAAGTCTGACAGAGGAACAGATATCGTTCTTTACATCAATGAAGAATCCATAGAGTTCTTGGAAAAAGAGCGTGTAGGTGGAATCATCAATAAGTACTGTAAATTCTTGCCGATTCCTGTTTTTTTCGGAAATAAAACGGAATACGTTGATTCTCCAGAAGGGGAGAAAGATGAGGATGGAAAAGTGAAACGCGTAGCAATTGATGTACCAAATCAAGTGAATAATGTTGCGCCGGCTTGGACAAAAGCGCCTGTTGACTTGAGTACGGAAGACTATGCAAATTTCTACCGTGAACTGTATCCATCAACATTTGATGATCCTTTATTTCACATTCATTTGAATGTCGATTATCCATTCAACTTAACTGGAATCTTGTACTTTCCTAAAATCAAAGAAAATGTTGAAGTACAACGAAATAAAATCAATCTCTACTGTAATCAAGTTTTTATCACGGATAGCGTAGCGGAAATTGTGCCTGAGTTCTTGACACTTTTACATGGAGTTATTGATTCACCAGATATTCCATTAAACGTATCTCGTTCTTACCTTCAAAGCGATAGCAACGTAAAGAAAATTTCTGCGCACATTACGAAAAAGGTTGCGGATAAATTAGCGGAGATGTTCAAAAAAGACCGCAAGGATTTTGAATCCAAATGGGATGATTTGCAAATTTTCGTTCAATACGGAACCCTATCAGAAGATAAGTTCGCGGAGAAAGCAAAAGAATTCAATTTGGTGAAATCGACGAACAATGAGTACTTTACCATCGAGGAATACCAAGAGAAAATCAAGGCACTTCAGACGGATAAAGACAATAAATTGGTGATTTTGTACACAAGTAATCCAGAAGAGCAATTCTCTTTTGTGAAGAAAGCCAAGGACCGTGGCTATGATGTGTTGCACCTAGATGGACCACTTGCTGCGCATTGGATTTCAAAAATGGAACAAAGTTTAGAAAACGTGAGTTTCGTTCGTGTTGATTCAGATTCTCTAGATAAATTGATCAAGAAAACGGATGAGATTCCATCTAAGTTATCGAAAGAGGACGAAGAGAAATTGAAACCCGTTTTTGAATCGAATGTCGTAAAAGAGAAATTCACAGTTCAGTTTGAAAGCATGAGCGATAGTGAGGCTCCAATTATCATCACCCAGCCTGAATTCATTCGTAGAATGATGGAGCAACAACGCATGGGCGGTGGCGGATTCTATGGCGCATTCCCGGAAATGTACAATTTGACGGTCAATTCGAATCACCCAGTGGTTGGATCATTGTTACAAAAGTCCGATGATGAAAAACAAGCGGTAACGAAACAATTAGTTGATTTAGCACTTTTAGCGCAAGGAATGTTAAAAGGAGAAGCCTTGGATCAATTCATTCAGCGAAACATCGATCATATTGCTTAAATAAGTAGTTTTGAAGAGAATTTAGAAAGCAGAGATTTTGTACAAGTGGATTTTTGGCGTCGGGGCCTTTTTGATTACCCGAAAAATTGGACTCGGGATTATTGGATTCATTATTGGTTCCTTGGTGGATCAGTTGGGCTCCAATAATGCAAAAGGTGGCGCAAATAAAGCGACAAACGGACAAGATCCTTTTGAGTTTTACCGCAGACAATCTTCTTTGTATGATGTCCCAACTATGCTGATGGCGCTATCTGCTGTCGTGATGAAGGCAGATGGAAAGGTGTTGAAAGTAGAGTTAGACTACGTGAAACGATTCTTTGCGGATCAATTTGGAAATCGCTTTACAGGTGAGCATTTGCAAATTCTCAAGCAATTCTTAGACACCGGACAAGTTCCGCTTCAACAAATTTGCACCGATATTCGTGGAAGAATGCCAATTGAAGTACGTGTTCAGTTGATTCATTACTTATTCGGAATTGCGAAAGCTGATGGTGATGTTGGAACAGCAGAAATGAACACAATCGCAAAAATCGCCACGATGTTGGGGGTCTCTGCAGTTGATTTCGAATCTGTGAAGAATATGTTCTACCGAAACGTTGATTCAGATTACCGCATTTTGGGAATTACAGAGCAGGCAACGGATGAAGAAGTGAAGAAAGCTTACCGTAAAATGGCCATCTCTTTCCATCCGGACAAAGTAGCTCAGATGGGAGAAGAATACCAAAAAGGCGCGAAGGAGAAATTTCAACGCATTCAAGATGCTTATGAAGCCATTAAGAAAAGACGTGGATTCAAATAAATCAATGTCATGAACTATACAGAGGCTTACGAAGAATTGCAGCAACTTGTCCAGTATATGGAAAGCGGTCAAATCAATGTTGATGAATTAGCATTGAAGGTCAAACGTGCTGCTGAATTAATAAAAATATGCAAGGTTAAACTTCATGAGACGGAGGAGGATGTTCAGAAAATTCTGAAAGATCTTGACGCCACATCGAACGAAGACGAATAGGATTTCCTACCTTTGCCAACAAATTAACTTATGTCCGATAATCGTTACCAGCAACGTGGAGTTTCTGCCGGAAAGGAAGATGTTCACAACGCTATTAAGAAACTTGACAAAGGATTATTTCCTCAAGCATTTTGTAAAATTGTCCCAGATTATTTAACTGGCGACGAAAATTATTGCTTGGTCATGCATGCAGATGGCGCAGGAACGAAATCTTCCTTGGCTTACATGTATTGGAAAAAAACAGGAGATTTATCCGTTTGGAAAGGAATTGCTCAAGATGCGCTCATCATGAATCTCGATGATTTATTGTGTGTAGGGGCAACCGGACCAATCATGTTGTCCTCTACGATTGGACGAAACAAGAACTTAATTCCCGGAGAAGTGATTTCTGAAATCATCAATGGGACTGAAGAAATATTGACAGAGCTTCGCTCATACGGATTAGAAATTCATTCGACAGGTGGTGAAACAGCTGATGTTGGAGATTTGGTACGCACCATCATTGTAGATTCAACAGTGGTGTGTCGCATGAGACGTGATGAGGTGATTTCAAACCACAACATTCAAGCAGGCGACGTTATTGTTGGACTAGCATCCGACGGACAAGCAAACTACGAGTCCTTTTTCAACGGAGGAATGGGCAGTAATGGTCTTACGAGTGCACGTCACGACGTTTTCGACCATAGCTTAGCAACTGAATTCCCTGAAAGTTTTGATGGCGCTATTCCAGCTGATTTGGTTTATAGTGGAACAAAGAAATTACAAGATACTGTCGAAGGGACGCCATTAGATGCCGGAAAATTGGTTTTATCGCCAACAAGAACGTATGCGCCAATTATACAACAGATCTTAGCGAAACACCGCTCAAGCATCCATGGTATGGTACATTGTTCGGGTGGCGCGCAAACGAAAGTCTTGCATTTTGTCAATGATGTTCATGTGATTAAAGACAACTTGTTCCCAATTCCACCACTTTTCAAGATGATTCAAGAAGAATCTCAAACACCTTGGCAGGAGATGTATAAAGTGTTTAACATGGGTCATCGCATGGAAGTGTATGTTCCTGAGGCGCTTGCGGGAGAAATCATCGAAATATCCAAATCTTTTGGTGTAGAGGCAAAAATAGTTGGACGCGTAGAGCAACACGCTGGAAAACAGGTGACAATCCATTCGGAAAAAGGAATTTTCACTTATAATTAACATTTTTTTCAAAAAAAGCTTTCAAAAACAGATTGTTTTTGTACTTTTGCCATCCATTCATGGAACACTGGTGGGATGGGTGAGTGGCTGAAACCAACAGTTTGCTAAACTGTCGTACGGGTAACTGTACCACGAGTTCGAATCTCGTTCCCACCGCAAGAACACTAA
Organism: Crocinitomicaceae bacterium; assembly: GCA_017983465.1. GTDB lineage: Bacteria > Bacteroidota > Bacteroidia > Flavobacteriales_D > Crocinitomicaceae > UBA952. Next base: position 44,953 of record JAGOBK010000004.1, read on the forward strand.
CGGTGGAGGCAAAGTAAAGGCTTGCGCTGAAAGAAAAAGAAACTGAAAACGTTCAGTTTAACAATAGATATTGAAGATGAATCGTTCGGGGCGTAGCGTAGTCCGGTCATCGCGCCTGGTTTGGGACCAGGAGGTCGCAGGTTCGAATCCTGCCGCCCCGACGAGGGGGATGAGCAATCATCCCCCTTTTTTCATTCATCTGATTATTGATTTACAAAAAGTATTGGTCCCGTAGCTCAGCTGGATAGAGCAACGCCCTTCTAAGGCGAAGGTCAAAGGTTCGAATCCTTTCGGGATCACTCTGATGAAAGCTCCTTCAACGAAAGTTGAAGGAGCTTTTTTCGTTTCCAGCGCATCGAAAACCTCGTTTTCGTAAGCGCAAGGAAACGAAAAAAGTTCAAGTTTTCCAACGGAAGACTTGAAGAGCTTTCATCCACTGCACGTCGGTCTTGATAGGATCTTTAATCCTGAGCGGATCACAAAGTCTGTTATTCAAAGAGCTTTTTCACTTAATAATGACATAACTTATTTCATTTGTTTTTCTGTATAGTTTAAATTCAAGTTCACCAAACCCCCATTTCGCAACCTAATTTCTTTCCTCCCGTAAACCACCCAAACTTTAAAACAACAAACAATGAAAAAAGTATTACTAAGTGTTGGTCTTTTCGCCATGACCATGACCGCAAAAGCTCAAGTTATTTCGTTCGATGCAGGACTAAAAGGAGCCTACAGTGCAACGGAGATGTTTAACAATAATATCTCTGACCTTGGCGCCATTCAAGATTACAGAATGTCTACTGGATCTAATTATGGTGTTGCATTAAATGCGAATTTAGGAAAGATTGGTTTAAGTGTTGAATTCTTGCCTGGTACCTTTAATACAGGTTACCAAGGAACGATTGGTTCTGGAAACTTTGCATCTACTTATACGTCCAATGTTGAATTGAAAACTTTTTCCATTCCAATCTTAGTTAGACTTGGTGGACAAACAGGTGGGTACGCGGAAGTTGGGATTTCTACCAATGGGGTAAAATTAGCTACGTATTCTAACTCATTATCAACAGCAACAGCTGATGTGACTGGAAAATATAATTCGTACACAACTGCAGTACTTGGTTTTGGATCGAATATCAGTTTAGGGGATAGTTTTCCACTTATTCTAAACGTGGGTGTTCGTTTGCAATACGGAATTACCGATGCAGCCGGTGTAGATGCATTAGGCAATGATTTAACAAACACGAATGCTTATCCAACATACCAAAAATCTTCTGCTGCTTCAGCTGGATTGCATGTAGGATTGACGTACAAAATCAAATAAGATTTTCTCATCATAAAAAAAAGGGGCTTGAATTTCAAGCCCCTTTTTTTGTGTCTATATCGTTTAATGAATCAGGTGAATAAAGCCATGTAAGGTATACAAAGTACTTTCTTGATCGTCGTATTCGTATTTGATGCTTTGTGGCGTTACCGTGTAAAAATATACGCCATCTTCCAATACATTTCCGCTAGCATCTTTTCCAGTCCAATCGTTTTTGTAATCTTCGTTGCTGTAAATAACATTGCCCCAACGATTGAAGATTGTCACACTCACTTTGTCGTAATCTTCCCAATTACGGATGATGAGGATGTCGTTGATTTGATCGCTGTTTGCGGTAAGGACATTCGGAACAACCAACGGACACTGATTGTAAACACGGACTTCCGGCGAAGAAATGGTTTTCCCACATTGATCTAAAGCATTTACCGTAAAGATGTTCAAATTGGGTTGTAAGATTGTTGGATCTACAATCACTGTATCGTTGTTAGGGAAATTATTTGGTTGCCAATAATATGTGTAAGGTGGAACACCATCACCAACTTGACACCACATGCTGGTCCATTCGCCGAAATCTGCACACACATTGACAGAATCAAGCGCTTTAATAGTCAATGGTAAGTAATCGATGATCGTTAAAGAAATGGAAGTCGTGTCATAGGTTCCATCACATGGATTCGGAACGATCACGTTAAAGAATACCGTTTCATTTCCTTCGATAAGTCCATCAAAAATAGCCGCAATTCCAATCGTGTCAGAAAGAACTCCTGCAGGAATAACCAAAGTGTCGTCGATGTAAGGATAATCCTCACCGTTTGTTGCGGTACCGCTTAATAAAACTTGAACGATCAGGTTTTCGGTTGCATCTGCACGTCCCACAATGAATCCAGCAAAACCACAGTCTTCAATTAACTGCGTTGGACCTGTAACATCCACTTCGATAGGTAGTTCAACTTGACAAGCAACAACACGGTAACCAAAGGTTCGGATTTTCGTGTTGATCAGAATTCCATTTCGGTATTCTTTCACGGCAACACCAGCCACATAATTCCCGATTAAATTAGGTGTGAAAGCCATCATTCCAGTCTGCGGGTTAATCGTGATGTTGGAACCTGTTCCAAAGGGAACAAATTCGGTGTAGGTTGGATTCCAGTTTACCGGTGCATACGGTCCAGCCGTTTCGGGATTTGGAACAACATTCGCAATACTTCCTCCAAGTAGAGGCGCCATTAATTCATAAACGAGAGAGTCCCCATCCGGATCAAATGCTGAATGGTCAAAGTTTAATGTATTTTGAGAACAAAGTACAAGCGGTGGATAATTGATAAATCGAGCTCCTTGATTCGGAACGTTGATTAACGAAGATCCAGGAATATAAGTCGTTAAGGTAATTCCATTATTGGAAGGGTCCACAATGTTGTCGATATTTCCGGACCAACAACAACGTTGGTAAGAAAGATAATATCCTTCGACATTGAAAGGAAGTGTGATGGTGTCAATGTAAATGGCTCTTTCCACACAGATGTCATTTGGAGGTGTAACACATGGGTCATCATAGACAATTGGAAGAATGTTTTGGCTGAAAATACTCACGTCATAAGAAGCGTAAATCGTTCCATCCATGTAAAATACGGTGTAATTTAACGGTGCATCGAAACCAGTTGCGGAGTTACAATCACGGTAAATTTCAATGGTAACCTTGTATTGGTTGTTTCCAAGAGAATCATAATAAATTTCTCCACCGATGATGTGAGAAGCTTTTGATTCAAAGGAGAATCCAAGACAAAGCAAAAAGGTAAATAATGGTAAGAGGAGAGAACGGGTCATTTTAAACATAATATTCTTCATTGAAGCCACTTTGGGCCAGTTTTGCACAAATTTACGACTAAATAATTGATGTCTTGTTCAGAATGCTTTTCAAATAAACGCAACGTACCTATGACGTAGAAAAATCGTATATTAGTTGCACGATGCGGCAACGATTTTTTCTTCTGGTTATCATGTGTGTTTTATTCGTCTTTTCGAATGTCGCACAAGGCAACTTGAAAAGTTTAAATCAACTGAAGAATCAACTTGCTGATGCGAAAACGATTACAGAGCAATTAGACGCAAAAATTGAACTAATTGATTTGTATGAGCAAGTGGATCCAAGAAAATGGAAAACATCCATTTTGGAATTACATTCTATCAGAAAACGTTACCCAAAAGGGGAATCCCAACAAAAAATCGATATCATTTTCGCGGAGTATTTGTTTAAGTCCGGAAATATTCAACGGTTTAAACTCGTGTTCTATACGAAATTATCAACGATTGTCGCTCAATCTAGGGATGTTCTTTTTCGTCTTAACCGGATTCGTTTCGAATATGAATTGGCATCACAAAAATGGCAGCAAGCAAGGCTGACAGCAGATTCTAGTTTGCGCTTATTGCGAAAAAATAGAAATAATGCTCGGTCATCCCTAATTTATCAAGATGTTTCGCGTTTGTACATGAGTATGTCGATGCGCGACTCTGCTTTTTGGGCCTCTGATCGTGCCATTTCATTTGCCAAGAGATCCCAAAAAAGAGAAGTTCTAGTTCAGGCTCTTCAAAATCAAGCGCGCAATTACGGTTATTTTTTAGATTTAGAAAGCGCCGTTCAAAAGGAGTTACAAGCAATTCGACTCGCAGAGGAATTACATGTTGACCACTTTAAAATACATTCCTTTATTGAAATCGCCCTCTATTCTTCGTATGTTGGTAATTGGACAGAAGCCTTGGGTTACTTAAAACGCGCCTTGCAATTGGCTAGGGAATTTCACGATGATCGTTCTATTGCCATCATTGAATTGAACTTTTCAAAGGTCTATCTACACCAAGGTCAAGTTACCTTAGCCTTTTACCATGTTCGAAAGTCTCAGCGCTCCTTTTTACAAGAAAAGGATCTTTATCACGGTGCTCAATGTGCTCATTCGATTGGGAATATCGCAGCCGTAAAAGGAGACATTGCTTTGGCTAAAACTTCCTATGAACAAGCTATTTCCTTTTTTGATAGTGAAAAAATGGAGTCAGAATTAGCCGAGGTTTATCAGGATTATGGTCAATTGTGCATTCAAATTGGAGATTTAGCGAAAGCAAAGTATTACCTGGAGCTATCGGTGAAAAGTGACAACATCGTTCATTCAATTCGTTTAATTGATCGATATAAATTGCTTTCGATGTTGTCCATGAGAAATGGTGATTTGCGAAATGCCTTAAAATTCCAAAACGATTACATCCAATTTTTAGAATCCAATTCCATCAAAAGAAACGATTCAAAAATTGCAGAGTTGACTTCTAGTAACCTTCGGGAAGAAAGAGAGCGCTTAATCGAGGTACAACAGCGACGCATTGAAAAAGAAAAGAAAGAACAGGAAATTTTGAAGTTGCAAAACGACCGCGTATTGTATATCTCATTGATCATCATATTTGCCATTGTCTTCAGTTTGGTTATTTTGATTTTACGGATGAAGCAAGTACGTTCTCGACAAGAGCAAAGGGAAGCCGAATTGTCACAAACCCTTTTGCGTACGCAAATGAATCCACATTTCGTATTTAATGCGATGTCTGTAATTCAAAGTTATATTTATGAGAATAATCCAGAAAAATCCTCTCAGTTCCTCGTGAATTTTTCGAGATTGATGCGCTTAATTCTCGAGAATTCACCAAAGGAATTTATTCCGATAGAGTTGGAACTAGAGATTTTGGATAAGTATTTGAGCACGCAAAAAATGCGTTTCGAAAATCGATTCAGCTATGTTCTAAATGTTTCAGAGGATTTACTTTTCAATAAAGCGATAGTCCCCCCAATGATTACGCAACCATTTATCGAAAATGCCATTGAGCACGGACAACTTCATACCGTTAAAGGTGGAGAAATCATCGTGGAAATGAAAGAGGTTGGTGGTAAACTGGAAATTAGTATCTCAGACAATGGAGTGGGGAGAAAAAAATCGGCTCAAACGAAAAAAATCCGCACGCACAAAAGTATGGCGATTGATATTACTCGAGAACGTATCGAGATATTAAATAAAAAGTATAAATTTAATGGCAGTTTGACTTTCAAGGATTTAGATGATGAAAAGGAGCAAGGTACGCTTGTGGTAATTGTCCTTCCGCTGAAATATGACACCGAAAACTTTTAAAATCAATACGAATGACAAGAAAAGTACTCATTATCGATGATGAAAAGCCAACTCGGGAATTCATTCGAAAAATGCTTGAATCTTTTGATTTAAAGTTAGAAATCTATACTGATGGCGAAAGTGTTCAATCTGGAATTGAAGCCATTGAAAACTTAAAACCAGACATCGTCTTGTTGGATATTCAAATGCCTGACGGCAATGGATTTGATGTTTTAAAAGGTGTGTCAAATAAATCCTTTGAGATCATATTTATTACAGCCTATCAAGAATTTGCTGTGCAAGCGATTAAATTTAGCGCCTTAGACTATATTTTAAAACCGATTGATGCGGAGGAATTAAAAAATGCGGTAATAAATGCGTTGCAATTATTATCACATAAAAAGGATGATCAGCAAATTCAAGCGCTTCAGAATAATATTCAACCTCATTTGAAAAGAAAACTGGTGCTAAAAACACAAGAAAGTATTTTCGTAGTCGAAATTGATGACATCGTTCATTGTGAAGCTGATAAAAATTACACCTTCTTTTACCTGAATGATGGAAAGAAAATTTTGGTATCAAAAACCTTGAAAGATTACGATACCTTGTTGTCAGGACTCCAGTTTTTTAGAGTACATCAGTCTCACTTGATTAATTTGAACTGCGTGGAACGCTATGACAAACACGACGGAGGTTCTGTAATCCTAAAGGATGGAACGGCTATTCCACTTTCACCAGCGAAAAAGGAACAGTTCTTCAAAAGCTTAGATCAATTGTAAATTAAGCGAGCGCTTGGGTCAAATCTGCGATTAAGTCATCTGCATCTTCGATTCCTACGCTTAGTCTAATCAATGAGTCAACTACACCGCTTTGCTCACGTACATCTTTAGGAATGGACGCATGTGTCATGGTTGCTGGGTGTCCGATTAAGGACTCTACACCACCCAAAGACTCAGCTAATGCGAAAATCTCTACTTTTTTCACGATCGATAAAGCGTCCTCCAACTGATTTCCTTTCAAGTTGAATGAAATCATTCCGCCGAAACCACGCATTTGTCTTTTAGCGACTTCATGGTTTGGATGACTTTCAAATCCTGGCCAATAAACTTTATCGATTTTCGGATGTGTCGCTAAGAATCGAGCTACTTTCTCACCGTTCTCGCAATGACGTTGAACGCGTAAATGAAGCGTTTTAATCCCACGTAATACTAAGAATGAATCCATAGGAGCAGTTACTGCACCCGTTGAATTCTGGATGCGGTACATTTCATTGGCAATCTTTTCATCAGAACAAACCAATGCACCCATGACAACGTCTGAATGTCCACCAAGGTATTTCGTTACAGAATGCATCACCACATCAGCTCCTAGGTCTAAAGGATTTTGCAAGTATGGAGTAGCAAAGGTATTGTCAACGCACAACATCGCTCCAGCTGCTTTAGAAATTTTGGCCATTGCTTCGATGTCGACGATATTCATCATTGGATTCGTCGGAGTTTCTACCCAAATCATTTTGGTGTTTGCATTGACTAATGCTGCAACGGCATCCACATCTTGCATATTCACAAAATGGAATTTGATGCCATATTTTTCGAAGATTGTTTTAAAAATACGGTAAGATCCTCCGTACAAGTCGTTCGTTGAAATGACTTCATCTCCTGGATTCAACATTTTTAACACACAATCAATTGCTGCTAATCCTGAGCCAAAACAAGCGCCAAACTTCCCGTTTTCAATCGCCGCGATGTTTTTTTCAAGCGCATGACGGGTAGGATTTTGCGTACGTGAGTACTCGTAACCTTTATGGTTTCCAACGCCATCTTGAACATACGTTGAAGTTTGGTATATCGGTGTCATAATGGCACCTGTTGCTGGATCTGGATGAACACCAGCGTGGATAGCTTTTGTAGCGAATTTCATGTGTTGAATTTTATGCAAAATTAGCAGAATCTTTAAGGTAAATTTAATTCTTTGGAGGGATCCCAAAAGATTTCTGTAAAGTCTTGGATTTGATCGTCTTTAATTTTGATTCCTTCGGACTCCAAGGATTGTTGCATGGAATCAGGAGTAGGGAAGTGCATTTTACCACTTAGTAAGCCATTTCGGTTAACTACGCGGTGTGCGGGAATTCCGACATATTGATGAGAGGCATTCATCGCCCATCCAACCATGCGAGCTCCACTTTTCGAACCGAGGTAATTGGCGATTGCACCATAGGATGTCACCCGTCCGTATGGTACGAGTTTCACGACTTGAAACACGAGTTCAAAGAAATCCTTGTTTTTGGTGTTCAAATTTTCAATCATGAAACAAAGATAAAAATGGATTCCATAGGATTTAGGTGATTCAATTATTTGAGAAATAAAAAAGCCACCTGTTAAGGTGGCTTTCATAATCTTTCTAATCAATGATTATTTTTTGTCACAACATGCTTTTTTATCTTTTGCACATTCGTTAGCATTTCCTAACCATTTACCGTCTTTTCCGTAGTGAGCCATGCAAATTGCTTTCTCTTCAGGTGAACATCCTTTTTCGTCACACATTTTAGCGCATTCGTCTTTCGACATTTTTGCACATTCATTCATGTCACATTTAGTGTTCATGTTTCCTTCATGGCACATTTCCATTCCTTCATGACACATTTTGTTGTCACTAGTGCACATGTCATTTGACATACATTTTCCATCACGCATTTCGCATGTTGCTTTGTTACTGTCGCATCCACCTTTTTCTTCTGCGCCATTTCCTAAGATTGGAGCAATCACTAATCCAATTAAACATGTCAATTTGATTAAGATGTTCATTGAAGGACCAGAAGTATCTTTGAATGGATCTCCTACTGTATCACCAGTTACTGCTGCTTTGTGGGCGTCAGAACCTTTGTATGTCATTTCACCGTTGATTTCAACACCAGCTTCGAATGATTTCTTTGCGTTATCCCAAGCGCCACCAGCGTTGTTTTGGAATACTGCCCAAAGTACACCAGATACGGTAACTCCAGCCATATATCCACCCAACATCTCAGCGATTAATTGGTTGCTGTATCCTAATAACATCGGCAATGTTGCAATCAAAATTGGGAAACCAATGGTTAAGATTCCTGGCAACATCATTTCACGTAATGCAGCTTTTGTAGAAATTTCTACACATTTACCATATTCAGGTTTTCCTGTACCTTCCATGATACCTGGAATTTCTTTAAACTGACGACGAACTTCGTACACCATGTCCATGGCAGCTTTACCAACTGAATTCATTGCTAATGCAGAGAATACAACTGGAATCATTCCACCAACGAATAACATCGCTAATACAGGAGCTTTAAAGATGTTGATTCCATCAATACCTGTGAATGTTACGTAAGCAGCGAACAAAGCTAATGAAGTCAATGCTGCAGATGCAATCGCAAATCCTTTACCAGTTGCAGCTGTTGTATTTCCAACTGAATCTAAAATATCTGTGCGTTGACGAACTTCTTTTGGTAACTCGCTCATTTCAGCGATTCCACCAGCGTTATCTGAGATAGGTCCGAATGCATCAATTGCTAATTGCATAGCTGTTGTAGCCATCATTGCTGATGCAGCTAAAGCAACACCGTAGAATCCAGCTAATGCGTAAGATCCCCAGATTGCACCAGCAAACAATAGAACTGTTGGGAATGTTGAAATCATTCCAGTTGCTAAACCAGCGATTACGTTTGTTCCAGCACCTGTTGATGATTTTTGAACGATTTTCAAAACTGGTTTTGTACCTAATCCTGTGTAGTATTCAGTAACGGATGAAATAACACCACCAACAACTAATCCAACGATAGTTGCGAAGAATACACGCATAGAAGAAATTTCTTGAAGTCCTTCACCGAAGAATTCCATGGACATTTTAGCAGGTAACATCCATGTTACTAGTACGTAACATGCAACAGCTGTTAGAGCGATTGACACCCAGTTTCCAAGGTTTAAAGCTCCCTGAACTTGTTTTTCTTTTGCATCATTGCTTGTAATACGAACAAGCATCGTTCCTATGATGGAGAAAATGATTCCAAATCCTGCGATTGCCATTGGCAATAAGATTGGTCCGATTCCACCGAAAGCATCTTCGATACTTCCACCCATGTCTTTGATCACATAGTTACCAAGAACCATTGCAGCTAATACAGTTGCCACGTAAGAACCAAATAAATCGGCACCCATTCCGGCAACGTCACCTACGTTATCACCTACGTTGTCTGCGATTGTTGCAGGGTTACGAGGATCATCTTCTGGGATACCAGCTTCTACTTTTCCAACAAGGTCAGCACCAACGTCAGCAGCTTTTGTATAAATACCTCCACCAACACGTGCAAATAATGCGATTGATTCAGCTCCTAATGAGAATCCTGCCAATGTTTCAAGAACGATTGTCATATCCTCAGTACTTGTCCATTTACCTCCCATGAAGAAGTGAAAGAAGAAGATAAAGAAAGCTGTAAGACCTAAAACGGCTAATCCTGCAACTCCAAGACCCATAACAGTACCACCACCGAAAGAAACTTTCAATGCTTGTGGTAAACTTGTACGTGCGGCTTGTGTTGTACGAACATTAGTTTTGGTTGCAATTTTCATCCCCATGTTTCCTGCCAATGCAGAGAAGATAGCTCCAAAAACAAAAGCGATGATGATTAATAAATGGGTTTTAACACCAGGAACAAATGTGATTCCAGCTAAAACTACACTAGCGATTAGCACGAAAACGGCTAAAAGTCTATATTCTGCTTTAAGGAAAGCAAGTGCTCCTTCGTAGATGTAATCTGAAATTTCTTTCATTTTTCCATCTCCTGCATCTTGTTTCAATACCCAAGCTCTTTTCATTGCCATAAATAGCAATCCGATAACGGCCATTACGATAGGCACATAAATCATCATTGATTCCATACTAATTTGTTAATTTGTTAAAATTTTACGCAGGCAAAAATAGAGTTTTCCGCCATGGTATGCAAATACGTAAGAAAAAAATAAGGGTTACGTTTTTTATAAAACTGCTTGAATTTTAGCCTTTAAAGTTGCCAATGGAAAAGCGCCACTTTCGCGCCAAAGTACCTCGCTGTTTTTAAATAGCACAAATGTTGGAACACCTCTAACTTTGAAGCGTGCAGCAACATCTTGATTTTTATCGACATCGATCTTAAGAATACGGATTTTAGACCCCATTTGCTTTTTAAGGTCTTCCAAAATAGGAGACATTGTTTTACATGGTCCACACCAAGTTGCATGGAAGTCAACTAAGGTTGGAATTTCGGACTTGATGATATCATTGAATTTTCCCATAGTGCAAAGTTAAGAATCCGATATGAACGCAAGTGTAACATATGCGACAAAAAAAAGGCAGATGTAAATCTGCCTTTTCAAATGAAGTTAAAAGAAACTTATTGTTTGACGTAAGTTGCTGTACATGTTCCAGAACCTCCAATGAATGGAGCATTGTTGTCATACGTATATGTGATAACAATGATATTCCCTTGATCATTCATTGTCCCTGTTCCAGAGTAAGTGATTTGACCAATCGTTGCATCAACGGTTTGTTGAGGGATATTCACATTCGAACCGCTAATGGTAGCTGTTGCCGTTCCTCCAATTAAATTAAACATATTGTCAATGTTTAATGAAGTAACGTTACTTCCAGCAGAAATAACTGGAGCAGAGGCAAGTGGGAAAGCAGTTGCTCCACAATCGCTAGAAAGGCTCCATGATACTAACCAATTATCTTGTCCAATCACCACATTTACGGTGCGTTGTGCAGTAGTTGTTCCGTTAGCATTTGTTGCAGTGTAGGTAACTGTGTATGTTCCTTTATTCGCTGTGTTTACTGTGCTGGTTGTCGTTACGGTAACGGCTGATCCATCTTTGTTCGTTGCAGTTGCACCGGCATCCGTGTATGTTGTACCAACGTTCACGTTGACTGTCGCATTGCCATTTAACGTAATGGTTGGAGCATAAAGACAGGTTCCATCGTCCTTTTTTGCGGCACTATTAAAATTTGATGCTGTACTATCTGTGCATCCTTTCTTTTTACAACCGGTGTTCGTTGTCATGACAATGGCACTCAGTAGAAATAGACCAATAATTTTTTTCATGGTTAATTAGTTTTTGATTGAAACCAAAAATAGCGAAATATTTGATCAAAAAAAAACGGCATCCTAAGACGCCGTTTTCAACCAAACGATATGCACTTAGTCCTGTAACACCTCTTCGTTAGAAGCGGGTGAGCCAAGAGCTTTTTTAATTTTCTCTTCTAATTCTTCTGCTAATGCTGGATTATCCATTAAAATCGATTTAATCGAATCACGTCCTTGTCCAAGTTTTGTTTCTCCGTAAGAGAACCAAGAACCACTTTTCTTCAAGATGTTTAGGTCCACCCCAAGATCGATGATTTCACCAATTTTTGAAATTCCTTCACCATACATGATGTCGAATTCTGCTTTTCTAAACGGTGGAGCAACTTTGTTTTTAACCACTTTTACTTTTACTCGGTTACCCATTACTTCATCTCCCTCTTTAATTTGAGCAGCACGGCGAATGTCGATACGTACAGAAGAGTAAAATTTCAAAGCGTTACCTCCGGTAGTTGTCTCTGGATTTCCAAACATCACACCAATTTTATCACGTAATTGATTGATGAAAATACAACAACAGCCTGCTTTATTGATCGAACCTGTCAGTTTGCGCAAAGCTTTTGACATCAAACGAGCTTGAAGTCCCATTTGAGAATCTCCCATTTCTCCTTCAATTTCCGCTTTTGGAGTTAAAGCTGCTACTGAGTCAATAACAATTAAATCGATGGCACCTGAACGAATCAAATTATCTGCAATTTCCAATGCTTGTTCACCGTTGTCCGGTTGAGAAATCAATAAGTTAGCAACGTCTACGCCTAATTTCTGTGCGTAGAATTGATCAAAGGCATGTTCCGCATCGATAAAAGCGGCGATTCCACCTTGTTTCTGTACTTCTGCAATCGCGTGAATTGCCAAGGTTGTTTTACCTGATGACTCTGGACCATAGATTTCAACAACGCGTCCTTTTGGATAGCCGTTGATTCCTAATGCTAGATCAAGAGTAATGGATCCGGTTGGAATCACTTCCACTTTTTCCACAGGAGAATCTCCTAGTTTCATGACTGAACCTTTTCCAAAGGTTTTGTCTAATTTCTCCATCGTTAATTGGAGCGCTTTTAATTTTTCTGCGTTTTGTTCTTTTGACTTTGACATATCGTTTGTGTTTGTTGAGTTGGTTGACTCGGTTATTAATTTCTACAAATGTAAGAGCGGATGTTCGTAAACTATTTACGAACTAAATAGCGGAATTGTAAATTGCTAAAATTTCACTCGAATGGTTCTTTGTGTTTGGTTTTTCGATAACAGAAATAAGCACGCCTGATTCATCGAATAAAAATGTGGTACGGTGAATTCCATCGTAAATTTTCCCCATGAATTTTTTCTCGCCCCAAACACCGAATAAATTCAATAGTACTTTATCCGTATCCGCAATTAACGGAAACGGCAAATTGAATTTATCAATAAACTTTTTGTGTGAAGAGACGCTGTCCGCACTAACGCCAAGGATGGCAATATTATTTTCGGTTAACAATGAATAGTCATCGCGAAGACTACATGCTTGTGCAGTACATCCAGGTGTGTTGTCTTTTGGATAAAAATAAATCACTAAACGTTTTCCATTGAAGCTAGTTGCGTTCAATTCTTCTCCATTTTGATCGATTCCCGTAAATGCAGGAAGTACTGATCCGATGCTGAGTTTATTCATAATGCGTAAATACTAATCGTTAAAAAGATTAAAAACTAATCAAAAGTAGAAACTATTCTTCAATATCAAAACATAATCTGAAAAAATGTTTTAAAAAAGATTAATTTTTAATCAAACGATATAGAAATACGCACAAACTAATGATGGTGATGAATCCTCCAATCGGAGTAATCGGACCGATGATACCCGTTGGAATTTGCAAAGATTTAAAGGTGATTAGGAGGTAAATCGACACGCAAAATAAAAGCATTCCAATAAACATCGCTGTTAATAGGCTTTTTAACGGAAAGGAAAAGCGATCAGCGTTTAATGCAATAATAAAAATACCCATTGATAGAAATCCTTGGTAACGCACAGCGACTTCAAATGAATTGAATTGAGCTTCGTCCAAAATACCCTTTAGTGCATGCGCCCCCAATGCACCAAGAACAATCGAAACCATGATTGCTAATCCCGAGAAAAAAACGAATTGTTTTTGCATATGGCGAAGGTCTGAAAAATTCTACTCATATCAAATATGTATCTTTGTAAAATGAATCAGGTGAAATACTTTTTTTTATGTGCACTGTTCCTTGTTGCTTTGTCAAATTGCGACAATGAATCTGATGTGAATAAAAATAGCTTTGATTATTTTCAATTTCAAGAACTTAATTTAGCGAAGTACGATATTCAAGCGAGAATAATGATTCCGGACGCAACGGCAGGTATCGGAGCATCGTTTAAGCCAGAAGTTAAATACGATGAAGGTGGATATAAATGGAGCGTTTCTGTCGGAAGAAATTTTCAACTATTTATTGAAGACTACGGCGATAATTTATACCGTTTCGCTGAGTTTAAGAAGGACCTTCTCAAAGACCATAAAAAAACAAACTATTTTCAATTCGAAATGTTAAAAGAGGAGAAAGACGTTCTCGTCTACAGCAGAAAAGAAAAATCAAATTTCGTGAAGGATAAAAAACTGAGCTACCATATCTATGCCGTGAAGAAAATCAACGGTATTTACTATGAAATTCAAAACAGAGAAATCGGCGACTCGAAAAAAGTTATTGATTTTATGTATCATTCAATCCAATCATTTCAACCTTAATTTCTTATGGAACTTACAAGAGAAAATGTTCTAAATACCCTTGGCAAAATTATTGAACCAGATCTTAAAAATGATTTGGTGAGCTTAAATCTTATCGATGAATTAGACTTATCGGCAAATAAGATTTCCCTTACAGTTCAAATTTCGAATCCGGCACTTCATGCAAGAAAGCGCATGCAAGAAGCCATCGAGTTCAACCTGAAACGTATTTTTGGTGATGACGTCTCCATTTCTTGCGTAATTAAAGGAATGAGTATGGAAAGTAGAAGCGCTCGAAGAAAGATTCTTCCAGATGTCAAATACATTGTAGCCATCGCTTCTGGAAAAGGTGGAGTTGGAAAATCAACCATTACGGCAAATTTGGCTGGTGGACTCCAAAAACAGGGGTACAAAGTTGGAATCGTTGATGCGGATATTCATGGTCCTTCTATGCCCACCATGTTTGACTTAGTTGGTGAACGTCCTCAAATGGTTGATGTGGACGGACAAGGACTTATTCAACCCGTGGATGCCAAAGGAATCGGCGTTTTATCAATTGGATTTTTTACGGATCAAGATAATGCAGTCGTTTGGCGCGGGCCCATGGCTTCCAAAGCACTTACGCAATTATTTACGGATGCTCATTGGGGTGAGTTAGACTTTTTATTAGTTGACCTTCCTCCTGGAACTGGAGACATTCATTTATCCCTTGTTCAAACTGTTCCTTTGGATGGTGTAGTTATTGTCAGTACTCCGCAGGAAGTTGCGTTAGCAGATGCTCGTCGAGGAATCAACATGTTCCAAATGGATACCTTGAAAGTTCCAGTAATCGGTGTGGTGGAAAATATGGCTTGGTTTACTCCAGCGGAATTACCAGAAAATAAATATTACATCTTTGGCCGCGACGGAGCGAAGAATTTAGCAAATGGAATGAATGTTCCTTTCTTAGGTAGCATTCCATTGGTTCAAAGTGTTTGCGAAGCCGGTGATGCTGGTAGACCTGCTGTTTATCAGGAAAATACTCCCACTGCATTGGCCTTTGATGAATTAGTTCATACCTTTGTTGACGAGCTAACAAAACTGAAAGCGAAAACTCTTTAGAAGGAATTTATGAACGAGCAACTAAAAGCAACACTTTCAGAAAAAGTCAATGAAGCACTCAATCAACTTCGTCCATTTTTACATGCGGATGGAGGAGATATGGAACTTGTTGAGATTACGGACGATGCCATTGTTCGTGTGAAATTAATTGGTTCTTGCTCAGATTGCTCCATGAGCCACATGACACTCAAAGGAGGTTTGGAAGAAGCATTGAAACAAGTGGCACCAGAGGTAAAAGGCGTCGAAGCAGTTCAAATGGCCTAACATGAAAATCAAATTTTTGGTGCTTGGTAAAACGGCTTTCCCTGACGTAAAAGTTGGAGAGGACCGATATTCCACTCGATTGCAACATTATTGCTCCTTCGAGCGTGTAGAGATTCCAGATGTAAAAAATCCCAAAGCTTTAAGCCAAGATCAACTAAAGAAAAAAGAAGGGGAGCTCATCCTAGCGAAGGTCATCCCAACGGATTTCCTCATACTGATGGATGAAAATGGCTTGCACCAAAGTTCCGTGGAATTCGCTCAATGGCTAGATAAAAAGCAAATGTCGGTCAATGGGAATTTGCTCTTTGTGATTGGTGGAGCCTATGGATTTAGCGAGTCGGTATACGAACGCGCGAATGCGAAATTGTCTTTGTCCAAAATGACCTTCTCCCATCAAATGGTTCGTATGATTTTCTTGGAACAACTTTACCGTGCCTATTCAATCTTAAAAGGGGAACCTTACCACCATTCCTAGTCACATGGAAATTCATATTGAAAAAAAACTGCTGCATTTCAAAAAACCTAGCGGAACTAGTCGCGGAATACTTTACGATAAACCTTCTTGGATTTTAAGTTTGCGACTTTCAAATGCTCGCACAGCATATGGTGAGTGTAGCGTTATACCCGGACTTTCTCCGGATTTCACCGATGAAAATCAGTATGAACAGAAATTGGTGGATTTAAAAAAAGAAGTTGAATCCGACTGGAGTGAGGAAGAGTTCAAACAAATCAATATTTTTTCTTCTTTGAAATGGAAGAATTTTATCAATGCATGGAATAGTTATCCTTCCATTGTATTCGGAATGGAATCACTCATTCGAGATAGTTGCCACGGAGGCACTGGACTCATTTTTGAAAGTGGATTTACTCGAAAAGAGTTCAGTATTCCAATCAATGGATTAATTTGGATGGGTGATGAATCTTTCATGCTTGAGCAAATGGAAGAGAAATTGGCAGATGGATTTTCTACCATCAAAATGAAAGTCGGTGCCATCGAATGGAAAAAAGAATTTGCATTATTGGAACAACTACGTCGCCGTTTTTCCAGTGATGAGTTAACATTGCGTGTGGATGCGAATGGAGCATTTACTCCCGAATCTGCCATGCCCATTTTGAAGCAATTAAGCGATTTAGAAGTTCATTCGATTGAGCAACCCATTCAACCTGGACAAATAAACGCTATAAGTGCGTTATGTCGAAACTCTCCTATTGGAATCGCATTAGATGAGGAGATGATTGGAATTCATGAATTCGAACAAAAGCGATCCTTATTAAAAAGGATATCGCCTCAATTCATTGTATTGAAACCGAGCTTACACGGTGGATTTCACGGATGTTCAGAATGGATTCAATTAGCAGAAGAAAACCAAATTGCTTGGTGGATGACATCAGCTTTAGAGTCCTCCATTGGATTAAATGCCATTGCTCAATTTACCGCTACGTTTCCGGACCTTCTTCCTCAAGGATTAGGTACAGGCGGACTTTATACAAACAATTTCGAATCTTCCCTTGTTGTATCAAAAGGAAAACTAAGTATACTGTGATGAAAGAAAGAAATGAGTGGAATGAGCTCACACCAGATGAGAAACGTGTGATCCTTAACAAAGGAACAGAATATCCAAATACAGGAGAATACAATTCCTTTTATGAAAAAGGAACATTTGTCTGTCGTCAATGTGAAGCTCCCTTGTACCGCAGTGAAACGAAGTTTAATTCCGGCTGTGGCTGGCCAAGTTTCGATGATCAAATCGCTAAGAATGTGGAACATGTATTAGATGCAGATGGACGAAGAACAGAAATTGTTTGCGCCAATTGCAAAGGGCATTTAGGACATGTGTTTTTTGGTGAACGATTCACGGAGAAAGATACACGTCATTGTGTTAATTCAATTTCCATGAAATTCATCAAAGATTAACGTGAAGGGCAGTTGGTGATTTCATCACATTGTTGGTACACCATTTCGTGCAAAATTAATTGAGCAGCTAAGGCCAATTGTGTGTAATTCTGAGAATTATTCCCAAACCCGCCAGCGGTGTTTTGCCACATATCCAAGATTAATTGCTGTGATCCAACCGACGGTTGAATTTTATTCACTACTGCAGCAACATTCATGGATCCAGCATGATAAACATGTAGAACGAATAAGCGAAACCACAAATCACTTTCATTGTAACTTAATTGATGACGGTCTAGAATTCGTTTCGCTTCTGGAATACACACCTTGCTAATTAAGCGTGCTGAACCATAGGCACAGCGATCAAAATCTTTTCGTTCATCAACGCTTCCATTTACGGTGAGTCCGGCTGCTCGTGCGACATCAGGCATTAATTGAAATGCACCATATGCACCAGAAATCGATTTTTTCATTTGTCCGGGACACTCAATTAATAAAATGGCCTGAGCATACCATGGATCTACGCCAAAACGTTCGAAAGCAGCAACTCCTTTTGATAGTTGTGGGTATACTTCATTGAATTTGTAAAAATCATTTTTACCAGATGTCACATAAATACGTGCGCTAGGATCTAAACCATATTGAGCACGTAAAATAGCTCTCGTACTGTCTTTCTGAGCTTCAGTCTGACGGTTCCAGTCCTTCAAGGACATTTTCTTTAACACTTGACGTGTGCTAGCATCATTCACGAGGCAGGAGTCTGGAGCTAATAACATGATCTGTTTCCAAAACTGTGGTTGAGCTAAGACATCCCAGCGATCCTCGAATAATGCTTCGGCATGCATGAGCGTACTCATGTTATTCGATTTTTTCACCATGATTTTTTCATCATCCCAATTAGAAAGTGGTTGTCCGTAGGCGAGACTAAAATAAATGGTAAAGATGAAAAAGATTAGATGTTGCATGTTTCGTTTGATTGAGTTCCCTAAAATTAGTAAGATAGTTCAATCTAGAGATTTTGTTACATCAAAGCTTTAAACACAATGGTGTTAAATAAGTGTGTAACTTTGAAAAATGAAATGGATATACAAGCTTTTAGGACTTCCTTTTATTTTATTGGTTCGCATATATCAATGGATTATTTCTCCCATTTTTCCACCTTCGTGTAGGTATACACCAACCTGTTCGAGTTACATGATTGAAGCTATTCAAGAATGGGGCCCAATTAAAGGACTGTGGCTCGGTTCAAAACGAATCGCGTCTTGTCACCCACGTGGTGGATTCGGCTATGACCCTGTTCCGAAGAAACATGTTAATGAAGCGTCCAACCCCGCTGACGAAGTACATCAAAACGATTAGAGAAGGAAAGGAAGTCTTCTTCCTCATTCAACAATTCTTCAAAACTTTTTTCTTGTGATATTTCTGAATTGAATAGTTCTTGCTGATTTTCTGCAAAAACAAACCAATCCATTATACGTTGAACACCTTCATTCTTTGAAGAGGTGAAGTCTGAACTCGTAATACTTGCAACAAATTGAATGGTCATTCGAGCACGACTAAATAAAACATTCAGTCGTTTTGCACCATTCATTAAATTGAGCGGCCCGAAGCGAAGTTCAAATTTCCCTTCTGGATTTTTTCCGTAGCCAAAACTAATGAGTAAATGATCGCATTCCTCTCCCTGAACTTGCTCCAAGGCCTTGAAAAAAATGCGGTCTTCATGAATCGCTTCATTTAAAGCAACTTGATGTCTTGCCGACAAACAAGAATGTATGGCGCTTAACTGAGCTTCCGAGAAAGCCACAATTCCGTATTTTTCCTTAGCGGACAACGCTTTTTCTATCAATTTCGCTACAATTTTTGCTTCCGTTAAGTTGACACGGTTTTCATAAATTCCAGTGGAAACATAGGTGAATGTGACCGGATTTTTTGTTTGCGATCGATCGGCAAAAGTCCGTAATCTTCCTCCATAAAAATGGTCATTCGAAAAGGCGATTAACTGTGGATTCCGACTTCGGTAATGGCGAGTTAATAGGATGTTTTTAAAGTAAAAAGCTGATTGATGCAATACATCCACCACCACATCGTCAGATTTCTTAAAGTAACTAGATGGACTCATTTGCTGATGGTCTCCGGCTACTACAACTCGTTTCGCTCGTTGTAATGCGCCCAAAGCATAACTCATCGGAATTTGACCCGCTTCATCAAAGATCAAAAGGTCAAATTGTCCTGTTTCCATGGGATAAATCGAAGCGAGAGAACTTGGATTAGATAATTGAATCGGTTTCAGTACGTCTATCCATAAACGCGCCTCACTTTTACGTAATTCCCTAATCGATAAATGTTGGCGTGTTTTTGCAAATTCTTTGACTAAAATTGATTTGCCTTTCCGGAGAATTCCGCGCATTTCTTTTTCCTCTGTGGACAATTTCTTCAATGGTGCACTTAAAATGTGTTGAAATTGTGCAAATTTCTTCGCTTGATGATGAATCAAAAAACGAGAAAAATCATTTTCCTCATGTCGTCTGGCTTTCAACTGTTTTTCTACTTGTTCTTTAAAGGATTTCACCTCAAAATCTACCATATTGGGATGGACGGAGATAAACGTTTGCCACGTATGTTGATTTATATGCCCATTCAATGCAGCGAGATCCTGTTCGAACTTGAGTGCTTGAAAGGTCTTTTCAGATAGTTCTTGTAATAAAGCGATGTCTTGCTGAATACTGGAAATCGCATCCTTTGTGATGCTTAAAATTGTTCCAATTTCAGCATCAGTGACAATGGTAAATAGTTGTTGAAAGGATTGATTAAATGTACTGATGGTGAGATTTGCCGCTGCCAACGCGATTCTTTTCTCTGGTGCCAAAGCTTGATACCAATTCCAATCATCCAAAGAATTATGTTGGAGCATTTGTTCTATAATCGGTAATTCTACATCTGAATTGACAATGCCTAAATCAGCAAACGTCAATGCGATTTTATTTTTTGCTTGAATGAGCGATAAATGGTTTTCTTTCGAAAGAATGCTTTTAATTGGATCTAGTCCTGGAGTGCGTGTCCATTTTTTCCATAATTTTTTCCACCTCAATTCAGCGAAAAAACCATGTTCTTGAGCCGCTTTTTTGAGTACTTCTAATTCCGCGAAACTTGGCTCATTCATCCAATGATTCTGATCCGCCTCACAATCTTCGATTTCCAAGCATACTTGTTTCCACTTTTTGAGTGACTTTTTGATGAGGTTCAGGTCCTTGCCTAAAAAACGGCCATATTTCTCATAAATATTCCCTTGAAATTGATGACAAAGTACAGCTTCTCTCACTGCCAACTGAATATCGCTAGCACGTTCAAAACGAAACAAATGTGAAAGTTCATCGTGCGTATTCAAGAGTTTTGTCAACTGCTGAACATTATTTGAGAAGTTCTTGGGTTCCTTCCAAGTAAGTCCTAAAAACGGAAGGCATGTCAGGGTGTTTTTTTGTAGCTGATGAAGAAGAGATTCATCTTTCTTCCAAGTTTTAAACGATGGAATTGGGCTAGAAATGTGTGATTTTTTCACACTTTTAGACACTTGTTTTTTTACATCCAAAATGGAAACTCCACATTCCGATTCAAACTGCTTAAATCCTTCAAAAATCTGCTTTAACCTCACTTCGGCATCAAGTGTTGGGAAGTTGATTCTTTGCGATATTTCTTGTTGTGATAAAAATTCCCAAGTAGCTTTTAAATCGGAGTAATAAGCGTTGGAATTGGAATGAAAGGCGACATGAGAACAAAGAAATCCGAGGTTTTTTTGTTCAAGTTTTTGTTGTAAAACATTCAGAGCCGCTTTCTTTTCTGATACGATCAGCACATTTTTATTTTGACTGATGCAAGAACCGATGAGATTGCTTATCACTTGAGATTTACCCGTTCCCGGTGGTCCCTGAACGGTTACCGATGAATGATTGATTGCTTCAAAAACAAGTTGTTGGTCAGGATCGTAAGGAAAAAGGTATGGTGCTTGAAAGCTCCAATTATCTTTTTCCTCAGGCAATTCCGAATGCCCCAGCAATTGTTGTAACGGTTCAGATATGTCCTCGCATAAAAGAAGTTCATCCACTTCTTTTAGTAATTCGTAACGTTGCGGATGAAAATTCCCAAAAAAGGATATTTCATCTAAATAGAGATGACCAATTGTGGCTAAAACAACTGAAAGCTGCTCTCGTTTTTCAAAGCAAGGAGGAGTCGTGTTAAATTCACTACGAAACCAACGGTCAAAGTATGGATTCAGGTAATATTCTGCCTCAAATTCTACTTTGGGTAGTATGCTGGATTTTTTGAATTCCAATGGGACATCTGAAAGATATATGGGTGTTTCGAGTTGCTTTCCATGCTGTTCCCAACGCATGACACCTTTGCTTTGACAAAAAGCCTGGACACCAATTTCACGGTAAATGCGTTGTGCCTCGCGCAAAATCCGTTGCGCTTTCGCTTGATGAGGTTCTACCCATTCAGTTTCCTCAAGGACCTTCTCCATATGGAGGTGTACAAGAATGTCATCTGACTGAAAATGAGTCAATTCATCTTTAAATCCAAGAAGTTGTTCTTTCAAGCCAAGCTCCATTGTGGTAAAGTTAAGTCCATTTTTACAATGATGGAAGAATTGACAGCAATGCTTTTAAAATTCGTTATATTTGTTTAGACTAAACTTATTCCATGCTAAAATCAATTTTGATCGTTTGCTTTTTCTCCTTTTTCGTGTTGGATGGTCAAGCACAAATTTCATTAGCCGTATCTGATTTTGCGAATGCGGCAGATACTGTTCGACTGAGTCAAATGCAAACTTCAAATCTCGATTTTGCGACTACAGGTTCCAACTATACTTGGGATTTCAGTAGTTTAACTGCAAGTACACAGTCTTTAAAAGATTACACGCCAATCGGCTTTGGATCCTTTTTAATTCTTGCAACTTATGGTCCTTTCGCGGGATCCTATTCAGCAACGTATTTCAACTTAACGACAGAGTTGCCCATCGATCAATTGTCTGCATTTCTACCTATTCAAATTAGTGATTTAAGTCAATATACAAAACGTTCAAATAGCGCGATTACTTCCATTGGTTATTCAATTAATGTACAGGGACAAGGCGTCCCGTTTAAATCAGATACGATTGAAACGCGTTACAGCCTCCCACTAACGTTTGGTGATGTTCACGATTCACGCGGATACACCTTCGTTGATTTAAATCCAGCTGCCGACATCAAGTACATTCAACACCGACAAAGACATACGGAAGTAGACGGATGGGGAACGGTCACTACGCCCCTTGGAACTTTTCCTGCATTGCGTGTACGTCACGACATTAATGAGATTGATTCGATCTACCAAACCTTTTTTGGTTCGGGTAGTTGGATTGGTACACCAGCCATTAATCGAACGGAATACGAATGGTGGACGAATGGTAAAAAGGAATATTTATTGAAAGTTGTTGCCACAAATGTCAATGGTAATCAAAACATTAGTTCCATTGAATTTCAAGAAGAATACCTTGGACTTGACGCGGGAATAAATGAAATCACCTTAACCGCATTGGTATATCCGAATCCAGCCGAGGACTTATGTTTTTTTGAAACACAAGTAGCAGTTGACGATGTAGCTTTTTATAATCAAATGGGTGAATTAGCCTTAAGCACATCGTTTAATGGTGTCCAAAGTGCTTATATAGATATTTCAAACCTGAAACCAGGAGTTTATTTCTGTCACTTGCACAGCAATAAAGGGACAATCGTTCAGAAACTGACGAAACTTTAATACCTTTGAACAGGCAAATCAGGCTATCGCTTTTTTAAAGAGGAAAGTCCGGGCAGTATAGAGCGTCGTACTTCCTAACGGGAAGGTCTCGAAAAAGGAATTTTTCGGGAACAGAAAGTGCCGCAGAAAGGAAAACTACCTGAGCGCTTGCGCAAGGGAAAAGGTGAAAAGGTGAGGTAAGAGCTCACCGCTTTGACAGCGATGTGAAAGGCAAGGTAAACCTTACGAACTGAAAGACCAAATAAACCGAGGATTGCAGCAATGCATAAAGGGCTGCTCGTCCGATCTCGGAGGGTAGGTTGATGGATTCCAAGCGTGAGTTTGGAACAAGATAAATGATAGATAACTGCGTTGTTTTTCAACAAAGGAGACAGAACCCGGCTTATGATTTGCCTTTTTTTCTTATCACATGAGACAGTACATTGAAGATGTTGCGCAGCGTCTAGAAAAAGTGCGTGATCATTCCTTAGTTCAAGGAATGGAAAATTACATGAAAAATAATTTCACCTTCCTCGGTGTAAGAAGTACCCCTCGAAGAAATGAAATGAAGGAATGGAAAAATTCCTTGCCTGCAGAACTGAGCAGGAGCGAAGCGTGGGAGATCGTTTTGGAATTATGGCAAAAAGAAGAACGCGAATACCACCATTTCGCTCTTGATTGGATGATGACTTGGTCCATAAAAAGCTATGAAAAAGAAGATATCCATGGAATTTACTTTATTCTAAGTAACCAAAGTTGGTGGGATACAATAGATGGAATCGCGGTGCACATCGTCGGTAAATACGCGAAGAAATTCCCTGAGGAAATGCCTCGGATTATTTCAGAATGGATGAGTCATCGATCATTTTGGCTGAATCGAACCTGCTTATTATACCAATTAAAATACAAGGAACAAACGAACCTAGGGCTGCAACAATCCTATATTCATGCACTAAAATGGAATAAGGAATTTTTTATTCAAAAGGCCATTGGATGGAGTTTGCGAGAAATTTCTAAATGGAATCCTACTTGGGTGAAAGAAGTCGTTTTACAAGAGGAACTCAAAGGACTCGCGTACCGCGAGGCCATGAAATATGTCCCCTGAATTCTCAACACTTTTTTGTAATTTCACACACATGAAGAAAAAACTAATCATCAGTTGCTTGCTGATCTTCCAATTTAGCTCGTTTTTCGCACAATTTGGACCAGAAAACGGGGTGAAAAAATCGGAACCCAAAGCCATTCTAATTCAAAATGCCCGTATTTACGTCTCTCCAAATCAAGTGCTGGAAAAAGCCGATCTTTTAATCGTTGATGGAAAAATAAAAGAGGTCGGTAACAATATTAAAAACAAGGAGGCTCTTGTATTTGATTATTCGGGAAAGACAATTGTTCCATCTTTTGTCGAGTTATACTCCAATGTGGGTTTGCCAAAATTAAATTTTAATGAAGGTGGATTTCGACCGCAATTAGCGAGCGACAAACAGGGTGCCTATTATTGGAACGAAACAATTCATCCTGAATTAAAAGCAGCCGCATCTTACTCAATCGATCAAAAATCGAATGAGTTGCTCATCCAAGAAGGATTTGGTTTTGCTGTGAGTCATTTTATGGATGGAATGGTTCGTGGAACCGGAGCATTAGTTTCTTTGGGAAATAACCAGCCAAATAGTCAAATGTTGAAAGGTGAATCGGCGCAATTCATGTCCTTTTCGAAAGGTTCTTCTTCGGAAGGATATCCATCCTCTCAAATGGGTTCAATCGCTTTGTTAAGACAAGCACTTTATGACTTGAAATATTACACAACCGCGCCACAATCAGAATTTTCTATCTCATTGGATGCGTGGTCAAAACAAAGTAAATTGCCGAGTTTCTTCAAAACGGAGGATAAATGGGAACTTGTACGTGCTGCTAAAATTGCTAAGGAGTTTGATTTAAAACTTTGTTATGTCGGAAGTGGGAATGAATATGCTGCACTCGATGAATTAAAGAAATTGAATAGCACCATAGTGATTCCCATAAATTTCCCTGAACCATTTGAGGTTCGAGATATGTACATCGCCCGACAAATTCCGTTAAGCGATTTGAAACATTGGGAATTAGCCCCTTCCAATCCAGTATTATTGCACCAAAACAACATTCCCTTTTGCATCACGAGCTACGGTATCAAAAGCAGCGAACAGTTTTGGAAAAATTTGAGGTTATCTATTTCGAAAGGATTGCCAGTTCATATCGCTTTGTCGGCATTAACCATTAATCCAGCAAATGAATTAGGAGTGAGCGATCAACTTGGAACGTTGGATCAAGGCAAATGGGCGAATTTCACCGTATTCAGTTCAGACCCGTTTACCACTGAAGCACAGTTGGTGGATTCTTGGATTCAGGGTGATTTAATTCGAGGAAAGGAATTGCCTAGTTCAAGTATTGCTGGAAAGTACACGCTACTGATTGATGGAGAAAAATATGACCTGGAAATTGAAGGGTCAAATGAGCGTCCAACAGGGAAAGTATCATTGGCGGGAAAAACCAACGCTTCTTTACAGGATACCACTACGAAAAAAGTAAGTGTCCAATTTGTAGAAAACGATATCACATTACAGTTCTCTTCTTTTCAAAAAAACAAACCTGGTATCGTTCAATTACATGGAAAAGTCAGTCGTAACACAGCTGTTTTTGAAGGAGATGGTACAAATTCTGAAGGAACGTGGATTTCCTGGTCTGGAATTAGAGCGGATAAGCCCGCAGAAACGGTAAAAGCAACTGAAATCAAAGCGGATACAGCGTTTGTTGGGAAACCATGGTTGCCGAATATGGCTTTCGGACTAGATAGCAAAGCGACGAATCAAACCATTGTCATCAAGAATGCGACTGTATGGACCAACGAATCTGAAGGAGTCCTGAAAAATGCATCGGTATTGATCCAAAATGGGAAAATTACGAAAGTGTCCAAAAATAATGGAATTCAAGTTCCGAATTCAGCCATAGTTATCGACGGAAAAGGAATGCATTTAACCGCAGGAATCATTGATGAACACTCGCACATTGCCATTTCAAAAGGTGTCAATGAAGGTAGTCAATCTGTGACTTCTGAGGTGAGTATTGCAGACGTCGTGAATCCAGATGACATCAACATTTACCGTCAATTAGCTGGTGGAGTAACGGCCGCTCAATTGTTACACGGTTCGGCAAATCCAATCGGTGGCTGTTCCGCTTTAATCAAATTGAAATGGGGTTCCTCACCAGAAGAAATGTTGATTCCTAATGCACCGAAATTTATTAAATGTGCACTTGGTGAAAATGTGAAACAATCCAATTGGGGTGATTACAGTACTTCGCGTTTCCCTCAAACACGAATGGGTGTTGAACAAGTTTTTTACGATGCATTTTACCGTGCTAGGGAATACAAAGCTGCTTGGGAAGCATATAATGCGAAACAAACATTGAATCCACCTAGAAGGGATTTGGAATTGGATGTTCTTGTAGAGATTATGGATAGCAAACGTTTTGTTACATGTCACTCCTACGTGCAATCTGAAATTAATATGTTGATGCATATGGCAGATTCCATGGGATTCCACATCAATACCTTTACACATATCCTGGAAGGATACAAAGTTGCTGATAAGATGAAAAATCACGGCGTCGGTGGATCAACGTTCTCTGACTGGTGGGCCTACAAATATGAAGTAAATGAAGCCATTCCTTACAACGCGAAATTAATGGCGGACCAAGGGGTGATTGTAAGTATCAATTCAGATGATGCAGAAATGGGCCGACGCTTGAATCAAGAGGCTGCAAAAAGTATTAAATATGGTGGAATGTCTGAAGAAGATGCGTTGAAAATGGTAACCTTGAATCCAGCGAAACTGCTGCACTTGGATGACCGAATGGGAAGCGTCAAAGAAGGGAAGGACGCAGATGTTGTTTTATGGTCTGATAATCCACTAAGTATTCAAGCAAAAGTACAATTTACCATTGTCGATGGTGCTATTTTGTATAATGCGTCCAAAAACGAAGCATTAAATGCCAGAAACGAAGCGGAACGAGCAAGAATTATCGCGAAAATGCTTTTATCCAATGAAAATGGGGAGAAGTCGACTCCTTTTATAAAAAAACCGAGAAGACATTATCATTGCGATACCATTGGTGAAGAAGGTGAAACAGGAGAAAACACACATTGATTATGAGAAAGATAGCAACGATTTTTAGCCTTTTGTTTTTTGTCCAAATCGGACAAACGCAACGCATTTTAATTATCAATGGAACTGCTCATATCGGTAACGGGGAAGTAGTTGAAACAGCGGCCATTGGAATTTCGAATGGAAAAATACTTTTTGTCAAAAATGCCTTAACGAATGGGATTCAACGAAAAGAATGGGATACCATTATTGATGCAGAAAACCAACATGTTTATCCTGGATTTGTAGCGGCAAACTCAACGCTTGGACTCACGGAAATTGATGCAGTTCGTGCAACGCGCGATTTTAATGATGTAGGAGAACTCAATCCACATGTTCGTGCACAAGTTGCTTTCAATGTGGAATCAAGAGTCATTGAAACAGTGCGGTCAAATGGAGTAATGATTGCTCAGGCATGTCCAAGAGGAGGAATCATTTCCGGATCTTCTGCAGCAATGTTTTTAGCTGGATGGAATTGGGAAGATGCGACGGTGTTAGCAGATGATGGGATTCACGTCAATTGGCCCGCAAGTACACAAGGTGGAGGATGGTGGGCTGAACCAGCACCGAAATCGAGAAATACTAATTATCAAAAGGAAAAACAAACAATCGTTGACTTCTTCCAATTAGCGAAAGTCTATGCGGAAAGTCAAAAGACAATTGAGGATTTGCGCTTGGAAGCAATGAAAGCATGTTTTCAAGGTTCAAAAAGAGTTTATTTTCATGCAGATGGAGTCCAACAACTGCTAGACATCATTGAGTTTGCTGAAAAATTTGAGTTGAAATATCCTGTAATTGTTGGTGGATATGAGGCGCATTTACTTGGAAAACGACTGAAAGACGCGAAGATTCCTGTGATGCTGAACCGAGTTCATAGCCTGCCAGAACGAGAGGAAGATGATGTAAACTTGCCTTATTCGTTGCCTGCTTTACTTCAGAAACAAGGGATATTATTTTGCATTCAAAATGCCGGAGACATGGAGGCAATGAATACCCGAAATCTTCCATTTCAAGCAGGAACAGCCATGGCTTATGGCTTGACAGAAGAAGAAGCATTACAAGCAATTTCTTTAAATCCATCCAAAATCATAGGGATTTCAGATCAATTTGGTTCTTTAGAATCTGGGAAATCAGCAACCTTGTTTATTTCAAAAGGACCAGCATTGGACATGAAGTCGAATCAAGTGAGTTGCTTAATGTTTAACGGTCAAATCGAATCAGCAGAGAATTTTCAGTATAAATTGTATCAAAAATACAAGAGAAAATACCAAGGTAAATAAACTGAAATCTACTTGTAACTTTTCTTGGATGGACGCGTCTTATCTTCGGTGTTATGACGGTAAGTGAGTATAATCAAAGTGTAAAAGACTTTGCGGATCGATTGTATCGATTTGCATTGAAGAATCTGAATGACTCAGATTTAGCAAAGGATTTTGTGCAAGACGCCTATGAGAAATTATGGGTTAGAATAGAACAAGTCGACTACAATAAGGTTAAGTCTTATTTATTTCGCACGGTCGTGAACGCTCAAATTGATCGGTCGCGAAGAGCTAAACTACAGCAGAATCACTTGGCATCGATTGATGTACATCAAACCGAGGAACAAACACCATTTGATGTACAAGAGAAAATCGATGAAGGTGTGAGCCGTTTAACGGAGATTCAACGAACTGTTTTGACACTAAGGGATTACGAAGGATATTCCTATCAGGAAATTGCTGAGTTGTCCGGATTAAGTGAGGATCAGGTGAAGGTATATATTTTTAGGGCTAGAAAATTTTTGAAAGCTTACATTGGACAAGTAGAAGTATTGATATGAATTGGTCGAAAGAACATTTGGAAGCGCGCATGCTGGATGCACTCGAAGGAAGACTTTCGGGTGACCAATTGGTTCAGTTGCAGCAACTTTTACAGGATAATCCTGAGTTTGGGGATCTTGATGATTCAATGATTTTTGTTCATCAAGATGAGACAATCGAATTTGACCATTCTTCCTTACTAAAAAAGGAATCCTTCAATCCGACAGCGTATGTAACAGAAGAAGGCACGGATAAAGAAAAAATGGCTATTGCCATGATGGAAGGAATCTTATCCAAACAGGAAGAACAAGACTTTCAACACCTACTTAAAGTCGATCATGAATTAAAACAACACTTGGAGCTCGTTCAACAAACAAAGCTGATTCCAAATGAACAGATTCAGTTTCCACACATTGAATCATTGACAAAGGAGAAAGGAAAAGTCATTCCTTTCCGCTTGTATTTTTCCTATGCTGCTGCGGCAAGTGTTATTTTAGTCTTGTTCTTGAATTGGCCTGGTCCAGAACACCAAGTGAAAACTGCGAGTATGGAAACACAAAAGCCGGTAAAAGTTGACCAAAAGGAAACTAATTCACAGGTAGCGGAGACGAATAAGACCATTTGTAATTTAATAGCGAAGCCTAAAAACATTCGTGTCGAACATATCGATCTAGGACAGAATGAAGTGCGTGATTGCATTGTTCAAGAGGTTTTTCCAGAAGTTGAACAAATCCCAAGTGAACAGTCGATTTCCTTAACTCAACCGATAATAGATCCGATTGAATTAGCAGCGGTGAATCCAACTGCCGAACCGATATACCCCGTAAACAACTCGAAAGCTAGTGAACCAATTGGAATCCGTGAATTTGTGATTCAAAAAGGAAATGAAAAATTATTTGGGACTGCGAAACCGAGTACGTCGGAAAAATATACTTCCATTACTAATTACCTAGCCCAAACAACTAAGATTCCGATTACCTACAAGGAAAAAGAAGATGAAAAGGTGAAGACAACCTATTTTAAATTAGGATTTATCACAATTGAAAGAAAACAAACAAAAAAATAAGCGGTTTGTAACAAATGCGATATAAACACGTCAAAGCAACGTCAAACAAAAACATTATGAAACAATTAGTACTTTTTGGATTCTTAGGAATCGCTTCAACATTTTTTGCGCAGAAAGATCAAGTAAAACGCATAGTGCAAATCAAAGGAAATGACACAACAGTTATTGTGATCAGTGAACGTATGGATAAAATGGATTCTATCTTAACTGAGGAGATGAAAAAAATCTATATGTCAGATTCAATGATGACACGTGTAGATGTATTTATGGAGATGGATTCAACCATCATTAGTCAAGATGGCGAAGCGTCTATTGACTCCATAAAAGTAAAAATCGGCAACATGAAAATTGTCATTTTAGAAGACAAAGACGGTGATTTAAAAGGCCAAAAACGAATGATCATCGATGAACGTGTGATTATTAAGGAAGATGGCGATATTGAAAACGCCTCTAATATGGGCTGTGACGATTGTAATGGAAACACAAACAATCCAGTTTGGTCAGGTTTTGGTTTAACAGCGAACGGGTTCATAAATGCACAAGACAAATTAGCGACAGGAAGTGAATTGGGCTTCTTAGAGTTAGATCCGGCAAGAAGCATCGGTGTTCAATTAAATTTATTAGAAAAGCGCTTTCCGATTATTAAAGGATATTTAGGTCTAACAACAGGATTGGGGATTCAATGGAACCGCTATTCCTTGAAAGGAAATTATGACATTACCGCAACGAACGACACCATTTTTGGAGTAGAAAATACAACAATCAATTATTCAAAAAATGTATTGAGTTCTGCCTACCTTCAAGCTCCATTATTACTACAAATCAACACGAATAAAAACCCTAGTGAATCATGGACAATTGCTGCTGGAATCGTCGGAGGAATTAGAGTAGGTGGCCTTCACAAAGCAAAATGGGAAATCGATGGCAACGAAAATAAAGACAAAACAAAAGATGACTTTAATTTCCGTCCTTTCTCTGCTTCTTTGATGGCCCTTATCGGTTACGGAGATTGGAACTTATATATGACTTACAACTTGACAGACGTCTTTAACGAAGGATCCGCTCTGTCATTGCGTGGTGTGAACGCTGGAATTTTACTCTCGTTTTAACAAATACCTCTTATCACCACCATAAATGAAGCGACGGCGCAAAGATTTCTTTGCGCCGTTTCTTTTTAACTAATTTTCCGTTTATTACTTCAGACAGATTCGTGCCTTTCCGTGTTGATTTGTATATTTGCCGCACTGAATAACAAAACTAAAAGAACGATGAGTTCATTTGACCATAAAACCACTTCTTGGGACGCATTTCGTTTAATGTGTACCGCAAAAACAATGGCGGAAAAATATGAGCAAAACAAAGAGATCACCTCTAAGTATGTTCATGCAACTTCCCGTGGACACGAAGCCATTCAGTTGGCTGTCGGGATGCAATTAAAAGGACAAGATTGGGTTTCTCCATATTACCGCGATGACAGTATTCTGCTTGGGATTGGAATGAAACCCTACGAACTCATGTTGCAAGTATTTGCGAAGAAAGATGATCCGTTTTCTGGCGGAAGAACGTATTATTCTCATCCATCTTTAAATCGTGAAGGATTCCCAAGAATCCCACATCAATCTTCGGCAACCGGTATGCAAGCAATTCCAACAACTGGAATTGCCATGGGAATTCAATATAAAGAAAAAACAGGTATAGCTGAATGGGACATGAACGATGCACCTGTTGTTGTATGTTCATTGGGTGATGCATCTTGTACAGAAGGCGAAGTGTCCGAAGCTTTTCAAATGGCTGCATTGAAACAATTCCCCATTGTTTACTTAGTTCAGGACAATGGCTGGGACATCTCTGCAAATGCAAAGGAAACACGTGCTCAAGATATTTCAGAATACGCGAAAGGATTTCATGGCATCGAAGTCCGCTCGATTGATGGAAGCGACTTCATAACAAGTTTTGAAACCGTTCAAGAAGTATTTGACATCGTACGTAAAGAACGACGTCCTTTTATCATTCACGCAAAAGTTCCTTTACTCGGACACCATACATCCGGTGTACGCAAGGAATGGTACCGTGATGATTTGGAAGAAGCAGCGAAAAGTGATCCCTATCCAAAATTGAAACAAGCCGTTCAAGATTTAGGTCATAGTTTGGCTGAAGTGATTAACCTGGAATCCGCTGTGCGTAAAGAAATCGATGAAGCATACGACCAAGCATTGAATGCGGAAGATCCTTCTTTAGACAGTGTAACAGATTTCATCTTTGCACCAACTCCGGTAACAGAAGAAGTTGGAGAAAGAGAACCAAGCGGAAAGAAAAAAACAGTGATGGTAGATTCAGCTCTGTTTGCCGTTCGTGAAATCATGTCGAAACATCCAGAAGCCTTGCTTTATGGTCAAGATGTTGGTGGACGCTTGGGCGGAGTTTTTCGTGAAGCAGCTACTTTGGCACAAACTTTCGGTGACGACCGTGTATTCAATACACCAATTCAAGAAGCATTTATCATTGGTTCCACTGTAGGTATGTCCGCTGTTGGACTAAAACCATTCGTTGAAGTTCAGTTCGCTGATTATATTTGGCCAGGATTAAATCAACTCTTTACAGAAGTTTCCCGTTCTTATTATTTATCAAATGGAAAATGGCCGGTGAGCGCGGTGATCCGTGTTCCAATTGGTGCCTATGGTTCTGGCGGACCTTATCACTCTTCTAGTGTGGAGTCCGTACTGGCAAACATTCGAGGAATTAAAGTAGTATATCCTTCAACAGGAGCAGACTTAAAAGGACTTTTAAAAGCTGCTTATTACGATCCAAATCCCGTAGTTATTTTAGAACACAAAGGATTGTATTGGTCGAAAATCCCAGGAACAGAAGGAGCAATGTCGATTGAACCTAGTGATGATTACATGATCCCAATAGGTAAAGCACGCATTGTACAAACAGCATCTGATGAAAAACGTTTGGCTGGTGAGTCCATTGGTGTTATTACCTATGGAAGAGGTGTTTATTGGAGCATGGAGGCTGCAACTTCATTCGAAGGACAAGTGGAAATCTTAGATCTTCGTAGCATCAATCCATTGGACATGGAAGCAATGGGTGCATTGTGTGAGCGTCATGGAAAAATTCTCTTGGTAACGGAAGAATCAATTGAATGTACCTTTACACAAGGGTTGGCTGGAAGATTGCAACGATCGCATTTCACTTACTTGGATGCGCCAATAGAAATTGTTGCCTCGGTTGATACACCCGCCATTCCATTAAATGGTGCACTGGAAGCAGAACTTTTGCCAAATGCATCGAAAGTAGCGGAGGGCATGAAAAAATTATTGAATTTTTAAAAAGTAAGAAATGAAATTTAAGGAAATTATAGGAGCGGTTGAAACGTTTCACGATTCCTTCGGAATTGAAAATCATTATGAATTAAAGTCGGACCTTACGGAGAAAGAAGTCCAATTGCGTTTTGACTTAATGAAAGAAGAAAACGAAGAATACTTGGAGGCAGCACTGAATGGAGACATGGTGGAAATTGCGGATGCGCTTGGAGATCAATTGTATATTCTTTGTGGGACGATTTTAAGACACGGGCTTCAAGATAAAATCGTAGAGGTTTTTGAGGAAATCCAACGTTCCAATATGAGTAAGCTAGATGCAGATGGAAAACCAATCTACCGTGAAGACGGAAAGGTGTTAAAGTCCGATCGCTATTTCAAGCCAAATATTGCCGCTATTTTAAATAAATAGAGTTTTACACGGAATCGTTTTCATTTCTTTTTAAATCCTCCGAGATTGCCTGCGGAATGATGTTTAGTTTTGTTGTTCAAAGACAATAGAATGAACGATATCTCGATATATTTCCAAGCCGTTAAGGATAGTGACTCTTGGCAAGGACAGCAATTAGGTGCATATATCACCAAAAACCTTTCAGATTTTCCAGAACTTGAGAAAAATAGTTGTGCATTAATCTACGTGCCCGAAGTGAGAGGGAGTGGTGCAGAGAATACCTCTTCAGCAACTAAATTCCGCGAAGCCTTTTATACATTGCATCATGAACAAGATTGGAAAAGTCCAATTTATGATTTAGGTGACATCCTACCAGGAAATACCTTGGAAGACACATACTTCGCTTTGTCCAAAGTTGTCGCAGAATTAGTCAAAAATCAAATCATCCCCATTATCATTGGTGGAAGTCAAGATCTAACTGTGGCAATGTATACAGGATATGAAAAGCTTGAACAACTTGTGAATATTTGCTCCATTGATCATTCACTAGACCTTGGTTCTCCAGACGAAGAAATTCATGCAAATGGCTACTTGAGTCAAATCTTACTTAAACGTCCGTGTTACTTGTTCAATCATGCGAATATTGGCTTACAAATTCCTTATGCAAGTGCCACTGAATTTGATTTGTTTGAAAAACTCTATTTTGATATTTGTAGACTGGGTGAGTTCAATCAGGATTTCACAAAAGCGGAACCCCAT
The DNA here is from genome assembly GCA_017983465.1 of Crocinitomicaceae bacterium. Classification (GTDB taxonomy): domain Bacteria; phylum Bacteroidota; class Bacteroidia; order Flavobacteriales_D; family Crocinitomicaceae; genus UBA952. Next base: position 79,813 of record JAGOBK010000004.1, read on the forward strand.
ATTCGTAATGCCGATATTATTAATGTAGATTTCCAATCCGTAAAGGGCTCAGAAACGATAAATGCGCAAGGAATTCCAAATGGATTTTATGCCGAACAAATGTGTCAGATTGCACGTTATGCTGGAATAGCAGATAAAGTAACTTCCTTCGGGATTTTTAATTTCGAAAGCGTGAATCCAATGTCTGATAAGTTGCTAGCGGAAATTATTTGGTACTTTATCCAAGGGACGATGTCCAGAAAAGGAGACTTTCCCATTGGAAGTAAATCGGAGTACACACGTTTCACGGTTTTCCTAGAAGATTCTGGAAGAGAAATCATTTTCTTTAAAAGCAATAAGTCAGCTCGTTGGTGGATGGAAGTTCCATATCCACCTCAAAGTGGAACCAAATACGAACGACATCACATGGTTCCGTGTAATAAATCTGATTATGACAATGCCATGAAGAATGAAATGCCAGACCTATGGTGGAAAACCTATCAAAAACTCGGTTAAGAGGAGGATTAAATTCTGTTTTCGTTTTATTTTTACATTTAAATTTCTTATTTTAGCACCTTAAAATAGTATTTTCCCATTCGGATTTGCTGTTTTATACATGTTAAATAAACCATATGCTATTGAAAACCAAGCTATTAACTATCTTGTTAGTTGCAGTAATTGGATCTATCCAAGCGCAACAAGATAAGCTCGTTACTCACTTTATTTTTGATAAAATGAGTATTAATCCGGGTAAAACAGGTCTTGACTTGTACAATGGAATTTGTGCGACATCTATTTACAGAAACCAGTGGGACAAAGTCAACGGGGCGCCTAATTCGGCAATCCTGAACATTGAATCAAATTTATCTCGTTTCTTACCTGGTGGAATCGGTATCAATTTCTACCACGATGCAATTGGTTTTTCTCGTCAAAACAACCTTTTACTGAACTATTCATATCCAATTCAAATTGGACGCGCCGCAGTACTTGGTGTTGGTGTAGGTATCGGTATTATGAATTTTGGAATGGATCCTAGTTGGGTACCACCGACATCTGCTATTGATCCAACTTTGCCCGTGGGTTTTGCTGCTACAGCAGTAGATGCGAATTTTGGTTTGTATTTCCAAGCAAAAGATTATTACGTTGGATTATCCTCAACTCACCTAACAGAATCTGATTTAACGAAGGCAGTTGCAACGGTTACACAAAGCTACCAAACAGCTCGTCACTATTATTTGATGGGTGGATACAAGTTTAAGGATGTAGCAAATGGAATAATCGATGCCCAAATGTTGGTCCGTACAGACTTCATTAAGTTCTCAGCGGATTTAAATGCACGATATCTATTTAAAATGGATGGTAAAGATGCATACGGCGGTTTGTCCTTTAGAACATCTGATGCAATCGCAGTGATGTTAGGATATTCCCCAATCCCGAAATTTCAAGTAGGATATTCTTATGATATTACTGTAAACAAATTAGCAAGTGTTTCTCGTGGATCACACGAGATGATGGTGAAATATTGTTATTTCATACCACCACCTCCGAAGACGAAAGCGAGACACCCACGTATGTTGTAGTAGGCATACAAAATATAATGTAACCATTTTTATAGTTCTTACGTTATACCCCAAGTTAAATGAATCCTGTAGCAAGGTAATTTGGATAATGGCAGAACCAAAAACAAAAGAATGAAAAAATTAATTAGTTTTTTATTTGTACTAACTTTCTTATACTCTTGTAGTGATGTAGAAGGAAATTTAGTAGGTGTGAGTGGTAGAGACACCTGGTATCCAGATGTTTTAGGACCTGGAAAAATGCCTTTAGGCATGGTCTATGTTCCTTCTGGTGCTTTTCAATCCGGTGAGGATGACGAAGACATCATGGGAATGCATACAGCTCGTAAAAAAACAGTGTCTGTTCCAGCTTTCTACATGGACGCTACGGAAATCTCTAACAATGAGTACCGTCAATTCGTTCATTGGGTTCGTGACTCTATTGCTCGCGAGAAATTGTACAGAAGAAGTTTCGATGAAGAAGCTGAACGTTGGGTAAATGTTCCCGACAACTTCTTTAAAGAGCCATACCGTACACTGATGAATATGGGTTCTGATATTCAAGGGGGTAACACTTCATTCCAATTATTTATGGATTCAACCAACAATGCCAATGCGGATCAAACGTATTTGACGATGATGGGAACATACGATAAAGGAAAAGGTAAAGGAAAAAAACTAGTAAATGGTTTCCAATACGACCAAAAGAAATACGGTATTACTTCATCTCCCGATCAGAAAATTGATGTGGTGATGTCTGATGACGATTTGAGAGGTATTTTCCAAATGTATAGTGGAGCAGCTAAGAAAAATGCTCCGGACAAACAAGCTAAAGGTGGTACGGCAAAAACAACGTACAACCAAGGTGGACGTATTGAAAACAGAAAATATTTCACATTAAACTGGGCTGAACCAGTTGATTATGAAGATCCAGAGATTGCATTTTTGTTATCTGATATGTATTACAGTGCAGATGAAAGTTTCTACAAAAGAAGAGAAATCGATACACGTTTGTTGTTCTTTGATTACTTCTGGATAGATTACAAAGAAGCAGCTCGTCGTGGTAAAGTGATTACAAAAGCAATTGATGCGCGTAAATCATTTGCTTACGATAGTTTAAATGGTGAAGCAGCAAATAACATCTACAGAAGAGATCGTCGTGAACCACTTGGGAAAGATTATAAGTCTAATGACCAACACCGTTCAACATTATACACAGTTGATCAAAACACAAATAAAGTTTGGGTCGATACAACGCTTTATGTTGATCAGTGGGCAGAAGGTGTGACGAAAATTAATGATACCAATTCATTGAAAGGATCCATTCTTGCGAATCCAGGTCAGGATTTAGACTTAGGTTTTACAGATAGTAAAGGACAACACAATGCCATTCGTGGGCATACAGATAGAAGTCGTTTCATCATTAAGGAACGTATCAACATTTATCCAGATACACTTTGTTGGGTAAGAGACTTTACGTATGCGAATCATACACCTATGGCGCAAAACTACTTCTGGAATACTGCATATGACAATTATCCAGTAGTTGGTGTCACTTGGCCACAAGCGAAAGCATTCTCAGTTTGGAGAACACAAATTTTCCACTCTTGGTTGCAATCAAATGGTGACTTGTTTGTAAACGATTTCCGTTTGCCAACAGAAAGTGAATGGGAGAGAGCAGCACGTGGAGATCTAGACATGGCACAATATCCTTGGGGTGGTCCATATATTAGAAATGCAAGTGGATGTTTCTTAGCAAACTTTAAACCAATGAGAGGTCGTTACTTCGAAGATGGTGGATTCTATACAGTAAAAGTTTACTCGTATAATCCAAATGGATTTGGTTTGTACTGTATGGCTGGAAATGTTGCTGAATGGTGTTCAACAGCTTATGATCCATCTGCGTATGAGTTTGAAACGGATATGAGTGCGGACTACGAGTACGATGCGAAAGATGGTGATCATCCAGCTAAAAAACGGAAAGTAACACGAGGTGGGTCGTGGAAAGATATTGGATTCTACTTAATGAACAGTACACGTTCATTTGAATACCAAGACACAGCTAAATCTTATATTGGATTTAGAAACACAATGACTCACTTGGGTCGTGGTGGTAAAAATATCGAAGCGGAGAACGGAGAAGAGATCCAAAGCGATATCACAATTAAGTAATCAATGTTAATCTATAGTTTAATTTAAAATCAAAAGTTATGAGTGGTAATGGTGGTTTTTTTGCTTCAAGAAAGTACAAGTTATTTGTTAAATACCTTTCTGGATTTGGAGCATCGGTGGTAATTGTTGGTGCATTATTTAAGATCATGCACTGGCCTGGATGTGATGCGATGTTGATCGCGGGGTTGTTGACAGAGGCGGGGATTTTTGCATTTATTGCACTTGAACCAATGCACGAAGATCCAGATTGGACACGTGTTTTCCCTGAGTTAGCAGTACAAGAAAATAATGAAGAAAATCGTTTATTACCTTTATTGAAAAAAGGTGGTTTAGGTGGCGGTGGTGCTGCTGACGGTTTAGCAAAAGAATTGGATAAAGCAGGAATTGATTCAGCGTTATTAACACGTTTGAAAGATGGTATGTCCAACCTAGCAGATAACGCGAAGTCTCTTGGTGCAGTAGCAACAGCTGCTGGAGCAACTGATTCTTACGTGAAAAGTTTAGAAACAGCTTCTGCTGGATTGACTAAATTGACTGACCAATATGCAACGTCTGCACAAGCTATCGCTGGTATTGCTGGTGAAGGTCAAGGTAACTTCGGTTCGGAAATGCAAAAATTAGGTCAAAACCTAGGAGCATTGAACAATGTTTATGAATTACAATTGAAATCTTCTCAAGATTACTTAGACTCTTTAGGTCAAATGAGTGCTCTTCAAGAAAACATTAAAAATATTATGACGGATCTTGCTGCTTCAGCAAAAGATACGGCATCTTACCGTGAAAACATGTCCATGTTATCTCAAAACTTAACTGATTTGAATAACGTATATGGTAACATGTTAAAAGCTATGAGAGCTTAATTTTAGTACGTACTAATTTTATTTAATTACAAACAAACTAAAAGCTAGAAATTATGGCAGGTGGTAAGGAAACCCCAAGACAGAAGATGATTGGTATGATGTACCTCGTTTTGACTGCTCTTCTTGCATTGAACGTTTCCAAACAAATTTTGGATGCATTCGTTGCGATTGAAGAAAACATTCAACGTGGGAGCATTACACAATTAGAGCGTGGTAACGCTGCAAAAAGTGCCTTGATCGAAGAAATGAGTTCAACGGCAAAAGACGAATCAGGTAAAGCAAAAATCGAAAAAATCAAAAAATACCTTGGTATGATTGAGAAAATCGATAAAGAAGCTGGTTCTTTAATCAAGTACATCGATGACATCAAGCTTGAAATGATGGAATTGGCGAAAGAAGATGTGAAAACGGTAAAAGATGATGATGAAAAAGTGATTGTATGGAAAAAATACGATCCTAAATTTCCACTTCAACCAACTCGTTTGAACTTAATGGCTGTTCAAGCAAAGGATCAATTTGATATTCCAATGCATGAAATCGTCGGTTCTGAAATCACAAAATTAGATCCAACTAAACATGGCGCTAAGTTGTGGAAGCAATACAATGCTTTCCGTAAATTTATTGTTGAGCAAACTGGAACATACCGTGAAGGGGAGAAAAACAATTGGAAAGTAAAGGTTACGGATATTAATGACAATATGCCTAACCTTAAATTGCAGGAAAAAATTGCTGCAATGATCAATGCAAAATCGAATAAAGTGAATCCAGAGGATGTAGAAGTTCTACTCGGACTTTACCAAGAGTTAACGAAAATCGAATTTGCTGATCACCATGAGCAAAAGAATATCCATTGGATGGGACGTACATTTGACCACGCTCCGATGGTAGGTGCTTTGGCTTCATTGTCTTCTTTGCAAAATGAGATTTTAAGTGCTCGTGCGAAAGCAGTGAACTTATTGAAAAGTAAAGTGACTGTTGGAGAATTCTCTTTTAATAAAATTCAAGAACTTGTTTCTGGTCCAGGTGTGGCTACGGAAGGTGAAGAAATTGAATTGAAAGTGACAATGGCAGCTTACGATTCAGATAACAATCCTGAAGTAACTGGTTCTGGTTCGATCGTTGTAAAAGATGGTGTTGGAACAGTGAAAACAAGAGCTTCTGGTTCTGGTGAAATGAATTTAAGTGGTACTGTAATGATCCGCAACAAGTCAGGTGTTGAATACCGACGTCCTTGGTCTTGGAAAGTGGCAATTGCGAAACCTCAAGGTTCTATTTCATTACCTGAAATGAGTGTTCTTTACAAAGGATGGAATAACAAAGTTGTTCCGGTTGTTGCAGGAATGGTAAGTTCGGATATTTCTGTTAACGGTGGATCCAAAACGAAAGCTTCTTGGACAGATGCAGATGGAAATAAGTACAACGGATTCTATGTAAACATTACAGGTCCTTCGAAATTTGTAACGATTACATTGTCTGGTAAAGATAAAGATGGAAAGTCAAAAAGCTTTGGTACGTTTAAATACAAAGTGAAACCTTTCCCTAGTGCACAGTTACAAGGAACAACGATCTCTAAAACTACTGGTTTCAAAGCTGTAGTTAGTTTAGGTCCAGACAGTCCTTTTACAGGAGTAGGATTTACGGTAATGGGTGGTGAGGTATCAATCGGAAACGAAACAATTCCTTTCTCTGGTGACCGTGTTCCTTCTAGTGTTGTAGCTAAAATAAAAGCTGGTAAGAAAATCGCGATTGATGTAACCTACAAAAGAACAGGTACAGCAACGCCATCTATTGCCTCAGGAGTTCTTAAGGTAGTTCCTTAATAGTGATAAATTAAAAGAAATGCGTATGAAAAATGTATTGTTGGTTGTCGGATGTATGTTTACAGCAGTAAGCTATAGCCAAGATCGTCCTCAAAGAGGACCCTATAATACATTGCCCAATGGGGTAAAAGACGGGGTCGTAATTAAGGAAGAAGTTCCTGTAAGACAAGCTGTTCAACCAGAATTCGTTCGCGAAGCGGATTTAGTTTGGTCGAAACGCGTGTTTTCTCGAATTGATTCACGTGAAAAGATTAATCATGATATCTTTTTGCCTTATGATAACTTTGATGGTGATTTAGCTTCTGGCTCATCTTATCGTCCGTCTTCGCCTAACGACATCGATGATCCAACATGGAACAAAGATCAACGTCGTTGGTCCCTTTGGACAATCATGTTACGTCACCTTATGTTGGGAGATTTAACAATGTACCGTGTTTCTAGTGAATTTTATCCAGATGTTGAGGATGGATTCAGCTTCAAGTATCCAATCGCACACCAAGGTCAAAACGACTATTTTGAGGTGAAAAAATACCGTAACGAAATCAACGGTGTGGTTACTTCAGGTGGTATTGGTCCTAAATTGCGTATTTACCGTCCAGTTTCTGAAGATACACTTGACATTGTTAAGACTGATCAAACATTAACTGCATATTTAGATTCATTGCGTTCAGATCCTGATTACGAAGATTTATTCGGAATTGAAATCACGAAATTGCAAGAGTGGTGGGACTTCGCTTCTGTGAACTCTCCAGTTCGTAAAGATGGTATCACGATGTACATCCCTTCTAACAATATTGTTGCTTACAATATCAAAGAGGATTGGTTTTTTGATAAAGAACGCTCATTATTGGATCGACGAATTATTGGAATTGCTCCTGTGGCACGTTATACCTACGAAGAACCAGGAGAAGGAGAACTTCCAACTCGTGGTGAGTTATTGGTTTACGATCAAACAGGAAAGCCTTTTCTTTTCAGCTCTACAGGTAATACGTTTGAAGAGTACGAAGGACGTGTTGAAGAACGTGAGATGTTCTGGATTTATTTCGAGGAGTTACGCAACGTAATCATTAACTATTACGTGTACAACGACCGAAATGATGCACAATGGATGTCTATGGATGACCTGTTCTGGAAACGTAAGTTTAACTCAACAATCTATAAAGTATCAGATAAGTTTGATCGTGAGATTCAAGATTACAAATATGGTGTAGATGCATTGTATGAGGCAGAAAGAATCAAAGAAGATATCCGTAAATGGGAACACGATTTATGGCATTTCTAAAATAATCGAATAAGTTGAAAGCCCCGTTGTGAAACGGGGCTTTTTTATTTTAATTTTGTAAGGTGAAGTGGATAGGAAATAGAATCAGTTTTGTTGACCAACGTACGAAAACAACAATCGTAGTGGACCCAGAAAAGAACCTGTGGATCAATGCAATTATGGGTTCGTGGCTTGCCATGTGGTATGCAATTGGTGGAACGGTTTTTTGGGCACTTAATGTTATGCCCTTAAAAGAACAGGAAGTCATCATTTTATGGGTTTTTGTGGTGTTCTGGTGCTACTATGCGTTCAGAGTAACCAAATCCTTTCTTTGGATCATGTTCGGACAAGAATTCATCAAGATTGATGACCGTGCCTTTCATTTGAAAAAAAGTATTTTATCCTACGGGAAATCTTATCCGTATTATTTCGATAACATCAAGAACATGACCTACGAAATTCCAAAGCAAGGTTCCATTCAAAGTATTTGGGAATCTTCTCCATGGATTAACGGTGGGGAACGTTTTTCCTTCGATTATTTCCAAAAGAAAATAACTTTTGGTAGAAAATTGTCCGAAAAGGAAGCAAAGTTGTTATCACAACTCATCACAAAGAAAATTCAAGAACGCGCAAAAAATTAATATGTACGGATCAATCAAACAATTTTTATCTGAAGAATTAAAGTCTATTGAAGAGAATGGACTCTTAAAGAAAGAACGAATTATTACAAGTCCGCAAGGAGCACAAGTAACCATTTCAACGGGTGAAGAGGTTGTTGTCATGTGTGCAAACAATTACTTGGGACTATCTTCACATCCAGAGGTAGTTTCTGCGGCTAAAAATGCGTTGGATACACATGGATTTGGTATGTCTTCAGTTCGCTTTATTTGTGGTACACAGGACATACATAAAGAATTAGAAGCAAAAATTGCGCAGTTCTACGGGACAGAAGATACGATTTTGTACGCAGCTGCGTTCGATGCAAATGGAGGTGTTTTTGAACCCTTGTTTACCGAACAAGATGCAATCATTTCAGATGAATTGAATCATGCTTCCATTATTGATGGAGTAAGATTAGCGAAAGCAGCTCGTTACCGCTACAAACACTCAGACATGGCTGATTTGGAGCAGCAGTTAATTAAAGCACAAGACCAACGTTTTCGAGTAATCGTTACAGATGGTGTCTTCTCCATGGATGGTGACATCGCCAAAATGGATCAAATTTGCGATTTAGCAGATAAATACGATGCGCTTGTCATGACAGACGAATGTCACTCCGCTGGATTTATCGGGAAAACAGGTCGTGGTGTTCCCGAACATTGTGGAGTAATGGATAGAGTAGACATCATTACAGGAACACTTGGCAAGGCTTTAGGTGGAGCAATGGGAGGATATACAACAGGTAAAAAGGAAATCATTGACATGTTACGTCAACGTTCTCGTCCGTATTTATTTTCGAATTCACTCGCACCAGCAATCGTTGGCGCATCGATTAAAGTTTTCGATATACTTAGCTCAACGACTGAACTAAGAGATCGCCTTGAAGAAAATACGCGCTATTTTAAAAAACAAATAATTGAAGCAGGATTCGATATCAAACCTGGAGACTCTCCAATTGTACCGATTATGCTTTATGATGCAGCACTTTCTCAAAAGTTTGCTAATCAATTATTAGAGGAAGGTGTCTATGCCATCGGGTTCTTTTATCCAGTTGTAGCGAAAGGACAAGCACGCATTCGCACACAAATTTCCGCAGCACATACTCAGGCAGATCTTGATAAAGCAATTGCAGCATTTATCAAAGTCGGAAAGAATTTGAATGTCATCTAAGAAGGGACTAAATCCATGAGTTATAAATTGAAATCTAAAGAGTTATCCACGTTTTTTTTGCTGGTATTCATCAGTCAATTATTCTTGGTAACCCTAGTTTCTTTCACCATGGACTCGAAATTTGTTTCTTTCGATACAGAATTAACCACCGACGGTGATTTTTCGGATGAATTAGATTCTTCAGATGAAGGTGATTTCTCCCTATTACTGGAGGAGGAACTTGAGAAGGAATACTTTTTACATTCAGAAACGAATCTTTTCTTCCCAACAGAAAAGGAAGGGTTCTTCACCTATATTCATTCACAATCACTTTTATTTCCTTTTAAATACCACCAACCTCCTGAAGACGTTTAAAGATAAGTTAGTTAACTATTTATTAAAACGATTAAAATGAGTGTATTAAATAAATTTCTTGGGAAAGATTTTCTCGCAGGATTAGTAGTGTTTTTAGTGGCTTTGCCACTTTGTTTAGGAATTGGATTGGCTTCAACAAATGTGGAAGATATACCCTCTTTACCGAGTGTTTTCCCTGGACTTTTAGCAGGAGTTATTGGTGGGATCGTAGTAGGATTAATAAGCGGTTCCCGTGTAGGCGTTTCTGGCCCAGCTGCCGGATTAATTACTATCATCATTTCATCCATTGGAATCCTTGGAAGTTATGAGGCTTTTTTAGTCTCTGTGATTTTGGCTGGTGTTATTCAACTTATTTTTGGCTTTTTTAAATTAGGAATTATTGCGAAATATGTTCCAACTTCCGTAATCAAAGGAATGTTGGCTGCAATCGGGATTACCTTAATTTTGAAAGAAATACCTCATTTATTGGGTTACGACAAGGATTTTTTTGGAGATGAGTCCTTCTGGCAATTTGATGGACATAATACGTTTACTGAGTTAGTCTATTCTATGAATGCGTTCCAAGAAGGGTCGGTATTAATAGGCCTCTTATCCATATTGATCATCATTGTTTTGGATAAACCTTTCTTTAAGAAAAACAGTGTAATGAAATTAATACCAAGTGCACTTATAGTGGTCTTGGTTGGAGTAATGATTCAGTTACTGACCAAAGGATCATTTCTTGAAGTAAGTTCCAAACATTTGGTTCAATTGCCCGTCTTGAAAAGCTTTTCGGAAATTTCTACCGTTCTCTTTTTTCCAGATTTCAATGCATTGGGAAATTGGCAGGTATACACCGTTGCGATTACGATTGCTCTTGTTGCTAGTTTGGAAACTTTGCTCAGTGTCGAGGCAACAGATAAGTTGGATCCAGAAAAAAATACAACGCCCACGAGTCGCGAGCTAAGCGCTCAAGGTATTGGAAATATTTTCTCGGGTTTTATTGGTGGTTTACCAATTACACAGGTTGTTGTTCGAAGTTCTGCAAATATCGATGCCGGTGGAAAAACCAAGTTAGCAGCGGTGATTCATGGAGTACTGTTAATTTTGGCCGTCATTCTTTTACCCGTGTTGTTGAATCAGATTCCTTTAGCGTCACTCGCAGCCATCTTAATTATGGTTGGATATAAATTAACAAAAGCAGGATTATTCAAGGAAATGTATATGAAAGGAATGGATCAGTTTATACCATTTATTCTAACCATAGTTGGAGTTCTCTTCACGGATTTATTAAAAGGAATTGGGATAGGTCTCGTCGTTTCTATTTACTTTATCTTACGAAGAAATTCTCAAAATCACTTTACGAAAACTGAGACAGATGGTGAATTACACATCAGATTATCGGAGGAAGTAACCTTTTTGAATAAGGTCGGTATTCACACAACATTAGAAAATGCGGCTCCTCATTCTAAAATCATCATTGATGCAAGTAATTGCAAGAGCATCGACCAAGACATACTCGAATTATTAGAAGAGTTTAAAAAATATGGATCAGTTCACAAGGAAATAGATTTCCAACTGATCAATTTTCAACATTTAAGATAACATTCACATGGAAAATTTATATAATCAATTATTACAGAATAATAAGGATTGGGTGAAGTCAAAGTTGTCTCAAGACCCTGATTATTTTAACCGCTTATCACTTGGACAAAGTCCACCAATTTTGTGGATCGGTTGTGCGGATAGCCGAGTTCCAGCGAATGAAATCATTGGAGCAAAACCAGGAGAGGTTTTTGTTCACCGTAACATCGCTAACATGGTAGTACATTCAGACATGAACATGTTATCTGTCTTGGATTATGCAGTGAATGTATTAAAAGTTAAACACATTATCGTTTGTGGTCATTATGGTTGTGGTGGTGTACAAGCTGCCATGACAAACAAGCATATCGGCCTAATTGACAACTGGATTCGCCACATTAAAGACGTTTATCGTTTTCACCAGGAGGAATTAAACGCTATTGAAAATGAGAAGGATCGTTTTAACCGATTTGTTGAGCTGAATGTAGTGGAACAAGTGTTGGACTTAGGAAAAACGTCTATTGTTCAAACAGCTTGGGAAAGTGGACAAACGGTTCACGTTCATGGTTGGGTTTATGATATCCATGATGGGTTGATTAAAGACCTTGATGTTACCTTACGAGACAATAAGTCACTATCGGATGTTTATCAATTAGATATTTAAAAAGTAGAAACAAAGGACAAAGCAATTTGTCCTTTGTTATTTTAGCAATTCTCGCACACGAAGGTTGTCTACGTCAAAAAAGATATTTTTTCCCGAACCACGCAAGAAGCAATTATACTTGCAAAGAAAATCCTGAGATTTAAAGCGAATTTTTACGCTGATTGAGTTGCGCTGTATTCCTGTGTAAGACCCAATACTTCGCCCATAAAACCAACGTACCTCCTCCGTTTTTGAGTCAATGTATTCAAGGTAACATACATTGTCAATTGGTTTTTTCCAATCAGGAAAATAGTCAAAAGTGACTTCGTACCAACACCCAGGTTTCACTTGACTTGAATCTAAAGTGAGAAGTGTATTATAATTCTCAATGAGCCCATGAAATTTGTTGTGAACGATTTGTCCGCCCCATTTCTGTTGATCATCAAAATTATCTGAAACGATTTGTTTGAATGTCCTGTTCGATTCTTGATTATTTGGATTTTTCGAATATGACTTTAAATCACCAAAGTGATTTTGGTAAATTGAATTGGCTTTGTTAAAAATCAACTGTTCATCCTCATCGTATAAAACACTTGTTGGGGAATGGTAAATCCAGAGATTTGATAAATCTGTTTTAGACCGAGTATTTTCGTTTCCCAGTGAATGGAAATAATCAACTGTTTGCTGTTTGGATGTCCTTCCCATCATGACGGCATATATTGGAATGCCTGTGTGAGCGGAGAGAAGAAATGAATTTCGAAGGGTTTCAGCGTTTGCTTCCTTCCCATAAATCTCTGATCCAATGTGAAACCAAGGAAGCGGTAAAATGGCAGGTTTCGTCCCTTTTTTACCTATTTTTATTAGTGCTTTTTCTTCCTTATTTAGCTGTTTATAATCAAAAATATTAGCTGTAAAAGATTTCGGAATGACCAATAAGTTCCAAGCTTCAACTAGTTGAAAACTGAATAATACGGAAACAAAAACGATGGATGTATATGGTCTGATTGGATTTTTCTCAAAAGAACTTAATTGCTTATAAAGCAATGATAAAACGACAATTCCAAGGACACCACTCACATAGAAAAATGGCCAAGAGAATCTTCCAAGTGCCCTGAATTGTTTCAGAAAAGTAAGTGTTTCTAACCAACCTGGATTGCCATTAAAAGGGAATCCAAATGAAAGAATCAAGATAAATAGTGCTGCAGTAAAAGCAAAGAGTAAATTTCGAGTAGCATCATTCAAAGATTGCCTTCTCTTCAACAGGTGGATGATTCCATAAATCAATCCCACACTCAGCATGAGGATTGTTAAGAAACCCACATAAGCTTGTCCTTCCCAGCGAAATTCTTCGAAGGAGATAAACTGTTCAATCCATTGATGAAGCCCACCCTTCGGAGGCAAGAAAATACTTTTCCAATGTGCTTGGTAGTCAAAAAATCCATATGGATTTACAGGTCGATCCGTGATATAGTCGGTCCACTTCAAAAACAGCTGAACGAATAATACGGGGAAAACAACAGGAATCAGGTCCATGACGCGCCCTTTCCAGGCCAATTTGTTCGAAAATTGTTGCAAAGTCCATTGAATTCCGTAAAATAAGGTAATCATGAATCCGAGGTAAGGATGCATGAAATACCAGAAAAGTTGATTGATGATTAAGATTAACATCCATTTTTTTGATGCTAGGCTTTCTTTGTAACGGATGTATAGATACCAAGATAAAGGAAAAAAGATGGAATAAGCTAAACTTAAATGACTGAATAACCGAGGAAATTGTGGTTGCAATAAGAATAAAGTAAGCGATCCAACAATGGCGATCCAGGTTTCAGTTCGAAATTTCTTTAATACGAAGTAAATGAAAAGGGGTGTGAGCCATAAACTTAAAAGCAAACTTAAGTGAATGACGGCAATTCCATAAGGTTTTAAGAAGGGGAGTAGCTGGATAATCCAAGCAATAGATGGAAATCCATCCGTAAATAAATAATGTTCCCCGTGTGGGTAATTCATTCCAGAAAAGTGAATCAGGGAATCATCGTAATGTGTGTGGTAAAAAAAGCAAAAGTAACTTTTTAGTCCATCTCCATCTCCCGCTAAAAGGATGTCGTTGGGATGAAAAATTAAGTCTGGCATCCATATACTAAGGAAAGTACCAGGTATGAGTAACATTAAAAATATCGCCCAGTTTTGCTTGATATGATTATAGATCACTTGACTAAAAGTATGTCCTTTATTTCTACCCCACCCATAATTACAGTTCCTTTTAATTGAATATACTTTATGGATGTGCTTTCAACTTTTGACTTATTTCTATTGTCTTTCACGCCACCTAAATAAACGCTCAAGTTATTTTTAATTTCCCAATTGGCAGGTAAAAATAATTCAACTCCACCCATGGTGTTGGAGATTTCAATGATGGGACTATCTTGAAAAGTAGAATTCGCGAAAAACACTTCAACTCCTCCCATGAAGCAGTTGATTGTTCCGCCGAGAAATTCATTAGACGTAATCGTTTTCTGTACTCCTCCCATGAATACTTGAATGGAAACGCCATTATCAATCGCATGCTTGTCGTTAATTTCATCGACCGATTCGATATTCGAATTTCGTTTCCTCCACCATCTAATTGGGTTGAAAATCAAAGTTAATCCTAGTACGACTAAAAATAAGGGTAAAAAATACTGCCTAAATTCCCATGATAAAAAATGCTCTAACATTAAAACAAGACTTATCAATATCCAAACATACGCTCCAAATTGGTTATATCCATTTTTAAAAAGTTTGTAAATACCGATGAGTAAAAATACGTTGTGAAATCCGAACATCCATATGGGGAAAGACACGCCACTTTCGTTTGCAAACCAAATTCCTCCGATGATGAGTAAAATGACACCTAGTGCAGATTGATTTCTTTTTTTCTGACCTACTTCGTTTGTATGATTAGTCTCTGCCATTGTTCCTAACGTGTTAATTATTTTTCTAAACTAAAGATATTAAAATCAATCAGTAAATCCTATTTCCTTGGGTTGCTTTAGATTTATCAATCCTCCCAATGATCTGTTCGAAAAGGAAATAAGGGTAAGCCTGCACTATTTTTCACATTTCCAATTTGGTAGTTTTTAAAACAGTATCGAAGCGCATGAAAAGTTGTCCCCGTTTCAAGCGTGATAATAACGGTGTTTTTTTCTTTTCCAATCTTCGCATCAACGGGATGGAATGCATGCATGGTATCACCAAGTTCAAATCCGATGATCGTCCCGTCATGTTGAAGACCTTGGTATGTATTGTCAAAAAATACAATCACCGAATCATTGCGAATTTCAATTCGATTAAAACTGGGTGATAGCGCTTGAATGGTATCGTAATCATATGTTTGGAGTAGGGATAAATTCCCCAATCTTTCTCCGATGGTTCGCTTATTTGATGGATGTATGCAAGTGGATTCCGTTTCAGGTACTAAATCATTCGTTGAAATAATTCCTGCATGAGTTAGTGTATGCGTGGCAATGTATTGCGCCTCTCGGATTTTTGCTGGTTCACTGACGGTTTCATATAGATACGGGGCAATTTCGACCACATAAAAGGGAAGTTCTGGATTGTCAAACGTAAAGCGCCAAAGATAAGCGAGGTCCTGAAGCTTTTGCGAATAAGTTGCTGAGCGACCAACATTTCCTTCTCCTTGATACCAAGCAATTCCTTTGATTTGATAATTCCGTAGTGGTCTGATCATCCCCTGAAACATCACGCACGGACGCAAATGACTTAAAGAATCGGGGATAATCGCATTTGCAGGATAGTCTGTATATTTCTGGACCGTCGTTTGATTCAGCCATCCTTCAACAGTTGATCCACCATAGCTACTATTGATAATTCCAACGGGGCAATTCAGTGTTTTTTGAAGTTGCTGAGCGTAGGTGTATCCGACTACGCTAAATGACAACAAGTTTTTAGGGTTGCTGAGCAACCATTTTCCTTTGATAGAATTCGTTGGTACATTGGAAGCCGTTTTATCAACATTGAACATACGAATTCCACTTTCCTCAGTTGCTTTCTCTATGTCCTCTTTTGCATTGGCTATGGGCTGATTTCGGTATCCAGAATAAGTCATCGCCATGTTGGATTGACCAGCGCACAGCCATACTTCACCAATCAGGATGTTCGTTAAGGATAGAGGCAGGCCATCACTGATGGTGATACTTTGTTTTTCGAAAGAACCTTTTGGTGTAAAAATACTTAGTTCCCAAGAACCGTCAGGTTTAGACGCACAGGAGAAAAGCGTGTTGGTCCAGCTCACTCGCACACTGATGTTTTTTTTTGTCGTACTTATTCCCCATAATTTCACCACACTTTTTTGTTGCAAGATCATGTTGTCACTGAGTATCGCTGGCAATTTGATCGCCGCATGGACATGTAATTGTAACAAAAGAAGGAAGGTGAAATAGCTAAACTTTTTCATTGAAACGAATTGGAAAAACGAAATTAGTCAAATGTGTTGTTCAACTTACAAAATTCACTCCAAAATATTGCAGTTCTTTCTATTCACAATTTGATGTAAATCAAAGGAAATACTAAAACATTGTTTAAATTTGGATGATTGTCCAACAAAAATAGTTCTAAGTAATGTCCATCCTACGTCGATTGTTTCAATTTGAGATTTCAGAAAACAGAATTTTTGGTTTGGATGTATTGCGTTTTGTAGCCATTTTTATGGTCTTGCTCGGACATAGTTTAATCCTTGTTCCCAAAGAATTTAAAAAAGCAGTCAACCCCTTTTTGTACGATGGTGTCGCCATTTTCTTTGTTTTAAGTGGATTCTTAATCGGAGGAATATTGGTGAAAATTGTCAATAAGCAAGAAGCTTCCTGGGCAGGACTTTTAGATTTCTGGAAGCGACGATGGATGAGAACCCTTCCAGTTTATTTGGTGGTACTCCTTTTCCTTATGGCTTATACCTTGTTGTTTTTCCCGGTTAATTTCCCGAAAGAATGGTATCGTTTTTTCATTTTTACTCAAAATATATTTGGACATTATCGTCCGGGATTCTTTGCCGAAGCATGGAGTTTAAGTATTGAGGAATGGTTTTATTTATCGGTCCCCTTGATTCTATTTGTGGCACTGATGGTTTTCAAATCTTCAACGAAATGGACCATTCTAATTGTTTCCCTTGGATTGCTTGCCGCAATAACGTATTACCGTTATTACTTGTATTACTCTTACGGAATCTCTGACAACCCGAATCCTTATCAAATCAAATTGTTTAAGAAATTCTTAACCTACGGAATCGATTATCAAGTAATCCCTAGATTGGACTCCATTATGTTTGGTGTTTTAGCGGCATTTATCGCACACTATTATCCAAAGGTGTGGAATGCGAAATGGAACATTTTATTAGTCATCGTTGGTTTGTATTTACTGTATTATTCGAAATTTCATATGGGTAAAAGTTACGGTCCTTTTGCAAATATATGGTGTCCGACTTTGAAGTCTTTAGCGGTGTTTTTTATGTTGCCGTTTATGTCAAATCTTCGTAAAGGACTTGGGAAATGGACCATTTGGATTTCCTTCTTTAGTTTGATTTCCTATTCGATGTATCTCGTGAACTTAAACGTGGTAACCATAGCGATCATCAAGCATACGATTCATGGAAATTACGGTGTGGGAAAATTCGTTCCCGGCAATTATTGGCAATTGGATTACCTGTTATTTTGGGTATTTACCATTTCTATTTCATACGTTCTATACCAATGGATTGAAATTCCATTTATGAAGATGCGGGACAAAAAACGCGCTTGATTCCATGCGAAAAATAGCGACATACGGATTCCTATTTGCATTTCTAGGAACGATCGTCTACATCATTTACCATTTTTCACAGAAAGAGGATCTGTCTTTTTTTCAGGCGAAAGACAAGCGAATTCACTATGTTGGAAGATTTGACTTTTCAGATAATCAAGACCCAAAAACCTGGGCTCCTGGATCCTATTTTGAATTTGTCGCACAAGGAACAAGTTGCGATCTCATCGTAGAAGATGAAGTTAAATTCGGAAACACGCACAATTACCTTGAAATTGTGGTAGATCATTGCATCACGAAGCGCATCAAATTGAATTCAAAAATCAATCGGATTCATTTATTTAAAAATTTAAAGGCTGGGAGACATCACGTGTTGGTCTGTAAAAACACTGAAAGCGCCATCGGTTTTATCAAAATCAAAGGAGTTTATTGTCAAAAGTTGTGCAACTGGAAGAAACCTCGTAAGCGATTATTTGAATTCATTGGAGATTCGATCACTTGTGGAAATGGGGCGGATTCCTCGAGTTGTTCTTTTGGAAAAGGATCTTGGTACGATTACCATAACGCGTACTTAAGTTATGGTGCACGTTTGTCACGAAGTTTGAATGCGGATTGGATGTTGAGTTCCGTTTCGGGTATCGGAATGAATAAAAGTTGCTGCGGTGTGAAACATTCTATGCTACATGTCTATGAACGAATTGATTTTCAAAAGGGAAATAAAAAATGGTTCTTTTCCATGAAACCTGATGTCGTATTTATTACCTTAGGTCAAAACGATGGTGGAAATGAAGCTGAGGAATTTGAGAAAAAGTACAGAATATTTCTTCAAAAGTTAAGAAGGAATTATCCTAAAAGTTGGTTTGTGTGTTGCACGAGTCCGATGGCGGGCAAAGAACTAAAGCAAAAATTAAAAAAGAGCATTGAAAAGGTAATAAGTGCACATCGTCAAACCGGTGATCAGCGAATTGCTGCCTTTCAATACGAAGGAATTTATAACGGTGGCTACGACAAGCATCCAACGGTGGAGCAACATCAAATGATGATGCATGAATTAAATCAATTTGTGCGAACTCAAGCGATTTTGTCCCAGTTAAGGTAACCAATACGAAGTAATAAGTTTCCCTTTAAACACATGTATGCTTACATCGAAGTTAGTGCCTTATTTCCTTATGTTTTTAGTTCTATTTCATACTGGACTAGCACGCACATGTAGTATGTATAAAGTCACCAAGGATGGAAAAACGTTCGTTGGTTGCAATGAAGATGCTTGGCGCACAAGTCCGAGAATATGGTTTGAAATAGCAGGGAAAAACGCAATATATGGTGCCGCTTTCACGGGATCAAGGTTCGATGGTTCGAATGGGTTTGCGCCGCAATCAGGCATGAACGAATCAGGACTTTCTTTCTCTCGATTAGCATCGTTTACCCCAAGGCGCAGGGCCAATGGAATAAAGCCTCCGATTTTAAATCAGACAAACTTTTTAAAACACGTTTTGCATTCGTGTCGCACCGTTGAAGAGGTTCAAAGATATGTGTCTCAATTCGACCGGTCCACGTTTATGGAAGATGTGCTGATTTACATTGACAAATCAGGAAAGTATTTGATTGTGGAACCCTATTCTACACAGATTGGCTACGAGAACACGTATGTTTTGTCCAATTTTTGCCCTTCGATTACGTCTAAAAAAGAAGCACTGAAGCTAAATCGATACCGAAAAGGCATTGAACTCCTGAATTCGAAACTCGATACGACACTTGTTTTTTTAAGATCATTGTCTGATTCTATGCATGTGTGTCGGCCAAAAATCGGAGATGGAACGCTATTGACATCTATTTGGGAACTTAAGGAAGGAAAAATTCACTTGTATTTTTATCATGACTATACACATCACATTTCCTTTCAACTAAATGATGAATTGCAAAAAGGCGACCACCTACTTTCCATAGATGACTTGTTTCCAAAAAACGCAGAATTCGAAAAATTAGGCACTTACAAAACGACGAAAAACACATTGTGGATTATGTTATCCATGATTTTCTTTTCCTTTACCTTGTTTTGCTCTGCCATCTATTTTTGCATCAATTTTTTCTTTAAAAGAAACAAGTATCATTTCTTGAAGCTCATGCTTACCATGAGTGGATTTTTAGTAAGCTATTATGTATATGTTTTATGTACTCACCAAAATATCTTTTATTTTTCGGCCCCATATGAAGATCGATTTAGTATGGTTGTTAGTCTATTAGCTTATGTACCGAATATACTTGTACTTATAACCATTTCATTCATTTATTGGAATCTTATTGTTTTTAGAACAAAATCTTGGTCGATTATCCCCCGGAATCTATTCATTCTAAACAATGTAGTTTACGTCATTCTTTTGTGTTTTTTCTTTTATTGGCGCTTGGTTTGGTTCTGAATAGTTGCCTGACTTCATTCTTTAAATTCATGTAAGAAACAGTTTTTTTTCTGTAAGCTGAATTCTTTGAAATGACGAGACCTTTGTCCAGCAGTAACAATATCGTTACGCGTTAAAAAATTAACGATGGAAAAATCAATTAAATTGGGTCTAGCTTCAATGATGATTGCTAGTTCAGTTTTATTCATTTGTTCAACTTCTACGGAGAAAATCGAGCAGGCAGAAGAAAACGTTGTGGACTCTAAAAATGAGTTAAAGGTAGAAAAAGAAGCGTATCAAAAAGAGCTGAAAGAATACCGCAAAAATGCAGAAAAAAGAATTTCTGAAAACGAAAAAAACATCTCTGAATTTGCCGTTATTGGTTCAATTTAAACCAATTGAGTATTTCACCATCCTTGCTGGACCTCAATTTTCATATTTATTCAATGAAAAAAATGTATACACATTTGGGTCAAACAGCACGGAACAAGAACAAGCGTTTAATAACGAAGACCCAAGGAACAATATTCTTGGATTTGTGATAGGTGCTGATCTGAATATTGATATGCTTGTTATTTCAGCACGCGCTGCTTGGGATTTTCAGACAAATAATAAAAACAGTGTATCAACTACGCCTCGTTATAAAAATCAATTGTTGCAATTGACGGTTGGATTTAGAATCTAAATGACCATTCAGAATATTTATAACTTGAAAAGAGCATGAAAGTGCTCTTTTTTTGATTTTATTCCTTGTAGCCCTGCCAGGAATCGAACCTGGATCGAGCGTTTAGGAAACGCTTATTCTATCCGTTGAACTACAGGGCTATGTATCAAAGATAACGCTTATTCTATCCTTCCGATTCTTCGGAAGAACTACAGGGCTATGTATCAAAGATAACGCTTATTCTATCCTTCCGATTCTTCGGAAGAACTACAGGGCTATGTATCAAAGATAACGCTTATTCTATCCTTCCGATTCGAATTACAGAGCTATGTAACAAAGTTACGCTATTTCTCTGCTAACACCTCCCAAACTTGATTCGCGGCAAGGTCCCAACTGAATTGCGAAGAACGGTCCAATGCTTTTTCTGATAAACTTGAATGTAGGGCCGAATCGTCAGCCAATTGGCTCATTTTTTCGGTGATATCATTTACAGAAAATGGATCACAATAAATGGCTGAATCTCCAGCGATTTCAGGTAGGCAACTGGCATTCGCACTGAGGATTGGTACGCCACAGCGCATTGCTTCTATTAACGGAATACCAAATCCTTCAAAGTAAGGAACGTAGCTTAACGCAAATGCGGCTCCTGTTACGCGACTTAATTCATTCGTTGATAAATGACCTAGAAAATGAACTCGTGCTTTGGTTTCTTTTGAAAGTTTGAATTCTTCTTGCTTCCACATCGCGTTTCCAACAATGACTAAATCGATCTCTGAATTGGTCAAACTAAATGCTGTAAAAGCCTGAACCAAACGCTGTACATTCTTTCGTGGATGCAAGGATCCAACAAAGATAAAGTATGGTTTCCCATTTGAATATTGGTGACGCGTTTCTGAGATTTTATCTGAAGTCAGGATTCGGTAATCCTCACTGATGCCATTGTAAACAACAGAGATTTTGTTGCTCGGAATATCATAGGTTTCAACGATGTCCTTTTTGGAAAAGTTCGAAACAGTTAAAATATGCTTCGCTTTCCGAGCAAATTTTGGGTAAAAACTGCGAAAATATAGTGATACAAGCCAAGGTAAGTCTTTTGGATAATGTTCGAAGTTTAGATCGTGAATGGTAGCAACTTGCGGGACCTTGGAACCCAGTGAGCAAAAGCCATCTGGAGACCAAAGAAGATCGATTCGGTATTTTTTCATCGCCCTCTTCAAACTCCATTCAAACCAAAGTATCCACAAAAGTGGATGTCTCGTTGGAGGAAATAACACGACGGTTTTCACATTGTCCGGAAAGACAAATTTCGGATCAACGGAACGATCGAAAAATAACACAAAGGATTGTTCAGGATGGTTTACAGCGATTCGTTTAACGAGTTCGTAGGAGTAATTTCCAAAACCTTCCATTTTGGATCCAAGTATATTTCGTGCGTTAATTCCTATGATCAAAATCCTAGAATTGATGGATGTAATTCGTTCTTTTTTCTTGTCCAATGGTAGTTTCTGGACCATGTCCACAATAAACGACTGTTTCTTCAGGATATTTGAAAAGGATATTAAAAATGGAGGATTTTAAGGTTTCCAAATTTCCTCCAGGCAAATCTACTCGTCCAAAACTTCCTTTAAAAAGAACATCTCCATTAATGATGAATTTGTCTTCTTCAAAGTAATACACCACATGTCCGGGTGCATGTCCCGGCGTATGTCTCACATGTATTTTAAACGAACCAATCTGTAATTCTTGACCATCCTCTAAGGAATGTGCGGGAACAGTTTCTAACTGATATCCTTCAAATCCATAAACATGGGCATAACTCGCAACTGAGTTCCAAGTCTCATGATCTAATTTATGTAAATATGCAGGAGCGTTGTAACGCTTTTGGACAAAAGCTGCGCCTAAAATATGATCGATGTGTGCATGTGTGTAGAGAACAGCAAGCACGGACAATTCATTTTCTGCAATGAAATCTGACAGCTCATTTTCTTCATCTTTAGAATAACATCCCGGGTCAAAAATGATGGCTTCACCTTGATCATTGGAAACAACGATTGTGTTCTCTTGAAAGGCATTAAATGGAAAAACGCTTACATGTACACTCATGTAGCAAAGTTAGCGCAAAGAACTTGGACTAACGCAATAAATTGATGTGTCCGGTGATTTCTTTTTTATTGTTTGCGAAATCTTTATACTTCAATTTCCAAACATAGGTACCATCTTGACAAGGTATATTGTTGAAGGTTCCATCCCAATAGTCATCGACAGAAGTCATTTCATAGACAATCTCTCCCCAACGATTAAAAACGAGCATTTCAAATTCTCTGATGTTTCCTAAAATCGGTCTAAATTCGTTGTTGTGTTCGTCGCCATCCGGAGTAAACGTATTCGGAACGTAGATAAACGGATCGAAATACACACTCACTTGACTTTGTGCTTGACAACCGTTTACATCCGTAAAGTAAACATTATACACGGCATTCTGACTTGGAGAAACGGTGGTGCTCGCACAGGTAGAACACGAAAATTCATCCTGAGGTGTCCATAGTATATTTCCGGGCCCACTTGTCACAGCATTGAATTGAATGGTTTCTCCAACCAATGCATACACATCGATTCCAGCATTGATAAACGGAGGTGGAAATACACTAATCATCACATCTGCTGTATCTTGACATCCAAATGAGTCGGTTCCAATCACCATGAAATTTGTATTGACTTGCGTTTGAACAACAGCAAAAGCACCATTATTCGCTGTAGATACGGGTGATGGAGACCAAACATAATACGATGCGCCGCTTGCCCAAACAGCTGCAGGGGAACCTGGACAAACAATGGTATCATTACCAGCAAAAATTTGTGGTGTGATAATGCTTACCCAAATAGAGTCGCTTTCTGTACCACAGCTATTGGTGACATCACAATAGTAGTATTGTTCAGTTAAAGGACTCAATTCAACTGTTTGATTCGTTTGTCCAATTAAGTTATTGCTTGGATACCAAAAGTAACTTGAACCGCCTGAAATGAAGGCAGATCCAGATCCGCCATAACAAATGGTGAGTGTATCTTCTAAAACGGGTATAGGTGGATTAAAAAACACCTGAACGTTCAACGAATCACTTGCCGTACATCCGTTTGCAGAAGTTACTGTCGCGGTATAGGTAATTGTATTTGTTGGAGTTGCCGTTGTGGTAAACGTATTTGTATTCGTTAAGAAACTCGAAGGTGTCCATGAAATGGTTCCAGTTCCTGTCGCAACCAAGTCAACAGATTCACCAAGACAGATAGTCGTGTCGTTACTTAAACTCACGGATGGCGCGTTGACATTTAAAGTTACTTGAACCGTATCTGAACCACAGGAATCTGCAATGATCACGCTAAATGTTGTTGTGGCATTAATGGTGGCTGTCGGATTCGCAATGTTTGGATTGTTTAATACATTGGCCGGACTCCAACTGTAGCTTGTTCCACCATAAGCATCCAACTGATACGAATCTCCCGGACAAATTGTTGTTGTTGGTTGAACAGCTCCAGCTGTAAATGCACCAATGTTTACAGTAACAGTGACGGAATCTGGCGCAAAACAGCCAGTTGAGTCATAAACGATTAATTGAACATCATACGATCCAGGGACTGTATATTGATGAATGGGCTGCATGAGCGTTGAACTAGATCCATCGCCAAAATTCCATATGTATGCGTTACCATTTACGCTATTATTCACAAAATAAACGGATTGAGGAATACAAATGAGCGGTGCGGGTTGTGCTGCGATAGCTTGAATGGTATTTAATTCGAATTTAAAGGTCGCCATGTTGCAATTGGAACTTTGATTTTGAGGTGACCAACTTCCCGGTGTACTTGTAAAACCAAAATTGTTTCCACCACACGCACCACAAACGGCATGGTAAATTCTTCCGGCATTGTCAAAGCGACTTGTTCCTCCATCCACATGGTTTGAACTACTAGTCATTCCACCCATAAAAGTGGCATATTTCAAGGCGCTTGCGTCGTCATCCAATACAGCAATGTAAAAATTGCTGCCATTTGTACTTAGTTGATATCCATCAAGCGTCGTTTGAAACCCATTCGTTGTAGAGAATGCAGCTTGCGCATACGTTTGATTCAAGATTCCACCCCAACCAGCAAGGTAAATATCGTAACAGTCGGAAACTAAAAAAGCAGTTGGTGAAAGTTCAACATGACCGGTACCTGCGCCAACCATTGTTGTCCATGAAATTGTTTGAAGATCTGAAGAATATTTTCGAACGAATTGACCAGAATTCGGATTTCCGTAGCAACCTGCTGAAATAGCCCAAGAGGATTCTGTTTGACCATAGACATAGGCAAAATTGTCAATATCAACTCGAACAAAATACGTTTGATCATATTCAGATAATCCCATGTAAGATCCCGACTGGAAATTCCCTGATCCCGCGTTCATTTTAAGTACATATCCGTCAGCAGCTCCACCGTTAAACGTTAGGTCATTTCCTGAAGAAATGGGTAGTGACGAAGAAGATGTTCCACCACCAACGTAAACGGAACCATTCGTTCCCACAGCAATTGAATTCCCTGTTTCGTTTCCAACCCCACCAAAAAAGGTGCTCCACTGTAAATTCGAAAGCGTGGAATTAAATTTGAAAATAACGGCATCTTGACTTCCGTTTAACATAGCTTGAGAGGCACCAACAGTAGGGAAATTCATTGAAGATGTCGAACTTGCGATATATACATTTTGATTGTTATCTAAAACGATTTCTCCACGGAATTGATCACCGTAATTAAAATTGAGCGTGCTTGTGTTGAGCCCGTCTGTGCCTGTTCCACCGATATATGTAGAGGAGAGTAAGGCTGTCCCGCTTGGATTTAATCGAGCAATGTAAATATCCGAACCATTAAATTCTAATTCATTTTGCAATTGGTAAGGACCTCCGTTAAAGGAATTATCATATGCTCCTGTTGTAATCGGGAAGTTAGCTGATGAGGTGACTCCATAAATGTATAATTCACCATTTGGAGCTGAAACAATCGAATGTGGTGTTTCGTTCCCAGAACCACCAAGGAAGGTCGAATACAACAACGCTGAACCGCTTGCATTGAACTTCGTGATTGCTGCATCCATTGGAAAAAAACCAGTTCCACTGCCGAAACTAGAGTCGAATGCCCCAGTTGTGATTGGGTAACCTGTTCCAAAGACGATCCCGCCACCAAATAGATTACTGTTCGGGTCAGGTGTCGCAGTGAATCCCCAGTTATCTGCGGTAGAACCCGAGAACGTAGAAAAGGTTAAGCTTGGATCGATGTAAAGGCGTTCAGATGAATCGTACCCTTCCGGTAAAACAAAAGAAATGAGCGTGTCCTGAAGTTGGAAGCGCATTTGAACTTCTGATTTCTTTCCGTTTTCAGAGATGTTCCATGCTAAGGGCGCAGAATAGGTAATTGTTCCAAGTGAATGGGTGAGTACTAGGTTTCCTTGTGAATCGATTTGAATTTTGTCTGCCCCTTCAAAGTAAAAAGATAATTGATTCAAGTCAGCATGTGGTTGGACATCAAACGAGAACCGGAGCTGTTCCATTTCACCATCGTAAATTAAATCAATGCCATCAAAGTATGAAGGCATAACTAATTTAGAAACGCCATGAATTGATGATTTCCATTTAGACTGGTCACTGCCTAACATGTAGTTGAAATAGTGCGAACTTGAATCACTTTCCTGAATTTCAACAGGATTCTTGGCGTGAGGGAAAATGTGTTTAATGGCATGATACTTTGTTGATTCATGCGTTGTTTCTTCGCCGTCATGATGGTTGTGGCTCATGGCATTCGTAAGAAAATAGGTCATCCCTTGATTTTCCACGTACAATTTCCCGCCATTTAGATCTACGTTGTATAGAATTCGTTCATCCCACTGACCTTTATTGGGAATCATCCACACCTTCTGCCCCAATAAGACGAAAGAAGAGGATGTGATGAGAAGAAAAGTGAGTAGGCCTTTTATCATTACTAGCTAAGATACACTAATTGTAAATGTCTGCAAAACATAGACAAACTTTAGGCCGAAAGGTTGCCTCTTTTTTCATTAAATAGTAATTTTCAGATGTATTTTTTGTTTATTTGTTGTGCTAAACTCGACCTATGAAAAATTTTTTACTCTCCATCCTTTTCTTAGCCATAAATTGGACAATGTACGCACAAGACTATTCTCGCTTAAAAGTATTTGTCAATGAAGAGCAATTATATAAACTTGGTAATCTCGGAGTGGCTGTAGATCACGGAATACGCAAAGAAGGAACCTTTTTTATTTCTGACTTTTCAAGTGTAGAACGTGCTACCATGGATCAATATGAGTTCAATTATGAAGTATTAATTGAGGACGTTGAGCAGTACTACATCGATTTATTAAACACTCCTCAAAAACAAGAGTCAATTCTGAAAAACACCAATTGTACAAGTACATCTGGAAGTGGCGCTAGTTACGCGAATCCAACAACTCCTACAAATTTCAATTTAGGAACGATGGGTGGATACTTGAAGTACAATGAAATGTTGGCCGAATTAGATGCGATGGTACAACAGTATCCAAATTTGATTACTGCAAAAGCACCGATTTCAACCTTTGTCACTTTCGAGAATCGTCCAATTTATCATGTGAAAATCTCTGATAATCCAAATGTAGATGAAAATGAACCGAAGGCTTTGTATACGGCGATTCATCACGCCAGAGAACCAATGAGTTTGATGGAAACTATTTTCTTCATGTGGTATGTTTTGGAGAATTATGGTACAAATGAAGAGATTACCTATTTAGTGAATGAAACTCAGTTGTTTTTTGTCCCATGTATCAATCCAGATGGATATGTCTACAATGAAACCACGAATCCAAACGGTGGTGGAATGTGGCGTAAAAACCGACGTAATAATGGAGGTGGAGTGTATGGTGTGGACCTAAATCGCAATTATGGTTACGGTTGGGGAACAACGGGAACAAGCTCCAACGCGAGTAATGATACGTATTGTGGAACAGCTCCGTATTCTGAACCAGAAGTTCAAGCGATGCGTTGGCTCGTCCAAAACCACAAATTTGTGACAGCCTTTAACGCACACACCTATGCACGAGACATTTTGTTTCCTATAGGGACAACGACAGCAGAATTTGCGGATCACCACGATTATTTTCAAGCAGAATCGAATCATATGGTCGAATTCAATGGTTACACTGCAATGAAAAGTTCAGCATTATATCCGGCATCGGGAGATTCAGATGATTATATGTACAAAATGGACATTGGAGTCGGAGTAAAGGATACGATGTTTGTACATACACCTGAAGTTGGAACCGCCTTTTGGCAACCTTCCTCTGAAATCATTGCTACGTGTAAAGAAATGGTGTTTCCAAATTTAATTTTGGCACATATCACACGCAATTATGTTGTAGTGAAAGATACGGATCCAATGAATATTTCAACGTTAAGTGGAAATTTCAGTCATTCTGCTTACCGTTTAGGTCGCATGTCCGGACCCGTTACCGTTTCTATTCAGCCTTTGTTAAATATAGTCAATGCAGGTCCTTCTGTTGTGTACAATTTGAATCAAATGCAGACGTCCACAGGTGTCATTTCTTATACCTTGAATCCATCGATTCAATTTGGGGATCAAATTAAATACATCTTGAAAACAGATAATGGTTTATGGGTGAAGAGAGATACCATTGTTAAAACATATGGAGCGTATAATTTGCAAATTACAGAGAACGCAAGTGCCTCGACAAACTGGACTGGTAACTGGAACACGACAACGAGCACCTTTGTTTCTTCTCCAAAATGTTTTACCGATACGCCGACAGGAAATTACGTGAATAATGCGAATACAACTTATTCTTATGTTCCCACGATAGATCTTAGTAATGCTTACGCAGCAAAAGTTACCTTTTACGCAAAATGGAATATTGAAGCAGATTTTGATTTTGCACAATTTCAGGTTTCAACGGATGGTGGAACAACCTGGATTGGACAATGCGGAAATTATACGAATGCAGGAACCAACGCAAATGGAAGTGTTCAACCAAATAACCAACCTATTTATGACGGAATTACGACCAGTTGGGTGTTGGAGGAAATTAACCTAAGCGATTACTTAGGTCAAGTGATTAAAGTTCGTTTTCAGTTGAAATCGGATGGTGGAACAAGAAAAGATGGATTCTATTTTGATGATTTTTCTATCTACTTTAACAATCAAGGTCCAGCGGTAACGCCAACTGCTCAATTTACGACGGCAAATTCTGTCTTATGCTCGGGTATGATGACAGATTTCAATGATACGTCTTTGGATAATCCAACATCATGGTCTTGGAATTTTGGCGATGGCGGAACAGACAATGTTCAAAATCCAACACACATTTTTACGACAGTAGGAACATACACCGTTCAATTAACGGTTACGAATGCTGCGGGAAGTAACTCGACATCTCAAGTGCTTACCGTAAATCAAACTCCGAATTTGATCATCTCAACTTCTGATAGTGATGGAGTCGTTTGTCTTGATGGTGGAATAATTACCTTATCATCCAATCAGAATGGTGCGGTATTTAGTGGGAATGGTGTCAATGGAAGTTCATTTGATCCAACGATTGCTGGAATCGGATTGCAAATGATCACAGGAACCTACACAGATGGAATTGGTTGTACGGCAAATGAGTCTTTATCCATAGTTGTAGAGGATTGTGCTTCTCTTTCTGACTTGGAAAATAACGGCGTAGTTGTATTTCCAAATCCAAATCAAGGTTCGTTTACCATCAAAGGACTAGAACTTGAAACAGGATTTTCCGTGTATGATTTGAATGGTAAAATCATCTATGAAGGAACTGCTTCGTCAACAATTGAGCAAATCCAATTACCAAAAATCACTGCTGGAATTTACTACCTACAGTCTTTTAAAAACGGACAGATTGGTCAATTGAAATTCGCTGTCTTAAACTAAGATTGAATAAACGCTGCAAGACGTTCGATGTATGCTTGATATCCCATTACAAATGGGGTCGTCTCGTGTTCTCCTCCTGGAACTAACACGGATTCTTTTACTCCTGTTTTGTTATCGTAAACAAGCTGGCCATGACTGGACATCGACAAGAACGAATCCGCCATTCCATGAATCCAAAGCAATGGTACATTAACTTTTTTAATTTCTGTCGCATTGTCAATTTTTAAATCTACAAGGAAAGAACCTGGCATCGATAAAAGAGCGGCATCTTGAATCATGATTTCAGCTGAAGCAAAGGGTGCTTCCAATATAATTTTGGATGGCTGTAATGCGTAATCACTCGAATGTCCGGCAACTTCACAAACTGGAGCGGAACCCAAAGAAAAGCCAAACATCACAAATCGATCGTTACTTAATCCGCGGTCTTTTAACCAAGAAATGGCCGATGAGGTCGCTGCGTACATGTTGTTTTCAGTGGCAGTTCCTTCGGTTAAACCAAATCCAGGATAGTCAAACATCAACACACCGTATCTTCCGAGTCCGCCAATGTTTGCGTATAGTTTTTCACGGCACCAATAGAAATCCATGTGATCCTTATTTCCGTGACAATATAAAATCACCGTGTCTTGATTGATGTGATTTGTGTCACCAACATAGACACCCTGTACTTGAACGGTTTCCCCATCAATTTCCACGGGAAAATGGACACGGTTAATCATACTATCCGGAACAGCAAATTGTCCGTTTAGCTCCAAAGAAACTTCACCCGTGTAATTGTCAAGTTGGTAACTTTCCAGTTTTGAACCATTAAACAAAAAGGAATCAAGACGTTTACGACAAGAAAGTAAACTAACTGAAATGAAAAGAAGTGCGATGTATTTCATTATTTCAAGTGATAAGTGATGCCGAAATAGAGTCCAAGTGCGCCGCGATTATTGAGCATACTTGGATAATTCACAACAATATTTTGATTTGATTGATTGGGTGCAAGCATTTTTAATTCTGCTTGGTAACTCCATTTAGGACGAATCCATTGGTGTCCGAGTTGAATACTTGGTATCCAAAATTGCGCATTTGGACGTCCCTGAGATTCTGTCTTATACGGGTCAAACCAGTTGCTTAATCCTGCATAAAAGAAATTATAATGCTTGCTTTCTATTTTACACATTGCATCCAACTGAACTGGTTTCGAATGCTTTCCATACTTAAAATAATAATTGGCGTCCACTTGTGGCCAAAAACGATTTGCGCCTGTATAAAAGTCCACGAGGATGTTCATCGTTCCCTGCGCGCTAATGCCCATTTTGTCATTTTTCCAAATGCTTTGTGAGACACCAATGTCCGTTTGACCAATTCCAAATGCCAAAGACGTGGTGTGCAAGTTCCCGAAAACGGTGGTCTTATTACTCACACCGTATCCATAACCCACAGCTGTAAAAGGGATTGGAATGGCACCAATTCCGGGGGTTTTAGCGACAGGTCCACCGAAGTTACCTGTGATTACTTGTTGTCCCTTTTTCAAAGGTTCCACGAAGCGGGCAGGAGCGCAGCTGGCTAATGCAACCAGAACAGCGATAAAAAAGATATTTATTCGATACATGAATCAAAGATAGGAACTTTGAACAAACCAAATTCATTACCTTTGTTTTATGGCAGGGTCAAGTTATGGTACGCTTTTTAAAATCAGCACTTTTGGTGAATCTCACGGGGATGCCATTGGTGGTGTAATTGACGGCGTTCCAGCTAATTTTCAACTGGATTTAGTAGCGATTCAAAACGAACTAAATCGCCGTAAACCTGGACAATCGGAACTAACGACAACGCGTTCAGAAATGGACCAAGTTCAATTTTTATCCGGTATTTTTGAAGGAAAAACAACGGGAACTCCGATTGGATTCATTATTCCAAATACCAATGTGAAATCTGCAGATTACGATCACATCAAAGATGTTTTTCGTCCATCACATGCTGATTTTACTTATCAAAATAAATACGGACACCGTGATTACCGAGGCGGTGGACGCAGCAGTGCTAGGGAAACTGCATGCCGTGTGGTCGCTGGTGCAATTGCCAAACAACTATTACAATCGATTGGAATTCAGTTTAGCACCTATGTTTCTCAAGTGGGAACGATTGCTATGAACAATAAAGAATTTTATTCGCTTTCAGAAATTGAAGCAACACCGGTTCGATGTCCGGATACAACGATTGCTGCACACATGATTGCTCGTATTGAAGAAATAAAGAATTTGGGTGATTCCATTGGTGGAGCTGTTCAATGTGTCATTACTGGTGTTCCGGCAGGACTCGGCGAACCTGTTTTCGATAAATTGCATGCTGAGTTAGGCAAGGCAATGTTATCCATCAATGCAGTGAAGGGATTTGAAATAGGATCTGGTTTTTCTTCTTTAGGAATGACTGGTAGCGAGCACAACGATGTGTTTTTGGCGAATGGTCAAACAAAGACGAACTTTTCGGGTGGAATACAAGGTGGGATTTCGAATGGAATGCCGATTGATTTCAGGGTAGCGTTCAAACCGGTAGCGACGGTCATGCAAACACAAGAAACGATCGATTCATCAGGAAATACGATACAGTTGGAAGGGAAGGGCCGACATGATGCTTGCGTACTTCCAAGAGCGGTTCCTATTGTCGAGGCGATGGCAGCAATCGTTATCCTTGATTTTTATTTAAGACAAAAAACAACTCAACTTTAATATTAAGCATATGTTACAGCGCATTCAAACCATTTATTTCATCATTGTGATGGCCATTTTGGCTAGTTTATTGTTCGGAATGGAGCTATTTACCATGTCGGACGGAAAACTTAATTACACTCAATCCGTATTTGGTGTCGAGCGACAAGATGTCAAAGGTGGATACGTAGAATGGTTGACCAATTATCAATTCACATATATTTTCGTTATTATGTTTGTGCTTTTCAACTTCGTTGCGATGATGTCGTACAAAAATTTAAAACGTCAATACACCTTAGTGAAAATGTCATTATTCATTTACATATTGTTTGTACTTGCCGTCGTTTTGGTTACGACATTCGGAATGAATGGCTATTCTTCCAAAGAGATTACTGGAGTTCACGTTGGAATTGGTTTTTATCTGCTCGTTTGTGGATTGCCATTTACGTACTTTGCAATGAAAGGCGTACAAAAGGATAAGGGCTTATTGGATTCCTTGAATCGATTGAGGTAGGTTAGAATAACTCATTTAAATCTTGACGACCTATGATGGACATGATTTCAACTTCTCCGTTTAAAATCCGAAAGAAAATACTATCAACTCCGCACGGACATCGTCGATAACCTTCTTTGATGTAATCAACAGATTCAAACATTAGTGGATTCTGTGCAATTAGTTCAAATTGTTGAAAGAAATTCTCAAAGTATAGATCTGCTTGAATCTCTCCAAATTTTTCAAAACCGTATTGATGAATTCTTATTAGGTCATCCTTTGCAACTTGACTAATTTTATAGTTAGCCATTTAACAAAGCTTTAGATTGCTTTAAAATATCCTCTTTTGAGTCTACCGCGAATCCACTTTTTTCGGCTTGATCTAATTTCATACGTATCCAATCAACTTGTTTTTGTTGTTTTCGGGCCTGACGAATTAAATCGTTGATTATTTCACTTTTGCTAGCATATTCCTTATTGTCTACTTGGTTTTTCAACCACTCGTCGTTTGGTTCTGTAAATGTGATGCTCAGTCTTCTCATTGAAATTGTTTTAACTGGTGTAAAAATACACCACTTAAGCATCAAATGCAAGTGATTCCTACAATACTTTATTCGGTGCTGATTAAACGTCGATTCATGTTGCATTAATTTATCCGTATCTTTGCCCGCCCAACTTACGGGAATTAGACTATGAATTTCTTATCCATTGAAAATTTAACCAAATCATACGGCGAGCGAATGATTTTCGCAGACCTTACTTTTGGTATCGACCAAGGTCAAAAAGTGGCCATAGTAGCAAAAAATGGATCAGGAAAGACAACCATGATGCGCTGTATCATGGGAATGGAGCCTGTTGATTCTGGTAAAGTTACCTTTCGTAAGGACATTCGCGTAGCGTTTATGGAGCAGACCGAAAACATGCGCGAGGATCAAACAATCCTCGAATCGATTTTCGATCACGATTTACCTGAACTAAAATTAATCAAGGAATATAACATCGCCGTTGCTAAAAACGACGAAGCGAAATTAGAAGAATTATATCAGTCCATTACGGAATTGAATGCATGGGATACAGAGGTGCGCGTGCAACAGATTTTGTCTGTATTGAAATTGGAGGACATGGATAAACGCATTAGCGAATTATCCGGAGGACAAAAAAAGCGCGTTGCGTTGGCAAAAGTGTTGCTTTCAGATGCAGATTTTTTAATCCTCGATGAGCCAACCAATCACTTGGACCTCGACATGATTGAATGGTTAGAGAACTATTTGTCTTCTTCCAAATCAACCATTTTAATGGTGACTCACGACCGTTATTTCTTGGAAGTAGTGTGTGACACCATTTTGGAATTAGCTGATAAAACCATATATCGCTATAAAGGAAATTTCTCCTATTACTTAGAGAAAAAAGCGGAACGTCAAGAACAAACACAATCAACGATTGAGAAGGCAAAAAATACGTTTCGAAAAGAATTAGATTGGATCCGACGTCAACCAAAAGCACGTGGAGTAAAACAAAAAGCCCGTGTGGATGCCTTTCAAGATGTGAAAAAAGTAGCTTCACAACGTTTGGATGAAGACGAACTAGAATTGCCAGTTAAAATGGAACGACTTGGATCTAAAATCGTTGAATTCCATAAAGTCAGTAAGTCGTATCCAAACCGTGTCATTTTAAATGATTTCTCCTATAATGTCCAACGTCAAGAACGCTTGGGTATTGTTGGGAATAATGGTGCAGGAAAAACAACTTTCCTAAAAATGTTGGTGGGCCAAGAAGAGGTAGACAAAGGGAAAATTGTTCTCGGAGAAACCGTTGTTTTTGGATACTATTCACAAGATTTAATTAAAGTCAATGACGATTTCAAGGTGATTGATGTCGTGCGTGAAGTGGCTGAATACATTCCATTGGAAAAAGGACGTCAATTGTCCGCCGCGCAATTATTGGAGCGTTTCTTATTTCCGCGGGACATGCATTATCAATTCGTCCATAAATTAAGTGGTGGTGAAAAACGTCGCTTGAAATTATTGCGCGTTCTAATGAGCAATCCAAATTTCTTGATTCTTGATGAGCCTACGAATGATTTAGATATTTTCGCGATGTCTGTTCTGGAAGAATATTTGCGCCAGTTCCAAGGTTGTTTGATTGTCGTTTCTCACGACCGTTACTTCATGGATAAAATGGTGGATCATTTATTCGTATTTGAAGGACAAGGAGAACTGAAAGATATCGTAGGGAATTATACCGTTTTCCGTCAGCAACAATTGGATAAAAAACGTGGTGTAAAACAGAATATCACGAAAGAAGAACCGGAAATAAAGGAAAAGACCATTTCTCCATCCGCAGTGGAACCGAAAAAACGAAAATTATCCTTCAAGGAAAAAGAAGAATACGAAACCATTGAACGACGCCTGCCGGAATTGGAAAAGACGAAAGATGAACTGACCTTGACCTTGTCGAGCGGTGAATTATCCAATGACGAACTGATGAAAAATGGAACTGCTTTAGGAAAAGTCGTGGAAGAGATTGATGCCTTAACAGAGCGTTGGATTGAATTGGCGGAGTTCATCTAAGCAACTTATTTTTCAATAAACCGTTCTTTTTTGCGTTGTTCAAATAATTTGACCAAATTTAAGCTTCAAAACAGTTTACATGAAATTACCGCATATTTTATTTCTATTGGGCATCTTTTTTTTAGGGAAAGCTCAAGCTCAAACCTTGGTTTTTGCTGAGTTAACGGGTTCTCCAACTATGAATACAAGCGGATGGAATCTGACAGGAGCTGCCGCAACAGGGGATACCGGTGGCGATGCGAATGTAGATCCAGATGAGTTGATTTTAACCAATAACGTTGGAAATTCGAGTGGTGCGATTTTTTATAACCAAGCGATCGATTTAGGAACGTGCTATCAATGGAATGTGGAATTCGATTTTCGCATGTTTGATGGGAACAGTGCAGATGGAATTGCCTTTTGTTTTTTAGATGTTCCACCTGCCGGATTCGTTTCCGGAGGAGGAGTAGGCATCCCTTCTACAGCGAATGGAATAAAAGTTGTTTTCGATACGTACAACAATTGCGGTGGAGCCAATCCCGAAATTCAAATTTACAGTGGACCAGGTTATAATGAATGTATTGCCGGAATCACGACGCTCAATAATGTTGGTGGAAATTTGAATTTCCTTCGATCTAGCACGTATAATACAGCAGTCATCAGTTACAATTACGGTGTAGTCACAGTTTCTGTGAATGGCACTCAATATTTATCCGGAACCTATAACTTGAATTTTGCGGGTTATATGGGTTGGACAGCAAGTACGGGGGGATCCAATGACCGTCATTCAATACGTAATGCGACAATTTTCGCAGACATTGCTACGTCAAATGCAGGTCCAGATGTCAGTATATGTAATGGACAAACGGCTCAAATTGGCAGTACAAATAACACAAGTTACATTTACTCATGGACCACTGCTCCGGGCTTAAGTCAAAATACGATTTCTAATCCAATTGTCAATCTGTCGAATTCTGGTAATACACCGATTTCTCAGACTTATTCAGTGATGACAAATTTGGCCTCCAATCCAAATTCATGTCCGTCGTTTGATAGTGTTGTGGTAACGGTTAACCCTTTATTTAACGATACCTTACCGATTAGTATTTGTCAAGGTGCAATGTACACCTTGGGAACTCAAACATTTTCCACTTCGGGGTTTCATCCGGTCGTTTTTCAAAGTACAACGGGCTGTGATTCAACCGTTGTTTTAAATTTAAATTTACTACCAAATATAACGAATAATCAAACCGTGCATATTTGTCAAGGTGCTTCCTACATATTTGCCGGAAATACGATTTCTGCAGCTGGTACTTACACTCAATTATTGCAAACTGCGACCGGTTGTGACTCAACGATTAACTTAACGTTAGTCGTGGATCCTATCATCACATCCAACATTCAAGCCTCCATTTGTCAAGGTGGAAGTTATACGTTTGGCTCACAAACATTAACGGCTGCAGGAAATTACAGTCGAACCATTCAAACGGTAGCAGGATGTGATTCCATCATTAACTTATCTTTAGCAGTAAATCCAGAATTATCCTCTAGTAGCTCCATGACTTTGTGTCAAGGACAATCCACTTTGTTTTATGGACAAACCTTAACGAATTCTGGAGTGTATAACCAAACTTTGCAAACGGTAGCAGGTTGTGATTCCGTAGTCACTTTGAATTTAACGGTTTATCCAATTCCCGCGGCACCTATTTTAACAGGAAATAGTCCTGTTGAGTGTCCTGGTGATGTTGTTTCCTTACAGGTTGATCCCGTGTCAAATGGATTGTATAACTGGTCCGGACCACAAAATTTCACTTCATCGAGTGAAGTTGTGTATTTTCCAGTTCAACTTGCTCAAATAGGTATTTATAGTGTCACTGTATCGATCAACGGATGTGTTTCAAGTCCATCGGTGATCCCTGTTTCCATTACAAATATTTACAATTACGAGGACTTTGAATTTCCTAATGTCATTACACCAAATGGTGATGGAAACAATGATGAATTGGATATTGAATCCATGTTTAAATCGTGTCAGGAATATCAATTAAAGGTATTCAATCGCTGGGGGAACATGATTTATTCCGGTAAGCGTTTCGACGCGCCATTCGATGGGAAAGACATGAATGGAACTCTTCTTCAGGATGGTGTTTATTTCTACTTACTCGAATTCGACCAAAAGAAGAAAAGTGGATTCATCCACCTCATTCGTTAATTTAAAATACGGGCTTCGTTACCAAATTGACGGTAAGAAACAATCACCGAAAGTGTTGCTAGAAGTAACATAATTCCTAAACTAATACAATAGTATCCCACTGATAATGTTCCTGAAATCAATTCTTTTGTGGAAAGAACGATGTTCACGACAGGAATTGCTGCTGTTATCGCGTTTAATTCAATTCCTGGAAAAAATCCAATCATAGCAGGAAGAACCATGACAAAGTTCAACGGTGTGATGATACTTTGGGCTTCCTTAAATGATTTTGCGTACACAGCAATAGGAATCATGGCGCCAGCAAAAAAGACGACTAGAGGGAAAAGCAAGCTAAACATCGCAATAATAAACGATGGTGTCAGAATTCCATGAACGATGTCTAAAATCTCTTTGTTGTGAACGATGTCTAAAAACTCAATGGAAACAAATAATCCCAAGAGTGCACAACTTGCTGCTAACATTCCAGACGTGACAACAACCATCATTTTACCCACTAATATTTGCCATCTAGAGACAGGAGTAGTCAGTAAGGTTTCGATGGTTCCACGTTCTTTTTCCCCAGTGAACAAATCAATAGCAGGATACATGCAACCAATAAATCCGAAGGCAATGAAGATGTATGGCAAGAATCCACCAGCTAATTGTCCAATCATTTTTTTGTCGCTAGCGCAATTTTGATACACCGGTACAAGTGGATGTAGTTTTTCTGAATCCACACCAAGTTCTTTTAAACGCATAACCTCAGCATTGTCTGACATGTAATTCATGTAAGATTCCGCTCGTTGTTGTCTTCCAACGGAGGAAGCGTCAAATAACCAAGTTAGTGGAATAGACTGTTTCATTCGTGCCAATTCTGCTTCGTTTGTAGGCACGATGAGTCCAAGTTGAATTTCTCCTTGTTCAATTGCTCTTTTAAGCGCAGCAGAATCTTCATAGTTTTTCAATTCCTTTTTCCCTAAGCCATCGGGCATTTCTTCAAGTTGTTTCCAATATTTGGCACCAAGATCTCCCCAAACGCCAATTTTTAATTTCTCTTCACTTGCTTTTTTTTCAAAAGAAGAGGAGACATTCACGAATAAGGTTAGGGTAATCGGGAAAACAAGTAAAGGAATGAGTAACATCGTACGCATCGTGCGTTTGTCACGTAAGGTATCGATGAGTTCTTTTTTGAATATGGTAAAGATCATGTGAATTGAATTAACGTTGAACAATACGGATGAACTCTTCCGTTAGATTACTAGCTTCCATGTTTTGACGAAAATCAGACATAGGACCATTGTACTTCAGTTGTCCTTTGTGAACAATGGCAAGTTCGTCACATAACAAATCCACTTCGCTCATGATGTGACTCGAGAAAATGACTGTTTTTCCTTGGTCCTTACAATCGCGAATGAGTTTGATGATATTTTCTGCTGTGATAACGTCGAGTCCACTTGTCGGCTCATCGAAAATCACCACTTCTGGATTATGAATCATGGTGCGGCAAATGGAAACCTTTTGTTTCATCCCCGTACTTAACTTACCGATTCGCTTTTGAAGAAAATCGTTCATGTTCAACAAATCGAACAAGTACTTTTTCCGTTCTTCTTTTTCCTTTGTAGGAACTTGATAAAGTGCGGCGAAATAATCGATGATTTCGAGGGGAGTCAAACGGGCATAAAGTCCAGTTGATCCAGTTAGAAAACCAATTTTTGAACGAGCCTCTTGTGGATATTTCACAGCGTCAACACCTGCAATTTCGATACTGCCTGAGGTTGGTGATAAAATTGTGGAAAGCATCCGAAGGGTGGTTGTTTTTCCAGCTCCATTTGGACCTAACAGTGAAAATACTTTTCCGGGTTGACATTCAAAACTCAGGTCATCAACAGCAAGCGCTTTGTCAGCGGTTGTATTAAGTTCTTTCTTTTGTTGGCGACTTAGTTCAAATTCCTTTCGGAGGTGAGATACTTTAATCATAGCAAAGAGGTTTCAATAAGCAGGACGATAGTCTATTCTGTATGTTACTTTAGAATGCGTTCGTCCTTCAAGATAGCTTTGTTTTTATTGGCAAGTTGTCCGCATGCAGCATCGATGTCTTTTCCGCGACTCCTTCTGACATTCACGATAAGGTTTTTCGATTCCAAAAAGGCAGCAAATGCATCAACTTTGCGTGCGTCTGCTTGTTGGAATTCTCCATTTTCAATTGGATTGTACTCAATGATATTGATTTTACACGGAACACATTTAGCAAAGTTTGCTAGTTCACGTGCATCTTCAATTTCATCGTTAAAGTCTTTAAAGATGATGTATTCGAAGGTGACTCTTGAGCCCGTTTTTTCATGGAAGTATTCTAATGACTCTGATAATTCAGAAAGGTTATTAGATTCGTTAATCTCCATTATTTTATCTCGTTTCTTGTCGTTTGCTGCGTGAAGAGATAGTGCTAAATTGAATTTAACATCATCGTCACCAAGTTTGCGAATCATTTTTGCAATTCCAGCAGTGGATACGGTAATGCGTTTCGGTGAGATTCCAAGTCCATCTTCGCTGCAAAGACGGTCAATCGACTGAAGAACATTTTTATAATTTAAGAGCGGTTCACCCATTCCCATGTAGACAATGTTGGTCAGGTTTTGACCGTAGCGTTCTTCTGCTTGATTTTTCAGGTATACAACTTGGTCAACAATTTCACCAGCACTTAAATTCCGGAGTAATTTCAATCTCCCGGTTGCACAAAAGGTACAAGACAAACTGCATCCAACCTGCGAAGAGATGCATGCTGTAGTGCGTGAAGTAGTTGGAATCAATACACCTTCAACTACCTTACCTTCTTCGATCGTAAAGGCACATTTGATGGTTTTATCCTTGCTAATTTGTTGGTCCTGCAGATGGATATGATCGATGAAATAATGTTGTTGCAACATCTCCCTGAGTTCTTTACTCAAGTTGGTCATTTCATCAAAGGATGCGGCATTTTTTTTCCATAGCCATTCATAGACTTGTTTGGCACGAAATGATTTTTCATTACGTTCAACAAATTCTCCCTGAAGTTCCTTCAAGGATAAATTCCGAATATTGCTCAGTCCTTGAGGCATGTATGAAAAGGTGGATTAACGGTTGAGCATCACTGGCATCACGAGCATTAAAATGTCTTCGTGTTCGTTTGACGGAATAGCAGGAGTTAAGATACCTGCACGACTTGGCTCACTCATTGAAAGTTTAATTTCATCTGAATCCAAATTGTTCAACATCTCCATTAAGAAACGCGAGTTGAATCCAATTTCTAAATCATCACCATCATAGTTACAAGTCAAACGCTCACTTGCCTCGTTTGCAAAGTCGATATCCTCAGCGAACAAAGAAAGTTCAGAACCAGCTAACTTCAATTTAATTTGATGTGTTGTTTTATTAGAGAAAATCGACACACGTTTGATGGATGAAAGCAATTGAGAACGGTCAATTGTTAAAACATTTGGATTTTCTTTAGGAATCACAGCTTCGTAATTCGGGTATTTCCCATCGATTAAGCGACACACTAAAATGAGGTCGTTAAACGTGAAAACAGCATTAGATTCGTTGTATTCTAATAGAACTGCCTCATCGCCACGAAGATTTGATTTCAACATGTTCAACGGTTTCTTTGGCAGAATGAAAGCTGAGCTTCCACTTGCTTCTGCATCCGTTCTTCTGAAACGAACAAGTTTATGTGCGTCTGTCGCAACAAAGGTGATTTCACTTGCAGAGAATTGACAGAACACTCCGCTCATTACTGGACGAAGGTCATCATTTCCTGAAGCAAATAAGGTTTTATTGATGGCGCGAGAAAGAATATCTCCGGATAATTTAATGGCACTTTTACCTGCTAATTCAGGA
This sequence comes from Crocinitomicaceae bacterium, assembly GCA_017983465.1. Lineage (GTDB taxonomy): Bacteria > Bacteroidota > Bacteroidia > Flavobacteriales_D > Crocinitomicaceae > UBA952. The sequence goes on from JAGOBK010000004.1 coordinate 121,479, forward strand.
ATTTTTGGGAATTCATCTCCATTGAATCCAACCATTCTTGATTTACCATTGTCGTAAGCAATTTCAATTTGGTAATTACTTGCATTGACTTTGAACGTACACGGTTGGTCTGGTAGACTTTTTAATACATCCAACAACAATTTAGCAGGAATGGCAATTTTGCCATCCTCCTCCGAATGAACATCCATTTTAGTCACCATGGTCGTTTCTAAATCTGAAGCAGATGCTGTCAGTTGTCCGTTGGTGATTTCAAATAAAAAGTTATCTAAAATCGGCAAGGTATTGCTTGTATTCAGTACACCTGAAATACTTTGAAGATGTTTTAAAAGACTTGTGCTTGAGGCAATGAAATTCATACTCATTAATTTAGATACAAATTTAATAAATCAAACGAGATGATGTACAATGAAACGCGTGAAAACGACTTCTTTCTGCGATTTAACGCTGAATTGTTTCATTCCACTCTGAAACGAAAGAATTTGGGTCGTCAGGTGTGAGGACAATTGTTCTGCCATTGGATCGTTCGATGACCACAAATTGATCGCGTCGAGTAGCATACCAAATCATGGTTCCGTAGCGAGTGTTTCGAAACAAACCAAAGTATCCGAATAGGCCGCCAACACCAAAAACGCGCAGCGAATTTTTCAAATCTTTTCGATCCACCAAGGAAACATTGAGAATATCCGTTGTTGCATGGAACTTGTTTTGAAAAGGACGAAGAACGACCAGTTTACCGTCTTCTAACGCGTATCCTTTTGGACTAAACCCATAGGTTAATACAAGCATTATGATCAATGAAATTGGTATGACATACACAGCACTTGGAAACATCAAATCTGAAAATTGAAATTCATTGTTTGACAAAAAAGGAACAAATCCAGATAAAAGTAGGAGGATGCTTACGCCAATTGTGAGTCCTTTCGTCAAGGTATCCATGGAAGCTTTGTGTGTACTCATTGTTCGCTAAATTTAGTTCGTAAATATACTTTTAATGCTTCTCTCATCAAAATGGCTTCGCTTAAATCTTGATGGAAGGTTTCTTTTCTCGCAAGAGAAATAAAAATTGATTCTGGAATGTCGATGAGGTAAATTAATTGCTGAAGTTGGGTGGTTGAAACGTTTTTGATACATGTTGCAATCGATGAAAGTAAATCATCCACATCTGTTGAAAGAAGAGTCAAACCGCAACGCTGAAAATCCTTTGCCAATTGAGCAAGTGTATCCCTGCGAAAAGACTGATCAACGAGGGCTTGTTTCACTTGTTCTTGAAGTTCCTGTGCCATGCTGAGGAAAAAAAATTAGTTTTGTACCAAATGTGAAGTTACGCATGAAAAGAATATTTGACATCATTTTCGCCTTGTTTGTATTAATTTGTTTTCTGCCAATTGGAATTTTTCTTTCCTTGTGGATAGCATTTGAATCTACTGGAGGAATTTTCTTTGCGCAAAATAGAGTAGGGAAGAACGGCGTTTCTTTTCGACTGTTAAAATTTCGCAGTATGTATAGTAATGCTGAATCGCAGGGAAGAATCACCGTTGGATCCCGTGATGCGCGCATTACTAAGGTGGGATTCTATTTGCGCAAATACAAATTGGATGAGTTCCCTCAATTTATCAATGTACTGAAAGGCGACATGAGCATCGTTGGACCACGTCCAGAGGTTCAAGAATACGTCGATTTATACACAGATTCCCAACGAAAAATCCTTCAAGTAAAACCAGGAATTACTGATTTGGCTTCCTTGGCATATTTTCACGAGAATGAACTTTTGGCAAAATCAGACAATCCGCAGCAAACATACATTCAAGAGGTAATGCCAGAAAAGATTCGGTTAAATGAAAAATATTTGGCCAATCCATCGCTGGGTCAGGACCTTGTCATTATCTGTAAAACATTTGCAAAAATCTTTCGCGCTTAATTTCCCGACAAAATCTTCGTTACATTTGTTTTAATATCGTAATATTGCAATATAACAATATTATAAGCGATGGGAACAACGAAAAGCGAAGGTTTTAGTGAAGAAGTGAACGAATTAGCCTCACTATTCAAAGCGATGGGACATCCCGCACGGATTGCCATTATTCAATTTTTGCGAACGCAGGAAAAATGCATTTGCACGGATTTAGTAAATGAACTTCCACTCGCACAGCCGACCATTTCGCAACATTTAAAGGAATTGAAAACTGCTGGTATCATTCAAGGAAGTGTTTCAGGCACGAGTATTTGTTATTGCTTGAATCTGGAGAAAATCAGTCAGCTAGATTCTTTTTTAGCTTCCCTAAAATACGATCAGAATCCAACATGTTGTTAAAAAAAAGAAGCAATGAAACTAAGTGAATTTAAAGCAAACTTGACAGGAATGACAACGGTGTCATTTCAATTACCGGATGGATCAACTGTTCCGGCACATTATCACATCACGGAAGTTGGACACGTTCAAAAACGATTCATAGATTGTGGAGGAACTACACGTTTAGAAGACCGCATTTGTTTTCAGCTATGGGAAGCGGAGGACTTTGACCATCGTCTTCAGGCAGAGAAATTGATGAAAATCATTGAATTGTCCGAGCGAACCTTGAACTTGCCAGATGAGGAGATTGAAGTTGAATATCAAGGGTCGACCATTGGTAAATATCAACTGGCATGGAATGGCACTTCTTTCGAATTGCTTTCAACAACTACAGCGTGTTTAGCAGAAGATAAATGTGGTATTCCACCTGCGAAACAGAAGATTAGTTTAGTAGAATTGACTCCATCCACAAAATCAACATGTACACCTGGAGGAGGTTGTTGTTAAATCGAGTATATGAATACAAAGTTGACTCAGTTTTCAGAAGAAATCGTCCTACAATTTGATTTGATTCCTGCGGATCGAAAATTATTACTGAACAAGTTGACGTCCTATATCCAAGGAAATCAAAATGCGGGCAAGGAATCTTTATTGATGTTCATCTGTACACACAATTCGAGAAGAAGTCATTTTGGACAAGTTTTGTGTGCATTGGCAGCTGAATATTATCAGATTCCATCCATTCGAACGTACTCTGCTGGAACGGAAGTAACTGCATTTCATCCAAATGCGATTTCAGCGCTACGTTCCATAGGAATGGACATACAGACAACTGAAACGAGTGAAAATCCTCATTATATCGTTCAACTGAATGCTGCGCGATCAGTGGATGCTTTTTCAAAACTCATAGAGGATAAGGTCAATCCAAAAGAGCATTTCGCGGCAATCATGACGTGCACGCATGCAGAGCAAAATTGTCCGTTTGTTGCAGGAGCAGATTTCCGAATCGGACTTCCCTTTGAGGATCCAAAAGCATTCGACGGCACTCCTCAAGAAAGGGAAATGTACTTGACTCGTGTATATCAAATAGCCAGAGAAATCTTTTATGTTTTTTCACATTTAACTCATTCATTATGAAGACCCAATCGCATGTAAAACAACTTTCATTTTTAGATCGTTACCTCACTTTGTGGATTTTCCTTGCCATGCTCGTTGGGATTTTGATCGGAAACATTGTTCCAAATATGGATCAAAAATTGGATGCGCTTTCTTATGGAACAACGAATATTCCGCTAGCCATCGGACTCATCTTGATGATGTATCCGCCTTTAACCAAGGTGCAGTTTTCTAAAATACCAAGTATCCTTTCCAAACCAAAGTTATTGTTGGTTTCCTTTTTCATTACGTGGGTTGTTGGTCCATTCTTGATGTTTATATTATCCGTGTTATTCCTCAAAGCATATCCTGAATACATGACTGGATTAATTGTGATCGGACTTGCTCCATGTATCGCAATGGTCATTGTTTGGAATGAATTGGCGGATGGAAATCGCGAACTAGTTGCGGGATTGGTTGGAATCAATAGCTTGCTTCAAGTATTTTTCTTTTCATCCTACGCGTATTTTTATTTGGAAATTGTATTGCCCTACTTTGGTGTCAAAGGACTACATTTAAACATCTCGATGCTCGAAATTGCCCAAACTGTTGGCGTTTATTTGGGGATTCCTTTTGTCCTTGCGGTTCTAAGTAGATCATTACTCATCCAACAAAAAGGGGAGGAGTGGTTTACGAATCGGTTTATTCCTTTCGTTTCGCCAATTACTTTAATTTCTTTGTTGTTCACCATCATTGTGATGTTCAGTTTAAAAGGAAAAATGATGTTGTCTATTCCGCTGGATGTGTTGACTATCGCTATTCCACTTGTCATTTACTTCGCCGTTATGTTTGTTCTTATGTTTTTGACCGCTCGATGGATGGGAGCAAGTTACGCGGATACAGCAGCACTGTCATTTACGGCATCTGGTAATAATTTCGAGTTGGCAATTGCCGTTTCCATTGGCGTGTTTGGACTTCATTCCGGTGAAGCATTTGCGGGAGTTGTTGGTCCACTTGTCGAAGTGCCAGCTTTGATTCTTTTAGTAAAATTAGCTCAGTTTTGGCGCAAGAAGTGGTTTACAATCCCTTCGTAATTTCTTGCCAAAGTCGGTCCGAAGGAACGGGAGCAACAACGGAAATTTCTTCCTTGGAAGTTGGATGAGTGAATTTCAAGTAGCGTGCGTGCAAACAGATAGATCCATCTGGATTGGAACGTTTGGCGCCATATTTCACATCCCCTTTGATGATGCATCCAATGGAACTTAACTGAACGCGAATTTGATGATGGCGTCCTGTTTCTAGGGTGATTTCCAATAAATGATATCGATCTCCAGATGCCAACATGCGGTAGGATAGAATCGCTTCTTTTGATCCTGTTACACTTGAATTAACAGGATAACTTTTATTTTGAGCTTCGTTCTTTTTTAAATGATGAACGAGACGTCCATTCGGTTTTTCAGGAACTGTTTCAACAATTGCCCAATAGATTTTATTGGTTTCTTTGTCTCTGAATTGCGCGTTTAAGCGTTCCAATGCTTTGCTTGTGCGTGCAAAAACCAACGCGCCACTTGTAGGACGATCCAAACGATGCACAACACCGCAGAAAACGTTCCCTGGCTTTTGGTATTTTTCCTTTAAATACGCTTTGATTTCATCAGGCATTGTTTGATCACCCGTCTTATCGCCTTGAACGATCTCGGATGCCATTTTATTGATGACAATCACATGATTATCCTCATGAAGTATGCGTTCTGAAATCATTAGGATAAAAGATCTTTTTTAGACTTTCGTTCTAATGATTTGTTTCGGAAAGAAGCAAATGCAGTGAATCCCACAAAGAATAAAATAGTCAAACTTAACCAAGTTGGAAACTTACCAAGTCCATCGCCATTCGCGTAAGAATGTAGACCGACCAACATGAAGTTTACACCGAAGAAGGTAAATAATATGGATGAATATCCCCAGAAGGACATGACATTAAATAAGAATTTCCCGTTTAATTTCGGAATGAAACGCAAGTGAAGGATAACGGCGTAAACAAGCACAGAAACAAGCGCCCACGTTTCTTTGGGATCCCATCCCCAATAACGTCCCCAAGACTCATTCGCCCAAATTCCACCAAGAAATGTCCCGATTGTCAACATGAAGAGACCGATGGTCATGGTCATTTCGGATACGTATGTTAATTCATTGATGTTAATGGTGACGATCTCTTTATTTTTCTCGTTACGTACAGTGTAAAGAATCAAGTTCAGCAAACCTAAAATAGCTGCTAATCCAAGGAAACCATAGCTACCAGTAATGATGGCTACGTGAATTTTTAACCAATACGATTTCAATACAGGTACGAGTGGCGTAATTTCAGGATCGAAAAGACTTAATTCCGTCACAAAGATCATCAGGGAAGCAAGGATAGCCGTTCCAGCTAGAATGACAATGTTTTTTCGTGTAAAGCTAAATCCAGCAATCATGGTCACCCATGCGATAAATACCACTGCTTCGTATCCATTACTCCAAGGAGCATGTCCAGAAATTACCCAACGCATTCCGAGTCCTGCAGCAAGATAGAGGAAGGTCACAACCATGAAACCAATGATGATGCGATTCATCCATTTTTGAACTTTCGAAAATCGTGATGCTGCCGATTTAAAAATCCCAATAAACGAAACGATCAAGAGCAAGAATCCAAGGGATAATAACAGTTGGTAGGAGTGTTTGAAAATCTCCATTTTGTTGTAAGAGATTTCGATACTCACAGCTGATTCGGTTGGTACGACATCCGAACTAACTTTTCGTTGGTGTGCTTTTACTTTTTTAAGGACACTTTCCGCCTTGCTAAAATCGTTTTTTTTCGCCCCTTCATCCAAAAGCGAGATGTAACTTAAAACCTGTAAAGATGCTGTTGTATCGACTTGAAAAGGAATGTACCACGTGTGATTCGCGTCGCCTTTTTTAGGGACAACACGTAAGTATTTCCACATGATGACACCTTGAATCACTTCGAATTTCTCATTTAATTTAATGAGTTTTTTGTCGAATTCATTGCGTTGTGATTCCAAGCGTTGATGCGCAATTTTATATTCCTTTAACCATTTGAATTCTTGTGTTTTTTGATCCACAAGGTCCATGACACTTGCGTATTCACCCAATTTCAATGGAGCACGTAAATTACTAGGAACCTGTACAATTTTTTGATTGATCCAGTATTGAGGGTACATTTGAATACTCATGATGGTTTGCACCGCATTGTATTCCTTGTAGTGATTAGAACGATTGATTTTACGGAGTAATTGATCACATAATGTATGCATTGGTGAGATGCGTCCTTCGTAGTCTTGTACTAAAAGCGAAGCAAGTTTTTCCGAATGTTCTTCGGACATGACTCTGAATATTTTTGCCGCTGGATTTGCTCCATGCGCATGATCTTGTGCGTATGAAACCGTTTGAAATAAAAGAAGTCCAATCATTAAACTTAATGCGTTTAAGCTTGCGCGTTTTGCTTTCAACTTCTTCATTTTATCATTTAATTCTCGGAAACGTCCAACGGGTGCGAACAAGGACATCAGCATGCCGATACTCATCAGGAGGTATCCGAAATACGTAATGTTTGTCCCCCACCAATCGTGGTTTACACTTAATACTGTTCCTTCTTCGTTTTCAGGTGTTGAAGGATTGTCCAGTTCATAAGAGGATTGGAAGAATCGATATCCATCGTAATCCATCACATTGTTCATGAAAACTTTTCGGTCCATTTTAACTTTTCTTTTTGAATCAATTAATGTTAATTCACTTGAGAAAGATGAAGGAGATTCACTTCCTGGGTATTTATCCAGTTTAAAATCGTTACAAAATATTTGAAAGTCAATTGGTTTTCGAATGGAACCATATTCCAATTGATACATGACGTTGTTCATGGCAAAACGTACCGGTGTTGGAATAGCACCGATTCCACCTTCAATTTGAATGACTTTACTTGCTTTTCCATCGCTCACACGAACAGTTAAATAATCTGAACCCACATTTTTCTTACCAGATGGCATAAGTACTTTTTTCGCATGATTCAACGCGCGTTTGAAAACAAATTGCTTATCACCGCAATGGTATAACGTTGTTGTTTTGAATTCCACCCATGTGTTTAACGGCACGTTCGTAAACATCGAGTCCGGAACATTTGCTCCACTTTGACGCGCTTTTCTCATTTCTGACATGGGTAAATAGGTCAATGGAACAGCCGTTTTGATTTGTAAACTATCTCCTTTTTTGCGAACCTGCATTCCGGGTGATTTAGGTTCTGGTCCAAAAGAAAGTGGAACCATTCCGACCATGAAAAAGTCATTTTCAGTCAGGAAATTTGACTTCATTCCATCCGTGATTAATTCCAATGAGGTTTCTTTAAACGATTGACGAACGACTAAAGAGTCAATCATTTTCGATTGAAAATTCACATAGCTAACATCAATGTTTTTCTTTTGAAATTCTATTGAATAGTTGAAATCATTATCAGTAACTTCTGATAAATAACATGTGTGCGCCTCTGTTTTTGTTTTGCCAGTTGCCAAATCTTGCATGTGCACAAGAACATGAGGAACAGCTGTGTAGATGAAATCAGAGGATGCCCCCTCTTTGATAACCATTTGTCCTTCGAAACTCACGTAACGGGTGATGGCCGCACCAAAAATGATCACTAAAAAGGACAAGTGAAACAATAATGTCGCGATTTTCTCACGTTTAAACATCTTGTATTTAAAGATGTTAGAAATTAAATTCAAGGATAGATAAACAAGGAGAATTTCAAACCAAGTGGCGTTGTAAATAATGATTTTCGCACTTTGAATTCCGTAGATAGATTCAATGAACGTTGCGGCACCGATTCCAACTAGAAAAAGTAATAATCCAACGGTCATCATGCGCATCGAAAAAAGGGAAGCAAGCAGTTTATCCAGCATATGCAAAAATTTACTGCAAAAATACGACTTGTACGTTTGATTCTTGATAGGAAAGAAGTATTCTTGTGAAATTAATTCCTCATTCGAACAAAATGAAGCCTTTTATACTATTATTCATTGTATTTCTCTTCCAAATTGGACCATTAAGCGCTCAAATAAAAAAAGAGGTTTCTTATGTGAGATTCGACGAAAAAGTTTCCAAAGGAAGCTTAGAAAGTTTTCAGTTTCCATATAAAGATTCATCCAGCAGAAAAGTGTTGATTTGGTTACCAGCCAATTATAGTCCAAAAGTAAAATATGCAACGATTTACATGCATGATGGACAAATGTTATTTGATTCAACGACTACTTGGAACAAAAAAGAATGGAGAGTCGATGAAACGGCCGATAGTTTGATTTCTAATGGAATTACACGTCCATTTATTGTTGTAGGAATTTACAATGATCCACCGAATCGTTATGCTGAATTTTTTCCAAAGCAGGCGGCACAATATATGGATACGGCGTATGTTTCAAAACTTACATCTTCTCTTTGGAATGGTGAATTGCGAGCTGATTTTTACCTCGAATGGATGAAGAAAGAATTGGTTCCATTTATTGAGCAGACGTATTCGGTCAGTCACAAACGCGAAGATCGATTTTTAATTGGTTCCAGTATGGGTGGGCTCATTTCCATTTATGGACTTACTAGGATTCCAGATACTTTTGGAGGTGCAGCTTGTTTATCCATACATACACCGATGATCAACTTTCAAATGATGGGAGATGACGCCATGAATCAATTGGTACTTCCTTTTAATACATATTTAGCAAAATCACTCCCCTCCCCTAAAAAAGTTAAATTGTACATTGACCGAGGAACAGAAACCTTGGATGCCTATTATGGGCCTTATCACGATGTATTAATGAGTACACTCAAGAAGTGTGGTTATGTAATCGGCCCAAATTATCAGACGCTCGTTTGGGATAAAACAGCTCACGATGAAGTTTCTTGGGCAAATCGATTGGCATTCCCGATGAAATTCTTGTTGATAAAAGACAAGTAGGAAAATCAGCGCATCCAAACATTTTTATAAATTTGTCAAAGGTCCAGTGCGGATAAAGTAAAGAAAGGAATGAAGACCATATTAATACTAGGAGCGGGGATGTCTGCTTCATCATTGATCAGATATTTATTAGCTCATTCAGAAGCTGAAAATTGGCATGTGAAAATTGTGGATCAAAACATTGATTTAGTAAAGAAGAAAATCAATGGACAACCAAATGCAGAAGCACTTTCGTTTAACGCATTGGATTCAAAGGAACGCAAGCCAGCTATTGCACATGCGGATTTAGTGATTTCTATGTTGCCAGCGATTTACCACGTAGAAGTGGCAAAAGATTGCATTGAACTTCACACAGATTTAATCACACCATCGTACATTTCTCCTGAAATGCGCGCTTTGAACGACGAGGCTAAACAAGCTGGTATTGTTATTATGAATGAGATTGGTGTGGATCCAGGAATCGACCACATGAGCGCGATGAAAGTGATTGATCACATCAAAGCGATTGGTGGAACTTTAACGAGTTTCAAATCCTTTTGTGGCGGATTAATGGCGCCGGAATCAGACAACAATCCATGGCATTATAAATTTACATGGAATCCGAGAAATGTGATTGTTGCTGGACAAGGTCCTGCGGCATGTTATATGGATAACAACGAATACAAGTATATTCCGTATTCACAATTATTTAAAAAGTTAGATCGTTTTGAAATTTCGCCTTATGGTGAATTTGATGGGTATGCGAATCGAAATTCGCTAATCTATTCTTCCACATATGGAATTGAAGGAATACCGACGATTTATCGAGGAACCTTGCGTCGTCCAAATTATTGCCAAGGCTGGGATGTATTCATTCAATTAGGCATGACAGATGATTCGTATGCGATGACGAATTCAGAAACATTAACACCAAGGTCCTTTCTGAATGCCTTTTTACCGTATGAATTACATACGACGGTTGAGGATAAATTTAAAAAAGTATTGGGCGAGGAAAATGCTTATTTGTTTGATCAATTTGAAAGCATGGGAATTTTCGATGATTCATTTACTTATGGAATTGAAAATGCGAGTCCGGCTAAATTATTGCAACAACTTCTTGAGCCAAAGTGGAAGTTAGAGCCTGGCGATAAAGACATGTTGGTGATGTACCATGAATTTGAATATAGTTTAGGTACTGAACACAAGAAAATCACATCTTCTCTCGTTACGTTAGGGCAGGATGAAGTTTATACTGCTATGTCGAATACGGTTGGACTACCAGTTGCAATTGCTGCCAAATTAATTTTAGCTGGGGAAATAAAAGAGAAAGGAGTAACATTGCCTGTAAATAAAGATGTTTATGAACCAATTTTACAAGAGTTGGAGACATACGGAATCGTATTTGAAGAGAAAGAAATAATAAATTAAAAAGAAAATAATGGAAAACGAAGAAAACCACATGAACATTGAACTATCTGAAGAAGTAGCTTTAGGTATTTATTCAAATTTAGCGATCATCACCCATTCTCCTGCTGAGGTGGTTTGCGACTTCGTGCAAATTATGCCAGGAATGCCGAAAGGTAAAGTTCGTTCTCGTGTACTGATGACACCTCAAAATGCGAAACGATTTTTACAGGCGTTAACAGATAACATTCAGAAATACGAACAAAATTTCGGAGTAATTGATGATCCACAGGCTGGATTCCCCCCGATGAATTTTGGTACGCCAAATACCATGGCATAATTTATTCAAAATGATCTTGTCGATATGTATTCCTATCTATAATTCGGATATTCGTCCAATTGCAAGCGAATTACATCGACAAATTCAATCTTATTCATCGGAAGTTGAGCTCCTTTTTCTGGACGACGCTTCCGATATTTTTTTTAAAGAAATAAATAGAAGTGTAGGAGCATTTTGTGACTACCAAGAGTTGCCAATGAATATTGGTAGGTCAAAAATCAGAAACGCGTTTTTGCCTTTTGTTAAGGGGAAATACATTTTGTTTATTGACGGTGATTCAAAAATCATCCACCCTGATTTTATTCAGCGCTATGTGGAATTCTTACGCACAAATAACACGCATGTACTCATTGGCGCAAGTGTTTATTCAGAAGAAAAGCCCAATCGAACGAATTTTCTCCGTTGGAAATATAGTAGTGGCAGAGAAAGCAAAACATTTACAGTAAGAAACAGTCATCCAGAACTTGGATTCAAGTCGAATAATTTCGTGATTTTAAAATCATTATTTGCGACACATCCATTTGACGAGACTTTGACCTCTTATGGACATGAGGATACGCTGTTCGGATATCAATTACGAAAGGCTGGTATAAAATTCATGCACCTAGACAATCCTGTTCTTAATAGTAACTTGGATGAAAATGATCACTTTCTGGTAAAAACGAAGGAAGCATTGCAGAATCTTTTGTTGATTTCCTTTAGGCTTCAAGACCCCCAATTCATCACAGAACATCAACTTTTAAGTTTAGCACTGAAAATCGAAAGGAATTTAATTTTTCATTCATCATTCAAGTTATTTCAAAGGATCTTCTTACCAATGATGACAACCTGTTTAAGAAAGGGATATTTTACCTTGTGGATGTTTGATCTTTACAGACTATCTCATATAATCGATTACCTAGGAGATTACCGAAAGAACAAGCTTTTTTAGTTTCAATTGTTCATTTTCCCAATTTTCAATTTCTGCAGCAGCTTTGCAGGCAGCTTTTTGATTAGCAAGATTTTCCGGGTTGCTTTTTATTTCCTTGATCGCTGAGGCAATTGCTTCCGGACTTACTTCGGTGAGGATGCTCCCAATGTGATATGTGGTAATTACTCGTTCAATTTCCACGAGCTTACTTGCTAATATAGGAGTGCCGGCATGCATGTAATCAAAAATCTTGTTAGGTAGTGAAAATTCGTAATTTTTACTGAGTGGTTTATCAAGGGTAAGTCCAAGGTCAGCATGTGTAGTAAATTGCATCATCTCCAAATACGGACGTCTACCATAAATCCTCACCTTATCATCGAGGCGATTTATTTTAATGAGTTCTTTCACTACGGGCATCACGTCGCCATCTCCAACAAGCATGAGTGTGACACCTTCAAGGTCTTTCATGGCAAGGACGGCTTCTTCAATTCCGCGTTCTACATTTAATCCGGATCCTTGGATGATTACTAAAAAGTCATTTAAGGGTATTCCTAATTGTTCTTTTGTTTGCAGTTGCTCAACTTTAAATTTATTAGGGATGTTTCGAATGACAAGTAAATTTTGGTTGTATAGTTTCCCATATGTTTGAGCAATGGAATCATTGACGGTAATGATGTGTGTTAATTTCGGGAAAATCATTTTCTCAATACCTAACCAGATTCCTTGTGTACGTTTGCGATGAATTAATTCGGGAGATTCTGTAAAAAGTTCATGGCTATCATAGATCAGTTTCGCTCCAGATAATTTACTCACAATAAAATTTGGAAGAAGAGTATCTAGGTCATTTGAATACAGAAGTGCTTTTTTTTGGAACAGGAGAATAAAAAACAACCTAAAGTTTAGTTCCGCGTAAAAAAGAGGTCCCTTTTCAAAGAGTAGACGAAGACGTTTGGTACGGTAATTCCGCTCATTTAGTATCGGACTATTATTTTTTTTTCGTCCAATTAGTAAAACATCCATACCTAGATCACGCAGTACAGAACAGGTTCGATGAACACGGTTGTCAGTGACCAAATCGCTTGATACTGAAACAATCACTTTTTGTTTTAACATGGAAACAAAAGTAATGAAATCCACGTATGAAAAAATCGCGAAAGGAAATGTGATAAAATTTTCAAATATTTTTTCAAAAAATTCTTTGAGATAAGAAAAAGTTTCATACATTTGCAATCCCAAATTGGTCTTTGGGAAAAGAAAAAGTTCTTTATTTAAGAAAACCAACAATTAAATTGCCGATGTAGCTCAGTTGGCCAGAGCAGCTGATTTGTAATCAGCTGGTCGGGGGTTCGAATCCCTCCATCGGCTCAAATTGTAGGGGGGATACTCAAGCGGCCAACGAGGGCAGACTGTAAATCTGCTGATGTACATCTTCGCAGGTTCGAATCCTGCTCCCCCCACAAGAAAAGAAAAAAAGCGGGAGTAGCTCAGTTGGTAGAGCTTCAGCCTTCCAAGCTGAACGTCGCGAGTTCGAGTCTCGTCTCCCGCTCACTTTTCAAAGAGCGCCGGTGTAGCTCAGGGGTAGAGCGCTTCCTTGGTAAGGAAGAGGCCACGAGTTCAATTCTCGTCATTGGCTCATTATGAAAAAAGAAGTTGAATCCTTTCCATTTGATGGTAAAGGATTTTATGATAAATAAGTATATTATTAACTAAGTAACAAAAAAAAAATGGCTAAGGAAAATTTTGACCGTTCCAAACCACACGTGAACATTGGTACTATTGGACACGTTGACCATGGTAAGACTACGTTGACTGCAGCAATCTCTAGCGTTCTTGCTTCTAAGGGATTGGCTCAGGTTCGTGATTTCTCTTCAATCGATAACGCGCCCGAAGAAAAAGAGCGTGGTATCACTATTAACACTTCGCACATTGAGTACGAAACAGCAAACCGTCATTACGCGCACGTTGACTGTCCAGGTCACGCCGATTACGTAAAGAACATGGTAACTGGAGCTGCACAAATGGACGGAGCGATTTTAGTAGTTGCTGCAACTGATGGTCCAATGCCTCAAACACGTGAGCACATCCTACTTGGTCGTCAAGTTGGTGTTCCTCGTTTAGTTGTCTTCATGAACAAAGTGGACATGGTAGATGATGCAGAGTTATTAGAATTAGTTGAAATGGAAGTACGTGAATTACTTTCTTTCTATAAATATGATGGTGACAATGCACCAGTTATCCAAGGTTCTGCTTTGGGAGCATTAAACGGAGAGCCTCAGTGGGTTGCTACAATTGATGCGTTAATGGATGCAGTTGATACGTACATCGAACTTCCTCCACGTGATGTTGACAAACCTTTCTTGATGCCAGTTGAAGACGTATTTACGATTACAGGTCGTGGTACAGTTGTAACAGGTCGTATCGAAACAGGTGTTATCAACTCTGGAGATCCAGTTGAGATCTTAGGTATGGGTGAATTGAAATTAACATCTACAGTTACAGGTGTTGAGATGTTCCGTAAAATGTTAGATCGTGGTGAAGCAGGTGATAACGCAGGATTATTGTTACGTGGTATTGAGAAATCTCAAATCAAACGTGGAATGGTTATCTGTAAACCAGGTTCAACTACACCTCACCAAGAATTTAAAGCTGAGATCTACGTATTGAAGAAAGAAGAAGGTGGTCGTCACACTCCTTTCCACAATAAATACCGTCCTCAATTCTATTTCCGTACAACTGACGTTACAGGAGAAATCTTCTTAACAGACGGACGTGAGATGGTTATGCCAGGTGATAACGTATCAATTACAGTTAAATTGATCGTTCCAGTTGCAATGGACAAAGGACTTCGTTTTGCAATCCGCGAGGGTGGTAGAACTGTAGGTGCTGGTCAGGTTACTGAAATCGTAGCTTAACAAGAAACAACATAGTTTTAAGTAAGGGGAGTTTTACAACTCCCCTTTTTAAACGGGTGTAGCTCAGCTGGTAGAGTGGTGGTTTCCAAAACCATTGGTCGTGGGTTCGAATCCTACCGCCCGTGCTCAATTAAAATTGAAATAAGTGTCAAAAATTAGATCATATTTTCAGGAAACTTACCAAGAAATGGTACACAATGTAACGTGGCCAACTTGGAAAGAACTACAAAATAATACCATTCTGGTAGTTGTTGCATCTGTTCTCATTGCACTTCTTATTTTCGCAATGGATTACGCCTTCGGTATATCTGGAGAAGAGGGTTCTTTGTGGAAAGGATTACTAGGTTTTATTTACGGATCATTCTAACAAATACAGTAATGGCAGAAATTGTTAAGAAATGGTATGTAGTTCGTGCCGTAAGTGGCAAGGAAAAGAAAGTTAAGGAGTACCTTGAGTTAGAAATTTCTCGAATGAAACTGAATGATTATGTGAATCAAGTTCTCATCCCAACAGAGAAGGTCTTCAAAATACAAAACGGAAAAAAAGTAAATAAAGAAAAAGCTTTTTTACCTGGTTATGTATTAATCGAAGCTGCGTTGGTAGGTGAGGTTAGTCACGTTATTAAAAGCATTCCAAATGTTATTGGTTTTCTAGGAACTGTTAAAGGTGGTGAACCTGTTCCAATGCGCTTAGCAGAGGTAAACAGAATTCTAGGAAAAGTTGACGAATTAGCAACGACAGAAGAGGAATTGAAGATTCCGTTTGTTGTTGGTGAGTCTGTCAAAGTAATTGATGGTCCATTCAACAACTTTACAGGTGTTGTAGATGAAATCAATGAAGAGAAGAAAAAATTAAAAGTAATGGTCAAAATATTTGGCCGCAAAAACCTTTTGGAGCTCAGCTATATGCAAGTTGAGAAAGAAGGGTAGAATTTGTATTAACCGTAGGAGTGAGTCCGATGATTAAAGCTTCCCATCACTGATTCACGTTGACTACATAATTTTAATATATATGGCTAAAGAAGTAGCAGCATTGATCAAATTGCAGATCAAAGGAGGCGCAGCCAACCCATCACCACCAATCGGACCTGCTTTGGGTGCGAAAGGAGTTAATATCATGGAGTTTTGTAAGCAGTTTAATGCGCGAACTCAAGATAAAATGGGTAAGGTAGTTCCAGTTGTTATCACTGTTTACGGTGATAAATCCTTTGATTTCGTTCTCAAAACACCACCGGCAGCGGTACAAATCATCGAGCACACAAAAATCAAAAAAGGTTCATCTGAGCCAAATCGTGTAAAAGTTGCTTCCATTTCTTGGGATCAAATTCGCATGATCGCAGAAGATAAATTACCTGATTTGAATTGTTTTACCGTTGATGCAGCGATGCGCATGGTTGCAGGAACAGCAAGAAGTATGGGGGTAACCGTTAAAGGTGGAGACGCTCCTCAATCCAAATAATTAATTGTTATGAAAAGAGTTTCTAAAAAAAGAAAAGAGATCTTGTCTAAATTCGATTTGACAAAGGTCTACACTCTATCTGAAGCATGTGATTTGGTGAAGGGAATTTCTACAACCAAATTCGATGCCTCTGTAGATATTTGTGTTCGTTTAGGGGTTGATCCTCGTAAAGCGAATCAAATGGTACGTGGAACTGTTGCATTGCCTCATGGAACTGGTAAGGATATCAAGGTACTTGTACTTTGTACTCCAGACAAGGAAAAAGAAGCAATCGAAGCAGGTGCGGAATATGTTGGACTTGATGACTACATTGATAAAATCAAAAGTGGTTGGACAGATATCGACGTAATCATTACGATGCCTTCAGTTATGGGTAAAGTAGGTGCACTAGGACGTGTTTTAGGTCCACGCGGTTTAATGCCAAATCCGAAAACAGGTACAGTTACTATGGAAATTGGTAAAGCTGTAACTGAAGTGAAAGCTGGTAAAATTGACTTTAAAGTTGATAAATACGGTATCATTCACTCATCGGTTGGTAAAGTTAGTTTTGAAGGAGATAAAATTCGCGAAAATGCGAGTGAGTTGATTCAACAACTAGTTAAATTAAAACCGTCTGCTGCAAAAGGTACGTATATTAAAAGTATCTACCTGAGCTCAACGATGAGTCCAGGGATACAAATTGACGCGAAGTCTGTTACTGCTTAATACTTAAGAAAATGACAAGAGAAGAAAAAGCAAAGTACATCAGCGATTTGGCGGCGGATTTAACTGCCAACAATGTGTTGTATCTAGCAGACACAGCAGAATTAACAGTAGAGACAATAAACGCTTTACGTAGAAGATGTTTTCAAACGAACATCTCCATGCGTGTAGTTAAAAATGCATTGCTTCAAAAAGCGATGGACCAAGTAGAAGGAAAAGAATTCGGAGCATTGAGAGATGTTTTGAAAGGCTCAACTTCTGTTATGTTCAGCGAAGTGGCTAATGCTCCTGCAAAATTGATCGCAGATTTCCGTAAGAAATCACCGAAACCAATTTTGAAAGGTGCATACATTGATGAAGCAGTTTTCATTGGAGATCACCAATTATCAGTTCTTGAATCACTGAAAAGTAAAGAAGAATTGGTTGGAGATATCATTGGAATGTTGCAAAGTCCTGCTCAAAATGTATTGTCTGCTCTTAGTGGTTCTGGTAATACAATCGCTGGAATCCTTAAAACGCTCGAAGAAAGAGCATAAATTAATTAATAATAACCTTTTTTAAATTAAAATAAAATGGCTGATTTAAAGCAAATTGCAGAAACGTTAGTTAACCTTACAGTAAAAGAAGTAAGCGAGTTGGCAACAATTTTAAAAGATGAGTACGGAATCGAACCAGCTGCGGCTGCTCCAGTAATGATGGCCGGTGGCGGTGCTGCTGCTGAAGCTGCTGTTGAGAAAACAGAATTCGACGTAATCTTGAAAGCTGGTGGACCAAACAAACTAGCAGTAGTTAAACTTGTTAAAGAATTAACAGGAAACGGATTGAAAGAGTCTAAAGACTTAGTTGACGGAGCTCCTGCAACATTGAAAGAAGGAGTTTCTAAAGATGAGGCTGAAGGTCTTAAAAAATCTTTAGAAGAAGCTGGAGCTGAAGTTGAGATTAAGTAATTAATCCCACAATATTACAGGAAAGGCACCGCTTTTTAGCGGATGCCTTCTCCTGTTTTTTCGCATGTTGATTTTGACAGAATAATCGAATAACTAAAAAAACAAAAGCCTTGGCAACATCAAATAATTCAACCCGAATTAATTTTGCTTCAAGCAAAAATCAATTTGAGTATCCAGATTTCCTGGAGATTCAATTAAAATCCTTCCAGGAATTCTTTCAGTTGGAAACAACACCAGAGAATCGTGATAGTGAAGGTTTATTTAAAGTTTTCGCAGAGAACTTCCCGATTACCGATACAAGAAACCAATTTGTATTGGAGTTTTTAGACTACTTTGTTGATCCACCAAGATATTCTATCGAAGAATGTATTGAACGCGGATTAACCTACAGTGTTCCTTTAAAGGCTAAATTGAAATTATATTGTACTGATCCTGAACATGAGGATTTCGAAACCATCGTACAAGATGTTTATTTAGGTACAATTCCTTATATGACTCCAAAAGGGTCTTTCGTGGTAAATGGTGCTGAACGTGTTATCGTTTCCCAATTACACCGTTCCCCAGGTGTGTTCTTCGGTCAAAGCCGTCACGCAAATGGGACAAAATTATATTCTGCGCGTATTATTCCTTTCAAGGGTTCTTGGATTGAATTCGCGACAGATATCAACAACATCATGTACGCTTACATCGATCGTAAGAAAAAATTGCCGGTGACAACTTTGTTCCGTGCAATTGGATACGAAACAGATCGTGATATCCTAGAAATTTTTGGATTGGCTGATGAAGTCAAGGTCAATAAAGCCAATTTGAAAAAATTAGTTGGACGTCGTTTAGCTGCACGTGTGTTAAAAACATGGATAGAGGATTTCGTTGATGAGGATACAGGAGAAGTTGTATCAATCGAACGTAACGAGGTAATCCTTGATCGTGAATTAGTAATCGGTGAAGAACATTTAGATTCTATCATGGACTCTGGTGCGAAATCATTGATTTTACACAAAGAAGATGGTAATTCTACAGATTACACGATCATCTACAATACATTACAAAAAGATACTTCCAACTCTGAAAAAGAAGCGGTTGAACACATTTACCGTCAATTACGTAACGCAGATCCGCCCGACTATGAGACGGCAAAAGGAGTATTTGAGAAATTATTCTTCTCGGATGCACGTTATGATTTAGGTGAAGTTGGACGTTTCCGTTTGAATAAGAAACTTGGATTAGATGATTCTGAGGAATCTCGCGTTCTGACAAAAACTGATATCATTAATATCATTAAATATTTGATCGAGTTGATTAACTCGAAAGCAGATATCGATGATATTGACCACTTATCAAATCGTCGCGTTCGTACAGTTGGTGAACAATTGTATGCGCAGTTCGGTGTTGGTCTTGCAAGAATGGCAAGAACAATCCGTGAGCGTATGAACGTTCGTGATAATGAAGTATTTACTCCAATTGACTTGATTAATGCGAAAACACTTTCGTCAGTGATTAATTCATTCTTTGGAACGAATCAACTTTCTCAGTTTATGGATCAAACCAATCCACTTTCTGAGGTAACACACAAGCGCCGTCTATCGGCACTAGGACCAGGCGGACTTTCTCGTGAAAGAGCAGGATTCGAGGTACGTGACGTTCACTATACACACTACGGTCGTCTTTGTACGATTGAAACACCAGAAGGACCAAACATTGGTTTGATTTCATCTTTGTGTGTATTTGCGAAGGTTAATAAATTAGGATTCATTGAAACTCCTTACCGTCGAGTAGAAAATGGTAAAGTTGTATTAAATGAAGAACCAGTTTATTTAGCTGCTGAAGAAGAGGATTCAAAAATGATCGCACAAGCAAATGCTGTGATGGATGATAAAGGAAACTTCTTGTCTGATGTGGTAAAAGCACGTTTCGAAGGTGACTTCCCAGTGGTAGCACCAAAAGATTTGAATTTGATGGACGTTGGTGCCAATCAAATTGCATCGATTGCCGCTTCATCTATTCCTTTCTTGGAGCATGATGATGCCAACCGTGCATTGATGGGATCAAACATGCAACGTCAAGCAGTTCCGTTATTGCGTCCGAATTCTCCAATTGTTGGAACTGGAATTGAGCGTTTAGTAGCACGTGATTCACGTGTACTAATCAATGCTGAAGGTACAGGAACAGTTGAATATGTAGATGCGAATGAAATCGTGATTCGTTACGATTGGAACGAAGAAGATAAAATGGTGAGTTTTGATAGCGAGGTAACTCGTTATGGATTAACAAAATTCATGAAAACCAATCAAAGTACATGTATCAACTTGAAACCAATTGTTCAAAAAGGTGATCGAGTAGAAAGAGGTCAAGTTCTTTGTGAGGGATATGCAACGCAAGCAGGAGAATTGGCATTAGGTCAAAACTTGAAAGTGGCATTCATGCCATGGAAAGGGTATAACTTCGAGGATGCGATTGTAATTTCTGAAAAAGTTGTTCGCGATGATATCTTTACAAGTGTTCACATTGATGAGTATTCATTAGAGGTTCGTGACACAAAACGAGGAATGGAAGAGTTAACTTCTGATATTCCAAACGTGAGTGAAGAAGCGACTAAAGATTTAGATGAAAATGGATTAATCCGAATTGGTGCTGAAATTCGTGAAGGTGATATCTTGATCGGTAAAATCACTCCAAAAGGTGAAACAGATCCATCTCCAGAAGAGAAATTATTACGTGCGATCTTTGGTGACAAAGCAGGGGATGTGAAAGATGCTTCATTGAAAGCAGGTCCATCTTTACGTGGAGTTGTTATCGAGAAAAAATTGTTCTCAAGAGCAATTAAAGACCGTAAATCAAAATCTCAGGATAAACCAATCTTGGAAACGATTGATGCAGAATACCAAAAGGATTTTGCTGATTTGAAGGAAAAACTTGCGGAGAAATTGATGGTCATTTTAGGTGAACACAAATCTTCAGGAGTGTACAATAACTTCAAAGAAGAGTTGATCAAGAAAGGAACGAAATTCACGAACAAAGCATTGATGGCATTGGATTATTCCATTGTTAATCCATTAAATTGGAGTTCTGATGCTAAAATCAACCAGTTGATTAGTCGTGTTATTCACAACTTTAACATCAAGGCAAACGATTTACTTGGTAACTACAAACGTCGTAAATTCCATATTTCTGTAGGGGATGAACTTCCAGCAGGAATCGTGAAATTGGCGAAAGTTTATGTTGCGAAGAAACGTAAATTGAAAGTGGGAGATAAAATGGCGGGACGTCACGGAAATAAAGGAATCGTAGCGAACATCGTTCGTCAAGAGGACATGCCTTTCCTTGAAGATGGAACACCAGTTGACATCGTATTGAATCCACTTGGTGTACCTTCTCGTATGAACCTTGGTCAAATTTATGAAACTGTTCTTGGTTGGGCAGGTGAAAAATTAGGCATGAAGTTCGCAACTCCGATTTTTGATGGTGCGAAACCATCTGAAATTGACGAGTGGACAGCGAAAGCAGGCGTTCCTAAATCTGGTAAAACGTACTTGTACGATGGTGGAACTGGAGAACGTTTCCATCAACCAGCAACTGTTGGGGTAATTTACATGTTGAAATTATCACACATGGTTGATGATAAAATGCACGCTCGTTCAATCGGACCATACTCATTGATTACGCAACAACCACTTGGTGGTAAAGCGCAATTTGGAGGTCAGCGTTTTGGTGAGATGGAGGTTTGGGCACTAGAAGCATTCGGTGCTGCTAATATCCTTCAAGAAATCTTAACGGTTAAATCTGATGACGTGATGGGCCGTGCGAAAGCATACGAAGCAATCGTGAAAGGTGACAACATTCCTGAACCAGGAATTCCTGAATCTTTCAATGTATTGTTACACGAGCTTCGCGGATTGTGTTTGAACGTATCGATGGACTAATTGATTAATAACGAAAACATTATATAAAAAATGGCTTTCAAAAGAGAAATACCAAAAAAACAAAGTAGCTTTAATAAAATCACGATATCATTGGCTTCTCCAGAAATCATCCTGGAGAATTCAAGTGGTGAAGTGCTAAAGCCAGAGACAATCAACTACCGTACGTACAAACCAGAACGTGACGGATTGTTCTGTGAGCGCATTTTTGGTCCAGTTAAAGACTATGAATGTCACTGTGGTAAATACAAAAGAATTCGATACAAAGGAATCGTATGTGACCGTTGTGGAGTAGAGGTAACTGAGAAGAAAGTACGTAGAGAGCGCATGGGACATATCTCATTGGTAGTTCCAGTAGCACACATTTGGTACTTCCGTTCTTTACCGAACAAAATTGGTTACTTACTTGGTTTACCAACGAAAAAGTTGGATCAAATTATCTATTACGAGCGTTACGCGGTGATCAACCCAGGAGCTGCTTTGACATTGGATAATGTTAACCTTAAAAAATTCGATTTCTTAACAGAAGAAGAATATTTAGATATCCTTGACGCACTTCCAAAAGAAAACCAATACTTGGAGGATTCCGATCCAAACAAGTTTGTTGCGAAAATGGGTGCTGAAGCATTGTACGATTTATTGAAAGATTTAAATCTTGAAGAATTATCTTACACGCTTCGTGATCAAGCAGAAAATGAAACATCGGTTCAACGTAAAAATGAGGCTTTAAAACGTCTTCAAGTTGTTGAAGCAATGAAGGATTCTCAAACACGTATCGATAACCGTCCAGAATGGATGATTGTGAAAGTGGTACCTGTTATTCCACCTGAATTACGTCCGTTAGTTCCACTTGATGGTGGTCGTTTCGCGACTTCAGATTTGAATGACTTATACCGTCGTGTGATTATCCGTAACAATCGTTTGAAAAGATTGATCGAAATCAAAGCTCCAGAAGTAATCTTACGTAATGAAAAACGTATGTTGCAAGAGTCTGTTGATTCCTTGTTCGATAACTCAAGAAAATCAAGCGCTGTTAAAACAGAATCAAATCGTGCATTGAAATCCCTTTCTGATTCATTGAAAGGTAAACAAGGTCGATTCCGTCAAAACTTACTTGGAAAACGTGTGGATTATTCAGCACGTTCAGTAATTGTTGTTGGTCCAGATTTGAAATTACACGAATGTGGTCTTCCAAAAGACATGGCAGCGGAACTTTACAAACCGTTTATCATTCGTAAGATGATTGAACGTGGTATCGTGAAAACAGTTAAATCTGCAAAGAAAATTGTTGACCGTAAAGAGCCAGTAGTTTGGGATATTTTAGAAAATGTATTGAAAGGTCACCCAGTTCTATTGAACCGTGCCCCTACACTTCACCGTTTAGGTATCCAAGCATTCCAACCGAAACTAATCGAAGGAAAAGCGATTCGTCTTCACCCATTGGTAACAACAGCCTTCAACGCCGATTTCGATGGTGACCAGATGGCGGTTCACTTACCTTTAGGTAATGCTGCAATTTTGGAAGCTCAAATGTTGATGTTAGCATCTCATAACATCTTGAATCCAGCGAATGGAGCACCAATTGCCGTTCCTTCTCAGGATATGGTCTTGGGTCTTTATTACATCACAAAAGGTAAACTTTCTGTGGAAGGTGATATCGTGAAAGGACAAGATGGAATTTTCTATTCTCCGAAAGAGGTTATCATTGCTTATAATGAGAAAAAACTTGATTTGCATGCGCGTATCAAAGTGAAATCTTATGACTTAGGTAAGAGTGGTGAACCAGAATTAATGCTGATTGAAACTACTTGTGGACGTGTTATGTTTAACGAGAAAGTTCCAAGAGAAGTTGGATACATCAATGATGTATTAACGAAAAAAGCATTACGTGATATTATCGGTGAAGTATTGAAAATTTGTGGTACTTCTCGTACTGCTCAATTCCTTGATGATATCAAAGGTCTTGGATACGAAATGGCCTTCAGAGGTGGTTTGTCGTTCAACCTTGATGACATCATTATCCCGAAAGAAAAAGAAGTTTTAGTTGGTAAGGCTGAAAATGAAGTGAAAGAAGTCATGATGAACTACAACATGGGTCTTATCACGAATAATGAGCGTTACAACCAAATCATTGATATTTGGACGCATACAAACTCACGTTTGACAGCTACATTAATGGATCAATTGAAAACAGACCGTCAAGGATTTAATTCAATTTACATGATGTACGATTCAGGAGCACGTGGTTCGAAAGAACAAATTCGTCAGCTTTCTGGTATGCGTGGATTGATGGCGAAACCACAGAAATCTGGTGCTTCCGTTCAAGAAATTATCGAGAATCCGATCTTATCAAACTTTAAGGAAGGATTATCCATCCTTGAGTACTTTATCTCTACTCACGGTGCACGTAAAGGTTTGGCCGATACTGCCCTTAAAACAGCCGATGCAGGTTACCTGACTCGTCGTTTGGTGGATGTTGCTCAAGATGTTGTTATCAATTCAAATGATTGTGGAACACTTCGTGGAATTGTTGCTACTGCATTGAAGAAAAATGATGAAGTTGTTGAACCATTGTACGATCGTATTTTGGGACGTACATCTGTTCATGATGTTTACTTGCCAGATACGGATGAATTAATTATCGCTGCAGGTGAGTTAATCTCTGAAGATATCGCAAGTACCATTTCTAAAGCTGGAATCGAAGAAGTAGAAATTCGTTCTGTATTGACATGTGAAATGCGTCGTGGTGTATGTTCAAAATGTTATGGACGAAACCTTGCTAATCACCGCCTTGCTCAAAGAGGTGATGCTGTTGGTGTTGTAGCTGCTCAATCAATTGGTGAGCCAGGTACACAGTTGACACTTCGTACATTCCACGTTGGGGGTACTGCATCGAACATCGCAGATATTTCTGACTTGAAAGCGAAAGCAAATGGTAAATTAGAAATCGATGAGTTAAGAACTATCGAACGTAAAAACGCAGATGGTACAAACCAAATCATCGTTGTTGGTCGTTCTGCTG
Source organism: Crocinitomicaceae bacterium (assembly GCA_017983465.1). GTDB lineage: Bacteria > Bacteroidota > Bacteroidia > Flavobacteriales_D > Crocinitomicaceae > UBA952. Next base: position 146,448 of record JAGOBK010000004.1, read on the forward strand.
AATTAAAAATCACAGACGAAAAAACAGGAATTACGGTGATGACGGCGAATGTTCCTTACGGATCTGAATTAATGGTTTCTGGTGAAACGAAAATTAAAAAAGGTGACGTAATTTGTAAATGGGATCCATACAATGCGGTGATCATTTCAGAGGTTGCAGGTAAAGTTGTTTTTGATGGCATCATTGAAAATATTACTTACCGTGAAGAAGTCGATGAGCAAACAGGATTTACTGAAAAAGTAATCATCGAATCTCGTGATAAAAAGAAAAGTCCAGCGATTCACATCATGGACCCTAAAACGAAGGAAATTTTAAGAGAATACTCTATTCCAGTTAATGCGCACATCTCTGTTACAGAAGGCGACAAAATTGAAGCAGGTGTGATCATGGTTAAAATTCCTCGTTTAGCTGGTAAAACCGGAGATATCACCGGAGGTCTTCCACGTGTAACTGAGTTATTCGAGGCAAGAAATCCTTCAAATCCAGCAGTTGTTTCTGAAATCGATGGAACAGCAGCATTTGGAAATGTGAAACGTGGTAACCGTGAAATTATCATTACATCGAAATTGGGTGAAGTAAGAAAATACTTAGTTCCACTTTCTAAACATATCCTTGTACAACAAAACGATTTCGTTCGTGCTGGTCAACCATTATCTGATGGAGCGATCACACCAAACGATATCTTGAACATCGAAGGACCTACGAAAGTACAAGAGTACATCGTAAATGAGATCCAAGAGGTTTACCGTTTGCAAGGTGTAAAAATTAATGATAAACACTTTGAAGTAATTGTACGTCAAATGATGTTGAAAGCACAAATCATCGAGTCTGGTGATACTCGCTTCTTGGAAGGACAATCCGTTCATAAAGCAGATATCATGGAAGCGAATGATGCACTTTACGGAATGATGTTCGTGAAAGATGCAGGTGATTCAGCGGAATTGAAAAAAGGACAATTGGTTTCTGTTCGTCGTTTAAGAGATGAGAACTCGAAATTGAAACGTGAGGATAAAACATTAGTAGAAGCGAGAGAGGCTATGCCAGCAACGTCGACACCATTGTTGCAAGGTATCACACGTGCGTCACTTCAAACACAATCGTTTATTTCTGCGGCTTCCTTCCAGGAGACAACGAAAGTATTAAACGAAGCAGCTATTTCAGGTAAAGAAGACCACTTATTAGGATTGAAAGAAAACGTTATCGTTGGACACTTAATCCCAGCTGGTACAGGTGTACGTGAATACCAATCAATGATTGTTGGTTCACAAGAAGCTTACGATGAAATGCTACAAGACGCTTAATCGAAAGATAAAATAAAGGAAAAGGATGATCGAAAGGTCATCCTTTTTTTTATGCTATTCGGCCCCAGTTTGGACGAGATTTTAGCACTTGATGCATGCGTTGGTTTAATCGGATATTCTCCGCTAACAAAAGATCTGGATCCTTTTCTAGAATCTCTCTGGCCTTTTCTCTGGCCAAACTAACGATTTGACCATCTCTTGATAGATCGGCCAATTTTAAGTTCAATACACCACTCTGCTGCGTCCCCATTAAATCACCAGGACCCCGCAACTGTAAATCAACTTCGGAAATCTGAAAGCCATCATTTGTCATGACCATAGTATCCATTCGTTTCATCGATTCTTTGGATAGTTTATCCCCAGTCATTAAAATACAGTAGGATTTTTCTGCTCCACGTCCAACACGTCCACGCAATTGATGCAATTGAGACAAGCCAAAACGTTCCGCACTCTCAATGACCATCACTGATGCATTTGGCACATTGACCCCAACTTCGATAACGGTAGTCGCTACCATGATTTGCGTTTCTGCTTTCACAAAACGTTGCATTTCTGCATCTTTCTCAGCTGGTTTTAACTTTCCATGAACCATGCTCACCTCGTATGAAGGAGAAGGAAAGGCATCCGTAATTAAATCATAACCTTCCTGCAGATTTTTGAAGTCTAGTTTCTCGGATTCCTGAATCAACGGATAAACAATATAGATCTGTCTTCCAAGGGAAATTTGTTCCTTGATAAATTGCAATAATTTTGGACGATGGTTTTCTCTTCGATGAATGGTTTGAATGGGTTTTCTACCGGGAGGAAGTTCATCAATGATGGAAACATCTAAGTCTCCATAAAAAGTCATGGCTAATGTTCGTGGAATGGGTGTTGCCGTCATGATTAAAACATGCGGTGGAACTGCGTTTTTCCCCCACATTTTAGATCGTTGTGCGACACCAAAACGATGTTGCTCGTCAATCACTACAATTCCTAAATTAGCGAACTGAACCACATCCTCCAACAACGCATGGGTACCAATTAACAAATGAATGGTTCCATTTTGCAGACCCTCATGAATTTCGACTCTTCTTGCTTTTTTTGTGGAACCCGTTAACAAGGCAATTTCGATGGGTAGGCCATCTACAAGTTCCCGAAGGGACTCATAATGCTGGGTTGCTAGAATTTCGGTAGGTGCCATCAGTGCTCCTTGAAAACCGTTATCGATTCCCATGAGCAAAGTTAATAAAGCAACAAGTGTTTTTCCACTCCCAACATCTCCTTGCAAAAGTCGATTCATGTGCTCACCATGCAAAAAGTCTTTTCGAATTTCTTTTAACACTCTTTTTTGTGCATTCGTTAACTCAAAAGGAAGGTGTTTTGTATAGAAGGTATTAAAAAGGTTTCCTAATTCTGAAAAGATAAATCCTTTCATTTTTTTTGCGCGTATTTCCTTACGGAGCAATAATTCCAGTTGTAAAAAGAATAATTCCTCAAATTTCAGTCGATAGCGGGCTTGTTTATATTCTACCTCATTCTTTGGCGCATGAATGGAAAAATAGGCTTGTTCTTTGGAAATAAGGTGAAGTTCTTCTGTCAGGTAATGAGGTAGAACTTCCGGAATCTGGTTTCTTATTTGAGGAAGAAGTCCTTGGATGATTTTTCCAATCCCTTTTGCATTTAATCCCTTTACATTCAGCTTCTCCGTTGAAGGATACATCGCTTGTAAACCAAGTTCTGTCGATTGCTCTCCCCACTTGGTTAATTCAGGATGAGGAATGGTCCATTGTTGATTGTAAGCCTTTGGTTTCCCGAAAAGAAGATAGGTTTCTCCAACGCGTAAATTTGCTTTCACCCATTGAATACCCTGAAACCAAATTAAATCTACTGTCCCTGAATGATCTTCAAAACGTGCGGTTAGTTTACGGTGACGACCGGTTCCAACCTCACCGATGTAGGTGATTTTACCTTTTAATTGCAGGTAATTATCCACCAAATGAATATCCCTAATTTCATGAAATACGGAACGATCTTGGTAACGGAAAGGAAAGTGATTGAGGATGTCACGAAAGGAAAAAATTCCTAATTCTGTTTGCAAAGTGGCTGCACGTTGTGGACCAACACCTTTTAAATATTCAATGGGTGTGGATAACAAGTCAGTCATGAATGGATGATTTGGTATTGGTTATTTCCAAACACCCATCTGACAAAATTTCTCAATGCGGTCTTCCACGCGTTTATCAGGATTTTGTTTCTCTAATTCTGAGATGTAGTCCTTGATTTTTGCTTTAACCACTTGAAACATTTCTTCTGGATTGCGATGTGCACCATTTGATGGTTCAGGAATGACTTCATCTACCAATCCATTTTTACGCATATCAGTAGACGTTAATTTCAATGCATCTGCTGCAGTTTCCTTAAAGTTCCATGAACGCCATAAAATGGAAGAACAACTTTCCGGAGAGATCACTGAATACCATGTGTTTTCCAACATGACCACTTTATCTCCAACACCGATTCCAAGGGCACCGCCGGATGCTCCTTCACCGATGATGATACAAATCACGGGAACTTTCAAACGCATCATTTCGTAGATGTTACGAGCAATTGCTTCTCCTTGTCCACGTTCCTCTGCTTCTAATCCGGGAAAAGCTCCTGGAGTATCGATAAATGTAATGATAGGTTTATTAAATTTCTCGGCTAATTTCATTAGTCGAAGCGCTTTACGATATCCCTCTGGATTAGGCATTCCAAAATTACGGTATTGACGCATTTTTGTATTGATGCCTTTTTGTTGTCCAATAAGCATAACGCTTTTTCCATCAATCATCCCAAATCCACCAACCATGGCTTTGTCGTCTTTCACGCTGCGATCACCGTGTAATTCGATGAATTGCCCGTTGGTAAGAGCGTCAATATAAGCAAGGGTATATGGTCTGTCTGGGTGTCTAGAAAGTTGCACACGTTGCCAAGGAGTGAGTCCTGAAAAAACCTCTTTCGTTTTTTCCTGTAACACTTGCTCTAATTCGGCAAGTTGCTCTGACATATCCACATTCGTGGATTCACCAAGTTCTTTGGTTTGAGCAATTTGTTCCTCCAAGGATTTTAATGGTTCTTCAAAGTCAAGATACGTAGACATAATTTCTAAATTGAGTAGACAAAGTTAATTGATTTTCTGATACCAACATTTCCAATTAGTAATTGGGGAAAAGTTCGACTGAAAAAACTACATTTGTTTCATGATTTTATATCCTCCAGCAAAGATAAACCTTGGACTAAACATCCTCCGTAAAAGGAATGATGGTTATCATGATATCGATACATGCATGGTTGAAATTCCATTTACAGATATTCTCGAAGTAACGAAAGCGGATTCGTTTGAATTTCTTCAAACTGGCATAAAGATTAGTGGTGGAGGAAGTAATTTGTGTGAGAAGGCATATCAATTGTTGCAAAATGAATTTCAAATCGGTCCCGTTCGCATTCATTTAAGAAAGCAAATTCCAGTTGGTGCTGGACTTGGTGGAGGATCCGCTGATGCGACGTTTACTCTATTGGCATTAAACGAACTCTTTCATTTACAGCTAAGCACTGATAAACTCAAACAATTAGCTTCTGAACTCGGAAGCGATTGTCCATTTTTTGTGGATGGATTACCCCAGATTGCTCAAGGTAGAGGGGAGATACTTTCCTCGGTGGAGCTTGATTTATCCAATGTTTTCTTGGTATTATTAAATCCAGGCATTCATGTCGGGACGAAGGAAGCATACGATGGAGTTTCGGTAAGTGAAGACGTTCCTTGTATTGAAGAAACCGTTCAAAAACCAATGAATCAATGGAAAGAATTCCTGAAAAACGATTTTGAAACTTCTGTTTTTCAACGTTACCCGGAAATTCAAACATTAAAAGAATCACTGGATCAGTCCGGTGCGATTTATGCTTCAATGTCCGGCTCTGGCTCTAGTGTTTTTGGACTTTTCACAAACGAAGTTGCCGCAATGAATTTCAATTCCACACATCTTATCTACAAAGGACGGTTTAAAAATCCATCTTAGAAATCTATAAAGTATTTCTTTAATTCCAATTTTCTTTTTATTTTTGAAGTTGTCAATCTGACACTAAGTATTTTTTAACCTTTTAAAATTGAACTATGAAAAAAATGTTTACTTTTTTAGCTACTGTATTTATTAGTGTAGCGTCTTACGCGCAGTTTCCTGCGGTAGGTATTATTGGATCTGCGGTTCCACCGTACGATTGGTCTGTGGATATTCCAATGCAAACGTTGGATGGAAACACCTATGCTGGTATTGTAACATGTGTTGCTGGTTCGGCTAAATTCCGTCAAGATGCTGCTTGGACAATTAACTGGGGAGCTTCAACTTTCCCAGCTGGTCTTGGTGTTCAAGATGGTGCTGATATTCCAGTTCCAGCAGGAACTTATTTGGTTATTTTTGACCGTACTACAGGTGCTTACAATTTCCAAACAGATTACACTGTAACTTACCAAGTAGATATCACAGGATATTTAGCTGGTGGAGCAACATTGGCTGCTAACGGAATTCGTGTTGGAGGTACATTTGGAACAAACCAAGGTTCAGTTGCAGCTGGTCCAATGGTAGACTGGTCTCCATCTGATGCTAACTCAGCAATGACAGACTTAGGAAACAACATCTGGTCAATCGATGTAACTTACCCTGTTTCTACATTACAAGGTACACAAACGTACAAATTTGTAAACGGTGATTGGGGAGCAAACGAAGGAACAGATCCATTAAACACAATTGCTGTTGATGGTTGTGGTACTGACGATGGTTCTGGAAACATCAACCGTAGCTATTTATTATTACCTGGAACAGTTTGTTATGTTTGGGATGCATGTACTGCATGTGGTGGATCTAACGTTACTGAAAACGTGATCAACAACTTGACAGTTTCTCCAAACCCAACTTCTGATGTTGCTAACTTCAAATTTGATGTAAACAACGCTTCTGAAGCGACAATCACATTATTTGATTTAACAGGAAAAGAAGTTGCTACGAAAACAATCGCAGTTTCTGCTTCTAACAATGTTGAAGTAAATACAGCTAACATGTCTGCTGGATCTTACATCTACAAAGTGTTCGCTGGTGACAAAGTTGCTACTGGAAAATTGATCAAACAATAATTTTTCAATAATTTATTGAGAGCCTAAGTTGAAATATACTTAGGCTTTTTTTTACCTTAAACATTTCTAAATGAAACATGTCATCCTTACCGTAGTTGCGAGCATCTATAGTTCAATTCTCATCGCACAAGTTTTAGAAGTTTCCCCAGCTTTCCCAACCGTAAACGATGTGGTCACCATCACCTATGATGCCACAGAAGGAAATGGAGCGCTGAACGGTCAGTCTCAAATTTATGCCCATGCAGGATTAATTACTAGTGCAAGTACATCGCCTTCCAATTGGCAATACGTGCAAGGAACTTGGGGGACAGTAGATCCTCAAGTGGCAATGACAAACATTGGAAATAACAAACATACGATTACGATCGATATCGATCAATTTTACGGTTATCCACTCGCAACAACAACGGTATTGAAACTTGCTTTCGTTTTCCGTACGGCAAATGGCGGTATTGTCGGACGTGCGGCAGATGGAGGAGATATTTTTTACGATGTGTATCCCGTGAATGCTGGATTACTCGGACAGTTTTTTCACCCGAACAATGGAAGTATTTACAACTTAAATGATCAAATCGCGATTAATGCGGAAGCCAATACCCCGTCAACTTTGAATCTGAAAGAAGATGGAAATGTTTTGACAACCCTAGCAAATGCAACAACCTTAAATTATAATTTAACAGCCAGTTCAGCCGGAACACATTTGCTGGAATTTGAGGTCAACGACGGAACATCAACCATCATTGATAGTGTATATTACACGGTCAATCCGGCAGTCAATATTGTGAATCCAACAATAACAGGATTGGTAAATGGTGTAAATTACATCAACGACACAACGGTTATTTTTCAATTATACGCACCACAAAAACAACACATTTATGTGATTGGTGATTTCAATAACTGGACTCCCACTGCTGCCTATCACATGAATTTATCGACAAATAATGCTACATGGTGGTTAGAAGTAACCGGACTTACGGCTGGACAAAAATATGGCTATCAATATTTTATTGATGGCTCAATGAAATTTGCCGACCCATTGAGTAGTCTTATTCTAGATCCTAATAACGATGGAAATATCAATGCAGCAACGAATCCGAATCCACTTCCTTATCCAATCGGACAAACAACTGGATTTGTTTCTGTTTTTCAACCCGGAGCAACACCTTACGATTGGCAGAATACAAGTTATCAAGGTCCAGCTAAAAAGGACTTAGTCATTTACGAATTATTAGTGCGTGATTTTGTGGCAAAACACAATTATCAAACATTGATCGACACGCTTGCATATCTAGATAAACTTGGAATCAACGCGATCGAATTAATGCCTCCTGGTGAATTCGAAAACAATGAGAGTTGGGGATATAATCCATCTTTTCACAAAGCACTTGATAAATATTATGGAACGCCAGAAAAATTCAAGGAATTTGTCGATAGTTGTCACAATCGAGGTATCGCTGTCATTGTAGACATGGTTTTGAATCATGCTTTTGGACAAAACCCAATGGTAAATATGTATTGGGATGCGGCGAATAATCGTCCTGCAGCTAATAATCCATGGTTTAACGCAATTTGTCCTCATGAACCATATTGTTGGGGTTATGACTTCGATCATACTCGAATGGCTACCCAAAATTACATCGACCAAGTCAATAAATTTTGGTTAGATGAATACCATGTTGATGGTTTCCGCTTTGATTACACGAAAGGATTTGCGAATAATGCAGCTGGTTATAATCTAGAACGAATTAATTTGCTCAAACGAATGGCTGATAAAATTTGGGATGTTAAATCTGATGCCTATGTAATTTTAGAACATTGGTGCGATAACTCAGAAGAAATTCAATTAGCGAATTATGGCATGATGCTTTGGGGGAATTTAACGTATGGATACGGAGAAGCTACAATGGGTTATACAAGTACATCAAATATCAGTTCAGGAATTTATACGAATCGTAATTGGACTCTTCCTCATTTGGTTTCTTACATGGAAAGTCATGACGAAGAACGATTGATGTTCAAAAACCTATCTTTTGGAAATCAATCCAATCCAAATCACAATGCAAAAACCTCGTACGTAGCATTGGGACGTATGCAAACAGCTGCAGTAATTTTCTTGACTCAGCCTGGTCCAAGAATGATTTGGCAATTTGGTGAATTGGGGTACGATATTTCCATTGACAATCCATGTCGCGTATGTAATAAACCAATCTTATGGAATTACTTTACACAAGCAAGAAGACGTCAACTTTACGATGTGTACGCAGCAACCTTAAAATTGAGAAATGATTATGAAACATTTCGCTCATTAAATTTCTCATACGTTTTAAATGGTTCCGTGAAAAAAATGAAACTTTCAGATCCATCCATGAATGGGGTTGTGATTACCAATTTCGATGTGAACTCGCAAATTGGTTCACCGAATTTCCATCACAATGGATGGTGGTACGAATATTTCACCGGAGATAGTTTGAATGTTTCTGATGTAAATATGAATTTCTCGCTTCAGCCGGGTGAATACCGCATTTATACGGATGTTCGCCTAGAACAACCAACTATTACGGATGCGCCAGTATCGATTGACGAAGTAATGGAATCGCATTTCCCAATGAGCGTTTTCCCCAATCCAAGTGTGAGTGATTTACATGTGGTATTTAGTGCCAATGATATGAATGCGATGGAATTAATGGTATTGAATGAGGCAGGACAAGTTGTTTATTCGCAAAAGGGAACGACGAATCTTGGTAAAAATGAGGTGCTACTAAATGTTAGCGATTGGAAAAGTGGTTCTTACCATGTACTTCTCCGTGTTGGTCAATTCTATTCAAATGAGGCATTTATTATTCAACATTAATGAAGTACACCTATCTTTTCATTCTTTGTGCATTCATGGAGCTGAGCGTCTTAGCTCAGTTCGTTCATCCCGCAAATAATAACGCCTTTCTTCAAAATGAAGTCGCAAGCGTTTATGTGACCATGTCAGCAGTTGATGCGCAAACGATGGTAGCAGATAGTGTTTATTCTGATTACCCCTTTGTTGCTTCGGTAATTTATTCCTCCAGTGCTATTCAGGATACCTTGACTAATGTTGGTATTCATGTTCGTGGAAACACCTCTCGGGATGCAGCGAAAAAGTCTTTCGAATTGTCTTTCAATAGCTATGTTCCAGGGAGAAAATACCGTGGATTAGAAAAGATGAAGTTGAATGGAGAACATAACGATGTTTCCATATTACGTTCGAAAGTTTCGTATGATTTATTGACGGCCTGCGGACTTCCATCGGCGCGATCTAGTTACATTAAGTTATTCATTAATAACGAATACAAAGGTTTGTACATTCATATCGAACATTTTGATGAAGAGTATATCCAAAAGAGATTTCCAAATGACAATACGGGTAACCTATTTAAGTGTTTTTACGGATCTGATTTAACCTATCACGGAACGAATCCAACGTATTACCAAAATACCTACAAATTGAAAACGAATGAGGTGGTGAATGATTATTCAGGACTGATTCATTTGATCGAGGTTTTGTACAATTCTGCGAATGCGAATTTTGTTTGTGAGATACAAGATGTCTTCGATGTAGATTCTTACCTACGAACACTTGCTGTAGAAATATTGATTGGACAATGGGATGGATACGCCTATAATAAAAACAACTATTTTCTGTATGAACGTCCTTCAGATGGAAAATTCTTCTTCATGGAATACGATCTAGATAATACCTTTGGAATTGATTGGTTCAATGTAAATTGGTCCACTCGCAATATCTACACATGGGCGAATGCTAATCGACCGCTCTATTCGAAATTATTGGCAGTTCCATATTTTAAGGATCGATTTAATTACCACATGAAGGACATTCTCACGAATTATTTCATTCCTTCCACCTTGATAGGAAGCCTTCAAGCAAAACAAAATTTAATCTCAAATGCAGCTTTGCTCGATGACTACAAAGGCTACGATTATGGATTTACCGATCAAGATTTCTTGGATGCCATCGATCAAGCATGGGGATTTCATGTGACACAATCCATCAGTGAATACATTCAAGACAGATATAGCTCTGCAAACAGTCAAGTATTGGCATACCAAAACATACAGAATCCATGTACTTCAGGATTAGCAGAGTTTTCGTCCGAAAATGCATTCAAAGCAATAAAGGCCGTGGATGTATTGGGTAGAGACATACCCTTGGATACTAAAAATTGCATTAAAATTGTGAGCTATGAAAATGGATCAGTTAAACAACTATTTGAATATGAATAAGCGTTATTTTTTATCAATTCTTCTGTTTTGTGTCGTTCAAGTGAATGCACAAATCTTAACACATGTGGAGCCAGCAAATTGGTGGGCTGGAATGGAACACCATGAAGTGCAAATCTTGTTACACGGAAACAATATCGCCAACTATCAAGTGCAGGTTTCAGGATTAGCAATTACCGGAATCGTGAAAACAGAGAATCCAAATTATTTGTTTGTTACGGTTGAAACGAAAGACAAAGTTGCCGGTACTTATCCGATTAAACTCATCGATAAGAAAAAGGAAATCACTCATTTTGACTTCAAGTTAGAAGAGCGAATGAGCAATAGTGCGCAACGAGAAAGTTATACTTCAGCCGATGTCGTTTACCTGTTAATGCCAGATCGTTTTGCGAATGCCAATGAAGGACTTGACACGCATCCGGACACCAAAGAAGTCTCAGATCGTTCGAATCCAGGTGGTAGACATGGCGGGGATATCATGGGGATCATTCAACATTTAAATTACATCAAAGAATTGGGCGCAACGACTATTTGGACAACTCCCATGTTGGAGGATAACGAAGAGACGTATTCGTATCATGGATACGCGCAATCCGATTTATATAAAATTGACCCGCGCTACGGAACCAACTCTTGGTACAAAGAAATGGTCCTTGAAGCACATCGTCAAGGATTAAAAGTGATCAAAGATGAAGTTCCAAATCACTGGTCAAGTAAACACTGGATGATTAAAGATCTGCCTACGCAAGATTGGATTCATCAATTTCCTTCGTTTACACGTTCAAGTTACCGCACCAGTACACAAATGGACCCATATGCGTCGCAAAAGGATAAAGGGGCATCAGAAGATGGTTGGTTTGACACAACAATGCCAGACATGAATCAATCCAATCCACTTTTGTTAACCTACTTGATTCAAAATACCATTTGGTGGATCGAATACGCACAATTAGATGGACTTCGTGTGGATACGTATTCTTACAACGATAAAGAAGCCATTTCTGTTTGGACAAAAGCCATCACAGATGAGTACCCACGTTTAAATATTATGGGTGAAGTTTGGATGCATAATCAAGCACAAATTTCATACTGGCAAAAAGATAGTCCGGTTGGAGCGATTGACTCTTACAATAGTTACCTTCCAACGGTAATGGATTTTACTATGCACGATGGGTTCATGCAGGCGTTCAATGAAACGAAACAAGATTGGGACAAAGGAATGGTTCGTTTTTACGACAATATTGCTAACGATTATCTGTATAAAGACCCTTCCAACTTGCTCGTGTTTTTTGAAAATCACGATACCAAACGATTCAATGAATATTGTCCGAATATCGCGGATTATAAACTAGCACTAACGCTTATTTCTACGACTCGTGGAATTCCACAGATTTATTATGGTTCAGAAATTGGAATGAAAGGAAGTAAGGATGTTGGTGATGCGGATATCCGTAGAGATTTTCCAGGTGGATGGGCTGCTGATAGGCACACTGGTTTTTGCAGTAGCGAAGATGCCCAATGCCATGCTTATCAAACGGGAAGAACACCGGAAGAAGAAGCGTATTTTCAGTTTACCAAGTCTTTATTGAATTGGAGAAAGAACAATAAGATCATTCACGAAGGTAAATTGATGCAATTTGTCCCGGAAAATAATGTGTACGTCTATGCGCGTTACAAGGAGCCAAGTGGAATGTACGATATGCCGGGAAAAAAAGTCGTTTTGGTTGTGATCAATAACTCTGCGAAGGATGAAACGATTCGTTGGGACCGCTATCAAGAAATAATCCAAGGTAAAGAAATGGGTGTGGATGTGCTCACAAAACAAACCGTAAATTTCGACCTCAAAACTTCGGTTATTCCTGCAAAAACAGCTTACATTCTAGAACTTAAATAAAGATGAAAAACCTCATTTTATTTCTTTTTGTTTCTGCGCTCAGTTGGGGACAAAATGCCACTCGTCAATTTGTATCTGTTGAAAAATCGAGCAATGGATTCAAAGTAGTTGTCTCTGACGGTGTATATTATTTTTCCGCATATTCCGGAAAAATGGTTGAAACGACTTTCATTCCAAATGGACAAAAACATCTAGTAAACTCTCATGCGGTTGTGGCTTCAGTTGAAACAAATTTGCTTCAATTGAGTCAGTCAACTGGTGTTGTTCGCTTAACAACCGCTGCGGGATTAAAAGTAAACATCCAACAAAAACCATTTCAAATCAGCTATTGGCACCATGATAAACCGGTGATTTCTGAAAACTGGGGATATGAAAAAGCGGATGATTCGGAGAAAATACATTTCAACCTGACTACAGACGAGCTGCTTTATGGTGCGGGAGCGCGCGCTTTGGGGATGAATCGACGTGGTTATCGCTTGCAACTTTATAACCGTGCACATTACGGTTACGAAGAACATTCGGAGCTCATGAATTACACCATGCCAATGGTGGTTTCCAATAAATGTTATGCGATTCATTTCGATAATGCGCAGATTGGCTATTTGGATTTAGATTCAAAAAAGAACAATGTCTTGACCTATGAAACGATTGGTGGACGCAAAACCTATCAAGTGATTGTTGGTGATGACTGGAAAGATCTCTTAGCTGAATACACTAACTTAACTGGTCATCAGCCATTACCACCGCGTTGGGTGTTTGGAAATTTCGCTAGTCGTTTCGGTTATCATTCTGAGGAAGAAGCTCGAAATGTTGTGAATCAATTCCGAAAGGATTCCATTCCACTTGACGCCATCATTTTCGACCTTTATTGGTTTGGAAAAGAAATTCAAGGTACACTTGGTAATTTATCCTTTTACACAGACTCTTTTCCTCATCCAAAAGAAATGATCAGCGATTTCAAAAATCAAGGGGTGAAGACTGTTTTGATTACGGAACCATTTATTCTCACAACATCGAAAAAATGGCAAGAGGTCAGTGATAAAAAACTTTTAGGCACGAATGAGGAAGGCGCACCTTATACCTATGATTTTTACTTCGGTAATACTGGATTATTGGATCTATTTAAACCGGAAACAAGAACCTGGTTTTGGGACATTTACAAAGATTTACATAGCTATGGAGCACGTGGATTCTGGGGTGACTTGGGAGAACCGGAAGTACATCCAGCCAAATTGAAGCATGCAGTTGGATATGCGGATGAGGTGCACAACATTTACGGACACGAATGGGCGAAACTTATTTACGAGGGATACCAGAAAGATTATCCCAATGAGCGTCCATTTATTTTGATGCGTTCCGGAAGTACAGGAACACAGCGTTTCGGGATCATTCCATGGTCCGGTGATGTGAACCGTACCTGGGGTGGATTGCGTCCACAAATGGAAATCACTATGCAAATGGGACTTCAAGGAATCGCTTATATGCACTCGGATCTTGGTGGATTCGGAGGACCGAATAACGATCCAGAGTTATATGTGCGTTGGTTACAATATGGCGTGTTTCAACCAATTTTCCGCCCACACGGACAAGAAGAAGTGCCGAGCGAGGCCATATTTAAAGACGAGAAAACAAAACAACTAGCGAAAGAAGCGATTGAGTTGCGTTATCAAATGCTACCTTACAATTATTCATTGGCATTTGAAAACCATGTGAATGGAATTCCGTTGATGCGACCTGTTTTCATGGAAGATTCAAGTGCACATTGGTCTGATTCATTGGCAACAGAATACATGTGGGGAAGTTGCTTCTTAGTAAAGCCAATTACGAAAAAAATAGAGGAGAATACTATGCCAATGCAAGGTGTACATGCACCGTCTGGAACATGGTATAATTTTCAAACGGGACAACGATTATCACCATTAAAAAGGATAGTAACCATGTATGTATCAGATACGAAAAGGAAGCTATTTAAAAAAGGGCATGAATCCTCGTCAATCGATTTACCATACTACTTGGTGAATGGTGACCTGAATTCTATTCCAGTTATGGTAAAAGGAGGGTCTTTTGTCCCGATGTCACCAATCATTCAATCAACCGAGGCTTATTCGGATACAATGGTGACGATTCACTACTACGATGCGCCTGAATTAACAGAGAGCCAAGGAATTTGGTACGAAGATGATGGCTTAACGAATGAAGCCTATGAAAAAGGAGCGTATAAATTGCTTCAAATGAGCATGTTTCAGAAAGCAAAAAAAACGAATCTTTCATTCGATCCGAACTACGGTGCAAAAATGATGAAACATGCATTTGTATTTGGCGTGGAGATTCATTCAGCCCGCATTCCTAAAAGTATTTCTGTGAATGGAAAGAAAATGAAATTCGAAGTCGTTGACCAAAAAATCAAGCTACGAATGACTTTAACAGAAGAAGTTCAAAACATTCAATTGAATTGGTGATAAAAATCTATGTGTCAACTTGACATTAAGGAAAATAAAAAATATATTTGACTTTCAAAAACTAAAATTTATAAACTAAAATTACTTCTATGGTTCAAAAAATTACACGAACTTTTGCTGTTTTTGCTAGTTTCATGCTCGTTTCAATTGTTTCTTTTGCTCAAAATGCAAGTGTAAAAGGAATGATTAACGATTCTGAAGGAAAGGCATTGTATAACGCATCGGTTACAGTAGAGGGTAAGTCCAAAGGCGCGATGTCCAATGATAAAGGTTTCTACGAAATCAAAGGATTGGCAGCTGGAAGCTACACCTTAATTTACCGCTTCATGGGAATGGAGACGATTAAAGAAACAGTTGTTTTACAAGAGAATCAAGCTTTGATTAAAGACGTTACTTTACAGTCCAAAGCGAAAGAAGAGGATGAAGTAGTCGTAATTGGTTACGGTACATCACGCACGAAAGATTTGACAGGTTCAGCAACAGTCATCAACGAGAAAAACTTCGTTCAAGGTTCATTAGCAACTCCGGAGCAATTAATCATGGGTAAAGTGGCTGGATTAAAAGTAACATCTAACGATGGAGCTCCAGGTTCTGGTAGTACCTTGCGTTTACGTGGTGGGACTTCCATCAACGCAAGTAATGATCCATTAATCGTTGTGGATGGTGTTCCATTGGATAACGGAGGAATTGCAGGAGTTGCAAATCCACTTTCGTTAATTAATCCAAACGACATCGCTTCATTCGTGGTTTTAAAAGATGCATCAGCAACAGCGATCTACGGTTCTCGTGCAGCGAATGGTGTCATCATCATCACTACGAAAAAGGGTGATGGCGGTAAAAATGCTCCATTGAAAATTGTTTTGGATACGAAGATTTCTCAATCAACAATCGCGAAGTATGCGGATGTATTAAGTGGTGATTCACTTCGTTCACTCGTGAATGCAAGAGGAACAACTGCTCAAAAAGCACTTTTAGGTGATTCAAGCACAGACTGGCAAAAACAAGTTTTTCGCAATGCCATGGTGCTTGACAACAACTTGTCGATTACAGGTGGAATCAAGAATTTCCCTTACCGTTTGTCAATTGGTAATAGAAATGAAAATGGAATCTTAAAAAGAGACCAATTCAGCCGTACATCACTTGGATTGAACATGAGTCCTTCGTTTTTCAAAAACACCTTGTTGTTAGAATCAAACTTAAAATACATTCAAACCAATTCATTCTTCGCCAATCGTGGTGCATTAGGAGCTGCTTATTTTGATCCAACTCAACCTGTTTATTCTGGAAACGAAAATTACAATGGATATTTCGAATGGGTGGATAGCAACAAGCCAAATACACTTTCTGCAAGAAATCCACTTGGCCTAATCAATCAAACAGAAGATGTTTCTAAAGTGAATCGTGCCATTGCCAACGCAAAATTGACATACAGTCTTCCATTCCTAGAGGGATTGAAAGCGATAGTGAATATGGGTGGTGACTTCTCAGAGGGAACTGGATACGTCATTACGGACTCAAATTCGGCTGCAGGATATTTTACAAATGGTCGTTATTCAGAATATTTATCTAGAAAAGAAAATAAATTGATTGAAACGTACGCTACGTACAATTCAGGTAAACGTTTTGGTGACCATATTTGGGATGTAACTGCTGGTTACTCTTACCAAGATTGGATGAGTAGAGGACCTAACAACCCAACATTCAACCAAGCTCAAGATTCGATTATTGGAGCGGCGTCTAGCCCTTATCCTAACTACACTAAAAATGTTTTATTATCCTACTACGCTCGTGCAATTTACAGCTACAAAGGAAAATACATTGTGAATGCTTCATTACGTCGTGATGGATCATCTCGCTTTAGTCCGGAGCAACGTTGGGGATTGTTCCCTGCGGTTTCAGCTGCTTGGTTATTGACAGAAGAAGATTTCTTGAAAAACTCAAAATCAATCAACATGTTGAAATTACGTGCTGGTTGGGGTGTAACTGGTCAACAAGATGGAATTGGTGATTACGCATATATCGGTAACTACTTCTTGGGTGCGACAACTGCACAATATGCATTCGGTGGACAATACTACCAAGCTTTGCGTCCAGCTGGATTCGATGCAAACTTGAAATGGGAAACGACTGCTAGTTACAATGTTGGATTAGATTTCGGATTCAAAAACGACCGTTTTTCTGGAAGTATTGATGTTTACCGCAAAGAAACTAGCGACTTGTTAGCGACAGTTCCTGTTCCTGCTGGAACAAACTTCACAAACATGATCTTAACAAATGTGGGTGGAATGAGAAACCAAGGTATCGAAGTAAGTATGAATACTGGTATCATCGCTAAGAAAAACATGCGTTTGGACTGGTCAGTAAATGCTACTTACAACGAAAACAAAGTGACACAACTTTCTCGTGTGGCTGATCCTAAATCACCAGGTGTTTTAGTTGGTGGAATCGGTGGTGGTATCGGTAATACGATTCAAGTTCACCAAGTTGGATATGCAACATTTACATACTTCGTTTTAGATCAACAGTATGATGCAAACGGAACGATGATTCAAGTTGGAGAACAAGCGACAATCGACATCAACAATGATGGTGTTATCAATACTTCTGACAAGTGGAAAGATGTTCATGCATTTAAAGATATTAATGGAGATGGAATCATCAATGTAGCTGATCGTTACTACGCTGGACAAGCAGCGCCAAAAGTGTTCTTAGGAACTGCGCTTAATTTCACGTACAAAAAATGGTTTGCTGGATTCTCCATGAGAAGCGAACTTGGTGCAACAATCTACAATAACATTCACTCAAACAGTGCAACGTTCCAAACGATTGATGGTACGAAAAAATACTTGAATAACATCAGTTCATTGTACTACGAAAACGAAGTTCAAAAAACAACAAACAACCAATTGTTGTCTGATCATTACCTTGAAAAAGCAAACTTCTTACGTATGGACTTCGTGAACTTAGGATACCACTTTGGTAAATTGAAATTCACGAACAACAAACTTGGATTGAACGCTAGTTTCACTGTTCAAAATGTATTCGTTGTTACGCAGTACAAAGGACAAGATCCAGAAGTGAACGGAGGAATTGATAATAATTTCTACCCTCGTCCACGCATGTATTCATTGAACTTAACATTTGACTTCTAAAAATGATAACCATGAAAAAGATAATCGCTTTTACTTTTATTACGGCTTCCTTGTTATTGGTGTCATGTAATAAACAATTAAATCAATCGCCTAAATACGGTTTAAACGCCGAGGCAGTTTACAGCAATCCAGATCAATACATTCACGTTTTAGCGAAATTGTATTCTGGAATGTCCATGACAGGAAATCAAGGTCCAGCTGGATCTGCTGATATCGCTGGAATTGATGAAGGATTCTCTGCATACATCCGTGTATTGTGGAACCTACAAGAACTTCCAACAGATGAAGCAATTTGTGGTTGGAATGACCCAGGAATTCCAGATTTGAATAAATCACAATGGAATGCGGATAACGTTTGGGTAAAAGGTATGTATTACCGTATCTACTACCAAATCACACTTTGTAATGAGTTTATTTGGCAAGCACGCGAAGAGAAATTGACTACACGTGGATTCTCTGAAGCGAAAATGGCTGAAATTCGTACGTATCGTGAAGAAGCTCGTTTCTTACGTGCATTGGCTTACTATCATGCAATGGACTTATTCGGTAATGTGCCATTTGTAACTGAAAATGATCGTGTAGGAGCTTTCGAACCTGAACAAATTCTACGTGCAGACTTATTCAAATACATCGAAGATGAATTGAAAGCGGTAGAAACAACGATGATGGATCCAACTGCTGTTCCTTACGGACGTGCATCAAAATCTGCGGCACATGCATTAATGGCAAAAATGTACTTGAATGCTGAAGTGTATTTAGGTGCTGGAAATGACCGTTATTCAGAATGCGCAACCTATTGTGAGAAAGTGATGAACTCTGGTGCTTTTGCATTGGATGATCATTACCAAGATTTATTCTTAGCAGATAACAATACATCACCTGAAATTATCTTCCCAATCGTTTATGATGGACTTTATTCGCAAACTTGGGGTGGAACAACGTTTTTAGTTTGTGCTTCTTTAGGTGGAAGTATGGTTGCTGCTGATTACGGTGTAAATGGTAAATGGGGTGGACTTCGTGCAACAGCGCCGTTCATTGATAAATTTGCAGACACAACGCAAGATACTCGTTGGATGTTCTACACAGCCGGACAACAAAAAGAGATTACGAGTATGTCTACGTTTACTCACGGATATGCAAATCCGAAGTTTAAAAACAAAACGTCTGCAGGTGGAAGTGCCTCAAATAATTCAGTTTCCCCTCATACGGACATTGATTTCCCATTATTCCGTCTAGGAGATGTGTATTTGATGTATGCTGAAGCGCAATTGCGTTTAGGGAATTCAGCAACAGCTGTTCAATACGTGAATTACATCCGTGAGAGAGGATATGGAAATTCTTCGTTCAATGTTTCGACATTGACTTTGGATAACATCCTTGATGAGCGTGCACGTGAAATGCAATGGGAAGCAACAAGAAGAACAGATTTAATTCGTTTCGGATACTTTACAAGTGGCGATTATGTTTGGCCATTTAAAGGTGGAGATGTAGCTGGAGTTGCGGTTCCTACCTATGTGAACTTATACCCGATTCCAACAGCGGATATCGTGTTAAACAGAAACTTGACCCAAAATACGGGTTATTAATCACTAAGATGTTGATTGATGGAAAGGGGAGGTCTTCGGGTCTCCCTTTTTTATTGTCAAAAAATTAAAAGGATTTGCTGTACGATAAACGAAGCAAGGCTTGATTCCCATTAGCTCGTTGTCTTAATCCCGCTTGAATCTTAACTGATTGTTTTTTCGGAAGCTCGATTTCCACTCCGGCAAAATAACGCCATTGTACCGTTGCTCCACTGACAAGAACCTCCGTTGGCGTATAAACAATGCTTGCATTCCATTGATAAAAATGCTCCACACTCATTATTGGAGTTAGCGGAAAATCCTTCACATCATAACCCAAACTAATCTTATTGCGCCAAACACTGCTTGTTTGCTTTTCAATTTGCAAGCCCCATTGTTGTGTGCTTGTCCAATTTAAATTAAGTCTTTTCGGACCAATGTCAAATGCATCTAAAATAGAAAATTTAAAACCAAGTTGAATTCGTTGGGAAAGACGGTCGCCGGCTAGAACCAATTGATCCCCTTTTTCATTTAAAGTCAAACGATAAGAAGCTTGAATTTGTAGTCCGTCGAACAACCGAACTTGGTGACCTGCATCAAGAAAAAGGCGATCGAAACCAATTCCAATGTTTTGTCTGTTTCCAATTCCAATACCAGAGGATTGGTTTTTATTCCACTTTTTAGCCAAGCTGACATCCATCCAAAGACCAGTTTGACCAAAGGAAAAACTTCTCCATAATAGGATAGGTAAAAGAATTTTTTTCATCAAAAAAATATTCCGAGAACTCCCGCGTCTACAATGCTTTTATTTTCAGAAATCACTACTGTTTCCCCGACTTCCTTATGCATTTCCTCATATGGAGGCGACATACTTATGACATATACTTTGTAGGTGCCTTTTTGTAAATCAGTAAATATAAATTCTCCGAGTTGGTTGGTTCGAACATCTTGACTTGCATAGCTGTTTTCCCCATAGCACAAGTAAACACGTTTTTCAGCCATGCTTATAACTCCTGTTTGCAGAAAGTCCGCTTCACCTTGAGTAGAAACGTCTACAGCAAAGTTTGTCGTTCCATTATCCGGATCAACTACATTTTTCCTGCTTTTCCAGCTCAATGTTAGTATGTCCTGTTGCAAGGATAAATTAGCACTCAAAACTCCTACAGACTCGAGTTTCGTTTTGACAGCTTGGGCAATATCCACATTGGAATCACTATAATTGAAAACAACTTGCAATCCGGTTCTTCCTTCAAGATTCGGATTCGCTGGAGAAATCCAATTTGGATTCGAGAAATAAATGTAGAAATTCACTCCGCTTGTGAGGTCATTCAATAAGAAATAGTCGCCATGTTCGAGTTGTGACCCTGAAGTGAATGTGATGTGTTGGATTTCGTTTTTACCTTGTTCGAAATTTTGTCCAGAAACAGACCCAGTAATGGCAGATGTCCCACCCGGACCAACATTTTTCTTCACACATGCTGATTGAGTGAGGATAATGGCTGTACCTATCAATAGGATGCGCGCCTTAGTTTTTAATGATTTTTGCATAAATTCCGCTGATTGATTCAGTGATAAAGTAAATTCCGTTGGCCAAATCGGACAGGTCAACTGTAGTGTTTGATTGATGAATAGGAATTATTCGTACAATTTTCCCAGAAAAATCCCTCAGTTCCAAGTTCGTTTCGGGCGAGATACCGGAAATAGTAATAAGGTCATGCGTTGGATTAGGAATGATCTTCAATTCTGTATCGGGCGAATCAATGGACAATGATGAACATGTCCCAAACATGTTCGCGTCCATCCATGCAGCACGAGCCAAAATCCAATTTTTCATGTAGGTCAGTTCCTCCTGATAGGTATTCCCAATATAATTATTCGGCCATACGTAAACCCCTAAAATCGGCCATCGATCATAATTTCTTTGCGCAGGCTCCTCGAGGATTGCTCCAAGAGAATCAATGTAGTTCATTAGATGCTCATCACTAAGTATACTCGTACGCAATTCACTCCATCTACACTTAAGGTTGTTAGCGAATACCGGATCTTGTAGCATTCTATTCAGCCAAAATGGATTCATGTTCGCACCATTTCCCTGACAAACAGAATTGAAATTAATTTCCCATCCGGAGGTTTGTCCGCCCTGACAGTAGTTTGCATTTCCCCAACCTAAATTAAAATCCCAAAGTGGTCCTGCGTGAATTTTACCGCCTTCACTGACTCTTTTTTTGTGTAAAAAAGTAGAAATGCGATACCCATCAACGTTCTTCGATAGTTCATTCATGATGAAAAAATCAATGAACGACAACTCATCTGAGTAGGCCCTGAATCCAATTTGTGGATTGGCAAAATTGACACTTTTGAGAGCTGTTTCCCAATTATTTACATAAGTTTTGATGTAGTTAAATTGATCGGGATGCAAAGCGCTGAGCTCTGGGTCATGCATTTGATAATACAAGGGTCCATTACTTGGTGCTTGCGCAGTATACGGTGATGTCCATGCAATGACTCCACCGGAAGTGGTTTTGTCTACTTTTATAATGTAACCACCGGTTAACTGATTATCTAATGTATCGGTGTAGTTTAGTGGGTCTACGTTTACTCTACCAGGGTTTATTTTGATTCTTTCCATCAAAACATAAACGCCGATATATGAGCCGTTCAAGATGACTTCACATAACTTCGTTCTAGGCGCATATTGACCCATTTGACGACCAAGATCGTAGGTGAGTACGTTTCTGATGAGGGACTTATCCGTGTAAGGCGCATAAAGAATCCAATCGTTGTCGCTCGGCCAATCGAAAAGGGAAACATTGTAATTGACAGAATCTGGACCACGTGTTTCAAGTCCATAGGATTTCATTGGAAATGTGTTCGAGGAAGAACCTCTTTTTTCTATAGCAATTTGACCATAAAATTCATTGAATGGATTGGACATGTAATTTATTTGATTGTCACCGTTGTAGATAATTCCCATCGTCCCATCAATTTTCGGTTCATCTGGAATGTCGACGTTATACGTGTCAAGAACGACAATCGGTAAATTGGAACTAGTCAAAATAAAAGGTGGTGTAAACCAGCTTGGAATGGGTCCGTAAGTAATACTTGGATTATTTACGCCAACGCTGAGAAAGTTTCGACAGGTAAAGTCCGTGGAATTTGTGAGTTGATTATGAACCTCCACACAGAAAATATTAGTGCCATTTACCAAAAGTCCATTTAATTGGTTCTGATTCAAGATGAGTTGATCTGGCTGTTGATTCTGATACAGTTTGGCTTCATGTGAAATCGATGCCAACTGATTATACGTGGGTTGACCAGTGCCGGAAAGTCCATTTCGTGCAACCTCAACACCGTTTAAATAAGCAACAAAACCATCATCGTAATCAAAGTGTAGCGCTAACGCAACGATTTGATTGAGGTTCGCAATATTGAATTCAGTTCGGGTGTAAACGGATACGGAGGAACTTGGTAAAACGGTATTGTCGTCCCCATCTCCGTAGCCAAACCCACCAGTTCCCTGAAGCCATGAATTGACGGTAAATGATGGTGTAATCCATTCTGGTGATGACGCAGCAGTAGGAACCTGATAATACCAGGTGCTATTATCCTTTACAATCGTTTCCCAGTGATGCACTTGACTGTGTACAACAGAAAAGAAAAGACACAAGAACAGAATGGAAATATGAATACGCTTCATCAAGTCAAAGATACCTAATTCTTTTTACTTAATACAACCTTAACAATAGTGGTAAAAAGGATTAGAAGACTGAGTAAGGCTGATAAAACGCCAATATAATCTCCGTGTTTGGAATAGAAAGTCATGCGATCCAACAGTGGTATAGAATACGAGAAAGCTGCTTCTTTCCAATATGTTGTTTCCTTTTTGATTCGTCCGAATTCATCAAAAACACCGCTTTTTCCGGTATTCGCACTTCGAACTACCCAGCGTCTGTTTTCAATGGCACGCAAAGAAGAGAAGGAGAAATGCTGTTTGTAGCCTGGGGAATCTCCCCACCAGCCATCGTTGGTGATCACGGTTAAAAAAGGCGCGCCTTGTTTGACTTGTTTCGAAACAAAGTCTCCATAAATGGATTCATAACAAACAATCGGAGCTAATTTTTCTTTCGCACGAAAAACTCTCGGTTCCTTTTCAATTCCCAATGTTCCGGATGTCCCGCCATTTTCAATCGCTAATGTCTCCAAAAAAGGAAATAAATTCGAGAATGGAATCATTTCAACTCCGGGAACTAGTTTGGACTTGTGAATAAATGATGGTGCTCCCTTTTGAGGAATGTGAAGGGAACTGTTATAACTTTCATAAAATATTCTTTGTCCTGGAATGTACACACTCGCTCGGGAATGTTTGGTTTCGAATAATTCAACTGTCGATGCTCCTATAAGCAATTCTGCCTTACCCCATTTTTTCATCTCGGATTGAATCAGTGGGAAAAAGGGAAGTCCTAGTAAACGAGATTCAATAAATCCTTGACTGATTGCTGTTTCTGGCCCAACGACCAAATCTGTGGTGGAATCCACAACCGAATTGGCAAGCTTAAAAAAGCGTTGAAGTTGTTGTTCGTTACTTGTGCCCAAAGCAAACTTCTCGTTGTAGGGATCTACATTGGGTTGAACAACTGCTACAGTGTAAAGTCGTGCACCTTTGAAAGGTAAAATAGGTAGTTTTTTCCAGCTAAAAATAATTGGAAGCACAAGCATGAATACCGACCCAATTAACCATTTATTCCACTTTTTATTTTTATGTATCCATACAGATCGAAGCCAATGAAATAACAAGATATTTACAGTAAGCACCCAGGCACTCCCTCCAAAAACACCAGTGTATTCGTACCATTGAATCCAACTTGTACGTATACTAAAGAAGTTCCCCAGCGTTAACCAAGGCCAAGATAAGTCCCAGTTGAAATGAAAGTACTCAAAACTGACCCAAAGTGGAATCAGTGTCCATACTGCCCAATTGGACTTTAGTCCTTTCTTTGCGAAATGAAAAAGGACAAATGTCAGCGACATGAACAAGGTGTTGAAGACGAAAGCTAAAAGTGCGCCAACGAAGGAAGAATTTGCTACCCACCAAGTCGTTCCTAAATTAAAAATTAAAAATGCGAAATACGTTTGAAGAAACAAGTGCCACCCACCTTTGGATTTCGCTTGTAAATCTTCAGATAGAAACAGGAGGGGAACAAAGCCAATAAAAACGAGCGGTGTAACACTTCCGGTAAAGGGGAAGGAAATGCTCAGAAGAATTCCAGAACAAAGGCTTAATAAGTAACGTTGCGCTCGGGTAAAGTTCATGTAAACTGTTTGAATAAAGGTAGTGAATTTGTCGAAAACAGGGAGTCGCCAATTTCGTGGACAAAAAAAAAGACCGCAATTGCGGTCTTTTCAATGATATGATCTGTTTATTATGCAGTTGCAGTTTCAAATGGAACTACAGATACAAATGAACGATTGTCTTTTTTCTTACGAAATTCTACTAAACCATCCGTTAAAGCAAACAATGTGTGGTCTTTTCCAATTCCAACATTGTTTCCTGGGTGATGTTGCGTTCCTCTCTGACGAACAATAATGTTTCCAGAGATTGCTGCTTGTCCACCAAAAATTTTCACACCTAAGCGTTTGCTATGTGATTCACGACCGTTTTTCGAACTACCGACTCCTTTTTTGTGTGCCATGGTTTCTCTATATTATTCCTGAATTCAGGATGATTATGCTTTAATATTTGTAATTGTAATTGCAGTAAACTGCTGACGGTGACCGTTTCTTTTTCTGTAACCTTTTCTACGTTTCTTTTTGAAAATAATTACTTTGTCTCCTTTCACGTGGTCAATTACCGTTGCGGTAACGATTGCACCTTCTATAGCTGGGGCGCCAAGTGTGATTTTGCCATCATTGTCAACTAACAATACACGATCGAATTCTAAATTCGCTCCTGCCTCTGCTGCTAAACGATGTACAAAAACCTTCTGGTCTTTTTGCACTTTAAACTGCTGCCCTGCTATCTCTACAATTGCGTACATATAGCTTGTTTTAATTTGTTATTTCGCCCAAAATTGGAGGGCAAATATACATATTTAATTTCATATGCCAAACGAATTCCTTTTTTTTCACATTAAAACGAAGATTTTTCAACGCTTTTTTTAAAGAGTAGGTGTCCGTAATTCGCTAAAATCACACCAGAAATGACGATAAACATGGAAATAACTTGGATACTGGTGATGCTTTCATGGAAGTAGGTTCCAATAATCACTGCTACAATTGGAATAAGATAAGTAACGCTACTCGCAAAAAGCGCGGAAGAGGATTGGATGATTCCGTTGAATAAGAAAACGGCAAAGGCGGTACCTACAATTGCTAAGATGGCAATGGCTGTAAAACCGCTCCATGCATCGGGATGATGGCTGAAAACATCAAGTGTGTCAAAAGCAAAGAATCCAATAATCGACGGGATAAAGACCATTCCGAATCCGCCCGCGGCAACATGAATAGGCTTGTAGGCTCCAAGTTTAAATTTAATGGTGTTCAGGCTAATCCCATATAGAAAGGTTGCCAGTACAATAGCAAGCGAAGGTAATAGTTCTTGACCGTTTGTTTTGACCCCGCCGGTGTTGAATACCAAAATGGTGATTCCACAAAATCCAATGATCGTTCCGATTAGTTGGTATCGAGTGATTTTATTGGAGAAGAATAAATAACCAACAATTAAAGTAAAGATGGGAGTGAAGCTATTCATAATTCCAGCTAAACCAGATGAAATATGCGTCTCTGCATACGTAAATAAAAAGGCTGGAATAAAATTCCCACACACCCCTACCGTTGCAAAGTAAAAAAGGTCCTTGCGGGACTTTAATCGACGCAACACTTGAATAGTAAAGGGTAAGAGCACGAGTCCTGCCAATAACATGCGAAGTGATCCAACTTGTAGTGATGAGAAGATTTCGCGGTGCTGTTCATTATACATGCCTTTTTTCATAAGGATGAACGAACTACCCCAAATACATGCGAGTAACGCAAGTAATAACCAGCTTTTCAAATTGCTTTTCATAGGACAAAAGTACGCATAATTTCAGGCTTGAAATTGTGTATAACCGGCGGAAATGAACAGGGTGTTAAAAAGTCTCCCACATATTCCCACAATTGCAATTTAAACAAGCAAAATAAAGGGTTTTTAAAATTATTTTTTGTTTAAAACGAAACATTAAATACCTTTGAACGTTAGAAGTTATTAACATTTAAAAATCCAGTGGTAAAAAGTGGTAGAAATCCACTAATTTTACCCATTATAAAGCTATGGCAGGATTAGTAGGAGAATTTGAAGTGAAATTGGATGAAAAAGGCCGATTTCTTTTGCCTTCCGGATTACGGAAGCAGCTTCCTCCTGCGTCCCAGCGAGATTTCATGTTGAACAAAGGATTCGAAGACTGTTTGACGCTTTATCCGCTTTCCGATTGGGAGCAGATCAGCGCGAAACTTTCCAAATTGAATTTGTTTAAACCGCAAAATCGAATGTTCTATCGTTTGTTCCATCAAGGAGCAAAACAATTGGCATTAGACAATGCGGGACGTTTATTAATCCCAATTGCTCATATGGAGCGTGTGGGATTAGTTTCTGAAGTAATGCTTATTGCATACAACGACAGAATTGAAATCTGGGACAAATCCAAATACTTCAATATGATTGAAGGAAACATGGCTGATTTCGCTGATTTGGCGGATGAAGTAATGGGTGATTTGGACAATGGAGAATAATACAGACTATCACATACCGGTTCTTTTTCAAGAAAGCATAGATGCCTTGGTGATTAAACCAAACGGTATATATGTTGATGTGACTTTTGGTGGTGGCGGACACGCACGCGCCATCTTTAAACAATTAAATCCAGAGGGGAAACTCATTGTATTCGATCAAGATTCCGACGCCAAGAAAAATGCGTGGGAAGCACCGAATTTTCATTTCGTCGCTGCAAATTTCGCCTTTTTAAAAAATCACCTACAGTTATTGCGCATCAATCATGTGGATGGAATCCTTGCTGATTTAGGAGTTTCTTCCCATCAATTTGATACGGGTGAACGTGGATTTTCTATCCGTGAAAGCGCTCCCTTAGATATGCGCATGAACCAACAGTCTGGCAAATCTGCCCATCATGTGGTAAATGAATACGAAGAGCATGAACTCATTCGCATTTTTAGAAATTATGGCGAATTGAAAAATGCGCGGAGCATCGCTTCAGAAATCATCCGTAAAAGAGCAGATGGCGTCATTGAAACAACGGGTGATTTAATGCATATGTTGAAACGCTTCGCCCCGAAATTTAAGGACCATAAATTTTACGCTCAGGTATTTCAAGCTATACGTATTGAGGTGAACCAAGAATTACAAGTATTAGAAAATATGTTGACTCAAGCTGCGGATGTATTAGCTCCTGGTGGAAGGTTAGTAGTGATATCCTATCACTCTTTAGAGGATCGACCTGTGAAAAACTTCATGAAACGCGGTTCGTTCTCCGGTGAAATTGAGAAAGACTTTTTTGGAAATGTCCAAAAACCATTAACAGAGATTGTTCGACACCCCATTGTTTCCTCCGATGAGGAGAATGAACGTAATCCAAGAGCACGTAGCGCGAAACTTAGAATTGCTGAGAAGAATGCATGAAGATGAATACATAACAGGTGGTAAAGCACCAAAGTCGGAAAAGCCGAAAACTTCGAAGAGTGAAAAACGCACATCGAAGGCTTCTGCTTTTGCTCAGATTTTGAATGGAGACTTTCTAACGAAGGAGTTTGTTCTAAACAACCTAAACTTCATCTTCTTCATCATGTTCCTTTTGATTCTGCTCGTTGCAAAAGGTTATTACGGGAAACAGGTGAATAAGGATTTGGACAATGCTCAAAAAGAACTTGATCAAAATGCAGCGGAATACATTGAGGCAAAAGCAAGACTTGAATTGAGAACAAGAAGATATAAACTAGCTGAAAAACTAGAAAAAAGAGAAATTAAGGAAACAAAAAACGCAACGAAAGTCATTCGCTTGAAACGAAAAGATCATGAGTAAGGACCTAGATAAAAAATTCTTAAAACGTCGTGCCTTTACGATTTACTTCACTTTCGTGTTGTTGATTTTAGTTGTGCTTTATTCTACCGCGAAACTTCAAATCGAAGGAAGAAGTAGTCTTTTCAATGACGTTGATAAAAAATTACCGGTTAGAATTGTTAAAAGAGTTCCACGAATGGGTGAAATCTTGGACATGAATGGTATTCCATTAGTGACCTCTGTGACTTTTTATGACATTCACATGGATCCAACGGTAGTTGAACAGAAATTGTTTGATTCGGATCTAGCCGGACTTGCAGCTGGATTAAATAGAATGTATCCGGATAAGTCCGCAAGAGAATATGAGAATGAAATTCGTAGCGCACGTGAAAATAAGTCTCGTTACTTGTTGATTCGCAAACGCGTCACAAATGATGAGCGTAAAATGCTCAATAAGTTACCAATTTTCGAGAAAGGTCAAATGAAGGGTGGTATCATCGATAACGAAGAAACCATTTTACGTAAAAAACCATACGGAAATATGCTCAGTAGAACACTGGGATATTACAAGTTTGATAGGAAAGAACTCAAGGTAGGAATCGAAGGTGCTTTCTATCATTATTTAAAAGGTGAGGACGGAGAAGAGCTTGAGCAACGTATTTCATCAGGTTGGAAAAAAACAGGGAAAATCATTAAAGATGCGGTGGAAGGAGCCAATGTGATTACTTCTATCGATAAGGAAATTCAAGAAGTTGCACATTCAGAATTGGAAAAGCAAATGATTCATATGAATGCGCAAGAAGGTTGCGTAATCGTAATGGATGTTAAAACTGGTTTCGTTCGTGCAATTGCGAATTTATCGAAACAAGAAAAAGGCGGTTATGCAGAATCGTACAACTTTGCCATTGGTAACGCAGAGGTTCCCGGTTCTACCTATAAATTAGCTTCTGTGATGGCTGGACTCGAAGACAATAAGTTCAAAATCACAGACCTTGTCAATGCGAATGGGTCCTACTTTATTGCTGGTGGAAAATTGTCTGATTCAAACCATGGAATGGGTTATGGTAGAATTACGATTAAGAAAGCTTTCGAGAAATCATCGAATGTCATCGCCCAAATCATGTATCGAGCATACCGTTCGGAACCTCAAAAATTCTTAGATCGCTTGGCTCAATTTGGACTTACGGAAAAGTTAGGCATCGACATCGAAGGAGAGAAAAAACCATATGTTCCACAACTTGGGACACCAGGATGGTCCGCTATGTCAATTCCCTGGATGTCTATCGGATATGAGTTGAAACAATCGCCTTTACAGACATTAGCCTTCTATAACGCAGTTGCGAATAATGGAACTTTGGTCCGTCCTCAGTTCGTTCAACAAATAAAGAGATCTGGTAATGTTATTAAAACATTTAAACCAGTAATCATCAAAGATCAAATCTGTTCGAAAAGTACGCTTGCGGTGATGAGATCCTGCTTAGAAGGAGTAATGACCAATGGTACTGGCCACGATTTAAAAAGTTCATTTTTCACCATTGCTGGAAAAACAGGTACAGCAAAATTAATGGGAGATAATAAGCAATACAACGATGAAAAAATGAGTTTTTATCAGGCTTCTTTCGTTGGTTATTTTCCGGCAAATAAGCCAATTTATTCTTGTATTGTGGTTATTTCAAAACCAAAAAGAGAATATTATGGAGCGCGCGTATCCGGAACAGTATTCGCTGAAATCGCAAATAAAGTATACGCATCAGCACTACAATATCACAGAGCCGTAAACTCAAAACGCGCAGTTAAATCCGCCGACCTTCCTAAAGTGAAGGCTGCTTCTAACCGCGACATCACGCAAATACTAAAGTCCTTTAACCTCCGCTATCAGTTGAATGACGACACCGAATGGATTCAGTCGGATACACTAAAAGGGTCGATTCATTTAAATCGTAAAAAAATTCACAAAAAATTGGTTCCTGATGTTTCAGGTTTAACGGCAAAGGATGCCATCTATTTATTGGAGTCCGCAGGAATGATTGTGAAAATACAAGGTAAAGGAACCGTAAAAAATCAGTCAATTCAAGCGGGTAATCCATTGGTAAAAGGACAATTAATCAAAATCACATTAAACTAATATGAAAACGCTTTCATCCATTTTACAGCAAACATCCTTTGAGTTGACTCAAGGTGATTTAGCGATGGAAATTTCTTCGTTGACTTTCGATTCTCGAAAAGCGGAGAAGGGAAGTGTTTTTATTTCCATCGTTGGAACATTATCAAATGGACACGAATATGTACAATCTGCATATGACCTAGGTTGTCGTGCATTTGTGGTGGAGCAAAGCGTAAGTCTTCCCTCTGATGCAACAATCATTCATGTTGCGAAAACGGATCGTACTTTGGCAGACTTGGCATGTGCGTTCTATGGACAACCGTCAAAAGAATTAAAGTTGATTGGAATTACTGGTACCAATGGAAAAACGACTACCACTACCTTGCTTCACGATTTATTTACAAGTCTTGGGTATTCGTGTGGGCTCATTTCAACAGTAGTCAATAAAATTGGTACGCATACAAGCCCATCTACTCACACCACTCCGGATCCAATCCGATTAAATGCACTCCTTAGAAATATGGTTGAGCAAGGATGTACGCATTGCTTCATGGAAGTGAGTTCTCATGCCATTCATCAACAAAGAATTCACGGTATTTCATACACTGGTGCCGTTTTCACAAACATCACACACGATCACCTAGATTACCATAAAACCTTCGCAGAGTACATCCGAGTGAAAAAACAGTTTTTCGATGATCTTGGCCAAGATTCCTTTGCGTTGATTAACGGAGATGATCGCAATGGTTCGGTAATGCTTCAAAATACAAAGGCTGAAAAAAGAAGTTTCGCCCTAAAAACACCTGCAGATTTCAAAGGTAAAGTGTTGGAAAATGAGATTTCAGGATTAACATTAACCATCAATGGCGTGGAGCTTTGTTCCCGTTTAGTTGGAGAGTTTAATGCACTGAATTTATTGGCAGTTTATGGTGTCAGTACCCTTCTTGGACTAGACTCCATGGATGTTCTTAGAGGAATGAGCAATTTGGCTTCCGTAGAAGGACGATTTCAATACGTTCGAAGTCAAGGTGGAATTACTGCGATTATCGATTACGCACATACACCGGATGCGTTAGAAAATGTATTGAATACGATTGCAGCGATTCGCAAAGACGGACAAAAAGTGATTTCAGTGGTAGGTTGCGGTGGAGATCGCGACCGTGATAAACGTCCAGTGATGGCTGCCATCGCTGCGAAAAAAAGCCAGCAAGTGATTTTGACTTCCGACAATCCGCGAACGGAAGATCCAATGAAAATTCTTCAAGAAATGGAAGTTGGATTGTCAGATGAAAATCGTTCCCACTCTTTAACCATTGTTGACCGTGCTCAGGCAATTAAAACAGCGATTATGCTTGCGTCGGCCGGTGACATCCTTTTAATTGCTGGGAAAGGACACGAAAAATACCAAGAAATCAATGGAGTCAAACACGACTTCGATGATTTCCAATTAACAGAAGAATTTTTTAATCAATTGAAAAAATAATCAGATGCTTTACTACCTATTTGACTATCTCGATTCCTTAAATTTTCCTGGTGCAGGATTGTTCCAGTACATTTCATTTAGGGCTGGACTCGCATTAATTTTCTCCCTAATTGTATCCATTGTGATTGGGAAGAAAATCATCAATAAATTACGACAACAACAAATTGGTGAGACCGTTCGTGATTTAGGATTAGCAGGTCAGATTGAGAAATCAGGAACTCCGACAATGGGAGGGATCATCATTCTTGCTGCCATTCTTATTCCGGTTATTTTATTTGCAAAACTGCATAATATCTATGTAATCACGATGATCGTTGCAACGATTTGGCTTGGATTGATTGGATTTTTGGATGATTACATCAAAGTATTTAAAAAGAACAAAGAAGGATTAAAGGGAACGTTCAAAGTGATTGGTCAAATTGGTGTCGGATTAATCGTTGGCTGCATTTTGTATTTCTCAGATGAGGTCGTTGTACATAAGCGCGTATCTGCAAGCTATCAATTGCAACAAGACGAGGAATTCGTGACTCATTTACACGTTCAACACGAGGGGGAACATTTTAAATGGATTAAAACGGATGACATGACAACGACGATTCCGTTTATTCGTGGGAATGAGTTTAATTACAACTGGTTAATTGGAGATTGGCAAAAATCCTACGGTTGGCTGCTTTTCATTCCAATCGTTATTTTTATCGTGATTGCCGTTTCAAACGGTGCAAACATGACAGATGGACTTGATGGACTTGCAACGGGAACTTCAGCTATCGTTGGTATTGCCTTGGCCATTCTTGCTTATATCAGTTCACATGCAAATTTCGCAGATTACCTTGGTGTAATGTACATTCCAAATGCCGAAGAGCTAGTGATTTTTATTGCGGCTTTTGTCGGTGCGTGTGTTGGATTTTTGTGGTACAACTCCTTTCCTGCACAAGTATTCATGGGAGATACAGGTAGTTTAGCCTTGGGTGGAATCATCGCAGTATTCGCCATTGCCATTCGCAAAGAGTTGTTAATCCCTGTTTTATGTGGTGTTTTCCTCATTGAAAACTTATCTGTGATGATGCAAGTGGGATATTTTAAATACACAAAAAAGCGTTTTGGCGAAGGACGTCGCATTTTCTTAATGGCACCTCTACATCATCATTATCAGAAAAAAGGAATTCATGAAGCGAAGATTGTTTCTCGCTTCTGGATTGTAGCAGTATTGTTAGCAGTAGTAACAATTGTAACACTGAAATTGAGATAATCGTGAGTACAAAAATCAAAAATATGGTCATTCTTGGCGCTGGTGAATCCGGTGTGGGTGCTGCTATACTAGCAGTACAAAAAGGATGGACAGTTTTTGTATCTGATATGTCCCAAATAAAGGAGGAATTCCAAGCGGAATTAACAAAGCTTGGCGTTCAATGGGAACAAGGAACGCATTCCATGGAAGTGATTTTAGGGGCAGATTTAATCATCAAATCCCCTGGAATTCCCGAAAAGGCTCCAGTGATGAAAGCAATCCGTGAGAAAGGCATTCAGGTAATTTCGGAGATCGAATTTGGTGGATACCATTCGAAAGGAAAGACAATTTGTATTACCGGAAGTAATGGTAAAACGACCACGACTATGCTTACGCATCACATTCTTAAAAAAGCGGGATTAGATGTTGGATTAGCGGGGAATGTTGGTTACAGCTTTGCCAAGCAAGTAGCAGAGGGAGATCACGATTGGTATGTCATTGAATTGAGTTCATTTCAGTTAGATGATATGTATGATTTTCATGCCAACATTGCGATTTTAACAAATATTACTCCAGATCACTTAGATCGCTACGATTACCAAATGCAAAATTATGTGGATGCAAAATTCCGCATTTTGCAAAATCAAACATCAGACGATTGGTTCATCTACAACTCAGATGATGCCCTCATTTCAGCGGAAATGAAAAAAAGAACACCTTCTGTGAATCTGGCTCCTTTTTCCATGAAGGAAGAGCAAAATCCAGGAGCTTATGCACTAGACAAACAACTAATAATCAATATAAACCAACAATTTGCCATGTCAATACATGAATTAGCTTTAAAGGGTAAGCACAATACCCAAAACGCTCTTGCCGCAGGGATCGCAGCGAGACTAGTTGAAATCCGTAAGGATATTGTTCGTGAGAGTTTAGAGGACTTTACCAACGTAGAGCACAGACTTGAGTTCGTTGCGAAAGTAAACGGAATTGAATTCATTAACGATTCAAAAGCAACAAACATCAATTCTGCATGGTTCGCTTTGGAGAGTATGGAAAATCCAACAGTTTGGATTGTTGGTGGCGTTGACAAAGGGAATGACTATTCTGAATTAACAGCACTTGTTCGCGAAAAAGTAAAAGCAATCGTTTGTTTAGGAACAGATAATCAAAAAATCATTGAGGCTTTTTCTGGGATTGTCGAGACCATAGTTGAAGCAAAATCTGCAGTTGAAGCAGTTGCCTACGGATATCGTTTGGCAAAGAAAGATGAGATTGTTCTTCTTTCTCCAGCTTGTGCAAGTTTCGATTTATTCGAGAACTACGAGGATAGAGGAAATCAGTTCAAACAAGCAGTTAGAATGCTGTAATTTTCTGTTTGATGATGCAGGATAAACACGTTCATATTCAAGGACATTCACTGAGTGATTCGCTGTCAAAAGCACAGGGAG
Source organism: Crocinitomicaceae bacterium (assembly GCA_017983465.1). Classification (GTDB taxonomy): domain Bacteria; phylum Bacteroidota; class Bacteroidia; order Flavobacteriales_D; family Crocinitomicaceae; genus UBA952. The sequence goes on from JAGOBK010000004.1 coordinate 181,544, forward strand.
TTGGCTTGCGTGCGCATGGAAAATTGAAAGGACTGAATGTGTTTACATGGATGCAGCCAGAACAAAATGCCTTGATTAATTTCATCGATTCGATTCCAACCGGTATTATTTGGGTAGGAAATCCGGCTGAAATTGAAGCAGTTCTGAGTGTCAATGGGCAATTAATGAACAAATTTCAAAGCATTCTTTCATTTGGAGAGAATCGAACTGGTTTTATGTTGGAAAACGAGTTTTTGGACATCCAAGATGTATTGAATGGATTGATGACAGAATTAACATCAACGGGAACCTTGTTATTTACTTGTACAGAAAGTGATAGCGAATACGTAGCCCTGAAAATTTCAGCTTACCTCAATTTGGTACAATTGATATGAGAGAATACTTAAAATACTTGAAAGGCGATCCTGTCATTTGGATAATTACGATCCTCATGATGTCTTTCTCCCTCGTAACGGTTTATAGTTTCGTTCCAATTTTGGTAAAAATCGAAGGTGGTTCACCTTTCCAATACTTATTTAAACACTTGATTTACGTGGTAATTGGATTTGCTTCTATGTTTGCAATCCACCGTGTAAATTCAAAATACATTAGTCAACTCGCGAAATTCTCTTATTACCTCGCGATTCTTCTCTTGCTGTTCACCTTGTTTTTTGGAACAGAAGTCAATGGCGCTGGACGTTGGATCCGTATTCCATTTGTGAAATTAACCTTTCAATCCTCCGATTTCGCCAAATTAGCCCTGATTATTTATGTCAGCCGCATACTTGTAAAAAAGAAAGATAAATTGACGAGTTGGAAAGAAGGGATTCTTCCTTTATTAATTCCTATTGGTGTGATCTGCACCTTAATTGTCAAAGACAACTTCTCCACAGCTGCCATGTTGTTCTTGCTTTGTATGGCGTTGCTTTATATCGGCAAGGTTCCTTGGGGGAAATTATTTGCAATGGCAGGTGTTGGAATTGCACTGGCATCGTTAGCGGTTATCTTTCACATCACCTTTCCAGAAGTTGGCCTACTTCCGCGATTCGATACATGGAAGAATCGATTAACAAATCGAATGGAAAGTGATTCTCAAGATATTAAAACCGCACAAGCAAACGCGCAAGCAAAAAATGCTCAATTAGCCATACACGTTGGATCCTTATTCGGACAAGGTGTGGGTGACGGAAAATTGAAAGAGTACTTACCGGAAGCTTACGCCGATTTCTATTACGCGACTTTCGTTGAGGAATTTGGCTTTTTGATGGCGGCATTTTTAGCTTTACTGTACTTGATCTTACTTTATCGGATCATTAAGATAGCCCTAAAAACAACGGACCTTTTTCAATCGTATGTTTCATTGGGAATCGGAATTCACCTCTTGACACAAGCGAGTATTAATATGTTAGTTTGTACGGGGGTATTTCCGGTAACTGGACAAAATATGCCCTTCCTTGCGATGGGTGGATCCGCGTTGATCATGGCTTGTGTTTCCATTGGTGTTATTCAGGCATTTGCAAAAGATTTAGAAAAAGAAAAAGACGAAGCTTCATTCGAGCAAGCATAAAATTAAACGAGTAATGAGTATTCAACGGGTAATTATTTCAGGTGGTGGTACAGGTGGACATATATTCCCTGCAGTTGCTATTGCTGATGAAATCAAACGAAGAAATCCATCAGTAGCCATTTTGTTTGTTGGTGCAATTGGGAAAATGGAAATGGAAAAAGTTCCACAAGCCGGATACGAAATTGTTGGATTACCCATTGCTGGCTTACAACGAAAATTGACTCTTTCCAATTTCTTGTTGCCTTTTAAAATCTTGAAAAGTTTATGGAAGGCGCGGTCGATTGTCAAAAACTTTAAACCACAATTGGTTATCGGTGTAGGGGGATACGCAAGTGGTCCCACCTTACAAATGGCCAATATGCTAGGTGTTCCCACACTGATACAAGAACAAAATTCTTTCCCGGGGAAAACCAATCAATTATTGGCGAAAAAAGCCGCGAAAATATGCACGGCATATAGCGGAATGGATCAGTTTTTTCCAACATCAAAAATTATTCAAACGGGAAATCCAGTGCGAAATTTGGTTTCGAAGCACGCAGAGTTACTTGCCGAAGCACAGGCTTTTTTTCACTTGGACCCATCCAAAAAGACCATTCTGGTGATCGGCGGAAGTTTAGGAGCACGCACACTGAACGAAAGTGTCTTGAATCACATCCAAACATTAGCCGCATCGAATGTCCAGGTGATCTGGCAATGTGGTAAAAACTACTTAAGCCAAATTGAAGAGCAATTCCAAGATTCTTGGAAAGCAACCGCACAGGTTCATGCGTTTATTCAGCGAATGGACTTGGCCTATGCGGCAGCGGATGTGATCATTTCAAGAGCAGGAGCATTATCTGTGTCCGAACTTACGTTGATTGGAAAACCATGTATTTTAGTTCCTTCACCCAATGTGGCGGAAGACCATCAAACAAAAAATGCCATGGCGTTGGTGAAAGAAGATGCTGCCGTTTTGGTTAGAGATGCGCAATCGAAAGAAACATTGGTTCCAATTGCCATTGAATTGTTGAACAACCCAGGGTCATGTGAGCAATTAGCAAAATCGATCCGACAATTAGCAAAACCAAACGCATGCATGGAAATTGTTGATGCGTGTGAATCAATTATCTAAAGAAATGCAGCAATTCGAGCAATATAAACAAGTGTATTTTATCGGGATTGGTGGAATTGGAATGTCTGCATTGGCGCGCTATTTTAATCAAAACGGATTAACTGTCGGTGGCTATGATAAAACACCATCACCCCTGACCAAACAGCTTGAAGAAGAAGGTTGCATGATTCATTTTGAGGATTTGGGAGATCAACTTCCGGAAGAATTCAGAAACAAAACGAATACGCTTGTCGTCTTTACCCCAGCCATAAAACAGTTAGAAGAATTAAACTATTTTAAGACAAGTGGATTCACGCTTTTAAAACGTGCAGAAGTTTTGGGAATGTTGACACGTCAGTCAAAAGGACTTTGTGTAGCAGGAACACATGGGAAGACTACAACGAGTAGCATGTTGGCTTTTATGTTAGATCAGTCAAGCATGAAATGCAATGCTTTTCTCGGAGGAATTGCCACAAACTTTCAGTCGAATCTGGTGTTAAACAAAGATAGCTCGTACACGGTGATAGAGGCGGATGAATTTGATCGCTCTTTTCTCCATCTTTCACCTTATGCTTCGATTATTACCTCCGCAGACCCCGATCACTTAGACATATACGGAACAGCCGAACAATTCAAGGAAGGATTTCGTCAGTTTGCAATGAAACTTGATCCAAAAGGAATTTGTTTACAGAAAGAGGGACTTCATCTACAGTCCTTAGGGACGACTTTGACCTATGCCGTTGAATCCGAAAGCGCGAACTATTCCGTGTTTAATCTTCAATGGATTGATGGATTTTTATGCGGAGACATTCGCTTAAAAAATAGTTGGTGGCGGACTGTCCAATTTGGATTGCCAGGAATACACAATGCGGAAAATGCCTTGGCCTGTGTTGGATTGCTTCATGAATTGGGAATGAGTGAAAATGAAATTCGTTCAGGACTAAAAAATTTCCTAGGTGTCAAAAGACGATTTGAGTACATCATTCGTACAGAGAAATTGGTGTATGTTGACGATTATGCCCATCATCCTCAGGAAATTGCAGCTTTGGTGCGCTCCATCAAATTATTGTATCCAGGAAAGAAAATAACAGGAATTTTTCAACCACACCTCTTTTCGAGAACCAAAGATTTCGCAGATGATTTTGCTAAAGAACTTTCTGAATTGGATGAATTAATACTCCTTCCTATTTATCCAGCACGTGAAGAACCCATGCAAGGAATTACCAGCGAATGGCTTCTTTCGAAATGTAAGAATGGACAAAAAACCATTAAAAAACCAAGTGAATTATTGCCCTATTTAAGTCAATACACAGAGGGTGTCCTTCTGACAATTGGTGCTGGTGATATCGATCGATTGGTTCCATCTTTAAAAGAATTGTTAACGATAAATCTAGCTGATTGACATGAAGAATTGGATGAAAATTAGTTTGTGGATTTTGGTAACAGCGGGAGTTGTAACCATTTTGGTCTTCGCGAACAAGGAAGAACTTAAAAAAAAATACCGTAAACCTAAAATTTCTATACATGTCGATGGTGACGCATTTTTAACCGAACCAGAGTTAATTGATCGACTAAAACTACACCGCTTGATTGAAAAAAATGATCAAGTTGGAAACTTAAATATTCGGAAAATTGAATACGTCATTTCACTAATGCCCGAAGTGAAAAATGTGAAGGTTTTCAAACGCATTGGAAATGAGTGGGATATACAGTTAGAGTTACGAAAACCAATCGCACGAATCTTTAATAAATTAGGCCAAAGTTTTTACTTAGATGAAGATGGATTTTTAATGAATCGATCAAGCCTTCACACCGCACGTGTACTCGTTTTTTCAGGTGTAATTTCCGATAGATTTTCACCAAATTCTATCTTTAAAATTATTAACAACGATTCCTTGAAAAGTATTCGAAATTTAGATGATATCTATCGAATTTCAAATTATGTTTGTAATGATCCAATATTGCATAAAATGATTGGTCAAGTTTACCGTGAAAAGAACGGTGATTTTGTACTAATTCCCATTGTAGGCGATCAAAAAATCAATCTCGGAACAGCCAATTCGGATGAAGATGTGAAGGATAAGTTTGAACGATTATTGGAGTTTTACAAAGAAGCAATGCCCTTTGAAGGGTGGAATAAGTATAGCGAAATAAGTGTAAAGTATGAAGGACAAATCGTTTGTAGAAAAAGAGCCAACTAGCGAAGTGAAGCGTAGCAAGATTGTTGTTGGACTCGATATCGGGACAACGAAAATTGCTTGTTTTGTTGGACGTAAAAACGAACACAATAAAATTGAAATCGTTGCATTGGGGAAAAGTGAGTCACTTGGCGTCATGCGCGGAGTGGTTTCAAATATCGAACGTACGGTTCAATCGATTAATACAGCGGTTGAATTGACACAAAAATCAGTTGAAGGAGATTTGAAGGTGAAGAATGTCAATGTAGGTATTGCTGGACAACACATCAGCAGTATTCAGTACAGAGGCATGTATACTCGTCGCGATGCACAAGGTGAAATCACACAGAAGGATATTGATGCATTCGTTGATGATGTTTATCAATTGGTGATGACTCCAGGAGAGGAAATTGTTACGGTGATTCCACAGGAGTACATCGTAGACAATGAAGCAGATATCAAGGATCCAATCGGAATGGGTGGAGTACGTCTAGAGGCGAATTTCCATATCATCACCGGGCAAGTAAACAACGTGAAAAATATCAAACGTTGTGTTGATCGTGCAGGATTAAACGTAAAAGAAATCATCTTAGAGCCCATTGCATCGGCAGAAGCAGTGTTGAGTGACGAAGAAAAAGAAGCTGGAGTTGTTCTGGTTGATATTGGTGGAGGTACTACGGATGTAGCGATCTTCCAAGATGGATTAATTCGTCATACGGCAGTCATTCCATTTGGTGGAAATGTGATTACCGACGATATCAAAGAAGGATGTCGCATCATGCAACGTCACGCTGAATCATTGAAAGTGAAATTCGGAAGTGCATTGGCTTCAGAAAGTAAGGAAAATGAAGTGGTATGTATTCCAGGTTTACGTGGACGTGATCCAAAGGAGATTACCTTGAAAAACCTTGCGAGCATCATTCAAGCTCGTATGGAAGAAATCATTGAGTTGGTAAATTTTGAAATCATCAACTCTGGATATTCTAAAAAAATAATTGGTGGTATCGTTGTTACGGGTGGTGGTGCTCAATTAAAGCATTTGACTCAACTTTTCGAATACATGACCGGAATGGATACGAGAATTGGTTATCCAACGGAGCATTTAGCAAATACAAATGACTTAGATAAATTGGCTAGCCCGATGTTTTCAACAGGAATTGGTCTTGTTTTAAAAGGATTCGAAGCAGCTGAAAAATCTGGAATGGATTTCATTCCTAAAAAAGAGGAGGTTTCAGCAACAAGTCACACAGCAATAACACACTCAAATCCAAGAAGAGACCGTGGGTTTTTAGAAAAACTTAAACAGTCAGTTGGTGAATTTTTTGATGATAAAGATTAATAGAAAAAATAATGGATATGGAATTTGACTTACCTAAAATGGGTGCAGCAGCAGAAAGTAACGCGAACTCAATCATCAAAGTAATTGGTGTTGGAGGTGGTGGTTCGAATGCGGTAAATCACATGTTTTTGCAAGGAATTGTAGGAGTGGATTTTATCGTTTGTAATACGGATCGTCAGGCTTTGGATATTTCTCCAGTCCCACACAAAATTCAGTTGGGTCCAACTTTAACGGAAGGTAGAGGCGCTGGAATGATTCCTGAAATGGGAATGAATGCAGCTATCGAAAACATCGAAGAAATTCGCGAAATCCTTTCTAAAAACACGAAAATGGTGTTTGTTACAGCAGGAATGGGTGGAGGTACCGGAACGGGTGCTGCACCAGTGATTGCTCAAGTAGCGAAGGATCTTGGGATTTTAACGGTTGGTATCGTAACGGTTCCTTTTAATTTTGAAGGAAGAAAACGCCGCCAACAAGCGGAAGAAGGTTTAGACAAAATGCGTCAGAACGTAGATACTTTGTTGATTATTAACAACGAGCGTTTACGTGAATTCGGTAAAAACATGTCCCTATCAAGTGCTTTCTCTCACGCAGATAACGTGTTGACAGTAGCAGCGAAAGGAATTGCGGAAGTAATTTCGGTAACTGGAACAATCAATGTTGACTTCAATGATGTAAACACTGTTCTTCGTAACAGTGGACAAGCAATCATGGGAAGTGCTATCGCTGAAGGTGAAGACCGTGCAATTGTTGCAGTGAAAGAAGCCTTGACTTCACCGTTATTGAATGACAACGACATCAATGGTGCAAGTTATGTTTTATTGAACATTACTTACGGAGATAAAGAAGTGATGATGGACGAAATCACGGAAATCACTGACTATATTCAAGACGCTGCAGGTGCTACTGCAGATGTGATTTGGGGACATGGTTATGATTCCACTTTAGGTGATAAACTATGCATTACATTAATCGCAACAGGATTCTCTTCCTCCCCAATAACGGGTTTTGAGAGAGCTCCAGAGCGCAAGATCGTCGCGCTGGAGGATGAGAACAGAAAAGAGATTGTTAGCCCATTAGAATCTCCTGTACAACACACAACGATCCAGAGTGAAATAAGTCAAGAGCCATTCTTGAAAGCAGATGAATCGTTTGTAAGCCAAGCACCAATCGCAATGCCTGAGCCAACTCCTGTAAACACAGTGGAAACTCCAATTGTGGAAACAACTCGTTTTGAATTGGACGAACCAACAGTAAGTGAAAACTTTTCTTACCATTTGAATGAAGAGTTGAATTCAGTTGCGGAAATGCCTGCTTTTGATGTGGAATCATCTGTAGACAGCTTTGAGGACAACAACTTTACTTGGGATGTAATGGACGCTAGTTCATCTGCAATCGAAGAGGAAGTGGTTTACCAAGCTCCGATTCATTCTGTATCCGAAGTGAGAGAGCCTGAAACAATTGTTCGCCATATGCTTGAGGATGACGCAGAGGAACGAATGAGCATTGAACCTGCAAAACGTATCCTTTCTCCAGAAGAACAACAACGCAAAGCTCAAGAACGTGTTTCTCGTATCCAAGAATATACAGCGAAATTGAAAAAAGCTGAGGGCATCGTTGAATTTGAAAATGAGCCTGCTTTTGTTCGTCGAAACATCAGTATTCAACAATCAACACCAAGTGCGGAAGAACGTTTCTCACGCTTCGGTTTATCTCAAGATGAGGATGGTAGAGTTGGATTAAGAACGAATAATTTCTTACACGATAACGTAGACTAATGGGATTTACTGAACTGATTAACGAGGATATCAAAAAAGCAATGCTGGCTAGAGAAAAAGAAAAGTTAGCTGCTTTGAGAGATATTAAATCCAAACTTTTACTTGAAGCTACTTCTGGTAATGGGGAGGTAAGTGATGAAGCGGGTATCAAAATTTGCATGAAGTTGCACAAGCAACGAATGGAAACCTATGAGTTATACATTGCCCAAAATCGTCAAGATTTGGCAGATGACGAACTTTTTCAAGCAAAAATTATTGAGGCATACTTGCCAAAAATGATGGATGAGGAAGAGGTGAAAGCAGAAGTTGCTGCAGCAATTGAAACAGTTGGCGCAAGCGGACCTCAAGACATGGGGAAAGTAATGGGACTTCTCAGTGGAAAATTGGCTGGTAAAGCTGATGGAAAATTAATAGCTTCCTTGGTAAAAGAACTATTGGCGAAATAATGATAACAAACAACAAACGAAGAAAAACGCATCGCTTGGTGCGTTTTTCTTCGTTTATATAAGATCAGTCAAATGAAAGTTAGCTTAGCGGAAACAATTCGAGCTTACCACCAAAAAGGATGGTCACCTGCAACCTCCACTAATTATTCGTTTAAGGAGAATGGTCAAATTTGGGTGTCGCGATCTGGTGTGGATAAATCCACGTTTAGTGCAGATGATTTTATTCCCATTGATGCGAATGGAATCGTTCAGGCGCCGTTTGAGGGCGTTAAACCTTCCGATGAAACCATGATTCACGTTCTGATTTATCGACTATTTCCCGAGGCTCAAGTTATTTTGCATAGTCATTCAAAAAATCCAGTGTTGATCTCGATGAAAAATGATGGGTTTTTTGCTGTCGAAAACTATGAACTTCAAAAAGGATTCGCCGGCGTGAAAACACACGAGTGCCGCCTTGAAATCCCCATTTTTGAAAATGCTCAAGATATGGGCTATTTCGAGAAGGTACTTCCAGAACGAAAAGCAGATATTCAACAGCATTGTTTTCTGATTCGACAACATGGAACCTATGCATGGGGAGAAAATCTTTTCGCTGCGAAGAGACATTTGGAATCCTTGGATTATCTTTGTGAATGTGAATTAGAAAAAATCTGATGGCTATTTTATCTATCCCAAATCAAGACCTACAATTGACGGATCCTCAAGAAATTAGGACCTTCATGAATCAAAGAGGTATTTTCTTTGACCAATGGTCGTGTGACGTCCACTTTGACGATACAGCCAGCACGCAAGAGATTCTAGCGGCATACGCAGAAGATTTAGATCCATTTATGAAAAATGGCGGCTATGAAACAGCGGATGTAATCTCCATCAATTCCTTGACAGAAAATTATGAAGCAATTCGCAACAAATTTTTGGCTGAACATACACATTCAGAAGATGAAATTCGTTTTTTTGTAGATGGACAAGGATTGTTTTGGTTTCACTTGGAAAATGAGGATGTCTTCAATTTGCTCTGTGAACGGGGTGATTTAATATCCGTTCCCGCTGGAACAAAACATTGGTTCGATGCAGGTGAAACAAATCCTTTTGTAAAAGCCATTCGAATTTTTATCGATATGTCTGGTTGGGTGCCGCATTATACCGAATCAGGAAAAGAAAATGAATTTTTAGCCTTTAATTTCCCAACACGTGGATAATCAAATTAAATATATTTTAAGTGACATCGAAGGAACTACGTCCTCCATTTCTTTCGTTGTCGATGAGTTGTTTCCCTATTTCAGAGAACACATCCAAGAGTTGCCCAAAATGGCACAAGTAAGTGAAGTAAAGGAATCTTTTTCCCAAGTGATAAAACTAGTGAAAGAAGAAGAAGGTAAAAGCATTACAACAACAGAAGAAGTCATTGCATATCTTGACCAATGGAGTCGAGAGGATAGAAAAGTTACACCGCTTAAAACCTTACAGGGATTTGTGTGGAAAAAAGCATACGAGGACGGTGATATTAAAGGACACGTCTACGACGATGTTCCAACATGTTTCAATAAATGGAGAGCGAATGGATTAAAAATCGGTATATTTTCTTCCGGATCCATTCATGCACAAATGTTATTGTTTCAATATAGCTGCTTTGGGGACTTGAGTAAACACCTCTCGAATTACTTTGATACAAAGACTGGTGCGAAACGTGATCCAGAAACGTATAAGGCAATTGCAGAAATCCTAGATTTAGAACCGCAGCAAATTTTATTCTTATCTGATATCCAAGAAGAGTTAGAAGCTGCTGATGGAATGGGGTATCAAACGATTCAATTAGTACGACCAGGCACGAACGCTACGTGGAAAAACACTGTTGCTAGTTTCAATGAAATTTAATTCAAACTAATTTAAAGCACATAAAAAAAGCCGATCAATTGATCGGCTTTTTCATTTTGATAAGAGGATTATCTTAGTTGTTGATTGGTGCACCAGCGTTGTTAACTGGAGTTCCAACTTCTGGAGCTGGACCAACCTCACCTTTAATACGAATCACTTTGTTTGGCTCGTTAATAGCGTTTGAAGTGATGGTTACATTTTTGTTGATTGGACCTGGACGGTTTGTATCGTATTTCACACGAATAACACCTTTCGCTCCTGGTGCAATTGGGTCTTTCGGCCACTCAGGAACAGTACATCCACAAGATCCTTTCGCGTTCGAAATGATTAATGGCTCGTCTCCTGTATTTTTGAATTCGAAATTGCAATATGGTTCTCCACCGTATTTGATGTTACCATAGTCATGCGTTTCTTTACTGAATTCGATTTTAGCACCTTTCTCAATTTGTGCATTCACGGTGTTCATTCCCAAAACTGCGATGAACATAATCCCAAAGGATAAAAATAGTTTTTTCATAGTCAATTAATTTTATGAATCAAACTTACGGAGGATTCAATCGTCCGATTTTTATTTAACTAAATGTTAACAGATTTTTATTTTGAGATACTCAGGTTGATTTCTGCCTTAAAACCTTATTTCTTAATCCACCCTCGCTTTATAAAAAGAGCGACAAGTCCGATGGCTAACGCGAACATAAAAGCAATTACCGAATAGTATCCATACGTATACTTTAACTCTGGCATGTGTTCGAAATTCATTCCGTAAACACCTACAATAAATGTCAAAGGAATAAAGATGGAACTAACCACCGTTAAAACACGCATGATTTCATTCATACGTTGACCTTGGGCGGCGTAATATAAATTTGCCATTCCCTCCAAAATTTGTTTATTGGCATCAATTTCTTCGAGAACACTCATGCAAGAGGAACGTAAACTTCGAAAGTAATGACGATTACTGCTCTGAATAAATGGACTCTCGCTATTTTCTAATTGATTGGTGACATCACGCATGGGTTGAGCAATCTTACGCAGCTCAATCAGTTTTCGTTTTTCCAATTCTATACTGGCTAAAATGGACTTATCCTGAGTAAGGTGAAGCTGTGTATCAATAGCTTCAATCTGACTAGAAATTTCCTCTAAAACTTCGAAGTAATTATCAATGATTGCTTCTAACATGCGAAACATGAGAAAATCGGAGCCTTTTGCACGAATTTTTCCTCTACCTTTTTCGATGCGGTCACGTACATCTGGGAAGTGATCAGAAGGTTTGTCCTGGAAAGAAATCAAGTAATTTTCGCCCATTAAAAACGAAATTTGATCCTGATGTAGAAATGGATTCCCAAGTTCTTTGGGTAAGGCAGACATCACATGGAAGGACATATACTTACTATATTCCTCAACTTTTGGTCTACGCACTTGTTTGTGTATGCTCTCGATGGTTAATTTATCAATCCCGAGTTTATGACATAATTGTTCAATAGATTCTGTATCCTCGATACCGTGAAAGTTTAACCATGCCACATGGTCACTGTCGAGTTCGGATTCTAAAAACTCATCAGCGAAATACGAAGATGACTCCTGTTTAACAGAGTAAAAAGTAGCATTGTACTTATAAAGCTGAATGTTCCCCATGGTTGTGTTGCTCTTTCTTCGGTAATTGATTTAATGCACATCCCTCACAGCTAGCGCTCTTTTTGGAAAACTGATTCCATATCCTACTAACAATATAGTATACGGAAAGTCCAAGAGCCAAAAGAATGATGATTGTCTGCATATCTAAACGAATATACGATTTATCCGTGAATTAAGAGAGGAGAATAAAGCAAAGCCAAGCTGAAAAGTACGCTAATAATCCCATGAAAACCAATTGGATGATTGGCCATTTCCAAGAATTTGTTTCGCGTTTTACAACGGCCATTGTTGCCATACATTGCATGGCAAACACATAGAAAACCATCAATGAAACACCACTTGCCAAGGTGAAGACAGGTGTCCCATCTGCTTTCACTTCGTTGCGCATTCGATCAATGAGTAAGGTTTGTTCATCACTTTCGTCCTGAACGGCATAAATTGTCGCTAAAGAACCAACAAATACTTCCCTAGCTGCAAACGAAGTAATCAATGAAATACCAATTTTCCAATCGTATCCTAACGGCGCGATCACCGGTTCCATGCCTTTTCCAAGAATCCCAATGTAGGAATTGGAAAGTTTACATGCGTCCATCGCTTTTGTTTGTTCTTTTACCGTCATAGACTGATAAACCCTTGTTTTGCTCAATCCATGCATAGATTCTTTCATGTTTGGACCAAAGCTAGCAAGGAACCAAAGTATGATGGAAATCGCTAAAATGATTTTACCGGCATCAAGGATAAATATTTTCACTTTTTCAAGCACGTTAATGAGCACATTTCCCCAACGTGGATTCTTGTAATCTGGTAATTCTAAAAGAAGAAATCCTTTTTCTTTTTGCTTGATCATCAACTTTAAAAGCAAGGAAACAAACAACGCAAAAACAATCCCTAAACTGTACAATCCAAATAGGACGATTCCCTGTAAGTTAATGAAACCAAAAACAAATGTTTTGGGAATCACCAAGGAAATCAACAAGGTGTAAACTGGAATACGCGCACTGCAACTCATGAACGGAGCGACTAAAATCGTAATAAGTCGTTCCTTCCAATTGGAAATCGTTCGTGTTGCCATGATTCCAGGAATGGCACAGGCTACACTTGACATCAGCGGGACTACACTTTTTCCATTGAGTCCAAAAGGACGCATGAGTCGATCCATGATAAATACCACGCGAGACAGATACCCACTTTCTTCTAAAATCGAAATGAAAAAGAAAAGCATGGCAATTTGTGGGACAAACACAACCACTCCGCCTATCCCCGGAATGATTCCTTGTGAAATTAAATCGTTCACAAGTCCCGGTTGAATGGCTTCGCTACTCCACGAGGAAAAGTGTGAGAATAGGGAGTCGATCCAATTCATTGGAGCGTTGGCAAACGTAAAAATAAATTGAAAAATGGTCAATAAAACGAATGCGAAAATCACGTATCCAAAAATGGGATGAACTAAAACACGGTCAATTTTCCGCGAAATACTATCACCTTCTGGCGTTTTTGTTTGTACAACATGCTGCAAGGACTCTTTGATTTTTCGCAGGCGTTGTTCAGCTTCTAATTTTTGACACTGAACATCGTCGATGGAACATAGCGCTGAGGATTCGAGGAATTTCTCTTGACTTAACTCCGTTTGACGTTCGTTGGTCAATGCTTTCAGAATTCGGTCCTTCCCAAGTCCTATGCGTGCATTGGATTGAATAATAGGCACACCAGGAAACATCTTTCCTAATTCTTCTATCGCAATGACAATTCCTTTTCTCTGTGCAAGATCCCACATATTCAAAACCAAAATACATGGTATGCCCAAATCGTAAACTTGAGAAAAGAAGAGTAAGTTCCGCTGTAAATTACTGGCATCTGCAACAAAAACAATCTGATCGGGATGTTGCGAATGTTTCGGGTCGGAGAGAACATCAAAGACAACCGATTCTTCTTTGGATCTCGGATAAATGCTATATGTTCCAGGGAAATCGATCAGCTCGTGTTGAACTTGATCTAATTGGATAAATCCACTTCGTTTATCGACAGTAACTCCGGCAAAATTCCCTACCTGTTGACGCAAACCTGTCAAGAGATTAAATACGGAGCTTTTGCCCGTATTCGGATTGCCGAGTAACGCAATTTTCATGGTTTGCAAACTTATTAATTTTGAGTCAAAGCATTACGCTTTCACCTCAATAAATTGCGCTTCTTCTAAGCGTAATGAAAGAACGGTTCCATTTAGCTCAATGGCAATAGGATCACCGAAGGGCGCTCTAAAGAGTGTAGTGATCAATTGTCCTGCAACTAACCCCATTTCTGTTAACTTCGATGAAATCGGGGAGTTGTCTACAGAAACAATTTCTACTACGCGCTGTAATTCAATATGATCCAATGTGTTCAACATGCGCCAAAATTACATTCATTTGCGCTCAATTGAAATACCACTTTTATGGTATTCGTAGATTATTTAAGCACAAATCGAGCGGTATGTCGCGTGCGCTGTTGGAGAATAATTTCCTTGTCCTGTGTGACTTGCTCAATCGTATGATCGTCGTAATGGCGAATAGTCACTAAAGATAAATTTTCATTGTATTTCACTTCATAGTCAGACTGAAATAGCGCAAGAAATTCATCTCTTTTTAGTTTTTTTTGATCCACTAAAATCGAAAAACTCAAAGCTGAATTCTGCATGAGGTTTATCTTGATGTTCAAAGCGGATAATTCCCCAAAGATGACACTTAGATTTTCTTCCACGATGAAGGAAAAATCTTTTGGTGTAAATGAATACAAGGCTTGATCAAATTTGAAAATGTACGAAGGAATTAAATGGTCTTTACTAGATGAGGACTGAATGGCTGTTCCATCTGCTTTTGGATCCAAAAAAGATTTTACATAAAGTGGGATATTGCGGTTTTGCAAGGGCTGGATCGTTTTCGGATGGATGACACTTGCTCCATAGTACGAGAGTTCAATCGCTTCCTTAAAGGAAATAGCGTCTAGTTTTTTCGTGTTCGCAAAGTATTTTGGATCAGCATTCAACATTCCAGGAACATCCTTCCAAATGGTCACACTTTCCGCTTGACCACAATAGGCTAAAATACCAGCGGTGTAGTCCGATCCTTCTCTTCCTAATGTCGTCGTGAATCCCTCTGTTGTATGACCGATAAATCCTTGAGTGAGCAAAATGTCCGCATCCTGAAACGCTGGAATCATACGCTCTTGAATGAGTTGCTCCGTTTTTTTCCAATCAACTTTTCCTTCTTGGTAGGTATGATCGGTACGAATCAATTTTCGCGCGTCCATCCATTGCACTGAAAAATCTTGTTCTAGGAGAAAAGCACTCACAATTTGAGAGGATAAAACTTCTCCAAGGGAAACAATTTGATCGTATTCAAAGCTACTGTTTTCAGAAAAAACCAACTCAAAACGAGCCTTCAACGATTCGAATACTTCTTCGATTGTTTGGTAGATTCTAAAATGTTTTTCCGGAAATAATGCCGCCATGATGTCCATGTGGAAGGCTTCAAGTTCATCGACTAACCCAACAAATAACTTGTGGTTTTTTGTTTCCAAAGCCATCACGATTTCCTCTAACTTATTCGTAGATTTCCCCATAGCAGAAACTACAACAGTGAGTTTTTTTCCGGGATAAAGTGATAAAATGGATGCGACATTTCGAATTGCCTCTGCATCTTTTACGGATGCTCCACCAAATTTAAAAACAAGCATTGGGTCGAATTTAAGATAATTTTTCAGCGAGTAGTTTCATTTCGATAACAGGAGAAATCCCTCCATACAATATGCGATAAACAGCATGTAAGATTGGCATGTCAACTTCAAATTTCTTGTTGATTTCCGTCAAACTATTTGTCGCATAATATCCTTCTGCAATCATATTCATTTCCAGTTGAGCGGATTTAACTGAATAGCCTTTCCCAATCATAAATCCAAATGTTCGGTTTCGCGAGAAATTGGAATATGCAGTTACGAGCAAATCACCTAGGTAGGCGCTCGACTTTGTATCTCTATGAACAGGACTCACCACATCGATGAAACGTTCGATTTCTTGTATAGCGTTTGAAATTAATACAGCTTGGAAATTATCTCCATAACCGATACCGTGACAAATACCTGCAGCTAGCGCATATACATTTTTTAACACGGCTGAAATTTCCGTGCCGAATAAGTCATCAGAAATCGTTGTTTTAATATAACGGCAAGCTAGTGCATCTGCCATATGTTCAGCAAGTGATTGATCACTACAGGCAATGGTCAAATAAGACAAACGTTCAAGTGCAACTTCTTCTGCGTGACAAGGACCACAAATGATACCAATTTGATCATAAGGCGTACCTAACGTTTTGTGAATAAAACGAGCAGGAATTGCATTGAACTCTGGAATGATTCCTTTAACGGCTGAAAAGACGGTTTTTCCTTTGAATAAATCATCCGGAATGGAGGCAAATGTTTCGGTTAGAAAAGCGGAGGGTGTAGCAATAATCACTACATCGGCAGTTTCAACCATGCGACATAAATCAGTGGAAATCTCCAATCTAGCAAGATCGAATTCAACGGATTGTAAGTATTTTGGATTGTGTCGGTAATGAAGGACATGAGAAACGGATTCTTCGCTTCTCATCCACCAATTCACTTTTTCTTGCGTATTGCATAGCAATTTCACAATGGCAGTTGCCCAACTTCCCCCACCAATAACGGCAATTCTTTTAGCTGTATTCATCGCTGCAAAAATAGAAAAGATTGATGGAATAGACAGATTTCGAACAAACTAGTTCAAATTGATAATATCACCTGCCTGCAAGGCCTCAGAAAAAGCATCGCGCATCTTCTCCATTTTTAAGCGCGATTGTGGATTTCCTTCTATGGCTTGATTTTTTAACTTGTAATACGTGTCAAGAGATTTGCCAAATAGATTTTGCTCAAGCTCTCCTTTGATTTTCATGATTTTCGAGTTGAGACTCAGCAAATACGTTTCAATTTCTCCAAGTCGTACCAGTTCTTTTTGATCTAATTGATCTTTTTTTAATAAACCGTGGTATTTCGGCAATAATTCATGAAGCAGTTCAATGAATCGCTCCAATTCCTTATCCAATGCTCCTTGTTGATCTTGAAAGTCCTCCATGTGGTAGTTGCTAGTACCATAAAAGTAAACATTATTGTTATCCACAAAACATTTTTTTATTTTCATTTTTCTTTGGCGGATTCCCATTAATTTTGATAAAAAAATAATCATGAAAACAAATCACGAAATTGACTTTTACATTCACGGAGAGGAAATGCAGTATGTTGAAATTGAACTAGATCCGCAGGAAACTGCCATTGCGGAGGCTGGTGCTTTTATGTACATGGATGATGGAATCCAAATGGAAACGATTTTCGGCGATGGTTCTGCTCAACAAAAAGGATTCATGGGTAAATTGTTGAACGCGGGAAAACGGCTTTTAACCGGTGAAAGTCTTTTCATGACTGCATTTACACATCATGGCAATCACAAAGCAAAAGTTGCCTTCGCATCTCCTTATCCAGGAAAAATAATTCCACTCGATTTAGCACAATACCAAGGAAAAATCATTTGTCAAAAGGACGCATTTTTGTGCGCAGCAAAAGGCGTGGCGATTGGAATTGAATTTCAAAAGAAATTAGGCACGGGTCTTTTTGGTGGTGAAGGATTTATCATGCAAAAATTAGAAGGGGACGGAATGGCATTCTGTCACGCTGGTGGACATGTCATGAAAAGAACATTGAATCCAGGTGAAGTTTTACGTGTGGATACCGGTTGTATTGTTGCGTATACACAAGATGTTGATTACGACATTCAATTTATTGGAGGCGTCAAAAATACCCTATTCGGTGGCGAAGGAATGTTCTTTGCGACGTTAAAAGGTCCAGGTGAAGTGTGGTTGCAAACCTTACCAATTTCTCGACTTGCTTCGCGTATTTTAGCCTATGGAGTTGGTCCACGTAAAGAGGAGGGAAGTATCCTTGGCGGACTCGGTAACTTATTGGATGGAGATGGCGCTTAATTAGCCATTCAGCTCGATAGAATCATCTTTTATCGTGATTTTTTTCCATCGGTATAATTTGCCAATTGCTTGTTTGAAGGTCTTTTTACTCATTCCTAATTGTTCGCGAATTTCCTCTGGAGACGAACGATCACTTAGTGGAAGAACTTTAACTTTGGTTAATTCATCCAGGATAAATTGAGATGCTTCGTCGTATTTTTCAAAAGTAATCGGTTCTAAACGGATGTCTAGTTTTCCATCTGGACGTACGACGCTTACATACCCTTTCATTTCTTGTCCACGTTCGAGGATTTTTGACTGTTGATTTTTGAAGATGAGTCCTTCGTAACGATTGTTGACAATAACATTGCGTCCAAGTTTACCTTCTTCGCAAATTAATAAATCAACTGCTTGACCAACCATTTCTTGATCCTCGCATAAATCCAACACTTTACGCACCTTCATACTTCCGAAAAGACGATCTGTTTCGAAGTCGTATCGTAAGGTAAATAAGTATTTTTCTTCTTGTTCCAAACGATGCAATTGTTCGCTAAACGGAACAAGTAAGTCTTTGTCTAATCCCCAATCAACGAATGCTCCGTATGGATTAACATGAATGACTTCCAAGTAACGACACTCACCTAAAAGAATTAGAGGCACTTCCGTTGTGCATACAATTCGGTTCTCGGAATCTTTCATAACAAAAACATCCACCACACTTCCTTCTTCGTGTTCAGGTAGGATGTATTTATTGGGCAACAAAACTTCGTTGTCTTGTAAATCGATTAGGTAAGCACCCGGAGGAGCAAAACGCTTTATCGTTAGTTGATTGATTCTTCCTAATTGCATTAGTTGGTAGTTTTTTTATTTTTTTTACCGCGACCAACCGGCATCATTTCAGGGTTCTTGTGTCTTCTACTGAAGAGACGAACTTTGGGAAGACGAAGATCTTCCGTTGTCATTTGGTCCTCTGGTGTATTTTCTGTTCGAGCGACATGTGTTCCGTTGTTTTCTACACCTTCGTCCTTTGGACTAATCCAATCGGCATTCATTCGGTTTTTTTCTACTTTTCCAGTACGTGAATTCAATGAGTAAAAGGATTTCTCCACATTTTTGTCATCCGGATTCGTCATGATGACATCCTCTTGCAGCACCCAGTTTTCTGCGTCGTAATCATAACGGTAACAATCATAACTCATGTCCGGAATATAGTATGAGTAAACACCTTCTAAGACAGGTGACTCAGGCGATAAATGGTCAAAAACGACGCGCCCGTTCTTCGGGTCAAATCGCATGCTCATATTCGAAAGATTCGAATATTCATAAACAACGCGTTTCAAGGTCGTTCGATTCGCTTTAAAAACCGGACTCCCAAATTTTGGTGTATTTCCAGAAAACGTAAGGACATCCATTAATTTGAAGTTGCTTCCCGTTGTTCCACCGTCCCAACCGATGAGTAGGTATTCCGTTTTTCCGTGATGTCCAAATGGGATGATTTTATAATAAAGTGCTCCATACCAATTTTTAGCGTCAATGATTCCTTCTGGTTTTGGCGCGTATGGATCAAGTTTATCGATTAATTCGGTGACGGTAACTTTTTCTTTTCCTTCCTCTTTTTTCAGAACAAATCCACCATAGCTATAGGAAAAGTCCGTGTATTCTATATTCCAATTGATGATGCGAACCAGCTCGTCTTCACTGTCCAAAACAGCAATGGTTTTTAAAAGTGTGAATGGGTAATCGAAAGCTCCGTCGGATTTTAAAAATGCTTCCATTTCTTTTTTGAAAACGATATTCAGACGGTCCATTTCTTCGTCCGTTTTGGCGCTGCGAAGTTTCAATAAACTTTCATTTAAGCGTGCTTCTTTCTGTTGCAATTCACTTTGGGTGAAGGACAATTGAGCAAGAACCAAAAAAAAGAAAAGTGAAACGAATTTCATACCGAGTGAGTTAACGTTGAAAACCGTTTATTGTTACGCTTTAGAGGGATTTCAAATTTGAAATCGTTTCTTGTGGAGATGCCGAATTAAACACAAAACTTCCAGCAACTAATGCATCAGCTCCAGCTTCAGCTAATAATCTTCCCGTTTCCATATTCACTCCACCATCTACTTCAATGATAAAGGATGCGTTTTTACGCATTTTTAACTCTACTAAGGAACGAACTTTGTCCACACTGGCGTGTATGAATTTTTGTCCACCGAATCCTGGATTCACAGACATAATCAACACTAAATCTAAATCCGCAGCAATTTCTTCCAACACATGAACGGGCGTGTGAGGATTTAGAGCAACACCTGCTTTCATTCCCAATTCTTTGATGCGAGAAATCGTGCGGTGCAAATGACGACACGCTTCGTAATGTACAGTAAGAATATCCGTTCCTGATTTCTGAAATTGCTCCAAGAAATCATCTGGATTTTCAATCATGATGTGAACATCCAAGGTTTTTTTGGTGTGCTTGCGAATGGCTTCGAGAACCGGAAAACCAAAGGAAATGTTTGGAACGAAAACACCATCCATGACATCAATATGTAACCAATCAGCTTGAGACTGATCCAGCATTTCAGTGTCGCGTTGAATGTTACCAAAATCACACGATAAAACAGATGGAGAAACGATCATAACTTTTTTTGACAAAGTTAGGAATTATTTGCCGTTCAAGAGGATTTTCACCAAGCTTGTTTCTCGTGAATAAAGGTCGTGATGAAAATAAATCCCTTGTCGGTCTGCGACTACCGTTTGGTATTCGACAAAAATCGGAACAGGACTCAATAAGCGCAATGGATGATTCGTTTGTAGGGCCAAAAGACTGTCTAAAGAATCTTCTGTAATCGGATTCGACTTTTTACCCAGGCTATCGTATTGCAGCATGACTTTAGCCAATTCAACCGGACGTTCACAGCGCATACATCCGTGAGAGTAACTTCGGTAGCTTTGGTTAAATAAGCCTTTGGAAGGAGTGTCGTGTACGTAAACGCTATACGGATTAGGGAATTCAAATTTGATGATTCCTAGGCTATTGTCTGATCCTGGTTGTTGAATAACGGTGTATGGAAATGTATTTGCCTTGATTTTCTTCCAATTAATTCTATCCGGATTTACTTCCACTTCTTTAGCCTTGAAAATCTTCATTTGATTTCTTGCTAAATAGTTGCGATTTGCTTTCAAGGCTGGAAGAACTTCCTTCCGTGCAATCGAGGAAGGTACTTTCCAGAAAGGATAGCAAATAATACGGTTAATCGTTGATTGTAAAGTCGGTGTTTGATTTGTTACTTTACCCACAATGATGCGGTGGTGACTTTTTAAACTATCATTCGCGAAATAAAAAAGTTCAAAAGAAGGGATGTTGATGCGAATGTACTTCTCCAACGTATCCTTTCGCTGTCGCAAGCGATCAAGGGCAATGGCGCCGCGTAAACTTCGAGCGAGTGAACTTTCAGAAAGTGCTTTTACTGTCGCTTCTCCAATTTTCCCATCGGATGTGAGTCCGTTGTTTTTTTGAAATTGTCGCAGAGCCTCTCGAATGGCTAAACTATCGGCTTGTTCGGAAATGTATTTTTTGGAAACTAAAGCGGTCCTCATTCCTGAAAATGCGGTTTCGCTATTCTCTTTTTCAGTTACCATTGTGAACGTTTCTGCGTCCAAAAATGCGGTATCACAAAAATGAAAAAAATGTTGCGCCATGAAGCGGTAATTGGTGTCTGCTGGACCCTGCGCCAAAATCACACTGTCAAATTCACGAACCTTACTTTGACTCCACAAGCGATTTAGTCCGCTAAAATCCAATTTTTTTGGACGTAATTTTTGCTGTTCAAAATCGATAAATCCATGCGTTAAATCGTGTTGGACAATCGCTAAATTGCTCATTAAAATCACTTCTTTTTCCAGAGAATGTAGTTTGGGGTTAATGGCAACAAGCCTCGTTGCTGGAATTCCAAAGCGAATACAACGATCGAGTGATTTTTTTAAGGCTTCTCCACGCTCGGAAAACTCGGAATCCGCTGTCAAAACAGAATAGTAACGACGTGTGGCATAAAATTGACGGATTCCTTTTTGAAGCGATGAATCGATGTGCAAATGAGTCAGGTATTCAGTAGTCAAAATTCGTTGCATTTTCTCTGGAACACTAATTTTTCCATCAAGCAAAAAGGGTTTTTTACTGACAGTCTCCTTTTCACTGCACGAAAAAAGAGTTAGGAAAATGAAAATCAAACAGTATACTTTCATGACTAAACAGATTATCATTAACTTCGATAACTTGTTGAAAGGTAAAACAATTCACTGAAATTCACTTATGTTATTAATTATTCTTGTTGCAACAATTATTATTTCACTTTGGTCCGATAAAAATGAAGCCATAAAAGAACGAATGTTGTTTATTCCGTATCGAATAAAACACCAACAGGAGTATCATCGTTTCATTACTCACGCGTTCATCCATGCAGATTTTCCTCATCTTGCTTTCAATATGATGACCTTGTATTTCATGGGGGAATACCTTTATCTGGAGTGGATGAATCTTTATGGCAACGCTGGAATCATTTACTTCTGTGTCTTGTATTTCGCTGGAATGATCGCAGCAACGTTTTTCCCAATGATCAAACACCAAGATCAGCCGGGTTACCGAAGTCTTGGTGCATCTGGAGCTGTTTCTGCCGTTTTATTCGCCGTGATTCTATGGAATCCAACCTTGTCACTTTCCTTGATGTTTATTCCCATTCCCATTCCAGCCTATATTTTCGGTCCACTTTATTTGCTGTTTGAATATTTTTCATTGAAAAAAGGAAATACGGGAATAGCACACGATGCTCACCTTGGAGGGGCAATTTTCGGGATTTTATTTGTCCTGATGTTGGACCCGCAAAAAGGAATGCAATTTGTACATTTGTTTCACTAATCCGCGACTGAGACGCTATGGCTTTGCTTTACATCAATAACAATGGGACAATTTTGTCCAACGATGCTCCAACAATCCATCCTGGAAATCGTGGACATTTGTATGGAGATGGGGTATTCGAAAGTATCCGATTAATCAATGGGAAACCATTGAACATGGAAAATCATGTGAAACGAATGTTGGACGGTGCAAAGGTTATTAAGATGAGAACCCCTTCGTATTACACGACCGAATTTTTCGAATCAAAAGTCCTTGAACTCTGTCAGCGCTCAGGAATTCTTGAAGGAGGACGTTGTCGACTATCTTTAGATCGTGTCTCGGGTGGTGCGTATTTACCAGAATCCAACGAATGTACTTTTTACATTGAGGTTTATCCGTATGATGTTAATCATTTTGAGTTAAACGCAAAAGGACTCGAAGTTGATATTTATCAGGACATCAAGTTGCAAAAGAACTTTTTATCAAATTACAAAACCAAGTCAGGCCTAACGTATGTCATGGCGGCATTGTCCGCGAAGGACAAAGGACTAGACGATGTGTTCCTCATTAATGAGCGCGGGAATATTTTGGAAACATCTTGCTGTAATATTTTCATCGTGAGTAATGGCGTCTTGTACACACCAGGACTTGAGGAAGGGTGTTTGGCAGGAACCATGCGCATGCAAATCATCAACATCGCATTGGCGAATGGAATCAAAGTGTATGAATGTGCAATCTTACCTCAGAATGTTTTGGCGGCAGATGAAATCCTTGTCACGAATGCCATCCGAGGAATCAATTGGATTGGTGGATACCGAACGAAACGCTTCCACAACAACATGGCGCGAAAACTAGTGGTGCTACTCAATGATCATTGGGAAAAGCAACTTGGTCTTTAATCCATAAACTTCAAGCGACTCAAATCGGTTTGGTCAAAATGAAATTCTTGAAAACACTTTTGATTGACGCAATCATTGTTCATCATGTCATAGTTCCGAACAAAGTCACTCGACACTTTTAATTCATACCAAGATTCACTTTGAATGGTATACTCCCACAATGCAGCTCCTTTTGGATAACTCAACAGGCGAATGCGCAATTGTGCTTCTTCACTAAATAATTCAAAGGTGAGATGAAGTTCATGAGAATTGATTAATGCTTGTTTTTTAATTGAAAAGTAGGAGAAATCGGAGGCGATTTCAATGAGAAAAGAGTCTGAAATAAATTCAGGCCGATTGGACATCCAATCACTGGGACCATAAACATAATATTGACCGTTATATTCATAAAGGGAATTCCAATAACGAGGAATGCTTCCAATTGATTTATTTGGTGAACAAGCATCCTTTAATTCTGGGAAATTTTTAATGATTTCGTTTGAGTTCATCCATTCTTTTGGTTCCGGACAAAGCCAATCATAAAATTCACACTGATGGTCCCTCGTGATGTACACACTGCCGTAAGAAGTTTGATGAATAACAGAGTCTCTGCGGCAATGATAGTCGGATTCTTTGAATTGCGCAAAACTGTTGAAATGGAAAAATAATAAGACAAGGGGAAGGAGGAGACGCATGATTCAATTTTACATAAAGGTAGTCAAAAACGAATAAGAATAGTTTTCAACAATGGCGGAAACTTGCCAGACAAATCCCTAACTTTAAAGTTCCTTTTTTAGACCGCACATGTACCTGATTTTTGATACCGAAACCACTGGATTACCACGAAATTATAACGCTCCGATCACGGATACGTCCAACTGGCCACGTGTTGTTCAGTTGGCTTGGCAATTACATGAGGCCGATGGGACTTTGGTTGAACAAAAGGACTTTTTGATCCGCCCCGATGGATTTAACATTCCCTTTCAATCGGAGCAAATTCATGGTATTTCAACGGAACTTGCAAGTTTAGCAGGGGAGGACCTTGGAGATGTCTTGTTTCTTTTCAAGAAAGCATTGGAAAAAGCTGATTTCGTGGTTGGACACAACGTGCGATTCGATATCAATGTGATGGGATGTGAATATGTTCGAATCAATGAAGAAACACCGTTGACTCTTCCAATTTTGGATACCTGTACCGAGCGAACGGCGGAGTTGTGTCAATTACCTGGTGGACGAGGTGGAAAATTTAAACTTCCGACCTTAACGGAGTTACACGATTTTCTGTTTCATGTTGGATTCAATGAAGCACACAATGCCACTGCCGATGTGGAATCAACTACGCGTTGTTTCTTGGAGTTGGTTCGCAAAGAGCATTACACCTTAGAGGAACTCCTTCAAGAGCCTGGATATTTCGAATCATATCGAACGGCGAATCCTGAAGAGATTCAAACCATCGGATTACAGCATGTAAACTTAAAAGCGGAAAGTGCAAAACTCAGAGAAGCACAAAAGGAAAAAGAGGTGGTTCAAACGCCTGTTTCGCCTGTTTCCACTGAAAAATTATCGGGGGTCAAATTCGCCCATTTACATAACCATACGCAATATTCAATTTTGCAGTCCACAGCAGAAGTTGGACAATTGATTCAAATGGCCGCAAAGCACGGACAGCGAGCAGTTGCATTAACCGATACTGGAAATATGATGGCTGCCTTTCACTTTGAAAAAGCGGCAAGCGGTTACAATGCGAAAGTACGAGAGGAACGAAAATTAGCCGAAGAAAACGGAGAGTCATTCGATAAAGAAGAAATTATTCCCATCATTGGATGTGAATTCAATGTCTGCCGAAACTTAGAAGATAAAAGTGTGAAGGATAATGGATACCAAGTCGTCTTATTGGCAAAAAATAAGAACGGGTATCAAAATATCATCAAACTTGCATCGATTGCCTACACAAAAGGGATGTACTATGTTCCGCGCATCGATAAAGCCGTTATTGAACAATACAAAGAGGATATCATTGTCCTTTCTGGAAATTTATATGGTGAAATCCCAAATTTAATCCTCAATGTTGGTGAAAATCAAGCCGAAGATGCCTTGCTTTGGTGGAAAGAACAATTCAAGGATGATTTCTACATCGAATTGAGTCGACACCAATTGGAAACGGAGGAAAGGGTAAATCCAATACTCGTTCAATTGGCGCGCAAACATGAGGTGAAAATCGTTGCGACGAATAATACCTATTACCTGAATCAAACGGATGCACAGGCACATGATGTCTTGCTATGTGTGAAGGACAACGAATTAGTAGAAACTCCAAAAGGTAAAGGACGAGGATTCAGATATGGCTTAGAAAATGACCAATATTATTTTAAGTCCACAGAAGAAATGGTCTCCCTTTTCGCAGACCTTCCCGAAGCAATTTTAAATGTCGAAGAAATCATTGGGAAATGTGAGCCTTATCCATTGGCTCGTGAGGTACTACTTCCAGCATTCGACATTCCAACAGAGTTTATTTCACCTGAAGATGCCGTCGATGGTGGAAAACGTGGTGAAAATGCTTTTTTACGTCACTTAACGTACGAGGGAGCGAAAAAACGATACAAAGAAATTACTCCGGAAATTCAAGAACGCATTGACTTTGAATTAGCGACCATTGAAAAGACGGGATATCCTGGTTACTTTTTAATTGTTCAAGATTTTTGTCATGCAGCTCGAGCAATGAACGTGTCTGTCGGGCCCGGACGTGGATCTGCAGCGGGATCTGCGGTTGCTTATTGCATACAGATCACCAATGTTGACCCCATCAAGTACGATCTACTCTTTGAGCGTTTCTTGAATCCAGACCGTGTTTCCATGCCGGATATCGATATTGACTTCGACGATGAGGGACGAGGACGCGTTATCGATTATGTCATTAACAAATATGGCGCAAATCAGGTAGCACAAATCATTACGTATGGAACGATGGCAGCAAAATCTGCTATTCGAGATACAGCTCGTGTGATGAATTTACCTTTGCCAGAAGCAGATCGCTTGGCGAAATTAATTCCGGATATTTCATTGAAGAAATTGTTCTCTTTTTCGGAAACAGAATTAATCGATAAACTGAAGAATCAAGAAGCGGTAGCGAATGCAAAAGAATTGCGCCGAATTGCTGCTGGTTCTGATTTACAAGGACGTGTGTTGCAGAAAGCAACGGAGATTGAAGGATCCGTTCGGAATACCGGAATTCATGCCTGTGGTGTGATTATTACGCCGGATGATTTAACGAACTTCGTTCCGGTGGCAACTGCCAAGGACTCCGACATGGTTTGTACGCAATACGACAACTCGGTAGCTGAATCAGCAGGCTTATTGAAAATGGACTTCTTGGGTTTAAAAACCTTGACATTGATTAAGGATGCAGTGCGTTTGGTCAAAGAAAATAAAGGCATTGAATTAGACCCAGATGAATTTCCGATTGATGACGAATTGACCTATTCCTTATTTCAACGAGGAGAAACAGTGGGGATTTTCCAATATGAGTCCCCCGGAATGCAGAAACACTTAAAGGAATTAAAACCGACTGCTTTTGCGGATTTAATTGCGATGAACGCCTTGTACCGTCCTGGTCCAATGGAGTACATTCCATCCTACTGCAAACGAAAACATGGTGAAGAAGAAATCATCTACGATTTAGATGATTGTGAGGAATACTTAAAAGAAACATACGGAATTACTGTTTATCAGGAGCAAGTAATGCTTCTGTCACAGAAGTTAGCAGATTTCACGAAAGGTGAAGCGGATACCTTGCGTAAAGCGATGGGTAAAAAGGACCGAAAGGTACTTGATAAAATGAAACCGACCTTTATTGAACGCGCAAGCGGCAAAGGACATAAATCCGATACGTTGGAGAAAATCTGGAAGGACTGGGAAGCATTTGCATCGTACGCCTTCAATAAGTCTCACTCTACGTGCTATGCATGGGTCGCTTATCAAACTGCTTACTTGAAAGCAAATTATCCGGCAGAATACATGGCGTCTGTATTGAGTAACAACATGAATGACATTAAACAGGTTTCTTTCTTCATGGAAGAATGCCGACGAATGGGCGTTCCTGTTTTAGGTCCAGATGTAAACGAATCGAGTTTCACTTTCGCGGTGAATAATGCTGGTGCCATTCGATTTGGATTGGGCGCTGTCAAAGGACTTGGTTCTGCACCTGTCGATGCGATTGTTGCTGAACGCAAGAATGGACCATTTACCTCCATATTTGATATGACGAAACGAGTGAGTTTACGTGTCTGTAACAAGCGTGCATTTGAAAGCTTAGCGTATGCTGGTGGATTCGATTCATTCCCTGGAGTACACCGAGCTCAGTATTTTGCCATTGATCCGAGTGGTAGAAGCTTCTTAGAAAATGCGGTGCGTTACGGGGCTAGTTTCCAAGAACAGGAAAACTCTGCACAAGCTTCCATGTTTGGCGAGTCAACAGGGACAAGCATGCCAGAACCACAAGTGCCACGATGTGAAGAATGGCCGGCAATTTATAAGTTGAATCGTGAAAAAGAAGTGGTCGGAATCTTTATTTCAGGACATCCACTTGATGATTTTAAAATCGAAATTGATTCCTTCTGTACGGGTAATATTTCGATGTTGAATGATTTAAGCCAATACATGGGACGAGATATTCTCATTGCTGCAATTGTGACTAATGCCGAGCATCGTTTCACGAAACATGGCGATGGATTTGGCACCTTAACTGTAGAAGATTACCAAGATGCCTTTCGGTTAAATTTATTCAAGGAAAATTATTTGAAGTTCAAGCATTTCATGGAGCCAGGTACCTTTATTACCATGAAAGGTAGAATCGAAGTTCCGCGCTACCGTCAACAAGCAGAATTTGTCGTGCACAGTATTGATTTATTGCAAGATTTGCGAGAGAAACGAACGAAAAGCCTTCATTTGAAATTTTCATCCAAAGAGGTAGATCACTTGATGATTGATAAATTGAACGAACTGTTTAACCAAAACCAAGGAAATTGTCAATTGCATTTTACGGTATTTGACCCAATTGAAGGATATGAAGTGAATCTTCCATCCCGATCGGTAAAAATTCAACCTTCATCGAACTTGTTCAAGGAATTGGCTAAGTTGGATGTGGAGTTTCGATTAAACTAAAAGACAAAAAAAAAGCTTCCAATCGGAAGCTTTTTTTTGTCTTTTTAATGACTATTCTTCTGTACCTTCAACTGGAACAAGGATGCGTCCACAGTGTTCACATACGATGATTTTCTTTTTTGTTACGATATCAAGTTGACGTTGAGGTGGGATTTTGTTAAAACATCCACCACATGATCCGCGCATTACTTGAACAACCGCTAATCCGTTTTTTGCATTTTCGCGAAGACGGTCATAAGCAAAAACCAAACGAGTTTCGATTTTCTTTTTAGCATCGTCTGAAGCTTTCATTAAACGATCTTCGTCTTTTTGAGTCTCGCTGATGATCGCATCTAATTCAGATTGTTTCAAATCTAAGTCACCTTGTTTTGAATTTAAACGATCCGTTGCTTCTGTTAACGTTTCGTTTTTCAAATCAATTTTGTAACGTGATTCTTTCGTTTTTTTCTCGTGTAATTTAATTTCCAATTCTTGGAATTCAATTTCTTTAGAAAGTGATTCAAACTCACGATTGTTACGTACGTTATTCTGTTGTTCTTTGTACTTCAGAATTGCTGCTTCAGAATCTTTGGTAGCGATTTTACGGTCAGAAATTTCTGTTTCTAACTCTTGTATCTCATCATTGATTTTTCCAACACGTGTTGTAAGTCCACTGATTTCATCTTCCAAATCTTGAACCTCTAATGGAAGCTCACCACGGATGGTACGAATGCGGTCGATTTCAGAATCAATTTTTTGAAGCTCAAAAAGCGCGTCCAATTTTTGTGCGATGGTCACCTCTTTTTTTGTTGCCGTTGCTGCCATATTCTATAGATAGTTAATAGGATTCGTATTTAAATCAGTTAAATGGACTGCAAATTTAGTAAATTTTTCTTTAAGTTTTTCAGCTAATAATTGCGGAGTGAATTGTTCACTTTCAAAATGACCAATATCAGCAATAATTAAGTGATTTTCTGCATCAAAAAACTCATGGTATTTGAAGTCTCCAGTAACGAAGATATCTGCCTTGGAACGTATCGCATCAGCAAGTAAAAAACTTCCTGATCCACCGCAAAGCGCCACCGTTTTAATCGGTTTGGATAGGACTTCGGTATGGCGAATTACTTGACAGTTAAATGTCGTTTTTAGTGATTTCAAAAAGGAAAGTGCATCCATCTCAAGTGGTAATTCCCCAATCATACCAGCGCCTAGACGCTGATCTTGATTTTCAATTGGGTAAATTTCATGCGAAACTTCTTCGTACGGATGTGCTTCGAATAAAGTGCGTAAGGCGATCCCAATGAGTGGTTTAGGAACAAGGTATTCTACACGGAATTCAGCAACTTCTTCCCGGATATTTTTTGTTCCAATACTTGGATTTGCTAACTCATTTGGCATAAAAGTTCCAATTCCTTCTGTTCTGAAATGACATTCAGAATAATTTCCGATGGATCCTACACCTATTTGAAAAAGTGCGGAATCAATGACCGATAGTGAGTTTTTTGGGACGAAAACAACTAGTTTATAGAGTTGATTCGTCATTGGACGCAAGATTCTTCGATTTTTTAATCCAAGTCGATTGGCAATCTCGCCATTCACCCCATTGATGTGATTATCTAAATTCGTATGAATGGCATAAAGTGAAATGTGGTGCTGAATGCATTTTTCAATGACTCTTTCCACATAAGTATTCCCCGTTATTTTCTTTAAACCCTTAAAAATAATTGGATGATGTGCGATGATGAGTTGACAGTTCTTAGCGATGGCTTCATCTACTGTTGCCTCTAAACTATCTAAGCAAAGCAAAACTCCTTGAACTTCTTGGTCCATTCTACCGCAGATGAGTCCAGAGTTATCATAAGATTCTTGAAGCGAAAGAGGAAAAGATTCTTCCAAATAGTGAACGATTTCCTTTACGTGTGTGCTCATAATTTTCGTGTTAACGCAATTCCACCCCCTAAACCGGAAGAGTAATGCTTGAAATATTGATACGGTCCATATGAATTCGTCAGTTGATAACGATAGTAAACACTAAAACGCAAACCATAATTACCCTGAAAGTTTAATTGAATTCCCGTAGATGCCAATGCTGACAGAACAAATGACTGACACATAGATTCGTCGTTGATTGTTTGTTTACCGGCGTTACCTAATGAATCTGTCCAATTAATTGCTTGTTCATAGGATTGAAAAAGCTGAGGAAGAACTCCTGCTCCAATGAAAAAGACAAAGTCCTTGCCCGTTTGGTATTTTACTTGCAATGGCATTCCGAAATAACGGTATTTTGTGGTGTATCGGTAGCTAGAATCTGTTGAATTTGAATTCCAAGAATATTGCTCTCCTGCCTGAACCAATGCTAATCCGCCATCGAAGTAAAGGTGCTTCGTTAATGGAGAACAAAGTCCAAATTGATAAGACCATGTTTTCAGTGAGGTTTCATTTGCCCGTTCACCCAGTGGTATAGAAAGAAAATTGGTGTTTTGAACTAAGTTAGGATGGGAATTCAAGCGTTGAAAGTCCACATACAGTATGGAAGAAGTGTCTCGACTCTTGCTTTTTTTTGCAACTGGTTCGGTTGTTGTCGAAATGATTTGAGCTTGAACAGACAAATGATAGGCAAGAACCAATAAAAGTAGCAGTGATTTCATAAATCAAAAATACAAAAAAATAACGCTAAAGACTCAATCTCTTAACACAGGTCAAGTGTGTAAAGCATTCTTCGTTTCTACCTTTGTCAAAAAAAAGAAAATATGGATACTAAATGGACAATTGACGGAATGCACAGTGAAATAGGTTTCAAAGTGCGTCACATGATGATTTCAAACGTAAGTGGAAACTTCGGACAATTCACTGCGGAAGCTTCAACTTCAGGGGATGACTTCAGTACTGCAAATTTCTCATTTAATGCTTCAATTGACAGCATCAATACAGGAGTGGCAGATAGAGATGGACACTTGAAATCAGCAGATTTCTTTGATGCGGCAGCTCATCCAGAGTTAACGTTTCATTCAACTTCAGTGAAGAAATTAAGCGAAAGTGAATTGGAAATTTCTGGTGACATGAGTATCAAAGGAATCGTTAAACCTGTGACTTTGGTAGCAGATTTCGCTGGAATTGCTGTTGATCCTTACGGACAAACAAAAGCAGGAATGTCCATCTCTGGTAAAATCAAAAGAAGTGAGTTCGGTTTAACTTGGAGTGCCGTTACAGAGGCAGGAAATATCGTTCTTGGAGACGAAATTAACTTGAATTGTGAAGTACAATTGATTAAACAATAAATACTCAACAATATTAGGAAAGCTGCCTTCGGGCGGCTTTTTTATTTTTTAGTCAATTGAAATTGAAGGTGGGCAAGTTGATGCTTCATAAACTCCATTTCGTTTTGTAGAATCAACAAGTCATGCTTCATGCCCGACTCAACAAAGCTTGACTCAAATAAATCGGTAGATGAAGAGACCTCATCAATAAACCATTGCGGAGTTTTTTTCAAAATGCGAGACACTTCGAACAAGCGAGAAATCGTAATGTCTGAAACACCTCTCTCTAAATTGGAATAGGCTGCAGCTGTAATACCTAACTCATCAGCCATATTCTGCTGACTAAGATTTTGTTTCAACCGCTCTAAGCGAATTTTTTCTGCAACCATGTTTTTCACGTTACAAATCTACTTCACAAAGTAGGATATTCATAAATATCCTACTTAAAAAAAACAAATAATATTGAATTAAAATTAGAAATAGTTAAGCTTTAAATTATTATGTAAAATAAAGTATAATAGGTATTTATGAAATTAAAAATAAAGAAATTAAATAAGTATATATATAAAAATTAGGGATACTATATTTGTTTATTTTCATAAGCACGTCAATGATGAAATTTGGCTATTTTATGTGAATTGTTAAATTTATTATCCTTGAATTATTAAAAAAATAAACCACTTTGTAAGTATTCAAATGTGTAAGTATTAGTTATTAAAAAGCTTCAGTGCCGCATCAATATGTCCAATTGGATCGAGTTGAGAATTGAAAATTCCAATGACAATTCCTTGTTCGTCGATGATATACGTGACTCTTCCTGGAATTAGTCCAAAAAGATTACCTGGAACACCAAATAATTTTCTAACCATTTTTTGCTTGTCAGCTAATAATGAATACGGAAGAGAATGTTTCTGTATGAATCCAACATGTGAGGATTCTGAATCAGAGGATATACCAAAAACAGTACAACCTAAGTCCAGGAAATCGGCATAACGATCCCTAAATTCACATGCTTCTTTGGTACAACCGGGTGTATCATCCTTCGGGTAGAAAAATAAAACAAGTTTTTGTTTGCCCAAATAATCTGAAATATTCACTACTTCTCCAGCTTGATTTGGTAAACTAAAAATTGGACATTTGTCGCCGATTTGGATTGGATTAGTCATTTAGTGCTTTTTTAAATCTGCTGAGTACACGTTCTCTTGCAAAAACATGATCAATTATTGGACTTGGATATGCTGGTGTTCCATATTCTGGAACCCATTTTTGAATGTATTTTTTTTGTTTATCGAATTTTTCCTGTTGAGCTGTTGGATTAAAAACACGGAAATAGGGTGCTGCGTCGCAACCACATCCTGCAGCCCATTGCCAACCTCCAATGTTACTCGCTAATTCGAAATCCATTAATTTTTCTGCAAAATAGGATTCTCCGCGACGCCAGTCAATGAGTAAGTGTTTGGTTAAGAAACTAGCTACGACCATTCGGACACGGTTATGCATAAATCCAGTTTCATTTAACTCGCGCATTCCTGCGTCAACAAGTGGATACCCCGTTTTTCCTGCACACCATGCTTCAAAGTGTGCTTCGTTTTGCTCCCATTCAATTTTATCGTATTGCTTTTTGAAGGAATTTTTTACGGAATGGGGAAAATGGTAAATAATCATTTGGTAGAAATCCCGCCAAATCAATTCATTTAAGTATGTCTCGTTTCGTTCACGTGCGAAAAGTGCCAATTGCCGGATGCTAATGGTCCCAAAACGTAAGTGTAAACTCAGTCTGCTAGTCCCATTGACGATTGGAAAGTCTCTGTTCTCATGGTAATCATTGACAATTGATTCCGGGAAAGATCTATCTGGAAAAGGGAATAGTTGTACATCATCGAATCCAAGTTCTTTCATGGAGATTAACTCTTGAACTTTTTCTCTAGGTGCGAAATTTGCTCGATAAAGTGAAGTTGAATTGGATGATAAAGAAGATTCCGTTAAGGCAGCTTTCCATTTTCTCGCATACGGGGTGAAAATGGTGTAAGGAAGTCCATCATCTTTTGTTACCTCGTTTTTTTCAAAAATCACATGGTCTTTTGATCCAATGAATGAAATCCCTAAATCTTCCAAGGATGCAAAAATCTGTTTATCCCTTTCTAATGCATAGGGTTCATAATCTCGGTTGGTATAGACTGCTGAACATCCAAGGCTTTTGGCAATGGATGGAATCAATTCGATTGGATTCCCAAAGTAAACGTTCAGGTCAGAACCTAAATCTTGATATTCCTTTTTAAGGGATTGAATTTCTTGGTGAATAAAGCGTACACGTTGATCATTTCTTGGTAGTTCGTGAAGAATGGATGAATCAAAAATAAAAACAGGTTGTACCTGATTATTTTCTTTCAGCGCTTTATATAA
Source organism: Crocinitomicaceae bacterium (assembly GCA_017983465.1). Classification (GTDB taxonomy): domain Bacteria; phylum Bacteroidota; class Bacteroidia; order Flavobacteriales_D; family Crocinitomicaceae; genus UBA952. Next base: position 215,985 of record JAGOBK010000004.1, read on the forward strand.
TCCGGCATTATCTTCAATTCGCAGGTCTCTGCGGTGCCAAAAAAGTACCATGAATGTTTATTTACCTGCGTATTCGACACAATTATTTTCAGTCTCCCATAATTTAATGGTCAATTCCAAATGCATGGGTAATTTAGCTCTGAGCAGATTCCATACGACAACGGAAATGTTCTCTGCAGTTGGATTCAAGTCTTTGAACTCTGGACAATCAAGGTTGAGATTTCGGTGATCAAAACGCTCGTCGATTTCAGATTTAATGGCGTCCTTAACGATTTTTAAATCAATTACATATCCGGTTTCGGGGTCAATTTCTCCATCAAGAATTACTTCTAATACGTAATTGTGTCCGTGGAAATTTGGATTGCTACATTTTCCGAAAATTTCAACATTTTTTTCGTCAGTCCAGTCTGGGCGAAACAATCTGTGTGCTGCGTTAAAGGTAGCTCTTCTACTTACTTTCATGTTTCAGTGCGTTTTCAATGGAGGAATAATAATCAACCATTAATAAGTTAAACCAAGCGGTATATTTATCCGGATGGGCAATCATATCTTGTTTTAATTCATAGAGGTTTATCCATTTGTAGGACAAGACCTCCGTCAAGTTTATTTTTGGATTTTCATTCGTTAACCCCAAAAAAACGTGGTCTATTTCATGTTCAATTAATCCGTGATCGAATTCTGCACGATAGGTGAAATGAAAAATTTCTTTCAAATCTACGGACATGCCAAGTTCTTCTTCTAGTCGTCGGTAAGCAGCGTCTAGATTGCTTTCATTTGGACGTGGATGACTGCAACAAGCATTCGTCCATAATCCAGGTGAATGGTATTTTTCTAGAGCACGCTGTTGGAGTAACATTTCTCCTTTTTCGTTTATCAGTAGTATCGAAAAAGCACGGTGCAACAATCCTTTTTCGTGTGCTTCCATTTTCTCCATCGTTCCGATGGCATGATCATTTGCATCAACTAAAATGACTTCTTCAATCATATTACAACATATTCAAATTGTGTCGAACGTATGAAGTCAAGAGGATGCGCATTTTACGGTAATTTGGAATGCGAATGCGTTCTGTTAGTATGTTTTGTGCAGATTTCGCTTTGATTTTCTTAAATAATTTGAAGTAATACTTGTACGCCATGTATACTCCGAATCGTGCATTTTTTGGAAGCTGTAAAATTCCCTCATATCCTGCACGAAAATCTGCTTCGATGTCCGCTTCTATTTCTTTTTTTACAGTGGCATTAAACTCTTCCATGTTGATTCCAGGGAAATATGTTCTGCCTAATGTCTGGAAATCGTCCTTTAAATCTCTTAAAAAATTGATTTTCTGAAAAGCAGAACCAAGTTTCATCGCACTTGGTTTGAGTCGTTCATATTCTGCATCGTTCCCGTCTACGAAAACTTTCAAGCACATGAGTCCAACTACCTCTGCGGATCCAAGGATGTACAATTCATATTGTTCTTTGCTGTAGAATTGTTTGTTTAAATCCATTTCCATGGAATTTAAAAAAGTATCAATCAATTCCATCGGTATGGAGTATTTATTGACTGCCCATTGGAAACTATTCAAAATCGGATTTAATGAAATTCCTTCTGCGATTGCTTTATAGGTCTGAACTTTAAAATCAGCTAATAAAGCTTCTTTATCGAATCCATGAAATGAATCAACGATTTCATCCGCAAAACGAACAAAACCATAAATCGAATAAATGGGTTTATGCAAATCGGAATCCAAAAAGCTAATCCCTAATGAGAATGAAGTGCTATACCTTTTGGTTGTTAGCTGACTCATCTCTTGACTGATATCGTCGAATAATTGTTTCATAGCCGTTAGTTTAGCGGAAATTCTTTCATGATTTGTTTCGCCACTACTTCACCGGAAATAATGGAAGGTGGAACTCCTGGACCAGGAACTGTTAATTGTCCTGTGTAATAGAAGTTCTTCAATTTTTTATTTTTCAAACTTGGTTTTAAAATAGCCGTTTGAAGCAAGGTGTTCGCTAGTCCGTAAGCATTTCCTTTGAAAGCATGGTAATCACCTTTAAAGTCATTGATACAATAACTTCTTTTGTAAACTATGTTTTGACTGATATCATTTCCTGTGATGTCTTTCAAACGTTTCACTAGGATATCGAAATATTTTTCACGGATTTCATCCTCATCTTTCAAATCTGGTGCGATGGGAACGAGAAAAAATAAATTTTCACATCCTTCTGGTGCAACCGATGGATCCGTAAGGGAAGGAGCACTCAAATAGAATAGGGGTGATGTCGGCCAACTTGGATCCTTGTAAATTTCTTTTCCGTGTTCTTCAAGAGATTCATCAAAGAATAAGTTGTGATGCTTTAAGTTTTCTACGCGCTTGTTGATGCCCACATAAAAAATCAAACAGGATGGTGCCATGGTGCGTTTGTCCCAATACTTTTCGGAATAATTCGCTTTGTCCTTGAGTAATTTACTTTCAGTATGCTCGTAATCCGCTCCAGAAACAATGACATCTGAATCGAATAAGCCCTTTTCAGTTCGTGCTGCCGTCGCCAATTTTTGATCGGTTTCGAATCCAGTAACCTCTTGGTCAGTTAATATTTTTACTCCTTGACTTTTCGCGATTTCCGCAAATGCTTCAATGAACTTGTGCATTCCACCCATTGGGTACCATGTTCCAAGGGACATGTCTGCGTAATTCATAAGGGAATATAGTGCTGGTGTCTCGTTAGGCATCGCTCCCAAAAATAGCACGGGGAATTCTAACAGAGATAAAATTTTTGGGTGTTTGAAATACTTTCGAATGTAAGTAGAGAAAGACGAGAGTAAGTGCATGTTTAATAAGCCACCTAAAACGCGTCGATCTGCAAATTCTAATAAACTTAAACTTGGCTTGTAAACCAAATCCTGCATGCCGACTTGGTATTTGTATGCGGCGTCTTTTAAAAATTTACGCAATTGTTGCGCGCTACCTGGCTCCATTGACTCAAACCACTCTTCGAGTTCCTTCATTGAAGCAGGAACATCTGTGTAACTGTGGTCAGGCCAATACACGCGATACGATGGATCTAGACGCTTTAATTCGTAAAAATCACTGGCTGTATGACCGAATTGATTATAAAAACGCTCAAATACATCCGGCATCCAATACCAACTTGGACCCATATCAAACGTGAATCCATCGGACTCAAACTGACGTGCGCGACCTCCTATGTGACTGTTTTTCTCTAAAATGGTAACGTCGTAACCTGCTTTTCCGAGGAATGCAGCAGTGGACAAGCTGGAAATACCAGCTCCAAGAATGGTAACTTTTTTACTCATAAATTAATTTGCTGAAAAGGCAAAGTCAGGTAAACACTCCATCAATTTTTTTCGTGCAATGAAGATACGACTCTTCACTGTACCGATGGGAATATTTAATTTGTCCGCAATCTCTTTGTATTTGAATCCTTGAAAATGCATTTCAAAGGGTTCTTTGTAATCTTCTCCTAAGTTATCAATTTTTTCTTGAATATCCTTTACCGAGATGATTTCTATCGCAGATTCTTCTCTACTTGGAGTATTAGAAACCAAAAATGATTCTTTTGAATGATCAAAAATAGCACCGGATTTCACCTTGCGGCGGTATTGATTGATAAACAAATTACGCATAATGGTAAACACCCAAGCTTTAAAATTCGTTTGTGGTGTGTAATAGTTGCGATAGGTAATCGCCTTTAACATGGTTTCTTGCGTTAAATCTTTCGCATCCTCTTGATTTCGAGTAAAACTCATAGCAAAGGATGTTAGATTATTCTCTAAACCAACGAGTGCTTCATTAAATTCTAAGGTTGACATATTACTTTGTTTAACAATTGAGTGATAAAGTTAAACAAAAATGTTTAATCAAAATCAAAAAAGGTTAAACAAAATAGTATTTTTTCAACAAAAAATCTCAAAACCCAAGAAGGGACAGGGATTTAGACCGAAAAAAAATTCAGTGTAAATTATGCTTGCACATTTTCAAGCATCACCTTCACCATCGCATCTGTGTCGAATTCCGCTTTCCATCCCCAATCCTTTTGAGCATAGGAATCATCGATGCTATTTGGCCAACTGTCAGCAATGGCTTGACGAAAGTCTGGAGCATAATCAATAGTGAAATCTGGAAGGTGTTTTTGAATGGAACGAGCTAGTTCCGCTGGTGTAAAAGATGATCCAGCTAAATTATACGCTGAACGAATCTTGATTTGATCCGCAGGAGCTTGCATCAATTCAATGGTTCCGCGAATGGCATCATCCATGAACATCATTGGTAATTCGGTATCTTCTTTTAAAAAACAAGTGAAATTTCCCTGAGCTTTTGCTTTGTAAAAAATATCTACGGCGTAATCTGTCGTTCCGCCACCAGGTAAACTTTTATAGGAAATTAATCCAGGGTAACGGATGCTGCGAACATCCACGCCAAATTTATTAAAGTAGTATTCACACCAACGTTCACCAGCTTGCTTGGAAATACCATAAACAGTGGATGGTTCCATAACTGTATGTTGAGGTGTTAAATCTGCAGGTGTTGTTGGACCAAAAACAGCAATGGAACTCGGCCAAAATACTTTTTTCACATGTCCTTCTTTCGCTAAATCTAAAATAGTAAACAATCCTTCCATATTTAATCGCCATGCAAAATCTGGATTTTTCTCTGCTGTAGCGGAAAGCAATGCTGCTAATAAATAGACTTCTTCTACTTGTTCGTCAATGATGTACTTTCGAACAGCTTCACGGTCTAAAATATCCATTTTTAAATAGGGGCCGTTGGAAAGTATTGGTGGACATTCCTCTTTTAAATCTGCTGCAATGACATTTTGTGCACCATTGATAGTACGCAATGCTAATACGAGTTCGGTTCCAATTTGTCCGCAAGAACCGATAACGATGATTTTTGACATGTAAAAAGTATTTAGACAAATTTAAGTTTTGCATTTGTTATAAATCGGTTTCTTTTCTATTTTTTATTTCTTCGAAAACTGATTAAAATCATTTATTAGTCATTCAGAGCTATTTAGTTTTGTTGGGAAATGATCTTTTTAACTAATTTTAGACGGATTGTTTGAACAAACATAAATTAGAACTATGCCTTTTTATCATCAACTAGGGAAAATTCCACACAAGCGTCATACTGTTTTTCGTCAGGAAAATGGTGAGTTGTATCATGAACAGTTATTCGGAACAGCTGGCTTTGACGGAATGTCCTCCCTTTTATACCACATTCAACCTCCCACAGTTGTTAAGGAAATTCTTGGACAAAAAGATATTACTCCAGAGGTCGCAATCGAGAAAAACATGCTAATGCGCAGTTTTCGCGGTTATGATTTACAGCCGAACGAAGATTACGTGGAAAGCCGCGTGCCGGTTTTAATCAACAGCGATGTGTACATCGAACTAGCAGCACCATCGAAATCGATGACCGATTATTTCTATAAAAATGCCGATGCCGATGAGGTGATCTTCATTCACCGCGGATCAGGAAAATTACGCACGCAATTAGGAAACATCGATTTTAGCTACGGAGATTACTTGGTCATTCCTCGTGGGATGATTTATCAATTGGAATTCAATGACAGCGATAACCGTTTGTTAGTGATTCAATCATTTCATCCAGTTTTTACGCCAAAAAGATACCGCAATTGGTTTGGACAATTACTCGAGCATTCGCCTTTTTGTGAGCGCGATTTACGTCGTCCACATGAACTAGAAACACATAACGAAGAAGGAGATTTCTTAATTCGCATCAAAAAACAAGATGTTTTGTACGATTATGTATATGCGCATCATCCGTTTAATGTTGTTGGTTGGGATGGATACAATTTCCCCTATGCATTTTCGATTCACGACTTTGAACCAATCACCGGACGCGTACATTTACCACCACCGATTCACCAAACGTTTGAAACAAGTGCCTTTGTGATTTGCTCGTTTGTACCTCGTTTATACGACTACCATCCAGATTCGATTCCAGCACCTTATAATCATAGTAATATTGATTCGGATGAGGTTTTGTACTACGTAGACGGCGATTTCATGAGTCGAAACAACATTGAAAAGGGACAAATTACCTTGCATCCGGCAGGAATTCCTCATGGTCCACACCCAGGAGCATATGAACGTTCAATCGGAAAAACGGAAACGCAGGAATTAGCGGTGATGATTGATACCTTTAAACCATTAAAATTGACCAAACGCGCAATGGAAATGGAATTACCTGAATACGTAAAATCATGGATTCACTAAGTCCTAAATTTTCGATAATATTGCAAAGAATTTAAGAACATGGCAGCAGAAATTAAAAATTTAAAAGATCTACAGAACGTAGAATATAGTTTAGAAAAGTTATTCTCCGATGCGGAAGACTTCCTTCCACTTCTAGGAACGGATTATGTGGAATTGTATGTTGGAAATGCAAAACAATCCGCACACTTCTACAAAACAGCTTTCGGTTTTCAATCCGAAGCTTACGCAGGACTAGAAACCGGAATGAAGGACAGAGTTTCGTATGTGTTGAAGCAGGAAAAAATCCGATTGGTGCTAACGACACCTTTAACTTCGGACGGTCCAATTAACGAGCACATCAACAAGCATGGGGATGGCGTGAAAGTGATTGCACTTTGGGTAGAAGATGCTACGAAAGCCTTTGAAGAAACGACAAAACGTGGAGCGAAACCATTTATGGAGCCGACCCGTGAAGAAGATGCAAATGGTTACGTGATTCGTTCAGGAATTCATACCTATGGTGAAACGGTTCACATTTTTGTGGAACGTAAAAATTACGATGGAATTTTCTTACCAGGATTCAAAAAATGGGAATCGCATTACAATCCAGAACCAACTGGACTTAAATTCATTGACCACATGGTTGGTAATGTGGATTGGCATGAAATGAACACATGGTGTGATTTCTACAAAAAAGTGATGGGCTTTGCTCAAATCATTTCCTTTGATGACAACGATATTTCTACGGAATTTACCGCATTGATGTCCAAGGTGATGTCGAACGGTAACGGCCGCATTAAATTCCCGATCAACGAACCAGCGGAAGGAAAGAAAAAATCTCAGATTGAAGAATACATTGATTTTTACAATGGAGCAGGAGTTCAACACATTGCTGTAGCTACCAACGATATCGTCGCAACGGTTTCTGCCATGCGCGATCGTGGAGTAGAATTCTTGTATGTTCCAGAGACGTACTACGATGATTTACTTGAACGTGTTGGGGATATTGAAGAGGATGTAGAGGTTTTAAAACAACACGGAATTTTAATTGACCGCGATGAGGAAGGATACTTATTGCAGTTATTTACGAAGCCGGTCGTAGATCGTCCAACAATGTTCTTTGAAATCATCCAACGAAAAGGCGCACAGTCCTTCGGAAAAGGAAACTTTAAAGCATTGTTCGAATCGATTGAAAGAGAACAAGAAAACAGAGGAACGCTTTAATAGCTTGACTTTCGAAATAATAAAAAGCCCTGACAACAGAATCGTCAGGGCTTTTTTATTTCTGATCGTTTTGGATCAAGAAAAATGAAACGACATCAGTTCCGATAGTTCTTGTTGAATGGAAGAACTTCGGTCTTGATTATAGGCATTTTGGATGCGTTCCACGAGAATGGCATGATCAGTGATTCCTTCCGCTTTGGTATCAGTCACTACTTGTTGAATGGTTTTTGGCCGAGGTCCCCAAGAAAAAACCTCTCGGTGCTGGTCATCTAGGCAAATTAATTTCGGAATTGATCTCCCGCCATTCGTAAGGTATTGGTCCATAATTTCCTCATGCTCATCGCGTAGTATGATTTTTAAATCGAGGTGTTCGGTTTCTGCGGCGATTTTCCCGATGACCGGGACAATTTGCGCAGCGTCCCCACACCATGCTTCGCTAATCAATAGCCATGTCAATGGCTGACTTAATTTTAAAAGATTTTCTTTCACTGCATCCGTTAGAACGGTCGTTTTCTCCACGCGCTTCATGCGTTTCGCATTTAATTCCGTAAAATGAATGAGGTCTTCGCGTTGTTCGGGTCCGGATGTTTTCCCCTGTGAAACTAAATCCAAAACATGTTCTTTGTATGCTTCAAAGCTATAGGTGTTCCCTAATTGATTTGGTAATATCATCGATTCCTTTTTCATCTCTTATTGACTTTTTAATTCTACTCGGAAAGTTACAAGGAATTTGGAAAATGAAATGAAACATTTGTCACATGTAGAAAAAATCATAAAAAAAATGAAATGAGTTTGGTGTAGTATTACCAAAATTAAATAAGATTTAATATATTTGCACCCACGTAAAACGGAGAATGTAGCTCAGTTGGTTAGAGCGCTGGTTTGTGGTACCAGAGGTCGCGGGTTCGAGACCCGTCTTTCTCCCACTTTTCAAGGCTGTAGATTTCTGCAGCCTTTTTTATTTCAGTTTATTTAAGGTCAGTTCACAAAGTTCTAAAAGGGTAGAGGGCAGTTCTCTATTTTTCCAAGGATGCATTGCACCAAAGACATGATCTGCATTTATGATCACATGTAAATCAAGTTCTTTCCAATTAGCTAAATCATAGCCTTCCTGAATGGGTACTGAAGTATCCTTGTCCCCGTGATACAGGAAAATCGGAATTGTCAAGTCTTTAATGGCGTTTTCAATGTTCAATTCGGAAGCATTTCCTACGTAATCTTCATATAAGGAAAAGTACTGTGGAAGTTTTTGTTTGGTTCGCCCATTTTCAATGAAGCGTACACCTTCTTCTTTCCATTTTTCATGCGCTTCGTCTTTTGGGAAACGCGACCCAATATCCGAAATGGCTGCCCAGGTATGAATAGATCGTAGAGGAAAAGTAGTTTGTAAATTTCTTCCAACTAAGATAACATCTCCACCGCCTCTGGAATGTCCGATGAGGTGAATCCCCTGAATATCCAAAGCTTTTTGCGTTATCCAATGAAGTACAGCCTCGATATCTTGAATTTCGTATGTATAACAATTTTCACCAAAGGCTTTTTCATCCGGAAAGTCAATACCGTTTTCCATTGTGCCTCCGTTGTGACTCAAATTAAATTTGCAGAATCCATAGTTTTTCCCGGTAAAATACTGCTGAACGAGGTTCCATGCTCCCCAGTCCTTGAACCCCATGAATCCGTGGACGAAAAGAATCAGTTCTCCATTAAACTTTTCTGGAATTTCGAGATCAATAAGGCTTTGTCTTCCGGCTGAACCTGTGTATGTACTATTCGCTAATTTCATCGTCACTTTCTCCAGGTAATTCCAATGCTCTCACACTTTGAATCGCATTTCCGGCAATTCCACGGATGGATGCGTGCATGTCGATCGTATTCATAATGACTTTCTCAATTTGCTTTTCTCGTTCTTTCCAAATGCGTTGCATGGAACGTTTTTCGGTTTCGAGTCCATTTTTCATGGAAGTAAATCCTTCAACAATGGCTTCCACTTGCATGCGGAAATTCGTGCTGGTCAAGAAGTCGTACAACATGTGCATTTTATCCCCACGATTGACTTGTGATCCCAATGCTGAATGCACTTGAATCACCGTTTCACGCAGAACTCCCGACAATCCTTTGAATTCTTCGTAGGTACACACGTACACGCCATCCTTCATTCCCATTCGTTGTAAATCCGATGGCATGGCTTCAGTCACCAGGACACCGATATCTGCTCCTTTTTCGCGCATGTCCGCTTTGAATTTCGCAATCCATCCGGGTTGGAAATCTTTGGTGCGCTTGCTTTCGTAATAGATTTTCCCGCAATTTTGATCACTGCGTGTATTCACGATTTGAATGCAATCGCCGCCTCTTGCTCCTTTTTTGATTTCTTCAATGGTATCTAGTGGAAACTGAGTTCCCAACCATTCTTCAATCGCCAATTCTTGCACTTCTCCTTGCAACTGCATGGAACCTTGTTCTTGTTTGCGAATCATTTCTTCTGTGAGGTTCTTTTGATCCTCAAGTTTCTTCTGCAGTTCCTTGATTCGAAGTTCATTGCTATCCTCGACCAACTTTTTGATTTTCTCTTTCTCGAGTTGAAGAAGTTCATTCATTTTTGTTTCCGCCGCCAATTGAGCAATGGACTGTGCTTCTTCTTTTTCGCGTTTGAGTCGTTCGACTTCCGCTTTAGTTTTGTTGAGTTCACTTACCTGTGCGGACTTTTCATTGAGTTCTTTTTGCAAGGCATCCATTTGTGCGCCTTGTTCTTCCGCGATTTTTAATTTGAGTTTCTCTTCAATTTTACTACGTTCCTCAATGATCGACTTCTCCAAGCGCTCATGGAAAAGTTCGTTTTCTCTTTTTTTCTTTTCTTCAAATGCCTGCTTCTCCTCGCGAAGTTTATCGACAAGCTCATTCATCTTTGCTTGTTCTGAATGTATTTGTGCTTGATATTTCGCTTGATATTCTGCCTCGAGTTGGTGAGAAAGAATATTGGTGACATCGATGTTTGTCCCACAATTTGGACACTTAATTTGTTCGTTCGCTGACATGAAGGTCTTTATTTTACGTAGTCTTGTTTCTGGACCAACATGAATTGGTCATTATTGAGTCGAATATAACCAAAATCGTAACAAAATACGTAACTCGAACCTTTTCTTGTGGAATAAACATTGGTGTAATAATGAAAATTAAATCCTTCCTCTGCGAGTAGCATGCCTTCAACGGTTCGTTTTCCATCTGGATTCAAGTTCGCAAGGATTCTTCTATTTTTCCGTAAAATGGCATTTATGCGTCTAACAACCATGTTTGCGTCTTCATTGATTCGGTTGTTAAAAGAGTTGCGGCAGTAATCCGAACAAAATTTCTGGTCCCTTCTTCCCACCAGTTTGATGGAACATTCTAAACATTGACGATTTTTCATGAAAGTTTTTTTATCTATAACTGCTTTTTTTTTGCTTTCATATATTTTTTGGAAAATAAATTTAATGTTAAGTCAATCAGTCAATTGCAATATTCATCCAAGTGCCATCGATATTCATTTATAGGCTGTTTCGGCTCGAAAAAACGTTACTTAATGAAAAAAAGTGCGTTAAAACTGAACCTTTTCTTCTTTATGTAAGTAAAAGGACACGCAACAATCAAAAAAAATGAGGCAGTTAAAAATCGCAAAACAGGTTACCAACAGGGAAACCGCATCTTTAGACAAGTATTTACAGGAAATCGGTCGTGTAGACCTGATCACTGCAGATGAAGAAGTTGAGTTAGCTCGACGCATCAAAGCAGGTGACCGTGTCGCACTTGAACGCTTAACGAAAGCGAATTTACGTTTCGTTGTTTCCGTATCTAAACAATATCAAAATCAAGGTTTGGCTTTGCCAGATTTGATCAACGAGGGTAACTTGGGATTGATTAAAGCTGCTGAACGTTTTGACGAAACACGTGGATTTAAATTCATTTCATACGCTGTATGGTGGATTCGTCAGTCGATTCTTCAAGCGTTAGCAGAACAAGCACGTATCGTACGTTTACCATTGAATAAAATTGGTAACATCAACAAAATCAATCGTGCCTATTCGGAATTAGAACAAAAGTTAGAGCGTCCACCATCGGCGGATGAATTAGCTGAGTTCTTGAACGTAACTCCAGAGGAAGTGAAACAAACACTTTCGCAAAACGGACGCCACGTATCGATGGATGCACCATTAATCGAAGGGGACGAATCAACATCTAGCATGTACGATGTCATGCAAGGTGATTCATTACCTAGTCCAGAAGCTAATTTGGTTTTGGAGTCTTTGAGAAGCGATATCCGTCGTTCATTAACTTCTTTAACACCAAGAGAAAGCGAAGTGATTAGCATGTTCTACGGATTGGAAGGAAAAGCACCACTTTCGTTAGAAGAAATTGGAGATAAGTTTGACCTTACTCGTGAACGTGTTCGTCAAATCAAGGAAAAAGCGATTCGTCGTTTGAAACACACAACGAAAAACAGAGTACTGAAAAGTTATTTAGGATAATTCAAGGCGGGTCAATAACCACCTACCACCAGTAAACCACTTGTTGGCCGGCTTTGAATAGCATTGAGAAGGAGTTCGTAAGAACTCCTTTTTTTATGTCTAAAGCTTACATTGGATCGACGTCGATTACAATTTTAACGGACTTGTTTGCCGGTTTTGCATAAAATTGATCGATGATTTCACGGATTTTCTCCTTCACTTTGCGCTCTGGTGCACTGCGTTCAATCTTCAATTTGATTTCCTTCAAAAAGTAATTTTGAATGCGTTTAATGATTGGGAATTCAGGTCCCAAAACACGTTCCTTGAAGACATCCTTCAGTTGATCCGCTAATTCGATGGAAGCTGCGTGCACCATTTGTTCGTTCGTATGTTTCAAGGTCAATTGAATCATTTTGTAAAACGGCGGATAAAAAAAGTTTTGACGTTCAATGATCTCTTGCTGATAGAATCCTTGGTAGTCGTGCTCTTGCACTAATTGAATCACCCAGTGATCTGGATTTCCTGTTTGGATGATGACTTTTCCGCGCTTGTCTTTTCGTCCTGCTCTACCGGCCACTTGGGACATCAGTTGATAGGAACGCTCGTAAGCACGAAAATCTGGTCGATTCAATAACATGTCTGCATCGAGGATTCCAACCATAGAAACATGATCGAAATCTAGTCCTTTGGTGATCATTTGGGTTCCAATGAGAATATCGATTCGACGCTGTTCAAATTCTTCGATGATTTCCTCATAGGCATGTTTCGAACGTGTTGTGTCCAAATCGAGTCGTTTGACCACTTTGTTCGGGAACATGATTGAGAGTTCGTCTTCGATTTTTTCCGTTCCAAATCCAAGCATTTGTAGTCGATTGCTTCCACAAGCGGTACAACTTCCAACGGGAGCAGTGGTGAAACTACAGTAATGACATTTTAATAAATTACTGTGTTTATGGTAGGTGAGGGAAACGTCGCAATTGGTGCATTTTGGTGTCCAATTACAAACTTCACATGACCATAACGGTGTGTAACCTCTGCGGTTTTGGAACAACATGACTTGTTCTCCTTTATTGAGTGCGGATTGCATTTCCTCCAAAATCATGGGGGTAAAATGCGATTGCATGTTTTTTAATTTTCGTTCGCGTTTCAAATCTGCACACCAAATCTCTGGTAATTTGAGTCCTTTGTAGCGTTCGTTCAATTCAACCAAGCCGAATTTCCCCTGTTTTGCGTTGTAATAAGTTTCCAATGCAGGAGTTGCTGTTCCAAGAAGCACTTTTGCGCTATGCAGGGAACCAAGCACAATGGCTGCATCTCTGGCGTTGTAGCGTGGAGAGGGATCATATTGTTTAAAGGAACTTTCGTGTTCTTCATCTACAATGATGAATCCAAGGTCTTGAAAGGGAAGGAAAACAGCACTACGTGCTCCGAGAATAATACGGTATTTGTTGGGGTCGTTGTGCAGGACATGATTCCAGATTTCCACTCGTTCATTCTGATTAAACTTCGAATGATAGACACCTACTTGTTCTCCGAAATAGGCGGACAAGCGTTGAATGAGTTGGGTTGTTAACGCGATTTCTGGAAGTAAAAACAACACTTGCTTGCCGAGGTCCAAATAGGATTGAATTAGTTGGACGTAGATTTCTGTTTTTCCAGAACCCGTTACGCCATGCAATAATGTCACGTGTTTTTCTTCGAAACTCGCCTCCACTTCCGTTAACGCTGTTTGCTGTGCTTCGGTCAGTGGTTTGAATTCATTTAATTCTCGGTTGAGTCCGGAAAGTCGGTCGATTTGAAAACGTTCCAGAACAAAGAATCCACGTTTTTCAAGGCTGCTGATTGCTGAGGCACTCACCTGATTTTCTAGTAGGGTCTTCTTTGAAATCGGTAGGTGGATTCCACCTTGTTCCATGCCGATTTTAAGAAATTGAAGAACCGCATCCACTTGTTTTTGAGCTCGGGAAGTCGCTTCTAATGCTTGGATGAATTCATTAAGCAGTTCCTCTTTTAAATAGGCTTCACCTAAGGAAACGCACAAGAGTGTTTTCGGAGCATAACGATCATTGATTTCTTCGCTTGAGGAAACGATGCGACGTTCAATCATTGCTTTGATCAATGGTTGTATGGTCTTGATTCCTAAAATATCAGAAAGTTCTTTTAAACTTAATTGATCCTTCATTTCCAAGGCCTCGACAACTGTTTTCTCTCGTTCTTGCAGTAAATCAATTGCCGTGTCGAATTCTGGATGCAAGCGAATTTTAGTTTCACTTGCCAACTTGAAATTCGCTGGAAGTGCGGCATTCATGACATCCCCAATTGGTGCCATGTAGTAGGATGAGATCCAATCCCAAAATTGCAATTGCTTTGGTGTAATGATAGGTTGCTCATCGAGTAGGTGAAGAATGTACTTCGCTTGATAAACGGCAGGAACTTCTTCGTGAATGCGTGTGACGATTCCGGTGAGTAATTTGTTTTTCCCAAAGGGAACAATGACGCGGAGTCCAGCTTGGACATGGTCATTTAATTCAAAGGGAATGCGGTAAGTAAAGACCTGATGTATAGGAACAGGTAGCAGGACATCTGCAAAATAAGTTATTCTTTCACTCACAAGGGTAAAGATACGAACTCCTAGAAGTTTCCCCTAGGAAATTATTGACAAGCGTAGGATTCTTCTTGGTTCACGATGTTGTCACCGGGATGATTGGAACAAAACAAATAGTTTCCAGTGATCGGACCTTGGCATAATTCACGTGTACTTTTCTTATCAATCGCGCGAATGTATGCTTGTTGAGGTGAAGTATAGAATGGCTTGAAGATTTTCACCGTTTGACGTGAGGAAAATATTCCGACCACACGTTTCCCATTTGTCACAGAAAGGTTCGTATAACTTGGTTTACTTTGAGCAAGTCCAGAACTTGGCTTGTTGACCGTAATGTAATTGTAAAACTCTTCGGCACCACCGGTGATCGTGATGTAAATTCCTTTCATCGTTCTTTTTTCCACTTGAAGGTCTTGCACTATGCTTTGTTTCATGAGGTCATAAAAAGACCTTCCGCTGATGGAGAATGTTAAAGAACTATTTGGAACAACTTCTTTTTCACCGACCTTCCAATTGTATGATTTCGTGTATGGAACTCCGGCGATGTATTCGTTGTACGCAACATCAAGTTGTCCGTTAATGATGTAGGAATTACCTGAGTTTGAAACTGCTAGTCCAGAGGATAAATACTCTCCTGGATTATTTGCAAATTTGAAGGTGTAGTTTTGAGAACTAGAATTGGTGGTGATTCCACGAACCAAGCCTGTTTCGCTGCTCACCTCAAATTCCCCATTGTTAATACTTGCAGAAAAACGATAACGAGCAGTTGGTTTTAGCGATGATTTCATTGGGTCTGTTGACGTTTGTACTACTTCGTTTGCTCCAGTTGGAAGTGTTTTGAAGTAATATACTTTTTGCTCAGGACCATAGAAATATCCGTTGGTGTCCTTGTCTTGGATTAATGTGTCTTTCAAAATCCAAGTACGTGTAACGGTTCCATTTACGACTTCTGAAATCGTGGCGTCTACTTGGTCAAAGTAACTTGAATCCGCAATTTGCGCAATATCTAAAGCATTCCCTGGTCCAATGAAAGCACGGGTAATTTTAACGTAGTGTAAGGAGTCTGCCTGATCCAACAAACCATAGACAATTGCGGTTTCTTTAAAGTCACCAGATAGTTTCAAATCCTCGGAACAGCTTTGCAGGAATAATGCTGCTAAAAAAAGAAGGGAGAGAAAACGTTTGATCATCTGAGTTAGTTTGAATCAAAAATACAATTTATTTAGCGAATTCCTTGAGGAGCGATTCCTAAATCAGGCGTTTCACTTTTTTCAATGGAAATTAATTCCACTTCAAAAATCAATGGTGAATAAGGTTTGATGATTGTATTTGGCGGTGGATTTCCACCATAAGCCAATTCTTGAGGAATGAAGAATTTGTATTTAGAACCGATGTTCATCAACTGAATTCCTTCTGTCCATCCTGGAATCACTTGATTTAAGACAAATGTAACTGGCTCTCTTCCAATTGAACTATCAAAGATTCCACCTTCAGGAATGCTTCCTTGGTAATGAACTTTTACACTAGATGTTGCTGTTGGATGTGCTCCTTTTCCAGCTTTTACCACTTGGTATTGCAATCCACTAGCCGTTGTCATGATTCCCGGTTTCGTTTTGTTCATCGCTAAAAATCCTTCGCCAGCTGCTTTGAACTGCTCTGTGATTTTTGCATATTTTTTATTCATTTCCACTTCGAAAGCAGCCATGATTTTCTTGCGGTCCTCGTTTTTCAAAACTTCGATGTCTAATTTGTTCAGTCCATCAGCGAAACCTCTTTCCACCATTTTGATGTCGATCAATGGCAATGCATCTAAATCCTTAAAGTATCCTTCAAAACGTTGACGGTTGATTTTACCAACAGCCAATGATCCTTCCGGATTGTATTTTTCGTTGAACTCTTTTCCAGTTTTCCCGATGCACTTTGTCACGGTTTTAGAAAGTCCTTCAAATTCTGAATCTGAAACTTTGCATTTGAAACCTTCCACTAATTTTTCTTTATCCATTTTGTTAAATGGACTTTCCGTAATAAATGGTTTAGCGATTTCACAACCTAGAACATAAGAGTATTTCTCTTGCATGGTTTTTAACTCAACTTTCTCTTCTCCACCACATGCTTGTAGGATTAGGAATAAGGCGATAAATAGGGAATAACGAATCATTAGTTAATGTTTAAAAGTTCAACTTCAAAAATAAGTGCACTGAATGGTTGGATGGGTCCACCTGGGTGTGGATTTGCTCCGTAGGACAATTCTTGTGGAATGTATAAACGGAATTTAGATCCAACAGACATCAATTGCAATGCTTCAGTCCATCCTGGAATCACTTGGTGAACGCCGAATGTTGCTGGAGTTCCACGTAACATCGAACTATCGAAAACTGTTCCATCGATTAAGGTACCATGGTAATGAACGGTCACAGTGTCCGTCGCCGCTGGTTTCGCGCCATCACCGGCTGTTAAAATCTCGTATTGCAATCCAGAGAATGTTTGGTGAATTCCTTCTTTTTTCGCGTTTTCCGCTAAGAATTCTTCACCTTGTGTTTTGTTCGCACTAAAAGCTGCATTCTTTTTCTCATCCAAGTATTGTTGGATAAAAATGTTTGCTTCATCCGGAGTTAAAGCAGTTGTTTCATCATTGAAAACCGCCTGAATGGCTTGCATCATCAAATTCACATTGATGTGCTCTAACTGTTGATTTCTCAAACTTTCACCGATGCTCATTCCAACACCGTAGCTCGCTTTTTCTTCTAAAGATTGCATTTAATTGATTTTAAGGAGACGAAGTTAAGAAAAATGCGTCGGAGATCTTTGAAAAAATCAGGCGAATACTTGAATAATTGTAACAACATGTAAAAATGCCCGTTGAAGGCTTTATGCAAAAATCCTTTCACTTTGATTACGAGCTTCATTCCACTTGGGAAAACCTAGCTGAATCGGACCTTCACTTGGTTGAATTAGCCTATGAGGCGATGGATTTAGCCTATGCTCCTTACAGTGAATTTAAGGTCGGTGCAGCGGTTCGATTGTCGAATGGACTCACCTTAAAAGGAAATAACCAAGAAAACATTGCGTACCCATCTGGACTTTGTGCAGAGCGTGTGGTTCTTTTTTACGCCGGTGCAAATTATCCAACGGAATCCATCGAAACGATTTGTGTGGTGGCACGTGGAGATTTAATGCCAAGTGAGTTTTTGCTTTCCCCGTGTGGATCTTGTCGTCAAGTCATGTTGGAAACCGAAAACCGTCAAGCGAAAAAGATGCGTGTGATTTTGGTGAACCAAGACAAACGCACGATCATTCTTCATTCCGTCAAGGACTTGCTTCCATTTGGATTTGGGAAGTAGGGGAAGGAAATTTCAAGAAACAATGTAATGCTAGCTGATTGTAAATATTCACCGCAAAAATGCGGTGAATAAATCAATTTTTCACCGCAAAGGAATATGTTGAATGTCTGGAGGGAACGTTTAGTCGAAAAACGGTGACTATCTTTTTAAGTATTCTTCCGCTGTCATAACGGGAATGTTGGAATGTTTGAAGTCCTTTCCATTTCGTGTGATGATCACGGAACAATTCGCTTGTAAAGCACTGTAATATTGAACGGAATCCTCAAAATCTTTGAATGGAGAATTCAATCCTTTTTCCACGGTTTCTTCATTGACCTCACAGACTTCACAAATAATTTTAAACTTTCGTAGTTTGGTGCGAACGGATTCTTCGGACTCATATTTATTCAGGATAAAATCAACCGTAGTAAAGGACAGAGGAGAGGAAACCAAGACCAGTTTCTTTTGATCGGCTAATGTTGCCAATCGTGCAATGGAGTCGAAGTGAGGATCTCGGTGCGCTAATAAATCCAGTATGACATTGGTGTCCAAAAACAATCTACTCATTTGTATTTCTTTTCTAGGTGCGTTAAACGTTCCTTTTTAGCATCAAAATCTGCTGGAAGCTTCGTTCTTGTGGACATGCTTTTGACAAAATCAGAGATTTGATCATCCTCGTTTCTCTTTTCAGAGATCAATGAATTTAAGTAGTTTTCAATCAATTTAGACAAACTAACCTGATGACTCTTGGCATATGTTTTTGCCTTGTGAATAATCTCGGCATTCAGATTTAAGGTGAGTTTTGTGTTCATCATCATAAGTTTACGTGTAAAAATAAAAAATAATTACGTATAAAATGAATGAACCGCTATTTTTATGAATCCTTTGGAATCGAATTAGTCCAATTAACTAACGCAGATAATTCGTTTATATTCTAGCAAAAGAGAAAATCGATCTTTGTTTTTTCGGAAAATCCGGATGTTGCGAAATGCTATTTATGACGAAACCAACAATCTTGGCGGTCGTCTTCGTAGCCTTTAAAAACAGTGTTCACGGGTGCTCCGTGCTTGAGTTGCTCGTTGAATTTCGTTCGAACCAAATAATTAAATGCGCCCATGTCACCAGTGAAAGCCGTTTTATTCTCGCGGTTTCCTCGTTCATGAATGTCGCATAACTGTTGAATGAATTCAAAGAACAGGGGAGCTTTGGCGCCAATGATTCCGCAGTTTAGCAGGGTTTCCTCCCCGGAGGACTTTTCATAGTTGGCATAGTCCGGAATGTTGTTGCGCAGGTGCGTGGAATGCTCGTTCATCCATTCGTTATTCAGGATTTTGGGCTCGTCCCCGCAAAAAATTGACTGTGGATTTTCTGTAAAAAATGCTTCGGTAAATGGATTTTGAACGAGCGTAACATCAGATATGTCCGTCACGAAAATGTGATCAAACTGCCCCACATTTTTCTCCAAAAAATCACGATAAACAAAATAGCGATACACGTTCGGATTGAATGCTGGATTGTAATCGACGCGGATAAAAGAAATATAGTCATTTTCATATTTCCGACAGGTTTCCGCGCTGAAATTGTTGTGAAAGATGATTCCGTGAAGCTTTTTGTTCGCAATGGATTCCGCCCAGGCACGCACCAATTCATAGGAGTCATCGTGTAGGGTTTCATTCCGGTTTACATCATAGACACCTGAAATATGACAGGCCATGATAACGTTACCGTTCGACGAAAAATTTGGGTTATCGAAAATGGACATCCATTAACAATTGATAAGGTTTTCTTTTTTGATCGTTGAGCAAATGCTATTTGGCATGTTTCGGTGATAAATGTAGGTTCTTAAGTCTGCTTTTTTCACGCGAAATTGAGCTCCAGCCTTTTCGTAAAAATCGGCGTCTGCGGCGAATCCATTTCTGAAATCGATGCTCGTGAACACTTTTTTTATTCCGAACAAGGTACCGAAAAGAATGACCTCGTCTAAATGAATGAGTTTCGTTTGGTCGTTTTTATCGGGTACGTAGTAATCGTCCATGCTGTCAACGATTGTTTCGGTGGTAGAGCAAATTAAATCCACGTTTTCAATTTCTTTCAAGCACTCCGTTAAATGGTTTGGTTTGTATTGATCGTCACTATCCAAGATGGTAATATAGTCGCCCATGCTGTAAAGTACGCCGCGGTTGATGGACGCAGATTGTCCGCGATTGCTATGACGAATATAGATTATTTTGTCCTCGTGTTGTTCCACGTATTGCATCAAGGCCTCGCGGTTATTTTGGGTACTGCCATCATCGATAATCAGCAGCTCGAAATCTTGAAAATCCTGATTTAAAACGGAATCAATTGCTCGTTTGATATAAGAGAAATCGGTATTAAAAACAGCCATTAGAACGGATATCTTTACTTGTCTCAACATAAGTGCTTGGTCTAGTGGTTGCGGCGCAAAGATAGGTAAATGTTTGGTTCGATGTTCGCTCTGTTTCTCTCCGCCGTGGCGGACTCTTTCTCTCCTTCGCCGAGGCGAAGCGGCGGACTTATTCTCCGCTCTTTTGGTAAATCAACTGACACACCTTGTCCATCGCTTTAAACAGCGTTGCATCAAATTTCGGGGATGTGGTCAATTTAGTCATGGAGGAAACGGCATCGAAGAGTAGTTCGTTTTCACGTTGAGGAATCCGTTCGATGAAGGTAATTTCCTTGCTTCCTTTCTGTGATTCCGAGACGATGACTTCGTTGGTGTTCAAATCGATGGCAAATAATAGGGTCTTTTTCATATTGTGCGAGCTTGTTGGATCTTAGTGAAGGTAGCAGCGTCCACTGGAATTCGTTGTTTTGTTCTTGCATCGGACACCTTTTTGAGTGGTTCCGGTACATTGTCGAGCGGTCGTTGTTGGTTGTTTTGTCGAGCCTCCATCACAGCAATTGGTTCCAACTGTTCTATCATGTATTTTGCAGGTGCAGCTGTTCGATTTGCTTCGGTTACAGGACATGCACAGCAATTGAATGTTTGACGCTTCACTGCTTCCCCCACACGAAAAAGGAGTGATGTGATCGTATTCCAGATTGGATGAACTTCCACAACAATTACAGGTTCCGCCATCTCTGGAGTACACGATTTTTTTCGTCGTTTCCGAAATATAGCGACTCTGTGAAAAGCCGGAAATGCTGATGAATAGGAGTGCGAGGAATAAAAGGATTTTTTTCATCAATCAATTATTTTTCTTCGTGAGATTAATTCATAAAAGTAATAGATTTTGAAAGATAATTAACTTGGGCACATTCGTATCAACTGAATTTGTTTCCAATTTCAATTTGATTTTTAAACATGTGAAATTTCCCCCACGAAATGTTATCAACAATTGAGGTAAATCGCTTGAAAGCAAGTATCTTTGTAAGCTAAAAAATTACCTCATGAATAGTTGGTTTACCGTTAAAGTAAAATACACAAAACAATTAGAAAACGGATCGTTTAAACGTGTTTCCGAACCTTATTTATTAGCTGCCATGACTTTTACGGATGCAGAGGCGCGTATCTATGAGGAATTGGGTACGACCATTCGTGGTGAGTTCCAAGTAACGGGAATTGCACGAACGGATTTACATGATATTTTTCAATACGACGATACTGAAACATGGTTCAAATGTAAGGTGACTTACGACCGCATGGACGAAGAAGGGGAGAAAGCGAAAACGGTTTCTCAAAACTTCTTGGTTTCTGCAGCAAACGTGAAAGAAGCGTATGAGCGCACGGTGGAAAGTTTGTCGACCATGATGATCGATTTCGTGATTGCTTCCATCGTTTCTTCTCCAATCGTAGAGATTTTCCCTTACCGCGAAGAAGATGTTCAGAGTCCAGCTATGAAAAAAATCGCTGTTGAAGACGACATCGAAGAACGCACACCAGTTCGCGCCGTATTCTCTGCTTCTGGATCTGATTTCGACGATACCGAAGAAGAAGTATTTGTTGCAGATGAATCTGATGATGATGCTACCAGTGAGTTAGAGGACGATTTTTCGAATGACGAAGCCGAATGAGTGAATGGTTGAAAAAATACCGTGAAAATCATGCGGATTTCGACAAAGGTGAATCGTTGACAGATCTTGGTTCGAATCCATTTACCGCCTTTTCTCGCTGGTTCGATGAAGCAGTGCAGAACGGAGAAGTGGAAGCGAATGCGTTTGTGCTCAGCACCGCCACTGCGGATGAAGGAGTGAGCTCGCGCATCGTTTATTTGAAAGAAATGAAGGATGAACGTTTTGTCTTTTATACGAATTACTTGAGTCAAAAGGGCCGACAAATGGCGGCGCATCCACATGTTTCCATGTTGTTTTTTTGGCCCGGATTACAGCGTCAATTGCGCATCGAAGGTACGGTTGAGAAAGTTTCGGAGGAAGTAAGCGACGCCTATTTCGCTTCGCGTCCAAGGGAGAGTCAACTGGGTGCTTGGGCATCCCAACAATCGAGCGAATTGGCACAAGCCGAAGACTTAATCGCTGCATTCGAGAAATACGACCGTCAATTTCCAAACGAGGTCCCGCGTCCACCACATTGGGGAGGATATGCGATTCAAGCAACCAGCATCGAATTTTGGCAGGGACGTCCATCGCGTTTGCACGACCGTGTGGTGTTTCAATTCCTTGAGAATTCATGGAAACAAATCCGTAAAAATCCATAATGCGAAAATTTCAACCCACGTGTCACGTTTTGTCGAATGGAATCCGAGTGGTTCACTTGCAGGTTCCTAATCAAGTGGCGCATTTAGGCTTTTTCTTTTCGGCTGGATCACGCTACGAACAAGCCCACGAAGTTGGACTAGCACACTTCCTCGAACATTGTTTGTTTAAAGGAACGAAGACACGCAATGCCTTGCACATTCTCTCAAGGATTGATGCGGTTGGTGGAGAATTAAATGCCTACACGGCGAAAGAAGAACTGTGCTTGCACGCTTCGTTTTCCAAAGAACACACGAAAAGAGCCTTGGAATTGTTAGCGGATATTTCCATTAACTCCACTTTTCCTGAAAAAGAAATTGAGAAAGAAAAGGAAGTGATTTTAGATGAAATCAACTCCTATTTAGATAGTCCTAGCGACAAAATATTCGATGATTTCGAAGAACACTTGTTCAAAAATCACCCACTTGGCAACAACATTTTGGGAACGAAAGAAAGCGTTTCTAGTTTTACCCAAGCGGATTTACAGCGCTATGTGAATGCGTATTTCACCGCTGATAACATGGTGGTTTCATACGTTGGAAACATGAGTTTCAAGAAATTGGAACCATTGATGGAAGCGACTTTGAGTCACATGCCATTAACGGCTCCACGCACGGATTTCTTGTCCTTTTCTTCCTATTCGCCCTTTCAAATCAATGTGAAAGAAGCGAATTACCAAGCGCATGCCGTTCTAGGTGGAATCGCACCGAGTTACAAAGATGATGACCGCATGGCGATGTCTTTGCTGATTAACATTCTTGGTGGACCCGCACTGAATTCCAAGTTGAATTTGTCGGTACGCGAGAAATATGGTTTAGCGTACACGGTGGAAGCGAGTTATTCTTCCTTCGTGGATTCTGGATTCTGGCAAATCTATTTCGGTTGCGAGGACAAAAACATCAACCGTACTTTGGACTTAATCCACAAGGAATTACTGAAATTTCGATCGAAGGAATTGAGTTCAGTACAATTGGCACGTGCAAAACAACAGTTCAAAGGTCAAATGGCTTTGGGGATGGATGTCAATGCCGGACTCATGCAAGGACTTGGGAAAAGCATGTTGGCCTTTAATCAAATCGATACGATTCAAGAAATTCACCAAGGAATTGATAAAATCACGGGAGCAGATATCTTGCGCTTAACAAACGAATACTTGGCAAAGGATGCGATTTCATCCTTGATCTTTGGCGTAGCTCAGGATTAACGTCCGCCGAAAATCGAACTTCCCACACGAATCATGGTACTTCCTTCTTCCATGGCGATTTGATAATCTCCGGACATTCCCATGGAAATTTCCTTGAAATAAGTGTTATCCTTGAATTGACTTGCTTTCAACTGATCAAAAATACGTTTGAGTGACTGGAATTCACGGTGAACTTGTTGTTTGTCGTCTACAAACGAAGCCATTCCCATCACGCCAACCACACGAATGTTTTGACACGATTGAAATGCGTCACTTTCGATTAATTCTTTCGCTTCTTCTAATGAAAGTCCAAACTTGGTTTCTTCTTGTGCGATGTGAAATTGCAAAAGCACATCAATGCTTCGCTCGTTTTTTTCTGCTTGTTTGTTGATTTCTACCAACAGTTTTAAACTGTCCACCGCATGGATCAAGTGAACAAAGGGAGCAATGTATTTGACTTTATTGGTTTGCAGGTGTCCGATGAGGTGCCAGTGAATGTCCTTGGGAAGAACTTCGGCTTTATCGACTAACTCTTGTACTTTGTTTTCTCCGAATGCACGTTGTCCTGCGTCGTACGCTTCTTGTAAATCGCTAACAGGTTTCGTTTTGGAAACAGCGATTAATGCAACGGTTTCGGGAAGAGTGGCTGTGATTTCGTTTATTCGTTCAGCAATCATGCGTGCAATTGATAAATGGTGAGTCCACTTCGTAATTTCGGTTCCACCCACGTAGATTTTGGCGGCATGTTCATTCCGGCATCCGCGACTTCTTTGACTTGGTCAATGGTTGCGGGATGTAGGATAAATCCAACTTCGAACTTTCCGGACTTGATTTTATCTTCAATGGAAGACAAGGACTCATTTCCGGGGACGAATTCTACTTGATTGCTCGTTTTTAAGTCGACAATCCCCAACAAGGGTTTTAAAATTAAATCACTGAGAATAAAGGAATCCAATTGTTCTACTGGATTCGATTCATTGATGTACGAATGATCTGGCTCGAAAAGGTACCAGTCATTTCCCATGCAAATAGTGAATTGATGTTCTTTTTTTGGTTCAGCCGCACTTGGAATGGATTTCATGCTTCCTAGTTCTCTCATCGCAGAAACGAATTCATCTTTCGTAAATCCGTTCAAACTTTTCAATAAGCGGTGGAAAGCCAATATTTTCACATGATCTTTCGCTACGATGTAACTTAAAAAGTATCCCGTTTCCGCTGTTGCAGTTCCTTGTTCGGCTTTCATTTGTGCATAGCGAACGGAGGAAGCCGAACGGTGGTGTCCGTCAGCGATGTACAATGCATCCACTGATTTGAACAGTGCTTGACATTCCTTCGTTTGAGCAAGCGAAAGTACCCAAAGTTCATGTTTGATGCAATCGGTCGTTGTAAATTCGTATTCTGGTCGCTCAGCGCTGACGTTTTCAATGAGTTCATTGATTCGCGACTGTGGATCGTAAGTCATTAACACTGGTTCAGCATTGAATCCTACTTGGTCCAGATAGTTCGTAAAAACTTCTTCGCGCAGGGTCAATGTTTGCTCGTGTTTTTTGATATCGTTATCGATGTATTCTTGCACACTCGCGCCACCTACGATTCCAATGACAGAGAAATCTCCTTTTGATTGACGGTAGATGTACAAATGTTCTTCGGCATCTTGAATCAGAATGCCTTTATCCAAGAAATCGTTGAATTGCGTTTTCACCAATTGAAATCGTTCAATCGAATTCGCTTTGGTTTTCACTGTTGTACTGAACTCCGGATTGATGATGTGCAGGAAGGTAAATGGATTATCTTCCAACTTTGCTTTCAGCACGTTCTTTTTGTAGGAGTAATAAGGCCTTGTCGCGACTAAATGAACTTTATCACGAACAGGACGAATCGCCTTGAATGCTGAAATATCGGACATCTTGTGTTAGAATTTATAATTCAAACCGAAACTAGGAAGAATAGGGAACTGATAAATTATTTTTGAAGTAATGCGGTTCACATAGAAAATGTTGTTTCTATTATAAACGTTCGTAATACTTGCTACAATCTCCATCACATCCTTATTCTTGAAATTAAATTGTTTTTTGAAGGTAATGTCCAAGCGGTGGTAGTACGGTAATCTTTGCGAGTTGAAGGTACCAAGTAAGGTTGTGATCGCACTTGGATTATTTGTAACATAGTCTGTAGTTACACCACCTGAGAAATTCTCTCCTTGGTAATATCCAGCTGTAGGTGTGAATGGTAATCCAGAACCTAAATTCCAACGAATATTTAATTCGTAATTTTTTGCTTTTCCGAATAAATATGATCCAACTAGATTTACGTTATGACGTCTGTCAAAGACAGGTGCATAATTTGCGAATCCATCCCAACGGGTATTTTTACCATAGGAGTAAACAGCCCATAAGAATAGTCTATCTTTTGAATATTTTGCCAGGAAGTCAATTCCGTAAGATTGTCCTGTTTCGATAATGAAATCCTTTTTGAAGACATCGTCGATTAGCTCAAACTGGGAAACATCATCGTACAATTTATTTTGATTGATGTTGCTCAACTGCGAGAAGTACTTGTAGTATGTTTCCACGTTGAAAGACCAATTTTTTCCCAGGTCATATTCCATTCCAAAAATTGCATGCCATGCATATTGAAGTCCGTTTTTCGTGTTTTTCACATTTTGAAATTGTGTCACAAATTGCTCTTGAACATTCGTGGGAGCAGACAAAAGTCCATTGAATAAGTTGACAACATCCTTATCCGAAGATGCAGATGTAAAGTTTTGAGAAAAGCGTCCACCAGAGAATTTAAAACGTAGGTTTTCGTTCGCGTTGTATTTCAATCCAAGGCGGGGTTCAGGAGAAATGGTATTCAAAGAAGCATATACTTGAACGCGTAACCCTGTTTGAATCACCCATCTTCTTTTGATCAATCGGTAATTGAAATAACTTCCAATTTCAGTGGTGAAGTTAATGGCTTCAATTCTTCGTTTTGCTTCGTTATAGGTGACAAATTCCGTGTTGAATCCATTGATATTGAATCCATAGTTCATTTCACTTTCGTTCTTCAAGAAATAACTAAAGTCGAATCCAAGGTCGAATCCACCAATTTTCGAGTAACGAGGTTCTTGTGCAGTTTCCGCAAATGTTGTTTGATAGTTGCTTCCGTTCACGTGTCCACGAATGAATAGTGGTGATCCACTTGGTACCATCAAGAAATTCACGCCTCCACCTGAAGCATCCCATCGAAGGTTTGCGATGTCGTAATTTACGGAGTCTTGGTTGTGAAATCCGAAAGCGCTTACTTTCGTTCCACCATCTCCGTTGAAGGTTACTTTCCCGTATAAATCGGTAAAATTAAAAGGCAATCCGTTTCCGTCATTGACTTTCGGATATAGCGATTTCGAAGTGTAATCGAGTAAACTGTGTTTTGCGGAGAAAACATACGATCCTGGTGCTGCTTTTTCCTTGGTTACTTTTCCAATCGGTCCTTCTAGTACCATTTTCGCAAGAAAGGGAGATGCTGAAACGCGTCCACCAAATTCTTTGCGGTTTCCATCTCGGTAGGTAATATCCATGACAGAGGAAACGCGTCCACCATATTTTGACTCGAATCCACCGGTGTAGACATCCACGTTTTTCACCAATTCTGTCTCAAAAATGGAAAAGAATCCAATGGAGTGAAATGGATTGTAGATGGTCATTCCGTCCAATAAAACTTTATTTTGAATCGGTGTTCCACCTCGTACGTACAATTGTCCACCTTGATCTCCGGTTGTTACTACTCCTGGCGTCACACTAATGGCTCCAACGATATCATTCTCCCCACCGTGACTTGGGATACGGTCTAGGGATTTTTGGTTGTATTTCAGTGTCCCGATGAGCACTTCATTTTTCTTCTCTTTTGAATCGATGCTGACAACGACTTCTTTCACGTTCTGGGTATTGCGAACAAGTTTAAACTGAACATCGTAAATCTTGTCTTTGTCTGTCATGTTCACATTGACAAAGGCTTTGTTAAATCGTCCACCTTCAATTTTTAAGATGTATGAGCCTTTCGCTAATTTTGGGATTAAGAATCCACCAGTATTGTTCGTGAAAGCACCCGCAATAACGGTACTATCCACTTTCAAAAGTTTCACTTTGATATCACTTAGCGGCTCCATATTGGAATCGTCGTAAACAAATCCACGGATAGAAAAGTCTTGAGCAAATGTCGAGAATCCAACAAAGGTGATAACGAAGAAAAGTAGTTTTTTTAACATGTGTTTCAATAAGAGTTCCCGAATTTAATGAATTGTTCCCAACAAAAAGCTATCGAACAAGAGTAATCCTTACTCGATGCTGCATTTTTGTAAGAAAACACCAGAAATATACTCACGTTTCATGCGTAGAATTTACGAGAATTGCACCAATATTTATTGGACCGTCCCCCAATTTCCTCGGTCAAGGCTACGGTATTGAATGGCTTCTGCAATGTGATTTGATTGAATGCTTCCTGATGCGTCCAAATCAGCGATGGTTCTGGCAACTTTGATGATTCGGTCGTATGCTCGAGCGGAGAGTCCAAGTTTGTTCATTGCCATTTTAAGTAAATTCGTTCCTGCTTCATCAAGCTGACAATTCGCTTCAAACTCTGACTTTGACATTTGGGCATTGCAATGCATTCCTTCGCGATGATTAAAGCGGTCTCGTTGAATTTTACGGGCTTTTTCCACGCGTAATCGAATGGACCGACTTCCTTCACTTGGGACAGTGGAAGACAGTTCATCAAAGTTCACCGGTGTTACTTCCACGTGTAAGTCAATACGGTCCAATAAAGGACCCGAAATGCGATTCAAGTATTTCTGAACAACACCTGGTCCGCATACGCAGTTTTTCTCCGGATGGTTAAAGAATCCACACGGACACGGATTCATTGCCGCAACGAGCATGAATCCCGCTGGATAATCAATGGAAAAGCGTGCCCGGGAAATATTGACCACGCGATCCTCCAACGGTTGACGCATGACTTCCAGTACGTCACGTTTGTATTCAGGAAGTTCATCCAGAAAAAGCACGCCATTGTGCGCCAAAGAAATTTCACCGGGTTGTGGATAGGATCCCCCGCCAATTAAACCGATGTCTGAAATCGTGTGATGGGGTTTTCTAAACGGACGCTGGGTAATGAGTCCGACCGGATTTTTAATCTTACCAGCAACGCTGTGAATCTTGGTCGTTTCTAGCGCTTCTTCGATGGTCATTTGTGGTAGGATGGTAGATAAACGTTTGGCTAGCATCGATTTTCCGGCGCCAGGAGGACCGATCAAAATCACGTTGTGTGATCCGGCTGCCGCAATTTCGAAGGCACGTTTGATGTTCATTTGTCCCTTCACATCGCGAAAGTCATCGTCAAAAACATCGGTGTTTTGTTGGAAAGAGGCAGAGACATCTACGATGGTTGCTTCCAAGGCAGATTCATCGTTCATGAAGTCAATGACTTCGCGGATATTCTCTACACCGTATACCTTTATTTCCTGAACGACGGCCGCTTCTTGCGCATTAATCTTCGGGACGATGATACCTTTAAATCCTTCTTTTTTTGCCTGCAGTGCGATCGGTAGAATTCCTTTTGTTGCTTGAACGGATCCGTCTAGTGACAATTCTCCAATCATCAAGTATTCATTGAGGTGATCGATTTTCACTTGTTCACTGACTGCTAGAATTCCAATCGCGATGGGTAAATCGAAAACGGATCCTTCTTTGCGAATATCAGCTGGAGCCATGTTCACCGTGATTTCTTTGCCTGGAAATTTAAGGTCATTGTTTTTAAAGGCAGCTTTGATGCGTTGTTGACTTTCTTTGACGGAATTATCGGGTAATCCGACAAGATAAAAGTTGACACCAATGCCTAAATTGACTTCAATAGTGATGGTGGTAGCATTGATACCGAAGACGGTACTTGAGTAGGTTTTGACTAACATAAAATAGAGGTTTTTTAATTTTCTCCATTTAAGTTAGTCAAATAAATGATTCAAAAACAAGTGAAATCAGATAAAAAACTATGAAAAAAGCGCAAAAAAAACACTAAAATCGAATTTTAGTGTTTAACAGCAATCTTCATAAATGATTGTCCAGTTTGACTATTTTCTACTCGTAAAAAATAGGTTCCAGACATTAACATATTTAAGTCAATTCGTTGCAGTCCTGTAGATAAATCTTTTCGTAGGATTTCTTGTCCACTTGCTTGAAAAATGCTCAGTTGGATATTCGTCGTATTGCTTAGTTCAAAATCCAAATAATCAGTAAACGGATTCGGTTGAATATCGATAAAACTCATCCAATTTTCCGTCAGCTTGGCACTTCCGCACGCACCCTCAGTAAATGATACAACACCCCCATGGTTCGTCGCTTCGCATGAATTGGAATAGGTGATTGAATCACATCCACAAACCGGTTCGTAAATTGCTGGACACATTACATTTAGATTGATGAGATTGCTGTCAATACAAGCAAGTACAACCGTCGTATCCTGAATACAAGCGCCATTGCATTGATACGAACTTTGGAAAAAAGAAGTGGAGTAATCCGTGCCATTGGAACCAATCATGCTGCATCCAGAAAGCATCACGCATCCGGAATCACTTAAAGCCCAGCCAAGTGGCATTGCGCACAAGCCGAAATCGACACCAAGTGGAATGACTACACAGGTATCGACAATGTCTTTTTCCCAAATCGGATTTGGTTTAATTTGCGCAGATGTATTTGTCCAAGTAAATAGCATTACAATAAGACAGAAAAACAGTGTTTTATTCATAAACTATTTTTGTAAAACTTTGAAAACAGCCGTTTTGACTGCAACGATTACTTGCTGTACTTGTGCATCTGTCAGGTTAAAATAAACAGGCAAAGAAATTTCTGTTGAATATTTATTCCAAGCTTCTGGATAATCTTCTATCTTGTAGCCCAAATTTTTATACGCTGTCAAGAGGGGTAAAGGTTGAAAATGTACGTTTACTGCCACATCTTGTTCGAAAATCTCTTGGATGATCGCATCGCGTTGTTCCTCACTAACATCTGCTATTCTAAGCTGGTATAAATGGTAACAGGTCTTTTTATCTGCGGTGGAATGAAGGGGTGTTATTGCCCAAGAAGTTTGTTGGAAAGCAGCATCATACGCTGCGAAAATGTCCTTTCGGCGATCCAAGTTCTCTTGATAGCGTTCCAATTCGATGAGTCCAATGGCTGCTTGAAGGTCCGTCATGTTGCACTTAAATCCGGGCTCCATTACATCGTAACGCCATGCGCCTTTTTGAGTTTTTGCTAATGCGTCTTTCGATTGTCCATGAAGGATTTTAATACAGAACTCTTTGTAAATTTCCTCGTGGTCAAATCCAGATGGTAAGTTAAAACAGATCGCTCCACCTTCCGCAGTGGTCAGGTTTTTTACCGCATGAAAAGAGAAACACGTTACATCCGCAATCGCTCCGGAAACTTTCCCTTTGTAACTAGCACCAAAACTGTGTGCTGCATCTGCTGCGATTAATATTCTACCGAGTTTTTCTTGCTTTTCGTTAGACGCTTGAAAAATGGCACGGTTTGCCTCAACGATTTGAGATATCGCATCATAATCGCATGGATATCCAGCTAAATCTACTGGCATGATTACTTTGGTGCGTTCGGTGATAGCCGCTGCAATCTTCTCATTGGAAATATTGAAATCATCTGCACTGATATCCACCATAACAGGTGTCGCTCCAGTATGTAAAACAACATTCGCACTCGCGCAATAGGTATACACTGGAATAATGACTTCATCTCCCGGACCAACTCCCCACCAGCGCAACAAAATTTCCATTCCTGCTGTCCATGAGTTCACAGCTACCGTGGTTTGACATCCACAGTATTCCGTGATTTTCTTTTCAAACAATTTCGTGCGTGGTCCAGTGGTAATCCAGCCACTTAATAGTGCAGCAGTTACTTCATCTACGACACGTTGGTCGATGCGAGGGGGTGAGAAAGGTATCATAAAACAAAGTTACTTTTTATATTGTAAACTCAGTTCAACCATCAATCGTTTTCAATCGCTACCGTTTTTCCTACTTTTGTAAAAACAAATTTCCATGAGAAACGAAAAAGTAGATGATTTCTTTGCAGTTCAAAAAAAATGGCAAGCGGAATTAACAAAATTGCGCATGATTGCTTTGGATTGTCATTTAGACGAAGGATTTAAATGGATGCATCCATGTTACATGTTTCAAGGGAAAAATATTTGTTTGATCCATGGATTTAAAGAATATGTTGCCATCATGTTCATGAAAGGATCATTGTTACAAGATCCTGAAGGAATCTTATATCAGCAAACAGATCAAGTTCAGTCTGGCCGACAAATTCGTTTTACAAGTCTAAAAGAAATTGAAACGATTGAAAGCACTTTGAAACAGTATGTTTTCGAAGCCATCGAAGTGGAGAAAGCAGGATTAAAAGTGACAATGAAAGCTCATGAAGAGTATGAAGTGGTTGAAGAGTTTCAAGAAATACTCGATACGGATGAATCCTTGAAAACCGCCTTTTTTGCCTTGACACCCGGAAGACAACGAGGGTATTTACTTCATTTCTCTGGGGCTAAACAATCGGCAACACGCGTGAGTAGAATCGAAAACGTTCGTTCACGCATACTGAATGGAAAAGGACTCACGGATTGTATTTGTGGATTGTCGAAGCGCATGCCAAATTGTGATGGTTCTCACAAACACCTTTCCTTAACGACTTAATTCCTTCTGCTTGTCACTTGGATTTTTCTTCAGCAAAAGAAAATCAATCATTCCGAGCAAATAGCCCATTCCATAACTCACGTGAATGATGGGGAAGAGTGAAACGGTATTCAAAAAGTGTTTTATTCCCGTCAATCGGATACTGAAAAACGTCATTCCACACAAATAAAGCATCAGCGGTATTATAGAAAGAAGTTGAAGCCAAAGTGGAAAAAAGTAACTCAACGGTAAGCCGCAGAGGTATAACACAAATGCGGGTGGAAACAGTTGACGAATCGTTGTCATGGTCCCATGTTTTCGATTGACGAACACTTTCCAATATCCATACTGAAAAAATTGTTTTCGTAGTCCCGAGACTTTTGCTCTGACGTAGTATTTCAATTCTATGTCGTGAATGAAATAGATTTTTCTGCCAGCGTTCGTGACACGAAAATTAAAGTCGTCATCTTGATTTCGGATTAAGTCTTCGTCGAAAAAACCAATCTTTTCGAATACCTCATATGGATACATCGGACTCGTGACGGTATCTGTATAGCCTGATTGTTCTAGTGTGCGAAAATTCCCCATTCCCATTCCAAAGGAAGAGGACATCACTGCAGAGATTAGTTCTCCTGTTTTATTCACAGCAACATTGGCAATTTTTCCGCCGACGCACCAGATGTCTTTTTTTTCTTTGAGGACATTCAAGCAGTTGATTAAATAATTTGCACTGAGAATGTGTCTCGCCCCAACGATTTGAACGAAATCTACTTTTCCTCCAGCGTGAATGCCTAGGTTGAAGGCAAATGGCGTTAACTTTTTTGGATTATCGATAAGTGAAATATGCCCATTGGTTTTCATTAATTCAAGCACCTGATCACGTGTACCATCATCGCTCATTCCATCCACTACATACACGTGCATGTCGCAGTCCGGAGGAAGTTCACATGCAAAGATGGCATTCACACATTCTTTGATGAATGCACGTTCATTGCGACACGGAATAACGACACTTAACTTCATTTTTCAGCTTGTTTTGGATGTTGGATAACCGTCAACATCGCACAGATCATCATGATGTAAAACACAATTCCAGATTGACGTTGTAACATGCTTTCAAAGAGGCAATTCAAGATTAAACTGAAAACGAGAAAGACAAGTAGTTCGTCCTTTCGTTGCATCGCAAAGCGGACCACAAAGAAAAGGATGCTTATAAATAATATCAATCCAAAAAGCCCAATTTCCGCAGAGATTTGCAAGAATTGATTGTGTGGATTGTAATTTTTTTCGACCAATTCATGTTGATTCAACTGAATAAGTCGTTGCTTCATCTCACCTTCCAAATTCCCGAGTCCAATCCCAAAGGGATGGTCTGCAATGATTTGTCCGGTAATTGTCCAAACGACTAATCGTGCTTGATTTCCCGACATTCCGCTTGGTGATTCTTGGATGAATTTTATCGGAGATTCTACGTAATGAGAGACAACGGACGCAGTATAGGAAAGGTTGTCTTTGAGGGAAGGTTGAATCCAAAAAACAACTTGAATACTGAAGATTCCAAGAATCATGATGGATGCAAAAATCCAACGAGAAAAAGTAGCCCACGCCCAACGCAACACAAAAAATGCAGTGAGACATCCCAAAACGAGAATCCCTGATAGACTTTCTAATGGTAAATGCAGAATGGTCAGAAAGGTGATGACTGCAATGGAAAGCCATGTTCGCTTGCGTGATTGTGTTGGATGAATTTCTGAAATCAGAAAGAATACCGCAAAAGAAAAGAAGGCAGCAACATAACTTGGATGGTGACTTGGGGCAAAGGCGGACGAATGAAAATAGCTGGAATCTCCCGTCGTGCTATAGTGATAAACGGACTGAAGAACGAAATACATCCCAAGAATCATACATCCGATCGTGAAAGCACTTAATAGTTTCTTGCGGTTCACCTCAAAATTAGGACGAAAGGAAAATAAAATGGGAAAAACGATAAGCGATAGTTTGTGTTCGAGGTCCTTACCGGCTTGTCCAAAGTTTTTACTTGGAATACAATATAGAACATATAACAAGTAGAATAAGATGAAACTGAAGAGGATCCAATTCCATTGAAAGGTCCCTTTTTTTGTAACGGCTCCGTAAATGACCGTTAACCCAAACAACGCAATGGTGGGTGAGGATATTCCCGGAATGGGAATCCACAATGTTACCATGAGGACCAGTGAGTAAAAATATAGCTTTTCAAAGGTC
This sequence comes from Crocinitomicaceae bacterium, assembly GCA_017983465.1. Taxonomy (GTDB): domain Bacteria; phylum Bacteroidota; class Bacteroidia; order Flavobacteriales_D; family Crocinitomicaceae; genus UBA952. Next base: position 250,691 of record JAGOBK010000004.1, read on the forward strand.
ATTTGCTCACATTAATTTTTGGTAGAAATCGAATAATTTCACTTCTTCTGCTTTCCAATTATATGTTTCTCGCACAAGTCTTTTTCCATTTTCTCCCATTGCTTTTGCTTCTTCAGGATGCTGCTTAAGATAATTGATGGCTTCAGCAAGTTCCTTTGGATTTGTTGGGTCTACACACATTCCACAGTTGTTTTTCTCTAATAAATCGCGCCACATCTGAAAATTGGAGCCAATAACAGGAAGTCCGGCAGCCATGTATTCAAAAATTTTGTTGGGCTGTGCATTAATGTGATTCGGAAAAGGTAAAAACGTAACGATTCCTGCAATGGATTTTTGTTTGATTTCCATGGATTGTTGACGATTTATAAATCCAAGTGCATGAACTTTATTCCATCCGTTACTTGCTTCCAGCACTTGTTTAAAATCAACAGGAATTTCGCCGGCCAGTTCTAAGCGACAATCGACAAATTCCATCGCATCCACCAGTTCTTTGGTTCCACGAATGGGCGAAATCCCTCCTATGAAACAAACCGAATTTTCTTTTGAAATCGTTTCGTTAGGAATAAATTCAATTTCCGATTCGAGCGGAAAATTATTAATATCAATAGTGTTTGTGTGTATTTTTTTAAATCGTTCCGCAATAAAAGGAGTTGCCGCGATAATTCCGGTTAGTCTAACACTGACAAAGTCCTCCAGAATTTCTATTACGAAAGCAATGAGTCCTTTGACGGGTAAATATGATTTTCCACTTATTTGACGCGGAAGGTCCTCATGTGCATCGTAAATAACTTTTTTTCCACCTCGTTTTAAGCGAAGGGCAATTCTGAGTAGCTCGGGATCGTGAAGGTGATAAATATCTCCCTTTAGTTCCAAGGCTTTTTTACGTACTTGATTCACTGTTCGCCACATTCTTGTTAGCATGTTTCCGGTTCTTTTTGGAACCGAATGAATGTGAACGCCATCTTCCATTCTTTCCTCGACACCTGCAAGGATGAGGTGAATTTCAGCGTTTCGAAAGTTTCTTGCCAATGAACGGCATTCTTTCAAGAAAATGCGGACATCGCGATCGTTATGTGCACTACTTATGTGTACAATTTTTAGCTTTTTGGGTTCTTTATTCACAGTTGATTTGTCCATCGGAATTCAAACAAAAATACTTATTTTCTGCGATGATTGAATTGGATCTTTTTTAGTAGTCCTTGACGCGAATGAAGGAAGTAGGAAAATTTCATTATCTTCGCTAGGCAATCAAAATCCTATGTTGGGCAAACAAAAATTTATTGACAAAATTATAAGACGATTTTTTTTATTGTTTCGTCCTGCGATGAACGGTCGAATTTTTGACAAGAATGGAAAACGCATTGAAAAAACACGCATTTCCAACACCACCTATATTGATCATCCACAGTGTTTAACTTTAGGAACGAACGTTTTCATTGGACACTATAATTACATTGAAGCGAGCAACGGAATAACGATTGAAGAAGGATGTCAACTTACCACATTTATCAACATTACTTCGCATTCTAGTCATATGTCTATTCGACTTTACGGAAAGCATTATGGTGAGGGTGAGATGAAAGGATACGAGCGGGGAGAGGTGCACATCGGTAAATACACGTTTATCGGTCCACATTCGACTATTATGCCTAAAACGAAAATCGGCAAAGGTTCAATTGTCTCAGCCTACAGTTATGTTCGTGGTGAATTCCCTGATTTTTCCATTATTTCCGGAAATCCAGCAAAGGTTACCGGCGATACCCGAAACTTAGATGAACGTCAAATGAGGCAGCACCCTGAGTTAAGAGCGTATTACGATGAGTGGACCAAAGATTAAGGCATGGGTCACTTATTTAGGGGTGTTTATTGTTTTCGCCTCCTTGTGTTTGCCAGCAATCACTTTGCGTTCAACGTTGCCATCGATTCACATTCTTGACATTTGTTTACCGTTAATGTTTGGATTTGTCTGGATGAACAGGTTTCAATTAGCCACCGGATACGGTGCGTGGATCCCTTTTATTTTTTCTGGTGTCGTTCTTTTTTCCATTGTCATTCAAGGTCATCACACATCTGCGAGTGATTATTTCGAAGTATACAAATGGATCAAATTTGGTATTGCGATCTGGTTTTTTTCCTTGCTCGATTTTTCCCTGTTTAAAAGATTCATTCCGTGGATATTTGGTGCCTTGGTCGTGATTAACATCGTTCATTTTTTTGAATTTACTCCCTTGAATAAACTACTTGAACATTATTACAATGGTGGACTTCAAATACGTTATTTCGGAAAAGATTCCCTTGGTGCTCCGGCGGTTAAACGACTTGTTGGAACAATGGGGAATCCAAATATCAATGCGCTTTTGTTTGGCTTTTTTAGTTTGTATTATTTCCCGATACAAGTAAATCGAAAGAATGTAATGCTGTTTTTCTTGAGTTTACTTTTTGTTTTTCTTTGTCAGTCTAGAACAGCACTACTTTTTATCTTCTGTATTTTTGTGTTTCTCGCAATTTTCAAAACAACAATTTGGACAAAAAAACAGTGGTTATTGCTGGTCTTCGGAACGATTGGCACCTTTTTCATCGCATGGATGTTGGCCACTTCATTTTTTCAATTCACATCCTATAACAATAGTTTATTGGATGGTACAGCGTTTCATAGTGGTTCAGCCAGGGGAAGATTGGAAACATGGAATTTGTTAGGAAAAATGATTGTGGAAGAGCCTTTGATCGGACATGGACCTTACAAGGAATATTTCTATCAGAATAAGATCTATTCAGAAAACGAGTACATCCTAATGACTTGGCGCTATGGACTACTTGGACTCTTGATTTACCTTTCAATCTTTTTGATGCCATTCAAAAAACTAGTTGTATCCATGAATGAAATGAGTTTGAAAGGAAGTTTAATGTTGATCATGATGATAGTGAGTGCTATGACAAATAATCCATTGACTGAAAGGAATATCGAGTTATTGTTTTGCATAGGAATCGCATGGATTTTTCAGCGTCATCAAATTAAAGAAAGTGCATATGCTTAAGTCAAAGTCATTATTATTAATTGGTGGAAGTAAAGGAAATGCCCATTTACTTAATTACCGAAATCTCGTTGAGAATTGTTTTGATGACATTTTGTTGGTTTCCAATCAAGAAAGTGAGCAGTTTCCTTCTAGAAAGGTCAATTTTGAATTGAAGAATCCCTTTGCGATGTGGAAGAATGTTCAAATTCTTCGAAAAATCATCAAAGAGGAACAGCCTGACATCATTCATGTTCACCAAGCAAATGCCTACGGGTTCATCACTGCTTTAGCGAATAGAGGTAGGAGACCGTTAGTGGTAACTACTTGGGGAAGTGATGTCTTGAAATTGCCTCACACCAGTTTTCTTCACCGTTGGATGGTACAGTACATTCTCAAAAGTGCCGACGCGATTACTGCTGATGCGCAATTCATGGCAGATGCCATTTATGGTTTGATTGGTAAAGTCCCTGTGACTGTAGCCAATTTTGGTGTAGAAATTCAATCCGTCGAAGAAGGAGCAGAGCGAAAAAACGTCATCTACTCCAATCGAATGCATGAGTCCTTGTATCAAATTGACCAAGTTATTAGTCAATTGTCCGATTTTCTTTCGAAAAATGAGAATTGGAAATTACATATTGCAGCGAGTGGATCGCAGACCGAAAAACTACAGCAACTTGCCGAGGAAAAATTGCCCAAAGGAAGTTTTCAGTTTTTAGGCTTTCAAGCGGGAAAAGATAATCAACAAAATTATCTGAGTTCAAAGATTTATGTATCCATTCCAACAACGGACGGAACATCGATTAGCTTATTAGAAGCTCTTGCTTATGGTTGTTTGCCCATTGTTTCCGACTTGCCTGCAAATAGAGAATGGATCGAAGATGGAGTAAACGGAATCATTTCTTCAGGGGATTTGAGTAAGGATGTGGAGCGCATATTACAAATGGATGCGGCGTCGGTTCAAGAGCGAAACAAAACGATTATAGATCAAAAGGCGACTAAAGATTCGAACCGAAAAAAATTCTCAGCAATTTACGATGCTATTTTTTCGGGAGCAGCTTTTAAAGCATAGTAATAAAAAACACCAATCGTAATGAGTAACCATGCTGCTTGAGTGTAAGATATGATCTGAAGACTCAAGTGAAAAACGGCTTGTGTTTTTCCTAGTTTCATTGGTAATAACCAGAGTGGAATTACTTGAATCAATGAACTGACAATTCCCATCATAAAGAAAACTTTCTGTTTACTTAATATCAATGGTAACGCGGCTATTGGTGATAAAATGAAATTGATCATTAACCAAACGGACATCGTTTCTGAATAGGAACCAGATAATGCCCAGTCCTTTCCAAATACAAAAGCAAACAAGAATTCACCATAAAAGAATAGGATGCTGAATGGAACAATGGAAAGTCCCGTCAGTACAAGCAACATTTTATTCAATAAAGGAACCATGGATTTACCTTGGTTATACAATTCCGATGCTCTATTGTAGAACAATTGTCCCAATGAAACACCGATAAGCATGAGTGGAAGTCTCAGCATCGTATAGGAATGGTTAAAAGACCCATAAACGGATTCAGAATAGTAGGCAAAAATGAAAGTGGCAATAAGCATGTCTCTTCCATTGTCCACAAAAACATGCGGTAAATTTAAGGTTGGAAATTCCTTGTGCTGACGCATAAGTGCAGCTGTTTTTCTTTTGGAAATAAAGTGTTTGAATTTTTGATGAATCTTCCCGAAATTGAAGGCGAATTCCAAAGAGGATAGGAGGGAAGCGATAAATGTCGCAAGAATGAGTCCGAAAGTGCTCAAGTGAAGGTAAGCGAATGCCCATTTTAAACCGTTCGACACCGTGGAATTCGTGATTTTTTGACGGGAAATAATTCCGTATTTACCTATGCGCACGGACCAGCTAGTACCAATGTTGACCACAATAATACATGCGGCGCTCATAATGGTTATTGGAAAAAACCACCAACTAAATTTATCGTCCAATCCTTGATAATAAAGAATTAAAAACACGATGCTCGCGAGTATTAAGACAATGAATGATATTCGGTAGGATAAACGATATAATAAAAAGGAATGACCATCGAGCTTTGGCAAAGGCAATGCCGCTTCATAACGCAGAGTAGCGATCGCGGAAATAAATCCAGTTAAACGCATGTAGAATCCCAATTCACCCATTTCAGCAGTCGTGTAGAGACGTGTTAAAATCGGTGCAATCAAGTACCCAACTGCTTGAGCAATGATTGTTCCGGATAATAAGACACTCAACGATTTTGAGAAATCAGATCCGAGTAGTTGACGAATTCGTTCAATAGCCATTCAGGACAAAGATACAATGATTATATTTGTGAACTAAATTGATTTTTATGAAAAATGTTGCTGTTATTGGTGCTGGTACAATGGGAAATGGAATTGCGCATGTCTTTGCACAATTTAATCACCAAGTCCATTTAATTGATGTTTCTCAAACGGCATTGGATAAAGCCATTGCTACGATAGGGAAAAACTTAGATCGTCAAGTAGCGAAAGAAGCCATCACCGTAGCTGAGAAAGAAGCAACATTGAATAATTTAAAAACGTTCACGAGTATTGCAGAAGGCGTAAAAGGTGTTGAATTAGTTGTGGAAGCAGCGACAGAAAACATCGATTTAAAACTAAAAATATTTAAGGAATTAGATGAAGTAACAGCGCCTGAGGTAATTCTAGCGACGAATACTTCTTCTATTTCGATCACAAAAATTGCTTCTGTTACAAATCGAGCAGATAAGGTAATTGGTATGCACTTCATGAATCCAGTTCCAGTAATGAAATTGGTGGAGATTATTCGCGGGTATTCAACATCAGATGAGGTGACAAACCTAATTATGGAAACTTCACGTCAGTTGAAGAAAGTTCCAGTTGAAGTAAATGACTATCCAGGATTCGTTGCCAACCGTATTTTGATGCCGATGATCAATGAAGCCATTTATACGTTGTTTGAAGGTGTTGCAGGAGTTGAAGAAATTGACACCGTAATGAAATTGGGTATGGCTCATCCAATGGGTCCTTTGCAATTGGCAGATTTTATTGGTTTAGATGTTTGTTTAGCCATTTTAGAAGTATTGCACGATGGATTTGGAAATCCAAAATATGCACCGTGTCCGTTATTAGTGAACATGGTCATGGCTGGAAAAAAAGGAGTGAAATCCGGTGAAGGTTTTTACTCATGGACACATGGAACGAAAGAGCTCGTTGTCGCTCCTAACTTCAAGAAATAAGCATTTCCTGTAATTTTACGAGTACTATTTGGTCAATTGGAAAGGTGAAATCTTGTTCCTTTAGGTCCTGAATGTACACCCATCTCTGTTTTTCTGTTTCTTCCTGAAATGGGATAGAGTAGGTATGTGTCCCCATTTTTTCTGGCTCCTTCAGTCTTACAAGATAGTAAAATGCGATAAGTTGCTGGGAAGGATCAAATGCGGATACTTGTTCGAAATCATTGAAATAAAAAAAAGAGGAGTCCAACATTTCTGCGGATAACTCCTCTTGTAATTCTCTTTTCAAGGCATCGATGATTCCTTCGTTTGCTTCTACACCTCCACCTGGAAATTTTGTAAAAAAATGTCCAAAGCGAAACTCATCTGAAAGCAGGATGCGATTTTGTTCATCGATAATCAATGCGTAGACACGAAGATTAAAACGATGCGCCAAGACTTATTTTAAAAATTTAAAATTCTTTCCGATGTAAACCGCTGACGCTCCTAATTCTTCCTCGATGCGCAATAACTGATTATATTTCGACATACGATCACTTCGAGAAGCAGAACCGGTTTTGATTTGACCTGTATTCAAGGCAACGGCAAGATCAGCGATGGTATTGTCTTCTGTTTCACCACTGCGGTGACTCATCACAGATGTATACCCATTTCGAGTAGCCATTTGAACCGCTTCAATAGTTTCGGTCAAGGAACCAATTTGATTCACTTTCACTAAAATGGAATTTGCGATCCCTTCATCGATACCACGTGAAAGTCGTTGAGTATTTGTGACAAACAAGTCATCACCAACTAATTGAACTTTGTGTCCTAATTTTTCTGTTGCTAATTTCCATCCTGCCCAATCGTCTTCCGCTAAGCCATCCTCAATTGAAATGATGGGATATTTTTCGCACCAATTTACCCAATAATCAACCATTTGCTCTGAAGTCATATCAGTATTAGTCGATTCGAAATGATAAATTCCTTTTTCTGCGTTGTAAAATTCAGAGGAAGCAGCATCTAAAGCGATGTGCATATCAACTCCTGGTTTGAATCCAGCTTTTTCAATGGCCTCAATTACCACTTGAATTGCTTCTTCGTTGGAACCAAGGCTAGGAGCGAATCCACCTTCGTCACCAACATTGGTAGACATTCCTTTTTCCTTCAACACACTTTTTAGGTGGTGGAAAACTTCCGTTCCCCAACGAAGTCCTTCTGAAAAAGAACTTGCGCCAAATGGCATCACCATGAACTCTTGAATATCAATTAAGTTGTCAGCATGTGACCCGCCATTTAGAATGTTCATCATGGGAACAGGCATGGTAACAGCACCAACTCCACCAATGTATTGATACAAACTCATTCCTGCCTCTTGAGCTGCAGCGCGTGCAATAGCCAAAGAAGTTCCAAGAATTGCATTCGCACCAAGTTTGGATTTGTTTGGTGTACCATCTAAATCGATCATGATACGGTCCAATCTCTTTTGATCAAAAACATCTTCACCTTGCAAGGCTTCATTGATCACTGTATTGACATTTTCGACCGCTTTAAGCACTCCTTTACCTAGGTAACGAGACTTATCACCGTCACGCAATTCCATTGCCTCATGAATTCCTGTTGATGCCCCTGAAGGAACAGCAGCACGTCCAAGAATACCATTACTTGTGAATACGTCAACTTCAATTGTTGGATTACCGCGAGAATCTAAAATTTGTCGGGCGTGAATGTCTGTAATGTAGCTCATCTTATGATTTGAATTGATTCATGTTGTCAATAAATTGATCGAATAGGTATCTTGAGTCATGTGGACCAGCCGATGCTTCTGGGTGATATTGAACAGAGAACACTGGTTTTCCATCTAATTCAATACCTGCAATGGTATGGTCATTTAAGTGAACATGTGTCACCTTCACTTTATCTTGCGCTTCGATGCTTTCTTTTGAAATGACGAATCCGTGATTTTGGCTCGTGATTTCTCCTTTACCTGTTTTCAAGTTTTTGATTGGATGATTGATTCCACGGTGACCGTTGAACATTTTTTCCGTTTGTAATCCTTGACTAAGTCCTAAAATCTGATGTCCGAGGCAAATACCAAATACCGGTTTACCTGAGTCAGCTAATTCTTTAACCAATGTAATTGAATTGGTCATCACGGATGGATCACCAGGTCCATTGGACAACATATATCCATCTGGTTGGAAAGCGTCCATTTCTTCTTTCGTAGAATTCAAAGGGAATACTTTTACGTGACACCCTCTATCTACAAGGCAACGAATGATGTTTTTCTTCACACCGAAGTCAATCAAAGATACGCGATTGGTAGGATTTTCAGGTTTCACTTCAAAAGCCTCTTTTGTTGAAACGCTTGAAGACAACTCTAACCCTTCCATTGAAGGTACCTCGGTTAACTTTTGTTTTAAGATGTTGATATCCATCTCTTCTGATGAAATGATGGCATTCATTGCTCCTTTATTTCGAATATGACGAACAAGTGCACGTGTATCGATGTCGGAGATCCCTACGGTACCGTTTTTTTCCATTAATTCTTGGAGAGATTCATTAGCCGATGATCTCGAGTAACCATTTGAGAACTTTTTGGTAACAAGTCCTGCGATTTTGATAGAATCAGATTCTATTTCATTTTCATGAACACCGTAATTTCCGATGTGAGCAGTTGTCATTATTAACAGTTGACCAACGTACGATGGATCCGTAAAAACCTCTTGATACCCGGTCATTCCTGTATTAAAAGCGATTTCACCTCCTGTTGTCCCTATTTTTCCAATAGCGATTCCTTCGAACACTGTACCATCTTCAAGTACTAAAATTGCTGGTTGATTTTGTTGCATGAATTAATTTTAGTCAAAATTAGAAACTCTAGGCCAAATGAGGTTATTATAAACAAAAAAAGGCGGATAAAATCCGCCTTTTTTTATTAACAATATGTCAATTTATGCTTTTTCTTCGCTGTTTTCAGATTCGTCAGCTGCTGGAGCTTCTTCAGATGTTGCTTCTGGAGCAGTTTCTTCAACTACTGCTTCTTCAACTGGAGCTTCTTCAACAACAACTTCTTCTGCAACGTTTTCTACAACTACTGCTTCTTCAACAACTGCTTCAGTAGATTCTGTTGCTTCTACAGTAACGTTATCTTCTTTTTTCGCACCACCACGACGAGAACGACGTGTAGTTTTCTTAGCGTTATCGTTGTTGTACAAATCGTTGTAGTCAACTAATTCGATCATACACATTTCCGCGTTGTCACCTAAACGGTAACCAGTACGAATGATACGTGTGTAACCACCAGCACGGTTCGCAATTTTCGGTGCTACTTCACGGAATAATTCAGTTACCATTTCTTTATTTTGAAGGTAAGAGAATACAACACGACGTGAGTGAGTAGAATCTGTTTTTGCTTTCGTTAAAATCGGTTCAACAAATACGCGTAACGTTTTTGCTTTAGCGATTGTGGTTGAAATACGCTTGTGTTCGATTAATGAACAAGCCATATTTTGAAGCATTGCTTTGCGGTGGCTTGTTTTTCTTCCTAAGTGATTTATTTTATTTCCGTGTCTCATGACTAAAATTTCTAATCTTTGTCTAATTTATATTTCGCAACGTTCATACCGAAAGTTAATCCTTTGCTATCAACTAAGTCTTCCAATTCAGTTAAGGACTTCTTACCGAAGTTTCTGAATTTCAACAAGTCTGATTTCGCATAAGAAACTAGGTCTCCTAACGTTTCAACATCTGCAGCTTTCAAACAATTCAAGGCGCGTACGGATAAATCCATATCAACCAATTTTGTTTTTAATAACTGACGCATGTGAAGTGAAGTTTCATCAAATTCTTCTGATTCAGCTTTAATTTCACTATCTAAAGTAATGCGCTCGTCAGAGAACAACATAAAGTGGTGAATTAAAATCTTAGCAGCTTCTTTCAATGCTTCTTTCGGGTGAATAGATCCATCAGTTTTGATGTTGAAAACCAATTTCTCGTAATCCGTTTTTTGTTCTACACGATAATTTTCAATTGTGTATTGAACATTAACGATTGGAGTAAAAATTGAGTCAATCGAGATTGTACCAAAAGTAGCGTTAGCTGTTTTGTTTTCCTCTGCAGGAACGTAACCACGTCCTTTGATGATTGTCAATTCCATTTCAATTTTTACAGATGATTCCATGTTGCAAATCACTAGATCTGGATTCAACACTTGGAAAGCGCTTGTAAATTTACCGATGTCACCAGCGGTTAATTGATTTTGTCCACCAATAGAAACAATAACAGTTTCTGAATCGGTTCCTTCTATTTGACGTTTGAAACGAACTTGTTTCAAATTCAAAACGATTTCGGTAATATCCTCAACTACACCTTTCAACGTAGAAAATTCGTGGTCTGCACCTTGAATTTTAACAGAAGAAATAGCAAATCCTTCAAGCGAAGAAAGTAGAATTCTTCTTAAGGAGTTACCTACAGTTATTCCGTATCCAGGTTCAAGTGGACGAAATTCGAACTCTCCGTTGAATTCATCGGAGTTGAGCATGATAACCTTATCTGGTTTTTGAAAATCCAATATTGCCATTTTCTATCGCTTAGGTTTATTTAGAGTATAATTCGACGATCAACTGCTCTTTAATGTTCTCTGGGATCATTTCACGAGCCGGAAGACTAAGAACTTTTCCTGACATTGAGGAATTATCCCAATCTAACCAATCGTATTTTTTGTTGCTAGCAGTTAAAGAATCGTTAATAGCCTCTAATGATTTAGACTTCTCTCTTACACTAACTACGTCACCTGGACGTACGGTGTATGAAGGAATATTAACAACTTCTCCGTTAACTGTAATGTGTTTGTGAGAAACCAACTGACGTGCACCACGACGAGAAGGGGAGATCCCAAAACGATATACCATGTTGTCTAAACGTGCTTCACATAATTGAAGTAAGTTTTCACCGGTAATTCCTTTCATGCGAGACGCTTTGTCGAACATGTTAGCAAATTGACGCTCAAGGATACCGTAAGTGTATTTCGCTTTTTGTTTTTCACCTAACTGAATTGCGTATTCAGATTGTTTGCCACCTCTTCTTTTGGATGGACCGTGTTGACCTGGACCGTAATTTCTTCTTTCCAAGGATTTGTCTGGACCAAAAATTGGATCGCGAAAACGACGCGCAATTTTGGATTTAGGACCTGTGTATCTTGCCATTTCTGTTATGTTTAGACGGGAATCATGAATTAAGGCATTCCTTCGATGATTTTCTTCCCGCGTTGGTTAATAATTCTATTATACTCTTCTTCTTTTTGGAGGTCTACAACCATTGTGAGGAAGTGGAGTAACGTCAACGATTTCTGTTACTTCAATACCTGAGTTATGGATAGCACGGATAGCTGACTCACGTCCTGCTCCTGGGCCTTTCACATAAACTTTCACTCTACGTAGTCCGAAGTCGTGTGCTTCTTTTGATGCATCCTCACCTGCAATTTGCGCAGCGTATGGAGTGTTCTTTTTAGAACCTTTGAAGCCCATTTTACCAGCAGATGACCAAGAGATCACTTGTCCAGCGTTGTTCGTCAAGGAGATGATTACATTGTTGAAGCTCGCTTGGATATGTGCTTCACCTGCAGCATCAACTTTAACGTTCTTCTTCTTTTTTTGATTCGTTTTTGCCATGATACCTATTTATTATTTAGTTGCTTTTTTCTTGTTTGCAACTGTCTTTCTCTTACCTTTTCTAGTTCTAGAGTTGTTTTTAGTACGTTGACCACGTAATGGTAAACCAGCTCTGTGACGAATACCGCGTGTACAACCGATATCCATAAGACGTTTAATGTTCAATTGAACTTCCGAACGTAATTGTCCTTCTGTTTTAATTTCATTAATCGCATTTCTAATAGCAGAAAGTTGATCATCGTTCCAATCTTGAACTTTGATGTTCTCATCGATACTATTGTCCTGAAGGATTTTTTGGGAAGTACTTCTACCAATTCCGTAGATGTACGTTAGTCCGATTACTCCTCTTTTGTTTTTTGGTAAATCTATACCTGCAATACGTGCCATATTCTACTAATTAACCTTGACGTTGTTTTAATTTCGGATTCTTTTTGTTAATTACGTAAACTCTACCTTTACGTTTAACAATCTTGCAATCTGCAGTTCTCTTTTTTACTGATGCTCTGACTTTCATTTCTTGAATTTATTATTTGTATCTAAATGATATTCTTCCTTTTGATAAATCATATGGAGACATTTCCACTTTCACTCGATCCCCAGGTAGAATTTTAATGTAAAACATTCTCATTTTCCCTGAAATGTGTGCAGTAATGACGTGCCCATTTTCTAACTCAACTCTAAACATTGCATTTGGCAATGCTTCGAGAATTGTTCCATCTTGTTCTATTGATGATTGTTTAGCCATAATATTACATTCCGGAAAATTCGTTTGCACCTCTACGACCTCTAACTCTTGTTCCGTCCATAAGGCTATCCATATTTCTATTCAATTGGTAAGTTTCAATTTGTTGTAATGTATCAAGTACTACACCAACCATAATTAGGATGGAAGTTCCTCCGAAGAACATTGCGAAACCGTCATTCACACCAGCAAGTTTTGCAACAGCTGGAAGTACGGCGATTAACGCCAAGAATAACGATCCTGGGAATGTAATTCGAGATACAACAGAATCAATGTGTTCAGCTGTTTCTTCACCTGGACGCACACCTGGTACAAATCCGCCGCTTTTTTTCAAGTCGTCTGCAATTTTACTAGGGTTAATCATGATTGCCGTATAGAAATACGTGAAAACAATGATTAAGGTACAAAGTAATAAGTTGTAGCTAAATCCATAAGGATCACCAAGTGTTTGTTGAAGGAAACCACCTTCACCTTTTCCACCTGTTGCACTAGAATAAATCATCATTGGAATGGTCATGATCGCTTGAGCGAAGATGATTGGCATTACACCACTAGCGTTTACTTTAATAGGCAAGTAATTTCTAGCTCCATTGATATCTTCTGCTGCACGGGCTCCAGCGATACGTTTAGCAGTATTTAGTGGAATGCGTCTTACACCTTGAACAATAAGAATTGTTACAAGAATGATTAGCATAAAGAACACTACTTCCAATACTAAACGAATTAGGTTACCAGCCTCAACAGACTTACCAAATTCAGCGAAGAACGCTCCTGGTAGTCTAGAAAGGATTCCAACAGTAATCAACAAAGATACCCCGTTACCAATTCCTTTTTCTGTAATTCTCTCACCTAACCAAACCGCAAACATAGATCCTGCAATAAGTATCAGGATTGTTTGTGTCCACCAGAACGTGGATGCATCAGCAGGCATTGCTTGCTTTTGATCTACGTACAAGGACAAGTAACTTGGCGCTTGAAGAGCACAGATAATGATGGTTAGAATTCGAGTGTAGTTATTGATTTGCTTTCTTCCAGACTCTCCTTCATTTTGCATTTTCTGAACAGCTGGAACAGCCATACCTAGTAATTGCATAATGATCGATGCGCTGATGTAAGGCATGATTCCTAACGCCATAATAGAAGCGTGAGTAAATCCACCACCTGAGAATACCGATAACAATGTTTCTAACAAGTTTTGGTCGCTACTTTTCGTTGTTAAAGCCTCGTAGTTGACACCAGGAATGATGACAAATGACCCGATTCTGTAAACAAGTATCAGTCCTAAGGTCAAGATAATACGCTTACGTAATTCCTCTACCTTCCAAATGTTTTGAATATTTTGTATAAATCGTTTCATTTAAGAGCGTGCAAAGATAGTTAGATTTTGTTACATGTACCACCTTGTGCTTCAATTGCTGCAACTGCAGTTGTTGAAAACCCATTAGCGGAGATGCTTACTTTCGATTTTAACTCACCTCTTCCAAGAACCTTAACTAGTTCATTGTTAGACAGTAGACCATTAGCTTTCAATACTTCTGGAGTGATTTCAACGATACCTTTAACAGTTGCTAAATTCTCGATAATATCCAAATTAATTGCTTTGTACTCTACACGGTTAATGTTTTTGAAACCGAATTTAGGAACACGACGTTGCAAAGGCATTTGTCCACCTTCAAAACCAATTTTAGTTTTGTAACCTGAACGAGACTTTGCTCCTTTGTGTCCACGTGTTGACGTTCCACCATGACCAGAACCCTGACCACGAGCGATACGTTTAACTTTTTTTACTGAACCTGAAGCAGGTGTTAGTTTATGTAATTCCATTTTTCTTCGACTGAATATTAATCCACTACTTGAATGAGGTGTTTCACCTTATTCACCATTCCCATAATTTGAGGAGTTGCCACTTTTTCTACAACTTGGTTCAAGCGGCGAAATCCTAGAGCTTTAATCGTTGCTTTTTGATCAGCTGGACGTTTAATCGCACTTCTTACTTGTTTTATTTTAATCGTGTCCATTTCCTAAAGATTAACCGTTGAATACTTTATCTAGTGAAATTCCTCTTTGACGAGCAACAGCTACAGCATCACGCATGTTAGCTAATGCATCCATTGTTGCTTTCACAACGTTGTGCGGGTTAGAAGAACCTTGTGATTTTGCAAGAACGTTGTGGATACCAACACTTTCCAATACTGCGCGCATCGCACCACCGGCGATAACCCCTGTACCTTCTGTTGCAGGTTTCAATAACACTTCTGCACCACCAAATTTACCTTTTTGAGCATGAGGAACTGTTCCTCTAAGGATTGGAACTTTGATTAAGTTCTTTTTCGCATCGTCGATTCCTTTCGTGATCGCTTCTGTTACCTCTTTTGCTTTTCCAAGACCATGACCAACAACACCGTGTTCATCACCAACAACAACGATTGCTGAGAAACTGAATGTACGTCCACCTTTAGTAACTTTCGTTACGCGGTTTACAGCTACCAGTTTATCTTTTAACTCGATATCTGCTGATTTTACTCTATTTACTGTTTGAGCTGCCATTTCTTATTAAAATTTAAGTCCTCCTTCTCTCGCTGAATCAGCTAGAGATTTAATTCTACCATGGTACAAGTAACCGTTACGGTCAAAAACCACTTTCTCAATTCCTGCCTGCGCAGCTACTTCAGCAATTTTCTTACCTACAATAGAAGCTTGGTTTACCTTGTTTGTTTTTTGAGCATCTTCCATTTTCAAAGAACCGGCAGATGCCAAAGTTTTTCCAGAGATGTCATCTACCAACTGAGCGTAAATTTGCTTGTTGCTTCTAAAAACTGTTAATCTTGGAATCGCTGTTGTTCCGAAAACTTTCTTACGAATTCTTCGCTTAATTTTAGCTCTTCTTAATACTTTATTTAGTGCCATAATCTACCTATTATTTTTTACCTGCTGACTTACCAGCTTTTCTACGAATTTCTTCACCAACGAAACGAATACCTTTTCCTTTGTAAGGTTCTGGTTTTCTAAACGAACGAATTTTAGCTGCTACTTGACCTAACAATTGTTTGTCAAATGATTCAAGTGAAACAACCGGAGCCTTTCCTTTTTCAGTAGTTGTAGTAACTTTCACTTCATTTGGAATTTCCAAAATGATAGCGTGAGAGAAACCTAAAGCCAATTCTAATTGTTGACCTGTTGCGTTTGCGCGGTATCCAACTCCGATGACTTCCATTTCTTTTTTCCATCCTTCAGATACTCCAGCGATCATGTTGAATACTAACGCACGGTATAAACCATGTTTAGAACGATCGTTTGGCGCATCAGACTGACGTGAGAAAGTAATCACATTGTCTTCAATGGTTACACCTACACAAGTATCAATCGCTTGTGACAATTCACCTTTTTTCCCCTTAACCGTAATAACTGCATCCTTGAAAGTGACTTCAACGCCACTTGGGATAGTTACCGGTGCTTTTCCAATTCTTGACATTTCTTAAATTTTTAATAAACGTAACAAAGGACTTCTCCACCTACATTCAATTTACGTGCTTCTTTGTCTGTAATTACTCCTTTCGAAGTTGAGACAATCGCAATACCTAAACCATTCAATACGCGTGGCATATCAACTGATCCACTGTACTTACGTAATCCTGGACGAGAAGCTCGTTGTAATTTAGTGATGGCAGGAACACGAGTAGATTGATTGTATTTCAATGCAATTTTAATCGTTCCTTGCTTGTTATCATCTTCAAATTTGTAGTTGAGGATATAACCTTGGTCAAACAAAATTTGCGCCATTGCACGTTTAATGTTTGAGCCAGGAATTTCCACCATTTTCAAACCTGCAGCACTCGCATTACGGATGCGTGTGAGAAAATCTGCTATCGGATCTGTATTCATTTCTTCTGTGTTTTTTCTTTAATTACCAACTTCCCTTTTTAACTCCTGGGATTTTTCCGGCCAAAGCCATTTCTCTAAAAGTTACCCTTGAGATACCGAATTGACGCATATACCCTCTTGGACGACCAGTTAATCCACAACGATTGTGCATTCTGATTTTGGAAGAGTTTGCAGGTAATTTTTGCAATTGCATCATTGCATCCCACTTAGCTGATTGAATTTCCTCAGACGAATCTGTAGATTTCAATACTTTCGTTAATTCAGCACGTTTCTTTTCGTATCGAGCAACTAACCTTTCTCTTTTGCGCTCACGCGCTTTCATTGATTCCTTTGCCATTTCTTCTTATTTTTTAATAAATGGAAATCCAAATGCATCTAATAATGCTTTCGCTTCTTCATCACTAGCAGCTGATGTTACAAAAGTAATATCCATACCTAAAATACGGTTTACTTTGTCGATATCAATCTCTGGAAAGATGATGTGTTCTTTCACTCCTAAGTTGAAATTACCACGTCCATCAAATCCTTTTGGATTAATACCACGGAAGTCACGAGTTCTTGGCAAAGCTACAGAAAGTAAACGATCTAAAAAGTCGTACATTCTATCTCCACGCAAGGTAACTTTCGTACCAATTGGCATTCCTTTACGTAATTTGAAGTTGGAAATATCTTTTTTAGACAATGTAGTAATGGCTTTTTGACCAGCGATTCGAGATAAATCGGCAGCAGCGCTATCGATTAATTTCTTGTCAGCTACCGCATCACCCATACCTTGGCTTAAAACGATTTTCTCTAATTTAGGAACACTCATAACGGATTTGTATCCGAAACGTTCCTGAAGCGTTTGCATAATCTCGCCTCTATACTTTTCTTTTAATCTTGGTGTGTAACTCATTATTTAATCACCTCCCCTGATTTCTTTGAATAACGAACTAATTTTCCTTTCTCGTCTTTACGACCGATGCGTGTAGCAATACCACCTACAACTACCATAAGGTTTGAGATGTGAAGTGTTCCTTCTTTCTCCTCAATACCACCTTGTGGGTTAGATGCACTTGGTTTGTTGTGCTTTTTAATCATGTTTACACCTGATACAGTAGCACGCATTTTCTCACGGTCGATGGAAGAGATTTTCCCTTCTTGACCTTTGGACTCACCTGAAATCACTTTCACGGTGTCTCCAACTTTAATGTGTAGTTTCTTCTGCATTTTTCAATAATTATAACACCTCAGGTGCTAGTGAAACAATTTTCATGTAGTTATTCTCTCTCAATTCACGAGCAACTGGTCCGAAAATACGTGTACCTCTCATTTCACCACCTTGGTTTAAGATCACACAAGCGTTATCATCGAAACGGATGTAAGATCCGTCAGGACGACGAATTTCTTTCTTAGTGCGAACAACTACTGCTTTCGCAACGGACCCTTTTTTTACTGCTCCGTTTGGCATAGCGCTTTTTACAGCTACTACAATTTTGTCACCTACGGAAGCATAACGTCTTCTCGTTCCGCCTAAAACTCGGATGCACAATACTTCTTTGGCTCCTGAATTGTCTGCAACTGATAGTCTGGATTCTGTTTGTATCATCTCTCCGGTTATTTAGCTCTTTCAACAATTTCTACTAATCTCCAGTTCTTTGATTTACTCAAAGGACGTGTTTCCATGATTTTAACAACATCACCAATGTGGCAATCGTTTGTTTCATCATGTGCAACGAATTTAGTGGTCATTTTTACGAATTTCCCGTATTTCGGGTGCTTCACTTTACGCTCCACAGCAACTACGATAGATTTCTCCATTTTGTTACTCGTAACGACACCAATTCTTTCTTTTCTTAAATTTCGATTTTCTTCCATGTTCATTTTTTTAGTTCAAGCCTAAGCTTGATTTGAACGTTTTGTTAATTCTGTACTCAATCTTGCAACCGTTTTGCGCATTGCTGTAATGCGTAATGGATTTTCAATTGGCGCCATGCGGTGAGTCAATTTTAAATTAGACAATTGTCCTTTGACGTCAACTAGACGATTTTTTAAATCCTCAATCGATAGTTTATTGATTTCTGCTTGTTTCATGTTTCAATCTTAAATTGGTAAAACATAATCGTTTCGAACAATGAATTTACACTTCACAGGTAACTTCTGTGCAGCTAAACGCATAGCTTCTTTTGCGATTTCGTAAGGTACTCCGTCTGCTTCAAACATGATGCAACCCGGTTTAATCACCGCAACCCAGTGACTAGGAGCTCCCTTACCTTTACCCATACGTACTTCAGCTGGCTTAGAGGTCACCGGCTTGTCTGGGAAAATTCGGATCCAAACTTTTCCTTCACGCTTCATGTATCGAGTAACGGCGATACGGGAAGCTTCAATTTGACGTGAAGTAATCCATCCTGGTTCCAAAGCCTTTAATCCGAAAGAACCAAATGCAATTGTCGAACCTCTGTGCGCCAATCCACGATTTCTTCCTTTCTGTACTCTTCTAAATTTTGTTCTCTTAGGCTGTAACATTTCCTGTTAATTTAACTGTCTCTAATTACTTTTTCTTTCTCTTGAACGATGCAGGTTTGCGATCGCCACCATTGTTGTTGTTTCCGTTACCAGTTGCTACACCGATATTTGGAGATAAGTCGCGCTTACCATAAACTTCACCACGGCAAATCCAAACTTTGATACCCAAACGACCATAAGTCGTGTGTGCTTCAGATAATGCATAGTCGATGTCTGCTCTAAATGTATGAAGCGGTGTTCTACCATCTTTATACATTTCAGAACGTGCCATCTCTGCACCATTCAAACGTCCAGAAATCTTGATTTTAATTCCTTCTGCACCCATTCTCATTGTTCCTGCGATCGCCATTTTAATAGCGCGACGGAAAGAGATACGTGCTTCAAGTTGACGAGCAACTCCATCAGCTACCAATCGAGCATCCAATTCTGGACGTTTCACCTCAAAGATATTGATTTGAATTTCTTTTTTCGTCAATTTTTTTAACTCTTCTTTTAGTTTGTCAACCTCTTGACCACCTTTTCCAATGATTACTCCTGGACGAGCGGTGTTGATGGTAACAGTTACTAACTTCAAGGTACGTTCGATGATGATTTTAGCAATGCTTGCTTTCGCCAATCGAGCGCTCAAATATTTACGGATTTGGTCATCTTCTACAATTTTATCTTTGTAGTCCTTACCTCCATACCAATTTGACTCCCATCCGGTGATGTAACCTAGTCTATTTCCAATTGGATTTGTCTTTTGTCCCATTTCTTAAACTTATTTAGTACCGTCAACTACGATCGTAACGTGGTTCGATCTTTTTCTAATTCTGTGTGCTCTACCTTGTGGTGCTGGTTGAATTCTCTTCAACATTGTTCCACCACCAACTTCAACGCGACTAACAACTAACTTTTCTTGACTAATGTCAGAACCTTCGTTTTTAGTTTCCCAGTTAGCAATTGCAGAACGCAATAACTTTCCTAGACTTGTCGAAGCAACTTTTCCATTGAATTGTAAAATGTTCAATGCTTTGTTTACTTCAACACCGCGAATTAAATCAGCAACTAATCTCATCTTACGAGGAGAGATTCCCGAATTATTCAAATGCGCAATCGCAATTGACTTCTTGTTTTCTTTAAGCTGTTCAGCTCTTAAGCGTTTTCTGGCTCCCATGACTGCTTTAAATCTTAACGTTTCTTATCTTTTTTATTACCTCCATGCCCACGGAAATTGCGGGTAGGGGAGAACTCTCCTAGTTTGTGACCAACCATGTTCTCAGTTGCAAATACCGGAATAAATTTGTTTCCGTTGTGAACTGCGAAGGTTAATCCAACAAATTCAGGTGTAATTGTAGACGCTCGAGACCAAGTTTTAATTACAGCCTTGCTGCTAGCAGCTTGAGCATCGTCAACTCTTTTCATTAATTTATAATGAACGAATGGCGGTTTCTTTAATGAACGACTCATATCCTATTTTTTTCTTCTTTCTACAATAAACTTATCAGAATACTTGCTTTTGGATCTTGTTTTGAATCCTTTAGCAGGCATACCATTTCTCGATCTTGGGTGTCCTCCAGAATTTCTTCCTTCACCACCACCCATCGGGTGATCAACAGGGTTCATAACCACACCACGAACACGTGGACGACGGCCTAACCATCTTGAGCGACCAGCTTTTCCAGATACGACTAAGTTGTGTTCAGAGTTTGATACTGAACCTATTGTAGCTAGACAAGTAGTTAAGATCATTCGAGTTTCACCTGAAGGCATTTTGATGATTGCATATTTGCCATCACGTGCATTCAATTGTGCATACGTTCCAGCTCCTCTTGCAATCACTCCACCAGCTCCTGGTTTCAACTCGATGTTGTGAATCACTGTCCCTAATGGAACATCTGATAAGAACATCGCGTGACCAACATTTGGTGTTGCGCTTTTACCGGATAAAATCTGATCTCCAACTTTCATTCCAGTCGGAGCGATAATGTATCGTTTCTCTCCATCTGCGTAAAACAAAAGTGCAATATTTGCCGTTCTGTTTGGATCGTATTCAATTGTTTTAACCGTTGCAGGAATATCAAATTTGTTACGTTTGAAATCGATGATACGATATTTTTGTTTATGACCACCACCTAAGTAGCGCATTGTCATACGACCGTCGTTATTACGACCACCGCTTTTCTTCATACTTGAAACCAAGCTTTTTTCAGGTGAAGATGCTGTAATTTCAGCGAACTCCATAGCCACTTTGTGACGTTGACCTGGTGTTGTTGGTTTGAATTTTTTAAGACTCATGGTTGAACATTAATAATTGTTAAATAAATCAATGGTTTCACCATCTGCTACGGTTACGACAGCCTTTTTCCATTGTTTACTTTTTTGTTCAACAATGCCTTTATTGGTGTACTTCACAGAGGATTTACCACCACCATAATTTAATGTATGAACATCTGTGACATGTACTCCATACACCTTCTCGATGGCGTTTTTAATCTCAATTTTATTAGCCGTACGAGTCACCTCGAAAGTAAAGCGATTCATTCGCTCACTTTGCAAAGTTGCTTTCTCAGTAATGATCGGCTTTCTAATAATTGTATGCATAACGTTTAGTTAAGAATAGTTTGAATTTTATCTATTGAGCTTGCAGCCAAGACAACTTTCCCAGCATTCAATACATCAAATGTATTAAACGAGTCTGCTGTTACGACTTTCACTCTTCCAAGGTTACGTGCCGCTAAGTATACGTTGTCTGTTTTCTCTGCAAGAATCAACAATACTTTTTGGTTTTCCAAGTTCAATGAAGCTAATAACGCTTTGAAGTCTTTTGTTTTTGCATTCAAATTCAAATCTTCAATAATCATTAATCCATCATTCTTCGCTTTGAACGAGAAAGCTGATTTACGCGCAAGACGTTTCAATTTCACGTTTAATTTGAAGTGGTAGTTTCTAGGGCGTGGGCCGAAAATACGTCCACCTCCTACACGAGTACCTGATTTAGCGCTACCCGCACGTGCACCACCCGTACCTTTTTGTTTTTTCAACTTTTTAGTTGATCCAGCAATTTCGGCACGCTCTTTTGATTTGTGCGTTCCTTGACGACGGTTCGCCAAGTGTTGTTTTACATCCAAGTAAATGGCGTGGTTGTTTGGTTCGATTCCAAAAACCTCCTCTGAAAGTGTTACTGACTTCGCAGTAGCTACTCCTTTTGAATCGTATATTTTCAGTTTCATTACTTGTTAATTGTTACAGTTGAACCATTTGCACCTGGAATCGATCCTTTAATGATCACTAGATTCTTTTCTGCAATTACCTTTAACACTTGTAGGTTTGAAGCCAATCTTCTTTTGTTACCCATTTGACCAGCCATTCGCATACCTTTAAATACACGAGCTGGATAAGAACAAGCTCCGATTGAACCTGGTGCACGCAGCCTGTTGTGCTGACCGTGTGTTGCTTGACCAACCCCACCAAATCCGTGTCTTCTTACTACCCCTTGGAAACCTTTACCTTTCGTGGTTCCAATGACGTCAACAAACTCTCCTTCTTCGAAGATGTCAACTAAAACAGTATCTCCTAAGTTTGCTTGATCGAATCCTTTGAATTCAACCAACTTCGCTTTTGGAGAAGTGTTCGCTTTTTTGAAATGGCCCTTCAACGCATTCGGAGTATTCTTTTCTTTCTTCTCTCCGAACCCTAACTGAACTGCTTCGTAACCATCTCTGTCTTGTGTTTTTATTTGGGTCACAACA
Source organism: Crocinitomicaceae bacterium (assembly GCA_017983465.1). Taxonomy (GTDB): domain Bacteria; phylum Bacteroidota; class Bacteroidia; order Flavobacteriales_D; family Crocinitomicaceae; genus UBA952. The sequence continues at coordinate 273,482 of JAGOBK010000004.1, forward strand.
CAAGGACCAGCTTCAATAACCGTGCATGGTAAAGATTTACCCTCGGCACTATAGATGCTAGTCATCCCGATTTTACGTCCAATAATTCCTGGCATATACTAGTTGTTAAAAATTACACTTTAATTTCTACGTCAACTCCACTTGGAAGTTCCAATTTCATCAACGCATCTACTGTTTTTGATGAACTACTATAAATGTCCATCAATCTTTTGTACGCACACAACTCAAATTGCTCACGCGCTTTTTTGTTAACGTGTGGTGAACGCAATACAGTATAGATTCTTTTGTGAGTTGGAAGTGGAATTGGTCCACTTACTACAGCACCAGTTGATTTTACTGTTTTTACGATTTTCTCCGCAGATTTATCTAGGAGGTTGTGATCGTACGATTTTAATTTAATTCTAATTTTTTGGCTCATCTGATTTTTCTTTTAAGCTGTGACTTTACCATTTGCTTTTGCTACTACATCCTCAGCAACGTTTTTAGGTGCCTCTGAGTAATGTGAGAATTCCATAGAAGAACTAGCACGTCCTGAAGTAATCGTACGTAACTGAGTTACATATCCAAACATTTCAGAAAGTGGAACGTCTGCTTTCAATACTTTCGCACCGTTACGGTCATCCATACCACGCATCATACCACGTCTTCTGTTTAAGTCACCTACAACATCACCCATGTTTTCTTCTGGAGTAACAACCTCTAATTTCATGATAGGCTCCAATAAGATTGGACTACATGCTTTAAGAGCTGCTCTGTATGCCATACGTGCACAAAGTTCAAAGGATAAAGAATCTGAATCGACTGCGTGGAAAGATCCATCAATCAATTCAACTTTCATCGCTTCAATAGGGTATCCAGCAAGAACTCCATTTTTCATGGAATCTTTGAATCCTTTCTCAACAGATGGAACGAATTCACGAGGAATGTTACCACCTTTGATGCTATTGATGAATTCAAGACCTGATTTCTCTTCGTTATCTTGAGCAGAAATTTTAACCAAGATGTCCGCAAATTTACCACGACCACCAGATTGTTTTTTGTAAACCTCTCTGTGGCTTGTTTGACCTGTAATAGCCTCACGGTAAGTAACTTGTGGCGCTCCTTGATTCACCTCTACTTTAAACTCTCTTTTCAAACGGTCGATGATGATCTCTAAGTGAAGCTCACCCATTCCTGAGATAATCGTTTGTCCTGATTCCTCATCTGTGTTAACACGGAATGTTGGATCTTCTTCAGAAAGTTTAGATAAACCGATAGATAAACGGTCAGTATCTGCTTGTGTTTTAGGCTCGATAGCTAAACCGATAACTGGATCTGGGAACACCATTGACTCAAGTACGATTGGTGCATTCTCAGCACACAATGTATCTCCTGTTTTGATGTCTTTAAATCCAACAACAGCTCCGATATCTCCTGCTCCTAATTCACTAATTTGATTTTGCTTATTAGCGTGCATTTGGAAGATACGAGAAATACGCTCTTTGTTGTCTGAACGTGTGTTCAATATATAAGAACCTGCTTCTAATTTTCCTGAATAAGCACGAACGAAACATAAACGTCCAACAAAAGGGTCAGTAGCAATTTTAAATGCCAATCCTGCAAAAGGTTCGTCGTAAGATGGCTTACGTAATTCTTCTTTATCAGTTTTTGGATTAGTACCAACAACACCTTCGATGTCCATTGGAGATGGAAGAATTTCCATTACCATGTCCAACATCGCTTGAACTCCTTTGTTTTTAAACGAAGAACCACACATCATTGGAACAACTTTTCCTGAGATTGTTGCTTCACGCAATGCGTTCAAAATTTCACGTTCTGTTAATGAATTTTCGTCTTCGAAGAATTTCTCCATCAAGGACTCATCAAATTCAGCAACTGCTTCTAGTAACTCGCTACGTAATTGACGTGCTTCGTCGATAATGTCAGCTGGAATTTCGATTTCTTGGAATGTCATTCCGAAATCTTCTTCATTCCACGTAATACCTTTAAAGTTGATTAAGTCAACAACTCCTTTGAAATTGTCTTCTTCACCAATATTAATTTGTAATGGTAATGCATGACTACCTAACATTGTTTTTACTTGACGACAAACATTTAAGAAATCTGCACCTTGACGGTCCATTTTATTAACGAATCCAATACGAGGAACGTTATAGTTGTTTGCCAAACGCCAGTTTGTCTCAGATTGAGGCTCAACACCATCAACAGCTGAAAACAAGAATACCAATCCATCTAATACACGTAATGAACGGTTTACTTCAACTGTAAAGTCAACGTGTCCTGGTGTATCAATAATGTTTACATGGTAGTTTTGACCTCTGTATTTCCAATCTAAAGTAGTTGCAGCAGAAGTAATCGTGATACCACGTTCTTGCTCTTGCTCCATCCAGTCCATTGTAGCAGCTCCATCATGAACTTCTCCAATTTTGTGACTCACACCACCGTAAAATAAGATACGCTCAGTCGTTGTTGTTTTTCCTGCATCAATGTGAGCAGCAATTCCGATGTTTCTTGTAAATCTTAAATCTCTAGCCATGTCTTAGAATCTGAAATGTGAAAATGCTTTGTTTGCTTCCGCCATACGCATTGTATCTTCTTTCTTCTTAAATGCAGCACCTTCTTCTTTTGAAGCAGCGATGATTTCAGAAGCAAGTCTTTGAGACATTGTCTTTTCGTTACGTTTACGTGCATATCCGATTAACCATTTCATAGCTAGGGATGCTTTACGCTCTTCACGAACGGGAGTAGGGATTTGGAAAGTAGCTCCACCTACGCGGCGACTTCTAACCTCAACAGCTGGAGTAACATTTTCTAATGCTTTTCTCCAAACGTCTAATCCTTCTGTTTCTTCTATTTTTTTATCTACGATTTCAATTGCATCGTAAAATAAACGGAATGCTAAACTTTTTTTACCATCTAGCATTAAATTGTTTACAAATTTTGTTACTACTTGATCGTTAAATTTCGGATCTGGTAGAATCGCAATTTTCTTGGCTTTTCTTCTTCTCATTTTGTAAAGCTTTTAATTATTTCTGCTTAGGACGTTTAGTACCATATTTGGATCTTCTCTGGCTACGACCTTGAACTCCGGCCGTATCCTCTGCACCACGAACAATGTGGTAACGTACCCCTGGAAGGTCTTTAACCCTTCCTCCTCGCACAAGTACTAATGAGTGTTCTTGAAGATTGTGGCCTTCACCACCGATGTAAGCGTTGACTTCTTTTCCGTTCGTTAAGCGAACACGCGCCACTTTACGCATAGCCGAGTTTGGCTTCTTAGGCGTAGTCGTGTAAACACGAACACACACACCTTTACGTTGTGGACATGAATCAAGCGCAGCGGACTTACTCTTCTTCACCACCGCAGTTCTTCCTTTGCGAACTAACTGTTGAATAGTTGGCATAAAATACTCTTGTTTTAAAATAAATAATAACCCCCAAACGTACTTTGAGGGGTGCAAAGATAACTATTTATTTTTATAAACCAAGAGTGTTTGAAAAAATATCGTCTTTTTATTGCTTGATTATCAAAAATAAACGTGCAGGATAGATTTCTTTTTTTATTTTATGATTGATCCTAATGAATAAGGTAATAGGAGCGTTCCGTCATTGGTTCTCCATATTCCAAATTTAATTGAGGATAATAGTTTTTATCTGCTGTTCGAATCTTATTCAGTCGCTTTTGAAAATGTAGCTCCTGACTGAGTGTTATTAATTTTGTGTTTTGTACGCCTGTAAGTTTTCCTTTTTGAATGGTGTTGATGCAACGGAGGATTTGTTTTAATTGGTGATCATATAAATCAACAACATCATATTCTAATAAGATGTCTATGCAATCTTGTACTTGTGCATCAAATTCGCTTTTCGAAAGAGCTATGGACTCGTTCGCTGAGATCACCTGAGTCAAATAATCGTAGCCACGCGCACTTCTTTTAAAAATGTAATTATCCCAGAATGCTGAATCATTGATTATCTCTTGATCTTCAGTAAAATTAGAAATATGTTTTAGGTGTGTTTCTGCACAGCGGAGTAGGGAATAATTGGACCAATATGAAAGTGGTTTAAAATAATACCAATCGTACAGTGTATAACTACCATCCGTATTCTTTAATAATGCATAGAATTTAAAATCTTCATTGGAAGAATAATAAACATCTTCATTTTGAACTTCTTTATTATTTAAGATTACTGGAAAGATAAATGCTGTCTTTTCCGGATTGGAAATCAATACGTCTTTGAAAATGAATTTCTCTGTCTGCTGTTCATCCCAATACGATGAAGTTTGTTGAGAAATGCGTTGGCAGAAATGATCATACGCACTATTTCCCTCACTAAACAACTTCGCTAATTTCGGTTGGATTTCGGTTCGAATCAATGTTTGAGTTTCAACAGTTGCTGCTTCATGCACAAATTCAATGTGATTAAAAAGTTCTGAAAGATTTTCAGCTTCATTTTCGTTAACCCAATTTTCCTCTGAATAACGTTTATCTGAACCTATTCCGGCGTTGTAAAAGGATCTAACTACCGTAAGTGAATCTGCAGTATAATGGTTAGAATAATAGATGTGCCAGTGGCCATCTTTCTTTTCAAAATTCCATCTTGTCGATTGAAAATTAAGATAGCTAATTTCTTCTTCACCGTCATACTGAATTTCAGGTTCAGATGAACCACTCAATAAACTTAACTTTTGTTCATCTTTACTGATGAATACTCCGATGACCTGATTAAATGGAATTTGGTATGGTACGTCCTTTAATAGTTTTCTAGCTTGCTCCGTTCCTTTCGATAAGTATTCTTTACTTGTTAAACCCAGTTTACTTAGCACTTCATCTGTTTGTCTGTCTCGTTCATCTGCAGTCACCAAGCTGGGATCTACCTGCATGATGACTTTTTCTAATTGTTCCAACGCTTTCACTTCTTGAAAGAATTCCCCCCAAAAGTTTAACCAGGCCAATCTGCCAGAATCACTATTATCCAATAGCAGACGACCTGTTGGACAACTAAAATGAATGGTTTGAGCTGGAGTACTTGGATTCTTAAGGTTCTTTACCACGACATCCATGGCACTTTCGGAAGAACTCACTTGGATATCGTTAATGGAAATTTCAAGAGTTGCTGCTCCAAGTGATTTTAAGGTTATTTTTTGCAAACTGAGATAAATTGGCCCCTCAACTGTTTGTCGGTAGGTTCTGATTAAAGCATCTGCGAGTGAATATGGTGCAAAGTTAATTTCCGGATTATTCCCTAGGGTTTGAATTGCTTCAAAATAGGATTGCTGCTCCAGGCGCAAATTCTTTAAGTTTATATCGCCTTTCTTTTGTTTTTTATTGAGTCTCTTGATTTCTTCTTGGATTTCCGTTTTCGATTCTTCGGCCATTTTCTTACAAATAGGATCCGTGATGCGAATGGATGAATTAGAGGTAACCAAAAAGTGTTCTTGTACTTGTGCGAAAGTAGTCCCTAACCATGTGAGACTTAAAAGGAGGAAAAATGACTTCATATAACTAAAGTAAATAAAAGTTGGCTAATTCATTAAGGATATTGAGTAAAAGGATATTTATAGACGAAAAAAGGAATCCACACGGGATTCCTTTTACTATCTAAAACAGATTAAATTTATCTGTACATTGTTGCTTTTACTGCTTTAATCAAACGATCTACATTCGGAAGTGCTTCGTCAATTAATGTTGGAGAGAACGCGAATGGAGTATCTGTTTGCGTTACACGTTGAACAGGAGCATCTAAGTAATCAAATGCATAGCGTTGTAAGTGATAAGCAATTTCAGATGAAATGGACGCTAACGGCCAAGACTCTTCTAAAACAACACAACGATTCGTTTTCTTAATGGACTCAACGATTGTCCCATAATCTAATGGACGAATTGTTCTTAAGTCGATAATTTCTACGTTGATGTTGTCTTTAGCTAAGATCTCGGCAGCTTCTTCAGCGACTTTTATGATTTTACCAAAAGTAACGATGGTTACGTCAGTCCCTTTGCGCACAACATTTGCCACGCCAATTGGAATGATGTATTCTCCTTCAGGAACTTCTCCCTTATCTCCATACATTTTTTCTGACTCCAAGAAAACTACAGGGTCATTATCTCTGATGGCTGCTTTCAACAATCCTTTTGCATCTGCAGGGTTAGAAGGTGTAAGAACTTTTAGTCCTGGTACGTGTGCATAAAATGCTTCGAAACTTTGTGAGTGTGTTGCTGCTAATTGACCAGCTGTACCATTTCCTCCACGGAAAACGATTGGACATGAGTATTGTCCACCGGACATTTGTAACATCTTTGCTGCAGAGTTAATGATTTGATCCGCTGCGAGTATCGCAAAGTTCCACGTCATGAATTCTACAATCGGACGAAGTCCATTCATGGATGCTCCAACAGCGATTCCAGCAAATCCTAATTCCGCTATGGGTGTATCGATCACTCTTTTTGGACCAAATTCATCCAGCATTCCTTGAGAAACTTTGTAAGCACCGTTGTATTCAGCTACTTCCTCTCCAAGTAAAAATACACGCTCATCGCGACGCATTTCTTCGGACATTGCTTCTCTTAAGGCTTCTCTAAATTGTAATGTTTTCATAGTTCAAAAATTTCGAATTGCAAAAGTATAAAAACCAGCTAATTCGCGCGTTATTTTAGGCTACTTTTAATGTAGCGATTTTAGATTTAGAGAATTTCTCTTCTGCGTATTCAATGTTTACCTCTAATGTTTTCACATTGGAAGATGGAATGTCAAACATTGCATCGGTAAGTATGGCTTCACAAATTGATCTTAGACCCCTTGCTCCAAGTTGAAATTCGTTGGCTTTTTTAACCATGAAGTCAAGTACCTCGTTATCGATACTCAATTTAACACCATCCAATTCGAATAAACGTTTGTATTGTTTAATCAAAGCGTTTTTCGGCTCTGTTAGGATTCGTTTTAAATCTGCGTCTGACAATGGCTCTAAATAAGTAAGTACCGGAAATCGTCCAATGAGTTCAGGAATTAATCCAAATGAACGAACATCACTAGGGGAGATGTACTTCAAGAGTGAATCCTTTTCGATTGTTTCTTCCGTATCGGATGAGAATCCAATGGTTTGACGATTCACGCGATTCGCAATTAACTTTTCAATACCGTCAAATGCACCACCACAAATGAATAAAATGTTCTTCGTGTCGATTTGAATCATCTTTTGCTCAGGATGTTTCCTTCCTCCTTGAGGCGGAACATTTACCACAGCACCTTCTAATAACTTCAGTAAGGCTTGTTGAACTCCTTCTCCAGAAACATCTCTAGTTATGGATGGATTATCGTTTTTACGAGCAACTTTATCAATTTCATCAATAAATACGATGCCCATTTGTGCACTCTCTACATTGTAATCTGCGGCTTGAAGTAGGCGAGAAAGTATGCTTTCTACATCTTCACCTACGTATCCAGCTTCTGTTAAGACGGTAGCATCCGCAATACAGAAAGGGACGTTTAATAATTTTGCAATTGATTTTGCAAGCAACGTTTTTCCTGTACCTGTTCTTCCAACTAATATAACGTTTGATTTTTCAATGTCCACATCATCATTAGTTGTCTTGTATCCAAGTCGCTTAAAGTGATTATAAACAGCTACTGAAAGGAATTTCTTCGCTTCGTTTTGTCCAATCACATATTGATCCAAATGAGCTTTGATTTCATGTGGTTTCAATAAATTGACTTTCACAAGCTCCAACTGATCCTCTTTTACTTTTTCGGACAGTTCTTCTTGAACAATTTTATTTGCTTGGGATGCACAATTATCACAGATGTGACCAGATATACCTGCAATAAGGATGCCTACTGCAGCTCTTTCGGAACCACAAAACGAGCAAACAGCTTCTTTTTTAGCCATGTTTATTTCGGATTACGAAGCAAAACTTCATCCACCATACCGTAAGCCTTCGCTTCGTCGGATGTCATCCAATAATCACGGTCTGAATCAGCCCAAACTTTCTCATAGTCTTGTTTAGAATGGCGAGCGATGATATCGTACAATTCTTTCTTCAACTTTTGAATTTCTCTAGCCGTAATTTCGATGTCAGATGCTTGGCCTTGTGCTCCACCTAATGGTTGGTGAATCATGACACGTGAATGTTTCAACGCGCTTCTTTTTCCTTCTGCTCCAGCGCAAAGTAATACAGCTCCCATAGAAGCAGCCATTCCTGTACAGATTGTTGCTACATCTGGACGAATATATTGCATGGTGTCGTAAATCCCGAGTCCGGCGTAAACGGATCCGCCAGGAGAATTTAAATAAATCTGAATATCTTTTTTTGCATCAACCGACTCTAAGAATAACAATTGTGCATTGATGATATTTGCTACTTGGTCATTGATCCCTGTTCCTAAGAAAATGATTCGGTCCATCATCAAGCGAGAGAACACGTCCATTTGGGTCATGTTCATCGGACGTTCTTCGATGATGTAAGGTGTTAAAGATGACTCGATGTAATGGTCTACCACCATACTGTTAAGTCCGATATGTTTTGTCGCGTATTTGCGAAATTCGTTACTATCCATTTTTTAATTTTTAGAATACAAAGTTACGGAAATTCATGAAGTAAGAATGAAATACCTAGGCAAAAAAAAATCCCGATTTCTCGGGATTTTAAAAAGTATCTTAAACAGATTATTTCACAATGTTTGTGAATGTAGGTTCTGTCGAAATTTTCAAGAATTCACGATCTTTAGCTGCTTTATCTTTCAATGAAGCATTTTTAGAAATCGCCACTTTTAAGTGAGAAACAACCGCATCAACTCCTTCGTTAGATCGAGCCGCAATAATTGCTTTTAAGTAAGCAGTTTCAGCAGTCTCCGTTAACCCTGACAACGTTTTCTTCGCTGCATCTGCTTTTCCAGCTAAAACTTGTGCTAACGCCTTGTTGTAGCTATTCTCTGAGAAGTTTCCGTCTGCAGCTGCATATTTACCATCCATGATATTTAAAATACCTAGGTTGTAATTTGCTGCTGTTTTTTGACTTGCATCACCTTTAGCATCAAAAGCTGTTTTCGCTTGTGCAATCAATTTCTTTGTATTCGTACGATTACCATCCATAATCGTTGTTGCTGCTAAATTGTTTTTAGCAATCCCATTGTCTTTCAAAGATGCTGCTTTTTCGAATGAACTTTTCGCTTCAGCCGTTTTGTTCAATTGGAAAGATGCTGCACCTAAATTCGTATGTGTGCGGTAATCAGAAGCGAAATTTGTTGCCGCTACTTTGTAGATTCTTGCTTTTTCGTTTAAGTCATTGGTTAACTTATTTGCAGTAAACAATAATTCTTCCACTGAAAGTGAATTTGGATTATTACTTGCTGCTGCTTTTAATTCATCATCTGTTAAGCCAAACTCTGTGTACTTTACAACCACCATCGCACGGCGAATTTTAGGAAATACATCTTTCTCTAATTCACTGTAAGATTTACCAAGATTAATCATTTCTTTTTCACGTTGCTCTAAGTCTTTTGTCATCTCTAAGATGCGAATGAACAAGTTTTTATCCGCTTCAGTAATGGTTGTAGAGGCTGCCAATTGTGCTTTGAACCCGTCAAAATCCTCACCGTATTTGTTGAGTTTGTACATGTTCGTATCTGTGTAAGCAGTCAATTTCGCTTTTTTCATAAGCGCAATGATTGCCGTTCTAGTTGTAGCGGTACGATCGTAAGAAAGGTTATCGTTTTTCGAAACTTCTCCATCTGGTGAAGCATAACCGTTGATTTCAATCGCGTTAATTTTAATTTTTGGATTTGATTGTGCTGCTTGTACCCAAGAAACCAATGCTGTGATATCTGCATCCTTCAATTCGGTCGCACGAACGTCTGATTTACCTTTTTCAAAGTTAAACGTTGCCTCTGAAGATTTTTCAAACTGACGAACTAACGCATCTTCTTCGTACAAAACTTTGAATGTTTTATTTACCAAATATGGTGTAATGATCGTTGCGTCAGCAATTTTCATTTCTGGTAATGCATCTTTCTCTTTTGTTTGCTTGTAAATTTTCCCAGTAATCACCAAATCGGCAGCTTCCATTTCTGGTAAATATGGAATGGTTTGTTCAAACGTTGCTGTTCCACCATTTTTAAAATTAATGGTTGTTCCATTCTCTGTAACTTTCTCCCCATTTACATACCATGTGCCGATTGCGTAAGTGCCTAATTTCGGCGTGATTTCAGCTTTCGCTTTTTTCTTGATTCCTTTTTCAGGAACATTCACCGTAATCGCGATTTTCACACTATCAGCATGCATTTCAAGTGGATTAGTACTAACGGAATAAGTCACGTCCTTTACTAAATCACATGATGCCAAAAACATCATACCTGAACCTAAGAAGAACAAATTGCTCGAACGAAATAATTTCATATCTGGTTTTTTATTTTTTACAAATGTATAAAAGATTTCACTATGAAGAAAATAAACGATTTAGCTCTTAATAAAAGGATAAAATTGATCTTCTTTTTTAATGATTTCCTGTAGTGGAATCATCACGAATTCCCTGTTTTGAAAATGTGGATGCGGAATGGTCAGTTCATCCGATTCCATATGCTGATCATTATAAAAAATAATATCAAGGTCGATGCAACGGTCTTCATATCCGCTTACTGTTTTTATACGACCCATGCTATTTTCAATCTGTTTCAATTGATCTAATAGTTCAAAAGATGAAAGATGGGTATAACAGGTGATGCAGGCATTCAAAAACTGATTTTCAGAATCGTAGCCCCAAGGTGCGGACTCGTAAAATGAGGAAGTGAATTCAATATCTCCAATCAATTCTTGGATGGTTTGAATCGCTTGCTGTAAGTTAGCTGCTTTGTTTCCGAGATTGGAACCCAACGAAATAAGCGTACGGTTGAGCTCTATTTTTCCCATTCGAAATGACGAACTAATTCTAATAAGTCTAGTTTCAAATATTCCAGAGTAGGTCGAAGTGAGTCGTAGTTAGGTCTACAGTTCAACAATACTTCGCCACGAACAAAATTCGTACTTGAATCGGTGAGGTAAAATTGAAAATTGGTTGCGACGTTTCCTTTTAACTCGAAAAATGTTCCGTAAACTTTTTTCTTAGGTTGAACGATTTGTTCAAAGTTGATTTTATCTGCCTTAATTTTGTGTTCATCCACTTTGTCATTGGCGAAATTGATGATTTCAGGGAGTGAGTCCTTACTTGGTAAGCGTAAATAATACAAGAATAATTTCCCGTTCAATGGACCTAAATCTATTTCTTGCACGCAATAATTGGACTGTGGTTGTTCGGCTGCAGAAGCGAAATAAAGATTTGACAACTTCATTGAATACGGACAATCACTTTTGAAAGTTCGATAGCTGTGCTCCGGTAAATTCATCCGAAGATACGTAGATGGTTTGGGAACAGGATTTTCATCTGAACAGGCAGCAAGAATGAAAATCAAGGAGAGTACCTGAAAAATCAATCGTGGAGTCATGGTAGTTTGATTTTGATGGTTTTCATTCTTTTTTTATCGGAAGATTCAACAATAAACTTCACCTTGTCAATAAGGATAAACTCATTGTTTTTCAATATTCTACCAGCTTGTTCCAATACAAGTCCGCCAATTGTTTCTGCTTCTCCTTTTACTTCTTCAAACGCATCTTGGTATTCTTCACCAATCACTTTGTAAAAGTCGTTTAACGAGGTTCTTCCTTCAAAAATAAACGTGTGCTCATCTAATTTGGTATAAGCAATCTCATTGTCATCAAATTCATCCGTAATATCTCCAACGATTTCCTCGAGAATATCCTCTAAGGTCACAATTCCACTAGCTCCACCGTATTCATCTACGACAATTGCCATGTGCATGCGCATGCTTCTGAATTCTTGTAGTAAATCGTTGATTTTTTTATTTTCAGGAATGAAGAATGGTTTGCGAAGAACAGTTTTCCAATCGAAATCGACTCCTGCATTTAAATGCGGTAGTAAGTCTTTGATGTACAGAATTCCAACGATATTGTCAGGGGATTCTTCGAAAATAGGCATGCGAGAATAACCAGCTTCAAGTACGGTTTGCATGACTTCCTCAAAACTCGATTCTGTGTCAATGGCCTCTACTTCAATGCGGGGTGACATGATTTGGCTGGCGTCTGTTTTCCCAAATTTCACAATTCCTTCAAGAATCTTATGATCTTCCTCCGAACTGGAATCTTCTCGCGTCAAAGCAAGTGCTTGCTCCAATTCATCTTGATTTACTTTAACGGATGTTTTTGTGCGTTTTTGAATGAAACTTGTTCCATAAACCAAGGCAGATTTCAACCAAGAAACAGGTGGAATAGAGCCAAGAAAATAGAGTGGGTAGGACATCCATCGAACGACGCTCATGGTATTGCGTGCAGCAAATATTTTTGGTACTACTTCGCCCAATAAAAGGATCAAAAAGGTGATGCCAACTACTTCTAACAGGAATCGTTTCAATTCTCCTCCAGGTGTTGGTGGATACACATCGTTCAGAATAAATGTTGAAAGAATAACGATTCCTACGTTCACAAAGTTATTCGTGATTAAAATGGTCGCAAGAAGTTCTTTGGGTTTCCCGAGTAATGTCAAAATAAGTTTAGAACGCGAACTATTTTCTTTTTTGAGGTCTTCGTTGTCCGCCGGACGCAAAGAGAAAAATGCACTTTCAGATCCTGACATTAAGGCTGATACGAAAAGTAAAAGTGCGATACAAACGATGTAAATTACGGTCGTAGAATCAAATCCACTGGGTAATGATTTCGCTAAACTGATAATACTGGGAGGCTCGATTAGGCTCATGATTAAAATGGTAAAGAATCTTCAATGTTATTTTCTAAACCGCTCATTGGTGAAGGATTAGCGGGCTTTCCTTCTTGGGAATATGGGGCGTTATTGCGCTCGGCTTGATCACTGCGTGTTAGAATGGTTAAATCATCACCAACAACTTCCGTAGCATAACGTGTGTTTCCTTCTTTGTCTTGCCAAGAGCGTTTTTTTAATTTTCCTTCGATGTAAACTTTAGATCCTTTTCGGATATACTTTTCAGCAATTTCTGCTAGTCCACGCCATAAAACGATGTCATGCCAATCGGTAATTTCCTTGCGTTCTCCCGTTTGTTTGTCGTTGTAAATCTCTGATGTAGCAAGAGGAAAACTCGCAACGATAGATCCATTTTCAAGACGACGAACTTCTGGGTCCTTGCCTAGGTTTCCGATTAAAATTACTTTATTGACACTTCCATTCATTAGGACAAAACTAAAGGTTTACGGTATCAATAATACTTATTTTTTTTTAAACGCACGTTTTTTCGCTGGTTTTGCTGCATCCGTTTTAGAAATAGCGATGCATTCTTCCAAACTTAATTTTTCAGCTTCTGTTCCTTTTGGCAATTTAAAATTGTCTTTTCCAATTTTTAAATACGGGCCATATCGTCCGTTTAGCAATTGAACATCAGGATTTTCATCGAAACTTTTAATCAATCGGTTCGCTTCTACTTGCAATTTCTCAAGATAGATTTCTAGTGATCGTTCGTAGGTAATTGACATTGGATCTTCTCCTTTTGGAATCGATGCGAAAATCTTTCCAACCTGAACATATGGTCCAAAGCGACCATTATTCACTTTCATGTCTTGATCCTCATATTGTCCAACAACTCTTGGTAATTGAAACAATTTTAAGGCGTCCTCAAGGGAGATATTTCCAATCGATTGATTTGGTTGAAGAGAAGCAAATAAAGCTTTTTCACCGTCCACTTTTTCATCACCAATCTGAACCATTGGTCCAAACTTGCCAATTCTTACAATGATTTTTCGACCACTTTCAGGATGAACTCCTAATTCGCGTTCTCCTGTAGCTCTTTCACTGTGTTCTAGCGTATTTTCAACAACGGTGTGGAAAGGCTTGTAAAAAGTTTCCATCATGTTGGTCCACTCTAAACGTCCCTGTGCAATCTCATCGAATTCCGCTTCCACTTTCGCCGTAAATTGGTAATCCATGATTTGCTCAAAATGTTCTTTGAGGTAATCAGTTACCACAATTCCGATATCTGTTGGAAACAGTTTGTTGCGGTCTTTTCCTGTCGTTTCGGATTTCTCTTCTTTCGAAATTTCTCCTTTGGTAAGGGTTAATAAACAGTAATTTCTAAGTTCTCCTTCACGCTCTTGTTTTTCAACATACGTACGTTTTTGAATCGTCGAAATGGTTGGCGCATAGGTAGATGGACGACCAATACCAAGTTCTTCTAATTTTTTCACCAATGAAGCCTCTACGTATCGAGAAGGTGGACGAGTGAATCGTTCAACTGCAGTACAAATCGATAAATCAACGGATTCATTCACCGTTACTTTTGGTAATAGTCCATCGGTTTCTTCGTCTGATTCTTCGTCCAAACTTGATTCCATATATACTTTTAGGAATCCGTCGAATACAATCACTTCACCCTTCGCAGTGAAGTAATCACTTGTCGGTAATCCACCAATTTTAACTGTCGTGCGTTCTAATTTTGCATGCGCCATTTGACTTGCGATAGATCTTTTCCAGATCAATTCGTAAAGTCTTGTTTCGTCACGCTCGGCATCAATGCTTGTTTTACCAAAATCTGTAGGACGAATAGCCTCATGCGCTTCTTGTGCGCCGGAACTTTTGGTTGTGTATTTTGTCGGTTTTGAATAATCGTTTCCGTAAAATTCTTCAATGGCTGCTTTCGCTCCGTTCACTGCTGTTTCGGAAAGGTTCACTGAATCCGTTCTCATGTACGTGATGTGTCCGGACTCATACAAACGCTGTGCAACGCTCATTGTTTTTGTCACAGAAAATCCAAGTTTTAAACTGGCTTCCTGCTGTAATGTGGAGGTTGTAAATGGAGCTGCTGGAGACTTTGTGCTTGGCTTTTGCTGAACATCATCGATAACAAATGACGTATTTCTACACAATTCCAAGAACTCTTGCGCTTCTTTTTCCCCGTTTAAATGACGGTTCAACTCTGCTTTTAATACACCGTTGTTTGCGCCAAAGTTTCCGTTGACACGGAAAAATGGGTTGACATTGAATGCTTGAATTTCACGTTCGCGATCAACAATGAGTCGAACAGCTACGGATTGTACACGACCAGCTGATAAACTTGGACGCACTTTTTTCCAAAGGACTGGTGAAAGTTCAAATCCAACAATACGGTCCAAAACACGACGTGCTTGTTGAGCATCAACTAATTCTTTATTAATCTTACGCGGGTTTTCAATTGCTTTTAAAACCGCTGTCTTCGTGATTTCATTAAAGGTAATTCGGTGCGTATCTTTCTTTGCTAAATCCAGGGTTTCGAATAAATGCCATGAAATCGCTTCTCCCTCGCGGTCCTCATCGGTAGCGAGCCATACAACTTCTGCTGCTTTTGCTAATTTTTTCAATTCGGCTACGACTTGTTTCTTGTCGGCGCTGACTTCATACAAGGGATTGAAATGATTGTCAATTTCGATGGCTAGTCCTTTCTTGGTCAAATCTCGAACATGTCCGAAGCTAGACTTTACGATAAAGTCTTTTCCAAGATATGATTCGATTGTTTTTGCCTTTGCAGGGGACTCAACGATTACGAGATTTTTTGACATAAGAAGAATTTTGGGACAAATGTATATGGAAAACACGGCAAATAGCAAGTTGTTCACTGCAAAATTTTTTGACCCTTTTCCTTTAACCTATGGTTAAGAAAAAAATCCATAGAAAAAAAACTTATTCGATGAATTTGGTCTGTCAATTTGTCATGCGTTTTAATTTGTCGTAAATTTGTGTCCCTAGAAATAAACGAAAGCAATGGAATTTGAAAATAAAGTGATTGATGAATCAATGCAGGGAACTGCCATCGAATTACAAAATCAAGGAGGAGAAGGAAAGAAAAAACTGTACTTAGAAAGTTATGGTTGTCAGATGAATTTTTCTGACAGTGAGGTTGTTGCTTCTATTTTAGCACAGGATGGTTTTGAAACAACACGCAACATGGATGAAGCAGATGTCATTCTATTGAATACCTGTTCCATTCGTGAAAATGCCGAGCAACGTGTGCGAAATCGCCTGACGGAATTTAAAATCAAAAAAGAAAATAATCCAGATTTGGTAGTAGGAGTGTTAGGTTGTATGGCCGAACGTCTTAAAAAGAATCTATTGGAGGAAGAAAAACTAGTAGACTTAGTCGCTGGTCCGGATGCGTACCGAGATTTACCTAATTTAATTGAGGAAGTAGGGACAGGACAAAAAGCAGTCAATGTATTGCTGTCGCGAGATGAAACCTATGCTGATATTTCTCCCGTTCGTTTAGATCAAGGAGGAATCGCTGCATTTGTAACAATCATGCGTGGATGCGATAATATGTGTTCATTCTGCGTTGTTCCATTTACACGTGGTAGAGAACGTTCTCGTGATCCACAAACGATTGTCGAAGAATGCAAAGATCTCTTTTCTCGTGGTTACCGAGAAGTAACCTTACTTGGACAAAATGTAGATTCATACCGTTGGAATTTAAGCTCTAAAGGAGAAGTAAAAAATCCAGATGAACCTACAACCAATTTTGCCCAATTGATGGAAATGGTTGCGTTAGTCTCTCCTCTTTTACGCGTTCGTTTCAGTACTTCTCATCCAAAAGACATGACGGATGATGTTCTTGAAATCATGTCGAAATACGAAAATATTTGTCCGTACATACATTTACCGGTACAATCTGGAAACACAGATGTCCTGTATCGCATGAACCGTGGATATTCGCGAGAATGGTACATGGAACGCATTAATGCTATTCATCGCATTGTGCCAAATTGTGCGATTTCAACGGATGTCATCACTGGATTCTGCGGTGAAACGGAAGAGGAACATCAAGAAACGCTTTCGTTAATGGATTTCGTTGAGTACGATTTTGCATATATGTTCAAGTATTCAGAACGTCCCAAAACATTGGCAGAAAGAAGATTTGACGATGACATTCCTGAAGAAGTTAAGGGACGACGTTTGAATGAAATCATCGAAAAACAGTTGGCACATTCCTTAAAATCCAATCAAAAACAAATTGGAACTGTTCAAAAAGTTCTCATTGAAGGACCTTCTAAACGTTCTGAGGAACATTTATGTGGAAGAACAGGTAGAAATTCCATGGTTGTTTTCCCAAAGGAATCTTATGAGAAAGCACAATATGTGATGGTCCGAATCGATAGTTGCACCTCAGCAACGCTTATGGGTGAAGTAGTTTCAGCTTGTTAAATGCTATTCAGATGAATATTCAACAAGTAAAACAGCGCTTCGGCATTATTGGGAATTCTCCCATGTTGAACCGCGCTTTGGAAGTTGCGATGCAAGTTGCACCTACGGATATTTCCGTTCTTGTAACAGGTGAAAGTGGAACTGGAAAAGAAATTATCCCCCAAGTTATTCATCAATTGAGTTCACGTAAACACGGAGAATACATTGCGGTGAACTGTGGAGCCATTCCTGAAGGAACAATCGATTCTGAATTGTTTGGACATGAAAAAGGTTCATTTACAGGAGCGAGTGGAAGTCGTCAAGGATATTTCGAAGTGGCAAACGGTGGAACGATTTTTCTAGATGAGGTCGCAGAATTACCGATGCAAACCCAAGTGCGATTACTACGTGTTTTGGAAACAGGTGAATTTATTCGCGTTGGTTCCTCCAAAGTGATTAAAACCAATGTGCGCGTTGTAGCGGCTACAAATGAAAACATGCAACAAGCGATTCATTCGGGAAAATTTCGCGAAGATTTGTTTTACCGCTTAAGCACGGTTCCAATTCAGCTTCCAGCGTTGAAAAACAGACAGGAAGACGTTCATTTATTATTTCGCAAATTCGCAAATGACTTTGCGGAAAAATACCGAATGCCGGCAATTAAATTGTCGGATGAAGCAGTGGTTTTACTCCAGAATTATCCGTGGCCAGGAAATATTCGCCAATTGAAAAATTTAGTGGAGCAATTATCTGTTATTGAAACGGCACGAGACATTGACGCAATGATGCTTGCATCATACCTGCAACCAATTGCGGAGAAGTCGAGTTTCTTGGTCAAAAATGATCAAACACAAGAATCGATTTCAGAACGAGAATTGATGTACAAGTTTCTTTTCGACATGAAAAAAGACTTGACGGAGTTAAAGAAATTGGTTTTAGAAGTCATCAATAATGGTCAATCCGTCAACCTAAATCAAGATCAAACAGCATTAGTGAATCGCATTTACCAAGATGTTTACGAAGACGCTCCTGTCTCTGCTCGCATGCTTCCTTCTGGAACAGCGAACGACGCACATGCAACGTATCCTGCAACATCCGAAGCGTTTGAGATACACGAAGAAATAGAAGAATCCTTATCTTTGGAAGATCGCGAAAAGGAATTGATTCAGAAAGCTTTAGAAAAACACCGAGGAAAGCGCAAGTATGCGGCTCTTGAATTAGGAATTTCTGAACGAACACTTTACCGCAAAATAAAGGAATACCAACTAGGGGAATAATGAAATACATCTTGTTCATTTTCGTGGCAATTGGATTAAGTGCTTGCTGGCCAAGTAGCTTTTCGTTCAGAGATACTGGAGGGATGCCCGAGGAATGGAAAACATTTACCTTAAAAACATTGTCCCTAGAAGCAGCCACGTGTCCCTTGAATTTTGCTGCTGTGCTATCTGAAAACATGAAGGACGGTGTTCAGAACAATACGCCACTTTTGTTGAATACGACGTACGGCAAAGGCGAAGTGAATATGGAGGGGAAAATCACCCAATATTCCGTTCAACCTTTGGCTGTTCAAGGAAACAACAATGCTTCACAAAATCGATTAACGATGACCGTCGTTATGACTATAAACATCACGAAGCCAAAAGAAGAACAGTGGACTATGACGAGTACGCGTTTCGCAGATTTTAGTTCAGGAACGAATCTTTCCCAAGTTGAAACGAAGTTGTTTGAAGATATTTCCGCTCAGATGGTGCAGGATTTGATTAATAAATTATTAAGCAATTGGTGATGTTAAGCAGCGAATCGATTCACCAACAAATGCGGAACACATCTAGCTGTTCGACTCGTCACTTGAATGAGTTGAAAGAGCTCATGGACTTATATCCGTTTGCTTCTAGTATCGTCACACTGTATTTGAAGTCATTGGCGAATGACCAAGATTTGCGCTTAAGTTCACAATTGGAGAAATACGCTTATCAAATTCCGAATCGTGCTTTATTGTACGATTTGTTGGTGACGCAAACGAATGTAATAAGGGAAGAAGCGAAAGCGCAACCTGAAATCATTCAAGAAGTTTCTACTGAAATCCTACTGAATGACAAAACGGTTGAAGTAGAGCAGATTGCACTGGTTGATCCTATATCGGTAGAAGATATTCCAGTCGAAAAAACAGAAGAGCCTGAATTCTCTGAAGAAGAAACGGAGGAATTAGAGACATTAATCGAACCGGTTGCTAAAACTGAAGTTCTTTCAGCGAAAGAAATAATTGTTGAGCAGGAAGTTCTGGACGAAGGAGAGGAAGAAAGCTCCTTGAACATTCCTCATCAAATCGAAGAGACACGTGAATTGGATGAGGTGGATACCATGATTCAATCCGCAGTTATTTCATCATCTTACTTGCAATTAGCTTATCCAGGAGCAGCAGAAGAAGTGGAAACGGAGGAAAATAACGCTCCGATCGAAGAAACACAAGAGGAAGAAGTAGTTTTGGAAACAATTCAAGTACTTGAACCATCAGCGACCATCGAACCAAAGTCCTTTACGGATTGGTTAAAAATGGGAGAGATTTTGGATGGAAGCAGCGAAGAACCAGCTCCAGAAGAGAAGAAGCCAAGTTTCTATCACTTCGAAAAACCGAAGAAAGAATTCTTTTCCCCAGTTAAAAAAGCGAAGGAAAGTCTGGACGAAAATAAGATGCCTGTGAGTGAAACACTAGCTCAGGTATTTGCCTTGCAAGGAAATATTAACAAAGCAATTCTCGTTTATGAGCAATTAATTTTGATTTTTCCAGAAAAAAAGAGTTTCTTTGCAAGCCAAATTAGAAATTTAAAGAGAAAACTTAATTCTTAATCATGGATTTATTATTATCGATTATCATCATTGCAGCAAGTATTTTGCTGATTTTAGTTGTTTACGTTCAAAACCCGAAAGGTGGAGGCTTAAGCTCAGATTTTGGATCTCCTTCTCAATTAGGTGGTGTTCAGAAAACAAACGAGTTGATTGATAAAATGACTTGGGGATTAGCTGCAACGATTGTTGTAGTAAGTTTAGTAATGACGATTCGTCAACCAAAAGCTGCTAAACCAGTTGCTCCTCAGCAAACACAACAAGGACAAGGGCAAGGTCAAGCGCCTGCTCAAGGAAATAATTAAGATTCGGTTTCGACCGTAGAAATGTCAGTATGTCACGCATGCTGACATTTTTTTTGTCCAAAAGCGAAAAAATGTCCACTTTCGATGAGTGGCATAATATTGGTAAAATCACATTCAAAATAAATAAAAAATGTCAGTAAATTTTAAACCTTTGGCAGACAGAGTTCTGGTAGAACCTGCGCCAGCAGAGCAAAAAACAGCAAGTGGAATCATTATTCCAGACACAGCAAAAGAAAAACCATTGCGCGGAATTGTTGTAGCAGCTGGTACCGGTAAAAAAGATGAGCCAATGTCAGTAAACGTTGGGGATTCTGTTTTATACGGACAATACGCTGGTACGGAAATTAAAATCGATGGTACAAACTATCTGATTATGAGAGAATCTGATATTTATGGAATTTTTTAATTAAACATTCAAACGTAATACAATGGCAAAAGATATTTATTTCGACGTAGAAGCACGTGAGAAATTAAAAAGAGGTGTAGATGCTTTGGCAGATGCAGTGAAAGTGACTTTAGGTCCAAAAGGACGTAATGTAGTTATTGGTAAAAAATTCGGGGCACCACATATCACCAAAGATGGTGTAACAGTTGCGAAAGAAATCGAATTGAAAGACCCAATCGAAAACATGGGTGCTCAAATGGTGAAAGAAGTAGCTTCTAAAACAGCAGATATCGCTGGAGATGGAACAACGACGGCAACTGTTTTAGCACAAGCGATTGTTAGCGCTGGATTGAAAAACGTTGCTGCTGGAGCAAATCCAATGGACTTGAAACGTGGAATCGATAAAGCAGTTGCTGAAGTCGTGAAAAACTTGAAGAAAATCTCTAAAGAAGTTGGTTCTGATAACAGTAAAATCCAACAAATCGCGACGATTTCTGCAAACAACGATGAAACGATTGGTAAATTGATCGCTGAAGCTATGAAAGTGGTGGGAAACGACGGTGTCATCACAGTTGAAGAAGCGAAAGGAACAGAAACAGAAGTAAAAACGGTAGAAGGAATGCAATTCGACCGTGGATACTTATCTCCATACTTCGTAACAAACGCGGAGAAAATGGTGACAGAAATGGAAAATCCATTGATCCTCATCAGTGAGAAGAAAATTTCTAGCATGAAAGAATTGCTTCCAATTTTGGAGCCAGTAGTTCAAGCAGGTAAAGGATTATTGATCATCGCAGAAGACGTTGACGGTGAAGCATTGGGAACGCTTGTTGTCAATCGCTTACGTGGTTCATTGAAAGTGGCAGCTGTGAAAGCGCCTGGATTCGGTGACCGTCGCAAAGCAATGTTGGAAGATATCGCGATCCTTACAGGTGGACAAGTGATTTCTGAGGAACGCGGAATGACATTGGAAAATGTAACAATGGACATGTTAGGATCTGCTGCGAAAATTGAAATCGACAAAGACAATACAACCATTATCAACGGAAAAGGAACAAAAGCGGACATCAAAGCACGCGTTGGACAAATCCGTTCTCAAATTGAATCGACAACTTCTGACTACGACCGTGAGAAATTACAAGAGCGTTTAGCGAAGTTGGCTGGTGGTGTTGCAGTACTTTACGTAGGTGCACCAACAGAAGTAGAGATGAAAGAGAAAAAAGACCGTGTAGACGATGCATTAGCAGCAACACGTGCAGCTGTGGAAGAAGGAATTGTTCCAGGTGGAGGTGTAGCATTGATTCGTGCGATTGAAACCTTAGATAAATTAAAAGGAGCAAACGAGGACGAAACGACAGGTATTGCGATTGTGAAACGTGCGGCAGAAGAGCCATTGCGTCAAATCATCGCGAATGCAGGTGGCGAAGGAGCAATCATCGTTCAAAAAGTGCGCGAAGGAAAAGATGACTTTGGATACAATGCTCGTACTGAGAAATTCGAACCATTGTACAAAGCAGGTGTCATCGATCCAACGAAAGTAACACGTATCGCCGTTGAAAACGCAGCGTCTATTGCCGCAATGTTGTTGACGACTGAATGTGTGATCGCGGATCAACCGGAAGAGCCTAACTCAGCTGCAGCAATGGCAGGAATGGGTGGTGGAATGCCCGGAATGATGTAGGATTTATAAGAGCCTTCGGGCTCTTTCCCGTTTCCTACTTCCCGATTTATTCGGATAGATGGAGACGACTCTATATGGCCACTCGCAAGAGTGGCTTTTTTTTGCTCTAACTTTTCATCATGTTTCTTAACTTTAACCTTCAATCTTGCTTATGTGCTACGCGAATTCCTCTACATCCGTGAACATTGACCTAGCGAAACGTTATCAAAAGGTCGTGCCAGAGTTAATTCCGGATAAACCAACGTTTTACGCATCGGGATTTGATCATCCCAATTGGCGTATTGTTACAACTGACCCGCAAATTCAACAAATGAACTGGGGACTCGTTCCCTTTTGGTTTAAAGGTCAAAATCGCTTGGATGTGAGTAATAAAACACTCAATGCGCGCATCGAAACATTGGAAGAACGAAGTTCTTTTAAGCATTTATGGAATCGACAACATTGTTTGGTTCCTTCCACCGGATTTTTTGACTGGCAACACCAAGGAAAGAACCGCATTCCATACTTTATTCGTTGCAAAGATCACGAGCTCTTTTCGTTTGCAGGAATGTATGATACGTGGATGAATCCACACACGCAAACAATGGAACAGACATTTACCATTGTGACCTGTGAGGCCAATGAATTGATGGCGGAAATACACAACGTGAAAAAACGAATGCCCTTGATTTTAACACCTGAATTGGAAGGTGATTGGTTGAGTGGGAATTTTCAATGGGACCTTTCCAAACGCATTTCTTCCGATAAACTCATAGCGCATACGATCAATAAACGTTTAATCCTTTCTTCTCAGGCGAATAGCCCGGAAATACACAAAGAATTTATGGACGATAGTCAACGCCAAACAAATCTATTTGACTAATTTTGGCATTACATTTGATTTCAAACGCACGTGAAAAAAATTACCATCCTTTTTGTCTTGTTCCTATCCTTGGTTTCGTGTATTGAAATCTCTGATGATTTGACTATGCACAACGATGGTTCAGGAACACTTCGTTACAAAGTAAATTTGTCTGCAAGTAAGGTGAAAGTGAATTCGATTCTAGCTTTAGATAGTCTTGACGGGAAAAAAGTACCAAGTATTCAAGATATCAGTGCAAAGGTAGGCGAGTTTGCCAAAATCCTTGATGCCCAACCTGGAATTTCTAATGTCTTAATCGAAGAAAATTATACCGACTTTATCTTGAAATTCTCTTGTGATTTTACAAGTATCATGTCCCTTCAAGCAGGACTAGCAAACGCGATTGAAGCTGTTTCAAAAGACAAACTTGGTCCGGAAGCGGATGAAATTTGGATTACTTGGGACGGTAATAAACTAAAACGTTCCATTCCGGCCTTTGCGCGTGCAAAAGTGAAAGCCTTTAAATCTAACGACATCGAACTGTTGAGAGACGGATCTTATACTTCTATTACACGTTTTGATCGTCCGATTGAAAAATTCGACAACACTTTAGGAACCTTGAGTAAAAGCAAGACCGCTGTGATGATAAAATCCAGCGCCTACAGCATCAAAGAAAACCAAGATTTACTCGAAAATACAATCTATTTAATCTCGACGAAAAACTAACGAGATTATGATTAAATTCGCTTCATATTTCATTTGAAAATTGCCTGTGAAAAACGCACTTATTTATTCCCTTACCTTGTTCTCTAGCACCCTGCTATTTGGACAAAAATCTGAATTATTCATTCCAAAAGATGCTGTAACTGTGTTCAGTATCAACAACATTAATTTGTTGCAGAAAATCTCCATGGATGATTTGGTGAAGTATGAATTCATGGAAGAAGTGCATCAAGAATTATTTGATGGTTCAACTTCAGGTAAAACCTTGAAGGATGCTGGAATTGACTTCGATCAGCGTTTGAACTTGTTCTATGGAAAAACCTATCAAAATGAAATTTCCGGTTTCACTTTTGGCGTAAAAAATAAGGCGCAACTATTTGAAGTCTTTGATGATTTTCAAAAATTGGACATGAAATTTCCTGGTGTGGAAATGTATGGCACCTTTTTCAATAACTTAATTATCAAAGGAAACACCGCTATTCTTATCCGCATCGAGCCTACCATGGATTACATCGATCAAATGACGGATTCGTTGTGGTATGCAAGAGGAAACGAAATGCCATATGAGTTGTTCGGTGATGAGGAAAACGTTATTGATGAAGAAGAAATTCTGAATGAACAAGAGTTTACCAATGATCAACCCGTGGAACAAGCATCGTATCCTGATGCAACGGAAAATCCAAACATAAAAAATTACTACGAATTACGCGACAGTGTTCAGTTAGTGCTTCAGGAGCGAGAATTGGAACGTTTGATGAACGAATTGTTTGTGAATGAAGTGAATTTGTATTCTCAGGACCTACGTTTTGCTGGACAAATGTCCCACGAGGCAATCGGAACATTTTACTTGGATAATTCACGTAATTTCGAGAAATCACAAGGACTTTGGTATTTTCAAACCGTACTTCCATCCTTGTACAAGGATATCCAAGAATTGTATACAGGAAATGTGATTCTGGGCGATTTAATTCTGAAAGAAAACAAGGTGGAATTCCACGTTGAGGCTAACTACGGAAAAGAATTAGGTTCCATCTACAAAGAAATGAACGATTCTAAGTTCGATAAACATGTCTTAAAATACATTCCGCAATCAAGCACTGGTTACTTCACATACAATGTGAACTTACGTCAAGCGTATGAGCAGGCGTACAAGGTCATTATGCCCGTGTTGAGTGACGAGAAAAATGCACAGATATCGATGAATGTCTTAACCATTGAATTGTTGAACGAGTTTGTCAATAAGGATGCGCTTTTCGGCACCTACAAAGGAAGTATGTTCGGTACATTCAATGGAATTAAAAAAATTAAAACGAAGAAAATCGAGTTTTTCTACGACGAAGAAACGTTCGAATATGGAGAGCGAGAAGCGGAAGCAGAGGAGGACATGCCAATCTTTACTGTTGGATTCTCCATTGACCGTTCCGATATTCCAGAAAAAGTAATGAAGCATATGAGTCGTTTGACGTCGAAATTTAAAGATTGTGGTGATTATTGGAAATTTGACAATGCCATTTTAGATGCAGCACCGATGTATTTCATTAACAGAAATGGATTATTCATTTTAACCAACGACGAAGACTTAGCGGTAAATCATGCTAATGGCTATGGTAAAGAGGCAATTTCTCGCAAGGAATGCAAAGCAGCAGAGAAAAGTGGCTTCATGTATGGACACATCGACATTGAAGAAACCTTAAACCGTTTCCCTACTGGTGTTCTGAATCCGAGACAAGAGGAAATTCTTAATTCATTGAAAGGGAAATCTGGACAGTTTGAATTAAACTCAAGCAAAACAACGAGCGAACAAACAAAATTCAATTTACAGTATTCATTTGAAGGGGAGGAGACAACAGGGAAACACTTGTTGGATTTAATCAATTCAATTTATGTTGTGACCACTTTTAATCCATAATCGTGTTTCGTAAAATAAGCACCCTACTTTTACTTGCAGGCGCACTCGGATTAGTGCTTTTTCTGAAAAACATCCTTTTTCAGAAACCAACTCCTCCAAGATTAATAGATCGTCTGCCGACTGCTGATTTCATTGCTACAGCAAACATTCTCGATTTAGCAAAGGAAACAAACGGGATGTTGCAGTATAACAAGATCTCCGCACGCGATTTCACTACCTATGAGTTTTTACTTGGACAAGGTAAAATGTATGGAATTGATTTGCAGCAAAACGTATATCTTTTTGGAAATGAGGATGGAAACATTGGTGCAATGGCACACCTTAGTGATAGTTCCAAAATCATGGGGGGTATCGAGCGCTTAAAGAAGTTCGTTGATATTTCTGACTCCGTTTTTAATGATCACAAATACTATTACAATTTAGAAGATAAGTCCTATCTGCATTATGGTGATGGATATTTATTCTTCTATAAAGGAAATGATTTTAAAACGGTATTAGAGCAGGTGATTAGTGCTCGTCACCTAGGTGTTCACAAGGATTGGAAACGTTTTCTAGCACAAAAGCAATTCAAAAATGAGCATTTTGTCATTTATTCAAATTGGTCCAAGTTGAAATCCTTGGGTATTGAAACAGCGATGTTTGCCCATGATAGCGATTCTTCTAGTTTTAAATTAAAGAGCTATTTAAAAAAAACGAAACCACTATATTTCAAGCGTAAGGAAAATGCCTTGAGTTATGCTTCTTCCCTGGGAACACAGCGGATGATAGACGTGCATTTGGATATCGAAAAATTTAAGAAGAATAAGGAAGATTCGATGTTTGTTCAATTCTCTAAAATTGGCAAGCGCTTCGGTTTCCCCTTTGCTGAATTCATCCAAGCTTGGACTGGAGATTTGTGTTTCATCGAGGGGGGAATGCAAAAAGTAAAAGAACGATACATTGAAACCATATTGGATGAGGACTTTAATGAAGAAGAAGTCACTCGTGAAAAAGAAGTGTTGATTCCAACGTATTCAGCCATGATTTCCATGAATGAATATGGTCAACTTTTCTTGAATAAACTCATGAGAAAAGGAATCCTTCGAAAAGAAGGAGAGGATTTTCGATTCCTATTTTCTCCATTGTTGAAATTAAAGAAAATGGGGGATATCTATCAGTTTTATTCTGGTTCGGCTGCTCCAAAATTAGTTCCAAGTACAAATAATCATGTGACTTGGACCAACAAAGGAACAAAGTACTTCTTTAGCATTGATTCGTTGACTCGAAATGAAGTTTTTGGAAGTCTCCATATTCCTGTTCGACGCATCTTCCGCCGCAATAAATTGATTTAGATTTCTGAAGCTTGTGCGAAGTGAAATTCGTCAGCATGTACTTGAATGTAATTCAATATGCCGTAAATTTCATCCAAATCATAACTAGAAACGAGCTTCGTTCTGTATTCTTTGAAATGTGAAATTCCTTTGAAGTAATTCGTGTAATGACGTTTCATCTCATTGATTCCAAGCTGCATTCCTTTCCATTTGATGCTCATTTCGAGGTGATCTCTACATGCTTGCACGCGATCTTGGATGCTAGGTCCAGCTAAGTGAGTTCCAGTCGCCATAAAATGTTTAATTTCATTAAACACCCAAGGATAGCCAATACTTGCACGTCCAATCATAATGCCATCAACACCATAGCGATTTTTGTATTCAACTGCTTTTTCTGGTGAGTCTATGTCGCCATTTCCAAAAACAGGAATGCGCATGCGTGAATTGTTTTTCACTTCCCCAATTAATGTCCAATCTGCATCACCTTTGTACATCTGTTTACGCGTACGTCCGTGAATAGAAATCGCTTCAATACCGATATCCTGTAATCTTTCTGCCGTTTCCACCACATATTTGGTATCGTCATCCCATCCCAAACGCGTTTTAACGGTCACTGGAAGCGATGTTGCTTTCACGATTGCTTCTGTCATGCGCACCATTTTTGGGATGTCCTGTAAAAGTCCTGCTCCTGCGCCTTTACAAGCTACTTTCTTTACTGGACAACCATAATTGATGTCTAATAAATCTGGTTTCACTTGATCGATGATTTCAGCGCATTGAATCATGCTTTCGATGTCTGAACCGAAAATCTGAATTCCAATGGGGCGCTCGTATTCAAAAATATCTAGTTTCTGAACACTTTTAGCTGCGTCGCGAATCAGTCCCTCAGAGGAAATAAATTCGGTGTACATTAAGTCTGCGCCGTGTTGCTTGCAAAGTGCACGAAATGGCGGGTCACTTACATCCTCCATTGGAGCAAGTAAAAGTGGAAACTCACCTAATTCTATGTTGCGGATTTTTACCATTATTTTTGAAAGTATTCGGGACGATTTGTTTCTAAAACTTTCAAGTAATTTTTGAGTTGTTGCTCATTAGAAGACTTGAGAATCATCAACATATGTTCTGATTCAACAACGATGTAATCGTTCAATCCATCTAACAATACCAATTTGTCTTTAGGTACATTGACCAAACAATTACTTGAATCAAAGGCAAACACATTGTCCCCGATAATCGAATTTGATTCATTATCCTTTGGAAGGTGTTCTGTTAAACTTCCCCAGGTGCCAAGGTCACTCCAATCGAAATCAGAAAGGACAACAGAAACATTTTTAGCATGTTCCATCACCGCGAAGTCAATGGAGATATCTTCACATTGATCAAAGGCTTGATATAAGAAGTCTGTTTCTTTGGTCGTTCCATACGCACTTGTGTCCGTCATGAAAATCTCGTGAAGCATAGGTTGGAATTTGTGCAAAGCATCTAGAATCACATCGGCACGCCAGACAAAAATACCAGCATTCCAATAAAAGTTTTTAGCATCTAAAAATTGCTGTGCAGTTTCCACATTTGGTTTTTCGCGAAATTGAATTACTTCCGTTGCTTGTCCTTTTTCTACTCCGCTACTTAAATCGAATTCAATGTATCCGTAACCGGTATCGGGACGACTCGGCTCTATTCCAAGGGTAACCAAGTGTTTTTTATCATTAGCAACAGTAATTGCTGTGGAAATGATTTCTTGAAACCTCGTTTCGTTCACGATGAGGTGATCGGAAGGAGAGATGATCAATGTTGCATCTGGATTACTTGCATGAATTTTTGCAGCTGCATAAGCAATACAAGGAGCAGTGTTCTTGCGCATAGGTTCGCACAAGATTTGCTCAAAACTTAATTCAGGAAGTTGTTCCTTCACCAATTCACGGTACGAAGTATTGGTTAAAATATAGATATGTTCACATGGAACAGATTTCAGCATTCGCTCGAAAGTCAAACGTAATAATGATTTACCGATTCCAAGTACGTCGAGGAATTGTTTTGGTTTTTGAGGTGTGGACATTGGCCAAAAACGACTCCCAACGCCACCTGCCATGATTAGTCCGTAATTATTTGTGCTCATATTTTTCGATTAATTCAACGGTTGCAAGTGCATGAACTAAATAAGGTTTTCCGGTTTTTAATTCAGTACAAAGATAACGACTTCTGCGCAGTAAGCCTTTCTCGAATGATTTTCCATTCAAATGAAACATGCTTTTGTGCGGAATTTCTTCTAAAGTAGTCCCGGGGGACTTATCGTAGAGTTTTAACGTTCGACTCAATTGGATGTCGGTACAAGAGGATGCTTTGGTGTTGGTGAAATTTTTCCAAAGTGCTTTTTCCACATCTGCCGGTAATTCTTTACTCACCAAAATGGGTTCCATCAATCGACGATAGGCTTGTTTCCACTCATTTCCATGTGCTTGAATCCGGTGTCCGTGATCACGAAAAGCCTCTAAGTGAGCTAATTCATGAATGGAAGTTACGAGAAATGAGAATTTATTCAAGTCACCATTGACTGTGATTGTCGGTTTTTCTTCTCCCGCTTTGACGCGAAAGTCACCAAGTTTGGTGCTTCTTCCAGGAACAATTTTAAACTTGACTTTAGCGGATAGAATTAAATCCGTCAGGTATGCTGTAAATGCTTCCGGAGCGAAACGATTCAGCGTTTCAATAAATTGTTCTCTTTTTGAATTGGACACGAACAAAGTTAAAAACAATATGAAAGCAAAATCACCTTACACCACCTTGGAAAATATCCTTAACTTAGCTTCGTGAAATTATTACAAAATATAGGGAAGTACACGTTGATGTTGACCATGGTTTTTACAAGACCAAAGAAATGGAAAATATTCTTTTCGCGTTTAATCAATGAGCTCGAAAACATTGGCATTAGTTCCTTGCCGATCGTTGCATTGATGTCCACCTTTATTGGCGGTGTTATTGCCTTGCAAACAGCTTCGAGTATGTCCAATCCACTTTTGCCAAAATATACGGTTGGATACATTACCCAATCGAGTACAATTTTAGAATTTTCCCCAACGATTATTTCCTTGATTCTTGCAGGAAAAGTCGGGTCCAATGTCGCATCCGAAATAGGCACCATGCGCGTTACTGAACAAATAGACGCTTTAGAAATCATGGGCGTAAATTCCCTGAATCATTTAGTGTTGCCGAAAATCATTGCCGCAATTTTGTTTTTTCCTGTTCTGATTATTTTTTCCATGACCTTAAGTATGTTGGGTGGTTGGATGGCTTTGATGATTACCGACTTAACAACAACAGAAACGTATGTGTTAGGATTACGCGCGTTTTTTAATCCATTTCACATCACCTACGCTTTAACAAAAACCGTCGTGTTTGGATTTTTAATTGTTTCCGTTTCTTCGTTCTACGGTTATTATGTAAAAGGTGGATCGATCAATGTCGGACAAGCATCCACTCAGGCTGTTGTCAGTAGTAGTATTGCTATTTTGGTAGCCAACTTAATTCTCACACAATTATTGTTGTTGTCATGATTGAGGTGAAACATGTCATGAAATCATTTAACGGACAGAAAGTTTTGTCCGATATTAACCATCAATTTGAAACGGGAAAAGTCAATTTGATCATTGGTCAATCCGGACAAGGAAAATCTGTTTTAGCGAAATGCATTGTTGGTTTATATGAAGTAGATGAAGGACAAATTTTGTTTGACGGAAGAAATTTCACCGATATGGAACGCTTTGAACGCAGTCAAATTCGTGAGGAAATTGGCATGTTGTTTCAAGGTGTGGCCTTATTCGATTCCTTAACGGTGGAACAAAACATCATGTTTCCATTGACGATGTTCACCAATATGACGAAAGGTGAAATGCAAAAACGTGTTGATTTTTGTCTAGATCGTGTCAACTTAACAGGACGTAATAAATTGTTTCCGGCTGAATGTAGTGGAGGAATGCAAAAACGTATTGGAATTGCACGGGCTATTTCGATGAATCCAAAATATTTGTTTTGTGATGAGCCGAATTCTGGTTTGGACCCGAAAACATCTATCGTTATTGATGGCTTAATCAAAGATATTACCGCTGAATTCAACATGACAACTGTGGTCATTACCCACGATATGAACAGCGTAATAGAAATTGGACAAAACATTCTTTTTATTCACCAAGGAAAGAAATGGTGGAGTGGAGATAAAGATTCTATCCTGACAACTGATAATCCTGAAATCCTCAGTTTTGTGTATGCATCTGAATTTATGAAAGAAATTCGATCCATCATGCAGGAAAAAAGAACATAATTTTCCTTTGATACTTTCATTTTAGAAAATTAACTTTATCTTTGCAACCCAACAAGAAAGAAATTTCGAATGGGCGCGGGTAAACGATCCCGATGTTTTATTAGAATTGCGGATGTGGTGAAATTGGTAGACACGCCAGACTTAGGATCTGGTGCCGAGAGGTATGCGGGTTCGAGTCCCTCCATCCGCACAAAAGGTCTCGTTGGTAACGAGGCCTTTTTTTTTAACATAAATTGATAAAAAACACAACAAAATGAACATTACTCGTCAAGAAGTAGATGCACAGAATGCTGTACTTAAAGTGAACATTGCTCCGGCTGATTACCAAGGAAAAGTGAAAGCTTCTTTGGAGAAATATAGAAAAACAGCGAAAATCCCAGGATTTCGCCCAGGAAATATTCCAATGGCACTTATCCAAAAGCAAGTTGGAAAGTCTGTTTTGGCCGAAGAGTTAAATAAATTGACGAACGATGCTTTGTACCGCTACATCTCTGAGGAGAAATTGGAAATTCTTGGAAATCCAATCCCGAAGGAAGATCAAGGAATGACAGGAAGCTTCGATCAACCAGAAAATTTTGAATTTTCATTTGAAATTGGGTACAGTCCAGCTTTTGAATTGCCAATTAATGCGAAATCAAAATTCGATTACGCAACAGTTAAAATCGATAAAGACTTAATCAATAAACAAGTAGAAGATTTACGTCGCCGTTACGGTAAATTGGTTTCTTCTGATGCTGTAGGTGACAAGGATATGGTCATGGGTAAATTCGAGGAAAAAGATGCGGATGGATCTGTTAAAGCAGATGGAATCAGTCACTCATCAACAATTTCCATGGAATTCCTTGAGAATAAAGCAGGAATCAAAGCATTGAAAGGAAAGAAAGTAAATGAAGTCATTGACTTAGATCCTAAGAATGTTTCCAAAGACGATAAAGATTGTGCAGCGTTGTTGGGAATTACCGAAGAACAAGTTGCTGGACTAACATCAAACTTTCAATTCACCATTGCGGATGTGAAACGCATGGAAATGGCGGATTTAAATGAAGAACTATACACGAAGTTATTCGCTGAAGAAGTGAAAACTGAGGAAGAGCTTCATGCGCGTATCTCTACAGATTTAGCACGCATGTTTGCTGAGGACACTGATCGTATCTTTACACGTAACGTATACAATCATTTGGTGAACGAAACAAAAATGACGTTGCCAGAAGCATTTTTGAAAAGATGGATTCGCGTTTCTTCAGAGAAACCAGTAACAGAGGAAGATATCGATGCAGAATTTGATGCATATTTGAAATCATTGAAATGGCAATTAATTCAAACTCGTATTTTCAAGGACAACAACATTCAGTTGACAAACCAAGAAGTGATGGATTTCACTAAAAGTTTGTTAGTTGGAAACTATGCACAATACGGACTTCCAGCTCCTGACGATCAAGAATTGACAGAAACAGCGGCGCGTTTGTTGCAAAATAAGGATCAGGTAAATGGTATTTATGACCGTTTGGCTGAGCAAAAATTAACGGATTTCTTCAAGACAGCAGTAAACTTGGTGAAAAAAGAAGTGAAATACGATGACTTCATTAAATTGGCATCTGCACAATAAATGTTGTTTTAGTTATAGATTTAAAAGGGTTGAACAAATGTTCAGCCCTTTTTTATTTCCAGTCTAAGACTTGAAGTTGCTTCAGTTTCGTCGACTGTGCGTAAGTGAATTGTATGCTTCGAACAAGTGCTTCAATGCCTTGCATCTTACCTGTTCTATTGGAACTTAATGCAATGATTTCGCGTGCCGGTAATGCATTTAAATCACGAATGGTCTTGATACCGCGCTTTTGAATTTCCGTCAATGGAAAATTACTTGGAATCAAGGTGTAGCCACCATGTCTATCTACCATTTCCATGATGAGCGGTAGGTTTCCACCTTCATAATTCCATTCGTTTTCATCCACGGTTTTTTTCAGTTGGCAAAAATGAACCATTTGTGTCCGCAAGCAATTCCCTTGATTTAATAGCCAAGGATGCATTTCTTGTAAATCAGACATATTTATAGATTCTTCCTGTACATTTGGTGCGTAAATGTAAATCTCCTCTTGGTAAAGCGGAATGGTACGCAATCTGGCATCCATATGTGGACCAGCAATAATACCTAAGTCGAGTTCCTTTCGTTCCATCGCTTCTAGAACATCTACGGTCTTCAGTTCGTGAATGCTTAGTTTTAAATCGCTAAAAGAAGACTGCCACTCACCAAAAAGTTGAGGAATCAGGTAGCTCGCAACAGTCGGAATGATGCCTAAACGAATTTCTTCTTTTACCTTTCCTTTCAGTTGATCAGATAAATACTTTATTTTTTCTGTTTCACTCAAAATTTCACGTAGAATCGGTAATAAACTATTTCCAGCTGGAGTCAATTGAAGCGGATTGGAGTCCCTGTCAAATACCAAGTATCCCAATTGTTCTTCTGCCTTTTTGATTTGCATGGAAAGTGTAGGCTGCGTGACAAAACAGCGTTCACTCGCTCGTTGGAATTGTTGTTCCTCGCTCAGGACAACAATATACTGCATTTGTTGAATGGATATCATATAAATAAAATCTATGCAAATATAAAAAGTATTGAATATATTAATGATTTTTCTGTTCGTAACTTTGTCCTGCAAGAAAAGCTAAAGAAAATGTGATTGGAGGCATTTTTTAACACCTTGATGTAACCGCGATCAAACCTTTTAGCTTTAACTTTGTAGTATCAATAGTAACTAATTAAATTAATTATATGTCAACATTTGTAGGAAAGCAATTTCCAGACGTAACTGTCAAAGCAATCGATGAAATGGGTGATGCATTTCAAATTAATGTCCTTCAACAAGCAATCGACAACAAGAAAAAAGTTGTTTTATTTTGGTATCCAAAAGATTTCACATTTGTTTGTCCAACAGAAATTCATGCGTTTCAAGAAGCTGCTGCGGAGTTTGCGAAAAGAAATACAATCGTGATTGGTGCATCTTGTGATACTGCTGAAGTTCATTTTGCTTGGTTGAACACAGCAAAAGACAATGGTGGAATCGAAGGTGTGAAGTTTCCAATCATCGCTGATTCAACACGTAACTTGGCTATGGAATTAGGTATTTTGGATTATGACATGTTCGACGAAGATTCAGTAGGTGATAACGTACCTTACCGTGCTACTTATTTGTTAGACGAAACAGGAATGGTATTTCACGAATCAATCAATCACTTCCCTGTTGGACGTAATGTTCAAGAGTACATTCGTTTAATCGATGCATTCACGCATGTTCAACAACATGGTGAGGTTTGTCCAGCAAACTGGGAAGAAGGAAAAGATGCAATGAATGCAACACGCAATGGCGTTGCTGATTACTTAAGCAAACACTAAGAAATCGTGTTTACGGAATTAACAGAAGATCATTTGGATCAACTTTTGGCGAGCAACGCAAAAGTAATGGTTCAATATGGCGCGACATGGTGTGGGAATTGCAAAATCACCAAACCGAAATTCAAACGCATGGCGGAGGAAAATGAAGGCATTGAGTTTTACTACATCGATGCAGAAAAACTTCCGAATTCTCGTCAATTTGCGAATGTAAGCAACTTGCCAACTTTTGCTGGGTTCGTGAACGGAGCTCTTGTGAAAGAAGCGCAAGGAAATAAAATAGAAACCATTCAAGAAGTATTAAATGCGGTTACCAGTCATTAAACACATCGTCGAATTCATTGAGAATAATGATGAAGACTACGTTATTGAAACCATGGAAACACTCGAGAATTTAATCGAGGCTCCAGGAATCAAGGACGAAGAATTAGATGTAATCGGCGAATTATTGTCGAATTATTCTGGCGCATTAGAAGTGCATAAAGATATTCAAACCGGAACCGCGAAAAGAGATGCTTTAAATGCATTTATGAAGCGTGTTACTGGTTCGATAGACTAAACTTGAATCACAATGTATGTAAAAGCCAACGAATATTCGTTGGCTTTTTTTTGTTTCATAAGCAAGGATTGACCCCAATGCTTTGCTTTCGCAGATGTTCTTCTTATCTTTGCTTCATGTCAGATTTACTATCGAAATTAGAAGCGATTCACTACCGTTTTGTAGAAGTGGGAACCATGATCACCGATCCTGATATCATTTCGGATATGGAACGTTACGTGAAACTCAATAAAGAATACCGTGATTTAGAATCATTAGACGAAATGTACAAAGCGTACAAAAATGTCTTGGAAAATTTAAGTAGCTCAAAAGCCATGTTGGAGGTCGAAACAGATCCTGAAATGCGCGAAATGGCGAAGATGGAAATTGATGAATTGGAAAATAAGCGTCCTATTATGGATGAAGAAATCAAAATGATGTTGATTCCAAAAGATCCGGAGGACGATAAAAATGCCATCATCGAACTTCGTGCTGGAACAGGTGGTGATGAGGCGTGTATTTTTGTCGAAGATATTTTCAGAATGTACACCATGTACTTTAAAGAAATGGGTTGGCAATACGAAGTGATCAACTCATCCGAAGGAACGGTCAAAGGATACAAAGAGATTTCTATCGATGTCGCTGGTGCTGGAATCTACGGAATGCTGAAGTTTGAGTCTGGCGTTCACCGCGTTCAACGTGTTCCTGAAACAGAATCACAAGGACGCGTACATACCTCTGCGATTACTGTTGCCGTATTACCAGAAGCAGAAGAGGTAGATTTCAACTTGGACATGAACGATGTACGTAAAGACACCTTCCGAGCATCTGGAGCAGGTGGACAGCACATTAACAAAACAGAGTCTGCGATCCGTTTGACACACATTCCAACCGGAGTGGTGGTTGAATGTCAAGATGGACGTTCACAACATAAAAACTTAGAAAAAGCGATATCGGTACTTCGTTCACGTTTGTATCAAGCAGAATTAGATCGTGTTCACAACGAGCGAGCGGCTCAACGTAAAACACTTGTTTCTACAGGGGATCGATCTGCTAAAATTCGCACCTATAACTATCCACAAGGAAGAATTACGGATCACCGTATCAATAAAACGATGTACAACCTCAGTTCATTTATGAACGGTGATGTTCAAGAAATGATTGACGCTTTGAAAATGGCGGAAAATGCAGAAAAACTGAAAGGACAAGCGCTATGACAAAACAAGAATTAATTCAACAAATTCGCTTAAAGGAATCCTTTCTTTGTGTAGGATTAGATCCGGACATGAGTAAAATTCCTGCTCATTTATTGAAAATGGACGATCCCATTTTTGAATTTAACAAAGCCATCATCGATGCAACGCATCCCTATGCAGTAGCATTTAAACCGAATACGGCATTTTTTGAATGTCATGGTTCGAAAGGATGGGATTCATTGGAGAAAACCATCAACTACATCCCGAAGGAATGTATGATCATTGCAGATGCAAAGAGAGGTGATATTGGAAACACATCAACGTATTACGCGAAGACCTTTTTTGAGACGCTTCATGCGGATGCTGTGACAGTAGCTCCATACATGGGTTCAGATAGCGTTTTGCCATTTACCAAATTTGATGGAAAGTGGGTCGTTTTACTGGCCTTGACTTCTAATGAAGGAGCAAAGGATTTTCAATTAAAATCAGGTCAAGACGGACTTTTATTCGAAAACGTATTGAGAACATCCATGGAATGGGCTAGTTCCGAAAAAATGATGTTTGTAGTGGGCGCTACGAGAGCTGAGGATATTGCCGAAGTGAGAAAATTGGCTCCTGATTATTTTTTCCTCGTTCCAGGAGTAGGTGCGCAAGGCGGAAGTTTAGAAGATGTAGTGAAGTATGGTGCGAATGAGGAATGTGGCTTGTTAGTCAATTCGTCGCGTGGAATTATTTATGCCTCTTCAGGGCTAGATTTTGCATATTCTGCAAAAAAAGAAGCGCTGAAAATACAAAACCAAATGGCCGTGCATGTTCAGCGCTGGAACTTTTAAGATTTGCGAATTATTTAGACGCTAAATCTGAATTTTCTGTTTGTTGGATACTTCCGTATGCGTCGCAGCTAGCTGTTCGTCCAGCTCCACAAGAAGCTAAAATTACTGATACTACCGCTGCACAGATTAATAGAGTGAATTTCGTTTTCATTGTTGTTTGTTTTGTTGTTTGTGGCTTCTCTAACGGAGCACATTTTATAAAGTTACAATTTTTTCAAAAAAGAGGAGTTATATCCTCATAAGTTTCGATTTTTACCTTGTGAAAAAACAACTCTTTTCTTTGATTGCTCTTGTCTTTTCGTCCTTTTATAGTATTGGACAAAAAAACATTGTTTTTTTTCAAGAAAATGGACGCGATTTCCCATCTGAAGTGGCAAAAATCTTGGAATCGCAATCAACAAATCAAGTTTTTAAATCTGTTCAAGTCATCCGTAATCAATGTATTGAGAAAGGCTATTTGATGTGCGATATTCAAATGAAGCATACTTCTGATATCCTTGATTCGTTCCAAGTTACACTTGGAGATCAATACACAGGACTCCATTTACAGTTGAATGACAGTACTGAAAAAATACTTCAACATGTCTATCCTTCTAAACGAAGCATTCGGAAGGAAACCCAAGGAATGAGTCCAGCGAAGTATCTTCAGTTTATGTATGAAGTATTGGATTATTACTTGGAACATGGATTTCCATTTTGTCGGGTTTACTTAAAACAAATAGAGACAAGTAAAATGGATATCGACGCTGAGCTTGTGGTGGAAAGAGGTCCGTATTATGTTTGGACAGAAATACATCTGAAGAATGATTTGCCAGTTTCAACAAATACCTTACAAAGTATTATCGGTATTCGATTGAATGAAGAATACAACGAAGCACTTTTTAATGCGATTGAACAGCGTGTCCTTCAAACAGGAATTTTCACATTAAAGAAAAAGTGCGAAGTTCTTTTTACCTCAAAAGGCGCTGAGCTTTTTGTTTACCTAGAGCGAGTGAAAGCAAGTTCTGCACAAGGAATTATTGGATTTCAACCGAATCCAGTAACAAATGTTTTGACCTTTACTGGCGATATGCAGTTGAAATTAATTAATTCCGTGAAGCACAATGAATCGTTTCAATTTGCGTGGAAGAGCATTCAGCCGAGAACGCAAGCTTTACAAAGTAGTTTGATTGTTCCCTACTTATTTAAGTCGCCTTTCGGTGTCATTGGTGACTTTCAATTGTACAAGCGGGATTCTAGTTTTTTGGATGTTAAATCCTCATTAGGGGTTCAATTTCAATTTCAAAATGGTTGGCAATTGCGAGCGAATTATTATTTCGTAAACTCTTCTGTTATTTCAGAAAGCAATGCGAATCCAATGTTTAGCAAATTGGCGAATTTAAAAACGAATAGTTATGGATTGGTCCTCTTTCAGCGAAAACTAGATTACATCCCAAATCCTCGTAAAGGTTTTTCGGTTTTCATCGAGGGACAACTTGGCGAACGTAAAATGGATCAAAATTCAGTTAACATTTGGAAGGCACATGCAACAATATCGTACTTCCAACCTATAGTAGGCAGAATGACATTCCTTACGCATTTAGAGTTGGACACGTATCACGCACCAAGTATTTATCAAAATGAACTCTATCGTTTTGGTGGAACAAATTCCTTGCGTGGATTTAATGAGGAAAGTATTTTTGCTACAACAAAAACAATATTGACGTTCGAATACCGATTTTTATTGGACCAAAACTCTGCCGTTTTCGCCTTTTTTAATCAAGGATTTTATGAAAATACGTCCTTGAATTATGTGAAGGATATGCCTTATGGATTTGGCTTAGGTATTTCAGCCGGAACGAATTTGGGTATTTTTCGATTGGCCTATGCATTAGGCAAGGAATTTAGTAATCCCATTCAATTGAATTCGGGTAAAATACACATTGGATACATTTCTTATTTTTGATACATGAAACTTATTTTTGCCAGTCACAACGCTCATAAAGCAAGCGAAATTCAAAGCATTCTTCCCTCGTGGATTGAAATCAAGACACTTTCAGATTTAGATTATTTGGAGGAAATCCCGGAAAATGAAGCCACAATTGAAGGAAATTCTAAATTTAAAGCGCGTTTTGTCCATGAGAAATTTGAACAAAATTGTTTTGCAGATGATACCGGATTGGAGATTTTCGCATTAAATGGACGTCCAGGAGTACATTCTGCACGTTACGCTGGGGAACAGAGAGATTCGAATGACAATATGAATAAAGTACTGATGGAATTAGAAGGTAGTTCTGATCGTTCGGCACAATTCAAAACGGTCATCACCTTGTTTTGGGAAGGCGTAGAACATCAATTCGAAGGAATTGTGAAGGGACAGATTGCTACAGTAAAAACAGGTTCAGAAGGATTCGGTTATGATCCAATTTTCATTCCAGTAGAAGAATCACGAAGTTTTGCAGAAATGACTTTGAGTGAGAAAAATCAGTTCAGTCATCGTGCGCGCGCCATCGAAAAACTCATTTCATTTTTCAATACACTTCCAAATCACTAATTATAATAGCCACATTTTTAACATCGCCATTGATGGGCGGAGTTAATTTGGTGATTTTCACACGTAACTGGTGAATTCCCGTTAATTCTCTGCGAATGCGAAGATTGATGCGTTCTCCTACGTGTTCAATTAATTTGGATCTGATGGCCATTTCCTCTTTCACCATGTGATTGATGGCAACGTAGTCTACCGTTTGATTCAGTTCGTCTGTTTCAGCTGCTGTCTGAAAATCGGTCAATAAAGCAATGTCCACAATGTAATGTCCACCAATCAGAGCTTCTTCGGGAAGACAACCATGGTGTGCATACAATTGAATACCATTAACTTCAATGACTTGCTTCATCACGTA
The DNA here is from genome assembly GCA_017983465.1 of Crocinitomicaceae bacterium. GTDB lineage: Bacteria > Bacteroidota > Bacteroidia > Flavobacteriales_D > Crocinitomicaceae > UBA952. The sequence continues at coordinate 313,842 of JAGOBK010000004.1, forward strand.
ATTTTTGTATTTCTGTTAATCCGGATGTTAGTCTAGCTAACACTTCGTCTTTACCTAAGAAAGCTGAAATATCAAACATTCCAGGTCCAGCACCCACACCAGTAACGCACAAACGGTATGGCAATAGGACTGCGCCGATTCCAACTTGTTTTGCTTCTAAAAAGGATTTAAACGCTTTTTCGATTTCTTCGGCAGTGAAGGTTGAAATATCAGCAACAATGGCACTCCATTCTTGGATATAACTCGTTGTTTCATCCTTCCATTTTTTCAAAATCGTTTCCTTATCGAAAGCCGTTGGACGATTAAATAAGTAAGCTCCTTCGGTCAAGATATCTTGAGCAAATGTCGCGCGTTCTTTCATCAATCCACAAATTTGGGCTAAACGATCCATTGGAGTGTCTACACCTTCTGAAATAAGTTGTGTGGCAATCGCCTCATTGCTTAGGGATCTTAAATATTGCTGTTGGAACCATTTTGTTTTTTCCGGATCGAATTTCGCTCCCGCTTTTGAAACGCGTTCCAATGAAAATGCTTCACATAATTCATCTAGTGTAAAGATTTCTTGTGTCGTACCTGGATTCCAACCAAGCAACGCGAGCATGTTAACGAATGCTTCTGGTAAGTATCCCTTTTCGCGGTATCCTGAATACAATTCACCTTCTGCAGTTGTCCAGTTTGTTGGGAACACTGGGAATCCTAATCGATCTCCATCGCGTTTCGATAATTTTCCGTTTCCATCAGGACGCAATAGCAAAGGTAAATGTGCAAACTCTGGACAATCCCAACCGAATGCTTCATATAACATGACGTGAAGTGGGGCAGAAGGCAACCATTCTTCTCCGCGAATCACGTGACTGATGTTCATCGTATGATCATCCACGATGTTAGCCAAATGATACGTTGGCATTCCGTCACTTTTAAATAGAACTTTATCGTCTAAGTTATTTGTGTTAACGACAACCCATCCACGAATTAAATCATGAAAACGGATGTCTCTATTTCGTGGCATCTTCATACGAATAACGTACGGATGTCCTTCTTCAAGTAATTTCGCTACTTCTGTTTGAGGTAAATTCAAGGAATTTCGCATGGAAGTACGCGTCACACAGTTGTATTGCCAGTTAGGCATTCCCATTGCTTTCGCTTGGTCACGCATCGTGTCTAATTCTTCCGCAGAATCAAATGCGTAATAGGCTTTGTCCTCCGCAACTAATGTCTCAGCGTATGGACGATACATTTCCTTTCGCTCCGATTGAACGTAAGGTCCAAAATCACCACCTAGTCCAGGTCCTTCCGTTGGCATAATTCCACACCAATTCAATGCATCCATGATGTAATCTTGGGCGCCAGGAACGAAACGTGTTTGATCGGTATCTTCGATACGAATCAAGAAGGTTCCATTGTGTTTTTTAGCGAAAAGGTAATTGTATAATGCTGTACGCACACCACCCATGTGTAAGGGTCCAGTTGGTGAAGGTGCAAAACGAACGCGAACGGCTTTTTCTGACATAGCTTGATTTTTGTGCAAAGATACATCAAATTCAATGTTTTTCTTGACATTTTTCCTGCTAGAAATCATAAGACTTCTTGATTATTGTCATGTTTTGATGCGTGGAATCGGTCGAACTTTGTCTAAAACAAAACACATGACAACGAAAGTAAATATTATCGACCAACATTTGGAGAACCAAGATTGGTTAAAAAGACTTGATTTTTACAAAGAAGAAATCGCGATTCTTAAAGAGCGTTTGGATGAGGTTACGGGTAAAAACAATGCACCAGACTTCTTAAAGGATGTAGAACATTTTCAAAATCAATTTATTGTTCAACGAAACAATATCGATGAACTTGGACATTCCATTAAAATGAATGAGCAGAGTTTAGTAAAAGAAGTGAATGCGAATCCAATTGCAGTAGACCATAGAAAAGTTGAAAATCACGAAACAGAAGCGGACTTTATCACCTACTTTGAAAAGAATTTTGCAGAATTAAGAACTGATTACAATAAGTTCTTATCCAAGTGGATGTAAGAAAAAATATCCGTAGAAAGAGGAGGGACACTCCTCTTTTTATGGTTGTATGAGTCGTGTTTTTGATCCGTTTTCTCCGGCAATTATAAGTATGCCCGGACTAGTTTCTGTCTTGAAGTTATTTTCACCTTCGGTGAGGGAAAAGCTTGAAATCTTCCTACCCATTCCATCGTAAAGGTGAACGACTTGATTCATTTCAGTGATGATTTTCAATTCATTCGTGGACATGAAAAATGCTTGGAATTCAGACGTTGAAGTTGCTTCGATAGTTGCTGATCCACCCAAGTCGACTTTAACAACATATTCCAACACGTTTTGACACGAATCGTCATAAATGGCATAGTTCACAAGTCCGCGGGTGATGTCGTCATATCCATCGTAAATCAATCCTTCGATGTAGCTTGAATCGGAAGAACAAAAGCAATTCGCATTCACATCGAAATTTTTGTCTGTACCATTCTCTAAATTATACAAGTTGTTATTGCAAATAATATTATCTGAAATATTCATAGAATTGGGCGACCATCCGGTGATGACGATTCCTTTGTCGTTATTCAAAATTTGATTGTTGGTGATGATGCTATTATCTCCCATGCGCATCGCTGTTCCATTTCCTTGAAAAAAACAATTGTTAATATTCATGGAGCCTGATGCATCAATTGCGGTTTCATTGTTTTCGAAACTACAATTTACGATGGTATTGCTATTCGCTTCCGTCACTGCATTGACGTTATTACTAAACGTACAATCTGTAATTAAACCAGGGGAACCGATAATGTTATTTTGATTTCCAACAAAATTACAATTCGAAATATTGATATAATTCGACCATGTGAACGAGCAGAAATTATTCAGAAATTGACAATTGCTTGCTGTTATGGTGCCATAAGAAATTTGTGCTGCGTTTCCAACGCCATTCTCTTCAAATAAACAATTCGAATAAACCATGTCTGCATTGAACTGAACAGCATATTGGTTATTTTTAAATTCACATCCATTGAAAGTATAGCTTACTCCTGGTTCTGCAATGTCATTGTGTAAACCGTAGAAGGAATTCGTCAACTTGAAGTGATCCATTTCCACGAGTCCACCTTGACTTCCTTTGATGCGGATACCCAACCAATTTGATTCATTGGAAGGAATCGTAGATGTGAATGTAATCGGACTACTTGTTGTTCCAATGGCATTCAAAGTTCCGCGCACTTCTAAATAAATGAAATTTCCAGTATTGAAACTTTGGTCAGCCGTTACTCGAACGATTGTTCCGGGTTCAATTGTTAGTGTTTTCCCTGGGAAAATTACTAATGACTGTGTTAACAAATAAGGACTATTGGCAGCGGTCCAAGTGGTATTTGCGTAAATACCTCCACCAACAACTGTTTGAGAATGACTTGTTCCGATGATAAATAGAACGATGGTAAGGATGAATGCTTTCATGATAAAAATTATAAGTAACATGAAAGAAACAACTTTATCCTAAGTTTGTTCGGTGAACTAGATTTTTTTATTCCACGCAATACAGTGTATCATAACACGGAGAGAATCCAGCCCAAACTCCGAGTAATCCCGGTATGTTTGATGGAACATTAATGGGTGTCGAAAATGGACTTGATGCCGAATTTAGTTGCGCGTATTTTTTATCGTAAAACGAAAATACCTGTTTATCCATTTTTGAAAATTTCACCACCACGGAATCTCCTAAACGGTACATTCTTTTGAATTCTTTTAAATGGGTGGTGTCCTTTCGTTTTAAGGGATTCTCGTAATAAAACTCAATGGTTTGACCATCAAAAAACTGATCAGAAAAGAATCCACCGTATCCACGCTTGTAGATGTTGTCTAATTCTTCACCATTCGCTTTGACATTGATACGCTTCACTTCCCATTTATATCCATCAAATTGATTGGCTGGATCGCTTAAACGCGCCCAGGAGTAACCATATTCCATGTTTCCCGCTACAGGTTTCCAGTAAATCGAATCCAAGGGAGTAGGATTGGGTAGATGTGTAGTTCCTTTGAACGATTTTCCTTGATACTTAATTTCCAAGGTGTAGGACATATTCGCCTGAGCAATCAAAGCAGTTGAACTATAGACTTTTATAGGGAGAAGCAAGGCTTCATTCCAATCTAAACGAAGTATTTCAGCTACCTTTTTTTGGCTGTCAATCGGAAGTTCAGCTATCGTAAATAGGGATAATGGAAATGTGTCGTTGCCAGATATTACGTTTAACTGGGCGTCATAAACAAAACGAGAAAGATACGCGGCAAGATCACTTGTTTCATAAATGTTCGCACTTTGGGAAAGCAGGACAATTGGATTCCCTCCAGTTTCAATGATTCCATCAACCACTAATTGGTTCTGATAATTGGGGATATCAATGTTTACTTCCTTGGTACAAGAAAAGAAAGCTATTAACAAGAAGACCGTCCAACCTTTCATTAGTTAAAGGTACGTGATTATTCGATGCTGTGTTTGCGGCAAGAAACATGAGTCGAGCTGATGTCAATGCGTCCCAAAAAGATTCCGCCAAATCCAACTTGATGGACAACCGTATTCTTACCTCCTTTATTTTCAAAAGTGGCTGGTGCATCCATAAACGTATGGGTGTGTCCCCCAAGAATTAAATCGATGTGCTCGTTTTCCGCTGCTAATTTGACGTCACTTGGTTTCGATGTCTCTGCATAGCTATACCCTAGGTGAGATAAACAAATGATGAAATCACAGCCTTTTTCGTACAGTTCTTTTGCTGTCTGATTGGCAACAGTAATAGGGTCAAGGTATTTTGTTTTTCCAAATTTCTCGGAGGGAACCAATCCTACTAATTTGATTCCAATGCCAAAAACACCAATTTTTAATCCTGCTTTAAGAAAAATGTGATAGGACTTGGTTTGATCCTTTAAAGTTGTTTCAGAAAAATCGTAATTCGCACACAAAAATGGAAAATTGGCAAATTGTTTTGCTTTCAAAAAACCTTCTAAACCGATGTCGAAATCATGATTCCCCATCGTTGCTGCATCATACTTCATAGCGCTCATGAGTTTCATTTCTAATTCTCCATGGAAGATATTGAAGTAGGGTGTTCCTTGAAAAATATCTCCGGAATCTAGGAGAAGAACATGTTCCTCTTGCTCGCGAATTTCTTCGATTAATTTTGCGCGTTTTGCCACACCACCTTTGTTCGCGTATTTCGGATGGTTTGCAGGGAACGGTTCAATTTGCGAATGCGTATCGTTCGTATGTAAAATGACCAACTTCTTTTCTTTCAATGCTTGAAAAGATCGATTCAAACGAAAAGAAGATAGCAGTACGAACGCACTGGAACCGAGAATGCTAGTTTTTAGAAAACTACGTCTTTTCATTTGAGTTGGATCCGTTTTTCAGTAGATGGAATGAGTTCTCCCTGAAGTTGACATTCTGACATAAAAATATCGCGTAATAACTGAGGTTTTTGTTGTCGGTCGATGGCGTCCATAAAAAAGTCCATGCGGTCTCCACCATTTGCTAAGTAATCACTTGTTATCACCCAAAAATGTGTGGTGTTTTCTTGCATCCCGTTAAGCACGAGTTTTCCTTGAATGAGCCGTGCATTTGAAATCGGCTCACCACCGGATTGATTCAGATAAGTTTCAATTTTCGTTAAACTGGAAATAGGCATACGCATCCACACAACTTGGTTGTCAAAGGGCATTAATCGAAAGATATCTCCACGGGTCACATTTCCTTTGCCAATTGACGACCTTAATCCACCAACACTTAATAAGCAGAAAACAGGCTCGCTCATGCGTACTGTCCGCGTTTGATTTGCAAAGAGTGCGTCTGCAGTCCAATTTCCTAGCAGACTATTTGGTCTTCCACTTTCAAAATCGATTGGTGCGGTTGCCAAAACAGTATTCATGACTTTATCTACGGAGTCTTTATACGGTTGAATAGCTTCTTTTATGGCCGTTTGATCTTTATTGTTTTCAAGAATGGCCGTTTTCCCACTTGATGGTAATACGACCAAATGAGAAGAGCAAGCCACAAGGCTTGCTCCAATCAAAAAAAGTATACTGTTTATTCGGATCACTCGACGATAAATTCGCGTTGAACTTGACCGAATGTTGTTCCAACTTGAAGAAGGTACATTCCCGATTTGAATTCAGTTGTTCCTAATTCTAATACAGGAACTTGAATGTTAGAAGACGATTTAATTACTCTGCCTTGCATATCCATGATGGTGTATTCAACAATGTCTAATCCGTTCACCTGAGCAAATAATTTATCAGAAGTTGGTACAGGGAACACGGTGAAATTAGCAGCTAATTTCTCATCGATTCCAGCATCACAAACTAAATAAGACATGTTTGCAAAATTAACGTGACAAGCAAAATTCACAGAGTCAACATATGGATTTCTATTTGCTTGTTTGCTGAAAATAAATTCATTTCTCGCAATTTCGTAATTATCAGGAAGGTCATTAAAGTGCCATGTTTTCAAAGACTCTTGACTTTGGTTTGTTGGTAATTGCCAGTTGTTTCCCCCTTGAGTATTGTATGCTGTTGCCATGTAGAAAATAGAACGGGCAGCATTTCCTTTTTGAGCTGCACGAGGTTCGTATACCAATTGATTTCCGCTATATCCTACACTTCCTTCTAAGTATGTGAATACCACATTTCCGTCGATATCCATCATTGGCAAGTTGCTTCTTGGTGTGTTGGCTTGTTGCAAGTTTGTAGGCCATAGGTTGTGTTGGTCACTGTATTCTGGTTGCTCAGGATTATCACATGGGAATGTAGGCATCCAAGAGTGACAATAAGAGTGCTCACGAGAATATCCTTGAGCTGACCAGTCAAATGGCTCATCAAATACTTTGCGTTCACCTGAATAAACACATGTCACGAAAGATTGCCCGTTCGTGGTATCGCGAATCTCAAATTGATTCATCACAGTTGTTTTGTAATTGAAGTAAGAAACGACAGTGTGAGGGTTAATCAAAGCACTCAAGTCACTTAAAAATGTTGTTGAACCAGAAGTGATTCCAGCATAATAGTTTCCGATTTGCTCTCCTTGACTTGTAACGTTTCCGATGGCAGGAGTAGTTGTTTTATAATTTTCAAATCCAGCAGGACCATTGAATGCGTAAACAGCAAAATGGTAGTTTTGATTGGCAATGATTCCACGTGGAGTGAATCCTGTTCCACTGCCGATATATGCCACACGTGCATCTCCAACAACGTCACCTCTTTTGTAACTTGTACCATCCGTTGGCATTCCAGTAACTGCAGATCCATTTTTCCAAAGAACAATGTAATTTTCAGCATTGGTTCCAGCTGTGTATTGTCCGCCAACTGTATAAGCTTTTACTAGAGGGAAGGTTAAATTCGATGGATTAGAAGTAGGTTCCGTTGCAAGGTTATTCGTACCGATTGCGTACAAGTTAATGATGTATGGATTCTCATCACTGTCATTGTTTGCAATCGAGATTGTCGCTGTACGTGTACCTGTTCCAGTTGGAGTGAATGTCAAGGAGTAACTATTACTTCCCAATCCAGCAACTGTTCCAGTAGTTAAGTTAATTCCAAATTCAGAAGCGTTTGCCCCTGTAAATGTCACGCCGGAAAGCGTCAAGGCGGAAACTCCTGTGTTTTCAATGGTCACATTTGTAGCAGCAGTAGTTCCTACGATATACGTATCGTTATTAAGAACGGTTGAACCGTTTACTTTCACGTTGATCTCTCTTGCAGGAGCAACGTAAGGGAAAATATCCAATAAGTTTCTTGGAATGATTTGGTAATTCGCGTTGAATTGTCCTAATAAACCAACAATGGAAATTGGTCCAGTTGGAATGGCAGTGCCATCAATGTTTGTTGAACCGTTCACACGAACATCGAATGTGCTTGTTCCATTAGAAACTTGAACCGTACTATTTCCAGTGGCAAAGTTCCCAGTTTGAACAAACGTAACGTTATCAAAACGCACCAATTGTGCCTCCAAAGATTCCGTACCACTCGTGAAGGGAATTGTTTGAGCTAAAGGAAGTACAGCAGGACCATGGTTGATAAAACTATTCGTAGGAGAAAGTTCCAATAAACCACTGAAGTCAAATAATACTCCTGTTGCTGTAATTGAGTCACCGCGTTGAACAGAAGATAAAGAACTTCCGTAGCAAGCGATACCGGCTGTTCCGTCTTGCAAGTAGCGGATACTTCCAAGCTCACTTCCATTGGTTACTACACCAGTAACGGTAACTGTTTGACCGATTCCTAAGTTTCGAACTTGAGAAATGGTTTGCGCTTTCAAACTGAGTACAGTAAATAAAGCGAAAAAACTAAGTATTCCTTTTGTCATAATTAAAATTGAATTGCGAGTGAAACATTAAAGCGAAATCCACCTCCAAACATGACACTTGCTGATTGAGCATCGAAGGTGTTGTAAATATCATTTGCGTTGTTTGTTGCATCTGATATATACTTGGTATTTAGAGCGTTTGTGATAGTTGCAGTTGTCAGTAAGGAGAATGTTTTGAAGGGAATTTTATATCCAGCAAATACATTCAATAGCGCATATGATGGCATTTTCCAAGAATCTCGTCCACCATTGACTCCTTGAAGTGTGAATGGATCAAAGTTTGAATAATAGCGATCGAAATATTGCAGTTGCAACTTGATGTAACCATTTTTAATTGGTTCGTACCTCAAAGCGGCAGCCATGGCAGTTTGTGCGGCATCACCTACGTGAACACCTTTGGCATCGAAACTAAATTCGAGTGAATCATATTGCGGGACAAACACTGTTTTAGATGAATTCCAATACCATTGTCCAATGGATACCATTACGTCTCCGGAAAGTTTTTTAGAAAACTTAAACGCAGCATCAAATTCTCCACCTAGGTGGACAGCATCCATTCCATTAATGTTAATGCGAATAAATTCTGTTGGATCATTTGGATCTGGAACTGCTACACCATAAGGAAAAGGTTTGTTCTTCCAATTCGTTGCATATGCATTGACATTGAATCCGAATTTCTCTTTTGCATAATTGTAACCACCTTCTGCTGAGAGGATTTTTTCATTGACGATTTCACCAAAGAAACTATTCGTGTTGTTATCAATGACATTTGAGAATTGTGGAGTTCGATTTAGGTATCCAACATTGACGTATGCTGTCGCATTTTTTTGCACCTGATAACTTAAACCAGATTTGAAGGTAAATCCAGGGAGGAATTTCCAGTCTGTCGCGTAATACTTCAAATCTTTATTACTCGCATCATACGTTGTTCCGTTGTAGCTAATTGTATCCAATGCGCCAATCCTCAAAACGGTATCACCTAAATCCAATACTCGTTTTTGGAAACGATCAACACCTTTATACCCATTCAAAATTCCGGATACATTGACAAAGTAAGATAATTTCTTTCCGGTATATTCCATTTGTCCAAATGCTCCGGTCCATTGTACAATACCATCTCTGTCTGCATTAAATGCATTTTTCGCAATTTTATCTCCTACACGTTGCATTGGATCCGCATCGTTTTTATCAGCGGTACTTACAAAATAGTCACCTCCTAATAAATTAGTGATCACTTGGTAATGTGATCCTTGGTAATAGCGGAAATCAATCCCACCAGAAAACTCTAATTTCTTAGAGTAAGTGTAATTAAATTGACTCAAGTATCCTGCCCAAAAATGATTATTAATGCTTGCGTACAAAATTTGACTCGATTTAATCTCGGTTGGATGGTAAATTGGATCTGTATTCGGTGTGCCAAAAAGGGAATTGACTTGATTTTCTTTAATAACCAAATCCCAATTAATCAATCCGGAAGAATCTCTAAGCAACGCACTTGAATTGAAAATACTTGTTCCGCCTCCACGACCAACAGAAACATAGGCAATGTTTGAAATGGACAATTTATCATTGACTGACCAAAAGTCCTTTAAGGTAAATTGAGGTTTTGAATAGAAATTAAGTCGTTCGTTCAGAATTTCTTTTTTTCCGTCACTATTCGTTTGATATCCCCAATGTTGGTTGAAACGGATCCCCATATCAGAGAAAATCATATTGGTGTCGATCGGCGCTCCAAGATCTCGAGCTGTTGCTTCATCGAAATATTGAATGGCTTGTGTGTACGATCGTTGACCATGTTCTTGTGGCGCAGCAAATGCAGACAAGGTCATTAGATGTTTGTCCAATTTCTTTGAAACCTTGAGGTACCCAAATTTACCTTGACTTGGCGTTCCATATACCCAACCATCGGCTTGTTTATAGGATGCAGAAAAAGTTAATCCCCAACCAGACTTTGTCATTCCGGTGTTGTAGGATAGGGTAGAGCGCAATAAGTTTCCAGTACCATATTCTTGACGGAAAGATCCGCCAGGTTTATTGGAAACACCTTGAGTAATGATGTTAATTGTCCCACCTATGGAAGGCATGGCAATTTTGGTTGCTCCGAGTCCGCGTTGCACTTGCATTTGAGCTGTAATGGCATCTAGTCCAAACCAATTGGACCAATAAACAGCGCCATTTTCCATGTCGTTTACAGGAACACCATCGATCATCACACCAACATTTCGTTGATCGAATCCGCGCACGTTGATTCGTGCATCACCATCTCCACCACCTTGTTGTGTGGCATAGACTCCCGGAGTTCCATTCAGCAACATGGGTAAATCCCGAGAACCAAGTTCTTCAGTGATTTTTTGTAAAGGTATTTTTGTGACAGCGACGGGAACATTCTGAGAACCTGCTAAATTACCGATGACTTTGATTTCGCGGTATTCTTGACTTGCTCCGATGAAAAAATTGACTGTCAATATAGGTTTAGAGACTTGAATTTCCTGAACCATCGAGTCAAATCCCATCATTTTGAATGTAATGGAATAATCGCCGTAGGTCACATCGGTCATTTCGTAAATCCCTTGTGAGTTCGACATGGCTCTTTTCATCACGATTCCTTTATTATTGTAAAGGGTGATTTTAGCGCCACTTAAAAGTTGATTCGTAGCATTCTCACTGACTTCACCAGTGATTTTTGCCGTAGCTTGACTGAAACTCCATTCAGCAAAGCATGCGAAAAGAATAAGAATAAAATATTTCATCGTTTTTCGAGTAGGACAATAAACTGTCGTACTTATCTTAAGATGATTTTACGGATCAATTGTTGTCCGTTAAGATCTGTCATTCGAATGATGTAAACACCACTGAATTCGCTCAAATCCAGAGAAATAACTGGTTTTGAACCGATGTTTGCTTGTGTGTAGATGGTTTGTCCAAGTGAGTTTAAAACTTGAATTTTACGAATACTACCGTTGCTCTTGATATTCACAAGTCCGTTGCTTGGATTTGGATAAACACTTAATGAACTCACTTCATTTTCATTGACTGCAGCAGGATTACATGAACAGTCATGTGTTCCAAGTGAACTCCAGTTTCCATCTAGAATTGGATTTCCACTTGTTCCGTATAGGGTATCTCCGTTTGCATCTAAACGAACAATTACTGGTGGAATCGAATCGTAGTCTAAAAGTGGGTCAAAAAACGAAGGGTTTGTTGTTGATCCTTTTACAATTGTTGCTTTACGAATCATGGAATGATCTTTCGTAATCAATACGCCTAAACCTGTACTGTAAGGAAACTGTGTTGACCATGCTCCGTCGTTTCCGGATGAAGTTCCTGTTTCATTCGCCGGATTCTCTCCAATTTTTCCTAAAAGATCCACAATAGCGAATCCAGGTACATTTGTAGCGTTTATTAAGGTTGTTGCTGTAGAAGGTAAAGTACCTTTTGCCAACATAATGGCGTCATTACCGTTCCAATAAAAGGAGTTTGATGTATTGTAAATTGGACAATAAAATCCGTCTGCACGAGCTTGTAATGAATCCCAGATTGGAGCTTCTTGACCTGTTCCATTTGGATCTTGTTTATCAAGAACGGCAACATATACATCATGCGCAGCGATTGTTCCGGATAATTGGATGGAATTAGCAACAGTTGCTGTCGTTGCACCGTTCGAATAGCGTGAAACAAAGTAACCACTCAGGTTGATTGGATTAGCAGTTGGATTGTAAATTTCTAAGGCTTTGTTGTTTGACCATCCTTCTACGTATTCAGAAATGAATAATTCAGAACAATTTTGAGCAGTTGCATTCAGTGTTAAAACACTTGTGATAAACAGTAAAATTTTTTTCATAATCCAATAAAAACAAGCAACATGAACTTTTTTTGTCGTTACAAAGTCATGAAGTTATTATTCTTTTTAGGTGGTTTCAGCATAGATGCATCAAGGAGGACACCTGAAAAGTTGAAACAAATTTAGGTGTTTTTTTGAAAAATAAATAAACTTTTAGGTTAAACTTTCATGAATTGAATGTTAGCGAATTGAACAAGTTGTTTAATCCAAGTACAATACTTAAATTCGGGCTTCAAATAATCACACATGAAAAATAGTTTCTTCTTTCTTTTTACCCTTGTTTACTCTATTGCTTTCTCACAAGACCTTACAGTTGAGCGCATTTGGAAAAATTATGAATTTAGTCCAAAGCGAATTAGCGGATTTAAATCCATGAACGATGGAGAACATTACACCAATGTAAAAGATGGTAATTCCATTTATAAATTCAGTTTGAACGATATGAATGACAAAGGAACTGTTGTTCTTGATGGTTCGAAACTACTAGTTGATGGTAAAAAACTGGCGTTCGATGACTATGAGTTTAATTCGGATGAAACAAAAATTCTTTTGTTAACGAATGTGGAGTCCATATACCGTCGTAGTTATCAAGCAGTCTATTATTTGTATGACCTTTCAACGCAAAAATTGACGCCTCTAGATCCCGCTCATTCGCCACAAACCTTGGCGGAATACTCGCCGGATGGTAAGAAGGTATCCTTTATTCATGGAAACGACCTTTATGTAAAAACCATTTCCTCTGGAAAAGTCGAGAAATTAACATTGGATGGGAAACGAAACAAAATCATCAACGGGACAACGGATTGGGTATATGAAGAAGAATTCTCCATCACCAAAGCATATGGTTGGTCCCCTGACAGTAAGTACATAGCTTATTTGCGTTTTGATGAAAAAGAAGTGCCCGAATTCAGTATGGATATGTTCGAAGGACTTTATCCAGAACAATATGAGTTTAAATATCCAAAAGCCGGTGAAGTGAATAGTATTGTTACCGCTCATTGTGTTTCCTTAGAAAGTAAAAAAGTACAGCACATTCATTTAGGTAACTACGAATACATTCCTCGTTTGAATTGGTCATCCAAATCAAATCAATTGATTGTTCAAACCATGAATCGTCACCAAAGTGAATTAAACTATTGGTTAGTGGATATGGTGAAAGGAAAAGCGGTGAGTAAAAACTTTTTTACGGAGAAATCGCAAACCTATGTGGATATCGACGACAACTTATTAATCTTGAAGGATGGACAATCAATTTTGCGTACAAGCGAAGAAAATGGATACCGCCATATTTTCCAATTGAATTTTGATGGTTCGGTAAAACAAATTACAAGCGGACCATGGGATGTGATTGATTTTCTTGGATTCGATGAAAGTACGCAACAAATTTATTTTAGTTCAGCAGAAAAAGGTGCGATTCATAAATCGATTTATGCTGTTCAATTGGATGGATCCAATAAACGCGATTTAACAGCCACTGTTGGTTCGAATGAAGCCGAGTTTTTAAATGGAATGAAGTATTTTGTACATACGTATTCAAATGCGAATCAAGCGCCAGTTTACTCCCTCTGCAAAAGCGATGGTTCCGTGGTTCGCGTATTAGAATCCAATCAGGCTTTTATGGACAAACTAAAAAAGGAACGCTTGTCCACGAAACAATTTATTGAAATTTCAGCAAATGGTGTAAAATTGAATGCTTCGGTTATTCTTCCAGTTGGATTCGATCCAGAAAAGAAATACCCGATGTATGTGAATGTATATGGAGGTCCTGGACATAATGAAGTATTAGACGCTTGGGATGGAAATGATTATTTCTTCCACCAACTTTTAGCGCAAAAGGGGTACATCGTTTTTCAAGTGGATCCTCGAGGTACGATGTATCAAGGTGCGGCATTTAAAAAGTCAACCTATTTACAATTAGGTAAGTTGGAAATCGAAGATGTCATCAATGCCGTAAAGGAATATTCAAAAAATTCGTTTGTTGATGCTAGTCGTGTTGGAATCATGGGGTGGAGTTATGGTGGATTCATGGCATCTTTAGGAATAACAAAAGGAGCGGATGTCTTTAAAATGGCGATCGCGGTTGCACCGGTTACGAATTGGCGTTATTATGACAATATTTACACGGAACGATTTATGCGAACTCCACAAGAAAACGCAGATGGTTACGATCGAAATTCACCGATTAATTATGTAGATAACATCAAAGGGAAATATCTTTTAATTCACGGTTCGGCGGATGATAATGTTCATTACCAGAATAGTATGGAGATGATTACTGCGCTTGTGAAAGCGAATAAACAATTTGACTTGTTTATTTATCCAAACAAAAACCATGGTATATATGGCGGTAATACACGGAATCACTTATTTCAGTTGATGTTGAATTTCATCGATGAAAACCTATAGATGACTAATAAAATGTCATTAAATCATTAATATTTTACACGAGACAAACAGATTTCGATGTTTCTTTTGTAATTTAGGGCAAACTTTTATACCAAACACATATTTCGACAGAAAAAAATGAGTGAACTAGCCAAAATTGAACTTGACGGAAAAGTATACGAACTTCCGGTTATAACAGGTACAGAAAACGAAAAAGCGATCGATATCTCCAAATTGAGAGATATGACAGGTTACATTACCTTAGATACAGGTTACAAGAATACAGGAGCAACGAAAAGTGCGATTACTTTCTTGGACGGAGAAGAGGGGATTCTACATTACAGAGGATATTCAATTGAGCAATTAGCAGCGAAAGCATCGTTCATTGAAGTTGCATATCTTCTCATTTATGGGAATCTTCCAACACAAACTGAATTGGATGCATTCGAAGACAGTATCAAGAAACATACGTTGGTTCATGAGGACATGAAACAATTCTTTGAAGCATATCCATCGAAAGCACATCCAATGGGTGTCCTTTCTTCGATGATTGCATCCTTAGCAACGTTCTATCCGGAATCTTTGGATCCAAACAGAAGCAAAGAAGCGAAGAATTTAACAATTCATCGTTTGATCGCGAAATTACCTACGTTAGCTGCTTGGGCATACAAGAATTCAATTCGTCATCCATTCATGTATCCAAAAAATGAATTCGATTACTGCAAGAATTTCTTATACATGATGTTTGCGATGCCAACAGAAGATTACAAAGTTGATCCGGTTGTCGTAAGTGCATTGAATACTTTATTGATTCTTCATGCTGATCACGAACAAAACTGTTCTACGTCAACTGTTCGTATCGTAGGTTCTTCTCAAGCGAATTTATATTCAACTGTTTCTGCAGGTATTTCTGCACTTTGGGGTCCTCTACATGGTGGAGCAAACCAAGAAGTAATCGAAATGTTGGAGCAAATCCACAACGATGGTGGAAATGTAGACAAATGGGTATTGAAAGCGAAAGATAAAGAAGATCCATTCCGTTTGATGGGCTTCGGTCACCGAGTTTACAAAAACTTCGATCCACGTGCGAACATCATCAAAAAAGCATGTGATGAGGTATTAGAGAAATTAGGAGTGAATGATCCATTATTGGACATCGCGAAAAAATTAGAGAAAGTTGCCTTGGAAGATGAATACTTCAAAGCAAGAAACTTATATCCAAATGTAGATTTCTATTCTGGAATTATATACAAAGCATTAGGAATTCCTTCAGAAATGTTCACCGTGATGTTCGCTTTAGGACGTCTACCAGGATGGATTGCTCAATGGAAAGAAATGACAGAGAACAAAGAGCCAATCGGTCGTCCACGTCAGATTTATATCGGCGAAACGGACCGAGAATATGTAGAGATCTCGAAACGATAAAACATAAAAAAGCCCTGACGATTATGTCAGGGCTTTTTTTATGGTTTAATTTTCTGTTTCCTCTTGATGTTCTCCTTGTTCATCAAATGGAAAATGTGTTCGTTTCGATCCGGCATACGTTTCAAACATACGGAAACTACATTCCAAGTCACCGTTGAATACTTTGTGTTTCACACTTGGACGCAGTCCAATGGATTTCAGACCTTCTTCACTAGACGTAATCACCCACGCTTGAGAATTCGTCATCGTATGTTTTAGCCAGTTCCCTATGTTCTCGTATAGTTCGTGCGTATTTGCTGCTAAACGTTCTCCGTAAGGTGGATTGGTTAAAATGAACACAGCTTCGTCTTCTTCTTTCGTGATTTCATCAAATGAGCACGCCTTTGTTTCGATGAAACGTCCAAAACTCATTTGACGTAAATTACGGCGCGTTTTCAAAATCATCTCATCAGATAAATCCGATCCCATGATTCTACATGGTAGTGAGCGGACATTTCTCAGCGCATTGTCATAGATGTCATTCCAAACGGACTCGTCGAAATTCTTTAAATTTTTGAAGGCATAATGCTGACGTTCGATATTCGATGGAATTCCAGAAGCCAATAAAGCAGCTTCCATTAAAAGTGTTCCTGAACCACAAAATGGATCAAGGAAGGTTGTTTTACGGTCCCATTTAGATAAACGAATCAAACTTGCCGCCACCACTTCATTTAAAGGTGCCTCTCCGACAGCTTCGCGATACCCGCGTTGGAAAAGAGGAATTCCACTTGTGTTCAATGAAATCGTCACTTCATTTTCTTTGATATATAAGTCAAAAAGAACTTGTGGGCGTTTTAATTCAACATCCGGACGATCATCGAATTCATTACGAAATGAGTCTACAATGGCATCTTTTACAACTAAATATGGATATTGAGTATTGTTAAATAAGGTCGAGAAGACTGCGCCTTTTACTGCGAAGGTTTTAGATACGTCGAAAATTTCGGTCCACTTAATCTTCATTGCTTTACGATACAAGTCTTCTTCTGATTTAATATAGAACTTGTCGAGCTCTACTAGAATCGATATAGCGCAACGTGCATATAAATTTAAATAATATACATCTTTCCATGTTCCTTTAATGCGCACCGCGCGGTTCAATTGCTCTGCTTTTGGGTAGCCAAGTTCTTCCAATTCTTCCACTAACGTTTGCTCAAATCCAAACAAACATTTTAGTGTGATTGTTAACTCTTCATTATTTCCCGTGCTCTTCTTTTCCATTTTCTCGTGATAAGGTCTAACTTTGTACAAAAGAACGAATTTGCGAAGTTTATCGACCCTTATTTTATCACTTTTTTTCATTCTTTACTCAGAATGTTTCGCTCAACAGAAAATCGGACTGGTTTTAAGTGGTGGTGGAGCAGCTGGTGTAGCACATGTTGGCGTGTTGAAAGCACTCGAGGAACGCAACATCCCCATTGATTTTATTGTTGGAACTTCTGCGGGTGCGCTCGTTGCCAGCATGTATTCAAGTGGATATTCACCGAAAGAAATTGAAGCTTATGTCTTGAGTGAGCCCTTTCAGTTAATGGTGAAAGGTGAATTAGAGTCGGACAAGAAATTCTTCTTTTTTGATGATTCGAATACAAGCAGCATGTTTAACATCCCGTTTTCGAAGGATAGTATTCTACAGAAATCAATTCCCATGTCGTTTGTTAATCCTAGATACTTCGATTTTGAGATGTTGCGTATTTTGGGTCGAACCAGT
Organism: Crocinitomicaceae bacterium; assembly: GCA_017983465.1. GTDB lineage: Bacteria > Bacteroidota > Bacteroidia > Flavobacteriales_D > Crocinitomicaceae > UBA952. The sequence continues at coordinate 331,598 of JAGOBK010000004.1, forward strand.
GCCGCAGTAAAAAATGATTTCAATCGACTATTTATTCCCTTTCGCTGTGTAGCTTCTGACGTCGTTCGAAAGGAAAGTGTTGTTTTTGCCAATGGGAATTTGAATGAAGCGGTGCGGGCATCGATGACTTTTCCTTTGTATTTGAATCCAATACGCATCAATGGAGTCCTTTATTTTGATGGAGGCTTGTACGATAATTTCCCTTTGAATGCCATGTACGAGCAGTTTGATGCAGATTTCATCATAGGTAGTAACGTGACAAAAAATGACATAAAAGCGAATGAAAACGATTTCTTTGGCATGATTTCAAGCATGATGACCACGCCAACAAATTACGCGCTTCCATGTCAAGAAGGAATGATCATTGAGCCCAAAACAGAAGTTGGTACGTTTGATTTTAAAGATGTTCAGCAAGCAATAAATGATGGTTATAAAGCAACCCTATTGAAATTGGATTCATTGGAACAATTTATTACTGTTCGTGAAAATCCAGATTCGCTCGCCCGAAGAAGAGCTGAATTCCGAGCAAAAGTACCTTCGATTCAGGTTTCCTCCGTTAAAACTGCGCCCATCAAAAAGAACGAATTTAAGTATGCGAATAAATTCATTTTACCTAAACGAAGCCACCGTATTTTGGATGAGGAGGAATTAAAGGAACGTTATTTCCGCTTGGCATCTACTCCTCAAATCGACTTTATATATCCCAATTTTGAATCGAAACCCGATGGGACACTCCAACTTAATTTGCATGTAAAGAAAGCGAGGGAATTTCGTGCTGACTTTGGTGGACTCATCTCATCTAGAGCGGTAAATACAGGTTACTTTAACTTAAGTTATCGAAGTATCGGTCGTGTCGCACATAAACTGAATGCTGAATCGTATTTCGGTAAGTTCTATGGTTCCCTTCGAACGAACTATGAAGTGGTTTTTCCATCCGTTTTTCCGATTTCCGTAAATGGATACTTCACCCTCAACCGTTGGGATTATTTCCGAAGTTTCGCCACGTTTTTTGAGGATGTCAAACCTTCATTTCTCGTGCAAAATGAAGCATACGGTGGAATAAAGGTAAAATTGCCTCTCGGGAATAATGCTCGTTGGACTTTTGACGCACGTTATTTTAGTTTAGAGGATGATTATTATCAGTCTGATCAGTTTACGAATAAGGATACGGCTGATTATACACGCTTTTATGGTACAGCACTGTCACTAGAATACACGAAGAACAGTTTGAATAAAAAACAATTTGCCACGGAGGGACATTTTTTTCAAGTGAAAGCGAGGTATGTCAATGGATTTGAACGCACAGTTCCGGGAACAACCTCCATTTTAAAAGATACGGTGGAAAAAGATCATCAATGGTTAAGTGTTCAAGCTGAATTTAAATCTTTTTTTCTGAAGAACGGCCCTTTTCATCTCGGTTTACATGGGAAGACAGTCTTGAATAGTCAATCCCTCTTCGCGAATTATACGGCGAGTTTATTGTCCATGCCTGCCTTCAACTTAATTCCGGATATGGAGACCTTTTTCTTGCCGGAATACCGCGCAACGCAATTTCTTTCACTTGGAACAAATTTGATACTAGAGTTGACGAATAAACTGGACCTGCGTTTAGATGTTTACTATTTTCAACCCATTGTTCAGTTACAGCAAAATCAAGATGGAACCATTCAGTATGGAAAGCCTTTACAAGTCCATTCACTTGTAGCTTCGAGCTCGGTGTTGTACGATACACCAATTGGACCAGTTAGGGCAAGTTTGAATTATTTCCCAGCACAAGAAAGCCCATTGTTTTTTCAACTCAGTTTTGGCTATATTTTGTTTAACGAACGTGCTGTTCGTTAGAAACTTCGTTGCAATTATATGAGTCCTCGAGATCGAAGGAATTCATCTAAACTTTCGATGTCACCATACAGTACTTCACGTGCTTTACTTCCTTGGAAGGACCCAATGATCCCCATACCTTCTAATTGATCGACAATACGACCGGCGCGGTTGTATCCAAGTTTTAATTTACGCTGTAGTAAGCTTGCTGATCCTTGTTGGTTGATGACTACAATACGTGCAGAGTCAACGAACATTGGATCTATTTCATTCATGTCCATTTCACCTCCCGAATCACTGCCTTCTGGTGTGTATTCTGGAAGAATGAGCGCTTCTGGATATGCGCGTTGGTCTCCAATGAAGCTGCAAATTTCTTCTACTTCAGGAGTGTCAACAAATCCACATTGTAAACGTTTGATGTCTGATCCGGTTGAAATCAACATATCTCCACGTCCAATTAATTGATCTGCTCCGGATGCATCTAAAATCGTTCTCGAGTCAATTTTCGAGAGAACTCTGAAAGCAATACGGGCAGGGAAGTTGGCTTTAATCATACCCGTAATCACATTCACAGATGGACGCTGTGTTGCTACAATCAAGTGAATTCCAATCGCACGTGCAAGCTGAGCGATACGCGCAATCGGATGTTCTACTTCTTTACCAGCAGTCATGATGAGGTCAGCGAACTCATCAATTAACACCACGATATATGGTAAATAACGGTGTCCTTTCTCTGGGTTTAAACGACGAGCAATGAACTTTGCGTTGTATTCTTTAATCGTGCGAACACCAGCATCTTTGAGTAATTCATAGCGCTCATCCATTTCGATACACAAAGAGTTTAGTGTGTTTACCACCTTGGATGTGTCCGTGATAATCGCGTCTTCTTCTCCAGGTAATTTCGCTAAAAAGTGACGTTCAATTTTATTGTATAAGGTTAACTCTACTTTTTTCGGATCCACCAATACAAATTTCACTTGTGCTGGATGTTTCTTGTAAAGAATGGAAATCAGGATGGCATTTAATCCTACAGATTTCCCTTGTCCGGTAGCCCCTGCAACCAAAAGGTGAGGCATTTTTGTTAAGTCGAAAACGAATGTTTCGTTGGTAATGGTTTTACCCATGACGATAGGTAATTCTCCATCGAAATGTTGAAATTTATCAGAGGCGATCAATGAACGCATGCTCACCATTTCCGGATTCGAATTCGGAACCTCAATACCGATTGTTCCTTTTCCAGGTATTGGAGCGATGATACGAATTCCTAATGCGGATAAACTTAAGGCAATATCATCCTCCAAGTTTTTGATTTTAGAAATACGAACTCCAGGAGCTGGTACAATTTCATACAATGTAACGGTTGGCCCTACCGTCGCCTTGATTTTCGCAATTTCAATTTTGTAATGCTGAAGAGTTTGAACAATTTTATCTTTATTGGTTTCCAATTCTTCTTTGCTCACGGAAACGCCACTTGTTCCATAGTCCGTCATGAGGTCCAATGGAGGAAGAACATACCCCTCTAAATCTTTGGTTGGATCATATTCTCCATATTCGCTAACGAGTCTTTTTGCTAAATCGTCATCGTCAGATTTCTGTGTCGCATTTGCACCCATTATCGGCGTTGGACTCGGAGGAATAACAACGCTTGGTTCAGGTTCTGTGGCGATTTCAATTTCGAAACTATCATCAGAATCCTCTTTTTCATCGGGAATTTTTGAAGACACAATTAATTCACTTTCATCAAAAAACACATCTTCATCCTCTTCGTCTTCTGAAGAAAAATCCACCGTTTCAGAAATAACATCTGATTTTATTTGTTCGTCCTTGATGGTGTTGACGACGAAAATGTCTTCGTAGGTGTGACGGTCGTCATCTACCTTTCCCGGGCTCATATCAGCTACGGAATCTTCCTTTTCACGACTAAAAATGAAATCAAGCCATTTAGCGTAGTTTGGATTAAAGATCAAGGTCGTAATGATGTAAAGAAAAACCAAACTTAAGGCAAACGAACCGAAACTTCCCAGTGTAAGCGTTAACCACTCGTTTATGTAAAATCCAAAAGTCCCTCCAAGGTAATTCAAGTTTTCACTAAAGAAACCTAAGAAAACGGAACCCCAAAGCATGTATGTAATGGTGATGGTAAAGGATCTTCCTAATGCAACGATGGTATAGTCAAAGAGTATGCGTATTCCGGAAATAAATAACAAAAAACAAATTCCGAAAGAGGTGATTCCAAAAAGACGATAAATCAACAGGTGGGAAGTCCAGGCTCCAAATTTCCCAAGCCAGTTTTGAACGGGAGCTTCTGTTGAATCAAAAATGTAATCTAGAAAGGAACGTTGCAAAATTCTGTCTTGATCTTCCGTCCAAGTAAACAAATAGGATAAACAAGCCAGAAACAAATAGATGGAAAGTAAGGTCAAGGTTGAACCTAGAATGACTTTAAATCTTTTCGAATCAAAATTAGCAGCAAAGTTCCACCTTGCAGGTGTTTTCTCCTTACTAGGTTTTGGGGCTTTCTCCTCTTTTCTTTTCGTTGTTGAACCACTAGGATTTTCAGTTCCAGCCTCTCTCTTTGGTGTAAATTCGTTGTCTTCCATTCGCTTTATATGCAATATCCAACGAAGATAGGCGATAAGGTCACATTTCTAACGGGAAAAGCGGAATTGTATAAACAAGATTTTGTTAGTTATTTGGGATACTCGAATTTCCTGAATCTGCAGACTTTTCCATAAAGGCTTTAAGGCTAATTTTTTGGTAATCAGCAGGAATCATAAATAGAGATATTGGGGGGACTTTTTTATCAATTGATTCAAGTGTATACTTGTATAATCCATGATCATTCACCACAAAATATTGCAGCAGAAGTCCAGGAGCATCTGTAAAAGACCCAAGATATTGAGCGGAAATTTTTGGTGTATAAACTACGGTCAATTCATTTTGGACAAGTGAAAATTTCGCGGCTAATTTTTTACCTCTTATCCCTGCAATTTTCGAATGTCCTTTTTCTGAATGAAATGTATATGTTCTTTTGCTTGTGTCTTCAGGACTATCCTTAATCTGTACTGCAAATTTTTCCTGATCAAGTTCAATGAGAACATATTTCTTTTGGTAAATCAAATGTTTGATGGTTTCCTGTTTTCCAAAGTCGGAACTGAAATTCACAATTTTAATAAGTGAGTCTCGAGCGAAGATGATCATTTTTGCCTCCACAGAATCTTTCACATCAACACGTTCAATTCGGTAGGTTAAGGTCCCACTGAAATGATTTGCATCTTGTCCCCAACATGCCTCGAAGGCACACGTTAAAAACACAGTAAAAAGAAGTATTTTGATCATGTTTGGGATTCGAAAATGTTCGTTTAATGTGAACAAATATACCGAATATTGAATAAGTTCGGGAGGTCCAAATCAATACTTCCTATAGAAAGTTGTAAATTTGTCGAGCCCGATGAAAGGGAGTATTATGAATCGTCAATTACAATTTATTTTTAATCCTTCGGAATTAGGTGCAGGAACGCGCGGGGCTTCCTTAGGTCCTGAGGCAATTCGTGCCGCTGCAAGAGCTCAGAATTCTACCTTGTTTTCGGAATACCCAGTTTATACCTTGCCAAATCGAAATGATTTATTGGATCGTCCAACGAACTTTCCATATGCAAAACGCATCGATGGTGTTCTTCAAATTTTTGAAGGCATTAAAACACAGGTAAAGGAAGCGATTGATTCCGGAATGTTTCCGTTAATCATCGCTGGTGATCATTCCTCTGCAGGTGGAACGATGGCTGGATTGAAGTTAGCATACCCTGGAAAACGTTTAGGTGTTTTGTGGATAGATGCTCACGCAGATATTCATTCTCCATATACGACACCTTCTGGGAATATTCACGGAATGCCTATTGCAACAGCTTTAGGAGTAGACCAGTCAGACCTTCAGAAAAACAACTTGGATTTGACAACCATGCAATATTGGAATCAGTTAAAAAGCCATTCATTAAAGCCTGCTGATCTTATTTACATTGGTGTGCGCGACGTGGAAGAGGAAGAAATTCATGCAATGAAACAACTGAATCTTCGCAACTATACAGTGAAGGAATTAAGAGACCGAGGATTACAAACGTGTATCGATGAAATCACAGAGAAATTACAAGCGTGCGACATCGTTTACGTTTCCTTTGATGTTGACTCCATGGATCCAAGTGAAACGTCATACGGAACAGGTACACCGGTTCCAAACGGAATTAGTTTCGATGAAGCGAGGTCCATTCTTACAAGTATGTCCAAACTAAACAATTTGGCATGCATGGAACTCGTAGAAGTGAATCCATGTTTGGATAATGACAAAAATAAAATGGCTGAACGATCATTTGAATTGATCAATTCGCTCGTAAAAAGTTTAAAATAACGATGGAAAATCACATAAAAGCACTGATTCTAGGGCACGCAACGACTTTGTTTGGACAAGAGATTGATGAACAATTGATTCAATTTCAAGTCACAAGAAAAGATGTGGAAGGTGATTTGACCTTAGTTGTTTTTCCATTTGTGAAATTGCTTCGTTGTACTCCTTTAGATGCAGGACAAAAAATCGGAGATTTCATTGAACAACACGTTCCTGATGTAGAGAAATGCATTGTTGTGAATGGATTCTTGAATATTGTTTTCTCCAAAAATTATTGGTTGTCTCAACTAAATGAGGTCTATCAATCATCTTCTTATGGTTTTGCTCCAAAAGGTTCGAAGCCGACGATTATGGTGGAATATTCCTCTCCGAATACAAATAAACCCTTGCATTTAGGACACCTTCGAAATAATTTCTTAGGCTATTCCGTGGCAGAGATTTTGAAAGCGGACGGACATGAAGTCATCAAAACTCAGGTGATTAATGACCGTGGAATACATATTTGTAAAAGCATGTTGGCCTGGGAAAAATTCTCACCTTTAAATGAAAGAGGAGAGCGAGAAACACCACAAAATACCGGATTAAAAGGTGACAAGCTCGTTGGGAAGTATTATGTGGAATTTGACAAGCATTTACAAAAAGAGGCCAAAGAAATCATTTCCGCTTGGGAAAATGGTGATTTTTCTTCTTGCTCAGATGAGGTAAAAACTGCATTTGCCAATTTTCAAACAGCGAAAGTCGACAAAGACGAAAAAGCCATCCAAGGAATTGATGATAAAATCAAAGAATTGGCAAAAAATAATACGAGCATCCTTCTAGAAGCCAAAGAAATGTTGGTAAAATGGGAAGCACGTGATCCCCAGGTTTATTTACTGTGGACAACCATGAATTCGTGGGTATATGATGGATTTGAAAGTACCTACACGAAAATGGGTGTGGATTTCGATAAGTTGTATTTTGAATCCGAAACCTATTTGTTAGGGAAGGACCAAGTGATGAAAGGAATTGCGGATGGTGTGTTTTTTCAAAAACCTGATGGATCAGTCTGGATCGATTTAACCGCTGATGGTCTTGACGAGAAATTAGTTCTTCGTTCGGATGGTACAGCTGTATATATGACACAGGATATCGGAACGGCAATTGACCGTTTTCATGATTTTCCGAGCTTGAATGGAATGGTGTATACCGTTGGAAATGAGCAAGATTATCACTTCAAAGTCTTGTTCCTAATTTTGAAGAAACTAGGTTATTCATGGGCTGAAAATTGCTACCATTTATCATATGGTATGGTAGACTTACCAACGGGAAAAATGAAGTCTCGTGAGGGAACAGTGGTTGATGCGGATGATTTGATGGATGAAGTCATTGAAAAAGCAGCTGAAATGACCAAAGAACGTGGACACATTGAATCGTTAAGCGAGGAGGAGCGAAGCACACTTTTTGAACAAATTGGTTTAGGTGGATTAAAATATTATTTATTGAAAGTCGATCCGAAAAAACGCATGATGTTTAATCCTGAAGAGTCGATTGACTTAACCGGAAATACAGGTCCTTTCATTCAATATGCGCATGCCCGAATTTCCACTTTGTTACAGCGTGCGGGAACGATAGATGTAAGTGATATTCAATCAGCAAATTTGATTCATGAGGAAAAGGAAATCATCAAATTATTGACACATTTCCCGCAAGTCATTCACGAAGCAGCAAGCGGATTTTCACCGGCAATCGTAGCCAATTACATTTACGATTTAGTGAAGACTTACAATCATTTTTATCAAGCAGTGAAAATTCTTTCCGAAGAAAACGCAGCGAATAAAAATCTGAGATTAGCGATGAGTGAATGTGTGCGACGAACAATTCAACAAAGCTTACAGGTTTTAGGTGTTCAGGCGCCGATGAAGATGTAAGAATTTACCTTCCAAAAATCACCTCATCTGTCAGCTCGCGTACCATCAGAAACAATTCTTCTTTGAAGGTTTGTGCCTCATAGGTGCCTTTTTCAATCTGACGCAGTTTGTGTTCCCATTGACCCGTTAATTCTGGACTTTTCAGCAATTCACTTTTGATGGTGTCAATCAGGTTCATTCCGGTATCGGTAGCTACAAGATTTTTCTTTTTCTTTTCGATGTATTTGCGTTTGAATAGCGTTTCGATAATGTTCGCACGTGTCGATGGACGTCCGATGCCATTCTCTTTCATGATTTCACGCATTTCTTCGTTTTCCACTAATTTCCCTGCGGATTCCATCGCGCGTAAAAGTGTAGCTTCTGTGTAATATTTTGGAGCACTTGTTTTTCCCTTATGAATTAAAGGTTGATGAGGACCGCTTTCGCCTTTTTCAAAAATCGGTAGGATTTTATCCTCGCTTTCACCTTCTTTTTTCTTGCTTCCAGATTCTTTGTTTTCTGCCTTGAGATCATCGTATATCACGCGCCAACCTTTATCCAAGATTTGCTTTCCGGTGGCTTTGAATTCGAGGGCATCGACTTTTCCTAATACGGTGGTATTCGATATTTTACATTCAGGATAGAAAACGGCGATAAATCGTCGGCAAATCAAATCGTATACGCGTTGTTCGTCTGGTGTGATACCTGTCGGCGCTACACCTGTTGGAATGATCGCGTGGTGATCTGTGATTTTTTTATCGTCAAATATCTGTTTGGACTTTGGAATTGGTTTTCCTTGTAGTGCATCCGTGAATCGTTTGTAATCGCGCAATCCATTCAGGATGTTCGGAATCTTGGGATGTAAATCCTCCGATAAATATGTCGTGTCTACGCGTGGATAGGTCACTAACTTCTTTTCGTATAAACTTTGAATCTTCGTCAAGGTTTCTTCGGCGCTGTATGCGTAATAACGATTCCCGTCCACTTGAAGGGACGTTAAATCATACAAACGTGGATTTCCTTCTTTTCCATCTTTTTGTTCGAAAGAGGTCACTTCAAAAGGCTTGTCTTGTAAATATGCTAGACCTTTGTCAGCTTTATCTTTGGAATGTAAACGATCAATTTGACAATGAAATTCGGTTTCTCGATAGATTGTTTTTAGTTCCCAGTATTCTTCTGCTTTAAATGCATTGATTTCTTTTTGTCGCTGAACGATCATCGCTAATGTCGGCGTTTGAACGCGTCCAACAGACAAGGTCATTTTATCTCGTCCAAATTTACGTGTGTACAGCCGTGTTCCGTTGATGCCAAGCACCCAATCACCCACAGCGCGTGAATTTCCTGCCGCAAAAAGATTGTCGAATTCTTTGGAGTCACGCAATTTGTTGAATCCGTCTTTAATGGCTTCTTCTGTTAGGGAAGAAATCCATAAGCGTTTCACAGGAACTTTGCATTTCGCTTTGATGAGCACCCAACGTTGAATCAACTCTCCTTCTTGTCCAGCATCCCCGCAATTAATGACTTCTTCAGCTTGTGTCATTAAAGTTTCAATGACTTTGAATTGACGTTTCGCACCTTCGTCTTCACGTAATTTGATGCCGAATTGACCGGGAATAATCGGTAAATCTTCCAATTTCCAATATTTCCAATTCGGATTATAGTCCTCCGGATCCTTCAAGGAACACAAATGTCCAAAAACCCAGGTTACGCAATAGCCGTTTCCTTCTAGGTAGCCATCTCGACGATTTTTAGCTCCTAGAATCTCCGCTAAATCACGGGCAACGCTTGGTTTTTCGGCAATACAAAGTTTCATTGAAAGGTAAACATATGAATCTCAAAAATAGGAAAGAATGTGCCTTTATTTACACGTGGACACCGAGAGTTATGAACGATTTTTCACAAGAAAAATATTTTTTAATCAAGGAATTGTAACCAATCGAAAAAGTTGCATTTTTGTACTTGATTATCAGCTTTTCATGAAAAAAATCCTACTTGTTCTAAGTTTATTTTGTTTGATTATCCTTGGATTTGTTTTCAATCCATTTCAACCCAAAAATACCTCACCCATTAAGGCTTTTTATTATTGGAAAAACTACGATAATTATTGGTTCGATTCAGAAAGACTCGATACTTTACAGGTTCGTAAACTGTATGTCAAGTATTTTGAGGTGGATTACGATCCGGATTTGGGACCTGTTCCTAAAGCAAAAACGGAACTGACCATGAGTCGAACCACATGGGACTACGAAAAACAACAAGACATTCCATCGAACGTTGCGAAACTGAGCGTTATTCCAACGGTCTTTATTTTAAATTCTGTTTTTAAAGAGCATGAACTCAACACAAGGGAAATGGCGAAAAATATTCTGTTCCTTGTTTTAAAGAAATACGAAGAAAATATGGAGGGATTTTCTTGTCCAAAGGAAATTCAAATCGACTGTGACTGGACAGAATCCACTAAAAAGATCTACATGCGTTTTCTTCGCGAACTGAAACAAGAAATGAAAAAAAACGAGTCCTTGGAAAACACGCAGCTTTCCGCTACGCTGAGATTGTATGCATATAAGTTCCCAGATCGAATGGGTGTCTTACCTGTGGATCGCGCCATGTTGATGTGTTATAATTTGCTCACTCCAAGAGAGTCCGGGAATCGTAATTCCATTTTGGACATCCAGGAATTGAAAAAATACTTGGAAGGAGCGGATGATTATCCTGTCGCTTTGGATGTTGCCTTGCCGACCTATTCCAATGTTCAGGTCTTTCAGAACAAACAATTTAAAAGTTTATTCTACAAAGAGGACAGCACCTTTTTATCCTACTTGAAACCCTTAAATCCACCATTCTATTTAATCAGCAAGGACACGCTCGTAGATGAGGTTTATCTGCGAAAAGGCGATCATTTGAAAGTAGAACGAGTTTCCGCAAAACAGATTCGTGAAGCAATCGATGTGATCAATCAAGAGGTTTACTTTAAAGATCGTCCTACAATGGCTTTGTTTCACTTAGATTCAGATGAATTAAGAAAATACACACATGAAGAATTGGTTGGTTTTTATAAGCGTCTTCGTTAGTTTAAAGGCGTTTTCTTGTGGGGGATGGTATCCGGAAGGAGAATCCGTGCGTTATTCCATATTTACTGGAATGCCATCCTTTTATCCCAGTTTTCGCTTGTTTGAGTACGAAAATAGTTCGAGTTATAATGATGCTCGGGATTTCAACTGTCAGGCCTTGGAAGATGAAAATTTACGCTTGTGGCAAGACTTTTTTATGGGAAAAATAGATGTTTCTAGTTTAAACGAGGCGATTTATTACCTAAGTTATAGTCAAATTAGAGAAGGTAAACATCCCAACAAGCTTGTTCAACTGTTGCGTCAACCTGCTTATCAAGATGTGAAGGACTATTTGCTTTTCGCTAAAAACATGTCCAAATATTCAACGGGAACTTCCTTGGATCCATGGGAAAAGGAAGAAGTGAAATTAAAACGTAGCATCAATGCGTCCATTTCGTTGTCCTGTGCAAAAGCTCGAAAAGCCAAACGATTGGAATTGAAAAAACGATATGCACATTTAGCCATTCGCCTTGCCTACTATTCCAATCAACTTCCGAAAGTGAAATCCATTTACAAGGCCTTTTTTGAGGGACAAAAAACGAAATCGGTTGTTGACTATTGGGCGATGCATTTTCGCTACAATTTGGATAAAATCAGCGATGAAACCATTATTCATCGCGCGGAGGTATTTCGTCATTCCAACGATAAAAAATTGGCGACGTATTTGAATTTTAAAGTCATTCCGGTGAAGGATGTACAGCATGCGCTTTCAACTACTAAGAACGCCAAAGAAAAGGCGAATATTCTCGCATTGACCATGGTGCAAAAATTGGATCCGGCTTTGGATAACTTAAAATCCCTTCACCAATTAGACCCACAAAACCCAGCTTTTGAATTTTTAGTACAGCGTGAAATCACGAAAATAGAAGATTGGATTTTGACACCCTACTATACAGAATTTTCACCAGCGATTGTGGCATACAGTTGGGAAAATTATTGGGGTCAATGGGATAATTCTGGCAACTATGAACAAGCACTCATGCGCGGAAGAAGAAACTTTGATCAGTCCTATGCCCGTCGTTTCGCTCAGTTCATCGATCAGATAAAGTCAGAAAATACTACTGACTTGAAGCTGTATGCGTTCTACGCCCATTGGTTGGCAGGTGATAAAATCAAATTAAATGAGTTAAAGTCGATTTCTGTTTCAGATGAAAACATGAAGCAGTTCAAAGAGCGCATGTATGCACTAGCGATGGTGCGTGATTTAGGAAACGCAACATTGGATGATCCATTGCTTCAATCCATTTTGAAACGTGAAGTGGAAAATCACAATGATCGTTTTGTGTTCTCTGTTGCCCGTGAATTGGAATTTAGAGGAAATAAAATAGATGCGGCGTATTTATTTGCTTCATTAAACAAATCGCTAAATTACATGGATGACAGCGACGCATTACCGGGTGCATTTTGGCAAATAAAGAAAGGGAAGAACGCATCGAATTATGGGTATTATGAGGATTATTTCTTTTACATGGATGATGCCTACACCTTGTCTGAAATTCACCAAGTCTACCAGGATTTACTTCGTCCAACCAAGGAAAAATCGTCCTTTGACACGTGGAAAAAAAGTTTCTTGCTTCAACAAAAAGACCGTGTGGCTGACTTAATAGGGACAAAGTTCATTCGTTTACATCAATTCGATAAAGCCTTGGTCTATTTCGAACAAGTCAATGACACACTCTGGAAAAGTGATGCATATCCGTACAAGACCTTTTTAAACGCCAATCCTTTTTACACGACCTTCTATCAAGAGCACCAGCAGTCAAAAGCAGATTCCATCCATTTTACTAAAACGACGATGGTCCGAGAGTTTTTAAGATTGCGCGCTTGTTACAATCGTTCCAAAGATGACTTGAAAGCCAAGTATGCCTTTTACTTGGGGAATTTTTGTTTCAATCTGACGCAATACGGCAATTCGTGGATGATGAGACGTTATGCATGGTCCAATTCTTACATTGCGACGAATTTTCCGGATCAACGTGAATATTACCAGTGTGATTTAGCTAAATCGTATTACCTGAAAGGTTATCGAAGTACAAGAAACAAGGAGATGAAAGCCTTGTGTTTACGCATGGCGGGACGCTGTGAAAAATATCGAATCAATGCGAAAAGCGAATTCAATCCGGCATATGAATTTGGACGAAACGATCAGCCTTATCGTGAGAATTACGGTGATTGGATTTTCGCACAGAACTCCTATTATCAAAAATTAAAAAAGGAGTTTCCGGAACAGTACGATGACCTTATCAGTAACTGCTATAGCTTTAAACGCTATTATGCGGATTTGAAAAAAGTAGGGAAATAAAAAAAGCGGTGATCAACACCGCTTTTTACTATTTTTTGAAGGCGCTCATGCCTTTCATCAAGAACGCTTTGTAGGTTTTAACGTCGGGAGTATATCCAATGGCTTCGGTCAGGTCATTTCCTTCACTGTCAACTACTACGTAAAGCGGTTGTTGGAAACTTCCATATTTCTCCATTTCTAAGTCCGCCCATTTGTTTCCAACGGTTTTGATGTTTCCGCTAAGCTTTGAAACACGTACCTCGTTTGCTGGTAGTGGTGTGCGGTCGTCTACGTACAAGGAAACGATTACAAATTGTTTTTGCAACAGTGGACGAATTTCGTCGTTGGTCCAAACAGTTGATTCGGTTTTACGACAGTTTTGACACGCATAACCGGTAAAATCTAGTAGGATCGGTAAGTTCTTTTTCTTCGCGTATTCTTGTCCAATTGTTAAATCGTGGAATACTAAAATCGAACCATCTCCAACTGGATGCATGTCAGCAGCGTATTGAACAGAAATGGAATCCGTTCCAAGTCCTGTCTCTAATCCACCATTTACCCAACGGAAGTTGTCTTCTGAATGTGTTCTCGGTGGTGCAATTCCGTCAATTAACGTCAATGGCGCACCAAACATTCCCGTAAATAAATACACAGAGAACGTTAATGCAACTAAGGCAAACATGAAACGTGGAACACCCAATTTCTCTACTGGTGAATCGTGAGAGAAACGAATTTTTCCAAGTAGGTAAATTCCCATGATGAGGAATAAGACAAACCAAATCGCTACGAACCACTCACGAGTCAATAGGTCCCAATGGTATGCTAAATCTACGGAGGATAAGAATTTCAATGCCAACGCCAACTCAGCTAATCCAAGAACTACTTTTACGGAATTCAACCATCCACCGGATTGCGGTAAGGAATTCAACCATCCTGGGAAAATCGCGAAGATGGTGAACGGAATCGCTAAAGCTAAAGAGAATCCGGTCATTCCAATCGCTGGAGTTAAGTATGATCCAGAAGTTGAGGCTTCCACTAATAAGGTTCCAATGATTGGTCCTGTACAAGAGAAGGAAACCAATCCCAAGGTAAAGGCCATGAAGAAAATGCCAATGTAGCCACCACGATCGGCTTGTTTGTCCATTTTATTCACCCATGAATTTGGCAATTGAATTTCAAATGCTCCAAGGAAAGAGAAGGCGAACAATACGAAAATACCGAAGAAGATGAGGTTCATCCATAAATTCGTCGATAAATCATTTAAGCCCAATGGACCCATTGCCGCTGTGAAGATTAAGCCAAATGTTACGTAGATTAATACGATGGACGTACCGTAAACCAATGCTTTGAAGATTCCCTCTTTACGTGTTTTGGATTGTTTCGTGAAGAACGTCACGGTCATTGGAATCATCGGGAACATACACGGAGTTACTAATGCAACTAGACCAGCGAGGAAACCAGCGATGAAGATCACCAAATTGGAGTCCTTTTCTTTTTTCTTTTTATTGTCCAGTTTACTCGGCTCCATGTGTGTTTTCGCACCGCTTGTGGTATCAG
>JAGOBK010000005.1 GCA_017983465.1 Crocinitomicaceae bacterium
TTTGCCATTTCCTCGTGGATGGGACCATTGTTCTTTGAAAACCTAAGCATCGATGCGCTTCATATTATTGAACGCATTGGATGGTGGGGACACATTTTGATGGTTTTTGCATTTTTGAACTACCTACCTTATTCCAAACATTTTCACATTTTGTTGGCATTTCCGAACACGTTTTACTCAAACCTTGAGCAAAAAGGAAAGTTCACCAATATGGAATCAGTTACCAATGAAGTGAAGTTAATGTTGGATCCAAACGCAGATCCATATGCAGCACCGGCGAATCCAGAAGAAGCGCCGAAGCGTTTTGGAGCGAAGGACGTCACTGATTTGACTTGGAAAAATTTACTTGATGCCTATACGTGTACAGAATGTGGACGTTGTTCGTCATCTTGTCCAGCAAATGTTACTGGTAAACTTTTATCACCACGAAAAATCATGATGGACACTAGAGACCGTTTGGTGGAAGTGGGAGAAAATTACCGCAAACATGGTAAAGGATACGATGATGGTAAAAGTCTGATTGGCGATTACATTACCGAAGAAGAAATTTGGGCATGTACGAGTTGTAACGCTTGTGTACAAGAATGTCCGGTGAACATTGATCCATTATCCATTATCGTTGATTTACGTCGCTATTTAGTGATGGAAGAATCCAAAGTGCCAAGTGAGTTGACAGGAATGTTAACGAACATTGAAAACAACGGTGCACCTTGGCAATTTGCGCAAACGGAACGTTTAAATTGGGCAAATGAAGACTAATCCAAGTGAAGGTAATTTGATCGATTTAATGGAGGATGGAAAATACTTGTCCCCCATCTTACCTGAACACATTAAAAACTATTTAATCGATATAGACGGTACTATTTGTGAGGATATTCCGAATGAAGAACCTGAAAGAATGGAACATGCTGTTCTCTTTCCAGACGCTTTAGAAACGGTGAATGAATGGTACGATCAGGGTCACATAATCACTTTTTTTACTTCTAGACTAGAAGAACATAGAGAAATTACAGAGAATTGGTTAAATAAGCATGGATTTAAGTTTCATGGAATGATGATGGGGAAACCCCGAGGTGGAAATTACCATTGGATTGATAATCACATCGTTCGTGCAACGAGATATGAAGGAAAATTCACACATCTGATTGATAAGAATGTGAATATTCAAGTTTTTGAGAAATAAATACTGACTATGAGAGTTCCTACAATGGCCGAGAAAATGGCAAATGGCGAATCACCTGATATTTTATTTTGGGTTGGTTGTGCTGGTAGTTTTGATGATCGCGCTAAAAAAATCACCAAGGCTATTGTGAAAATCTTGAACAAATGTCAAGTTAATTTCGCTGTTCTTGGAACGGAAGAAAGCTGTTCTGGAGATCCAGCCAAACGCGCAGGAAACGAGTTTACGTTTCAAATGCAGGCGATGATGAATATTGAAGTTTTGAACGCATACGAAGTAAAAAAAATAGTGACGGCTTGTCCGCATTGTTTCAATACACTCAAAAACGAATACCCAGAACTTGGTGGAAACTATGAAGTAATTCACCATACCCAATTGATTCAAGATTTGATCAACACCGGGAAACTTGCTTTAGAAGGCGGAGAAACGTTCAAAGGAAAGAAAATTACCTTCCACGATCCATGTTATTTGGGACGCGCGAACGATGTATACGAAGCACCGCGTTCATTGATTGAAAAATTAGATGCTGAATTAGTGGAAATGAAACGTTGCAAAACCAAAGGACTCTGTTGTGGAGCTGGAGGAGCGCAAATGTTCAAAGAAGCAGAGAAAGGCAATAAAGAAATCAACGTAGAGCGTACAGAGGATGCGTTAGAGACACAAGCAGAGATTATCGCTACTGGTTGTCCGTTTTGTAATACGATGATGACAGACGGCGTTAAAAACTTCGAAAAAGAAGGCGCTGTGAAAGTGATGGATGTAGCCGAATTAATTGCACATGCAGCAGACTTATAATATTCCTTCTCACTTCCCCATGGATGCTCGTTTATGGGTATTTGTTGGAGACAGAAAAATGTCGGATACAGAAATTTCCTGGTTGAACGAATCTTTAACACAGTTTGTATCTTCTTGGCAAACACATGGAAAATCACTCGATGCAGTGGGATTCGTTTTACATGAAACAGCGCTAGTTATCGTTGCTAATGAAAATGCTGTGAAAGCTTCCGGTTGTTCGATGGATAAAATCAATCACTTCGTCAAAGACGCAGGCGGCCAATTATCCATGGATTTTTTCAATCGCATGAATGTACTTAAACCGAATTCGAACGGAGACTATGAACTCGCTCGATATGAGATGGGTGCTGAGAACATGATTCATTCTGCTATGCAGGTATGGAAAAACCTCTCTGAATTATATTAGCAAAAAAAAAAGAGGCCGAAGCCTCTAATTTATTTTTCTTTTTTCACTTCTACTTTAATGGAGTAGCTGGAAACAATTCCTACCGTTAAACCAGTAATAAGTACATCACTAAATTTATACTTTGTGACTACTTGACAATTTACATTACTGGGAGTATTCACATGAGTTCTTCCAACTGGTACCAATCCCCAAAACACCCAAAATTGTTTCCCTTTATCAAAGGTCACTTCTTTTCCCGGGGTTTCCAGATATGCTCCAACAGGCGTTTTAGTCATCATGCATGAAGTTAATGCCGCTAAAACAAATAAGCTTAAAAAAACCTTTTTCATATTATTGAATTTCAAATGTATTGCAAGTTCCCGCTGTAACTAATACATTCTCAGTTGCTAAAGATGTACCATCCTGATCTTTATATTCCAAAGTGACTATTTTTGAAGAT
This sequence comes from Crocinitomicaceae bacterium, assembly GCA_017983465.1. Lineage (GTDB taxonomy): Bacteria > Bacteroidota > Bacteroidia > Flavobacteriales_D > Crocinitomicaceae > UBA952. The sequence continues at coordinate 2,821 of JAGOBK010000005.1, forward strand.
AAATTACCCATATCAATAGTAGCACTTACATTTCCGGTTTGATCACAAGAAGGAGTGCCAGTCCAATAGTTCGTTGTTAAAAAAGAACCTGCAAGACTTCCATCAATGTATATACTGATACCTGAAATCCCAGCTTGTTGTAGCAGCAGACTTGTTGAATTACTTTGCCAAATAATCAACTTTTCAGAATAAGTACATGAACCATCGTTGGTTTTCGCTTTTTCTGAGTAATTTGTCGCATCGATATCGGTACAACCTGGTTTTGAACAGCTAGACAAGCCAATCCCTGCCAAAACTGTAATAATTAATAGGTTTTTTTTCATATTAAATAAATTTTATCCAAAAATAACTATTGAAAAACCACTTGTTAGTGGCTGGTAATTGCTAAAATGTTACTTTTGATTCATAATTAATTCTTTTCAAGAAGTATGGACTTAAAAATCGGAAATCGCATTCGCAAAGTGAGAGAAATCAAAGGCTATAGTCAAGAAAACCTTGCTTCAGAATTAGGAATGTCCATAACTGGATATGGAAAAATCGAACGAGATGAAGTGAGCATCAATATGGATCGACTTCAACAAATTTCTAAAGTTTTAGAAGTCGGTGTTGAAACCATTATTGGCTTCGATGAAAACGTTGCTTTCAATAACTTTAATAGTAAAATTGAACAGCAAATTGGCCGCTATGACATGCCAATAGAAATGAAAAAGTTGTACGAGGAGAACATTAAACTTTTAAAGGATAAAATTGTGTTTTTGGAAGAAGAAATCAATCGTTTAAAAAGTAAAAAATAATATTTCCTTCGATCTAGCACTAATACGAACTTGTCGCACCACCAATTTGTTCGATGGGATGCCAAGTTGTTTTAATCTCCTGAAAACTTGATATAAAACTTATTCCTTGAGCGGTATCTTGCGTCCAATCGTCATTTTTTACGCTTACGCGTTTTAAGTTGTCTATCGCAGAGAGCTGGGTGCTTTTCTCCATTTCTTTATCCACATTAGACAAGAAAATCGCATTGACATCCATGTGTTCTGCAAGGGTTGGAAGCATCTCTTCAGCTGATCCTGTGAGGATATTTACAACTCCGGCCGGTACATCTGACGTTTCCAATACTTCTGCAAAGGTAATGGCGCAAAGCGGCAACTGCTCCGAAGCAATTAAAACCGCGCTATTTCCACCTGCAATGACTGGCATCAATTGAGAAACCAATCCGATCAATCCGGTGTGTTGCTCTGCTAAAATTCCAACTACTCCTGTCGGTTCAGCTACTGAAAAATTAAAATGTGATGAATTGACAGGATTTACCGAACTTAAGATCTGTTGGTATTTATCGCACCATCCCGCATAATAAACGATTCGATCAACGCAAATTTCGATTTCTTTTTTTGCTGATTCAAGTTCTTGTCCCTGCTGTGCTAGTTCTTCTATGAATTGAGCTTTTCGTCCGTCTAACATTTCCGCTATGCGGTAGAGGATTTGACCTCGATTAAACGCACTACGTTCAGACCATGATCCAAATGCTTTACGAGCAGCTTGCACAGCATTACGGATGTCCTTTTTCGATGACTGACAGACATTGGCAATTGGATTTCCGTTTGCGTCCTTTACAAGATAGTATCGTCCGGATTCCGTTCTTGGAAATTGTCCGCCGATGTAGATTTTGTAGGTTTTTAGTATGTTCATTTTAATGGGCTAATGTGCTAATTGGCTAATGTGCTAATGTGCTAGTGATCTAATGTGCTAGTTATCTAATGTGCTAGTTATCTAATTTGCTAGTTATCTAATGGGCTAATTTGCTAATGGGCTTATAGTTATTTTAAATAAGCTTCGAGGCCGTGGAGTCCGCCTTCGCGGCCAAAGCCACTTTCTTTGTAACCACCGAAGGGTGATGCGGGATCGAATTTATTGTATGTATTGGCCCAAATGACTCCAGCACGAAGTTTTGATGTTAAATTAAAAATGCGTGAACCTTTATCTGTCCATACACCTGCTGCGAGTCCGTATGGTGAATTGTTCGCTTTTTGAATCACTTCATCAATTGTTCGGAACGTTTGAACAGTTAATACAGGGCCAAAAATTTCTTCTTGTGAAATGACACTTGATTGAGCGACATTGGTGAATATCGTAGGACGACAATAAAATCCTTTCGAAGGTATTTCACACGCCACTTGAAACATGTCTGCGCCTTCGTTTTTTCCTATTTGAATGTATTTCTCAATGGTACTTAATTGCTCCTGTGAGTTTATTGCACCAATATCCGTATTCTTATCTAGTGGATTACCTACGTACAAACTTTGCATGCGTTGTTTCAACTTTCGCACTAGTTCGTCTGAAATAGACTCTTGTACATACAATCTTGATCCAGCACAGCAAACGTGTCCCTGATTGAAGAAAATTCCATTCACAATTCCTTCTACTGCCTGATCGATTGGTGCATCCTCTAGTACGATATTTGCCGATTTCCCGCCAAGTTCTAAGCTGACTCTTTTAGTTGTTCCTGCTACCGCTTTTTGAATCAATTTACCAACTGCCGTAGAGCCTGTAAACGCAATTTTATCGATATCTGGGTGATTCACAATTGCTGCTCCTGTATCTCCGTGTCCAGTAACGATATTCACGACACCGGCTGGCAATCCAGATTCTTCAATGATTTCTGCTAGTTTCAACGCTGTAAGTGAGGTCGTTTCTGCAGGTTTTAATACCACAGTATTTCCTGCCGCAAGAGCCGGAGCAATTTTCCAAGCTGCCATTAAAAGAGGGAAATTCCATGGAATGATTTGTCCAGCTACACCTAGCGATTCTACCGCTCGATGAGGGAAGGCATCTTGTAATTTATCAGCCCATCCGGCATAATAGAAAAAGTGATTACACGCAAGCGGCACATCAATGTCACGAGATTCACGGATGGGCTTTCCACCGTCCAATGTTTCAATTACCGCAAATTCCCTTGCTCGTTCTTGCATGAGTCGAGCGATGCGAAAGATGTATTTAGCACGTTCCGACGCTTTCATTTTGGACCACACATCCACGTACGCTTTTCGGGCTGCTTTCACAGCAAGATCCACATCTGACTCGGAAGCCCAAGCAATGTCAGCAAGTTTCTCTTCATTGGCAGGATTCATACTGGCAAAATAGCGTCCTGATGATGGTTTTACCCATTTTCCATCAATGAAAAGATCATATTTATCTTTTAGTTGGATATGTGAGGTTCCTTCTAATGAAGGCGCATATTCCCATTTATTGTTTGAATCTGTCATAATTAATCGATCGTAAAATAATCAGCGGATTGATATTTACCTGTTACTTGTTTCATGTATTGCATCAACACATCATTTGCGAGGCTACTTGCACCGAAGCGAAACCATTCATTGCTTAACCATGCTTCACCCAGAATTTCATTGACCATTACTAAATTATGTAGGGCTAACTTTGAAGTGGAAATTCCACCAGCAGGTTTCATCCCAACCATTTTTCCAGTGCGATCAAAGTGGTCGCGAATAGCCATTAACATTGTATAGGTCACTTGCATCGTTGCAGCAGGTTGAATTTTTCCGGTAGAAGTTTTGATGAAATCTGCTCCTGCATGTATGGCAATATCACTCGCCCGACGTACTTGATCAAGCGTTGCCAATTCACCGGTTTCCAAAATTACTTTCAGGCGTTTCGTCCCACATATTTCTTTAATGGCAGCAATTTCATCGAACACAAAGGCATGTTCTCCCGCTAAAAACTTCCCACGTGAGATCACCATGTCGATTTCATCGGCACCAGCATCAATGGCAAATTGGGTATCTAATTTTTTTACTTCAAAAGGAGCTTGTCCAGATGGAAAAGCGGTGGAAACTGAAGCGATTTTAATGCTGCTATCTTTCAGTGCCTCTCTGGCTACTGAAACCATACTTGGGTATACACAAACAGCCGCAACTGTTGGTAATCCTTCGTGAAAATCATGTAAATGCTGTGCTTTATAGCACATTTGACGCACTTTATTCGGCGTGTCTTTCCCTTCAAGGGTTGTTAAATCAATCATGGAAAGCACCATAGAAAGTCCTTGCATTTTACTTGGACCTTTAATACTTCTGGACTGAAATCTAGCCACGCGCTCTTCTACTCCGACTTTATCAATCGTTGGAGAATGTGGAATAGTAGAAAACTTATTGTGTTGAGCTGTCATAATGAATACTTAGCTCAAAAGTAGAAAAAAAGCGAGATGCTTGTTCTTATTCTTCGTCAGATTCGTCCTCTTCCGAATCATCATCGTCAAATGAATCATCGAAGTCATCCTCTTCCTCCTCTTCTACCTCATCATCTTTGATATCTGCCACCTCATCAAAATCGTCTTCATCGACTTCTGCCACTGGCTTCGCTTTAGGGGCAATTTTATTCACCTTCACCAAATAAATGACTTCATCGGTCTCCCAAATGAGTGCATCCAAGGTTTCTCCTGTTGGCGTTTTAATGGTCGTTAAATGATTGATGTACCCATCCGGATAATCCCTGAGAATTTGTTTTTTCTGGTCAATGGATAATTTATCGTAACTGATAATAGCTCTTCTCTTCGACATAGTTTGATGAATAATTATAAGGCAAAATTAAATTTTTTGTTTTTCTAAAAATCAATCTTGACTAAATTATTAAAAATATTTTTTTGAATTGAAAATGAACTAGATATTAACCCTCTGTTATTGAATAAACAAGCTATATTTTTGATGCCGAAAAAATAATGAGAACTTGTTCCTACATTTGCACGCGAATCCTTATCTTTAACTTATGTCCAAAACAAAATCAGCCTTTTTCTGTCAAAATTGTGGTCACGAAACTCCGAAATGGCTTGGGAAGTGTCCTTCTTGTCAGGAATGGAATACCTTCGTTGAAGAGATTTTGGAAAAAACAACAAAACATGTTGTTTCGTTTTCGAAGGACACGAAAGCGAGTAAGCCTTTATTGATTCAAGATGTGGAGCAGAGTGAAGAAAACCGCATCTTTTTACAAGATTTTGAATTAAATCGCGTCATGGGTGGAGGAATCGTTTTAGGATCCATTTCACTTTTGGGTGGTGATCCTGGAATTGGGAAATCTACGCTCTTACTTCAACTTGCCATCAAGGAACGTTTGAAGGTTCTTTATGTCTCTGGAGAGGAAAGTGATCAACAGATTCGCATGCGTGCGGAACGACTCGGATTGGAGAACGATCAATGTTATTTGTTGACCGAAACAAATCTTCAACAAATTTTAATCCAAGCGAATGAGGTTCAGCCGCAATTATTAGTGATTGATTCCATACAAACATTACATACAAATTCCATCGAAAGTTCCCCTGGAAGCGTAGCTCAAGTAAGGGAATGTACGGCGAATTTATTGCGCTTTGCAAAGCAAACAAATATTCCTGTGTTTCTAATTGGACACATTACGAAGGACGGAACCATTGCAGGTCCAAAAGTACTTGAACATATGGTGGATACAGTTCTCCAATTTGAAGGAGATCGTCACCACATTTATCGCCTACTTCGTTCGATAAAAAACCGTTTTGGTTCAACAAATGAACTGGGGATTTATTCGATGCAAGGACAAGGACTTGTACCGGTTGAAAATCCATCCGAAGTACTTGTTTCTGGAAATGAATCCTTGAGCGGCGTTGCTGTTGCTTCTATGGTGGATGGAATACGTCCTATTTTAATCGAAGTGCAAGCTTTAGTGAGTTCAGCGGCGTACGGCACTCCACAACGATCATCCACTGGATTTGATGTCAAACGCTTAAACATGTTATTAGCCGTTTTAGAGAAACGATGTGGATTCCGTTTGGCGGCGAAGGATGTCTTTTTGAACATTGCTGGCGGAATTAAAGTCGATGATCCAGCTATCGATTTAGCGGTTGCGATGGCTATTTTATCCTCTAATGCGGATATTGCCATTCCAAAAACAGTGTCTTTTGCTGCGGAAATTGGATTGTCTGGTGAGTTGCGTCCGGTGAATCGTTTAGAGCAGCGCCTATCCGAATTAGAAAAAATGGGGTATGAAAAAATCATTGTTTCCTCCTACTCCAAGGGAATTGAGAAAAAACACAAGCACATACAAATTGTTCCATGTGCAAAAATAGAAGAAGTGGTTCGCGCCGTTTTCGCTTAATATTCATCAACTATGTCAAGACTCGTACTTGTTCCCACACCTATTGGTAATCTCGAAGACATCACGCTTCGAAGTTTGCGTTATTTGAAGGAAGCAGATTTACTGTTTGCGGAGGACACACGCGTTACTCACAAGCTTTTAAAGCACTACGAAATATCGAAGAAAGTCCTGGCTTTCCATGCGCACAATGAGCATCGCTTTTTAGAAAAAAGCATTGACATCATCGAGCAACAGAATTGTACGGTACTTGTTTCGGATGCCGGAACCCCAGGTATTTCCGATCCTGGATTTTTATTGGTGCGTGCCTGTATTGAGCGTGGAATCGATGTGGAATGTTTACCTGGTCCAACCGCATTTGTACCTGCGCTTGTTTCCAGTGGATTTCCCTGTGATAAATTCATCTTTGAAGGATTCCTTCCGCACAAAAAGGGACGACAAACACGTTTAAAAATCTTAGCGCAAGAAACGAGAACAATGGTTTTGTATGAATCTCCTCATCGCTTGGTGAAAACATTGGAGCAAATGATGGAGTTTTTCGAGCCAGAAAGACAAGTTGTAGTAGCGAGAGAAATCACCAAACATTTTGAGACCTATCACCGTGGAAATGTTCAAGAACAACTTGCCTATTTCAAGGCAAATCCACCAAAAGGTGAAATCGTTTTACTAATTAAAGGCTTAGAGGACTAAAATCGGTCAAATTCCATTAATTTTGAAAGGTGCAATTTAAAAACGTCATAGGTCAAACTGAATTAAAAAAGGATTTCATTCGTGAGATCAAACAGGGCAAAATTGCGCATGCGCAGTTGTTCATGGGTTCATTAGGACATGGTGGACTCCCACTTGCGTTGGCATTTACACAGTACTTGTTTTGCAAAAATCCAACAGATACAGATAGTTGCGGTGTTTGTCCATCTTGTTTAAAGGTTCAGGATTTACAGCATCCCGATGTTCATTTTGTTTATCCCGTCGTTCAGGCAATCAGTAAAGTTTCTGATTCCTTTTTAGCAGATTGGAGAACACAATTGAAGGAGGAGCCTTATTTTGATGCGTATAGCTGGACAAAAAGAATTGATTCCAAGGAACGAAAACCAATTATTGGCACCGAAGAAAGTGCCGAAATCATCCGAAAGTTAAACTTAAAATCATACGAAGGTGGCTACAAGGTCATGTTGATTTGGTTACCAGAGGAGATGAATGCTACTTGTTCCAATAAACTGTTGAAAATCCTAGAGGAACCACCGAAAAACACCCTGTTTTTATTGGTTTCAGAGGATCCATCAAAACTATTAGTGACTATACAATCACGCACACAGTTTATTCGCATTCCCAAAATAGAAAGTGAGCATTTGACCAACGAATTAAGCGCGCGTTTTCGTTTAGATAAAACACAAGCCGAATCCATAACAGCCTTTTCCGAAGGGAATTTCATTCAGGCCTGTGATTTCTTGAACGCGTCGGATGATAAAGGTATTTATCGCGAACATTTCATTCAGTTAATGCGCACTTCATACAAGAAAGACGTGTTGGGAATGATGCAATGGGCGGATGGACTTGCTGCGGAGGGAAAGGAACGTCAAAAATTATTCATCCAATATGCCTTGCATATGTTCCGTCAGAGCCTGTTGTCAAATTACATGGGTGATGTCCTTCTTCGCATTTCCAGTGAAGAGGAACAATTTTTAAAAAATTTCGCGCCCTTTATTTCCGGAAATAACATTCGAGAATTCATCGAAACATTTGATGACGCTTATTATCACATTGATCGCAATGCGAACGCACGCATTCTTTTCACGCAGATGTGTTTTCAAACCATGCGTTTCATCCATCAAGCATAATTCGTTTCACTGAAATGATTAACTTTACCTAAAATTAAATTATGGGTTGCTCATCATGCAGTAGTGGCGGTGGAACACCGAAAGGTTGTAAGAACAATGGTACTTGCAGCAGTGGAGGATGTAATAAATTAGAAGTGTATGACTGGTTGGCGAATATTGCTTTACCAGCAGGACAAGCCCCGTACGATATTGTTGAGGTTCGTTTTAAAAATGCGAGAAAAGCATTTTACCGAAATGCAGCTCACTTGACTTTACAAATTGGCGATTTAGTCATCGTTGACACCGCACCAGGATACGATGTTGGTGTTGTTTCCGTAGTTGGAGAGTTAGCCCGAGTTCAAGTCAAGAAAAAAGCACCAAACTTCAAGGCGATGGAAGCGCGTAAAATCATGCGCATCGCCAATCAAGAAGAAATCGATAAATGGATTAAGGGAAGATCACTCGAAAAAGACCTGATGACACAGTCAAGGGTTTTGGCAATGAACTTAACCCTGGATATGAAAATATCCGATGTGGAATACCAAGGAGACTTGAGTAAAGCTACGTTTTATTACACCGCTGAGGGTCGTGTAGATTTCCGTCAGTTGATTAAAGACATGGCGGATAAATTCAGAGTGCGCATCGAAATGCGTCAGATTGGAAGCCGTCAAGAGTCCTCCCGATTAGGTGGAATTGGTTCATGTGGACGTGAATTGTGTTGTTCAACGTGGTTAACAGATTTCCGATCTGTATCTACATCTGCAGCACGTTACCAGCAATTATCCTTAAATCCTCAGAAATTAGCAGGACAATGCGGGAAATTGAAATGTTGTTTGAACTACGAATTAGACATGTATTTGGACGCCATCAAGTCCTTTCCAAAAACAGATACCAAACTTCACACAGAAAAAGGTGATGCTTTTCACATAAAAACGGATGTATTCAAACGTATTATTTGGTACGCTTATCCGGGTGAAATGGGAACCATTGCCTTGAGTCCAGAGCGCGTTGCGGAAATAAAAAAACTGAATAAAGACGGCGTGAAGCCTAAAGATCTGTTGGAATTCGTCAAAGTGGAGAAGGTAGTTGAAATGGGGTATCAAAACGTGGTCGGTCAAGACAGCGTGAATCGTTTTGAGAAAAGTTTCGTCAAGAAAAAACGACCAAACAACAAAAAACGCAATCCGAATAGTCCAGTTGCTACTGCTGAAGCTGGAGCGCCTAAGGGAAATAGACCTCCAAATCAAGGTCCAGCTAAAGGAAATAACCCACAGGCCAACAAGGGAAATAACGGAGGGAATAGACCAAACAATCCCGGTCAAAACAAAGGAAATAATCGAACGAATAATCCACAAGGAAATACGAATGCGAATAGCTAGTTTCATAGTAGGTTTAACACTCCTTTTATTTTCGTGTAAAGAAGACTCCTTCTACACGAAGTCCTATTCTTTTTCCAATCAAACCTGGAAGCAAGATGTAAAACCAGCGTTCAAAGTTGACATTCAAGACACAAGTGTTTTATACGATTTCGTAGTAACTGTAAGAACCACAACTGATTACGCCTATAATAATCTTTGGGTATTTTTGAACACCAAACCACCACATGGCAAGGAAGTTCGAGAACCTTATGAGATTAAAACCACCTATCCAGATGGAAATTGGATTGGAAAAAAAACAGGCACTGTTGTTGAACACGAATTAATTTTCAAGAGACGAAAAGTACCATTCAAAGGAATGTACACCTTCACATTTGAGCAGGCTATCACGCAAAAAACAGTGGACGAAGTACTTGATATATCCATGGAAGTCAAACGAGCAGTAGAGTAATATGCGCTTTAGACGCTTAAGTACAGAGGAGCTATTTTCATTAGAAACAGAGTTCAAACAGTTTTTGGTCATTCACGAATTATACGATGAAGAGTGGCGTTTATTGGCCGAAAAGGAACCGGAGAAAGCGGAACAATTTATCATACAATTTAGCGAACTTGTTTTAGGAAAAGTGTACCAACAAATTTCCTTTCTCGTACATTTCAGCAGCACCATGGTGTCGTTTTTCGATATGAGAAATAATCCACTTAAAGCCTACCATATCAAGTGTTCAGAAGGTCTTTCCTTACAGAATGAGGCCGACTTACAGCAAGCATTAAGCGTTCATTTTAATCAATTGCAGTTTTATAAAGGAGAAAAGAATCTTCAGGAAGAAAAAGCAGATGAAGTATTTGATTTAATTAAAAAAGGGAGTGAAAGCTGTGATGAAGCCTATTTCCTGAAATACACACAACTATTTGAGGGGATTTAAAAAAATAAAAGATGGAGACATCTTTTTTTGTTTTTCTCCGTTTATAAACATAAATTTGACTATTAATTGCCTAAACCATTGTCAACTATGAAAACATTCAAGTTCGCCATTATTGGATTCACACTTGTAAGCTTATTGAGCGCTTGTATTGAGCACGAAGTAATTCCACCACCAACGAACAAGGTAGATTTAAATGCAAGTTTAGTTGGTTACGTGAATGGCACTCAGTTTGAATTGACTCAAAATGTCAATGGATATAACGCAATGACATGGGATACTGCAGTTGTTATTGCTTCTCCAGCCTTATCAAAAGTAATTTACACTTCCACGATTTATTCCAATCAAAACGCACAATCCTTGAGCTTAATGTTTGGAACATTGGATTACGATGCTTCTGCGAATACAGAACCAACCTTGTCCATGTTTAATGACTGGAGCATGACCAATTCAGGGATTCCAATTTTGTTTAAAGACAAAGCAACAATGGTCGCTCAAAGTGTTGATGGAGTTCAAGTAACCTATACAGACAATACCGGAAAAGTTTGGTATTCAAGAGAAACGGATCCAGGTCAAATCGCCAACTTTACTATTTTAAAGCAAGCATCAGATGGCACCGGAGACTATTCTTTATTTGAAGCAACATTCTCATGTAAAGTTTGGTATGTTGATCCACAAACAAGTGCAGAGTCTTTTCTAGACATTACCAACGCCAAGTACCGCGCTTGGTTTAAAAGGTAAATCTCTATATGAGTGAAGTCCTCAAAATAGCTATTATCGGCGATTACAACTTCACCTACAACGCGCATCACGCGACGAATCTATCTTTGGACCACGCATCTGATTTTCTAGAAACAGAGGTTAATTATTACTGGATAAAAATCAATGAAGCCATACAGCACAAACGTGTTTATTTTGAGCAGTTTGATGGTATTTGGATTGCACCAGGTCCCTTTTTAAATCATTTCTTTCTAAACGGTGTATACAAAATTGTTTTGGAATCAAATGTTCCCGTCTTTTTAACTGGGGAAGGATACAAGTACTTTTTCGAATACCTGATTTCCACGCATCAACTGAATCCATACGGCGAGAAGTTGATTTCTGATAACCTCATTGAGGGAAATCAATTTGAACGAGTGACCATCTATCCAAAGACGAAAGATGCGGAGAAATTATATGAGAACTGCAATCACACAGAACTTAGCTCTTCCCGCTTTAGCTTATACCCACAGCTGACTGATCAATTAAATGGGTATTTGATTGACATTGAAGCAACCAATCAATTTGATGATCCAGAAATCGTCACGCTAAAAAATCATCCATTTTTTATGGCCTGTAGTTTCTGCCCACAAATTTCCTCTACGAGAGACTTACCACATCCATTGATTTACACTTTTCTAAAAATAGCTCGAGAACTTTCGAACTCAAAGTTCAGTCAACTGGTTTAGTGCAGAATAATACAATAAGCAGCGTACAGGTTTTTTAAATATTTCTTCCAAAAGTTTGCCATATGCCACAATCTGTTCCATGTGCTTTTGGTTAATCTTCCCCGTTTTAAAATCAATAACAAGCACCTCGTTGGATTTAACCAATACTTTATCGGGCTTCTTTACATCATTTTCCCCGGCTAATACCACTTGTTCATTGAGCGATTTTTCGATGTTATTGAGGTAATCTCCTGCTTCTATTTTTTGCCAAAAAGCCAAGGCTGATTCACGCAATTTTGCTTCATTTTTTTGTTCAACTTGTCCTTCGCGTAGCAAGTTTGTCAATACGGGATCCGTGTCTAATTTTGACTCACATAACGACATCAGTAAGTGAAAATCATTTCCAAATCGTTGTTCCTCTAATTGTATTTCAGATTCCTCTTGAAACACTTTTCGGAAGACAATATCTGGATACCATAAACGCTGACTAAAATCGCTTGGAACATATAAGTTCGTGACAGAGTCTTCGTTTTTAACGAGTGTTTCCGTCTGTCCGATTTTCAATAATCCATCATCATTCATACCCAAATTCAATTCCTCCAATTGTTTGTGGATCATCGCGCCAAACTTGTCTTTGTCAAAATCATTGATGGCATACAAACGTAATTCTGGACGAGTCATACCGACATAAAATAGGTTCATTTTATCCAAAAGTATCAAGTTATTTTCCTCTTTTGCGAAGGCATCCAATTCAGGAATTTGTTGACCTTTTGCCGGGAACGCGTATAAAATTTTATCGCGAACTTCCATTAAATACTTTGCTTGTGAATTCATGGTAATCGTAAAATCCATATTCGGAATAATGACTACCGGAAACTCCAAGCCCTTTGATTTATGGATGGTCATAATTTTCAAGGCGGATTGCGTATCGGGCATTTGTAACGCAATCTTATCTTTTTGAGCGTCAAAGAACTCCAGAAAATGATGAATATCAGTTTGGCGAGCGAGTTGAAAACCATAAATTACATCCATAAAATGATGCAGATACGGCTCCTTTGTTTCTTGCCAATTCATGAGCAGCATGAATTTCTGAACCAAGTCATAAACGCTTTCATACGTAGTAAAAAAGGCTGAAGTTCCACCGAAATGCTCTGCTAAAAACCGTGAATCATTGAATACACGGATGGACTTCCCATCCTTTTGAATCACCTCGAAATAAGAAAGATAGTCCGCAGTGGAAAAGGATTCTTTCATCCTAAAATACAATTCTGCAAAACGTTTTGTCTCAGTGGTTTTCCTTGGTGAGGCGCGTCGACGCAAATACGAAAGTATCAGTTGAACCTGCGCATCCTTTGAAACGAGTAGGGAATCTTGTGAGACCACCTGGTATTTACGTTCTGTCAATCCAATCGCAAGATCATTCCCCATTTTATTTGTTTCCGTCAGGATACAAATGTCTCCGGGTTCAAAACCTGCATGTAAGCTTTCCTCAACAAATCCAATGACTTTTTCCAAGCGTTCCTCGAATGTCAATTTCTGTTTGACGGACTCAATGTGAATGTAGCCTTTTTTCGTACGTTGTGCTTTTTGTTCAAGGTCCTGATAGAAATGCGCCATGGAAGCGGGTAAATTTTGTGCAAGACCTTTAAAAAGCGCATTATTGAATTCAACAATTTCTTTTGCTGAACGGTAATTTGAATCCAGGACGCGTTTCACTCCGCGACTAGCTAACATGGAGCTTTTGTAGGCGATATGCGGATCATTTTCCGGGTTATAAATAGCCGGCAAACTCACAAATTGTTCCGCAAGTCCATTATTGAATCGATAGATGGATTGTTTCGCATCCCCAACAATGAGGTTCCACCTGTTGTGTCCCAACGATTCCAGAATGAGAGGGATTAAATTCAACCATTGCAGGCGCGATGTATCTTGAAATTCATCCAATAGAAAATGCTCAAAACGGACACCCAATCGTTCATAGATATAAGGTGCTTCCTCGTCCCGAACGAGTTTACTGATTAACTTATTAAATTCTGAAATTCGAATCAATTGTTCATCATTCATCATCAATTGCAACTGTTTTCCGACATGCTGCAAAAGCGCCATATTGAAAAAGTTTTTGCGGTAAAGTTCAATTAAGTTAATGGATGCTAAATCCCTCATGTATCGATCATTCAACTCAATAACGTCCTGTTTTAAGGACGAAGGAATATTCAATTTTGATCCATCCTCCATGAGTTTTAGAAACGATTCCGTAAATAATCCATCGTCTTTAGAGGTGCCTTTTGGTAGTTCATTTTGAACATTTAATTTAGCGAAATCTTTTACTGTTTTTCCTTTCCCAGCAATTGTGTCATGATTAATATCCAAACCGAAGAAATCATCGTGAACCTTTTTCGCATCCACAAGAAACTCCGCTACAATCGTTTTTCGATCCTCTATTAATCGCGCATAATTTCCATTCGTGAGTTCCAGTTGTAATAACTGTTGGATTTTCTCCGAATTTTTTTCTTGGCTGAGCATACCGGAAAACTCGATTAATTGCTTTCGAAAGTTCCAGCTATTTCCTTCCGCTAAATTTGCCTTTGCGTAGGTATACATCCATTCTGACACATCCTCTGCCCCTGGAGCACCGAGTTGATTCATCAGGATATCAACGACATCTTCAGTGATTTGTTTTTCATTTAAAATCACCTCGAAATCAGCAGGTAAGTCCAAATCTCTAGAAAAAGATCGGATGAGTCTCAAGTTGAATTTATCAATTGTTGAAACGTGAAAATCCTCATAGGCATGTAAAATTCCCTCCAAAGCAAGTTTACTGCGATGAGCCAATTCAGCGGCTGAAAGTTCCGTTTGCTCGATTAAATCTTTCCGCATATTCGCGACCTTGGTATTCGAGGGGTCATCGTAAGCAAGTCCGAATAAAGTGGATAGAATTCGTTCCTTCATTTCACTTGCGGCCTTGTTCGTAAACGTCATTGCGACAAGACTCTTGTACTTCCGTTTAAACTGCGAGTCCTTCAGTAAAATACTCAGGTATTCTAAAACCAATTGATGCGTTTTTCCTGACCCAGCCGAGGCACTTAAAACACTGAGGGGATGGATATTTCGATCAATTTTCTGCATGTATTATCCGATGATTTATTTTTAATAGAAATGTTGTGAGGATTTTTTAAAATTAAGAACAAAATTTGATTGTTTTGGGTTAAATTTGTTACATGAAGAAATTCCTCCTTTTAGCCGTACTTACGCCGATTCTTTGGAGCTGTGATCCGGATGATCCTAAACCTGTCGATCCAGTAGCGGAAACTGTGAAGGTGACGATCAATCCAACTTACGGAACTCAAGCATTTTACATGGATTCCGTGTATACCACCGCTGAGGGATACAAGGTGAAATTCACCGAATTAACTTGTTATTTTACCTTGTTAAAAAATGGAACGAATCAATTAATCGAAGCGGCTTTATTCAATTTCCGCGAAACCGGATCCTTGTTGACTTCACGTGCAGGAAATCACCTTGATTTCTCTAATCTTTCCGGTAAAATCGGTGTGGATTCCAGTTTAAATCACCTAGATCCTTCCGCATTTCCAAATGAAAGTCCATTAAACATTAGCAATGCTGGTCCAATGCATTGGGGATGGAATCCAGGTTACATCTTCATGAATATCGAAGGAAAAGTAGATACTATCATCGATGCGACCAATAACTTAGATTTGAGTTTCAGCTTTCACGTGGGGACAGATACCTATTTACAAGCGTTCAACTTCGAGAATGTTCAATGGCAAGACAAAGGAAATAAGGTCTGGGAATTGCCTATGAAATTGGACTTGGCTTATTTCTTATCCAATCCAACAAGTTCCATTAATTTGAAGGACGAACACTTAACACACACAGCTGCGGGACAAGAAACCTTAACACAAAAGGTGATACAAAACTTCAAAAACGCGCTAACCATCAACTGATGAAATTTATTGGTGTAATTTTTATGCTGTTGTTATTTGCTGCTTGTCGAAAAGACAAAGCGGATTACACGCCTACACCTTATCAATTAAAAATACCATCTCATTTTCCGGATATGATCATCCCAGCGGATAATCCAATGACGGTTGAAGGAGTTGAACTAGGTCGCTTTTTGTTTTATGAGAAGCAGCTGAGTGGGGATAATTCCATGAACTGTGCATCTTGTCACATGCCACAACATTCTTTTTCAGACAACAATCAATATTCTGTTGGAATTGATGGAGTTTTTGGAAATCGTCAATCGATGGCACTCATTAACTTAGGTTGGGAAAATTACTTTTTTTGGGACGGACGAAAAACGACCTTGGAATCTCAGATCATCGAACCTGTTTTGAATCCAATCGAAATGCATCAATCTTGGAAAGATGCCATTCATAAACTGAATGCCGATGTTACATACCGCAATCGCTTTTTCAAGGCTTTTGGCGAGGAAGGAGTTGATTCTGTAAAAGCAGCAAAGGCCATTGCACAGTTTATTCGTACCATGATTTCTAGTGAATCGAAATACGATGTCATGTATAAATACGAGAATAATTTGGCTTTGAATGCTTCAGAACAGGCCTTGCTTTCCTCCATTGATTTGGATGAATGGGCTGGTTATGATCTCTTCAAAAGTTTAAACGGTGCGGATTGTTTTCATTGCCACAATGGTCCATTGATGCGAGTTAAGAAATTCAGTAACAACGGACTCGATGCTACGTTTAGTGATTTGGGACGAGGGTCTGTGACACAAAATCCAGAAGAAAATGGCAAATTTAAGGTCACAACGCTCCGAAATATTGCTTTTACTGCCCCGTACATGCATGATGGACGTTTTGCCACTCTTGACCAAGTAATCGAACACTATTCCAGTGGGATTCACATGAGTCCAACAATTGACCCCTTAATTGAATACGCCAATCAAGGAGGTGTTCAATTAGACACTCAAGAAAAATATTTATTGAAGAAATTTTTACTGACCCTAAGCGACTACAATTTCATCAATAATCCATCATTTAAAGATCCGAATTAATGGGAGAAAACACAAGACTAACGACCGAAGAAAAAGCTCTAAAAATCAACTTAACACCGGATATTTACGGGTGCTTTGCTGAGATTGGAGCGGGTCAAGAAGTCGCTGCGAACTTTTTTAAGGCGGGTGGTAGTTCAGGAACGATTGCCTACACGCAATCGGCATATGACATGAAGGTATCTGATTCCATGTACGGAGAAACCATTCGTTATGTATGTGAGGAAAGACTAACAACCATGTTAGAAACTGAGTTTTTACACCTACAAGATATTCTACCTGTCAAGAATCGAGAAGCACGTTTCTTTTCGTTTTGTAATACCGTGGAATCCTTAAATTACCACAAAACAAATCAAGGTCAAGGTTGGGTGGGAATGCGTTTCCAATTGGGAATTGACACAAAACCGAACACGGTTATTTTGCACATCAAAATGCACGATAACAGTCACAAGGCGCAACAAGAAGCATTAGGAATTCTTGGTGTTAATTTGATCTATGCTTGTTATTTTCAATCCTCAAATATCGATGATTTCATTGACGGTATCGTACAAAGACTTCCTAGAGACCGCATGGAAATAGACATGCTTCGAATTTCCGGTCCGGACTTTGAGGAAATGGATAACCGAATCATAGCTTTGAATTTAGTTCGACGTGGCATTACGAATGCAACGATGTTTGACTTGGCTAAAAACGTCATGCAGCCATCAACGGCATTATATAAAAAGAACATTTTACTGATGCGTGGACGTTTTCGTCCAGTAACGAAGGTTCATATCGACATGATTGAGAAAGCGCGCAAAGAGTTTTTGAAAGAAAATCGCGTGAAAGAAGAGAACTTAGAAGTCGTTTTTGAGTTAACCTTGAAAGACTTAACTGCTGATGGTAAAATCTCCGACAAAGACTTCCTTGATCGTGCTGAATTATTGGGTTCACTTGGATACACTGTAATGGTTTCCAACTACTTAAAACACTATAAGATGCTGGAGTATTTATCCGCCATCGCCAAAGGAAACCTCGTTGGTGTCATTATGGGAGTGTACAACCTGCACATCATTTTTGACGAAAAATACTATGACAATTTACCTGGTGGTTTGTTAGAAGCTTTCGGAAGAGGATTTGGTCACAATGTCAAATTGTATGTTTATCCTGCCATTAACGTGGACAGTGGCGAATTGTACGGATTGCACAATATCAAATTACCAGAAAACTTAACTGGATTACTGACCTACATGCAAGCAAATGATAAAATTGCTGCCATTCCAGAGTACAATGAGCGCTTACTGCACATTCTTTCGGACGATGTGTTGAGTAAAATTAAAGCTGGAGCTGCAAGTTGGGAAGATGATGTTCCATACGAAGTGGTGCAAGCCATTAAGTTTTTTGAATTGTTTGGCTACCAGAAAAAAGCAGTCTTGAACTAATGCCGCACATTAAAAATGCCTTGATTCGTTTTCGCATCATCGATCGGATGTTGCGCAATAAGTACAAGCCATTTCCGAGCAAACAAGAACTGCGCGCTGCCTGTGAAGAATCGCTTTATGGTACCGACGATGGGAATAACATTTGTGATTCAACCATCGAGAAGGACATGTTCAATATGAAGATGGAACATGATGCGCCAATCAAATACAGTAAACTTCACAAAGGTTATTTTTACGAGGATCCGAATTTTAGCATTAATGACATTCCGCTTTCGGAGGACGAATTGAGTTCTATAAAATTTGCTGTGAAAACCTTGCAACAATTCAAGGAAGTTCCTTTTTTCCAGCAATTTGGGAATGCCATCGATAAAATTGTGGACCGCGTTTCTATTGGCGGGAATCCAGAGGATGAAGACATCCAGAAATACGTGCAATTCGAATCTGTTGTTTCCAGTGGTGGGAATGAATACCTACCGATGATTCTGGAAGCCATTCGAGGAAAAAAAATGCTTTGGTTCATCTACGCGAGTTTCGTGAAAGGAGTCCAAAAACCGCGAAAAGTCTCTCCGCTATTCCTAAAGGAATACCGAAATCGCTGGTACCTCATTTGTTTTGACAAATTGAAAAACGACATCATCACTTACGCGCTTGACCGCATGCAGGAACCGAAAATTCTAGAAGATGAATCTAGCCTACCTGTCGATTTTCAACCAGAGTTGTATTTCCAAGATACCATCGGGATTACATCCTACAAGGGAAAAGCAGAACGAATTGTCATCAAAGCAAATCATGTTGCCGCTAAGTATATCGCTTCACAACCCTTTCATCAATCACAAAAATTAATAAGTGAAACAGCTGATTTTAGCGTGTTTGAATTAAGTGTTTTGGTATCCGAAGAATTCATCCGAAATTTGTTGGGTTATGCCGGGGAATTGGAAATTCTGGAACCTAAAAGTTTACGTCAATCCATGGCAGAACGCGCTAAACAATTAAATAAAGTATATCAAGTAAAATAAGAAATAGAATCATGGAAATAATGAAAGAACTCATCAATGGTGTTTGTCGCATTACCTTAAACAGACCAACAGTATTTAATTCATTCAACAAAACAATGGCTTTGCAATTGCAAGATGTCTTGGATGATTGTGCCGTGAATCCAGAAATTCGTGCTGTACTTATTACCGGTGAAGGAAAGGCATTTTGTGCTGGACAGGATTTAGCGGAGGCTATTGATCCAGAAGGTCCAGAGTTAAAAACAATTGTTCGTGATCATTACAATCCAATTATCATCAAAATCAGAGAATTGGAAAAACCCGTGATTGCCGCTGTAAATGGCGTGGCAGCTGGAGCTGGGGCAAATATTGCTTTAGCTTGTGATATTGTTGTGGCAAAAAAGACCGCTTCATTTATTCAAGCATTTTCCAAAATTGGATTAATTCCGGATTCGGGAGGAACCTATTTCTTACCGAGATTGGTTGGGATGCAAAAGGCAATGGCCTTAATGATGACCGGTGACAAAGTATCTGCTGACGAAGCGGAACGCATGAACATGATCTACAAAGTATTTGAAGAAGAGTCTTTTGAAGATGAAGCGATGAAACTTGCAGAAAACCTTGCAACGATGCCAACGCGTGGACTTGGATTAACCAAGAAAGCGGTGAATTTAGGCTTATTTAATTCACTTGAAGATCAATTAGATTTAGAAGAAAGTTTACAAACAGAAGCTGGAGAAACGGATGATTTCACGGAAGGTGTGAATGCATTTATTCAAAAACGTCCAGCAGTATTTAAAGGAAGATGAGTAAAATAATTGGAGTAATTGGCGCTGGAACAATGGGTTCTGGCATCGCGCAGGTAGCTGCACAATGTGGTCATTCGGTCTATTTAATGGATGCGAATGTCGAACAATTAGACCGCGCAAAAAACGGAGTTTCCAAATCATTGGAAAAATTGGTTGAAAAAGGGAAATTCACAACTGAACAAAGAACAAACATTGAATCAAACCTCTACTATGTTGATCAACTGGCTGCACTTTCATCTTGCGATCTAATTATCGAGGCAATTGTGGAGAAAATGGAAGTTAAACACAGCGTTTTTTCTGCTCTCGAACAAATCGTTTCGGCAGATTGTATCTTGGCAAGTAATACCTCTTCATTATCCATTGCTTCCATCGGTTCTTCTTTAACAAAAGCAGACCGCATTATCGGTATTCATTTTTTCAATCCGGCGACAATTATGCCTCTTGTTGAAATTATTCCTGCCGTTCAAACGAGTCAATCAACCATAAAGGAAGCTGTTTCCTTGATTCAAAGTTGGGGGAAAACCGTTGTTGTGTGTAAGGACACACCTGGATTTATCGTTAATCGCGTAGCACGTCCATTTTATGGCGAAGCTTTGCGCATGTATGAAGAAGGAATTGCTGACTTTGCAACCATCGATTGGGCGATGACAACATTTGGTGGATTCAAAATGGGTCCATTTACCTTAATGGATTACATTGGCAACGATGTGAATTACGCCGTGACTGAATCAGTTTTCCAGGCATTTTACTACGATCCACGCTTTAAACCATCTTTTACACAAAAAAGACACAGTGAAGCCGGATTTTACGGAAGAAAAACTGGACGCGGATTTTATAACTATGCAGAAGGAAGCACAATAACAGAACCAAATAAAGATGAAATTCTAGGTAAAATCATTTTTGAGAGAGTCCTTGTGATGCTCATCAATGAAGCTGCTGATGCCGTTTTCATGCAAGTCGCATCCGTGAAGGACGTTGATTTGGCCATGACCAAAGGTGTCAATTATCCCAAAGGATTGTTAGCATGGGCGGATGAGCTCGGATTGGATTGGGTTTTGGGTAAGTTGAACATCCTTTTTGATGAGTATGGTGAGGACCGTTACCGTCCAAACGCACTTCTCAAACGAATGGTTAAAAACGGCGCTAAATTTTATTCATAGTCAAGCAGTAAACGCTTTACATTCCCACCGAATATTGTTATTTTTGCACACTAAAATATATTAAATGGCTTACTTATTTACATCAGAATCCGTTTCTGAAGGACACCCAGATAAAGTTTCAGATCAAATTTCTGATGCATTAATTGATCATTTCATGGCATTTGATCCAAGTTCTAAAGTAGCATGTGAAACCCTTGTGACGACTGGACAAGTAGTATTGGCGGGTGAAGTAAAATCCACTTCTTACCTTGATGTTCAAGCAATTGCACGTGAAACGATTCGTCAAATTGGATATACGAAGTCAGAGTACATGTTTGACGCAAACTCATGTGGGATATTCTCCGCATTGCACGAACAGTCAGCTGATATCAACCAAGGTGTTGAACGTACGAATCCAGAAGACCAAGGTGCGGGTGACCAAGGAATGATGTTTGGATATGCGACAGTTGAAACTGACAATTATATGCCACTAGCTCTTGATCTTGCACACAAGATTTTACAAGAGTTATCATACATTCGCAACAATGAGTCGGATTTGATTCCTTATTTGCGTCCGGATGCAAAATCACAAGTAACGATTGAATACTCTGATGACAATGTTCCTCAACGCATAGATACAATCGTTGTTTCTACACAACATGATGATTTTGATTCAGAAGCTACGATGTTAGCAAAAATCAAAAAGGACATCATTGAAATCGTTATTCCACGTGTGAAAGCGAAATTGAAACCAGCTCTTCAAGCTTTGTTCAATGACGCGATTACTTACCATATCAATCCAACAGGTAAATTCGTGATCGGTGGTCCACACGGAGATACAGGATTAACGGGACGTAAAATCATCGTTGATACATACGGTGGAAAAGGAGCTCACGGTGGTGGAGCATTCTCTGGAAAAGATCCATCTAAAGTAGACCGTTCAGCTGCATATGCGACACGTCACATGGCGAAAAATGCTGTTGCTGCTGGACTTTGTGATGAAATTCTAGTACAAGTTTCTTATGCAATCGGTGTGGCTAAACCTTGTGGTTTATATGTAAACACATACGGAACAGCGAAAGTTGATATGACTGATGGACAAATTGCAGAGAAATTGAATGAAATTTTCGACATGCGTCCATACTTTATCGAGCAACGATTAAAATTAAGAAATCCAATTTATCAGGAAACCGCTGCTTATGGACACATGGGACGTAAACACGAGAAGGTAACAAAATCCTTTAAAGCTCCAGATGGATCAGTGATTACAAGAGAAGTAGAATTATTCACTTGGGAAGAACTAAACTACGTAGATCAAGTTAAAGCCGCTTTCGGTTTGTAAAACATAGAAATCCCGGTTCTCAGAATCGGGATTTTTTTTAGCTAATATTTTTTAAGATGTCAACTTTCAGAACCATTTGGACCACAGAAGACCGCTTTGTGGAAGTGATTGATCAACGTGTCTTGCCACACGAATTGATCCATGTTAAATTAATGAATTACCGTGATGCTGATCTCGCCATTCGCAATATGACTGTACGTGGCGCTCCACTCATCGGTGCAACTGCTGCCTACGGAATTTACCTAGCGGTGCGAGAATTAATCGAAGAGCAACGCGATGGAGCATTTTTAGATGAAGCATTTGACGTTTTAAGAGCTTCGCGTCCAACTGCCATTAATTTATTCTGGGCTTTGGACCGAATGCAACGCGCATTGGATGATGCAGATGATTTTCTGCAAACGGCATGGGAAGAAGCTGGACGCATCGTAGAAGAAGACATCGAAACATGTCGCATGATTGGCGTGCACGGACTACCGATTATTGAAGCGCTTTCCAAAGCAAAAAAAGGCGAAACCGTAAATATTCTAACGCATTGCAATGCTGGAATGTTGGGCTGTATCCAATGGGGAACGATTACCTCCCCTATTTATCAAGCAAAAGAAAAAGGAATTAAGGTTCATGTATGGGTAGACGAAACGCGTCCACGTAACCAAGGTTCAAATTTAACTGCTTACGAATTAACGAAGCACGGAATCGATCATACTTTAGTCGTAGATAATACAGGAGGACACTTAATGCAACATGGCATGGTGGACATGGTTATTGTTGGAACAGATCGCACCACAAGAAACGGAGATGTTGCCAATAAGATCGGAACCTATTTGAAAGCATTGGCAGCGAAGGATAATGAAATTCCATTTTACGTTGCATTGCCTTCTACAACTTTGGATATGTCCATTCGTGACGGATTGACTGAAATTCCCATTGAGGAACGCGATCAAAACGAAGTGAAATACATCCAAGGAAAGCGCAGTGATGGAAAAATTGACTCCGTGTTGATTTGTCCAGAAACTACGAATGCAGCGAATTACGGATTTGATGTGACACCAGCTCGTTTGGTCACAGCGCTCATCACCGAACGCGGGGTTTGTCCGGCAAATGAAGCGGGAATCATTTCCTTGTTTCCTGAATATACTGAATCATGAAAAAATTACTTTTCTTCCTACTCGTTTGCGCGACTTCTGCGCAAGCACAACTAGACGGACTTTGGCATAGTGCTTTCCAAGTAGCAGGGAAATCACTGTTAATGGACCTCGACATCAAAGGTGTTGGACGAGATGGATCCGTTTCGGTGATCATTCCGGATCAACCACAGATCAAGCCTCAAGAAATGGCTGTGTATTCGCTGTTTATCGATAGTTTGTATTTCCGATGGGACCGCATTGGACTCAGTTTTGCTGGTAAATTAAAAAACGATAGCCTGAAAGGAATCATGAAGCAAAGTGGTCTTGAATGGAATGTTGTTTTTACGAAAACGGAACAAAAACGCATGGAAGTTTCCGGTCGTCCACAGGATCCAGTTGGTCCATTTTCATACGAGGAAAAGGAACTTGAAATCAAGAATAAAAACATAAAAATAGCCGGAACACTTACTTTACCTAAGGAAACAGATTTTCCAATTGTTATCTTAGTTTCTGGATCAGGTCAACAAGATAGAGACTGTGAACTTGTTGGACACAAACCATTTTGGGTGCTCGCCGATTATTTAAGTAAGAATGGAATTGCAGTTTTTCGCTATGACGACCGTGGCATCGGCAAAAGTACAGGTGAGTTTGGCTCGTCTACGGAAACTGATTTTACCAGTGATGTCCTTGCAGTTTTCTCATACTTGAAGAAAAAATATCCAGGTCATCCCATTGGAATTTATGGTCACTCCGAAGGTGGAATCATTGGACTTCGCGCAGCGGCACAACAAAAAGAAATTAGATTCCTAATTGAATCAGCATCCGTTGGAACAAATGGAAAAGATGTGTTGGTCAATCAACAATACGACATTCCAATTGCATCAGGGATGAGTGAAGAGGAAGCAACATGGAATTCCCGTTTGTTTGAAGAGGCCTCAATCTTGGCTTTAAAAACGGAAACGGCTAACTTTCTGAAGGAATATGAAATTTTCTTATCCACTGTTTGGAATCAACTTCCATCATCCTTCAAAGAAGATAAATCGATGAATGACATGGCCACAGAAATGAGTGTTTTCATCAACAGTGATTGGGCAAAAGAATTTCTCAGTTATCAAGCGGCTGATTACCTTAAACAAGTGGATCTACCCATGCTCATTATCAACGGAAAAAAGGACATTCAAGTGCGTTGGGATGAAAGTCAAACTGGGTTTAAGAAAGCTATGAATCCAAATACCTTAACACGTTCAACATTCAAGGCGTATGACGATTTGAATCACCTTTTACAACCTTGTGTCAAATGTAACATCACAGAATATGCAACGATTGAAACCAGTATGAGTCCAATCGTCATGTCAGATGTTTTAACATGGATAAAATCATTTAAATAATGGATAAAAAAGTTGTCATTATTGGCGCTACAGGCTTGGTCGGAAACGCTTTGTTACAAGAAGTTATTCAAGCAAAAGAAGTAAGTGAAATACGTGTTTTCGTACGAAAAGCGATCGATGGTTTACCAGAAAAAGTTACGCAAATTGTCACGGATTTCAGTGATTTCTCCCTGTTAAAAGAACAAGTAATTGGAGATGTGATTTATTGCTGTGTTGGAACAACACGTAAAAAAACACCAGATTTAACTGATTACCGCAACATTGATTTCGGGATCAATATTGGCATGGCGAAGTTGGCCAAGGAGAATGGAATTCCGACGGTACATTTGATTAGTGCCATTGGAGCTTCGACCTCATCACGAATTTTCTACTCGAAAATCAAAGGAGAAATCGAAGAAGCCATGAAGGAATTAAAATTTGATAACTGTTACATTTATCAACCTTCCATTTTGATTGGTTCCCGCACAGAATCACGACCAATGGAATACCTTTCACAAAAACTTTGTCCATTTTTGGACTTGTTTATGCTAGGAGTATTAAAAGACTACCACAGTATTTCTGCAACATCGATTGCACAATTCATGCATCGAAACTTAGGACAAGAAAAAGCCGGTGTGCACGTTATGCGCTTTACGCAAATGATCAAATAATTTAAAAACAAAAGCCACTCGAAAAAGTGGCTTTTACCTACTGAATATAAGAGGAATGAAATTGTTTACTAAACCCATGCTCTGATTGTTCCTCTTGATTGTGAATTTTCTACCGTCGATTGATTGGTAAGTTTTCATTCAGTATCACTATTTGCTATGTTCCGTTGAACAATACAAAGGTGCAACACTAAATAAAACTATTACATGAGGTATGTCAAGTAAGAACCTGATTGTTATCAGTTATACTGTATTTTTTTAACTCCCACTATGTTTGGCAAACGCCAAAAGTGATTATTGTCATCACGTTCCCATGTTGTCGATACCCAACTTCCAACTTTTTCGATGCAATGACCATTTACATCAATTAACAAACTTGTTTCGGGTCCACCCTCGAGGTAAATCGCATTGCGTAATTTATATGGCATTCCAACCATAAATTCAATCATCTGATTATGGGTATATGGCGAACGGCAGAAAATGAGGTAAAATCTTCCATCCTCCCCTTCCGCAGCAATGAGCATGCTACACGATTGAATTTTCTTTTTCCAATACATGGGACTTCCATTGCAATCGATCATCCGTAATCCTTGTGCATAGGATCTGAATTCACTGTTCATTTCATTGAAATTCTCACAGGTTAAATCCAATATTTCCACATTGTCACGCTTTTTCACAGTTGGCCCCATCGCCATCATCAAATTGAAATTTTCAATCACCGTTCCATTGTTAATGTGATCTCCCGCTTTCAAATATGCACGACTTTTCAAGGGTTTGGATAAATTATACATTCCTGCATTGAACACCACATTTAAATCAAATGTATCAGCCCAGGAATGTAAATCACGCGGAACACTGTCAAACTTCGTTGCACTAAAAATATTGAAATCAAAGATCGATCTTTCCATTCTTAAGATAGAAATCTTTGAATCTCCGATTGGTGATTTTATTGGAGCCGTTATTTCTCGGTATTCCATTCCTTTGGTTAAGGTTGTCCAATTGGAGTAGTCGACAACAGTATCCTGCGCACTTGCCTTTCCACCATCACAAGAGGATAGTAAGCAAATGGACAACAACAGAAAAAAAAGTGATTTCATGTTCATCTTAAAGCGATTTCTTGCCAGTCAAATTTTCTTTTTTCAAACGGGAAAAGATCAAAAAGTTCACCAGAATAATAAAACTGGTAGGCTACAGCCCCGAAAGTGTAGGCTTTCTCTTTGATTTTTATCGTAGATCCTCCCACTTTTGGATGTGCTTTTGGAATGGATTGGGGATATCCGACGTTGAATAAAGTTACGAGAATTTCTGGTCGATGGTCGATTGGAAATCCAGAACGTTCCCATTGCATTTTCACTTGTTTCAAAAAGATTGCTGCGTATAAGTAAGAATAATAGTGATTATGAAAATCTGTTAATCTGCTGATGCGTTCTGCGGATGGATTATTTGATTTAAAATCCAACAAATGCTCGTATTTTTCTCCAAGATAATAGACGCTTTTGGGATTCTTCAGATGTTCTTCAATTTGAATGGCTGTATGCTCTTTGATCCCAGTTACACCAAAAGAGAACATCGATTCAACAGAAAGTATTTTAAGTGGACTAATCCACTTTTTATATGCTTCGCGATCAGAATTAAACAAGCGAATTTGCTCACCTACCAAACACGATACAATTAATCGTCCTTCAACACCTGTTTGCTGAGCGACACTATCCACCAAACGAACATCCTTTGCCACGGCAATTTTAAAATCAGACCATTCTTGGATATTCATCCATTCGAAAGCACTGAGTGTATTTCCCGATTCTTTCTGTTGTTTTTTACGTTTTAATTGACGCAATTGTTGTTGGTATGCGCGATTGGATTTCAATTGAATGTCCACGGCATCAATCATTCGTTTTACCTCCACTTCATTATTCGAAGCTTTCCATGCGTCAAGGATATACTGAGCATTTTTAGGGTGAAATTTCTTGAGTAATAAAATGCGGTCTAAGGACTCAAAATGCAAGGCTTTGAGTTGTTCCGAATTCAATTTATAGGCTTGGTTGTATTTGTCCTCCATCCCCTCGAAATACCGATTATTCGCATCCACACTTCCCTTTTCATCGGTGAGTCGAAACTTAATCGCAACAAAGGATGCAGAAAGGAAGAATCCAATTGCTGCAAAACAAAAAACGATTGTCCAAAATGGATAACGGAACCATTTTGATTGCCAAATTTTACGCATATAAAAATTATTGTGAGCAAAAGTACATTAAACTACTGAATGTTTGCATAATTCACAGCAGCATCGACTGTCGGATTCATCGACATGAGTTTTTAACAATCGTGCGCTGAGAACAAGGAGATAAGCCTATCGTTGATGACGGAAGATTTCTTTATTTTGTGTAAAATACATACCATGAAAATACTTGTAATCGGAGTTTTTACCATGTTCGCGTTCCGTTCATTTACGCAAACAGATGTTAAATTAAAAGATCAACTAAAAGCAACCCGAATTCTAGAAAATGGCATTGAGCTTTACAACATCGGATATTCGAGTGATGCCTATATGAATTTCAAACAAGCGAATGTATTAAGTCCGAACTCTGCCAAAAACTTGTATTACTTGTCAAGTGTGGAATATGACTTTAAAAACTTTTATGATGCTGAAATACACGTAACAGAAGCATTGAAAATCAATGATAAAAAATTAAGCAGTGATTTAGAGTTACTTGCGGGACAGATACACCATAATTTGAATCACCTTGATTCTGCCATTGTGCACTACACCAATTGTGCGAAAATCATTGGGGAGAAATTAGCCAAGGAATACAATATCCCAGCACTCATTGAACAATGTAATTTTGCTAAAAAAGAACAGGAAAAAGGAGTGCTTTCCCTTCGAAAACCTTTTGCAGAAATCAACACAAAGTATGATGAGTATGCACCGATTTTAACACAAGGTGGACAAGCACTTTATTTTACCGCAAAGAATCCAGATGCTGAAGGTGACAACATGAATCCGGAAGACCAAAGTTATTTTGAAGACATCTATTTTTCCTATTGGAATGACACAACGAAAACATACAAAATCACTTACTCAGAAGACCAAGATTGGAATACCGAAGGATTTGACGCCTTAAATTGTGTGTTATCAGATGGTTTGCATGCTTATGGGACCTTAAACACTTCTGCTTCCAAAGAAAAAACAACGGAAAGTTCAGAGATTTTCGAATTAACGGCTGAAAAAGCATTCGCATGGGATGAACAAAAAATGATTAAAATTCCAGGTGTAAATACGAGTTTCTTCGATGGATCCGCTTGTATGTCTGATACATTTATGTTGGATGAATACACCTATAAACGAGAACTTTACTTCGTGTCTGATCGTCGTGCAGAAAAAAGTTTGACCGATTTATTTGTGGCAACAGAAACAAATGGTGTTTGGGGAGAAAGCGCACTTGCTTTGCCGGATTTCATCAATACAAGCGGACGCGAAACAACACCATTCATCACCGAAGATGGAAGTTTATTGTTCTTCAGCTCAGATGCATTGCCCGGAATGGGAGGCTACGATGTGTATTTCTGCAAAAGAAATGGAAATCAATGGTCCACACCGGTAAACTTGGGCGCGTCATTTAATACGGTGAATGACGACACACACTTTCAATATTATCCTACATTAAGAAAAGCTGTGATGGCTGGAATCAGTGAATTAGACGGGCTTTTTAATTACAATATTTTCCAAATGGATTTAAATGGGAAGTCTTTTCCATTTATGAAATAACTGAACCTTGTGGAATCACCGTTGTATGCGCATCTACATACACGAATATAAGATCGAATTATGAAAAAAATCATTGCAAGTATCCTGTTAGGATGCAGTTTTCTTAGTGCAAACGCACAAAAAGAAATCAGTTCTGTTGCGCCTATCAAAAAGGTGACCGTATTTTTCACAGGAGCACAAGTTCAACATGAAGCGAAATTGGACCTTCAAATAGGTAGACAGGACATCGTTTTTCAAAAGTTGACAGATTTTGTGGATCCAAATACAGTCCAAGTAAAAGCACAAGGTGACGTGACGATTCTATCCGTTCGAACGCGAAAAAACTACGAGGACTTAAAAATTAGCAATGAAGAAATTCATGCTTTAAACGCAAAGAAGGACTTGCTGTATAAAAAAGATCAAGCCCTGCGCGATGAATACGTGATTTTGGAGATGGATAAAAACCTATTGCTTCAAAACCGCGATTTAAAAGGACAAGACCAAGGATTAAAAATCACCGAATTGAAGGAAGCGTACTTGTTCATGCATACCAAACTAACAGAAGTCATCACGCGTGAGACTGCTATCTATGCTGAATTGGAGGACCTTCAAAAGAAAATGAATCAAATCGAGCAAGAGATCATTAGTCAGCGCTCGAAACCAGTCATCAATTATTCTGAAGTAGTGGTTGAAGTCGATGTGAACAAATCGTGTACAGCTGGATTTCAATTCAATTACATTAGTCCTAACGCAACATGGAAAGCTTATTACGACATGCGCAGCGATGGCATCGGGAAACCTGTACGCTTGGAGGCAAAAGCGAATGTGAGTCAAACCACAGGAATCGAATGGAAAAATGTAGACCTGGTTTTATCCACGAATGATCCTTATGAAAATGCGCAAGAACCAACCTTGCAACCGTGGATTATCTACTACAACAATTATCCACAGCAAAAAACGCAAACGACAAGAACTCTACCTCAAGTCGTTTACGCGGGAGAGAAGTTAAGAGGAGAAGTAATCGATGCATCCACCGGAGAGGCAATGCCCTTTGCAAAGGTTCAATTTTCGAACACTGTAGGTGGCGTTATTACAGACTTCGATGGGAAATTTGAAATGATTATTCCAAAAGGAGAAAATTACGTGACGGCAAGTTATGTTGGATATACTGCAGTTCAACTTCAAATTACCTCTACCTACTTGAAATTCTTCTTAGAACCGCAGGAAGTTGTTTTACAAGAAGTCCAGATTCGCGGGGCAAGATCAGAAGACGCTGATTATTATATTGATGGTATTCAGGTTACTTCGGAATCAAATACCATTACAAGACAAGACATTTCACGCATGCCTGTAAGATCTGCGGATATGATGCGATCTGTACCAGGGGTGCAAATTGGAAGAAAACGCAAAATGGAGTTCAAAAACGAACCTGCTGGATATAAAGCAAATGCTGTTGCAACGACCATCACTAAAAAAGACTTGCGCGTGGAGTATGCGATTCAGTCCAAAATGTCCATTCCTTCGGATGGCATGGACCACCGAGTGAGTATTGCGACGCATGAATTACCTGCGTCCTATGAATACCACGTTGTTCCGAAAATTGATCCAAGTGTGTATTTATCCGCACAGGTTGTTGGATGGGAGAAATTGAATTTATTGAGCGGTGAGTCCAATATTTACTTTGACGGTACCTTCATGGGGAAATCGTATTTAGATGTAAATTCAACCAAAGACACCCTCTCGTTCTCCTTCGGAAAAGACAGTAAAATCAGTGTCGAGCGTACACGTGTGAAAGAAAAATCAAAGATTAAAACAATCGGATCACGTCAAAAATTCGATGTGACTTGGGAAATTAAGATTAAAAATAACGGTGGCGCAATGATTCCGTTGATTGTGAAGGACCAGTTCCCTGTATCCAATCAAGAGGACATCAAAGTAAAACGAGGAGATTTGGTGGATGGTAAAGTAGATGAAAAAACGGGGATAATCACCTGGAGTTTCCTCAAAGGAATTTTAGGATCCCAGACCATCACCTTCGACTATAGCGTGGATTCCCAATACGGGATTCAGCTTTACTTAGAATAAATTTTATGAAGTGCCTTGAGGAGCCACCAATGTTTTGTAACTTGGTGGCTTCTTTATGCAACGTTATTTTGTCCAAATTGCTTACCGAGGTACGGCCTATCATGGCTGGCAGTCTCAACCGAATGCGCCAAGCGTTCAGGAGACGATTGAACGCTGTTTTTCAAAGTTGTTTGGAAATACTTCCGTTCCTATCGTCGGATGCGGGAGAACGGATGCAGGCGTCCATGCGAAATCATATTATTTTCACGTAGACCTTCCACAAGAATGGGAAGAGGAACAACTGTGTTTTAAGTTGAACCGTATGCTGCCCCCGGATATCAGTGCCTTTCGGGCACATCGAGTTTCAGCGGAACTTCATGCACGCTTTGATGCAGAGAAACGTACCTATCGCTATTTCATTCATCAACAGAAAGATCCATTTCAACAGGATCAAAGTTGGTATTTTCCGCAGCAATTAGACTTTTTAGCGATGAATGCAGCAGCTCAGCGTCTGTTGGGAACCAAAGACTTTGGGTCCTTTTCAAAATTACATACCGATGTAAAGACGAACATTTGCACTGTTTTTCATGCGGAATGGATTCAAAGCGAGGATCAATGGTACTTTGAAATTTCTGCCAATCGTTTTTTACGAAACATGGTCCGAGCGATTGTTGGCACCCTCATTGAAGTTGGACTGGGAAAATTAAACAGTGAAGACATCGACTCCATTATCGATGCAAAAGACCGAGGTGAAGCAGCGGTTTCCGTTCCCGCCCATGGATTGTTTCTATGGGAGATTGTTTATCCATCTTTGACCGAAAAATAATTCCAACAAAAAAGGCGACATTTCTGTCGCCTTCTCCATTAACTTTTCGCTTTTATTCTTGGTTGGACATGTACGCACGGTACAAATCGAAGTAACTTTTTGTTTCAACGACAATCGCTCCACCAAGTGTGTCTCCGTATTTAGCTGGAAGTCCACCCGTATAAACCATCATTCGATTAATGGAACAACTTGGAACACTATATACTTCATTGCTTTTGATTCCGTCTAAGATATAAATCATATCTCCTTTTCGCGCACCGCGGAACATCAATTGTCCGTCGTCATCCACTTTAATTTCAGAGGACATAGAAGTAGCCAGTGTTTTAATATCGAATTTATTTGCGTTGTGCACCAAATCCTTGGAAGTTAATTCCTTTACTGGTAATTCACCATAAATTAGACGAATGCGTGTTCCAACAGGAACTGCTTTCATGGTTTGAACAGCGTTTGTGTTCATTAAAATCGTTCCAAGATTGCAATACGCTTCGATAGGAACATCCACCGGAATCCCTTTCAAGGAATCGGCTTTGAATACGATGTACATCGTGTATTTTCCAACTGGTACACTTGAGATTCGGAAGCGACCATCAGCATCGGTCATCGCATAATATTTTTTATCCTGATCTTCCACTACTGCACGTGCATTGGGCAAGGGTTTATCGTCATTAAAATTCATCACTTTTCCGATGATGTCACCTGTTACTGACTGAGCAATTGTGTTTCCTGCTAAAACAAGCATCCACACTGCGAACCAACTTTTCATAGCTTTTTGTTTTTGGATTTCTTATGAGATGTGCACTTTCATGAAATTCCATAAAAGGCAAAAAAAAAGGCCCACATTGCTGTGAGCCTTCGACTATTTTGTTTCGGTATTATTCAACAATTGTTGCACTACTTGTTGCTAATTCGCGGTTTACTTTCTTGAAAAGTCCTTGTAAAACTTTACCCGGACCAACTTCAACTACTTCAGCACATCCATCAGCAAGCATGTTGTTCATGATTTGAGTCCATTTTACTGCTCCTGTTAATTGCAAGACCAAGTTTTGTTTGATTTCAGATGGATCCGAAACTGCTTTAGCGTTCACATTCTGATAAACAGGACACATTGGCTGTGAAAAATGTGTCGCTTCGATTGCCGCTGCGAGTTCTTCGCGCGCTGGTTCCATCAACGGTGAATGAAAGGCTCCTCCAACTTGTAGCATCATTGCTCTTTTCGCTCCCGCTTCAGTCAATTTAGCGCAAGCTTCTTCCACTGCAGGAATGGCGCCAGAGATGACTAATTGTCCAGGACAATTATAGTTAGCTGGAACAACTACCCCATCGATTTCGGAACAGATTTTTTCCACTACATCATCTTCTAAACCTAAGATTGCGGCCATGGTAGACGGTTGCATTTCACATGCTTTTTGCATGGCAAGTGCACGTTGAGAAACCAAGCGAAGTCCATCTTCGAAACTCAATGTTTTGTTTGCCACAAGAGCAGAAAACTCACCCAATGAGTGTCCAGCAACCATTGCCGGTTGAAATGAATCACCTAGGCATGCAGCTAAAATTGTCGAATGCAAAAAGATCGCAGGTTGCGTTACTTTCGTTTGTTTCAACTCCTCTTCACTTCCTTCGAACATGATTTTTTGGATATCGAATCCAAGAATTTCATTTGCTTTTTGGAACATTGATTTCGCTAAATCTGAATGTTCATATAAATCTTTACCCATTCCGGTGAACTGTGCACCTTGTCCGGGAAATACATATGCTTTCATACTATTTAATTTGGGTGTAAAATTAATGATTCCTTTGGAATCTTATAACTGTCCATCGGAATGATAGCGTCCTGCCTTGAAGATTCGCACTTTTTGGAGGATTCCATCGGCGTCATAGTCATAGACTTTTCCATCCCAGAGCTGTCCATTTTTAAATTCGCCTTCCATCCAAATTTCATCGTTGTCGTTGTAGACTTTGTTGTAGCCATTCGTCACGAATTTCAATCCTTTCATCCTAGGATTGGCAATTCTTGGGGGATAAATGACCGATTCCATGCTTGAAACAGGTGGTTTTGGCTGAGGCAGGTTTGAAAAGTTCTTCTTATTTGTCAGTGCGCCGGATGCCGATACCTCAAACGACTCGATCAGGTTTCCTTGGAAATTATAACGATTCACTTTCCCCGTTAAAATTCCATTTTTCATCGAATATTCCAGCGCGAGTTTCCCGTTTTCATGAAAATACTGCACCTTCCCTGTTTCTTGTCCAACGTTGTTGTACAAGGCTTTATACGAGGGGATTCCATTTTCAAAGTAGCGAACCAGGTTCCCTTTGTAGCCATTCTTACCGAAACTACCTTGTTCCATGATATGTCCGTTGGGATAAAAGCGTGTGAACGATCCTTCGGGACGATTATTGGAATAATTTCCTTTTAATTTTGGGGTTTTCCCATCCATGTGGTACTTTGTCCAAATTCCTTCCTTTCTACCCGAAACGTACATTCCCTCCTCTACTTTTCCGGTTTTAGCGATGCCAGAATTTGGTTTATCTGCACCGGTGTAGACCCATTTTCCCGTTCGTTTACCGTGCACATCTTTTTTGTTCTGTGCGTTAACGAAAGAAGTAAACAAAATGAAACAGAAAAGAAAAGTAGTCTTAAGCATAGTTGGATTCTCCTGTAAAAGTATGAAAAGCAGGCTGAAATCTGTGAATAACTACTGAAAAATTACCGGTAAAGGAAGGGAAGAAAAAAGTAATTTTGATTTAGATATGATCACATTTAATCCACAAGAAATTTCGGTACAGCGACTTCATCAGTTGCTGCTTGGTTCTATAGGTCCAAGGCCTATTGCATTTGCATCAACGATGAATGCTGCAGGACAAGCAAATCTAGCACCGTTTAGTTTTTTCAATGTTTTCAGTGCGAATCCACCGATTTTAATTTTTTCACCTGCTCGTTCTGGGAGAACAAATGAAACGAAGGATACCTACAAAAATGTGAAAGAGCTTCCGGAAGTGGTGATTAACGTTGTCAATTTCGAAATTGTTCATCAAATGAGTTTGGCAAGTTCACCATATTCTCCTGGAATTAGTGAATTTGAAAAATCAGGATTAACGCCTATTCCATCGGAAACCATTAAACCTTTTCGAGTAGCGGAGGCACCTGTTCAGTTCGAATGTCGTGTAAACGAAGTGAAGGAACTTGGACACGAAGGTGGCGCAGGAAACTTAATCATTTGTGAAGTCTTGCGCATGCATGTGCGTGAGGACCTCATCGATGAAAAAGGACTAATAGATCAACATAAAATTGATTTGGTTTCGCGAATGGGCGGCGATTGGTATGTGCGAGCAGATGAAAAATCGATGTTCGAAATTAAAAAGCCTATTACTACGTGTGGAATTGGTTTTGATGTCCTGCCAATCGATATCAGAAACAGTCGTGTTCTCAGCGGAAACGACCTTGGACAATTAGCTGGAATAGAAGAATTGCCAAATGAAACAGATGTAAATGAATATAAGCTGATTGAATTAAGCGAATTATTTGTATCTTTAGAAAACGACGCTGTCGAACTCGAAGCACAACTTCACCAAAAAGCAAAAGCACTTTTAAGCGAAAATAAATTAGAAGAAGCTTGGCTTACTTTATTAGCATTTAACAATTAAATTATAATTCAATGTTTAAATTCACCGGAACCATTAAGGTTATCCAACCAACACAACAAGTCACAGAGAAATTTGCTAAAAGAGAATTTGTTGTGACAGATACAACTTCAATGTATCCACAAGACATTATGTTTCAAGCAACACAGGACAAATGTAGCATGTTAGACAGCTACAATGTGAACGACCAAGTGGAGGTTTCTTTCAACCTACGTGGACGTGAGTGGACAAGTCCTCAAGGTGAAATTAAGTACTTTAACACGATTGAAGCTTGGAGAATTGAACGTCCAGGACAAGGTGCAGGAATGCCAGCTGGCGGGCCATCAGCGATGTCTTTAGGAAACGCACCAGCATCAACACCAAGCAGTCCAATTACGGCAGCTGAAGACGATGATGACTTACCATTCTAAGTAACAAAAGCACATAAAAAAAGCCCCTGACAATACTGCCAGGGGCTTTTTTTATAAGCTAATTTCGCACAAGTGTTAATACATGATCATCGCTAAACCACATCCGACAACAATGCTCATTAATTTCATAAGGTTGAATTTATGGTTCTCTGTGGTTTCGAAAATAATGGTTGTGGAAATATGTAAAAACATTCCGACAACAACCGCCAAAATCACGTGAACGTCAAGACCTAATTCTGCCGGCGAAACATTGAATCCAAGAAGTACTCCTAATGGCGTCATTACCGCAAATAAAAGAAGGATCAGCCAAGACTGCAACTGACTTAACTTCGTGTTGATTAATAAGGTCATTAGAGCTATAGCTACCGGAACTTGATGAAAGATAATTCCCCAAAAAAGTGATCCATGAGCGTGTTCATGTGTATTGACAATTCCCATATACTCATTTCCCAATGGAATTCCTTCAATGACGGAGTGTATCGATAATGAAATAAACAAGACCCACGGCAATGGTTGTCCCTTGTGTACGTGAACGTGTCCGTGTTCAATTCCCCCTGAGAAATACTCTAGTATCAATTGAACTAAGAAACCAATGAGAATGAAAATCCCCATTTTCGCTTGTCCATCAGCATAAATATCTGGAATAAGGTGTTGGAAGATGATTGCTAATAAGAATCCACCGCTAAACGCCAAAGCAAGTTTAATAAATTGGCTTTTATTCGTTGCATTTAGGTACGTTACGACCATTCCTCCTAAAATCACCGAGGCTATGAGTCCAACAAAAACGAGGGAGATATTCATTATTTTAAGCGTGTTAACAGGATTAATCGATCCGAACTTCCCTCCTCAAAAGGTGTCAAATCGTATGAACCAAATGTATGTATTATTTCAAAATGTGTTTCCAATAAAGAACGAAAATCTGATATTTTTAGTGCTTGCACACGCTCCATATAATGACTTACGTGCGTTCCTTCGGTCACTTCAATGTGTTTATAGATGTGTTGACCGTCGTAGTTACGTGAAATTTGAAAGGTGATGCCATCGATTATTTTTGTTTCCGTTAGAACCAAATTTTGAATGACTTTTGTTGCATTCATAAAATCGATGAGTAGCTTTCCACCAGGCAATAACATCTTCGAAATGGATTGACACATGCGCTTATTTTCCGTTTCATCATCGAAATAACCAAAGCTTGTGAAGAGGTTGAAAATGACATCAAATTGTTCATTTTCGAGCACCTCACGCATGTCATGAGTTTGGAAGCGCAGCTTTTCGTGCGCAAATTCGCTTGCTTGCTCGATACTATTCGGAGAAAGATCAACACCCATTACGTGGTGATCGAATTCACTTAGAAATTTCGCGTGGCGCCCCTTTCCGCAAGCTAAGTCTAACAACTTGGATTCGACAGGAAGGTCTAGGAAGCTCATCAGGTTTTTAATAAACCGTTCCGCTTCTTGTTCATCACGATTTTGATAGAGTAAATGATAATAACTCGTATCAAACCAATCTACAAACCAATCTTTTTTCGACATTGAACAAAAGTACGACAATTAATTTTTGTTTAATTTCGAAGCATGATAAAACGCATTGGATTAACAGGAGGAATTGGATCCGGCAAAACCACCATCGCTCGTATGCTCGAGGCGATGTCCTACCCTATCTATTATTCTGATCTACGATCCAAGGAATTATGTGATCATAACGAGTTTATTCGTTCCCAACTCATTTTACTGTGTGGAGACAAAGCCTACGAGGACGGACAACTCAATCGTCCATATCTTAGTGAATGTATTTTCTCGAATCCTGATTTGAGGCTAAAAGTCAATGAAATCATTCATCCAGTCGTGAGAAATGACTTTGAAGTTTGGGCGTCCAAACAAACGAGTCCCTTGATTTTTAACGAAGCAGCTATTCTATTTGAAACAGGAGCATACAAACAGTTTGACTCTGTTGTTTTGGTTTGCGCACCGATTTCACAGCGTATTGAGCGCGTCATGCTTCGGGATTTATGTGATAAATCAAGTGTAGAACAGCGCATCCAAAGTCAATGGACAGATGAGCAAAAACGTGCATTGACAAATCTTTGCATCGAAAATGACGGCAGTCATCCATTGCTCATTCAAGTGGAAGGAATACTTGCGAAATTGCTTTCTTAGTAAACCATTTTAATGGAGATTGCTTTGTCTTTGTCCAATTTCACCGAACATTCTTCGAAACTAGGAGCTGACAACTTTGGACGCATGTTATTTGAAAAAGCATATGCTTCCGTAGGAATTCCAAAGAAATTTTTGTCGCAAATTTTATTGCTGTTATCATCGTGGTAAACGACAATGGCGTAGTTCGTAGCCTCTAAATCTGTGAATTGAAATTTTACTTCTGGAGACTTTGCATCCAAGCGAGCGAGACGATGGGTTTTTCCCGACTGGGTAAAAACGGCAGGATTTTTATACAACGCAAATTCAATCAGTCCTTTATTATGTTGTATCGAAGTCACCTTCACCGTTAAATCGAAGGTGTCTTTTGAAGCCTGCTCTTTAAATGGAAAAAATGCATAACTCAAGGTGAAAACGACTGCAAATAACTTAATCATGGAAACTATTAATTGATTTTCAGGTAAACACCAAGTGTCATCTGCTTGTTATTCAAGGAGAAAATAGAATTTCCGACATTTTGCGCCCATTCTTTCCACGCACCAAATTCATTTCCATTGCTCAGATCACGTTGACCTTCATAATAGGATATTTTACATCCAAAGCGTTTGGTGAAGTTGAAAGATGCGTATGCAAAATAACCATAGTCTAGTTTTGCATTGGTATTCTCACTCACAACCGTACCTAAATTTGTACTATTCGAGGCAAAAGCTGCGATGGATGAATAATCGGTGGTCATGCTTCCTGCTACTCTGTAACGGCATTCAATTCCACCTCCGACGTGTAATTTCCATGCGTTCAATTGAAGTCCAAGAGGGATGGAAATCATGTCAGCGGTTGTCAACTTATCGCTGGTGTACGTCGCCAATAAACTTCCATCCGGATTATATTCATTTTGCGAGGTAACATAGCGTCCGTTTGTCTTTACGTAACCGAGTCCCGAGAAAACTGTCGCGAATTTCAACATCGTGTAACTGAGTTCCACACCACCACTAGCGGCAAACTTCCAATATACTTTTGGGTCCAATTCATTTTGCTGAACCAAATTTGACACAGCAGAAACATCCTGTTTGTTCAATCCTGTTTCCGCGTGTAGCGTCCATTTCCATTGTGCATTCAACTGAACGACAACAAGAAACAGCGTACCAAAAAGTAATGAAAGTCGACGCATATTATCCTAAAAACGGGTATTTATAATCTGTTGGCGGTACAAATGTTTCTTTGATTGTTCTCGCAGAAGACCAACGAAGTAAGTTCATTGCTGCGCCTGCTTTGTCGTTTGTCCCTGAACCTCTTGCTCCACCGAAAGGTTGTTGTCCAACAACCGCTCCTGTTGGTTTGTCGTTGATGTAGAAATTCCCGGCTGCGTTCACCAATTTTTTAGTGGCTAATTGAATCGCATAACGATCGTTAGAAATAATCGATCCTGTCAAGGCGTATTCTGAGGTAGAATCTAACATTTCCAAGGTTTCTTCAAATTTGTTTTCATCGTACACAAATACCGTCAAGACTGGACCAAAGATTTCTTCACACATCGTGCGGAATTTCGGATTGGATGTCACCACCGTCGTTGGTTCAATGAAGTATCCTTTAGATTTATCGTAAGATCCACCAGTAATGATTTCTGCATCACTTTGTCCTTTACAATAATCGATGAATCCAGCAATTTTATCGAAAGCTCTTTCATCAATCACTGCATTGACAAAGTTGCTTGTATCTTCAGGTGTTCCCATTTTGAACGAGTTCACTTGTTCGGTGAAGATGCGTTTCACTTCCGGCCAAATGTTTGAAGGCACATATGCACGAGAGGCAGCTGAACATTTTTGTCCTTGGAATTCAAAAGCTCCGCGGGACATTGCCGTTGCCACTTCTGCAGCATTTGCTGATTTATGTACCATGATGAAATCCTTTCCTCCTGTTTCTCCAACAATACGTGGATATGTACGGTAACGATCTAGGTTGGTGCCAATTTCTTTCCACAAGTGACGGAAAACCCCCGTTGATCCTGTGAAATGAAGTCCTGCGAAATCTCTGTGTTTGAAAACGATATCTCCAGCCACTGGACCATCCACTGTGATCATGTTAATGACTCCGTCTGGAACGCCAGCAGCTTTGAATAAGTCCATGATTACTTGTGCAGAATACACTTGCGAATCAGCTGGTTTCCATACAACCACATTTCCCATCATCGCTGGAGCAGCACATAAATTCGCTGCAATCGACGTAAAGTTAAAGGGTGTGATGGCGAAAACGAATCCCTCCAACGGACGGTATTCCAAGCGGTTCCACATCCCTGGCAATGATTCGGGTTGTTCTTTATAAATCTGCGTCATGTATTGTACATTGAAGCGGAAAAAGTCGATTAACTCACACGCCGCATCAATTTCTGCCTGCATGACATTTTTCGATTGAGCCAACATTGTTGCTGCATTCATTCGGTTACGGAAAGGTCCCGCTAATAAATCAGCGGCTTTCAAGAAAATTGCTGCGCGTTCTTCCCAAGGAAGTTCAGCCCATGCTTTCTTTGCCTCTAAAGCGGATTCAATCGCAGCGGTTACATGACTTGCATCACCCACATTGAAATGTCCAAGTACGTGTGCGTGGTCATGCGGAGCTGTCATCGCTTTTTTCGTGTTCGTACGAACTTCTTTTCCACCAATATACATCGGGACATCAATTGGAGCTTGACTCCACATGTCTTTGTATGTTTGAATTAATGAATTCGTTTCTGCCGTTCCAGGAGCGTATGCTTTTACTGGTTCGTTGATGGCAATTGGGGTTTTAAAAAAAGCGTTTGACATAACTATTGAATTTTCAACAAAGATAATAGAATAGTTATTCGAGAACGTATCTCTTGTTACGCAAGGAAGGATTTCCGTTCGATTCGCGAAATAAATGTTACCTTTGACACACATGTTTTTAGCACAATTACACCTCATCAATTTCAAAAATTACGAAGACGTCGAAGTCGATCTTTGTCCAGGAATTAATGGTTTAGTTGGACAAAACGGAAGTGGGAAAACAAATATTCTCGATGCGGTTTATTACCTCAGCATGTGCAAGTCCTATTTGAATGCGATTGACCGTCAGAACATTCGTTTCGATCAAGCATTTTTTTCCATTCAAGGTAAATGGCATTTAGACAATCAAGAACAAAATGTTCACTGTGCGCTAAAAAATGGCGGCAAAAAAACAGTGAAACTCAATAAAAAGGAATACGAAAAACTCGCTGATCACATTGGTAAATTTCCAGTAGTCTTCATTTCTCCCTACGATGGAGATTTAATTGCTGATGGATCTGAAATGCGCCGTAAATGGATGGATGGCATTTTATCTCAATTGGACAAAGTTTATTTGGAAGAAATTCAACGATATCACAAAATCTTGGAGCAGCGAAATGCCTTGTTGAAGAACATGTTTGAGCACCGATTATTTGATGTTGATTCAATCGAAGTGTGGAACGAACAATTGGTTCCATGTGGAAATTACATTCATGAAAAGCGCAAGGAATTTTTAGCGGAATTCATTCCTGTTTTCAAGCGTTTCTATACTGAAATCGGTCTAGATTCGGAAGATGTTGCACTTGAATACCGTTCTCAACTCAACGAAAAACCTTTCGCTGAATTATTAAAGGACTATGCTAAAAAAGATGCGGCAACACAGTATTCGAATGCTGGAATCCACAAGGACGACTTGATTTTTAGCATTAAAAACCATCCAGTAAAAAAATTCGGTTCACAGGGACAGCAGAAATCGTTTGTTATTGCCCTGCGTTTGGCACAATATGACTGGATGAAGCAACACAAGGGACTCAAACCCGTTTTATTGCTAGATGATATTTTCGATAAGTTGGATAATGAACGAGTACAACGGTTGATTGATTTAGTCACCGCTGATTATTTCGGACAAGTCATTGTCACGGATTCAGATCCAGCGCGGATGAAGCAACTTTTTGACTCTATTCATACCGAAAAGAGACTTTTTCAAGTGAATGACCAACAACTTTCCTTGATTTTATCCTAACATTATTCCATGCGCGAAGACAACAGACGAAGTTCGGACGAGGAACCATTAAAGGACCTCATCGATAAATTCTTGAAAGCCTATTCTTTGGAAGGGAAAATGAAGGAATACGATATTATTGCTGCTTGGCCAGAACTAATGGGTCCGGCGGTGGCACATCGCACAAAAGAAATTCACATTAAGCATCAAACCTTGTATTTGAAAATCGATTCATCGGTGATGCGAGAAGAACTGTTGAATGGGAAACAGATCATTATTGATCGCGTGAACAAAGAGGCGAAATGCCAGCTCATCAACGACATTTGGTTTTCGTAATTACTTCTGAGGATCCTTACTAAATTGAAATAGCCAATCGTACAATTCGTCAGTGCGAAATACGCGTTCTAAGTCACCGTGATTAGCCCCAGGAACGACTGTATACTTTAAATTTTCCCCACCATTACAAGCACGAATGGAACGCACCATTTTTTCAGATTCACTAATCGGAACTGCACTATCTCGATTTCCGTGCTGAATCCACACTGGAATCGTGGAAAGATTACAGCCATTTCTCGTATTTCCACCACCACAAAGAGCCACCGCAGCAGTAACAATTTCAGGATACTCACCTGCAAAATCTAAGGTCCCATAAGCTCCAAGACTCATTCCAGTAACGTACACACGATTGGTATCCGTTTGAAAATGTTCTTGTGCAAAACGAAGAACGGAAAGCACTTTTTCCGGTTCCCAAGATTTCCCGGCAGGAACTTGTGGCGCAAGGACAATCGCTGGAATCTCTCTGCCTTTTTCTATTTCGTGGATGATGCCGTATTTTTTCACCATCTCCAAGTTATTTCCAGAAAGACTTCTTCCGTGAAGAAAAATCAGCACGGGAGGATTGTTTTTCAGGATGCTATCGGCAGGTAAATGCAACAAAAAAGGATAGTCTGCCTGATTATGAATGGCTTTTAATTGTCCATAGCTGGACAAAGACAAAAACAGGACACTAAGAAGAATTCCGATGCGCATAACGCAAAGTTAGGGCTCTTATAAGGAGCTAACAAGTTGATTTTTGAACAGTTGAAACGGTAGTTATACACAATCAAACAAAGCGTTGATGAGCCGAGAAAAGTTTAATTGTTTTCCAATTTATACGAAATACCAATCCCAAGAACGGATTTAAACTGTGTGCGCGGACCCACATTCCCGTAAATATCGCGGATTTTGATGTCGTCGTCGTAAACTAAATTCCATTGAGCCGTAGCAGAAAACAAGGAATTCACGCGAAAGACAAACAGCAGTTCTGCGTTGACGTCGATGTTTTGTGGATTATTTAAGTAGTTACTAAAAAGTTCTAGCTTGGACCTCATCTCAATGTTCTTCGCTAGATTTTTATTCCATTTCATTTTCACGAAGGCACCGTATTCTTGACGAAATTTCGCACCCTTTTCCACTCCGAATGCACCAGCTGCGGACAAAGAATCGTCCATCACGAAGGTCGATTTAAAGGCAACCGAAGAAAAGAATATGGAAAATTGATCACCCTTTCTTAAATCTGTACCAAGGGCCAAGTTCAAGTATCCAGGAGCCATAAAGGTAGAAACAACCACAGAATCGTTAGGATAGGTGAATCCATTGACCATTTGCGTTTTGAATCCGGCAGCAACCGTTAAGAAGAAATCTTGGGAAAGGAGCATTCCGAAGGTACTAGCGAGGTCAATACGGTCATCTGTTTTCTGCAATCCAACACCGGAAATATTATCCAAGTAC
Organism: Crocinitomicaceae bacterium; assembly: GCA_017983465.1. GTDB lineage: Bacteria > Bacteroidota > Bacteroidia > Flavobacteriales_D > Crocinitomicaceae > UBA952. Next base: position 46,987 of record JAGOBK010000005.1, read on the forward strand.
TTGATTCCACCCAAGGCAAAACTCGCGTCATTGGTCCATTTGACATTCTCATGTGTGTAGTATGCACTCGCACCAATGGAACCAATCATTGATATGTTATTTCGTCCACCTGCATTCCAATTCACGAAAGAAGATTGTGTTCCACTCAGGGAATAGAGGGATCTCAATTTCCACGATTTGATGGAATCCGCCTTCACTTGAGCGAAATTCACCGTCCATGAAAACAGAAAAACAGCAAGAATGTATGTATTTTTGGGTCGCATTGTCTAATCAAGCACAAAATTAATGGACAAATTCACGTTAATGCTTTTTTTGTTGTGGAACATTTCAACAAGTCATTGTTTTTCACAGCAAATCGACTATTCTGCGAAAGAAAATTGGGCTGTTTTACCGGGATCCTATCCAAAGGAATTAACTGGACAAATTCACGATACGAGTTTATGGTCTTCGGTGGATGTGTTTTACGTTTATCCAACCTTAATGCTGGATAAAAAAGATACGCGATGGAATGTTGAATTAAGCGATCAAGAACAGCAACAAAAAGTTTTGGGGACGGCTGTAAAATACCAAGCAAGCGCATGGGCGGAAGCAGGAAGAATGTTTGTTCCTTTCTATCGTCAAGCACACATTCGCTCGTATGAACTGCTTGATAAAGGTGGACGCGAAGCCTTGCTTTTTGCGTATGCCGACATCAAAAATGCGTTTCAATATTACTTAGATCATTACAATCATGGTCGTCCAATCATTCTTGCCGGACATAGCCAAGGCAGTACTCATTTGCGCATGATTTTGGAAGATTTTTTCGACAACAAAGAACTGAGAGGACAATTAGTTGCGGCATATATTCCCGGAATTGGCATTTATCGAAATGAATTCAAAAGCATTCCCTTGATGAATTCAGCTAGTCAAACTGGTGGATTCGTTACATGGAATACCTTCAAGAAAAATGTCGATCAAGATTCTTACCGTCGCTGGTACAAAGGAAAAGCGGTTGTCAATCCGGTAACGTGGCAGATCTCTGGGACAGCAACAAAAGACCAACATCTTGGATTTTTATATTCCAATGATGACTTATTTTGCCATTGTTTTGAAACAACGGTCATGGATGGAGCCGTATGGATTTCGCGTCCGTGCAGCTATCTCGGATTGGTTTCGTGGACCATGAAAAACCTCCATGTAGGCGATGTGAATTTGTTCTGGAAAGACATTCAAGAAAATGCCAAATTAAGAGCCCGGACATATTTGCTCGAAAAAGGTTCATAAGTCCAAATTTCGGTTCAAAACTTCCACCCTATTTCATTGACGATTCTTTTTTTGCTTTGTATATTTGTGCACTCAAAAAAGAACGTTCATGACACCATTTTCTAGAAGACACATCGGACCGAGTGAAGCAGAGAAAAAAGCCATGTTGGCTGCCATCGGCATCGACTCGATTTCAACATTGATTGACCGCACAATTCCTGCCCAAATTCGTTTGGATGGAGAATTGAAAATCGCTGATGCGATGACGGAACAAGAATATTTACAGCATGTTTCAGAATTGGCTGCAAAAAACCAAGTGTTTAAGTCATTCATTGGTTTAGGATACCATGAAACAATTGTTCCAAGTGTCATCCTTAGAAATGTGCTAGAAAATCCAGGATGGTATACGGCATACACGCCATACCAAGCGGAGATTTCACAAGGACGTCTGGAAGCTTTATTGAATTTCCAAACAATGGTTTTGGATTTAACAGGAATGGAAATTGCCAATGCATCGTTATTGGATGAAGGAACAGCTGCTTCGGAAGCGATGATTATGTTCTATAACTCTCGTTCAAGAGCAGAAGTTCAAGCTGGGAAAAATAAATTTTTCGTCGCAGAAGACGCATTGCCGCAAAGCATTGATGTCATGTTGGGTCGTGCCATTAACTTAGGAATTGAATTAGTAACAGGAAATATCGATTCATTTGACGGATCTGCAGAATATTTTGGTGCATTTATTCAAAATCCAAGTGCGCACGGACACGTTCGTGATTTGACAGCGAAAATTGCGCAATTGAAAGGACATGGAATTCAAGTTGCAGTTGCAGCAGATATTCTTTCATTGGTGGTATTAAAATCGCCAGGAAGTATGGGTGCAGATGTTGTCTTGGGATCTTCTCAACGATTTGGTGTCCCAATGGGTTACGGTGGACCTCACGCGGCGTTCTTTGCAGCGAAGGAAGATTACAAACGAAATATACCTGGAAGAATTATCGGTGTATCGAAAGATGCTGATGACAATTTCGCATTGCGAATGGCGCTTCAAACAAGAGAGCAACACATCAAACGCGATAAAGCGACTTCCAATATTTGTACAGCACAAGCGTTATTGTCTGTCATGGCAAGTATGTACGCTGTTTACCACGGTCCAGATGGAATTCGTGCTATCGCGAATCACGTACATGACTTAGCAACGAAAACAGCCGCTGGATTAGCAGCAAAAGGAATCACATTAGGAACAGATTCTTACTTTGATACCCTTTGGATCAAAGGTGTTGATGGTTCAAGTGTTCGTGCGAAAGCAGAGGCACAAAAATTAAACTTCCGTTATATCTCTGACTCAGAATTGAGCATCAGTTTTGGCGAGCCACATACAATGGAAGATGTTTCCGCTATTTTAGCATGTTTCGACGCTCAAGCAGCTGAAGGAACATCGAAACTTTCCTCCGATTTAAAAAGAACAGATGCTGTTTTAAGTCATCCTGTATTCAACAGCCATCATTCTGAATCTCAAATGATGCGTTATTTGAAGCGATTGGAAAACAAAGACCTTTCGTTGGTTCACAGCATGATTCCTCTTGGTTCTTGTACCATGAAGTTGAATGCTGCGACAGAATTAATGCCGATTACCAATCCGCAATTCGCGAATTTACACCCGTTTGCTCCAGTTGAACAAGCTGCAGGATACCATGAGATGTTTAAACAGTTGTCTTTGGATTTATCTGAAAGCACAGGATTTGCAGGTGTTTCCCTTCAACCAAACTCTGGTGCACAAGGTGAATACGCTGGACTTATGGTGATCAAAGCGTTCCATGAATCAAATGGAGATACGCAACGTAAGAAAATGATTATACCTTCATCTGCTCACGGAACAAATCCTGCTTCCGCAGTGATGGCTGGTTTTGAAGTGGTTGTGACTGGTTGTGATGAAAATGGAAACATTGACATCGAGGAACTACGCCGCGTTGCGATCGACTTGAAAGATGTCTTGGCTGGAATCATGGTGACCTATCCATCAACACATGGTGTATACGAAGAAGGTATTCGTGAAATCACTTCGATTATCCACGAAAACGGCGGACAAGTATACATGGACGGTGCGAATATGAATGCACAGGTTGGATTAACAAATCCAGGAAATATCGGTGCTGACGTTTGTCACTTGAACTTACACAAAACATTCGCTATTCCACATGGTGGTGGTGGTCCAGGTATGGGTCCAATCGGCGTTGCTGCTCACTTACTTCCTTTCTTACCTGGTAGTCCGATTGTGAAAACAGGAGGAGAAAAAGCAATCCATGCGATTTCTGCAGCTCCATTCGGAAGTGCGTTGATTCTATTAATTTCTTACGCTTACATCAAGATGTTAGGTGCAAAAGGACTTCGTGAATCAACAGAAATTGCCATTTTAAATGCGAATTACATCGCTGCTGGTTTGAAAGGACATTACGATGTTCTATACACCGGAAAAAACGGAACCGTAGCTCACGAAATGATCTTAGACTGTCGCGATTTCAAACGTACGGCAGAAGTTGAAGTAGCTGATATGGCGAAACGTTTGATCGATTTTAACTTCCATGCACCAACAGTATCTTTCCCAGTTGCTGGAACATTGATGATTGAACCAACAGAATCAGAGGATAAAGAAGAATTAGATCGCTTTATCACTGCGATGATCAAAATCCGTGAGGAAATTCGTCAAATCGAAAATGGTGAAGCCGATAAGGCAAATAACTTATTGAAAAATGCACCACATACAGCGGATTGTATTATCAATAAAGAATGGAATTACCCATACACTCCTCAAGAAGCGGCTTATCCCGTAGCTTATTTGAAAGAGTGGAAATATTGGGTGCCTGTTCGACGCGTTGATAATGCGTTCGGTGACCGAAATTTGGTTTGCTCTTGTCCAAGTATCGAGAGTTACCAGTAATCAATTAGTAAAAAGTCCCTTTTCGAAGGGACTTTTTTATTTTTAACGTAGTTTCGTACGTAAATACTAACGAAGATGAAATTAGATATCCTAGCTTTTGCTGCCCATCCCGACGATGTAGAATTGTCTGCTTCTGGCACCTTGTTGCATTATGCTGCACAAGGAAAAAAAATCGGAATCATTGATTTAACCGAAGGTGAATTAGGGACACGTGGATCTGTTGCTGATCGCTATGCGGAATCTGCTGCTGCTGGAAAACTCATGGGATTGACGGTTCGTAAGAACTTGAACATGGGTGATGGATTTTTCGAAATTAATGAAGAAAATAAACGCAAAATCGTTGAGCAAATCCGTATCCATCAACCGGAAATCGTTTTAGCGAATTGCTTAAACGACCGTCATCCAGACCATGGTCGTGGAGGGAAATTAGTTTCTGACGCGTGCTTTTTAGCTGGATTACGTAAAATCGAAACAATTGTTGATGGTGTTTCTTTGGCGCCACATCGTCCGAGATTAGTATTGCATTACATTCAAGACCACTACGCTCATCCGGATATCGTCATGGACGTAACGCCATATATGGAACAAAAAATTGAGGTTGTAAAAGCGTTCCGCACACAGTTTTTTGATCCAAATTCTACCGAACCAACGACGCCAATTTCTGGCGAAGAATTCTTCCAGTTCCTCAAGGGACGCATGATGCAATATGGACGTCCAATTGGTGTTGATTACGCCGAAGGATTCACTGTGACACGCATTCTTGGCACGAAGGATTTGTTTGATTTAGTTTGAGGGTAATGTGCTAGTGACTTAATGTGCTAATGTGCTAGTTGTCTAATGTGCTAATGTGCTAGTTATCTTCCGCCGCGGCGGAGTGCTAGTTATTTTACGCCGCGGCGGAGTGATAGTTGTTCAATGTGCTAGTTACTAATGTGTTAATGTGCTAGTTATCTAATGTGCTAGTTATGTAGTGTGCTAATGTGCTAGTTATCTTCCGCCGCGGCGGAGTGCTAGTTATTTAGTGTGCTAATGACCTAATTTGCTAATGTGCAAGTTACTTTCCGCCGCGGCGGAAGCACATTAGTTCATTTGCACATTAGCAAATTAGTCCTCCGCCGCGGCGGAAGCAAATTAGTCCATTAGCAAATTAGCACATTAGTTTATTATTCCTAACTTTGTAATGTGAAAACGCTGATTCTTATTTTCTTAAGTGCTCTATTGTTTCTAGGGAACATTGGGGTCCCTGTGTTTACACATGCCTGTGAAGAAGATGGTGTCTTTACCTCGTTTTTCATTAAGCAGCAAAATCATTGTCAAGAAGAACAGTCGGATTTACCTCCTTGCTGTCAAAAAGAAAAAAAGAAAAATTGCTGTCACGATGAGAAAACTGTGGTTCAATTGGATGAGAAATATATCCTTACGCATGCTTTTTCCATTCCATTTTTTCACTTTTCATTTACCGCGAATCAGCCAATTACTTATGACCCTAGCATACTTCATTCCGAAGTTGTTTCCATTCAAACATGGAACGACCCACCGCCGCTGAGGAAATACGGTAAAGAGTTGCTGATTCAACATTGCGTATTTCGTATTTAAAATTCGATTCATCCATACTTTAAACGGACTTAAAAAGTCAAGTGTTCGTTGCGTATTCATGATTTAATTTTAGCTATGAAATATTATCTTTTAGGATTCCTCCTCATCTGGATGACTTCCAAAACCAATGCACAAATCAAAGGAGTTGTACTAAGACAAGACTCCACGAAAACTAGTCCCATTGAAAATGCAAAGATTCGTCTTTCCCATTCAAATCAAGGGGTATTTTCCAACAAGGATGGACGATTTGAAATCATTCTTCCCAAATACTTGCCGGATACACTGATTATCAGTGCAATGGGTTACTTGTCAGACTCCATAGTGGTCACAAAGAATGATCGCTTTGTAGCGTTCACCATTTTACTCATTCCGGTTTCGACAAAAACAGAAATTGTCTATCAACTTCGAAAAAATTCCCATCAGATTTCCAAAATGAAAACTTTGCACGTGGAAGAAATTGGATCAGGAGAATTGCGAAAAGCTGCCTGTTGTAATTTATCGGAGTCTTTTGAAACCAATGCCTCCGTTGATGTCAATATCACAGATGCCGTTTCAGGCGCAAAGAAAATCCAATTGATGGGACTCGATGGCGTTTATACCCAAATTCAGCTGGAGAATATTCCATACTTGCGTGGACTCGAAAGTTCTTTTGGACTTCAATCAATACCTGGAACCTGGATTGAGTCCATACAAATTACAAAAGGAACGGGTAATGTTGTAAATGGCTACGAATCGATGGCTGGACTCGTAAATCTAGAAATGAAAAAACCGAATGAAATGGAAAAATTCTATTTCAATGCCTACCAAAACCGCTTCGGGCGTTCTGAAATGAATGTGAATGCAGGAACCAAAATCAATCAAAAATGGAGCACGGGAATATTGGGACACGCTTCATCGATGTTCGGAAATATTGATCATAACATGGATGGATTCCGAGAAATTCCTATGGGTGATAACTTCGCACTCATGAATCGTTGGGCTTTTCAAGGTAAGAAAATGGAGGCGCAATTTGGTTTTAACGTATACCAAGATCGCAAAACGGGCGGACAGACAACTTACTTCAGAGAGCATCCAAACGGATACGGAGTGGTGATGAATTCACGCCATGCAGATGTTTACGCCAAAACAGGGTTCTTCAGCAAAAAACCCATGCGCTCTTTTGGCGTCGTGTACAACCTGAAATACCAATCCATGAATGGCGCCTTTGGAATTCGCGATTTTCAGGGAGAAGAAAAACGCGCCTATGTCAATGCGATTTACGACGATATCCTCGGAACAAGTGATCATAAAATAAAAGTAGGTGCAAGTTTTGTAGGACTTCAAATTCGGCAAAATGTTCAATCCTTAGAGCAATTACGTACAGAAATCGTTCCTGGAATTTTCGCGGAATACACCTTTACAGGAGCACGATTAAGTGCAGTCATGGGGGCTCGTTACGATCAACACCTCACGTATGGTGGACAATTCTCTCCTCGAATTCATGCGAAATATGCCTTGACTCAACGTGCAGATCTACGTATTACGGCAGGAAAAGGATGGCGTGTCCCTAACTACATGATCGACAATATTTCTCTTTTAGCAAATTCCAAAACGTGGATTGCTCCGGCGGAAATAAAACCGGAAATCTCCTGGAATGCCGGAGTTTCTATTGTGAAAGATTTTACGATTTTGGAAAAAAATGGCAACATCAGCATGGACTTATACCATACACTTTTCCAAAATCAGTTGATTGTAGATCGGGATGCCGCATTGGATGCGATTGTCTTTCAGAACCTCGCTCATTCTTCCTACTCCAATAGTTTTCAAGTGGAATGGTCGTATTCCCCCCGGAAAAACTTCGATATTCGTTTAGCATACAAACATTTGGATGTCAAAGCATTGTATGATGGAGAGATGCGTCAACAAGTGATGATTCCCAAGAACCGTGGATTCGTGAATCTCGCCTACCGGACTCGTAACAAGCGTTGGGAATTCGATGGTACTTGCACGGTATACGGCTCGTCACGTTTACCTGTAATCCTTCAAGTGTCGGGTGTTGAACAGCATAATGAACAAAGTCCAATGTACCCAATGGTCAATTCACAAATCACACATATTTACAAAAAATGGAATTTTTACCTAGGTGGGGAAAATTTAACGAACTTTAAACAGGTAAATCCGATTGTCGATGCGCAAAATCCTTTTGGAAGTTCCTTTGATGCAAACAGAGTTTGGGGTCCGATTATGGGATGGAATGTTTATGCGGGTGTGAGGTATGCGTTGAAGGGGTAATGGGGTTAATGTGCTAATGTGCTAATGACCTAGTGTGCTAATGACCTAATTTGCTAATGTGCTAATGGCCTAGTGTGCTAATGTGCTAGTTTGAATGAATATTTTTTAAATTTATATATGATGAAAACAATAATCTTAAGTCTATTTTTTGTGCTATTGAGCACGGTAAGTTTCGGGCAAAAATCGATAACAAGTCAAATTCAGACGAATGCGCAATGTGGTGATTGCAAGGAACGAATTGAAGGAAAATTAAATTATACCAAAGGAATCAAGTTTGCTGAACTCGATGAACAGACGAAAATCGTGACTGTCAAATACGACCCGAGTAAAATTGATCTAATGACAATCAAGCAAACGATCGCGAAAATTGGTTACGACGCTGATGAAGTAAAAGCGGCACAAGAAGATGTAGAGAAATTACCGAAGTGTTGCCAGCCGAAGGGACATGGGTAATGTGCTAATGACCTAATGTGCTAGTTGTCTTCCGCCGCGGCGGAGTGCTAATGTGCTTTCGCCGCGGCGGAGTGCTTCAGTGAGAGAGTAGAGTGGTTAAATTAATCTACGATCGTGATGCGTTTTCGCTGTGATCCAATTAGTACGTAGTACATTCCTGGGTGGATTCCATCTAGGTTGATTTGCGTCGTGAAGGTTCCTGAACGTAATTCTGATCCATTTAAATCGTATAATCGGAAGTTTCCAGGAGAAATTCCACTGATGTTCAAGGACTGATTTTCGTTTAGGGGATTTGGATAAACAAAGAAGGTTTCTTCGTTTTCGTTCAATCCGGAATCTACAATGGTCAAATCTATGGTAACGACGCTATCACAACCATAAATACTCGTGAAAAATTGAGTGTGCAAAGCCGAAGTTGTGTATTCTTGACCATTCCACGTGAAAACATCAAAAACTGTTGAGTCAATGAGCGTACTAGTAATTGGATGAATGGTTAAATTCAAAATTACTGTTGAATCGCAACCGGAAATACTTTGCAAGGAATCTATGTACACACCACTTTGCCAAAAGGTTTGACCATTCCAACCAAAACTACCACATGCTACTTCTGTTACATTGGTGTTGAATTCATCTAAAATTGTTAAGTTCAAAACAACCGTCGAATCACAGCCCCACGTTGTTGATCCTTGAAATGGATATGTTCCACTTTGGGTGTAGGTTTGTCCGTTAAAACTGTAGGAAGTACAAGAAGAAATATTCAGTGTATTCGCATAGGCTAAATGCTGATTGATGTTCAATGCCACCGCTGGACTTTGTCCGCAGGTATTTTGTGCAAGCACACTGACTGTTCCACTGACAAAACTTGGACTAAACAATAAATTGAGCGTTGTTCCAATACTGCTTCCCGTTGCACCATTTGGTGTTGTCCACACATAAGAAGTCGCTCCATTTACAGCAGTAATGGAATAGGATTCTGATCCATCATAACAAAAATGAGCAGCACCGGTAATTCCCGCTGGGGAAGATGGAGCTGTGTTGACGGTTACTGTTACCGCTAAACGATTGGTGGATTCAACGCCGCCCACTGTTTGCGAAGCGTAATACGTTGTTCCATTATTCAGAACCGATGTGCCGTTTAAGGGTGTCCCACCTGTCGCAGTAGCATACCATTGAATGGCTGTTCCTGTTGCTGATAACTGGGAAAGCACTGCGCCAGAACAAAAAGTTTGTGAAGCAGATCCTGTTGGCGCCGCTGGTGGAGGAGGTGGCGGAACCAAAGTGAAATTCGCTGTGGTAATTCCACGATTCGATGATCCATGGTAACTGAAACCATATGTTGCGCTCCCTGCCCTAGCCCAAATCAAGCTAAGTGAACCTGTGGAAGCCGTAAAAATATGATCGTTCGCATCTCCTGTATTTAATGCTCTCGTTGCAACAACCGTTCGAACACCTGAAGCTACTGCATCACTGACGATCGTCCAGTTTTGTTGTGGGTCCGCAGTTGGAGCAGAATATCCACCGATACTTGCGTCAAAAGCACTTAATGTTCCGGCAGCATGAACCGTTACAACATCATTACCAGTACCCATACTCGTCGCATCAAATCCCAATGCAAACCATCTTGTAGCTGGGCCTGTCAAGGTTAACGTAACTTGTGTTCCGACATCCATTTTGGCTGTCATGGCTAATCCGGATGTCGTACTCAAGGTAACAACTCCCGTTGTGTATGTTTGTGCCTGAACGTATGTTCCAACAAAAAGAAGAAGGAGAAAAAGTAGGTTATTTTTCATCGAATTTAAATATTGTGTTAAGTTTTTCATCGTTGTATAAAGTCAAAAGTTCTCGGATGGATTTTCCGTGTTGATCTAGCGCGTCTAAATTTGGTTTTTGCTTCAATATTCGTTCAACAAGCTCATATCTTTTCAGACTCATCGCGAAATGCAGTGGCGTTCCAAACTGGGCAAACTGACACGTATCATTGACCGAAACACCCTTCTGTAGCAAAAGTTCAAAAATCTCCAAGTTGTTTTTATAAATCACTCCGTATATCGCAGATCCTTCAGGAAAACAGGATTTCACATCGGCACCTCGTTCAACTAACAATTTAGCTACTTCGTTATTTCCGCGATACGCCGCAAGTAAAAATGGTGATAATCCTTGCTCCGAAAGTTGATTCACTTGATCCGGTTTTTCGTCCAAAAGTTTCTTCATCGATGCAATATCTCCGGTACGTGCCATTTCATGAATGGATTGACCGTAGGATACTACGCTGATGAATAAGAATATGGATAAGAATTTAATCATGGTGTAAAAATAAGGATAATGTGCTAATGGCCTAATGTGCTAGTTACTAAATGTGCTAATGTGCTAGTCGTCTAATGTGCTAGTTGTTCAATGTGCTAGTTACTTAATGTGCTAGTTATCTAATTTGCTAGTGTGCTAGTTGTTCAATGTGCTAGTTACTTAATGTGCTTCCGCCGCGGCGGAGTGCTAGTTACTCAATGTGCTGATTGTTTTATTACGTGGCGGAAGTCCATTGGCAAATTAGTCCATTGGCAAATTAGTCCATTAGCAAATTAGTCCATTAGCAAATTAGTCCTCCGCCGCGGCGGAAGCAAATTAGCATATTAGTCCATTAGCACATTAATCCATTAGTCCATTAGCACATTAACTCATTATCACTATCTTTGCCACAAACATCAAAAAAACATGAGTGATCCGATAAAACATGAGTGTGGAATAGCTCTTTTAAGGCTAAAAAAACCTTTGGAATATTACCTTGAAAAGTACGGCACAGCGCTGTATGGCGTCAACAAGATGCACCTACTCATGGAAAAACAACACAATCGTGGTCAAGATGGTGCTGGGATTGCGAACATTAAGTTCGACATGGAACCAGGACAACGTTACATTTCGAGAACGCGTTCCATCAAAAAGAATCCAACCCAGGATATTTTTGATCAAATCAATGGGAAATTCCAACAAATTCAACAAGAAAATCCAGAACATTTGAAGGATGTTAATTACCTAAAACAAAATGCTGGATTCACAGGGGAATTGTTTTTGGGACATCTTCGTTACGGAACTTTTGGACGAAACTCTATTGAAAGTTGTCACCCGTTTTTACGTCAAAACAACTGGATTACACGTAACCTCGTTGTAGCAGGAAACTTTAACTTAACGAATGTAGACGAGTTGTTCCAAAACTTGGTCAACTTGGGTCAACATCCGAAGGAGAAAAGCGATACAGTTACCGTACTTGAGAAAATTGGACATTTCTTGGATGTAGAAAATGACGATTTATACGCACACTACAAATCACTTGGCTATTCTAAGGACCAAATTTATGCGCGCATCGCGAAAGAAATGAATTTGGTGAAAATCTTGAAAAAAGCTTCCGAAGTTTGGGACGGTGGATATGCCATGGCTGGACTTCTTGGACACGGCGATGCATTTGTACTTCGCGATCCAAATGGTATTCGTCCAGCATTTTGGTATGAGGATGATGAAATTTGTGTCGTTGCCTCAGAGCGTCCAGTGATACAAACGGCCTTCAATTTAACGAGTGATCAAATCCACGAATTACAACCCGGACACGCATTAATCGTGAAAAAAAGCGGGGAAGTCAAAGAAGAAATGATCAATGCACCACGTGAAATTAAAAAATGTTCATTCGAGCGTATTTATTTCTCCCGTGGATCAGATACAGATATTTACAAGGAACGAAAAGCTTTGGGAAGATTAATCGTGGACCAAGTACTCGATACGGTTCATCACGATTTCGATAACAGTGTCTTTTCCTTCATTCCAAATACCGCAGAAGTTTCTTTTTACGGATTGATCAAAGGTTTAGAAGAGAATTTGAATCAACAAAAAATCAAGCAAATTCAAGCGCTTGGAAACGATGCGAGTACGGAACAAATAGAAGAAATCATCAACCGACGTGCACGTATCGAAAAGATTGCGATCAAGGACGCGAAATTGCGCACCTTCATCACTCAAGATGATTCACGTGACGATCTTGTTGCCCACGTTTACGACATCACTTACGGAAGTGTGCGTCCCGGTACGGATAACCTCATCGTCATTGACGACAGTATTGTTCGTGGAACAACCTTAAAACAAAGTATCCTTCGCATTCTAGATCGTTTGTCACCGAAGAAAATAGTTGTGGTTTCGTCTGCACCGCAGATTCGTTACCCAGATTGTTACGGAATCGACATGGCGAAAATGGGAGATTTTATTGCCTTCGAAGCAGCGATTCAATTGTTGCGCGATCGCAAAATGGACTCTGTGATAAAAGAAGTATACGAAAAGTGTTTAGAGCAAGTAAATCTTCCAAAGGAACAGGTTCGAAATTTCGTAAAAGAAATCTATGCACCTTTCAGCAACGAAGAAATTTCTGCAAAAATCGCTGAATTATTGACTCCTCCGACAATCAAGGCGGAAGTTGAAATCGTGTTCCAAACCGTAGAAAACCTACACATTGCTTGTCCGAATCACCTTGGAGACTGGTACTTTACCGGAGATTATCCAACGCCTGGTGGAAACAAAGTGGTGAATAAGGCATTTATCAATTGGGTGGAGAAGAGGAATGAGCGTGCTTATTAGTGTGCTAATGTGCTAATGACCTAATGTGCTAGTTACTTAATGTGCTAATGGGCTAGTTTGATGATTCTGTGACGTGAGGAGAATAAATTTCAACTTCTTTCGTTAAAAGATTCATGACTGATTCTAAGAACCCATTATTGAACAAATCGTTTGACTTTGCGCTATTAATTGTGTCGTTTTGTCAAGAGTTACAATCCCGGAAAAGTTTCGTTATTGCACATCAACTGTTGAAATCCGGGACTTCCGTTGGCGCAAATATTCGTGAAGCACAGCATGCAGAGTCCAGAGCGGATTTCATTCATAAACTGAAAATTGCCTCCAAAGAATGCGAGGAAACAACCTATTGGCTCGAAATCTGTCAAGCAAGTTATCCCATGAATTGTGATGCACTCATTGACGAATCGCAACAAATCGGCAAACTACTCAGTCGCATCATCTCCACAGCAAAACGAAATAGAACCTAAACTAATTTGCACTCCGCCGCGGCGGAAGCACATTAGCACATTAAACCATTAGCACATTAGTCCATTAGCAAATTAGTCCTCCGCCGCGGCGGAAGCACATTAGCACATTGAACCATTAGCAAATTAGTCCATTAGCAAACTAGCACATTACTCCATAATCCCTACTTTTACAAAAAATTAAACGTGTCCCTGATCTACTCTTTTTTTATTCGATGCTATAGCGTGTTGATTCACCTAGCGTCTCGATTCAACCCGAAAGCGAAGGCCTGGGTAGAAGGACGTCAGCAATGGCAAGAGAAACTTCGGGCACAAATCCCAAAGAAACGAAAGGTACTGTGGTTTCATTGTGCTTCACTGGGCGAGTTCGACCAAGGATTGCCTCTGATGAAGTCCATGAAGGAAGCCGACCCAAGTTTGTTCTTACTAGTCAGTTTCTTCTCTCCATCGGGAATGGAACATTACCAGAAACGCGAAAAAATCGTTGATGCTGCTTGCTACCTTCCACTGGACACACTCCAGAATGCACGGACGTTTGTCCAAATCGTTCAGCCACAAAAAGCGGTTTTCGTAAAGTATGAATTCTGGCCAAATTTCCTGAGAGCCTTAGATGAAAATAACATCGAAACGGAAGCTGTATCGGCAATTTTCCGTCCTACACAGCTCTATTTTCGTTGGTACGGTGGATTTTTCAGAAAGGCATTGAAACGCATCCATCATTTTTACGTGCAAAACGAAGAAAGTGCGGAGCTATTGAAATCGATAGGTATTCATCAAAGCACCGTTTCTGGAGACATGCGATACAAACGTGTGGTACAAGCCAAGGAACTAGCGATGCAGACTTCCAATGAACTTCTTGCGCGCTTTACCTCGGGATCCACTACCCTCATCCTCGGGAGTTCTTGGCCCAAAGAGGAAGGAATCGTGTGTAAGGCACTTCCGAAGCTCGGAGCGACTAAATTGATCATCGCGCCACACGATGTGAGCGAACAGCACATTGCGTCCATTCAAGCAGCGTTTCCAACATCTTTGCGCTATACTCAGTTGGAAGTAAGTCGTGATGAACAGCAACTTTTGGATGCCCAGATCCTCATCATCGATTGCATTGGACAATTAAGTGCTGCTTACCGCTATGGAACAATTGCGTTTATCGGCGGTGGTTTTACCGGAAGTCTACACAACATTCTCGAACCAGCCGTTTACGGACTCCCACTCCTATTTGGTCCAAAACACAGAAAATTCCCCGAAGCAGATTTATTTCTTCAAAAAGGCTTCGCCCTCGAGGTGACTAATCACACAGATTTCACCGAAGCGTTCAACTCTTTACTTGCCAAAGTATCTTCGCTTCGTCCAGAAATGGAATCGTTCATTAATGTGCTAGTTACCTAATGTGCTAATGTGCTAGTTACCTTCCGCCGCGGCGGATTGCTAATGACCTAATGTGCTAGTTGCTTAATGTGCTAGTTTTCTTCCGCCGCGGCGGAGTGCTAGTTTGCTAGATGCATAATTAACCCATTGATCCATTAGCAAATTAGCAAATTGATTCATTAGCACATTGAATAATTAACCCATTGATCCATTAGCAAATTGATTCATTAGCACATTAGCACATTGAATCATTAGCACATTGAATCATTAGCACATTAGCACATTGAAATCCATTAGCACATTGGCACATTGAATCATTAGCACATTAGCAAATTAGGTCATTAGCAAACTAATTATAATAGTAATCCTTCGGCTTCTTAGAATAAAACGGGATATACCAACCGATGCGAATGCCAGTCTGTAGATCGAGGCGCAGGGCGGTGGACACAGGAATGTCCGGTTGGTCGTAATTGATGGTTCGACGATTGTACGTCAGGCCTTGCTGGCAATAGATACCTGCATAAAAATTGAGAGGGCCTCCGTTGTTGAGAAAGGAATAACCCACAAATTGGTGAAAGTTCAGTCCGGTGGTCATGCGGTCGTAGCCACGTTTATACGTTAGTTCGATTTGGGGAACCACTTGATCGTTGGTTTCGATGCGTAAGTGATGTAACAAGTAACCTGCGCCTGCGTGAACGAGAATTCCTGAATTGGCGTTTTTCTTTCCAGTTGGAAATAAGCGTCCAACGCTGAAGTTCGCATTAAATCCTCGTGGATAAACAAGAACGGTAGCTTTGGTTCCATTGACATCGGTGATGTTGCCTTTGTCATCCAAGAGGTGGTCAAAGATTCCATTCATTTTAACCGTATTACCGAAAATGAAATTGGCATCGACACCGAAATACCATTGGTTTTGCAATTTGTATCCCGCCGAAAATCCGAGGTTGTTCAGGAAACCATAACGCGCTAATAAATCTCCACCAGGTAGATTCCCACCCCAGTGAATACCAACTAAAGGCGTACTGATGGACTCATTTTTCACTTCACCTTGCGCTTGAATAAACAGCGGGGAAAGGAGAAAAAAGAGGACAATGATTCGAAAAGTGAAGGTTTTGTGTTGTTTCATTATACCAAAGATAAGGCAAATGATTCATTGGCTAACGAAAGTCTAGATAATCTTGCGACGGAATTTACGCAAAACAATGGCCAATATTAAACTGATACTCAGTAAAGAGATGATTGAAATCGTATGATTAAAATACTCCGTAATCACACCCATGATCAACAGGATCCCAGAATTTAACGTCACAACAACAAAGGATGTTTGACGGTGATTCAATTGGAAATAATCCAAAATAACATGGTGTATGTGCGAACGGTCAGGTGCGAATGGATTTCCTTTAATTTGCAGACGGATAATAAATACACGAATGGAATCAAACACCGGAACGTAAAGTGCCGAAATAATCAACAGTGGCAAATTTGAAATGTAGTGCATTTGGATGTCCTCGTGGTAATCTTTCGACAAAATATTGATCACAATTGCTGCTACGAAAAAGCCAATGAACAAACTTCCAGTGTCACCCAAAAAGATGCGCTTATCTTTCGACACATTGTAGCGCAAGAACGCAATAAATGAACCGACCATAGATAAACAAACCGCCATCATCATGTAATCATTCAAGGAATAATACGTGAGTGCGAAGAAGGTGAAAAACAAAGCTCCAAGGGAAGATGCCAATCCATCAATTCCATCAATGAGGTTGTAGGCATTGATGTAAAAGATAACCACCATGTATGCTAGTGGAATACAGATCCAAGGTGAAATCTCGTGAATTCCCAAGAAACCATGCAGATTCGTTATTTGAAAATCTGGGGAAAGGAACAATAAGGTGGTTGCAAGCAACTGCATCATGATTTTGTTCCAAGGACTAATTCCGGTCATGTCATCCTTCAATCCAGTAAAGAAAATGATCAAACATGCTGGAACAAGAAAGACCGAACGGGAGGTCACAAAAAACTGCTCCGCAATGCTCAGACTAATGATTAGAATGATGAAAAAAGTTACCCCACCGAAACTTGGTACTTGCTGTGAGTGAGAACTGCGATCTGACAACTTTTCGTAGAGTCTCTTTAATTTTACTACTTGAATAATCACAGGGGTAATAAAATACATCACCAAGAAGCCAGTGATGAAGAAAGATGCCATTACAAATAATAAGAAAAGAGTCATTTGTGTAATTGTTGTTAATGGTGGCGCAAAGATAGTCTCAAATTGATGAAATAGTTACAGTTCACCCAATTTAATTTAAGAAAATTAAACGAAACCATGGTTTATCCTATTAATTCTAATCCTTATTCCGCTTCTGTTTCAAGTTCGATATCTTCATTCCAATGAATGATTTTCATACGCTTATCTACTTGGTGTTTTGACTCCACCAAAATTTCTTCAATCGGTTTTCTGGTGACTAACGCAATTTTAATTCGGATGTTTTTAATGAAGGTCTCACGACGTTTTTTGAGGGTTTCAAAAGACAATCCAACCTCATTGAAGTATTCATTTAAGGCAGATAATTCCATTTCACCATGTTTTTGAATCATGCACATCATTTCCCACTCGGTCGTCGTGAAGTCCGTTCTGAGTAGTTTCTTTTGAGCGCGCTGTAAAAACTTCATTTTGTGCATGCGTCGGATATAAAACAACAACATAAACAAGATGAAATTCAAGGTAAGGGATAGGTACAAGTAATCTTCCTTTGGGAATAATTTAAACACCGATATTTTCTGGTAAATCGGGAATTCACCTAATTCCACTTGCTTTAATTCAGAGAATGGTTGAACATAGACCTCAAATTCATCATTATTATTTGAATTTCTCAGCACGTACATGAGATGGCGATGATTCACGGACGAAATGATTTTTCCCATGTTTAAGAAAAAAGGATTTTTGTACAAGTACCATTTATTGTTTGGTAAATCGAATTCAATTAGGCGATCTGAATAGCGCAGTACCTCGTTGGACATATTTAAATCTAAGCTGAGCAGATGAAAGTTCTTAACCAAATCTTCGTGCAGTTCTCCTTTACGAGTCCACTCATGTTTCCTAAAATCATAACTCCAACAATCGTTCAGATACGAGTTTTGGAGCTTGTTTCGATTCGTTCCTCCCATGATAAAAAGTTCGTTTTTACCTACTAAAAAGGCGGGTGAAGATCTAGGAGAAGGCACCTCGTTTGAATTAGCAATGATTTCAAACCATTCCTTTGCTTTTGGCTCATAACGCGTAAAAACGTTTTTCACTTCAAAAAAACCATAGCCACCAAACATGCTCACCGAATTATTCCATGGGAACATGATTCCTCCGTATTGATTGCGATGTGGGAAACTGTGATCGATTCGTTTCAAGGTATCGTGATACAAAGCATACACATTGCCACAGCTCTCATGGACAAAATAATACGTGGATTTATTTACCGCTACGACCCTTGTCATCTCCATGACACTTTTAAAGGACTCTGTTCCTTCATAGTGAAAAGAATGTTTGACCCACTTTCTACTACCTGGTTTGTGGGTCCAGTAGTGAGTGGAATCATCCATGACAAAGAACTCATTTCGATCCTTATTGAACGTGAGTTGCGCATGTTTACCTACCTTAATTTGAGCCCACGTGATTTGGTTCAAAAGTAATGCCGCGAAGATAATCAGGTACTTTTGCATGTGTTTAATTAGTTTAGTGAATGCTTTTTAAAGAGAGCATTTAGGTGCACTTGTTTACGAATTCAGTGCTTTATTCTTGAGTAAATTCAATAAATATTGGCCATACCCAGATTTTACAAGTGGTTCGGCAATGCGTGTGAGTTGTTCATCCGAAATAAATCCATTTCTCCAAGCGACTTCTTCGATACAACCAATTTTTAATCCTTGGCGCTCTTCGATTACTTGAACAAATTGTCCGGCTTGCATGAGGCTTTCAAACGTTCCTGTATCAAGCCATGCCGTTCCTCTATTCAGGACCCCTACTTTTAACTGTTCTCGTTTCAAGTATTCTTTATTGACATCTGTGATTTCATACTCACCACGTGCACTCGGTTGAATATTCTTGGCGATTTCAACCACCGAATTATCGTAAAAATACAATCCTGGTACAGCAAAACTAGATTTAGGTTGGCTCGGTTTCTCTTCAATGGAAATCGCTTTCATCTCTTGATCAAATTCTACTACTCCGTATCGTTCAGGATCGGATACATGGTACGCAAATACGACTCCCCCATTTGGTTTTGTGTTTGATTTCAGCAAAGAACCCATATTGGAACCAAAAAAGATGTTGTCGCCTAAAACCAAGGCCACATCATCCGTTCCGATAAATTCTTCCCCGATGACAAATGCTTGAGCCAAGCCATTTGGAACCGCTTGTTCGGCATAACTAAAGGAACAACCTAAGGATGAACCATCGCCTAATAATTTTCTGAAATTTGGCAAATCATGAGGCGTGGAAATAATTAATATTTCATGAATTCCCGCCATCATCAAGGTGGACAATGGATAATAAATCATTGGTTTATCGTAAACCGGCATGAGTTGTTTGCTGATTGCCAAAGTCAAGGGATGCAAGCGCGTGCCTGATCCTCCAGCTAAAATAATTCCTTTCATTTTGTATGTGAGATTGTGTTTTTTACGCTGTTAATTTTTCCAGACAGTGTATTAAGCTGGACTTATAGTTCGGAACCTCCACATGAAACGTGGATTTAATTTTGTGCTTATTCAACAAGGAATATTTCGGGCGCTTTGCTGGTGTTGGATACTTATCCGTGGTAACACCGTTTAGGCGGCAATAGGTTCCGATGATTTCTTGAATATCAGAAGCAAACTGATACCAGCTGATTTCTCCTTCATTTGAATAATGATAGATACCCGCTTGCCAAGTTTCCTGCTGAAAAATATGGATGATTGCATTCGCTAAATCACGTGCGTAAGTCGGACTCCCAATTTGATCATTTACTATATTGAGCTCCTCTCGTTCACGCAGCAATTTGATCATCGTTTTCACAAAGTTGTGTCCGAATTCAGAATATACCCAAGAAGTTCTCAAGATGATTGCCTCTGGATTCATTGACATACACATTTCCTCTCCTGCAAGCTTCGTACTTCCGTAGACATTGATGGGATTGGTAGCTGCTTCTTCCATAAGTGCTTGACTGGAAAGTCCATCAAAGACATAATCGGTTGATATATGAATGAACTTACATCCATGTTCAGCGCACCAACGAGACATGATTCCGACCGCTTGGTGATTGATCTTGTCAGCTAATGCTGTTTCTTCCTCTGCTTTATCAACGGCTGTATATGCCGCACAATTGATCAAGATATCCGGTGAAAAAAGTGCCAGTTTTTCATTCAAGTCATCTACTGCCGATAAATCCAAGGTACTTCGATCAGTAAATGTCCAATTGAACTCTGGATGGTTATGAGAGAGAACAGATAACTCCATTCCTAACTGTCCATTTCCCCCTGTTACTAGAATGTTCTTTTTCATGCGCTTAATGCTAAAACTGACTATTGCATAGACCTAAACTCGGCAACGCCATATCCTTTTCTGAAACGACTGCGGATTGTACTTCAACTCCCCAATCAATGTTTAGTTCGGCATCATCAAAGCGGATACCTCCCTCACTTTCTTTGTGGTACACTTGATCACATTTATACAAGATGGTTGCTGTTTCGCTCAATACTGAAAACCCATGTGCGAATCCTTGTGGAATAAACAGTTGTTTCTGGTTTTCCGCACTCAAAAGAATGCTAAAATGCCGTCCAAATGTGGGTGAATCTTTTCTTAAATCAACAGCCACATCGATAATTTCACCACTCAAAACACGCACCAATTTTGACTGTGCATAAGGCGGATTTTGGTAATGTAAGCCACGAATGGTGCCTTTTTGGGAAAAAGATTGATTGTCTTGAATGAAATCAATGGATAAGCCCAAATCTTCCAGTTTCTGTTGATGATAGGCTTCAAAAAAATAACCGCGTTCATCTGTAAAGACCGTTGGAATAATAATTTGTAGGTCCTTTATCGGTGTTTGTTCTATTTTCAATGGTGTATAACTATAATATGATCAGAATAAATACGAATATAAAATCCTGGTTAGTGAATGTACTTTTTTAGTAAGAAGCTCGTCGATGCATCGTGTGGAGCAAGGTTTTTCGTCTCGATTTCTCCAAGAATGCTTGTTGCTAATTGTTTTCCAAGCTCTACGCCCCATTGATCATAACTGAAGATGTTCCAGATGATGCCTTGAACAAACAGTTTGTGCTCATAGAGTGCCACCAATGCTCCTAAACTTGCTGGACTCAATTTCTCGATTAACAAGGTGTTCGTTGGCTTGTTTCCTGTAAATACTTTGAAGGGCAATAAAAAGGCTGCTTGTTCTTCAGAAAGCGCTTGTTTTGCAAACTCTTCTTTTACCTGTGCTTCGGTTTTTCCCATTAATAAGGCTTCCGTTTGCGCAAAGAAGTTGGACATCAGTTTATCGTGGTGGTCTTTGTTTCCGTAAAGGGATTGCTTGAATCCAATAAAATCGCTTGGAATCAATTTAGTGCCTTGGTGAATCAATTGAAAGAAGGCATGCTGCGAATTCGTTCCTGGCTCTCCCCAAATAATGGTTCCCGTTTGGTAATCTACTGGCTTGCCATCTCTACCGATACGCTTTCCATTGCTTTCCATGATGCCTTGTTGCAAGTAAGGCACTAATTTCTGCAAGTATTGGTTATACGGAATGATCGCTTCACTTTCCGCGCCAAAAAAGTTATTGTACCAAATACTCAAAAGTGCCAACACAACCGGAATGTTTTCGTCAAATTCTGCCGTTTTGAAATGTGTGTCCATTTCGTGTGCACCGTCAAGCAAGCGCTCGAAATTGTCGTAGCCTACTGCCAAACATATCGATAAGCCCACGGCACTCCACAAGGAAAAGCGTCCACCTACCCAGTCCCACATCGGGAAAATGTTCTCTGGGGAAATGCCAAATTCCTGTACCTTTTTCAAGTTCGTAGAAACCGCCACAAAATGTTTAGATACATCCGAAAGACTTGCTGTTTGCAAGAACCATGTGCGCATGGTCTCCGCATTTGTCAGTGTTTCTTGGGTCGTAAAGGTTTTCGATACCACCACAAACAAGGTCGTTTCTGGATTTACTTTTTTGAGGACCTCTTGTACATGATCGCCATCCACATTGGAAACGAAATGTACATTGAGTTGATTCTTGTAAAATTTCAGGGCTTCCACCATCATGGCTGGACCTAAATCCGATCCACCGATACCAATGTTCACGACATCCGTAATCGCTTTGCCTGTATATCCCTTGTGCTGACCTGAAATAACACCTTCTGAAAAAGACTTCATTTGAGCCTTCACCGCCTTAATTTCCGGCAAGATGTTTTCACCGTCTACCAAAATGGCTTCCTGGTCCTTTGCACGCAAGGCTGTATGTAATACGGCTCTGTTTTCCGTTTGGTTGATGATGCTTCCTGCGAAATATTTTTTGATCGCGTCTGCTAAATCCACTTCCTTTGCCAACGAAAGCAACAAGCTCATTGTTTCATCCGTCACCCGGTTTTTGGAGTAATCTACTAAGAAATCCTTCCATTCGATGTGCATTTTTTCAGTACGCATCGGATCTGCAGCAAACATCTCATGCATCTCCACATTTTGAAGCTGTTCGAAATGTACTGCTAATTTTTGCCATGCGGCAGTATCTGTTGGATTCATCGCTTTTAATGCCATTGTGTTCTATTCTTTAAAATGTATTTAGTTTTTCCGCCACGGCGGACTCGCTCTCGCTCTGTTTCTCCGCTCTCGCTCTGTTTCTCCGCTCTCGCTCTGTTACCCGCTCTGTTGATTGTGCTATTCATTTTTTAGTTTATTCCACCTCGTCTGATAGGCTTGGAAATAATTCCGCTGTATGCGCTCATTTAAGAATGAAGCGTCTACTCGTTTCTTAACTTGGTCAGATTTAGACACCATCAAGGCCAAAATAGCATTCATTTGTTTCTCTTGAATCCCTGCATGATGCGCCAGCAATTGAAATTGTTTTGCAACATTCCCTTGTCCCATTCTTGTTGGGATTAAACCTTCATCTAATGTGAAATCTTTATCATCAATATGGATACGACTGTTTAACAAATCATAAGCTGGACTCAATTTGAAATCTCCCAGGGGTGTTTCAATAATGGAAAAGTTCTTCAAATGAGCATCTCCGTTTGAAAACAAATAATTGAATAGCAATAGCTTGAATAATTTAAGTGATTCGACTTTATAGCTTGGTAAATGTTCGCGCATGAGTTCAAATAAATTCCAATAACTACCTTGGTATTTATAATCTGCCCCGTGAGTCTGTGGGCTCATACCTGCAAGAGATGCGAAATCCTCTTGAGCTAATTTTAGCCCCCCTGGAACTACGTCAAAACGCTTAGTGATATAAGCTGGGTCACCATTTCCAAAAAAAATCAAGGCATTCTCTGCCGTTTCAATACCAAATACTTGTTGCGCAATTTGCATGGTTAAGTGTTCATTCGCCGGCATTTGATCTGCGTTTTTTGAAACACCTGGAATTGGTTTTAAGAGATGCGTACCTTGCTCTCCTTCCTTTGTCAAACGGATCTTATTTTTCAATTGAATGATTGAAAACTTTTCTTGCACTCCTGAAATAGACATCCGCGTGGCATTCTCTTCAAAAGAATCATCACTATCTTGATTGGAATGTAGAGAAGTATATGGTAGTATATGGTGTACCTTTCTCCCATTAAATACACGCTTAATGCATGTTCCACTATAGGTTGTAAACCCTGTAGCTAATGTTCCGGGACATCTATTTATTTCCATATCCATCCGTTTGTTCTACTTATTTTAACTGCACCAATGGTATCACCTCCGGCTACTTCAAGTAAAATTCCAAAATAATCATCCGCATCTATTCGTTTTTTACTACAGATTAAACGTTTGTTCACCCCTTCCGGTATCAAATTGAAAAAAAAAGGAAAAAGTGTAGCTGATTGATATTCTTTGTTGATTTTTGGTAAGGTCAAGCTGATTGATGGCTTACTACTGTCACTTAACCACTGCTCATCATATTGAAAAATAAAATGTCCGTTATCGAGCTGACTTAGTTTACCCGCACGTTCGTTTTTATAGAACACTTGTCCTGACCTCATATACTATTGCCTCTTTTCACCTGTAAAACCAGCTCCAATCCAAGTACATCAGTGATTTCTTGTAAGGTTCTGTATGTTGGATTTGCTTTACCGGACTCTAATTCTTTTATCGTGCGAAGGCCAATACCCGAAAGATTTGCTAAGTCTTCTTGGGTAACCTTTAGCATTTCTCTTCTCTCTTTTATTTGTTTAATCACAGCATGAAGGTGCGTCATATTGCTCTATTTTACACAAAAATACAACTATTATCATTAAATACCATGATACATGCGGTTTACTGCTCTTTTTTATGGTTTTAATTAACTCCTATCCATTTTTTACTACTATTCGTGCATTTTATTGCTTTTTTAAGCGTATTTCGTTAGTAACATTCTCCTGAATCAGACGCTAAGCGTACCATATCCGCTCTCCACTCTCGCTCTGTCCGCCGCGGCGGTTTGTGTGGGGTTGATGTTGTGTAATGCCATAAATGTATTGTTTAACTAATAAAGAAACCCGAAATGCCATAAAGGGATGACATTGAGATAACCTTGTTCTATCTTATCTTTGACTACAAAAGCATTCGCTTGCTGTTGAAGTTGCTTCTGACTTTTATTTTTTCCACCAATTTCAAAATGATATTCATTTATCGAAAAATCGACAAAACTTGAACTGCTGGGTTGATAAGAAACCTTCGTTTGGTTCATAAAAAAAGTTTCCCGCTGATTTCCATCATTGGGATTATCCGCTGCTAAAACTGCATTTTTTCGCACTATAACAGTGCTTTTTTGCGCTTTTTTCGCACTACCTAAGTGCATTATTTAGCTAATTGAGCATTGCTGTGCACTCCACACTGAGCACTCCACACTGTTCCCAGCATCGATTTAAAGAGTTTGTCGCATTTGGACCAAAGAGTATGATTTATAGTGCACTTCGAAGTTGTTGAAATTTGCCAATAAATTACTTGCCTTTTGTTTCAACTGTTCACGTTGAATTTTTTCTGGATTTCTTTTGACTTCAGCAATTAATATGCTTTTATTCAGTTGGTCAATAGCAACAATGTCAATTTCGTTGGTGTTTTGCCTTTCCCAATAAGTACCTATTTGATTAAACTTTTGCAATGACTTGAGTCGATCAATAAAAAAGCGCTCAAGTGTCTTTCCACTAAAGCCTACGTAATCTCTAGCTACAACACTACGAATGTATCCTAAATTACCTGCTTCAATTGCACTTCGATTTCTATAAATAAAGCGGAACCAAAAACGCAAAAAATGATCGTTAATTTCATATTTAAGCGACCTACTCGTTGGCTTAGCTAAAATGGGTCGTACTTTTTTGATCAGTCCAAATTCTTGTTCGAGCCGGTCCAAAAAACCACCAATTTGCATTTCCATAATGGATTCCATCTCAACTCTTGCTGTCTTTCCGCTTGCAATCAATGACAAGATTGAAAAATAATTTCCGTATTCTTTGCCAAACTCGTCGATTAATACATTCTTTCCTTCATCTAAAAACAAAGAATCTTCAGAAAGCATCATTTCTAACATGGCTTCTTTTGTGGTGGCCTTTTGCTCCATGAGGAGTTCCACATATTTGGCAACCCCACCGGTAAAGGCATAAAATGCCAAAAGATCTTCATTGCTAAAGTTAGGTGCATAATCTAACAGGATTTCTTCTAGTGTTGCCACATCAAAAGCTTTCAAATGTAAGCGTTGATTGGCACGACCAAAAAGTGGTTCCTTTGCGTTTTCAAAAATACGTGTCATGAGTGCATAAACTGAACCACAGCATACCCAGTTCATCTTACTTGTTTTATGATGAAGATCCCAGATGGCTTGCAACTCAGAAAATACCGAAGCATTGACCGTCTGAAACTCCTGAAACTCATCAATAATTAGCGTGAAATGTTTCGAGCGCGAACGATCTATTAACCACGCAAACAGGGTTTTAAACTGCTTAAATTCGCCATATACTGTCTCTCCCCATTTCTGCTCAATTTGTTCAACAAACTCTGCACACAATAAGGCCTCATTTTTTTTTGCCACAAAAAAATAAAGTGTTGATGGATCGTTATATGCCTTTAAAAGTAAGCTTGTTTTTCCTATTCTCCTTCGTCCTACAACAAAAGTAAGCTGCGCACTTTCCTTTGCACGTTGCCCAATTTTTTCTAACTGGGCCAACTCAACTTGTCTGTTATAAAACTTCATTCGTTATTATTTTTATCGCAATTCAGATTACTGTAACATTCATTGCGATAACAAAGATGCCCTAAATTTTCGATTTTTCCAAACTCATTCTATTTCCAAGCTTATCTCCCAAAATCATCCTGCACCCTCACAATATCCTCTTCATCAGAAGGCTGAGCTGCATCGGTGTGTTGCCAAATTTCTGCAATAATCGCTTGTTTATCTAAGCCAATGAGGCGGTGGCGTTCGCCCTGTGCCAATTTGATGGTTTCACCCACTTGGTATACCACAAGCTCACCTTCTTCATCTGTATGACTGCGTTTCACAGCCACTGGACCTTCCACTACCTTCCAAATCTCGGCACGGCGGTTATGGTATTGCCACGACAAGCGTTGGTTCGGTGCCACCAATAAAATCTTGGGGCTCAACTTCCCACCAATCGTGAGTGTGTTGACATCTAAGCCATCAAAAAAGGTATCCGCAAAAAGTTGCGCTTGCGTTTCGTCGATTACGTAAAATCCTCCCCATGGACGCGTGAGGTCGGAAGCTATTACCGTGAATTTTTCTAGTAGAGAAGGTGTTTTATGCATTATTTAAAGAATATGAAAATATATTTTTTGTTAAAAAAACGAAAAACACCTTTTAAATGCCAAAAAAAGTGTTTTAATTTTTTTCTATTATTTCTTCTCGCATCATGTACAATTTCAACTTCCGGAAAGTAAATTAAGTCACCATGTTTCCTTGAGATCCTATAACATATGTCAACATCTTCCATGTACATAAAATACCTTTCATCAAAACCGTTAAGATATTCATATTTATCTCTAGAAAACATTAGGAAAATTCCAGCAGCCCATGGGATTTTTGTTGGTGTAATAATGGATTCATGATAAAATTTAGTTCGATGAAAAACAAATCGAACCATCAAGTCAATAATTGACGGAAAATCTCTTACACTATCTTCTAAATTACCTTTAACATCAACTACTTTTGGTGTAATGCAAAAAACTTGTTGATTAATGTTAAAATAATTTACTAGTCTTGTAAAATCAATACTTTTGATTCTAACATCTGGGTTCAAAACGATAAAATAATCTCCACTAGAAATTTTAAATGCGTTGTTATGATTTTTTCCAAAACCAAAAGGAATAATATTTTTTATGTAAATAATATTATTATTTGCCATAACATAGGATTCCACTAAATAGTCATCCACATTATTTGTGACAATAATCTCAAGTTCAAAATAATTAAGTTTTAATAAATCAGAAAGTAAATCTGTCACCAAAATTCCATGTTGGTGATTAACTATAGATATTGATATTTTTATTGACTTCATTTTATTTGTTCAAGAATAGACATTACACTACTACTCCAATTTTCCATACGAAATTGATCCAAAACAAAAACATTTTTTTCTGTATCAATTATTTTTTTTCTGTTAGTAATATAAAATTTCAATGATTCAGCAAGTTTTTCTGGATGCGGCTCAGTCATAATACCATATGGAGGAAATAAAGGTAGGTTCTGTAATCCACCAACACATGAACTAATAACAAAACAGTTCGATGCTAATGCCTCAATAGCTGATAATGAAGTGCCTTCGGAAAATCTACTTGGAACCATAACTACATCATTCGCTTCATAATAACTTGCAATTTCATCGAATTGAGCTGTTTTAAATTCTACAAATTCTTCAATTCCCAATGATTTGGTTAATTGTTTTAAATTATCAGTTAAATTACCTTCGCCTAACATAGTTAAATGAACATTATAACCCTCTTTTATAATTTTAGCAACAGCATTTATACAATCACTTCCTCCTCTTGGTTCTGAAAAAATACTTAACCCCATAATTCTACGTGGAAATAATATTTTTATTACAGTTGTATTAATATTTCTAACATTTGTCTTAAATAATTGATCATCAAAATAATTAGGAATGTAAACCATCCTATCTAATAAATCATGAGATTTTTGGACAGACTCTATGACCCAATTTATGTAATTTGTATCTACACAAATTGTTTTTTGTGTTCTTCTTAGGTATTTACCATTAAAGTACTCAATTAACCATCTCTTAATTTTATTTTGTCTGGATGACCACCATACTCCATGATTAACCGCGACTGATTTTTTAAAATCACTCCCCCAAACTAAATCTTGCGAAAGAAATAGAACCAACTCGTTAGATGGAACTAACTTTTTAATTTTTTGATAAAATGTAATATTACCTATAAAATTTTTAGAACTAACAACACCATATAATTTACCTCCATTATAATCATCTTCAAATAAAACTTTAGACTTTTGATAAATATTCACCTCATAACCTTTCATCACAAGATGTCTTACTATATCACGCGTCCATCTTTCAAGACCTCCTAATGTATCTCTTGTTCCAGTTTCATAATCCCTTACCCACCAAACTGCTATATTTATTTTTTTTCTCATGTTTTTCATTGTAAATTCTTTTCAATTGCTTTTATTAATAATTCATCTTCAAGAGATTCTTGAAGTAATATTTTTTGATAAATTAGAAAATTTGGTTTTGGCAGCCACTCCAAAACTGCACCAGATGGGGGAGAAAGACAAATGCACCCAAACTTACTTGCTTCAAAAATCGAAAGACCAAATCCTTCCTTATCATAGGTGGAAATAAACCACAAAGACTTTTGAAGTAACTTATAAAAATCATTTTTAGGTAAAAATTCAGAAAATTCAACATCAACTTTAGGGACTTTCTCATTCAATTCTATTTTGGTTCTCTTAATTTCAACTAAATTACCCAATAACACAATCTTACTCACGTTGTGATTTGCTATTAATTTTAAAATTACTTCTGCCGTTTTTTTATGGGTGCCAGGTCTTAGCCAAGCAATAGCAAGTCTTGAATCTTTAGGGATTTTTGCATAGTTATCTTTAAACAAATCTATTTCCTTCATAAACAGCTTGCTGTAGTCTACTTTCTGAATATTATTTAATTTGTAAGATTTTGAAATGAATTCAGAAACTGTTATAATCCTAATTCCTAATATGTTAACTAAGCGGATCACCATAAATCTAATTTGAACTTTTACAAATGATTTTACTGTTAGGTTATAATTATAACTTACTGATTCGTGAAGAACTACAGTTATATTTTCCCTTGGAAATCCTAGAAAAAAAAATAACAAAGAGAATAAATGAGAAGTGGGTTGGTGAAAGAATAACTTAGATTGTCTTTTATTGAATAGATTAAAAACACTTTGAAAATTTGCTGTTGTAGTATAATTTCCTTGATCTTGTAATCTTTTAACAACCTCCCATACACCACCTTTTTTTTTATGAATGATATTTATTATTTGTGACATAAAGTGCTAGAGAAAAAAAGAAATAAACAAAAAGGAAATTTTGAATTCCTGTTAAAAAGGAACAGAGTATTATTGCAACAAATGGCAGTTTAAAAAATATTTTTCTATAAAGAATTAATAAAAAGAATAAAAAAAATACAATTGGCAAACCAAATTCAACAATTAATTGAAGCGGAAGGGAAAAAGATGGCAAATTTCTTCCATCCAAAACAAATTCAACAGTGGGATCTAAAAAATAATTTACTTTCGAATTTGCATTAAGATAACCTGTTCCTTTAATTGATAAGTCATTGAAAAAGGCATCTAAATAAGCTTGATTACTGCCAAATCTTTCTATTGTTGAATTATCACCACTTCCATCAAATAAAATTAAAAATCGATTGTACGTTGATGCATTTATTACAAGCAAAATTGAAATCATAATTAACCCAATTACTTTTTGAGTAAAAGAACTTTTGAAAATCAATAAAAATAAAGCTAGTAAAAGAGCTAATCTACTGGTTGTGAAAAATATACCTATTAATAAAAGAATGTCATAATTTCGTTCCCAAACATTGAGACTTTCCCTTATTTTGGATTTTAAAAAAACCAAAATAGATAGCATCAGAACTAAATAAATACCAATGAAACTTGCTTCATTAGTTAAACCGGTGGGTCTATATCCCAAAGTGAAATCTGTTATTCTACCTACCTCGCCAAATGATGGATTATTATGGAACATAATAGGTATAAATGCAAAATATTGTGCAAATACTATTACTGTTAAAATAATTCCTGCTTTAGAAATAACTAAATATATACTTTCCAAATTGATTTCCAGTTTTTTCATTCGTTCAAATAGGAACATACTGATAATAGAATAGAAGAAAGGACGTATAAAACCTGAACTGGATTTAAAAACATCGATTTTAGATGTAATAAAATAATCGTTCATGTAATATATGACAGCATTTAGAATTAAAATTAATGGGAAATAAATTACTAAAAGCTTAACGCTTTTTAAAAAAGCGAGATTTGAATTAAGTGAAACTAAAAATAAATTAACAAAAACTAAATCTGCAATTGATATTCTAAAAAAGGGAATAACAATAGCGTCAAAAGTCAACAACACAACAATTATACTAAGTGTATTTATTTTATGCTTTTTATATGTTTTCAATTAATATTCTTAAAATTCGGCTGTCCTTTTTGGGCCATAGAGTTGGTTTTTTTTTATAGGACAATAACTCTAGATTTGATATTAAATATAAATCTCCATTTTCTTCATTTAATGCCAAGTTTGAAAGATATGATTCAAAGTATCGAATACAATAAAGTTTATCTTTAAAATCAACTTTAAATAATTTATTCAAGATTCTACTTTTATCATTTTTTAATGTTTTTAAAATAAGCGTATTGGACGACGAGAAATAATTTGTAATTATGTGAGGATACTTACGATTTAAAATTGGCAATTTTGGAGACGTTTTAGAATTTGCATTAAATCCTAAAACATAATTTTGATGATTAATTGAATTAAGTGTTTCCAGAAAAAACTTAAAATTAAACGCGTCAATTTCAGAACAAGAACTGTTAACAATAATCACTCTTGGATTTACTTCAATAAACTTTGTTAATTGTGTTAATACAGATATATCAGTGCCACAATTCTTAATATAATTTAGGCTGTTCAATTTTATATTCTTTTGAACTAAATCTACATTGTCTGTTGTTTCAACCCTTATGAAATTTAAATTATTTTGAAGGCAAAATTCATGAATATAATTAATCCCTTCAATGCCACATTTATATGAAAGATCTCCAAGTTTTTTTTCTTTACGATTAATAAATAAATCATAATCAATCATAATAACCAGTGGCTTATCCCAATCTTCTTCTTTAGAATTGATAAACATCTCGGTTTCGTGATAACTTTTAATCTTGTAGGGAATTAAATTAACAATACTCATGAAATATCGCCAAAAATAATATTTGATTTTTGGCGATAATTTAATGTAACCAATCACGGTGATTAACAAAAATCCAAGAATTAATGATTCTAAAACCGAGAAAAGATTGCTACTAAAAACATTAAGACAAATCAAAACAGTACAAGTCCAAATTGAATTTAAAACTAAACCAAAAAACAAATCAGATTTCGCAGCAAGTACATTTCCAATAACTGAAGATAATGAAGATAAAAAAGCATAGAAAATTAAAAGGTAATAATATCGGTCTAGATCATATCTTTCACCAAAAAAAAATGATAAACCAGAAATAAAAAATGTTTTAGAAATAATTAGTAGAAAAAAAATAATTAGAAAACCCATAAAGGATTTTTTCATTA
Source organism: Crocinitomicaceae bacterium (assembly GCA_017983465.1). GTDB lineage: Bacteria > Bacteroidota > Bacteroidia > Flavobacteriales_D > Crocinitomicaceae > UBA952. The sequence goes on from JAGOBK010000005.1 coordinate 78,975, forward strand.
TCGTAAAAATCTTTGAATCTGAATTCCCGAAATTTTTATCAACCAAAAAAGGCAATGCTACTTTATTAAAAATTACCGGTAGGAACAAGAGCAAATTTAATGATTGATTAATTACACCAAACATAGCCAATTCATTTAACCGCCCTTGACTATTCATAGTAAATTGAATATGCCAATTTACATATATCACAAGTAAATTTGATAAAAGCAATGGGGTTGCAAATCTTGATAATTCAATTAGAACAGTTAATTTAAATTTTATTAATTCGAAATAGTTAAACCATCTCTCCTCTGATAAGAACAATAAAATTGACAAAACTAAAATTAAGGAATATCCCAAGATAAAGCCGAATTTTATAAAATCCCCCCCCCCATAAAAATAAAAAATAAAATTAGATGCAAATAATATTGCAGCATTTATAAAACTTACAATTGAAAATTTAGCGAATTTTTTTTTCCCTATTAATAGACTTTTTAGAAACGCATCTGCGGATATCGACAAAATACCTATAACTAAAATAACATGATTCTGAAGCTCGTTCTTTAAACCTATAAAATGGAATGAAAATAATAAAATTAATATTGCAAGTATTGAAAATAAAATATTAATCTGTGCTGCTGAAATTATAAAAATTCTATTATTCTTACTAATGTTTTCTGCGGTGAATTTTGTCAAAGCAAGTCCGATACCTCCACTTGCTAAGATTGCAAACATTTGAACGGTTGTTAATAAATAGATTAATTCCGCGAAAAAATTTGAGTCCATCTTTTTAGCCAAAAAAGAAATAAAAAGAATGGAAAACAATTGAGTTGAAACTGAACCTAAAACAGTAAATAAACTTGCAGCCAAGAACTTTTTCAAAACAATACTTTTGGGTCTCATCTTACAATTGATTCAATGAAATCGACGATTTTTGATGAAGCCATTCCATCACCATATGGATTGTGAAGAGCGCTCATTAATTTGTACTTATTAATATCTCTAAGTAAATTATTAGATTCATTAATTATTTTATCTTTATTTGTACCAACCAATATTACCGTTCCTGCTTTAACTGCCTCTGGACGTTCAGTTGTTTCCCTCATTACTAAAACAGGTTTACCCAGGCTTGGAGCTTCTTCTTGTACGCCTCCAGAATCTGTAATAATAAAATATGATTGATTCATTAACCAAACAAACGCAGGATATGCCAAAGGATTTATTAGCTTAATATTCTCTATTTCACCTAATATTTCATGAACAGGTTTTTTAACGTTTGGATTTAAATGAACTGGATAAATTATTTGAATATCATTATTATTTAGTGCTATTATTTTTAATGCTGCACAAATATTTAGAAACCCTTTACCGTGATTCTCGCGTCTGTGACCGGTTACCAAAATTATTTTTTTTGAAAAATCAATAATTAACTTTAAATTTTCAATTTCGTGATTAATAATCTTATCAACTTTTTCAGAACTTTGTAAAAGTGCATCAATTACGGTATTACCCGTAACAATGATATTTTCAGATTTTATATTTTCTTGAATTAAATTATTTTTTGATTCAATTGTTGGAGCAAAATGATAATCAGCAATTCTACCGGTCAACTGTCGGTTTATTTCCTCTGGAAATGGAGATGTCTTATCATTTGTACGCAGCCCTGCTTCAACATGGCAAACTTTTGCGCCTGAATAAAATGCCGCTAAGCTTGCTGCCATTGTTGTTGTTGTATCACCATGAACATAAACAAAATCAGGCTTAAATTCTTCTAGAATCGGTTTTAAACCCGAAATTATATCCGTGGTGAGTGAAAATAAATTTTGATTTGGTTTCATTAAATCCAAATCAAAATCAGGTTTAATTTCAAAAAATTCTAATACTTGATCCAACATTTCTCTATGTTGAGCAGTTACGCAGATCTTAGTTTCGTAATTTGATCTTTTTTTAAATTCATTGATTAAAGGCGCCATTTTTATGGCTTCTGGCCTAGTACCAAAAATTATCAGATTCTTTTTCATTCAGAATTTATTAGAATACTTATAAATTACGCTATTGAATTTAAAAACCGCATAATTAAGATTATTAAAAAAAACAAAAAGCATAACAAAAATACACCTATAAATATTCCTTTGATACTGCCAATGCTATCCATATGTAACGGCAAAATAGGCTCGTCAATGATTTCAATTATGGGCTCTTCTTGTGCGCGTTGAAACTTCGTCATTTCCAAGTTCTGGATCACATTTGCGTACATCGTTTTGAGGACCTCGACATCGATTTGTTTCTTCGCCTGATTGGTCTTGTGACGCATTAAAGGGGTATGGCTATTCATGTCTGTTTCGAAGGCTAAGGTGGTGAGGGATCCATCTAACAAACCTCGAATGGAATCTTTCTTTTGGGTGAGTTCCAATTCCGTTCGCATTAATTTACCTACCTTGATTTCCAAGTACAAATCTATGGCATTCTTCACCAAGGCCTTGGAAAATAAATAGGCCCATTGTTCATTTGCATCCTTTACATCCAAGTTGATGATGGTTGTTTTTTTATCCTGGCGTTCAGCAAGGACTTGTGTTTCGCGTATCGTTTTAGTAATTGTAAGTAGCATACTGTCCTGTTCTCTGGTAAATGTAAGAGAATCTAATTTTTTTGGAAACAACTTGATTTTCTTTTCTTTCAATGGCTCTTCAAAGTGGTTTTGCATATAGGCATTCAAGAGGTTATCTCCTTTCAACTCGGGCTGAGCTTCCTTTAAAGATTGATGAATAATGCGATTCGATTTCATCAAATACAAGACATTCTCTCCACCAAACATACCGGAACCAGAACTAGCAGAAATATCTCCTAAACCCAAAGAACTGGCCAAACCACCCAAAGTACCTCCGGACCCATTCTTTTGTTCCATGGTAAAACTCAAAGTAGATGTGTAGATTGGTTTAGTATAGAATTTTACAAAAGTGAAGCCCAAAGTACCTCCAAATATTCCAAAAAACAGAAAATACCATTTAAAACTGAATAAATAGGCAGCCCAAGATTTACCATTTCTAATGAATTCTTTTAGACTGATTTCATCTTTTTGAAGCTGATTTTCGCTTGTTTGATTTGACATCTTACAGTTGTTTGATGAGTAGGGTAATGGTCAATAAAGAGGATACCGCTTGGAAGGAACGGGTGAAAATGGCATCGTAATCGATTTCTTTTTTCTCCTTCGTATCGTCTTCTTTGACTTTGTTTACTAAGACAATTTCGCCTCCACTTTGCACACTTGGAAAATCATTGAAGAGACCTAGAACGCGTTTGGTTCCATCTACACGACCAGAAGGATAGGCAACGGCCACCGAACGCTTGTTGGCATCTGGTGAGAAGCCACCGGCAAATTCGCGGATGTACCAGCGTGCTGATTTCTTTCCTTGGTAGACAAAGACCATGTGCTGCTTGATTTCTTTTTCTATCTGCGGGTATTGGGTACCTTCTAAACGGATGCTAAACGTATATTGCGAAGGAAGAATGCTTAATAAATCGCCATTCATCAATACAGGATTCAATCGGTTGGAATGTTTGCGGCGCATGGCCTTTTTCAAGTCCACACCAATGGGTCCAACGTCATTGAACTCTCGGAACAAGACACACATTTCTTTACTGGCAAAGGCATTCAATCCCCCAGCTGCTTGTACCAAGTCGGAAAGATGGAAGGGTTTCGCTGGCATCGGATAAGTTCCTGGATAGTTCACTTCTCCGGCAATCTCCACACGCTTGTTGGTGTTGTAGAGACTTAAATCACGAATCAAAACCTGGTCAAAGGGCAATAAGTTGAATTTCGGGTTTTTACCGATTACATTATAGTTGGTATCTAAGTTGAGTTCAATGCGCTCGTAACCCGAACCACGTTTGTTCGAATAGTTCAAACGGAATACCTCCACACGACTTAAATCTGCTGAAATCTTTTTTCCTCCGGACATCATAATGACATCTTTCAATTTTAAATCAGGACTGTAAGCGAAATTTTGAGGTTTCTGTACAGAACCGCCAACACTTACATTGGATGCAACGCTGTAGACACTTTTATCGTAGATCATCAAGTGATCACCTGCACGCAAGTTCCAAACATTGGTGTCTCCCAGGTCAATTTTGATGTACTGATACGTATCTGGGTTGTACCAATCTTTGCGGCGAACATAGGCAATCTCTGAAGAGGTTGGGATTAATCCGCGTGCCAACTGCAAGGCATCTGTTAGTTTTAATTCGTCACCAAAAGCCATTTCGCGTTCGAAAGGTTCTCTTACCGCACCACTTACTTCGATTTTCGCAGCATTCATGTATTCTGCTCGGTCAAACACACGCAAATGGTCACCTGCCTTTAATTGCATGCTTCCATTCTTACTCGGAACTACAGGAATGTATTCCAAGTGTCCTGGTTTTAATAAGTTTTGACGCAAGACATACGCAGTATCTGTTGCCGTCGCTTTCATTCCACCTGCCATAGCCAATACATCAGATACACTGATGACATCTGAAATGGATAACAATTTCTTGAAAGGCATGCGAACAGCCCCGCTTACTTCGATTTGTTGTTGGTCTGTATAAACGGATAGATCAAAGACATTCACTTTGTCCTTGCGTGTCAAGACAAATTGTCCAATGGAGGCACTATCTACTTTTAAAATTTGTTTGGTTCCATCCACCAAGCTGCGTTCCACGAAATATTGATCTGCGCTCGCCTGTGGTTTTAATTGTGCTTTGGCGATTAATGCTCCCAAGGTCATTCCAGAACTTAATTCATAGGTGCCAGGATAGTAAACTGCTCCCAATATCTCTGCAAATTGTTCCAATTCTTTGCTGTTCGTTTTCACACGGATCACATCCCCATCTTGGATGTCCACTTTCACCTTTCCGCTCATGACATCTGCCAAGCGGTATTCCATCAAGCTCGGTTCTGCTCCTGCGTAACGCACAATCTGAACAAATTCTGCATAGGTGTTGAAATTCAAGCCTCCTGCGAAGAGAATCAATTCTTTCAGACCTTCCTTGCCAATCAACTCATAACGCATCGGACGTTTCACTCCGCCTTCAATCGTTACTAATTTTTGCACCAATGGAATAAATAAGATGTCGTTGTGTTGCAAGTCATATTGAAACTGCGCCCCTGGATTATTCAAAAAGGCGTACAAATCAATTTTCTTGCGTGTTTCTCCACGAATTAATTCAATGGCTCTCACTGATCCAAGATCACTTGGTCCACCCACCGCAGCTAAGGCGTTCAAGGCTGTATTTAAAGCAGAAAGTTGGATGCTTCCTGCACGCTGTGTTTCTCCAAAGATGTTCACGGTCAACATGCGTGCTTGCTGTAAGGTCACTGCGAATTCATCTCCTTGAAAACGGTAAGCAACTGAAAAACGGTTGCGTACCAGTTTGCGTGCTTCTTTTAAGGTCAATCCTTTTAAATAGATTTGCGCCATTCCTGCTGGAGTCACGAATCCTGCCTCATTGATGGTCAAGAGTAAATCTGCCTGAGAGATTCCGAAGATGGTAATGCGCAATTGATCACCGGCACCGAGTACGTAGGTTTCTGGTGCTGTGGATCCATCGGTTGTTTTGATAGGCTCCAAGCGTTTATCACCAAAAAGTTGATGTCCGTAAATTCCAGGAGCTACTGGCAATATTGGTTCAGTATTGGTTGCTTGCACAACCGGACTCACCTCTGGCGCAACATCAATCGGAACGGGTTTCTTTTGTGTGGGTAAATCAACCTCCTCTGGAACGGGAACGGAGTCCATTTTTTCTTCTTGTACTTGCTCCACTTGTTTTGACTTCGCCGCAGCTAATTCATCCAAGACCGCTGTGATCTCCGATTTCTTCTCCAACATCGTTTCTGGACTCATTTTTTGTACATCCAGTCCTTTAGCCATCAAAGCCTGTTCCGCTTCTACTTGTGTCAGACCACGTTTGTCCAATTCTGTTTTTATCAAAAAACCTTGATCAGGGGCAACTTGCGACCACCCACTCGTAAATAGGGATAAAAAAAGGAATAATGTTACTGCTTTAAAAGCTTGCATAATCGTATATTTTTTTTGCAAAAGTAATGAAACTCAGTTTCAATTCATAATCTCTTGAGTGCCTATGGCTTCGCCGCGGTTGGTCACAGTGAACCAAGCCAAGCGTTTCAGCGAAACACCCCTTCTACTCTATTAATTTCTCACAAAAGTGCTTTCACAAAACTTTTGGGCACATTCACGCCAAAAGCAAGACTTAAGTGATGTAATTCGATGCGTATTCTTAAACTATTGATGTCCTGCACTGCTGTTCCAATCAACCCTTTAAAAGGTCCGCGAACAACTTCCACGACCGTTCCTGGAGAAACCTGAGTTTCCACCAGTTCTGGTTGCGCTGCTTCTTGCAAGAGTATCTTCAAATTCAAAATTTCCTGTTCCTGCACGATGGCCGCCTTCCCTAGGTGACGCAAAACACGACTCACGCCAAAAACCGTATAGATGTCACGGAGTTTTTCCGCACTACATTTCACGAAAACAACAGAGGATATTAAGGGTCTTTGCACCTTCTTTTTTCGATCTGACCATTGCTTCCATTCCGAAAGGAGGGGTAAGTAGCACTCAAATCCGGCCAGCTCTAGTCTTTCCGCGACCTTTTTCTCGGCCTTCGGATGCGTGTACACCACAAACCAATTCATGACTGGAATCAGCTGATTCGTGTCCGAGGTCTTGTGTTGTTGTGTATCCGCAATGTGCATGTGCAAGCATTCAATTTCGGGCAAAATTAATCATTTTCGCTTATTTTACCTAATTTAAGAAGGCTATGGCAGAGAGCCCTCAAATGCTGCTACCAATAATATACTAATCCACAAGAATATATAAGGAACTAACGATGCTTTGATCCATAAACAAGATCGTTTAGAAAGGCCTTAAAACCTAGATCATACGAATCCATCAAACCAAAAAAAATAACCAGCAACAGTTACAGTGTTAAGGTACTATAAATTAGAACTGTACCTGTTTTAATAAACGTATTTTCCCTTAACTTACCTTAATTAAAATTTAATGATTTTTTAACCTTGGGGAATCGGTATTTTTAGCTTTGATTTTGGTGCAACTTGTTGCTGTGCTTTTCTTCTGCTAAAACACACAAACGAAACCCGTTAAAATGAATGAAAAACACCAAGCAAAACGAGTGATTCATCTAGCAATCAGCAGTGAAAGACTCTCTTTTTTACCTTATTTTACCTTATTATTTCTTAAGTGAAAAGAAAGTAAAATCATTGATTTAACTCAGTTTTTCCAAAAGTTTACCGCGCAAATAGTTGCGTTTTTTAAAGAATACTTTCATGAATAACGGAAACGCATGGATATTTGATAGAAAACAGTATCTTTGCTGCATTAATTAAATAACATATGAAAAAATTAATTTTCGCGTTCGCAACGGTGATGTCCTTCATGGTAACGGCGCAAGACTACAACAAATGTTCAATCGGATTCAACATCGGTGGACATGATGGAATGAGTAGAACCAACCATTCAACAAAAATCTACCAATTATCTCACATGGAATTGAATTCTCGTTACATGTTAAATAATCGTTTCGGGATTAAGTTTGATGTGGCAACAGATAAGTTCAACTTTAAAGATGGTCATCCTGCAACGAATGCAGTTCGTTTTTCGATTCAACCAACTTTTAGCTTGACAGACGTATTACACATGAATGATTTTTCTAAGCGTTTGGGTATGTTCATTCACACTGGTGGAGCGTACGCAGCAATGTGGAACAAAACACTCGTTACTGGTCCAAAAGAATTGTTCAATGCAAACGATGGTTCTGTGGATGAAATGATTCAAGGTATTTTGGGTTTAACAACACAAATCAAGATTTCTGAGCGCATGAGTGTCAATGCAGACATTTCTTTCATGGCAAACATTCGTCAAAACAACGGATTCGATTTCGAAGCGGCTCCAATTAGTGGTGGTGGATTCTCTGGATACTACGCAACAGCATCTATTGGTTTCAACTATTACATTGGTAAAGCAAAAACACATGCAGATTGGACATACACACCACGCATGAATCAAGCTGACTTGAACCGCATCGCTGCTTTGGAAAAACAAGCAACGGAAGTAGCAAGCAAATTGGCTGATGACGATAACGACGGTGTGATCAACGCAGTTGACCAAGAAGCAAACACACCTGCAGGAAATGCAGTAGACGTAACAGGTAAAACAGTTGTTCCTACACCTGCTCCAGATTTGAATACCATCGATACAGACGGTGACGGATTCGTTGACGGTAAAGATGAGTGTCCAACAGTAAAAGGAGATGTGAAAGGTTGTCCAGAAGAGCATTCAGCTGAAAAAGACGCAAAAACATTGAATGATTCTGGAATCTATGACATCATGTTTGTCAAAGGATCTTCTGTGATTAATCCTACTTACAACAGCATCATGGATAAATTAGTAAGCTATATGGCTGCTAATCCAACACAAACGATTGCTGTTACAGGTCACACAGATACAGACGGAGCTGACGAGATGAACAACAAGTTATCAGAAGCGCGTGTAAATGCCGTTGTCTCTTATTTAACAAGCAAAGGAGTGAATAAAAATCGCCTTGTTATTTCTTACAAAGGGAAGAAAGAAACAAAATACGCAGGAAACACATTGGAAGTGGATGCAGCAAATCGCCGCGTACAGTTTTCTATTGTCCGATAATTTTATACTTTTACATAGAAAGGCGGTCTTTGGATCGCCTTTTTTGTATCAAATAATTCAAGTTCGATGAAAAAAATTCAAATGGTGGACCTTGTTTCTCAATACGAGAAAATCAAACCGTCCATTGATGTGGCCATTCAAGACGTGCTTCAACATGCTCATTTTATTAATGGTCCAGCGGTGAGTCGCTTTCAATCTGATCTTCAAAACTACTTGGGTGTTGCGCATGTCATTCCGTGTGCAAATGGCACGGATGCCCTGCAAATTGCGATGATGGCATTGGGCTTAAAGCCCGGAGACGAAGTGATCACACCTAGCTTCACGTATATCGCAACCACTGAGGTAATCGCCTTGTTGGGATTAACGCCCGTATTTGTTGAAGTGGATCCACATACATTTTGCATTGATCCAGCAGCGATAGAAGCAGCGATTACACCAAAAACAAAAGCCATTGTTCCCGTGCACCTATATGGTCAAGCCGCAAACATGAATGCGGTCATGGAAATCGCCGAAAAACACCAACTTTTCGTGATTGAAGACAATGCGCAAGCCATCGGTTCCGATTACCATTTGTCCAACGGAAAAAAAGTAAAAACTGGTACCATTGGTGACATTGGTTGCACCTCGTTTTTCCCTTCGAAAAATCTCGGTTGCTACGGTGATGGAGGTGCACTCTGTACCAACAACGCAGAATTAGCACGCATAATAAAGATGATTGCCAACCACGGCCAAGAGCAAAAATATGTGCACGACGTTGTGGGTTGTAACTCGCGCTTAGATACGATTCAAGCAGCAATCTTGGAAGTGAAATTACGCCAATTGGATAACTACATCGATGCACGCCGCGAAGTAGCCGAGCGCTACGACGAAGCATTCGCAGGAATTCCCGGTGTTCGCATCCCATTCCGCGCTGACGATTCCAAGCACGTTTTTCACCAATACACACTCGTGTTGGAAAACAGCAATCGCAATGCCTTGCAAGAACATTTATCCGCCAACGAAATACCAAGCATGATTTATTATCCGATTCCAGCACACAAACAAAAAATGTTTGCCGCCTTCGGAAGTGGAAACACAGAATTACCCACAACGGATTGGTTGACCGAACGCGTGATTTCCTTACCAATACATACGGAAATGGATGAGGAGCAGGTGGAATTTATTATTGACAAGGTGAAATCGTTTTTCTAAACAGAAAACAGTGAACAGTGCTTAGTGAACAGTGCTGAATCATTTAAAATGAAATTGACTATGAGTAAATTGAACAAAATAACCAGGAGTAGATAATTAGCAAAAGCACTAGGCACTAGGCACTAAGCACTGTTCACTGAGCACTAAGCACTGTTCACTAAGCACTGTTCACTGACAACTTAATTACCCCAGCGCACAATAAAACAAACTCCCGAGCCGTTTTTGGATGAAATTCTAAGAATGGCACTAATAAAAAGATACGAAGACCTAACCGCGTGGCAACGAGCGTATGAAGTCGCACTAGAAATAGACAGATTGACAAACGAGTCGTCTTTTGATACAAAATGGGCTATAAAAGATCAAATGGTGAGGTCGTCCATATCCATTTCATCGAACATCGCAGAAGGATTCGGTCGTAAATCCAAGAAAGATTTCGCGCGATTTTTACTAATTTCGATTGGGTCGAATGATGAGTTGAGAAATCAGATAAGATTTTCCTTCGATACCAAATTGATTACAGAAAATGATTTTAATTCTTTGAATGAAAAGTTAATAGAAGTAAGAAAAATGTGTCATGGACTGAGAAAATACTTATTGAACGGAAAATCGTGAAAGATGTAGGATCTTGGGAAATGTAATAAATAAAAAGAATAACACACTGAGCACTGTTCACTGAGCACTGAGCACTGTTCACTGTTCACTGAGCACTGAGCACTAAGCACTGTTCACTGAGCACTGTTCACTGAGCACTAAAAACAAATTATGACAAACATCGCAGTCGTAGGTACCGGATACGTCGGACTAGTCACAGGAACCTGTTTTGCCGAAACAGGAAACAACGTCATTTGCATTGACATCGATGCGAACAAAGTCGCAAAAATGCAAAATGGGGAGATTCCGATTTACGAACCCGAATTGGACGTCTTATTCGAACGCAACATCAAAGCGGGACGTTTGACCTTCACAACAGATTTAGCAGCGGGAATCAAGGATGCGGAGATTGTGTTTCTGGCCTTGCCAACACCTCCAGGTGAAGATGGATCTGCGGATTTATCCTATATTCTTGGCGTTGCAAAGGAATTAGGTAAAATCATGACCGATTACCTCGTCATCGTCGATAAAAGTACGGTGCCCGTTGGGACAGCCGAAAAAGTAAAAGCAGCCATTGCGGAGCATGCAACCGTGGAATTCGCGGTGGTATCGAATCCAGAATTTTTACGCGAAGGATTTGCGGTGAGCGATTTCATGAAGCCAGACCGAGTAGTCATTGGCACAAGCGATGAACGTGCTCAGAAGGTCATGGATAGCTTGTACAAGCCCTTTGTTCGCCAGGGAAATCCCATCTATTTCATGGATGAAAAATCCGCCGAATTGACAAAATACGCTGCCAATGCCTTTTTAGCGACCAAAATTACCTTCATGAATGAAATTGCAAATTTCTGTGAATTGGTGGGAGCAGATGTCGATAAGGTTCGCATCGGAATTGGCTCGGATAACCGCATTGGAAAACGCTTTTTGTTTCCTGGAATTGGTTACGGGGGATCCTGCTTTCCGAAAGATGTTCAAGCATTGGTCAAATCTGGAACCGAGAACAACTACGATTTCAAAATTCTTTCTGCCGTGATGGATGTCAACCAAGATCAAAAAACCATCTTGTTTCCAAAAATCAAGAATTTCTTCCGTGGTGACCTCACTGGAAAACACATTGCCATATGGGGATTAGCCTTTAAACCGGATACGGATGACATCCGTGAAGCACCTGCCTTGTACATGATCGATGAATTATTGAAAGCCGGAGCGAGTGTTAGCGCGTATGATCCAGAGGCCATTCCAAATGTAGAACGCGTCTTAGGAAATAAGATCACGTATGCTTCAGATGAATATTCTGTTTTGCGAAATGCAGATGCATTAGTGATCTGTACGGAATGGAGTTGCTTTAAAAATCCTAATTTTGTAGCCGTGAAAGATTTCTTGAAAGACAATGTGATTTTTGACGGAAGAAACTTATATGATGTGGAAGAAATGAACGGAAAAGGATTCTATTACGCGAGTATTGGTCGCAAAAAAGTATTTGGACTACTATGAAACGCGTACTCATCACCGGTGCAGCCGGATTTTTAGGGTCCCATTTGTGTGATCGCTTCATCAAAGATGGCTACCATGTCATCGCGATGGACAACCTCATCACAGGCCGCCTAAAGAACATTGAACACTTGTTCCCTTTGGAACAATTTGAATTTTATAACAACGACGTATCGAAATTCATTCACGTACCTGGAGAATTAGATTACATCTTACATTTTGCCTCACCTGCAAGTCCGATTGATTATTTAAAAATTCCCATTCAAACCCTAAAAGTTGGTTCATTGGGCATTCACAATTGCCTTGGTTTAGCGAAAGCAAAAGGAGCTCGCTTGATCATCGCTTCCACATCCGAAGTTTACGGAGACCCAACAGTTCATCCGCAAACAGAAGATTATTGGGGAAATGTGAATCCTGTTGGTCCACGTGGTGTGTACGATGAAGCTAAACGCTTTCAAGAAGCCATGACGATGGCATACCATAATTTCCATGGACTAGGAACACGCATCGTGCGTATTTTCAATACCTATGGTCCACGCATGCGCTTAAACGACGGACGCGTGTTACCTGCGTTCATTGGGCAAGCATTGCGTGGTGAAGACCTTACCGTATTCGGTGACGGTTCTCAAACGCGTTCATTCTGCTATGTCGATGATTTAGTCGAAGGAATCGTTCGTTTGTTGATGAGCGACTATCCGTATCCTGTAAACGTTGGGAATCCATCTGAAATCACGATTTCACAGTTTGCGGAAGAGATCATTGCCCTAACAGGAACGACACAAAAAGTCATCTACAAGGATTTACCGGTAGACGATCCGAAACAGCGTCAACCTGATATTACCAAAGCACGCGAAATTCTTCAGTGGGAACCAAAAATTGACCGCAGCGAAGGATTAAAACGCACCTATGCTTATTTCCAAAGTTTAAGCAAAGAAGAGTTATTGGAAACAGATCATTATAATTTTGATAAATACATTACGAAGTAAATGAAGTATTTCGCACATGAAACGGCGGTCATAGATGAAGGATGTCAGATTGGTGAAGGAACCAAGATCTGGCATTTTTCGCATATCATGCCCAACTGTACCCTGGGATTGTCGTGTAACATCGGTCAAAACGTTGTTATTTCGCCTGAAGTTATTTTAGGAAACAACGTTAAAGTACAAAACAACGTGTCCATCTACACCGGTGTCATTTGCGAGGACGATGTGTTCCTGGGTCCATCGATGGTTTTTACGAACGTGATGAATCCACGTAGTGCAGTGAATCGCCGCGATAATTACTTGAAAACGATTGTCAAAAAAGGCGCAACAATTGGTGCCAATGCGACCATCGTCTGCGGTCACGACATCGGACGATATGCATTCATCGGCGCAGGTGCGGTTGTTACCAAACATGTCCCCGATTATGCCTTGGTCGTTGGAAATCCCGCACGTCAAATTGGATGGATGTCCGAATATGGTCACCGTTTAAATTTTAATGAAAATGGAATCGCAGAATGCCCGGAAAAAGGGCAAAAATATCGATTGGTAGGCTCAGGGCATGCCCTGAGCGTACAAATCGATGATAATGAATAATGTTGAATATGATCGCCGGATAGGCGCAACCACAAGGCATGCCTTGTGGTACAATGCAAAATAAAAACAGAAAACCAAAGGTTTTCTCACAGTAAAATAAAATATGTCAAAAATCAAATTTGCCGTTATCGGCGCTGGACACATTGGAAAACGTCATGCGGAGATGATTCGTCGTGATGCAGAAGGAGAATTAGTCGCAATGGTAGATGTCCGTGGAAAAGAGGAATGTTTAGCACAAGATTTCGATGTGCCATTCTTTTCAACGATGGAAGATTTATTCGCCAGCGGATTGGAATTCGATGTCATCAATGTGTGTACACCGAACGGATTGCATGCCGATCAAGCGTTGCTAGCCTTAGAACACAAGAAACATGTCGTGTGTGAAAAACCGATGGGCTTGACCAAGGAAAGCTGCGAGCGCATCATTTATAAATCATTACAGGTGTCCAAGCAAGTATTTTGTGTGATGCAAAATCGTTATTCACCGCCATCCGTGTGGATTAAGGACCTCATTGACCGCAAGGTCTTGGGTGACATCTACATGGTGCAATTGAATTGTTACTGGAACCGCGATGAGCGCTATTACAAAGCAGGTGGATGGAAAGGTACACAGGATTTGGATGGTGGAACTTTGTTCACGCAGTTCAGTCACTTTATCGACATCATGTACTGGTTGTTTGGAGACATCGACAACATCCAAGGTAAATTCGCTGACTTCAACCACAAAGATTACACAGACTTCGAAGATTCTGGTTTCGTAAGCTTTGATTTCATCAACGGTGGAATGGGTTCCTTGAATTATTCAACTTCTGTTGCGAATCAAAATTTGGAATCATCCATGACGATCATTGGAAAAAATGGCTCCGTGAAAATCGGTGGACAATACATGAACGAAGTCGAAGTATGCAACATTACTGGATACGATATGCCTGAATTGGCGCCAACGAATCCTGGAAACGACTATGGTCCATACAAAGGGTCTGCAGCGAATCACAATTACGTCATCACGAATGTTATCGACTCCTTGAAAGGACGCACGTCTCCGACAACGAATGCGTTGGAAGGGATGAAAGTGGTGGAGATTATTGAGCGGATTTATAAGGTGAGGGATGGTAATGTGCTAATTGGCTAATGACCTAATGTGCTAATTGGCTAATGACCTAATGTGCTAATTGGCTAATGAACTTCCGCCACGGCGGACTGAGAACTGAGAACTGAGAACTGTGCACTGTGCACTGAGAACTAACTAATTGAATTATGATTTACGAGGATCTATTAAATAAAAACGCAAAGCTTGCATTGGTCGGATTAGGCTATGTAGGCTTACCGATTGCGTTGGAATTCGCGAAACGCGTGAAGGTGGTTGGATTTGATATTAACCAAGCTCGTGTGGACATGATGCGTCGTGGAGAGGATCCAAGTCGTGAATTGGAAGCTGCGGATTTTGAGAACCGTGACATTACATTTACGGCGGATATCCAAGATTTAGCGGACGTGAATTTTTTCATTGTAGCCGTTCCCACTCCGATTGACGAAACGAACCTTCCTGACTTAAAACCCTTACAGGGCGCGAGCCGTACGGTGGGAAAAGTTTTGAAAAAAGGCGATTACGTGGTATTTGAGTCCACGGTTTATCCAGGATGTACCGAAGAGGACTGTATTCCCATTTTAGAAGCGGAATCCGGGTTGAAATTTCCAGCGGATTTCAAAGTGGGTTATTCACCTGAGCGCATCAATCCAGGAGACAAAGAACATACGCTGCAAAATGTCATCAAAATCGTTTCCGGTTGCGATGAAGAGTCCTTGGATCAAATTGCGAAGACCTATGAATTAGTCGTTGCGGCTGGTGTCCACCGTGCGACAAGCATTAAAGTGGCTGAAGCGGCGAAAATTGTTGAAAACACCCAACGTGACGTCAACATTTCGTTGGTAAACGAGTTATCGATTATCTTCAATAAAATGGGCATCAACACCTATGACGTACTCGAAGCAGCTGGAACAAAATGGAATTTCTTAAAATTCTATCCAGGGCTCGTCGGAGGACATTGTATTGGTGTCGATCCGTATTATTTGGTGCACAAAGCCATGCAATTGGGATACCATTCCAAAGTGATCAATTCTGGTCGCTACGTGAATGATTCCATGGGCTTTTACATCGGTAAACAAACAGCGAAAAAAATCATTGCACAAGGAAAAATGATTCAAGAAGCACATGTTTTGGTGATGGGTGCAACATTCAAGGAAAACGTGAGCGACATCCGAAATTCGAAAGTGATTGATGTTGTCAATGAATTAAAATCCTTTCAAATCAACGTTGATGTCATTGATCCACACGCTGATTCTTCCGAAATGGAACACGAATATGGCGTCGCATTGGCAAGTGAAATGCGTTCCGATTATGATGCAATCATTATGGCGGTCAATCACCGTGAATATTGTCAATTCGATGAAAACTATTTCAAAGGATTAATGAAAGATGGTAAAGGCGTTTTTGTTGACGTCAAAGGAATTTACCGCGGAAAAATAAACGATTTAACATATTGGTCCCTGTAGCCACAAGGCATGCGCATGTAGCCACAAGGCATGCGCCTGTAGCCACAAGGCTGCCTTGTGGCTACGATGAAAACAAAAAATAACAACGTGAAAAAAACAATCATCATCACCGGCGGAGCCGGATTCATCGGATCACACGTGGTTCGACGTTTTATTAAAAGTTATCCCGATTACCTCATCGTGAACGTGGATAAATTGACCTACGCAGGAAACCTGGAAAACCTGAACGATATCGATCAACATCCGAATTACCGTTTTGAACGTGCGGATATTGTGGATGCAGATGCAGTTCGTGCCATTTTCAAAAAATATGATGTGACAGATGTCATTCACTTAGCAGCAGAATCACACGTGGATCGTTCCATTGAGGGTCCGATGGACTTCGTCATGACAAACGTCGTTGGAACGGTAAACTTATTGCAAGCAGCCAAAGACGCATGGAAAGGAAGCACAGGAAATGTCTTTCACCATGTTTCCACGGATGAAGTTTACGGAAGTTTAGGAGATGAGGGATTGTTCACTGAACATACATCTTACGACCCAAGAAGTCCGTATTCTGCATCGAAAGCGTCTTCAGATCACTTCGTAATGGCTTTTTACCACACATACGGATTGCCGATTAAAATGTCGAATTGTTCCAACAACTACGGGAGTCATCACTTTCCGGAGAAGTTGATTCCTTTGATGATTCATAATATTCAACACAAAAAACCACTTCCGATTTACGGTTTAGGTGACAATATTCGCGATTGGTTGTGGGTAGAAGACCATGCGAGTGCGATCGATGCCATTTTCCACACTGGAAGAATTGGCGAATCGTACAACGTTGGCGGACTCAACGAATGGACTAACATCGAATTGGTGCGTTTCCTATGTCAATTGATGGATGAAAAATTAGGGAGAACAAAAGGAGAATCTGAGGAATTGATTACGTACGTAACAGACCGTGCCGGACACGACAAACGTTATGCAATCGATGCGTCCAAATTAGAAGAAGAACTCGGCTGGACGCCTTCTATCACGTTCGAAAAAGGACTTTCCAAAACCGTTGATTGGTACCTAGAGAATCAAGAATGGGTAGAAAAAGTGACGAGTGGCGCGTATCAGGATTATTATAAGACGATGTACGATCAGCGTTAGTTAATGTGCTAATGGGCTAATGTGCTAGTGGACTAATTTGCTTCTGCCGCGGCGGAGGACTAATGTGCTAGTTGACTAATGTGCTAATGACCTAATTTGCTAATGTGCTAATGTGCTAATGGATTAATGTGCTAATGTGCTTTCGCAGGGGAGGATTGCTAGTGAGTTGATTGGGATGATAAATTATTAATACGTGGGAGAACGGACTTTGAAAAACAACTTATTGTGATAATAAATTTCCTTCGTCACGCCAAGACAAATCAACATAGTTCGAGTGGTCGCGACTTCGATCGTGAGTTACTGCCTCGTGGATACGAACAGCTTAAGTCATTCCGAGATTTTGCGACCTTGAATCAAATTTCCATCGAACACATTTATTGTTCCTCGGCAAAGCGCACACGTCAGACCCTTGCTGAAATCACAGATCTCTTTCCAAACGCAACTATTTCCTTTCACGACGAATTGTACCTTGCCTCCAAATCCGAGTTACTGTCCTTTATTACCTCCAAAAATACTACGCAAACAGTCCTCATCATCGGACACAACGAAGGACTTTCCGAACTTGCCTCTTACCTCACTGACACAGAAATTCATCTAAAAACCTGCGGCTACCTTCAACTTACTTTTCCCTTTGAACATTCTGGATATTTTTCCGCTGGAACGGGTAGGGTTGTTTAATGTGCTAATGACCTAATTTGCTTCCGCCGCGGCGGAGTGCTAATGACCTAATGTGCTAGTTGGCTAATTTGCTAGTTGGCTAATTTGCTAGTGACCTAATTTGCTTCCGCCGCGACGGAGTGCTAGTTGGTTTCAACAACGGCGGAGTGCTTAGGAAATCCATTAGCAAATTGATCCATTAGCACATTAGCACATTGAAACATTAGCACATTGATCCATTAGCAAATTAGCACATTGAATAATTAGCAAACTAGCACATTGTATTCAGTATATTTGCACCATGCAACAAATCCAACAATCCTTATCACAGCGCTTCGGGTCGAGTCAAGTCGAAAAAATGGAACGAAACAACGAAACATTTTGCTTGATTACCTTACCAGGATCGAAGGAACTCAGGATTTTAATGACGACCGGACTATCCGATTTTCAGATGAAGGTTCATGAGAAACACGCGGGAGAAGAATGGAAAGAATTGTATGTCTTGATTCCTAGTTATTGGGATTTAGCGGATGAAGCAGATGTGAACATGAATTGGGTCTTCGACTGGTTGATAAAATTGAAAAACTACGTGATCACGAACGATACATGGCTCGGGCACGGACATACACTGCCAACTGGAAAAGACATGCATCAGATTTCTCCGAACATGAGACAAAATCATTTTATGTTGTCGGATCCCATTGAATTAACTGAGGAATTAGCGCCGATTCAATTGGAGGATAAAACCATTGGCTTTTTAGCATTGATTCCGATCTTTGCCGATGAAATGGACTACAAACAAGGAAAAGGAACGGCGAAACTGTTTGCGAAATTCGCACTGCAAAACATTACGGAAAAATTGGATAACTTTCGATCAACGGTACTGAAAACACGTTGGAATTTCTTTGCTAAATGAAACAAAAATCGCTGCAAGCACACATTGCCCTGTTATTGGTGAACGTACTTTACGGCGCAAGTCATGTACTGGCGAAAGGAGTCATGCCGGGCTTTTTGACGCCAACCGTTTTCATTTTATTTCGCGTGGTGGGAGCAACAGCGCTGTTTTGGCTCGTGCTCAGTTTGACAAAACGATCTAAGATTGAACGAAAGGATTTCCCTTTAATCGCCTTGTGCGGACTGTTTGGCGTCGCGATCAATCAATTGTTTTTCTTTCACGGATTAAACCTTTCCTCGGCATTCAATTCTGGAATCATCATGGCCTTGAATCCGATTATGGTGGTGATTTTATCGTTTTTTCTCTTGAAGGAACGACTGACCGCCTTCAAAATAACCGGAATTACTTTGGGTGCAACAGGAGCGATCTTATTGACATTGAAAGCATCCGCCCACATTGGAGATTCTCGTTTGGGCGATTTATTCCTGTTCTTAAACGCCTTGAGCTATGCAATTTACTTGGTGCTTGCGAAACCACTCATGAAAAAATACAGTCCAATTCAAGTGATTACGTGGGTCTTTACCTTTGGACTCTTCTTCGTGCTCCTCTTCCCTCCTACCTTAAGCGAATTGAGTCAAACCGATTTCCAAAGAATTCCAACCGAAATTTGGTGGAAGATTACTTACGTCGTAATCGGCGTTACCTTTCTTACGTATTTACTCACCATCTTTGGATTGAAATACCTTAGCGCAACCATTTCCAGTGCTTACATTTACACCCAACCGGTAATGGTGCTACTATTTACTTTTTTGTTTGCCATCATTGGATGGTCCGAGGATTATCGGAGCACCATCACCTCGGAAAAGATTCTGTATATGTTCGTTATCTTTACCGGTGTTTACTTGACGTCTAAATCAACTTCCAAAAAATGAAAAAACTTCTTTTTTGCTATATCCTTTTGAGTGTTTCCATCAGTTGGGGACAAAATAAAATCATCGATCACAAAGCTTATCCAGAATGGAAACGATTGGAAAAACAACAGTTCAGTCAAAACGATAGCTGGATTACCTACGAAATCAATCCGCTTGTGGGAGATGGCTACTTGCATCGGTATGAAATAGCTACCGGTAAACACGATTCACTGAAACGAGCGAAGGATGCGCAACTCGATCCGAATGGACAATTCATCGCATGGAAAGTCGTTCCGGGATTTGATACACTGCGCAACTGTGAATTAAACAAAGTCGACAAAAAGAAATGGCCGAAGGATAGTCTTTACATTTATTTGACGGCAAGCGATTCACTGATTAAAATTTCAAAATTGAAATCCTTCAACGTCTGTGAAGATGCTTCTGTCCTGGCATATTTGTCCGAGGTGAGTCAAAAACCTGCACCAGAAGTCAAAAAGACGTGGCTTCAAAAACATGGATTCCAAAAAGAAGAAAAGCCTGCTGAGAAACCAAAAAGTGATGGACATCAACTCACAGTTTGGACGACCACCAGCACTTGGACACAAAAGAACGTGACGAAGTACTCCATGCCAAAAAACGGAAAATACATCGCGATTGTTACCCAGCAAAAACTGAAAAACGATTCTTCACAGGTTCGCATCTACGAGGTCGCAACACAAACACTCATCAAAGAATTTGACCGAAACACCGCATGTGAAGCTCCGGTGTGGAACGAAGACGGAACGCGTTTGGCGTTTTTCGCTAGTTTGGACACTAACAAAGTGAAACAATTTGAATTGAATGTCTTTGATATCGTTTCCAATAAAACGTGGATTTTTGGCGACACATTATCTCGCGATTTCGATTCTTTGAAAGGAATTTCCGAAAACCGCACGCCCATTTTCACCCAAGACAATCGCTTTTTGTTTTTCGGTGTGGCGGATCGCGTGAAACCTGAGGCAAAGGATTCCCTACTTGAATCTGAGAAAGTACGCGTGGACATCTGGCATTACCAAGACCAGGAACTTCAAGCACAGCAATTAGTACAGCTGAATCAAGAGAAAAAACGCAGCGACTTGTACGTGTTTCGTTTTGATAACGAAAAAATCATTCCACTCAGCAACGATACGCTTAGCGTGCGTGTTTCCGACCAGCAAATCGGAGATTACCTGCAAGCAACAAGTAATGAATCCTACGCCATTCAACAACAGTGGAAGTCACCCGGTCTGGAAGACGTCTACCGCATTTCCTTAATCGATGGCTCGATAGAAATCCTCGCAAAAGGACTCGCCTATCCAGGAATCCTCTCTCCAAAAGGCAAGTACTTCACCTATTTCAATCCAGCGAAAAATCAATACGTCTTGCTCGATATCCCGGTGAAAAAGCTTGTCTACATGAACGTGTTTCGGAACGACATTACCTGGAATGAGGATATCAACGGTCAACCGATGGAAGCAGGTCCGGAAGGATGGATTGGTTTTGATCGCAGCGAAGACCATGTTTATTTTAAGTCCCGTTTCGATCTTTGGGATTATCAAATCAGTTTACAAAATTTAAAGTCCCTAACAAATGAATGGGCAACGAAAAACAAAGTCAGACTAGACTTAGTGCAATGGGAATCAGACAGCATCTACATCGACCTGAGTGATTGCTATGCAAAAAGCTTTGATCTTTCCACCAAAAAAGAAGGACTCCATCACTTCGATGCAAGTCAAGCAAATGGTTTGCGTCAAATCATTCAAATTCCAGCGCGCATTTCTTTGATCGAACGTTCACCCAATAAAAACCACTATTTTTTCCGTTGGATGACGGTTTCTCACTACCCAGAATTGGAATTGTGGAACGATCAATATCAGCCAGAGGGAGTCTTGTCGGTGACGAATCCACAGCAAGCGAATTACAATTGGGCGACGAGTGAAATCGTTAAATGGAAAACGTATGACGGTCAGAACCTCGAGGGGATTTTGTACAAACCGGCTGATTACGATGCAACGAAAAAATATCCGCTCATTCTTTATTACTATGAATTGAATTCGGACAACCTACATAACTATCAGGGACCGCGTCCTTCAGCGAGTACGATTAATCCGACAGAATATGCTTCCGCGGGATATTTTGTCTTCATTCCAGACATCCGTTACGAGATTGGGCATCCTGCCAAATCGGCATATAATTGCATCATGAGCGCAACAGATCACCTCATCAAACAGTATCCAATTGATTCCACACGCATGGGCTTACAAGGACAAAGTTGGGGTGGATATCAGACCGCACAGCTTGTTACCATGACGAAACGTTATGCGGCTGCCATGGCCGGAGCTCCGGTCAGCAATATGATTTCTGCCTATGGTGGCATCCGCTGGGGATCCGGTTTAAACAGACAATTCCAATACGAGTCCACGCAAAGTCGCATCGGAAAAACGATTTGGGATGCTCAAGCACTGTACATCGAGAATTCGCCTTTGTTCCATTTGCCAAATGTCACGACGCCATTATTAATTATGGCAAATGACCGAGACGGTGCCGTGCCGTGGTACCAAGGACTTGAATTATACAACGGAATGAGACGTCTTGGTAAACCATGTTGGATGTTAAACTACAACGATGATGATCACAACCTGACCAAACTTCCATACAAAATGGACCTCAGCATCCGTATGCGTCAATTTTTTGATCATTACCTGCAAGGGAAACCAGCGCCTATTTGGTTGCAAGATGGGATACCGGCAATTAAAAAAGGAGTAGCTTTGGGGTATGAATTGGAATAAATTTCTGAAATTTTTATGGTGGGGAACGGTCGTAGGAATTACTGTGCTGAGTTTGATGCCTCCTGAATCTGGAAAGGAACTTCCTACGAATGATAAAGTCGGTCATTTTATCGCCTACGGTACATTTGCCTTAATTAGTTTGATTTACGGCAGTAGTCGATTCAAGATTGCTTATATCCTTCTATTCACTTTTTCATTTGGGATATTGATGGAATATTGTCAAGGATTCATTCCTGGACGTGAGCCTTCCTTTTTTGATGCTTTAGCAAATACG
This sequence comes from Crocinitomicaceae bacterium, assembly GCA_017983465.1. Taxonomy (GTDB): domain Bacteria; phylum Bacteroidota; class Bacteroidia; order Flavobacteriales_D; family Crocinitomicaceae; genus UBA952. Next base: position 101,753 of record JAGOBK010000005.1, read on the forward strand.
GGAGGAATCCTCCTAGGCCTTTTACTCTTTTTCTACTTTGTTCGAAAACGAGCTTGAGTCCTTCGGTTGATAATCGTATGTCACCGTAATTTGGCTACTTACATTTCGAAGCTCTTCCAATTTTCGCTGTTCTTCTTCCTCTTGTAAACGTAGTTTTTCAAGGTACATTCCTTCCAAATCGGGAGGTTCGATGCCCAATTCTTTTTCGATTTCATATTGGTACTTTGGACGCTGAGGTCCTAGTTTACGGTAATAAAATGCCAAGAACACACCGACAATCATCCCACTGAGATGTCCCTCCCAAGAAATGCGCTCTTTCGTTGGGAAAATCCCCCAGATCATCGAGCCATACAAAAAGACGATAAACAAGGCTAATGCTTGCAATGGCAGGTATTTTCTCAGTACACCCGAGGTAAACAAAAATGCGGCAAGACTGTAAATCACTCCGCTCATGCCGATGTGGTGCGCACCATTATTCGCGCCAAAGACCCAAAGGAAAAGTCCTGTCAAAAACCAACTAAACAAAAAGACTTTGAGCGCAATTTCTTTGTAGGAATAGAACAACAAAGTCATCAATAAAAAAGCAGGAACGGAATTATTCAAGATGTGTTTGACATCCGAATGAGCATGAATCCAAGGCATAAAAAGGATTCCTTTCAATCCGGAAACTTGTTTTGGAACAACTCCTAAGCGATGAAAATCGTAGATAAAGAGAAAATCCGCCCAATAAACCAACCACATGATCAGCACTGCCACCAAAGCAGGTGGAATGGCATTTCTCAAATGAGATTCAAAGGGTTGCGTTTGTTGCATCGCTCAGCAATTGTCAAAAGATATGCCTAGTTGAAAATACTGACAGACTGTCCTAAAAATAAAGGTTCTGTTTTTAACAATCCCTTATCTTTGTAACATGGAGGAAATTAAAAACAAGGTCAAAGAAAGTAGTCTCATTCAGATGGACTTGGCGGATTTCAAACCGAAGGAAAAGATCGTGGAACTTGATTTAGCCTCTCAACTTTGGCAGGGATTGGTTCTGAAAGAAAAAGACTTTCGATCATGGATTAAAACAGAAGCTTGGGAACAGTTTGAAAGTCAAGCTGTCTTCATTCATTGCTCCGCGGATGCGATTGTTCCCACTTGGGCATACATGTTAGTCGCTTCCGCCCTTCATACACACGCGGCAAATGTGGTTGTTGGATCGCAGTTGGAGCTCGAAAAAGCACTCATCCGAAAAAATATAGAGCAACTCGACTTAAGCAAATTTCAAGACGGGAAAGTCATCATCAAAGGATGCAGCGACATTTCTTGTCCAGAGTTCGCCATGGTGACCCTTGTTCAAAAATTGCAAACAACCGTTCAGTCCATCATGTATGGCGAACCTTGTTCCACTGTTCCCATTTACAAACGAAAATAACATGAAAATAAACGCCTGGTTAAACGCTGCACGGTTGAGAACATTGCCGCTTTCCGTTTCTGGAATCATCATCGGATCTGGACTCGCAGCTGCCTTAGGAAAATGGGACGGACTCATTTTTTCCTTGGCGATGCTTACGACCATTGGATTTCAAGTAGTTTCTAATTTCGCCAACGATTTAGGCGATAGTCAAAAAGGAACGGATAACGAAAACCGTGTTGGACCAAAACGCACGATACAAGCTGGATTAATTTCTCAAAAAGAAATGAAACGCGGCATTTTTCTTACCTCGCTTTTATCCGCCTCGGCAGCGATTTCATTGATTGCCATCAGCGCGAAAAATTTAACCTCACAGTCTATGTTTGTGTACTTGGTTCTCGCAGGACTTTGTATCCTCGCAGCCATAACCTATACCGTGGGGAAAAATGCTTACGGGTACCGTGGACTTGGAGACCTGATGGTTTTCATTTTCTTTGGATTAGTGAGTGTACTTGGTGTTTTTCAGTTGTATGGACTCGGCTTTGAATGGTTGGTCTTGTTTCCAGCCATCACCATCGGACTCTGGAGTACCGCTGTATTGAACTTGAACAATTTACGAGACATCGAAAACGACCGAAAATCAGCAAAAAAGACAATGGTTGTCAAATTAGGCTTTAAAAAAGGGAAAATCTACCATGCCTTTTTAATTGTTGGTGGCGCATTGACGTTCTGGACCACCGTCTATTTCTTGGCAAGAATATCGATGAATCCCTTCCTTTTTCTCTCCTTGATTCCGAGCATTTTGTTGTTTATTCACTTGAAGAAAGTATTTTTAACGACGAATCCATCAAGCCTAGATCCAGAACTAAAGAAGGTCGCTTTGTTGACTTTTTTCACTTCCGTGATCTTTGCGATTGCATTGAATTATTAAATTTATTTACAAGAGAAAATTGTCCCGTTTTGGTAGATTAATTTCCTTAAATTTGCATCACTTTTTAAAAGATCTAGAACATGAATATTTTGGTTTGCATCAGTAAAGCTCCAGATACCACTTCTAAAATTGCGTTTACAAATAACAGTACGCAGTTCGATGAAAATGGAGTTCAATTTATTGTTAATCCTTACGATGAGTGGTACGCACTTGTTCGTGCACTTGAGTTAAAAGAAACGATTGGAGGAAATGTTACCATCGTTACTGTGGGAACAGCGACAGATGAAGCCATCATCCGTAAAGCGTTAGCGATTGGTGCGGACGAAGCCGTGCGTATCGATGCAGATCCAAAAGATGCCTATTTCGTTGCGATGCAAGTAGCTTCTTACGCGAAAGCAAAAGGATTCGACCTAGTGATGACTGGAAAAGAAACCATCAATTACAATGGTTCTCAAGTAGGTGGAATGATTGCAGAGGCGATGGACCTACCATTTGTTTCTTTGGCAACTAAATTAGATGCAAACGGAACGAAATTGACCTTGGAACGTGAAATCGTTGGAGGTGTGCAAGTAGTAGAAGTTCAAACTCCCGCAGTCATCTCGTGTGCAAAAGGAATGGCGGAACAACGCATTCCAAACATGCGCGGAATCATGGCGGCACGAACGAAACCTTTAACCGTTATTCCTGCTGAAGCAGTAGAAGATTTGACAAGCTATGTCACTTATAGCATGCCGAATGCGAAGTCTTCCGTGAAGATGATCGATCCTTCTAACATGGATGAGCTTGTCGCTCTATTACACAATGAAGCTAAAGTAATTTAAGAAAAGACACATGGTACTCGTATATATCAATTCAACAACTGGATTATCCAAAGCAGCTTTGGAAACAGTGACTTACGGTAAAAAATTAAGTGGCGATGTGACAGTGATCACGAACGGTTCAGCTTCAAATGAGCAATTAGCTCAACTAGGTGAATACGGCGCGTCAAAAGTATTAGTAGATCGCTCTGTAGATGGAGAAGATCCACAACAGTTAGCACGATTGGTAGCAGCTGTAGCAGATCAAGTTTCTGCTTCAACAGTTATTTTCTCACATGATATTTATGGAAAAGCTGTAGCTCCAAGACTTTCTGTTCGCATGAAAGCTGGATTAGTAGCTGGTGCAATCGCTGTTCCTGAAGCAGATGGTTCAGTGAAAGTGAACGTATTCTCTGGAAAAGCAGTTGGATACGTGAAAGTTGCAAGCTCAAAACAAATTATTTCCTTGTTGCCGAATAGCATCCAACCTGAAAAAACAGGAAGTGCATGTTCAGTAGAAGAAACGAGTGGACTGGCAGGTGCTAGTGCCATCCATGTTTTAGAAACAAAGAAACCAGAAGGAAATATTCCATTACCAGAAGCAGAATTAGTTGTTTCCGCAGGACGTGGATTGAAAGGTCCAGAGAACTGGGGAATGATCGAAGAGTTGGCAACAGCACTTGGCGCAGCAACAGCTTGCTCACGTCCAGTAGCTGATATCGGATGGAGACCTCACCACGAACACGTGGGTCAAACCGGTGTCGCTATTCGTCCAAACTTATACATTGCAGTGGGAATCTCTGGAGCAATTCAACACCTTGCCGGTGTGAATGGTTCCAAAGTAATCGTTGTCGTGAATACAGACACAGAAGCACCATTCTTCAAAGCCGCTGATTACGGTGTTGTTGGTGATGCGTTTGACGTGATTCCGAAGTTAACGGAAGCCGTGAAACGTTTCAAAGCAACTCAACATTAATCCGTATCTTCGTTAGAAACAAGAGTTATGCAGAAAATCAAGTTGGAAATAACCGGGATTGCTTACAGCCAAACACAGTCTGGTTCGTACGTCCTGACCCTTCTTGAGGTCGCAGGGAAACGAAAATTACCCATCGTCATTGGTGGATTCGAAGCACAAGCAATTGCCGTAGAGCTGGAGAAAATGGTTCCATCTCGTCCCCTCACCCATGATTTATTCAAATCTTTTTGCAAATCTTTTGGGGTAAGCGTGAAGGAAATACTCATCTATAAATTTCAAGAAGGTGTCTTCTATTCGAAATTGATTTGTGAGAAGGACGGACAACAAACGGAAATCGATAGCCGAACATCGGATGCGATTGCCATTGGAGTTCGTTTCAATGCACCTATTTACACCCTAGGAATCATATTAGATGAAGTGGGCGGAGCTGAAAATGCCACTGACGACACATTTGATTTTGATGAAGAAGAGGAAGAGGATCACGTGTTTTCCGCAGATGGAAACCAGTGGAAAGATGTCAGTTCAGAAGAGCTTTCGAATCAACTGATGGAGGCGATTGAAAATGAAGATTATGAACTAGCCTCTAAAATACGTGATGAAATCAAACGACGCGATTAACACCTCAATTTCAACAATCAAGTACAAATTAACCGCGATGAGCTTTTTACAGTTCTTCGTCTGGGGAGCTTGGTTAACGACAATCGGAACCTATTGTACCGTTGGAAAAGGATGGACATTCGGACAATTCGGAGCAATCTTTTCGACCTTAGCTCTTTCTTCAATCCTCATGCCTTCCATTATCGGGATCATTGCGGATAAATGGATGCGAGCTGAACGACTGTACGGCTTGTTGCACATTTGTTACGGTAGCATTTTATTGCTCATCCCAAACCTGTCCTTCGTTCAAGAAAACGTTCCCTTCTTTTCGCATATGCCCGAATACGACGTTTTGTATTGGGTGATTTTTGCTGGAATGATTTGCTACATGCCAACCATTTCTTTGTCAAACTCCGTTTCTTACCGCATTCTAAACATGTTCAACGGTAATATTGTCAAGGATTTTCCATCCATTCGCGTTTGGGGAACTGTCGGCTTCATCGCTGCTATGTGGACGACAAATTTGACGGGAAGCAAGGATAATTCCATGCAGTTTGTGATTGCAGGAGTAAGTGCCATTCTACTTGGACTCTACGCTTTTACATTACCGGCATGTTCGCCTGAAGGAAAAAGTACCGAGAAAAAATCATTGGTTTCCATGCTCGGACTAGACGCTTTTCGTTTATTTGGTTCGTACAAAATGGCCTTGTTTTTCGTGTTTTCCATGTTGCTTGGCGCTGCATTGCAATTATCGAACATGTATGGTGATGCCTTTTTAAGTGGCTTCCCTACAGGATCAGTGGTAGAGAAATATTCAACCATCATCTACTCCATTTCACAGTTTTCGGAAACAGCCTTCATTTTAACGATTCCATTCTTCTTGAAGAAATTCGGAATGAAAAATGTGATGTTATTCGCTTTGTTCGCTTGGGTTTTACGTTACGGATTCTTTGCCTTCGGAATGGTGCCAATGGGCAGTGCGTTCATCGTGTTATCGTGCATCGTCTACGGAATGGCTTTTGACTTCTTCTTGATTTCGGGATCCATGTACATCGAAACAACGACCGATTCACGCATGCGTTCCAGTGCACAAGGATTGTTCATCATGATGACGAATGGATTCGGCGCTTACTTTGGAACCATGATCAGTAGTTGGGTAATTGATCGCTACTTTACATTTTCAGACGGGACCATTAACTGGCATTTCACTTGGATCACCTTTGCTGGATACTGCTTAGTCGTAGCGGTATTGTTCGCGGTATTGTTCAAACATGAACACCGTCCAGAGGAGATTAACTCCCCGACTCACTAAGAAACAAACTTGTATCCAACCCCTCGAATGGAAAAGAAATGTTGTGGTGTCTTTGGATCCGCTTCGAATAATTTTCTAAAAACAAGAATATAATTATCGATGGTGCGTGTCGTTGGAAACTGATCTGTTCCCCAAACTCGGTCCAAAATCTCATTTCTGGAGATTACCTTACCTTCTTTCTCGTGAAACAATGTCAATAATTCCATTTCACGCTTCGAAAATTGATGAATGGAGAGTCCAGCCTCGTTTTGAACGTTAAATGTGCTAAAATCAATGCGGAATCCACCAATTTTCATGTAACTCTGTGCTTCTGCACTCACGAGTCCTTGCGTGTGGATCTGAACTTTTAGCAAGAACTCTTCAAGGTCAAACGGTTTCGCCAGGTAATCATTCGCTCCCAGTTTCAGTCCTGCAACTCGATCGGCAGTCGTTCCCTTCGCGGATAAAAACAAAATAGGAGTTGCAGCATGTTTACGTACTTCGCGGCAAATGTCGAATCCATTCACATGTGGCAACATGACATCCAAGATGATCAGGTCAAAATGAAAAGGTTTTGACAAAACATCCAAGGCTTTTTGTCCGTCAGTAAAACAATGAACATGGTAGCCCTCCATCTCCAAATTGAGGGAAATAAGTTCAACTAAACTTTGTTCATCTTCGACCAAACAAACACGCAGCATACCTTTGAAAATTAAGAAAAAGTTCTATTTTTGAGGTGAAATTACAACAAACTATCAAACCATGAAAAAATTAGTACTATCCTCGTTGGTGTTGGTGTTAATGGTGAGCGCGAATTTATTCGGTCAATCCTACATGTCAGCCATCAATAAATTTGAATTCTCTAAGAACATTCCTGTTCGAAGCGTTGAGGCACCAGACCGTGCACAATTAGCAGAAGAAGATGCACTTAGAGATCGACAAGGCTTACTTTACCGCATCGGCGTGGCGCGCTTAACAAATGTCAATACCGCAAACAGTGGTATTTGGTCAACTTTATCAAACGGAGACCGCCAATGGCAATTAATCGTACATGCTCCAGGTGCAGAAGCGATTAGTTTCTTGTTTGAAACATTTAAAATCTACGGTGGAACAACCTTGCGCATTCAGAACATGAAAGGACAAGATGTTCACGCTATCATGACCGCTGCGGATGTGCAAGAACATTTTCGTCAAAATGCTGCCTTGTGTTTCGGAGATAAATTGGTCTTGACCTTAACAGAACCAAAATACACGACGCCTTCTGAGATTGACATGGACCGCATCATGTATAATTACCGTTCAACTGGGAATCCAAGTGCTCAAAAAATCAATGAGTCAGATCCATGTGAAGTAAATGTAAACTGTACACCCGTTGGTGATCCTTGGCAGGACGAAAAACGCGGTGTGGCTCGTTTATACGTTGTGGAAGGCGCACAAGCTGGATGGTGCTCAGGAACCTTGATTAATAATACTGCTGCAGACTGTAAACCATACTTTTTAACAGCACTTCATTGTGGTGTGAATTCAACAACTGCAAACATGACTCAATGGAAATTCTATTTTGGGTACGAAGCGCCAACGTGTACAAATCCAACTACGGGTGGATCACTTGCAAGTCATTTCATCACAGGATGTCTACGAATTGCTGATTCAGGCGACGGTGGCGGAAACTCTGGTTCGGACTTTCTACTTGTTAAAATGGGAACAGCAAGCAACGAAGCGAATGTTATTACACAATTAAAATCTACGGCTTTCAATGCATATTGGAATGGATGGAACGCTAACACAGCTGCAACTACTGGTGGAGCAAGTATTCATCATCCAGCTGGAGACATCAAGAAAATCTCCACTTTTACTGGAAATACAGTGAGCACACAGTGGGGAACAGCTTCTGGCTCACACTGGCGAGTAACTTGGACATCCAATACGAATGGATACGGTGTAACAGAAGGTGGTTCATCAGGATCTCCATTGTTTAACAGCTCACAAGGATACGTAATCGGAACATTGACTGGTGGTGGATCCTTCTGTACATCACAAACCGCTCCTGATCAATACGGAAAAATAGCTTTTCACTGGACAAACAACGGAACGACAACGAATCGTCAGTTGAAACCTTGGTTGGATCCAACAAACTCTGGATTGTTAGTACTTGCTGGATCAAGTGATCCTTGTTCGGTGGTTGTTCCAACAGCTCCAATCGCCAATTTCGCAGCAAATCAAACCAATGTAACACCAGCAACAACGGTTCAATTTACGGATTTGACTACTGGCGTTCCTACATCTTGGGCATGGACAATTGCACCAGCAACTGGATGGGCGTACGCTGCAGGAACAAATGCGACAAGCCAAAATCCACAAATTACATTCAACACCGTTGGACAATACACCATTACCTTGACAGCAACAAATGCACAAGGTTCGGATAGTGAAATCAAAAACAACTACATCGTTGTTGCCGCTTCAACTGGTCCATGTACAGGTTCTTCTGCGACATGTGATGAGTTCATCAACAATGTAAACTTGAACACCATCAACAATACTTCAACATGTTCAACAGGAGGTTACGCAAATTACACGACGACAACCACAACATTGGCGAAGGGAACGCAATACAGTTTGACTGTTATCCCAGGAACTCCTGGTCAAACAAATTCAGCTTACAACGATGATGAAATTGCCGCTTGGATTGACTTCAACAATAACAATAGCTTCAATGATCCAGGAGAGCAAGTGGGATATGTACTTGTTGCCGCGGGATGGTCTAATGTGTTCAACTTTACCGTGCCAACATCAGCTACGCTTGGAAACGTTCGTATGCGTGTTCGTATTTCGTATTCCCCAGATGGCGCAATTGATCCATGTGGACAAAGTACTTATGGAGAAGTAGAAGACTACACAATCAATATTACCGCTTCAAGTGGACTTACGGAAAATCCATTAGATGCTATTTCTGTGTACCCGAATCCAACAGAAAATGAATTATTCGTGGACATGAAAAATATTGACGCAGATGTATCGCGCATTGAAATCCTTGATCTTAGTGGAAAAGTACTTCACATTGCTTCCGCAAATCAAGGTTCTATTTTGAAAATGAACACAAGCAACCTTGCACAAGGCATGTACCAAATCAGAATCATTTCTGATGAGTACGCGGTAACAAAACGCTTCGTGAAAAAATAAGAACTAAACTCATTCTTGAAAAAGGCTCCACTTGGAGCCTTTTTTTTGTCCATGAACTTTTAAAGCTATGTGAAATGCATCGGTTTCTTTTTTATTCCGCACTATTTTTGCGTAGTTAGGTATTCAAGTAAAGCGAACTCATCACCATTTGAGTTAAAGCATATACGTTTCCAAATCTAACACGAAGGCTTAAAACCCAATTAGATGAAGGGATGACACGTCTTTCTCCCTCATGTAATCATCAAATAACACAGCGATTTCGAATAAAAAACGGACAAGCAAAACGACTTAATCTTGCCTTAACATTTCCTTCATTTTAAGCACAAATACCTAACTTTGCCGTGTAAAAAAAGGATTGAAGCGAATGGATAAGATTTCATATGTGGGAAATGCCGATGTCAATGCCATCGACTACCTGTACGAACAATATCGTCAGAACCCAGAGAATGTAGATATTAGTTGGAGTAAATTCTTCGAAGGATTTGAATTTGCCCAAACGAATTTTGAGGAGAAAGGCGTCATACCTGAAAATTATGTCAAAGAATTCAAGGTATTAAACCTCATCAATGGATACCGAACACGTGGACACCTTTTCACGAAAACGAATCCAGTTCGCGAACGCAGACAATATGCACCAACATTAGAGATTAGCAATTTCGGATTAAGCGAAGCTGACTTAAATGAAGTTTTTCAAGCCGGTGAAGAAATCGGTATTGGCGCAGCTAAGTTGAGTGACATCATTGCTCACCTGGAATTAACGTATTGTCAGTCCATCGGAATCGAATACATCTACATGCGTGATCCAGACCGCATCGATTGGTTCCGAAATAAAATTGAATTAAATAATCGTCCGTCTTTTGATAAGAACCGAAAGATTCAAATCTTTAAGAAGCTCAATGAAGCATCTGGATTCGAAGCATTTTTAGGTAAAAAATTCGTCGGACAAAAACGATTTTCGATTGAAGGTGGTGAAGCCTTAATTCCTGCCTTAGACACACTTGTTCAAAAAGGTTCAAGCTTAGGGGTTGAGTATTTCGTCATGGGAATGGCTCACCGCGGACGCTTAAATACCTTGACAAATATTTTTGAGAAACGTCCACGTGACATCTTCTCCGAATTCGAAGGAAAACAATTCGACTTTGAAGGATATTTTGATGGAGATGTGAAATACCACCAAGGATTTACATCCCACGTGAAAATGAATGGCGACAAAGAAATTGGGCTCACTTTAGCACCGAATCCATCTCACCTGGAAGCAGTAAATACCGTTGTGGAAGGAATCTCTCGTGCGAAAATCGATCAAGTATTTCACGACGAAAGCAAAGTATGTCCGGTGTTAATCCACGGAGATGCTGCAGTTGCCGGACAAGGAATCGTTTACGAAACGATACAAATGGCGCAATTGGATGGATACCGCGCAGGTGGTACTATTCACATCGTAGTCAATAATCAAGTTGGATTCACCACAAACTATTTAGATGCACGTTCATCTACGTACTGTACCGATGTAGCGAAAACAACGTTGTGTCCTGTCTTCCATGTAAACGGAGACGACATCGAAGCGGTTGTTCAAACAATCGAAATCGCTATGGAATACAGACAACAATTCCACCGCGATATTTTTATTGACTTGCTTTGCTACCGTAAATACGGACACAACGAAGGTGACGAACCAAAATTCACGCAACCGAAGTTGTACAATATCATTGCAAAACACCCGAATCCGAAGGATATTTATTTGGAGCAACTTGAAAGAGAAGCAATTTTATCCAAGGATGACGCGAAGAAAATTGAAGAAGAATACCAACAATTCTTGGAAGATGAATTTACAGCCTCTCGCAAGAATGAAAAAGCCTTGGTATATGACTTCTTGAGTTTAACGTGGGATAAATACCGTCACGGAACTCAAAAGGACTTCGATGCTTCACCGAAAACAGGATTAGATAAAAAGAAATTAATGGAACTTGGCATTAAATTGTCCACGCTTCCTGAAGGAAAAAAATACTTCCGAAAAATCGCCAAAATCTTTGAAGATCGTTTGAATGCATTCAAAGACGATAAATTGGATTGGGGATCTGCCGAGATGCTTGCATATGCAACTTTATTAACGGAAGGACACCCTGTTCGTATTTCCGGACAAGATGTAGAACGCGGAACATTCTCCCACCGTCACGCTGTCGTAAAAACAGAAGATACGGAAGAAGAAGTAGAAACATTGAACTTGTTATCAGATAAACAAGCAAGCTTCTCCATCTACAACTCATTATTATCGGAATACGGCGTTCTTGGATTTGAATACGGTTACTCATTGGCGACACCAAACTCTTTAACTATTTGGGAAGCACAATTTGGAGACTTCTTCAACGGAGCGCAAATCATGATCGACCAATTCATTTCTGCCGGAGAAGACAAATGGGCAACGCAAAGTGGTCTTGTGATGTTACTTCCTCACGGTTATGAAGGTCAAGGTGCAGAACACTCGTCTGGTAGAATGGAACGTTTCTTACAGCAATGTGCAGATTTAAATATGCAAATCGTCAACACATCCACGCCTGCAAACCATTTCCATTTGTTGAGAAGACAAATGAAAAGGGATTTCAGAAAACCGTTGGTTGTTTTCTCCCCTAAAATGTTACTTCGTTATCCTGCGGCTACATCAAGTTTAGCAGAATTAGCAAGCGGGTCCTTCCAAGAGGTATTGGACGATCCAACAGCAAATGCAAAAACGGTTGATACCGTTGTCCTTTGTAGCGGTAAATTCTACTATGAAATGAAAGTGAAAGCGGAAGAAATCGGAGTGAAAAACATGGCATTTGTTCGTGTGGAGCAACTTTATCCACTTCCTCAAATTCAAATTGATGCCATTTTGGCAAAATACAAAGCGAAAAATATCCTTTGGGCACAAGAAGAACCAGCGAATATGGGAGCATGGACACACATCGCGATGAGCATGCGTCACCTTCCAATTCAAGGAATTTGTCGTTCCGCTTCTGCTGCTTCTGCCGAAGGATCAAAAAAATTACACGAAATTAGATTGGCGAAGTTGTTCAGCGACATCTTTGCTTTTGCAAAATAATACGAGTTTAAAAAAGGAAATTATGGCTATGCTAGAAATGAAAGTCCCTAGTCCGGGCGAATCAATATCCGAAGTAGAAATCGCAACTTGGTTGGTTGCTGACGGTGACTATGTTGAAAAAGATCAAGCAATTGCTGAGGTTGATTCTGACAAAGCAACACTCGAACTTCCAGCAGAAGAAAGCGGAATCATCACGCTAAAAGCAGCGGAAGGTGATGTGGTAAAAGTTGGTCAAGTAGTGTGTTTAATTGATACATCTGCAGCGAAACCAGCAGGAAGCACAACTGTAGCAGCAGCAAAACCAGCGGAAGCAACTCCAGCAGCAGCTCCGGCAAAAGAAGAGAAAGTAGCAGCAGCTCCGAATCCAGATCCAATTAAATCGGATTCTTACGCAGCTGGTTCAGCTTCACCTGCAGCATCAAAATTGATGAAAGAGAACAATGTTTCTGCGAATCAAGTAAAAGCAAGCGGTAAAGATGGACGCATCACGAAACAAGATGTGATTGAAGCAATGTCTGCTGGATTCTCCACAGATGCAGCGAAAGTTTGGGGCGGATCTCGCAACCAAAGCCGTGAAAAAATGTCGATGTTGCGTCGTAAAATCGCAGAGCGCCTTGTTGCTGTGAAAAACGAAACAGCGATGTTGACAACATTCAACGAAGTGGACATGAAACCAATCATGGATCTACGTGCGAAATACAAAGATGCCTTTTCTAAACACCACGAAGTGAACTTAGGATTTATGTCCTTCTTCACAAAAGCGGTGACGGAAGCCTTGAATTTATATCCATCTGTTAACGGACAAATCAGTGGAAACGAAATGATTTTCCACGATTACGCTGACATCGGCATCGCCGTTTCTTCTCCAAAAGGACTCATGGTTCCGGTTGTTCGCAACGCAGAGCAAATGTCCTTGGCGGAAATCGAACGTGAGATCAAACGATTAGCGATCAAAGCAAGAGATGGAAAAATTACACCAGAAGACATGACTGGCGGGACATTTACCATCACCAATGGCGGGGTTTTTGGTTCGATGTTATCCACACCAATCATCAATCCACCTCAATCTGCGATCCTTGGAATGCACAACGTTGTAGAACGTCCAGTTGCGATTAACGGGAAAGTGGAAATTCGTCCAATCATGTATGTAGCTTTGTCCTATGACCACCGCATCATCGATGGAAAAGAATCCGTTGGATTCCTAGTGAAAGTAAAAGAAATGCTAGAGCACCCAGAAAGAATGATCTTTGGATCGAAAGACCCATTAGAAGTTCTTCTCGGACTATAAGTCAAAACACCTAATGAAATCCTCGTAAGCGATTGAACAAACAATCACTTGCGAGGATTTTTTGTTTTCCCTATTCGGCTCGTTTTCGTATATTTGTTTCCCTAAAATAATGGAATGTCGAAAATCAGAAAACAAGATGCCTTGGATTACCATTCTTCCGGGAAACCCGGGAAGATTGAAGTAGTACCAACAAAACCTTATGCATCTCAACGTGATTTATCACTCGCCTACTCTCCAGGTGTTGCAGAACCATGTCTAAAAATCGCCGAGAACAAGGCAGATGTCTATAAATATACCAGCAAAGGAAACTTAGTGGCGGTAATCACCAACGGAACAGCAGTTCTTGGTTTAGGTGATATTGGTCCAGAAGCGTCCAAACCGGTGATGGAAGGAAAAGGATTACTTTTCAAGATTTTTGCCGATATCGATGTTTTTGATATCGAAATTGACGCAAAAGATCCAGAACTTTTTATTCAAACAGTGAAAGCGATTGCGCCAACATTTGGTGGAATAAACCTAGAAGATATCAAAGCTCCAGAAGCTTTCGAAATCGAAAGAAGACTGAAGGAAGAGTTGGATATTCCGATTATGCACGATGACCAACACGGAACAGCCATCATCAGTTCAGCTGCCCTTTTAAATGCATTGGAATTAGCCAAAAAGAAAATTTCCAAAGTGAAAATCGTTGTTTCCGGAGCCGGAGCAGCAGCGATTTCTTGCGCGCGCTTATACCATTCCTTAGGTGTTCAATTAGAAAACCTCTACTTGTACGATTCCAAAGGATTGATCTACAAAGGAAGAACGGACTTGGATGAAATGAAAGCGTATTACGCGAATCATCCGAAGGATATTCCATTCGATCAAGCATTTAAAAATGCCGATGTGTTTTTAGGATTGTCAAAAGCTGGACTCGTTTCCAAAGACATGATTGCGAGCATGGCGAAAGATCCAATCGTATTTGCTTTAGCGAATCCTGAACCAGAAATCTCTTACAAAGAAGCAACCTCCGTTCGTAAGGATATCATCATGGCAACTGGACGCTCAGACCATCCTAATCAAGTGAATAATGTATTGGGATTCCCGTACATTTTCCGTGGTGCCTTGGATGTTCGTGCGAAAAGCATCAACGAAGAAATGAAATTAGCAGCCGTTAAAGCGATTGCATCTCTTGCGAAGGAAACCATTCCGGAGGAAGTAATCGAAGCATACGGTGGGAAAAATATTTCCTTTGGACGTGAGCAAATCATTCCAAAACCATTAGATCCACGTTTGATTTACTACGTGGCACCTGCTGTGGCTCGTGCTGCTATGGAATCAGGTGTGGCTCAATTCCCTATTCAAAATTGGGAGGACTACGAAAATCAACTGAAAAGTCGCTTAGGCTTAGACAATAAACTCGTGCGTAATATCACGACAAAAGCACAAGGAAATCCGAAAACCGTTGTCTTCCCTGAAGGTGACAACATTAAAATCCTTAAAGCGGCGCAACAAGCGTACGAAGACGGAGTTGCTTTCCCGATTTTACTTGGACGCAAACAAAAGATTCTCGATTTGATGAACGAATATGGCATCGAAATGCCAGAGGTTCAAATCATCGACTGTAAGTCCGATGAGGAAGAAAAACGAAGAATCGCCTACGGTTCAGTGTTCTTCGAAAAACGCAAACGCAAAGGAATGACGGAATTTGAGTCTATTTCCTTGATGCGCGAACGAAATTACTTTGGTGCCATGATGGTCGACCAAGGTGATGCCGATGCAATGATTACAGGAATTACACGCAGCTACCGCTCGTCTGTTCGTCCAGCAATTCGAACGATTGGAATGCAAAAAGATGTGAACGTTGTTTCTGGAATGTACATTCTAAACACCAAAAGAGGACCACTTTTCTTGGCTGATACAACCGTGAACTTGAATCCAACCGCTGAGCAAATTGCCGAAATTACCGTGCATGCAGCTAAAATGATTCGTCGTTTGAAAATGACACCGCGAATCGCATTATTGAGCTATTCGAATTTCGGATCTTCTCCTGGACCTGACCCAGAAAAAATGGCAAGGGCAGCAGAGATCTTGCACGAAACTCATCCAAATTTGATTGTTGATGGGGAAATGCAAGCAAACTTTGCCTTGAACGGCGAATTAATGAACGAGAAATTCCCTTTCTCAACACTAGCGAATAAAGAAGTGAACACCTTGATTTTCCCGAATCTTTCTTCTGGAAATATTGCTTACAAGTTGTTGCAACAAATGAACGAAGTTGATGCGATTGGCCCGATCTTAATCGGACTCAGAAAATCTGTTCACGTCCTTCAATTAGGTGCTTCTGTTAGAGAAATTAACAACATGATTAAAATTGCGGTGATTGACGCACAAAACAACGAGAAATGATCGGCAGACTGAACGGGCGCTTAATTGAGAAAAATCCAACAGACCTACTCATTGAATGTGGTGGTGTTGGGTATGAGGTGAAAATTTCACTCAATACTTTTTCTCAACTAGGAAGCGACGAAGCAGTGCAAGTTTTCACGAAGTTAATCGTTCGTGAAGATGCTCATATTCTCTATGGATTTGCGAATAAAGAAGAACGAGAAATGTTTAATCACTTGGTGAGTGTTTCGGGAATTGGACCGAATACAGCCATGATTATGCTTTCTTCCCTCGTGCCAGATGAAATTGCACAAGCAATTTTGACCGAGGACGTTGCTACTATTCAGAAAATCAAAGGAATCGGAACAAAAACCGCTCAACGAGTGATCATCGATTTGAAAAGTAAAGTATCCAAAATGGAACTTTCTGCAGAAAATATTTTCACTTCAAACAATAGAAATCGTTTTGATGCGTTAAATGCATTGGTATCTCTCGGATTTGATAAGAAATCCGCTGAAAAAGTATTGGATAAAATCGATACAGGTAACCAAAGCGTGGAAGAACTCATTAAAGACGCATTAAGGAATTTATAACGAAACAAAAAGTGCATACATTGATACGATTCACTACCGGGAAAACAATTCATAAAGCGATTTACTTTGCTTTATTTGTCCTGATGTATGCTGGAAACGTACAGGCACAAAACGGTTTCAATCTTCCTTTCCCTATCTACAACCCAATGAATCCCTATCAAAACTTACCACAAAGTTTTGACTTAGGAGATCCGACATCCATGCAGCAAACCATCGTTTTTGATCCAGAAACTGGACAATACGTATTTAAAGAAACCTTAGGGAAAAGCGGTTTGTACTATCGGAATCCATCCAAAATGAGTCTAGAAGATTACCTAGACTACAACGAGAAGAAGTCTCTAAAAATGGATTGGCAAGAAATTATCGAAGAACAAACTGCAGAAAATCGCGCCTTCGAATTGCCCATCAAGATTGGAAGTAAAGCTTTCTCCAGTATTTTCGGATCAGATGAAATTAAAATTATTCCAGGTGGAAATTTGGAACTATCCCTTGGACTGAACCATTCACGTGTAGACAATCCACTTTTACCGCAAAGACAACGCAACATTACGCGTTTCGACTTCAATCAGAACATCAACATGGACATCACTGGTCAGATTGGAACCAAGATGAAGTTGAATATGAAATATAATACTGCTGCGAATTTTGACTTCGAAAACATTTCAAAAATCGAGCATACCGGTAAAGAAGATGAAATCATTCAGAAAATTGCATTGGGAAATGTCGCATTAGACCTTCCAACCTCCCTCATTCAAGGTTCACAAACTTTGTTTGGTGTGAAGACACAATTGAAATTTGGTCGCTCTACGTTTGATTTAATTGCAGCGGCTTCAAAAGGGAAAAAAACGGAAATCAATGTTTCTGGAAAAGCTCAAATACAGAAATTCGAAATCACCGCGGATAACTACGAAGCAAACAGACACTACTTCTTAAATCTCTACCACCAACAACATTACGACACGGCGATGTCCACTCTGCCAATGGTGAATTCAACGATGTTTATCACCCGTATCGAAGTGTGGGTAACGAATCGCACCAGTAACACCGAAAACACTAGAAACATTGTGGCATTTTCTGATTTAGGAGAAGCATTGCCAAGCAATTGTCAAGGAAATCCAGGTTCTTTTGCAGGAACAGAAATACCGGATAACCAAGGAAACGGACTATATGAATGGGCGGCAAATCAACCGATGATTCGCAGTTTTGTCAACTCGACAACAGCACTTTCTACACAAGTAAATGCTCCGGGGCCATTTCTACAGGCTGTTGACTACGAAAAAGTAGAAAATGCACGTAAATTAACTGAAGCAGAATTTACATACAACGCTTTACTCGGTTATATCTCGTTAAACAACGCCTTAAATAATGATGAGGTTTTAGCTGTATCCTACGAATACACCTACCGCGGAGAGACATTCCAAGTAGGAGAATTTTCGACAGATGGTGCCAGTGGACAACAAGCGCTCATCTTGAAATTAATCAAACCAACCATCACCAACCCGAAAAACAAGATTTGGGACTTGATGATGAAAAACGTTTACTCAATTGGTGCGTATCAAGTTGATCAACTTGGATTCAAAATTGACGTTTATTACAACAACCAAGAGACATCGCTTTTACAACCGTTCATGCCTTTCCCAGGTGTGGACAAAAAGCAGATCGTTACCTTGTTGGATATGGATAAAATCAATCAAAACAACCAGCCTTTTTCGGATGGTGTTTTTGACTTTGCTCCATTCAATATCGTAGGAAATAAAATTGACAACGGGGGAACCATCAACAAGAAAAACGGACGTATTTTCTTCAGTACAGTTGAACCTTTCGGAAAAACATTGGCTGATAAATTAGCAGAAGCAGGTGTTCCAAATGTCAACATCAACAAAATTGCTTACACAGAACTTTACGATTCAACGAAAACAGCTGCACAACAAATTCCAAGTAAAAATCGCTTTGTTTTCAAAGGGGAATTCCAATCGTCAATTAGTTCTGAAATTCCATTGAACGTCATGAACATTCCACAAGGTGCCGTTGTCGTTACCGCAGGTGGAATTCGTTTGATAGAAGGAACGGACTACACTGTTGATTACGCTTTTAGCCGTGTGAAAATCTTGAATACCGGAATTCTTGAATCCAATACCCCAATCAAAATTTCAATCGAAAGTAACTCTGTATTTGGTTTCCAAGCGCGATCTATGATGGGTGGACACTACCAATACCGTTTGAATGAGAATTTCAAAATTGGTGCAACTTACATCCGTATGTTGGAAAGACCCGTGACAAATAAAGTTGATTTCGGGAATGAACCATTCAAAAACAGCATGCTTGGAGCAGATTTCTCCCTGCGAACGAATGTTCCTCTTTTGACAAAATTAGTAGACTTACTTCCTGTTATTTCTACGAACCAAATGTCCACACTTTCCTTAACAGGGGAATACGCGCATTTAATTCCAGGTCAGCCAAAAGCCATCAACAAATCGGGTACTTCTTACATTGATGACTTTGAGGCAAGTCAAAGCGCCATCGATTTACGCCAATTCTCTGCATGGAAAATGGCTTCTATACCACAAGGACAACCGGATTTATTCCCTGAGGCTAGCTCGAAAAACGTTTCAGCTGGATTCAAGCGTGCAAAAGCTGTTTGGTATACAATCGATCCTGTATTCTACCAAAGCAATTCATTGACGCCTAACCACATCAAACAAAATCCAGCAATGCTAACGGATAGCCGCATGCGTTTGGTGAATCAAGTAGACATCTTCCCGAACTTACAACAGCAATACGGTTCCATTCAAAACATTCCATTACTCGAGCTAGCGTATTATCCGTCCGAAAGAGGAATGTACAATTACGACACCACGAATACCGTTGATTCTATCGGACGATTCATTAATCCGGAAAATCGCTGGGGTGGAATAATGCGTGGATTAACAACTAATGACTTTGAAGTAGCGAACATTGAATTCATTCAATTCTGGGTGCTTGATCCATTCAATGAAGATGCGGAAAATGAAAATCCAAATACCTTCCATACAGGTGGGGACTTGTACTTCAACTTAGGAAATATCTCGGAGGATGTCCTTCCGGATTCACGTAAAAGTTTTGAAAATGGACTTCCAGCATCAACGGCTGTTCCATTAACAGATAACATGGATACAACGGCTTGGTCGAGAATCTCTACGCAACAAATCGTGGTAAATGCCTTTGACAATGATCCTGCCTCTCGTATAAATCAAGATGTTGGAATCGACGGATGGAAAAATAACCTCGAACAAAATTCTTATCAGTCTTATGTGAATTGGGTTCAAAACAATACTACGCTCAATGCAGCTACAAAAGCGCGCATGATTGCGGATCCATCCAATGATGATTACACGTACTACCTCGACGATAATTACGATAACGAACAACTGAACATTCTAAAACGTTACAAACGCTACAACGGAATGGAAGGAAACTCTCCAACCACCGAAATGTCAGACACGACGAATCAAGCTGGTTATCCAACTCAAGCGAGCAATCAACCGGACAACGAGGACATCAATCAAGACAACAACTTAGCGGAAAGTGAAAGTTATTTCCAATACCGTGTCAGTATGAGACCGAACGATTTACAACAAGTTGGGTCTAATTACATCACGAATAAACAAGTTTACCAAAGCGGAACAAAAACAGAAACATGGTACCAATTTAAAGTGCCGGTGAAAGATTTTGAAAAACGCGTAAATGGCATTCAAGATTTCCGCTCGATTCGCTTCATGCGCATGTACCTGAAAAACTTCGATGAAGAGGTGATTTTACGTTTCGCACGTCTGGAATTAATTCGTGGAGAATGGAGAAGATACACACAAGATTTGACACAGCCAGGCTTAAGTGTTCAAACGGATCCAAACTTAACAACCTTTAATATTGCGGCATTGAACATTGAGGAAAATGGTCAACGTCAGCCAATCAATTATGTAATCCCTCCTGGAATTACGCGTGAAATTGATCCATCACAAGTGTACCAACGACAAATGAACGAACAATCATTAGTTCTGGAGGTTTGTAATTTACAAGATGGAGACGCACGTGCTGCATACCGCAATGTACAGTTCGATGTTCGTACGTACAAAAAAATGAAGATGTTTGTCCATGCAGAATCTGTGGTACAAAATCAATTAAAAGACAACGAATTATCTGTTTTCGTTAGACTTGGAACCGATTACGTAGAAAACTATTACGAATACGAACTTCCGATGAAGGTGACTGATTGGGGAACGTCAAATCCAGAAGCTATCTGGCCAGAAGCGAATAACATCGAAATTGTTTTCGACGATTTACTGAACCTAAAAACAGAACGAAACAAAAAAATAGAACAAGGAGCACCTGGTGTTTCCTACATCAACGAATATGAAATCGTCGACCCTCAAAACCCACAAAGAAGATTAAAAGTAAAAGGTAGTCCAAACTTACAAGGAATGCGCACCATCATGATCGGTGTTCGTAATCCATTAAAAACAGATCCCGATAATATTTGGCAACCCGACGCCGGGGATGCGGAATGTGTGAATGTCTGGGTGAATGAACTACGTTTAACGGACTTCGTGAGTGATGGTGGAGATGCTGCCATTGGACAAATGCAAGTACAATTAGCCGATTTTGCGAATATCTCTGCATCTGGAAACTATTCTGGTATCAACTGGGGAAGTGTCGATAGCCGTGTACAAGACCGCCAACGAAATCAAAAAATTGGATTCGACATGAACTCAACGGTTCAACTCGGACAATTCTTCGGAAAACAAGCACGTGTTTCCTTACCGTTCTTTTATGGATATTCTTTAGGTGTCATCAATCCAGAATACGATCCGTTCAATCCAGATATCAAATTATCCAATTATGACCTGGCGACTCGTAAGGAACGTTCTAAACTAGGACAAGACTTTACGGAACGTCGTTCATTCAACTTTACCAATGTCCGCAAGGAAGCGAAAGCTGGAACAAAAGCACAATTCTGGAGTATCTCCAATTGGTCTGCGACTTATGCTTTTGCTGAAAACCTCAAACGCGATTTCAACATCACTGCTGACCGTACAAAAACTTGGACAGGTGCCTTGAACTACAACTACACCTTCTCCGGTAAGGCCATCGAACCATTCAAAAAATGGGCAGCAGTTCAAAAATCACCATGGTTAAAATTCATCAAAGAATTTAACCTCTTCTTGCTTCCTAAAAACATCACCTTTACCAACGATTATTCAAGAATATACAACGAACGCCAAGTACGTAACATCATCGTGCCTACGTACCAATTCGATCCGATTTATTTGAAACGATTCGATTGGAATAGAAACTACCAAATCGGTTACGACTTAACGAAAAACTTAAAAACGACTTTTAGTGCTACGAATAAATCCATTTTCGTTGAAGGAAACAATGGTGTAGATCGTGTGACGAATCCGGAAGGATACCGTGAATTCATGGATACCATTCGTTCTCAAATCAATACATTTGGACGCACTATGGATTACACGCATAACTACAGCGTTAGTTACAATGTGCCATTTGACAAATTTCCAATAACAAATTGGATCACTGCTAACGCAAAATATGCAGGAACGTTTAATTGGCAACGTGCACCACTTGGACAAGCTCCATTCGGCAACACGGTTCAAAATAATCGATCCATCAATATGACATTGCAAGGAAACTTTGTGACACTTTACAACAAAGTACCTTATTTCAAACGGGTGCTTTCCGATGGAAAAGGAATGAAGTCTAATGTCACTTCAAAAGTTGGAAACGCTGGTGAAGGCGGTGCAGCTGCCAAACCAAAGCCTGGACCAACAAAGTTGCCGGAATTCAAGCCAGAGAAGCCTTTGGAAGAAATGACCGCTAAAGAATTGAAACAATACGAAAGACAGAAAAAACGTTTCGATAAAAAACAACTTCGTCTGCAAGAAATTAAAGACAAGGAAAAAGAAAAAGTAAATCCAATCGGTGGCTTCATTGCACGATTAATCATGAGCGTGCGAAATGTATCCGGTACTTACGCATTGACAGACGGAACCATGTTGCCAGGTTATAATCAGGAATCAAGTATTCTTGGAATGAACGGAAGCAGTTTAGGGATGTCCGGTTTTGTATTCGGTAAACAAGGGTATGACCTACTTGGTCGAAGCAATGGATACAACGTGGGGACACTTGCCCGTGACAATAATTGGCTTGTCCAAAATGAAAACTTGAACAAACAATTTACAACGACGCACACAGCGAATCTTCAGTTGAAAGCAACCTTAGAGCCAATCAAAGATTTAAATATCAATTTAAATTTAAGTAGAAATTACAGCACAAATTCCGGTGAATTCTACCGTTGGAATTCGACGACAAGTGCATTTGAAAGCCAAAGTAAATTCGAGACCAGCACACTTACCTACACGACTGTTACGTGGGGATCTGCCTTCATTAAAGAAGGAAAAGATTTCTCCTCCTCCGTATTCCAAACTTTATTGAATAACCGTAAGGAAGTATCAAGTTTACTTGGTGCGCAAAACTCCAACTCGACTTTATTACCGAACGGTTACTACAGCGGCTATTCAGGGTCACAACAAGAAGTAGTGATGGGCGCATTCTTAGCTGCTTACACCAACACAAGTGTGACAAGTAAATCGATTAATCCTTTGTCGAATCTGCCATTGCCAAACTGGACAATCAACTACAACGGACTTTCAAAATTTGCTTTTGCGAAAGACGTGGTGAAATCATTTAAACTGAATCATGGGTATTCTTCCTCGGTAAGCGTAAACGGCATGCAAACGAACTTGAATGCTATGACTGATGCAAACGGACAAGCAACGGCATTGGACATCAATAACAATTACATTGCTGGAATGCAGGTTCAAAACATTACCATTTCTGAACGCTTTTCACCACTTATTGGAATGTTGGCGACTTGGAACATTTTAGGGAAAAACATTACAACTAATTTTGAGTACAAGAAAGACCGTCAAACAACCCTTTCATTAAACAACAACCAAGTAACAGAAGTTCTTGGTAAAGAAATCGTGGTTGGAACAGTCATCAATGTCCCGAAATTGAAATTACCAATTCGAACATTAAAAGCTAGTGACTTATTGATTAACGTGAATTTCTCATTCAGAGATAATTCCACTGTCATCCGTAAAGTCGTTGAAAACACGAATCAAGCAACAGCCGGACAAACAACAGTCAGTTTCAAATTAGATGCGAACTACAAATTGTCTGAACATTTAAGTGCGATTTTCTATTACGAGCAATTCCTGAATACACCAAAAGTATTCATCAGTTATCCAACTGGAAACTTGAAAACAGGAATTACCCTACGCTTTGATTTGAACGGATTGAAATAATGAGTCCAATCATTCGCAAAGCGCTACGAACAGATGTTTCAGCCATTTTCGCGCTGATTCAAGAACTTGCCCTTTACGAAAAAGCACCTGAACAAGTCACGAATACAGCAGAGCAATTGGCCATTGATTTATTCGATGATCACCTTTGTGAAGCCATCGTTGCAGAAATTGACTCAGAAATTGTAGGCTTTGCGCTGTACTATACCTCCTACTCTACTTGGAAAGGCGCTTGTCTATACCTAGAGGACTTTTACGTGAAAGAGGATAAAAGAAAACATGGAATCGGTCAAATGTTATTTGACGAAATTCTGCTTGTTGCAAAACGTTCCAATGTCAAACGCATGGACTGGCAAGTTTTAGCATGGAATGAGCCTGCAATTCAATTTTATCAAAAACAACAAGCACTTTTAGACCCGGAGTGGTTGAATGGACGTTTATTTTTTGAATGATGCGCAAGTTTTTTATCCAACTGACATCATAGAAATACTGTGTCCAAGGAAATTGATATCGCCGCACTACAAAGTGGAAGCATACAAGCTTTTGAGCAACTCGTAGAGCTCTATGAAAAAAAGGTGCTCAACATGTGTTGGTACCTACTTCATAACCCAGAAGAAGCAGAGGACGCCACCCAAGATATCTTCATCGCTATTTATCAGTCGAAACACTTGTTCAAAGGAGAGTCTCATCTATCCACTTGGATTCATCGTATTACCATGAATAAATGCCTGGAATACATGAGGCGTGCGAAAAGAAAAAAACGTTTTGGAATAAAGGTCCCCATTGATGAATCGTTCCTAGGCGTGGAAAATGAGTCCCAACTCAATCCTGAACAAGTTCTTATGGAACGAGAACGATCAACAGCATTTTTTCAAGCCGTACAGAATCTATCGGAAAATCAAAGGGCTGCTTATTCACTTCATCACTTTGAAGATTTTAGCTATAAAGAAATAAGTGAAAGCATGAACCTATCTGTTTCAGCTATTGAATCGCTAATCTTTCGAGCCAAGCAACAATTATTGAAACAATTAAAAGACCCAATTCTACAAAATTGGATTTAATACGCAAGAAAACTAACTAATTAACATCTAAGCAATTAGAATATAGTATGAAAAATAATCGAACGATTCAACCATTAGAAGTCAGTTCTTCACTTCATGATAAACTCATGAAAAGTCCAGTCTACGCTCAAAAAATCAAAACGCGAACACTGACTGTAAGTATCATCACGACATTATTGATACTCATAAACTTATTTTATTACATGTCCAACCAAGAAAATTTAGCTGAAAATCAAATTCTTGAATCTCAATACGCTAATTTTGGTTCCGACCTTGCCATTTAACTCCGAAAAAATGAAAGCAAATCGCCTCCTTCTTCTTTGCATTGGAATTCTGATTGTGATCAATGTGTTTTTCCTCTTGGAATGGAACAAACCTGAACATCAGGGCCCACCTCATTTACCAAAATTAAGCATCGCACTTGACATGAAAGGAGCCGATGCAGCATGGGTTGATCATGAATTCCAGCGTCATATTCATGAAAAAGGCCGTTTTATAGAGGAACAAAAGTCCTGGCGCATGAAACTATTGCTAGATCCTTCGAAAACGGAACAAAATCAGCGTATTTTTGAAAAAATCAGTCGACTTCAATTTCAAATTGACTCGTGTACTTTCGATCACTTTATGCGGGTGAAAACCAAATGTTCGAAGAAACAGAAAATGAAATTAAATAGAATTGTTCGACGCATGATTCAAAGAGCAGGTAGACCTGGTCCCAAAGGAAGACCATGAAGCAACTTTTCACATGCATTGTTTTGATGGTGTTTTTACACCCAGCTCACGCGCAATTGAATGTATCTGTTCGTTGGGGAAGCGAACCAATTACCTTAGAAAAACCCTACTTCAACGGAGAGGACAGTTTGATTTTTCGTGAATTGAAACTCTATCTTTCAGACTTTCAATTTGAAAAAGAAACAAGAAAACAAGTGCTCGTTGGACCACAACTTATCGATTTAGAAGATCCCAATTCTCTTGTTTTATTTCCCGAGTTTCCAGTAGCAGAATACAAATCACTCCGGTTCCATTTTGGACTCGATAGTTCCTATCACGTGTCTGAAAGTGTCGATGGACCCTTGAATCCCATGAATGGCATGTACTGGGCTTGGAATTCCGGATACATTCAATTTAAATGCATTGGAACCTCATCCTCCATTCCCTTGACTGACCAAACTTTTCAGTACCATTTGGGTGGATATCGTCAGCCCTTTGAAACGTTTCTCTCCATTCAATTAGCAATCCATGGAAACAAACTCATTTTGGACATCAAACCATTTTTTGAACAGACGGTCGATTTTCCATTGGTGCAACGCATCATGATTCCAGGAAAACTAGCTCAATCCTATTGCCGAGAACTATCTAAATCCTTTCGCTCCGAATGAATCGCATGGCTTTCATATTCGGAAGTTTTGTACTCAGTTGGATTTTCCTTGCTGGAATTCAAGAGGAAACTCCTTTTTATATTCCCGCGAAATGGCCTAAACCACACTACGACTTTGCACAAAATCCACTTTCGAAAGAAAAATTCGAATTGGGACGCACCTTGTTTTACGATCCGGATCTTTCTAGAGACAGTACCATTTCATGTGCGAATTGTCACCTACAGTATTCCGGATTTACACACATTGATCACTCCTTAAGTCATGGCATTGATGGCAACATTGGAACACGAAATGCGCCTGTTCTGATTAATTTGGCTTGGCAGCAATTTTTTCACTGGGATGGTGGCGTGAGCTCTTTGAATAAACAAGCGATTAATCCACTCACGCATGCAAAAGAGATGGACAATAGACTAGACGAAGTACTTCGAAGATTAAACCAATCGTCCTTTTACCGAAATCGTTTTTACCGTGCTTTTGGCGACAGTGTGATTGAAACAGCATCCCTATTGAAAGCACTTGCGAACTTTACAGTATCCCTCGTTTCGGCGAATTCAAAATATGATCAGGTGAAAGGTGGTGAGGCCAGCTTTACTAAACAGGAGGAATCAGGATATCAACTGTTTAAAAAGTATTGTGCTTCCTGCCATCAAGAGCCATTGTTCATGAAGAATGAATTTAAATCCAACGGCATCGCGCTTGTTCCGGCACTCAATGACTACGGACGAATGGGCATCACCAACCGCAAAGAAGATTCTTTACTCTTTAAAATTCCAACGCTTCGTAATGTGGAATTTAGTTTTCCCTATATGCACGATGGACGCTATAAACACTTGAAAGATGTGTTGAATCACTATGGGAATTTGCATGGGAATTCAAGTTTCTATAGTAAAGAATTGAAAAAATTAAACCGATTGCTGTCATCCAATGAACAAAAGGATTTGATCGCCTTCATAAAAACATTAAGTGACCAAGAATTTCTTTTTAATCCTTTATTCAAATACCCGAAAAATGAGCGAAACGCAAGTTTTCAAAAGAATTAACCTCTAACTTTATTCAAGCAGAACGCGATATGAAAAAAACGAATCTTTTATTCTGGCTTATTGTTTGCGGTCAGCAAGCAATGGCACAGTTAAATCCAGCAATTGAACATTGGATGATCAATTCAACTGGCATCACCGGAAGACACTACATTCAAGGAAATTCCACGCCAATCAATGAAACAACTTTGGCGAATGTCCAAACGGTTCAGTATTCGAACAATTGGGTTTATGTGACAACAACAGGCGTTCCTTCGTACATCACAGGTCCATTTATGGATGGAAATCCATCGTTAGCGACCAATCAAAATGCGATCTTTAAAATGCCGCTTAATCCAACTCAAAACACGGGAACAGCAACGGCCACTAGCGGTGGAAACATTGGGATATTCGTCAACGGTGTTGCGTTATTTGACTACCGTGACGGTGTGGCTTGGAATTCAAACTCGAATTCGTTATGCGGTGGTTTGCCTGGAATGTCTCCTTGTCCGGGAGGACCAGGTGCATCCTTTTCTTGGAACCGAGATGCCATTCCAGCAGAAAAAGCAGGATTCGATTGTTCCAAAGGACATCCAGCGATGGGAAATTACCACCACCACCAAAATCCAAGTGCGTTTAAATTGGACCTAACCGTTATTTCGAATGTGTGTGATTTATATGACGCTGATGGACTTTACGTCATTGACTCTATGGTTCATTCACCTTTAATTGGTTACGCCTATGATGGCTTTCCGATTTACGGTGCATATGGATTTAAAAACGCCGATGGTACAGGTGGGATCACTCGCATTAAATCGAGTTATCGGTTGAGAAATATCACGGCAAGAGCGGTTTGGGCAGATGGAACTGACGTTCCAGATGGTCCGACAGTAAGCACAACCTATCCATTGGGTTACTTTCGCGAAGACTACGAGTTCATCAATCATACTCAAGCAGAATACTTGGATGTCCATAATGGACGTTTTTGTGTAACTCCTGAATATCCAAATGGAATCTATTGTTATTTCGCAACTGTGGATGAAGATTGGAATTCAGCATATCCGTATGTGGTTGGACCAACATTTTACGGGGTGAAAACAGCATCCAAAGTGACAACTATCAATGAAACCGTTACAACTTATACCTCATCAGCTGGAATCACGGAATTAACAGAAAATGAATGGACAGTATATCCAAATCCAAGTAATGACATCATCATGGTGCAAGTGAATGATTTGATCAATCAAACGTACACCGTTGAGTTATTCGACGCACTAGGGAAACGTATCCAATCTCAACACATTGTTCAAGGAAGTACAATCGCCTATTTCAACGCAGAAACACTTTACAAAGGTGTATATTATGTGAAACTGAAAGGACAAAAGGGATCGAAAAAAATTGTGATTCAATAAAATTACCTCAAATAACAAAGGAAAAAAGGCACATTCATCATGTGCCTTTTTTTGTACGAAACTGATTCAATTAGACTTTTCGATCATTTCGAAAATGAAATATTCGTAAAAAAGGCCACAATATTCATTTGGTGCAGAAGGATATTCATTTGATGGAAAGAACTCGAAACTTAGTTCCTACATTTATTATGAAATAAGGAGAGAAACAGGATTCTTTTTATATGTAGAAGTTGACAGGCTGCTTGGAGAGGCAGTTTCATTTTCTAGTTTGATAAGAGTTTAATAGTTTTTGTTGACGTCCCTCGGGAATATATATAAAAAGAGCCTGTCCTTATCACTAAAAACGTACCACTCAGACTTTAATGTCTACTACTAGGAAGGGCTGAAAAGCCCTTTTTTTATTGTATTTTATATAGTACTGGTCTGCTCGGACTCGCATCATTATGAAAAGCAGCTAATTGTATTTCAAGTATGTACGATCCATCCGCTACTTCATTTGGAGCATAGATTAATTCGGTAATCGTGCGTTCAAAATTTGGTTTTTCTGGGACATTCCAAAATGCGTGGTGAAAGGCCAAAGCCCCTCCATCCTCTTCTCTATCTACAGAAGGTTGGTCGACCAAAAAATGCTTCACTCCATACTCGTTCAATAAGGCAACGATTTCAATGTCAAAATAACAGGGATTTGTTCCCGAATAATTCAACGATTTTTTGTCGATTCCATTCGGTAAGGTGCGAATTATAACGGCATCACTGAAATCCTTTTGTAAATAAGGGGCAATGTGTGCGGCCTGAACAACAAAGTCACCGTTTTCCAATTGTACCGGATCAACCGTAATTAACGTTGCGCGATAAAAATACTCCTTCAAGACATCATTTACAGCATACACTTCTTGCGTGATGTGTCCGCAACATTCCGTGTGGGTCCCGTGTCCGTGTGGGTTGAAAAACACATCGCGAAAATTCACACTTCCCCCTTCCTGAATACTTCCGATAAATCCATTTGCACGAACGATTTCCATTCTTGGTGGATCAACATACCATGCTCTCACGTTTTCTGTTGAGGCCTGAAGTGACATTGACAAATCAATTGCTTCACTTGTTTCAATAAATTCGGATTTGGAAAGGTATAAACGCATGGAGTAAAAGTAAACATTCGCGACAATCTTTCAAAAATGACTTGTTGAAATTGTTTTCAGATTTTGACGCTCAAATCTTCAGAAGGGCTAACTTTGTCACATGGATCAAAATCAAGACAAACTCAAGGACATTATCTCGCATTCAAAAGAATACGGATTTATTTTTCCCTCATCGGAAATTTACGACGGACTCGCTGCCACTTACGACTATGGACAACTAGGATCAGAGTTGAAAAACAACATCAAAACGTATTGGTGGAAAGCGATGGTGCAAATGCACGAAAACATCGTGGGAATTGACGCGTCCATTTTTATGCATCCAACTACCTGGAAAGCTTCTGGTCACGTTGATGCTTTTAATGATCCATTGATTGATAATAAAGATTCCAAAAAAAGATACCGCGCGGATGTGTTACTTGAAGAACACATGGAGAAAATCCGTCAAAAGATTGAAAAGGAAGTAGAAAAAGGGAAAAATCGCTTCGGAGCTGATTTCGATGAAACACAATTCCGAGCAACCAATCCAAATGTCCTTCGAAATGCAGAGAAAATTTCTTCCATTGAAGGACGCATGCGTGAAGCATTAGAAAACAATGATTTAGAAGCTGTTCGCAACTTAATTGTCGATCTAGAAATCGTTTGTCCCGTTTCTGGTTCTAAAAACTGGACAGATGTCCGTCAGTTCAATTTAATGTTCTCGACAGAACTAGGTTCCGTTGCAGGTGATGCCTCAACGATCTATTTACGTCCTGAAACTGCTCAAGGAATTTTCGTCAATTTCTTGAATGTTCAGAAATCGGGAAGAATGAAAATTCCATTCGGAATAGCCCAAATTGGTAAAGCGTTCCGAAACGAAATCGTTGCACGTCAGTTCATTTTCCGTATGCGTGAATTCGAACAAATGGAAATGCAATTTTTCGTTCGCCCAGGTGAAGAGATGAAATGGTACGCATACTGGAAAGATGCTCGCGAAAAATGGCACAAAAACCTCGGCCTTGGAGCAAATTTGTACCGTTTTCATGACCACATCAAATTAGCCCATTATGCAAACGCGGCTTGTGATATCGAATACAACTTCCCAATGGGATTCAAAGAGTTGGAAGGAATTCACTCACGTACTGACTTCGATTTAAAACAACATGAACAATTCTCAGGTAAAAAATTACAATTCTTTGACCCTGAATTGAATCAAAGCTATGTTCCTTATGTAGTCGAAACATCTGTTGGACTAGATCGCATGTTCTTGTCCGTTTTGAGCGCTGCTTACCAAAATGAGAAATTAGAAGATGGATCAGAACGCGTTGTATTGCGTATTCCAGCAGTATTAGCTCCGTATAAAGCGGCAGTGTTGCCATTGGTTAAAAAAGATGGACTTCCGGAAAAGGCTCGTGAAATCATGAAGCAACTTCAGTTTGACTATTCCATCCAATACGATGAAAAAGATTCTATCGGTAAACGTTACCGCAGACAAGATGCAATTGGAACACCATTCTCAATAACTATTGATCATCAGACCTTAACAGATAATATGGTCACTGTTCGAGATCGAGATACCATGGAACAAATTCGAATAGGAATTTCAGATATTGAAGGACTTTTAGCCGAGAAAGCTAGTTGGAAGAGTGTCTTAAGCACCTTATAAGGCAAGCGTGAAAATAGCGTTTGGGATTCTTTTTCTTGTTCCACTGTTCTGCAACTCGCAAATCCTGCTTAATCAGGAAGGCGAAGCGTTTACGGAAACACCCTTCTTTAATGTTGATGTCATTCGATCCAATCACATTAAGTCCATAGAAGGGAACTACTCTACCAAAAAACCTGGTGAAGTCATTAAGGAAAGTACGGATTGGTTTCGCTACCGCTTTGATGAACAAGGTCGTCTTTTGGAAAGCCAGGATATTCGAACAGTAAACAGAAAAAAGGACACGACTGTCCATCAATACAGCTACAATTCACTGAACCAACTGACGGAACATCGAAAAACAGAAAACGGTGGATACACCACGAGTAAATATGTATACGATTCCCTAAATCGACTTCAAACGGAATTGACCTATCGCGAAGTGATTCATGGTCAGAGCAAGCAAGTTCTTCAATCTAATTTGGTGAACACGGAGTTCTTCCAATATGTGATGCGTCCAAATGAGCGTGAACAAGTACGTTATAATTCCTACAGGCTTCCCTATATGGATGAAGTGAGCTTCTTCAATAAAGATGGTTACCTCATTGAGAAGAAAACAAATTACCGCATGAGCTCCATTGAGCACTCCACGAAATTTTCTTACGACGAACATGGACTTTTAGCATCAAAAGCCCATTTTAACGACCAAGATGTAATCGCCGAACAGGAATGGAAATACCGTTACGATACATTTGGGAATCTCATCGAGGTGCATTATTTCCGCTACGGGCAACTTCAAAAGGATCTTCAAATTGTTTTTGACACCAAAACACAATTATTAGGCTCGACGATTCAGCGTGATGTCGAAACAAATTTCCTGCTCATCCTTCGGTTTACAAAAATTACTTATTACAAATAACAGTAAGGAATTCAACAACTTCACGAAGGTGATTTTTTTTCTCTTTGATTTTTTCGGAAATTTGGCATGAAAATAGGTACAGCACCTAAAAATTCCGACTATGAAAAAATTGTACATTCTAAGCATACTCTTACTAAGTCTCTCTTTTACTCACGCACAACGAATCAACTACGACATCAGTTCGAAGTGGTTTTTTGGATTAAATGCAGGTGTTACTTGGAATTCAAATGATGTAAAAAATGTCAATAGCTCCGGTTATGGACTCATTCTTGGTCGCTCCTTCAACTACAACTACGGCAAAATAATTAGCTTCGACCTACGTGGTCGCTATCTTGCTGGAACATGGGTTGGACAAGATACAAGTGCCTTTTCTTTATCAAATTATCAAGGTGGCCCTTTGGATAGTTACCACATCGATAGCAACTCCATCTATGTTAACAATTTCCAAACAGACGTCCGAAGACTTGGCTTTGAACTCGTTTTACACTTGAACCGTATCCGAGAAAAGACAGGTGTTGATCCGTATGTTTTTGGTGGAATTGGCTTGACTTGGACTCAAACCTACGGTGATTTACTCCATACAATTGACTCGAGTTCCCTGTACGATTATACGGCTTTGCAGCAAACTGGACCTATTGGTCCACAGTTGCCGTCCACGTTAGATGGATTGTATGAAACACGTCTTGATGGCGGATTTAACAATCAATATAATGTAAGATGGATGCCAAGTTTAGGTTTTGGACTTGGATATCAAGTTGGTAAAAGAACAAGTTTAGGTATCGAACACAAAACAACTTTTACCAAGGGAGATTCCTTCGATGGATTCATTTCGGAAAGTCCACGTCTAAAAAATGATTGGCACCATTACACTTCCGCTTACTTGAGAATTAATTTTAAATCCCGCGGAGGAAATACTTCTGAGAACTCCTCTAGTAATGTCAACAATTATACTTCGACTAGTAATTGTCCAAAGCCAGTAATTACTTTGGTTTCAGGCAATAATAGAACCGTGACAAATAGTCAATACCGTATTGAATTTAAGGTCAGTAACTTATTGAATACCAATGGAGCAAGCTTGTTGAACGACCAAAATCAACCGGTGCTTTTTAATTACAATGCCTCCACAAATGTACTGGATGCGATGGTTTCTTTGCATGACGGACAAAATAGATTTTACCTGACAGCTAGCAATAATTGCGGAAGCGAAACAGCGACAGTACTGGTAACGCTTTTGAATTGTGTCACTCCAACTGCTACGTTTACGAATCCAAACGGTGGCAATATTACCGTGAGAACAAACGATTTTGCGTTTAGCGCCATCGTTCACGGAACAGTAAATGCGAATGGAATCAAATTAGTGATGAATGGAATGGCATTAAACGGTGCGACGTACAATCAAGCAAATGGATTGATTCAACGCGCAATCACTTTAGTTCCTGGCGTCAATACCATCCAATTAACAGTAACGAATGACTGTGGAACAAATACATACACGGCAACGATTACCTACGACAATTGCGTTCCAGTAAGCCTGCAATTCTTAAATCCAAGTGCTTCGGGAACAACAACCAACGCCTCAAACTATACGATCAGTGCTGCGCTAACAGGAAGCCTATCAAATGTCCAGGTGAAAGTCTTCCAAAATGGAATGCAAATTCCAAATGTAGTTGTTCAAGGGGATGGTCAAATTCAAATACCAACAACCTTGATTACTGGAATCAATACCTTCAACGTTGAAGTCAGTAATGGCTGCGGAAACGATGCGGAACTTACCACCATTAATTATCAAAATTGTAGCGCTCCCGCTATTTCTATCCAAAGTCCAACACAGAATCAATCACTAACGGCATCAGCGAATGCGATTCGCTTGAAATCAACTATCAGTAACGTTGCTTCAAAACAAAACATCAAGGTGATTGTAAATGGAATCGAGCAATCAAATTTTACTTTTAACGCAACCACTGGTGCTCTTGAATTGGGATTTGCTCCAATTAACGGAAATAACAGCATCACCATAACGGCAACGAATAACTGTGGTTCAGATGTCGAAACGATACAATTTAATTACATCAATTGTACGGGAATTACACCAAACGTGAACATCCTTTCTTCAGGAGGAACAACGAATTCCGCGATTTATACTTTATTGGCGAGCACGGTGAATCCTGGAAGCATTTCGCAAACTGGACAATCAGTGACGGTAACACAAAATGGTTCACCGATAGCGTTCAACCAAATTTCAGGTCAAATCAATGCCATAACAACGTTGATTCCGGGAGTAAACACCTTCGTGGTGACGGCAACTACTGCTTCATGCGGTACAGACTCGAAAACGATTACAGTGAATTACAATAATTGTATTGCACCACAAATCACGTTAATTCAACCGACGACAAGCGGAGGCACATCCAATAACGGAACGCTACAATTTAAAGCAAGTGCAACAAATATTGTTCAATCGCAAAATATACAGTTGGTTAAAAACGGACAACAAATTCCGTTCACTTTTACAAACGGGATCATTGATGCAAACATTGCATTAACAAATGGCATCAATACTATAACCTTAACTGTAAACAATTCATGTGGAAACGATGCGGAAACGTTTACGGTAAATTACGTTCAATGTATACCACCAACCATTCAATTAAATTCGTCGATCCCCTCAGGAACGACAGTGACAAATGCTAATTTTTTGTTTAGCGCGAATGTATTAGGGGCGACAGCTCAAAATATGAGTTTGAAATTAAACGGTGTATCCACTCCTTTCAATAATGGAAATGATGCAGTAACGGCAGCACTGATTCTCAGTCCAGGTTTAAATACCATTGTCTTCAATGCTAGCAATGATTGTGGAGTTGATGTCGAAACCATTACAGTGAATTACGATAATTGTATTACTCCATCGATTTCCAATTTTTCGGCAAATCAAACGACGGTTATCGCAAACCCTACGCAAACAATTTCAGCGAATATTGTAAATGCAACGACACAAAACATCATTTTTACACAGAATGGGATTCAACGTCCGTTTAGTTTTGTCAATGGACAGTTCAGTGCTTCAGTGACTTTATCCAATGGTGCAAATTCTTTTGTACTAACCGTCAATAACAATTGCGGAACCGATCAACACGATTGGAATATTCAATTTACGCCTTGTACCGCACCAACTATTGGCATAACGAATCCAAGTATTAGCGGCACCTCTGTGAATACAGCAAGTTTTGCTTTTGAAGCGAACGTACAAAACATGACAAGTGCTCAAGGAATCCTTCTTAGTCTTAATGGAACAAGCATTTCGAATTTCAATTTCAACAGTAGCACATTGACGGCTAACCTCAATCTTCAAAACGGATTAAATACACTTGTATTGAAAGCGACAAATGCATGCGGAACAGATATAAAAACCATCACGATTTTCTATACAAATTGTACAGCACCGGTTGTAAGCATTTCGAGTCCAACGAATATAAACGGTACAGTTGCCTCTGCAGCTTACACCTTTTCAGCGGCTATTCAGAACATCACAAGTTCACAAGGTGTTTTGCTGAGTTTAAATGGTGCAGCGATTACAAATTATAGTTTTACCAACGGACAACTATCGGCTTCTGTAAATCTTGCTTCTGGCATGAACACGTTCGTGGTCAACGCGACGAACGCATGTGGTACTGATATGAAATCACTGAATGTGAAATACCTAAATTGTACCACTCCGATTGTTCAAATAACGAATCCACTGAGCAATAACATTACTGTCTCTAGTGCCTTGTATTCATTCCAAGCAAATGTGCAGAACATGACAAGTTTACAAGGAATATCCTTACAATTAAACGGATCTACTGTGTCCAATTTGTCCTTAACAAATGGAGTTGTTTCTGCAAATGTATCATTGATTACTGGCAACAATACGTTTGAATTAACTGCGGTAAATTCATGTGGAACAGATTCCAAAACGGTTTATGTGAAATTCGAAGAATGCCTAGCACCTGTTGTAAGTATAAGTAGTCCATTGACGACTAACTCTTCGGTAACCAATGCTAGTTTCAATTTTACCGGAACAATTCTAAACATTGGAACTGGACAAGGAATCAACTTAACCTTGAATGGAAATATTATACCAAATGCTAGTTTCGTGAATGGACAAATTTCTGCCAACTTAAACTTGACAAGTGGGGTAAATCAAATTGTTTTGTCAGCAGTAAATAATTGTGGGTCAGATAGTCAAACAACTAGCATTACCTTTGACCAATGTATTCCGCCGGTTGTTAGCATACAAAATCCATTAGATCTATTTTACGGAGTAAGCAATCCGATTTTCCCTTTTCAAGCGACGGTATTAAACATGCCAAGTACACAAGGAATCAACCTCACAGTCGGCGGAAGTCCTGTTAACAATTTTAGTCTTGTCTCTAATAATTTGACATCCACATTGACCTTGCCAGAAGGAGTAATTGAACTTGTTTTAACGGCAACAAATGCTTGTGGAACATCCTCTCAATCGCGCACCATTCGTTACCAAAACTGTATCCCTCCAGTTGTCAACGTGACTACTGATCCAAGTTCTGGAAGCACAACAAATTCGACCAATTTGGTTTACACAGCCAATGTGACAAATTTCGCATCGAGCACCATTCTACAATTATCAGTAAATGGGGTGAATTTTACCAATTTCTCGAACAACAATGGTGCAATCAGCGCAAATATCTCGCTTGTGAATGGAATAAATGAGGTTCAACTCACGGCAATTAGCACATGTGGTACAGATACTAAAACGTATGTAATTACTTTTGATGATAGCAGTCCAAATGGTGGACCAGGAAATTCAGATGGAACGTTTAAGCAAAATCAACAAATAAACCAAAACAAACCAAATCCAAACAATTCTCCCGTTAAACCAACAACTACAGTTGCGAAGCCGGCAACAGCGCCAACACCACCGCCTGTTAAACCAGCGGCAACACCAACTCCGGCTAAACCAACTTCCACACCTCCACCACCACCTGCGAAACCAGCGGCAACATCAACTCCGATTAAACCAACTTCCACGCCACCACCGCCGCCACCGCCTGCGAAACCTGCGGCAACATCAACTCCGGTTAAACCAACTTCCACACCACCACCGCCGCCACCGCCTGCGAAACCAGCAGCAACATCAACTCCGGTTAAACCAACTTCCACACCACCACCGCCGCCACCGCCTGCGAAACCCGCGGCAACATCAACTCCGGCTAAACCAACTTCCACACCGCCGCCGCCACCGCCTGCGAAACCAACACCGACTACCGCACCAACGAAGCCGACACCTACAACGGCTCCTACAAAAGAAACCACGACAACAGGTGGTGGGAATAAACCATCAACTGTACAACAGAGTCCACAAAATCAAACAAATCCGGTAACACCGAAAGGTGGAACAACACAAAAAGGAGGAGGCAAATAAGCCTCCTTTTTTATTAGAAATAGTAGTAATTTTCATCATTTCTTGCTATATTCGCAATCTTAAAATTTAGTGAAATGGCAATTATCGGAAAAATACGTTCGAAATCAGGATTACTTGTTGGAGTTATAGGACTTGCATTAGCAACATTTATCTTATCAGATTACCAACAAATGTTGGGAATAAATGAAGGTCAATATGGAATTGGAACTGTTTACGGGGAAAAAGTTGATCCTAATGAGTATAACGTAGCAAGTACAAAATTTCAGGAGCAGGGAAGAAACCAAGCAATGCAGAACAACAAAGAGTTCACAGATGCGGATATGGAAACTGCCAATGACAATAGCTGGAACTATTTAGTAGATTCAACAATTCTAAGCAAAGAGTACGCTGCATTGGGTATTTCTGTATCGGAACGCGAGTTCAATGCATACTTAATGGCAACAGATGGATTCAACATAATCCAAGACTTGAATCAATTTTTTGTGGATTCATTAACAGGTGTTGTTTCTCCTCAATCGATGGTAGAAGGAAGAAAAAAACTTCAATCCACATTGACGAAGTTGAAAACAAGCAAAGAGCCACAAGCT
Source organism: Crocinitomicaceae bacterium (assembly GCA_017983465.1). GTDB lineage: Bacteria > Bacteroidota > Bacteroidia > Flavobacteriales_D > Crocinitomicaceae > UBA952. The sequence goes on from JAGOBK010000005.1 coordinate 140,174, forward strand.
GTTCAACAATGGAATGGAACAAAACAATATTATACAGATACAAGAAAACGTGAGAAATACTTCGGTTTACTTGATCAAGCTGCATATGTAACAAACTTAGAAGCGGAAGATAAATATTACGCGGCTAAAGAGACGAAATCTATATCGTTTGTTTTCCGTCCATATTCGGACATCGCAGATGCAAATGTGAAAGTCTCTGAAAGCGAATTACAAGCATACTATGAAGAACATAAAGCAGATAAAAAATATGCGATTCGTTCTTCTTCCCGTGAAGTGAAAGTATTTGATGTAGTGGTTGCTCCATCGAAAGCGGATACGAATAAAATGAATTCAATGTTAAATGAATTGAAAGCTGGATTCATTACTTCAACAAATGACTCATTGTATGTATTGCGTAACAGCGATGTCAAAGTTTACTTCAACAACAAACGTTCTACGGCTGTTCCAGAAGGAAATCCAAAATCGAATCAATATCAAACGTATCCGATTTCTTACGATACCATTTTCAAATTAGCGGCGATTGGTCAAGTAGTTGGTCCATACGCAATGAAAGAAAACATGGTGATTTCTAAAGTTATTGGCTTTACACCGTCACGTTTGAAAGCTCGTCACATATTACTATCGACAGGTGGGTCGAAAGATGCTAAAGTACTTGACGCTAAACGCAAAACTGCTGATAGTTTATTGAAAGTGATTAACAAGGATAACTTCGTTGCACTTTCTGATAAATTTTCTGATGACACGCAATCCAAAAAAGCGGGAGGAGTTATTGACAATTTCCTTGAAGGTGACATGGTTGCAGAATTCGGGTCTTATTGCGCGACGGCTCCTTTGAATAAATTTGGAGTAGTGAAAACTGAATTTGGTTTCCACATTGTAGAGGTAATGGAAAGAGATGCGTCTAAACTCCCTGTATTGGCATCCATTTCAAAACAGTTTAAAGCTTCCGAAGAAACGATTAGCAACAAGGAAAGTGAAATCAATAATATCCTTTATAAATTGGATAGAAAAATTGGTAAAACAAGTGATCTATTGAAAAAAGTTAGCTTGTTTGATACCATTGTACGTCAAGCAAACTATGTTGCTCGTTCCATTACGTTGGAAGACAAAGCACCGAAAGCATATGGATTTGTGACATCAATGGCTTCAGATAAAATTCTTGAATTAGCGTATAGCGAAGGTGTAGAAGTTGGATCTTTGACTACCTACCCTATCAAAGACAAGGACAAATACATTATCGGAATGGTGAGCTCCATCAAAGAAGAAGGGGAACCAACTTTTGAAAATGTGAAAACTGAAATGGAAAGAGAGCTAATTATCGAGAAAAAAGCGAAACGATTAATGAACCAAATGTCCAAAGGAAACTCATTGAAATCGGTTGCTAAAAAATGCAACGTAATGGTTCAAACAGCTGAGATTACCTTTGCTAATCCGCAAATTGCGAATGTTGGATACGAGCCAGAAATCATTGGTATGCTTTTCTCTTCAGTCATGAAAGATGGAAAACGCACACTACCTTTAAAAGGTAAAAGCGGTGTATACATGGTTCAAATCATGAAAACAACAAAAGCGCCTGCGTCAACTGTTTTCAAAGTAGAGCGTGATGAAATGACTAAAACATTGAAAGGATCATTCCAAGGTCAAGCTATCGGAGCTCTAAGAAAAACAGCTGAGGTTGTTGATAACCGTAAATTAAATGAATTAAGATTACGTCTGTAATTATTCCTTATTGATTTTTTGATGCTCAAATCGGAAATCAGATCCTTTTACAAGGAAAAAAGATCGGGACTTAGTCCAAACGACATAGAAAGAATCTCATCACAAGTCATCGCACTTGTGAGGGATTCTTTTTCGTTTAAGGACAAATACGTTAGCTTGTTTTTACCAATTGAACGTCAACAGGAAATCAATACTTATGGACTCCTCGAGGAAATCATTCAACAAGGCGGATTCCCAGTTGTAGCTAAATCGAATTTTTCAGATTTGAGCATGAGCTTGTTTCTATACGAATCAGCAAATCAATTGAAAGTGAACAGCTATGGCATTCCCGAACCAACTCATGGGATAGAAATCAAACCAGAGCAGTTAGATCTTGTTTTTGTGCCGTTATTAGGGCTTGACGAGAACGGTTTCCGCGTAGGCTATGGAAAAGGGTTCTATGACCGCTTACTTGATCGCTGCAAGCCTGAATGTTTATTTATCGGATTACACCTATTTAACGAATTTATGAATGTGGATGACCTACATCAAAACGACATAGCCTTGCACCAATGCTTCACACCAACAAATAAATATGATTTCAGATAAAAAACTACAAGGAAGATTTCATTTGTTGGCCATTTTATTAATTCCAACCAACATGATGGCCATATTCCTATCTCCTAACTGGTGGATAGAAATACTGGTTCACCTTATTTCTTTGCTCGTAATTATTTTTGTTTTGAAGAAGAAGTAGGAATTAAAACTCCATCTGCCAGAAAATTCAATTCAATCTTAGGGGCAACAATTTTGTCGATTTCCGATTGTGGTGCATTTCCGTCTTCTAAAAAATGTTTTTGAAGTTGAACAGAAATCGTATCGTAATATGCTGTTCCATGAAAATATGCCATATTTCCCGTTTCAGTTTTAGGCGGAATACCAAAATGGTCCTTAAAACGAATGCGAAGTAGTTCCCCATCTGTTTTTTTCACATTTACCCAACAGCCAGCACTCTGACAAACATTCACAATGGGAGCAGAAAATGTAAACGTATCTTGTTGAGGATTTTGGTTGAATTGTTTCACCATTTCATCTAAAGAAATTGCTTTTGCACTATCCACCGCTGTAGGTCCATAATGTTTGAATGCTTCCTTTTCAGTGCCACAGCTTTGGAGCATTAATCCAATACTTAAAATTGATGCGAAATACGTTCTCATTTTTCAAGGAAGTTTTGATAAAAGTCTTGTAATTGGTATGATTTTCCATCAACTACCACAGTTTGAATTTGATTTGCTGATAAAAAACGTAAAATCACTCGACGTGAATCAGGTGTGTTTGTCACCATTTGAAAAGTAGCTACGTGATTTTTTGAATTAAAATCAACATAGAAAAATGGCTCGTAATACTTCGCATAGCTAACCACGTCCTCCGGAGTCAATTGATTCGGTAATGTCACTTCGATTTTACCCGTCGCAACGCCTTCTTTCAGATTTTTAGATGAAGGACAACTAGCTGTATTAGCTGTTTGTGCAAAAGAAATTGATCCCGTTAAAAAGAAAAGGATTCCAAAAAGTACATGTTTCATAGCGAAATGGTTTAAAATCGTATGTGCTAATCTACAAAATATTTTGCAATTTTGAATCCAATGGCAAATTTATTAGCATTCTTGGAACTTGGACGTACAGAAGGAGGCTGCGATGAAGCAGGTCGTGGTTGTTTGAGTGGTCCCGTAGTTGCAGCTGCCGTAGTCCTAGACCCGAACAAACCAATCGCGGCACTCAATGACTCTAAAAAAATCAATGAGAAAAATAGATTGCTTCTACGCGATCAAATAATGAATGAAGCCATTTCCTACGCCATTGGAATTGTAACGCACGAAGAAATTGACGAAATCAACATTCTTAATGCCAGTTTTTTAGCCATGCATCGAGCCGTTGATCAATTGAAGGTTAAACCTGCGTTTTTACTTATCGATGGCAATCGATTCAAAGCGTATCCAAATATTCCACATGCGTGTATCATCAAAGGCGATGCGAAATACCAGTCGATTGCTGCAGCATCGATTTTAGCCAAAACAAAAAGGGATGAAATCATGGAAAATTTACATGACGAATTTCCAGTTTACCAATGGAAAAAAAACAAAGGATACCCAACAGTTGATCATCGTTCAGCCATTGAAAAATATGGTCCAAGTCCGCATCACCGCATGACATTTCGCTTGCTTCCAGATAAAAGTCAACTTGATTTATTCGAGTAAACATTTCCTTGTTAATTTAAATCACTGCAAGCATTCTAACCACTGCGAATTCAAGCTAATTTTGAATAAATACGTGAAATGATGAAACGTTTGCTTCTTGCCATTTTCGGCTTGTTTATAATTGCCTGGATTAGTTTTGTGTCCTATGACCTACTTCAAAAGGAAAATACCCATGATTTCAGAACATACTTTCATCATTCAGATGGAGCGATTTGGGCAATCCATCAACCCAATGAGGTAAACTGGGATGATCATAGCATTCAAACATTGTCACTAAACCAAGCGCTTTTTTCTTCCCTATCCATACGGATGAAAGAACCTTGTTCGTATTTTTTCAGTACTAAAAAAGTGCTGTTCTTACTAGAAAAAAGAAGCTCCTGGTCAAAAAAAGAAATTCAACAGCTTTTTGAAAATGGGCTATTCCCCTTCGAACTTGGTAAACTAAATTCATTTGAATACGGCAAACTCCATGGGATTTTTAAAGGAAATCAATTGTTAATTTTCGATGGCGAACTTGCCGAACCGAATGACCATGCGTTTCGCGTTGATACAAAAGCGAGTTTGAGTCGTGTCGTACTTTCCAAAAATCACAAAGGTGGACGCGTGAGCGACATGTACCTAAAAAAAGGTCGGATTTATACTTATTCCAAGAGTTCTATCGGAAAGAACTCCATAAAGGAAATTGATGACAGACGAATTTTTGCACATGTAATCCCTTCCAATATTGATAGTTATTCTTTCTATGAACGTTCCTATTTAGCAAAGGTTGATCCAGTTTTTGCACATTCCGTATTTTCAAAGCAAATGATCACCAACGGGGTTGTTTTTGTGACGAAAGACAATCGTTGTGCAGCTATTTTTGATTATCAAGAAGACTACAGTCCAATTGATATTTTGAATGAGCATCTTCAAAAAGAAGGGTCGGATGAACTTAGTGCGGAATACAAACACCTTCGATTTGCAAATATGATGGAGCAGTTCGCTGACAGTACTGCACAGAAGCCCTCTTTGCATATTGCCTTGATGGACGGATTTGCCGTCGTTTCAAGCTCAAAAGAATTCCTTGATTACGTTATTTCTGAAGCAGAATTATCCAATACACTTTCTCAAGATGAAAGGAAAATTGCACAGGTGTATGGAAATCTCCCGAAAAAAGTTGCCTATAGACAAGTATCCCGTTCTAAACAACAATCCGTGAGTGTATACGGTAAAAAAATGCTGGAGACGAGTTGCCGCATGATTGATATTGTTGAGCATAAAGAAAATCAAAAAACAAAAGATTACTTCGTTATGAATCCTGGAGTACGTGTCATCGACTTTGCCGCGTTTCCGGAAAGAGGTAATGTGATTGCGCTCACAGAAAACCACATGCTCGTAGGATATATTAACGGTTTGAAAAAATGGGAGAAACCATGTCCACAAGAGGTCCTTTCTATGAACCTAATCGAAATGGGGCAATCTTATGTTTCGGTACAATTCGCAAAAGAAACCCAACTCTTCGATAAAACTGGACGTCTTGTTTTTCGAATGACTTCACAAAACAACATCACTCCAAGTGCCTATTTTGCCAAAAACAAAATGGAGTTTGTAATCGCTAACACCGATAAAAGTGTTCAATTACTTAACGACAAAGGGACACTCATCAAACCATTCCAAGTGAACGGAACGATTAAACAAATCGCCGTTACGACACAAGCGAAAAAACCGATACTTGGCGTACTCACCTCAACGATGTACTATACAATTGACTTAGAAAAACGAAAAACACTGAGCAAATTATCTATTGACAGTACTTATTCCCTCATCAACACAGGAGTGGATTTAATCCCAACTTCGGCGCGAAATTCAAGCTTATCGATGATCAAAAATGGTAAGACAACACAATTTTCAACGAAAAGCAACGTTAAACTGCTCGGGTCTTATCTGTTAAACAAGGAATTAACATTTATTCTATCCCGTGGAAAAGAATTATATGCTTATCAAAATGGAAAAGTTATTTGGGAGAAAACCATTTCTGCACAAGAAATTAGTGCTTTAAGCATCCAAAAATCCAAAAATGGAACACCCATACTTTGTGTACTTGATGCACTTGAAAATGAACTGTATTTATTAGACCAACTCGGACGCGCTAGTGACACGAATGAACGACATGGAGAAATGAAGGTGCAAGTAAGTCCTTTCGGGGCTAACGCCTACTCCATCACCACGTTCTTAGGATCATACCTCATCCAATACACCAAACAATAAACCATGAAAAAACTAATCTTCTGTCTAACCATCTTTGCTGTTCAAGCAAAATTTCATGCACAGAGTTACCTAGGACTTGGCTCAAGCAACTACGCGGGTGTAATTGGCAACCAAGTGAATCCAGCTAGCTTCGTAGATGGAAGATATAAATTCGATATGTTGTTGTTTGGAACCAACCTGAATGTTTACCAAAATTTCGGGTACTTCGATGCAAATGCCATGCGCGCTGCACAAGGAGGAAAAGGATATGGTTGGTATAAATCGATTGGCGATGAAAACATATTAAATGCATGGTCTCAAGATTGGACGCCGCCAGATTCTAGCTTCCTAGATCGATTCATCGTTCACAACTACGATGAAACCTCCACAAAAACACTTGGGGCGAACATCAATTTTCAAGTAGATGTGTTAAATACAATGTTCCATATCAACGAGAAAACAGCGATTGGATTTAACGTTCGAAACAGAACAATTGTCAATGTCGATAACATGGATCCGAAATTGGCTGTATTAGCTGAAGATGGTTTAGAACATCCAAGCTTATGGGATGCCGTTTACAATGAACAATTATTTAACGTAAACTTCATGACTTGGTCGGAAGTTGGATTCAACTACTCTCAAGTTTTAATCGATAACGAAGAACATTTCTTAAAAATAGGCTTTGCTCCAAAAGCTTTACTTGGACATGCTGCAGCTTACGTTTACACGGATGACTTCTCTTATAATTTAGTTAATGAAGATACCTCCCAATATTTAACAGGGACCTTCGATTACGGTTACTCGAACAACATCAACGGAATCATCAATAAAGGTATAGCTGGACAAAACCCAACGATTTCAGAACTCATTGATCCAGCATCTAAATTAGGATTTGGTTTAGATATTGGAGCTGTATACGAGTGGCGTCCAAAATATGCGAAATTCAAATACGACATGGACGGCGAAACAAATTTATGGCGTCGCAATGAAAACAAATACAAACTGCGTGCTGGATTTTCCATTGTAGATATGGGAAGCATGAAATTTACAAAAGGGGGATTAAGCCGCAATTTTGCTGTGAATACTTCAAATTTATTCAACCTGCAAACTTTTAATACAGCAACAAACTTAGAAGGTTTTGATGGTGTTATCGACAGCCTTATCAACCAATCCACAATAGCCGGAAACCAAGAATGGGTGTCACTTCAAGATCCATCCGAAACGTTTCGAATGCGCACACCAACCGCTGTAAGTTTTCAATTCGACTATCAGATCTGGAAAGGATTTTACATCAATGCTACTTCCATGGTGAATTTAATTTCTCAAGGGAAAGACACAAAGGTGAAAACAGCGAATCAGCTTTCCATCACACCAAGTTTTGATAGTCCATATTTTGGTGTTTACATGCCCATTTCAATGAATCAATATAGTGGAATGAAATATGGCATTGCAACGCGTATCGGTCCGCTAATTTTAGGAATTACTGATATGAAAACGCTAATGGCGAAAAACAACGTTAGCGGAGTTGAGTTTTATGCCGGAGCACGTGTTCCGATTAATTACACACGTGTAAAAGACAAAGATAATGACAAGGTTTCCAATCGAAAAGATGAGTGTAAAGAGGTTCCGGGTACTTGGGCATTTAAAGGATGTCCAGATACAGACAATGATGGCATTCCCGATTCAGATGATGAGTGCATAAACGAACCTGGAACGGCAGAATTCAAAGGATGTCCGGATAAAGACGGAGATAAAATCATCGATAAAAAAGATGCATGTCCAGATGTTGCCGGCTTGAAAGAATACAAAGGATGTCCAGATACTGACGGTGATAAAATCATCGATTCGGAGGACGATTGTCCTACAGTTGCCGGCTTATTGGCACTCAAAGGTTGTCCGGATCGCGATGGTGACGGTGTGCAAGATGCAGAAGATGCCTGTCCTGACAATGCTGGACCAAAAGAAAACAAAGGTTGTCCGGATAAAGACGCAGACGGAGTGTATGACTTCATCGATGAATGTCCAGATGTCGCAGGTCCGCAAGAAAATCGTGGTTGCCCGTATAAAGATGTAGACAATGATGGAATCTTAGACAAAGATGATGATTGTCCAACTTTAGCTGGTCCTGCAGCAAACAAAGGTTGTCCGTACAAAGACAGTGACAAAGATGGACTTCTTGACAAAGACGACGATTGTCCAAATACACCTGGACCGAAATCAAATAAAGGATGTCCAGTAATCGAACAAGCCGTGATTGAAGTGTTAAAAACAGCATTTGACAACTTAGAATTTGAGGTGGGGAAAGACATCATCCTTGAAGGATCTCACATTTCACTTAGTGAGTTAGCGGAAGTGTTAAAGAAAAAACCAACATGGAAATTAGAAATCACAGGTCATACCGATAACCAAGGTGACGATACAGCGAACATGCTTCTCTCTAAAAAACGTGCTGAAGCAGTGAAAGCGTACCTCGTATCACAAGGAATCGACGTTTCACGTTTTATCATTCAATATTTCGGAGAAACAAAACCAATTTCGAGTAACGATACACCAGAAGGACGTCAGAAAAACAGACGTGTAGAAATGAAAGTTGTTTTCGACTAAAAAAACAATCAAACTATTCATGATAAAAAAGGAGGGTATGCCCTCCTTTTTTCATATTAAGGAAATGTTAATTGTATGACGCGTTCTATTAACACAATCTTAACTTTCGATTAATTTACGGATTAAAGTGTCGGCGTTCCTTTGCATCGTGAATTAAACCCGATTTATGAAGACCTATTTTCGCTTTTTTACCTTATTAATTTTCAGTTCTATACAACTCATTTCCTTTGCTCAAACGGGAAGCATTTCTGGAGTTATTAAGGATAAAAACAACAGTAATCCCTTAGAATCTGCCAAAGTCATGTTGATGGGAGTCAACAAATTGGCTATTTCCGATGCAACTGGGGCATTCTCCTTTACTTCTTTAGAACCAGGAACGTATGCATTGGAAGTTCGATTTATGGGATATGTTTCCCAGAAAGTGGAAAACATCATCGTTAAGTCTGGCGAAAAAACAGAGGTGAATTTTGATATGGACAATGCAACCAAAACAGAAAAAGAATTAAAAGTATTTTTTCAATCTAAACCGAAAGGAGATGCTGAAATCACTAAAATGCAGCTGAATCAAGGTGGACTTGTCGATGGAATCAATAAAAATACCTTTATCAAAACACCAGATGCGCGTGTATCAGACGTCTTCAAACGCATCAGTGGCGCGAGTGTTCAAGATAATAAATTTGTTGTGGTACGCGGATTAAGTGACCGATACAACTTTGCATTGATCAATGGTGCTTCTTTACCAAGTACAGAAAGTGACCGTAAAGCTTTTGCATTCGATATTTTCCCGTCCAATATGTTGGAAAATCTTTTTGTCATGAAAAGTGCGACACCAGAACTTCCAGGAGAATTTGCCGGAGGGGTGATCGACATCAAAACATTAGAACCGCGTGATGAAGCGTTTCAAAACATTCAAATTGGTGGCTCATACAATAGCATCAGTACTTTCAAAAACTTCAAAACATATACAAGTGGAAACTCCGATATCTTCGGATTGGGATCAAATACACGTCAATTACCAGAGGGACTTCCATCCACTGCGGAATTTAATGCGTTAACAAGTGATCAAAAGGCTTCTTTCGCAAAATCAATTCCAAACTCATGGGGTTCAAGTAATATGACTGCAATGCCAAACCTAAGTCTACAATACTCGATTGGAAATATGTTTAAATTGAAAAACAAACGAAAATTCGGATATGTTTTTGCTTACTCTTACTCAAATAGCGCTCAATTCAATTATGTAACAAGAAGAGAATTCGAAGAGCAAGCGACTGGAGTAGTTACCAAAAATGAATTGCGTGACTCCGCTTACACGCAATCTGTACTTAATACAGGAATGCTCAATCTGAAATACCAATTGAATCCCAAAAATGATATTCAATTGAAAACGTTGTACTCTATCAGTGCAGATGACAAAGTGAATACAAGAAATGGTAAACGTGACATGGACGTGGAATCTGTGTATAACGAGAAATCTACCAATATCTGGTATACTCAAAATAACCTGTTAAGTACTCAGTTAATAGGTAATCATAGCATCAAAGAAAAAATCAAGGTTTCTTGGAATACTGGAATTAGTGACATTTCTCGTCAAATTCCTTTCTTAAGACGAACTGTTTACCAACAAGTAGATACGACCTTACCTTACTTTGCGGTGATTCAAGCAAATGATATTTCTACCCTCGGTGCGGGAAATATGTTTTGGTCGAATTTAGATGAACGCATCTATAGTGGTCGATATGACGCTTCTTACCAACTTGGAAATGATGAATCGAAAAACTTCTTGAAAGCAGGTGGTATGCACCAATTCAGAACACGTTCATTCGATGCAAGAAACCTAGGATTCAGTAAATTAGATCCAACAGGTAGCTCTAGCTTCAACTCGAACTTACTTCTTTTACCAGAAGTCCAAATTTTTGCTGCCGAAAATCTTGGCTTAATGGCTGATGGACAAGGTGGATTCAAATTAGAAGAAGGAACGAATGTAGATGATAGTTACCAAGCTTCATCCTTTTTAAATGCAGGTTACGCAATGATAGATGCGAGACTTTTGAGCAAGTTAAGAATTGTAACTGGTGCTCGTTTGGAATCGTACAACCAACAATTCCATTACATTGAATTTGGTTCTAACGCACAAAAAGACCTTGACACAACCGTTGTAGACATTTTACCTTCCATCAATTTAACATATAGCTTCACGAAACGTTTTCAATTCAGAGCAAGTGCTTCTCGAACGTTGTCTCGTCCTGAATTCCGTGAACTAGCACCATTTACTTTTTATAACTTCCTAAACGATAACTTAACCGCAGGTGATCCAAAATTACAGCGTGCACTTATTAATAACTACGATGCGCGTTTAGAATACTTCCCTGGTGAAGGTCAAGTCGTGAGTGTTTCTGGATTCTATAAAGACTTTCAAAATCCAATCGAATTAATCTTGCGCACAGGTACATCCGGTACACCAGAATTATACTACAGAAATGTTGGGGCTGTAAAAAGTTATGGTGCCGAAGTTGAGTACCGTATGAAATTGGATTTCCTAAGTAAAGACACTACTTCTTTTTGGAAAAACTTTACATTCTACACAAACGCTTCACTTATTCGATCGAAAGTTGACTTAAGCGCTGTTTCTGGACAAGCAGAATATCCAAACTCTTCAAGACCCATGCAAGGACAATCACCATTCATTATCAATGCAGGTATTTTTTACTCAAATGAGAATGCACTTAACGTGAGTTTATCGTATAATCTTGTTGGGCAGCGTATCGCCATCGCAGGAAGTATTCAAGAACCAAGTGTTTGGGAAAACGGCCGAAACGTATTAGACTTCCAAATTTCTAAAACATTCAAAGAAAAATATGAAGTGAAATTAAATGTGAAAGATGCCCTTGCTCAAGACTTAGTATTCTTTCAAGACATTAATAAAAATCAAAAATACGACAAAGGTGTAGACAGCGCTTGGCAAGAAATTACGTTTGGCCAAACGATCAGCTTGTCTTTGAAATACAAGTTCTAATTCTTTGTTATCGATCTATTTATGAAAAAGCGGCTTATGCCGCTTTTTTTTGTTTGTTAACATTGAAACACATTCCTTAACAAACTCTTAAAGTAGATTTAAGGGTGCTATAACGTTAGTACTTCAATTCCATCGGAACTTTGTCTCGATAAAAAAAAAGAGATATGAAAAAGAATTACTTACTATTCGCAGCATTACTTGCAAGCACCATGTTAAGTGCGCAAGATGCATTTTGGTCAGTGACCAACTACAAAGGTGCTTTTCCGGTAACGGACAACACACCTGCTACAGACTGGACATCAGGATGGTCAAATTTCGATCCTGAAAACACAGTTTATCCAGCAACAATTACAACTGCATCAGCAGACATTACGACCAACACAACTTGGAGTGGTGTGGTGAAGTTGCAAAACAAAATTTATGTTAAAAACAATGCGACATTAACAATTGCTCCAGGAACAATCATTCGTGGAGATAAGTTAACCCAAGCAACACTTATCATCACTCGTGGAGCTAAGTTAATTGCAGACGGAACAGCTAGTAATCCAATTATTTTCACTTCAAACGAAGCGGTAGGTTCTCGCAACGAAGGTGACTGGGGTGGTGTAGTGATGTTAGGACTTGCTAAAAACAACCAGCCTGGAGGTGTAGCTAACATTGAAGGAATTGTTCCAACAACAGATACTCAATTCGGTGGTAACTTTGATAATGATAACTCCGGAATCGTTCGTTACGTTAGAATTGAATTCGCTGGGATCGCATTGGAGCCAAACAAAGAAGTAAATGGTATTACATTTGGTTCAATTGGTAGTGGTACAATCGTAGACAACGTTCAAGTTTCTTTTAGTGGTGATGACTCTTTCGAGTGGTTTGGTGGAACAGTTAACTGTAAACACTTAATCGCATACAGAGGATTAGACGATGATTTCGATACTGACTTTGGTTACAGAGGAAAAGTTCAATTCTTCTTGTCAATTCGTGACAAAGATTTATTTGATGCACCGGGAGACTCTAATTCATTTGAATCAGATAACGATGCAGCTGGATCTACAGCTCAACCTAAAACTGCTCCAATTTTCTCTAATGGTACCATCGTTGGTCCAAAAGGAAATGGAACAATTGCTTTACCTGTTGGAGAGAAATTTGAAAAATCATTCCGTTTGAGAAGAAACACAGCTACCTCTGTATTCAACACATTGACAACTGGATGGGAAAAAGGACTTTCTATCGAAGGAACAGCAGTAGTAAACAACGTGAACGGAGATACATTGGTTTTCGCACACAACAATACGGTTAACTACGCAAACAACACAAATACGATCTACAACGCTGGAACAAGTGGTGGTGCTGCTTCAACTTCTGCTTTCTACACTTCTTTCTGGGGTGCTGATGGAAATGACTCTACACAAACAATTGCGCAAATCAACTGGGTAAATTTATTCCCTGCATTAGGTGTAACTCCGGATGCTCGTTTAGGTGCAGGTTCAGTGGCTGGTTCAGGTGCGAACTTCATGAATGCTAAATTCTACAGTGTTGCCGTTCCAACAACAAGTACTGCTTCTTATACATACTGTGCTGGTGCTACAGCTTCTGCTTTAACAGCAAATGCTTCTTTGGGTAACACATTACGTTGGTATACGCAAGCAACAGGTGGTACGTTTACAACAACTGCTCCAACACCTTCAACAACAACTGCTGGTTCATTTACATATTATGTAAGTCAAGCGAATGCAAACAATGATGAAAGTCAGCGCATCGCAATTACAATTACTGTAAATGCATTACCTGCGACACCAACAATCACTGCTAACGGAGCAACAACGTTCTGTACAGGTGGATCTGTAGATTTAACTTCAAGTGCTGCAACTGGTAACGTTTGGACTACAACAGCTACTTCTGCCTCTATTACAGTAACAACTTCTGGTTCTTACTCAGTAACAGTAACAGACGTTAATGGATGTGCTGCAACTTCTGCTGCAACAACTGTAAACGTGTCTAATGCTCCAGCTCCAACAATCAATGCGACAGCAACACAAGCTTGTGAAGGAGATGTAGTAACAATTACCGCTTCAACTTCTGATAGCTACTTATGGTCAACTGGTGCTACTACACAAAGTATTGATGTAACTGCAACTGCTGCGAACGTGAACGTTGTAACAACAAATGCAAATGCATGTAACGGTGTTGGTGCTTCAGCTCCAATTACTGTAACATTCAACGCAACTCCAACTGCTGCTGGTACAATGACATTAGCTGGAAATGTTGCCACATTTACCAATACATCAACTGGAGCAACTTCTTACTCTTGGGATTTTGGTGACTTCACAAACTCTTCTGCTACTGCACCAGCTCACGCTTATGCTGTAAATGGAACATACACAGTTGTTTTAACTGCGATCAACGGAAACTGTACAGATACGACAATCTTCTTAGTTGACGTAACGGTTGGATTAAACGAATTGGCTTCAAGTTCAAACTTGACAATCTTCCCTAATCCAGCTAACGAAACAGTAAACATTTCTTTCGAACAAAACACAAATGACCTTATTCAAATCGAATTAATCGATGCAACAGGTCGCGTAATTGCTCAAGAGAATTCTCTTGAAATCGGAACTAATAACGTTTCATTCGAAGTAACGAATCTTTCCTCTGGATTCTACACAGTACGTTTGACTAACGCAAATGGTACTGAGAATCAGAAATTGATGATTCAAAAATAAATTTCTCAACTAATTGGCTGCTAGACATAGTCTAGCAGCCTTTTTTATACCCCTATGGAAAACTCAAAAGGACATACCATTTTAATCGTTGATGATGAACCAGATATTCTTGAGTTCCTTTCCTACAATATCCGTAAAGAGGGATTTAAAGTGTACGTCGCATCAAACGGACAAGAAGCGCTGCGAATTGTTCAACAAATAAATCCATCTCTCATTCTTTTGGATGTCATGATGCCTGTCATGGACGGGATTGAAACCTGTCAAATCATTCGAAAAGACTTGAATCTGAATCAACCAATTATTGCTTTTTTAACTGCACGTACAGAGGACTATGCTCAAATCGCAGGTTTTGAAGCAGGAGCGGATGATTACATTAACAAACCTATCAGACCTAGGTTATTATTAAGTAAAATTGAATCCTTACTCAGAAGATCCAAATCTTCTGAAAAACAAATAGAATCAACGATTCAAATTGACCGTGACAGATTCCTTGTTATCGTTAATGGTGAATCTTTAACATTGCCAAAAAAGGAATTCGAATTACTCGAATTACTTGCTAGTAGACCAGGAAAAGTATTCAATCGAGATCAAATACTTTCTGTCGTTTGGGGAAATGAAACCATCGTTGGTGAAAGAACTATCGATGTTCATATTAGAAAATTGCGTGAAAAGCTTGGAGATGACTATATTCGTACCATAAAAGGTGTCGGATATACCTTCAAGGATAAATGAAAACAGCAAGACCTAGCATTTTAATTTTTTACGGGAGTTTAGCATTTATGCTCATTAGCTTCCTATTGACTCTTCTTGTTCACAATAGTATCCTCGCATTGAGTACAAACCTAATTATCGCCATTCCCCTTTTTTCAGGCTTATTTGCTTACCTCGTTTTCTATTTCCTGTTAAAAGGATTTATTCAATACCGACTTTCTCTTATCTATCGATCCATTCAGATCAAACAGCCCGAGAATATCACCTTCGCTAAATCAATTGATTCCCTCATGGAAGATGCCGAAAAAAATGTGGCAGAGTGGAAAGAAAATAGCAGCATTGAAATCTCCAAACTAAAAGAACAAGCTGAATTTCGTAAAGAATTTCTTGGCAATTTAGCCCACGAACTTAAAACACCCGTTTTTTCCATTCAAGGATACTTACTCACCCTACTTGACGGTGGACTTGAAGACCCTTCTGTTAATCGAGCATTTCTTGAAAGGGCATCGAAATCCACAGATCGAATCACTGGAATTCTGGAGGACCTCGATCAAATTACCCGAATGGAAACAGAGAATCTTCGACTCGAAATCCGATCATTTGATATCGTAGAATTACTGAAAGAATCTTTTGAGACATTCGAACTTATTGCCAAAGAAAAAAATTACCAATTACTTTTTGAGAAAACGTTTACGTCCAAATACGTGAACGCTGACCGCAATAAACTCGGTCAGGTATTTACAAACTTGATTTCAAATGCCATCTCATATGGAAAGGAAAATGGAATTTTACTTGTTTCCATTTTGGATATTAACGACCACTACCTCCTAGAGTTCAAGGATAATGGTCCCGGAATTGAACCTCATCACCTCTCCCGCTTATTCGAACGCTTTTACCGAGTAGAAAAAAGCAGAAACCGAAACGAAGGTGGGTCAGGGTTAGGACTATCCATTGCCAAACACATTGTCGAATCTCACGGTCAATCAATTCAAGTGAAAAGTCAAGTCGGCATCGGAACAACATTCGTGTTAACCGTCGAGAAAAGTAAAAATACAGGCCCTGTAAGCTCGCGTGGTATTCCTTTGAAATAATAAGCCGGATATTATTCCTACCTTTATTTCCAAGTGCTTCCAACATGAGTTCAACCGAAAAACAAGTCTTCTCACTTAAACAAGTCGTTCAGTCTATTCAAAAGACCATCGAAGAACGCTATTCAACGAATTATTGGGTAAAAGCAGAAATGCACAAAATGAATCGTTATCCAAGTGGACACGCTTTTCCAGAGCTCGTTCAAAAGGAAGAGGGGAAAATTGTCGCTCAAATAACTGGGACCATCTGGAAGCAACAACTCGAACGAATCAATGAAGCATTTATCAATGTCGTAAAAGAACCTCTGCAAGACGGAAAAACATTGCTTTTATTGGTGAAAATAAATTACCATCCAACATTTGGACTCACCCTTCAAATTTTGGACATCGATCCCTCCTACTCTTTAGGGGAATTACAACGCGAACGCGAGGAAACATTGAAAAAGCTAGCTTCTTTGCAATTGATTAATCGAAATCAATCCAAAGAATTTCCGCTGCTTCCAAAAAGAGTTGCCATCATTTCTGGAGATTCAAGTAAAGGATTATCGGATTTTTACCAAGTACTTCAAGAAAATCCCTACCAATATTTCTTTGAGACCACGCTTTTCGAAGCCTATATTCAAGGTGACTTAGCAGTGAATTCCATCGTAAACGCCTTAGAAAGAATCAAAGAAAATATTCACCTATTTGATGTGGTCGTAATTGTTCGTGGTGGTGGTGCTGAAGTCGGAATGACGTGTTACAATCATTTTGAACTGTGTAAGTCCATTGCCTCTTTCCCGATTCCCGTACTTACCGGAATCGGACACTCTACAAACTTAACGGTAGCGGAAATGGTCGCCTATCGAAATGCCATTACACCGACGAAATTAGCGGAGTTTTTGGTCATGACTTTCCGTGAATTTGATTTAGAAATTGAAAAACTAATGAAGCAACTTTCATTAGAAAGCGAACGATTACTCGCTACGAAACACCTGAAACTTATTGCTCAAGCAAACGGACTCACTCAAGTGGTTCAAAAAAGGGTTCGGAATGCAAAAGAACGTTTTTTATCTCTGCAATTTCAAGTGCAACATCAAAGCAGAAGTCAATTGGTAAAACACCAACAAACAATAGAAAACCAAGAAACACGGCTAAAGCCTCAAGTACAGTTTTTTCTCGAAAAAGAAGCGCAGAAATTACTGCAACTAGAAGAAAAAGTCCATTTTTTAGATCCTATTCATGTGCTTAAACGTGGCTATAGCATTACACGAATCAAGGGGAAAGCTATTGATGAAAATGTCCTTATTCCTGTCGATGCCGAACTAGAAACGCAAACCGTCCAAGGAACCATTTTATCAAAAATCACTTCCGTTTCAAGAAATTCTTAATGTGTCCTAGTCATCGATTCTGGGACGCAAATGATAAAGTCTGCACGTCCGAGGTGTTCTTTGTCCAATTTACGCACATCCTCTTGCGTCACCGTGGAAATGGTTAAAACACGAATGTTCGCTTGTTTTTGTTGCACATACCATAGAATTCCTTGGTGGAAATCAGAATGAAAGGCTCCATTAAAATGCAAATGAACAGTGCCGTCTTTTCTTCCCGGATTCGACATAATAAATTGTGCCATCGTTGCATCCTTGAAAGCCTGCGATTCTAACATGTTCATTCCCATGTTTACACCCATATGTCCGCCCATCGTGTACACTTCTTTGTATTGAGAAAGTGTGGTGTCTACGATAAAATCAATTGGTGCCATTTGCGATTTGATGGTCAAACTTAAGGTATCCAACGCTTTTCTGCCTTTCTTAAACAATAGCGAAGCATATTTTCGTTGCACATTTGACGCCACGCAAAACAGTTTATTCTTTTTAGCGAAATCAATAAGCGGTGCATAATCTGTTTCGTAATTTGGCCAAAGACGCATCGTGTCCTTGAACTGTTTTGCAGTTAAATTACCCAGCAAATATTGACTGAGTAATTCCTGTTGATCTTGCTCAAACATTTCGAATCCCAATTGTAAATGAGGACCAACTTCCTCATACATTTCTTTCGTCAATTCCATTTGCAACCAATGTGAAATTGGATTGTCATGAAACTCTCCAAATAAAACAAGCTCTTTATTTTCAGTGGATTCAACTAGTTTTTCAAATGTTGTTTTTTTACCATTCGAGGTATAAATGACATATGCAGGTTTGTCTTGAGAAAAAAGTTGGCTTGTCTGAAACAAACACATGAGGATAAGTATGATACTAAGTCGTTTCATTTGAAAGGATTAAGATTTGTCCGGCTAAATTTAATATATTTGGTTCAGCGAAAGTAATTTAGTTAAATCTAAATTCGATTTTTAAATCTAATGAGCACATGAGGATACTATTTTTCACACTTTTTTTCATATTCACGAATGTTTCCGCCCAAACATGGAGTGGTGAAGTAGCGCAAATTTTCTATAACAAGTGTACGAAATGTCATCACCCAGGTGGAGCAGCACCAAATTCACTGATGACCTTTAACGACGTGAGTCCAATGGCATCACTCGTTTATCAATGCATCAACACCAATGAGATGCCACCATGGCCACCGGATAACAACTACCAACAATATTTACATAATCGTTCCTTAAGTGCGGCGGAAAAATCGACTATTCTTACTTGGTTGGACCTTGGTTTTCCAGAAGGAAATGCGGCTAGTACTCCACCTCCACCTGTTTATTCAAGCAGTTCATTCCTTGGTAATGGCGATTTGACCGTTCAGATTCCAACCTACATGAGCAAGGCTCTTTCCCATGATGACTATGTTTGCTTTTCCATTCCAACTAATTTGACACAAAATAGAATCATCAAAGCGGTAGAAGTCATTCCAGGAAATCGCGAGATTGTTCACCACGCTCTGGTGTTTGTCGATCCCACCAGTGTGGAAAGCACAGATACGCTCGATGGAAATTGTGCAAGTCCGAGTAATTCTTCTACGAAATTAATTACGGGATTCACACCTGGTGCGACTCCTATGATTTTACCCTCGGTAGACCCGCTAAAACTGGGGATTGACATTGGTCCGGGATCAAGTATTTACTTTGCCATGCACTATCCAATGGGAAGTTATGGTGCTTTTGACAGTACCAAGGTAATCATCCATTTTTATCCAGTTGGATCAACAGGGGTGCGGCAAATCTCAGCTGGACCGCTCATAGCGAACAACAACTTTTCGCTTCCCGCCAACCAAGAAACAAGCTTAACTGCACAATTTCCAAATGGCGGTTCAGGATTACCATCTAGTTATTCGGTTCTTTCCGTTTTTCCACATATGCATTTAGTCGGTAAGAACATCAAGGCATATGCCTACAAACAAAACTTAGACACTATTCCGTTCATCAATGTACCTAAATGGGATTTCATGTGGCAAGATTTTTATTTTTTCCAACACATTCAGAAAGTTCCGACGGGCTACAAACTAAAGGGAGAGGCAACATTTGACAATACCGTTAACAATCTGAACAATCCGAATAATCCACCTCAAAACGTCTATAGTGGATTTAACACGACAGATGAAATGTTTCTTGTTTATTTTCACTACCTACCCTATCAAAACGGTGATGAAACCTATGACTTGAATGAATTTGTCAGTGCAAGTGTTAGCGAGTACATTCCAAATGAAGAAGGTTCCATTCAAGTTTTCCCGAATCCATTCAACAAAGGCTGTGACATTCATCTACCAGAGGAAATGGGGATCAATGACCATGTATATGTGTATTCAGTTGCAGGAGAATTAATTCGAAAACTGACCAATTTGAATGGTTTGCAAGACGTATATTGGGATGGAAATAATGAACAAGGAGACCAAGTGTCAAACGGTCTTTTCTACGTTTCCGCTAGAATTGGGAATAAATTGTTGTCAAAAAAGATAATGAAGTTCGATTAATTTGCTTGAATTAGCAGAATTTTCATATTTTTGCAACCCTGATGGTCTCATGGCCGAGCGGTTAGGCACCGGTCTGCAAAACCGTCTACAGCAGTTCGAATCTGCTTGAGACCTCTGAAAAAAAAGCCCCGACATAATCGTTGGGGCTTTTTTATTTCGAACCAATTCCCATTTCGATGAATTCAATCAACGTTAAGATTCTGTTAAGTTTTTTTTGTTAGAATTATGGATTTTCAACGTTAAAGCATCTGAATAAGTGAATTCGGATGAAAAAATCAATAAAATGAAGGAATAACGAAACTTTCTGTCGAAAGGATAGTTTAGGAACTAACAAAAGTTTTATATATTTGGCATTCGAAAAATTTAAAAATTAGAAACACTAAAATCTATTTATCATGAACAAAAACAAAAAGACGGCAGGAGGATTTTCAGCAATCGTTTCGTTTCTCGCTATTGCTATTGCATTAGTAGCAGGAGCATTGATTTACAGTAAAGTTTTTGGAGATCCAAGTAACTTCGTTGATAACGATCCTACAGGAGAACCAATGGAAGGGAATTTGTATGGAGTAATCTACAAAGGTGGATTCATCGTACCAATTCTAGTAGCAATTAACTTAATCATTATCATTTTCTCTATCGAACGTCTAGTTACGTTGCTTATGGCTAATGGAAAAGGTAATACAGATAAATTCATCGCGGCTATTAAAGGTCACATGGAGAAAAAAGATTACAAAGCAGCAATCGCACAATGTGACAAACAAAAAGGTTCATTGGCAAACGTTGTTCGCGCTGGACTTGAGAAATACGAGCACATCAACGGTGATTCAAGCTTAACGAAAGAGCAAAAATTAGAGTCTTTGAAAAAAGAATTAGAAGAAGCAACGTCTTTAGAGTTGCCAATGCTTTCTAAAAACTTAGCAGTTCTTTCTACAAGTGCTTCTGTTGCAACATTAATCGGTTTGATCGGAACTGTACTTGGTATGATTCGTTCATTTGCTGCGATGTCAAAAGGTTCGCCAGATACAGCTGCACTTGCAACAGGTATCTCTGAGGCCTTGATCAACACGGCATTCGGTATTACCGCTTCAACTTTAGCGATCATCTTGTACAACTTCTTCTCTACGAAGATTGATACAATGACGTACAGCATCGACGAAGCAAGCTTCACGATTGTTCAAGACTTCTCTTCAACAAACTAATTGTTGGTCTAACATTTAAAGGAACAAGCAATGCCTAAATTAAAAATACCTAAAAGTTCTCCGTCCATAGACATGACGCCTATGGTGGACTTGGCATTCTTGCTTGTTACATTCTTTATGTTGGCCGCTTCTTTCCGCGCAAGTGAACCCGTTACGGTAAATACACCTTCTAGTATCAGTGATAAATTTATTCCTGAAAACGTGATTATGGTGACCATTGACCAAGAAGGACGTGTGTTCTTTAACTTGTCTGGAGCTGAAGCAAGACGTGAGATGCTTACGAACATGATAGGTAAGTACAAAATGAGCCTTTCTGAAGAGCAAATCGAAAAGTTCACGTTCATGTCAACATTTGGTTGTACCATGCAAGAATTACCTTCTTACATTGATACAGGTGCGGATGACCGCATTACATTCCAAACAAAAGGTATTCAAGTAGATTCAACAAAAACGAATGAATTGTACGACTGGATTAGTTACGCCGGTGCTGCCGCTTTAAACTCTGCGAAAACAGCGTTTGAAGAAGCAAAACTAAAAGGCGAAAATCCAGAAGCGGAAGATTTTAAACCGAAATTCATCTTACGAGTTGACTCGAAAACAAAATACCAAAAAGCGGAAGATGTCATCAATGTGTTCAGGGAATTGAACTTAAATAACTTGAATTTCATAACTTCTTCGGAGCTCGCTCCGGTAAATTAATCAGACATGGCAGAAATCGCAGAAGGCGGTGGCGGTGGCCACGGCAAAGGAAAGAAAAGAGCAAAGAAAAGCTCGACTCGAGTAGACATGACGCCCATGGTTGACTTGGCGTTCCTACTCTTGACGTTCTTCGTCCTCACATCCACTTTTAGTAAGCCTAAAATGTTACCATTGGCTTATCCAGCGAAAGTTGACGAAAAAACAGATGTTAAAGGTCCTAAAATGAATAACGGGATTACCTTTCTTCTTTCTGAAGACCGTATTTTCTATTACCAAGGTGAATACTACAACAAAGATCACCGCGATAAAGATGGTTCAGTAACCGAGTTAAAAGAGGTTGATTTTGGAACTGGAGAAAAAAGTGTAAGGAAATTGTTAGGAAAGTTAAATAATTACGTTTTAGCTAAAAAGCAAGGTCTTGATGAACAACTAAAACGCAAGGAACTTAACGATAGTACTTACCTTAAAAAGCTAGACGCTCTCAGAGTGAAAAGAGAAGCACTGAAAGTACTGATCAAAACAGATGACGAAGCGTTATGTAAGAATTTCATTGATCTTGTGGATGAGTTAAAAATTGCAGAGATCGGGGTAATTGCACCAGTTGACATTACACCAGGAGAACTGCAGTTGATGAAAGAAAAACTTAAAAAATAATTCGTATGCAAGTCCTCTATGTCATCGTTGCTTTAGTCACAGGATTTTCTCTCCTAGACTATTTAACTGCCCGTAAATGGCAGCAAGTAACATCAAACACGAGAAATGAAGTCGTTTTTGCGCACAGAAACAAAGCCTATGGTGCTTATGTCCTGAGAAGCAGCTACAACAAGCGCATGGTCATGATTATGGCTGGCTTGGTTCTTTTTGCAGCGTTATCGTTTGGAATTTCTGAACTCATCAAACGCTTGCCGAAAGAAGAAGTTGAACTTCCGAAGGAAAATAGTAAAAACTTAACGTTACAACCACCTGCAGATGAAGTTCCGCCGCCAGTAACACCTCCTCCTCCCCCACCTCCAAAATTGGAGCAAATGACGGCTTTCTTACCGCCAGTGATTGAGGATGATGTTGTAACAGACGTGCTTCCAACTCAAGCAGAATTGGAAAACACACGTGCAGGTGATCAAAACATCGAAGGTGGTGACGAAGGTTGGGAATTGCCAACTGACGAACCAACAGGTGGGCCAGCACTTACTCAAACGGTTGTTGAACCTATCGAAACATGGGTTGAAGTTGAAGCAGAATTTACCGGTGGATACGAAAAATTGAATGAATTTGTCAATGATAATATTCGTCCACCAGCTGAAGCAGCTGACCTAGGTGTAAACGGACGTGTGATTGTTCGCTTTGTCGTAGAAAAAGATGGAACCGTTTCTAATGCCGTTGTTGAAACGAAATTAGATGAGTGTCCAGCTTGTGATAAAGAAGCACTACGCGTGGTAAGTAAAATGCCTAAATGGAAAGCAGCATCGAATGCAGGTCGCGAAGTTCGTACCTACGTACGACTACCGATTAAATTCGAATCTCAATAGGAAGAACCTAATTTATAGATCCCCAATAGAATTTTCGATTGGGGATTTTTTTTGTCAATATGAAAACAAATATCATTCAAAGTATCACTGGTGGACTCGTAGTAATCGTGGCCATTTTATTTGCGGGAATGCTCACTTTCAATGACATCCTGCCTTACCTAAACGGCTGGAAAAGAATGACGACCATTATCGTACTCGTCCTTTACGCCAGCTATCGCTTTTCGCGTATTTACAAAGATTTCAAAAAAGATAACCAACAAAATCAAGGTATATGAACGGACGCATTTTTTTTCAAGCATTTTTTTTAGTTGGAACACTCGTAGCTTGTGATTCTCCACAGAATCCACTTGCATACGTGAAAGAAACACATGGACGCGGCAAAGCAGTTGTCTATGTAGAAGAGTCTTTTAAACCGCTTTTTGAAACGTCGATTTCTACTTTTGAAAGTTTGAATCCAAAAGCTGACATCACGGCAAAATACCTTCCCGAAGGGAAAATCATTCAAGCCTTTTTTGATGGACAAGTGAAAACCATTACCATTACGCGTGATTTCACCAAAGCTGAAAAAAAATACCTCAAAAGTAAAAACGTCGAAGTAAGCAGTGACCGCATTGCACTAGACGCTATTGCCTTGATTGTCAATCCAGACAATACGGATACGACCATTAGTATTCCGAGATTAAGAAAAATTCTTACGGATAAAAATAGTGTTTGGCCATCTTCCAAAGAATCTATTTCTGTGGTGTTCGACCAAATGAACTCCGCGAATTTCAATTACATTACCGACATGCTTCAAACAGATAAATTATCAAGCAATGTCTTTGCTGCTAAATCCAATGAAGAGGTGATCAATTATGTTAAAAACAACAAGAATGCCATCGGTGTCATTGGGTTAAATTGGATTTCAAATCAAGAAGATTTTGAAGTGCTGAATTTTCTTGATGGCATTCACGTAATGGATGTGAAACTTACCGAACAAAGTGAATCCTTTAAACCGATTAATGGTGTCATCTACACAAAAGAATATCCACTCATTCGCGATGTTTGGATGATCAACAAAGGAAGTCGAGCTGGATTGAATTCTGGATTCGTTAACTTCATGATGGGAGAAAAAGGACAAATCATCATTCATAAATCTGAATTAGTTCCAGCTAATAATCCCGTACGTTTGATTCAAATGAGTCCTAAATAATAAATCTATATCATTTATCACAGCTTTTTTTTGCCAAACCATAAAACAAAGCTATTTTTGGCAAGCAAATTGATTAGCATACAAAAACACACAAAATGAAAACCTTATTTTTAATCGGAGCAGCATTTTTAAGCAGCTTGACATTCGGTCAAACCTTGAAAGATGCGATTTACAAAACGGATAACGAACGTTATGCTGATGCAATTAAAGATTTCGCTGCATTGGTAAAAGCGGATCCTATGAACGGTGAATTATACTTTTACTACGGTGACTGTTATTTTGACAAAGGTTTAGTTGACTCAGCGAAAATGATGTGGAACAAAAGCTACGAAGTAGATAAACTTCGTGCATTACCATATGTTGCTGCAGGACGCGTACTTTGGATTGATGGTAAAAAACCAGAAGCTAAATTGGAGTTTGACAAAGCGTTTGCCTTGACAAAAAAAGACAAGTTAAAACGTGCGGAAGTAATCCGTGGAATGGCGAAGATTTTCATTAAGTCTGATGTGAAAGATTACGATCAAGCTTTGTTAATATTAGAAGAAGCCATCATAAAAGACCCGAAAAATGAAGACAACCTCTTGTTGAAAGGTGATGCCCTTTACGCTAAAACACCAGATAACGCGAGTTTGGCGATTAAATCTTACTTAGCTGTATTGGATATTAATCCTAAATCTCCACGTGGAGTTGTGCGTGTAGCAAACGTATATCGTGCTGCACAAAATCAAGAGTTAGCAAACCAAAAATACAAGGAAGCTAAACTGATTGACTCAACTTACGCTCCGGCTTACCGCGCGAATGCAGAGTTAAACATGCGTTTCGGTAAGAAAAAAGCGGCAATTGAAGATTGGCAAAAATATTTAAGCCTGAACAATAATTTGGAGGCGCGTTATTTGTACACAACTGCACTTTTCAACGCGAAAGAATACTGTGAAGCAATTACTGAAGTGAATACCTTAAATGCAATGAACTTCTCTAATTTCTACACAGAACGTATGTTGGCATTCTCTTACTTAGAATGTAACACAGATAGTACGAATGTTCAAAAAGGATTAGATGCTTCCGCTCGTTTCTTCGCTGTTGTTCCAGCAAATATGATTAGCTACATGGACTACAAAACAAAAGGAGCGCTTTTAATGAAAGCAGGAATGGATTCCCTTGGACTTGTTGAATACGAGAAAGCGATTGCTGTGAATGAGATTGCTGCAAAAGAACTAACAAGTGAAGTAGCGAAAATGTATTTTAAAGCAAAAAAATTCGACAAATCAATTGAGCTTTATACAAAACGTGCGCAATTAGTAGCTTTGACTTCAGCAGAAGAATACGAACTTGGAAAAGCTATTTACAATGGTCCAAAAGATTACGTATTGGCAGATTCAGCATTCGCAAGAGTACTTCGCTTATCTCCGAGCTACACCCCAGGTTATTTGTGGAGAGCACGTTGTAATTACAAGTTGGATTCAGCAAATGAGCGTTGGGCGGCACAGCCATACTACGAGAAAATCGTTGAGTTAGTAAAACCTGAGGAACGCGGATTGCCAACAAATAAACCATTGGTTTTGGAAGCTAGTCGTTACCTATGTGACTACTACGCAAAATCAGCTGCGAAAGATTTGGCAAAAACGAAATCGTTCTACGAAATTATATTGCAAATCGAACCAAAC
The DNA here is from genome assembly GCA_017983465.1 of Crocinitomicaceae bacterium. Lineage (GTDB taxonomy): Bacteria > Bacteroidota > Bacteroidia > Flavobacteriales_D > Crocinitomicaceae > UBA952. The sequence continues at coordinate 166,671 of JAGOBK010000005.1, forward strand.
GATCCTACAGCAAAAGCAGCTTTAGGGATTAAGTAAGATATCTGAAAAATCAAAAGGCGGATTTATCCGCCTTTTTTTATGTCCCTATTTTTCCTTTCGGAATCTATTCTTTAGCAATATTAACGGTTCATCAAACGAGCGACGTATTTTCCGATAATATCGAATTCCAAGTTCACCTCATCACCTACAACTAAAGTATGAAAGTTGGTGTGCTCATATGTATAAGGAATTATACACACAGAAAAAGCTCCGTCTTCGGAATCAACTACAGTTAAACTCGTTCCATTAATGGTGACAGATCCCTTTTCTACTGTGACGAAATCTGAAAGGTATTCAAAACGATAACGCCAACTACCATCTTCATCCGTGATGGATACACAACGTGCCAAACCATCTACGTGTCCTTGGACAATGTGTCCGTCTAGGCGTCCATTAAAGCTCATACAGCGCTCCAAATTGATTTTTGAGCCAAGTTCCCAACTGCCAAGATTCGTTTTCTGTAAGGTCTCATGAATAGCCGTTACCGTATGTTTTCCCGGATTCAGCCCGACAACCGTCAAACAACAACCATTGTGTGCAACACTTTGGTCAATTTTTAATTCGTCACTTAAGTTCGACTCAATGGTAAAGTGAACATTACTAGCATCCTTTTGGATGTTGGTAATGACTCCAATTTCTTCAATTATTCCTGTAAACATATGCTCAAAATTAAGGCAATTTTCATGAATCCGTCGCGCGGATGTCTTTTATATTGAATTGCAAATTGGTTTTACCGTTGAATTCATTGGTTTCAAGGGTGTAAGCCATGTCAAAAGCCATTCCTTTCAATGTGTGTTCTTCTTTGTCAGCGAGATTAAATCCAATGGCGTCGAAAGCCAAACTGGAATTCGATTGAACCACGCGCAACTTGAGGTGCTTTTCTTTGAGGATGCGTGCATCCGTTGCAAATAATTCTTTGGTGCAAAAGACTGGTTTCATATTTCCGGGTCCAAACGGTTCAAATGCATCGATGATCTTTTTGATACGTGGCAACTTTCCATTCCACACCGTTTGAATGTCATTTAAGTCGATGCTTAAATCGATTTTCTGTAAAGCTTCTAATGGAGTGCCATCCAGACGCTTTTTAACTTCCTGGTCAAAGGCTAAGCGAAAGGTCTTCAGATTTTCCTTCGGCATGGTTAATCCAGCTGCATAATGATGGCCACCAAACTGTGTCAAGTGCTCCTTGCAAGATTCCAAAACATCGTAAAGATTAATCAAACCAACGCTTCTGGCGGAACCAGTTAAAAGTCCATTTGATTCCGTTAAAACAATTGTTGGACGGTAATGGGTTTCAATGATGCGAGAAGCTACGATTCCAACCACTCCCTTATGCCAATCCTTTTGAAACACAAGATTTGTGCATTGATTCGGATGGTCTTTATCTAAGGAAATCTGCTCAAGTGCTTCTTCTGTAATAGATTGATCAATCCTACGTCTCAAGGTATTGTCATCGTGAATTTCCTGCGCCAATTGTTTTATTTCAGCTTCATGAGAAGAAAGCATCCAATCAACGGCCGTTTTACCACTTCGGATTCGACCTGCTGCGTTTACCCTCGGAGCAATCACAAATACGACATCCGTTAAACTGAGTGGCAGTTTTTTTCCAGCTAAGGTTAATAATTCCTCAAACGCCTTTCGAGGATGTTCGTTCAAATGTAGGAGTCCATGGTGACAAAGAATGCGATTCTCACCAGTTACATCGACAATATCGGCTCCAATACTCAAAGCGAGTAAATCCAAGCTTTCGAAGAGGGAATCTAAAGGAACACCATGGTCAATGAATAACGCTTGCATCAATTTAAATCCAACTCCACATCCGGAAAGTTCCTTAAACGGATATGCACAATCCACTCTTTTTGGATCGAGCACAATTCCATCTGGTATTTCCTCTCCGGGTTGATGATGGTCACAGATAATGAAATCTATGTCTAATTCTTTTGCTTTGGATACTAATTGATTCGACTTTATGCCGCAGTCCAATGTGATGATAAGGGAACATTGCTCTGAATGAGCGTAATCGATTCCTTGTTGACTTAATCCGTAGCCCTCTTTGTAACGATCGGGAATGTAATAACGGACATTGGAATGAAACTTTGTTAATTGCTCGTACATGAGCGCAACTGCGGTGGTTCCATCGACATCGTAGTCGCCAAAAAGCAAAATTCCTTCTTGTTTTTTGATGGCGTCGTTGATTCGATTGACCGCAGCCTCCATATCTTTCATCAAGAATGGGTCATGGAGTTCATCCAAGCTTGGACGAAAAAAGCGCCTTGCCTCCATTTCGGTGTGAAGTCCTCGCTGAACCAATAATTCAGCAACGAACAAATCGACCTTTAATTGTTGACTTAAGGCATTGGCTACTTCCGCATCAACTGCGGGTTGAAACATCCATTTTTTTTCCATCTCACTACTTCTTTACTTTAAGTTACGCATTTTTTTTGAGATGGACTTTCCCCTTACTTAATCGACGTAACTTAACTTCAACATATTCGAAGCACCGAGATCCTCCAAAGGAATCGAAGCAATGTTAATGACCAAATCACCAATATTTAAGTAACCTTCGGATTTCATGAAATATTTAATATCTGCAATGGTATGATCCGTTGAAATACGTTTATCGTAGTAGAAAGCACGAACGCCCCAGACCAAATTTAATTGCGTCAAAATATTACGGTTGCTTGTGAAGACATAAATTTGACTATTTGGACGTTGTGAAGCAATTTTATAGGCTGTATATCCAGAAAAGGACATCGTAATAATCGCATCTGCTTCCACACGCTGAGACAAACGACACGCATTAAAGCAAATCGAATCGGAAATGAAACGGTCACTGTTTTTAACCGGTAATTCCTCTTTATTGTACATCGCAGCATGTTTCTCCATTTCTTTGATGATGTTAGCCATTGTTTCAATGACTTGTACTGGATAATTACCTACGGAAGTTTCTCCGGATAACATGACAGCATCAGCGCCATCGAGAACAGCATTCGCCACATCATTTACCTCTGCACGACTAGGCGTTAAATTAGCAATCATGGACTCCATCATTTGAGTTGCCACAATCACAGGTTTCGCAGATGAAATACACTTTGAAATCAACATTTTCTGAATAGAAGGAACCGTTTGATAAGGAACTTCCACACCCAAATCGCCGCGGGCAACCATTAGACCATCACTTTCCGCGATGATTGCATCAATATTTTCAAGTGCTTCTGGTTTTTCAATTTTGGCAATGACTTTTGCATGGTGATTCTTTGCGGCAATCCTAGCTTTCAGATCTATGATGTCTTCTTGTGAACGAACGAAGGACAATCCAATCCAATCAACTTTATGTAATAACGCAAACTCTAAATCAGCAATATCTTTTTCCGTTAAAGAAGGCATGGAGATTTTCGTGTTTGGAAAATTGACCCCTTTTTTAGAAGATAGAATCCCACCTTGAATAATTTCACAACGTATTGTCGAGTGTCCATCTGTTTCGCGAACTTCTAGAACAATTTTTCCATCATCTAAAAGTATTCGTTCTCCCGGCTTCACCTCTTTTGGAAGCAGCGTGTAATTGATTGAAAAACGTTCTTTGTTTCCAACTACCTTGTCCACCACTAAAAGAATCTCGCTTCCATTTTCCAATGGAACACCGTTGTTTTCCATTTCATTTGTACGGATTTTTGGACCTTGTAAATCCGCAAGAATCGCTACATTTAATCCAAGTTCTTCATTCAAGGATCGAATTAACTCAACCGCTCCTGCATGATCCTCATATGAACCATGCGAGAAATTTAATCGACACACGTTCAATCCTTCCAACATCATGTTTTTTAGCACTTCTCTTTTTAGAGAGGCAGGTCCAAGTGTTGCTACTATTTTTGTTTTTTTCATCTTAACTAGTTAAATATGCGATCATGTCAAATTCTTCTGCGGGGAAATCAAAAACCGCCACTATTCCATTGATTTTTCTTAATTTCAATATAAGCTCTTCTTTTTCGAAGGTGAAATTTTCTCGTAAAACAAAGAAATAATCAATCATAGGTCTTTCGGGATGAAAAACACCTTGTTCTTGTTTATTTTTTATCAAGTAATAACGAGTCAAATACTCCTCATCAAAGTAGGTAAAATGACGAAATGGAACCGTTTCCTTTGCTTTAGTTGGACGAAGTTCGTATACCTCGTTTGACTTAGTCAGGTTCAAATCTAAACATTGATTTAACTCCCAAGCCAAGCGGTAATCAGCAAAAGCACATGAAACACCATAGACCTCTAAGGTTGTTTCATCTTCCAGTACCAAATCGTATTTTTTAACCTTAGTCATTTCTCTTTCAAAATTAGGCATTCTACTTGAATGAGAAATGCACAATTGCGTGTCAATTGAAGGATTTCAAGAAAAGTTTTTCGCGTTAATTTTTAACTACTTTTGTTTTAGCAACAACAAAAAATGAAAATTAGCACCATCTCCTTCCTCCTCTTTCTTTGTTTCTTCGGAAATAGCATCGCGCAACCGACAAAGAAAATCACGAATCAAGATAATTATGCTTGGCAATTTGGTGCTTCCTGGTTATTGACCGACGATGACGGGTATGAATTAAATCCATTTTCTTCATCAAAACTGCACAGCGCTCCTTATCCAACACGAATTTTTGTGGACAAATACATCTATAATGGGTGGAGTGCAGACGGAGCAATTGGCTTTCAAAAATACGACCCAACAAAACTTGTAAACGACTCCATTGGAATTACAGGGAGTATGATTTCTACTGATTTAGCCTTGAAATATTCTTTCTACAAACAACTTGGACGCGGAATCGTTGATCCGTATATTGGCGCGGGTCTTGGGACTACACTAAGAACTTCTGATAAGCGTAACACGGCCAAAACACTTTCTCCAACGTGTAATTTCTCCCTTGGATGTACCTTTTGGATGAGCAGTAAACTCGGCTTGCAAGTTCAAGGCACCATGAAATTGGGTTTAACAGATTTGTTTAAGAGTTCAGATTACATGCAATACAGTGTTGGACTGACTTACCGAATTCCGAAAACAGATGGTTATAAAAGTGATTTTGAGAAATCTAAGTATAAGATTTCACGTCACAGAACGCGCATCAAAGTGAAGAAACCAAAAAGCGAATCCTAATTCTGGATCGTAAATCTTTTCTGTGATTTTTGTTTACTCGTTTCAATACCGAAATAATAAGTGCCATTCGGCAATTCAGTTGTTTGAAATTTAAGTAAGTGTCCGCCTTGTTCGTAGTCCTTATCTGTTAGCGTCAAAACAACCTCGTCGGCTTTCCAAATGTGAAAAGTGACATGTGTCGTACTTGGACAAACAAAATAAAAACTTACCTCACCAGACGCTGGCTCATGATCAAGTGAATACAATTCACAAAACTGTGCTTGATCAACATTGCCTTTCGATAAATACCTAAGTAAAAATCGGTAAGCGATAATTGCCACCAAAATAATAAGTGTCGCAATTAAAAACTCTATTATCATTTCCATTATAACGAAATTACCCCTTTAATTTGAGCCGCTTTTTCGTAGATTTCTATGATAGAATCCACAGAAAGCATGACTTCTTTTACACTTACACTTACATAATTACCCTTGCCAGACTGGTGATAGGTGATGTCCGCATGCTCATCGAACAAAGCACTAACCAAGGCCATGTGTTCATTGTCATTCGGGACAATAAACTTAAACAAGTACACATTGGGCCAATCGAGTTGCTCTAATTGAGCCCTTAAATTATCAAATACACTCACGGGACAAAGTTAAGCAAGCATTTTCATTCTCAGCTTGAAGATCTTTTTAATTTTGTAGTTACATGAAATTATTTTCTTTTTGTCTTTTAACACTCAGTTTTGTCTTGGTTGGATTCGGCCTATTGAATCCAAATGAGCCAAAGTATGACGTGAAAAAGAACGATGCTTTGGGGAGTTCTTTCAACTGTGATCAATTTGAATCTTCCATTTACAGTGTAAAACTGAACAATCGACTCTGTGAATACATGGATCGCTCGGTAAAACAAGGCGTTAAACCATCAAAAGATAAACGAGGGATTCAACAACACATTCGCGCTGGAAGATTGGAATTAGTAGAGGCAAATACCGGTTTTGAGTTGGATACTTTTCAGTATTCCTATGCCGCACTTACTCCCTATGCAAAAACGATTCTTTACGAAATAGGTAAAGCTTTTCATGATTCCCTTCAGCAAACACCATTAGCGAACACCAAGTTAATTGTAACGTCCATGACTCGAACGCATTATACGGTTTCTAAGCTTGTACGGCACAATCGGACAGCGGTAAGGAAAAGTCCACACTTAAACGGAAATAGTTTCGATTTTTCCTTTTCACGCTTTGTGAGTGCGCGCACCTTGACCGATTGTGAAGTCCATTACTTACAAGAACTTTGTTCCTCCATCCTTTTTAACATGAAAAAATCATGTAAAATTTGGGCTACATTTGAAAAAAATGAGGAATGTCTGCATGTCGTAGCTCGCATGGGAAAATAAAAAAATGCCTTACTTTTGCATCGAATGAAACGATATCTCCTCCTCTTATTTTTACTTCCTTACAGCCTAGCATTCTGTCAGACAGCAACAGAACCCAACGCTTTAATCTCTGCACAACGCATCGATGTTGAATTGGTCATTGACGGAAAACTTACTGAAAAAGAATGGCAAACTCCCGCAGAGGCACATTCCTTTACCCAACTTCAACCATACCCTGGAAACGAGCCTAGAAAACGAACAGAAGTGAGAATGTTATACGACGATAACGCCGTTTACATCAGTGCCATCTGTTTTGATGACCCAGATTCCGTATCTAAAGTGTTATCCATACGCGACGACTATAATCCCAATTTGGATATATTTAACGTTTACCTTGATACCTACAACGATGATCAAAATGGATTCTTTTTCGGTGTTACAAGTCGTGGGGTGCAAATTGATGCCAAAATACAAGGCAGTAATTACATTGGAGAATTAAACCTCGCTTGGTCTAGTGCTACTGCACTAACAGAACAAGGTTGGACGTTAGAAATCCGAATTCCTTATAGTGCGATTCGCTTTCCTAATACCGAAATTCAAAAATGGGGAATTAACTTCTCTCGAGAAATTTCCAGATATAGAGAAAATTCTACTTGGGTAAAGGTAAATCCTGACCTCGAAAACTTTCTGATTGAGAATGGTGAAGTGGTCGGAATTAAAGGAATCAAACCTCCGCTTCGTTTAGCACTCATGCCCTATGTATCTTCATACTTAGACCGCATTCCAAAAGGCGATGGTACCTTTGGCTGGACACGTTCACTTAACGGTGGAATGGATATCAAATACGGAGTGAATGAAGCGTTTACCTTGGATGTGACCCTTGTTCCAGATTTTGGTCAAGTTGTATTCGATCAACAAGTCTTGAATTTGAGTCCGTTTGAAGTACAGTTCAACGAAAACCGCCAGTTTTTCACGGAAGGGACAGAATTATTTAATAAAGCAGGACTGTTCTACAGCCGTAGAATTGGAATTCAAGCACCATACAAAGTGGTAACAACGATGTTAGGTCCTGATGAATATTTGAAAAATGTTCCAAGTGGGTCAAAGCTCTACAATGCCACAAAACTCTCAGGTCGCATGAGTAATGGACTAGGAATTGGGGTTTTTAACGCTGTGAATGCGGCGCAATATGGAACAGCTGTTAACTACGATAGTGGACTAGAACGTGAAGTCATGATTTCACCTCTGACCAATTACAATGTGTTTGTCCTCGATCAAAATCTAAAAAACAATAGCTCTGTTACCTTCACCAACACGAGTGTTTTGCGCTCAGGTGAGTTTTACGATGCGAATGTGAGTGGATTAAATTTCAATGCGAATACGAAAAATAACAAATTCAATTTCAATGGTAAAACAACGATGTCGGTTCAAAAAAGTGCCACTTCATCGATTGGGTATAACTACAATTTAAATTTTGGCAAGCAACGAGGAACATGGGTTTATGGCGTTGGATACCTAGAAGAATCCGATAAATTTGATCCAAATGACCTTGGATTTAATTATAATAACAACAAACGAATCTTGGAAGTATCCGGAGCATACCGTAACTTCAAACCAAAGTGGAAAGAACTAACGAAAATTATTTTAAGCGCATCTATTTCAAGCATGCGTCTTTATGAGCCAAATAATTATGTGGGAACCTATTCGAACTTCGGATTTGTTTTGGTTTCTAAATCCTTTAATGCAACTGGATTTGGTAATAACAATACGCTGACGAACAACTACGATTACTTTGAACCAAGGGTTTGGGGAAGTTTCTTTGTTCGACCGAAGAACTACAGTTTTAACTATTGGATATCAACCAACTACCAAAAGCGAATTGCGTTGGACGCTGGAACGAATTACATCATCGTACAACGCGATAATTGGAAAGAATATGGATATTATTTTAGTCCAAGAATTCGTTTTACAGACTTCATTGCTTTCAGTTATAATTGGAGTCAAGATTTCGAACGAAACAGTGAAGGATATGCCGTTCCATTCGATGAACCTGTAAACTTGCCATCTGGAATCATCTTTGGAAATAGAGACCGCATCAACACGACACAAACCATTTCCTTGGAATACATCTTGACCAATCGCATGGGAATCACCTTCCGTTTAAGGCATTATCGTTCTGCCATCAACTACCATTATTTCGGGACCTTAAATGAGCAAGGATTAATCGATGCCATTCCAGGTTATCAAGGATTGAATAATAACAGTGAATCAGCATACAACATCAATTACAACGCATTTACGATCGATTGTCAGTACCGCTGGGTTTTTCAACCGAATAGTGAATTCAATATTGTTTGGAAAAATTCTATTTTCAGTGCGGACAAAGATGTGCAGTCCATGTACTGGTCCAATCTGCAAAACACCTTAGCAAATGGACCAGTAAACAGTTTGTCCTTCAAGTTAATCTACTGGCTTGATGCCGGTAGTATGATTTCAAAAATCAAGTTGTAATTACCATTTAGAATACTCCCCATCATTGGAGATATATCCATGTTGGAAGGTTTCGGTTGTGGAATCGCTTTCTTCAATGAAACTGGGATATACTTGGAGTTTTTCGTAGAAAATCTTCCCTCCAGATGGAACGGCAATCAGAAACTTCACATTTTGATCGCGGAATTTATCCGATGTGGGAAAAGAATACATCGTTTCCAACAACATGCGATTATCCTGGAATTCATACGTACATTTAACGTTTCTCGCTTTTTTCAATGCCGATTCATGCGTGCGTCCTTGTGCATCATTGATTTGTTTAATGTGGAACAAGGAATCACTTGATTGTGAATACACCAATTCAATTCCTTGTAGGTAAACACGTCCATTCTTTATCGTTATTACTCCTTCATCTCCATTGCTTTTAATTTTGAAGCCATCGATCAATTGACCTTCAATGGATTTCTTTTCTATGTTCAATTCAAGACCTGGAATTGTGGCAATTTCTTTTTCCACTTCACCGTAGATCGCCATTGAGCGTCCGATTTGAACTCCTCCCAATGAAACGAGAACCACACCAACAACGAGTGTCACTCCGAAAATGGCTGTCAAAACTTTTAAATACGTTGCTTTAAATCGAGTGATTAATCGAATTCCAAATAAATAACATTGTGCAACCAGGGCAATGGAAATCAAGCCAATTCCTAAGTAAAAATAGGACTCATGTGAAGTAGATTCAAACAACAATCCACCGAAATCTTGAAAGGACATAAATCGTCCGTTCAATTGTGCCGGAATAATATCAGGATTCACAAAGAAAAATACGATGGCAAACACGAAAATACCTGTTCCAAACAGCAAAGCCCAAACTCCGATTACCACAGAGATGATGCGCAGTATCCCTGCAATTGAGGATTGAATGCCTGAATTTGACTTCAATTCCTTTGCTCCTTTTTTGATACGATTGGCCGCGTCGCCGAGTTCCGTTTTCATGTTTTCAATGTTCACATGCTGACCTTTCATGCGCAGTTTATCGCTACTTGTTTTCGCTATTGGAATGATTGCCCAAAGCACTAGGTAAAGAAGGAATCCTATCCCAAATGTCAATAGTGTGAAGACGTAAATGGCACGAATAACTACCACGTCAACGTTAAAATAAGCAGCAACACCAGCGCAAACTCCACCAAGCACTGCTCGATCACCATCTCTAAACAAACGTTTTTCTACAGGAAGATCTATTGATGAAGATGTTTGTTCGCTATTACTACTTGATTCATCCGTAAAATCCTCTGGTTTCCCAAGTTTTTCGATGATTTGTTCAATGACGGAAAGTTCAACTACCTGTTTGAAAGGTGTCAATTGCTGTTGCAACAATTCAACCATACGCAATTCGATGTCTTGGAGAATTTCATCACTCCCCTCCTCTTTTTGAAGGACTTGCTTTAACTGCTGTAAATACGTATTCAAACGCTCAAAGGCTTGCTCCTCAAAAATGAATGGAATTCCTTGTAAATGAATGGAAACTGTTTTGTTCATAATCTATGTATTATAAGGTTGTAATATGACTTACCGCTAATTGCAGTTCTGTCCATGTGCGTTCTAATTCGCTTAAAAAAGCTTTTCCTTCTTCCGTGATTGTGTAATATTTTCTAGGCGGACCAGATGTCGACTCTGCCCAGCGATAATCTAACAACTTCATGTTCTTCAATCTTGTCAATAAAGGATAAATCGTTCCCTCCACTACCTTCAACTGTGCTAGGTCAAGTCGTTCCAATATTTCAGATGGATAAGCTTCCTTCTTGTCCAATATGCTCAAAATGCAATACTCAAGTATTCCTTTGCGCATTTGAGACTGTGTATTTTCAACATTCATTTAGAAATATTTTATACAAAGATATATGTTTAATATTGTATTATGCAATACATAGTAGATAAAAATAAAAAAAAGTGCCTTAATTATTTTAAGCACTTAAAGTAATCAAATGGTTCTGAGCATATTAAGCATTGATAATGCGCTTTACATGCTGTACTCCCAAATTGACTGACCATTTTTGTTTCACGTGAATTACATCTTGGACAAGGAACAACTGTTGGGGCTGCAAAGAGCACGCTTTTGTCTACCTCATTTTCTGGTGGTGCGATACCAAATTCCTTTAGTTTTTTTCGTCCTGACTCGGAAAGCCAATCTGTTGTCCAGGCTGGAGAAAGCACCAAATGAACTTTTGCCTCTACTCCGTGATCCATTAATTTTTTTAGAATATCGTCCTCCATGGTTTTCATGGCTGGACAACCGCTATACGTCGGAGTAATGGTAATCTGCCATTCATCATTCAGGTACTCTACTCCACGCAACACACCAAGGTCCGCCAATGATAATACAGGGATTTCAGGATCACAAACCTCGTCTAACCAAGAAAGAATGGATTCTTTCGTTACCATTTCATATTTGGATAGGCACGTTGCATGTATTGCAAGTCAGCCAACAAGAAACCTAAATGTTCGGAGTGAATTCCTCTTCTTCCGCCTTCAAATTGCCAATTGTTGGTTGGAATAACAAGTGTTGCTTCTTCCAAAACTGATTGTACGGTTTTCGACCACTGCGTTTTGATATCATTCATGGAAGGGACTGTTCCAGATGCAACCAAGATTACATCGTCGGCTGTTTCAAAAAACAATTCATCCGTATAGCGCCATAGCAGATCAAGCGCAGTTTGCGCACGTTGATGAGATTCATCCGTGCCATCACCTAGACGAATAATCCATTCAGACGTATGTTTCAAGTGATACCTTGTTTCTTTTAAAGATTTTTCTGCAATGGCAGAAATTTGTTTATCTGTTGAATCAAGCAATTTTTCATACAATGGCTTTCTAAACGCATCGAATAAAAATTGGCGCATCATCGTATTAGCAAAATCTCCATTCGGTTGCTCCAATAACAGCGCATTTCGGTACTCGTTTTCAAATCGCAGAAATGCTAAGGCATCGTGATCTTTACCTTGTCCGTCCAACTCTCCAGCGTAATCCAACAAACTCATCGCTTGTCCAATTAAATCCAAAGAAATATTAGTCATGGCAATGTCCTCTTCTAAAATAGGACCATGTCCACACCACTCACCTAATCGCTGACCTAAAATAAGGCTGTCATCTCCTAAACGGAGAACGTAATTGTACAAAGCTTCATTCTTCATCTTACATGTGTTTGATGCCGTCTGGCACTTCGTAAAACGTAGGATGACGGTATACTTTCGTGTCCGATGGCTCGAACAAAGAATCAGAATCTGATGGATCAGAAGCGTGTACATAATTGGATTCCACTACCCAAATACTGATTCCTTCTGATCTACGCGTGTAAACATCTCGTGCATTTTCTAATGCCAAAGTAGCATCTGGAGCGCGTAAACTTCCAACGTGTTTATGATTTAATCCTTGTTTGCTGCGGATAAAAACCTCCCAAAGAGGCCATTCTCTGTTTGACATAGTTTCTAAAAATATAATTGTTATGCTGTTTTCTTCAATGCGCGTTTTTCCGCATAGGCCATAGCTGCTTCACGCACCCACATTCCTTCTTCCTTCGCTTTCGTACGAGCTTCGATGCGTTCTTTGTTACAAGGACCATTTCCATTCACTACTTGCCAAAATTCATCCCAATTAATTGGACTAAAATCATAATGGCCTGTTTCCTCGTTCCATTTCAAATTTGGATCTGGAATGGTTAATCCAAGTATTTCAGCTTGAGGAACTGTTGCATCAACAAAACTTTGACGCAGTTCATCGTTTGAAAATCGTTTGATTTTCCATTTCATGGATTGAGCAGAATTTGGAGATTCATCATCACTTGGTCCAAACATCATTAACGCTGGCCACCAGAAGCGATTCATCGCATCTTGCGCCATAGCTTTTTGAGTTGGTGTTCCATTGCATAGCGTAACCAGACTTTCGAATCCTTGACGTTGATGGAAAGATTCTTCTTTGCAGATTTTAACCATTCCACGAGCATAAGGACCGTAAGAACAACGACACAAAGCAACTTGATTCATGATTGCCGCACCATCAACCAACCATCCGATTGTGCCAATGTCAGCCCATGTTACAGCAGGATAATTAAATATGGAAGAATACTTTGCTTTTCCAGAATGCAAATCATCGATTGTAGCTTCGCGGTCAGCTCCTAAAGTCTCAACAGAACTGTATAAATACAATCCATGACCTGCTTCATCCTGCACTTTCGCTAACAACACAGCTTTGCGACGCAAATTCGGAGCACGTGTAATCCAATTTCCTTCAGGAAGCATACCAACAATTTCAGAATGGGCATGCTGAGAAATTTGACGAATCAACGTTTTACGGTATTCATCTGGCATCCAATCGTTTGGCTCGATTTTAATTTCTTTATCAATCTTTTCCTGGAAGCGCTTTTCTAATTCTTGTAAATCCATTGTTTTCATGTTCTCAGTGCTTTTGACAAATATACAAAATATCAATATTTACTTAAAACAATTATCGTAGAACATTGTTCCTAAAAACAGACAAAATACTTAAGTATTGTGTAAATTTGACTTCAATTTAAATTTCAACTTGAATGACGCCAAAATTTCATTCTCTTCAGATAAAAAACATACGAAAAGAGACCAAAAACTGTGTTTCGATTAGTTTTGAGATTCCTCAAGAACTGAAAGAAGCCTTTCGCTATCAATCCGGACAATACCTTACTTTAAGAAGTCAAATTAACCAAGAAGATGTAAGAAGATCTTACTCCTTGTGTTCAGCTCCTTCAGATGAAGAATGGCGCGTTGCCATTAAACAAGTGGAAAACGGAGTTTTTTCAACTTATGCGCTAAACGAACTCAAGGAAGGAGATGTATTAGATGTGATGAATCCAATGGGTAATTTCAAATTGGAAACAAATCCTACTCATACCAAATCATATGTGTTGTTTGCGGCTGGAAGTGGTGTGACACCGATATTTTCTATTGCAAAATCTATATTGAGAGAAGAGCCGAATAGCCATGTGACCATGTTCTACGGCAATCAAGGATTTTCCGAGGTGATTTTCCGAGAAGAACTAGAAAACCTAAAAAACGAACATTTAAATCGCTTTTCATTAGTACATCTTTTTTCGAGAGAAAACATTGGGAATGCCATTCAAAAGGGTCGTATTGACGAACAAAAATGCTTAGACCTTCACAAAGCATTCCTCACTAATGAACAAATTGACGACATATTCATTTGTGGACCAGAACAAATGATCTTAGATGTCAAAGCTGCCATGACTTCCAAAGGAATTCCAGCGAAAAACATACATTTTGAATTATTTCATTCAGGTGCTGCTAAAACAGCGAAACCAACCGTTGTGGTTGGAGATCAGCTTTCAACGAATGTAACTGTAGTGATGGACGATGATTCTGTTTCTTTTGCCTTAGATTCAAATGGAATGACCATTCTTGATGCTGCCTATAAAGCAGGGTCAGACGTTCCTTATGCATGTAAAGGCGGCGTTTGTTGCACTTGTAAAGCGAAGGTTTTAAAAGGGACCGTCCGTATGGATTTAAACTACGCTTTAACTCCGGAAGAAGTGGAAGCTGGATATATATTAACTTGTCAGGCACATCCTACGAGCGAGGAAGTACTTGTATCATTTGACGACTAAACATGGGAATCTTCGATCGATTTAAGAAAAGTGAAAAGCCTGAAGCGGTAAGCCGCGGTTTTCACGCCATTCAGGTGAAGGAATTAACGCACCTAAACAAAGATGCAGTGCAAGTTTCATTCGACATTCCTGCCGATTTACAACAAGAATTTACGTTTGTTCCTGGACAATACATCAACCTTGAATTACTGATCAATGGTAAGAAAGAACGTCGATCTTACTCCATTTGCAGTGGTCCAAATGAACCAATTGCAGTTGCCGTAAAACGCGTTGATAAAGGAATCGTTTCTAATTTTCTAAATGATCAATCGTCCACAGATTTCCCCATTTGGATTGCGAAGCCAGAAGGGAACTTCAAACTGGATTCGGTCGCAAAAAATATTGTTTGTCTAGCTGCAGGTAGCGGAATTACTCCGATGCTTTCCATGGCCAAACATTTGAGCTCCGCAACAAAAATGCACTTGTTTTATGGTAGCCAATCCAAATCGACCATTCTATTTGAAGCGGAACTAGCAGCACTTAGCTCGGTTGAATGCACCCATTTCTTGAGCAAAGAAGAAGCTACTGGATATGAGTTTGGGCGTTTAACAAAGGAGCGCTTCACTGAAAAAATTAAAGAGAATCTTCAACTGTTACAAGCTGATGCTTTTTACATCTGTGGTCCGAGTGGACTTGTAGCTGACATGCAAGAATGCCTGAGTTTCTTCGGTGTTTCCAAAGAGAAAATTCACATCGAATTATTTACTGCAGCAGAAATCCAAGAAGCAGTTACAAGCAATGATTTTACTGGAGAAAGTCAAGTAAAAGTAATGATTGACGGCGAAACGGCATCCTTTACCATGAAAGGCGAACAACACAGTGTGTTAGAACTTGCTGAAAAAAATGGACTCGATGCACCCTACTCTTGTCGTGGTGGTGTTTGCTGCTCTTGTCGTGCTAAAGTGCTAAAAGGCTCTGCTAAAATGCGTTCAAATTTCTCCTTAACCGATGAAGAAGTGAAAAATGGCTACATTTTAACGTGTCAAGCATTCCCTACAAGTTCCGAATTAATTGTGAGTTTCGATGAGTAAGCACATTGTCGTAATTGGAGCCAGTCGAGGAATTGGCGCGGCCTTGGTGAAACATTTCGCTAGAAACCCCGAACATCAAGTATATGCGTTTGCGCGAAACATCGAGCGCATGAAAGCACTTTTTATAGAGGAAAACGTTCATTGTTTTCCGTTAGACCTCGAGTCAAACATTCGAGAACAATTGGATGCTATTTCCGATCAACTCCCTTTAATCGACGTACTCATTGAAAATGCTGGTTTTTTAGTAAACAAACCATTTCCAGAATTAAGTCACGAGGATATATCCGCATCTTACCAAGTAAATGTTATTGGAGTGATGGAAAATATCCAATGCTTTTTACCAAAATTAAATCCTGAAGGTTCACACATTGTGAACATCAGTTCCATGGGTGGATTCCAAGGAAGCATGAAATTTGCCGGACTTGCGGCTTATTCGACGTCAAAAGCAGCTCTTTGTTCCTTTACTGAATTATTTGCGGAAGAATATAAAGAAACAACGATTAAAATGAATTGCCTTTGTCTAGGTGCAGTTCAAACGGAGATGTTAGAACAAGCATTCCCCGGATATCAAGCGCCATTATCTCCAGAGCAAATGGCTGCATTTATTGCTGATTTTTCTTTGAACGCTCATCAGTATTTGAACGGGAAGATCATTCCAGTCTCTTTAACAAATCCATAATCGTTTTCGACAAGCAAATTTCGTATATTCGTCAAGCCTAGCTTGCTATGAAACATGTTGTAATCTTCTTTTTTTTGTTACACGGTTCCTTTTTAATGGGACAAGATATTCATTGGACACAATTCAATGACAATCCTTTGTTTCAAAATCCAGGAAACGCAGGCGCATTCAAAGAAGACTTACGTATCATCGCTAATTACCGGAATCAATGGCGGAGTGTTACCGTTCCATTTAGTACGAGTTCATTTTCCGTTGATACCAAGTATAAACAATGGGGACTCGGATTTTTAGGATTTCACGATCAAGTAGGTGATGGGAAATTAAGTACACTTGAAGGACAAGCAAACATCAGTTATTCTCTGGGATTTGATCGATTGGCAAATCATTCTTTTCGACCAGGATTGAACATCGGATTTAATTACCGTCAAGTAAATTGGGACTTGCTCTATTTCGACAACCAATATAACGGATACATATTTAATCCAAATGCCCCTACAAACGAAACATTTCAAAGTGATTCAAAAATGAACTTATCCGTAGGATTAGGCGTGATTGATGATTGGAAATGGAATGAGCAATGGACCTTTCATTCCGGGATTGCTTGTTTTAATTTGAATCGACCAAATCAAGGGTTTTATAACGAGGTTGTTTTACGTGATGTTCGCTGGACTATTTTCACAAAAGCAAGTTATCTCTTGAATACAGATTGGACTATTCAACCAAGTTTTCAATGGAGTAAACAAGGTGTTTATCAAGAACTCATGCTTGGTGGACTAGCACGCTATGCCTTTTCACAACGTGATAAAATCCAACTTTACGGTGGACTTTGGTGGCGAAACCGGGATGCGATTGCGATTAATTTGGCCTACGAAAAAGGTCCTATGTATGTTGGGATAAGTTACGATATCAATTATTCGAAATTAGTACCTGCCAGTAACGCACGAGGTGGATTTGAATTGTCGTTCAAGTATGTCCTTAGTCGCTTTAAACCAAAACAAATCATTCACCGCGTATGTCCAGATTTTATCTAATCGGTCTTATCTTCATACCGTTTTTTAGTTTGAGTCAAGTCAAATTAAAAGACGCATTGGCGTTTGGTGATAAACAATATCAAAAAGGCGATTACTACTACGCGCTTGATTATTACCAACAAGCCTTAAAAATGGATCCGGAAAACATCGAATTGGTGTGGAAAATTGCCGAAACGAATCGCGCATACAAAGATTACGTTCAAGCTGAGAAATACTATTCCATCGTTTATTCCAAAGATGAAGATGCCGAAAGATTCCCGGATGCCATCCTATATTTTTCCTTAATGCAAAAGCAAAATGGGAAATACAAAGAAGCTTTGTCAAACTTTAAAACCGCAAAAAAACTTTACTCAGAGGACAAATCCAGTTTTCGTTATAAAAAGGCAGCGCAAGAAGTAGAATCGACCAATTGGGCAATGAAACAATGGAAACTAGGTCCTGATTTAGGAATTCAACTCGCTCCCATGACTGAAAACATCAATTCGTTCGACGCCGAATTTGGACATGCTGTTTTAAACGGAAAATTGTATTTTTCATCATTGAAGGCAGATTCCACGGACGAAGAATTACAGGAAGTTTACGCGAAAAGTTACCACACCTCACTTTACGAAGTGTCGCTTCAAGATGGAGATAGTGTAGCGAAAAAAATAAATGAATTGATTCCATCTGGAAGAAGCATCGGTAATAGCAGCTTTTCAAAGGATCAAAGTATCTATTACAGCGTCTGTACCGATCAAGATTTTAATTATACCTGTGCCATTGTGTATCGAAAAAAAGAGGCAAATGGACAATGGACAACGCTTGATTCTTTGAGCGCACTTGTCAACGAAATTGGAGTAAATACAAGCATGCCACACTTATCAAAATTGGATGGTCAAGATGTCCTGTTTTTCTCATCCAATCGAATAGGAACAAAAGGGGGAATGGATCTCTGGTTTGCTACATTAGACAAAGAAGGAAGTCCTATTTCAGTAACGAACATATCCTCTCTCAATTCGCTTGAGAATGATATTTGTCCGTGGTATGATACAGTAGAAAATCGTTTGTTTTTTTCATCAAGTTGGCACCAAGGATTCGGCGGACAAGATGTCTTTTACAGCGAATATAGAGCAGGGAAATTTGGAGCGCCAGTCAATGTTGGATTGCCTTTAAATAGTCCAGCTGCAGATCAGTACTATTTTCAGAGTGGAGACTCAACATTTGTTTCGTCCAATCGACTTGGAAGTTTATACGCAAAGAATCCAACATGTTGCAGTGACATTTACGTCGCAGAAATACCGAGACGAAAACAACTTAAATCGACTGAAACACAACAATCAACTGTTGAGATTGTCAAATTACCCATTAGACTTTACTTTGAAAACGATCAGCCTGATGCAAATACGACTTCTGATTTTACCGAGCTTAGTTACACGGATTCTTACTTGAAATACGCCGGAAAGTTCGAGGAATACCAAACCAAAGTTGGATTGCAGCGAGATTCCATTCAAGCAAAAAAAGCAAGTGGCGAATTAACCCAATTTTTTAGCGAAGAAGTACAAAAGGGGAAACAAGACCTTGAACGTTTTACAAATCAAGTTTGGCTTGAGCTTCAAAAAGGAAACCAAGTTCAATTGATGGTTCGAGGATTCGCAAGTCCACTGGCGAAGACAGATTACAATGTTCATTTAACGAAGCGACGCATTCAATCATTAAAAAATTATTTCGAGGAAGTCCAACAAGGACGTTTTGGCTCATATATGCTTGGAGATCATCCTCGATTAGAATTCATTGAAGTACCAATGGGAGAATACCAAGCAAATAAAGAAACGAGTGACGATTATTACGATCAAAAAAACTCCGTGTATTCAAAAGCCGCTTCGCAAGAACGAAGAATTGAAATTATCGAATTACGTATTATAGCACAATAAGTGGAAGAAAATAGACAACAATCAAGAGTTCAATTCATCGATTTCGGAAGAAGTGTGGCGATTTGCATGATGTTACAAGGGCATTTCATTTCCATGAGTTATGGGAACTACGATTTTTACATGGCGGAGATTTTCAAAAATGGACACTCCAGTAATATCCTTTTTAATGCATGGGGATTTATGCGCGGACTAACAGCTCCGTTATTTTTCACCATCTCAGGAACCGTATTTAGTTTCCTTTTACACTTACAACTTAGGAAAAGTGAATCAGTGCGTTTTTGGCAATTGAAAAGAGTTAAAAAAGGAATGAAGCGTGGCTTGATGTTGTTACTTATTGGCTATTTAATTCAAATCAACTTTAAATATATTTCCTACTATCTACATGGGAATATCAATCCACATTTCTTTACCTTTCACGTGCTTCAATGCATTGGCTTGAGCATTATAGTGTTGATTCTCGTTACCTATCTCGGATTAAAACTGAAGATTTCTTTTCATTGGCTGTATGCACTTTTCGGGATTGGCATGTTTACTGGCACTTTTTTTATTCGTTCAACGGAAGCGTACTTGCCTCCACATTTTCCTGAGATGATTCAAAATATCATTCAAGGTCCAGAGACAGAATTTTCCATTTTTCCTTGGATGGGATTTGTTTTCATGGGTGGCGCTTTTGGTTCTTTATTGGCACAGTACTCCTTTCACGAAGACAAAAAACGACTCATGAAATTCACCATCATCTTCGCCATTTCCAGCTTTGCCTTGGGATGGATATTCACTTTTCTATCATGGTATACACCTCAATTCCAGCAGTCTCATCCGCAAAACCTATGGTATTTTGATCGCTTGGGATTTGTATTTCTACTTTTTACCTTGTTTATTCCTCTAGCAGAATGGAAAACGGCAAAGAATCCACTTTTCCTAGGAATGGGTCAAAACACCTTTTTCGTATATGTAGCTCACGCTATACTGTTATATGGAGCGTTCATAGGTTATAGTTTAAGAGATCTTTTACAAGCGCGATTATCTGGATTCACTTCATTCATCGGAGCGGTCTTATTCCTGGTATTTTTTGCTTTACTCGTTAAGTATTTACCAAACATTAGCGCATTCTTTCGTAACTTTCGCTCGAAATTAAGATCATGAGTCAAGCCATACCTACGGAAAACAAATCTACAAAACAGCGTCTGTATTTTATTGATATAGCGCGTTCCATTGCAATCCTGCTCATGCTCGAAGGTCATTTTGTTCATGACAGCTTGGCACTTGATTTACGAGACGAGTCCAACACCATCTATTACTACTGGAAGTTTATTCGGGGTTTTACCTCTCCTGTATTTTTAACCGTTACCGGTATTGTATTTACCTATCTGCTATTAGGGAACGATCAAACTGCATTTTGGAAAAATATGCGCGTGAGAAAAGGACTCAAGCGCGTTGTAGAACTTCTTTTTTGGGGATATTTGTTGCAGTATTATGCTTTTCACGTATTACAATGCATTGGCGTAGGAATCTTAACGATCATCTCCATTTATGGGATTGCCCGATGGATAAAAATCATTCCACTTTGGATATATTATGCGGCAGCAGGAAGTTTACTTTTTATCAGTTACTTGTATTTTGGACTTTTACCAGAAGGTCAATATTGGCCGAGTCAAGCACCTGCTTTTATCCAAAATATTTTCCACGGAAAGCACTCATTATTTCCACTTACACCACATATGGGATATACGATGTTCGGGGCGATGATAGGTGTCATTTTGTTTAATGCAAAAGACAAAGTAAAAACACCATCTTTTATAATGAGTGGGTTTTTTATTGGGTTCTTTTTATACGTTTTTAGTAAAAAGCTGTTATTAGCGATCGGTGAAACTTCCATTCTTCAAGGAACAAATGTATACCGCATGGACTGGTTATTCGAAAAACTTGGGATGGTCTTTATGGTACTCAGTATTTTGTTAGCGTTAGAAACGTATGTGTTGAAAATCAAAAAATCAAACTTGTTTTTAAGAATCGGGCAAAACACCTTGAGTATTTACATCATTCATATGATTGTACTGTATGGAAGTTTGACAGGTAGAGGATTAACCCATTACTTTCACGAACGTTTGAATGCGTATCAAATAGTTCCGTATACGTTAGCATTTGTTGTAACTTTTATCGTTTTCGCCTATTTTCTAGATCAAATACGTGCTGGGTTAAGCTTTATATTGATTCCATTAAAGAAAATGACCAATCGACTTTTCTTTTTATTCGATTAAGTTAGAAAACAACTTTTTTCTTCAGGATTCGTTCGCCACAAGCATCTTGAATGGTGATGGTTATCGTATAGACCCCCGGTTTCGCATAAAAATGCTGAGTTTGAAATAAATTCGATGTCTTTCCGTCACCAAAATTCCAAACAATGCTTTTCGCTTTTGGGAAATTTGCAGAACAATCCGCTTTTAATTTGCCATCCTTACTAGAGGATTTCACATTGACCATGTTTCTATTCAATAAATAGCGTGTCATGTTTTGATCTACAATAACAAAAGATGTATTTTGAATATATTTTGCCTTGTCGGGACTTATTCCATCTGTGAAGGTAGTATTCGGGTTTTGCTTAAATATTGCCGCATAGAAGCTGCAAGCGGCCAAATAAGAGCCATATTTTGATGGATGTTGTAAGTCTTCCTGGTACAATGGAATCGACACATTATTTTCTTTTACCGTTTCCCATACTTTTCCTACGGGAACTATTGGAAAATCAAAAAGCTTGGACAAATAGAGATACCCTTGGTGAATGTGATCACTCATAATCTGATAAGACGTATTTACGGAATCTTCCGGAAAACCCTTTTCATAGCCCCACGTTTCGTAAAGTAGAATGGTGGCGCAAGGATTTTGGTGATAAATACTATCTGTAATACGTTTCACGTATGGAACTACCATAGAATCAATGGTCTCAATATCCGTGGATAATTCACGACTAAATCCTTGTAAAACGACATAGTCCCATTTTTCCCTCTGAATATCTTGGTATAAATCCGTTCGTTCACTGTGCATTTTAAAGGTATGGCTTGACTTTGCACTCATATGAACATCCACATTGATATTCTTTGAATTTGCGATGTCTTTGAATAACTTCGGCATGTTATTGTAATGCGTATAACTATTACCAACAAACAAAACACGCATTGGCTGACACCAAATGAATGAGTTTAAAGAAATAAGTAGAAAAAATAGGATTGACTTTCCCATGGTGTAACATTAGAACATCTTCAACTCGTCCGCTATTGATGTTAATTCTTCGGGACTTAACGTTAGTTTCTTGCGATTAAAATTTATGTCATCCATTTCGTTCAATGGAATGAGGTGAATGTGTGCATGAGGAACTTCAAGTCCAATTACTGCAACACCGATTCGTTTACAATCAATGTGTTTCTTTAACTGAATCGCAACATCCTTGGCAAACAAGTGTAAGCCAACAAAAGAATCATTCTCTAAATCAAACAAGTAATCTTGCTCTTTTTTAGGAATAACTAAAGTATGTCCTTTCACAAGTGGATTCACATCTAAAAATGCCAAGAAATGATCATTCTCGGCTATTTTATAACAAGGGATTTCACCTTGAACTATTCGTGTGAAAATGGAAGCCATTAACGAGAAATAGAAATTACCTCAAAATTCATCGTTCCACCAGGTGTTTGAATTTCGGCGATTTCACCAACTTTTTTACCTAGTAATCCTTTTCCAATCGGTGACTCAATAGAGATTTTACGCAATTTAATGTCCGCTTCATTTTCTGCAACAAGCGTGTATTCAATTTCCATCCCGTTAGTTTGATTTTTAATCAACACTTTGGATAAGATAAACACCTTGCTATTATCCATGTGCGTTTCATCAATCAAGCGCGCATTAGAAATTATCGTTTCCATTTTTGAAATCTTCATTTCAAGAATTCCTTGCGCTTCTTTAGCGGCATCATATTCTGCATTTTCCGATAAATCTCCTTTGTCTCTCGCTTCAGCGATTTGTTCAGAAATTGCAGGACGTTGAACTGTTTTCAAATGATAAAGTTCATCCTTAAGCTTTTGTAATCCTTCTGGAGTATAGTAATTTAACTGTGACATGTGATAAAGTATTAAACGCAACAAGAGAGCCCATTGGACTCTCTTGAACGTTTACAAAAGTAAGTAAATTATTTTAAACTAATCGTAGCTCCTACTGTATGAATAATTCCAAATACACCCGCAAAACGAGTAGTGTATTCAAAACCTAAAGCACTTTTATTTTTTCCAACTAACGCATCAATCGAAAATCCTGCAGTCGGTCCAACCAACGCATTAGAACGATTTTCTGCATTAAATATTCCAGACTCATAACAATATCCAGCGCGGAAATTGAAAGCCATATTCTCATTTGAGATTCCGTAGTCCAAACCTAATCTGAACTGATCTTTCATAAATGAATTGGCTGTAAATGCCGCAGCAACTACCAACTTATTGCTTTCATTAAAAATGAAATCATAAGATCCTCCAATACCAAGCAAAGACGGCAATTCATAGGTTGCAGAACGCTCCTCAAGGGAAGCGATATAACCACTAGAAACGTATGACGCTTGCTGCGCAAGACCATCTCCTCTAAAACGCATTACCGGTCCGATATTTTTCAAGGTGATACCAAATTTAATTTGATCTTGCTCACCTGATACATAACGAATACCAGCATCGATCGCTATTCCATTTGATTTCAAATTGGAAATACTTTCTGAAACTACTTTAAAATTAATTCCTCCGTATATGCTTGAAGAAAATTCCTTTGCATAACCTACATTGAAGATATTTGCTCGCGGTGAAAAGAAACCAATATTTCCTTCAGGATTCGCTACTGTTGTAATTGGAATATCACCAAAATTCATAGATTGAACACTAATGGAAAAAACCTCAGAATCTGAAATTCTTTGAGCGATACCCGCTGAATTGAAACCAATTGAAGCCGTTCCCATCCAATTTGAATAGTTAAACTTTATCTGGGTCTTTTCAGTGAACGCCAATCCAGCAATATTGGTAAACGTTGCTTCTAAACCATTTGTATTGGCAATACCAGCATCCGCAAATCCTGCACTGCGAGACCATGGATTCACCAATAAGTGAGATGCTCCTGCAGAACCAACACGGTCCTCATTCCCCGCTTTTAACAGGAAAGAACTTCCGATACAAATTCCTAGTACTATTTTTTTTACATCCATTTTCATCTTGTTGTAATAAAAGCTTATTAAATACCTTGTAAATCCACTTGTCGCATACCACCGAAGAACTTGATTACTCGTTCTCCCACACCTGGTACTTCCACATGAATTAAATAAACACCACCTGCAACCGGAATCGCTTTTGAGTTTGTTAAATCCCAATCCAATGAAGTTACTGGACTATCTTTTTTGAAGGTACGAACTAATTTACCACTAACTGTGTAAATACTTACCGTACATCTTTCAGGAAGATTTGTGATTTTAACCTTTGTTTCGATTCTAGTACGTTCATACTCAGAGAACGCATAGTAAGGATTCGGAACGACATTAATCATCGCTAACGCTTCTTTCAATTGGTCTTGTGAGCCAACTTTCGTTGCGATGTCATCCATTGACCATCCGTACATTGGTTTTCCGCCGTTTTCTCCTGATCCAA
>JAGOBK010000006.1 GCA_017983465.1 Crocinitomicaceae bacterium
GTAGGTAGTTCAAAAATGCAAAAACCATCAAAATGTGTCCCCACCATCCAATGCGTTCAATAATATGAAGCGCATCGATGCTTAGGTTTTCAAAGAACAATGGTCCCATCCACGAGGAAATGGCAAAATCATAATGACCTTTCGCAAATTCGACATGAGAACCACCACGACTATATAATACTTCATCTGCACCGTTCATGCTGAAGATACAACAGATCAATACAATTTCCATCAGTAAAATCAAGTTCGCATCTTTTGTCGGCCAACCCATTAACTCTTTCATGGTGAAACGAGGCAGTTTCAACAAGTTTCTACGAATTAAAAACGCCAATGTCGCAACAAACGCTAATACTGAGAGGATTTCAATGAAACTGATCATGAAGGTATAGAATCCGCCTAGCTTGAAGTAAAAGAAACGGTGATGACCACTTAATCCATCAATCGCAATTTCGATGAGTTCAATTTGCGTTATGATAAAGGCCACATAAAGTGCTAAATGCAACAATGCTGGAATAGGTCTAGAGAACATTTTCTTTTGTCCAAAAGCAACCAAGATCATTGTTTTTAACCGTTCTCCTTTTCTGTCGGAGCGATCAATGTCTTGTCCAAGTAAAATATTGTAGCGCACTTTCCATGCGTTGTACGCGAAGAATCCAACTCCCGCGCTTAAAAGAATGGCAAATAATATGATTTCCATGAACGTTTAAATTAATCTGGAATGGTATCTAACCATTTTTTGAATTTCACTTCTTCTTTCTCACTTAAAATAAGTCCTTCTGATTTCTTGCCGAACACAGAGAAATGGATGTACCTGTTTGGATTTGCTTGAAGATCTGTCACAAGGTTTTGAAGGTCTTTATTGGTAACAACTAACTCGTTGTAAAGTTTTTCATCATGAATAAGTTTTCCAAGTGTCCCATGTCCATTCTCGACATCTTCCAAAACGAGGTTCAATTTTTTCACTGTTGTTTGTGCATCTAATAAAATGGACTTAAAGTCTGCGCTGACAAAGTCGTCAGTAATTTTGCGTGTATTTCCAATAATTTTAGACAATTCATCATTGCTACGACGGATATTCATGGTGATGGACTCCACGTTCGCCATGATTTTGGTAAATTGATTGCGTTCAGCAGCAACAAATCCTTCGATTTCGTTTGCAACGCGTCCCAATCGTTTGATCGTAATCTTCACTTCTTTCAGACTTCCTTCAATCTCTGATGTAGCCGTAGTATCCCAGAAAGAGGACAATGAAATTACCATTCGGTCGATCGAACTCATCATTTTTTGAAGTCTTTGGGAAATGGGATCGGCATATGCTTTTACCTGTGTAACCATGTCAATGGAAACTTTTCCAGGGATGACACTATTTTCTTTGTAATAACCTTTCGAAATATCCTGAGGAGTGTGAATTATTAAACATTTATTTATAAAATCTAGGGAACCTATTTCTACAAATGAGCCTTTTGGTAAGCGAATTCCCTTTTCTTGGATGTTAAAGGTCATTTTTACTTTTCGGTTGATGGAACCATTCGGCATGGATTTTATTCCGGTTACTTTACCAACAGTAACCCCATTCAGGGTAACATTGCTGGACACCATAATTGACCCAGTATTAGGGAAATAGGAGCTATATTCGGTGTCTCCGCCTAGAAAACTATTGCCTTTTAGAAAGTTAATTCCAGCATACAATATGGCAATTGATGCGATAGCAATAAGGGCGGCTTTAATTTCTTTTGTGAACTTCAAACTACTTTTTTTCTGC
The DNA here is from genome assembly GCA_017983465.1 of Crocinitomicaceae bacterium. GTDB lineage: Bacteria > Bacteroidota > Bacteroidia > Flavobacteriales_D > Crocinitomicaceae > UBA952. The sequence goes on from JAGOBK010000006.1 coordinate 1,763, forward strand.
TAATTTAATAGCTTTTTCGATACTAATTCGTTCTCCATTGAGGAAGGCTGCAACGAAAGCATGATTAAATCCTTTTTCGATGAGTTCGTTTTTGTAGTTTTTAGCACCGGAGAGGTCATTTTTGAAGGTCCCGGTACAATACTTGAAAATGTTATTTTCTTCGTATTCAAATACCTCTAGTCCTTTAAACCTTGCCGCATTCAGGGCAACTTTTCGATCGGATGTTTCGATTTGTACACGGAATACAAGTCCAGATGAATCAGCTACTTGAATTGGCTGTTCTGTTGTTTTTGGTTCCGGTGTTTTTTCAAGGACTTCAGCAGGACGATTGCTTACTGGTTTTCCCTCCATTTGACTTTTGTAATTCTCAAAAGCTCTGAACATGGCAGAAGACATTTTTTCTTGTCCGTCTGATGACCCGATAAATTTCTCTTCTGTCGGATTAGGTAAAAAGCCCGTTTCGATGAGGACACTTGGCATGGTTGTTTTATAGAGAACCAAAAATCCAGCTTGCTTTACACCTCGGTCGTAACGCCCAATTTTTTTAAATTCTTTTTGTAAATATTCCGCAAATTCGATGGAATGATTCAAATAAACTGATCCTTGAAGTTGTAACTGAATAATGGCATCTGGGGATAAGTCAAAGTCCTTGTATTTTGCTCCTTTATCATCTTCTAAAACAATAATGGAGTTTTCTCGCTCCATGACGCGTTGCTGCGCCTCCGTTCTGTGTAATCCGAGTACATAGGTCTCCGTTCCATAAGCTGAGCTGCTTCCCGCATTGGCATGTATACAGATGAATAAATCCGCATTTGCTTTATTTGCGATGTTTGCTCGGTCAATTAACTCAACAAAAACATCGGTAGTTCGTGTGTAAACAACATTAATTTCTGGATATTTCGCTTTAATCTTTGCTCCTAGTTTTAAGGCCATTTCTAAACATACGATCTTCTCATGAGCGAACGAACCGTGGCATCCTGGATCTTTCCCTCCATGTCCAGCATCGATAACAACGGTTTTAATCCCATGTTTTATTGGACCTTGTCCGTAGGAATTTAGGGAAACAAGAAAAAGAACCACCCATGCAAATAAATGGAGTTTTTGTTCGTTTTTCTCAAACAACTTGAATTTTGGTAGCTTTGTACGTTTAAGGCGCATACGACAAAATTAAGAGCCAACTTTGACCAAAAGAACATTGATACAACAACTTTTCTTCGTCACATTGTTAATAATGTGCAATTCGTCTGTGGTTACAGCCCAGGACACCTTGTTTGTCAATGACTCAAGTATGCAGAATATCATCACCTATTCAGCGGATGAACGAATTTTAAATGATGTTGACAAAAAACAAGTCCATTTGTACGGAAATGCAAGGGTCGAAATGGAAGGACTGCTAATCACCGCAGGTTATATTTTATTGGACCTCAACGCGAACGAAATTTGGGCAAAATACCGCTACGATAAAGACAGCAATAAAGTGGAGTTCCCGGTGTTCACCGATGGAGGAGAATCAGTGACTTGTCACACCTTGAAGTTTAACACCAAAACAAAAAAAGGATTTTTAGAAGAATTAGCCATTAAGCAGGATGAATTTTATTTCCACATGGAAACTGCGAAACGACAACCGAACGAGGAAATACACTTGGTGAAAGGACGCCTAACTACTTGTGATTTGGATGAACCGCATTACCACTTTCAATTGAGTAAAGGAGTAATTGTTCCGAACGAACGCATTGCAACTGGACCTATGAATCTTTGGGTGAATGGAATTCCAACTCCGCTCGGATTACCCTTTGCATTTATACCAACGAAGGAGCAAAAATCAAACGGTTTGTTATTTCCGGAGTTCGTTCCTTTATCGAATTACGGATTTGGTATTCAAAATTTAGGTTATTACATTCCAATCAACGATCAATTGCAAACTGCTGTCTATGCAAACTTGTATAGTCGAGGTTCATGGGGCTTGCGAAACGACCTAGATTACTCCAAGCGTTACGGATTCTCCGGTCGTATTTCGGTTGGATTCCAGCAATTTAATTTGGGATTTCCAACAAAGGACAAAAACAATAAACTAAGCATACAATGGTCGCACAGAAAAGCGCCAAAGTCAAATCCATATTGGAGTTTTTCATCGAATGTGAATTTCATTTCGGATAACACAGCAAAAAATAACTTAGACCCGATTAATCCTGAATATTTCACCAATTCATTTAATTCGGATATTAACATCAATCGATCATTCCCGGGGAAACCATTCAATATGGGTATGAAAATATCCATGCGTCAAAATTCCATCGCGAAAAACATTGCCCTGGTGAGTCCAGTGTTAAATGCCAATCTTACACGTGTATTTCCGTTTAAAAACACCTTTAAAGCAAGTGATAAAAATTGGAAAAAGACCATTGAACGCATAGGAATCACGTATAACTTCGAAGGACAAAACAGATCAAACTTTTCTGATCAACTATTATCTGTCGGTGATTTTAATGGTATTTCGCAACAATTCATGAATGGATTCTCGCAATCGATGTCCATTCAAACGACTAGTGGACTATTTGGAAATGCCATCAAGATAAATCCATCCGTCAATTATGGAAATAAAATCAACTTCCAACAGATTCAAAAGTTCTACGATCCTACCGCGAATAAGTCTCAAAATGACACCTTGCAACAATTTGGAATGGCTCATGAAGTCAATTTCAGTATGAGCATGACCAGTGTTATTTATTCTTATTATCAATTTGTCGGCAAGAACAAACCAAAATTGCGTCATTTAATTACGCCTTCTGTTGGATTCCGTTACGTCCCGCAGTTAAATGAGTTAGCACAAGCAAATGTTGGAGTCAATCAATCTTTGGTGAAGTATTCTCCGTTTGAAAATTCCATCTATAGCGTCGGGAATAATCAAAAAGCAGCATTATTGAATTTTGGGATCAATAATACCATGGAGTTAAAAGTGAAGTCAGACAAAGACACCTTGACTGGATTTCGTAAAATTCGTTTGATCGATCAATTGTCCATCAATGGAAATTATGATTTCATGAAGGATTCCATGCGTTTATCCAATCTTTCTTTGAACTTGAGAATTAGTCCAGCGGATTGGATCAACTTTGTTTCTGGCGCAAATTTTAGTCCATATGCTTGGGATGCGAGCACAGGGAAAACAACCAAGGATTATGCATTCTCAAGTCAGCAAGGACTCGGTCGTTTTATTTCATCGAATCTCACCACTTCCATTACGATTGCGCCGAAAAAAACACGTGAAAAAGTCGCAAACAGTACTTCAACGGTCAATGAGCAAAATTGGAATTCGGAGTTTAATTATTATGCTTTGCATCCTGAGCGTGCCATTTACTTCGATATTCCCTGGAAAATGAGCTTGTCTCATGTGTATACAATCAATGTGAATCAAAGTATTTCTAGCACGAATCCAGCTAAAAATATTTTTGCCCAAACACTAGTGGTCAGCGGAGATGTGAGCATGACAAAAAGATGGAATGTATCAGGGAACTTGAATTTTAATGTGCAAGAATTCCGCTTGACAAATGCTTATTTTTCCTTGAATCGAAATTTGCATTGTTGGGCCTTGTCTTTCTATTATGTACCGGTTGGTGGAAATAAAAGCTTCTTGTTTAGCATTCGCAATACTTCTTCGATATTTAAGGATGCGAAGATTGAAATCAGGAAACCACCGGCATTATTGTAAGAATTACTTGATGCCTTGTCCGGTCATCTTCCCAACCACATACGTGAATTTTGCTCCAAGGAAGACGATTTGTGCCGAATAGTGCACCCACGCTAAAGTGACAAACAGTGAATTTGCGATTCCGATTTTCCCAAGTACAAAATAATTTTGCAAGTAGTAGTTGATCATAAACTGACTGAGCACCAATAAAATGGAAGTGAAAATGGCGCCCTTGAAAGCGACATTCCATTGGACTTTTGCATCGGGAATAAACTTAAATACCAAGGTGAAAATCATTAAGTTACTACCAATGGTCAAGATGTTCTGCAGCACAACAAGTGAAAAATCAACAATGCCACTATGGTAATGATTCCAATTTTGAATGGCAGAAAAAATAAACACTTGGGCAAAATAAAAGAGGATGATAATCAAAGCGAAAACAGCGAGTAGTCCCATCGAAATAAATCGAAAGCCGATGATGTCCATGAATAAATTCTCTTCGTGTCTATTTTTCTTGGTAACCATAAAGAACTCATTCAAACTTCGTTTCAGGGATACAAAAAAGGCGGAACAGCTGTAAAGAAGAACGCCAACACTGATCATTTCAAAGAAAAAACTGGGTTTGTGCAGGGACATGCCGTTTACAACCTCCATGATGGAAGAACTATCCTCCATGCCCATCTGATTTCGAAGTAAATCAGAAACCATTTCTTTCATGTTCTTCGGACCAACGATTCGACCAAAGATTGAACTCGTTAAATAAATAATAGGAATAAACGCAAATAGGGTGTAATAAGCCAGTGCTGCGCCATGATAAAATGCACCATCTCTAACATAGGTAATGAGGGCTTCTTTAAAAGCTGTGAATCCCCAGTACCAATTAAGTTTACTGCGTTTTTTTAACGATTTCGATTCCTCTGGTGTCATTTAAGCGTTCAAATTGATAAAGTACAATTGTTTCTCCAGATGCTGTTTGAAAGTAGTTGTGGTAGAGTCCACCAACAAAAATACTACGAATAAATTCAACGGGAAGAGCATCCTTCGCTGAAGATACTTGGTATTCATCCGGACGAAAAAGAATGGTTTCATCTCCCAATTTCATCGCATTCACGGGTCCAAAAAGACGGGCTTGATGAATATTGGAATAATGGTAGTATAAAAATTCAGGCTTGTATTTTTTACTCAAAGTTCCATTTTTCAATATGCATATGCAATCGCATAGTCCAAGGACATCTTGACCCTCATGGGAAACCAAAATGATGGTGGTATTTTCTTCTTCTCGCAAGCGAATTAAATGCTCGGTTAGCCGTGCTCGTAAATTTGCATCCAAGTGACCGAATGGTTCATCGAGTAATAAAATTTCCGGTTGATCAGCAATCGCTCGGGCAATTGCCAAACGCTGTTGTTCTCCCCCAGAGATTAGATGTGCTTTGGTTGCTGAAATGGATTTAAGGTCAAACAAGCGCAATAATTGTTGAACGCGCTTATCACGTTTGTGATTTGGCAAATGCAAAACAACTTCACGTAGATTTTCTTCCACCGTATGGTAAACATCTAACTTGAAGTCCTGATTAACCATAGCAACGCCCTTGAATCCGGGTATCAACAATTGATGAACGCGCGGTTGAACTTGTTGATCGATGGAAATCTCACCAGTATCTGGATCAATGAGTCCAGCAATGATTTTTAATAAGGAGGATTTTCCAGCGCCACTCTTTCCAACGAGACCGAGAATTTCACCTTGAGCAACGGTTAAATTTGCCCGTTTGATAATGGGTTTATTGTAGGATAATTGTATGTTTTTTAATACAATCATAAACGAATTAATTCTTTTGGGAACGATTTTGCTGCAATGAAAATTCCTGGAGTTGGATTGGACATTGGTTCGTAATCTTTCAAGAAGATTTCAATCGTATAAGTTTCCTCCGTTTTATTAAACGTTGCAGATGAAACAATGCTTTCTGAAGCACCTACATATACGTTTGGCGCGTCCGAAGAACTGATTTCAAATAAATGCATGTTTGGAATGTCGAATTGAAAAGCTTCATTGTTCTCATTCATTCCTGCAAGTGGATAAGCCACATCGGATAATTCTGTCACCGAAGTTACATCACTAGAAATAGATAATTCATCCTCCCATTCGTATTTGATGTTGTCAATGGATTGATTCCCTTCATGCTCTAAATCAGCTAATTCTTGTGAATATAAATCGTTTAGAAGGTAAATGTGGATCTTACAGTTCATTTTTTGTCGTTGTTTTTTTCTATTTCATTCACTTTGAAGGCGGATGGCATTAATTCAGGGACAAGTTTAAGAATTAAAGGGAGAAGTAAGCTTCCTCCGGGTAAAAGAAATAGTGCCAGTGAAGGCATTGTCTTTATTAAATCGAGGAATTGTGTGCGTACTTGTTCTTTTTCCTCTGCACTTAATTCTTCTTTGGTCGATTTCTGTATCAAGGACATCAATTCCTTGCTTTCGCGCATTTCTTGAACCAGTTTATCTTTATTTCGACCTAAGATTCGAATCCACCGCTTGCTGAAAGCCTTAAAAACGTAACCGGTTTCCGTTTCTGATTGAAAAACGAGAATTTCATTCTGGTTCTGAAGCATGTAGGCATTACACATTTCAATGGACTCTTGAATTTCGGTACTTGTTAAATCAAGCGCTTGTCCGAGTGACGCCAATTTTTTTTGTTCCTCTTCATTCGGTTGATGTGTTCCTTGAATGAGAAAAAGTCCGAGTTCAACCGTAAATTTTGAAAGTAATTTATCGACGACGTGTTCCTTTTTTAACACGCGAAGTGTGACGCCGGTCAATATCCTATTTTCAAAACGTAATTTTTTTGATTTTTCGAGTTCTGTTGAAGCTAAAAAGTGCCACAAGACTCGTTGTTCTTTATCTTCTGCGTTATCATCGGTATACGCCGCATAGATCATCCCATTCATCAGGGAACTTGCGTAATCAGCGTAATGACGGGAAAAGGATTGAATGTTTCCCTCTAAAAAAGCGCGGTATAAAACGACATCGAGAAAAATAAAGGCGTTTGAAAGATGATTCAACCAATAATTTGCACCAAAAAAAGTACTTTTTACTTGAATGCGGTGCGCCAATATTTCTTCGATGCTTTGATTGGTTTTTCCCGTAAACATTCGATCAAACCACGCGAAAACACCGCCATCTTTAGTGTTGCCATAAAATTCGATGAGGTTTTCCATGAAAGCATCTTTATCGAATTCGCCTTGGTTTTTTCTCAGATAGGTAAACAACAAGGTCTCAAAAAGGAGCAATTTCAGTTTTTCATCGTTCGTGTATTTCGATGAGTCTAGTTCGTTTGTAAACAACAGGTGTAACGCATTTCCATAGACAAGTCCTGTTCGATGCGATACAAAATGTGTTAAGTCTGTTTCCTTCGTTTGAATGAGCTCTAAATCCAAGGAAATGACTCCTTTTTCCAATAATTGAAAAAACTTGGGAATCCAATTTTTGGACCCGGGAGATATGCTGTTCTTAAGGGAGGACATATCGTGCTGCAAGTCCAATGTTCCAACCCAAACTTAATCTTGGAATGATTTGTAAGTATGGTCCTGACTCAAGTGCGAAGGTAAACGGGTAATCAGGAAGTTTATATTCCACACCAATGACTCCATTGGCTCCTAACATAAATCGATCGTTTGCAGAATTTTGCATGATGGGATTTCCTGAAACAATTCCTAATCCAGGTCCTACTCCAAAATAATAATCAACATCATCCACCAATGGATGTTGCCACTCGTAATTCCCCTGCATCCATATATAGTTCGTACTACCACCCAAACTTACTTCAACGGCGTTGTTTTCATTCAGAAAATGCTTTCCATTGATTTGAGTAAAACCTAAACTCGCGAATTTTAGTCCAACAGAATTGGTATAACGCTGACCGAAAAGTGTCAAGGTAAAGAATAGGCTACATGAGAGCAAGAATGGTTTCATCGTTTTGTTTTTACAAAGTTACAATTTGCCAGCTAGAGTAAATGGGATTTTTTTTGCTAAAATAACAGCTCCATCAACAGAGAAAACTTCTATGACCAATACGTAAATTCCTATTGGTGCTTTTGCTTGCTTTGTATTTACACCATCCCAGGTGAAAAATCCAGTTGTCCCCATTAATTCATTGGAGAAAAGCACTTTCACTTCTCTTCCGAAGTCATCAAAGATTCTTGCTTTTGCTAATAATCCACTTTCTGAAAATGCATAATTGACCACAAGAATATCTTCAAATCCGTCTTGATCTGGTGAGAAAACATCTTTTTGTAGGCTAATCGATTCGCTTGTTCCTACGTATTGATATTGGGAGTTCACCCTTCCAGGTGTGGCAAAACCAATCGATTCAGCAGCAGAATGCCAATTGGATGTTTGATTAGAGGAAGCATTTGGTGAGATGCGCTCCAAACTAACACCGTCCGAATTATCGATCAAAGATAATTGCCAATCTTCCGAATAGGAAACACGGTCGATTTGTTCGCTATTGTAAAATAAATAAATCGTTCCAGAATCGATATTATAACTTGGCATATCCATTTGAATCATTCTTCCAGAAATACTTGCGGGATAATTCTCGAGAAGAAAACTAGTGTCTTCACTGATGGCAACATAGGAATTGGGCTCCAAAATAAAGTGATTCGAAATCGTTTTTAAATTGGAAATGGTATCGTTGTCATAATTCGCGATTTGCCAGTCCTTCAAATCAATCACTTTCGTTGAACGGTTGTATAATTCAATAAAATCTTGTCCACCATTCAGTGGATTCGCTAGAATTTCGTTAATGACGATATCGCCTGCTTGCGCTTGTTCCGGCAGGGTGAATTGACCGATGAATGTCGTGTCATTTTGCCAACAATCACTCACGGGTCCAAGTTGAATTTGATACGTAGTAGATGGAAGGAAATTCTCGTTGAATTGTATGATGAACTGAGGTGGTCCGTTTGGATTATCGTTCACCACTTGAATAAAAGTTTCTTGAACACTTAAATTAGGACTCGCACTAATTTGAGTATTTGCAAGGCTAATCGAATCCATTCCTTCAGAAAAAGATACTTCCAAGAAGTTTGGACTCAAGGCAATGAGTGAAAGCAAATTTGGATTTTGGTTATCCGGTGCAGCGCTGAAAATGGAATTGATTGTTCCTGGAGATCCTCCTGATGGATCATTCGATGCGGACCAATTATCGTAGTTTGAACAGGGATCGTTTAAATTAATTCGCTCCAAACTATAGCCACCTTCTTGTTTAGTTGGATCTTGATACCATTCGTCCGTGTAGGTCAATCGGTCGAGGAGTAATCCAGTTTGATCAGTTAATATCAGTTGATCCCCAGCATTGTTTAAGCTTGGGAAACTTGTAACTCCCGCAACATTGGTAAATAGTCCGAAGTTTGCATTGGCCGTCAAAACAATATAAGAACCAGGCAGTAACCAAAAATCACCGATGGTACCATTGGAGGAACCATCACTGATTGTCCAGTTTTGTAAATGAAAAACCTTTCCAGTTTTATTGAAAATCTCTACATATTCCACTTCTGGAAGTCCGATGACTGGCGTAGGATCAGCGAAAAATTCGGTAATGATTACATCTCCTTTTTCGGCGGTATCCGCTACCAAATAATCAAAACTCGCCGCTTGATTACCGCTGGTATTTCCAACTAAATCGGAGAGGTTTGCCGTCATTATTGAATACGAATTACCATTTGTCAGTGGAAACATGGTCGTCAAATGCACCAATGCTTGATTCACGTTGTCTTGTTGCGCCGTAACAAACGAGTTAAAGGGTAAAATAGCATAGTTTGCGACTTCATTGGCTGATGTTGGACTGAGTGCCTCGTTAAATAATACATCGACTTGATTTGGAGTAATAACGGAAGCTTGAAGTAAGATCGGGGCTTGAAGATCTAAAATTGGATTGCCAATATAGACGTCATCTAAGTAGAATTTATTCGCATTACTCGAGGTGTAAGTGCACAAATAGCCAAAATAAGATCCAGAGAGAATATTCGGGTCATTTGCACTTCCTTGAAGGACATAATTGGTTCCACCGCTTAGATCTGCGGATAATTCCCAGTTACCACTAGGGTTTAAAACAACTTTAATACCCACCGTAAAACTGTTCGAAATTTGTCCGTCAACACCTGAACATAATTGCGTAGGAATCCCATTAACCAATTTGAACAGGCGAATCGCATCAACCGCATTTGCTTCTCCAAACAAAACAAAGTAGCCATTTTGAACAGCCGTCAAATCGCTATTGTCGGCACTTAAAAAGACTTTTCCGTAATTGCTGGAGGATGGAGAAAAACTTTGCTTCACCCAAAAATGCCATTCGTGATTTTGTAAAGTGTTGATTCCATGAGTCAAGCTCAGGTATGAACTTCCTGAAATGGTATTGTTCAATTGCAACTGTTGACTAGCATTTACAGCGAACTCTGCCGTGTTTCCATTCCATGATGGATTATTACTGAAATCTCCATCTGAGAAATCATCCATGACTTGGGAATGAACATTCACCGTAGTCATCCATAAAAAAAACAATATTATTTGGGGAATCCACTTCATAGCTATCAAATATATTAATTTTACAGGCTCAAATAGCTTAATAACGTATGAAAGTAGCAGTTGTTGGAGCAACAGGTATGGTTGGACATGTCATGTTGCAAGTTTTAAAGGAACAAAATTTCCCGATTACGACCTTAATCCCCGTTGCATCTGAGAAATCAGTGGGTAAGAAAATGGAATTTGGTGGACTAGAATTTGAGGTGGTTGGACTACAAGCGGCTGTGGATATGCATCCGGATATTGCCATTTTTTCAGCAGGAGGGGAGACTTCCTTGATTTGGGCTCCTAAATTCGCTGAAGTTGGAACAGTTGTTATTGATAACTCGTCCGCTTGGAGAATGGATCCAACGAAAAAACTGATTGTTCCTGAAATCAATGGACACACATTGACCAAAGAAGATAAAATCATTGCGAATCCAAATTGCAGTACCATTCAATTGGTCATGGTATTAGCTCCTTTGCATCAACGATTTGGAATCAAACGTGTAATTGTATCCACATATCAATCGATTACGGGTACGGGTGTGAAGGCTGTGGAACAAATGGAAAACGAGCGCGCTGGACAATCGGGAGAAATGGCCTACAAATACCCAATTGATAAAAATTGCATTCCTCAATGTGATTCATTTGAAGAAAATGGATACACCAAAGAGGAAATGAAATTGACTAACGAGACAAAGAAAATTTTGGATCCTGCTATTTTAGTGACGGCAACAGCAGTACGTGTACCGGTTGTTGGTGGACATTCAGAAGCAGTGAACATCGAGTTTGAAAAAGACTTCAATTTGGATGAGGTTCGTAAAATTCTACATGAGACTTCCGGCATTACCTTACAAGACAATCAGGACACCTACACGTACCCAATGCCGAAATACGCACAAGGAAAGGACGATGTTTTCGTTGGACGCATTCGTCGTGATGAAAGTCAAGCGAATTCCTTGAATTTATGGATTGTTGCCGATAACTTGAGAAAAGGTGCCGCGACAAATGCCGTTCAAATTGCTAAAATCGTGGAAGGATTACTTCAATAATTTTCACGTCATCAGTCAAACATTCATTTACAGCATCCAAATTTCACATTGATTCAAACGTGCTATAGGATGAATTAAAAGTGCTAAAAATCATAGAAATTGATTTGTTCATTTGTAGAACTAAAACAATTAACTATGAGCAATTTAGCAAACAGACCGACTTTCAAGTCGCACTACGACAATTTTATTGGAGGGAAATTTGTTCCACCGGTAAAAGGAAATTATTTCGAAAATATTTCTCCAATCGACGGGAAATTAATCGCAAATGCAGCACGTTCAACCGCGGAAGACATCGAATTAGCATTGGATGCCGCTCACGAAGCATTTAAATCGTGGTCCAAAACTTCGGCAACAACAAGAAGTAACATCTTATTGAAAATCGCTGACGTAATGGAAGCGAATTTGGAATACTTAGCGACCGTTGAAACCATCGACAATGGAAAAGCTATTCGCGAAACGCGTGCAGCGGATTTACCATTATGTATTGATCATTTCCGTTACTTCGCTGGTGTGATTCGTTCAGAAGAAGGAACTATTTCTGAGCACGACGAACATACAGTAAGCATCAACTTACATGAGCCACTTGGAGTGGTTGGACAAATCATTCCTTGGAACTTTCCATTATTGATGGCGACTTGGAAAATTGCACCAGCTTTAGCAGCAGGAAACTGTGTTATTGTGAAGCCAGCTGAGCAAACACCAACATCCATTATGGTGTGGATGGAGTTAATCCAAGATTTATTACCAGCAGGTGTGTTAAATGTCGTTTCAGGATTTGGTCCAGAAGCAGGAAAACCATTAGCGACTTCACCTCGCGTTCAAAAAGTAGCATTTACAGGTGAAACAACTACTGGACGTTTAATTATGCAATACGCATCAGAGAATTTGATTCCTGTTACCATGGAATTAGGTGGGAAATCACCTAACATTTTCTTCCCATCTGTGTGTGATCATGATGATGAGTTCTTCGATAAAGCTGTCGAAGGAGCGGTGTTATTTGCCTTGAATCAAGGGGAAGTATGTACGTGTCCATCTCGTATTTTGGTTCATGAATCCATTTACGATAAATTCATGGAACGAGTAATTGCTCGTACAAATGCAATTGTTTGTGGAAATCCACTAGATGGAAACACGATGATGGGAGCGCAAGCATCGAATGATCAATACGAGAAAATTCAGTCGTATTTAAAAATTGGTAAAGAAGAAGGTGCGGAAGTACTAGCTGGTGGAGATGCAAATCACCTAGGAGGAGATTTAGCGAATGGATTCTACATCAAACCTACGATTTTCAAAGGGCACAATAAAATGCGTGTTTTCCAAGAAGAAATCTTTGGACCAGTTGTTTGTGTGACAACATTCAAAACAACGGAAGAAGCTTTAGAAATCGCAAACGACACATTATATGGTTTAGGAGCGGGTGTTTGGACACGTGATGCACACGAATTGTATACGGTTCCTCGTGCAATTCAAGCAGGACGTGTTTGGGTGAATTGCTACCATGCTTATCCAGCTCATGCACCATTTGGTGGATACAAAAAATCAGGATTTGGACGTGAAACACATAAAATGATGTTGGCGCATTACCGTCAAACAAAAAACATGTTGATTTCATACAACAAAAACAAACTTGGATTCTTTTAATTGGATTTAATTTCAAAGAAAACCCGAGGTTCACTCGGGTTTTTTTATCTTTATTACTATGGCATTTCAAAGAATAACAGTCACTGAAAAAGCAAAAGAGCTGATCCAAATACTGAAAAAGGATCATGGGAATTTGATGTTTCATCAATCAGGTGGATGCTGTGATGGCTCACAACCTATGTGTTTTCAAAAAGGCGAATTTTATTTGGGGTCATCCGATGTTTGTCTGGGTATAATTGAAGATTGTCAATTTTGGATGAGCAAAGATCAATTTGAATACCTGAAACATACGCATCTAACGATGGATGTTGTAGCCGGAAGAGGTTCTAGTTTTTCACTTGAAATTCCTTATGGATTTCGTTTTGTCATTCAATCGCGCTTATTTACGGACAGTGAATCAGTAGATCTCGAACCTTTGCGGACTAAAGAGGATTTTTAATGTCCCGACATCTTTTGGTATTGTCGTGGTGACAATCCTTCCATTTTTTTAAAGACACGAGTAAAGTAATTTGCATCGTCAAAACCTGAAGCAAAAGCAATTTCGGTAATCAGTAAATTCGGATTTTTCAACAAGTGTTTGGCATGACGAATACGCTCACGTAGAAGCAATTCAACCGGACTCATTCCCGTTTCCCTTTTGATGTAACGATAAAGTGTCGCATTACTCATGCAAGCTTTATTCGTTAATTCTTTCATACTGATTTTTTGCGTCAAATTCCCTCGAATGAAATCAATCAAATGTCCGATGGGTGAATCAAGTTGTTTCACCGATGAAAGAGAACTACGTGTTTGTAATTGGATGAGGTGAATTAATAATTCTTGAAGCGTTAAATCGGCCAAAACATCTTTAGTGATTTGTGCGCTCATGCATATGCTCATGAGTTTATTTAATGTCCCAGCGATTTCTTCGTTGTTGGACAATAAATAATGATCGAAATTCAAGGACCATTCTTCCTTATTTTCCTTTGGATAGTTGTTATTCAAGAAATCAATGATTCGTTGAATTTTTGTCCGATCTATTTCTAGTGCTAAACATTGGGTAGGATTGTCAGCGCGGGCCTCTGGAAAATCAATTTTCATTTCCACATTAGACGGCAAGATCACCGTTTCACCCGGTAAATATTCGAACTCGGGATCCTCATACAAATGCATCACCTTTTTGCCACGTAACATACTCGTTAACACGACATCATTAAATTTCAAGGCTACTTTTTCAGTAGATTCATAGGTTTCGAATAAATTCAACTCGCAATCCTTCAAATTAAAAATCGTGCGATTTTCCACCAAGGTCTTCAAGGAAGATTCGTGGGTCAAATGCGGTTGATTCAATAATTTACCTTTCGTCGAGAGCATTTATCATTTTTCTGTCACCAATTTACAAAAAAAAGCCCATCATTCAAAAAATCCATTTCCTTTCGCAAATGAAGCAAATGATTTTTTTTTTTGCTTTTTGAGTGATTTAAAATGATTGCGTACATTTGTCCCGTCTCTAAGGGGTGCCGAAAGGCTGAGATTACACCCATTGAACCTGTAGGATAATGCCTGCGCAGGGAAGATGACCGAGCTAATTGTTATTTATTCACCAAGAATTAGCCCCTTGTTCTTGTTTAATTTTTTATAAAATGAAAACAAGAATTATTACCAGTGTCCTTTTTTTAGGTCTCTCTCACCTTGCGTTCTCTCAACAACGCATCCATGGTGTTGTTGAAGATCGAACAGGAGCAGTTATTCAAGCCGCCCAAGTTTCTGTATTGAATTCCAATGTTCAAGTAAATTCAGATGCGAAGGGGAAATTTGAATTCGCACAAATCCCTGCTGCAGATTCAACCTACACAATTTTGGTTGAAAAACCGGGATTTTTACCGCAATCGATGACTATTTCTTCAAATTCTAATGAAGAAGTTAAAGTTCTGCTTTTCTCTAATATGAAAACCTTAGAAGACATACACGTGAACACCACACGCTTGTCGGATTTTAGTACCTCTCAAATTTTAATACGAAAAATCAATCCACTGGAACGGAAGAATTTCGGTCAAGATATTCCGGTTCTTCTGGAGGCAACGCCATCCTTGGTTACAACCTCAGATGCAGGAGCTGGAGTTGGCTACACTGGACTTCGTATTCGAGGTGTGGATGCAACACGCATCAATGTGACAATCAATGGAATTCCAGTGAATGATCCAGAATCACATGCGGTTTATTGGGTCAACATGCCAGATTTAGCTTCGTCCATTGAAAACATACAAATTCAACGTGGCGTTGGATCATCCACTAATGGAGCAGCTTCATTTGGAGCGTCGTTAAACATTAAAACACAAGATATTTCTGAAAAACCATTCGGGTCAATTGACCAATCGATGGGTTCTTTTGGAACGTATAAAACCACGATCAAAGCGGGAACAGGGATCATCAACAAACATTTTTCCCTAGAGACTAGAATGTCCAGTATTCAATCCAATGGATACCTAGATCGTGCAAGTTCGGACTTAAAATCTTACTTCATTTCTGGTGCGTACATTGGAAAAAAGTCTGTTCTAAAAGCCATCGTTTTTAGTGGCAAAGAAATCACTTACCAAGCTTGGTACGGAACGCCAGAAAGCAGGGTGAATGGCGATACAACTGCCATGAATGCCTACGCTGATCGAAATGGATTAAGTTCTGAAGACCGTCAAAATTTGCTGAATGCAGGAAGAACCTATAATTTTTATACTTACAAAAATGAAGTGGATAATTATCAGCAGGATAATTATCAATTGCATTTTACACACACCTTCAACGATAAATTAATTTTAAATCTTGCCGGACACTACACTTACGGTCGTGGATACTATGAGCAATACCGCAAGGGAGAAAATTTAACGGATTATGGTTTAAATCCGGTGATTATCGGTTCGGATACCGTTCAACAAACGGATTTGATTCGTCGCTTATGGTTGGATAATGATTTTGTTGGAGCAGTTTATGGACTTACCTATAAACCAACAGCTCATTTGGATTTTGTTTTGGGCGGATCCGCAAATACTTATTTTGGAAGACATTTTGGAGAGTTGGTTTGGGCACAGTATGCATCGAATAGTGAAATTTACCAACGCTACTACAGCAACGATTCCAGAAAATCAGAAGTCAGTTCCTATGTAAAAGCCGTGTATAAACGAGATCGTTTTGATGTGTATACGGATTTGCAATTTAGACACGTGGATTACTCCTTTATTGGTAAAGAACTGGTGGACGGAATTCCTATCGATGTGAATCAAGCAGTTCAATTTAATTTCTTCAATCCGAAAGTTGGTGCAAGTTTTAAATTAAACACAAATCAAACCTTGTTCTTGAATGGCGGAATCAGTCATCGTGAACCCGTTCGTGCAGATTTCATTGCCAGCACAGCTGAAAACCGTCCAACTTTTGAAACCTTGCAAGATGTGGAATTTGGACATCAAATAAATACAAGTAGATTGAGTTTAACGACGAATCTTTACTACATGAATTACCAAAATCAATTATTATTAACTGGAGAGATCAATGATGTGGGTGCCTACATTCACACCAATGTGGCCAAAAGTTACCGAATGGGTGTGGAGCTGTATGGATCTTATCGTTTTGATAAAAAGCTAAAAATGACGGGAGGAATTACGCTAAGTCAAAACAAAATCCCTCAATTTAATGAATACGTAGATGTCTATTTGGATACCTTGCCCTATTACACTCAGAAAGTGATTTCTCACCAAAACACGGATATGTCTTTTTCACCAAATGTTGTTGGTAATATTGGCTTGGAATGGATACCGTTAGACAATTTCACCATCGCTTGGATGTCCAAACTTGTGGGTAGACAATTTTTGGATAATACCGGAGATGTCAATCGCAGTATAGACCCATATAATTTCTCGAATCTTCAAGTAAACTATTCAATTTTCGATAAGTTTTGCAAAGAAATTCAATTTGGTGTCATGGTAAATAATGTATTAAACCAATATTATTCGAATAACGGTTATACGTTTTCGTACGCATATGGTGAACAAACGACCACCGAGAATTTCTACTACCCTCAAGCTGGAAGAAATTTCATGGTACGTGTGCTCTTAAAGTTTTAATTGTACTTTTGAGAAAATATTGATCATGAAAATCTTACTTTCCTTCATCATTTTATTAAGTGTGCCTACCTTCTTTGCGCAGCAAGTAGAGGTTGTTACGGGCGGAGTACCTGAGCCAATACTTGTCAGTATCGCTCCACCGGATTCGTTAGTGAATTTTCCTGATACAGAGGCTGAATATCCTGGTGGACCAGATTCGTTGGCTGAATTTATTTTCGTGAATTTTATTTTACCAGATGATACTGCTGAAGTATTATGGGACCAACGTGTTTACCTCTCTTTCATAGTTGAAAAAGATGGAACCATTAATAATATTGTTGTCGAAAAAGGGGCAAATGAATTGTATGATTC
Source organism: Crocinitomicaceae bacterium (assembly GCA_017983465.1). Lineage (GTDB taxonomy): Bacteria > Bacteroidota > Bacteroidia > Flavobacteriales_D > Crocinitomicaceae > UBA952. The sequence continues at coordinate 19,144 of JAGOBK010000006.1, forward strand.
GATTTGTGTGGCTGTTGTGAAACAAATGCCAAAATGGATTCCTGCTCAAAAGGACGGACTTCCAGTTCGCTCATTGATGCGCTTACCGATTAACATTGATGATGCCATTATTGGTACAGATGATGATTTCGAACTTTCAGACGAAGAATGGTCCGAAGAAGATTCCGAAGACGAAGGTTCAAAACGCAAATTCGGAAACGGACACTATGCTGGATTTGATGTCTATTTTTCTCAATTTGCCAACGAAAATGGAGATGTTACGTTTGACCAAAATCCATATTGGGAAATCAATCAAATGAAATCGTTTGGATTTAATTACAACATGTTTGATTTAAAGTTTCCAATCGCTGGAAAGCAATTAGGAATAACTACTGGATTAGGTTTTGGATACCACAATTATAGTTTCAGAAACAACTATGTTTTAGCGCATACAGCGGATACGATTTTTGCTATTCAAGATACAGTTTTCGATTTTAGAACCAATAAATTGCAAGTCGCATCGGTTTCAATTCCCCTTTTATTGGATTATTCTTTCGGTAAAAATTTTGAAAAAAGTTACTACATGGCAGTTGGGGTAATCGGTACATATAATTACGGAACCAAACAAACCTTGACAGGTACCTATGCAAATGGAGATCAATTTGTGAATTCCACTATTTCAGCATTTAATATGAATAGATGGACCTTAGATGCTACAACTCGTATCGGTTACGGTCACTTTGGGATGTTTATAAGCTATCAGTTGAATTCCATGTTCAAAACTGGACATACAGTTGCTGTTTATCCATTCCGTATCGGATTCAATGTTCTTTTTGGAATTTAAGAGGCAGTAAAAAACAGTTCATTCAAATCATTGCCCGCTAAAAAGGACTTGTAATCCATGCGTTTTTTTCCTTCGGCTTGGATTTCCTTCAGCAACACAAATCCACTTCCGCTTGGAAAGACAATTCCTTCTGGTATTGAGAACGGACCATCGTTTCGAGAGGCTTCATTCAAGTTTACCAAGGTTGAATCAAAAAGTTTAAATGTAATCCAATTGGATTTTTTTGTTGACCAAAGTTTACACCATGCGGCAGGATAGGGGGACAATCCTCTAATTCTATTGTGATTCAATTCCGCGGATTGACTCCAGTCAATTTCACAATCTGCTTTGAATATTTTTGGCGCGAAGGGAACATTCATGTCGGATGGATCTTGTTCAATTGTTGAAACAGCACCTGAACAAATTTGATCTGCGGTTTCTACCGTTAATTCTGCCCCAATCGCTTTTAGTTGATCATGTAACTCTCCAGCGTTCATGTCTTTAGATAGTGAAATGGATTTCTGTGCTATGATGGCACCGGTATCAATGTTTTCGTTAATGAAAAATGTACTTACTCCAGTTTCTGCCTCACCATTCATAATCGCCCAATTGATCGGCGCCGCTCCACGGTATTTTGGTAGAAGACTTGCATGCAGGTTAATTGTTCCAAAAGCGGGCATTTTCCATACAACATCTGGCAACATGCGAAATGCTACTACAATAAACAAGTCTGCATTTAAGGACGCTAATTCCGTTATAAACGATTCCTCCCGCAATTTGTCAGGCTGCAGAATAGGAAGTTCATTAGAAAGGGCATATTGTTTGACAGCACTTTGCTGTATCTGTTGCCCACGTCCAGCCGGTTTGTCTGCAACTGTTACAACACCAACAACTTCATGTTTGGATTGCACCAAAGCATCTAGAATTCCCACAGCAAACTCTGGGGTACCCATAAAAACAATGCGTAATTTATCTTTCATTATACAATTTTCTTTTTCCAATCATACAAACGGAGGTAGCTGATAGAAGCTAATCCCATTAAAATAAAATAAATGTATTCTACCGTCCAAATCCAATATACATCTAAATTCCACTCTTTGATAAAAAGGTAGCAAAAGACGACATAAACACTCACGGTTCCAAATTCAATAAACATGGAATGAAGGGTATTTCCTGAACCATGAATCGTTTGGAAATAAACAGAAGCAAATCCATAAAGCATGATGGATACAGAGATTAAACGAAGGATTTGAGCGCTCTTTTCAACATATAATTCAGCCGGATTAATCAGTCGTATTAATGCTTCTGGATAGAAAATGGCTCCGTGGAATGTAACGCACAAGAACATAAGTGTCATGAGCTGTATCCGTTTTTGGATGGTTGGAATCTCATCAAATTTCTTAGCGCCAATGTATTGCGAAATGTAGGTTTTTGTGGTTCCAGCGAAGCCCCAAATTGGGACAAAGGCAAGGAAATAAATGGCTCGAATATTCTGTGATACGGTTAAATCAAATTGTCCTTTTTGTTCCAACCAAGTAAAAAAAAGTGTCCAGGTTGCCAATGCAAAGAATCCCTGTAACATAAGCGGACTCCCAACTTTTAACAATTCTTTCATCGATGCAAGTTCAAACTTGAAATGTGCGAATAGTTGATATTCCCTTCTTTCGGATGAAAAAATCAAATAAATCACGAGAAATATCATACCCAACGCATCAGCAATGGTATTGGCTAACGCGGCTCCTTCAATACCCATTTCAGGAAAACCAAATTTCCCAAATATCAGTGAGTTAGCCAGGAAAATGTTACTAATTGCCGTAATCAATGCAGCATATAAAACAATCATTGTCTTACCTTTTGCCAATAAAAAAGCCTGAATGGTAATGGTAATCATTGCGAAAAACAAAGCGAAACTTCTAACCCGAATAAAATCGCCTTGTAAAATGGCTATTTCATTATTCTTTGAATAGCCAACAATCGCTGAGGGAAGAAACCAATGCAATAGGATAAAGAAACCAATCGCTAATAGAAAATTGGTTAAAAAGGAAGTTCCGAAAACTCGTCCAATCGCTGATATACGTTCTTCACCAATTCTTCTAGCAATAATGATCTGTGCGCCATCCCCCATGCCGAGCAAACACATGTAAACGGTGACGTATAAAAGTCCACCGTTGCCCACTGCGTCGAAGGCCTCTGTAGAATATCGACTGATCAAGGATGCGTCCGTAATCAAGACAATCGACTGAATAAATCCAGAAACCATCATCGGAAGTGCCATCCCTAAAATCGCCTTATAATTGAGTGCAAGCATCTTAATCGACTTGAATAATCAATCCTTTTAAGTATTCTCCCTCTGGATGAAACGCATGAATGGGGTGATCGGCTGGTTGATGAATTTGCTCTAAGATGCGTACATTTCTTCCAGATTCAATCGCCGCTGCAATAATGGTATTGGTAAACAAGGCTTTATCGATGACCTGTGAACAAGAGAAAGTAAAAATGATTCCTCCGGGTTTGATCTGACGAATCGCATGCGCATTCAAACGTTTGTATCCTTGAATGGCTTGATGACGTTTTTCGCGGTGTTTCGCAAATGCAGGTGGATCCAACACAATGATGTCGTAATCTTCTTGCAAATCTTTCATGTAATCCATCGCATCTGCGCAAATGGACAAATGTTTATCCGTATAATTATTTAAGGTGATGTTATCATCGGTTAAGGCAATCGCCTTTTTTGAACTGTCCAATGAATGCACCAAAGATGCTCCATGATTCAGTGCTTGAAGGGAGAATCCTCCGGAATAACAAAAGGTATTCAATACCTTTTTGCCTTTCGAATATTCGCCAAGAATGCGACGGTTAACACGTTGATCGATAAAGAATCCAGTTTTTTGTCCAGTAATCCAATCGATATTATATTTCACACCATTTTCTAGTGCAACATGAGGTGTTTCGCAGCTTCCGAAAAGATAAGCGTCCGTCACATCTGTTCTTTTTGGTAAAGTGTCGGTTGATTTTGAATAAACGGCAGTTAATTTTTTCCCAAAGGCGTTTTTCAATGCAGTAGCGATCATCTCAACAGAAAAGTACATGCCAATGGAATGACATTGAATCACAGCGACACCATTATAAAAATCGATAACAAGTCCGGGAAGTTCATCTCCTTCGCCATGACAAACACGAAAAATGTTGTTCTGCTTGGATAAAAGTCCAATGTTAATTCTGGAATCGACAGCCTGTTTAATTTTTCGATCGAAAAATGCTTGGTCTATTTCTTCGTAATCAAAACTCAAGATTCGAACGGAAATCGTTGCATGTTGAAAATGCCCAATTCCTAAAAACTGGTCTTTTCGTGTCATCAGACAAACTAGGTCACCATCCTTTAAGGATTCAGTGGAAGATTCAATGGCTCCTGAAAAAACCCAAGGATGTCTTCGCATCAATGATTGTTCTTTGCCTTTGCGGATGTGTAGTATAGGATATGTCATGGACGCAAAGTTACACAATCCGTTGTCAAACTTGCGGAAGTATCACATGCATCTGCACAGAAAATAGGGAGTTTTGTAGGGTAAGTCCTATTTTCGACTTACTTTTGACCTAAATAAAGTAGAAATATGTCAAATAAAAGAATTCTTAAGAGAAACATCAACGAGATGGTTTTTGATGTGGTAGAAGAGTGTTTTCACCACCAAATGTTGGATGAGTCTAAAGCTCCAGCAACAGAAAAATTAATTACAGAGGCAGCGAGTTTCCAAGATGTTATCCTTGGACGTATGCACAAAGCAAAAGGTAAAGCTGAATTTCGCGCAATCGTTGCTGAAGTTGAAGCTAAAGCGTTAACTTTTGTTGATGCGTTAAATGCATTGAATAAATAATTAGATGCTTCAGTTAGATTGGAAGCGCATGCTCGCAGCATTTGGCGCATTTTCTTTTCTAATGGTTCTTATTACTACCCGCGCAACTGATTCCTATTGGAACGCAGTTGCGCTTGGTGGACTCATGATTTTCTTTTGGATATTTGAGGTGATATCCATTTACATTACAGCCTTATTCCCTTTTATTTTTGCGATTCCACTCGGACTCCTAAACACAGCTGATCTTGCTGCTAGTTATGGAAATAATAATGTCTATCTGTTTTTTGGTGGATTTGTCCTAGCCTTAGGATTGGAAAAATGGAAAGTTCATGAGCAAATCGCTCGAAGAATCATCAATGTTGTAGGTGATTCAAAACCTCGTATCCTTTTAGGATTTATATTAAGTACAGGATTCCTCAGTATGTGGATTTCAAATACAGCCACCGCATTAATGATGTTACCAATGGCAATTGCCATTATACATGCAATGCCGGTTGCACATCAAAAATCAAAATTTTCTTTATTGCTGATGCTCAGTATTGCATACGCATCGAGTATTGGTGGGGTAGGGACCCTCGTTGGCTCGCCTCCTAACACGCAAATGGCAGCCATTCTTCAAAAGAATTTTCACATTACGGTTAGCTTTTTCGATTGGATGAAAATAGGAATGCCCCTAGCCATAACCATGCTTTTAGTGATGTATGGTATTTTTTATTTCGCACTTGGAAAGGAACGAAAGGAACTGCATGATGTGAATTTACCAAATGTCCCATGGACAAACGAACAACTCAGAGCCTTAGCAATATTCGGATTGGTGGTCATTTTATGGTCCTTCCGAGAATTAATTACCTCCATAACAGGACTCAACTATGGAGATGAAAGCGCTGCGATTTTTGGTGCAATCCTCTTGTTTATTATTCCAGGTAAAAGCGAGAAAAAACCACTTTTAGATTGGAAAGACACGGAAAAATTGCCCTGGGGAATTTTATTGTTATTTGGTGGTGGACTTGCCCTAGCACAAATTTTTGAAAAAAATGGAGTCGTTGAATCACTGACAAAGGTATTTCAGTCCTATGAAAACATGTCCGTACCGGCAATCGTTTTGTTGGTCGTTGTTATTTCGGTGTTTGCATCTGAAGTCATGTCAAATTTAGCCCTAGTAACTATATTTGTTCCGGTTATTGCAAGTTTTGCAAAGGAATCTGGCTACGATATTTTTCAGTTGTGTATTTCTTTGACACTTGGAGCTAGTTTGGCCTTTATGATGCCAGTTGGAACACCGCCCAACGCCATTGTTTTTTCATCTGGACATGTGAAAATCCATCAAATGGTGAAAATGGGCTTTATTTTCAATGTGATTGGCATCGGTTTAATTTCCTTGTTCGCTATCCTTTTTTTGTAATTCGAGAATATTTATTATTTTCGATAACCTTAAAACTAAACTATGATTACTGCTGAAAGACTTTTTGAAGTCCCTGATCATCAATTAAAAAATTATCCAAATTCATCGATGTTTGTCACCAAAACAGCTGGAATTTGGGTCCCAATATCTACAAGTGATTTTATTGATCGTACCATGAATGTTGCACGTGGATTAGTATCTATGGGCATTCAGGCGGGAGACCGAGTGGCGGTTGCGAGTTCAAATCGATTGGAATGGAATATTTTGGATATTGCCGTTCAAAAAACTGGAGCGATTTTAGTCCCACTATATCCGAATATTTCAGAAAATGACTACCGTTTTATCTTAAACGATTGTGCAGCGAAAATCTGTATCGTTTCAAATCAAGAATTAGCCGATAAAATATCGAATATTCGTGCGGATGTCCCGAGTCTAGAACACTTATTTTCCTTTGATAAATTAGAATCTGTACCGCACTGGTCTTTTATTGAAGAACAACGTACCCATACCGAAGAAGAACTAGTTCTTGAACGAATGAAACAAGTAAAAAATGAAGACTTAGTCACCATTATTTACACTTCTGGAACAACGGGTAATCCAAAAGGGGTGATGCTTTCTCATCAGAATTTATTATCAAATGTTGGCGGTTGCATTGAACCAATTCCGGCGGATAATAATTCACGAGTTTTGACATTTTTACCTATTTGTCACGTTTATGAAAGAATGCTACATTACCTCTACATGTATTTGGGATGTTCGGTATATTTCGCGGAGTCTATGGATACAATTGGAGAAAACATCAAAGAGGTTAAGCCGGATGTTTTCTCGGCTGTACCAAGATTAATTGAAAAAGTATTCGATAAAATCATGGCCAAAGGGGAGGACCTGAAAGGCATCAAAAGAGGACTGTTTTATTGGGCCTTAAACCTGGCGGAAAATTATGATAATGTAAACACAACTACATTTTTCAAAATTAAACTAGGTATTGCACGCAAATTGATTTTCTCGAAATGGCAGGAAGCATTGGGTGGGAATGTAAAAGCGATTGCATCCGGAAGTGCTGCACTTCAACCTCGCTTGGCACGAATCTTTCTTGCCGCTGATATCCCAATTTTGGAGGGTTATGGTTTAACAGAGACATCACCAGTGGTTTCAGTAAATAATTTCGTTACCGGAATCCGCATTGGAACAGTAGGTGCATTAATTGATGGTGTTCAAGTGAAAATCGCAGCGGACGGAGAAATTCTAGTAAAAGGTCCAAATGTCATGATGGGTTACTATAACAATCAAGAGGCTACCAATGAAGTAATGGACAGTGAAGGATGGTTCCACACGGGAGATATTGGTGAATTCCAAGAAGAAAAATTCTTAAAAATCACGGACCGTAAAAAAGAAATATTTAAAACGTCTGGCGGAAAATACATTGTTCCACAAGCGATGGAAAATCGTTTCAAAGAATCGCGTTTTATTGAACAAATTATGGTGATTGGTGAAGGAGAGAAGTTTCCGGCTGCTTTTGTGGTTCCTAATTTTGCATTTGCGAAAGAATGGGCGCACCGACATGGTTTGCATTTCGAATCTATGAGCAACGAAGAAATTATTAAGCAAACGGCATTTATTGATCGAATGGATCAGGAGATTGCTGAAATAAATCAAGTGTTTGGAAATTGGGAACAAGTGAAGAAAATCGCCTTGCTTCCAGCTGAATTTACCATTGACGGAGGAGAACTTACTCCAACGCTAAAATTGAAGAGAAAGAAAATCCTTGAGAAATACCAAGAGGGATATCAGAAAATATTCAGTTAACAAAAAAAGGCCATCGTGAGATGGCCTTTTTTATTCCATTAAAATGGATTAGTTTGCTTTTTTAGAACAACAAGATGATTGTGTTGTAGTAGAACAAGATTTACCTTGTTGAGAAGAACAACAAGAACCTTTTTTCTTTTTCTTTTTTCTTTTATCGTCGTCTTTTTTGACAACTTCAGTTCCAGTTACTGCAGCATACGTAGAAGTCGCCATTGACCCAGCGTAAGTGAATAAAGCTAATGCTAAAAATACTTTTTTCATGATGTTTGATTTTATAAGGTAAATATACAAATTAATTAAGTTCTCCAATACGTGTCAATTTTGCTTTGACAACATCTCCAATTGCAACATCAATTTTTGTGCCTAAAGGAAGGTATAGATCGATTCTGGATCCGAATTTAATGAATCCAAATTCTGAACCCATCTCAACGTATTGTCCCTCTGTAGGGTAATAACAGATTCTTCGCGCTACTGCACCAGCTACTTGACGGAATAGCACTTCTTTTCCTGACTCATGTTCCACTACAACCGTGCTACGCTCATTATCCGTACTGCTTTTTGGATGCCATGCAACCAAAAATAATCCAGGGTGGTATTTTACATATTTCACTATTCCTTTTATGGGATGGTAATTGGCGTGAACGTTAAGAGGAGACATGAAGATAGAAATTTGAATTCGGCGATCCTTGAAGTATTCACTTTCTGTTGTCTCCTCAATCACAACAACTTTTCCGTCTGCTGGACACATAATATCGTTGGATTCCCCCTCGCAGGTACGGCTTGGGACACGGAAGAATTGAACAACCAATCCAAGTAGCACAAGAAAGCCTAATTGCAAAATCCAATAGATAATTGGACAGCAAGCACTCAAAAAATAATGTATTATCCCACTCAATATTACGGTGAAGATTAAACTCCACAACATGATATTTTTACCTTCTCTGTGTAATGTCATAGTTTACCAAAATAAATAAATCATCGACCAACAATAAAAAAACGGAATTGCAAACAATGCCGCATCGAATCGATCTAATATGCCACCATGTCCTGGAAGGATGGTGCCTGAATCCTTAATATTTAAACTTCTTTTGAAAAGTGATTCAAGTAAATCTCCGAAAATAGCACAAGGCGCAATAATGATAGCCGAAACTATCCAAAACAGGGTTTCTCCTTCATTTATATACGTTCCAATAATATAACCTAAAATCAAGGTGAATACCACGCCTCCAATTGTGCCTTCCCATGTTTTTTTTGGGGAAATACGTTCGAATAATTTATGCTTTCCAAATAGCCTACCGCTAAAATAAGCAAAGGAATCATTTGTCCAAATCAATAAGAACATTCCTACAACATGAGGTAGATAAGATGTGTTTCTTAGGCTTAAGTCAATACTTAAATAGAATGGAATAACGACATAAACAATACCGAAGACCAACACGGAAATATTGATTAAAGGATGTTCCTTTTTAGCCCAAAGTTCATTTAATATTAAGGTAAAAAACAAGGGGAAAAGAATGGTGATAACAATGATTGGGAGCCTTGATAAGCTAAGTCCGATCAATAGAACATATATGAAACAACCAATAAAAATTCCGATTTCAGAACTTACTTGAACAACAGAATGATTTTTAAACAAGCGGTAGAACTCAGCAAGTCCAATGACCATGAATACCGAAAAAACAGCCATCTGAGCATACGGATGCCAAAGTATGGAACCGATGACAATAGCGCCAAAGATTGCTCCAGTAATACTTCTTAATGCTAAATTACCTAAAGGCATCGTTTAATCGTTTTTTCGCTTCGCTTTCAAACTCCGAAGTTACATATATTTCAAAACTACCGAAATCATTAAACATCGAATCCATTGTATTCCTTTCTTGAAATGGAATGTCTAGATCGGATAATATCAACTTCGCTTGAACGAAGGAATATTGCTCTCGGGATTTAAAAACGAGTACTCTTTCCAAACTATTTTGCCTCCGTTTCTCCGCTCTCGTTCTCACTCTGAACATCGCTCTCGCTCTGATTCTCGCTCTCGCTCTGATTCTCACTCTGAACCTCGCTCTCGCTCTGATTCTCGCTTTGAACTCCACTCTGAACCTCCGTCTGCTCCACTAATTCATCGCTTTCCCATTGACGATTCCCAAAAATGCGTTCCAAGTCTTCTTTGAAGATGACTTCTGTCGACAATAATTGTTCTGCTAAGGCATTTAATTTATCCTGATTTTCAGTCAATACGTGTAGTGCACGTTGGTATTGGCCTTCTACTAGTTTAGAAACTTCTTCATCAATAATGCGTGCAGTATCTTCAGAATATGGCTTTGTAAATGAATCACGTCCCTGAGAATCGTAGTAAGAAATGTTTCCTACGCGTTCATTCAATCCGTAAATAGAAACCATCGCATATGCTTGTTTGGTTACTTTTTCTAAATCGCTTAAGGCGCCTGTACTGATTTTTCCGAAAGTTAACTGTTCGGCTGCACGTCCACCTAATGCTGAACACATTTGATCTAAAATCTGCTCAGTCGTTGTAATGCTACGTTCTTCCGGCAAATACCATGCTGCACCAAGTGATTGTCCACGAGGAACAATTGTTACTTTAACAAGTGGATGAGCGTATTGAAGCATCCAGGAAATAGTTGCATGTCCAGCTTCATGGAAGGCAATGGCTTTCTTCTCCGCTTTCGTGATGATTTTGTTTTTCTTCTCAAGACCACCTACAATGCGATCTACTGCATCTAAGAAATCTTGTTTCTCCACATGTTTCTTGTTGTGACGAGCGGCAATCAATGCGGCCTCATTACATAAATTAGCGATATCTGCACCAGAGAATCCAGGTGTTTGTTTTGCTAAGAAGTCGATGTCTAATCCTTCAACCAATTTCAAAGGTTTCAAGTGAACTTGGAAAATTTCCTTACGTTCATTCAAATCCGGCATATCAACGTAAATTTGACGATCAAATCGTCCTGCTCGCATTAATGCTGCATCTAATACATCTGCGCGGTTTGTTGCTGCAAGAATAATGACTCCGGAGTTTGTCCCAAATCCATCCATCTCCGTTAACAACTGATTTAATGTGTTCTCACGCTCATCATTGGAGTTGAATCCATTATTTTTTCCACGAGCACGTCCAATTGCATCGATCTCATCAATGAAGATGATGGAAGGTGCTTTTTCTTTTGCTTGACGGAAAAGGTCACGTACTCTTGACGCACCAACACCAACAAACATCTCTACAAAGTCTGAACCGGATAATGAGAAGAAAGGTACTTTTGCTTCACCTGCCACCGCTTTTGCTAAAAGGGTTTTTCCAGTTCCTGGAGGACCTACCAACAAGGCTCCTTTCGGAATTTTCGCTCCCAGTTCTGTGTATTTTTTTGGATTTTTTAAGAATTCAACGATTTCAACAATCTCTTCTTTTGCACCAACTAAACCCGCTACATCTTTAAATGTAACATTCGTAGATTTTCCTTTCTCGTATACTTGAGCTCGTGACTTTCCGATATTGAAAATTTGGCCTCCGCCACCTCCAGCTCCACCGCCACCTGACATGCGACGCATCACGAACATCCAAATAATGATAATGATAACAAATGGAAGTAGGTATCCTAGTATATCGCCAAGGTAGTTTACTTCTGTATCATTTTGATAATCATGGTAACCACGGTCATCTAGTGCTTTCTCGAAATTCGTTGGACTCCCAATGTTTTCAAGTTCAAAAGTAACTTCTGTAGGTTTTCCTTTGCGCGTTTTAAGCATCTTTTTCATCTTCGGAAAATCAAGCTTGTTTGTTTGGTTAACATACGCCACACCTTGATTCTTCAATTGAAATTCAGCTTTCGATTGATTAATAATTTTTACATTTTTAACACCTTTATTGTCCACTAACTCCATCAAGGTTTCCTTGTACTTAATCGTAGCAGAAGGTGTGGAATTCATGAAAATATTGAAGGATATCAATGCGATTCCTAATGCTCCATATATCCAATAAATGGAAAAAGGACTTTTCTTATTTTCTTTCGACATAACGCTTATTTCTAATTATAAATTTGGGATGTCCGTGCGAACAGCATCCGACCACAAATCCTCGATTTCAAAAAATGATCGAGCGTCTTTGTAAAAAATGTGTCCCACGACATTGATATAATCTAACAGGACCCATTCACTATTTGTTTTACCTTCAATATGCCAAGGTTTTTCTTTTAACTCTTTTCTTGTGAAACGTGTCACTGCATTTGAAATACCGTCAACATGTGTGTTCGATTCACCGCTACATATGACAAAGAAGTCACATACCGCACTCGGTAAGTGTCTCAGATCTAGCACCGAAATGTCTTTCGCTTTGTTATCTTGCATTCCTTCAACAATGGCTTGGCACAATTGTTCTGATTCTGTAATTCCTGTCTTTTTTCGCATTTCAAATATTTAATACAAAACTACGTGATAAATTTTAATTTTACTGCTCCTTAATAACCGACATGACACCGATTGGAAAACAAATATACCACCTTGATTCTGTAGACTCCACCAACAATTTTGCTGCCAAATTAATTAACGACCAAATTTGTCAAAATGGTTCGGTAATATTGGCAGATAAACAAACAGCTGGCAAGGGGCAAATGGGAAACACATGGGAATCAGCTCCTTCCGAGAATCTGCTTTGTTCGTTTGTTTGGAAGCCCGACAATCTGTCAGTCCTGGATCAAAGTAAAATAAATTGGATGATTTGTTTGTCAATACACAAACTACTTCTGCGTTTTGGCATTGATTCTTCGGTTAAATGGCCGAATGATGTATATGTTGGTTCACGGAAAATTGCAGGTATTCTTATTGAAAATCAAATCGAGGGGAATCGAATTTCTTGGGTCATAGCCGGAATCGGACTAAATGTAAATCAAACTCAATTTGAAACGCCCAACGCAACGAGTATCAAGTTACAACTTGAAACAGAAATTCGAATCAAAACAATTTTAAACGAGTTAACCGATATTCTAAACGGGTATTTACTCCATTGGAATACGGTGGAGTCCTCGCTGAAAGCTGAATACGAATTGTTGTTGTATCAAAAAGGTGAGCTTGCTTTGTACTCAGATAATCATGGGAATTTTGAAGGCGAAATCCTTGGAGTTCAAGACGACGGAAGAATACTTTTGAAGGTGAAAGAAGAAATCCGCTGCTATTCCTTGAAAGAACTTCAGTTTTCTTCGAAATGAGCTTTCATTTGAATACTCATTTGCTCAAATAGCCCTTTCAAAGGTTTCTCAATTAGCACTTTCATAAACCCGTTTACTTGTCCGTCAAAGGTAACTTGTCCGTGACAATTTACTCCTTCTTGCTTCAATGAGATGGTTAATGTAAAAGAAAATGGACTGCCCTCGCCAGAGCGATATTGAACGAATTCATCACCCTTTTCTGAAAACAAAAGATTTATCAAAATACCTCCTTGCGCCTTGAATGAACATTGCTCTTGAGTTGCTTGAAATCCAGAAATTTTCTCCTGAGGTAATAAAAATGAGAGATTCCTAGCGTCGCAAAGAAATGCACGAACGGATGTCAGGCTTGCATGAATGGAAACCGATGTGCTTTGAATGATCATGAAAAAATTATTGATTCCAGGTGCTTGGATTCACACGCCACTCATGTAACGTTGTTAAATCCCCATCATTGATGTAATTCGTTTTTACAGCGACATCAATTAATGTTGCGTAATCGGTAATGGTTTCGAATGGACATCCCGCTTCTTGAAAACCTTGATCAGCTTGTGAAAATCCATAGGTAAAAGTTGCTAATAATCCTTTGACAACAAGTCCACCTTGTCTTAATGCTTCAACGGCTTTTAAACTGCTTCCGCCTGTTGAAATTAAATCTTCGATGACAACTACTTTTTGTCCAGCTTCATATGCTCCTTCAATCAGATTTTCCATCCCGTGTCCTTTGGCTGCTGCACGGACATAAATGAACGGCAAACCAAGTTCTTGCGCAACTAAAGCACCTTGAGCAATTCCACCTGTTGCAACTCCAGCAATCACATCTGGTTTCCCATACACATCAAGAATAAGTTGAGCATATGCTTGACGAATGTGTGTGCGTACTTCTGGAAAGCTTAATGTAACGCGGTTGTCACAGTAAATTGGTGACTTCCATCCGGAAGCCCAAGTGAATGGTTTGTTAGGTTGTAAACGAACAGCTTTCGTTTTCAATAATAATTCTGCTACCTTTAGCGCTTGTTCTTGATTTGATGCCATGCCACAAAAATATAAAGTTTTCATGGATAAGCAGGTAATTCATTTTACTTCTGTCCCAATTCCAAATGTGGAAATCGTAGAAAATGCGATGCCCTTGAATGTTTTAGCTCTTCAAGGAATGTTTAAAAATCAAGAAATTCAATCGATTCATCCCCATGCAAAAGCGGCCTTAAAATCGTTCTTTATTCAATTTAATAAAATTAAAACAGCAGGCGGACTCGTCTATCACCCCCAAAGTGATAGCTATTTATGGATCAAACGTTTAGGTCTTTGGGATCTTCCAAAGGGAAAAATAGAACAAGGCGAAAGTTCAAAGGATGCGGCGATACGAGAAATTATCGAGGAATGTGGCTTAACAGGTAAACTCAGTCTGAAGTATCGGATTTGTTCAACCTACCATGTGTATGAATTTAAAAATAAGTCCATTCTAAAAAAAAATAACTGGTACTATTTGGAGTATGAAGGGGATTTATCGACAAAACCTCAGGAGGAGGAAAGTATTACAGAAGTTCAGTGGGTCAAGAAAGAAGCCTTCGATAGTTTCCTTTCTCAAACATATCCATCTATTCAAGAAGTTATTTTGCATGCATTTGAATCCTAATTTTATGTTAAATTTGATTTCTAAATAAAAATTCAAGTTACCATTGTAAAAAAAAAGAAAACCATGAAATACGCATTACTTACATTCGCTTTCCTTTTCGTTGGATTTGCTCAAGCTCAAAAAGAAACAAAACCTTCTACAGGATTAAAATTTACAACACTTGAAATCGTTCGTGAAAATATCCCTTACGATTCTAAAGACATGTTCGTTTTCGAATTCAAAAATGTTTCTAAAAAATCCATTACCGTAAGTAATGTTCAAACAAGTTGTGGTTGTACAGCAGCCGAGAAACCAACAGAGCCAATCAAAAAAGGTAAAAAAGGAGCCATTAAAGTAACTTACGACACGAAAAGAGTTGGTGCTTTCACCAAAACAATTACGGTATTTTCTGATGGAGGTGAACCAATTGTATTGACAATTAAAGGTTCAGTTCTATCTCCTTCCGATTCTCCAACGACAAACTAGTCAAGCTTTTTCTCTACTAACGGAGATTGTGCTGCAGAGATATTTGTTATCTTTGCAGCAAAGATTGTGTCATGGAAATAGGGAAAACGTACGAGCCGCAAAAAGCGGAAGATAAATGGTATAAACATTGGTTGGATAAAGGATATTTTCATTCTGTACCTGATCATCGTGAACCCTATACCATAGTTATCCCTCCCCCAAATGTAACAGGTGTCTTGCACATGGGACACATGTTGAATAATACAATTCAAGATGTACTTGTTCGCAGAGCGAGAATGCTTGGAAAAAATGCATGTTGGGTACCGGGAACAGATCATGCCTCGATTGCTACCGAAGCGAAAGTTGTTCAAAAACTTCGTCAAGAGGGCATAAAAAAATCTGATTTAACTAGAGATGAGTTTCTTGCACATGCTTTCGAATGGAAAGATAAACATGGTGGAATCATCCTGGAACAATTGAAAAAATTAGGAGCTTCATGTGACTGGGAGCGAACACATTTCACCATGGATAAGGAATATTCCGAATCGGTGATTAATGTGTTTATGGATCTATATGCTAAGGGAAAAATTTACCGTGGTGTTCGCATGGTGAATTGGGACCCAGAAGCATTAACCGCAGTATCTGACGAGGAAGTGAATTACAAAGAAGTGAATTCACGCCTTTTCTATGTTCGTTATAAAATCACAGATACAACAGATGAATGGGTGACAATTGCCACCACAAGGCCTGAAACCATTTTGGGTGATACTGCCATTTGTGTGAATCCGGATGATGAACGCTACAAAAAGTTAATCGGGAAATTTGCGTTGGTTCCAATCATCAATCGCGAAATTCCAATCATCGCTGATGATTATGTTGATAAAGAATTTGGTACAGGTTGCTTAAAAGTAACACCCGCTCACGATACAAATGACTACGAATTAGGTAGAAAATACAACTTGCCTTCCATTGACTTATTCAATGATAATGGAACATTAAATGATAACGGTGCACACTATGCAGGAAAAGATCGTTTTGATGTTCGTAAAGAAATTGAAAAAGAACTTGATGAAAAAGGGTATTTAGTTAAAACGGAGGATATCATTAATAAAGTTGGATTCTCTGAACGCACCAATGCGGTGATTGAACCAAAATTATCGATGCAATGGTTCGTTTCCATGAAAGAATTGGCGCAGCCAGCACTTGATAATGTCATGAATGGAAACATTCAATTTCATCCAGATAAATTCAAAAACACGTACCGTCATTGGATGGAAAATGTGAAGGATTGGTGTATCTCTCGTCAACTTTGGTGGGGACACAGAATCCCAGCTTGGTATTTCGGAAATCGTCCAGATGACTTTGTAGTAGCAAAAACGAAGGAAGAAGCCTTGCGTTTGGCAAGTGAAAAAGCGGGAAGAGAAATCCTTGAATCTGAGTTGAATCAGGATGAAGATGTGCTCGACACGTGGTTTTCTAGTTGGTTATGGCCTATTTCTGTGTTTAACGGTTTGACACAACCTGAAAATGAAGAAATAAAGTATTATTACCCAACAAATGATTTAGTTACAGCACCGGAAATTATGTTCTTCTGGGTGGCGCGTATGGTGATTGCTGGCTATGAATACCTTGGTGATTTGCCGTTTAAAAATGTATACTATACGGGAATTGTTCGAGATAAACTTGGACGTAAAATGTCTAAATCTCTTGGGAATTCACCTGATCCAATTGAATTGATTGAGAAATTTGGAGCGGATGGTGTTCGTGTGGGTATTTTGATTTCATCTCCAGCAGGAAATGACCTTCCGTTTGATTCTTCGCAATGCGAACAAGGAAGAAACTTTACCAATAAAGTATGGAATGCTTACCGCTTGGTTTCCTCGTGGGAAGTTCGTGAAATAGAACAACCATTGTCATCAAAAGTGGCAATTGAATGGTTTGAAAATCGTTTTCAGAAAGTTCTGACTGAAATCAATGATCAATTCGATAAATTCCGAATTTCAGATGCGCTCATGGCGATTTACAAGTTGGTTTGGGATGATTTCTGTTCATGGTATTTAGAAATGATTAAGCCTGGTTACGAACAGCCTATTGATCGTCAAACTTTGGAGAAAACAAAATTCTTTTTCGAGGAATTATTGAAAGTGATGCATCCATTTACTCCCTTCGTTTCTGAAGAGTTATGGCATGCGTTAAACGAGCGCAAAGATGGAGAGGATATCGTTATTGCTGAATGGCCGAAGGTGAAAACTATCGACGAAAATTACTTGACAGCCTTCGAAAAAGCTGAAAAAATCATCTCTCACATTCGAACGATTCGTAAAAACAACAACATCGCTAATAAAGTGAAGTTGGAAATGTACGTTCGTGCAGACGCAACTACTCAAACTGATTTCGATGCAGTAATTTCAAAAATGGGAAATCTTTCTGTATTTGAATACGTTGCGGACAAAATGCAACAAGCGAATTCATTCATTGTGGAAGGAGTTGAGTATTTCATTCCATTTGGAGACACCGTAGATGTGGAAGCCGAAATCAAGAAAATGGAGGAGGAGTTAGGATACACAAAAGGATTCTTGAAAAGCGTGCAAGGAAAATTATCTAACGAACGCTTTGTTGCAGGAGCTCCTGCGCAAGTGTTGGAATTAGAACGCAAGAAAGAAACCGATGCGTTAGGAAAAATTCAACTGTTGGAAGAGAAGCTTTCCTCCCTAAAAGGATAAGTTAAATAAAGCGAAAATCAACCCTGCGGTTCTTTTGTTTGCCGGTATCGGTGTCATTTCGATCGGCAGGTTCTTTTTCGCCTTTGAAATCAATTTCCACGCGTGACTTTGCAAGTCCGTTCTTTTCGAAAAAACGAACAAGTGCTGCTGCCCTTCGTTTGGATAAATCAATGTTGTATGCATCAGAACCATCGGAGTCGGTGTGACCGGTAATCAAAATGCGCAAATCTGAATGACTCTTCACCATGCGAATCATTTCAATGAGATAGGCTTCGTATTGTTCTTGAATGTTGTCCTTGTCGTACTCGAAATAAATAGGCTCAAATTTAAAGGCGCGAAGTTCCTCCAATCGTTTTTCTGGAGAGGATAAGCCATCCTGAAGTTCTTGTTGAAATTTTGCCAATTGATTGATTGGTAATATGTTTGGTGTATTTTCTAAAATATTAAACTTTGCTCGATAAAGTGTTAACGTGGATTTTCCATCCTTACTTTTGCCTAGTAAATACCCTTTTTTTGAATCGTATTCGAAATCAAACTGTTGCTTTTCAATTGGAGCATCATTTTTTGATTTAACACCAAGTCTTGTTTCATTGATTTCTAAGTGTCCGTTTTCGAGTACTTTTCCAACAAGATCATAAATGTAGTATTGGCCTTCGCTATTTTCATGCCTCATTTTTCCGTCAATCATTCCTTTAACAATTGTGATGTCGAGGTATACCCAAGATGTTGAAGCTGTAATAGGATTGGATGGATTTGTGACAAAAGAACCACCCTGCCACGTTCCGGATAACTTTTGACCGTTAGACCAATTGGACAACAGTAGAAAAAGAAATAGGATGGCAGTTTTCATTCTCTTTTATTCGTAATAATTCAAAAAATGTTCCACAAATTCGAACTATCTTTCCATTTAAATGTTCAAATGTAAATCCGAATTATGAAAACACTTTTTTTACTCATTTCAATCGTTGTCCTAATGAATAGCTCAGAAAAAGAAAACATCTACCAGTATAAAGTGAAAGATATCCATGGTGACACCTTTGATTTTGCTCAGTTAAAAGGAAAGAAAATCATGATTGTGAATACGGCATCTAAATGTGGATTGACTCCACAATATGAAAAGTTAGAAGAGCTTTACGAAAAGTATAAAGGAAAAAACTTTTTAATCGTTGGCTTCCCAGCAAATGACTTCATGTCCCAAGAGCCAGGATCAAATGAAGAAATTGAAAGTTTCTGTAAAATGAATTACGGCGTGAGTTTTCCGATGATGTCAAAGATTTCGGTGAAAGGAAAAGACATGCATCCAGTTTATCATTTCTTAACAGAAAAGGCGAAAAATGGATTGGAAGATAATAAGGTAGAGTGGAATTTTCAAAAGTATTTAATCGACGAAAACGGACACCTGGTAAAAGTGATTTCTCCAAGAATTCAACCTGATGATGCGTCGATAACTTCATGGATTGAACAATAGTTTAAATCGTTGAAATTTTGTTGATAAGTTAGGCTTCCCAAGCCCTTTAAAACCTTCCTAAAAGCCCTGCTTTTTCTTATTTTTGTTAGACTTGAAAAAAGTGATAAAACGAAATAAAAAGAGATATGGCTGAAGAAGAAAGAAGAGATAATTATTCTGCTGATAATATTCAGGTATTAGAAGGACTTGAAGCGGTGCGTAAGCGTCCAGCGATGTATATTGGGGATGTTGGCGTGAAAGGATTACATCACTTAGTTTATGAGGTGGTGGATAATTCAATTGATGAAGCGTTAGCTGGACATTGTGATAAAATCGATGTTTTTATTAACGAAGATAATTCCATCACTGTTGTAGATAATGGACGCGGTATTCCGACTGCCATGCACACCAAAGAGAAAAAATCTGCTCTTGAAGTTGTAATGACGGTTCTCCACGCTGGTGGTAAATTCGACAAGGATACATACAAAGTCTCTGGTGGACTCCACGGAGTTGGGGTTTCTTGTGTGAATGCCCTATCGATTGCTTTAAAAGCGACGGTTCGTCGTGAAGGAAAAGTGTTTCAACAAGAGTATTCTATTGGTAAACCATTATACGATGTTAAAGTTGTAGGTGAATCGACAGAAACGGGAACAGAAGTTACATTTAAGCCAGATGGAACAATCTTCGATTCCACAGAATATAATTTCGATACGCTTGCTGCGAGAATGCGTGAATTAGCGTTCTTGAATAAAGGAATTACAATTTCGTTAACGGATAACCGCGTAACAGATGACGAAGGAAATCATCCAACTACGATGTATCATTCAGAGGGTGGATTAAAAGAATTTGCTCAATACTTGGATCGCAACCGTGAAGCATTGATTTCTGATGTGATTTATTTCGAAGGGGAACGTGAAAACATTCCAGTTGAAGTAGCTTTGACATACAATACTTCGTATACAGAGAACATTCAGGCATATGTGAATAACATCAACACACATGAAGGTGGAACGCACTTGTCTGGTTTCCGTAGAGGTTTGACAAATACCTTGAAGAAATACGCGACAGACTCAGGGATGTTAGCGAAAGAAAAAATTGAAATTGATGGTGATGACTTCCGTGAAGGACTTACTGCCGTAGTTTCGGTTAAAGTTCAAGAGCCACAATTCGAAGGACAAACGAAAACTAAATTGGGTAACCGTGAAGTAACAGCACCTGTGAGTCAGGCCGTTTCCGAGATGTTATCTGCTTATTTGGAGGAACACCCTGCTGAGGCAAAATTAATTGTTGAGAAAGTTATTCTCGCTGCTAGAGCAAGACATGCTGCTAGAAAAGCACGTGAGATGGTTCAACGTAAAAATGTTCTTTCTGGATCTGGACTTCCAGGTAAATTGGCTGACTGTTCTGAGAAAGATCCTGCAGCTTGTGAAATCTACTTTGTCGAGGGAGATTCGGCGGGTGGAACAGCAAAACAAGGTCGTGATCGACATTTCCAAGCAATTATGCCTTTGCGAGGAAAAATCCTCAACGTAGAAAAAGCGATGCAATATAAAATCTTCGAGAATGAGGAGATTAAAAATATTTACACAGCTCTTGGCGTACGTATTGGTACAGAGGAAGACTCGAAAGCACTAAACTTAGAGAAACTTCGCTACCATAAAATCATCATCATGTGTGATGCCGATGTCGATGGTTCTCACATTGAAACCTTAATTTTAACCTTCTTCTTCCGTTACATGAAAGAGTTGATCGAGAATGGATACATCTATATCGCAACTCCACCATTGTACCAAGTGAAAAAAGGAACGAAATCAGAATATGCATGGAATGAAGACCAACGTGATCGCTTGATTACCGATTTAAAAGGTGGTGGTTCTGAATCCTCTGTGAACGTACAACGTTACAAAGGACTTGGAGAGATGAACGCAGAACAACTTTGGGAAACTACAATGAATCCTGAAAGTAGAACGCTTCGTCAAGTTACCATTGATAATGCTGCAGAATGTGATCAGATTTTCTCCATGCTAATGGGTGATGATGTTCCACCTCGTAGAGAATTTATCGAGAAAAACGCGAAATACGCTAAAATCGACGCGTAAGATGCCATTTAGACATAATAAGCCAGTATCAACGTTCATACGAATGATACTGGCTTTTTTTGTGTCCTATGGGTTCTATTCGAACCTGTCTATATCACCGCATCTTCCCATTGAAACACCGCGCTTGATGGAAGGAGAAACGTATCTTCATCATGTAGCTTATGGATTCGTTTATGATGAAACGCATGAACAGGCAAAGTGGATTGCTTATTGTCTGACCAAATCAGAGGCAATGGGCGTTTTGGAACGATCAGATAACTTTAAGGAGGATCCACTTGTCAAATCAGGGACGGCTACCGACATAGATTATGCAAAAAGTGGTTACGACCGCGGACATTTAGCACCTGCAGCTGACATGCGTTGGTCTGTTCAAAGTATGGAGGAATCATTCTTTTACAGCAACATGAGTCCGCAATTACCTTCGTTTAATCGAGGTATTTGGAAAAAATTGGAAGAGGAAGTACGCGATTGGGCAGTAACACTTGATTCTATTTTAATTGTAACAGGTCCAGTTTTAAGTGCGGATCTCCCAAAAATTGGCATGAACAAAGTAAGTGTTCCAAAATACTATTTTAAAGCAATTGTAGACCTCAAAGGGACTCACTCGAAAGGCATTGCTTTTTTGTTGCCGAATGAAGGTTCAAAATTGCCGTTAATGAACTTTGCTCTGACCATTAACGAGTTAGAGAAATTAACGAAGATTGATTTCTTCTATCAACTAGATGACAAAATAGAGAATACGCTTGAGTCAACTTTGTGTAAAACTTGTTGGCCATAAAAAAAACCGCCTTTTGAGCGGTTTTTAATAATTTTTATGACTTCTTGATTAATGAATCAAGCCTTCGTATGTAGCAGCATCTAATAATTGATCATACTGAGATGCATCTGTTAATTTTACTTTGATCATCCAACCTTCACCGTAAGGATCCGAATTGACTAACTCTGGATTCCCTTCTAAGGCCTCATTGAACTCAAGAATCTCACCACTTACCGGCATAAATAAATCTGAAACTGTTTTTACTGCTTCTACACTTCCAAATACTTCTTCTTGGTTAAGCGTTTCACCGATTGTTTCGATTTCAACATATACGATATCACCTAATTCGCTTTGTGCAAATTCTGTAATCCCTACAATGGCAACATCTCCGTCGATTTTTACCCATTCATGGTCTTTTGTGTACTTTAATTCTGCTGGAATATTCATGTCAATTTTGATTTTTACAAATGTAGCAATTTTGTTCATTTGTTTCAAGCCTTTGGGAAAGACTTTATAATTACCTTTGCACCATGACTATTGATCAGTATAAAGACTTATTGAAGCGCGTTGAAAGCATTCAAAATTACTTGAAAATCGAAGAGAAGAGAATGCAAATGAAGGAGGAGGAGCTCAAAACGCAAGACCCTTCCTTTTGGGATGACCCTAAAAAAGCAGAAACTCAGATGAAATCCATCCGTGGTTTAAAGTTTTGGGTGAATACCTTTGATCGTGTTCAGTCTTCTGTTTCTGATTTGGAAGTTGTTATGGAATTCGTCAAAGAAGGAATGTCTACGGAAGCAGAATTAGATCAGCAATTTCAGGTAATCCTAACAGAAATTGAAGAATTAGAGTTGAAAAACATGCTTTCGGGTGAAGAAGATGCCTTAAGCGCTGTTCTGCAAATTACAGCTGGTGCTGGTGGAACGGAAAGCTGTGATTGGGCATCCATGTTGATGCGCATGTACCTGATGTGGGGACAAAAGAAAGGATATAAAATCACTGAATTAAATTTCCAAGAAGGGGATGTAGCAGGTGTCAAAACGGTTACGTTGGAACTAGAAGGTGAATTTGCTTTTGGATATTTGAAAGGAGAAAATGGCGTTCATCGTTTGGTGCGTATTTCTCCCTTTGATTCGAATGCAAAACGTCACACTTCGTTTGTTTCTGTATACGTTTACCCATTAGTGGACGATAACATTGATATTCATATTAATCCAGCAGATGTATCCTTTGAAACGTTTAGATCTGGTGGTGCTGGTGGACAAAACGTAAATAAAGTCGAAACAGCAGTGCGCTTGCGACATGCTCCGTCTGGAATTATCATTGAAAACTCTGAGTCTAGGTCACAGTTAGCCAACAAGGAAAAAGCCATGCAATTATTGCGTTCTCAATTATATGAGTTGGAATTGCGTGAACGTTTGGAAAAACGAAGTGAAATTGAGGCTGGAAAAAAGAAAATAGAGTGGGGGAGTCAAATCCGAAACTATGTCATGCAACCGTATAAATTGGTGAAAGATGTGCGCACCGGAACAGAAACCAGTGATGTGGATGCAGTGATGGATGGTGGACTAGATCCATTCTTAAAATCCTTCCTAATGATGTACGGTTCCTAGAATAAATCGATTAACTTTTCTAAGGCAATTCCTCTTGATCCTTTAAGTAGGATTAGTTGGTTTTTCAAATTCAGTTTAACAGCGTTTACTCGAAATTCTTCGTGGTTTTCGAATCCGCTTGGATGAAGTGCTTTGAAAATTGGACCAATTGTGAAGAATGGAATGTTATTTTGTTTACAATAGTCTAATATCGTTTGATGCTCTGCAAAGCTTTCTTCACCTAACTCCAACATGTCTCCTATAATTGCTAATTTTTCCATTCCTTTAATTTCATTGAAGGATTCCAATGCAGATTTCATACTGGATGGATTCGCGTTATAACAATCAATGATTAGGGTATTATTGACAGTTTTTGTTACTTGACTTCGGTTATTCTGAGGAATATAGCCCTCAATTGCTTCATTGATTTGCTCAACCGGAACGTCAAAAATATTTCCAAAGGCAATTGCTGCAAGAAAATTATTGAAATTATATTTTCCAACTAAGTGTGTATGCAATATTGGTGAATGATAAGAGTGGTTATGCCAGCTGAAATGTACAAATGGATCCAAGTGACTTAATTCCCCGACAATTAATGCATTTGGCGTACTTCCATAGGTAACAAGCGGAAGTGGGTAATTTTTACATGCTGTCATAAGAATTTCATCATCCATACAAGCAAAAAGAACACCAGATTTTTTTTCAATAGATCGATAAAGTTCCGTTTTGGTTTGCAGAACTCCTTCAAAATTTTTGAATCCCTCTAAATGAGCCTTTCCGATATTGGTAATGATTCCATGTGTCGGTTCGGCAATTTCGCATAATTTAGCAATGTCTCCCGGTTTATTCGCACCCATTTCAATGATAGCAATCTCGTGTTCTGATGTCAGGCGAAGAAGTGTTAGCGGCACACCTATATGATTGTTTAAGTTCCCAATCGTACAGAGTGTATTGAATTTCTGAGATAATACGGCATTGACAAGTTCTTTGGTACTAGTTTTCCCATTACTGCCAGTAATTCCAATGAAAGGGATGTTGAATTTATTACGGTGAAAATTAGCAAGTTTTTGCAGGAAAACAAGTGAGTTTTCCACGTAAAAGATATTCTTTTCGTTGGCATATTGAACCTCGTCAACAATAGAATAAGTGGCACCTGATTCAATGGCTTTAGCTGCAAATAAATTCCCGTTGAAATGTTCACCTTTCAATGCAATGAACATTGATCCTTCCTGAATATTTCGAGTGTCCGTTGATATACCGGAGCATTCATAAAATAAATCAACTAATTTTTCCATGATGCAAAAATGCAAAAAAAAAGCCCGATTGCTCGGGCTTTTTTTAATTATTCTTTCGGACTTTTCGGTCGGGAACTTCCAACTCGATCCATCGCACATCGGAAACCAATAGTTGCCGTTGATTTGTCTTCATCAAGGAATCTTCTGTTACCTGAAGATAACCAATATACACGGTCAGCCCAAGAACCACCTTTATATACTCTTGATTTATCAGAGATCAATGTAGTAGGCCATCCAGATGAACCAGCATTAATCATGTCATTGTTTAAGTTAAAGTTTTCATGTTGGTTTTGATACATGACCTGTTTAGAATCACGTAGACCATTGTTGATGTCGTCTTTTCTCTTCGCGTTGTTGTAGAAAATAGAAGATTCTAAATCACCATCCATGTAATCAATGTAATCATCTTTACGGTAGTTCAAACGTCCAGCATTTTCTTCAACTGTCACATCTCTCCAACGTTGTTTTCCTTTGGTCTCGGTGATGAATTCTGTTAATCCATTACGCAAAGTCATAATCCAAGTAGTAATTGTTGGATCAGTACTGTATGAGCGGAATTTACGTTCTAAATAATCTTTACTGAATAAAGCTGTATCAATTCCTAAATAAGCATTTGGATCTGTACGTTCAAAAGCGATACTCATTAATTCAAGGATGTCTTGTTTTTTCGCTCCATCTTGAATTTCCATTGGCAAGTCTTTATTGAACAATACACGTTCAATAAATGCACTAGCAGCAATAGTTCTTCCCTGATTGTACAATGCAATAGCAGTATCCAACATGATGTTTAACGTATCCAAAAATTCGAACTGTAAACGTTCTTGAGACGTAAATTGAGAATTATTAGAAACATAGTAACTAGAAGGAGAGTTGAATTGGTATCCTCTAGGATCTTGTTTCGAGTAAATTCTTGAATTCATCGGATTGTTGTTCACTCCGCCTGGTTTTGGAGCAGCAGCAGCAGTTGCATTAGCCGTTGTATCAACCGTTCCATTCGTGAAATTGGATTGGAAGTTAGTTCCTGCCGTCTGACCGTATTTTTTATTTGCGTAAGCTAGGTACTTCACACGAGCGAATTCGTTTACGAACTCTTTCATTCCATGAACATCGTAAATATTTTCATTTGCTTTCACTGGACGATCGTAAAGACCGTTAGGTACTAACAGTTGAGTTTGGTATTTATTTCCACGGAAAGGCATAAATTCTTCAGAAACTTCACTAGTCATCGGACGGTAAACATCCATTACCCATTCTGAAACGTTTCCAGCCATATTGTAAAGACCGAAGTCATTAGGCCAGTAATCGTCAACACGGGCAGTAATGTCAGAACCATCGTTTAGATTTCCAGAAACACCCATCATGTCACCTTTTCCACGTACGAAATTGGCTTGAATTGCTCCTGCAAATTGCTCTTCTTCTTGACGTACATAGTGACCATCCCAAGGATAGATACGACGGTCGTTGATGTTTTCAGAACCTTCATCCAAGTTTCCAATTAACCCAAGAGCAGCGAATTCCCATTCTGCTTCAGTTGGTAGACGGTAGCTAGGTAATAAGATACCATCTTCCATACGAACTGCACGTGTACCCAATCTACCATTATCCAAATCCGCATATATTGGATCGTAATTTTCTAATTGGTATGGGTCACGAGGAACGGAACGTTTTGTTTTTGAATCAACTTTTGCTTTTGGTTTATTGTCCTTATTCATGACATATCCACCTTCAGACTCTACAGTGTAATTACCATTTAAGTAATTTTCAGTGCTGAACATGTTTTGAGGTACAGAAGCAAATCTCTTGTCATAGTTTGCATCATTCGCAGCTCCAACATCAGTACTTCCTTCGTCTGCAAAATGCCATTTAAGAATTCCTTCTCTCACTAAGATTGCTTCATTCACACGGTCAGTTCTCCATTTACAAAAATCATTCGCTTGTAACCAAGAAACTCCAACTACAGGATAATCTGCATAAGATGGGTGACGTAAATAGTAATTCACATATTTCTCGCGATAACCCATTGCCGTTCTCCAAGATAAAGTATCTGGCAAACATTTTTTGTAAACATGAGGGTATGTTTTGTTGTAAACACGTTTCATCCAATACATGTATTCTAACCAGTGTAGGTTAGTAACCTCTGTACGATCCATGTAAAAAGAAGCAACTGTTACACGTGCAGCACGTGCATTCCAATCTTGCATAACGTCTTGTTCCGTTCTACCCATGGTAAACGTTCCACCTTCAATCATGACCAATCCTGGTCCTGTTTCTTGTTCTTGTGCATCGAATTTCTCAAATCCACCGTTTTTATAGTTGTTATATTCCCAACCGGTTGAACTTGATCTTTCTGGAGAACAAGAGGAAAGTACCAATAGTCCAACTACTGATACTCCTAAAAATCTATTCATCAATCGCTTCATATTCTACTTTGCGTTTTATTAACGATAATAATCTTTATTAATTGTTTTAGTTACACTTAAAATGATGGACAAGAAATTTTACGGAAGTTTTTCGGTTTTTTCTTGCACTTCAAGTTAATTCCCATTGAAATTTCATGTGAACCTCCTGAAACACCACCTAAATTTGAAACAGTTAAATCATAACTGTATCCAACTCTAAATTTATCTGTACTAATTCCTAAACTTAAGATGAAAGCATCTTTATTGCGGTACCATGCACCAATTGTAAAGCTTTCGTATCTCAAGTATGCACCAATATTAAATTCTTGGAATCCATTTTGATATTGGTAAATGATGTTTGGCATTAACATAGTGCTGCTTGAATAGCGACCACGTTGACCAAGTTTGATGGTTGCACCCATGTGTCCAGTAACGCGAATAGGCAAACGAGATTGACCTAAGATCATAGATTCATCTGGACGATTTAAATGGTGTCCTGCAACTCCGAAGTAGAAGTTTTTTGTAAATCCTACTAATCCTGCTGATGCATCAAAGAAACCATGACGACCGTTACCACGGATTACATCACCTGTTTGATAAATGAATCCTCTTCTCGGATCAATCATATCACCAAACGTTAATTTATCCCAATCTAAAAATTTCTGAAAGTATGCTGCTCTTGCTCCAAACATCAAAGAGAATTTTCTATTGACCTTCAGGTTGTAAGAATAAACTCCTCCTATCATCGATGTTTGAATAGTACCTTGTCCCTGTTGGTCATGCATGGCGATTAAACCAATTCCACCGGAAACATTTTTAGCATAAGTATCAAATGCTGCACTATAAGTAACGAAATTACCTGTAAGTTGCGGCCATTGATTACGATAGTTTAAGGCGATTCTTGGACAGCCTGTTGCTCCAGCAAGGGCAGGGTTAAGATACACAGGATTCGAATAGAACTGTGTAAATGTAGGGTCCTGAGACCAAGAATTATTTGACAATGAAACAACAAATATATTTGCTATTACAATGACTAGAGTTCCGAATGTTTTCACAAACTTTGTTTTTAGCACGAACAATCTCAACGTAGTTTAGGTTTGAAAGGTTACAAATATCGAATAATTATTCAAATAAAATAAATATATTGACGTTTTTCTTCCATACAATTATTGAAAAATCTTGAACATGAACCGAATTATTTTCTTATTCTTTCTTCTTTTTAGTGTAAACGCTTCGTTTTCTCAAGTCGTAAAAGTCGATTTGAATTGGTCTCAAACGCATAGCCATGAGGTGGAAGGGAAAGTTTACCCCATTCGTTTTATCGAGAATCAGGGAATCGACAATGGACTTCCTTATTTTTTCAGTAAAACAAAAACAAATTATACGCAGCAAAAGGTAGTGATTTCAGACATTGTAACTGAGCAAATTCCTAGCACAGACTTGACATATTACAAAGCGTCATTCGTTCAAGTTGCTGAGGATTTTATCATCGAAGCATCTATAACTGATGAGGCTGGACTTCCCTTTGTAGTTTTACACGCTGTGCCCATTCGTTTGCGAAATGGTGTCTACGAGCGTATAGTCCAATTCTCATATCAACTTAGTCCATCCGCTCCTTTTAATCAGAAAGATTTTGTACAAAACTCAGTCATGAAATCTGGATCTGGAACCTGGTACAAAATATCTGTCGAGAAGGACGGGATTTATAAAATTGACAAAGCATTCTTAGAGTCTTGCGGGATTAACACGACTGGCTTAAATCCAGCGCACATTCACATTTACGGCAACGGTGACGGATTACTACCTGAGAAAAATAATCTACCTAGAACGGATGATTTAGCTGAAAATGCAATCTTTGTTCAAGGTGAATCTGATGGTGTTTTTAATGATAATGATTACATTTTATTTCATGCATGGGGTCCACATCGTTGGTCCAGTTCAGAAACTGTTTTTCCTTATGTTCAGATTCGAAATATTTATAGTGATGTATCGACTTATTTCATCAATATTAACGGAAATCAAGCGCCTTTGCGCATTCAAACAGAAGTTCAAAATGACAATCCTGCTGATACAACGATCAGTTCGTATGACTTCAGAGAAAGCTATGAAAATGATGAGGTGAACCTTGTTGAAGGTGGTCAGAGATGGTACGGTGAATTATTCGATGTGGAATTGGATAGAACTTTCAATTTCTCCATTCCAAACTTAGATACCGCAAAATTGGACTTTAAACTGGACATCGCTTCCAATTGTCCTAATAACACTCTTTTAAACACAATTAAAGCAAGTGTCAATGGACAGAATTTATTCACGAATATTTTACCTATAAATTCCAAGGAATTTTCAAGGGGTGAATACAAGTTTTCCATGATCAATCCGCCGTCGTCTATTGCCTTGAAACTAAGTGTAACACGTCAATCACCACTAACATTAACTTACCTGGATAGAATCTTCCTGAGCACAAAAAGAAAATTGGTTTTTTATGGAACACAATTTGGATTTAGGGTGAAGAATATACCGGGTAATCAATTGGTTTCCTATGATATTACTGGGTTACCATCAAGTGGATTTGTGTGGGACATCACAGATAAACACGCTCCGAAAAAAAAGTATATTACTGCTAACGGTACGATAAAATCATTCAAATCTGATGGTGGATTCAAAGAATTTGTCGCATCTAATGGAAGTTCATTTTTTACTCCAGATAAAGTTGGGGCAGTTACCAATCAAAACCTTCATGGACTAGAGCAAGCAGATTACTTAATCGTATCTCATCCTGATTTTCTTTCACAAGCGAATAGATTGGCAGACCTGCACCGTGCGGAAGGATTAATAGTTCACGTAGTAAATGTCATGCAAGTGTATAATGAGTTTAGTTCTGGAATGCAAGATGCAACGGCCATCAGAATGTTTGCGAAAATGTTTTATGATCGAGCGCTACAAAATGATCCGAATTCAAAACCTAAATACCTATTGTTGTTCGGTGATGGAACATATGACCCGAAAAACCGTTTGGACAACAACAATAATTTCATCCCAACTTATCAGGCAGTTATTAGTGAAAATCATGTTGACGCACTCGTATCCGATGATTACTTTGGTATACTAGGTGATAATGAAGGATTTTCAAGTACAGACTTAATGGATATTGGTGTTGGTCGTTTTATTGTGAGTGATAACATTCAAGCGAAACAACAAGTGGATAAAGTCGAACATTACCTCAAAAATGGCTCAGATCTTTATCCAAATAATTCATCTTGTTGCTTGGGTTCAACCGACTTGAGTTCTACTTTTGGAGATTGGCGTCTGAAGTTTGTTCAAATAGCTGATAATGATCCATCGAATCAATTTATCGATGACAATGCGGAACCACAATATAATTACGTCAAGTTAAATCACCGTGAAATGAACGGTGAAAAATTGTACATGGATGCCTTTCCAATGGTCATCACCACAGGTGGAATACGTTTTCCTGCATTATCTGAGTCCATTACTGATAGAGTTCAACGAGGTGTTTTGATGATTAATTATGTTGGGCATGGTGGAGAAGTTGGATTAGGAGAGGAGCGCATTGTGACAATCCCACAAATTCAGTCATGGAATAACATAAACGCCCTGAATCTTTTCGTTTCTGCAACTTGTGAGTTTACTAGATATGATGATCCAAAACGTGTGTCCGCAGGAGAATGGGCATTTTTGAATCCAACTGGTTCGTCGATTGCCTTAATGACAACAACGAGAGCTGTCTATATTAGCGTGAACGAAGTTACGGGCGATGCCTTTTATCAGCAAGTATTTGAACGAGATGCTGCCGGGATTCCGAAATCCTTTGGTGAAATCTCGATGTTAACAAAGAACAATTCGGGTTCAAGTGGGAATAAACGAAGTTTTACCTTGATTGGAGATCCAGCTTTACGCATTGCTCTCCCAAGATACCGCATCGTTACAGATAGCATCAATGGTATAAGTCCACTCGTTCAGATCGATACGATTAATGCCTTGAGTAAAGTTCGAATCAAAGGACACATGGAAGATTGGAATGGGGCAGTCTTGAACACATGGAATGGCGAGTTGACGCCAACGATTTTTGATAAGTTTAAAACCCAACAAACACTCGGACAAGATCCACCTCAAGTGTTGAGTTTTCAACAGCAGCGAAATAAAATATACCGTGGAAAAGCCAGCATTGTCAACGGATATTTTGATTTTGAGTTTATCGTACCTAAGGATATTGCATTAAACTATGGATTAGGGAAAATCAGTTATTACGGAAATAGTGACATTACCGATGCGCAGGGATTTGATACGATGTTAATCATCGGTGGTATCAATCCGAATGGACTAAATGATGACATTGCCCCAGCTATTCAATTGTTTATGAATGATGAAGCATTTATTTCGGGAAGTGTAACAGATGCGAATCCTGTTTTATTTGCTAAGGTTTTTGATGAAAACGGAATAAATACGGTTGGAAATGGGATTGGGCACGACATCGTCGCGGTCCTCGATGGTGAATCCAGTAATCCATTTGTTTTAAATGATTTTTATTCAGCTGGATTGAATGATTATCAAAACGGCGAAGTGAGGTATCAGTTTCAAGGATTGTCCAAGGGAAAACACACATTAGAATTGAAAGTTTGGGATGTAAATAACAATTCTGGGACAGCAAAAATTGATTTCATTGTGCAAGAAAAGGAAGTTCCTGTTTTGGATCATGTGTACAATTACCCGAATCCGTTTACCACCCGCACGGAATTTATGTTTGAGCACAATCAATCATGTAACCAACTTGATGTGCAAGTTCAAGTATATACCATTTCTGGTAGACTTGTTAAAACGATTCAACAACAAGTGCAAACTCAAGGGTTTCGATCTGAGGGCATCGAATGGGATGGAAAGGATGACTTTGGAGATCAATTGGCAAAAGGTGTATACGTTTATCGCTTAAAAGTGAAAAATATCGATGGTCAAACAGCGGAAAAAACAGAGAAATTGGTTATTTTGAAGTGATCCCACAATAAAAAACCTAGTTTTTCGTATATTTACGAACCTTTAAGTACTGTTATTTATGAAGCACGTTTTTTTCGTTTTATCATTCTGTTATTCTTCTTTTCTAGTCTTTGCTCAACCAAACGGTGGCGGATCAGGTGTAACGGATAATGACTTGCAATTAAATACCATCACAACGGCCTTGCCTTTCATGGCTATTACCCCTGATTCTAGGGCAGGTGGAATGGGGGACGCAGGAACGGCCTTGAGTCCTACTTCAACATCAGTTTATTGGAATACTTCCATGCTGAGCTTTGCCAAAGAGAAGTCAGAATTAAGTTTGTCCTACACACCTTGGTTACGTCAATTAACAAACGATATTAGTTTGTCCTATTTAGCTGGATACTATCGAATTAATAAAATACATACCATCGGTGGTTCATTGCGCTACTTTAGTTTGGGTGAAATTACCTTCACGGACATCAGCGGAAATGTACTTCGTGATGACAAACCGAGTGAATTTGAATTAACTGGAGCTTATGCTTTCCGTTTGGCTAAGAAACTAAGTATTGGAATTAATGGGAAGTTTGCTTACTCGAATTTAACGGGCGGATTGACTGTTGGAGGTGTGAATACAAAGGCAGGAGTTGTCGGAGCGGCAGATTTCTCCATTACGTATCGAAACGATGATGCGAAAATTGGAAATACTGATGGAACGTACACATTTGCTACAACTTTGAACAATCTTGGAAACAAAGTCGCTTATTCTGAATTATCCAAACGCGATTTTATTCCCATGAATTTGAAAATTGGCAATGCCTTCGAAGCAGAGTTTGATGATTACAATAAAGTAACATTTGCATTAGATCTTCAGAAGTTACTTGTGCCAACACCGGCATTTTATGATAACGTGAATGGAAGCTATACGATGTTATCTGGAATGGATGGTGATGTGGGTATTATCAATGGAATCCTTCAATCGTTTTACGACGCACCGGGTGTTGTAGGAAAGGATGAAAATGGTGATTACATTCAAAATAATGATGGTTCTTATGCAGTTGTTAAGGGGTCAAAATTGAAAGAAGAATTGACGGAAATTAACATTGCAGGTGGAATTGAATGGTGGTACAATGATGTACTCGCATTTAGAACTGGAATGTTCTATGAAAATAGAAACAAGGGTAACCGTCAATTTTTAAACTTCGGTGCAAGTTTGAAATACAACATGTTCTCCATAGATTTCTCTTACCTCGCATCCGTTAGTGGCAGACAAAGCCCATTAGCAAATACCCTGCGTTTCACGCTTAGATTGAATCTTGGACGCACTGGTGGATCAACACCAAGTGGAATATAATATGCAGATCCGAATTGGATATGGCGTCGATGTACATCGTTTAGCTGAAGGCTACGATCTTTTCATAGGTGGAAAGAGAATAGAATCCGATTTTGGGGCTGTGGGTCATTCCGATGCCGATGTGCTTTTACATGCTATTTGTGATGCCTTGTTAGGTGCCGCAAATCTACGTGACATTGGTTATCATTTTTCTGATAAGGATCCAAAATACAAAGGAATAGATTCAAAAATACTTCTAACAGAAGTGATGAAACTTGTCAATGAAAAAGGGTATCAGGTAGTTAATGTCGATTCTACTGTAATTTTAGAACGACCAAAATTGAATCCCCATATTCCTGAAATGTGTCAAATCATTGCTGAAATTTTAAATGTTGATATCGATGCAGTGTCCATAAAGGCAACAACGCACGAATTAGTGGATTCATTTGGAGAAGGACGGGCAATAAAGGCCTATTCGAGTTGTTTACTGCAGAAATAAAGTCCAATAGTTGGAGTTGTTTTCATTATTCTAACGTTAATTTGAATTGAACATCATGAGAAATAAAATCATTTCTACTGTTAACATTCATGTAAAAACGTGGTTCCGTGCGGATTTATCGAATCCGGAGGACAGTCAATATTTCTTTAATTACAGAATTTTCATCGAAAACAAAGGGAGTGATTCGATTCAATTACTTCATCGTCATTGGATGGTTGAGCATTTGGTTTTTGGCATTCAACATGTTGATGGTCCAGGTGTGGTTGGAGAACAACCAATCATCAAAGCAGGTGAACAATTTGAATACGTAAGTGGGTGTGAATTTTGGATGCCAATTGGACGAATGAGTGGGTTTTATACCTTTCAAGATATGTCTACAGAACAGTTGTTTTCAGTTCCTATTCCGCTTTTCACTCTAGAGTTTCCGGCCTTGTTATCGTAGTTTAACGTAGATCACTTTTTTCGTTTCGAAAAAAGATTCTTCGAAGATGTCAGAGAGTAAAAATTCTTTGTGTAAGTGTTTCACAGGTTTCATTTCCTCTGTTAAATCGCCTCCTTTTAAGTATAGAATTCCGTTCACCAAGTCATGCTCTGATTTCTTTTTCATTTTACCCTTTACCCAAGTTAAAAACACAGGCATTTGAGTGACTGCTCTACTTACAATGAAATCAAAATCACCTTTAATTTCCTCTGCTCGTGCATGATGTGCACTTACGTTCGTTAATCCGAGTGCCGCAGTAACTTCTGTAACAACTTTGATTTTTTTACCAATCGAGTCAACAAGGACAAAGGAAGTTTCTGGGAATAATATGGCTAGTGGAATGCCAGGAAAACCACCACCAGTGCCAATATCGAGAATTGAAGTTCCCGGTTTAAAGGCACACACTTTTGCTATTCCAAGCGAATGTAAAACGTGGTGAGTGTAAAAGTTATCCGTATCCTTTCTTGAAATCACATTGATTTGTGCATTCCAAAAAGTGTATAATTCTTCCAATTGAGCAAACTGCTGAATTTGAATCGGACTTAAATCGGGGAAGTATTTAGTAAGGATATCCACTTGGTTAAATTGTATCTCTTGTTTTGTCCATCATAGCAGCAAGAAAATCCCGAGCACGAAATAGCTGAGCTTTAACGGTTCCTAATGGTAGGTTCATTTCCTCTGCAATTTCCTCGTAACTTAATTCCTCAAAATATCGTTTTTCTACGAGTTCTCTATACTTCGGTTTAAGTTTACTCACAAGTAAACGCATGTGAATAATTCGTTGACCGTGAATGATTGTTTCCTCCGGGTTTAATCCCGTTGAACGCGCATCAATGCGAAGACGTCCACCATCTTCCGTCATCATGCCTTTATCGATTGACGTGACTTCAATACGTTTTTTACGGATGAAATCGATGCAGTTATTCGACGCGATTTTAAATAGCCATGTGCTAAAAGCAAAACTAGGAGAATATTGATCGAGACGACTAAATGCTTTTCCAAATGCTTCGATCGTTAGGTCGTCTGCATCGTCGGAATTTTTCACCATTTTCAGCATCATATAGAAAATCGAATCGCGGTAACGATCCATTAAATCGGCATACGCAGCTTGATTTCCTTTTCGTGCTGCTTCAACCAACACGAGGTCGTGTTTAGCTTTATCCGATAAATGTTCGTTCTCTACCATCTATAGTACTTTTGACGTTCTGATATGTAAAACAATATAGGCATCAACAAGGCATAAAACAAATCCCAGAAAGGTAAAAAGCGAATAAAACTTTTCTCTTTCAATTGAGCTAGACAACGTCCTTGCAACCACCATTTTAACAGTAAAACAATCCCAAAAATGCTGCTACTGAGCAAAATGAGATCACTACTAAACAGCAAAGTAATAAAAGATACCCACATCAAAACGAGTGATAGAGGATATATTCCTAACAAGAGTTTCTTAATAAAGCGGTATTTCCCTGATGTAGCGTAGTGACGTGTCTTTTGAGTCATCCATCTAGACCATGAAGTTGGCGCTTGGGAGTGACAAAACGAATCCGGATTTAATTGAATGGAATAATTTGATTTTTTCGCCGCCTCTTGAATAAACAGCACATCATCTCCTGTTGGAAGGGAATAGTGTGATTTAAATCCATTCACAGAATGAAAGACACTTTTCGTATAGGCAAGATTTCTTCCAACTCCCATATACGGTAGTTTTGCCAAGGCCATTGAGAAATAATTAACACCAATCCATGCGGTGTCAAAACGAATGAGTCTGTTTAAAAATCCTTTGTTTTTCAAGAATGGAGCGTAGCCAATAACGATTTGTTTTGAACGAGTATATTGGCTTGCCATTTGTTTGATCCACTGGTTATTGGTTGGTTTGCAATCTGCATCAGTAAGTACAAAATGTTCATATTTTGCAGCCTTAATGGCTAATGTGATGGGTAATTTCTTTCCAGGACGCAAATGTTTGTTTTTGCTCAACTCTACCACGCGTAAATTTGGAAATTGTCGTGCGAATGCCGTAAGGATCCATCCACTGTCGTCAATGGATTGATTATTTACAACGATAACTTCATAAACAGGATAATCTTGACTTAAAATAGCCGGAAGATTCTCATAAAGATTATCCGATTCGTTCCGTGCCGCAATAATGACACTGATGGGCATCCAATTTTGATGATCATCAATCGGTTGGGATTTATGAAAGGCAAGTCGGCTGTAGATAAACAAGACGTACAATACTTGCACCACGACAAACAATGCGAAACCAAGGAATGCGATGGTGAAAAAACTAATTTCAAACGTAGGTATAAACTTCATAGGATAACTTCAGTACAAAGATGAATTCTCAAATCAAATACACGTATCTTTGTTGCAGTTATTTTTCAACATTTTTATGCACTTTGAACTTCTGACGCAAAATTCTGACTCAAAAGCTCGTCTGGGTCGACTTCATACGGATCACGGAACCATTGAAACTCCGATATTTATGCCTGTCGGAACAGTTGGTTCCGTAAAAGGTGTCCACCAACAAGAATTACGAGACGATATTAACGCTCAAATCATTTTAGGAAACACCTATCATTTGTTTTTGCGTCCCGGAATCGAAGTTTTAGAAGCTGCCGGAGGTTTACATCAGTTTATTGGTTGGGAACGACCAATGTTAACAGATAGTGGAGGTTATCAAGTGTACTCCTTGTCTGGAAGAAGAAAAATCATTGAAGAAGGGGTTAAATTTCAATCTCATCTTGATGGTAGTTATCATTTCTTTACTCCAGAAAGAGCAATTGACATTCAACGTTCTATTGGTGCCGATATCATTATGGCATTTGATGAATGTACTCCTTATCCTTGTGAGTACAATTATGCGAAAAGGTCTATGGATATGACGCATCGATGGTTAAAGCGTTGTTTTGAGGCTATGGATGCATCCGAACCAAAATACGGTTATGAACAAGCACTTTTTCCAATCGTTCAAGGTAGTGTTTATAAAGATTTACGCAAAGAGTCTGCGGAAACAATCGCTTCTTGGGATGCTGTAGGTAATGCGATTGGCGGATTGTCAGTTGGAGAGCCGGACGATGATTTATATGAAATGACGGAATTAGTGTGTGACATTTTACCAGTAGATAAACCACGCTATTTAATGGGAGTTGGGACACCAACGAATATTCTTGAATGTATTGCATTGGGAATTGATATGTTCGACTGTGTAATGCCGAGTAGAAATGCCCGTCATGGACTACTATACACATGGGAGGGAACCATTAATATTAAAAATGAAAAATGGTCAAAGGACTTTTCTCCGTTGGATGAAACAAGTGGTGTATGGGTGGACCAAGTCTACACAAAAGCATATTTGCGTCATTTAGTGAAGTCGGGAGAGTATCTAGGAATACAAATCGCTACGATTCACAATTTGGCCTTTTACTTGGATTTAGTAAAGCAAGCAAGGGAACATATTCAAGCCGGTGATTTTGTTGCTTGGAAAAATCAAGTTATACCAAAATTGTCGGTACGACGTTAGATTGATATGCTGAAAATAATCGATCGTTATATTATCAAGAAATTCCTTTCAACATTCTTTTTTATGTTGGGAATCATCATGTTACTGGCGATCGTTTTCGATGTTTCCGAAAAACTCAGTGAGTTTATTTCGAATAAAGCTCCTATGTCAGAGATCATCTTCGACTATTATGTGAATTTCATTCTTTTTTACGGAAATACATTTTCCTCCATGATTATTTTCATTTCTGTTATCTGGTTCACCGCCAAGATGGCTCAGGATACAGAAATCATTCCCATCTGGTTTAGTGGTCGGCCAATCACGCGGTTTTTAAGACCATATATGATTGGCGCAACTGTTTTAATGATTCTATCATTTGTTCTGAACCACTTTATTGTACCTCGTTCTTCCAAGGTTCGTTTGGCGTTTGAAGAGAAGTACTACCGAGATATTTTGTCTGTGGAGGATTATCAAGCTGAATATCCAGGAAATGAAATGGTTTATTTCTCGAATTATACCTCCTCTGAAAATCAGATTCACGATTTGACCATTCAAAAGTGGAATGATGAAAATGAGCCCATTTACTTTTTTAGAGCACGTACGGCTAAAAGTATTCCAGGAACAAATCGTTGGTCAGTGAAAGATTACTACGAGAAAAATTATCAATTCCCGAAGGGTAAACTCGTACATGGCTCCCGAAAGGATACTACATTTACCTTTACTTTGGAGGAAATTGCTCAACGTGAAAATGTAGCGGAAACGATGACTTACAGTGAGTTAACGCGTTTAATAGAACGAGAAAAAATCAAGGGTTCCGCGTTGGTCCCGACCTATGAAATAGAACTTCACCAAAGAACATCCTATCCATTTGCGTCATATATTTTAACGATTATGGGTGTTTCTGTTTCTTCGAGAAAGAAACGCGGAGGAATTGGTGTAAACGTGGCCATCGGACTCACGATTGTGTTTGTCTATATCTTTTCGATGAAGATGCTAACTGTTGCTTCAATAAATGTGGGTTTGCCAGCGATTATTTCAGTTTGGATTCCAAACATCTTGTTTGCTTTAGCGGCGTATATTTTATACCGATTTTCTCAGAAATAGGGTAATTTTTCTAGGTCAATCCATTCACCATCTTCGGCGGTTTGCGTATTTGGAAAAACACTTTGTGCTTCCAATAAATGCTGTTCACTTGTATCGTAACGAGAGGAAAAATGTCCAATAACCAAGTGCTTCACATTCATTTTTTCTGCCATTTGAGCGGCTTGTTTGGCTGTGCTGTGATAGGTTTGCTTTGCTCGGGCTACATGTTGTTCCGTGAATGTTGCTTCGTGGTACATTAAATGTGCCCCTTCGATTGCTGATTCATATCCTGTCCAAGGTTTGGTGTCAGAGCAGTAAACATACGATAATGAAGGAGAAGGAGGAGAGGTGAATTTTGTATTTTTTAACACACGACCCTCTTTCATTACATCCATTCCTGCTTTCAATTTCGGAAGGTCTTCCAAAAGCAATCCTGCTTCTTTGATTGCAGCAGCATTTAGGTGTAAGGGTTTTGGTTTTTCTTCGATCCGATAACCCCAAGTTGGAATTCGGTGTTTTAAGGCAAAGCTTTTAATTTCAATGAGTCGGTCCTCGAAAATTGTTTGTAGTGACTTTGTCTCAAGTTGAACGAATTGAACATCAAAACAAAGTTTGTGTCCACCGACTTCAATAAATGAGGTGATTAACTGTTGTAATTCTGGTGGACCATAAACCGTTAAGCCACGTGTTCTACCCAATAAATGCATGGATGAAATTAATCCGGGTAGTCCAAAAAAATGATCACCATGAAGGTGAGAAATGAGGATATGGGTAATACGTTGTAGTTTAATGCCAAACTTGCGCAGTTGCAGTTGTGTTCCCTCACCACAATCAATTAATATGTGTCGATTATTGCATTCGATGTATTGAGCTGTTGGATTTCTTTTCCCTGTCGGAAGAGCAGCTCCACTGCCTAAAATACAAATGGTGAAACTCACGCGATTAGGACATCAATTCCTTTCTCCACCGAACTTGAAATGCTTAGCACTTTATCTAATTGAGCGATTTCAACCATTTTCTGAACATTGCTTTGTAATCCGCACAGGGCAAATCCACCGTTGGTATCTTTACAAAGACGATTCGCAATAAGGATGGCGCTTAAACCAGATGAATCGCAATATTTAGTTTTAGATAGGTCTAATAAAATGAAATTACTTCCAATTTTATTCAATTGTAAGAAATGACTTTTCAGTTCAGGTGCATTACTGGCGTCGAGTTTTTCGACATGTGTAGATACAACTACTATTTTTCCTTGAGGGTCTACTGTAAAGTTCATCACAATCGTTTTGTCAAATGTAAAAATTTTCAGCGTTCTATTTTCGATGCGAGTAAATAAATTACTGCCATGCGAACCGCCACTCCATTTTCTACTTGGTCAAGTATGATGCTTTGCTTTGAATCTGCAACATCGCTTGATATTTCCACGCCTCGGTTAATTGGACCTGGGTGCATTACGATGATTTCTTTCGAAAGTCCGTCTAGAATCTCTTTATTCAATCCAAACAACATCGTATATTCTCTCAGAGATGGGAAATATTTAATGTCCTGTCTCTCCAATTGAATGCGTAACATATTTGCTACATCACACCATTCTAATGCTTCACGAAGGTTGTGAGATACTTTTACACCTAAATCACCTATGTATTTAGGAATTAAGGTAGTTGGACCACACACCATGACTTCAGCACCTAATTTTTGAAGGCAATAAATATTCGAAAGGGCTACGCGAGAATGAAGGATATCTCCTACAATTACTACTTTTTTTCCTTCCACACTTCCCAAGCGTTCGCGAATGGAGAATGCATCAAGCAATGCCTGAGTTGGATGTTCATGTGTTCCGTCACCAGCATTGATGACGCGAGCTTTTACTTTTTGGGAAAGAAACAAAGCAGCACCTGGATTTGGGTGCCTCATGACTACCATGTCCACCTTCATCGCTAGGATGTTATTGACTGTATCGATTAAGGTTTCACCTTTTTTTACAGAACTGCTGGCAGCACTAAAATTAACAGTGTCCGCTGAAAGTCTTTTTTCTGCAAGTTCGAAGGAAAGTCTTGTTCGAGTAGAATTTTCAAAGAAAATATTAGCAATCGTTATATCTCTGAGGGATGGAACTTTCTTAATCGGACGATTGATAACCTCTTTAAAGCTATCTGCTGTCTTGAAGATTAACTCGATATCTTGTCGCGTTAAATCTTTAATTCCCGTAAGGTGATCAACACTTAAATTATTCATTGCTTTCTTTTGTAAACAAAACCACTTTATCTTCTCCTTCTGTTTCTTTCCACTCAACGGAAACGCGCTCTGAAATGAGTGTGTCGACTGTTTTACCGATGTAATCAGCTTGAATCGGTAAGTCACGACTATAGCGTCGATCGATCAGCACTAATAATTCCACCTTGGATGGACGTCCAAACGTCAATAATGCATCTAGGCCCGAACGTATGGTTCGGCCTGTATACAATACGTCATCAACTAAAATGACACGTTTATTTTCGATGCTAAAATCGATGTTTGTGATGCTCGGAATCATGGGTTTTTCTCGTCGACGAAAATCATCGCGATAAAACGTAATATCCAGATTTCCACATTGAACTTCTTTTCCAAGAATAGATTCCAAATAAGACTTAAGTCTTGTCACAACATGAATACCCCGTGGTTGTAAACCAACAAGAACAGTATCCGAGAAATTGTTGTGGGATTCAATTAATTCATGGGAAAGACGTTTCAAAGTGAGGTCCAAATGTGTTGGATTCAGAATGATTTGCTTTTCCATTGACACAAAGATAAGGGATTTTATGTTTGAAAGGTGAGCAGATGAAATTTTTATCGATTAAATAAATCTAAATCAACATCCGCTAACAGAAAGAAGCTTCCTGTGACAAGTATGAGGTCTTGATTTGACACCTCTGACATGAGTTTCTGTATAG
The DNA here is from genome assembly GCA_017983465.1 of Crocinitomicaceae bacterium. Lineage (GTDB taxonomy): Bacteria > Bacteroidota > Bacteroidia > Flavobacteriales_D > Crocinitomicaceae > UBA952. Next base: position 61,424 of record JAGOBK010000006.1, read on the forward strand.
TGGGATTTACATCCTTTGAAATGGATAAAATACGTTGATCAGATTGTATTAACCTTTCCAAATCTTGGGTTTTCAAACTACGGTTGTTACGGAATTCACACAGGTGAATTGTTGTTTTTTCAGGAAATAATGATAAAATTGAACCTACATTTTTGTCCTGTGAGGCACCGTAAACGACGTGTAAATTTTCAAAATGAATATTTCTCAAGTCCTTCATCGTTGCTTGAATTCCATCCTGATTATGCGAAACATCAAGGTAAACGAGTGGATTCGTATTCACTTTGGTTAACCTGCCAAACAATCCAGTATTTTGATGGAGATTTTGTAGCGCCTTTTGAAGTGTTTCTTCTAAAAATGGAACATTTAATTTTTCAAGTGCACAAAGTGCTGTTTTTAAATTTGTTTTTTGATGATCAGGAAGTTCAATGCGATCGATGATTTCCCATTTTTCTTCGTCCGCAAAGTAAATTGGTGCTCTATGACTGCTTGCTTTTTCTGTAAAAACTGATTTAATTTCTTTTTGGGTTTGTCCAATCACGACGGGTTGATTCGACTTAATGATTCCGGCTTTCTCCAAGGCTATTTCTGAAAGGGTTTCCCCTAAGAATTGTGTGTGGTCGAGACCGATGTTTGTAATGACAGCTATTTTAGACTGAAGTACGTTTGTTGAGTCAAGTCGTCCACCCATGCCTGTTTCAATTACCGCATAGGTGCATTGATTTCGTTGAAAATAATCAATAGCCATGGCGAAGGTCACCTCAAAGAAACTTGGTTCGAAATCAAGGTGAAGATCAATAACGCGTTGACAAAAGTCCACCACGGAAGATTCGTCAATTTGGACACCGTTAATGCGAATCCGTTCCCGAAAGTCGAAGATATGAGGAGAAGTAAACAAGCCAACTTTCTCCTTGTTTTCTGTTAGAATGGAACTCATGTAGGAACAAGTCGATCCCTTTCCGTTTGTTCCTGCCACGTGAATAACGGACATGTTTTCTGGATCAATCCCGAGGAATTGAAGTAATTCTGTAGTTTGTTTTAACCCTGGTTTATACGCACTTGCACCGTTGTTTTGATAGGATGGAAACTGATCAAAAAGCCATGAAACGGCTTGCGTATACGTTTCGAATTTCATTTCTAAATCAATTGGACTAAAAATACTGCGATACCCGCAAAATAACCAATAGCGGCCAATAATGTAATGCGTTTTAAGTACCAGAAAAAGGAGATTTTTTCCATTCCCATTGCTACGACTCCGGCTGCAGAACCAATGATGAGCATAGACCCACCTGTACCGGCTGCATAGGCGATGAAATGCCAGATTTCGTGATCTAATTCGAATTGGAACATCCCCATAGATGCAGCAACAATCGGAACATTATCAATAATGGCAGAAGCGACACCAAGCAATGTGACGAATACATTCACATCCATGCTTTCTTGAATTTGCACTCCAAAACCGTAAATCATTCCCATCGATTCCATGGCGGCAATGGTCATCAGAATACCTAAAAAGAATAGGATACTGGGTAATTCAATTTTAGTAAGTGCTTTGAATGTTGGACTAGTGTGTGAATGAGTCGCAGTAATATCGGTTAATGTAAACTGTCGTTTACTAATGATTTCTGCCACAATGGAAATCAATCCTAATGAAAACATCATTCCCATGTATGGTGGTAAATGAGTTGCCATTTTGATTATCGGTACAAGGATGATCAAAAATAAACCAAGGATTAAAATAACAACACTTTGTTTTTTCGTTTTTTCACTTGAATCTGTTTGTTGAATAGTCCCTTTAAACGCTTTCATTTTTGAAGCGATTAATAAAGGAACAAGAATGGATACAAGAGCGGGGATAAAAAGATGAGTAATGAGACTTCCTGCATTCACTTTGTGATTCATCCACAACATCGTTGTAGTTACATCCCCAATTGGAGACCAGGCACCTCCCGAATTTGCGGCGATAATGATGAATCCAGCGTACCATCTGCGTAATTCAGGATCCGTAATTATTTTTCTAAGTATACTTATTAGGACAATGGTTGCTGTGAGATTATCGATTAGTGCAGACAAGAAAAAGGCAAGTAGGCAAATGATCCATAGTAGAACTATCTTGCTTTTTGTTTTGATGAGCGATTTAAAGACCTGAAATCCATCAAAGTGATCAATAATTTCCACGATCGTCATTGCCCCGATTAAAAAGATCAGAATTTCACTGGTTTTTCCGAAATGGTGGAGCAAGGTACTTTCTATGAGTTCTTGCTTTTGAGCGATGGAACCTGTTAATTCAGGTATGCTCAATTGTCCACATTTGGGATCTATGAGTAAGCCAATACTAGGGTCAAGCCAAATTGTAGGAACTCCAATGAAAATCACTGCCCATGAGAGAACCATCATGAGTAGAGCAGGAACCAACTTATCGATTTTTAATGTATGCTCCATGGTGATTGCAGCATACCCAAAAATAAATATGAAAAGAAGTGTAAAGTACATGTATTACACCAATTGCTTCAAGGCAATTTCGAAAGCAGTTTTAGCGATAGCCGTTTTTGATGAGTTCAATTTATGCGCTTCTTTTAGGGCATTGTAGATGATTGAACTCGTATCTTCAAAAATTAATTTATCCTCAATTGTTTCAAGATCGTTACTCATTAAGTAAGCAAAAACTCTTGCCATTCCACAATTTGCGATGAAATCAGGAATTAGGGAAAGGTTTGCATCTGCTTTCTCTGCGATTGGACCGAAGAAAATTTCTTTATCAGCGAAAGGAACATTTGCTCCAGAAGAAATAACTTGTAGTCCTGCAGCAAGTAGTTGATTTAAATTTTCTTCCGAAAACATTCGACTACCAGCACATGGAATAAATACATCTGCAGGTGTGCTCCAAATACGTGCATTTACTTCCTCAAACGAAAGCATATGATCACTTTTTAGTTCATTTCCATTTTTAGAAAGGAACAATGATTTAACCTCTTCGAAACTAAGTCCCTCTTCTTTTATGATTCCACCGACACGGTCAATGATTCCAACTATTTTTGCGCCATTTAAGGCAAGGTAGTAAGCCGCTGCGGATCCTACATTCCCCCATCCTTGAACAATTACTTTTTTATCTTTCACATCGCCACCCCACAAAGAGAAATAGTGACGAATGGATTCCGAAACTCCGAATCCTGTAATCATATCTGCAACAACAAATTTTCTTGATGCATCTGGAGTTAAGGTTTCGTCCTCAATAACTTTTAGGACACCACGTTGTAATTGACCAATTCGGTTCATTTTCTGTGCTTCTTTCGGTTGAAAGTGTCCGTTGAATACACCTTCTTGCGGATGCCAAACACCACACGATTCGGTAATTGGAATCACTTCGTGAATTTCATCAACGTTTAAATCACCACCAGTTCCGTAGTAATTTTTCAACAAAGGACTTACTGCTGCGAACCAACGTTTCAAGACACCTTCTTTTCTCGGGTCTTTTGGATCAAAGTTAATTCCAGATTTCGCTCCACCAATTGCAGGACCAGCCACGGTGAATTTTACTTCCATCGTTTTTGCTAAGGATTCAACCTCACGTTTATCGAGTCCAACACGCATGCGTGTACCGCCACCAGCTGCACCGCCACGAAGTGAGTTAATGACAACCCAACCTTCTGCTTCCGTTTCTGCATCTTTCCACTCAAAAACGATTTCAGGTCGTTTGTTCTCAAATTTTTGGAGTAAATCTTTCATTTCTTTTGTTGTATAGGTTACAAAATTAGGAAAATGGTCCTTTTATTGCAGGTTTTTAAAATTATTTTCAAACAATTCACCAAGGACTATCCTCCTCGATGGTAAACTCCCGTACAAAGCGATTTTGAAGCACCGGTAACACTTGGAACATTTGTCGATTCGTTTCTTAAATAACGAGCTCCTAAAAACGCAAAGACGATGGCTTCTTTAAAGTCAATGATTTGATTATTTGGAATCACACATTTACCCTGATAATGATTCGATAATCGTTCAATGAAGTATGTGTTTTTCGCACCTCCACCAGTGATGTAAACCGAGGATAATTTTTCTTCGTTTAAAATACGGGCTACTTGAAATGCGACATGTTCTGTATGTGTTCTAAGCAAGTTTTCTAAAGAATCAGTTTGATTCAATAGGGGCATATATTCCTGATGCAACCATTCTGTTCCAAGAGATTTCGGACCTTTGCTACCGTAAAATGGTAACGCATTCAATGCAGAAAGCAACGTTTGATTGATATTTCCCGATTTAGCTTTTGCACCGTTGGCGTCATATAACTTTCCGGTTTGTTGCATCAAGAGATTTGAAGGCAAATTTGCCGGCGCAATATCGAAGGCGTGAACAACATTGTTCTTTTTGAAACTAATGTTTGCAAAGCCCCCAAGATTCAAGAAAGAGTCTGCCTCCTCTGAAAATAATTCAAAGTCCCCAATAGGAACAAGCGGTGCTCCTTGTCCACCAGCGATAACATCTAACGTACGAAAATCATTAATCACGGGAATGCCTGTGTGAAAAGCAATGGTGGATCCACAGGCGATTTGAAGTGTAAATCCATTTTGGGGTTGGTGAAAAATCGTTTGTCCATGTGATGCAATCGCAGCAATTTGACTTTTACCCAAACGATTTTCGTCCATAAAACGTAAAATACAATCAGCATAAAACCTCCCGAGTTCTTTGTCCAAAATGAAGAGTTGTTCCGCGGACATTTTCGTCGCAAGATTTAGTTTTTTCAACAGTGAATCATCTAGATCAAAGGTATGAGCATGCTGCAATTCATAGTGAATTTTATCACCTTGGAATTCAAAGGTAACATGAGCGATATCTAATCCATCAAGTGAGGTACCAGACATAAGTCCCAAAATCTCCATTTTATTCCTATTCATTTCTTTCATGCTTGGCAGAATTCGATTATTTTTGTTCAAAATTAAAAAATCAATCAACATGAATTTTGAATTGACAGAAGAACAATTAGCAGTTAAGGAAGCTGCTAGAGATTTTGCTCAAAACGTTTTGAAACCTGGAGTAATCGATCGTGATAATAATCAGCGTTTTCCTGCTGAAGAAATCAAGCAATTAGCTGAGCTTGGATTTATGGGAATGATGGTTGATCCGAAATATGGCGGTAGCGGTATGGATACGATGTCCTATGTTTTAGCGATGGAAGAAATCTCTAAAGTAGATGCTTCTGCATCTGTTTGTATGTCCGTGAATAATTCATTGGTTTGTTGGGGATTGGAGAAATATGGTTCTGAAGAACAAAAGCAAAAGTTCCTAGTTCCATTAGCAACGGGAGAAAAAATCGGTGCGTTCTGTTTATCGGAGCCTGAAGCTGGTTCTGATGCAACATCTCAACGTACAACTGCGATTGATATGGGGGATTACTATTTGTTGAACGGTACGAAAAACTGGATCACGAATGGATCATCTGCATCAACATACCTAGTGATTGCACAAACAAATACAGAGCTTGGACATAAAGGAATCAATGCATTAATCATCGAAAGAGGCATGGAAGGATTCATCGTTGGCGCGAAGGAAGATAAAATGGGAATTCGCGGAAGTGATACACATACCTTATTGTTTAACGATGTAAAAGTTCCAAAAGCAAACCGAATTGGTGAAGATGGATTTGGGTTTACTTTCGCAATGAAAGTTTTAAGCGGTGGACGTATCGGAATTGCCGCACAAGCTTTAGGAATTGCTGCTGGTGGATTCGAGTTGGCACTTGCTTATTCAAAGGAACGCAAGGCATTCGGTAAGGAGATTTACAAGCACCAAGCAATTGCTTTTAAATTAGCTGATATGGCGACAGAGATTGAAGCTGCGCGTCTATTGGTGTACAGATCAGCGGCTGATAAAGATGCTGGAAGAAATTACGACCAATCAAGTGCGATGGCGAAGTTGTATGCTTCGAAAGTAGCGATGGAACAAACAGTTGAGGCTGTTCAGATTCATGGTGGTTATGGTTTCGTAAAAGAATACCATGTGGAGCGTTTGATGCGCGATGCGAAAATTACACAGATTTATGAAGGAACGTCTGAAGTACAGAAAATCGTAATTTCACGCGGACTTTTAGCAGATTAATTCATTTAATTCAAGTAATATGTTAGCTCCTTTTAATCTTCAAAAGTGGATCGATGAAAACAGAGATTTACTGAAACCACCTGTTTCTAATAAAAACTTATACAGGGAGGCCGGAGATTTTATTGTGATGGTCGTTGCTGGTCCAAATGCCAGAAAGGACTATCATTTCAATGAAAGTGAGGAGCTTTTCTATCAAATAGAAGGAGATATTTTAGTGCGTGTTCAAGAAAATGGTCAAGCGAAAGATGTGATCATCAAGGAGGGAGAAATGTTCTTGCTTCCAGCGAACACGCCACATTCTCCGTCGCGCGGTGAAAATACAGTTGGATTAGTAATCGAGCGTGTTCGTAAAGGAACGGATTTACAGGATGGCCTTATGTGGTTTTGCGAAAAATGCAATCATCACCTAAAGACATATCGTTTTCCTTTAGAAAACATTGAAAAGGATTTTATTCCTCGATTCAAGGAGTTTTATGGCTCAGAAGAAATGAGAACATGCGATAATTGTTCGCATATTATGGATGTTGATCCAAATTTCGTCTAGAAAAAAGTTGATTTTAACCTTATTGAGGTTGGTAAGTATAGCGGTGAGATTCTCCCGTTTGGAATATATCTTCAACAATCACTAATTCTTTATTGCGCAATTCTTTGATACTGTATTCATGAGTTGGTTTCGAAGTAGTGTCCTCGTAGAAATAAAGTGTTTCATCTTTTTCTGCGAATTCCCAACGACCATTTGAATAGGTTCCTTGAATTTGCCCAAGTGCATTGTAAGTTTTAGACATGGAATATGTTCCATCTTTATCAATGCTAAGTTTGGTCGTGTAGTCCACATCATATGCATTGTTTCCACTTACGGAGTATGCTTTCAATTCCCAATCATTACACAAACGTGCTTTTCTTGTTAACATAGAATAATTAGGACCTTCACTGTATTTATTACAAGAAGAAAATAACAAAGTCGAGATAAAAAGGGCTGCAAGTACGATTCTCATGATTCAGTTTTTTTCAAATGTACTAAACAAACTGCAATTTTCAGCATAAACTTTGTAATTTTGTAGTATGAAAATGTTCTTCTATTCTCTTGCCGTTGTAGTCCTTTTTTCTTGTCAAGAAACGAGCGAAAAGTCAAAATCATTAACTGTCAAAAAAGCAAAGACCATTGATGTCAAAGCGAATAGTCAGGCTGACTATGCAGTTGAAGGAATGGTTTGTCAAATGGGTTGTGGTGGATCCATACGTAAAGAACTGAAAATGACCGATGCTGTCGAACGTGTTGAAGTGAATTTTGTGGAAGAACAAAAGGAGCAAGTTGTTCATGTTCAGTACGATTCTACTAAAATAACGACGCAGAAAATCAATGCGATTTTAAACCGTATCAATGACCGACAATTCAAAGCGAGCCTAATTTCTAATAAGGCACTTTAATGGAACTGTATTATCGAGAAATGGGAGAGGGGCAACCCTTGGTCATATTACACGGACTTTTTGGTTTTTCGGATAATTGGCAAACTCAGGCAAAGAAATTTTCAGAGTACTATAGAGTGATTCTGGTGGATTTAAGAAACCATGGTCATTCTCCTTGGTCTTCAGATTTTTCATATCCAATAATGGTGGAAGATCTCATTAGGTTATTTGAAAAGTTGGAATTGCAGCAGGTAATATTACTTGGACACTCCATGGGAGGCAAAGTTGCAATGCATCTTGCACAAAGACATCCGGAATATTTACAGAAATTGATTGTAGTGGATATGGGTGTTAAATCTTACCCAATGCATCACCAGCACATACTTGAGGCCTTCAATCGCATTGATTTAAGCAGTTTATCTGCTCGAAGTGAAGCTGAGTCTATCTTGAAACAGTTTATCGATTCTGAAGGGGTGAGACAATTTCTCTTGAAAAACCTATATTGGAAAGAAAAGGGAAAACTTTCTTGGCGTCTTAACTTTCCAGTGCTGGAGGCAGCTATGCCGGAAATATTGAGTGCTCTTCCGGAAGATGAGGTTTTGATTACTACCTTGTTTATTCGCGGAACGTTGTCCAATTACATTTTGGACGAAGACATTTCTGTCATAGAATCTTATTTTCCAGACTCAACATTAGTGAGCATTGAAAATGCTGGACACTGGGTACATGCAGAAGCACCAGATGCCTTTGTTGATTCTGTACTTAGTTTTTGTTTGAGATAAAAAAAACCGCCCATTTCTGAGCGGTTTCCCAATTTAATTATTCGAAGTTCTTAGTGTTGAACGATGAATTTACGTGTTTCAACAGTTGATCCATTTGTAAGGATTACTGTGTAGATTCCGTTTGTTAAAGCTGTTGTGTTGAACGCTGTAGCAACACCGTTTACTGTTTGATTAGCAACAACTTTTCCAGTCAAGTCAATGATTTGAATTGTACCTTCAGTCATGTTGCTTTCAATTGTAACTACTTCTGTAGATGGGTTAGGGTAAACAGAAAGAGATGAACTAGTAGTGTTTTCTGACAATCCAACTGATGCGTCATCAGTAAGACGAACCATAATTGCTCCAGGGCTAGTTAAACTGAAAGGTTCAGCAGCTCCATCGGTGTATCCCAAGACAGAACCTTCATAAGTATTTTGAGCCATTCCAAAGCGAATAGATGTTGTTCCTCCCGTATGACAAGCTAGTAACAAAATATCGTCTCCCGCTGAAAAAGCTAATTGGTTATTAGAAATTGTTTGACCATCGATCCATTTTAATGAAGACCAAGTTGAAGATGTTGAAGTAATTGTCTTTTTTTCCGTTTCAGCTAAGTATACATAGCTTGTTCCGTCAAAAAGGTATGCCTCTGCCCAATATTCTGCTCCAACTGCTGCGGTTGCCTGTGTTGGCAAATAAACTCGAGCACCTGTAGTTGTCCAATTGTTAAAAACATCCATGATGTTACCGATTTTCAAAGGTAAACCTGTATTACTTGAAACATTGGATATTGAACCAGTAGCAGTTCCATTATCGCGTGAGTATTCATTTGCGGACAACAACATAGTTAGTGATTCAGTGTTGTTTGCTAGATTCGCATCAGTAGGTGTAATAACTGTAGTTAAGTCAATTGTTTTCGTACCTAGTCCAGTTGGCATATAAGGCGTTGTAATGGATAGGGAATCCGTAGCAGACGCATTCATAGCAATGGAAGCGCCTGTTTGGTTGTAACCACCTGTTGCTGTAGCTTGCATAGCAACTGAAGCTTGAGCCAAACCACCATTATTATTTGCAATAGCACCAAATGTTAATCCAGGGAACGAAGATTGAGAATCGTCAATAACAAAGTAGTCTAGACCTTGTGTTGTTGTAATATCTGTTGCTGCGAACCAATTGTAAACTTGAACATCATTATCCCAAGCTTGAACAATTCTTACATTATCAACTCCCCAAAACCAATCGTAATCTCCTGTGTAATGAAAACGAATTTTCACCTGATTTGTCCAGTTTCCAGCTCCGATTGCTGAAGTGATGTTAATCGTTTCCAATTCACCTGCAATACAATTTGTATTTACTGGAACAACTGATTCAGGATTCGCTTCGAATATAGTCCAAGTGGTACCACCATCGATAGATACCTCTACGAATGTTCCGTCGTAGTAATTTCTGTAATATTCGTTAAAACACAGGTAAAGTGCGGAATTTCCTGCTGATGTTAAATCGATATTATTAGAAAATTCAAAATAAGCATCTTGTAGAATACCTCCTCCTGCTTCATCTGAGTTGATTAAAGCAAAACTTCCATTTGCCGCAGAAAATGTTGCTGGCCATTGGTAAGAAGCTTGTTGACTAGTAATGTTATTCGCCAAGGAATTTACAACTACCCAACCTGGATTACTTCCTGTTGAATTAGATGAATGACCCGTTCCAAACGTTTGAGTCCAGTTACTTGCGTTTGTAAAACCGTCAAACCACAATGTGTCACCCTGCGCTTTTTCAATTCCAACAGGAGTTTTTGTTGCTTTTGTAGTGAAAGTTCTATCGGCCACAAAAGATTGTGTAGTGCCAATTACTTTTTGAGAAAAGGAATTAGCAGCCACCATTAAGGCAAGTGATAAGTAAATTTTTTTCATAGTTAATTTATTTATTTATTAGTAAAGCGAATTTAATAAAAATTCTTGTGCATACATATTGTTTCGACTAATAATCACGGTGAAATAAATATTCTGCAAGTTCCTCTAATTCTAGGTAAGAAATGTTGTCAGATAATGAGCTCAACGCATTCATTGCGTGCGTGTAATGCTTAGACATTTCGTTTTTACAAAGCTCTTGAATAGACAAGGATTCAAAGATGGAAATTGTTTGTGATAATTTCTCTGTTGGATTTACTTCGTTTTGTAGCAAATTCAACAACCTTAACTGATCTTCAGATGCGTGTGTTTTAGCCAAAATAGAGAGAAGTGTTTTTTTGTTCGCAAGAACATCACCTCCAACTTGTTTACCTACTTTCTCCGGATTTCCGTATAGATCCAATAAATCATCTTGAATTTGGAAAGCAATTCCAAGGTGTACTCCGAAATCGTACAAAGCTTTACGATTCGCTAAGGATGTTTCTCCAATAATGGCTCCCATCTCTAAAGCACAGCCTAGAAGCACAGAAGTTTTTAAACGAATCATTTCAATGTATTCTTCACTCGATACATCGTTACGTGTTTCGAAGTCCATGTCCATTTGTTGACCTTCACACACTTCAATCGCTGTCTTGTTAAATAACATTAAAAGAGCAGGGATTAAATGTGGAGGGTTTTTACAAATTTCTTCGTAGGCTTTTACAAATAAGACATCCCCAGATAAAATGGCAATATTGGTATTCCATTTCTCATGAACCGTTTCTTTGGCTCTTCGAAGTGGAGCGTCATCCATAATATCATCGTGAATCAGGGAGAAATTATGAAAGAGTTCAACAGCAAGCGCTGCGGAAATACTTTCTTCCACTGATTTGTCAAATAATTTCGCGGACATCAGCGTTAACATCGGTCTCATTCGTTTTCCACCTAAGGTCATAAAGTACCGAAGAGGGTCGTACAAGTTCAATGGACTAGAGGGGAATGAAAAAGAAGAAATTTCTTTTTCAATTAGCTTGCTGTATGTTTCGAGTGTGTTCATTTTTGTTTTAACAATTGGAGCAAATAGGATCCATATCCACTTTTAACAAGTGGTTCCGCAATTTGTTTTAATTGATCTTTGCTAATAAAACCATTTCGATAGGCAACTTCCTCAATACATCCTATTTTGAGTCCTTGTCGTTCCTCGATCACTTGAACAAATTGTCCTGCTTGCATCAATGAAGCAAATGTTCCTGTGTCCAGCCAAGCAGTGCCTCGATCGAGTACGGCAACCTTTAATTTTCCTTTTCTCAGGTATTCGGCATTGACATCGGTAATCTCATATTCCCCGCGTGGAGATGGTTTTAAATTCTCGGCAATTTCTACAACGCTATTATCGTAGAAGTAAAGACCAGGAACGGCGTAATTCGATTTCGGTTGTTTTGGTTTTTCTTCAATGGAAACAGCATGCATTTGCTCATCAAATTCTACCACACCATAACGTTCAGGATCGCTAACATGATAAGCATAAACGACACCACCTTCTGGATTATTATTTTCTTTTAACAGTGTATCCATTCCAACCCCATAAAAAATGTTATCTCCGAGAATCAGTGCGACTTTGTCGTTGCCGATAAAGGATTTCCCAATAACAAATGCTTGTGCGAGTCCGTTTGGTACTTCTTGAACAGTATAAGAGAATTGACAACCAAGGTTTTGCCCATCACCCAATAATTTTTCAAAATGGGGGAGGTCATGAGGCGTTGAGATGATTAAGATTTCTTTAATACCGGCACTCATCAGTATAGAAAGTGGGTAATAAATCATTGGTTTGTCGTATACCGGCATTAATTGCTTACTGACAGCCAATGTTAGTGGATGAAGTCTGGTTCCAGATCCTCCCGCTAGGATAATTCCTTTCATTGATAAGGTTTTAATTTATTACAGCCAACGGAATAAGTCATCAAACAAGCGCTTACCCCAAGGTGTACTTCCGTAATCTTTTTCAATTTTCATGCGAAATTCGTTTGGGGTAAAAAGTTTGTTTTTCCCTACTTCAATCAACATTTCTTCTTTTGTTGGTTTCATTTCCTCTACTTTTTTCGCAAAGTAAATGATGCCACCATCCTCCGTTGCTAAGCCTAGAATCGTCCCTGGAAGTCCACAGAATCCTTCTGGGCCAACAGAAGGAACCAATGCAGTTGTATACCATGCATAGATACGAGTACTGTCATTTTTCTGATAAACTGCTTTTCTACATTCATAGCCACAGATACTTCTTTTGCTATCCGTAATTCGCCAATTTCGTGCCGGTAAACTATCTTGCAAAAATACATTTTGTCCCATGAGTGCAAGAACGGTTAATTGTTTACCAGATGTCAGGTTTTGATAATAACTATTTTTAGTTGTCATCCATGCCATGTCATCTACCTTATCCGTTGGAACTGCTTTAAATACGGATGCCGTATCATTGAAAAATAAGGTAAAAAGTTCCGTTCGAATTTTATTTTCTTCTGTGACCATTCGACGCATGCGTTCTTCGGTAAATTTCTTCTCCAAGTTCGTTCTGCGTTCGAATGTAATTTTTCCTGAGGAAATGTATTGACTGTTTGCGTTGAATCCAAGGCAAAGAATCAATACGAGTAGTTTAATGCCAGCCTTTAAAGTCATCTTCTTTTGTTTTATTGTTGTTGAATTTGTACGTTAATTTCACTAAGAAATAGCGAGAAATAATTTGTGTGTAATTATCTGTTATAACGTTTCCATTAATTTGACGCTGTAAATTCAGGTTTTGATTTAAGATGTCATTTGCGGAAAGGGCAAGAATGATATTTTCCGTAGGTAAAAAGGCTTTGCTTACTTCGAAATTAATGATGAAGATGTTTCGATTGAAAGCTGCAGCTCTACCTTTGTTAATTGTATACGAAGCATCTGACTTAATTTGGATGTGATGTGGTAAACGCCATTCACCATCGATAAAGTATTTTTGTGTGGAAAAAGGTTGATTCGAAATACTAGATAACGAACTAACAGGATTGTTGTATGTGTAAGTGTTACCAATGGTAATGTTCAATGAATCTAATTTCAATTCAATATCAAGACCTCCTGTGATAGCTGTTGTTTTCGTTACATTCTCTTGTCCATTAATGAAGTTCGTGTATTTGTTATATGATCCATTTACATTTGGAGCCAACTCAATTTTTCGATTGAAGATTGGGAATCCACCACCAGCATAGACATTCGCAAAGATGTTTCCGTCTACGTTCACTGTTTTAGCAATCGTTCGTCCAAATTGATCATAACTTGTTGAATCAGCGAAGGCATTGTTTGTTAAACTAGCATTTCCACCTGACCAGAAATAACGTCCAGATAAAGCTTGCCAAACATTTGCGTTCAAACGCAAGTTGTGTACATAATTTGGTTTCAAGTCAGGATTACCGATTTGAATTCTGTTCGGATTGGTGTTGTCTTGAACTGGCTGAAGGTTATTTATTGCAGCAGGCGATGAAGAGGTTGAATAGTTCAAACCAACTCGTTTGCTCATTCCAGGTTTAAATTGGTAGGAAAATTTCGGAAGGAAGTTGTTGATGTTTTGATTGGTTACAACAGAAGTAATCAAGTTCATACTTTGAACATCAATGTTTCTAAAGCCAATTCCACCCGTAACCGTGTGTTGACGGTGTTCGAAAATCAACATTCCCGTTCCACGATGTTGGAGACGTGTATTATCAAATTGATTGGTGTATAATCCAACTGCTTCAGAGTAATTCCCACTAGCATCTTTTTCAAATGTTTGTTTGTTTTGATTGGATTTACCTGATTCCAAATAATATTCTAATTGGAATTTCCATTTTTTTGCGAAAGGCTCTGTGTATGTAAGGATTCCGTAATTGGTTGTGTTCGCGTTGTCGTTGATTTTACTTTGGTCGATGGTATCTGACAAGGCACCACTTTTCAAGGTGTACAAGGTACCGTCAGATTGATTTGAATTAGCACTTAGGATATATTTCAATTCTAACTCTCGGTTGACTTTTTTGAATTTCCTTCTCAAAATCGCTTCTGAATTACTGCTCATTCCTTTCGAACCATTTATGTTGCGTACGCCTGTTCCCAAATAAGGTATGGTGTCTGGTTGTGTTAAGAAGTTGTTTTGACTAAAATTATCGGATTCCCCGAAATCGACGTGTAAGTTTGGACGCAATTCTAAATACGTCAATGAATCCAAATTCACCGAATACGTTAAATTAAATCGATGTGACTGATTTTTAGAAACATTCGCGGAAGAATCTCTTGTGAAATAAGAACTGTCCTGTTGTAAAAAGTACTGTGATTGGCTACTAGAAACAGCATTTAATCGGTTTTCAATGTAGGAGTAGTTGAATCCGATTTTCCCTGTCTTTCCGATTTTATCTGAATAATAGATTCCCGTTTTTAAGGTTTGTGGGATTCCTGAAGAATTGTTACGGCTTGACTGATCCCACATTGTCATTCCGCTACTATTGCGTTCATTTTCTAAACCGAATTTATTCATGTCGCCAAAACCAAAGTTTGATTTCGGAGTATTTGATGTCAGCATGAATACCGAAATCTTCTGTTTTTTATTGAAGTTATTCAAGAGTACTTCGGATTCATAGAAAGGATTGTCTCGAACGAATCCAAAGTCCGAAGCACCTGAGATTTTACCGAAATATCCTTTTTTGGCACTGTCTTTTAGTTTCAAATCAAGTACTTGAATTTTATCATCTTCTCCAACGGCTGCATCTTCATTTTTCTTCTCGTAAACTTGAACAGATGCTACGCCATTTGCTCCTAGATTACGCGTGGCAATGGTAGGGTCAGATCCAAAGAATTCATCTCCATCCACTAGTACTTTGCTAATTTCTTTCCCCTGTGAAGTAATGCTTCCATCATCAGCTACTTTAATTCCTGGAAGTTTTTTTAATAAATCTTCAACAACGGCATTTTGACCAACGTTGAATGAATCAGCGACATAAACAAGTGTATCACCTTTGAAGTAAATCGCGTTTCTGTTCGTTAGTACAGTGACTTCCCGAATATTTTGTGTTTTTTGTAATAATTGAATGCGTGGAACTTTAATGTCATAATTATCCTTGCTTCCGATAATATAAAATGTTCGTGTTTCTAATTTTGGATGTTCAATGATTAATTGAAAGGTGTCAATTGGAAAACCAGTCAGCACAAAATCACCCATTTGATTGGTTCGCGTAAATCCCAAAAGGACTGAGTCTTTCAGTCGAAGCGCCATGACCGATACGTTCTTTAAGGGAACGACATTGGATGTGTCGTAAATGACTCCGCTTAATTTCATTTGTTGTGACCAAGTGGATTGGAATCCGAAAAGAATCATAAAACCAAGAAGGAACAAGTACTTTATCGAATTTGGAGAGGAAGTATTTTTATTTGTCAAAACGGATATAATTTGTTGTGTTGTAAATACGCTTAAAATGGAAAAAAGTTCATTATTTCACCTCAGAGGAAAAGCTTAAGTCCACTAGCGCTTGAAAAGTAAATCCATCCGGTTCCGTAATTGGAGAAAACTGAACTTCTAAAAGCTTGTTTTTATACTTGTTTTCTGCACGAGATAGCTGCTTCAGTATTGGACTTTCCACATTGAAGGCAAAGGTACTTGTTTGTTTTTCAGTACCTAAAACGATGAATTTTCTTCCGAAGGCTTCGTCAAATCCGCGGAAGCGTGTTTCGAAATCTCCAGTACGCTTGATTATTGCCAAGGCATTTTGATGGTTCATTTCTTGTTTTTCTGATTTTTCAAGTTCCTTGAGATCTAACACCTCGGTGGACGAGTAACGACTAAACGTGGCAATGACTGCTCCGTTTAAACTATAATAACTTCGTTGCTCGGAGAAATAGGGCTTTTTTAATTCATAATGATAACTGATTTGACGACTCATTGTTTTGAGTCCATTCAAGAAATAAAAAATGTGTTCCGTTTTTTTTCCATTCGCTAAGTTTTCATTTTGTTGAAGTTTTAGCACCTCCATCTTGTCGTCAATCCAAGCATAGGCCTCTGTTGTATTGCCATCAGAATCAGTGTAAAACACACTTTGAATCTTGGAGAGTGATTTGTTGCCATCGATTTTCAAAGCGTATTTTTCAAATACAGCAAGGTTCTTATTTTCTTGAGTAAAGGCAATCCGTTTTTTTGTTGAATCGGATTCAACAGTCTTTTCGCCTTGATTTTTACATGAAATCAGAATGAGCAAGGATAAGCTTAGGAGAAATTGTTGTGAAAAGTTGACTTTCATGTGTCAGTTAAAAAATAGCTCCGTGAAATTAAGCAATCATCTTCAATTTGTCATGCAGTATGTAAAATCTTTATGTATCTGATTTTGTTTCGTAAATTTGTTAGATGTCAAAAATACTTGCAATTGATTTTGGATTGAAGCGCACAGGCCTTGCGATCACTGATGATCATGCGATCATTGCGAGTCCACTTACGACCGTTGATTCGAGTACTTTGATGGAGTTTTTAATTCAATTATTCAGCAAGGAATCCATTTCTACGATCGTTCTTGGATTCCCAACAAGATTGGACGGCTCTGATACGCATATTACGGAAAATGTCCGCCTATTACAGGAGGTCTTAGGAAAACAATTTCCTCAATGTAAGATCGAGTTACAAGATGAGCGTTTCAGTTCATCGCGCGCAATGGAAACCATACATCTTGTAGGTAAGAAAAAACAAATGAAGCAAAAATCACTTGTGGACAAACTTGCCGCTACCTTGATTTTACAAGATTACCTCTCACAACAATCATTTCACTAAGGAATTCACTAATTTTGCAGCATGATTTTACCTATTGTCGCTTACGGAGACCCAGTTCTAAAAAAAGAAGCTGAGGAAATTGATGAAAAATACCCAAACTTATCAAAGTTGATTGCTGACATGTTTGATACGATGTATCATGCAAAGGGAGTTGGACTCGCAGCACCTCAAATTGGCAAAAGTATTCGTTTGTTTATCGTGGATGGAAGTCCATTCGCTGATGAGGAAGACGATGAGCCAGATCCAAGAGCGGAGGGGATTTCAGATTTTAAAAAGGTTTTCATTAATCCAATAATTGAAGAAGAATCAGGTGAAAAGTGGTCTTTTCAGGAAGGTTGCTTGTCAATCCCTCAAATACGTGAAAATGTTTCTCGTCAAGAGAAAGTACTCATCACGTATTTTGATGAAAATTGGGAATTCCATGAGGAAACTTTCGATGGGTATGCTGCTAGAATCATTCAGCATGAGTATGATCACATCGAAGGAATTTTGTTCACGGATCACTTGTCGCCATTGAAAAAGAAAATGTTAACGAAACGACTACAAAATATTACTACAGGAAGAATCGACGTCGATTATAAAATGTCCTTTCCAGGTGGTAAAAAACCAAAAATGATATGAGATCAATTTACAGCTTAATCGTCCTACTAAGTTTTGCGCTTATTGTTCAATCTTGTGGCGGTCCTGCAAAAGTGGATAAAAAAGCAGAATTAAAAACGAGCATAAAGGAAATGGAAGATTCCATTATGGCTATTCAAAAAGATCCGATTCAAGCGGCTAAAATGCCTAGCCTAACGAATATTGAGCTCATTAATCGTTTATTAGCATACTACCGCGCCTTTCCAGAGGATTCTTTTTCTGCGGATTGTTTGTTTAAAGTACATATCAAATACAGTGATTTACAGGCGTATGAACAATCAGTTGCTTATGGTGATACTCTTATTCAACTGTTCCCAAATTATGCAAATAAGGACTTTTTATTAGAAAGTTTGGCGAGCACTTATGATGTATTAATCGAACCGCGCGACCCAGAAAAAGTAAAATTTTACTACGAACTTTTGTTGAAGGAGAAAATCAAACCAACAAAACGTAAGGATATTGAAAACCGACTCAAGTATATTGACATGGACTTTTTTGAGTACAGTCAAACACAGTTTTCAGGAAAGTAAATTAACGTATTAAGTCTGTAAAGAAATCCGGATAGGATTTCGAGACGCAAGATGCATTCGAAAGTTGAATGGATTTGATAGCGATGCATGCTGCTATAGTTGCTGCCATAGCGATTCGGTGATCGTTGTGAGTGTCAATTTCTCCACCATTGACTTCGCCAGTTCCATAAATGCAAATTTCATTTTCACTTAGTTGATAGGATATTTCAAATTTCTTCAATACCTCACACATCACTGTTAAACGATCAGATTCTTTATTTTTAAGGCGATTCACTCCTGCAATTTTAGAAGTGCCTTTTGATGCACAAGCTAGAACAACTAGAATTGGGAATAAATCTGGGCAATCAGAAATGTTTGTTTCGAAGGGTAAGTTTGATTTCGATTTATGAACGAATAGAACATTGTCCTTCCAAGTGATTGTTGCGCCGAAATCTTGAATTACTTGAAGAATTTCTCGATCTGCTTGCAGCGAGTTCTTGTTTAATCCATGTAGTTCAAGCTTTCCCGAAATTGCTGCACCAACAATTGGATTAGCTGCGCCACTCCAATCTCCTTCAATCTGAACTTCTTCCTTTTCCATGCGTTGATTTCCGGGTATATGATACCTGTCATCATTCAATGTATGTAGGACAATGCCAAAATCTCGCATGCGCGTAATGGTCATTTCCAAGTATGGTTTGCTTTTAAGATCTTCAATGGACACGAATGAATCATGTTCCAAAAATGGAGCGAGTAAAAATAAACCACTGATTGCTTGTGAACCTGCTTCGCCATTCACACTAACCTTATTTTTTTTAGCTGTTCCGCTAATTTGAATTGGTAATTTAGATCCATTGGACTCAACATCAAATCCAATTTGTTGAAGAATGTGGCACAATTGAGTATGGTCCCGTTGAAGAAGGCTTCCTGTACCAGTCAAGGTTAGATTTTTTGTGAAAGCCATTCCAACAAATGCTAAAGTCCGCAGGGCAAATCCACTTTCTTGAACGTTTAAGCAAATGCTATCACTGAGTTCCACTGCTGCGGGATGTACTATTGAAGTTTCAAGGTCGTACTTCGCTCCTAATTCTTGAATACAGTTCAACATCGCACTGATATCTTCAGAATGATCTAGTCCAATTAGTTTAGTTGGTTTATTTGCGAGAGCAGCAAGAATCAAACAACGTTGCGCATCACTTTTGGAAGCGTTGGATTGAATGACGTGTTGAACCTGAAATGGATTAATCGTGGTCATCTTTTGATAAAATATCAGATTGAATACGAATAGAATCCTGATGAATTAACTTGAAAAGTTGAGTGACAAATTCTTCTGAGATTCCTTCTGAACTTGCTTTTAATACATTGCTTCGGAGTGCTTCTTCCCATCTGTTGGATTGCAGGATAACATGATTTTTATCCTTCTTGAATTCCCCAATCTGTTCAGAAATACGCATGCGATTTTTCAATAACTGAATAATTGATTCATCTGTGTGTGTCAATTGCTCTCGAAAGGCAAGCATGGCGTCCTCTTCAATTTCCGCACGATTACGAATTGTTAAAGAATTCAACAACTCTTTTAATTCTGCCGGAGTGATTTGTTGTTTAGCGTCTGTCCAGGCAATAGAAGGATTCACGTGGGATTCAATCATTAATCCGTCATAATTCAGGTCCATAGCTTTTTGAGCCAGTGGCATGAGTAAATGCGCCCTTCCTCCAATATGGGAGGGATCACAGATTAATGGGATTTCTGGTAATTCTTGTTTAAGGTCAATAGGGATTTGCCAATTCGGGTCATTTCGATAAAGTGTTTTCTCGTAAACTGAGAATCCACGGTGAATTGCGCTCACATCTGTTATTCCAGCTTTCCAAATGCGTTCAATTGCTCCAATCCAAAGTTTCAGGTCTGGATTTACCGGATTTTTCACCATGACTTTGATGTTCGTCCCTTTTAGTGATTCTGCAATTTCTTGAACGGTAAATGGATTAACGGTAGAACGAGCACCTACCCAAATCATATCGAAGTTATTCTTGAGTGCTAATTCGACGTGTTCTGCCTTTGCGACTTCTGTGGCTATTTTCAAACCGTACGTTTCACGTACTTCGCACATCCACGAAATTCCTACGTCACCAATTCCTTCGAACTCTCCAGGACGTGTTCTTGGTTTCCATATACCAGCTCGAAAGTAATCGATGCCTACTTTGGACAATCCTAGGGCTGTCTCAAGAACTTGTTCTCGGGTTTCCGCGCTACACGGACCAGAAATCACTAAGAAATTTACTGGAATCATCTTTTATCGTGTACAAAAAAGGGGAACGAATTCCCCTTTTGATTATTTAGCGTAATTAACAGATCTTTTTTCTCGAATGACGGTCACCTTGACTTGTCCTGGATAGGTCATTTCTGTTTGAATGCGCTGAGAGATAGTGAATGAAAGTTCTTCAGAACGTTGATCAGATACTTTCTCTGCTTCTACAAGAACGCGAAGTTCTCTTCCCGCTTGAATGGCATAAGCACTAGAAACTCCTTCATAAGATAAAGCAAGGTTTTCAAGTTCTTTAATACGTTTAATGTATGCTTCAACGATTTCACGTCTTGCACCTGGGCGCGCACCTGAGATGGCATCACACACTTGTACGATTGGTGAAATCAATGTTGTCATTTCGATTTCGTCGTGGTGAGCACCAATAGCATTTAATACATCACCTTTTTCACCGAATTTCTCAGCGATTTTCATCCCTAAGATAGCGTGAGGTAATTCTGGCTCCTCGTCTGGAACTTTACCGATATCATGTAATAATCCTGCGCGTTTCGCCAATTTAACATTCAATCCAAGTTCAGCTGCCATGATAGCACAAAGATTCGCTACCTCTCTCGAGTGTTGTAGCAAGTTTTGTCCATAAGAAGAACGGTATTTCATTCTTCCCACCATGCGCATCAATTCTGGATGAAGTCCGTGAATTCCTAAATCGATACACGTACGACGACCGGTCTCAGCAATTTCTTCGTCCAGTTGTTTACGTGTTTTAGCTACCACTTCCTCTATACGAGCTGGGTGAATACGTCCATCAGAAACAAGTTGGTGTAAGGATAAACGTGCGATTTCGCGTCTAACTGGATCAAAACAAGAAAGAATGA
The DNA here is from genome assembly GCA_017983465.1 of Crocinitomicaceae bacterium. Lineage (GTDB taxonomy): Bacteria > Bacteroidota > Bacteroidia > Flavobacteriales_D > Crocinitomicaceae > UBA952. Next base: position 82,651 of record JAGOBK010000006.1, read on the forward strand.
TTGCTTCTGGCGTATCATCAACGATAATTTCAACACCTGTTGCCGCTTCTAATGCACGAATGTTACGTCCTTCACGACCAATAATTCTTCCTTTTACCTCATCGGATTCAATATTGAAAACAGAAACAGCATTTTCGATGGCTTGCTCCGTCGCTACACGTTGAATTGATTGAATCACGATTTTACGTGCTTCTTTATTCGCATTCAATTTCGCTTCTTCTGTGATTTCTTTGATGGTAGACATGGCCGCAGTACGAGCTTCATCAGTAAGAGCAGTCATCAAGTCTTTTTTCGCGTCCTCCGGACTCAAGTTGCTAATTTTAGATAATTCAGCTACTTGTTTTTGTTGAATTTTATCTAATTCTTGTTGGCGTAACTCAAGAGCAGCTGCCTTCACGTCATAATCAGCTTTTGATTTCTCCGCTTCTTTCTCTTTGCGGTTCAGGTCTTCAAGTTTTTGATTGAGTGTTTTTTCTTTAGCACGGTAACGATCTTCGTTTGATTGCATGCGTTTTTCTCGCTCGCGAATAGATTCTTCGTGCTCTTCTTTTTGTTTTAAAAATTTCTCTTTGGATTGAAGTGCACGTTCTTTACGAATGTTTTCTGCCTCGATTTCGGCATTTTTAATGATTTCTTGACTTTTAGATTTGATTAAGAAACGCTGTGCAATCACTGTTGCTCCTGCGCCACCAATCAAACCTATTAATAATCCTACTGACCACATATTCTTTTAATTATGTATGAATATTGGTCGTTGAAACGAACGTAAATTATTGAATTCCGTCTAAATCTGCAGAGAGGTTTTGCAACGCCTCCTCAATTTCACTATAGTCTACAGGAGCTTGTGCAACTGGTGCATTCTCACTCGTCGCTTTGGCTAACAATTGCAAGGCAGACATAGCGATCAAGTCTTGATTATCATTTACAGCATAATTTTTACGCAGCATTTCCACTGCTTTATTAATATCCGCAGCAGCTTTCGTTACCTTCTCTTCATCACTTGCCGGCACATTAAGTGGGTAAGTTCTTCCTGCAATGGTAATTTTAAGTGATACTTTGCTCATTATGATTGCTTCAACTGTTCGATACAGAATTCAATTTCTTTCACTAGTTCATCAATTTCCTGTTCAGTTCTCCCTATTACCGGAGCAGGAACTTCAACGACTTTATTTTCAGCCAAATGTAAAGCTGACTTTAAGGACTCAATTTCGGCCTTCAAGTGAGTATTAGCCGTTAATTCTTTGGCTAATTCCTCCTTATTACGATCGATTTCTTCTTGAAGAATCTCGTTTTTCGAACGTTCTGAACGAAGGGCTTCCCCAATTCGAACTGCTTTTCGACTAATTTCTTGTATGGTGTATTGAATCTTTTCAGTCATTACTTTTGACTTTGTACAAAGTTAACAAGCATTCGATTACATTTATCATTTTTCCCAATCTATTTTGCATTTTTTTTGAAAGTGTATCTTTGTCTATGTTCAAATCCTTTACATTCCTCCTTTTATTCGCTGTCAATTTTACTGTTTGGTCACAAATGATTACGGCGGATTCTATTTGGTGTCTGCCAATTGGAACAGCTAAACCGGAATTAAGTGCTGGTTTCGGGGACATTCGTCCAAATCACTTTCATATGGGATTAGATTTTCGGACGGATGGAAAGGAAGGAATTCCATTGTACGCAATCGCTGATGGATATATTTCGCGAATTCGGATTTCATCAAGTGGTTACGGACGTGTAATTTATATTGATCACCCAAATGGACTCACCTCTGTTTATGCTCACTGTTCTCAATTTTCTGAGCGGATTAACTCTTTTGTCATTCCGACTCAAATTCAATTTGAACAAAATGAACTAGACTGGAAATTTAGTCCGAATGAATTACCGGTTAACAAAGGTGAGCAAATTGCGCTCTCTGGAAATAGTGGGAATTCGACAGGACCACATTTGCATTTTGAGTTACGAGACACCAAAACTGAACATGCCTTGAATCCTCTTCTACACGGATTCCATGTCAGTGATGTTGCTCCACCAAGTTTACACGGCATTCGGTTACTGGCCATTGATGAAAATGGATTTGTTGTTCCGGCTAAATCATTGATTATCCCGCTGACTAAGAATGTTCATCGAGTGAAGCTTCCCCAAGACTTTATTCAAGGAACAGATAAATTGGGTATCACCATTTCTGCAACGGATCCAATGAAGTCGGGTGGACATGGATTTGGTTTATTTTCAGCTGAAATAGTGAGTTCAAATCATGAACAATTTGGTTTTGAGATGGCTGATATTTCATTTGATGATTCGAGGTATGTAAATAATCATATGGACTACGATGAATACAAATCAAAGGGAATTAAATACCAGAAACTTTTTCGGAATAAGTATAATCCATTGACTATTTATCAATTAGAATCGAGAGGAGGTATCTCCTTGCATGGATTTGATTCTATTTCCTGTTCTATAATTTTAGAAGATGTGAATGGAAATGTGAGTCAACATGAATTATTGATCGAATATCCGTTTGAAATGAAGCAAATGAAGCATCCGTTTTTTGACCCGCTTCTTTATTTTCTCCCTGAGGCCTTGTATACATTTCATTCAGAAAACATGAAGGTGTTGGTTGATCCAAATACTTTTTATGAACCGATCAAAAAGACGATGAATTTATCCTTCGGTCAATTTGGGAACTCAAAAACGGTCATTCAAAAGCCAATTTGTGTGGAAATGAGGGCGAAGAACACTCCTGCAATCGAAAAACAATATTTAGCCATTAATGGTGATGCGTTGGAATGTACTCGAGAAAATGGATGGCTCGCTTCTGAGTCCAAGCAATTGGGAACTTTTTCAATCAAAGTGGATACGGTAGCTCCAACAATAGTTTTTATGCCAACTTCTAGCAACGTGGTCATTCCAAATCAATTTTCTTGGAAAATGACGGATGGACAATCGGGCATTGCGAAGTACGAGCTATTGATAAATGCTGAGTGGAATACGGTTTATTTTGATCAAAAAAACAATTTGGTTACATGGAAAAATGACCGACGCGCAACGATTATTGGACCTCCGTCAGAAAATGTGCTTTCAATGGAATTTCGTGTAACCGATCGTTGTGGGAATGTTCAGACGTGGTCGAAAGTCGTGAATGTTATCGACGAACCCCGTTAGCATCCTTTAGGTAAATAGGTGAGAAGTAAGCCAGGTTTTCGAATTCCTTCTTTTGAAATTTTTCGTAAGCAATGGATGCTTGTCCTTTTGCACTGCAAAGCACGTTTTCATGCCATGTAATGTTTCTATGTCCCCACATTTCTTTGCATTTTGCTGCGCCATCGCCAAGAACAACGAAGGGTTCGAAATCCGAGAAACTGTCCTCGCTTAAAACAATGGCATCTAATTCTTGAAGGGTTTTTCCATCGGCATCAAATACCTGAGCATAGACTTCCATGCGTCGAGCGTCGAGCATGGGGATGATTGGTATGCCACTTGTTGGAATGACGTTTTTAAGTGCAATTAAGGTATCAACCGCAATGAAAGGAATGTTCAAAGCGAAGCAAAGACCTTTTGCTGTTGATAGTCCAATTCGAAGCCCAGTGTAGGAACCTGGTCCTGCTGAAACACTCACGGCGCTTAGTTGGGACAATTCAATTTGAGCATCTTGCAACACATCTTGTATGAAAAGTGTAAGTGACTCACTGTGAATATAACCATCCGAAACGGTTTCCTTTATTGAAATAACGCTCCCATTGTTTGAGAGGGCTACGCTACATACTTTTGTGGCTGTTTCTAGGTGAAGAATGTAGTTATTCATCGCCAAGTTCAAATTTAAATCCAACACCGTGAACGTTCGTGATTTGAATCGTCGGATCTTCTTTGAGGTACTTTCTCAGTTTCGTTATGAAAACATCTAAGCTACGACCAACAAAATAATCATCTTGTCCCCAAACTGTGTTTAAAATAATATCTCGTGCGAGCAATTGATTTTTAAATCGAAACAAGGTTCGCAAAATCATGGCTTCTTTTTTCGTTAACGTTTGTTTGGTTGTTGGAGAGGTTAAGGCGAAGTTTTCCGTATCGAAAAGAAAGATTCCTAATTTAACAATTTTCTCCTCCGGCTGGATGACGTTTACCTTCACTCTTTTCAACAATGCGCGCACACGCAATTGAAGTTCCTCCACACTAAATGGTTTGGTTAAGTAGTCGTCTCCACCTGCATTGAAACCTTCGATTTTATCTTCGGTCATCGATTTTGCGGATAAGAATAGAATCGGAATGTCTGTATTTACTTTTCGTATGTCTCTAGCTAAGGTAAATCCATCTTTAACGGGCAACATCACATCAAAAATACATAGGTGATAGGGTTCGTCGTTGAATCGACGAAGTCCTTCAGATCCGTTTTCACAAAGTGTTACGGCATATCCATCGGAACGCAATTGATCGGAAATAACGATTCCAAGGTTGATATCGTCTTCTACAATGAGGATTTTTATTTTCATGGAAACGTCTTAAAAAGCCAAGAGCCTTGGAAAAACCAAAGCTCTCAACTATTAACCTAAACCTACTACTAGTTCACACAAAGATAAGTGAATTTCAGATGTCAGGTTACATTGTTTATGTTAATTTTTTCCTAAATAATAAAATCAATACTGTTTCACAGGAAATTGCTTCTTGCTATAGTGTATCTTTGATGTATAAAAAAAACGATATGGCTTTTATTTTTGTGGTTGACGACGAGGAAGATATCAGGGAACTGTTGCGTTACAACTTAATGCAGGACGGACACCGTGTTTCTACCTTCGAAAATGGAAGTCTTTGTTTGAAAGCGGTAGAGCTTGAAAAACCGGACCTTATTTTGCTTGATGTCATGATGCCAATGATGGATGGAATTGAGGTATGTGAAGCCATAAAAAACAATGAGGAAAATGAAGATATTATCATTTGTTTTTTAACAGCACGCAGTGAGGATTATAGTCAGATTGCTGGACTTGAAGCAGGAGGGGACGACTATATTTCAAAACCAATCAAACCGAAAGTTTTATTGAGTCGAATTCATGCCTTGCTAAGACGCAAAACAAAATCAGAAGTCAAAGATGCTATTTCACACGAACTTAAAATAAATAGAGAACGCTATCTTGTGGAAAAAGATGGTTTGGAAATTCAATTGCCGCGAAAAGAGTTTGAATTACTTGCATTGTTAACTTCAAGACCAGATTTTGTTTTTAAACGTGAAGTAATCTTAGAACAGGTTTGGGGTTCTGAAGTCGTAGTAGGTGACCGCACAATTGACGTTCATATTCGCAAGTTGCGCGAGAAAATAGGTGAACACACTATTTCTACAGTGAAAGGAATCGGTTATAAATTCAATAGATAACTTTGGTTCAATCTTTGTAAGCATTCAAAAAAATTAGTTTTATGAAAATAGTTTACTTCTTTATCGTTTTGCTCTCTGTTCAATGGGCACACGCACAGACATTTGAAGACCAGTTTAAATCCGTTAAGGAGAGATTGGAACGTTGGGATCCAATTCGTGGAAATTGGTTGGCCCTTTCGATGATTGCACTTTCTGAACGTAAAAACGTTCCTGATCGAACCTTTCCAGAGGACTTTACTCCTTATGAAATGTTGACCATGGTTCCTCTTGCTGAGCGCAGAGAAATTGAAACAATGATACAGCAAAATAGAACTCCAACTGGTTCTTTTACAAATAGTCAATGGGAAACAGTGGATTTAATTGTGACGCACTCGATGTGTAGTCAGATTATTGGACGCAGTTATGGTGATCCACATTTGAAGTCTTTTGATCAAGCGACGTATTCTTTTCAAACAGTTGGGGAATTTGTTTTGTCTAAATCAGAGAAGAACACCTTCGAAGTTCAAACACGTCAACGTGCTCAATCTGATAATTTCTCTTTGAATGCTGCTGTAGCAATGAACGTTTCTGGAGATCGTGTTTGCTATTACGCAAGTACGAAACCAGATCAAATGAATGGTAATTTACGCTTGAATGGAATGCCGATTCAACTTCAAGGAAGAACATATTTCCTTCCTAATGGTGGCGTGGTTCGATTTGAAGGACGAAATTATACGATTGCTTGGCCGACCGGAGAAATGGTCATTTTAGATGTGCGTTCCTCAGGTGGGTTTGGTGGATTCTTGAATACAACCGTTCATGTCTTTGAGTGTGATCGTTCTTCTTTCCAAGGATTGTTAGGGAATGCAAATGGAATTGCTGAAGATGATTTTCAAGGACGTAACATCGATCGTCCAAGACCAAATTATATGGCGTTTTCAACGTTTGGAAATTCTTCCTTACAGCAAGCATCTGCATTTGCAGAAAAGGAATACCTTTCCTTTCTTGCCAAAGATTTCGCAGAAGATTGGAGAGTGACAAGTCAAACCACGTTGTTTGACTATGCGCCAGGAACATCAACAGAATACTACACTGATCGAAGATTTCCAATGGTTCATTTAACTGTTGCAGATTTAAATCAGACGCAGCAAGACAATGCTCGAGCGCGATGTCAAGCTATGGGCATTCCTGCTGATGAAATGGGTGGATGTATCTTTGATCAAGGATATTTAAACATTCCCCCAAATCAAGTTCCATTGCCTTCCAAACCAAATCCAACAGAAACGGTTTTGGGAACGATCAATCGTCCTGCTTTACATACGAATCAACTAGTTTTTCCTGAGGAAAATTTAGCTCCGGTAGGAGGGAACGCACCGCTTCCAATGCAAGAAAAAAATCCAACGATGAATCGTGAAGAATTGAATCCGTCGGTAGAGAAACCGGAACGTGAAAACGAAACAAGACCAAGTGGATTTAATAGTCGACCTGAGACTCCGGTGAATAAACCATCGCATACACCAGTTCCAATGAATCCTGTTCGTCCTGCAAATCCAGCGCCAACAAGTCCAGCTAAACCTCCTCATAATCCGATTCCATCGAGTCCAGCTAAACCGGCTGTACCTGCAGTAAAATCAGGGAAAGGTTAATCATTCAAATAACTGTAAATAGAAGGGGGGATTTTAGATCCCTCTTTTTTTTGTTCAAATTTTGATACAAAAAAGGGCGAGAATTTCTTCCCGCCCTTTTCCTGATAAGAGTTCACCCGATTATTTAATTACTCGGTAGGTAAACGCGTTTTGAGTGTTTTTCAATTGAACAAGATATGTTCCTGCTGCAACGTTTGTCAGATCAATAGTAGAATTTGTAGGACTCACTTGACCACTTTGAATGATCTTTCCATCCATGTTCGTTAACGTAAAGTCGAACGCTGAAGTGATGTTTCCAATGTTCAATTCATTTTGAGCTGGATTAGGATAAACGTTCATTTGGGACAAGTTATTGCCTTCAAGACCAGCTTCTTCTAAGTTTAGTACAGAAATGATGTTGTAGTAAACAGGTTGAGATTTGATTGGGCAATACAATTGTAAAATTAAATTATACAAACCAGTCGTTCCAAAAGGAATGGAGTAGTTGTAATTCACATACATATAGTTTCCATTTGTGTCAACCAAATACCAAGTTGTGTACAATGAATCTTGCGTAAACATCGTATTACCAAAAGTTGCAGACACCATGTATGCCGTGTCTAACGCCGCTAAATCAATTGTACAGTTGTAAATCCATCCTGAACTCATTGTTCCGATGACATTTGATCCTGTTGCAAGGTTACCAATAACGGTTACCGAATCAATGTTTGGAGAAGAATTCCCAATCGTACAAGACCAATTGAACGTACATTGATTATTGTCTTGTACCATAACGGTGTAGTTTCCTACACATAAATTTCCAATACTTAGAGAAGTAGATCCATTTGACCACTGTACAGTGTATGGATTTGTACCACCAACAATATTAATGGTTGCTGAACCATCACAAGCTGTAGAACTTGTTGCGTCGATATTTGAGCAATTCACATAAAACCCTGCACATGGATTTGCGATTGTTGAATCTACAACCACCGTAGCACCTGAAGTCTCTGAACATCCATTTGCGTCAATTACTGTTACAGAATATGTTCCAATACAAAGATTCGTTAATGCTGGAGTGTTAATCATTCCACCATTTGACCATTGATACGTATATGGTGCTGATCCGCCAACCGCCGTAACATTAACCGATCCATCGCATACATTGGCAGCGGAAGTTGGTGTGCTTCCACAGAAAATAGAATATCCAGTACATGGATTTGGAAGGTTCGTACCGATTGTAAATGTGGATGTTGACGTAAATCCACTACCCATAAACAATAGGTTATATTGACCAGCACACAAATTAGAGATCATGTAACCACCATTTTGGATAACGGTGTTTCCTTGCATCCATGTTAAACTTGCCGCAGTAACGAAGTTATTCGTATCAACGAATGCTGAACCATCACATAGTCCGGGTGCACTTACATTTGTAACGTTCACAATAATTTGTGATTTTGCCTCAAATGTCAATAAACTTGAAAGGATAAAACTTAAGAATAAGATTCTTTTCATAATAAAAATTTTGTGTTTAGACGACCCGAAGTTACGAAAGGTTGCTTATATATCCTTGTGTATTGCTTAATTTTGATTCATGAAAAACTTAGGTCTGAGGATTTTACTCCTTTTCTGTACACTTGGCGTACAAATCAACGCTCAAAAACAACCCAAAATCATCGTTGGAATTGTTGTCGATCAGATGTGCTACGATTATTTATATCGGTATCAGCAGCATTTTGGTGCGGGTGGATTCAATCGCTTTCTCAATAAAGGTTTGAATTGTCGCAATACACAATACAATTACGTTCCTACTTATACGGGACCTGGACATGCATCTATTTACACCGGGACAACACCTTCGAATCACGGCATAGTTGCAAATGAGTGGTATCAACGTCAAAGTAAAACATTTGTCAATTGTGTTTCTGATAAAACGGTTCAAACAGTTGGGAGTTCATCTTTGGAAGGACAAACTTCGCCAAGAAATTTGAGGACCTACACAGTTACAGATCAATTAAAGCTGGCATCACCTGAATCAAAAGTGATTTCAATTTCTATTAAGGATAGAAGTTCCATTTTACCGGGTGGACATTTAAGCGATGGTTCTTATTGGTATGATTACGCGAGCGGGAAATTTATCACAAGTACTTACTACAAAACGGAATTACCAAAATGGTTGCAACAGTTTAATGAATCAAGAAACGCCGACAAATATTTAAGAACTTGGGATTTATTGTATCCAAAAAACAATTATAAATCAAAAGATGAGAGTCCGTATGAAGTGATTTTAAGTGGCAAAAAAACAGCCACATTTCCTTATGATTTTAAAGAAATGTCCAGTGTTGCAAATAACGCACATCAACTATTTACGATCTCTCCAATGGCAAATGAATTGTTAACGGATTTAGCCATCGAAGCAATGTCAAGAGAGCAGTTGGGCTTGGACAATAAAACGGATATGCTTTGTATTTCTTATTCTACACCGGATATTGCGGGACATGCATTTGGTCCTTATTCCTTAGAAATGGAAGACATGTATGCACGTTTGGATCGTCAATTGGAGAAATTACTTTCTCACTTAGAATCTATGTATGGGAAGGATGGCTTTGTGGTGTTTTTAACGGCAGACCATGCGGTGGTTCCAGTCCCTCAAATGTTGGTAGACCGTAAAATGCCTGGAGGATATCTTTTCTTAAATGAACGATTATCCGTTTTGAAAAATCAGGTGGTTCAAAAATATGGGGCCGACTTAATTGAGGCAGAAGAGAATCAAAACATTTATTTGAATCAAACGCGTTTGGATTCATTGAACTTATCGAAACAAGTGGTCGCGGATTTTATTGCTGAACAAATCAGACAATGGCCGGAAGTAAAATTAGCAATCACACAATCCTCACTTTTATCCGGAACGGAAACTTTGGATGAATGGGGTCAAATGATTCAAAAAGGTTACGATATTGCGCGAAGTGGCGAAGTGATTTTCATGTTGCAACCAGGATATTTAGCGAAATCGATAGACGAACCAAAAGCACATACAGGAACGTCACACGGTTCTGCATTTAATTATGACACACATGTTCCTTTGCTTTGGTACGGTGCAAACATTCCTTCTCAAAATTGTTTTCGTTCCATTCAAATTGTGGACATTGCCCCAACCTTGATTCATTTGATGAATTTACAGCGTACAGGAGCAATGACTGGAACTCCGATTATAGAAATACTTCAAAAATAAACCATGTCAGAACGCGATTTTTTCCTTTCCCACCTTGGTCAAACAACTCCCTTTCCTTTTTTGGTGGAAGTAGAGCGCGCGGAAGGAATTTACATATACGATAAGCAAGGAAAAGCCTATATGGATATGATTTCAGGTGTAGCGGTTAACAACATCGGTCACCGTCATCCAAAAGTGATTTCAGCATTGAAAAATCAAATCGACAAGTACTTACATGTCATGGTTTACGGAGAATTTATTCAGGATTCTCAGCAATTATTGGTGAAGGAGCTGTTGGAGGTACTACCTGATTCGTTGGATGGTGTTTATGTTGTTAACTCTGGTACTGAAGCCATTGAAGCTGCTTTGAAATTGGCCAAAAGAGTGACGGGTAGAACAGAATTAATTTCTTTTCGCGGATCTTATCACGGCAGTACACACGGTTCCATGAGTGTTTCAGGAAACGAAGTAAAAAAACAAGCATTTCGACCATTATTGCCAGATGTTCAATTTTTACAACTGAATCAACAAGTAGATTTAGAACGCATTACTGAAAAAACTGCTGGGGTCATTTTGGAAACGATTCAAGGAGATGCTGGAGTGCGACGTCCAAGTGTAACGTTTATGAAAGCACTGCGTCAAAGATGTGATGAGGTAGGAGCACTATTGATCTTAGATGAAATTCAATGTGGAATGGGGAGAACAGGAAAACTGTTTGCCTTTGAACATTTCGATATTGTTCCAGATATTTTGACCCTGGGGAAAGCATTGGGAGGAGGAATGCCTATTGGCGCCTTGGTTTCATCTCAAAAACGATTGATGGAATTCACACATGCACCGATGCTTGGACATATTACTACATTTGGCGGACATCCTGTCATTTGCGCAGCAGCAGCGGCGGCAGTTCAGGTGCTAAAGTCAGAAATTGAATGGAAAGATTTGGAAGTAAAAGCCCAACGATTTGAAGAGCGTTTTAATCAGCATCCGGAGATAGTCGAAATTCGAAGAGTCGGAATGATGTTCGCTTTTGATATGGTCAGTGCCGAACGAGTGGAACGCGTTGTTTCACGTTGTATGGAGAAAGGACTTATCACCTTTTGGTTTTTATCTCATCCATATAGTTTTAGGTTATCACCACCATTAACCATCACAGAGGATGAATTAAATTTGGCTGCCGATTTAATCCTTCAAGCCATTGAAGAAACCCGCATAGATTAGTGCGTTTCTTTCGAAAGCCGTATCTTTGCAGACGCTAAAAAAATAATGAAAGTAACAGACCACATAGAAAACGCTCAAGACACTCTTTTCTCATTTGAGATTTTACCTCCTTTGAAAGGAAAGAGTATCCAATCAATTTATGAAGGAATTGATCCTTTGATGGAATTCAAGCCAAAATTTGTGAATGTTACCTATCACCGCGAAGAATTCATCTACAAGGAGCGTGAAAATGGATTATTAGAAAAAATAGCCATTCGTAAACGTCCAGGTACCGTTGGAATCTGTGCGGCTATTATGAATAAATATGATGTGGATGCGATACCGCATTTGATCTGTGGTGGTTTTAGCAAAGAAGAAACAGAAAACGCATTAATTGATTTGCAATTTTTGGGAATAGACAATGTTTTGGCCTTACGAGGAGACTCCATCAAAACTGAAAGTTCTTTTCGTCCACACAAAGAGGGACATGAGTTTGCGGTCGACCTCATTCATCAGATTAGTGATATGAATAAGGGGAATTACATGATGGACGATGTTCAATTAGAACCAACGAACTTCTGTATTGGCGCCGCAGGATACCCTGAAAAACACTTTGAAGCAATGAATTTGGAAACGGATTTATTGAATGTGAAACGAAAAGTAGATGCGGGAGCATCTTATATCGTAACGCAAATGTTTTTTGATAACTCGAAGTTTTTCCGTTTTGTTGACGCTTGTCGTGCTGCTGGAATTACGGTTCCGATTATACCGGGAGTGAAACCAGTGAAAACCTTAACCCATATTTCTTTCTTGCCTAAATTCTTTCACATCGATTATCCAGTTGAGTTGTCCAATGAATTGATCAAATGCAAGGATAATAAAGCCGTTGAGCAAGTTGGAATTGAATGGGGGATTCAGCAGTCGAAAGAACTAAAAGCACACGGCGTTCCATGTATACATTATTACACGATGTCTAATTCAACTTCGGTTCAAAAAATTGCACGTGAAGTATTTTAAAGTAGTAACTATGAAAGCAATCCTTAGCTTATTTTTATTGTTCACCCTATCTGTTTACGGTCAACAAATCGCGTTTAAAAATGCATTGGTTATTGGTCAGTTTGATAAGTCAGAGGATCGTTATGCAATGGAATTGAATTTAGTGGAGATCCTTCAACAAAATGGATACAAAGCCTTGCCTTCTTTCAATTTATTGAAACAAGGAGAAGCGCTAGGGAATTTATTAAATGATTCTACACTAAACCTATTAAAATCAAAAGGAATTGATGCTTACGTTGTATTAAACGTTCGTGGCTACGACCGTAAGTTCAAATCTTCTGAAGCGAAAACGACCTTCAAGGAAATGTTAGATATGACGAGTATTTATCACATTTACAGAGATGAAGCTACTTCCGTAACATTTGAATTCACCTTTTTTGATTTGAATAATCAATTGATTGGACGAAGTTTATTGAAATGCGGAAATGTCTCTGATCGTGATTCCGTGATGAAACGTTTTAGAAAGAAATTACCTAAAACAATCGCAAAGGACTGGAAGTAGTAAAAAGTGCTTATTGCATTTCGTATTGCTTCTGCATTTCTTTATCCTCTGGAGTACTATATACCCCACATTTATTCGGTTTTTCAAACAACTTAATGAACTTCACTTGTGCTTGAATTGGCCAATATCCAGATGAATGCCAATCAAAATAAGCGTTAAATCCATCCCAATTTTTCACCGTTACGATTGGAATTGTAACACTTGGAACGAACATCCACGCCTTGTTTAAACGGATACCGACACCTAAACTATATACGAATTGAGCTGCGAGTTTTTCTTCGGTTAATCCTTGGTAGTTTCGTGTTGCAAAAATCGGATAAAAATAGTTCGTGTACGTCGTATCATTTGAAGAAGCACAATATGAGAATTGAATACCGATGCTGTTATCGATGAAGTGTTTCCTCACTTTGACAATTTTCTTTTTCCCAAAGTAAATCAATGAATGTGCGCTATATCTTCCATATAAGTAGCCGTTTTTCATTTGTCCATATTCGTTTTGTGTGCTAATCACATCGCCAAACGCATTTTTATAAGTGATTTCGGTTTCTTCTGTTCCACGAATGAGACTAAAACCAATTCCCCAATCAAAGTAATCAATGATACGGCTTTTCTTTAAGGCTTTGATAGGCGTTCCTTTCCATTTTGGAAAATGAACCATTCCGAATTCTGCGTAAAAACCCAATTTGCTTTCTGGTGTTATGCTGTAATTTCCTCTTGCGCCGTTTAGCGTGGTAAGATCACCAAGAATTGGTTTCGTATGAAAAGAGTAGGTTGGACCAATTGAAAATTGAATACCATGGTTACTTACCACCATGTAATCGTTTCCTTTTTTCTCTGACTTAACAAATCCACCTTGTGAAAATACCTGTGAAGAAAAGAGAAGTCCAACGATGCAAATGAAATTTTTCATACTTAGAATTTAAAGTCTGCGCTCTTTTCTAATAAGATATCCATGACGATTTTTGAATCCCATTCCGTTTCAATGTTCGGTAATGCCATGACTTCATCCATGATGTCACTTTGTGCTTTTCCTTGTTTGTAGGCTTCGCTATAGCGGATATTACTAAAGGTAACTTGCGAGTAAAGCGGTAACCATCGATCTGGGTGTAGGTCACTGAATTTCGCTTCAATTTTCTTTCTCAATAGAAATTCAGGGTCTGCAACATAGTCGCGCATCACGAAGTAATTGTCTAAGGACAAATCTTGCAAGGCATCTCCATCTGGTTTGCGTTCGATGCTGTATTCATCAAAGATAGCCGTCCAATCGTGATTATGCTTGTGCATGAGGCGATTCATAACTGTACAATCTTCAAAACCTGCATTCATTCCTTGTCCGTAGAAAGGAACAGTCGCATGCGCAGCATCTCCCATTAAGGCAACTTTTCCATGTGACCAAGGATAACAACGGATGATGGCCAAGTTTGATAATGGATGATCGTCCCAAGCGTCAGCAATGTTTGGCATCATTTCATAGAAATCTGGGAAAGTCGTTTGAAAGAAGTTGTTCACTGCATCGCGTGAGGTAAGTTTGTCAAAGGCGTTTTCACCACCTTCATGCGGCATGAATAAAGTACAGGTAAACGATCCGTCTTCATTGGCCATTGCCATGAGCATGAAACGTCCTCTCGGCCAAATATGCAAGGCATTTTTGTCCATTTTGTATGATCCATCCGCATTCGCAGGTAATAAAATCTCTCGGTATCCGTCTGCTACAAAATTCTGACTGTAATTAAAACGGTTTATTTTTTGGAATGAATTATATCGTACTGCAGAGAAAGCCCCATCAACGCCAAAAACGAGATCCGCTTGCACGGTGAACTCTTCGTTTGTCAGGGTATTTGTAAGAGTAACAATACCAGCTTTCAGGTCTACTTTTTTGCATTCATGGTTGTAATGAATGGTTGCATCTCCGTGTTTTTCGGCCATGTCCATCATCACTGCATTCGTTCTGCCTCTAGAAATCGAATAAATCGCTTGACCTTCTTTTCCGTATGGTTGGTAGGTTAAATTTCCTTGCATGTCATGCATCATTCGACCGTACATTGGAATTCCAATTTTACGAATCTCATCACCAACACCAACAGCATCGAGAGCAGTCCAGCCGCGCACAGAAAGTGCTAAATTGATTGATTTACCTGCGCTTATCTCTGCTTTTCGAATATCAGAGCGTCTTTCATAAATGGTCACATTGTATCCTGCTTTCGATAGGTAAACTGCCCAAAGAGAACCAACTAATCCAGCTCCAATAATGATGACTTCTTTTTTCTGTTCCATGTTCAATTGTTAAGGTAATGTAGGTTCGAGCTGACTTTTCTCATGTCCAACAAAGTTAAAAACTTACACGGATGAAAACACCTTTGATCATAGAATTTTCAACACGGAAAGCGTGAAAACTATCCAATTTTCAGGAAGCTAATGTTTCGTTTTAATCCCTTGTACTTTGTGCGTTTAACGGGACTTCGTTGGAAAAGTACTTGAAATCCTTCTTCTTGGAGATCCAGCCAATCTTGTTTTTTCAAGTCAAGCAAATCTGGATGAGGTTCAAAACGTTGTTCGTCGTGGAGAACGGAAAACCGATTCCATGGACAAACATCTTGACAAATGTCGCAGCCGAACATCCAGTTATCCATTTTTCCTTCAAATTCTTTCGGCAAGAGTTCGTCCTTCAATTCGATGGTTAAATAGGATATGCATTTCGATCCATTGACGACATAGGGTTCAATGATGGCATCTGTTGGACAAGCATCAATACACTTTGTACATGTTCCACAATAATCTTTTATGGGGCCATCCGCCTCTAACTTCAGGTCTAAGATTAAATCCGCGATGAAAAAGAAACTTCCTTTTTTCGGATGAATTAAATTGCTGTTTTTTCCGAGCCATCCGAGTCCAGCTTTCTTTGCCCATGCTTTGTCCATTACTGGGGCTGAATCCACGAAACCACGTCCGTTGACTTCCCCGATTTCTTCATGTATGAAAGCAATAAGTTCTTTTAGTTTGTCTTTGATGACGTAATGATAATCTTCTCCGTAAGCGTATTTAGAAATTTTCGGTGCTTCAGGGTCCCTTTGTTGTTGGTCGGTATAATAATTAAACAGGAGGGAAATTACCGTTTGAGCATCATCAACTAATAATCTTGGATCAAGTCTTTTGTCAAAATGATTTGCCATATATGCCATTTCACCTTGATAATGATTGTTTAACCATTTTTCTAGACGAGGTGCCTCTTCTTCCAAAAAGTCTGCTTTGGAAAATCCAACATGAAAAAATCCAAGTTCGTGCGCTTTATTGGTAATAAGTTGCTTGTAATCCACCTTCGGAATAATTAGAAAAGCCCGCCTTGAGTCCAGCCAATATCTTTTCCAAGGTGACGATAGGTTTTCTCGGTTGCTTTTCTTCCTCTCGGTGTTCTCATGAGGAATCCTTCTTGAATTAAGAATGGTTCGTATACTTCCTCCAAGGTTCCAGCATTTTCACCGATTGCCGTTGCAATTGTTGTGAGTCCAACAGGACCACCGCTAAATTTATCGATTATGACTTTTAGGATGCGGATGTCCATTTCATCCAGTCCATTTTCATCGACATTCAATGCTTTCAAAGCAAATTCGGTGATTTCCTCATCTATTTTTCCACTTCCCTTAATTTGCGCAAAGTCGCGTACACGACGAAGAAGTGCATTTGCAATCCTTGGTGTTCCGCGGCTTCTACTGGAAATTTTATAGGCAGCTGACTCATCGATTTCGATGTGCAGCAAATGTGCGGATCGTTCAACGATGGAAGTAAGTGTTTTCGAATCGTAGTATTCCAAGCGTGAATTGATGCCAAATCGAGCGCGGAGTGGAGAGGTGAGTAGTCCTGAGCGAGTGGTAGCGCCGATCAGTGTAAATGGATTTAAGTTAATCTGAATACTGCGTGCATTCGCGCCAGAATCGAGCATGATGTCGATCACGTAATCTTCCATGGCTGAGTACAAGTATTCTTCGATTACAGGACTCAATCGGTGAATTTCATCGATGAATAATACATCGCCAACACCGAGGTTTGTAAGTAATCCAGCCAGGTCACCGGCTTTATCGAGTACAGGTCCAGAGGTAACTTTGAATCCAACGCCAAGTTCATTGGCGATAATATTTGCAAGAGTAGTTTTTCCTAGTCCTGGAGGTCCGTGAAGTAGTACATGGTCTAATGGTTCGTTTCTGAGTTGAGCAGCGCGGACGAATACTTCCAAGTTTTCGACTACGGTCGGTTGTCCGGCAAAATCACTGAGTGTTTTGGGACGCAGGACTTTATCAATTTCCTGTTCGCCATTTTGTGCCGCCTCGTCTCTGTAATCAAATGAATCTTCCATTACTTACAAAAATACAAAAGCATTCCAAATGGAGCTCAGTTCTATTTCTGTATTTCCAATAAGAATTCATTCATCGTATCGAAATGAAAATCTGCTACGGACAAACGCGGATTTGGGAAATGGGTTTTTTCGGGAATACAAACGACTTTCATCTTCGCAGCAAGTCCAGCAATGACCCCATTAAATGAATCTTCGATCACCAAACATTTGTGTGGGGAAACAAGTAGTTGTTGAGCCACAGTAAGGTATACGGCCGGATGAGGTTTTCCGTATGCTTCCGTTTCTGCTGAGTGTGTAAAGTCAAAAAAGTGTTTAATGTTTAATTCAGAAAGAACAACTTGAATGAGTCTACTAGATGATGAGGTTCCAAGTCCAATTTTCATTCCTACATTCTTTAAGTAGGTGAGGGTTTCAATCACTCCTGAAAGCGGAGCGGCATTCGCAGCGATGAGTTCAATCATTTTGACAATAATGGCCTCTTCCACATCTTGTTCATTTTCGACGCCCCAATTTTCATGATGATTCCAAAAATGAACAACTTCATCGATGCGTAGACCAACGGTTTTCTGAAAATCTGCTTTGGTCAATTTGGATCCTAAGGAATGAAAAACTTCTTCCATGGCAATTTTCCACAAGGGTTCGGAATCGATGAGAACGCCATCCATATCAAAAATAACAGCTTCGTATTGAGAGAGTTGGATCATGGTAGTTTTAATAGTTTTAGTTTAGCTGGCCCCAATAATTTATGATTCTCGTTGGAGATGAAATAGGAACGTTCTCCTAAACATGCACAAGCTTCTACTTGTTGAATATGAGGATATTTGTAGAGGTTAGATTTGCTTAATCCCTGTTTTGGAAAATCTAGTTTCATCAATCGATTATAGGTGGAGAGTACAATGGAATGGTCATCAGTATCCGTACACGCACTCGTAATGGCATCTTTCAAATACGAGGTTTTATTCAATTTCAACTCTGTTACTTTCGATAGTATTTTCGTTTGATTGGCTTCAAATTGCACCATGTAAATAAATGATTTGCCATCGAAAGGTTTGGTACTGTTCTTTGTGAAAATCCACAGTTGTCCTTCGAAGTAGGTCATTGCTTCTGCATCGAAATACCGTTCATGATCCTTTGGTGGGAATTCCTTTTGTTCTCGGTAAGAAATGGACATTTTTTCGGCTGTCACCTCGTTCAAAGTTGCAATTTCGTTGCGATTGACCCGGTAAAGACACATGTCTTTACGTTCATTCATATTGTTGCCAAAATCACCGATGTACAGGTAGTTTTCATCCATTGCTAGGGCTTCCCAGTCGATGTTAGTTGCATTTGACACACTAATTTTACGTGTGATTTGTCCGCTTAAATTGAGTAAAAAAAGTATGGGGTCGTTTCCGCCATCATTAATAGCGATTAAAGTAGAATCATTCCATTTTTCTAATCCAGAAATTTCGGATAATTCAGAAGGAAGTTTGAGGTCTGTTTGGGCAAAGACGAACGAACTGATAAACAGTGTAAGAAGTCCAAGCGTGTAGTTCATTACGATTCAATAAAAAGTCGAACAGTTTCAATTTTTCGATCACTTACCTCTTCTACAACTAATCTATATTTTTCTAATTGAACACTATCACCTTGTGTAGGAATGGATTCAATGTGATGAATGATTAATCCAGCAAGAGTGTCATATTCTTCCGATTCTTCTAATGAAAGTTTAAAGGTTTCATTTAAGTAGTCGATATCGATTCGTGCGGAAAATAGAAATTCCACATCGCTCACTTTTTCTTCCAGCCAAATTTCTTTGTCATGTTCGTCCTCAATTTCACCAAAAATCTCTTCAATCACATCTTCCAAGGTGATGATGCCTGCAGTTCCACCATATTCATCGGTGACAACTGCGAAACTTCCCGCTTGTTTCGTGAATTTCTCTAATAATTCTTTTCCGGAAATTACCGTTGGAACAAAACTGATTGGCTTGAGAATTTGTTTGATCGATTTAGGTTTCGAGAATAAATCAAATGAATGGACGTATCCAATAATGTTATCGATGTCGTCCCGGTAAACGATTAATTTGGAGAGTCCTTTAGAAATGAGTAGTTGTTTTACCTCTTCGATGTCATCTTCAATTTCTACTCCAATTATTTCTGTTCTTGGAATCATACAGTCACGAGCTTTGATATTCGTGAAATCAAGGGCGTTACGAAGGATGAGCATTTCGTTGCTAAATTCCTCTTCATCCTTAATGCGTGCACTGAGTTCATCCACGTAATGCTCGAGATCCACCTTCGAAAAAACGCGAGCGGACTGTTCTTGGCTGGAACCGAATAATTTTAGAATGATGTAGCTGAAGAATAGCACAAATTGTGTTGGGAGATACAATAGAATGTACAGAACAAGCATGGGTGCGAGTGTAACATCTAGAAATCGATTTGGATTCAGTTGAACGAGTGCTTTCGGTAAAAATTCTGCTGTAACAAGCACAATGATAGTGGAAGCAACCGTTTGAAGAACTAGTAAAAGTACTTCATCCGAAATTCCTAGTCCCATAAAAAATTGATTCAATACCCTTGCTGCAGCGATTCCGTACATCACTAATGCAATGTTATTCCCCATTAATAGGGAAGCAATCATTGTGGATTCACGGTGAAAGAAGAGTCCAATAATTCTGCTTTTCAACGAACGGTTTTTTTTCATTACTTCAATCCGAAGTCGGTTTGAAGATAAAAAAGCTAGTTCCATTGCTGAAAAGAAAGCAGAGGCAAGAATGGAAATGAGAATGATGATAAGATCTACACTCATAGTTTTGGAATGAATTTCCGCGGGTTAACGTACATCTTGACCGATGTCCTTACGGTAATAAGCTCCGTCGTAGGTAATTTTAGAAATGGAATCATAAGATTTCTCTAAGGCAGCTTCTAGGTTTTTCCCATAAGATGTAACCGCAAGTACTCGTCCACCGGCTGTAAGAACGGATGGTCCGTCAGCACTTGTTCCAGCGTGGAATACGATGCTGTCAACGATGCTGTTTAGTCCAAAAATGGATTTCCCTTTTTCGTAATCTCCTGGATATCCACCAGAAACCATCATGACTGTTGCGGCGCTTTTGTCAATAAATTGAATATCTCTTTCGGAAAGTGTATTGCTTGCAACACCTTCAAATAAATCAAGGATGTCAGATTTCAATCGTGGAATAACAACTTCTGTCTCTGGGTCACCCATTCGGCAATTATATTCAATCACATATGGGTCTCCTTTTACGCTGATCAAACCAAAGAAAACAAATCCTTTGTAGGTGATTTTCTCTGATTTTAATCCTTTGATTGTTGGAACAATAATGCGATTATGTACTTTGTCCATGAAGCTTGCATCTGCGAATGGAACTGGTGAAATGGCGCCCATACCTCCTGTATTAAGTCCAGTATCACCTTCGCCAATGCGTTTGTAATCTTTTGCTTCCGGAAGTAATTTAAAGGATTCGCCATCTGTTAAAACGAAAACAGAAAGTTCAATTCCATCAAGAAATTGTTCAATGACAACTTTGCTACTTGCTGCTCCAAATTTTTCATCAAGGAGCATGCTTTTGAGTTCGCTTTTCGCTTCGTCTAAATCTGAAAGAATCAAGACTCCTTTTCCCGCAGCAAGTCCATCGGCTTTCAGTACGTATGGTCCTTTCATGGCGTCAAGGAATGAAAGTCCTTGTGTGATTGTTTCTGCGGTAAATGTTCCGTATTTCGCAGTTGGAATGGCATGTCTCGCCATGAATGCTTTAGCGAAATCCTTACTGCCTTCTAGTTGGGCACCAAATTTACTTGGGCCAATAATCCCAACTTTTTTAAGTTGTTCATCTGCTTGAAAGTAATCGTATATTCCGTTTACAAGCGGTTCTTCTGGTCCAACAATGACCATGTCAATTTGTTGAGAGATAACGAAATCTTTAATTCCATCGAAATCTATTGGAGACAAATCTACATTTTTACCATGTTTTTTTGTCCCAGCATTTCCTGGTGCGATAAAAAGTTCATCTAAAATGGAGCTTTGTGCAATTTTCCACGCGAGTGCATGTTCTCGTCCACCGGATCCTAGTAAGAGTACTTTCATGAACAATGATTTAAAATCGATTCAAACAAAGCTAGTCCGTCTTTATTCCCAAGATGTTGATCCGCTGCTCTTTCTGGATGCGGCATCATTCCAAAAACATTTTTGTTTTTGTTTGTAATACCTGCAATGGAATGAATGGAACCGTTTGGATTCGATTCATCCGTTATTGAAGCATTTTCGTCACAGTAGTGAAATAAAACTTGATCGTTATCTTGAATTGATTTTAGTGTATCATCACTTGCGAAAAATCGACCCTCACCGTGAGCAATTGGAATTTTGTATGCTTGATTTTGGTTTAGATCCTTGCTTGGAGCAGCGCTTGAACTCGAAGGTTTCAAGAAAACATTTTTACAAATGAATTTCTGCGTATTGTTGTGAAGCAATGCTCCTTCTAACAATCCTGACTCCGTAAGAATTTGAAATCCATTACAAATCCCCATGACGTATCCACCGCGATTCGCATGTTGAATGACTTCTGACATGATCGGTGAGAATTTTGCAATAGCACCTGAACGCAAGTAATCTCCGTAGGAGAATCCTCCCGGAATAATTACCATATCGACCTTTTTCAAGTCGGTATCTTTGTGCCACAATTGCTCAACTTGTTGACCCAGTAAGTCACTCAAAACATAAACCATGTCTTGATCACAATTTGATCCTGGAAACGTTACAACTCCAAATTTCATTTTATCTTAAATTATCGTTCAAAATTAATCATTTAAACCGCTCATTCCTGTGTGAAGTTGAGGAAAAATTTCACAAAAGAGTAGAGAAGTGCTATGTAGAAAAAGATATTAGCAAGAATACCTGATCGTTTACTTAAAAAGGCATAGGTTAGAAAATAGGTCAGAGGGATAATTGCCAGGGATAAATAGAGTAGGGATCCTGAAAAATAAAAGTCGACACAGCCCAATAGGAATAATGCTGTAAAAATCAATCCAAGCATTTGGATTTGTTTTTTCAATCGCAAGGACGATTTCACCATGCGAGCGCCTAGACTTAAAAGACTAATGAATAAGAGAATGAAATACAGACCGGCAATCGGGTAGGTATTCAATGCTAAGCGAAAATCATGAAGTTGCCAAACGGGAAATTTCCAGGTGAAAACAAGTGCATCCGTTAAAAATAGATAGCTAAAATAATAGAGTAGGGGAACGCTTATTCCTGCAAGACACAAGAACAATTCTCGCCAATTAAACGGACGTATGATCACAATCATGATTAAAATAATGGGAATGAGAATGCTTAAATAGGGAAGCAAGGTCATTGCCATACTAAACAACATTCCCGCGTTAAAAATGGTCATTTTACCATCGGAGTTTTGCTTCAGGTAGAAAATTGCTCCAAGCGTTGCGATGACAAAAAAGTGAGCGAGTAAAACGGGGTTAAATTGATTTAAGGGCACAAACATGGGAGTGAGCACCACGTAAATTAAACTGATTATGTACGTGTTTTTATCGAGGAATTCATGACTATTGAAAACGGCATTAAGAAAAACGGCATTGATCAGAATCAAAAATGATTGACCGAAATAGACCCAGAAATTGCTTGTAGTGGTTTGACTGAAAAAGAGTCCATCTACTCTGTTTGACGCGACTTGTTCCACCCCAAGAATGTCCCCAAGAACATAAAGGGCAATGAGCAAAGGTAATAGTAACAAAACCGCTGTTCGGTTGTCTAAAAACAGTCGAATCATAAAGCGAAGGTACTTTTTTCTGACGGGCACTTTGTACTATTGTGAATAACTCGATGGAATTGTTCAAAATGACTCAATTAACGATAAATTAATTCTTTTTTGGTTTTTGATTTTCACTAAAAATGATATATTTGCTTTCATTCTCAAATGGGGATGATTTTGAAAGATTACCGGTATGACTAAAGAAAGAAATAAGTTTTCAGATGCTGAACTCGCAGAGTTCAAAGAATTGATTCTAAATAAATTACAGGAAGCCCAAGTGGATTATTCCCTGTTAGTAGGTTCCTTGTCTCACAATGATGATCACGGGACAGACGACACTGGTAGAACTTTTAATATGATGGAAGATGGATCTGAAACACTTTCGAGAGAAGAAGTTGCTCAGTTAGCTGCACGTCAAGAGAAATTCATTCAAAGTTTACAAGCTGCCTTGATGCGCATCGAAAACAAAACATACGGAATTTGTCGCGTGAATGGAACATTAATTCCGAAGGAAAGACTTCGCTTAGTTCCCCATGCAACCATGAGTATTGATGCAAAAAACGCTCAAAAATAGTGGGTAAAAAACTCTTGTACGTTTTTCTATTGGTTTCCATTCTGTTGATCATCGATCAATTCATGAAGGTTTATATAAAAACAAGTTTCGAACCTGGTCAAACACGTGCCTTATTCGGAGACTGGTTTGTACTACATTACATTGAAAATCCTGGAATGGCTTTCGGAACCACTTTTGGATCCGGTATTTGGCACAAACTTGCGCTCAGTATATTTCGTCTTATCGCCATTGGATTCATTGTTTATTATTTAGTGAAACAAGCAAAAAAGGGTGCGAGCCTTGAATTTTTACTGGTTTTCGGGTTAATCCTTGCTGGAGCAACAGGAAACCTCATCGATTCGATGTTCTATGATTACTTTTTCACGTTAAATCCATGTGATTCGTTTAATCAACTTTCCGGTTCGGGAATAAAAGGGGTTTGCACAGATTATGGTTTCAATTATCCAGTTGAACTCCGTCATCAAGGATTTATGTTAGGCAGTGTTGTGGACATGTTTCAGTTCAACGTCAATTGGCCAAAATGGATGCCAGGTGTAGGAGGAGAGCAAATATTTCCAGCCATTTGGAACGTGGCAGATGCTAGTATTTCTACAGGGGTTATTTTGATACTAATCAGACAGAAAGTGTATTTCCCGAAGAAAAAAGAATCAAGCGAATCCGAAGATTAGAAATTCCATTTCATGTTTCGGTCATCTAGAATAGCAAAGGAAATCTTCCAGTCAAAGGTCGGTTTGATTTGATTCCCATCAGAGATCACACCATAAATCCCCACTCTTAATCTTCGTCTAGACATCTTGAAGTTCCGTTCCAGTCCGCCAAGAATCTCGTAATGTTGCCAATCGTATTCTTTGACATACATGGCTCCTGCTCCTGCAACTAAACCAATTCTTGTTTTCTTGAAATACGGAATCTTATTTAGGATGGCTCCATTGTCATGGTGAACAACGTGTGCTTGAAATACGTAATCAATCGTAGGCAAGGTCGTATCGAGTCCTTGGAAGGAGTAAAGTGGATTAGAGAACCAAATAGGATCGCTTCTACGTTGGTATTTATAATCTGGATTGTACAATTGTCGCGCGCTGAGAAATTTCCCGACTGAAATTCGGTAATTCATTGTTCCCAGGGTGGAGATTTTGAACGATTGCATGGCATCTACCTGCAAGTATTCATGATCTACATCGCTTCCAAATAGCTTCGGAATACCTCGTTCATAATTCACACTAAAAGTAGGCCACGCTGACCCCAATACTACTTTTCGGTAGGGCTCACGCATGTACTTTTGTTTAGGTGTGTAACTGAATCCTAAATAACCTATCAATGTTTGATACGGTTTGAAATCCGTCGGATCGTTATTTGGAATAATGTTGTCAATTGTATTTAGAAATTCAAAGTCCGATAAACTTCTTCGTTCTGAAAATCCAAGGGAAGAGTATGCGTAAAAGCCATTGAAAAGTTCATAGTCTGCGGACAAGGTCATTTTCGTTGCTTCAATGAAATTGTCTCGTTTGTAAATTTGAGTAATGGCGTCGTAGCCACGGATGACATCGAAATCATGGTTAATTGCGAAGCGGACAAATCCAAAATGAAAGGGATCAAATCGGTAACGCCACCAAGTATCGCCTTTCACATCTTTATTTAAAAATCCGTACGAGATCCGAGAATAAGTCTCCAAAGAGCGTTCATCTTTCCATTTTTTGAAATAGTCAAAACTCGGATTCAGTCTTGGCCCACCTAACCCAAAAGGCTGTATTAGTGTCGCAACAGAACCAAGAGACCACTGAATTTTTTGCTCCCGATTTCGGTGATCTACTCCAAGCCAAAGAATCTTGAGTGCTGTAATTTTATTGAATATCTTATCGACGGAGTCGAGGTATTCCTTTCGATTGTAAAAATCACGAATGCTGTCCTTGATAATAATAAATCGTTGTTCTTCTGGACTAAGGCTGGTTTGACGTGCAGATGACCAGTAATTTGTATCACGCTCGTATGCTTCTTTTGTTGTTACCGCTAATTCAGTATTAAAGAATTTTTTGCTGAATTCTGGGTCGAAATTGTAATTGGTAAAGAGTGCGGTTGTTTGACAAGCAGACGTTTCGTTTTTGTATTTTACACCATAGCTTAAGACTTGTTTGTCAAGAACGCACATGGTATCACCAACAATCGAAAATGTTTGGTCAATTTCAAAATGATCATAAATCAGCAAGTTTCCTTTGTTCATCGTTAGCTGAAGTTTCTGAACGAGAAATAAGGAGTCTATCACATAGATGTATCCCTCTAATGTGGTGGTGGCGGTGTTTCTTGGAATGATTTTAATTTTACAAATGGTTTGACCGTTCTCCACATAGGTTTCTTCCAGTCTATATTTGTAGGAAAGGATTCCAGGAACCGAAATGGGTGAGCTAACTGGTGTTTGATGTAAGTCATCCAAGTGTAATAAATTCTCGAAAAAGTTAAAATTGGATTTAACCGTTGTTGTGTAATACAAAGATCGATCGGACCCATGTAGTGTGTAGGCATTTCGAATTTCTTTGACTTTGTTTCCGGGCGCATAATTACGTTTTAGCTGCACCTCCAAAAGATTCATGTTGTCAACCCAAGCTGGCGCTTTTGGTAAACTTGCTTCCAATGGATCTGCCGTGACTGTTGCGTCTTCAGGTTCGTCTTTGTTCTCTTTTTTATTTTTTTGTTCCTTTATTTTGATGTCCTTCTGTTCGCTTGCTTTAATATAGACATCAACGGCATGTGCATAATTCCACGGATTCATTTGCTCTCTGCGCTTGACTACCTCGAGCATGATTTCTCGTCCAATATTTCCTTTTTTGGTATTCACGACGATTTCTTTGTAGTCCTGTTCTTTTTCAGGGAATAACTGAATGTCTCGTTGAAGATCTACGTTACTGATGGAGATATACGTTTCTCTATCTTGATAACCCAACGCAGAAATCACCAAGAAATACTCTCCAGGCATTAGAGAAAGTTCGTATGACCCATCGACAGCGGCAACTGTGCGTTGATCCGCGGTGTTTTTCACGTAAATTTTAGCGAATGGGATTGGTGATTTTCGCTCATCAACGACCTTTCCACGGACAAAATTCTGAGCGAAAAGTCCATTTACAAGTAAGAGGAAGAAGATGAGAGAGAATACTTTCATAAAGAGTTAAGACTCGTTTTGTTTGTTTTTGTTACACTAACAAAGGAAATTACCCTTCTTGTCCCTTGGATTTATCCTTTAGGAATTGTTGGTGATTTCCCACGCGTTTCATCATCCAGCGTTTCACGAAAAACGTTGCGAGTGCGATGAATGAGAAAACATAATTGGATGCATATTTTTCAAATCCTTCCGTGAAACATAAGTATGTTACCGTAACGAAAGAAACGCTTGCTACTGCTAACCAGAAGTAGCTCATGATGGTGTTGTATAGGTTCATGTTATTTGAATTCAAGTTCGTTTTCCAATTGGAATTTCCCAACGGGTTTAATTAATTCATATTTACTAAAGTCCTGCTTGGTTCTGATGCCTTCACCAAATAGGGTGCCTTTGGGAGAGCGGACCTTTACCGAGGATTTAGAATAGATTGTACTATCTTTTTGGTTCCAAAATAGTGCTTCTGTTTCTAGTGTTTGCTTCTTTTCGTAGTTGTAGAGTCTGACCGAGTCTCTGACCATCAGTGTTCCTTTTGTGTTGTTTATTTCACCATAAAGGGCGGTAAGTTTTGAAACGATTTCACCTTTCTCATTGAAAAAATGAACTTTCAAACTGTCCTTTATCTTAGTGATTTCTTCTTTTCCACGATACGTTTCGGCCAATGCAGCAAAAATCTCTACACGGGCATATCCTTCGTCCGCGTATATCATCTTGAGGTTTTTTGTTGTTTCATCGGGAGAATGTGCATCAAAGCTAATACGCTCGATGGCATCTAAATCATTTTCACAGGAGATAAGTCCCACTAGAAAAAGACTCAGTAAACTGATTAATCCAATTTTCGTTGTCTGAACCACTTGTCAAAATTGGAAGGTGCAAGTATTAAACTTAGATTTACGGAAGCAAATTTCTCTTGTATTCCGAAACTTTGATTGCTCGAACGAGAACCCAAATTAACACTGAAGTTAACAGAGGAAGCTGACATTTGAGCCATAATAGGAAGTCCTAATCCAAAACTCACAGCAGATTCTTGGTATTGAATTGCATTAGTAGTGTATGGCAGAGATTGTGTGTAGTAACCAATGCGATAAGTCATTTTCTCTAATCCCTTCAAGGTAGAAATGTTTTCCATCAAGCGGGACTCTGGACTAAATTGAGCACCGAAAGAAAGACGTTGAAACGAGGTCATTCCGAAGTCAGGAATTAAATCATGAGCATTGTGATCAAGTGCACCAAATTGATAAATGGACGCCATTAGACTCAATTTTGGATGAAGTTCTCTTGTTTCACGTTTCCATCTTGGAAGCAGAATGCTGTAGTTAAGACCGAGTTCTAACGTGGATGAATTCAACAAGTGAATGCGACTACGACTAAACGCGATGGTGTCATAAGTTGAACTAGAGTTAATGTTTGATGCGGTGTAAAATTCATCTTGATAATCACCGGTAATGGTTTGATTCGGGAGATAAACTGAACTTATACTGATTAAATGGTTTTTCCCAATTTGTTGTTGAAAATAGGCTCCAAGTTCGTAGTGAAACGAACGTATAATCATGGAGTTGATGTTTATTCCACCTTGATTGGAACCGGAAGCGATTAATTTTGCTTGACGTTCATTGGTTACTGTCCCAAATAAATACGAAGCATTACCACCGATCGATAGTTTGGTTTTGGGACGATAAACAAGTCCGTATGAATAGCCTAAGAACAAGTCCTGAATAGCTCCGCTACCTTTGTACGTGTATTCCAATGAGTCAAATCCTGTAAAAGATTTGTCGGTAATTTGGTATCCTCTGGCAGAATAAGGTTTTAATCCGAAAGCGAGTCCCATATTTTTTTTGATGCGTACACCGATAGCAATGTGATCAATCATTCCGGTAAATCCAACTTGCGTTTTGGTTTGCTCAGAATAATTAGAAATTCTTGTTTGAATTCCATACGAGTAAAGAGTATTTCCGGTACTGAGCGTGTTGTATGTTGCTGGATTGTAAAAATTCAAAATGGTGGAGTCAAACACGTTGATGGTGTTTTTACCCAATGCATCGAAAACGCCATGGTTTTGTGCTGAACTTTCACCAAGTCCATAGTAGGAAGCAGGTTGATTGGTAGTAGATTGCGACCAAGTTTGTGAGAAAACAAAAAGGATAAGGAAATTAAAGAGAATCTTCATTCAGACGGTAAATTTCTAGAATTCCTTCTAGGGTTAAATGTTCGAGTACAAAGATGTTACTTTTTTGCTCGAAATCAAAATATCGCGCGTCTCCTCCCGTGAGGTAAACGTCTAATTCAGGGAATTTTGTTTGGTACAGTTGGATTAATTGGCTGATTTCGGCTTTCCATCCATTAAATACACCACTTTCAATCGATTCCTTCGTGTTTTTTCCAATGAGTGGCGCGGATGAAAGAACTGGAATCATCGGTAGTTTTGCAGTAAATGTTTGCAGGGATTTAGCTCTCATTTCTAATCCGGGAGATATGGATCCACCTTCATACGTTCGCATTGAACTCATGAAGTCAAATTTGATGCAGGTTCCCATATCAACAACTAATTTTGCTTTCGTTGGATTACGGCTGGACACTGCTGCCATATTGCACAGTCGGTCTATTCCCAATGTTTCGGGAGTTAGGTAGTCCATTTTGAAAGGCAAATTCATTTGAGCATTGATGTAAATCTTGTTATGAAAAAATTCTTCCAAAGGTTTTTTCCATTCCTCTGAAAGCACAGACGATATCACGATGGGAATGTTACCATTGAGTTCATTCCAAGGAAAAGAGCTCAAATCGAAGCGTTTAACACGTGAAATCATGCTATTTTCCACCGATCCGAGTTTCACGTGTGTGTTCCCGGCATCCAATAAATAGGCAGTTGTTTCGTCGCGCATGACACAAAGTTAAGTAGCTTTCAAAGAAATTTACTCGACTTTTTGATTAGAAATAAAAAAAAGTGTTAAATTTGCCCCACCAATAGCTGGTGCCTTAGCTCAGTTGGTAGAGCAAAGGACTGAAAATCCTTGTGTCCCTGGTTCGATTCCTGGAGGCACCACTAGCCAAAGTCCTGACGGAAACGTCAGGACTTTTTTTATGAGATGTATTTTGTGTATGTATTATATTCGGAAAAGGCAAAATGTAAGTATACCGGCTATACTGAAGACCTCACACGTCGATTGAATGAACACAATCAGGGATTATTAGGCAAGTTCACAAAAGGAAAAGGTCCTTGGGTTTTGATACATGTGGAGGAATTCTCCACTATAAAAGAAGCAATCATCCGAGAAAAAGAAATAAAAACAGGAAAAGGGCGAGATTACATTAAGCAAAAGACTGGATATTAAAGTCCCTGGTCCGCCGCGGCGGAGATTCCTGGAGGCACCACTAGCCAAAGTCCTGACGGAAACGTCAGGACTTTTTTTATGAGATGTATTTTGTGTATGTATTATATTCGGAAAAGGCAAAATGTAAGTATACCGGCTATACTGAAGACCTCACACGTCGATTGAATGAACACAATCAGGGATTATTAGGCAAGTTCACAAAAGGAAAAGGTCCTTGGGTTTTGATACATGTGGAGGAATTCTCCACTATAAAAGAAGCAATCATCCGAGAAAAAGAAATAAAAACAGGAAAAGGGCGAGATTACATTAAGCAAAAGACTGGATATTAAAGTCCCTGGTCCGCCGCGGCGGAGATTCCTGGAGGCACCACTAGCAGAAACCCTGACGGAAACGTTGGGGTTTTTTTTATGAGATGTATTTTGTGTATGTATTATATTCGGAAAAGGCAAAATGTAAGTATACAGGCTATACTGAAGACCTCACACGTCGATTGAATGAACACAATCCTGCTCTGCTGCGGTATAACTACTTCTTGGTTGGATGCAATGAATAATCTTTACTCGTAACTTTAAGATTAGCGAATCAAGGTGATAAATCCTTGTTTTTTGACTTCGGTTCCGCCTAGCATGACGCCGTTTAACAAGTAAAAATAAACACCATCCGTGTGTGGTTTTCCATCGGTCGAAAGTCCATCCCAAGCCGCTACACCGGTTTGATCCTCTAAAATGCTGACCAAATTACCCCAGCGATTGAAAATCATGATATCATACGATTTAAAAGCTGGATAGGGCAGTACGACGAAGTCATTGACACCATCCCCATTTGGAGTAAACACGTTTGGTACCCAAATGTCAGGATCGCTGACGAAAACTGTCGTTTCGTAGGTGGAAACACATCCTAATTGATCCACAACCGTGAGTGTGATAACATGTGGTCCTCCTTGTGAAAAGGACGTAGTTGGCGCTGTGTTCGAATTCCACGTAAAGGTGGAGTCTGTATCTAAATTCCAAGTCCAACTGACAATCGGTGCATTCGTAAAGGTCGATTGGTCATTGAAATTGATAATGCCGTTTATGTCTGCATAAACTGGATTTGGAACAAAAAAGGCGTCCAAATCGTCGTCATTTACCGTGATTGGATCCAAAGGTAAAAGAATCTGACACCCAACGGAGTCGAAAATGGTAATGCTTGGTTGATACGTTCCCGGTGTTGCGTAGAAGTAATTAAAATTCAAAGAATCTGAGTAGATGGTGCCATCACCAAGATTCCAAACTAAACTATCGATGTTAGAAACATTCGTCAAGTAAAATAGCGCTCCTTGTGCACAAATCGTTGCATCTTGCAGCCAATTTGGTGTACCCATCGGACCGCCAATTGAAATGTAGTCAAGAATCGTTGTGTCATCTGTACAACCATATTGATCAGTCACAATGAAGTTTAAATCAAAGGATCCATTAGTCACAAGTGTATTCGATGGATTCTGAAGTATGGAGTTGTTACCATTCCCAAAGGACCAATTCCAACCGGTAATATCACCATAGGAGAAGGAGGAATCTTGAAAATTGCAAAAAATGGGTGGACAATCGTATTCTCCGTTTGCATTTGGAATAGCGCCGGTGAAAAAGAAATTCGGAATGGCGAGCGGTGTGGACATGATCAAGTTGCGATTCAAGGTGTCTTTACAGCCGTTTCCATCGGTCGTGATGAGTGTTAAAATGTGCGAATTTGACAATTGTCCGTTATTTGGATTGGTTAAGGTAACAAGTGTATCTATACTCGTTCCAATCATTGAGCCATTTAGAAACCATTCATAACTTAAATTACCTATTCCTGTAGATTGGTTGATCGTTAGATTCGAATCCAAATCACATAAAACCGTATCGATGTCAAAGTCTGATGTCGGTTTCGTAATAGTAATTGTAACTCCAGTTGGCAGGGAAGTACAGCCGAAAATATCCGTTGCTATAATCGTCGCAGCGTAGGCACCTTCCCCAAAAAACGTATGAACGATGGGTTGGTTGACGTTATTCGTAACTATCGTGGAATTATCGTCCGAAAAACTGGTGCTAAATGAACTCAGAGGGAGTCCATTAGCTAGACTAAAGGACGTATTGGTGAATGGAACGGTAAATGGTGAGCATCCGCTGTAAGCATCTGCGAGAATTCCTGCAATAGGCTTGTTCACGACTTTCACAGTTTGTGTGGCTGTTGATGAACACCCCACACTATTCGTTACCAGGTGAGAAATGGTGTAATTTCCCGGGGCGGGATAGGTATAGGAAATATTCGGCGCATTATTGATAAACTGACCATTCCCCATGTTGTAAAACCAATTACTTACCGGATGTGATCCTGTAGCTCCACTCCATGATGTGCTGATATCCGTCAAGTTAATTGCGGTTCCGTTACAGACAGTGTCGTTGGACATGGTGAACTGACTGGCAAGCTGAGAAATGGTGATGGTCGATGTAATGCTGTCCGAGCAGCCAGTGGTGTAGTTGTGTATGACCTGTTCAATGTTGTATGTCCCATAGGTCGAATACGTATGACTGGTATTTCCGCCATTGGGGACATCGAGTTGGGCGTTGGTGAAATTCACATTTGGAGTATTGTCAAAGAACTCATAATGCATGTCCACGTTGTCAGAAAGTACACCGTGAATGGAATTGTCATCGATTGCTACGTTTACAGGAAAGGAGCTTGGATTACAAAACAAAGAGGCACTCGGTGAAAACTGGGCGATTGGCGCTAGAATATAAACGGCATCTTCGACGATAAACGTATCCTTACATCCCCTAAAGTCTGCTATGAATGTAACGTCGAAATAGCCAGTATCTGATTCAAATTGGTGTGTTGGATTCTGATCAATGGATGTTCCGTCTCCAAAATCCCAGAAATACGTGACTTCATTGGCATTGTGCGGTACTGAGATATACGTTGAACTGGTGAATATTACATCGTCATTGGAGCAAGCAATCAACGGGGTGTAGGTGAAACTTACTGAGTCGATGTGTCCCACCGTCACATAATCGTTTTTAATAATCGTATCTGTACAGCCTGATTGGGTCGTGATGATTAATTGAACATCGTATACACCAACTTGATACGCTTGTGCTGGAGGGAAATGACCATTGAACGTTTGACCGTTTCCGAAGTTCCATTGCCAAGAAACAATCGGATTCGAAGGTGTGAACGAAGTATCAATGAAATTGACAACGAGTGGATCACAGCCGGCTGTATCAATAGCATAGAATCCAGCTTGGACATTCGTTATATTTATATAATCATTTAAAGTCGTTGAACCTGTGCATCCAGCTGCTGTAGTTAAACTTAGTGTGACATCATACAAGCCACTTTGAGTATAAATATGAGGCGGTGGTGTTAAGCCAGTGTATGTTTGACCATCTCCAAAGGTCCAAACATACGTACCTGGTATCGTTGTACTGCTGGTAAATTGGATGGATCCTGGTGCACAGTTGGTAATCGGATTCGCACTGAAAATAGGATTGGTATTGGCTTGAATGGTAATGGGTTGTGTAATCGTTGAGGTACAACCTGAGCTCGTGTTTTGCGAGGTCAATTGCACGGTATAGGTTCCGGGTGCGTTGAATGCGAATGAAGGATTTTCTAAGGAACTGTTTCCCTGGGTTCCAAAATTCCAATTCCATGCATTGGCTCCCGCCGTTGAATTATCTTGAAATGAAATAGCTTGTCCAACGCAACCAAAAGTAGGTGCGGTAATTCCAGCTTGAAAATTCGCTACTTGAATACTTTGTGTGCTTGTTGCGACACAAGAGGTACTTGTATTCGTCACGTTTAAAGTGATGGTATAACTTCCAGCGGAATTATAGGTAATATTCGGTGGATTCGCGGCACTTGAGTTCTGACTATTCCCAAAATTCCAAGCATTGCTAAAATTCGCTCCACTGGAAGAATTATTGACATAAGACAAGGTAAGAGGAACGGTACATCCCAAACCGTTAACAGAAAAAGCAACAATAGGTAAGGGATTTACAGTGACAAATGCTGTTTTTATTTCAGCATCCACATTACCAACTGAATTTGTTACGACTAAAGTAATGGTAAACGTACCAGCTGTGGTAAATGCATGAGATGGACTAACCTGTGTTGAAAGTGCACCATCTCCAAAATCCCAAGCATTTGAAACAATGGCGCTTGTACCATTGGGAATCGATGTATTTGTAAAGTTGACCGGGACACCAACGCACACCACCAAAGGATTTGCTGTAAAATTAGCTGTAGGTGTTTGCGCACGCGAAAAAAACGTGAATGCAAGTAGAAATACAGCGAATAGTATGCGCATTTAGGTAGCTAGTAGTTTAGGTATTAGCCTTAACGCAAAATTGTAGTGTAAAGTTGCTTAAAAGGCCATTTTTATCAAGAAAACTTACCTTCCAATTCTAGAGGACAGAAAACATTATTTTCATTTTAAGAAACCGAAGATTGATTTATCTAGATTTCCCGCAGTAAAAAATTACTACTGCGCAAGGGTTGTGCAATTTGTTTAGAACCGTATAGCGGATCTATTTCGGAAAATTCAATTCCATTCCTGGGAAGAACACATGTCCCATAATCAGTGGATTGAAAACAAAATATTGACATTTCACCAATTCTCCATTCGGTAGTTGACACCAGAACTTATTCATGTCCATGTTCTCCATCTCTCCAAATTCGTTGCGTTGTGCTTCCTTCGTTGCGATTTTAAACATACGCAATTTTGTTGCGGGACCTTGTTTTTCCTTTACTGTAAGCACACAAAATGGTGAAGAACGTTTTAGGCTGTCACATTGTTTTTTGCTTAATTCGTAATTCGCTAATTCAAAGTGAATTTTCTTGTATCCTTGCAAATAACGGTAAATGTTTAAGGTATCCACTGCAGGTATTTTTTTACCATTTTGAGTCAATTTGAAACGATTTCCAGTCGCTGTTATATGGAAATTGCGGTGTTTTTCTTGAGGATATTTGACATCTATACTGGCAATTTGCTCCATTTCTAGCTCGAATATGTTTGTGCACGCCCATTTTCTTGGGTCAGCAAAGAAACGAGGTTCAATGATACCAGCCATTCCTTTAATTTGCATCATCACTGGATTAGAACTCTTACCGCCGTCAGCTGTTTCCAACAACATGATTTGTCCATTATGATCTTGTGCAGATGGTCCGATGTACCACGTTTTTGTCCATTCGCCATCCTGGAAAATTTCCACTTTGGTATGACTTGCAGACATCAGTTTTATAAATTGTTTATGGCTTTTTTCGGATAAATATCCCTTCAAAGAAATGTTACCGAGTGCTTCGAGGATGTAATGAGCGCTTGACTGCATAATACAAGCGCCATTTTGATCGGTCCATTCATCTCCTTTTCTCACCAACGTGAAAGTATTTGAAAAAGCATCAGAGATGATGATTTTAGTAACTGAATTCGTGTCTTTTACCGCAAATTCAATGAATTCTGAGTCACTTGCGCCGTCTTTGCGCGTTAAGTCTATCGCAAACCATCCGAGAACGACTAACACTACGACTAAAGAGAGGAGGATACTGATTTTTTTCATGGAGGATTATTTTCTTGCGTAACGACGAGTTCGAATGTAGTTCATGAGCATGCTGAGTAGAATAATAATTCCAAGTGGTAAAAGCATGTTGATTGTTTTGTAGAATCCAGCGAATTTCGTCACCTTTTCCTTGTCAATTTCCTTGATGTCGATCTGACGACTACGGATGTCAAGAACGGAATTATCTCCCATCATGTAATCGACAATGTTTTGAAAAAACTCTTGATTTCCGTAGTAAAGTGAGATGCGACGTTGGTATAAGTCGTAATCCATTTTTAATTCATTGAAACCATTCGGGCGGTACAAGTAGTTCAATCCTTTTGGATTAGGCATAGAATCATAAGTGTTGGCGAAGAAGGTTCCATTCCCTATTAGTAATACCTTTCCTTCTTTTTGACTTTTTGCTTGAAACGCATATTTCTTCGGAAGGTTTTTTACAAATTCAGGCGGGAGTCGGTTGTTGTAGTGGGAACTAAAATAACCTTCGACCATTCCACCAAGACAGACTTTATTGATCTCGTCTTCTGGATTGTCCACTAATTTTGGAGATTTGCCATAATTCAAAGGCAAGCCCAGATTAACAAATGGTTGAAGTCCAGATGGAATGGAGTTTGTTGAGGACGTAAGTAGGCTTGTTTGCTTGACATTCGGTAAATCCACGAAACTGACTTCGTTTGCATATTTCAGCAATATTGGATCTACATTTCGAGTGATTGGGTGCTTTGACGGAGTTGCCATTACGTGAAAAAACCATGGAATAAACGTCGATTCAGCAAAAGGGACAATTTTGGGTGCACATTGAACGTCCATCATGTAATTTTCGTGAACCTTGATGCCATAATCGAAAAGAAGCCTGTCCAATTTTATGTTCTTCCTCATAGAATGAGTCATTCCCCGCGCCATGAGCGTATCCTCATCGTGTTGCAGCGTATTCATGAACACCATTAACTTTCCTCCGCGCATCACAAATTGATCTAAAATGTACATGCTACTGTCCGAGTATGGAATACGTGGATTAGCGATAATTACACCATCGATCTCGTTTAACGCGGCAATAGAATCAGATAAATTCACATCGGATAGTGTGAAATAAGGCGCTAAAAGAGCTCTCGCACGCATGGTTTGTTGGTAAGTCAATTCACCGTGCCCTTGAAGGAAAGCAATTCTTGGCTTATTCACTTGTGTCAAACGACGCATACTCGCAATCAAGTTGTATTCTAAGTTGTTCAACGACGTTTCAATGATTTCCGCCATGTCCTCCAAACTGTTTGGATGTCCGGGTTGCGTACCTGGTAGGAATTGTACCATGTTCTCCTTCGTAATACCATTAACGGTATAACTCATAATTGCACCTGGAAACAGCATCACTTTGCTTTGTGTACCGTCCTTCATGTACAAGATCTCCAAAGGCATGATTCCTTTTCCTTTATCGTACAACTGTGCACGCATGGCATTCACTTCCTCTTCGGATCCAACATTGATATCCGTGAATAAATACTCGATGCGATTTCCTGCCACGCGTTTGAAATCCTGTAGTTTATCCTTTAAGGCTGTTTGAAAGTGTTTTATTTCGGAAGGCATATTTCCTTCCAAATAGATTTGAATGCTGATTCTGTTTTCGAAATTATCTTTGTTAGACAAGAAGTTTTCGGTACTATTCGCTAATGAATAACGTTGATCCTTGGTCATATCGATCTTGTAATAGATCAATGAACCAATAATATTTACGAGCACAATCGCTACACCAACAAGTGCGAGAACTGTCCAGTTGAAAAGTCCTTTTGTGAGATTCTTTTTCATGTTATTTTTTCAATGTTTTTATCACTGTTAAAGAAGCGAATAAGAACAGCGTATTGAGGGAAATGAAATAGATGATGTCACCAGAATCTATGACACCTTTTTTAATGGAATCGTAATGAAACGCAATTCCAACATACTTAATGAAGTAATCAAGTCCACCAAATTGACTAAAATTACCTAACAAGTTAAAACCATCGTAAAACACCCAACACAAGAACATCGCTAGAATGAACGCAACAATTTGACTATTGGTGAGTGATGAGGCGAAAATACCTATGGAAACAAATACTGCGCCAAGTAAAATGAGTCCAACATAGGATGTCATGGTTGCACCTGCATCAATATTTCCTGCTGGTTTCCCAAGGTAATACATGGAAATGAAATAAATAATGGTTGGAATGATGGCCACAACGAGTAATGCTACACCAGCGAGGTATTTAGCGAAAACGAGTTTGAAATCCGAAATTGGTCGTGTTAGTAGTAATTCAATCGTCCCGGTTCTTCTTTCCTCAGCGATTGAACGCATGGTGATGGCCGGAATCAAAATAAAGAAAATGACTGGAGATAAATTGAAGAAGGGAATCATGTCTGCTTCCGTTCCTTCAAGTAGATTCGTGTTGTACGAAAGAACCCAATGAAAAAGTCCAGAGGCAATTAAATAGATAAGGATAAACACATATCCAATAATAGAACTTAGAAAACTATTGATTTCCTTAAAAAATAATGCGCGCATATGATGATTTCAATCCTCAAAAATAAGGATTTTACCCGTACGATGAACAGAGTTTGAAATTGCTTGATAGGAAAATATAGATCAAAAAAAAATCCCGCGAGAGGCGGGATTTTCATGATGAGAATGTACTACTATGCTTTTTTTACATTGATTGCATTCAAACCTTTACGACCTTCTTGTAAATCGTACTCAACTTCGTCATTTTCTTTGACTTTGTCGATTAATCCTGTAACATGAACAAAATATTCTTTGTTCGTGTCGTCTTCGATAATAAATCCAAATCCTTTAGATTCATTAAAGAACTTTACTGTTCCTCTACTCATTTTGTAATAAATTAATTTCGGTAAAGGTATACTTAATTACCGGTTATCCAATAAATATTCAAATTTTTTGACTTTTGCGGAATTTAAGTCATTGAAATCCATCGAAGTATTCCACTAAACTCCATGCTTCTGGTTTCGCAGAGAACCATGGTTTAATGGTAGGCCAAATGGATTGGAAAAGAGGGGAAATACGGTAATTTTCAAGTGCTTCTTCATTTTCCCAAATGCTGTATGTCATAACGACACATGGATTTTTTATATCCTGAATCAATTTCATGCCACGACAACCTGGGAAGGTGGCAACTGACCATTTTACTTGTTCGAAGTGAGATAAAAAGGTTTCTATTTGCTCTTGTTGGAATTCCAACTTAACGACACGGGTAATCATGGAATTAATCAAAAAGTGATACAATGTCCTCTTTAGATCCTTTTGGTGTGAATTCAACATGCACCGGATCTCCTTGTCTCATACCAAAGAGCTTATTTGCTCCACCGGTACTGCCGTTTGCACCGCGATTAATCGCGATTTCAAGTAATTGACTGCTATTAAAAAGTGCAACACGTTCACCCATAGTCACATTGTTATATGTTTCGTTGATCTCGTCGATGTAGTATTCTTTGTTTAAATACTTGATGGTAAAAGGTGTTTTTTCACCGAAGTGATTAAAATCTGCTTTACGGATATTCGTGATTAAATTCCCATAGCTATCCACATGAATGACATTTCCACGAATAATGAGGTTTTCAATAACCGGTTTTTGCATAAATGCTCGTTTGTAAGCATTCGTTGGTTTGGCAAAACTACCGATTGACTCTCCTTCCGCGATTCTTTTCGCAAGTGGAATAAAGCAATTTTTCGTTGGAAATTTCACCATTTCAGGATGATTAACAATATCTGAAAACTGGTATAGTTCATCTGGATGTTCTTCATCTAGAAAGCAACCGAAGAATCCGTTGTCATTGGAAATGAAATATTGACCTTTAAAAAACATGATCGTTGGGAAGCTCAATTTGTCACCAGTTAAAACCGGTTCACCATCTACTCCGATAATGTGAATAGTCCCTTTTGGAAAATCTTGAAAGCAACAACGCAGTTGAAAAGCAGCGTTAGCCACATCAAACGGACGAATGTTGTGAGAAATGTCGACAACATATGCTTGGGGCATTTGATTTAAAATGGCACCCTTAATTGCGGCTACGTAGTAGTCTTGAAGTCCATTATCTGAAGTAAGTGTTACGATTTGCATGTCAAACAGAAATCAGTGTCCGCAGAAATTTATAATTTTACCAAAAGTAATCTAAATTAGAGTATCACCCCTGAACATACACTAAAATAAATTGAATATAGGAAATCGACATATCGAAATTAACGGATTGAATCCCGCGGAAATCTTTGGTGTTAACGATGCAAATTTGCGCCACATCAAAACCTTCTTTCCGAAGTTGAAAATCACAGCGCGTGGAAATATGATTTCCCTGAATGGTGATGAAGAAGTAATGGACGAATTCGAACGAAAGTTCAATTTACTTGTCCAACATTACCATAAGTTCAATCATTTAACGGAAAACAATATCGATAATTTGATGTTGGAAGACGGTTCAAAATTGCTGTCAAGTGATGATGGTTCGGAGATTTTGGTTCATGGTAACGGCGGAGCAAAAATAAAGGCACGCACGGTGAATCAAAAGAAAATGGTTCAGGCGGTTGATAAGGACGATATGGTATTCGCGGTAGGTCCAGCCGGAACAGGCAAGACATACACAGCTGTTGCTTTAGCAGTTCGTGCATTGAAAGCGAAAGAAGTCAAACGCATCATTTTAACTAGGCCAGCAGTCGAGGCAGGTGAGAACCTTGGTTTCCTTCCTGGAGATTTAAAAGAAAAACTGGATCCGTATTTGATGCCTTTGTATGATGCATTACGTGACATGATTCCAGCAGAGAAGTTAGCTGATATGATTGAATTTGGTGTCATTGAAATTGCACCACTTGCGTTTATGCGTGGACGTACATTAGATAAGGCGTTTGTCATTTTGGATGAGGCGCAGAACACGACCCAAATGCAGATGAAAATGTTTTTGACACGCATGGGGATGACGGCAAAGTTTATCATTACAGGAGATATGTCCCAAGTTGATTTACCAAGTAAACAGCGTTCAGGATTAGCTTATGCTTTAGATGTATTGAAGGATGTGGATGAAATCAGCGTGATTAGACTTGGACAAAGTGACGTCATAAGACACCGATTAGTAAAGAAAATTATCGAAGCATTCGATAAAGCAGAAATAGAGGCAAAAACACAAAAAGAACTAAAAGAAAAAAAAGAATGAACGCAATAACAGAGTCAAATTTTACTTTCAAAGGACAAACGAACGTTTATCATGGTAAAGTACGTGATGTGTATACCTTAGATAATGGTTTGTTAGTCATGGTGGCTTCTGATCGGATTTCTGCATTTGACCATATTTTACCAAAAGGAATTCCTTTTAAGGGACAGGTATTGAATCAAGTAGCAACTATGTTTTTGGATGCAACCAGAGACATTGTTCCAAATTGGCTAGTTGCCACACCGGATCCAAGTGTAGCCA
Source organism: Crocinitomicaceae bacterium (assembly GCA_017983465.1). Classification (GTDB taxonomy): domain Bacteria; phylum Bacteroidota; class Bacteroidia; order Flavobacteriales_D; family Crocinitomicaceae; genus UBA952. Next base: position 123,767 of record JAGOBK010000006.1, read on the forward strand.
TTGGTTTAGCATGTGAACCCGTTCGTGTTGAAATGGTCATTCGTGGTTACCTTGCTGGACATTCAGCCAGAGAATACAAATTGGGAAAACGCCTTTTGTGCGGAGTGGTGCTTCCAGAAGGAATGAAGGAAAACGACCGTTTTCCTGAACCTATTATTACGCCGGCAACGAAAGCGGAAGAAGGTCACGACGAAGATATTTCGAGAGAGGATATTTTAGCGAAAGGAATTGTTCCACAAGCGATTTATGAAAAAATGGAAGCGTATACGCGTGCATTGTTTCAACGCGGAACAGAAATGGCTGCTGCTCGCGGATTGATTTTAGTAGATACGAAATACGAATTTGGGATTCGAAATGGCGAAGTAATCTTGATTGATGAAATCCATACGCCTGATTCATCTCGTTACTTTTATAAGGATGGATACGAGGAAAGACAAGCGAATGGTGAAGCACAAAAACAATTATCCAAAGAATTCGTTCGTCAATGGTTGATTGAAAACGATTTCCAAGGTTTAGATGGACAACAAATGCCCTTTATGCCAGATGAATTCGTTTCAACAATCACGGATCGATACATTGAGCTCTATGAGAAAATCACCGGTAATTCATTTGTGAAGTCAGAAACTTCAGACATTACACGCCGCATTCAAACAAACGTAGATTCTTATTTGAATTCCTTGTAAATACAGCGCCGTATTTGCGAATTAGTAGATTCAAAGATTAAGCCTTAATTTTGCTCAAATGACGCTGATTGTTTGGTTCCATTGGAATCCGTCAGCTGGATAAACGAAACTATGTCAGTTCATTCAAACGTAAAAAAAGTAACCACGCACACGCTTCATGAAATGAAGAATGCGGGTCAAAAAATATCCATGTTAACGGCCTATGACTTTTCAATGGCACGCATTGTAGATGAAGCTGGAATCGATGTGATTTTAGTCGGAGATTCTGCATCAAATGTCATGGCTGGACATGAAACAACATTGCCGATTACCTTAGATCAAATGATCTATCACGCATCCTCCGTTGTTCGTGCAGTGAAACGTTCTTTAGTGGTTGTTGATATGCCTTTCGGTTCCTACCAAGGAAATTCGAAGGAAGCGCTATCGAGTGCGATTAAAATCATGAAAGAAACCGGTGGACATGCCGTTAAAATGGAAGGTGGACAAGAAATCAGTGAATCTATTGGACGAATTTTAACAGCTGGTATTCCAGTAATGGGACATTTAGGACTGACACCACAATCCATCTATAAATTCGGAACGTACGTTGTTCGTGCGAAAGAAGAAGAGGAGGCTCAGCGACTAATTGACGATGCAAAAGCATTAGAAGCAGTTGGTTGTTTTGCCATTGTGTTGGAGAAAATTCCTGCGCAATTAGCTGCACAAGTGGCAAAAATGGTATCGATTCCTATTATTGGTATTGGAGCTGGAAATGGGGTAGATGGACAGGTGCTCGTTGTGCACGATATGTTAGGGATTAATAACGAATTCAACCCCCGATTTTTACGCAAGTACAATAATTTGCACGAGCAAATGATGAATTCGTTCCAAGCATATATCAAAGACGTACAGTCTGGTGATTTTCCAAATGAATCAGAACAATATTAATAGATGAGGTTTTTATTGGTTGTTCTATTGTTGAGCATTGTTTCTTGTTCGAATGAATCAAGGAAACAGCAACCAAAGGAATTAACTCAATCGAATCTCTGCCGGCATAGTAAATACTTAAGTATTTATAAAATAGGTAAAGGATATCAAATTCGAATTCAACATCCTGATAAAGCGGACAAGCATTTTCAGTTAATTATTTCTCTTCCAGCAAAGCATTTAGCGGTGTTGTCTGCTACGCATATTGGCATGTTGTCTGCGTTAAATCAAGAGAGAAAAATAGCTGCGATTACAGACATTCGTTATGTTTATAGTTTAAATGTGAAAAAACGATTCAAGCAAAATCGCATCGTGGAACTTCAAAATGAACAGACAATGTCCGTTGATCAGTTACTAAATTCGAGGTCCGAATATGTCATTTATAGTGCTTTCTCTGGTACTTTTTCTCAAGAACAGCGTTTAGAAAAATTAGGTATTCATTGCATTCCAAACTTTGATTGGCGAGAACAAACAGCGTTGGGAAGAGCAGAATGGATCTTGTTATTTGGTGCTTTGACAGGAAAGTTAACGGAGTCTATTCAACTATTTAAATCCATCGAACAAGCGTATAATCATGCGAAGATGTCAAGTGTGAATTCGAAAGAAATGATTTCAGGGAATGTCACTGGTGATTTTTGGTATGCGCCAGCAGGACAAAGTTTTATGGCGGAAATATTTAAGAACTCAGGGTTAAATTATATCTATCGCAAAACCAAAGGAACTGGAAGTTTGGCTTATTCTATGGAGAAGGTCATGAAGGATGGATCAAATGTAAAAATATGGTTGAATCCAGGATTTTCTTCAAAACAGGAAATCGTTCAAGTTAATCCGAAAGCGAAATACATGCCATTTTATAAAGATGCAAGGATATTTTGTTACACGCATGATGGAAATAAGTTTTGGGAAATGAGTACCTTACGTCCAGATTGGTTAATGGAAGATTTGGCTCAAATTGCGGCCGGAAAAACCAGTGAAAACCTTCATTTTTACAAAGAAGTGAAATGAAAGATTGGAGTTTGAAATGGATGTTCATCTGTTTGCTGTGCCTTTTACCACTAGCAATGTACCTTCATTTGATTGCTGGTCAAATTGAAATTTCATTTTCATCGTATTTCGATTCAATCATGAACTTTGATTCCAAAAACACCAGTCAAGTCTTGGTGAGGGAATTTAGAGTCCCGCGATTATTCATGGCAATGATGGCTGGTGCTGGATTGTCTTTGTCTGGAATGTTCATGCAAACCTTGTTTAAGAATCCCTTAGCCGGACCTTATGTACTTGGAATAAATTCAGGAGCAAGTTTGTTGATTGCCTTGAGTTTAATGACAGGTGTTCAATTTTTTCAATCGAATTTTGGATTGATTGGAACGGCGTTAATCGGTGCTTTTGCTGCTGGACTTTTGATGATGCTCATTGCACAACGTTTAAAATCTCAGATAACCCTATTGTTAGTTGGATTGATGTTTGGGAGTTTTACGTCCGCAATTGTTTCCATACTGGAATCGTTTGCAGGTGCTGAATCCTTGAAATCGTATACGATGTGGTCTATGGGCTCGCTACAACAAGTGGAATTCGGTCAACTAGGAATTATTTTACTCATTTTTACGTTGGGAATTATTGCATCATTTCTTTTGGTGAAACCACTGAATATGCTCGTGATAGGGGAGAAGTCTGCAGCATTACTTGGCTTACCGATTAAATCGACTCGTAAGTTTGTCCTATTGCTGACTGCTTTGTTCGCTGGATTAATCACGGCGTTTTGTGGTCCGATTGCTTTTGTGGGAATTGCGATTCCAAATTTGACGCGCATTTTGTTCCAAACGACGAATCATCGGTATTTGATAATTGGCAACATGTTAATTGGTGCCATTTTCCTTCTGTTAACCGACTCATTCATTCAACTATTGGAAGGACATTTAAGTATTCCTTTGAATGCGCTTACTTCGATCATCGGTGCGCCATTTGTTGTTTTCTTACTAATCCGTAAACTGAAATGATCCGTATAACTAGTTTGAGTATTGGTTACACTGACAAGTTGTTGTCTGCAGATAATCTCGTATTAGTAGCAGGAAAGGTCTATGCGCTAGTTGGTAGGAATGGAATTGGAAAATCTACGTTTATCCAAACGATTTCGGGAATTCAAAAGCAATTGGCTGGTGAAATCGCGATTATGGAAAAATCGATTCATGGTTTCAGTCCGATGGAAATAGCAGAAACTATAGCTCTTGTGGATACACGTTTTGAAGGAGTGGAGTATTTAAAAGTGAAGGATTACTTAGCATTAGGAAGAGCTCCATTTACGGATGCTTTCGGAAAGATGAATTCAAATGATTGGCAAATCGTTGAAGAGGTAGCATCCGACTTAGGCATCCAACATCTCCTTGAAAAAAATACGGACCAAATAAGTGATGGAGAACGTCAGCTTTGTTCGGTTGGACGAGCATTCGTTCAGGAAACACCCGTAATACTTTTAGATGAGCCAACGGCCTTTTTAGACTATATCAATCGAAAAAAACTATTGGAGTTATTGGTGCGATTAGCACGTGAAAAGAACAAGTGTATCGTATTATCTACACATGATTTAGATTTATGTTTGGATCAGAAGGTTCCTTTTTTGTTAGCTGCTCATGGCGCAATATGTATTCACGACACGTTGACTAAGGAAGCGATCATTGAAGCAATGTCTTAAAACAAAAAAAAAGGTCAACAAACGCTGACCTTTCTATTAAATATTTGAACAGTTTAGACTGTCATGATATCTTTTTCTTTTAATTCTACTAATTCGTCAACACTTTTAATTGCTCCGTTAGTGATTTTTTGAACTTCGTCCTCTGCGCCTTTAGCTAAATCTTCAGAAAGTCCGTCATTCTTTAATTCTTTAATCATGTCTATCGCGTCCTTGCGGTTATTTCTGATACCTACTTTCGCATTTTCAGCTTCCGCTTTCGCACGTTTTACTAAATCACGTCGACGCTCTTCCGTAAGTGGGGGAACGGTAATGATTAAGAGTTCTCCGTTATTTTGAGGATTCAAGCCAAGGTTAGAATTGATGATCCCACGTGCAATTTCGTTTAGCATTGCTTTTTCCCAAGGTTGAACTAAAATTGTTCGTGCATCAGAAGTATTTACATTGGCTACTTGTTGCAACGGTGTCATCGAACCATAATAATCCACCATAACGCCTCCTAGCATGGCTGGAGAGGCTTTTCCTGCACGTATTTTTATGAGTTCTGTTTCGAAGTGACTAATGGTTTTGCCATTGGAAACCTTAAAGTCATCATAAATCATAGTTAGTTCTTCCGTCATCTCTTTTTAATTACAAACGATTGTTCCTACTTTTTCACCAGACATTAATTTTTTCAAATTACCGACGGTGTCCATATCAAATACGATTATGGGTAAATTATTTTCTTTGCAAAGGGTAAACGCGGTGAGGTCCATTACGTTAAGTCCTTTTGAGTATACTTCATCAAATGAAATTTGACTGTATTTCGTTGCTGTTTTATCTTTTTCTGGATCAGCTGTATAGATTCCATCTACACGTGTTCCCTTTAAAATTACTTCTGCGTTGATTTCAATTGCTCTCAATGAAGCAGCTGAATCTGTTGTAAAGAATGGATTCCCTGTTCCAGCGCCAAAAATCACTACACGTCCTTTTTCTAAATGACGAACAGCACGACGACGAACAAATGGTTCAGCGATTTCTTTCATTTCGATGGCAGAGAGTAAACGTGTTTTCACTCCGTTTGACTCTAATGCTGATTGCAAGGCCATAGAGTTAATCATGGTGGCAAGCATCCCCATGTAATCCCCATGAGTGCGATCCATTCCACCTTCTTCGGCTTGAACTCCGCGAAAGATATTCCCTCCACCAATCACAATTGCCACTTCAACTCCCATTTCATGCAATTCTTTAATTTGAACAGCGTAGCTATTTATGCGTTGGTTGTCAATTCCAAATTGTTTAGTTCCCATTAGGGATTCACCACTTAATTTTAGAAGGATACGTTTATAGGTCATGTTGGTAAGGATTGAGCAAATATACAAATCGTTTACTTAGGTTAATTTTAAACACAAAAAAAAAGCTATCAAACGATAGCTTTTTTTTTTAAAATTAACTTAAGGAGAATCGTTTAAAGTCGGTGACTGTTAAATCTTTCTCAGTGCTGTTCAAGAATTGTTCTACGGTCATTTTATTGTCGCGAACGAATGCTTGACTTAACAATGTATTTTCTTGGAAGAATTTATTCAAACGACCCAAGGCAATTTTCTCAGCCATTTCAGCTGGTTTTCCTTCTTGGATAGCTAAATCTTTTCCTACTTCAATTTCACGTTCGATTGTACGAGCATCCACACCGTCTTTATCGATAGCGATTGGATTCATTGCAGCAACTTGCATAGCAACTTGTCTTCCAGCCTCTGCGATATCTGCAGCTGTTCCTGCGCTCAATCCAACTAATGTTGCTAATTGATTACCAGGGTGGTTGTAAGCAACAACGAAATTTCCGTTGATTACTGCGTAACCAGAAAGATCTAATTTCTCTCCAACTACACCAACTTGTTCTGTAATTTTTTCTTCTACTGACAAACGTGCATCGTAAGGAAGAGCTTTCAACTCTTCTACAGTTGCTGGAAGTTTATCTAAAGCGATGTCAACTAAGGATTGAACCATTGCAACATAACCATCGTTTTTAGCAACGAAGTCTGTTTCGCAATTAAGTGTTAAAATAACACCTGATTTTCCGTCAGCAGAAGCTTGAGCGATAATCACACCTTCTTTTGCATCGTTATCACCACGTTTCGCAGCAATTTTTTGTCCTTTTTTACGTAGAATGTCCACAGCTGCTTCAAAATCACCATTAGCTTCAACTAATGCATTTTTGCAGTCCATCATTCCAGCGCCTGTTTGTTGACGCAATTTGTTTACATCTGAAGCTGTAATAGCCATGACTTTTATTTTTTAGAATTAATTATTCAGCTGAATTTTCTGTAGCTTCTGCTGCTGGAGTTTCCTCAACAACTGGTGCTGCTTCAACAACTGGTGCTGCTTCAACAACCGCTGCTGCTTCCACTACTGGAGCTGCTTCCACAACTGGTGCAGTTGCATCTGTTGCTTCTTCACCTGCTTTTAAGTTTTTACGATCTTCTAATCCTTCGCGAATCGCTTCACAAATTTGATCCATGATCAATGCAATTGATTTCGTTGCATCATCGTTCGCTGGGATTGGGAAGTCAACTAATTTAGGGTTAGAGTTTGTATCTACCATTGCGAAAGTTGGGATGTTCAAACGACGAGCCTCAGCTAATGCGATGTGTTCTTTTAAGATATCGATAATGAAAATTGCTGCTGGTTGACGAGTCATGTCAGCAATTGAACCAAACGTTTTCTCTAATTTCTCGCGTTGACGAGTTTTGAATAATTTCTCACGTTTGTTTAATGTCTCCCAAGAACCATCTGACTTCATTTTGTCAATCATGGCCATTTTACGGATAGACTTACGTGTCGTTTGGAAGTTTGTTAACATACCACCTGTCCAACGTTCTGTTACAAATGGCATATTTACTTTCGCTACACGCTCAGAAACGATTTCTTTCGCTTGTTTTTTTGTAGCAACAAATAATACTTTTTTACCAGACTTCGCAATTTGTTTCATTGCTGCACAAGCTTGATCCAAATGAACCATCGTTTTGTTCAAATCGATGATGTGGATTCCTTTTTTCTCTTCAAAAATGTATGGAGCCATTGCTGGGTTCCATTTTCTTTTCAAGTGACCAAAGTGAACACCTGCTTCTAATAAAGTTTCAAATTTTAATTTAGACATATTTTGTTTTTGTTTACGTTCCTAATAAATTGAGTTAAGCAACGAAGGAGGGACAACCAGTGATTGTAGGTACTCCAACGTTTGGATGCTAAACAATGTAGTTCTCGGCGATTAACGTTTAGAGAACTGGAATTTCTTACGTGCTTTCGGTTGACCTGGTTTCTTACGCTCAACCATTCTTGGATCACGTGTCATCAAGCCTTCTGCTTTCAATAATGGTTTGTAATCAGCTGATAACTCAACAAGCGCTCTTGAAATACCCAAACGGATTGCTTCCGCCTGACCATTAATTCCACCACCCATTACGTTCACTTTGATGTCGTATTGACCTACAGTGTCAGTTAAAATAAATGGTTGGTTGATTTTCGCTTGAAGTACATCAATTGGAAACATTACCTTCATTTCTTTTTTGTTCACAACGATTTTCCCGTCACCTTTTGACATGTAAACGCGAGCAACCGCTGTTTTTCTTCTTCCTAAAGCATTAATTACTTCCATGATTCTTATTTGAGTGTATCAAGATTTAATAACTGAGGTTGTTGAGCTTCGTGTTTGTGCTCTCCACCTTTGTAAACTTTTAAATTGGTGAACAATTGTCGACCAAGTGTATTTTTAGGTAACATACCTTTTATCGCTTTCTCGATCAAACGCTCAGGGTGTTTTTTCAACATGTCTTCTGCTGAAGTAAAACGTTGTCCACCTGGATACCCAGAGAAACGAACGTATTCTTTGTTCTCCAACTTCGTTCCTGAAAATGCCACCTTCTCTGCGTTGATGACAATCACATTGTCGCCACAATCCGCATGCGGAGTATAACAGGTTTTGTATTTTCCACGGATAACTTTAGCCACTTTACTAGCTAATCTACCTACTGTTTGACCTTCTGCATCTACAACGAACCACTTTTTGTCAGCGGTTTCTGTGTTGCCTGATAACGTTCTGTAACTTAATGTATTCACGGTACTTTTTATTAAATAAAAAACGAATAAACCCTAAAATTAGGGGTGCAAAGATACAACTATTGTGATTAAATACAAATGAAAAGTGAAAAAAAGAAGAATTTATTTCGCTTTGAACGAAGAAATTGCATTTCTGGTGAATTCACTCAATACAAGTCGTCCGCTAATTGAGGCACGATCCATTAATAGTTGATCCCAATGTTCGGTCCCTTGCCAAAAAACCTGTTTTAATTCCGACATTGCCTCTGGGTTTGATTTTAACAATTGAGCAATCAATCGGTCAATTTCTGAATCCATCGACTCTGCATCATTGAAAATGTCGGTATATAATCCTTTTTCTTTTGCCCACTCCGCAGAACGCCATTCTGTTGCATTGATGGCTAATTCGCTCATCGCTGCTAATCCGATTTTGCGTTCAACTGCTGGACCAACAACGAATGGTCCAATGCCAACGGCAAGTTCAGATAATTTGACTTCAGCACGCGATGTTGCAAAACAGTAATCAACAGAGGAGGCGATTCCCACGCCACCACCAACTGCCTTTCCTTGCACTCTTCCAACGATAAATTTCGGACAAGTTCGACAGGCGTTGATTACACGTGCAAATCCGGAAAAGAATTCGTGTCCTGTTTCGAGGTCCTCTATGGAAATCAGCTCATCAAAACTGGCTCCAGCGCAAAAGGCACGGTCACCGTCTGACTTTAACAAAATCAAGCGAACGGAAGAGTCCTTTCCTAGTTCAGTTATTGTTTGAGCTAACTTTCTTAAGATCTTTCCAGGTAAAGAATTACTCATTGGATGACCAAAAGTGATCGTCCCTAATCCATTTTCGCTTACTTCAACGTCTACAAATCCTTGTTCTCTTGCGTCCATATATTACTTTAATGAAAAACTATCTGTCCCGATTAAATTACCATCACAAAAAATGCTCACTTTATAGGCTCCTTTTTGTAATCCTTCGCCTTTAACGGTGTAATAAATGGTTAAATCAATAGCTTCGTTTTGATAGTCAATTTCTTTTCTTTCTGAGTATGCAACGCTCCCATTTTCCGTTTCAAGAATGTAGTTTGCTTTTGTTTGCAACGTTTGTCCATCTGGAGCAATCACTTGCATGTAAACGACTTTCTTTCCTGCGTTCGTTAATATGTTTTCTGAAATAGTAAAGCTGCTGCGGATTTGAACTGCGTTTTTCGCTTTGTCAGTCGCTTCTGGCATGTTGTTCAATTTCAATCGTAATGCAGTTGATTGAATGTTATAGGCTTGTAACTTACTGCCTTTTTTTACTTGTTGTTGACTCGTTTCAGCGGCTTTTCTATATTCATCTCGTTCGCTTGAAGTAGTACTAAGCTTTGCAGAAGTCTCTACTAATTCAGTTCCGATTTTGATGTTTAAGGTATTCAATGAATCGATTGTACGAACATAACTGCGCATGATTCCTCTTAAAGTTTCATTTTCTTTGCGCACCTTCATCAATTCACGGTAGCTCAATTTTCCACTTTCTACTTTTTTCAAAAGGTCATTTATACGATCCTTCTGCTTATTTAAACTATCTGCTTTGGTCGCATCCATTTCAATTAACTTGTCATAGTTATCAAGCATATTTCGGAAATCCTTTTTCAAGTCTTTCGAAAGATCTCCAACGTTGACGTATCCACCAAGCATTTCTTCCATGCTCGCCATGTCATTCGTTAATTGTGCATTTTCATTTCGACATTCGTTCAATTTGGAGCGTTGAGATGACCATGCGTACGCCAATGATGCAATACCAATTAATAAAATAAAAATAAATCCAAGGTATAAACCGTTTGAATTCTTCGGTGTTTGTTGCTCTTCCATGTTAGAAATTTTAATCAAAATTACGATAAATCTTCTTTCTTAAGATATGTTTTTCTGTTGAATACTTACATACTTTTGAAATCGTGAGATGCTATCTGGACCTACTGCGGTGAATCTAGAATCGCTGCTCGCTGGAAAAGGTCCACCATGATGCATAGTTTCGCTTACCCGGACACCTGTTGGAACATCATTTAGTATGATTCTACCTGCTTTTTGAGTAAGGATTTCGATGCAATCCGTCACTAAATCCGTGTGTGTTTCGTAAAAAATACTACCTGTTAACTGACCGGATAAAGCTTCGAGTCCGATTTGTAGTTCTTCTTTACTGTTGTAGGTAACCAATAGACTGAATGGACCAAAAACTTCCTCTTTCAAACGTTTGTTTTTAAGTAGGGTAGGTACATCCGTTTCTGCAAGAGCCCATCGACCCTCGATTCCATTTTGAGTGAGGGAAGAATTTGAGGATTTCACATTAGAAATGGAGGCAATTTCTTTCTTGCCGTTTTCAAAATTGAGGTGAATATTTGGATGTAACATCGGAACAGCTTTGGTCTCAGCGACAAATTCCTTCAGTGCCCTCGTGAAGTTTTCTCCGGATGGTCCATTTGGAATAAATATCAATCCTGGTTTTGTGCAAAATTGACCTGCATCGGTGCAAATGGAATTAGCTAATTTTTCTGCTACAATCTTTTGTTGTTCGAGTGATAGATCTTGGTCAATTACCACGGGATTAACACTGCCCATTTCTGCAAAAACGGGAATGGGAGTATCTCTCGAATAGGCCAAATCCATGAGTGCTTTTCCTCCTTTAAAACTGCCGGTAAATCCAATGGCTTGTATGCGTTCGTCGAGACAAAGTCTTTGAGCAAGTTGAAATCCATCATCTAGCACGTGGGTAAAGATTCCTTCGGGAAGATTGACTTTTTTTCTCGCTTCTTCGATGCATTCGGCAACTTGGATACTTGTTCCTGCGTGCATGGCATGTGCTTTGACAAATACACAACATCCAGCAGCGAAGGCAGCGATCGTGTCCCCTCCCGCAGTGGAGTAAGCTAAAGGAAAGTTACTGGAACCTAAAACGAGTACAGGTCCAATGGGAAGTGTCAGTTTTTGAAGGCGAATGAAATCGTTTGAAAAATCTTCTACTTTCTCGAAAACATACTGATTACGAAGATACCTTTCAAATAATTGAATGGTCGCCAATGTTCTGTTCCATTCTGTTTCAAAACGTATGTTTGAAAGTCCACTTTCTTTCAGATAAAAGGCTTTAATCTGCTCTTTACGCTGTTCCATTGAGCTGTGAATAGCTTGTAGAAATTCAGCGCGTGAAGATGCTGAAAGTTTACTGTAGATGGACTGTGCCGAAGAAAGTGTATTCAATTTCTCGGTGAGATCTATTTCGGATGTTGGAAAATATTCCTCGCTGTTCCAGGTATTCTGGGACGGATTAAAGGTTCGAAAACCTGCTGACATGTTACGCTTCAGTAACCGTAAAGTGGAAGCTTTCCATGATTTGGTTTGCCAACATTTTCTGACAAGCCAAGGTTACTTTTTCTTCTGCTGCTGCTTTTGAATCAGCTTCAACAAATAAGCGAATGTGTTTTCCGATGCGCACACCTTCAATTTCGGATAATCCGATATTTTTCATAGAATGAGAGACTGCTTTTCCTTGTGGGTCAAGAAGTGCGTCTAGTGGCATTACATCAATTTCAGCTTTGAATTTCATGTTTTTTTCTTTGATTGTGTTCAATGATAGATAAAATCAGGTACAAAATTACAATTATTGGTATCGACCAAACAAAGAAAAGTGGAATACTTATCAACGAAATGATAACAAGAAGATAGCGATAGGTGTTTTCGCGCCATCCCCAAGACTTAAATTTCAAGGCGATAAGTGGCAGAGGTGCGATCATTAACATCGAAAACAACACAGAAATCACTGCAAGTGTATAGCAATCGAAAAGTCCATAGATGAAGTCACTTTGATGTCCCCAGTTTTCTTTTTGATACCAAAAGTAGAGTGGGAAAAACAAGAAGAAAAAGGTGCTTAATGGTGTAGGGACTCCAATAAATTTGTCGCTTTGGTTAGTATCTATGTTAAATTTTGCCAATCGAAACATGGAGAAAAAAGGAATAATCAATGCTGTAAATGGCAGGAATTTAATGGATGCGTTAAAGGAATTGTTGACATCATAAGAAAGGGAAGCGAACCAAGCCATGATTTGATTGAAAACGAAGTACTTCTGTGTATCGGCAACTGAATTTGTCAATTTCAAGTCAATCAATGCGCTATAATCAACTCCAAGAATAATCATCACCATCATGAAAATTCCAGGAGCTACACCAAAGGAAACAACGTCTGCAAGTGAATCAAGTTGTTTCCCAAGTTCTCCGCTTGTTTTGGTTAGTCTTGCGACAAATCCATCTGCAAAATCTGCCACTACCGAAAAGAGTAAAAATAGTGCTGCTAAATCTAATCTTCCACTCAGTGTGAAAATAATTGAGATGATTCCGCAGCATAAATTCGTAGCAGTTAGTAAATTCGCAAGTCCAAACATGATTTATATTTAGGGTAAATTTAGAATAAATCTGAAATTTGTTCTGAAATTATTGCTTGATTTGTATGAATCACACAATTTTTAATGAAAAAACAAGTTATTGTCACATGAATAAATACCGTTTTAGCATTCTATTGTGCTGTTTTCTTTCTTCATTCGTTTGGTCACAGGGAGATTTAGCACCCAAATATTCCAATGAGTTTTTATCCCTCGGTGTTGGCGCTGATGCATTTTCCATGGGGAATGCAGTGGTAGCAAGCACGGAAGGTGTGAATGCGAGTTATTGGAATCCCGCTGGACTCGTTCAACAGTCGGCAAAAATGGAAGCAAGTTTAATGCACTCCGAATATTTTGCCGGAATAGCGAAATATGACCACGCTGCCTATAGTTTTAAATTAGATGAAGACCATGTAATTGGATTCTCTTTTATTCGTTTCGGCGTAGATGATATTCCCAACACAACTCAATTGATTGATAACAACGGGGTGATTAACTATGATAATGTCCAACTATTTACAGCTGCAGATTATGCGTTTATCGGTTCTTATGCCAAACGCATGAAGATTAAAGGAATGAGTATCGGCGGAAATGCGAAAGTGATTTACAGAAATATTGGTGATTTTGCTCATTCTTGGGGCTTCGGTTTGGATGCTGGTTGGCAGTATCAATTACCGAAACATTGGAAGTTCGGTGTGATGGCTCGCGATGTGACGTCTACGTTTAACGCTTGGGTTTTTGACTTGAGTCCAGAAATGCAAAGTGTTTTTCAAGCAACGCAAAATGAATTGCCAAAAAACGGGGTAGAATTAACCTTGCCTCGTTTAATCTTCGCCGCATCAGGCAATGTGAACCTAGGAAAAAAAGGGTTAAGCTTAGCTACGGAGATCGATGTAGACATGACAACAGATGGGAAAAGAAATGTTTTGTTCAAATCCAATTTCGCCTCATTCGATCCGCACATGGGGATTTGTTTGAATTATAAAAATTTAGTGAAAGTTAGAGGTGGAGTTTCAAATATCCAACAATTCACCAATTTTGATCAATCGACCTATTGGGGTGTTCAACCAAATTTAGGAATTGGTGTAAAGTTAAAAAACATGCAATTGGATTATGCTTTTACGCGATTGGGCGATGTAAAGACAAGCTATTACACACATGTTTTTGCTCTTCGTTTTCAGTTTGGTAAATCCAATTAGAAAAACTTACAGCTAAAAATAGCCGTGTCGTCTACGTAGTTCAAAGGACCTTTCCAATCTTCAAGCTTTGAAAAAATGATATTGTTCATATCCTCCATTTTCAAGGGGGAATAAGCTTGAACATTTTTAATTAATCGTTCCACGCTAAATTGTTCACCACTTTCGTTTTCTAATTCAACGACACCATCAGTGAATAAAACGAAGGTTGTATTTGGATTCAAAACAAGTTTCCCCACCTTGATACTTGGAAGTTCATCCAACATACCTAGTCCAATACAACCATCTTTTAACATCGTCACTTTTCTTCCGTTCAATAGAATGGGATGATTGTGTCCCGCATTGACATAAGTCATCTTGCGTGTGTAGGCGTTGTAATGAGCAAGGAAAAAGGTGATGAATTTCTCTCCTTTTGCACTTTTCATGACGAGTTTATTCAACTCTTCCATCAAAAACGACATCTCAAATCGCTGGTACTTGAAAAGCGTTCGAATAGTCGCTTGGAAATTTGCCATCAACATGGCCGCACTGATTCCTTTTCCGCTCACATCGCCGATACAAATAATGTATTCTTCGTCGCCTAGCGGTATAAAGTCGTAGTAGTCACCTCCAATGGCATGACGTGGAATGTATCTTCCCGAAAGGTCCATTTTTCGATTGGAAGGCAGTTCGGATGGAAAAAGCATTTTCTGCATCTCAGAAGCAACTTCTAGCTCCTTGGAAATACGCTCCTTGATGATGTGTTGTTTCACCAAGCGGTTGTTTTCGACCGCAACGGAAATTATGTTAGCTAATGTTTGCGCAAAGGAAAAATGCGCTGGTTCAAGAAGTTCAGTTTTTCCAACAGTGGAAATCATAAGGTAGGCAAGTGGCTTTCCTTGATGACTAACAGGAATGACTGCTTGAAAGTCGCTCAGTAAATTCGAATTGGATGACTCTACAAGAGTAATTTCTTTGAATCGGTATAGTTCTGTATGGATTAAGTCTAGGTCTACGCGTCCTTTGTATCCAACTTTTACAGGACAATGCCATTCTTCTTCCTTGATGAATAGCACAAAACGACTAAAACTTAATTGTTCCTTCAGTATAAAGGAGAATATTTTGAATAAAGATTCAACAGGAAGATTGGAATTAATCGCATTCGTGATTTCGAGCAAAGAGTGAAGACGATTATCTTTCATCTCTAATTGCGACAGTAGTTCATTTCCGCTGGTGAATCTCATCGCTATATGTTGGCTTGATTTCGCAAATAAGCGAGTTCTTTAAATTTATTCTTGGCAGGTCCAGCTGGTGTTCCGAAAAATTCAGCCCCTTCTGGAACGTCTTTTGTTACGCCTGACTGGCCTAAAATCGTTGCATTGCTGCCGACTTTAACACCGCTGGCCATTCCAACTTGCCCCCAAATTGTTGCGTTGTTTTCAATTTCAACGCATCCTGAAATTCCACATCCGGCCGCGATGAGTACATTAGATCCGATTTGGGTGTCGTGTCCAACATGTACTTGATTATCGATTTTCGTTCCATGACCGATTCGCGTTATTCCTGAAACACCGCGATCAATCGTGCATAGTGCGCCAATCTCTACGTTGGATTCAATGTGTACGGCTCCACAAGAGATCAAGCGATCATAGTTACTTTCTTTTTTCTTGTAGTAAAATGCATCAAAGCCAATGACACTATTTGGTCCAATAACAACGTGATCTTCGATGCGCGTGTTGTCAGCAATGTATGCACCTGGATAAAGAATGCACTGCGCACCAATGTGAACATTTTTCCCAAGAAAAACATTGGGATAGATGACAGCAGACGGATGAACGACAGCCTCTCGGGAATCGATTTGGGCACTAAAATGTACGATAAGAAAATTAAAGGCATCGAAAGGGTGGGGGTGAATTAACAATGATTTCCCTGTCGGACAAGGAACATCTTGATCAATTAGTACCACGCTTGCAGATGATTCGAGAGCTTTCTGATAATATTTTGGATGATCGACGAACACGATGTCTCCTACCTCTACCATGTGAATCTCGTTGATTCCGGTAACGATTTGAGCCAAATTACCTGTAACTTTGCAGTCGAGCAAAGATGCGAGGGCGTTAATATCTTGTGGTTTTGTAAATTTCATCCAATTATTCTGGACAAATGTACATGCTGAAAGACAAGTGAAATCGGTGATTTTGAGTATTTATCCCCTGCGAATTGTTCAAATGATAGAAAAAAGAAAGGATTTTTGTGTTTTTTCTTGTTTATCAAAAAGAAATAGCTAAATTTGCAATCCATTTTCGAATAAGAAACTCAGTCAAATGAAAAAAGATATACACCCAGAAGATTACAGACTTGTTGTATTTAAAGACATGTCGAATGAATATATGTTTTTGTGCCCATCATGTGCCACAACTAAAGAAACCATTCAGTGGGAAGATGGAAACGAGTATCCGTTGTTTAAATTGGATATCTCTCACAAATCTCACCCGTTCTTCACTGGTATTGCACAATTCGTGGATACTGCAGGTCGTATCGACAAATTCAAAAACCGTTACGGACGTCACCTTAAATAATAGGTCGACACAACATACTTTAAAGCCATCATTCGTGATGGCTTTTTTTATGCTTGTTCCTTTCGTGAGGTAGTTATACAGCGCTGAATTTAGCGGTGGCTCTTTTCAAACGATCGTTCATCGTTTTTCCAAGTCCATCACTTGGGAACGCTTCAATGTAAATACGTTGAAAACCTTTTTGGTCCATGTCGTGAAGCGCGGCGTATAAGTTCTTTGCTGCTTCGTTCATGTCGCCATCTTCACTCAAATAAAAATGCTGTCTGGATTTCTCCAAATGTTTTTTCTTGGAGAAAAGAATGAATCCGTCCGAATCTGTGTATGCGTTTTGTCCAGCTTCCATGAAGTACAAGGGAGTTTCCGTTGCGTAATGGTATTTGACCATCCCACTGGTTCGAACACCATGATGTAGTTCATTTTTTACTTCCGGGATATATCCTAAGGATTCAGTCAGTGCCTCTAACGGTATTCCTCCTAAGCGATAAACGATGACTTTTCCGTCGGCTAGTCCAACAATGGTTGACTCGAGTCCAGTCTGACATGCACCGCCGTCCAAAATGTATGGAATGCGCTCGTTTAATTGATGCTGCACGTGTTCCGCAGTTGTTGGACTAATTCCACCATAGCGATTTGCACTAGGAGCGGCAATTGGAAAATCGATGGAGCGCAATAAAGTGAGTGTCATCTCATGTTCGGGCACACGTACAGCAACCGTTTCTTGTCCGGCAGTAATAAGTGAGGGAACCAATGAACTTTTTGGTAAAATAAAGGTGATTGGACCTGGACTAAAACGCTTAGCCAGTTTCAATAATGTTTCTGGAAAATCAGCGACATAGGGATAAATAGATTCGATGCTGGCAAAATGTAATATCAAGGGATTAGAAGTTGGTCGTCCCTTGGCTTCAAAAATCTTTAGAACGGCATCTTCGTTTGTTGCGTCAGCAGCCAATCCATATACTGTTTCGGTGGGGATGGCAACTGTTTCCCCTTCTTTTAAAAAGGAAATGGCACGTTCAATATCTTGTCCAATCGCTGTGTTCACTAAGCAAAGGTAGCTTCTTCCAATGAACTTGTGAATACCTTGTTGAAAATACACGTGGATTTTTACGAATTGTTTTTAAAAACTCACGTACCTTTGTTTATATCAATTCTAAATAAGGTGAATTTAATTCTAGCAGACAGCAATGATTTAATGCGACTCGGACTTCGCACCGTGCTAACGGCTGAGTTGAATGTTACTATTGTTGGTGAGGCAAGGAATGAAAAGGAACTTGTTTCACAACTTGCAGCATTCGGAGCTACCGTTGTTTTAATTGATTTTACTTCTGAAGGATTTACGATTGATACCATACAACGAATTTCTTCAAAAGATTCATCTCTAAAGTTTTTAGCTGTTACCAGCGCGCAGAATGCACAGACGTTGGTAGATGCACTTCGTTCGGGAGTAACAAGCTACGTTAAAAAGGATTGTGAGTTAAGTGAAATTGTGGACGCTGTTCGTGAAACGAGTCGCGGAAACAAGTTCTTTTGCGGTCAAATCCTAGAAACCATTCAACGAGCAAATATTGATGTAAACGATTTGGACTTTGATTCCTTTAGTTGTGAGCCAGTAGTTCTATCGGAAAGAGAAAATGAAATCATTGTACTCATTGCCGAAGGACACACCAATGAAATCATAGCCGAGCAGTTGTTTTTAAGCAAGCATACAGTCAATACCCATCGAAAGAATATCATGGCAAAATTAGGGGTGAAAAATACTGCAGGAATTGTGATGTACGCCGTCAAAACCGATTTAGTTTCCCCGAATAAATTCCTTTTTGCTCCGTCTTTAAATTGAGATATTCAACTTTAGGTTGAAACGTCGCGAAGTCAAGTAGTTTGGAATCGCATAGTATTTCCCTTCTACATCTTGAATCCACTGTTTAGAAAGAACATTATTGATACCCAGCAAATTGAAAATTTCGAGAGAAATAGAAGCCGCTTCACATTTTCTAAGGAATGACTTTTTCACTGCTTTGCCACCTTTTAGGAGGTCGTAAGATAAGCCAAGGTCTACGCGGAAATAAGATTTTATGCGCAGTGTATCTTTGTACCGCGTAAAATCTGGTGGACCATAAGGAAGTCTAGAGCCAAATTGTAAGCCCATTTGAACGCTGAATTGTTCGAAGCCAGGCATTTGATCTTGAACCAGTGCGCCAATGGTTAGAAGTTGATCCGTTGGACGCGGAATATATCCCGGGTAAACAACGTTGCTATCCACCACAACTTGGTCTTCACTGTAGCCAAAAATAATACGTTCTCCTGCAGCATTAAAAAATTCGGTATAGTGATCATTTAAAATATCTTCTCGTGTGCGCATGAGTCCAACTTTGAAAAAGGACTCAATCCCTTTCACGAATTCACCGTGAACATTCATGTCCAGTCCATACGCATAAGCGACTGCATTATTATCAGCATAATACCTTGTGCGAACGTTTTCAATCTCATATGGATTCACATCCCATAAGTATTTGTAATAAAGTTCACCGGTAAATTTAAATGGTTTTTCTCTTCCCCACATTTCAAAAAACAAATCCGTAGCGGCAACCACATGCATAGACTTTTGTGCTCGAACAGAAGTATTTAATTTGCCGTCAAATGTTCTGAATTCGCGGTAAAAAGGTGGCTGGTAATATAATCCACTGGATAAACGGTAACTTAAATTTCTTCGGGCGATTCGATTGTTTTGAACCATATAGGCACGAGGGAAATAAGTCAAACTAAAGCGAGGAGTGAAATATGGTTCGTTATTAATCGCAGTATATCCACCTCTTAATCCGGTTGATAAGGCTATTTTACTATTTGATTCTTTTATGACTTTCGAATATTCTTGAACAGATTTAATGTCATCTGTCTTGAATTTTTTCAGAATCTTAACTGGATAGTTCTTTTTAGTAGAGGTCCAAGTAAGGTTCCATTGTGTGAAGCCACTGAATTTGTAGTTGGTTAAATTCAAATCACCTTTAATGGTTTCGTAAAGTGTTACTTCTTGATTACCTGACTGCGGTAAACTGTATCCTGCGGAATCAATCATGCGCCATTCGCTGAGGACATCTGTAAAGAAATCGCGCTGAACTTGAGCTCCCCATTTAAGGCTAGAGGTGCGTGAATGCAGTTGTGCATCATCTGTGTAGCCATTGAACAATTGCAATGATCCATTGTGATAGGCACTTAAAATGGTTGCGTTCAAGCGATTTCGTGCGTGATTGAGAAAGGTTCCAACGCCAAGAGTCGCAATGGAATCGCCGTACTCTTCTTTCGCTGGATCTGTTTCCAATTGATTGATGTAATATTGACCTTGAACATCAAAGTACTCTCGTTCATTCGTATTAAATGCGGAAATATAGAAGTCTAAATTCGTTCTTTTGTTCGGTTCAAATTTCAAGGAAGCGCCTCCCATCGCTGTTTGGAATTTCGTTGCTTCTTTTCCATCATAATAAATCATCAGGCGATACGCTTCGTTTGCTGTTCCGAAATCCGATTCCGCCGTTTGTGGACTGAATCGATACGCATTCGAAGAGAAATGTCCCAGTAGGCTAAATGTCAATTTCTCGGTAATCGAATAATTCGTTAAAATTTGTGCATCCGCAAATACGGGATTGTACGCTCCTTTGGTTGGAAGCGAGTTTAAGAAATACCCATTCGAACGATAACGGGCACCAACGATGTAATTGAAGCGCGGAGAAACAGATTGTTCTGCATGCGCCTCGACTCCTAAAAGCGATAAAGTACTGCTTGCCTTGGTGCTGTCAGGTGTTCGGTAAGTAATGTCTAAAACGGAACTGAGTCGATCGCCATATTGAGCATCGAATCCACCAGCAGAGAATCGCACGGATTCTACAAGTGAAGAATGGATAAAACTCATTCCCTCTTGTTGTCCACTGCGCGTTAGAAAGGGACGGTAAACGAGAAAACCGTTAACGTATACTAAGTTTTCATCATAATTTCCACCACGAACATTGTAGTTAGAGGTCAATTCATTATTCGAAGTCGCAGCTGTTGAGTAAACCAATGCTTTTTCCACATTGATCATTTTTGTGTACTGTAAGGCAGGAAGTAAATCAAGGGTGAACGGATCATTCAATCCGTATTGAACAACGACTTCGATGTTTTCGGAAACGGAAAATATGACTTTTGGAATGATTTGGATTTCTGTTTTTTTGATGATGACCGTTTGCTGATCTTTTAAATCCTCAAACGAAAATTGAATCAATAGGGTATCTCCCAACGCTGCATCGAAAGCGTATTTACCATTTTTATCTGTGAGTAAGGAAAGAGCTGGGTATTGTTTTACTTTAATTTGAACATTCTCTAGTGCCTTGTTTTTCTTACCTACACAAGAGCCTTCGACGTGCACTTTTTGATTCCAGGCGAATGTACTGGTAACAAGAGTGATGAAGAAGATCCAATGTTTCATAATAGCAAAGTTACAATCCTTAACGCGGTATTCCTCGCTTTATTATGAATTCTTGTCGATTTTCGTTTTCACAATTATTCAAGTAAATTTGTTGCTTATCGATGAAAAAAGAAAAAGTTGTAATTGGTAGACGCGAAGTGGCTGATCTGATTGAGTTCGGATTAAGCGACGTGAAGGTGAAGGTTGATACAGGGGCGTACTCATCTAGCATTCATGTTTCTCATTGTCAAGAGAAGGATGGAGAGTTAGAAGTGAAGTTTTTGGACGAATCCCATCCGTCTTACATTGACCGAATTTTTGTTTTTAAAGAATTCCGCAAGAAAAGAGTAAAAAGTTCCACGGGTCAAACCCAGGAGCGTTATTTTATTTATGTGAAAATTCACATGGGAGGGAAAATTGTGAAAACAGAATTTTCCTTAACAGAACGTAACGGAATGCGCTTTCCCATTTTAATTGGACGTAAATTACTGAACAACCGTTTCATCGTAGATACCAGTTTAAAATACCTTCATCCATCCTTACACGCCTTATGAAAATAGCCATTCTCTCGAGAAATTCGAATTTGTATTCTACGCGCCGTCTTGTTGAAGCAGCGGAAGCAAAAGGACACGAAGCACATGTGATTGATCACTTGAAATGTAACATCGAAATCGAACAGACAGGTCCGGCGTTGTACTACGGGGATCGTTACCTGAAGGGATTTGATGCAGTCATTCCGAGGATTGGAGCATCCGTTACATTTTTTGGAACGGCTGTCGTTCGTCAATTTGAAATGATGAACGTTTTTACCGCAGTGAATTCAAGAGGAATTATTCACTCTCGTGATAAACTTCGTTGCCTTCAAGTCCTTTCAAAAGAAGGAATTGGCTTGCCGAAAACTGTTTTCACGAATTATTCGAAAGATGTAAAACACGTGGTTCAATCAGCTGGCGGAGCACCGGTTGTATTGAAATTATTGGAAGGAACACAGGGATTAGGAGTCGTTTTGGCTGAAAATATGAACGCAGCACAGTCCGTGTTAGAAGCGTTTAATGGACTAAAAGCACGTGTGATTGTTCAAGAGTTTATTCGCGAAGCAAAGGGAGCGGATATCCGAGCATTTGTCGTTGATGGTGAAGTAGTTGGAGCCATGAAACGTCAAGGGAAACCAGGTGAGTTTCGTTCGAATTTACACCGAGGCGGTTCATCCATGGAAATTGAATTGACAACAGAAGAAAAATATACAGCAATCTTAGCAGCGAAAGCTGTTGGACTTGGAATTGCAGGGGTAGACATGCTGCAATCAGAGAGAGGTCCACTTGTTCTTGAGGTAAATTCATCTCCAGGACTCGAGGGAATTGAAAAAACCACGCAGCAAGACATTGCTGGAAAAATAATATCATACATCGAACGAAATGTCAACCGTTAAGAAAACGCATAAAAAGATGGTCATCCTAGGACAAGAAATCTTGCCAGGAAAAAGTGTGCAGTTGAATTTTGACGTGGCACACCTTCACACGCGGACCCCGATTTTAGTTCCTGTGATTGTGGAGCGTGCGAAAGAGGATGGTCCGACCGTTTTGTTGATGGCAGGATTACACGGCGACGAAATTAATGGCGTTGAAATTATCCGTCGTTTTTTACGTAAAAAATTACACAAACCAACGAAAGGCACTATTATCTGTTTGCCTGTATTTAATATTTTTGGATTTCTCAATTTGCAACGTGAATTACCAGATGGGCGCGATTTGAATCGTAGCTTTCCCGGAAGTTCCAATGGATCTTTGGCTTCACAGTTTGCCTTTCATTTCATGAAAGAATTGGCGCCACATTGCGATTACATCATCGATTTCCATACGGGTGCATCACACCGAAATAACTTCCCGCAAATACGCTGTGTGTTTAAGGACGAAGAAAGTGTTGAGTTGGCAAGGATTTTCAATCCACCATTCATTTTGAATTCCAATTTGATTGCTAAAACATTGCGAGAATCCATCGTGAAACGTAAAAAGAAAATCCTCTTGTTTGAAGGTGGAAAATCAAATAGCATCGAAGAACAAGTCGTTGAAGAAGGATTGAACGGTGTGAAGCGAGTGATTTCGCATTTGGGAATGAGGAATTACAAGTATGATATTTCGAAAGACCGTGAGCCCATTTTACTGGAGGAAAGCAAATGGATGCGCGCACCTTCATCTGGAATGTTTCAAGCGTTTATTCAAAATGGCTCTGCTGTCACCAAAGGAGACATCATTGGAATGGTGACGGATCCTTACGGTAATTACGAGAAAAAAATCAAAGCTACCCAGGATGGATATATTATCTGTTCAAATGAATCTCCGGTTGTTTACAAAGGAGATGCCATCATCAATATTGCTAAAAAACGAAATTCTTAAACATGAAAAAACTGATTTTATCCGTGTTTGTATGTCTATTCACTTGGACATTGAACGCACAGAATTTTACACCAACCTCATATCTTGGATATGAAATCGGAACGCGTTTTACACGTCAAGATAAAGTAGTCTCTTATTTTCAGGCATTACAAGCAGCCTATCCATCGATGATGAAAGTGGAGAAGTACGGTGAAACGTATGAACACCGCGATTTGATTTTGGCTTTTTTCGGAACACCTGAGAATTTAAACAAGCTTGAAGAAATTCGTCAAAACCATCAAAATCATGCAGCTTCGGAAAAACTAGCCATCGTTTGGTTGAGTTACAATGTTCACGGAAATGAAAGTTCAGGAACAGAGGCAGCCATGCAAACGGCCTATCGTTTACTGACGGATAAAGCAGAATACCTAGCGAATACCATCGTGATTATGGATCCATGTTTGAATCCAGATGGTAGAGATCGCTATGTAAACTTTTACCAACAATACGGCAATGCGCCAGCAGACCTTCATAAATTCTCGGCAGAGCACAAAGAACCTTGGCCAAGTGGACGTCCAAATCATTATTTGTTTGACCTGAACCGCGATTGGGCATGGATGACGCAAATTGAATCCGAGCAACGCGTTCAACGCTACAATCAGTGGTTGCCGCATGTTCACGTGGATTTCCACGAGCAAGGAATCAATGAGCCGTATTATTTTCCACCAGCTGCTGAACCATACCACGAAGTCATTACAAATTGGCAACGCGATTTTCAAAAACAAATCGGTGCGAATCATGCCTCTTATTTCGACAAAGAAGGATGGTTGTATTTTTCGAAAGAAATCTTTGATTTATTGTATCCAAGTTATGGTGATACTTATCCAACATACAGTGGAAGTATCGGAATGACCTACGAACAGGGTGGAAGTGGACGTGCAGGATTAGCCGTGATTACACAAGTTGGGGATACTTTAAGTTTGAAAGACCGTGTGACACATCATGTAACAACCGGATTGTCTACGGTGGAAATGAGTGCCAAAAACGCAGATAAACTGATCAAAGAGTATCAGTTATTTTGTGCACTGAAAGTTTACCGATACAAAACATATGTCTTGCGTTCGTCACAAGCAAAGTTAGAGCCATTAATGGCCCTGATGAAAAAAAATGGCATTCAAGTGGAGATGATTACGACATCCACACAGGAATCCGCTTCAAAAGCGTACCATTTCCAAAATGGACAAACCGAAACCATTAAATTGATGCAAGGGGATATGTTGATTCAAACGAATCAAGAAAAAGGAACCTTAGTGAATGTGTTATTTGAACCAAAAACGCATTTATCCGATAGTTTAACCTACGACATCACTGCATGGACCTTGCCATATGCGTATGGAGTGGAAGCATGGGCAATTGAAACGCCTGGTGCAAAAGGAACGGTATTTAGTGGATGGCCAACAACTTTAAATCAAGCATCCTCTGCTGGATCTTATGCCTATGCTGCAGCATGGGAGTCCATGAAATCAACGCGTTTTTTAACGGAATTACAGGAAGCTGGATTCGATGTGTACTTCAACGAGAAAGGTTTTAAGACTCAGGGCAAATCGTTTAGTCCGGGGACTTTGCTTATTCTTCGTGGAGAAAACAAACGTGCTGATTTCGATCAAACGGTTCTTAAAATCGCCAATAAAAATGCGGTGAGTCTAAGCGCCTTGGCTTCTGGATTCGTTCAAGAAGGCGTTGATCTAGGATCGTCATCTATGAAAAAAATTCCCAATCATTCCATTGGTTTGTTGGCTGGGGAAGACGCTTCTTCCTTAAACGTTGGTGAAATTTGGCATTTCTTTGAGCGTCAAATGGGCAGATCCATTCATTTGGTCTTTACCGATGATTTAGAAGAAGCATTGCCTCAATTATCGGTATTGTTCGTTCCGGAAGGAGGGATTTCACTTTCTGAAAATGCAAAGGTCAAAGAATGGATTCAAAACGGCGGGAAATTAATTGTTCTTGGATATGCGGTTTATGATTTTGCTGGGAAGGATGGATTTGAGCTTTCATCTTCAGAAAACAACAATGACAGCATTAAGAAGCCTGTTTCTTTCTCGAAACAAGAACGCGATCAAATTTCAAATGCGATTACCGGTGCGATTTATGCGTGTGAACTAGATCCAACAAATCCTTTGGCATTTGGATATGATCATTATTACACCTTGCGTCAAGGAGCGGATCACATGAATATCACCGCAAACAATGTCTTTCATTTGAAAAAAGATGCGAAGGCGTTGAACGGATTCGTAGGGTCGCGTGTGAAAAAACAGCAATCGGAGGCATCAATTGCAGGATATCAATCCTACGGTGATGGAGCCATTATTTACTTTATCGATAATCCTTTGTTCCGCGGATTCTGGGAAAATGGAAAATTGATGATAGCGAATGCCGTTTTCTTTGTGAATGAAAATTAATCCTTATTGCAAGGATTGATAGATAACGTGTTGAATGCGTGTTCGGATATTCATGTCTCTAATTTTCCAATTGTCCTGACTTGGATTCACGCGATTCGATAAGAAGATAAAAATGACCTTGTTTTTAGGATCAGCCCAAGCCAATGTACCCGTAAATCCAGAGTGACCAAAACTTAGTGAGGAAGCTAATTCGTCACAGGTTCCACCGCCACTTGCATTCGGACGATCGAATCCAGCTCCGCGTCGGTTTCCTGGGAATTGTTGTTTGGTGTACTCATTGCATACGGCTTCGGAGAAGAAATTCATTCCAGCATAGTCTCCTTTGTTTAAAAATAACTGCATGACACTCGCCAAATCTGTTGCATTTGCGAAAATCCCTGCGTGTCCGGCAACGCCACCCAACATGGCTGCTCCGGGATCGTGAACAAATCCATGCAATAACTGCTTGCGAAATGCTTGGTCATTTTCCGTAGGAATAATGTGTGATTTATCGAAGTGCTCCAAAGGTAGGTAGCGCATGTAGCGAAGTCCCATTGGACGATAAATCTGTTTTTCCAAGTACGTATGTTGTTTTTGTCCAATCTGTTTTTCCAGTATTTTTTGTGTGAAATAGTAACATAAATCTGAATATTCATACTTCTTGGGTCCCAAAGTTGATCTCAAAATCTGCGCATACATGCTATCCGTATACGCATCGTTGATGTACAATCCGGTAGCAACTTGACGTTCGAAACCTGGCTTTTGCGTTTGACTGTATACGTTTGGATTCCAAGTCCCGTTTTGAATCGTTCGTTTGTAAAACGGAATCCAAGGGGTGAGTCCGGCTTGATGTGCCATCATATCGCGAATCAGAATGTTTCCAAATG
Organism: Crocinitomicaceae bacterium; assembly: GCA_017983465.1. Taxonomy (GTDB): domain Bacteria; phylum Bacteroidota; class Bacteroidia; order Flavobacteriales_D; family Crocinitomicaceae; genus UBA952. The sequence continues at coordinate 150,474 of JAGOBK010000006.1, forward strand.
GACCATCACCGGTCACTTCGGGAATGTAGTCTTTTAATTTTTTGTCCAAGGAATACTTTCCTTTGCTTTGCAAATGCATCGCTAACAAGGTTGATGCCGCAATCTTCGTAACAGAGGCAATGTCGTAAACATCATTGTTTTGAACGTTTGATGCTTTCTCGTCATAGCTTTGTTTGCCGTAACATTTGCGCCAGATAATTTGATCGTTTACCGCCACCAATACTTGACAACCTGGATACGCACCTTTTTCAATTCCTTCTTGAGCGATGAGGTCTATGCCGTTTAATTTCTTGGAATCAACACCGATTTCTTCTGGACTACTAAATTTCAATCGTCCATTGGATGAGGTTTGAATCGCTTGTCCAGCTGGGAACACTTGGTCTAAAGAATGGAGTTCCTTTCCAAGTTTTGCTGTTGACCCAATGCTACCAAAAATCAATTGACTAACCCGTTCTTGGGCGATTTCATGATTTTCTTTTGCCCAAATGATGGCGTCAAATGCTTTTGTTGGAAGTTGAGCGATAATCGATTGATCACCGAAGACACACAGGATGACCTTGGAATGATGGGGTATCGTATTGAATATTGTCGCGTCCAGCGAATCTAACTTGGTTTCATTCGTGGCGTGAATACTTAGAAACACCACATCGTGCTGCGCCTGTTTGATGAATTCCTTTAATTCGTGGTCATGTAAACTTGGACGTAAAAGTTGATCATTTGAGACATAGCGATCGAGTCCGTTGTGAAAAACTGTTGGATTCCCGCCGATGGAGATGTGCGCACTTTTGAAGTCTAGGTTTCCTAATGGGAGTAAGTTATTCTTGTTGGCGATGACAACGATGGATTTTTCATAAGCTAAGGACTGTTCGTAGCTTGCTTTTCCATTCAATGAATCCAATTCACTTGAATACCATGTTGTTGGAGCATTCGGAAAAATAGGTGTCAGGTTGCGTTTGGACGGATTCATACAAAAGGCAAAGAAAAGTCCAGAAAATATAAGCGCTGCGCTGCGTATCATACAGAAAAATTAATTTTTATAAAACTAAGAATTATTGTGCGCATAGATTCGAATTAATTCGTTTTACTCACGCTAAGTGTAGCTTTGACACTTACTTGAATATACTAAAAAAAACGGAATTTTAAAAATTAATTTATGCACAGAATCGCCTCTTATCTGTTAGCAAAAACTAATGAAAATCATGTTTTAATTACAAGACTCAAAGTAATTTTGTGCCATCAATGAACAACAGAAGTTGTGCCAAAAAAAATGGACATGGAATTACAAGGGAAATTTGGAAAAAATGCTGATTTAGCAGCCTCAATCGGTCTGACAAATCTAGGAGAACAGTTTTGGAATTTGAGTCCAGCTGAGCTAGTAGAAGATTGCATCATTCTCGGTGAAGGAATGTTGACTGATACGGGCGCGCTTGCGATTGAAACCGGAGAGTTCACAGGGAGATCTCCTAAAGATCGTTTCATTGTTCGCGATGAAAAGACAGAAGATGCTGTTTGGTGGGGAAATGTAAACATTGGATTTACACCAGAGCAATTCGATGCACTTTACGATCGCATGAATGAGTATTTAAATGGAAAAGATATTTACGTTCGCGACGTTGCTGCGTGTGCTGAGGAAAAATACCGAATGAATATTCGTGTGGTGACTGAGTTGCCATGGTCTAGTCTTTTTGCCAACAACATGTTTTTGCGTTTGACGGATAGTGAAATTGAAACATTTATGCCGGAATGGCACATTGTATGTGTTCCAAGTTTTCAAGCGGATCCAGCAATCGACGGGACACGTCAGGCGAATTTCGCTATTTTGAACTTCACCAAAAAAATGATTCTTATTGGTGGAACAGGTTATACTGGTGAAATTAAGAAAGGGATTTTCTCCGCCTTGAATTTCATTCTTCCACATGAGAAAAATGTTCTTTCTATGCACTGCTCCGCAAATATTGGAGAAGCTGGCGACACAGCGATCTTCTTCGGACTTTCAGGAACAGGAAAAACAACTTTGTCATCTGATCCGAATCGTCGTTTAATTGGGGACGATGAGCATGGATGGAGCGAAAGCCGTGTGTTCAACTTCGAGGGTGGATGTTATGCAAAAACCATTGATTTAAGTCGCGAGAAAGAACCACAGATATATGATGCCATCCGTTTCGGAGCTTTGTTAGAAAACATTGGATTCGTAGATGGAACATCAACACCAGATTACGCAGATGGATTCATCACGGAGAACACACGTGTTTCTTATCCAATCAATCACATTGACAACATTGCTGTCCCATCGATTGGTGGTTCGCCAAAAAACATATTTTTCCTTACAGCTGATGCATTTGGTGTTTTGCCTCCGATTTCTAAATTAACGACGGAGCAAGCAATGTATCACTTCATGTCTGGCTACACAGCGAAAGTTGCTGGTACAGAAGTAGGAATTACGGAACCAACGACAACCTTCTCTGCAGGATTCGGTGCAGCTTTTCTTCCTTTGCATCCAGCGAAATACGCGAAGTTGCTAGGAGATAAATTAGCAGGGACCGATATCAATGTGTGGTTAATCAACACGGGTTGGTCTGGTGGATCTTATGGTGTTGGTAGTCGAATGAAACTTTCATACACACGAGCGATGATCACTGCAGCGTTAACCGGTAAATTGAATGATGTTACCTTCGAGAAAATGCCAATTTTCGATTTAGCCTTCCCTACATCTTGTGAAGGTGTTCCAGCTGAATTATTGAATCCAAGAAATACGTGGGCCGATAAAGCGGCTTACGATGCGACCTCTGCAAGTTTAGCGGAGAAGTTTGTGTCCAACTTTGAAAAGTTCGCGGCAGAGACTCATCCATCAATCTTAGCAGCAGCGCCTAAAGTTTAGGTCTAAGTCCTTTCCATCAATCAGCAAGAGCTTAGATGAAGCCTCTGACAGCAATGTCAGGGGCTTTTTTATGTGTACTTGTCACGCGGGACCGCATCGTAGGATTTGCAATCCTGCGTTAAAACAATTCGCAAAAAGCAAAGCTTGCATCGTCGAAAAGAATGTTCCGCGGGATTGCAAATCCCGCGGTGGGATGGAGGCGGTGTGAATCCCGCGGTGCGGAAATTCCACAGGGTTGAAAATCCTGCGATGCAGTCCCGCGGTGCGATGTATGCGATGCGGTGACAAGTTCGTACACCGAACTCAAAAAGTTATTTGTCTTGGCGGCAATTTGACAACTTCTAGAATACTTTCCATATCTTGATAATTGCTCGCTGAAGAATATACCCAATCCCATTGGTTTTTAACTAATCCAGCTTTAACAGGATTATTATGGATGTAATTGATTCTTATCCAAACAAATTTTTCGGTGTATACTTCAAGTGCATAATTTCCAGGTTGCCAAAATTTGAAATTTTTATGTTTTGGACTTTCCTTAGCCGCTTCTTTAAATAGTTTGAGTAACCATGTTCTTCTGCTCTCAGTTTCACTTTGAATTTGTTCTAAAATCTTTTTTGATGTGAACTTTTTAAAATCTCGAATAATTTCTTTTAGCGTGAATAATCCATTTGAATCAACAACCATGTGAATGTGATTACTCATAATCACATATGCGTATATAATTAATCCCTTTTCATTCTGACAGTACTTTAACGAATCGATAATCCCATCTCTATGATTTTTACGTGTAAAGATATCTATCCAACCCACAACAGTCATGGTGATGAAGTAGGCTTTATCTGATTTTAGATTTAATTTTCGTCCTTGTTGCATTCCTTTAAGTTAGTGAAAAAGGACATTGATAACAAGTGTATTTATTTTTTTTGAAGTCGAATAACGGCATCGCAGGATTTGCAATCCTGCCTTAAAACAATTCACAATATACGCTAACAACACCGCCTTGCAGGAGATTTGCAATCCTGCCTTAAAACAATTCGCACACAGCGAAGCTTGTATTTTAGAAAGAAAGTTCCGCGGGATTGCAAATCCCGCGGTGCAGTGTGTGCGGTGCAAATCCTGCGATTCAGTCTCACGGTGGTGCGGTTTAAAAAGTAGCCATAAACAAAAAAAGCCCCGACAGTACCGTCGGGGCTTACATATCTTTGAAAAAGAATTAACGTTTGTGGAAAGGCTCGTCAGAAACAGTTAATTTCTTTCTTCCTTTTTTGCGTCGCGCAGCCAAAACTCTACGACCATTTTTTGTAGCCATACGGCTTCGGAATCCGTGTTTGTTTCTTCTTTTTCTTACCGATGGTTGAAACGTTCTTTTCATGTCGTATCTTAATTATGTAATCTATTTTGGGTTGCAAAGATATTGATTTTTTTAAAATTTCAAATTCTTTCGACAAAATTATTTAAAAAATCTACTTTACCGCTCAAAGCGACGTAAATTTGTAAAAAGATTTATTCCATGCTGAGACCAAAAAAAGACCAAAAAGAAAAGGTAAAAATCACGAAATCAAGCATTAAGAAAGCGAAGGGAATTTTTGCTTACCTCAAACCATATGCTGGGATATATTTTATCGGCTGGATATTTTTGGTGTTGAGTACTTCTGCTGGACTCGTTTTTCCTTATTTAATGGGTAAATTGTTGGGTGCAGGAGCTTCTACATCGAATATGTCGGAAGCAATTGGGCTTATTGATATGTCGAATATCAACAGTGTGGCCATTGCGTTATTTGTCCTTTTCGGCTTTCAATCTTTGTTCTCCTTTGTCCGCGTGGTGCTTTTTAACAATGTTACTGAAAACGCCTTGCGAGATTTGAGAAACGATGCCTTTTCGAAATTGGTGTACATGCCCATGGACTTCTTTAACCGAAACAAGGTGGGAGAATTAACGAGTCGTTTGTCTTCGGACATCGCTCAAATTCAAGAAACACTAAGAACGACCATCGCAGAGTTCTTTCGTCAAATCATTATTGTTGTCGGTGGAATCTTATTCCTCTTCTTCATTTCTTGGAAATTGGCCTTGATCATGCTTGGTACCGTTCCAGTGATGGCGATTGTTGCAGTGATCTTTGGACGTTACATTCGTAAATTGAGCAAGGAAGCGCAGGACTACATTGCAGAATCGAATTCCATCGTGGAAGAAGCGTTAACTGGAATCGCCAACGTGAAGTCATTTACCAATGAATTTTTCATTTTTTCCAACTACAAAAAATCCACGCAACAAACCCGCGACTTGAATGTCCGAAGTGGAATTTGGCGCGGTCTATTCGTTTCCTTTATCATCTTCTGTTTATTCGGTGCGATAGTGTTCATCGTTTGGAGAGGACTATTGATGACCCAAGGACCGAATCCAGAATTGAATACAGAAGGATTCTATCAATTTGTTTTGTTCACGATCATGATGGGCGCATCTGTTGGATCACTGCCTGATTTGTACGCAAGTGTCCAAAAAGCGATCGGTGCCACAGAAAATTTAATGGACATCATTCAACAGGATACGGAAGTTCAACTGAATCAAGGGACAAGAAAGGATCGATTAACGGGAAGCATTTCTTTTGACAATGTACGATTCTCTTACCCGCAACGAAGCGACGTGGAGGTTCTGAAAGGAATTTCCTTCGATATTAAACAAAATCAAACTTTGGCCCTAGTCGGACAAAGTGGTTCTGGTAAGTCGACGATTTCGAATTTACTGTTGCAATTTTATGCTTTGAGTGAAGGTGGAATCACATTTGATGGAATTCCCGCGAAGGATTTCGAATTAAATGCGCTCAGAGAGCAGATGGCGATTGTTCCCCAAGAAGTTATCCTTTTTTCCGGAAACATTCGTGAGAACATCTTATTTGGTAATCCAACGGCAACGGAGGAGCAAATCATCGAGGCAGCTAAGCAAGCGAATGCTTGGGAATTCATCGATGCTTTTCCAAATAAACTAGATACGGAAGTAGGGGACAGGGGAATTCAACTTTCTGGTGGACAAAAGCAGCGCATTGCGATTGCACGTGCGATTTTAAAGAATCCTACGATTTTAATTTTGGACGAAGCGACTTCTGCTTTGGATTCTGAATCCGAACGATTGGTGCAAGATGCCTTGGATAAGTTGATGAAGGGAAGAACTTCGGTTGTGATTGCACACCGTCTTTCTACGATTCGAAACGCCGATCAAATTTTGGTTCTTCAATCTGGAAAAGTAGAAGAGTCCGGAACGCATCAGTCCTTGATGGATTTAAAAGGATTGTACGCAGACTACGTTGGATTGCAGTCCATGAATCAATAAGCTTCGTAAAAAGTATTGGTGGATTTATTCGGAGAACAGCGATTCAACGAATAATTTTCGGTCGAAAAGTTGGAGATCTTCCATTTTCTCGCCGATCCCAATGTATTTCACAGGGATTTTCATTTGGTCGGAAATTCCAATGATCACACCGCCTTTTGCTGTGCCATCTAATTTCGTTACTGCCAAAGCATTGATGTCGGTTGCTTGCGCAAATTGCTTCGCTTGTTCAAAGGCGTTTTGACCGGTGGAACCATCTAGTACCAACAAAATTTCATGAGGTGCACCTGGAATGATTTTTTCCATCACACGTTTGATTTTCGTCAACTCTGCCATTAAATTCACTTTGTTGTGAAGTCTTCCGGCTGTGTCGATGATGACAACGTCCGCTCCTTGCGATTTAGCTGATTGTAAGGTATCGAACGCAACGCTCGCTGGATCAGCACCCATTCCTTGCTGAACAATCGGTACATCGACGCGTTTGGACCAAATAATCAATTGTTCTACAGCTGCTGCACGGAAGGTATCCGCGGCGCCAAGAACAACTTTTAATCCAGAGGCTTTAAATTGGTGAGCGAGTTTTCCAATGGTGGTGGTTTTCCCAACGCCATTTACCCCTACGACCATAATCACGTATGGATTACCATCTGTAGGTTTCTCAATTTCGAGGTTTCCGTTTTGATTGGAATTATTTTCTTCGAGGAGGGAGATGATTTCCTCGCGAAGGACTTGATTTAATTCCGCTGTTCCCATGACTTTGTCTTTGGAAACGCGCGCTTGAATTCGGTCAATGATTTTCAGTGTGGTTTCTACCCCGACATCCGATGTAATTAACATCTCTTCCAGGTTATCCAACACTTCATCATCCACATGGGATTTACCCACGAGTAGACGCGCAATCTTCGAAAAGAATGTTTGTTTGGTCTTCTCTAGGCCTTGGTCTAGTGTTTCTTTTTTAGATTTCGAGAAAAAATCAAATAGTCCCATGTTTTAAAGATAAAAAAAAAGCTCCCTGAAGTGGAAGCTTATTACAAGGTTTTATGAGGATTAGTTCTTAGCGAACCATTCTTTAACTTTATCGTTAAGTACCATTTCCTCTTTAAATGTGTAAGAATTCGATTTCTCGGATTTTACCATTTTAATCACTTTCGTATGTTCTTTACCGCCACCTTTTTGTAGGGAAGCTACAACTTTCTTTGCCATGTCCTAGTTATTTAATTTCTTTATGAACAGTCATTCTCTTTAAGATCGGATTGAATTTCTTAATCTCCATACGATCCGGTGTGTTTTTACGGTTTTTCGTCGTGATGTAACGCGACGTACCAGCCATTCCTGAATCTTTGTGCTCCGTGCACTCTAATATCACTTGGATGCGGTTACCTTTACTCTTCTTAGCCATTTTCTTCTTATTTTATCTGTTTCGCAACAGTTTTATTTTAAAAAACCTTTCTGACGAGCTTCTTTGATACAAGCGGCAATACCTTTCTTGTTAATCGTGCGAAGTGCAGAAGTTGAAATTTTTAATGTAATATAAGCTTCTTCTTCAGGAAGGAAAAACTTTTTTGTAACCAAATTCGGGTAAAATCTACGTTTGGTTTTACGATTGGAGTGAGAAACATTGTTCCCAACCATTACTGACTTACCTGTTAATTGACAAACTCTTGACATGTCTTTAAAATTACTTATAAATGTAAAAAAGCGGATGCAAAGGTAACAAACTTTTGAAATTTCACAAACGATTTTACGAATATTCCCAAAAAAAACTTTTACCCCTTGTTTTTTGCTGGAATTACGCTTTCGAATTTCGTGGATGATACGATAAAATGGCATCCCTCAAGAAGCGTTGATCTAGATGTGTGTAGATTTCTGTCGTTGTGATTGATTCGTGTCCCAACATCTCCTGAATCGCTCGTAAATTGGCTCCTCCTTCGATCAAATGTGTCGCGAAACTATGACGGAAGGTGTGTGGGGAAATGTTCTTTTGGAGTCCGATGGACTCCGCTAAATTTTTAATAATCGTAAACACCATTACGCGAGTAAGTTGTGCGCCTCTTCGGTTCAGAAAAACGATGTTTTCACTTCCTTTTTGGATGTTCAAATGGTTGCGAATATGCTGTTGATAAATCTCGATTTCTTTCTGAACTGGTGGACTCACCGGTACCAAGCGTTCTTTGTTTCCTTTTCCAATCACGCGGATAAATCCTTCCTCAAAAAACAAATCGGAAAAACGCAGTCCAACGAGTTCGCTGACGCGTAATCCACAACTGTAGAGCGTTTCCAACATCGCACGATTTCGGTGTCCTTCGTTTTTACTTAGATCAATGGCGTTTAATAAGGCATCAATTTCTTCAATCGTCAGTACTTCCGGAAGTTTTCTTCCCAATTTGGGTTGTTCGAGCAGTTCACTGGGATCCACCTTGGTTAAATTCTCCAAAATGAGAAAACCATAAAACTGCTTGATGCCAGAAATGATGCGCGCCTGACTTCGTGCACTCAATCCAAGGTCGAAAAGTGTGGAAAGAAATTGTTTTAAATCGTCATAACTCAATTGATCGGGCAGCTTTGATGAAGCCGCAGCAAACTCCTTCAGTTTGTCGACATCGTTCTGATAGGCGAGAATCGAATTCTCTGCCAATCCCTTCTCGATTTTCAAGTATGAAACAAAATCCTTAATATAGCGTTCCCAATTCGACATCTATGAAAATTCTGATTGTAAACGGTCCAAATTTAAATTTACTCGGTTCCCGTGAAACACAAATATATGGGAATGTTTCGTTTGCAGACTTT